>CAWDZK010000004.1:0-624609 GCA_963807005.1 uncultured Actinomycetota bacterium | reverse complement strand
CAGGGAAGATCCACTAGTCCACCAGTGTCCATGGAAACCGCAAACGTGCAGGTCAGAGGCCATGTGTCGTCCAGTGCTGTCCGGGCGAGTTCGCCGGAATCCGTGGGCCGTGGCTACCAGTTTGGCTACCAGTGGTCGCGTGGCTCAGCGGCTCGCACTCCGCGATGTTGGCGGGCAGTATCGCGCCGGGAACCACTACCGCTGACGCGGTGCGGAGCCCGCCGATTGGCGACAGGTGACGCGGCAGCCAAGGTCAGCAGGCGACGTGCACCCGAACGGCGTACACCTCACCGGTGTCGTCCGACGTCATGCGCAGTACCGACGTTCCCGCGTGGACAGCTGACCCGAACTTCAGCCACTTCTCGTACTCGCCGGGGACATGCCGCGGGGGCTGCTTGAAGACCGCGACCACGTCGGGGTCGCTGGAGGTCAAAAGGGAGCCCTTAGCCGCCCCAGGCAGGTATAACGAGAGGGACTTGTAGCGCAGCGTGGAGAAAGAGCCCAGATTCATGACGACGGCCTGTGCTGGTCCCTCCCGGTCGCCGGGCACGACCGAGGAGCACCCGTCCGAGTCATGCGTCTGCATCCAGCGACCCAGCCCCGCGATCAAGGCCAGAGCGACCACGAGCAGCGCGACTCGCCTCATCCCGCGAGGGTGGCACTTACCCCTGCTCGGCGTCACCGGGTACTGCAATAGGACGCCGGGAACATGCGATGGGTGCCATTACCGAGCGAGCAGCTGGCGGACTCCGGACCTTGGTGTCCGTGCGCGCGGTAAGGGCACCTACCGAGCGCCCACATCGCGGCAGTAGAGTGCGTCGCTAGGGTCGCGTCGTGACCAATCGTCCTGAAATCGTCTGCATCTGTGGGTCGGCGAGGTTCATGACCGAGATGCGCGCTGCGAACCGTGAACTGACCTTTGCAGGGGTCATTGTCGTCGCCCCCAGCGAGGCGGACGAGTCGCCCACCCCCGAGCAGAAGGCCGTGCTGGACGCTCTTCACCTACGCAAGATCGACTTGGCCGACCGTGTCTTGATCGTCAACCCAGGTGGCTACGTCGGAGAGTCGACGCGAAGGGAAATCGCCTATGCCCGAGCGTCCGACAAGCCCATCACCTTCACCGATCCCCGCTGACCCCAAGCCGCGCACCCATCGGCAGAAGCGGTCGGTTCATCTGCTCGGTAGTGCCGGATCAGTTCGCTCGGGAACGGCACCTCTCGAGCACCGTCATCGCGTAGATGTTGCGCTGCTTCAACCTTCGAGCGCGGCGCGCAAAAGGTCCAAAGTCCGGGAGAGCGGTCCCCGGGCATCCACCCAGATCCCGCCCGGCCGGACCTCTCGAAGCACCTCGATCGACTTCACTAGGCGACCCGCATCATCCGGCCCGACGAGCCGGTTGTTCACCAAGTGTTCCGGACGTTGCGGTTCGCTGGCGCGTGAGGCGAGGCGAGCAGCCAGTGTGGCCGCGTCGAGGTCGAGCACGAACTCGAAGAACCGCACGTCGATTCGCTGTGCCAGCCCGGCGAGGTCCTCGATGAAAGGGGTGCGGGCCAGGTACTGCCCAAGGACGACGTCGTAACCGGCCCTTAGGTGTTCCTCCGCAAGAGTAAGGAAGAGCCGTCTGGCGTGAAGCCCGGATGCGGAGGGGTCTTCTTCCCAACGCCCCAAGGAGTGCTTGATCGCGTCGACGTCGAGCGCCAGCGTCATCGCCGCGTCGTGAGCGAGGGCCTGCGCCATCGTCGACTTGCCCGATCCCGGAGGTCCGTTGATAAGCACAAGGCAAGGCATGGCGGGAGAGTATCGACCGTCATCCAATTGCCCGCTTATCAAGAGCGGGCGTTCCGCTTGATAGTGGTTCCCCTCTGTGTCAAGACACAACAGCGAGGTCCGGCGTAGGGTCGTGGGCGAGCCCGGGAAGTGACTGCTCCGAAGTGCTGGCCATGGGGATCAGGTCAGCCGCGCTGGATTGAAGAGCCGCCCCCACTTGTCCTCCCGGGCTCCCTGCTGCGGCGTCGTCGACGAGGTGGCGGTAGATGACGTCGGACAGTCGTCGTTTGAGGCAGCGCAGCGCTTCGAGGTGGGTCTTGCCCTGGTCGCGCTTCCGTCGGTAGTAGTCCTGACCGGGGCCGGGCATGCGGTACTGCACGACGGCTGCGATGTGCAGGGCGTGGTTGAGCCGGCGGTTGCCGCCGCGGTTGAGCCGGTGGCGGTTGTTGTCCCCGCTGGAGACGTCGACCGGTGCGGTGCCGGTGTAGCTGGCGAAGTGGTGCCGGCTGGGGAACCGGCGGACATCCCCGGTCTCAGCGAGGACCTTCGCAGCGTTGATCGGCCCGACCCCGGTGATCTCCCGCAGCGTGGTCGGGTGCTCGTCGAGCACCTCGGCCAGGTGCTTCTTGAGCTCTTTGAGTCGTGCGTCGAGACGCTCGAGCTCGCCGAGGTAGTCCAGGGCGAGGCTCTTGCGGGCCTTGCCGACCGCGTCGCGGGGCCGCACCCCCGAGAGCAGCTGCCGGGCCTTGGTCGCGCTCAGATGCCGTTTCGCGCCACCAGGAATCAGCTGGCAGAGCACGTCGTGCAGCCGGTTCACGGTGGCGATCCGCAGCTGCACCACCTCCTGACGGCGCGCGCTGAGCATCCGCAAGATCTCCGTGGTGTCGTCCGCGCGGACCGGCTGCAGGTCTCCGGCCCGCAGGCCGGCAACGGCGACCGCGAACGCGTCCGCGTCGTCGGTCTTGCGGCCGCTGCCGCCACCGAGTGCGCGGACCCGGGCCGAGAGCCGGGCTGGGACGTCGATCACCGGCTCGCCTTCGGCGACCAGCCGCTGCGCGAGGCCGGCACCGACACCGCGGGCACCCTCGACCGCCCAGACCCGGTCGCGATGCGCGCGGGCGAAGGTCTTCATCGACCGGTAGCCGTCCCGGTCGTTGGCGAACCGCTGCTGGGCCAGCACCCGCTCGCGTTCGTCGATCACGACGAGTGTGTTGCTCGCCTTGTGCGGATCGACCCCGATGACAACCCTGCTCATCGATGCACCCTCCAGCTCGAAGGACGACCGGGAGGGCAGAGCTACTTCAGGCGAAGCACACCCCTCTTGAGCCACTCCCAGCCAGCGACGCCCGGCGAGGGCAGCACCCCATTAATGAGCCACACCGAGACGGTGGGCAGCCAGTTAGCGAGCTACCCCACCGAGCGTCTGACCCCCAGCCTGGCCGGGCCGAAGGCTGATGTCAGTCAACAAGTAGCCGGTTCCGCGCGCCGGCCGTCAGCCGAGCTGGTGACTCAGAGCTGGCACTACCGATCGCTTCCGCTGCCGTCGACCGGCGACCGGAAGCAATGCGCGGTTGGTCTAGTCGCTGACCTGCTGCAGGAGGGGTTGGCTTCGAAGTAGCGTTTCGAGGGCGACGATTGGCGCCACCTCTACAGGCGAACAGGCGCGCCGCGACACCAGGCGCGTCAGCGGTGGGACCCGCCAGTCCTGCCGCACTGGCCTTGCAGCGCCAAGGCGCTCGCCGACCGCGAACACCCACATAGGCAGCAAGCGCCGCACGTGACGTGAGTCTTGCTTGCCGGTTCACCGTCGGGCTGAAGCGCGCGCTATGACATCGGAACCATCCCCTTCAGCGCCGAGGCGAGAAACACACAAGGCCTCTTGTACAAAATGTCTTGTCGACCTATGTTGTTTCCCATGCCCGACCGCCCACGCCTCCCAATCGAGGTCATTGCCGCCGTGCACCATCCCTCACGACGACGGATCCTGGACTTCCTAGGAACTGGCCGTTCAGCCACCGTTGGGGAGATCGCGGCGGCGCTCGGGCTGGCCGTCGGTAGCGTCAGCCACCACCTAAAGACCCTTGAGGGCGCTGGTCTGGTGGCTCCGGACACCGAGGCGTCCGGAGATCGGCGCCAGAGCTGGTGGCGGTCCGTTCCCGTCTCGCTGTCCTGGTCCGTTGCGGACTACACCGGGCCGGAGCGAATGTTGGTAGCCGCGGCAGAGGTGGAGAATCTCCAACACCACGTGCGCCGGGTCAGCGACTGGTTCGCGCTGCGGGACGAGGTCGATCCGCCTTGGGGGTCCGCCGCCTTCAGTACGGATGCCACCGTCGCAGCGACCCCGAAACAGCTCGCCGACCTGGGGCGCCGGTTGGACTCGGTGGTTCGAGAGTGGACGGCGGAGTGCCGCGCAGATAGGTCGCCGGGCCAGGAGCCGGTGTTCGTCTTTGCGCACGGCGTGCCGTCCAGGCCATGACGGCGTCGCTCGACAACCGCATCGTCCGCACGCTCCCGCCGCTCCGCCGGGACCGCGCGGTGCAGTCGTGGGTCCTGGCGGCCGGCGTGTCCACCTTTGGCGACGTGGTCTGGCTGATTGGGCTGGCGTGGACCGCGGTGCACGTGGCCGGGCCAGGCGCTGCCGGCCTGCTGCTTGGGCTCGGCACGTTGCCGAAGGCTCTGCTTGTGGTTGCCGGGGGCGTCTGGGCCGACCGTGCTGACGCCCGCCGGATCGTGCTGGGCGCCACCCTGGCGCGAATAGTCGTCCTGGTGTTTGGCGCTGTCGCTTACGGGCGGACCACGGCGCACTTCGCGGTGCTTGCGGTTGTCGCCGTCGCGTTTGGCATCGCCGACGGGGTGTACGTGCCCTCGGCAGCCACCCTCCCCCGTCGGATGGTGCGGACTGAGGACCTTGGCCCGGTGGCAGGGATGTTCCAGACCGCGCAGCGGCTCGCCCGGCTCGCCGGGGCCCCGCTGGGTGGTGCCCTTATCGCTGCGTACGGGGCTCAGGTCACGATGCTCGTCGACGCCGCGAGCTTCGCCGTCATCGGCGTCGTTATGTACGTCGCGGTGCGTCCCCGGCTGCCCCGCCCGCCCCGGTCCGGGGCAACGTGGGCGCGCGACCTGCGCTCGGGGCTGAGCTACGTACGGCACAGCGTCACCGTGCGGACCCTCGTGCTGGCGGTGTCGGGGCTGAATCTGTTCGTGTCGCCGGCTCTGTCGGTCGGGCTGGCGCTGCGTGCCGCAGGCCAGGGCTGGGGCGCCGGCACGCTCGGGCTGGCCGAGGCCGGTGTCGGCCTGGGCGCGGCCGCCGGAGCCGTGACTGCCACCCGCTGGCGCCCGGCGCGGCCGGCCATCACCGGGCTGCTGCTTCTCGTCGTGCAGGGCGGCGCGATCGCGGTCCTCGGCGTCGGGCCGCGAGGGGTCACGGCGGTCGGTGTCTTGGTCGTAGGTGCGACCGCCGGTCTCGCCTCAGTATTCCTGTCCGGGGCCTTCCAGGCACTGGTGGCACCGGAGTATCTCGGCCGGACCTCCTCGCTGACCTCGCTCGCAGACGATGCCCTCATGCCAGTAGCGATGGCAGGATTCGGCGCATTAGCCGGACTGACCTCGGTCGCTGCAGCCTGCCTCGTCGCCGGCGCGGCGATGGCAGCACTGAGCGGATGGTCGGCGGCTCGGCTGTCGCCGCGGCTGCCCGCTTGACCACGGGTCTCGAGTCACCCAACACCACCGTCGGCTCATCGCAAGTTCGCGTCGGCTGTATCAGGCCCCAGTCAAGGTGGTCAGCAGCGCACCTAGCAGCGGTCCCTGTCTTATCGGCTTCCGGACCTCCTCGTTCAGCCGCCGTCGTGCGGGGCATCGTGCACCGGCCGGACGCCCAGCTCGTTGCCGAGTTCACGTGGCGACATTGGGGCGCTCGGGCATCTCGGGTCCGAAGAAGGGGACTCCGCCACTCACTCTCAAGCGCGGCATGCCAGCACCAGTTGCAACGCATCTTCCCGGCGAGTTCCAGCGCACCGCCTAACGCGTGACGCACCTTACGAGAATGCCGCTCGACTACTCCCTCGGATGCATACGCCGAGAATGAGCCGCCACACCGGATGAAGGAGGTCGCTTGTGGTCGCCAGGAGACTGTGCGGGAACGGCACCTACATACCGCCGCTCCCGCGCTTGTAGGGCAGGGAGTCATAACCCGCAGCGGCCATGAGTGCCTCGTAGGCAGCGAGCCATCCGGCCACGACCTGTCGTGCGTTGCTATCCGGGCTTCTTCGTCAAGGTCCGATAGCAGGATCGACAGCGAGTCGCCCTGAATCAGTAGTCCCGGGAAGCGGCGTGCGAGATCCCTCGCAAGGACGACGTTCGCTCCCCGACCCAGCCCTTCCACGTCAACCTTCGCTTGCTCATCCATCCGCGAATAGTGCCGGTTCCGGTCGGCGCTGGCAGGCCGCTGGGGGTCTTCCGGAACGCACCTATGCCCTGCCGCTCGCCGGGACCGTGACGGCGTGATCGGGGCGGCCGACATCGCCCGCTGGCGGGTCCCAGCCCGCCAGGCGAACGAGATCGACGCCAACCTCGTCAACGGCAGGGAAACAGGCCCAGAGGGAGTACGTGCGTCCTGCGGCGTTATGATCGGCCCATGCCAGCACTTCGAGTACGTCAGCCCCGGTGATCTCGTACTCGTCGGAATGAGAGCCGTGCCAGAAGTAGACGCGATATCGAGGGTCGTCAACCTCTGAGCTCTGGTCCCTTGGGTCTACGGGGTAGACGTTCACCAGTGAATGGTGCCGGTTCGCGCGCGATACCGCCTGAGTGTTCGCGGTCCGCAGGAGTCCGAGCCTTCT
Source organism: uncultured Actinomycetota bacterium (assembly GCA_963807005.1). Classification (GTDB taxonomy): domain Bacteria; phylum Actinomycetota; class Actinomycetes; order JACCUZ01; family JACCUZ01; genus CAWDZK01. The sequence goes on along the minus strand of CAWDZK010000004.1, from coordinate 618,004 downwards.
GGTTGCGCACCCAGGGAGCCCGCGCAGGTATGGCGCGGAGCGCCGATACAACGGTGTGCTGACTGACTGCTGTTGCTCGTTGCGGAAGTGGTGCGGATGGCTCGTGCGACCGTCAGCAGGTAGCCCGGGTCGGGAGTCTGGCACGAGGCGCATGGGCGGCCACGATCGAAGTTCGGGTCAGAGTCGGCGTGACGGGGTGAGGCGGGTAGCCACGGGTCAGGGCGCCGACGGCCGTGCGATGGCGAGACTCGGCACGAGCTCAGCAGGCTACGGTCACCTGCAGGTGGTAGCGCTTGCCGTCACGCCCGATCATGGTGACCACGGCGTCACCCTTGTGCGTGGCGCCGAAGCCGGTCGCGTACACCCCCTTGGGATCCAACGACGCGCCGTGCCGGTAGAGCACGCGGGGGTTGTCGGCCCGTGTGACAACGCGTTCGCTCACGCCGGGGAGAAACACGGCGAAGTTCTTGTATCGCTGCGTCGAGTACGACTGATCCCGCATCGAGACGAATGGCGCAGGCCCCTCACGCTCCATTGGACTGATCGACGGACAGCCATCCGCCGTCGTGGAGTTGCTCGGGCACCCGGTCAATAGCACCACCAGAGTCGACGCGAAGGCCGCACCGACCAACCAAGACCTCATGGTCATTGGACGCAGCCGGGAGTCGCCCCGTTGCCCGAGTGTCGGTCCATCAGCTCAGGATGCCAGTTGCAGGGCGGCGCGAATGCCGCCGTCCGCCAGCGCCGAGGCTCAAACAGAACGCGAAGGCGCTCATGCTCCCCCGATTTGAGTATCGGCAAGTGTCGGCTGCGGTACCTGCCGGCGGGCTTCCTCATCGGGTGCCGCGTCCGCCGGAATCCGCTGGCGTTCGGCCGCGAAAGTTTCTTTGGAATTCCGGCCGGCTACCCCGCGTCTGGGCCCCTTCGCTGGCACCCATATAAGTATGGGGACGTTTCTGCGACTGTCGCCGCCGTCCGCTACGGCGCGTTCCCGACGCGGGGCCGCCGCCCCTACACCTGTCTGCTCGGCGGGTGGGTGAGCGCCGGTGGTGGTGTCGGTGGCCATGCTCGGCGCGGGGTCGGACCCGGCCGGCTACTACCTGTCCCGGCAGGCGAACTGCCCGGCCGACTACTACCTGGGTGCCGAACCGGCCGGCCGGTGGCTCGGCGCCGGCGCCGCGGCGGCCAGCCTGTCCGGGCCACTCGATCCGGCCGGCGCCGACCGGCTGCGGGCGCTGCTGGCCGGCCGGTGGGGCGACGGGCTGACCCTGGTCCCGGAGCTGAGCCGGGCCGACCCGCGCGGCCGGCTGCCCGCGAAGCCACTCGTGGACGCCGTCCATCGCCGGGCCGAGCAGCAGGCGGTGCCGCCTTCGGTGCTGTTTCCGCAGGGCCGGGACCGAGCCAAGTTCGAGGCGCTCGCGGCCCGGGTGGAACGGCCGCGGCGGGGCCGGCCGCCGACAGTCTCCCCGGCCTGGGCCGCGCAGCTCGCGGACGCGGCCGGGCTCGACGTTCGGGCGATCTACCGGGGTGCGGACGGCACCGACCGGTACGCGGCCGCGCTGCGGTTCGCGGACCGGCGGGTGGACGTGCGCCGGCCCGGGATCGACGTCACCATCTCGGCGCCCAAGAGCGTGAGCGTCCTGTTCGGCCTCGGCGACCGCAAGGTGGCGGCCGCGGTCCGGGACGCCCACCAGGCCGCCGTCGGTGAGGCGCTGGGGTATCTGGAGTCGGTGGCCGGGCACGGGCTGCGCGGGCACCAGGGCGACGGGCAACGTGCCGCTCACATCGCCACGGACGGTTGGATCGTCGCCGCGTTCGAGCACCACACGTCCAGGGCGGGGGACCCGCAGCTGCACACCCACCTGGTGGTGCCGAACCTGCTGCACGGCACGGACGGGAAGTGGTCCGCGATCGACGCCAAGCAGATCTACCGGCACGCCCTGACCGCCAGCTACCTCTACCACGCGAGCCTGCGCGGGCAGCTGACCGCACGTCTCGGCGTCGACTGGACCACACCCACCAAAGGTGTCGCCGAGATCGACGGCCTCCCGGCCGACCTGCTCGGCAGCTTCTCGACTCGGCGCAGGCAGATCCTGGCCTCGATGACCGCCGCTGGCACCACCGGCCCGGACGCCGCCCAAGCCGCCTGCCTGGCCACCCGGCCGGCCAAACCGGACTCCGAGCCCGAGACGTCGCGGCGAGACAAGTGGACCGCGATAGCCCGCGCTGCTGGCCACCACCCCGGCAAGCTGATCGCCGCCACCCTGGCCCGGCGACGACCACCCCCGGTCCCGCCGGTCCACCAGCTCGCCGGCTACCTGCTCGGGCCGGCCGGGCTGACCGCGCAGGCCACCGGCTTCGACCGGCGCGACCTGCTCCAAGCCCTCTGCCAGGCGCTGCCCGCCGGCACGGCCACGGACCGGGCAGCGGTGGAAGCGATTGCGGACCAGGTCCTGGCCAGCCGCGACGTGGTCCGCCTCGTCAGCGCCATCGACGACGGACCGAGGTGGACCACCACAGAGCTCCTCCGGGTCGAGCAGGCCGCGCTGCACATCGCCGACGAGCTGCGCGCGCGGACCGACCGGGACGTCGCAGCCGAAGCCCTCAAGGACGCTGTCGCGGAGCGAAAGCTGTCGGGCGAGCAGGAATCCATGGTCCGCGCCCTCGTCGCAGCCGAGGGCCTTGCGGTGGTGGTCGGCCCGGCCGGGGCCGGCAAGACCGCCGCCCTCGCCGCCGCCGCCCAAGCCTGGGAGGCGCAGGGCCGGCCGGTCACCGGCGCCGCCGTCGCCGCGGTCACCGCACGGCGGCTCGAGCACGCCACCGGCATCACCGCCACCTCCCTGACCCGACTGCTGAACGCCGCCCGCCGCCCCGGCGCGGCCGGCCGAATTGCCGGGCTGCCCAGGGGTGGGGTGCTGGTCGTTGACGAGGCCTCCATGGTCGACACCCGCACCCTCGCCGCCTTGCTGCAGCACACCCGGGCCGCGGAGGCCTCTTTGGTGTTGGTCGGCGACCCGGCCCAGTTGCCCGAGGTCGGGGCGGGCGGGCTGTTCACCGCTCTGGCCCGCCACCCCGACACGGTCACCCTGACCGACAACCGCCGCCAGACCGAAGCCTGGGAACGCCGTGCCCTGGCCGATCTGAGGGCCGGTGACCCGGACGCGGCCGTCGCCGCCTACGCCGACCACGGCCGCGTCCACACCGCACCCGCCGACCAGCTCGCCCAGCTGGTCGTCGACGACTACCTGCACCACCTGGACACACTGGACTCCACCGCGACCGGGGAGAAGTCGGGGACGGGCCCGCGGCGGGTGGTGATGCTCGCTGTCCGCCGCCGCGACGTCACCCGGCTCAATGACACGGCCCGGGAACGGCTCCTCGCCGCCGGCCGCCTCGGCCCCGACCCGGTCACCGCCGGCCACGGCGACACCGCCCGGGAGTACCGGGCCGACGACCAGGCGATGGTCATCGCCAACGACCACCAGCTCGGGCTCCTCAACGGCACTCACGTCACCGTGACCGCAGTCGACCCCCGCCGGCGGACCCTGACCATCGCCGCCGAGGAGGACCTGAACGTCGTCGTAGACGCGGACTGGGCCGGACGGCACCTCGACCACGGCTACGCGATGACCTGCCACAAGGCCCAAGGCGCCACCGTCGACGTCGCCCTCCTCTACGGCACCGCGGCACTCACCCGCGAAGCCGGCTACGTCGCGCTCTCCCGCGGCCGCACCGCCAACCACCTCTACGTCCCCGACCACACCGACCAGCACGGCGCCGCCGCGGGCGACGGGTACCACGACGAGCTCGCATCCCGCCTCGCCCGGCGACGCACCCAGACCCTCGCGACCCGCCAACTGCCCCGCAGCCAACCCGACCGGTGGCAGCCGAGCCGCCACGTCCAGCCCGTCCAGCCCGACCAGCACCGAGCCGAAGGGATCACCCGATGACTGTCCCCATGCTCCTTACGCCCACAGAAGCGGCTATCGCCCTCGGGATTGGGCGTTCCAAGCTGTACGAACTGATGCAGGCCGGCGTCCTCGAGTCCGTGCGCATCGGCAGCTGCCGACGGATCCCTGCCGACGCGCTGTCCGACCTCGTGGATCGGCTGCGCGCGGGTTCAAGTTCCTCGGCGGTGCTGGCTAGGCCCGGCCGGGACACGGCACCGGACCACGCGGAAGCGATGTAGGAGGTCTCGGCGTGCGGAGGCGAGGAGCCGGAGAGGGGTCGATCTTCAAGGACCCGCGGACCGGGCGCTGGCGAGCCCTTCTCGACGTGGGGGAGGACGCGGCCGGGCGTCGGCGCCGCAGGAAGGTGTCAGGGCGCACTCGCGCGGAGGTTGCCGCCAAGCTCCGCGAGCTGCATCGGGACTTCGAGGACGGCGTCTCGTCAACCGGTCGCCAGATCACGGTCGCCGCGCTGAGCGAGGACTGGCTGCGCCAGCGCAGCGGCGAGCTGGCGGGAAGCACTCTCGACGTCCGCGAGTGGGCGGTGCGACAGCACCTGGTCCCCGCCCTGGGGGCACGCCGGGTCCGTGAGCTGACAGCCGACGACGTCGCCCGGTTCCTCCAGGACAAGGCCGCCGCCGGCTATGCGCGCGCAACTCTCGGCAAGCTTCGCGGCGTCCTGATCCAGGTCCTCCGGCACGCCGAGCGACAAGGGCTCGTCGCCCGCAACGTCGCCGTATTGGTGCCGACACCGTCTGGGCCGAAACTGCAGGGCCGCTCTCTGAGCATCGAGCAGGCCCATGTCCTGCTCGCTGCAGCGCACGGCCACCCGCTCGAGGCGGCGATTGTTGTCGCGCTCACCTGCGGCTTGCGACCGGGCGAGCTGCTGGCGCTGCGGTGGGAGGACATCGACCTCGAGAGATCTCTGTTGCGGGTCCGGCGGGCCGTCGTGCGTATCGGTGCACGGATCGAGCTCGGGCCCACGAAGACCGCAGCGTCGCGGCGCCAGCTCCGGTTACCTCTGGCGACCGTGGAGGCGCTCCAGGAGCACCGAGCCCGCCAGGACGCGCAGCGGGAGGCGCTGGGGGAGCACTGGCAGGAGACCGGCCTGGTCTTCACGACCGGGTTCGGGACTCTCGTCGACCCTGCGAACCTGCGGCGGAGTCTGCGTCAGATCACTGAAGGCGCCGGCCTCGGTCGCTGGCACCCGCACGAACTACGCCACAGCGCGGCCAGCCTGCTTTCCGCCGCCGGCGTGCCACTCGAGGAGGTCGCAGACGTCCTCGGACACGTGAGCACTCGGGTGACCTCCAGCACCTACCGTCACCGCACGACCTCGACGGTGGACGCGGCCGCGGCACCGATGGACCGGCTGTTCGGGCCGCCGGACCGTTGAGCCGGCAGCCTGTGGCTACCAGTTTGGCTACCAGCGGTCATTCATTGATCTTGTCGAGGGAGCGACACCCCCTCTGACCTGGGGTTTTGTGGTGGGCGATACAGGACTTGAACCTGTGACCTCTTCCGTGTCAGGGAAGCGCGCTAGCCAGACTGCGCCAATCGCCCGTGCCAGGTGGTGCTCGAGGTGGAGACGGGATTTGAACCCGTGTAGACGGCTTTGCAGGCCGTTGCCTCGCCTCTCGGCCACTCCACCGAGTGAGGCCGGAAAGCCTCGGGGTTCCTCCGAGCGGACGACGGGATTCGAACCCGCGACCCTCACCTTGGCAAGGTGATGCTCTACCAACTGAGCCACGTCCGCGCGACGAACGGCGGACCTCACGGCCACGCTGTCGTGCGAGGAAGACCATAGCCGATCGGCGAGGCGGCGACCAAAGCGGGCGACCGCGCGGGGGCGGGCCTGTCGGCGCCCTCGGCCACCACTAGGTTGCCCGCCATGCGGACAGTCACGGTCACCGGTGCAGCCCTCGTCCTCGACGACCTCGTCGCGGTGGCCCGCGGTCAGGCCGGCGCCGTCCTGGGGGACGGGGTCGCGGCGCGGATGGCCCCGAGCCGGGCCGTCGTCGCCGACGCGGTCGACCGGGACACCGTCATGTACGGCATCACCACCGGCTTCGGCGCCCTGGCCGACACGCACGTGGGTCGTGGCGACCTCGAGCGGATGCAGCTGGCGCTGATCCGGTCGCCACAGCGCGGGAGTGGGCGAGCCACTGCCCGACGACGTGGTGCGCGGCCTGCTGCTGCTGCGGGCCCGGACCCTGACCGCCGGCTACTCGGGCGTCCGGGTCGAGCTGCCCGCCAAGCTGCTCGAGCTGCTCGCGCACGACCTGCTGCCGGTGATCCCCGGCAAGGGCTCGGTGGGCGCCGTCGGGCGACCTCGCGCAGCTCGCGCACCTGGCCCAGCCGCTGGTCGGCGAGGGCCGGCTGCGCCGCCGCGGTGACACCGACCTGCGCGGCCGGCCGGCCGCCGAGCTGCTTGCCGAGGCCGGGGTCGAGCCGTTGGTCCTCGCGCCGAAGGAGGGCCTGTCCCTGATCAACGGGACCGAGCCCATGCAGGTGCTGCTCGCGCTGCGCCGTCGACGAGATCGCCCTGCTCGTCAAGGTCGCCGACATCGCGGCCGCCATGAGCGTCGAGGCCCTGCTCGGGACCGACAAGCCGTACGACGAGCGGGTGCAGGTCATCCGCCCGCACCCCGGTCAGCTGGTCAGCGCGGCGAACCTGCGCCGCCTGCTGTCCGGCAGCCCGCTGGTCGCCAGCCACCGGGAGAGCGACCACGCCGTCCAGGACTCCTACTGCCTGCGCTGCGCACCCCAGGTGCACGGCGCGGTGCGCGACGTGCACTCCCACGCCCGGCGGGTGATCGACATCGAGCTCGGCTCGGTGGTGGACAACCCGGTGATCGTCCCGGACGGCGAGGTCGATGTCGACCGGCAACTTCCACGGCGAGCCGCTGGCCTTCGCCGGCGACATGCTCGCGATGGCGGTCGCCGAGCTGGCGAGCATCTCGGAGCGGCGCACCGACCGGATGCTCGACCCGGCCTTCTCGCGCAGCCTGCCGGCCTTCCTCGCCCGCCGCCCCGGCACCAACTCCGGGTTCATGATCGCGCAGTACACCGGCGGCCTCGCTGGTCAGCGAGAACAAGGTGCTGGCGCACCCGAGCAGCGTCGACACCATCCCGACCTCCGGCAACCAGGAGGACCATGTCTCGATGGGGTGGACCTCGATGCGCAAGCTGCGCGAGGTGGTGGCCAACGTCAGGTACGTCCTCGCCGTCGAGGTGCTGGCGGCCTCCCAGGCGCTGGACCTGCGAGCGGACGTCGCGCGTCCGGGCGCGGCCAGCGGCGCGGTGCACGCCCGCGTCCGGTCCGAGGTGCCGGTGATGGACGAGGACCGCAACGTCTCCGACCAGCTGGTCGCGGTCGAGGCGATGCTGGCCGACCTCGTCGAGGCGGCCGAGGCGGCGGTCGGTGCCCTCGACTGAGGCCTCGGCTCAGCCGTACGCCTGGTTCGACGGCCGGCTGGCCACCGGACTCGTCGAGGTCAGCGACGACCCCTCGGTCCTGGACGGCGGGGGCTGGTGGGCGGTCCTGCTCACCTTCGAGGGCACGACCGCCTGCGCCCGCTTCACGGACGTACGCGAGGCTCCGGCGCCGGAGGCGCCGTGGCCCGGGGTACCGCTCGAGGCCTGGCGCAGCTCCCTCGACCGGGCGGAGTACCAGGCCGGCGTCGCCGCCGTCCGCGACGGGATCGCCGCCGGCGACCACTACCAGGTGAACCTCTGCCGGGTGCTCAGTGCGCCGCTGCCCGCCGGCGCCGACCTGCGCGGCCTCGCGGCGCTGCTGGCCGAGGGCAACCCCGCGCCGTACGCCGGCGCCCTCCGCCTGCCCGGCCTGGGCGTCGACGTGGTGACTGCCTCGCCCGAGCTGTTCCTCCGGCGCGACCGGGATCTCGTGTCGTCCGGCCCGATCAAGGGCACGGCGGTGACGGCCGACGGGCTGACCGACAAGGACCGGGCAGAGAACGTCATGATCGTCGACCTGGTGCGCAACGACCTCGGCGCCGTGGCCGTCACCGGCTCGGTCGAGGTGCCGGCGCTGACCGCGGTCGAGCAGCACCCGGGCCTGGTCCACCTGGTCTCGACGGTGACGGCCAGGCTGCGCCCCCACGCCGGCTGGGCCGACCTGCTCGCCGCGTCGTTCCCGCCCGGTTCGGTGACCGGCGCGCCGAAGTCCAGCGCCCTCGCGGCGATCCGGGCGCTCGAGCCGGTGCCCCGCGGCCCGTACTGCGGGGCGGTGGGCTGGGTCGACGCGGACCGGCAGCGTGCGACCCTGGCGGTCGGCATCCGGACGTTCTGGGCGACCGGCTCCGGCACCGGGAGGCAGCGGACCCTGCACCTCGGCACCGGCGCGGGCATCACCTGGGGCTCGGACGCCGCGGCCGAGTGGGACGAGACCGAGCTCAAGGCGCGCCGGCTGCGCACGGTGGCCGCCCGCGGCGCCACCGGGCAGACACGGGAAGGACCGGCGCGATGAAGGCGTGGCTCAACGGCGAGGTCGTCGACCTCGACCAGGCGCGGGTGTCCGTGCTCGACCACGGCCTCACCGTCGGGGACGGCGTCTTCGAGACGGCCAAGGTCGTCGACGGGGTCCCGTTCGCCCTGACCCGGCACCTGCGCCGGCTGGCCGCGTCGGCGGCGGGGCTCGGCCTGGCGCCGCCTTCCGAGGCCGAGCTGCGGGCCGCGGTCGCTGCCGTCCTGGCGGCCAACACGGACGAGGCGGCGAAGCCGATGCGACTGCGGATCACGCTCACCGGTGGCACCAGCCCGCTCGGCTCCGAGCGCGGGGACGCCGGGCCCACCCTGGTGATCGCGGTCGCCCCGCTGCGCCCCTGGGCGCCCACCGCCAAGGCGGTCGTCGTCCCGTGGGTCCGCAACGAGCGGGCGGCGACTGCCGGGCTGAAGACCACGTCGTACGCCGACAACGTGGTCGCCCTGGCTCACGCCAGGGCCGCCGGCGGCACCGAGGCGCTGTTCGCGAACACCGTCGGCGAGCTCTGCGAGGGGACCGGCTCGAACGTTTTCCTGGTGCTCGACGGCGAGCTGGTGACGCCACCCCTGTCCTCAGGGTGCCTCGCGGGCGTGACCCGCGCCCTCGTGCTCGAGTGGACCGGTGCGCTCGAGCGCGACCTGCCGATGTCGGCGCTGGACGCGGCGAGCGAGGTGTTCCTCACGTCCTCCACGCGGGACGTGCAAGGCGTGCACGCTGTCGGGCAGCGCGAGCTCGGGGGGGCGCCGGGACCGGCGACCGTGGCGGCCGCCGAGGAGTTCGCCCGGCGCGCCGCGGTCGACGTCGACCCGTGACCGGCTCCTACGACCCCGGGCCACGGCGGGGCGCCTAGCGGACGGCCTGTTCCGGCAGGACGAAGGTGACCGGCCGGTCCGCGACCAGGTCGGGGGAGGTCCACATCTCGGCCAGCAGGCGGTCGGCGAACCTCAGCACCAGGGCGACCGTGAGGCGCGTGGGGGCGCCGGACGCGGCGCCCGCTTCCCGTCGGGGGGTGACCAGCTCGGCGCGGGCCAGGACGGTGTCACCGGTCGTGGCCAGGACGTCGACCATGACCTCGCTCTCCGGCATGGCCGAGCACAGGGTCATGGCCCGCTCCCGGACCCCGGGCCATCCGGGTGGCTGGCCGGGCTGGGCGGAGTGGTCCCGCACGTCGGGGTGCACCAGCCGCTGCAACGTGAGGACGTCCCCCGACACCAGGGCGCGCACCACCGCCTCGGCGAGCGAGGTCTGCACCCGTTCCCGCGTCACGCCCGCTCGCTCCCGTCCCACCTGGCCGACAAAGGACCCATGCTCCAGCAGCGGGGGCCGGCTGGGCATGGGCCGCTCGCGCGCAATCTCCTGCCCGATACGTCCGGATGCACCGGTACGAACGGCCGAGTGGCCGCGGCGGCGGAGTCCTAAGGTGGGGCCTCATGCGAGGAGCCCGACCCGTCCGCGCCCCGCGCGGGACCGAGATGACCTGCCGTTCGTGGGGCGCCGAGGCGGCCCTGCGGATGTTGCACAACAACCTCGACCCGGAGGTGGCCGAGCGCCCGGACGACCTGGTCGTGTACGGCGGCAACGGCCGCGCCGCGCGGTCGTGGGAGGCGTTCGACGCGATCGTCGCCTCGCTGCGGGAGATGGCCCCGGACGACACCCTGCTGGTGCAGTCCGGGAAGCCGGTAGGCGTCGTGCGCACCCACGAGGGCGCGCCACGGGTGCTCATCGCGAACTCCCTGCTGGTGCCGCGCTGGGCGACGCCGGAGCACTTCCGGGAGCTCGAGGACGCCGGGCTGATGATGTACGGCCAGATGACTGCCGGGTCGTGGATCTACATCGGCACCCAGGGCATCCTGCAGGGCACCTACGCCACCTTCGCGGAGGTCGCCCTCCAGCACTTCGGCGGCACCCTGGCCGGGACCGTCACGCTGACCGGCGGACTCGGCGGCATGGGGGGAGCCCAGCCGCTGGCGGTCACCGGCAACGGCGGCGCCGCCCTGTGCATCGAGGTCGACCCGTGGCGCGCGCAGCGACGCCTCGAGCACGGCTACCTCGACGAGATCGCCGACTCGCTCGACGACGGCATCGCCCGGGTGGAGGCGGCCAAGCGGGAGCGGCGGGCGCTCTCGGTCGCGGTGGTCGCGAACTGCGCCGACGTCCTGCCGGAGCTCGTCGCCCGCGGCTGGGTGCCGGACGTCGTCACCGACCAGACCTCCGCGCACGACGCCCTCAACGGCTACGTCCCGCACGGGATGTCGCTCGAGGAGGCGCTGGAGCTGCGGGCGGCCAAGCCCTCGGAGTACGTCGACCGGTCCCGCGAGTCCATGGCGGTGCACTGCCGGGCGATGGTCGACCTGCTGCACGCCGGCGCCGTCGTGTTCGACTACGGCAACGGGCTGCGCGGCCAGGCGCAGGACATGGGCTTCGCCGACGCCTTCGCCTACCCCGGTTTCGTGCTGGCCTACATCAGGCCGCTGTTCGCCCGGGGTGCCGGCCCGTTCCGGTGGGCCTGCCTGTCCGGCTCGGCGACCGACCTGGCGGCCACCGACACGGCGGTGCTCGAGGCGTTCCCGGACGACGACCAGCTGCAGCGCTGGGTGCGCTTCGCCGCGGCGAAGGTCAAGGGTCAGGGACTCCCGTCGCGGATCTGCTGGCTGGGGTACGGCGAGCGGCACGTCGCCGGGCAGGCGTTCAACGACCTGGTGGCCTCGGGTGCGGTCGAGGCACCGGTCGTGATCGGCCGGGACCACCTGGACGCCGGGTCGGTCGCCTCGCCGGAGCGCGAGACCGAGGGGATGAAGGACGGCACCGACGCGGTGGCCGACTGGCCGATCCTCAACGCCCTGCTCAACACCGCATCCGGGGCGACCTGGGTGTCGGTGCACCACGGCGGCGGGGTGGGCATCGGGAAGTCGATCCACGCGGGTGTCGTGGTCGTGGCGGACGGCACCGACGCGTCGTACGACAAGGTGACCCGGGTGCTCACCAACGACCCGGGCACCGGGGTGCTGCGGCACGCGGACGCGGGCTACGAGATCGCCGAGCGCGCCGCCCGCGAGGTCGGCATCCGGGTCCCGATGCTCGACGGCACCCACGCCCCGCCCTGGCAGCCCTGAACCCGCACTGACCAGCCTCCGCGAAATGATCACGTTAACGTGATCATTCGGGACTGACAGCGGTCTGCAGGCCGCTGTCAGTACGAGTTGATCACGTTAACGTGATCAACTCGGCGAGCCGGGGCGGAGGGAGGTCGGCGAGCCGGGGCGGAGGGGGGTCGGCGGGCCGGGCGGAGGGGGTCGTCGGGCCGGTCCGGTCAGCCGGTGCGCTGGCGGGCCCGGTAGGCCGCGACGTGCAGCCGGTTGCCGCAGGTACGGCTGTCGCAGTACCGCTTCGACCGGTTGCGAGAGAGGTCGACGAGCACCCGCTCGCAGTCCGGCGCGGCGCAGGTCGCCAGCCGGGACCGCTCGCCGGCCGCGAGCACGAACGCCAGCGCCATCCCGCCGTCGGCGGCCAGGTGCTCCGCCAGCCGGGAGCCCGGCGCGTAGTAGTGGACGTGCAGCGGCCAGCCGTCGTGGTCGGTCAGCCGAGGGGTCGTCCTCGCGTCGGCGATGAGGTCGTTGACCAGCTGCACCGCGGTGGCCTCGTCGTCGGCGACGAACACGGCGCGCAGCCGGTCGCGCAGCCGTCGGACCGCCGCCAGGTCGTCCTCGCCGAGCTCCCCGGTGTCGGAGACCGCCTGCCGCGCGACGAGCTCCTCCAGCGCCGCCACGTCCGGCAGGCCCTCGTCGGAGCCCGGTCCGGGCGCGCTGTTCACCACCTCGACCAGGGTCGCCAGGGCGCACTCGGTGTCATGGCCGAAGTCCACCGGCGCTCCTTCCGCTGCTAGGGTCTCGCGCTGTCACGAGTGTAGATGCACGACGCTGCTGTCGGCTGGGAGAAGAGGGCCGTGCCGCTGACCGACCGCCCGGTGCTGGCCGCGGCCGCCGGCGCGGCCTGCATCGCGAGCTCCGCCACGCTGGTGCGCTTGGCCGACGTCGCTCCCGCCACCGCTGCCACCTTCCGCTGCCTGTACGCCCTGCCGGTGCTCGCGCTGATCATGGTCCGTGAGGACCGACGCTACGGCACCCGCCCACCGCGGGACCGCTGGTTGGCGGCGGCGGCCGGGGTGTTCTTCGCGATCGACCTCGTGCTCTGGCACCACGCGATCGCGGCCGTGGGCGCCGGCATCGCGACCGTGCTGGGCAACCTCCAGGTCGTCTTCGTCGGCCTGATCGCCTGGTGGCTGCTGCACGAGCGGCCCGGACCGCGGCTGGTGTCAGCGGTCCCGGTCGTCCTCGTCGGCGTGGTGCTGATCTCCGGCGCCGTGGGGGCGGACGCGTACGGCCAGGACCCTGCTATGGGCGTCGTCTTCGGCGTCGGCACCTCGATCGCGTACGCCGGGTTCCTGCTCCTCCTCCGTCGCGGCTCCCACGACCTGCGCCGCGCGGCGGGGCCGCTGTTCGACGCCACCGCCGTCGCCGCGGTCGTCTCGGTGGCGATGGGCCCCTGGTCGGGCGGCATCGACCTGATGCCCGAGTGGCCGGCACACGGCTGGCTGCTCGTGCTGGCCCTCACCTCCCAGGTGCTGGGCTGGCTGCTGATCGCCGTGTCCCTGCCCAGGGTGCCGGCGGTGCTGACCTCGGTGATCCTGCTCCTGCAGCCGGTGGCGTCGGTGCTGCTCGCGGCGGCCGTCCTGGCCGAGCGACCGTCCTCGGTGCAGCTGGCCGGTTGCGTGATCGTCCTGGTCGGCGTGGTCGCCGCGACGACCGGTCGCCGGGCCGGCCGGGCCGAACGAGCAGGCAGGATCGCGGCATGAACCTCACCGTGCGTGGGATCGCGCGACTGCTCACGATGACCGACGACCCGGTGGCCGGAGCGGCCCTCGTCGTCCGCGACGGCCGGGTGTCGTGGACCGGCGCGGACCGGGACCTGCCGACCGACGCCCCCGAGCAGGAGCTCGACGCAGGTGGCGCCTGCGTGGTCCCGGGATTCGTCGACGCGCACACCCACCTGGTGTTCGCCGGCGTCCGGCGGGAGGAGTTCGTCGCGCGGCTGGCCGGCACGTCGTACGACGGCGGCGGGATCCGCACGACCGTCGCCGCCACCGCCGCCGCCTCCGACGACGAGCTGCTCGACCTCGCCGCCGCGCGGGTGACCGCGGCCCTCGCCCACGGGACCACGACGATGGAGGTGAAGACCGGCTACGGGCTCACCGTCGAGTCCGAGCTGCGGCTGCTGCGCCTGGCGGGCGAGCTCGCCGACCGCACGCCGGTACGGCTGGAGCCGACCTACCTCGGCGCCCACGTGGTGCCGGCCGGGCGGGACCGCTCGGACTACGTCGACGAGGTCGTCGCCACGCTGCCGGCCGCCGCCGAGGCGGGCGCCCGCTGGGCGGACGTGTTCTGCGACCAGGGCGTCTTCACCGTGGCGGAGGCCCGGCGCATCCTCACCGCCGCGCGGGCGCAGGGGCTGGGTTTGCGGCTGCACGCCGAGGAGATCGCGCACACCGGCGCCGCCGCCCTTGCCGCAGAGCTGGGGTGCGCCAGCGCTGACCACCTCGAGCACGTCAGCCCCCAGGACGCCAGGGCGATGGCCGCGGCCGGGGTGGTGGCGGTACTGCTGCCCACGGTCACGCTGTCGCTGCGGTCGAACGCCTGGGGTCATGCGGCCGTGCTGCGGGACGCCGGGGTGGAGCTGGCCCTGGCGACAGACTGCAACCCCGGCACCTCCTGGTGCGAGTCGATGCCCTACGCCGTGCAGCTGGCCTGCCTGGCCATGGGGCTCTCCGTCGCCGAGGCGTTCCGGGCGGCGACGCTGGGCGCGGCGCACTCGCTCCGCCGGGACGACGTGGGCCACCTCGGGGTGGGCGCCCGTGCCGACCTCGCGGTGCTTGCCGCCGAGCACGAGGCCGACGTCGTCGCTCACCTCGGCGGCCGGCCGGTGACCGCGACCGTGGTCGGAGGCGTGGTTGCGGCCGGGCCAGACGCCGGATCGGCGGCGTGACCGTCGTCCGGCTGAAGGGGATCTGCTACGTCCCGCACGGCGTGCGGACCTTCACGTTGAGGTCGCTCCATCGGGCCGGGGGCGGTGCCCGGCCGCGCTTCGGCACCGTCCTCGGCGGCTGACCGCTCTGGAGCCGCGCGTCAGAAGGCGAGGAGGGCCTCGATCGCGCCGTCGATGTCGAGATGGTCCTGCTCGTGGCCCTGCGGGCAGAGGGTGTAGGTCCGGCCCAGGAAGTCGACGAGGTCACGGGTCGGGGCCTGCAGGAGCGCCTCGCCATCGGGGGAGGTGAGACCGATGAAGACCACCTCGGCACCGACGCTCCACGATGGCCAGACCCGCACGTCACCGTCGCCGCAGGGCCGGTGCACACCGAGGGTGAGCAGCTCCCGGGCGAAGACCCAGGCCACCCCCTCGGACTGACCTGTCCGGAATGTCGCGTGCACGGCGTACGGGTCGACCAGGTCGTAGTGCAGCACGACCGGCAGCGAGACCGAGCCGTCGCCGGGGGCGACGAGCTGGACGGTCATCTCCCGGGTCACCGTGCTCGGTTCCCAGCCGTTCATGGTCTGCTCCTCACGCGCACCGCGGTCGGACTGACATTCCCCACTGTGGGCGGGGGGAAAACCTGATCCTGGCGGCCATGCGACGTAGCGGCCTCCCGGGTGACCAACGAGCGGGCGGCTAAGTTGTCACGAAGGGATCGGCGCCGGCGGCAGGGGCGGTGGGGTGACAGGCATGACAGGCCAGGACCAGGGGCAGCCCGGCCGCGCCGCGGCGCAGGCCGACCGGACCCTTCTGGACGAGGTCGAGACCCGCCTCGGTTTCCGGGCGCGCTTCGCCCGGCACCCCTGGCTGGACGTCGCCTACCGGATCGCCGTGGGAGTCGTCGGCGCCGCGGTGGTGGTGATCGGCTTCGTGCTGGTCCCGCTTCCCGGGCCGGGCTGGCTCATCGTCTTCGCCGGGCTGGCGATCCTGGCCACCGAGTTCGTCTGGGCCGAGCGGCTGCTCGGGTTCGCCCGGCGCAAGGTCCACGGCTGGACCGACTGGGTGACCCGCCAGTCGCTGGTCGTGCGGGGCCTGATCGGGCTGGGAGGGCTGGCCTGCGTCGCCGCGGCCGCCTGGCTCTACCTGGAGATCAACGGCGTGCCCGACTGGCTGCCGTTCGGGTGAGCGCGATCCGGTAAGGTCTTCCGCGTCCCGCGGACCATTAGCTCAGTTGGTTAGAGCGCACGCTTCACACGCGTGAGGTCACTGGTTCGAGTCCAGTATGGTCCACCGCGCATCCCCGTAGAGTGGCTCGCGACCCGTCCACTCGCGTCCCCCGGGGGCCTTCCGGATGCCGTTCCTCCACCGCCTGTCCCTCCGGTTCCTCGTGGCGGTGGGGACCGCCACGGTGTTGGCGGTTCCGCTTGCCCCGGCGCCGGCCACCTCGGCCTCCGCCGACGTGACGCTGACGATGGTGAAACGGGTCGAGGGCCTGCTCCGGCCCACCCAGGTGACCTCCGCTCACGACGGCAGCGGCCGGCTCTTCGTGACCGAGCAGGCCGGCACGGTCCGCGTCGTCCGCGCCGGGAAGCTGGTCCGCAAGCCCTTCCTCGACCTCACCTCCCGGGTCCGCGCCGACGGTGAGGGCGGCCTGCTGAGCATCGCCTTCCATCCCGACTACGCCCATCACCCGTTCGTCTGGGTCGCCTACACCGACCTCCGCGGCGACCTGCGGGTCGCACGGTTCCGCGCCCGCAGCGCCACCTCCGACCGGGCCCGCGTCGCCACCTACAAGCCGGTCATCCGGGTCGGCCACCCGGCCCGGTACACCAACCACTTCGGTGGGCAGCTCGCCTTCGGGCAGTCAGGGCTGCTGTTCGTGTCTACCGGCGACGGGGGCGGCAGCGGCGACCCGGACAACCACGCCCAGGACCTGCGGGTGCTGCAGGGGAAGATCCTCCGGATCCGGGTGCTCGGCGCGCGGCGTGCCTGTGGCCGGTTCTTCTGCGTCCCGGCGACCAACCCGTACGCCGGCGGCGTACCCGGCAGGGGTGCGATCTGGGCGAGCGGGCTGCGCAATGCGTGGCGCTTCTCCGTCGACTCCCAGTCCGGGGACCTGTGGATCGGCGACGTCGGCCAGGCGCGCGTCGAGGAGGTCGACCGGATCCCGGCCGGCGAGGGTGGTGCGAACTTCGGCTGGTCCTGCCACGAAGGCACCACCACCTACGACGCCTCGCGCTGCTCGACGACCGCGAGCTACCGCGAGCCGGAGTGGTCGTACGGCCGGGACTACGGCGGTTCGGTCGTCGGCGGGTTCGTCTACCGGGGCTCGACCTACGACGACCTGCTCGGCGGCACCTACGTCTTCGGCGACTTCGTCTCCGGCCGGCTCTTCGTCGCCGGCACGATCGGCGTCGTCACCAGCGGCCGGCTGGACCGGGTCACCAGCTTCGGCGAGGACGACGACCGCGAGCTGTGGGCGGTCTCGCTCGACGGCGGGCTCTACCAGCTGGAGGCGAGATGACCTCCGCGCCGGAGGTCGGCCGGGTCACCCAGGTCTGGGTCTTCCCGGTGAAGTCGATGGCCGGCACGCCGGTGCAGTCCGCCGAGGTCGTCCCGGGCGGCCTCGCCGGCGACCGGTCCTGGGCAGTGGTGGACGGCGGCGGTGCGGCGGTGACGGCGGCCCAGGACCCGCGGCTGCGCGAGGTGGGCACCTTCCTGGAGGACGGCGAGCTCCGGCTCGACGTCCCGGGAGCCGCGCCCGGGCTGGCCCCGGCCGAGGCGGAAGCCGCGCTGTCCGCGTGGCTCGGCCGGCCGGTGCACCTGGCGCACCGGGAGGGCACCGGCTTCGTCGACGTCGCGCCGGTGCACATCGTCTCCCGGACCTCGATGCTCGACGCCGCCGAGCACGCCGAGAGCTGCGACGCGTGTGACATCTCCGCTCCGCGGGCCAACCTCGTGCTCGAGCTGTCGGGTCCGGGCACGGAGCGGGACTGGTCCGGCCGAGAGGTCGCGCTCGGCGGTGCGGTGCTGCGCATGGTGCAGCACCCCGACCACTGCCTGGGCGCCTACGCCGAGGTGGCCAGCGCCGGCCGGGTCGCCGTCGGTGACGCGGTCGTCCTCGGCTGAGCAGCGCCGGAAACGCAGGCGAGGCGCGCACCTGCCGGTCGATACGATCCCGGGGTCCGCACCACGTCGCCACGAGAGGGAACCCCGTGCCCGAGCTCAGCATCCACGTCGCAGGCAGCGAGCGCCAGGTCGCAGCCGGCACCACGGCGGCCGAGCTCTTCGAGGGTGACCGGGCGGTGGTCGCCGCCCGCGTCGGCGCGGAGCTGCGCGACCTCGCGCACGTCCTCGCCGACGGCGAGGTGGTGGAGCCTGTCCGGATCGACTCCGAGGACGGCCGGGCCATCCTGCGGCACTCGACCGCGCACGTGATGGCCCAGGCGGTGCAGGAGCTGCACCCCGACGCCCGGCTGGGCATCGGACCGCCGATCGAGAACGGCTTCTACTACGACTTCGACATCGCGACCCCGTTCACCCCCGACGACCTGGCTGCGATCGACAAGAAGATGCAGCAGATCGTCAAGGAGGGCCAGGCGTTCGTACGACGCGAGGTAGCCGACGAGGAGGCCCGCGCGGAGCTGTCGGCCGAGCCGTACAAGCTCGAGCTGATCGGTCTCAAGGGCGGTGCGGCCGCCGGCGCAGCGGAGGGTGCCGACGCGGAGGTGGGAGCGGGCCAGCTGACCATCTACGACAACGTCCGCAAGGACGGCTCGCTGGCCTGGAAGGACCTGTGCCGGGGACCGCACCTGCCGAGCACCCGGCACATCCCGGCGTTCAAGCTGACCCGGTCCGCTGCGGCGTACTGGCGGGGCAGCGAGAAGAACCCGCAGCTGCAGCGGATCTACGGCACCGCCTGGGAGAGCCGCGAGGCGCTCAAGGACTACCAGCAGCGGCTGGCCGAGGCCGAGAAGCGCGACCACCGCAAGCTGGGCGCCGAGCTCGACCTCTACTCCTTCCCGGACGAGCTCGGGTCCGGTCTGGCCGTGTTCCACCCCAAGGGCGGCATCGTCCGGCGGGTGATGGAGGACTACGTCCGGCAGCGGCACGAGGAGGAGGGCTTCCAGTTCGTCGCGACCCCGCACATCACCAAGCGCGGGCTCTTCGAGACCTCTGGCCATCTGCCGTACTACGCCGACGGCATGTTCCCGCCCATGCACATGGAGGGTGCCGAGTACTACCTCAAGGCCATGAACTGCCCGATGCACAACCTGATCTACCGCTCCCGCGGACGGTCCTACCGCGAGCTGCCCTTGCGGTTGTTCGAGCTCGGGGCGGTCTACCGGTTCGAGAAGTCCGGCGTGGTGCACGGCCTCACCCGGGTGCGCGGCCTGACCATGGACGACTCGCACTCCTACGTCACCGCGGAGCAGGCGGCCGGCGAGATCAAGCACCTGCTGGGCTTCCTGCTCGGGCTGCTCAAGGACTTCGGCCTGGACGACTTCTACCTCGAGCTGTCGACACGCGACGCCGACAACGACAAGTTCATCGGCACCAGCGAGCAGTGGGAGCTCGCCACCCGGGTCCTCGAGGAGGCGGCGACCGAGACCGGGCTCGAGCTGGTTCCGGACCCCGGCGGCGCGGCCTACTACGGACCCAAGATCTCCGTGCAGGCCCGGGACGCCATCGGCCGGACCTGGCAGATGTCCACGGTGCAGTACGACTTCAACCAGCCGGCCGGCTTCGGGCTCGAGTACCAGGCGGCCGACGGGTCCCGCCAGCAGCCGGTGATGATCCACTCGGCGAAGTTCGGGTCGATCGAGCGGTTCCTGGGTGTGCTCGTCGAGCACTACGCCGGCGCGTTCCCGCCGTGGCTAGCGCCAGTCCAGGTCGTCGGCATCCCGATCACCGACGAGCACGTGCCCTACCTGCAGGACGTCGCGGCTCGGCTGCGTGCCCGGGGCGTCCGGGTGGAGGTCGACACCTCCGACGACCGGATGCAGAAGAAGATCCGGACCGCGCAGAGGCAGAAGGTCCCCTTCATGCTGCTCGCCGGCGACGAGGACGTCGCCAAGGACGCCGTGTCGTTCCGCTACCGGTCGGGCGAGCAGAACAACGGCGTGCCGGTCGACGATGCCGTCGAGGAGATCGTCCGGGCGGTCGCCGACCGGGTGCAGGTGTGAGCCGCCCGACCTGGCGGCTCGAGCAGACCCGATGAGCGACCCCGAGCCGCCGTACTCACCGCCGGAGGTGGTGCCCCAGGAGGGGGTGGGTGAGCCGGACCGGCTGCAGCGGCTCTGGGCGCCGCACCGGCTTGCCTATGTCACCGGCGAGGACGGCACCGGGCGCACCGCCGAGGGCGGCTGCCCGTTCTGCCGGATCCCGACCCTGGACGACCGCACCGGCCTGGTGCTGGCCCGAGGCGAGACCGTCTACGCCGTCCTCAACCTGCACCCGTACAACCCGGGCCACCTCATGGTGGTGCCGTACCGACACGTCGCCGGCCTGGACGAGCTGACCGACGAGGAGTCGGCCGAACTGATGCGGTTCACCCGCCAGGCGGTGCAGGCCGTCCGCGACGTGTCGTCCCCGCACGGCTTCAACGTGGGGCTCAACCTCGGTGGCGTCGCCGGAGGCTCGCTGGCCGACCACCTGCACCAGCACGTGGTGCCGCGCTGGGGCGGCGACGCCAACTTCATCACCGTCCTCGCCGGGGCCAAGGTGATCCCGCAGCTGCTGGCCGAGACCCGCGACCTCGTCGCCGCCGCCTGGCCCGACGACTGACCCGGCCTGCGCGGGCTGCCGGCTCCCGGGCGGGGGTAGGCGGGCAGGCTCGGTTGCTGGACGGTCACACCAGCCGGTAGAAGCGGAAGAAGCCGAAGTCCTCGATCGGCAGCACCTCCACGTCGGCGAAGCCGGCCGCCCGGGCGTACTCGCGCAGCGTGCCCTCCCGCATCACCGTCCCGGTTCCTGCCGACGGCTGCTGGGACATCCCGTCCGGGAGGCAGATGAGCAGCGAGAAGCCGTACATCATCCGTTCGAGGTCGTCTCCGGGCGCGGTGAACTCCGGCGCGACGGCCTCGTCCATGACGATGGTGATGCCGTCCGGAGCGGTCGCCCGGCGGGCCGTGGCGAGGAACTCGACCGGCGCAGAGAGGTCGTGCACGCACTCGAAGGCGAACACGGCGTCGTAGCCCTCGCCGACGTCGCTGCCGGACACGTCGACCCGGCGGAACGTCGTGCGGTCGCCGACGCCGGCGGAGTCCGCGTTGCCTGTGGCCAGGGCGACCGAGGGCTCGTCGACGTCATAGCCGTCGACCGTGGCGCCGGGGTAGGCCCGGGCGAGGGCGACGCTGGACCAGCCGCCGCCGCAGCCGAGGTCGGCGATCCGCGCACCGGGTCGGCTCAACACGGCGTCCAGACCTGGGGCGCTCGCCAGCGCGTCGGCGAGCCGGTGCTCGAACCAGGGGCGGTTCAAGTCGGCCTGCGACTCGCGCGCATCCGGGCCGAGGTCGTCCCAGGACACGCCGCCGCCGGTGCGGTAGGCCTCCAGCAGGTCGGGCAGCTTGGCCGCCGACGCGGCGAGCATCCGGGCCAGCGGAGCCAGGTAGTTGAGGCTGGTCGGGTCGAGGAGGACCTCGCGGCTGGCCTCCGGCAGGCGGAACCGTCGTTGGTCGCCCGCTCCCAGCGCGACGAGCAGGCCGGTGACGGCCTGCTGCTCGAGCCACTCGCGGGCGTAGCGCTCGTGCACGCCCGCCTTTCCGGCGACCTCCCCCACGGTCGGTTCGCCCAGGGCGGCCACGGCTCGGTACAGCCCCAGCCGGTCGCCGAGGTGGACCGACAGCAGGTCGATGGACCCCAGGGCGGCCTCGAAGAGCCGTCCGGCGAGGTCGTCGGCCGTGGGCGCCGGCTCGGGGACGGCGCCGCCGTCAGCAGTGGTCGCGGTCTGTTCGGGCGCGGTCGTCATGGTCGTCTCTCCTCTGGCGGGGGGTGTCCCAGACTGCGCCGCCGACCCCCGCCGTAGCCAGCCATTTCAGGCCTCGGCGTTCTCCGCCTGCAGCTTGGCGGCCAGCTGGGACGGCATCGGCTCGTGCCGCACGTAGGTCCGCGAGAACGTGCCGGTGCCGTGCGAGAGCGAGCGGAGGTCCACCGCATACCGGGTGATCTCCACCTGGGGGACGTCGGCCTTGACCAGTGAGCGTCCATTGCTGACCGACTCGGTGCCGGTCACGCGGCCGCGCCGGGTCGACAGGTCGCTCATCACCGCGCCGACGTACTCGTCGGAGACCAGCACCGCGACCTCGTCGACCGGCTCCAGCATGTGCATGGTGGTGGACCTGGCGGCTTCCTTGAGGGCCAGCGCGCCCGCCGTCTGGAAGGCCATGTCGGAGGAGTCGACCGAGTGGGCCTTGCCGTCGGTGAGGGTGACGCGGATGTCGACCACGGGGTACCCCGCAGCGACGCCCCGCTCCATCTGGGTGCGGACGCCCTTCTCGACCGAGGGGATGAACTGGCGCGGGACCGCGCCGCCCACGACCTTGTCGACGAACTCGAACCCGGTTCCCGAGGGCAGCGGCTCGACCTCGATGTCGCAGACGGCGTACTGACCGTGGCCGCCGGACTGCTTCACGTGCCGGCCGTGCCCGGTGGCCTTGCCGGCGAACGTCTCGCGCAGCTGGACCCGCAGGGGGACGGACTCGACGTCGACCCCGTAGCGGTTCTTCAGCCGGTCGAGCAGGACGTCCAGGTGGGCCTCGCCCATGCACCAGAGGACGACCTGGTGGGTCTCGGCGTTGTGCTCAAGGCGAAGAGTCGGGTCCTCGGCCACCAGCCGGCCGAGACCCAGGGACAGCTTGTCCTCGTCGGCCTTGGACTTGGGCACCACCGCGACCGGCAGGAGCGGGTCGGGCATCAGCCACGGCTCCATGAGCAGTGGCTCGTCCTTGGCCGAGAGGGTGTCGCCGGTCTCGGCCCGGCTGAGCTTGGCCACCGCGCAGATGTCGCCGGCCACCGCCCGGGCCACGATGCGCTGGGTCTTCCCGAGCGGAGAGGTGAGGGCACCTACCTTCTCGTCGACGTCGTGGTCCTCGTGGCCGCGGTCGGAGAGGAAGTGGCCGGACACGTGCAGCACCTGGTCAGGGGTCAGCGTGCCGGAGAAGATCCGCACCAGCGAGACCCGGCCGACGTAGGGGTCCGTGGTGGTCTTGACGACCTCGGCGACCAGGGGGCCGTCCGGGTCACAGGTGAGGGGCCCGCGGGGCTGGCCGTCGGGGCTGGTGACCGGCGGCACCTCGTGCTCCAGCGGTGACGGGAACGCCTGGGTGATCACCTCGAGCAGCTCGGCGGTCCCGAGGCCCGTAGGTGCGGCGGTGGCGAGCACCGGGTAGAAGGAGCCGCGCGCCACCGCGGTCTCGAGGTCGTCGACCAGCACCTTGAGGTCGATGTCCTCCCCGCCGAGGTAGCGATCCATCAGCGACTCGTCCTCGGACTCGGCGATGATGCCCTCGATCAGCCGGGCGCGCGCGTCCTCGATCAGCGGCAGGTGCTCGGCGTCAGGGGCCCGCTCGGTGCGGCTCTGCCCGGAGTAGTCGAAGACGGTCTGGGAGAGCAGGCCGATCAGTCCGGCCGGAGCGCCGTCGTCAGCGGCCATCGGGAGGTATAGCGGCATGACTCCGTCGCCGAACACCCGTTGGCAGATCGCCACGGCCTCGTCGAAGTCGGCGCGCTCCTTGTCGAGCTTGGTCACGACGACCGCGCGGGGCATGCCGACCGCGGCGCACTCCTCCCAGAGGATCTGGGTGGCGCCGTCGACGCCGTCCACCGCCGACACCACGAACAGCGCCGCGTCGGCCGCCCTCAGCCCGGCACGCAGGTCGCCGACGAAGTCGGCGTAGCCGGGGGTGTCCAGCAGGTTGACCTTGACCTCCGCGTGGACCAGCGGGGCGACGGCGAGGGAGATCGAGCGCTGCTGGCGCTGCTCGGCCTCGTCGAAGTCGGTGACCGTGGTGCCGTCCTCGACCCGTCCGGCCCGGGAGATGGTGCCTGTTGCGGCGAGCAGGGCCTCGACCAGCGTCGTCTTGCCTGCTCCGGAGTGGCCGACCAGCACCACGTTGCGCATGGACCTGGGCTGGTCGGCCTCGGGTGCACCGCCCGCGGCTCCGGCACCACTGCTCGTCTGGACCATCAGGACCGCCTCCTCGGGCTTCCCACCGGATGCTGTGTCGTGGTGCCGAGCCTCCACCCGGGGTCGCTCGGCGCACAAGAGGCTGGCGACAGGTCGGCGCCGACGGCGTTCTGCTGCCCTCCCGCAGGCGTCGGAGCGCGGCCGGACGCGGCCGTTGACAGGCCGTGCCGCGCGACTAGGTTGCAGGGCGCGGGGACCCTGCGATGGAGAGGCGTGCCCATGCCGAAGTACCTCATTTTCGCCAACTACACCGCCCAAGGCATGGAAGGCGTCCGCGCGAAGGGTGCCAAGTCGAGGGTCGACTCGGTCAGCACCATGCTCGAGGGGGTCGGCGGGTCGCTGGAGTCGTTCCACTTCGCGTTCGGCGACACCGACGTGTTCGCCGTCGCCGAGGTGCCCGACGACGAGGCCGCCGCGGCGGTCGCCATCGCGATCAACGCCAGCGGCGCGGTCAGCGCGCGCACCACCAAGCTGCTGACCGTGGACCAGGTCGACGAGGCCCTGCGCCGCAGCGTGGACTACCACCCGCCGGGCAGCTGAGCCTCGGGCCGGCGCGGCCGACGTGGGCTGACCCGTCGGCCGCGCCGGCCTGCGTGCGTCCCTCCGACGGCCGGCCCCGTCGCTAGGCTGCTCGACCAGCCTCCCGCTGCCGACCCGACAGGGACCACCAGCCGCCATGCTCAACCGCTTCGCCCGGGCGCTGTTCACCCGCATCCTCACTCCCACCGCGGCGTTCCTCGTGCGCCGTGGGGTGAGCCCGGACGTCGTCACGCTGATCGGCACCATGGGGGTGGTGGTCGGTGCGCTGGCCTGGTACCCCCGCGGCTCCTTCTTCTGGGGCACGGTGGTGATCACCTGCTTCGTGTTCTCCGACCTGGTCGACGGCACGATGGCCCGGATGACCGAGCGCTCCAGCCGGTGGGGTGCCTGGCTGGACTCCACCCTGGACCGGGTCGGCGACGCCGCGGTGTTCGGAGGCATCGCCCTCTGGTACGCCGGTGCCGGTACCGACCTGCTGCTGGTCGCCCTGTGCCTGTACTGCCTGTCGACCGGGGCCGTCGTGTCCTACGCGCGGGCCCGCGCGGAGGGCCTGGGCATGACGGCGAACGTCGGCATCACCGAGCGGGCCGACCGGCTCGTCATCATCCTCGTGTGCACCGGCCTCGACGGTCTCGGCGTGCCGTACGTCCAGGCAGCCGCCCTGTGGGTGCTCGCGGTCGGCAGCACGGTGACCATCGGGCAGCGCGCGCTGGCGGTGCGCCGCCAGGCGCTCGCCGAGACGCCGTGACGTGCGCGAGCTGCTGACCTACCGGCTCTACGCCGGGGCCTGGGCACTGGTACGCAGGCTGCCCGAGCCGGTCGCCTACCGCCTCTTCGCGGCCGTCGCCGACGCTGTGTGGTGGCGCCGCGGCCCGGCGGTACGCCGGCTGGAGGCGAACCTGCGCCGGGCCAGCCCCGGGGCCGACGAGCCGGCGCTGCGGGCGCTGAGCCGGGCCGGACTGCGCTCCTACCTGGCCTACTGGTGCGACACCTTCCGGCTGCCGGACTGGAGCCACGACCGGGTCGTCTCGTCGGTGCGGGTCGTGGGGGAGGAGCACCTGCGGGCCAGCACCGGCGAGGGCGCCCGTGGCCTGGTCGCGGCCCTCATGCACATGGGGAACTGGGACCACGCCGGGGCCTGGGCGACTCTGACCGGCGTGCCGGTGGTCACCGTGGCGGAGCGGCTGCGGCCGGAGCGCCTGTATGCCCGCTTCCTCGCCCACCGCGAAGGTCTCGGCATGGAGATCCTGCCGCTGACCGGCGGCGAGCGGGACGTCACCGAGATCCTCGTCCAGCGGCTGCGAGCGGGTCGCCTGGTGCCGCTGCTGGCGGACCGCGACCTCCGGGCGACCGGCGTCGGCGTCGAGCTGCTGGGCGCGCCGACCCGGATGCCGGCCGGCCCGGCCCTGCTCGCCCTGCGCACCGGCGCCGCACTCCACCCGGTGAGCATCTGGCACGAGGACGTCGGTCCGCGTGCGAGCTCCCGGCCCCGGCTGGTCATCCGGTTCCACGACGAGGTTCCGGCGCCGTCGACCGGGACGACCAAGGAGAAGGTCAGCGCGATGACCCAGCAGGTGGCGGACGTCTTCGGCGCGGCGATCGCCGCGCACCCGGAGCACTGGCACATGCTGCAGCCGCTGTGGCTGGCGGACCTCGACCCGGCCCGGGTGCCGAGCGGGGCCGGTCGCCGATGAGGGTCGGGATCGTCTGCCCCTACTCCTGGGACGTTCCGGGCGGGGTGCAGTTCCACGTCCGCGATCTCGCCGAGGTGCTGCGCCAGCGCGGCCACGAGGTCTCGGTCCTGGCGCCGGCCGACGACGACACCCCGCTGCCCGACTACGTCGTGCCGGCCGGGCGGGCCGTGCCGGTGCCGTACAACGGCTCGGTGGCCCGGGTGAACTTCGGTCCGCTGTCGGCCACCCGGGTCCGCCGCTGGCTGCGGGAGGGCGGCTTCGACGTCCTGCACATCCACGAGCCGGCCACACCGTCGCTCGGGCTGCTCGCCTGCTGGGCCGCGACCGGCGCCATCGTCGCGACGTTCCACACCTCGAACCTGCGGTCGCGCGCGATGAGCGCCGCCTACCCCATCCTCGAGCCGGCCCTGGAGAAGATCGGCGCCCGGGTGGCCGTGTCCGAGGACGCCCGGCGCACCCTGGTCGAGCACGTGGGTGGTGACGCCGTGCTGATCCCCAACGGCGTCTTCGTCGACCGGTTCGCCGAGGCGGCGCCGAACGAGACGTGGCGGGGCAAGGGCGGCACGGTCGGCTTCATCGGGCGCCTGGACGAGGCACGCAAAGGGCTCCCGACCCTGCTTGCGGCGATGGAGCGGGTGGTCCGGGAACGGCCCGGTGTGCGGCTGCTCGTGGCCGGCCGGGGCGACGAGGACGAGGCGGTCGAGGACCTGCCGGACGACGTCCGCGCGGCGGTCACGTTCCTCGGCGTGGTGAGCGAGGCGGACAAGGCCCGGCTGCTGCGGACCGTCGATGTGTACGTGGCGCCCAACCTCGGCGGGGAGAGCTTCGGGATCATCCTGGTCGAGGCGATGTCGGCGGGCGCGCCGGTGCTGGCCTCGGACCTGGACGCGTTCCGCCGGGTGCTCGACGACGGCCGGGTGGGGGTGACCTTCCCGGTCGGCGACAGATCGGCGCTGGCGGCGGCGCTGCTCGCGCTGCTCGCCGACCCCGACCGGCGCGCCGCGCTGTCGGCCGCCGGGTCGGTGTGGGTCCGCCGCTACGACTGGTCGACCGTGGCCGACGAGCTGGTCGCGGTCTACGAGACCGTGGCGGCCGGCGCGGGAGCTGTCGGCGAGGACGTGCCGCGGCCATGGCGGGACCGGCTGCGGCGCGCCACCGAGTCGCCCGGGACTGTCGGCGACCGTTCCTAGGGTGTGGTCATGGACATGCGGATAGAGGTCATCTTCCTCGGCGTCAGCGACGTCGACGTGGCCAAGTCGTTCTACGTCGACCAGATCGGTTTCCACGCCGACCAGGACCAGACCGTGCGGCCAGGGCTGAGGTTCGTCCAGCTCACCCCACCCGGGTCGGCCTGCTCGGTGGCCTTCGGTGAGGGGATCACCGACATGCCGGCAGGCGCGCAGCAGGGCGTGATGATGGTCGTGGCGGACGTCGCCGAACACCGTGCCCGGCTGCTTGCCAACGGGGTCGCGGCGACCGAGGTCGACCACCAGCCCTGGGGGTCGTTCGTCTCCTTCGCCGACCCGGACGGCAACTCCTGGACGCTGCAGCAGCTGCCGCAGCCGGCCTGAGCGACGGCCGCCACTAGCGTGGGGCGGTGCCCGACCAGAGCCTTCCTGTCGTCGCCGTGGTCGCGGCAGTGCTCGTCGTGGCGTGGTACCTCACGTTCAGCGCGACCCGGCTGGACCGTCTGCACGCCCGGCTCGAAGGGGCGCGCAGCGCGCTGGACGCCCAGCTGGTGCGACGCGCCTCGGTCGCGCTGCAGATCGCCGTCTCGGGCCGGCTCGACCCGGCCAGCGGGCTGCTGCTCGCCGACGCGGCGCACGAGGCGCGTGAGATCGGCGACGTCGGTGCGGCCGACCGGGAGCAGGTCGAGAGCGACCTGACCCGCGCGCTGCACGCGGCCTTCGCCGAGCCCCGGGTGCTGGAGGCGTTCGACGCCGATCTGGCCGGCCGCGAGCTGGCGCGCGAGCTGGGCTCGGCCTGCCTGCGGGTCCAGCTGTCCCGGCGCTTCCTCAACGACGTCGTACGGGCGGCGCGAGTCGTCCGGCGCAAGAAGGTCGTCCGCTACCTGCGGCTGGCCGGTCACGCCGCGTGGCCGGCCACGGTGGAGTTCGACGACTCGCCACCGGAGAGCCTCACCCGCGGTGCGTCGGCCTGACCGCCCGGCCGACACGCCAGCAACCCCTGGCGACCGGCCGGCCCGCGACCACGTACGGTCGTCTGCTGTGAAGCTCGCACCTCCGTCCGCGTCTCGGCGGGCCGCTGCCGTCGCCGTCCTCGGCGTGGCCCTGCTGCTGTCCGCCTGCTCGTCCGGCTCCGACGGCAAGAAGGCGACCCGGCCGGCCGACACCTCCAGCCCGAGCGCGACGACGTCGTCGCCCCCGCCGCCGCCCGAGCCCAGCCGGCTCTCGGGGCGGATGGGCCGGGAGGACGGGCCGGTCTACGCGGTGAAGGTCGACAACACCAGCAAGGCGCACCCGCAGGTCGGGCTGTCCAAGGCCGACGTGGTCTACGTCGAGCAGGTCGAGGGCGGGGTCACCCGGCTGGCCGCGGTCTACTCCAGCCAGTACCCGACGTACGTCGGCCCGGTGCGCAGCGGCCGCATCACCGACATCGAGCTGCTGAAGCAGTACGGCACGGTCGGGCTGATCTACAGCGGCTCGCAGAACAAGCTGGCCGACAACCTCCAGCGGGCCGACCTCAAGCTGGTGTCCTTCGACCAGAACCACAGCGGCTACACCCGGTCGCCCAAGCGACCCATGCCCTACGACGTCATCGGCACCTTCGCCGAGCTGCGCAAGCGCGCCGGCAAGGTCGACACCCCGCCCGAGGTCGGCTACACGTTCGGGCCGGCCCCGGCCGGAGGCACGCCGGTGACCTCCGTGTCGGTGGGTTACCCCAGCGCCCGGGTCGGCGCCCAGTGGTCGGCGAAGGAGCAACGGTGGCTGCTCTCGATGGACGGGTCCCCGGACATGGCGGCCGAGGGCGGCCGGCTCGGCCCCACGACGTTCGTGGCCCAGTTCGTCACCGTGCAGCCGTCGGCGTACCACGACGTCAACGGTGCCAACACCCCGCAGACGCTGACCGTCGGCAAGGGCCGGGCGCTGATCTTCCGCGACGGCCAGATGTACGAGGGCAAGTGGTCGCGGCCCAAGGGCACCGACGTCACGTCGTACACGATCGACGGCCAGAGGGCGTCGTTCGCCGCCGGGCAGGTGTGGGTCGCGCTGATCGGGCGGGACCGTCCGGTCACGACCCGCTGACCCTCGCGCGACCGTGCGCTGACCCGGCCCGCGGGCGGCCTACCATGGAGCCACCAGCCCACCGTCTCCCGTGAGGTCTCCCGTGTCCACGCCTGCCCCGTCCACCCCCGAGTCGTCGTCCGTGCCCGGCCCGGCGTCGTCCGGCCCCGAGACCGGTACCGCCCGGGTGAAGCGCGGCATGGCCGAGATGCTCAAGGGCGGCGTGATCATGGACGTCGTCACCGCGGAGCAGGCGAGGATCGCCGAGGACGCCGGGGCCGTCGCCGTCATGGCGCTGGAGCGGGTGCCCGCCGACATCCGCGCGCAGGGCGGGGTGTCGCGCATGAGCGACCCGGACATGATCGGGAGCATCATCGCGACCGTCTCGATCCCGGTCATGGCCAAGGCCCGGATCGGGCACTTCGTCGAGGCGCAGGTGCTGCAGTCGCTCGGTGTCGACTACGTCGACGAGTCCGAGGTGCTCACCCCCGCCGACTACGCCCACCACATCGACAAGTGGCAGTTCACCGTCCCGTTCGTGTGCGGCGCGACCAACCTGGGCGAGGCGCTGCGCCGCATCACCGAGGGCGCGGCCATGATCCGCTCCAAGGGTGAGGCGGGCACCGGGGACGTCTCCAACGCCACCATGCACATGCGCCAGATCGGCGGCGAGATCCGCCGGCTGTCCTCGCTGAGCCCGGACGAGCTGTACGTCGCGGCCAAGGAGCTGCAGGCGCCGTACGACCTGGTCGCCGAGGTGGCGTCCGCCGGGCGGCTGCCGGTGGTGCTGTTCACCGCCGGCGGCATTGCCACGCCCGCCGACGCCGCGATGATGATGCAGCTCGGCGCCGAGGGTGTCTTCGTCGGCTCGGGCATCTTCAAGTCGGGCAACCCGGCGCAGCGGGCCGAGGCGATCGTCAAGGCCACCACGTTCTACGACGACCCGGACATGCTCGCCAAGGTCTCCCGCGGTCTCGGCGAGGCGATGGTGGGCATCAACGTCGACGACATCCCGCAGCCGCACCGGCTGGCCGAGCGCGGCTGGTAGCCGCCCGCACTCGACGCCGCCGTACCGACGCTCGTTTGCGACATCCGCCACCGACACGCCGTACGGCCGACGGCGTGTCGGTGAACCAGGTCGCAAACGAGCGCTCTCGGGTCGGGGGCTGAGGCCGGTCGCGGGGACGGTCGGGGAGGGTTCCTAGGCTGTGCGCTCGTGGCTGCCTCCCCGACGATCGGCGTGCTCGCCCTGCAGGGCGACGTCCGCGAGCACCTGGTCGCACTCGAGCGCGCCGGGGCGACCGGCCGTCCGGTACGCCGGGTCGAGGAGCTCGACGGCCTGGCCGGCATCGTGCTGCCCGGCGGGGAGTCCACCACGATGGACAAGCTCATGCGGGCCTTCGGGCTGCGCGACCCGCTGCGGGCGCGGCTGCGCGACGGCCTCCCGGGCTACGGCTCCTGCGCCGGGATGATCCTGCTGGCGGACCGGGTCCTCGACGGCCGGCCGGACCAGGAGACGCTGGGCGGCATCGACATGACCGTCCGGCGCAACGCGTTCGGGCGGCAGGTCGCCAGCTTCGAGGGTGACGTGCACCTGGCCGGTGTCGACGGCCATCCTGTGCACGGGGTGTTCATCCGGGCCCCCTGGGTGGAGCAGGTCGCGCCGGAGGTCGAGGTGCTCGCCCGGGTCGAGGAGGGGCCGGCCGAAGGTAGGATCGTCGCCGTCCGCCAGGGCTCGCTGCTGGCTACGTCGTTCCACCCCGAGATGACGGGTGACGGACGGGTGCACGAGCTGTTCGTCCGGATCGTGAGGGAACGTCAGACGTGAGGGATCAGGTATGAGCGGCCACTCCAAGTGGGCCACGACCAAGCACAAGAAGGCCGTCATCGACGCCCGTCGCGGCAAGGCCTTCGCCAAGCTGATCAAGAACATCGAGGTGGCGGCGCGCACCGGCGGCGGCGACCCGGCCGGCAACCCCACGCTCTACGACGCCATCCAGAAGGCGAAGAAGACCTCCGTCCCCAACGACAACATCGACCGCGCGGTCAAGCGCGGCTCCGGGGCCGAGGCGGGCGGCGCCGACTACCAGACGATCATGTACGAGGGCTACGGGCCCAGCGGCGTGGCAGTTCTGATCGAGTGCCTCACCGACAACCGCAACCGGGCCGCCGCCGAGGTGCGCACCGCGATGACCCGCAACGGCGGCTCGATGGCCGATCCGGGCTCGGTGTCCTACCTGTTCAACCGCAAGGGCGTCGTCATCGTCCCGAAGTCCGACGGGCTGAGCGAGGACGACGTGCTGGCCGCCGTCCTGGAGGTCGGTGCCGAGGAGGTCAACGACCTGGACGAGGCGTTCGAGGTCGTGTCCGAGGCCACCGACCTGGTGGCGGTCCGCACCGCACTGGTCGACGCCGGCATCGACTACGACTCCGCCGACGCGTCCTTCCTGCCCTCGGTCAGCGTGCCGCTCGACGAGGACGGCGCGCGGAAGGTGTTCCGCCTGATCGAGGCGCTGGAGGACTCCGACGACGTGCAGAACGTGTTCGCCAACTTCGACGTCACCGACGAGGTGATGGAAGCCGTCGGCTGACGGCTGCTGGTCGCGGCGCTGCTCAGGCGGCCCGGCCGAGCTGGGCGAGCACCGCCCGCCGCACCTCGTCCGAAGTAACCCCGAGCACGGTGACGACCGCGGCGGCCCGCCCGGGCGCGGCCATCGTCCCGAGGACGAGGTGCTCGGCGGTGATCTCCGAGCTGCTCAGCCGGACCGCTTCGCGCAGCCCCAGCACGAGTGCCTGCTTCGCCGGCCCGGTGAACGGGATGTGACCGCCTCCGCGCCGGCGGGCGCGAAGAGGCCGGAGCCGTCGCGGCGGACGCCACTCTGGGACGGCGGTCTCCAGGGCGCCGGCACCGAAGTCGGCCTCGACCCGTCGGCGGACCTCCGCGACATCGATGCCGAGCTCGCGCAGGACGGCATCGTCCGACGGGTCCGGCTGCGACCCCCGCACCACCGCGACGACACGGGCGTGGGTCAGCCCGACGGACTCGAGCGTCCCCGCGACCGACGACGGCCGGAGGGCGGCGAGCAGCAGGTGCTCGGTGCCGATCCAGCCGTGTCCCAGCGCACGGGCCTCGCCCTGAGCGACGACCACCATCGCCCTGGCTTCGTCGGTGAACCGCTCGAACATGGCTACCTCCCACCGTCGCGGTGCTTCTTGTGGACCGCCTGCTTGCTGACCCCGAGCAGCGCGCCGATCGCATCCCAGGACCAGCCCTGGGCACGGGCGTTGCGCACCTGCAGCACCTCCAGCTGGTCGGCGAGCCGGCGCAGGGCGGCGACGGCGCGCAGGCCCACCGCCGGGTCTGTGCTGGCAGCCTGCTCGGCGACGTCCGGTGCCGTGGTCATGTCGTCAACGTACGTTGACGCACCACACTGCGTCAACCGGTGTTGACGGGCTCGCCCGGCGCGTCGCTGCCCGGATCCGGGCGAGGCCGCCGGTACGTTCGTACCCGAACAGGTGTTCGGACGGGCGGGGTCGGGAGGTGACGCGCAGTGCGGGTGCTCGGCGTCGATCCCGGGCTCACCCGGTGCGGGCTCGGCGTGGTCGAGGGCTCGGCCGGTCGCCCGCTGCGCATGCTCGCCGTCGGGGTGGTCCGGACTCCGCCGGGGAACGACCTCGGCGCCCGGCTGCTGGCCATCGAACGCGAGGTCGAGGCGTGGCTGCGCGAGCACCGGCCGGACGCCGTCGCCGTCGAGCGGGTGTTCAGCCAGCACAACGTGCGCACCGTCATGGGAACCGCCCAGGCCAGTGCCGTCGCGATCCTGGCGGCCGCCCGCGCGGGCGTCCCGGTGGCCCTGCACACGCCGAGCGAGATGAAGGCCGCGGTGACCGGCAGCGGCCGGGCCGACAAGACCCAGGTGGGAGCGATGGTGACCAGGATCCTGCAGCTGAGCGAGGCGCCGAAGCCCGCTGACGCCGCCGATGCCCTCGGCCTGGCCATCTGCCACGTCTGGCGCGGCAGCGCGCAGGCCCGGGTCGCGGCCGCGCTGGCGACCGCCACCGGCGCCGGAGCGCGGTCGTGATCGCCTTCGTCGCCGGCCGGGTCGCTGCGCTCGCGCCCGACGGGGCAGTGATCGAGGTCGGTGGAGTCGGGTTCTCTGTGCAGTGCGCGCCGGCGACCCTTGCCCGGCTGCGCATCGGGGAGCCGGCCCACCTCCCGACCAGCATGGTCGTCCGGGAGGACTCGCTGACCCTGTACGGGTTCGCCGACGAGGACGAGCGGGTCGTGTTCGAGCTGCTGCAGACCGCCAGCGGCGTGGGGCCGCGGCTGGCCCAGGCCATGCTCGCCGTGCACGCCCCCGACGAGCTCCGGCGCGCCGTCGCCACCGAGGATCTCGCCGCGCTGACCCAGGTACCCGGAGTCGGGCGCAAGGGCGCCCAGCGGATCGTCCTCGAGCTCAAGGACCGCCTCGGGGCGGTCCGCGGTTCTGCGGCCACGCACCGCGTCGCCGGCGCCGGCGGCACCCCCTGGCGCGACCAGCTGCACGGTGCCCTGCTCGGACTCGGCTGGTCCGGGCGGGAGGCCGACGAGGGTGTGGCCGCCGCCGCGCCGTACGCCGCGGAGGCCGCCGACGCGGGCACGACACCCGACGTCGCCGCCCTGCTCAAGGTGGCCCTGCGCTCGCTGAGCAAGGCATGAGCGGCACCGACCGGCTGGTCGACCCGGACCTCGTGGTCGACCGCGAGTCGCCCGGCGGTGAGGACGAGCGCCGGGTCGAGGCAGCCTTGCGGCCCCGCACGCTGTCGGAGTTCATCGGCCAGGCCCGGGTGCGCGAGCAGCTCGGCCTGGTGCTGGACGCGGCCCGCGGCCGCGGCCGGGTGCCCGACCACGTCCTGCTCTCCGGCCCGCCCGGCCTGGGCAAGACCACGCTGGCGATGATCGTCGCGGCCGAGCTGGAGGCTCCGCTGCGGATCACCAGCGGCCCCGCGATCCAGCACGCCGGCGACCTCGCCGCCATCCTGTCCAGCCTGACCGAGGGCGAGGTCCTCTTCCTCGACGAGATCCACCGGATGTCCCGCCCCGCCGAGGAGATGCTCTACCTGGCGATGGAGGACTTCCGGGTCGACGTCGTCGTGGGAAAGGGGCCCGGCGCCACCGCCATCCCGCTCGAGGTCCCGCCGTTCACCCTGGTCGGTGCCACCACGCGGGCCGGCCTGCTGCCCGGGCCGCTCCGGGACCGGTTCGGCTTCACCGCGCACATGGACTTCTACGAGGCAGGGGACCTCGAGCGGGTGCTGGCCCGGTCCAGCCGGCTGCTCGACGTACCGCTGGAGAGCGATGGGGCCGCGGAGATCGCCCGGCGCTCCCGGGGCACGCCCCGCATCGCCAACCGGCTGCTCCGCCGCGTCCGCGACTTCGCCCAGGTCCGCGCCGACGGGCAGGTGACCCGCGACATCGCCCGGGAGGCCCTGGTCGTCTACGAGGTGGACGAGCGCGGCCTGGACCGGCTGGACCGTGCCGTCCTGCAGGCCCTGGTGGCCAGCTTCGGCGGCGGCCCGGTCGGCGTGTCCACGCTGGCGGTGGCCGTCGGGGAGGAGCGCGAGACCGTCGAGGAGGTGGCCGAGCCGTTCCTGGTCCGGGCCGGACTGCTGGCCCGCACCCCCCGGGGCAGGGTCGCCACCCCCGCGGCCTGGGCGCACCTCGGCCTCACCCCGCCACGTCGGCCCGCCGCGCCCGCGCTGTTCGACGAGCCACCCGAGGACGCCTAGCGCGCAGCGGTGGGCCCGGCAGCCGCTGCCGCGGTGTGCGCAGACGTGACCGCCCTGTGACCGGGACCGGCCGGATCGTCCAGGTCCGGCAGGTAGACTCCCCGCCGGTCTGCCGCCCGAGGCCTCCTGTTGCCTCCCGGTGTGCCCCTCGACCGGACCGACGAAGCTCTCGGAAGGACATCTCGCCCGTGGACGTGCTGCTCCCCTTCGCGTTGATCCTCGTGGCGTTCTACTTCCTCATCCTCCGCCCGCAGCGGACCAGGGCCCGCCAGGCCGACCAGCTGCAGACGCGGCTCGCCCCCGGGGTGGAGGTCATGACGACCTCGGGGATGTTCGGGCTGGTCACCGAGGTGCGGGACGACTCGGTGCTGCTGGAGATCTCACCGGGCACCACCGTGCGGGTGATCAAGGCGGCTGTCGGCCGGATCATCACCGAGGACGACGCGCCCGCCAGCGAGGACACCGGCGGCGGCCACGACCCGGACGAGGGCCCCGACCTCGGCACCGACCCGGACGGCCGGCGCGCGCACGGCGAGTAGCCCGCTGCCGGCCGGAGGCCGGCTTCACCACCGATCCACAGCGACAGACAGAGAAGAGATCCTCACGTGGCAACACCGAGCGCGTCGCGGCCCGCCCGCACCATCGCGGTGCTCGTGGTCCTCACCGCCGTGGTCTTCGGCCTGGTCTGGGTGGCAGCGCCCGACAAGATCGGCAAGCAGCGGCTCACGCTGGCGGACAAGTTCCAGCCGCGCCTGGGCCTCGACCTCGAAGGCGGGACCAGTGTCATCCTCACGCCACGGGTGGCGAAGGGCGAGTCCGGGAAGATCACCAAGGACGCCCTGAGCCAGGCCGTCTCGATCATCCGCAACCGCGTCGACAGCTTCGGTGTCGCGGAGTCCGAGGTGACCACCGCCGGGAACAACATCGTCATCTCCATCCCCGGCCGGCAGGACAAGAACATCCTCGCCACTGTCCAGCAGACGGCGCAGCTGCGGTTCCGGCCGGTCCTTCTCGCCGCTGCCGGCTCAGCGACGCCGCAGCCGAGCGCGTCGGCCACCCCAAGCCCGTCCGGCAGCGCGAGCCCCACCCCGTCGACGTCGGCAAGCCCGAGTCCCGCGCCGTCGACCAGCTCGAACAACGCGGTGGTGCCCAAGGCACTGCGCAGGGCAGGTAGCGCCGGCCCGAGCCCCACGGCCTCGGCGACCTCCCCGGCGGCGACGCCGACTCCGCCGCCCGTCACCCCGGCGCCCGGTGGCCTGGACGGAGTGACCCCGCAGCTGCAGCAGGAGTTCGCGGCGCTGGACTGCGCGAACCCCTCGAAGATCCGCCAGGACCTGCGCAAGCGGGGAGGCGACCTGCCCAGCAAGCCACTGGTGACCTGCAGCGAGGACGGCATCGAGAAGTACCTCCTGGGCCCCGCGGAGGTGCTCGGCACCGACGTGAGCTCGGCCTCGGCCGGCCTCGAGAGCAACAGCCAGGGCGTCTCCACCGGCGGTTGGGAGGTCATCCTCGACTTCACCGGCGCCGGCAAGAAGAAGTTCGCCGACACGACCCGCCGGCTCGCCGCCCTCACCGACCCGCAGAACCGCTTCGGCATCGTGCTCGACGGGTTGGTCGTCTCCGCGCCCGGGCTCAACAACGGTCCGATCATCGGGGGCAACGCCCAGATCACCGGCAACTTCACCCAGAGCGAGGCGACCAGCCTGGCCAACGTGCTCAAGTACGGCGCGCTGCCGCTGACCTTCGACGCGGGCGAGGTCCAGGAGGTCTCGGCGACCCTGGGTGGCGACCAGCTCAGGGCCGGCCTGTTCGCGGGTGCGATCGGGCTGGTCCTCGTCGTCCTCTACTCGCTGCTGTACTACCGCGGCCTCGGCCTGGTCACGGTCGCGAGCCTGCTGGTGTCGGCCGCCCTCACGTACGGCCTGGTGGTCCTGCTCGGCTGGCAGATCGGGTTCCGCCTCAGCCTCGCCGGCATCGCCGGTCTGATCGTGGCGATCGGCATCACCGCCGACTCGTTCGTGGTGTTCTTCGAACGGCTGCGGGACGAGGTGCGGGACGGGAAGTCGCTACGGGTCGCTGTGGAGTCGGGCTGGGTCCGCGCCCGCCGGACGATCCTCGCGGCAGACTTCGTGTCGTTCCTCGCGGCCGTCGTCCTCTACCTGCTGTCCGTGGGCAGCGTCCGCGGGTTCGCCTTCACGCTCGGCCTCACGACGCTGCTCGACATCGTCATCGTGTTCATGTTCACCAAGCCGCTGCTCACGATCCTGGCCCGGACGAAGTTCTTCGGGCAGGGCCACAAGATGTCCGGTCTGGACCCGGAGCGACTCGGGTCCACCCGGCGCACCCTCCTGACGCCGACACCCAGCAGCCGCCGCCGGACGGCGACCGGCGCGGCGACCCGCACGAAGGAGGCCTGATGAGCCGGCTCGGTCACCTGGGCGCGCAGCTCTACCGCGGCGACGTCTCCTACGAGTTCATCGACCGGCGCAAGGTCTGGTACACCGTCTCCGCGGTGCTGCTGCTGATCGCGCTCGGCTCGCTGCTGTTCCGGGGTCTCACGCTGGGCATCGAGTTCCGCGGTGGCGCCGAGTTCCGGGTCAAGTCGCCGACGGTCAGCCAGTCGGCCGTGCGCTCGACGGTCAACGGTGTCCTGGGCGGCAGCAACGAGATCGTCGTGCAGTCGGTCGGCCCGGACACCGTCCGCGCGCAGACCGAGACGCTCACCAGCACGGAGCTGGAGGACGTCCAGGTCGCCCTGGCCAGCGAGTTCGGGGTGCCGCGCGACGCCGTGAGCACGCAGTTCATCGGGCCGAGCTGGGGCAAGGACATCTCCAGCAAGGCCCTGCGGGCGCTGATCTTCTTCCTCGTCGGCGTGGTGATCTTCCTGTCGCTGTACTTCGAGTGGAAGATGGCGCTGGCCGCCATGATCGCGCTGCTCCACGACCTGCTGATCACCGCGGGCATCTACTCGCTGGTGGGATTCGAGGTCACACCGGCGACCGTGATCGGCTTCCTCACCATCCTCGGCTACTCGCTGTACGACACCGTGGTCGTGTTCGACAAGGTGCGTGAGAACACGGCCGGCCTCTCCGGCGGCAGCCGGATGACGTTCAGCCAGGCGGCGAACCTCGCGGTCAACCAGACCCTGGTCCGGTCGATCAACACCTCGATCATCGCGCTGCTGCCGATCGCGGCGATCCTGTTCGCCGGCGTGGTGCTGCTCGGCGCCGGTCCGCTGAAGGACCTCGCGCTGGCACTGTTTGTTGGTGTCGCGGTCGGTGCGTACTCCTCAATCTTCATCGCTACGCCGATGCTCGCCGCCTTCAAGGAGCGCGAGCCGGCCATGCAGGCACTGGCCAGGCGGGTGGCTGCGCGCCGGGGCGGCTCGGCGGACAGCCCGTCCGCCCGGCGGCGAAGCGGCACCGCAGCTGCGACGTCCGACGTGGAGCCGGCCCCCGGCGACGGCACAGACGTCGACGTGGACAGCCGCGAGGCGGTCGGCGCCGGCACGCCCGCCGCCCGGCGTCCGGCACCGGCGAGGCGACCCGCCGGTGGCAGCCAGCGCAGCCAGCCGCGCAAGGGGTCGGGCGGACGGAGCGGCTCGAAGAAGAAGCGGCGATGACCGAGGCGGCGGGTGGCTCGTGGACCACCGCGCGCTGGCTCGCCAAGATCCGTGACGTCGACGACTTCCCGACCGCTGGCGTCGTCTTCAAGGACGTCACTCCGCTGCTGGCCGACCCCGGAGCGTTCGGCGCGGTGGTCGAGGGCCTGATGGCACCGTTCCGGGACCGACTGCCGGACAAGGTCGCCGGGATCGAGGCCCGGGGGTTCATCTTCGGCGCGCCGGTCTCCCGGGCGCTGGACGTGGGGTTCGTGCCGGTGCGCAAGATGGGCAAGCTGCCGGGCGACGTCGTCGGCGCCTCGTACGACCTGGAGTACGGCTCGGCCACCATCGAGGTCACCTCGGACGCCTTCGCCCCGGGGGAGCGGGTGCTCGTCGTCGACGACGTGCTCGCCACCGGCGGCACCGCCGCCGCCACGGTGCGACTGATCCGGGAGTGCGGCGCCGAGGTGGTCGGTATCGCCGTGCTCCTCGAGCTGGGCTTCCTCAAAGGCCGGGACGCGTTGCGCGCGGTCCACGCCCCGGAGCCGCACGTGCTCGCCGTCGTCTGACGCGGTCACCTGCCCGGGCTCCTGCGGGCCAGAGCTCGGGCCCCCTAGACTGGAGTCTCCGCGACACGAGCAGGAGGGGCCCGATGGCCGACGCCCCCACCTCGAGTCCGGTCGACCTGGACAACGGTCCGCCGGACGGCTCGGGTGCGCCCGCCACCGGGGACCCGGCCACGCCGGTCCCTCCCGCAGCACAGCCCGTCCCCGCTGCTCTGCCGGGCAGTGCCCATCCGAGCCGTCGGGTGCGGGCCCGGCTGGCCCGGCTCGGCGCCCAGAAGCACGCCACGAACCCGGTCCTGGACCCGCTGTTCCGGGTGGTCCGGCAGACCCACCCGAAGGCCGACCTGCGGATCCTGGAGCACGCCTACGACGTGGCGGAGAGCTTCCACCGGGGGCAGGAGCGCAAGAGCGGCGACCCCTTCATCACCCACCCGCTCGCGGTGACCACGATCCTCGCCGAGCTGGGCATGACGCCGCCCACCCTGTGCGCCGCGCTGCTGCACGACACCGTGGAGGACACGCCGTACACCCTCGAGCAGCTGCGTGACGACTTCGGCGAGGAGGTCGCCCACCTGGTCGACGGGGTGACCAAGCTGGATCGGGTCGCCTACGGCGAGTCGGCGCAGGCCGAGACGGTCCGGAAGATGATCGTGGCCATGGCCCGCGACATCCGGGTGCTGGTCATCAAGCTGGCCGACCGGCTGCACAACATGCGGACCATCAAGTACGTCAAGCCGTCGTCGGCCGAGCGGTCCGCGCGCGAGACACTCGAGATCTACGCGCCGCTGGCCCACCGGCTCGGCATGAACACCCTGAAGTGGGAGCTCGAGGACCTCGCGTTCGCGACTCTCTACCCGAAGGTCTACGACGAGATCGTCCGGCTCGTGAGCGACCGGTCGCCCAGCCGTGACGACTACCTCGACGGCGTCATCTCCTACCTCGCAGCGGATCTCAAGGAAGCGAAGATCCGCAACCAGGTGAGCGGGCGTCCCAAGCACTACTACTCGATCTACCAGAAGATGATCGTGCGGGGCCGCGACTTCGCCGACATCTACGACCTGGTCGGCATCCGGATCCTCGTCGACTCGGTCCGCGACTGCTACGCGGTGCTCGGGGCGATCCACGCCCGCTGGAACCCGGTCCCCGGCCGGTTCAAGGACTACATCGCGATGCCCAAGTTCAACATGTACCAGTCGTTGCACACGACGGTCATCGGGCCCGAGGGCAAGCCGGTCGAGCTGCAGATCCGCACCTTCGCGATGCACCGCCGGGCGGAGTACGGCGTGGCCTCGCACTGGAAGTACAAGGAGGACCCGGAGTCGGCCGCTCCGACGGGCACGACTGCCCGTCCCGGCAAGGAGGACACCGGCACCGTCAACGACATGACGTGGCTGCGTCAGCTGCTGGACTGGCAGAAGGAGACCGAGGACCCGGGCGAGTTCCTCGAGAGCCTGCGCTTCGACCTCAAGGCTGCTGAGGTCTACGTGTTCACGCCGAAGGGCGACGTGATCGCGCTGCCCGCAGGAGCCACGCCGGTCGACTTCGCGTACGCCGTGCACACCGAGGTGGGCCACCGCTGCATCGGTGCCCGCGTCAACGGCCGCCTGGTGCCGCTCGAGAGCACGCTGGACCACGGCGACCTGGTCGAGGTCTTCACATCGAAGGCTCAGGGTGCCGGCCCGAGCCGCGACTGGCTGTCCTTCGTCAAGAGCCCTCGGGCCCGCAACAAGATCCGCGCGTGGTTCTCCAAGGAGCGCCGCGAGGAGGCCATCGAGCAGGGCAAGGACGCCATCGCCAAGGCGATGCGCAAGCAGAACCTCCCGATCCAACGACTGCTCACCACCGAGACGCTCACCACACTGGCGCACGAGCTGCATCACCCGGACATCTCCAGCCTCTATGCCGCGATCGGTGACAGCCACGTGTCGGCGCAGTCGGTCGTAGCCCGTCTGGTCGAGTCGCTCGGCGGCGAGGAGGGCGCCTCGGAGGACATGGCCGAGGTCACCAGGCCCGGCACCGGGATGCGCCGGCGGAGCTCGACCGACCCCGGCGTGGTCGTCAAGGGCGCCTCGGACGTGTGGGTCAAGCTGGCGCGCTGCTGCACGCCGGTTCCCGGTGACGGCATCGTCGGCTTCGTCACCCGGGGCAGCGGGGTGTCGGTCCACCGGGACGACTGCGTGAACGCTGTGGCGCTCGGCACCCAGGCCGACCGGATGGTGGAGGTCGAGTGGGCGCCGTCGGCGTCCTCGGTGTTCCTCGTCGCGATCCAGGTCGAGGCGCTGGACCGGTCCCGACTGCTGTCGGACGTCACTCGGGTGCTGTCCGACCAGCACGTCAACATCCTGTCCGCCTCGGTCACCACCTCACGGGACCGGGTGGCCATCTCCCGGTTCACCTTCGAGATGGGCGATCCCACCCACCTGGGACACGTGCTCCGCGCCGTCCGCGGGGTCGACGGCGTCTTCGACGTCTACCGGGTCACCAGCGCCAAGACCTGAGCCGCCGGTGGACGGAGTCCGGAGCCCGGGCTGACGCGCGCCACGGCAGGGGATATCGTCAGCCGCGACGGGTCCGACTGCTGAGGAGCGCCGTGATGAAGAAGATCGAACACTGGATCGGTGGCTCCGAGACCAGCGGTGCGTCGACCCGCACCGCGCCGGTGTGGAACCCGGCGACCGGCGTCCAGCAGGCCGAGGTGGCACTCGCCGAGGCGTCCGACGTCGACGCCGCTGTCGCGGCCGCCGGCAAGGCACAGGAGGAGTGGCGCGACGTCTCGGTCGTCAAGCGCGCGCGCGTCATGTTCGCCATGCGCGACCTGGTCGAGAAGCACAGCGCGGAACTGGCCCGGCTGGTCGCCGACGAGCACGGCAAGGTGGTCTCGGACGCCCTGGGCGAGGTGACCCGCGGGCTGGAGGTCGTGGAGTTCGCCTGCGGCATCCCACAGCTGCTCAAGGGGGAGTTCTCCGAGCAGGTGTCGACCGACGTGGACTCGTGGTCGTTCCGCCAGCCGCTCGGGGTCGTCGCCGGCATCACGCCGTTCAACTTCCCCGTCATGGTCCCGATGTGGATGCACCCCATCGCCATCGCGACAGGCAACGCCTTCGTCCTCAAGCCGAGCGAGCGCGACCCGTCGGCGTCGATGTTCGTCGCCCAGCTCTACGCCGACGCCGGCCTGCCCGACGGCGTCTTCAACGTGGTCCACGGGGACAAGGTCGCGGTGGACGCCATCCTCGACCACCCAGACATCGCCGCGGTCTCGTTCGTCGGCTCCACCCCGATCGCCCGGTACGTCTACGAGCGGGGAACGGCCGCCGGCAAGCGGGTGCAGGCTCTCGGCGGCGCCAAGAACCATGCCGTCGTGCTGCCCGACGCCGACCTCGACTTCACCGCGGAGCAGCTGGTCGCGGCCGGGTACGGCTCAGCCGGCCAGCGGTGCATGGCGATCTCTGCCGTGGTGGCGGTGGGCGACGCCGGTGACCGCCTGGTGGCGAAGGTGAAGGACCTCACCGAGCAGCTGAAGGTCGGGCCGGGACGGGACGAGAGCTCGGACATGGGCCCGGTCGTGAGCCGCGACGCCCAGGAGCGGGTGCTCGGCTTCATCGAGCGGGGCGTCGAGGCCGGGGCCTCCCTGGTCGTCGACGGGCGGCAGGTGTCGGTCGACGGCCACGAGGACGGCTTCTACGTGGCGCCGACTCTTTTCGACCACGTCACCCCCGAGATGGAGGTCTACACCGCGGAGATCTTCGGGCCGGTGCTCACGGTGCTGCGGGCCGACACCTTCGACGAGGCGGTGCGGATGGTCAACGCGAACCCCTACGGCAACGGCACCGCGATCTTCACCTCGAACGGCGAGTCGGCCCGCACGTTCCAGCGCCGGGTCACCGTCGGGATGATCGGGGTGAACGTCCCGATCCCGGTCCCGATGGCGTTCCACTCGTTCGGCGGCTGGAAGGACTCACTGTTCGGAGACCGGCACGTGCACGGCACCGAGGGTGTGGGCTTCTACACCCAGGCCAAGGTGGTCACCAGCCGCTGGCCGCACGTCACCGATGCCACCGGCGCCGCCACCCTCGCCTTCCCGACCTCGCAGTAGCGCGGCCAAGCCGAGCTCTCCGCCCCGCGCCGGGCCAGCATGTCGGTCTCGAGTGGCGCGTAGTGGCGCCGCTGTACCGGTACACAGCCGCCACAACGCGCCACTCGACGGTGGGCGGGGCTAGCTGAACTCCTGCAGGGTCTTCTCGGCCTCCACCAGCCAGGTACGCCGGGTCTCGGCGGCCTGCTCGGCCTCGGTCGCCTTCTTCTCGTCGCCGGCCGCGCGCGCGGCCGCGGCCTGCTTCTCCAGACCCTCGATGCTGGTCCGCAGCTGGCCCACCGTGGCCTCCGCCCGGGCCCGGGCCTCCGGGTTGGACCGCGCCCACTCGGCCTCCTCGGCGGCGCGGACGGCGTCGTCCACCTTGCGCAGCCGGTCCTCGACCTCGTCCCTGCTGCTGCGCGGCACGTGGCCGACGGCCTCCCACCGTTCGTGGATCGACCGCAGCGCCGCCCGGGCGGCCTTGTGATCGCTGAGCGGGAGGAGCTTCTCGGCCTCCTCCGCCAGGGCTCGCTTCTTCTCGAGATTCTCGGCTTGCCCGGCGTCGCGCTCGGCGAACACCTCGGACCGGGCGGCGAAGAACACGTCCTGGGCCGCGCGGAAGCGCGCCCAGAGCTCGTCCTCGACGTCGCGCCGCGCCCGGCCGGCTGCCTTCCACTGCGCCATGAGGTCGCGGTAGGCCTTGGCGGTGTCGCCCCACTCCTTCGAGGTGGACAGCTCCTGGGCCTTCTTGATCAGCCGTTCCTTGACCTGGGCGGCCGCGCCGCGGGCCACGTCCAGCTCGGCGAAGTGA
Organism: uncultured Actinomycetota bacterium; assembly: GCA_963807005.1. Lineage (GTDB taxonomy): Bacteria > Actinomycetota > Actinomycetes > JACCUZ01 > JACCUZ01 > CAWDZK01. The sequence goes on along the minus strand of CAWDZK010000004.1, from coordinate 574,041 downwards.
GCCCGCCGGTTCTTGTCGAACGCGGTGCGGGCGTGGCTGAACCGCTTCCACAGCGCATCGTCGACCTTGCGCTCGAGCCTGGGGATCTTCTTCCACTCCTCGAGCAAGGCCCGGAGCCGGTCGCCGGCACGCTTCCACTCGGTCGAGGACGCGAGCGTCTCGGCCTCCACGACGATGCGCTCCTTGGCCGCGGTCGCCCGCTGGCGGGCTGCGGCCCGAGCCTGGTCGGCCTTGGCCCGGGCCTTCTCCACCTGGGCCTCGACCGCGTCCAGCCGGCTCAGCAGCGCCGCCAGGTCGCCGACCGCCTTCGCGTCGGTCAGCGACTCGCGCAGGTGAGCGACAGTCGTCGCGGCGTCCTTGGGGGCCACGCCGCCGGCCCGGACCCGCTGCTCCAGCAGGACGACCTGTCCGGCCAGCTCGTCGAACTTGCGACCGAAGTAGGCCAGTGCCTCGGCCGGACCGGCCTCGGGGTAGGACCCGACCGGCCGCTCGCCGTCCGCGGTCCGGACGAACACGGTGCCGTCGTCCGCGACCCGGCCCCACTCGCTGGGGTCCGAGGCCGGTACGGCGGGTGCGGCCGGCGCAGCGACCGCAGCCGCCGGCGCGTGCGGCACCTCGGCCGGGGTGGGCTTGTGCGGCACGCTTGCCGGGCTGGGGGCGGCCCCGGCTGCGGCCCCCACGTCGACAGCCGGCGTCGGGTCGGGGCTCGGCTCCTGCCGCGCGCTCGGACCCGCACCGGCCCCGACGACAGCCGTGGGGTCGACGGTCGGCTCGGCTGTCGCCTCGGGGTCCGGTTCGGGCGCAGCCGTGGGATCCGGGATCGGCTCGGGTGTCGCCTCGGGGTCCGGTTCGGGCGCAGCCGTGGGGTCGGTGGCCGGCTCGGGCTGTGCCTCGGGGCCGGCCTCGGACTCGACCACGGCGGCAGGGTCGACGGTCGGCTCGGGTGTCGCCTCGGGGTCCGGTTCGGGCGCAGCCGTGGGGTCGGTGGCCGGCTCGGGCCGTGCCTCGGGGCCAGCTTCGGACTGGACCACGGCGGCAGGGTCGACGGTCGGCTCGGGTGTCGCCTCGGGGTCCGGTTCGGGCGCAGCCGTGGGGTCGGTGGCCGGCTCGGGCCGTGCCTCGGGGCCAGCTTCGGACTGGACCACGGCGGCAGGGTCGACGGTCGGCTCGGGCGTCGCCTCGGGGTCCGGCTCGGGCGCGGCCGTGGGGGCGGTGGCCGGCTCGGGCCGTGCCTCCGGGCCGGCCTCGGACTGGACCACGGCGGCAGGGTCGACGGTCGGCTCGGCTGTCACCGGCTGTCGCACCTCGGCCTCGGCCGGGGATGCGGGGTCGGCGCTCATCTCGGGGGCGTTGTCGATCGCGTCTGCGGCGGTCGGTGCCGGCGTCGTGCCGTCGGCGGGGGGCTGGTCCTCGGGCGAGGACAGCGGCTGCCGCTCCGCCGGGTGCTCGGACACGTCAGCCCTTCCCGACCGTCGCGGTCTTGATCGTGACCGGCAGCTTCGGCTTGCCGTCGCCGGTGCCGTTGGACTCGTCGGACCCGGCTTCGGCCACCTTCTGAACGACGTCGAGCCCCTTGGCCACGGTGCCGAAGATCGTGTAGTTCGCCGGCAGCGTCGTGTCCTTGTAGACGAGGAAGAACTGGCTGCCGTTCGTCCCCGGACCGGCGTTGGCCATCGCGACCGTGCCGGCCGGGTAGTTGGCGTCACCCTCGGCGGGCAGGTTCTCCTCGCCGAACTGGTAGCCGGGGCCGCCGCTGCCGCTGGCGGTCGGGTCACCGCACTGCAGCACGAAGATGTTGTTCGTCGTGAGCCGGTGGCACGAGGTGCCGTCGAAGTACTTCGCCTGCACGAGGTGCTTGAAGCTGTTCGTGGTGCACGGCGCCTTGTCGGCCGACATCTGCAGCGAGATGTCGCCCTGGTTGGTGGCGAGGTCGACGCTGAACGGCTTCGTGTAGCTGTCGGCCTTGGCCTTGTCGTAGGTCGGGAGGCCGGCGTCCTTCGACGGCGTACCGGACTTCGTGTACGTGCAGCCGGAGGCCGCCGTCGAGGGCGAGGCTGAGGCTGACGGTGACTCGCTGGCGCCTGTGGTCGCCGACGGGGTGGGCGAGTCGCCCGGCTTCCCGGCCGACACGGTCTCGTCACCGCCGAGTCGGGTGCTCAGCAGGACGATGCCCAGCACGAGGGCCAGCACGGCCACCCCGACGGCGGAGACCTGCTGGGCCCGGCGCCGCTTGGCGGCTCGGGCCGCCCGACGTGCCTGCTGGCGCTCGTAGTGCTCCCGCGCCAGCTGCCGTTCCCGCTTCGCGCTGCCCGCCACCCGTGCCTCCGCTCATGCCTGCTGTCCCGTGCTGTCGCGCGCCCTCGCGCGCACGGTCGGCCAGTCTAGGGGCGGCGAGCGCGAGCGCACCGGGCGGCGAGCGACTACGGGTCCGGCCAGGCCCTCGGCTATGCGTTCGCAGCTGCAGCCGGGCCGCCGGTAGTCTCGACGTCCACGCCTGGGCTGTCGGCCACGGGCCACCGGTATGACCCCTGGACCAGGAAGGCGCTCGTGCTGATCACCGGCTTCCCGGCCGCCGCCTTCGGCACGAACTGCTACGTCGTGGCCGCCGCGGCCGGCGAGCAGTGTGTCGTCGTCGACCCGGGCATCGAGGTGCTCGGGCAGCTCGACGAGGTCCTGGCGGAGCACCGGCTGCAACCGGTCGCCGTGCTGCTGACCCACGGTCACCTCGACCACACCTACTCGGTGACACCGGTCTGCGGCGCGCGCGGCATCCCCGCCTACGTCCACCCGGGCGACCGGCCGATGCTCGCCGACCCGCTGGGCTGGCTCTCGCCGGAGACCAAGGCGATGTTCCAGGGGCGGCTCGCCTGGACCGAGCCGGACGACGTCAAGCCGCTCGCGGACGGCGAGGTGCTGCGCATCGCCGGTCTCGAGGTGACCGTCGACCACGCCCCCGGCCACACCCCGGGGTCGGTCGTCTTCCGGCTGCCCGAGGGCGACGGACTGCCCCAGGTGATGCTCTCCGGCGACCTGCTGTTCGCCGGCTCGATCGGGCGCACCGACCTCCCCGGCGGCGACCACGCGACGATGCTGCGCAGCCTCGCTGCCAAGGTGCTCCCCCTGCCGGACGAGGTCGCCGTCCTTCCGGGGCACGGCCCCCAGACGACCATCGGTCAGGAGCGGCTCGGCAACCCGTTCCTGCAGGGCCTTTCCCTCATGCCGCCCAGCCGGGGGATGTGACGTGGCCCGGATCGCCCCGTTGTCAGGCTTTCCCGAGTGGTTGCCCGGCGAGCGCATCGTCGAGCAGCACGTGCTGGACGCGCTGCGCGAGGTCTTCGAGCTGCACGGCTTCGCCTCGGTGGAGACCAGGGCGGTCGAGCCGCTGGAGCAGATGCTGCGCAAGGGCGAGATCGACAAGGAGGTCTACGTCCTGCGCCGGCTGCACGCCGCCGAGGGCGAGGCCGAGGTGGACCGGTCCCGGCAGCTCGGGCTGCACTTCGACCTGACGGTGCCTCTGGCTCGCTACGTGCTGGAGAACGCCGGTCACCTCGAGTTCCCGTTCCGGCGCTACCAGATCCAGAAGGCGTGGCGTGGTGAGCGGCCGCAGGAGGGGCGGTTCCGGGAGTTCACCCAAGCCGACATCGACGTCATCGGCCGCGACACGTTGCCCTTCCACCACGAGGTGGAGGTCGCCCGGGTGATGGCCGAGGCGCTCACCCGGCTGCCTCTTCCCCCGGTGCGGATGCAGGTCAACAGCCGCAAGCTCATCGAGGGCTACTACCGCGGCCTCGGGGTCGAGAGCGCCGAGGACGTGGCCGGCGTGATGCGGGTGGTCGACAAGCTGGACAAGCTCGACCCGGCCGTCGTGCTCGACCTGCTCGCCACCGAGGTCGGTCTTTCCGCGGAGCAGGCAGCTGCCTGCGTCGCGCTGACCCGGGTCAGCGCTGACGTCGAGACCCTGACCGACGACGTGAAGAGCCTCGGCGTCAGCCACCCGCTCCTCGACGAGGGACTCGACGAGCTGGTCCGGGTACTCGAGGGAACCGCGTCGATGCGCTCGGAGCGGCTTGCCGTGGTGGCCGACCTCAGCGTGGCCCGGGGCCTCGACTACTACACCGGCACGGTCTTCGAGACCCGGATGGTCGGCTTCGAGCACCTCGGGTCGATCTGCTCGGGTGGCCGGTACGACGCGCTGGCCACCGACGGCCGCACGACGTACCCCGGCGTGGGCATCTCCTTCGGGGTGACCCGCACCATCGCGCCCCTGCTGAGCCGCGGCCTGCTCACCGCGTCGCGCAGCACCCCGACCTGCGTCCTCGTGGCACTGCCGGGGGAGGACGAGCGGGACGCGGTGTCCCGGGTGGCGACCTTGCTGCGGGGTCGAGGGGTCGCCGCCGAGGTCGCACCGAGCGCCCAGAAGTACGGCAAGCAGATCCGGTACGCCGAGCGCCGCGGCATCCCCTTCGTGTGGTTCCCGCAGGACGACGGTTCGCACCAGGTGCGGGACATCCGCACCGGCGAGCAGAAGGACGCCGATCCGGCGGCGTGGGTCCCACCGGCGGAGGACCTGCGCCCGACCGTGACCGGCACCGCCGCCACCGACAGCTGACGTCCGCGTGCACCAGGCACGCCGTACCGAGGAGCATTGTTGATCCGCACGCATGAGGCCGGGACGCTGCGTACCGCGCACGCCGGCCAGTCCGTCACCCTCACCGGCTGGGTGGCGCGCCGCCGCGACCACGGCGGGGTCGCCTTCGTCGACCTGCGCGACGCGTCCGGCTACGTCCAGGTCGTGATCCGCGACGAGGCCCTGGCCCACGGTCTGCGCAACGAGTTCTGCCTGCGGGTCGTCGGCGTCGTCAGCGCCCGGCCGGCGGGGAACGCGAACCCGCAGCTCCCCACCGGGGAGATCGAGGTGGTGGCGAGCGAGGTCGAGGTCCTCAACGAGTCCGCGCCGCTGCCGTTCCAGATCGACGAGCACGTCGAGGTGGGCGAGGAGGTCCGGCTGCGATACCGGTACCTCGACCTGCGCCGCGCCGGCCCCGCGGCCGCGCTCCGGCTGCGCAGCGAGGTGAACCGCACGGCGCGCGAGCTCCTGCACGGCCGCGGCTTCGTGGAGGTCGAGACCCCGACGCTGACCCGCTCCACCCCTGAGGGTGCCCGTGACTTCCTGGTGCCGGCGCGGCTGGCCCCGGGCAGCTGGTACGCGCTGCCGCAGTCGCCGCAGCTGTTCAAGCAGCTGCTCATGGTCGCCGGCATGGAGCGCTACTTCCAGATCGCCCGCTGCTACCGGGACGAGGACTTCCGGGCCGACCGGCAGCCCGAGTTCACCCAGCTCGACGTCGAGATGTCCTTCGTCGACCAGGACGACGTCATCGAGCTGGCCGAGGCGGTCACCGCCGCGCTGTGGAAGCTGGTCGGGCACGACGTCGAGCTGCCACTGCCCCGGATGACGTTCGCCGAGGCGATGCGCCGCTTCGGCAGCGACAAGCCGGACCTGCGCTTCGGCCAGGAGCTGGTCGAGTGCACCGAGTACTTCGCGGCAACGCCGTTCCGGGTGTTCCAGGCGCCGTACGTCGGTGCGGTGGTCATGCCGGGCGGCGGCTCGCAGTCGCGCAAGGAGCTCGACGGCTGGCAGGACTGGGCGAAGGCGCGCGGGGCGCGCGGCCTGGCGTACGTGCTGGTGGGTGAGGACGGCGAGCTCGGCGGCCCCACCGCGAAGAACCTGTCCGAGGAGGAGCGCGCGGGGCTGGCGGGACACGTGGGCGCCGCGGCCGGCGACGCGGTGTTCTTCGCGGCCGGGGAGACCGCGGCGGCCCGGACGCTGCTCGGTGCCGCCCGGCTGGAGATAGGACGGCGCTGCGGGCTGGTGGACGAGTCGGCCTGGTCGTTCCTGTGGGTCATGGACGCGCCGCTGTTCGAGCCGTCGGCCGCAGCCCGCGCGAGCGGTGACGTCGCCGTCGGCGCGGGTGCCTGGACCGCGGTTCACCACGCCTTCACCTCGCCCAAGCCGGAGTGGATCGACCGGTTCGAGGAGGACCCGGGCAACGCCCTGGCCTACGCCTACGACCTGGTGTGCAACGGCAACGAGATCGGCGGCGGATCGATCCGTATCCACCGTCGCGACGTGCAGGAGCGGGTCTTCGCACTGATGGGCCTGACCGAGGCGCAGGCGCAGGAGAAGTTCGGCTTCCTCCTCGACGCGTTCGCCTACGGCGCGCCCCCGCACGGTGGCATCGCGCTGGGCTGGGACCGGATCGTCGCGCTGCTGGCGGAGACCGACTCGATCCGCGAGGTGATCGCCTTCCCGAAGACCGGCAACGGGTACGACCCGCTGACGGCGGCCCCCGCACCGATCACGCCCGACCAGCGCAAGGAGGCCGGCGTCGACGTAGTGCCGGCGTCCGCCCCGGCCGGTGCGGGCGACTCGCCGGGGGAGCCGCCCAGCCCGGTCCGTAGCTGAGCCCGGCGGCAACCCGTCCGGTCAGCGCGGCACGAGCCGTCCGCTGGTGAACCGGTGGTCGCCGGTGTAGCCGAGCCGGCGGTACATCCGGCGGGCGGCGTCGTTGTCGCTGTACATGCCGAGGGTGACCCAGCCGCTGCCCTCGGACAGCAGCGTGCGGGTCAGCCAGCCGCAGACGGCGGCGCCGAGCCCGCGTCCGCGGTGGTCGCCGTGGGTCACGACCGAGGCCAGGTGTGGCACGCCGGCCCGGTGCTCGGTGTGCGCCGCCGCAGCGACCAGGACGCCCGACCGGTCCCGGACGCCGGCCCATCGTCGTACGCCGGGATCGCCCGGGACGACGTCGTGCCGCGGGCTCCAGGCGGCGAGCAGCCCGGGCAGCTCGGCCGTCGCGTCGTCGGGAAGCCAGCCGACCAGGTCCTCGCCGGGCTGGGGAGGGGGAGCGACGCGGGTGACCAGCCACTCCCAGTCGTTGCGCGGGTCCAGCCGGAACGTCGGCAGACGGGCGTCGGCGTCGCGCGGCAGGGTCGCCGAGGAGATGCCCTGGTCGCCGGCGAGCGCCGTGAGCATGGTGGCCGCATCGCTCGGCGTTCCCAGGGCGACCAGGTGGGCGCGGCCCGGGACGCGACGGGAGGCGGTCACCCAGCCGACGGCCCGGCCCAGGGCCCAGGCTGAGGCGACCCGGTCCGGGTCGGCCTCGGCCCGGGCGAAGTCGTCCCCGTGCCGGTCGAGCAGCTCCGCGACGCCGGCCAGCCGATGCAGCCCGGCGGTCATCGGCCGGTCCGCGCGGGCTCGGGCAGCGGGGGAGGCTCGACGTGCTCGCGCAGCCCGATCCGGTCGTGGATGCGGCGCAGCCAGGGCGGCGCCCACCAGTTGCGGTCGCCGAGCAGGGTCATGGTGGCCGGGACGAGCAGGCAGCGCACCACGGTGGCGTCCACGGCCACGGCGGTCGCCAGCGCCAGGCCCATCTGCTTGATGCCGAGCAGCTCTCCGCTGGTGAAGCCGAGGAACACGATGAAGACGAGCAACGCGGCGGAGGTGATGATCCGCCCGCTGCGCTGCAGACCGATCTCGACCGCCTTGTCGTTGGGCAGGCCGCCGTCGTACAGCTCCTTCACCCGGGACAGCAGGAAGACCTCATAGTCCATCGACAGTCCGAAGGCGAAGGCGAACACCACGACGGGCACCCAGGTCTCCAGCGCGCCGGTCGGGGTGAAGTCGAGCAGATCAGCCCCGAAGCCGTCCTGGAAGACCAGCACCAGGACGCCGAACGTCGCGCCGAGCGACAGGGTGTTCATGACCAGTGCCTTGACCGGCACCAGCACCGAGCCGGTCATCAGGAACAGCAGCACGAACGTGCCCAGCCCGAGGACGGCGATCGCCCATGGCAGGCCGGCGAGCACCAGGTCCTGGAAGTCCACCAGCACCGCGGCAGAGCCGGTCACCCAGGTCCGGAACTCCGGCCTGCGCTCTCTGAGGGCCTGGACGAGCTCGGTCGCCTGGGCGCCCTGGGTCGACCCCCGCGGGGTGATCTCGACCGACGACCAGCCGTCGCGCCGGTCGGTGGAGGGAGCGGTCCGAGCGACCTGCGGCAGGTCGGCGACGGTGGCCCGCCACGCGTCCAGCCGGGTTGCCGGCACCCGGGCCACCACGACGACGGGGTCGGTCGCCTCGGTCGGGAACTGCGCGGCCACCGCATCGGAGAACCGGCGCGCCTCGAAGTCCTTCGGCAGCAGGTCGGCGCCGCCGTTCTGGAAGGTGACGCCGAGGAAGGGTGCACCGGCTGCGAGCAGCGCGGCTGAGACGCCGACGGTCACCAGAACGGCGCGCCGCTGGGTCGCCCTGGCCAGCCGGGCGAAGAACCCGTCGTCCGAGACCCGGCTGGTCGGCACCCGGATCCAACGGTGGAACGTCGCCAGCAGCGCGGGTGCCAGCGTGAGCCCGACGGCGAGCGCCACCAGCACGACGGTGACGCCCGCGGCGCCGAGGGCCCGGAAGATGCTGAGCTGGAACACGAACAACCCGCACAACGCCGTCGCGACCGTCAGCGCCGAGAACGAGATGGTCCGGCCGGCGGTCATCACGGAGACCACCACCGCGTCCTCCGGCCCACGGCCGAGGCCGCGCTCCTCCCGGTAGCGGGCCACGACCAGCAGCGCGTAGTCGATGGACAGCCCGAGTCCCATCACGGTGGTGACCGAGGGCACCGACGGGTCGAGGTCCATCAGGAAGGAGATGCCGTACAGCGCCGCCAGACCGCCCGCGATCGAGCAGAAGGCGCCGAGCAGCGGGATGCCCGCCGCGACGAACCCGCCGAAGAGCAGCACCATGACGACCAGGGTGATCGGGAGCGCCACCAGCTCGCCGCGCTCGATGTCCCGCTGCGACTGCTCGGCACTCTCCCGGTCGAGCAGCAGGTTGCCGCCGAGCAGGACCTCGCCGTCCACCTGCCGGTCCAGCTGCCGTAGCCGGTCGACCACCGTGTCGACGGTCGCGTCCTCGTCGAGGACCTGACGGTCCAGGTCCACCACGAGCAGACCTGATCGGCCGTCCGGGCTCACGAGCCCTGCCTGGGCCGGCGCGGACAGCGGGTCGAGGACCCGGGCCACGCCGTCGCTGCGGCTCAGGTCCGCGGCGGCGGTGGCCACGGCCGCGCGGCCCGGCGCCTCGGTGGGCACCGGCAGCAGGGCGGTGACGCGGGCGCCGTACTCCGCCGACTCGTCCAGGCGGTCGAGACCCGCGAAGGACTCGATCGAGGAGCCCGAGTAGTCGACCGTCAGCCGCGGGAAGACCTGGACGCCGGCACCGATCCCGGCGACGAACGCCACGAGCCAGGCAGCCAGCACCACGCGCCGGTGCCGGACGCAGAACCGGCCGAGGGTGGACAGCACTCCGTCATCCTCGCAACCGGGCCGTTACGGTCGTCGACGTGGACCTGTTCGAGGCTGCCGCGGAGGACCGCGGGACCGCCGGCGCACCGCTCGCCGTACGGATGCGGCCGCGGACCCTCGAGGAGGTCGTGGGGCAGGACCACCTGCTCGTCGAGGGCTCGCCGCTGCGTCGTCTGGTGTCCGGCGCCGGCGGGGTGGCCGGGCCGGCGTCGGTGATCCTGTGGGGCCCGCCCGGCACCGGCAAGACCACCCTGGCCTACCTCGTCTCGACCGCGACCGGCCGGGCGTTCACCGAGCTGTCCGCGGTGAACGCCGGGGTCAAGGAGGTGCGGGCCGTGGTCGACGCCGCGAAGCGGTCCAGCGCGATGAACGGCCGCGAGACGGTGCTGTTCATCGACGAGGTGCACCGGTTCTCCAAGACCCAGCAGGACGCGCTGCTGCCCGCGGTCGAGAACCGCTGGGTCACGTTGGTGGCGGCCACCACGGAGAACCCGTACTTCTCCGTCGTGTCGCCGCTGCTGTCGAGGTCGCTGCTGCTCACCCTCGCCTCGCTGGACGACGGGGGGATCGCCGAGGTGATCCAGCGCGCGATCTCGGACGCGCGTGGCCTCGACGGCGCCGTCGAGGTGTCGCCGGAGGCGATGGCGCACCTGCTGCGGGTCGCCGGCGGCGACGCGCGGCGTGGCCTCACCGCCCTGGAGGCCGGCGCCGGGGCTGCCCTGGCGAAGGCCGGCGACACCCGGCCGGCCGAGCTCGACGTACAGACCCTGGAGTCCGCCGTCGACCGGGCGGCGCTGCGCTACGACCGCGACGGCGACCAGCACTACGACGTCATCTCGGCCTTCATCAAGTCGATGCGTGGGTCGGACGTGGACGCCGCACTGCACTACCTGGCGCGGATGGTCGAGGCGGGGGAGGACCCGCGGTTCATCGCCCGCCGGCTGGTGATCCTCGCCTCGGAGGACATCGGGCTGGCCGACCCGACGTCGCTGCTCGCCGCCGTCGCCGCCGCGGACGCCGTCGCCCTGATCGGGATGCCGGAGGCCCGCATCAACCTGGCGCAGGCGGTGATCCACCTGGCGCTGGCCCCGAAGTCCAACGCCGTGGTCCTGGCGGTCGACGCGGCGATCGCCGACGTACGCGCCGGGCTTGCCGGAGCGGTTCCGCCGCACCTGCGCGACGCGCACTACGCCGGGGCGACGAAGGTCGGCTCCGGGTCCGGCTACGTCTACCCGCACGACGAGCCCGGCGGGGTGGCTGCCCAGCAGTACCCCCCGGACGCGGTGCTGCCCCGGACGTACTACCGCCCGACGCGGTACGGCGGCGAGTCCCGCCTCGCCGACCTCTGGGAGACCCTCCGCACCCGCATCCGCCCCAGGTAACCCCCCCCGACCCTCCGCCGAGTGGTGGGTTGGACACCCGAAATGTCCCGCTCGACCTGCGCAACCCACCACTCGGCGGGCTGGTGGCGGGCTGGTGGCGGCGGCTCAGGGCAGCGGGCCGGGGGACCAGCCCCACGACTGGCGGGTCGTCGCGAGCGCACGCCTGTGGCCGGCCCGCAGCCGCTGGACCAGGCGCAACCGGTCCGGGCCGACGTCGATGGACGTGGCCCGCACGACGACGAGTCCGAGTTGCTCGAGGTGCTCCTCGCGGGCGTTGTCCGCGGTGTGCTCAGCCAGCTCCCGGTGGGTGCTCCCGTCGTACTCGCCGGCCAGGCCGGAGCCGGTGTCGAGGAGGTCGGTCATGGCCACGACCGAGCCCCATCCGTCGACGACGAGGGGGTTCACCTCGGGTCGCGGCAGCCGAGCCTCGACCAGCCAGACGTAGCGAAGCCGGCTCTCGCCGGCCGAGCGGGCGCGGGGGTCGCAGAGCTGCACCGCGGAGCGGGCGACCGGCACGCCGCGGTAGCGGGGGTGCCGGCGCACGTAGCGGTCCAGGGCGACGAGATCGAGGCGCGTCGCACGCGCCACCGCGTCGACCGCGACGACGCCGCGTTCGACGGTGGTCGCGCGCGCCAGGTCGAACGCGGTGCGCAGAGGTGAGGTGACTGGGATGCCCTCGACGTCGACGACGTCGTCCGGCCCGAGGCGGCTGCGGAACACCCGTACGCCTGGCCGGGGGCACGGATGCTGACGGGTCGGGGCCAGGACCATCACCGGTTCCTCGCGCCGGCCGTCCGGGCCGAGGCCGTCGAGGGCGACGGCGCCGAGCAGGTGTGCGGCGGCCCAGCCCCCGACGGCGCCCCCTGGTACCAGGACCTCGGCAGCGTCGTAGATGCGCTGCCTGGGGGAGCGCGGATCGACCACGGCCGGTGTGTGGATGCCCCGGAAGGGGGCTCGCCAGCGGGGGCCGTCGAGCTCGCCGCGACCGACGCCGAGGGTGCGGAGGTCCCGCGTGGTCATGGCGCGCTGGCAGTCCGGGTCGGGTAGGTGCATCGCTCGACCCTGGGCGTGCACGCGCCGCTGGCGGTGCGGCAGGAGGGGACTTGTGGACGGTTCCCGCGACGTCACGCCCTGTGGACGGCGCCGAGTGGTGGGTCGGGCACCCGGAATGCCGCCATCGACCTGCGCAACCCACCACTCGGCGGAAAGGGGAGGGGCGGGGGGCGGGGGAAATGGGGGTCGGGGGAGGCGGTGGGGGCGCGATAAGGTCGGGCGCATGTCTGTCGGTGACGTCGCAGGGCTGATCGCCGCCGTGGCCTTCGTGCTGCTGGTGGGGGTCCTCGCGATCCCGCTGATCAAGCTCGGGGGCGTCCTCGACGAGACCCGGCAGATGATCAAGGGCGTCTCGGACGAGACGGTCCCGCTGCTGAACGAGGTGACCACCACGGTCACCACGGCCAACGCCCAGCTGGTCCGGGTCGATGCCATCACCTCGAACGTGCAGTCGGCCACCACGAACGTGAGCGCGCTGACCGCCCTGGTCGCGGCCACCGTGGGCGGCCCGGTCGTGCGCGTCGCCGCCTTCTCGTACGGCGTCCGGCAGGCGCTGTCCGGACGCCCCGGCGAGCGCAAGCGGCGTCGCGTCTCGGACCAGACCCGTGCGAACAAGGCGGCCGAGAAGGCCGCCGCCCGAGCCGCGAAGCGGCGGCAGGCCCACTGATGCGCCGCCTCTTCTGGGTCGCCGTCGGGGCGGCCGCCGGGGTCTATGCCGTCCGCAAGGTGCAGAAGACCCTGCACGCCTACAGCCCGGGCGGGCTGGCCGAGCGGGCCACCGACGCCGGCGCCGGCCTGCGGGCCTTCGTCGACGAGGTCCGCGACGGCATGGCCCAGCGCGAGGCCGAGCTGCGCGAGGCGCTCGGCATGGAGCCGGCCCACGACCAGCCGCTGAGCCCCGCCGAGGCTGCCGACCTCCTCGACCACCCGGCCGACCGGCAGGTCGGCCGGCCCCGCGACAGCCGTCGCACCCGAACCAGGAGTGACCCCTGATGGAGACCGCCGAGATCAAGCGGCGGTGGCTCGCGTTCTTCCAGGAGCGGGGTCACACCGTCGTGCCCAGCGCCTCGCTGCTGCTGGACGACCCCAACCTGCTGTTCGTCAACGCCGGCATGGTGCCCTTCAAGCCCTACCTGCTCGGCCAGCAGACCCCGCCGTACCTCCGGGCGACCAGCGTGCAGAAGTGCCTGCGCACCCTGGACATCGAGGAGGTCGGCAAGACCAGCCGGCACGGCACGTTCTTCCAGATGAACGGCAACTTCTCCTTCGGCGACTACTTCAAGGAAGGCGCCATCGAGCTGGCCTGGGAGCTGGTCACGCGGCCGCAGAGCGACGGCGGATACGGCTTCGACGAGTCGGTGCTCTACGCCAGCGTGCTCGCCGACGACGACGAGGCGGTCACGCTGTGGAAGAAGGTCGCCGGGCTCCCGGACGACCGGATCGTCCGGCTCGGCAAGAAGGACAACTACTGGTCCATGGGCGTGCCCGGCCCGGGCGGCCCGTCCAGCGAGATCCTGATCGACCGCGGTCCCGAGTTCGGCAAGGACGGCGACTGGGACGCCGGCGACCGGTACATGGAGTTCTGGAACCTCGTCTTCATGCAGGACGAGCTGTCGGCGGTGCGCAGCAAGGAGGACTTCGACGTCGTCGGGCCGCTGCCGAAGAAGAACATCGACACCGGCATGGGGCTCGAGCGGGTCGCCTACCTGCTCCAGGGCGTCGACAACCTGTACGAGATCGACGAGGTCTACCCGGTCCTGGAGCGGGCGGCCGAGATGGCCGGCAAGCGCTACGGGCACGACCACGACGACGACGTACGCCTGCGGGTGGTGGCCGACCACGTCCGCAGCGCCCTGATGCTCATCGGCGACGGCGTCAGCCCCGGCAACGAGGCCCGCGGCTACGTCCTGCGCCGGCTGCTCCGCCGCGTGGTGCGGTCGATGCGGCTGCTCGGGGTCGAGGACGCCGTGGTGCCCGAGCTGCTGACCATCTCCAAGGACGCGATGGCGCCCTCCTACCCGGAGCTGGCCCGCGACTTCGCCCGGATCGCCACCATCGCGACCGCAGAGGAAGAGGTCTTCCGCCAGACGCTGCGGGCCGGCACGACGATCCTCGACCAGTTCGTGCGCCGCGCGCGGCACGACCAGGACCTCGCGGAGACCGCGGGTGGGCCGCCCAGCGCCGGGCTGATCACCGGCGAGCAGGCCTTCCAGCTGCACGACACCTACGGCTTCCCGATCGACCTCACCCTGGAGATGGCCGAGGAGCAGGGGGTCACGGTCGACCGGGAGGCGTTCCGCCGGCTGATGACCGAGCAGCGGGAGCGCGCCAGGGCCGACGCGCGGGAGAAGAAGCTCGGCCATGCCGACGTGTCCGCCTACCGCGAGCTGCTCGACCGCGGCGGCCCCAGCCGGTTCACCGGGTACGACGAGGTCGTCAGCGAGGCGACCGTGGTGGGCCTGCTCGTGGGTGGCGTGGGGGTGCCCGCGGCGGCCGCCGGCCAGGAGGTCGAGGTCGTCCTCGACCGCACGCCGCTGTACGCCGAGGGCGGCGGCCAGCTCGCCGACCACGGAACGCTGCGCATGTCCTCCGGCGCCCAGGTCGAGGTCAGCGACGTCCAGTCGCCGATGTCCGGCCTGATCGTGCACCGCGGCCGGGTGGTCAGCGGTGAGGTCACACCCGGCGACGGCGTCGTCGCCGAGGTCGACGTGGCGCGCCGCCGGGCGATCAGCCGCGCGCACACCGCTACCCACCTGGTGCACAAGGCGTTCCGGTCCGCCCTCGGCGAGACCGCCACCCAGGCCGGCTCGGAGAACGCCCCAGGGCGGTTCCGGTTCGACTTCTCCGCCACCGGCGCCGTACCCCCCAGCGTCCTGCGCGACGTCGAGCAGGAGGTCAACGAGGTGCTGGCCGCCGACCTCGAGGTCCGGGCCGAGCTCATGACCCAGGAGCAGGCCGTCGCCTCCGGCGCGATGGCGCTGTTCGGCGAGAAGTACGGCGACGAGGTGCGGGTCGTCTCGGTCGGCGACTGGGCCAGCGAGCTCTGCGGCGGCACCCACGCCCAGCGGTCCGGCCAGCTCGGGCTGGTCAGCCTGCTCGGTGAGTCCTCGATCGGCGCCGGCGTGCGCCGGGTCGAGGCGCTGGTCGGAGTGGACGCCTACCAGTTCCTCGCCCGCGAGCACGCGCTGGTGGGCCAGCTCACCGAGGCGCTGAAGGTCCGCCCGGACGAGCTGCCCGAGCGGGTCGCATCGCTCACGGCGCGGCTGCGCGAGGTGGAGAAGGACCTGGAGAAGGTCCGCTCCGCGCAGGTGCTCGCGGTGGCGGGGGAGCTCGCGGCGAACCCGACCGACGTGTTCGGGGTCGGAGTCGTCACCTATGTCGCCCCCGACGGCACCGGCGCCGACGACCTGCGCCGGCTGGTCCTGGACGTCCGGGGCCGGATCCCGGCCCAGCGACCGGCAGCCGTGGCCATGGTCGCGGTCAACGACGGGCGCCCGGTGGTCGTCGTCGCGGTCAACGAGCAGGGCCGCGAGTGGGGCATCAAGGCCGGCGAGCTGGTGCGGGTGGCGGCCCAGGTCCTGGGCGGCGGCGGCGGGGGCAAGGACGACGTCGCGCAGGGTGGTGGCTCCGACCCCGGCCGGGTCGACGAGGCGCTGCGCCAGGTGGAGCACACCGTGGGCCAGCGGGTGACCGGCTCGGCGTGACCCCGTTTCCCCTGCACCGCACGACGACGCCCCGGCGCCGCCGATGAGGCCCGGCGTCCGCCTCGGCGTCGACGTCGGCAGCGTCCGGGTCGGCGTGGCGACCTGCGACCCCTCCGGGCTGGTCGCGACGCCGGTCGAGACGGTCCGGCGCGGTCGGGACGACGTCACCCGTCTGGTATCCCTCGTCACTGAGCGTGACGTCATCGAGGTGGTCGTGGGCCTGCCGACCTCTTTGCGGGGAGCTGCCGGCCCCTCGGCCCGGGCCGCCGAGGAGTACGCCGGCGCGCTGGCCGACCGGCTCCCCGTGCCGGTCCGGCTGGTCGACGAACGGTTCTCGACAGTCAGTGCCCAGCGTGGGTTGCACGCCAGCGGGGTAGACACCCGCCGAGGGCGCAGCGTCATCGACCAGGCCGCTGCTGTCATCATCTTGCAGGGTGCGCTGGACGCCGAGAGGTCGTCCGGCCGCCCGCCAGGGCGGCTCGTCGCACGTACGGCGCGGCCCGACGACCGGGGGAGCGAGGAGCCACCGGGGATCGAGGACGAGGCAGTGGACGCAGTGGGGCCGACCGTGGAAGGCGAACGATGACCGATCTGTCCGTGTGGTCGGAGGAGGAGGTGCGCGCTCGGCGTCGCCGGCGCCGCCGCAAGAAGGGCGGCCGCGGCAAGGCGGTGCTGGCCGTCGTCCTGTCGCTGCTGCTCGTCGCCGGAGTGGTCGGCGGGGTCACCGCGCTGGCCCTCGGCGGCGTCAACAAGATCAAGGACGCCTTCTCGTCCGGAGCACCGGACTACCCCGGGCCGGGGCAGGGCGACGTCGTCATCGAGGTGAAGTCCGGTCAGACGGCTTCCGACCTCGCCACGACCCTCAAGAACAAGGACGTCGTCAAGAGCACCCAGGCCTTCCTCGAGGCGGCCTACGCCAACCCGGACGCCTCCAACCTCCAGCCGGGCTTCTACCAGCTGCAGCGCCGGATGACCGCCGCCGCGGCCCTGGCCGCCGTCCTGGACCCGTCGGCCCGCATCCAGGCCCGGGTCACCCTGCCCGAGGGGCTGCGGCTGGACGAGACGCTGCGCAAGCTGGCCAAGGACACCGAGATCCCGCTCGCGGACTACGAGGCAGCCCTGAACAAGCGCGCGGCCGAGCTGGGGCTGCCCGACTACGCCGACGAGAACCCCGAGGGCTACCTCTACCCGGCGACGTACGACGTCGAGCCGAACGCCACGGCCGACTCGGTGCTGGCGCAGCTCTTCTCCGCCTACGACCGCGCGGCCGGGCAGGCGGGGGTGGCGCGCACCAACCGCACGCCGCGGGAGATCGTCATCATCGCCAGCCTGGTGGAGGCCGAGGCCCGCAACCCCGAGGACTTCGGCAAGGTCGCCCGCGTCGTCTACAACCGGCTCGAGCAGGGCATGCCGCTGCAGTTCGACTCCACCGTCAACTACGCGCTCAAGGCGGACAAGGAGATCGTCACCTACGAGGACCTGGGCGCCGACTCGCCGTACAACACCTACCAGAACAAGGGTCTCCCACCGGCGCCGATCAACTCGCCCGGCGAGGCCGCGCTGACCGCGGCGGTCAACCCGACCGAGGGTGACTGGCTCTACTTCGTCACGACGGACCCGGCCAAGGGCACCACCAAGTTCACCGGCGACTACCAGGAGTTCCTCAAGTTCAAGGCCGAGCTGAAGTCCAACCAGTGACCCGGTGGCCGTGAGCGGGCCGAGCCGGGCGGCCGTGCTCGGCTCCCCGGTCGCGCACTCGCTGTCCCCGGTCCTGCACCGCGCCGCGTACCGGCACCTCGGCCTCACCGGCTGGCGGTACGACGCACACGAGGTGGACGAGGACGGGCTCGCCGGGTTCCTGGCGGGCCTGGACCCGACCTGGGCCGGCCTGTCGCTGACGATGCCGCTGAAGACGGCGGTCCTGCCGCTGCTGGACTCCGCCTCCCCTGTCGTCGAGATGGCCGGCGGGGCCAACACCGTGCTGCTCCGGGACGGCCTGCGGGTCGGCGAGAACACCGACGTCCCCGGCATGGTGACGGCGCTCGCGGCCGCCGGCGTCGGCCGGGTGGCCGAGGCGACCCTGCTGGGCGGGGGAGCGACGGCGCGGTCGGCCGTCGTGGCGCTGGCCGGCCGGGCCGACCGGGTCCGGGCCTTCGTCCGGGACCCGGCCCGCCGCGAGGGGCTGGTCGCCGCAGCCTCCGCCGCCGGTGTCGACCTCGCCGTGGAGCCGTGGGACCACGCCCCGGACGGTCTGGCCGCGCCGCTGGTCGTGAGCACCACCGCGGCCGGCGGGACCGACCACCTGGTCGGGTCGTTGCCGGACCGGGTCGGCGCCCTGTTCGAGGTGCTCTACGAGCCGTGGCCGACGCCGCTCGCGGCCGCCTGGCTGGCCCGCTCCGCGACCGTCCTGGACGGGCTGGACCTGCTGGTCCACCAGGGCGCGCTGCAGGTGCTGCTCATGACCGGGGCGGACGCCGACCCCGGGGACCTGGTGCCCGTCCTGCGGGCTGCCGGCGAGCGCGTCCTGCACGCCTGAGGCAGCGCCCGAAGGGTTCGGCCGACCGGGTGACCCGGCCTCGGCCGGACGCCGCTCAAGCAATCGGGGAGTTCCGCCGATGGGTCAGGGACGACAGCGGGCGGCGAAGGCCCGAGGCAGCGGCGCGAGGTGGACGATGAGCGAAGCGTACGGCGGCACCCAGAGCGACAGCGTGGGGGCCCACGCGGCGACCGGCCTGAGCCGGTCCACCCGCCTGGACCTCATCCTGACCGAGCTGGTGGGCCAGGTCCCTGAGATCGAGGCCGCTTCGGTCGTCTCCTTCGACGGCCTCGCCATGGCCTCCGCGCTGCCCGCTGCGATGGACGAGGACCGGGTGGCCGCGATGAGCGCCGCACTGCTCTCGCTGGGGGAGCGGGCCGCCGAGGGACTCGGCCGGGGCGAGCTGTCCCAGGTGTACGTCGAGGGCGAGGACGGCACCGTCTTCCTCGTCTCCGCCGAGGACGAGGCCGTGCTGGTCGCGGTCGCGGCCAAGGGCGCCAAGGTCGGCCTGATGCTCTTCGAGGTCCGACGAGCGGCCGCCGCGGTCGGTGCCGCGCTCCGGGCCGAGATGTCGTACGAACGGGTCGCCACCGAGCCGTTCGGGTCGCTGCCGCTGCAGGTCGTGGCGCCGCAGCCGGAGGGTGCGACCACCGAGTCGCCGAGCTGGAGCTGACATGAAGCTGGAAGGTTCGCTCGACGCGTTCAGTCTGCCGGACATGTTCCAGCTGCTGAGCTTCACCAAGAAGACCGGTGGCCTGCACCTGGCCCAGGACGGCACCGACGGCGTGGTGTTCTTCGCCGGTGGCCAGATCACCGGCGCCTCCGCCGACAGCTCGCGGCAGCCGCTGGCACGCCGACTCGTGGGCAGCGGACGGGTCGACGACGACGCCCTGAGCGCAGCGGTGGAGGCCGCGACGGCCGGGGAGGGTCTCGGTGTCGTCCGGGCGCTGCTCGAGCACCAGGCGGTCGACGACGAGCTGCTGCGGCACGCCGCAACCGACCAGGCCGTCGACGCGGTCTTCGACCTGCTGCGCTGGACCGAGGGCGAGTTCGCCTTCGTGGTGGACGAGACCAACCCGGACGACGTCGGCGTCGCCCTGTCGGTCGAGAGCGTCCTGGCCGACACCGAGGCGCGGCGCACCACGTGGGAGACCGTGTCCCAGATCGTGCCGTCGCCCACCGCTGTGCTGGCCATGCCGGTCGTCCTTCCGGCCGAGCCGAAGGTCAGCCGCGGTGAGTGGTCGTTGCTGGCACTGGTCGACGGTCGGCGAAGCGTCGGTGACCTGGTCGACCTCACCGGCAGCGGCCAGTACGCCGTCGTCTCCACGCTCGCGGCCCTGGTCGAACGCGGCCTGCTCGACGTACGTCCGGCGGAGGGGGAGGAGGGCAGCGACGACCACGTGGCCGTCGTCGTCCGTCGGCAGAACCTGCTGGCGCCCCTCGAGGGGAAGCCGTTCGTCCCGGTCCAGGAGCCGGCCGAGGGTGCTGCGCCCGGCGACGACGCCGGGTCCGCCGAGGTCGTCGCCGACGGCGGGTCGGCGTCCCACCACGAGGTCGCCGACGAGGACCAGTCCACCACCGACGGCGAGCGCGAGCTGGCGACCGCGAGCATGCTCGGGGGCGCGCACGTGCCGCAGGACGTCGTCCCGCCGCGGCCGGAGCCGTTCCTGCCCAAGCGGCAGGCCGACTTCGACGAGCACGGCAGCGGCACCGCACCCGGACTGCGCACGGTGCCGGTCCAGGCCGGACCGTCCGCGACGGTCGGTGAGGTCGTCGGCGCCACCGTGACCGCGCCGGACACGTCGGGCTCGGTGATCGAGCGCGACCCGAACGTCAACCGCAGCCTGATGCTGCGGCTCATCGCCGGTGTGAGAGGACTCTGATGGCACCCGCACGCGCCCGCCGCCGAGGGGGCCAGGCGGTGAAGGTCGTCGTCACCGGCCCGTTCGCCGCCGGCAAGACGACCCTGATCCGCACCATCAGCGAGATCACCGTGCTCTCCACCGAGCGCGGGGTCACCGACGGGACCCGCAAGCGCAAGGCCGAGACGACGGTGGCGATGGACTTCGGCCGGATCACCATCGACCGTGACCTCGTGCTCTACCTGTTCGGCACTCCGGGGCAGGACCGCTTCGACTTCATGTGGGAGATCCTCGGCGAGGGCATGATCGGCTACCTGCTGCTCGTCGACGCCGAGCGCGAGGAGTCGGTGCAGGAGGCGAGCAGCATCCTCGAGGCGTTCCGCACGATGGCGCGCGTCCCGTACGTCGTCGCGCTCAACCGCGCCGCCGGCGACGACCATGCCCTGGTGGAGCGCGTCCGTGCCCAGCTCGAGGTCCCGTCGGACGTCGCGGTGCTGACCTGCGACGCGACGGACAAGGAGTCGGTCAAGAACGTGCTCCTCGCCCTGCTCTACGCGGTGCTCGACGAGGTCGAGGCCGCGGCCGTCCGGGTCTAGCCGTGGCGGGGTTGCGCGAGCTGGCCCGTCGGGCCTCCCTCGTCGGTCGGCACCGGCGTCCGGACCCCCCGGTCCGCGTCACGGTGGTGCTGTCGGACGGGCACGAGGAAGTGCTGCCGGCCGACTCCGCGCTGGCTCGGGCCATCGGTCAGGTCGCCGCGCTGCTCGCGCACTGGTGACACCCGATCGGCGGTTGTATTCGCTACAGGATCAGCGCTTCCCGCCCGATGGTCTGGGGAGCGATCCGAGGCTCTTGCGAAGGGACGACGCGTGAAGCAGCTGGGCGACATCCTGCTCGAAGGCGGGCTGGTCACCCCTACCCAGCTCGAGGCCGCCTACGAGGAGCAGGAACGCGCCGGTCGCGCGCTCGGGCGGGTCCTCATCGAGCAGGGCGTGCTCACCGAGTCCCAGCTGGTGTCCGCACTGGCCACCCAGATCGGGCTGCGTTTCGTCGACCTGGCCGACTTCGCGGTCGACGGCTCTGCCCTGGCCCGGGTCCCCGGACCGGTCTGCCGGCGGCACTCCGCGATGCCGATCGGGTTCGAGGACGGCCGCCTGCTGATCGCCATGGTCGACCCGGCGAACGTGTTCGCGATCGACGACATCAAGTCGATCACGGGCATGGAGGTCAAGCCGGTCGTGGCCACCCGGGCTGACCTCGCGGCGGCCATCGACCGGTACTACCGCAACGACTCCGACCTGGACGACCTCACCAGCGTCATGGACCAGGCGGACGAGGAGGACGACCTCTCCAAGGTCAAGGAGATCGTCGAGGACGCCCCGATCGTCAAGTACGTCAACCTGCTCATCACTCAGGCCATCCAGGACCGGGCCTCGGACATCCACCTCGAGCCGGCGGAGACGGACCTGCGGGTGCGGTTCCGCATCGACGGCGTGCTGCACGAGGTGATGCGCTCGCCGAAGGCGATCCAGTCCGGTGTGATCAGCCGGCTGAAGATCATGGCCGACATCAACATCGCCGAGCGGCGGATCCCGCAGGACGGCCGGCTGTCGGTGAACGCGCACGGCAAGAAGGTCGACCTGCGGGTCGCGACCCTGCCCACGGTGTGGGGCGAGAAGGTCGTCATGCGCATCCTGGACAACTCCACTGCCCGGCTCGACCTGACCGACCTGGGGTTCTCCGACGCCAACTTCGAGCGCTACTCGCGCAGCTTCACCAAGCCGTACGGGATGATCCTGGTCACCGGCCCGACCGGCTCCGGCAAGTCGACGACGCTGTACGCCACGCTGAACATCGTCAGCAAGCCCGAGGTCAACGTCATCACGGTCGAGGACCCGGTCGAGTACCGGCTGCCCGGCATCAACCAGGTGCAGACCAACAACAAGGCCGGGCTGACGTTCGCCTCCGCCCTCCGCTCCATCCTGCGCTCGGACCCCGACATCGTCCTGATCGGTGAGATCCGCGACCACGAGACGGGTCAGATCGCCGTCGAGGCGGCGCTCACCGGTCACCTCGTGCTCTCGACGCTGCACACCAACGACGCACCGTCGGCCGTCAGCCGGCTGACCGAGATGGGCATCGAGCCGTTCTTGGTCGGCTCGGCGCTGGACGCCGTGCTGGCCCAGCGCCTGGCCCGCAAGCTGTGCTCGAAGTGCAAGGAGGCGTACACCCCGACGGCGGAGTCCCTCGTGGCGGCCCGCTTCCCGTGGAACGACGGCGAGCCCCTGCCCGAGCTGTTCCGCCCGGCCGGCTGCTCCGTGTGCGCCAAGACCGGTTACAAGGGCCGCCTGGCGCTGCACGAGGTGATGGTCGTGAGCGAGGAGGTCGAGCGGCTCGCCGTCGAGAAGGCCTCCGCGACAGTCATCGAGAACGTGGCCCGTGAGCAGGGCATGCGGACACTGCGAGAGGACGGCATGGACAAGGTCCTGGCCGGGGTCACGTCCTTCGACGAGATCCTGCGCGTCGTCGTCTGAAGGGCCGCTGGACCGGCGCCGCCGAGGACCAAGACTTGCTCAAGGTGGCCCGCCGCGCTCAAGGCCCGGGCCCTCCCGTCCGATCCAAGCCTGCAGAGGTGCCGTACGACACGTGCGGTGCAGAGGCCGAGAGGGGCATCAGGTGGAAACGTCCGGATACCAGCCGGAGGCGCAGGAGCCGTCCGAGCCGGGAGCGTTCGCTCCTGCCGCGGTCCCCTCTGTCGCGCCGGAGGACCCCGCCGGCGGGTGGACCTACTCCTTCGTGGCCGAGCAGCCGGGCGCGTCGCCCTTCGGCGCCGCCCAGGCGCCGGTCCCGGCGCCCGCCCCTGAGCCGGTGCCGGCCGCCGAGACCCTGTCGGCCGGGCCGTTGGACGCGCCGTCGCCGTACACGCTGGAGCCGGCCGCGCCGGTCGCCGCACCGGTGTCTCCGCTCCAGCAGGTCGTCCCGGTCGAGCCGGTGGCGCAGGTCGAGCCGGTTGCCCCGGTGGCCCCGGCCGCTGTCGTGCCGCAGCAGGCCCCGTACGCCGAGCCGGTCGCGGCAGCACCTGTCGCCGAGTCGTACGCCGCCAGCGTCGTGGACGTCGAGGGCGGCGACGCCGTCGTCGGGATCGCCGACTCCGAGGCACCTGAGTCCGCCTACCTGCGCACCTCCACGGAGGACAGCGCCGAGGGCGAGGAGATCAACCTCAACGACCTGCTGATGGTGGTGCTCGACTCCGGTGGCTCGGACCTGCACCTGACCTCGGGCGCCCGGCCCAGCGTGCGGCTGCGCGGCGAGCTGATGCCGATCGAGGACCAGCCGATCCTGACCCCGCCGGTCATCCAGCGGGTCATGTACGCGGCCCTGACCCAGAAGCAGCGGGAGAAGTTCGAGGAGAACCTCGAGCTCGACTTCGCCTACAGCGTCCCTGGCCGGGCCCGGTTCCGGGTCAACCTCTACCGGCAGCGGGACGCGCTCGGCGCGGCCTTCCGCGTCATCCCGTTCGAGATCAAGAAGCTCGAGGACCTGGGCGTCCCCGCCTCGGTGTCCAACTTCGCCCAGCTGACGCGCGGCTTCGTCCTGGTGACCGGCCCGACCGGCTCGGGCAAGTCGACGACCCTCGCGTCGCTGATCGACCTGGCCAACCGCACCCGGCGTGAGCACATCATGACGGTCGAGGACCCGATCGAGTTCCTGCACCGCCACCAGCAGTGCATCGTCAACCAGCGCGAGGTCGGCGAGGACACCTGGTCGTTCGCGAACGCGCTCAAGCACGTGCTGCGCCAGGACCCCGACATCATCCTGGTCGGCGAGATGCGCGACCTGGAGACCATCTCGGTGGCCCTGACCGCCGCCGAGACCGGCCACCTGGTCTTCGCCACCCTGCACACGCAGGACGCCGCGCAGACGATCGACCGCGTGATCGACGTCTTCCCGGCCCACCAGCAGCAGCAGGTCCGGGTGCAGCTGGCCGGCGCGCTGCAGGGCGTGGTCTGCCAGACGCTGGCCAAGACCGCGGACGGCCGCGGCCGCGCCGTCGCCACCGAGGTGCTGGTGGCCACCCCGGCCATCCGCAACCTCATCCGTGAGGGCAAGACGCACCAGATCTACTCGGCGATGCAGGCGGGCGCGAAGCACGGCATGCACACGATGGACCAGCACCTCGCCGACCTCGTGATGAACGGCCGGATCAGCTACGAGACCGGCCTGGAGAAGTGTCACCACATCGAGGACTTCAACCGCCTCGCCGGCCGATCCTGAGGACTGACAGACCATGGCAGCGACACTCACGTTCCAGTACTCCGTCCGGGACCGGCGCGGCAAGATCGTCTCCGGGCAGCTCGAGGCCGACTCGCAGGCCGCGGTGGTGCAGCGGCTGAAGAGCATGGGCTACGCGCCGCTGCAGATCTCGGAGAAGAAGAACGCCGGCATGAAGACCGAGATCAAGATCCCGGGTCTGAGCGGCCGGATCAAGCTCAAGGACCTGGCTGTCATGTCGCGGCAGTTCGCCGTCATGATCAACTCGAGCCTGTCGCTGCTGCGCGCCCTGACGATCCTGTCCGAGCAGAGCGAGAACAAGGAGCTCGGCCGGGTCGTGGGCGAGGTCCGCAACGACGTCGAGACCGGCCAGGCGCTGTCCTCGGCCATGGCGAAGCACCCCAAGGCGTTCCCGCCGCTGATGGTCAACATGATCCGCGCCGGCGAGGTCGGCGGCTTCCTCGACGCGGTGCTGCTCCAGCTGGCCGAGAACTACGAGGCCGAGGTCAAGCTGCGCGGCAAGGTCAAGGCAGCGATGACCTACCCCGTCGTCGTGTTCGTCATCGCGATCCTTGCCGTGGTCGGCATGCTGCTGTTCATCGTGCCGATCTTCGCCAAGATGTTCGCGGACCTGGGCGGCGAGCTGCCGGCGCCGACCCGGATCCTGGTCTTCCTCAGCGACGCGATGAAGTACATGGCGCCGATCGGCGCGGTCGGCCTGGTCGTCTTCGTGATCACCTGGCCGAAGGTCAAGAACAAGATGGTGGTCCGGAACGCGCTGGACCCGCTCAAGCTCAAGGCACCGGTCTTCGGGACGCTGGTCCAGAAGATCGCGCTGAGCCGGTTCAGCCGCAACCTCGGCACCATGATGCGCTCCGGCGTCCCGATCCTGCAGGCGCTCGAGATCGTCTCCAGCACCACCGGCAACGTGGTGCTCGAGCGGGCCATCCAGGACGTCGAGGAGAGCGTGCGCAGCGGTGAGACGCTGTCGCGCCCGCTGGAGGCCCATGCGGTCTTCCCGCCGATGGTCGTGCAGATGATGTCGGTCGGTGAGGACACCGGCGCCCTGGACGAGATGCTGCACAAGATCTCGGACTTCTACGACCAGGAGGTCGAGGCCACCACCGAGGCACTCACCTCCCTGATCGAGCCGCTGATGATCGCCGTACTGGGCGGGATCATCGGGTCGATGATCATCGCGCTCTACATGCCGATCTTCAGCGTCTTCAACATGATCAAGTAGCCGTCCGCGGCTCAGAACGACCGTCACCGGAGGGTGCCGGCCCCATCGGGGCCGGCACCCTCCGAACGTATGAGGCCGTTGGGGGGACGGCTGGAGAAATGCCGGTCCAGCACTCAAGTGCCCGCGTGCTCGGGCCGAACATCTCACTGTCAACGAGCCGCACCGGCCAGACACGGCACACCCGTCGAGAGACGGGGTCGCAAAGCCAGGGAGCCGCGCACCTGCGCGGTCCGCCCAGCTGCCTCGGCCGGCACCCACCCGGGTGCCGCGAGGGACCGGCGGCGCGGTTCACGGAATCGGTCCTGAAAGGACGGAGCATCACATGCTCGCTCGCATCCGCAAGTCGGCGGAGGAGAAGGACCAGGGCTTCACCCTGATCGAGCTCCTCGTCGTGATGATCATCATCGGTATCCTCGCCGCCATCGCCATCCCCGTCTTCCTGAACCAGCGGAAGAAGGCCGTGGACACCGCCGCCAAGTCGGACGTGTCCACGATCGGCAAGGAGATCGCCACCTACTTCGTCGACAACACCGCCGTTCCGACCGTGACCGCCACTGCCGGCCGCGTACACCCTGAACGGCAGCGACATCGGCAAGCAGAGCAACAAGATGGGCACGCCGGTGTTCTCGGCCGCACCAACGACACCGACTGGTGCGTCGCGCCTGCCGCTCACCGCCGGTGCCGGCACCCTGTCGAACGTCTACTACTCGGCGCAGAACGGTCTCTCGACCACCTCCTGCTGACCCGAGTGACGAACCGGGCTCGGCCGGCAACCCCGGACCCGAGCGCGACCTGAACCACAGGCGGGGCGGTCACCCGAGCGGGTGACCGCCCCACCTGTGCTTCGCCGGCCACCTCAAGGCGGCGCCGGCCGACGCCGAAACAACCAGACGCTGCCGGACCGCGAGAGGAGACCGACGTGCTGCCGACGGACGCGCCACCGACCGACCGGGTCGGACCGCGGCTTCAGCCTGATCGAGCTGCTCGTCGTGATGATCGTCATCGGCGACTCTCGCCGGGATCGCCGTCCCGGTCTTCCTCAGCCAGCGGGCCAAGGCGCACGACGCCACCACCAAGACCGACGTCTCGAACCTCGGCAAGGAGGTCGCGACCTACTACGTCGACGGCGGCACCGGCCTGGTGCTGGACCTCACCGTCAACCCGGGCAAGGCGACCCTCACCGACGGGACCTACACGGCGGTCGTCGATCTGACCAAGGGCACGGCCGCACCGACCTCGGGTGCGTCGAGCGGACTCGACCAACCCGACCGGCTGGTGCGTGTCGCTCACCGACCCGGCTGGCGCGGTCAAGAACTTCCGCTACTCGGCGGCCAACGGACTGGAGAACGGGACATGCTGAGCCCGCGGCGCACCCCGGACGTCGACAGCGGCTTCACGCTCATCGAGGTGATGCTCGCCTGCACCGTGCTCATGGTGCTGGCCGGTGCCGTCGGCCTCACCCTGACCGACGCGCTGCGGGTGTCCAAGTCCGCGCGCCAGCGGGTGGCCGCCTCCAACCTGGCCGCCCGCGAGGTCGAGATCACCCGCAACCAGTTCTTCTCCTCCGACGCCGACGTCGCGGTGATCGCCGGCTCCGGCACGGTGACCGACCCGCACCCGCTGTACCGGCACCGGTCCGAGCGTCGTCGACGGCACCAGCTTCACCGTCCGTCGCCAGGTCGAGTGGCTGCCGACCGGCAACGGTACGAGCGCCTGCGACGGCGGCAGCCTGGTCAACCACCCCAGCCTGCGGGTCAACGTCCAGGTCACCTGGCCGCGGATGGCGACGGTCAAGCCGGTCCGCGCCACCACGCTGCTCACCCCGCCGAAGGGCACGCTGGACAACCTGAGCACCGCTTTCATCGCCATGAAGGTGCAGAACGCCGCCGGCCTGGCGACGGTGGGCGTGCCGATCTCGGCCAGCGGCCCGGGCGGTGGCTTCAGCCAGGTCACCGACGCCTCCGGCTGTGCCGTGTTCCAGGTCGGGACGGCCGGCACCTACTCGTTGCTGCTGAACCAGCCGGGCTGGGTGGACCAGACCGGTGTCCAGAGCTCGACCAAGAGCGTCGTGGTCTCCGCCGGCTCGCTCGCGCGGTCGTCCATGACGTACGACCAGGCCGCCAGCATGGACATCACCCTGACCGCCCAGGCGGGCTACCCGATCGCCAGCCCGCTGCCCGCGGTCAACTACGTCAAGCCGAACGTGCCGGTGGCCTCGTCCCGGCAGACCTTCACCTCGTCCTCTGCCACCACCCGGGTCACCGGCCTGTGGCCGACGACCAA
This sequence comes from uncultured Actinomycetota bacterium, assembly GCA_963807005.1. Lineage (GTDB taxonomy): Bacteria > Actinomycetota > Actinomycetes > JACCUZ01 > JACCUZ01 > CAWDZK01. The sequence continues at coordinate 546,358 of CAWDZK010000004.1, read as the reverse complement.
CGGGTACGCCGCGTGGGCCGGCGGCTGCCCCGACTCCGACCCGGCTGGTTCGCCGACCGGGGGCAACCGCGGCACGCCGGTGGTCATGGCCCCGGGCGCGCTGGGGAGCGTCCAGGCCACGCTGGCCCCGGTCGCCCTGACCGTGGCGACCTCGACCGGTACTCCGGTCGGCGGCGTCGTCGTGACCGCGACCAGCACGTCCTGCACCACCTACGACAAGACCCTGGTCCTCGGCACCAGCGCAGCCGACGGCAAGGTGCTGGTCTCGATCCCGTACGGCCAGTGGCAGCTGTCCGCCACGTACCTGTCCAAGTCGTGGACCGAACCCCTGACACCGACGTTCGCCGGCGTCACCACCCAGACCTTCGAGGTGACCTGATGCCTCTCCACCGCCTGCGCCGGCTCCGGGAGCGACCCGACTCCGGGACCTCGATCGTCGAGATCGCCGTCTCGATGATGGTGTTCAGCATCCTGCTGATCGCGTGCGGCACGCTGTACATCACCTCGATCCGCAGCGTCGGCAGCACCAACGCCCGGCTGGTGGAGACCCAGGACGCCAAGATCGCGATCTCGGCGATGAGCAGGAGCCTGCGCACCGCGATCCTGCCGAGCCAGCTCTACGACACCAGTAGCTCGACCGAGGCGGCGTTCATCCTGGCTACGCCGAACTTGATCCAGTTCTACGCGAACATCGACAACCCGAACAACACGATCGGGCCGACCAAGGTGACCTACAAGGTCGCCGGCGGGGTCCTCACCCAGACAGCCCAGAAGCCGCTGCCGCGGGTCGGGACCAGCAAGGCCTTCATCTACTGCGACCCGAACTGCTGCCCACCTGCGCGACCAGCACCAAGGTGCTCGCCCGCGGCGTCGTCACCTCCGGTGCGCCGCTGTTCAGGTACTACGACGCCCTGGGTGTTCCGCTCACCGGTGCCACCTCTGACCGCGGCCCAGCTCGAGGTCGTCGACGCCGTCGACGTCTCCGTCACCGTCTCTCAGCAGAAGACCCGGTTCAGCGACGGCACGACCTACGTGCTGCGGATCGCCCTGCCCAACCACGACGCCGTCGTGCGCGCCGAGAACGAGGGATGACATGAGCCTGCCCACACTCTTGCGGGGACGCCGGCCGTCCGGCGACGACGGTGTCGGCATGGTGCTCGTCGTCGGGAGCATGCTGATCGCCAGCATGTTCGCCTTCGCCGGCCTCGGCTACGCGCTGGACACCCAGAAGTCCTCCCGCAAGGACCAGGACTGGAACGGCGCGCTTGCCGCGGCCCAGGCCGGAGTCGACGACTACATCGGCTACCTCAACCGCAACGACAACTACGCCCGCACCCCGGTGGACTGCGCGAACGTCGCGCTGAAGGGGCCCGAACACCGGCACGAACACCTGCGGCTGGACGACCGCGACGAAGGCCGGCTGGAAGCCGCTGGACTCGGGCAACCCGTCGCTCGGTTCCTACCACTACGACATCGACACCTCGATGCTCAACAGCGACGGCGTGGTGCAGGTGACCTCCACCGGCAAGGTGGGCGGGACCACCCGTACCCTCCAGGTCGGTGTCGGCCGCGGCGGCTCGACCCAGTTCCTGTACTACACCGACCATGAGGACGCCGACCCGGACAACGTGCACTTCTACCCGAGTGGTATGCCCTCGCGCTGCTCCGAGCTACTGGTGGAACGGCCGCAAGACCAACGGCTCCGGCTGCGTGGAGATCACCTTCATCGGCGGTGACACCCTGGACGGGCCTGCCCACACCAACGACACCCCGCTGATGACGAACCTGAGCGGTGTCAAGCCGAAGTTCGCCGGCGGTATGGAGACCTCGGACCCGAAGTGCAAGAACGCCGTCGCCGGTCAGCCGAGCACCTATGGGAACTGCGACCGCACCGGCAACGGGGCCGACTACGGCTCCAGCTTCCCGACCTACTCCGACCCCAAGTACCTGCCGGACAACAGCGACGAGTTCCAGAACTACCCGGGCTGCCAGTACCGCGGCGCCACCCGGATCAAGTTCAACGCCAACGGCACCATGACGGTCTGGAGCAAGGAGTCGCAGACCACTGCCGCTTGCGGCGGGAACAACCCGTTCCCGGCCACCGTCAACGTGCCGACCGACCAGGTGATCTACGTCAAGGACGGCGTCAGCGGCCTGCACCAGTGCAAGTCGGGGGAGATCGGCGACGGGCTCCCGCTCGGGACGTACAACGGCCCGTCCTCGAGCCAGTACGAGTACCAGTACGACCTCAACATGACCGAGCAGACCCGGTACTGCGGACAGGGCAACGCCTACGTCGAGGGCACGCTCAAGGGCCGGGTCACACTGGCCACGTCCAACACCATCACCGTGACGGGTGACCTGGTGCTGGCCGACGGCATCGCCGGCAGCGACATGCTCGGCCTGGTCGCGTGCAACTCGGTGGGCGTCTTCCACCCCTGGGTGGACACTTGGGAGTGCAAGGAGAGCAACTCCAGCAAGTGCGCCAAGAGCAGCGCCAACTACGGCTGGAAGAACAGCCCCAGCGAGGTCTCCGCCTGGCCGCACCGCTACAACGACGTGGACAACGGCAACGCGCCCTTCCCGTCGAACGGCATCCAGATCTCCGGCTCCATCCAGACGCTGCAGCACAGCTTCTTCGTCGAGACCTACAACCGGGGCAGCTACCAGGGCAAGCTCTACGTCCGTGGCTCGATCGCCCAGAAGTGGCGCGGCGTCGTGGGCCAGGGCAGCGCGACCTACGGCTACCTCAAGGACTACCGCTACGACAAGCGGCTGAAGTACGCGTCCCCGCCGTACTTCCCGCAGTGGACCAACGCTGTCTGGGCCTCCAACTACACCGGCGAGGTCCCGACACCCGCCAACATCAAGAGCTGACGGCTCTGGCTGTCAGGCCACCCGGTCGATCACCTGCGGGCCGCCGCCGACGCACTAGCATGGCGGCGGCCTGCGGACCGACCGCGCTACGGCGTCATGAGCCAGTGGCTGGCACGACGAAGGGGAGAGCAGCGTGACGACGGTGCTGGTCGTCGTCATGGCACTGCTCGGTCTGCTGGTCGGGTCGTTCCTCAACGTCGTGATCTGGCGGGTTCCACGAGGCGAGTCGGTCGTCCGACCGGGCTCGCACTGCCCCTCGTGCGGTGAACCGGTGCGGCCGCGGGACAACATCCCGGTGCTCAGCTGGCTGCTGCTCCGCGGTCGCTGCCGCGACTGCTCCGCGCCGATCAGCCGGCGCTATCCGCTCGTCGAGGTGCTCACCTCGGTCGTGCTCGTGGTGCTCACCCTGCGGATCGGCGCGGAGGCCAGCCTGCCGGCCTTCCTCTACCTGGGCGTGATCGGCGTCGCGCTGGCGCTGATCGACATCGACGTGAAGCGGCTGCCGAACGTGATCGTGCTGCCGTCGTACGTCGTCGCCTCGGCCCTCCTGCTCCTGGCGGCGGTGGTCGGGGAGGACTGGCGCCGGCTGCTGCACGCCGCGGTGGGCATGGCCGCCCTGTACGGCCTGTACTTCCTGCTCGCCCTGGCCTACCCGCGGGGTATGGGCTTCGGTGACGTCAAGCTCGCCGGCGTCCTAGGTCTGTACCTCGGCTGGCTGGGCTGGGCCGAGCTCGTGACCGGAGCGTTCCTCGGCTTCCTCCTGGGCGCCCTGTGGGGCGGCTCGCTGATGCTCGTGCGCCGAGCCGGTCGGCGGTCGATGATCCCGTACGGGCCGTTCATGCTCGCCGGGGCCTTGCTGGCCATCCTGGCCGGCGACGCTTTGGCAGACCTTTACCTCGGGGCCGTGCTCGGCTGAAGGTTGGGGCTCAAGCCACCCCCTGCACGTACCGATCCCCTCTCTTGACAGACCCCGCTTGGGGTCACCACGCGGCACACCGCCGCCTGGGGGAGGGAATCGCTGTGGCAGGTCGATCCGCCATCGGTCTCGACATCGGGACCTCGGGCGTCCGCGCCGCCGAACTGTCGTTCGGCAAGGGCCAGGTGACCGTCGAGAAGTTCGGACAGGTGGCCCTGCCCGAGGGCGCCGTGCGGGACGGTGAGGTCGTCGACCCCGACGTCGTGGCCTCGGCGATCAAGCAGCTCTGGGCACACACCAAGTTCAGCAGCAAGAAGGTCGTCATCGGCGTCGCGAACCAGAAGGTGATCGTGCGCCAGGTGGACCTGCCCTGGATGGAGCTGGACGAGCTCAAGAAGTCCCTCGAGCTCCAGGTGCAGGACCTCGTGCCGATGCCGGTCGAGCACGCGCTGCTGGACTTCCACCCGCTCGAGGAGCTGACCGGCGCCAACGGCACCCGCACCATTCGGGGTCTGCTGGTCGCGGCATCCCGCGACATGGTCCGGTCGAACCTCGCCGCCGTGCAGAAGGCCGGCCTGTCGCCCACCATGGTCGACCTGGCCTCCTTCGCGGTCATCCGCTCCGTCGCCGACGCCGACCACCTCGGCCTCAGCGGCCAGGTCGAGGCGCTGGTCGACGTCGGCGCCCGGGTGGCGAACATCGTGGTCCACGAGGGCGGGGTCCCGCGGTTCGTCCGCATCCTGCTCATGGGCGGCCAGGACGTCACCGACGCGCTGGCCGAGCGGCTCGGGGTCCCGCAGGAGGAGGCCGAGGCGATCAAGCAGCAGCTCGGCACCGGCGGACCGGAGGACGTCGCGGCCACCCAAGCGGCTGCGCGGGTCGTCGACGCGGTCAGTGCCGCGTTCGTCGACGAGGTCCGCGGCTCGCTCGACTACTACCTCGCCTCCAGCGGCTCGGCAGCGATCTCGCGGCTGGTCCTCACCGGCGGCGGCGCCCGGCTCACCGGCCTCGCCGCCCGTCTGCAGACCGTCACCCGCTGCCCGGTCGAGGTCGGCACCCCGATCTCGAGCCTCCAGGTCGGCAACACCGGCCTCTCGCCCGAGCAGCTTGCCTTCGTCGAGCCCCTGGCCGCCGTCCCCGTCGGCCTCGCCCTTGGAGCAGCATCATGAGCACCGTCACCCAGTCCGCCCTGGCCGCGACGCCACGGGTGAACCTGCTGCCGCCGGAGATCGCGGAGGCCCGCACGGTGCGCAAGCTCCGTGGCGGGCTGGCCGCGGCCGCGGTCGCCTCCCTCGCCGTCGCCGGTCTGCTGTTCGTCGCGGCCGGCCACGACGTGGACCAGGCCCAGCAGAAGCTCGACGCGAGCACGGCCCGGTCCACCCAGCTCCAGGCGCAGACCGCGAAGTACGCCGAGGTGCCCCTCGTCATCGCCCAGGTCGAGGCGGCCCAGGCGCAGGTCTCGCAGGCGATGGGCCAGGAGGTGCGCTGGTCGTACGTCCTCAACGACCTCAGCCTGACCATCCCCAAGCGGGTCTGGCTCACCACCATGACCGTGAGCCAGAACGTCGACCAGGTGGCCGGCGCGCCGGTTGTCGCGCCGGACCCGCTCACCCCGGTGGGCCTGGGCACGGTGACCTTCGAGGGCCGGGCCTACCGGCACAACGACCTCGCCGCGTTCCTCGAGTCGCTGGCCAAGCAGAAGGGCTACACCTCGCCCTACTTCTCGGACTCGACCGTCGAGGCCGTGGGCGACCGTGACAACGCGGTCAAGTTCTCCTCGACCGTGACGCTGACTGACGACGCCCTGTCCGGGCGCTGGACCCCGAAGGCGGGCAGCTGACATGTCCTCGACCCAGAAGTGGTCCGCGATCGCGGTCCTCACGGTCGCAACCATCCTGGTCGGATCCTGGTTCCTGCTGGTCGCGCCGAAGCGCAGCGAGGCCGCCGACCTGACCACCAAGGCCGCCAAGCAGGAGCAGGCCAACGCCCGGCTGGTGCAGAAGCTCGAGGTGCTCAAGGCCCAGTCGGCCGAGCTGCCCGCGCAGAAGGCCACCCTGGCCAAGGTCCGCCAGCAGATCCCGGAGAACCCGGCCCTGCCGACGCTGATCCGGGACCTCTCGGCAGCCGGCAAGGAGGCCGGGATCACCCTGGCAAGCCTGGCGCCGGCTACCCCGACGCCGATGGTGGCAGCGGGAGCGCCGGTCACGACCGGGACTCCGGCCGCCGGCGGGCTCTACCAGGTGGCGCTGACCGTCAAGGCCTCCGGCAGCTACTTCGAGCTGGAGCAGTTCGTCAACAAGCTGGAGAAGCTGCAGCGGTCCTTCCTGGTCACCGGCTTCACGCTGGCGGCGCCGGAGGCGAACTCCGGCACCCCGGCAACGTCCGGGACAGCCGGGGAGCTCGCGCTCTCGATCAGCGGCCGGGTCTTCGTGGCGGCGCCGGCGACCGCCGCACCTGCGGCTGCTGCGGGCGCGACCGGGACGACCGGGGCGGCAGGCACGACCACGACCAGCACCACCACGGCCCAGTGAGACCGGAGCAGACATCATGAGCGACACCGCGACGATCCCGTTCCAGACCTCCAACGGCCTGGACCCGGCGGCCCCGACCCCCGACGAGCCCGGCGGCAGCAGCCGCCGCACCGTCTACCTGCTGGCGGGAGCCGGTGCGGCCGCGCTGCTCTCGGTGGGCGGCTACGTCCTGCTCTTCTCCGGCGGCGACGAGCCGGCTCCGGCCGCCCCGAACCCGCCGGCGGCGTCGGTGCAGCCGGTGCCGCCTGCGGCACCGGCCGAGCCGGCCGCGCCAGCGACTGCTCCCAAGCTGACCGCCCGCAACTTCGGCACCGACCCGTTCGCGCCGCTGGTGCAGGAGGCCACCGAGTCCATCGGGGGCACCACCACCGGGGGCACGACCACCGGAACCTCCACCGACACGTCAACCGGGTCGACCGGGTCCACCGGTGCCACCGGCTCGACCGGCGGCAGCACCGTGACCGAGCCCACGCCGACCGCGCGGCACGCCTTCCGGGTGGTCAGCGTCGCGCCGGACAACAGCTCGATCACGGTCAAGGTCGATGGCAAGACCTACAGCGACGTCAGGGCCGGAGAGGTCTTCGCCACCTACTTCAAGGTGGTGCTGATCAGCGGCCCGAGCAACGCCTTCCAGTACGGCGAGGAGAAGTTCTCCGTCGTGGGCACCAAGAAGCTCACCATCGCCTGACAACACGCTGCACAGCTCAGCCGGATCGACGGCCCGCCGGGACTCCCGGCGGGCCGTCGACGCGTCCGGGACCGAACGCGTGGAAGGATCGGGCCATGCTGCGCTGGCTCACCGCGGGGGAGTCGCACGGCCCTGCCCTGGTCGGGACCCTGGAGGGTCTGCCGGCAGGAGTGGAGATCACCACCGACGACCTGCAGCGGGCGCTGGCCCGGCGCCGGCTCGGGCACGGCCGGGGCGCCCGGATGGCCTTCGAGCGTGACGAGGTCGCCCTGCTCGGTGGAGTCAGGCACGGCCGGACCCAGGGCGGTCCGGTCGCGCTGCAGATCGCCAACACCGAGTGGCCGAAGTGGCAGCAGGTGATGAGCGCCGATCCCGTCCCGGCCGACGAGCTGGCCGGGCAGGCGCGCAACGCGCCGCTGACCCGGCCGCGGCCGGGCCACGCCGACCTCGCCGGGATGCAGAAGTACGGCTTCGACGACGCCCGGCCGGTGCTCGAGCGGGCCAGCGCCCGCGAGACCGCGGCCCGGGTGGCCCTTGGGGCGCTGGCGCAGGCCTTCCTCGCCCAGGCAGTAGGTGCCCGGCTGGTGTCCCACGTGGTCGCCATCGGCGCCGCCGAGGCACCCGAGGACGTCTATCCGGTCGAGGGCGACGTGGACCGGCTGGACGCCGACCCGGTCCGCTGCCTGGACCCGACGGCCAGCGCGGCGATGGTGGCCGAGATCGACGCGGCGCACAAGGCCGGCGACACGCTCGGTGGCGTCGTGGAGGTGCTCGCCTACGGCCTGCCGCCCGGTCTGGGCAGCCACGTGCACTGGGACCGCCGCCTCGACTCGCGACTGGCTGCCGCGCTCATGGGCATCCAGGCGATCAAGGGCGTCGCCGTCGGCGACGGCTTTCGGACCGCGCGGCGCCGCGGGTCGCAGGCCCACGACGAGATCGAGCGCGCCGAGGACGGGTCGCTGCGCCGTCGTACGGCCCGGGCAGGAGGCATCGAGGGCGGGATGACCACCGGGGAGCCGCTGCGGGTGAGCGCGGCGATGAAGCCCATCTCGACCGTCCCCCGGGCGCTGGACACGATCGACGTGGCCACCGGCGCCGCCGCGCAGGCGATCAGCCAGCGCAGTGACGTCTGTGCTGTGCCGGCGGCCGGGGTCGTCGCCGAGGCGATGGTGGCGCTGACCCTGGCGGACGCGGTCCTGGAGAAGTTCGGGGGCGACTCGGTCGCCGAGACCGCGCGCAACGCCGCGGCCTACCTCGAGGGTCTCGCGGTCCGGTGATGGCGCCCGTGGTCGTCCTGGTCGGGCCACCGGGTGCCGGCAAGTCGGCGACCGCCCGGGCGCTGGCCGAGCGGCTCGGCACGTCCGCGCGGGACACCGACGCGGACGTGGAGGCCGCCACCGGTAGCACCATCGGGGACCTGTTCGTCGAGCACGGTGAGGACCACTTCCGGTCGCTCGAGCGCGAGGCGGTCGCCGCCGCGCTCGACGAGCACGACGGCGTGCTGGCCCTCGGTGGGGGAGCAGTTCTCGACGCCGGCACCCGCGACCTCCTGGCCGGCCGGCGGGTGGTCTTCCTCGACGTCGGCATCAAGGACGCCGCCTCGCGGATCGGCCTCAACCGGGACCGCCCGCTGCTCCTCGGCAACCCGCGGGCGCAGTGGATCCGGCTGATGGAGCAGCGCCGGCCGGTCTACCTGGGCGTGGCCTCGGTGACCATCGCGACCGACGGCCTCACCCCCGAGCAGGTCGCCGACGAGATCGTCCGGCAGGTCGGCCTGTGAGCACCGCCACCCGGGTCGTGGTCGGTGGCGCGGCGCCGTACGAGGTGGTCGTCGGGCACGCACTGCTCCACGAGCTGCCCGGCCTCGTGGGCGACCAGGCCCGGCAGGTGCTCGTGGTGCACCCACGGGCGCTGGCCGACCAGGCCGCGGCGGCGGAGCTGTCCCTGCGCGGGGCCGGGATGGAGGTCGTGCCGGCGGCTGTGCCCGACGGGGAGCCGGCCAAGTCACTGGATGTCGCGGCCGGCCTGTGGGCGCTGCTCGGCCGCCGCGCGTTCACCCGGTCCGACGTGGTCGTCGGCCTCGGCGGCGGCGCCACCACCGACCTGGCGGGGTTCGTCGCGGCGGCCTGGCTGCGTGGCGTGCGGCTCGTGCTGGTGCCCACGACCCTGCTCGGGATGGTCGACGCGGCGGTCGGCGGCAAGACCGGCCTCAACACCTCCGAGGGCAAGAACCTGGTCGGCGCCTTCCACCCGCCGGCCGGAGTGCTCTGCGACCTCGACTCGCTGCGGTCGCTGCCACGGCCGGAGCTGGTCAGCGGCCTGGCCGAGGTGGTCAAGGCCGGCCTGGTCGCCGACCCCGGCATCCTGGACCTGATCGAGGCCGAACCCACGGCTGCACTGGACCCGGCGTCGGGAAGCCTGCGCGAGCTGGTGGAGCGCGCGGTACGGGTCAAGGCCGGCGTCGTCTCGCAGGACCTGCGCGAGTCCGGGCTGCGGGAGGTGCTGAACTACGGCCACACGCTCGGCCACGCCGTGGAGAAGGTCGAGGGCTTCCGGCGGCGGCACGGTGAGGCGGTATCGGTCGGCCTGGTCTACGCCGCCGAGCTGGCCCGCGCGGCCGGCCGGCTGGACGCCGATGCGGTGGCTCGGCACCGTTCGGTGCTCTCGGCGGTGGGCCTGCCGACGTCCTACGACCGGGCCGGCTGGCCCGAGCTGCTCGCCGCCATGCGGGTGGACAAGAAGGCCCGCGGAGCGATGCTCCGGTTCGTGGTGCTGGACGCCATCGGCCGGCCCGGCCGCCTGGAGGGTCCGGACGAGTCGCTGCTCGCCGAGGCATTCGAGAGGATCAGCACATGAGTCGCGTCCTCGTCCTGAACGGGCCCAACCTCGGTCGGCTGGGCAGCCGCGAGCCGGAGGTCTACGGCTCGGCGTCGCACGACGACCTGGTCGCCGCCGTGACGTCGACCGGGGCCGAGCTGGGTCTGGACGTGGAGGTGCGGCAGACCGACGACGAGTCCGAGCTGGTCGGCTGGCTGCACGAGGCCGCCGACGAGCGGGTCCCGGTCGTCCTCAACCCGGCTGCGTTCACGCACTACTCCTACGCGTTGCGCGATGCCTGCGCCGCCCGCACCGCGCCGCTCGTCGAGGTGCACCTGTCCAACCCCGCCGCTCGCGAGACCTTCCGCCACACCTCGGTCGTCGCCGGCGTCGCGTCCGGCTCGGTCACCGGGTTCGGGCTGGACTCCTACCGACTGGCCCTGCGCGCCGTGGCAGGTCTGCTCGCGTGAGCGGCCACGACGGCCGCCGCGAGCGGCTCCGGCAGGCCCTCGCGCGGGTCGACGCCGACGCGGCACTGGTCACCCGGCTGGTCAACGTCCGCTACCTCACCGGGTTCAGCGGCTCGAACGCCGCCCTGCTGGTGACGGCCCAGGGGCAGGTGCTGGCGACCGACGGGAGGTACACGTCCCAGGCGGCCGCGGAGTCCCCCGGGATCGAGCTGGTGGTCTCGCGTGAGTGTGCCCAGGCGCTGGTGGAGCGGGCCGGGCACGACGGCGTCCGGCGGCTGGCGTACGAGGCGCACCACGTCACGGTCGAGGCGCATGCGGGCCTGACCGGGCTGGCGGACGCGCCGCAGCTGGTCCCGCTCGGCCGCGCCGTCGAGGAGCTGCGGGTGGTCAAGGACGACGGCGAGCTGGCCCTGCTGCGCGAGGCGTGCGCCATCGGCGACCGCGCTCTCGCCGAGACGCTCGCCCAGGTCGCGCCCGGGCTCACCGAACGCGAGGTCGCGCGCCGGCTGGAGAGCGAGATGGTCGACCTCGGCGCCGACGGCATCGCGTTCGACACGATCGTCGCGACCGGCCCGCACAGCGCGATCCCGCACCATCGGCCGACCGAGCGGGAGATCGCGCGCGGCGACCTGCTCAAGATCGACTTCGGCGCCCGGTACCGCGGGTACCACGCCGACTGCACCCGGACCGTCGTCGTGGGAGCGCCGCCCACCGCCTGGCAGACGGAGGTCTACCAGGTGGTGCGCAGCGCCCAGCGGGCCGGCCGGCACGCGCTGTCCGTCGGCGCCGACCTGCGCGCGGTCGACGACGCGGCCCGGGACGTCGTCGCGGCGGCCGGCTACGGGGACCAGTTCCCCCACGGGCTCGGGCACGGCGTCGGGCTGGAGATCCACGAGGCTCCGATGATCGGGTACCGCTCGACCGGTAGACTTCGCGCCCGCACACCGGTGACCGTCGAGCCTGGGGTCTACCTTCCCGGGCGCGGGGGAGTCCGCATCGAGGACACCCTCGTCGTGGGCACCCAGGCGCACGGAGCACCGGAGCTGCTCACCACCACCCCGAAGGACCTGCTCGTCCTCTGACCACCCGGACCACCCCGGCCCGAGCCACCCGGACTCCCCGGGGCACGGCCCCGGCCGGTCGGAGCGGGCACCACCCGCACGCGAGACGAAGGACTCTGCCCCGTGGCGACCACGAACGACCTGAAGAACGGTTTGGTGCTCAACATCGACGGCCAGCTATGGGCGGTCGTGGAGTTCCAGCACGTCAAGCCCGGCAAGGGCGGCGCGTTCGTCCGCACCAAGCTGAAGAACGTCCTGTCCGGGAAGGTCGTCGACAAGACCTTCAACGCCGGCACCAAGGTCGAGACGGCCACGGTCGACAAGCGGGACATGCAGTACCTCTACAAGGAGGGCAGCGACTTCGTCTTCATGGACATGACGTCCTTCGACCAGCTGCACGTGCCCGTCGACACCGTCGGCGACAAGGCGGGCTACCTGCTCGAGAACCAGGACGCCGTGGTCGCGACGCACGAGGGCACCGTCCTGTACGTCGAGCTGCCGGCCGCTGTGGAGCTCACGATCTCCTACACCGAGCCGGGCATGCAGGGTGACCGCTCCACCGGCGGCACCAAGCCGGCCACCCTGGAGACCGGTGCCGAGATCGCCGTACCGCTGTTCATCACCACCGGGGAGAAGGTCAAGGTCGACACCCGCGACGGCAGCTACCTCGGCCGGGTCACCGGCTAGTGTCCGCGCGCAGCAAGGCCCGCAAGCGGGCGGTCGACGTGCTCTTCGAGGCCGACCAGCGCGGCACCGACCCCCTGGAGACCCTCGCCGGCCGGATCGCGTCGGCCGAGACCCCGGTGGCGGAGTTCACCGTCGAGCTGGTCGAGGGCGTCGTGGCGCACCGCGAGCGGATCGACGAGCTGCTCTCGACGTACGCGCAGGGCTGGACGCTGGACCGGATGCCGGGGGTCGACCGGGTCGTGCTCCGCCTGGCGACCTTCGAGCTGCTCTGGCGCGACGACATCCCGGACGCCGTGGTGGTCGACCAGGCCGTCGAGCTGGCGCGGTCGCTGTCGACCGACGACTCGCCGGCCTACGTCAACGGCCTGCTGGGGCGTCTGGTCGAGCTGAAGCCGCAGCTGTCGTCCTGACGGCCTGACGGCCGGACAGCCGGGCGGCCGGGCGGCCGGTCGCCGGTCAGTGCGGGGTGGTCTCGGTCTCGCCGTTGTGGATGCCGCCCGGGAGGCGCGCCACGGCGGCCCGTCCCGGGCAGCCGTCGCGGACCAGGGCTCGCTCCACCTGGGCCACCGGGAGCTTGGAGACGACCACGGCGTCGTCGTCGCCTGCGACCGTGGTGATCGCCGCGCACAGGTCCTGGGCATCGCCCGGCAGCGCCGGCCGGCCGGTCTGGAAGGTGAGCAGCTCGGACACGATCCGGGTCGAGAGGCTGTCGAAGAGGGCGCTGGTGCCCACGTAGTACGGCACCGCCACCCTGGGCCCGGTGCCGAAGCGGGCCGCGATGTCGTAGCGCTGCGCGCTCATGCTCGGCACCGCGCCGCCGTCGCCGCGGGCCTCGGCCGGGGTGACCGCCTTCCAGGCATCGGAGGTGTCCGACCCGGTGCCCATCAGCCAGGGGAGGTACAGCGTCAGGGCGAGCGCACCGACGAGGGCGGCCAGGGTGCACCGCAGCACGAAGGCGGCCGGCCCGGTCCGGGCCAGCACAACGCCGGTACGTCGCATCAGCGCAGCTGCCCCGGCCGTGACGGCGAGCGCCAGGGCCGGGCTCAGGAACACGGTGAGGAACCAGGCGCCCTTGAGCGGGTAGTACTGCCCGAGGTCCAGGCCGTTGCCCGCGCCGCGCAGCAGCTCGACGATCACGAGGGCAAGCCCGATCGCCGTCCCGGCGTGCAGCCTCGCGGCGCGGCCGCCGAGGCGGACGAGCACGGGCAGGCCGAGGAGCACAGCCGGCACGAGCATCCGCCACGGACCGTCCGGGAGGCCTCCCGCCGCGGCCGCCAGGCCGGTACCGCCGGCCCGCTGGACCTGAAGGACGGGGGCGGCGGCGAGGGCGCCCGCTGCGGCGATCAGCAGGAGGGCGGCGGCGCCCCTTCGCAGGTCGCCCGCGACCCGTCTGGCCGGTGGCCACCACCGGCGCGGACGGGCCTCCAGGGTGAGGCAGACCGCTACGGCCACGACCGGAGCGAGGACCAGCGCCTGCCAGAGGTTCGCCATGGCGGCGGTGGCCAGGGCGCCGACCACGGCGACCTCCAGCGCGCCCCGGAGCAGGTGCGGCACCGCCAGGGCCGCCAGGGGGAGGGCCCACAGCGCGACGACGGCGAGCAGGCTCGGCGCCGCCCCCATGTAGACGAAGGTCTCGAGGAAGGTGTTGGTGAGCAGGGCGCCGCACCCGAGGACGACCGCCGCCGCCTCCGGGATGCCGCGGCGCAGGCCGAGCCGACGTCCCGCGTACAGGCAGACCGCGGTTCCGGTCCACAGCATCAGGGCGAGCGACAGCCAGCTGAGCGCCGCAACGAGCCGCAGGTCGTAGCCGAGCAGCGCGGCGGGGTCGTCCAGGGGGGCCGCAGGGACCGAGCCGAGCGCGGCGAGCAGGTGCAGGCCACGTGGGTAGCTCGAGACGCCGTAGTCCAGAGCGCCGTGGTGCTGGAGCTGGCTCACCATCGCCATGTGGTGCTCGATGTCGGTGCCCCAGAACGCCCATGAGCGGGCCACGGCCGTGCTGACGCTCTGCAGGAGCCCGGTGCCCAGGGCCACGCCGGCCGGGACGAAGGCGAGGCATCCGGCCCCTCTGACGGCCGACGGGGGAGTGGACGCCGGGCGTCGCCAGGCGTCCGTGAGCACGGCGGCTGAGGCCACCACGTAGGCCGCGGCGAGCAGTCCCGGTCGGGACGACAGGTCGACCCCGGTGAGCCCGGCCAGGACTCCCGCGCCGCTGGCGAGGAGGAGCAGACCCAGCGCACCGGCCGGCACGGCGAGGTCGAACGGGACCCGTCGAGCGGCCACCGCCGTGGCGGTCGCGCCCAGCCCGATCAGGACCAGGGTCGGGTTGGCGAGCACCACTCCCGTCGCCAGCAGCACCAGGCCCGCGGACGCGGCTGCCCGGACCGGCCGCGCGCTCCCGTGACCGGTCCTGGCAGGCGTGACCGAGCGGTCCGGTCCGAGCTCGTCCGCGGTGCTGTCAGGTGCTCCCGGCGACGGCGCCAGCGGGGTCCGGGACGTCGTCTGGGTCACCCTTGTGGCATCGGCGGCTCGGCCGGGGTCCTGAACCCTTCAAGCCCCGTGCCGGGGGGGGGGGGTCAGTCCAGGGCGCGGCGGGCCTCGGCGTTGAGGACCCCCCAGGTGATCAGCTGCTCGGTGAGCTGGCTCGGCGTCTCGTCGTAGATCACCGCGAGCGTGCGCAGGTCGTCCTGGCGGATCGAGAGCACCCGGCCGTTGTAGTCGCCGCGCTGGGCCTGGATCGTGGCGGCGTAGCGGGCCAGCGGCCCGGCCCGCTCGGCGGGCACCGACTGCAGCCGCTCGAGGTCGAGGATCAGCCTCGGGGGCGGCTCAGCGGCGCCGTGCGGCGCGCCGTCCGGCAGCAGCTCGCTCACCGGCACCGCGTAGAAGTCGGCGAGCTCGGCCAGCCGCTGCACGGTGACCGCGCGGTCGCCGCGCTCGTAGGAGCCGACCACGACGGCCTTCCATCGGCCGTCGGACTTCTCCTCGACGCCGTGCAGGGACAGCCCCTGCTGGGTGCGGATCGCCCGCAGCCGCCCTCCGAGCGCTCGTGCGTACTCGGTCGCCATGACGTCCCGTCCTTCCGCTGGTCCCTGCGCAACGTCACGCCGGGTGATCTCTGCCCCGCGTCCCTCTGCGTACCCCGCTCGGGTCCCGGTACGACCGAGTATCGCGGTGACTCTGGGTGACATTACGCAGAGTCACGGGAAATGGGGCCAGCCGGGGGACGAAGATCGTCCGGACGGCGGCCCGACCTCCACCGTTCGGCGTGGCCCAGCGGGGCCGCCGGCCGGGTCCACCGGAGGGCGCGCCGGGTGATGGACGCCTCGGCCGTCCGCGGCGGCGCCGCTGCTACGGTGGCCGCGCACGGCACCCGGAATCCTTTAACGACCCGTCCAGTGAGGCGGGGAAGGAGGTCGGTCGGCGGATGACGCCCACCCCCAGCACGCCAGCGGCCGCATCGACGGCCCACCCCACGCCCGACCCGGGCCTGCAGCGCCGGGTCCTCGAGGCCCCCGACATCGGCCGGGCCCTGACCCGCATCGCGCACGAGATCCTCGAGCGCAGCAAGGGCGCCGACGACCTGGTCCTGCTCGGCATCCCGACCCGTGGCGTCCCGCTCGCCCACCGGCTCGCCACCCGGATCGCCGAGGTCGAGGGCAGCACCGTCCCGGTCGGCTCGCTCGACGTGACGATGTACCGGGACGACCTGCGGCTGCAGCCCGCCCGGACGCTGGAGCGCACCGAGCTCCCGCCCGGTGGGGTCGAGGGCCGCACGGTGGTCCTGGTCGACGACGTCCTGTACTCGGGCCGGACCATCCGGGCCGCGCTGGACGCGCTGGGCGACCTCGGCCGGCCGGCCCGGGTCCAGCTGGCCGTCCTGGTCGACCGGGGCCACCGCGAGCTGCCCATCCGGGCCGACTACGTCGGCAAGAACCTCCCGACCTCGCTCGCCGAGCGGGTCCACGTGCTCCTCGAGGAGCAGGACGGCGAGGACAGCGTGACCATCGACTCCACCCCCCGCACCGGCGCCCCGGCCGAGGTGACCCGGTGAACCCGCACCTGCTCAGCGCCGCCGACCTGACCCACGACGACGCGCTGCTCGTGCTGGACACGGCGGAGGAGCTGGCCCGGCTCGCCGACCGGCCCATCAAGAAGCTGCCGACCCTGCGCGGGCGCACCGTGGTCAACCTCTTCTTCGAGGACTCCACCCGGACCCGGATCTCGTTCGAGGCCGCGGCCAAGCGGCTCTCGGCCGACGTCATCAACTTCGCCGCCAAGGGCTCGAGCGTGTCCAAGGGCGAGAGCCTCAAGGACACCGCGCTGACCCTGGAGGCCATGGGCGCCGACGCCGTGGTGGTGCGCCACCACGCCTCGGGCGCACCGCACCGGCTGGCCCACTCCGGCTGGATCCGGGGTGCCGTCGTCAACGCCGGCGACGGCACCCACGAGCACCCGACCCAGGCGCTGCTCGACGCGTTCACGATGCGCCGCCGGCTCAACGGCCACGACACCGCGGCGGGCACCGACCTCTCGGGCCGCAGGATCACGATCGTCGGCGACGTGCTGCACTCCCGGGTCGCCCGGTCCAACGTGCTCCTGCTGCACACCCTCGGTGCCGAGGTGACCCTGGTCGCACCCCCCACCCTGCTGCCGGTCGGCATCGACAGCTGGCCGTGCGCGACGTCGTACGACCTCGACGGGGAGCTGGCGAAGAGCGACGTCGTGATGATGCTGCGGGTGCAGCGCGAGCGGATGAACGCGGCGTTCTTCCCGAGCTCGCGCGAGTACAGCCGCCGCTACGGGCTGGACGGCGCGCGGATGGCGCAGCTCCCCGACCACGCGATCGTCATGCACCCCGGCCCGATGAACCGGGGCATGGAGATCGCCGCCGAGGTCGCCGACTCGCCGCGGTCGACGATCGTCGAGCAGGTCACCAACGGCGTCAGCGTGCGGATGGCCGTGCTGTACCTGCTGCTGTCCGGCAGCACCGAGGGAGAGGTGTCCGCATGACGACGAGTCCGACCAGATGGGTCGTGACCGGTGTCCGGCTGCTCGGTGGGGAGCCGGCCGACCTGCTGCTCGAGGACGGCGTCGTCGCCGAGGTGGGCCAGGGAGTCTCCCGTGCGGGCGCCGAGGTGGTCGACGGCGACGGCCTGGTCGCCCTTCCCGGGCTGGTCGACCTGCACACCCACCTGCGCGAGCCGGGTCGGGAGGACGCCGAGACGGTCGAGACCGGGACCGCCGCGGCCGCGCTCGGCGGGTTCACCGCGGTGCACGCGATGGCCAACACCGACCCGGTCGCCGACACCGCCGGTGTCGTGGAGCAGGTGTGGCGGCTCGGCCGCGAGGCGGGGCGCTGCGACGTGCGCCCGGTCGGCGCGGTCACCGTCGGGCTCCAGGGGGAGCGGCTGGCCGAGCTCGGCGCCATGGCCGACTCGGCCGCGCGGGTCCGGGTGTTCTCCGACGACGGTGCCTGCGTCTCCGACGCCGTCCTGATGCGCCGCGCGCTGGAGTACGTCAAGGCGTTCGGCGGGGTCGTCGCCCAGCACGCCCAGGACCCGCGGCTCACCGAGGGCGCCCAGATGAACGAGGGGGAGCTGTCCGGGGTGCTGGGGCTGCAGGGCTGGCCGGCCGTCGCGGAGGAGGCGGTCATCGCCCGCGACGTGCTGCTGGCCGCCCACGTCGGCTCGCGGCTGCACGTCTGCCACGTCTCCACCGCCGGGTCCGTCGAGATCCTCCGGTGGGCCAAGTCCAAGGGCTGGAACGTCACCGCCGAGGTCACCCCGCACCACCTGCTGCTCACCGACGAGCTGGCGCGCACCTACGACCCGCTCTACAAGGTGAACCCGCCGCTGCGCACCTCCGACGACGTCGCCGCGCTGCGTGACGGCGCTCGCCGACGGCACCATCGACGCGGTCGCCACCGACCACGCCCCGCACGCGCACGAGGACAAGGACTGCGAGTGGGCCGCGGCCGCGATGGGGATGCTCGGGCTCGAGACCGCCCTGTCCGTGGTGCAGGAGGCCATGGTCGAGACCGGGCTGCTCGACTGGGCGGGCGTGGCCGACCGGATGTCGACCCGGCCCGCCCGGATCGGCCTGCTCGACGACCACGGCCGGCCGCTCGCGGCCGGCGCACCCGCGAACCTCGTCCTGGTCGACCCCGCCGCCCGCCGCGAGGTCGACCCGTTCGCGCTGGCCTCGCGGTCCCGCAACACGCCGTACGCCGGCCGCACGCTGCCGGGCGCGGTGGTCGCCACCTTCCTGCGGGGCCGCCCGACGGTCCTCGACGGGAAGCTCCAGTGACCCCGAACAGCCCCGCGAGTGGTGGGTTGCGCAGGTGGAGCGGGACATTCCGGGTGTCGAACCCACCACTCGGCGGGACGGGGGGCGGGTCGTGGTGAGCGCGCCGGCGCTGCTCGTGCTGGAGGACGGCCGGACGTTCCGCGGCGAGTCCTACGGCGCGGCGGGGGAGACGTTCGGCGAGGCGGTGTTCTCCACCGGCATGACCGGCTACCAGGAGACCCTCACCGACCCGTCGTACCACCGGCAGGTCGTCGTCATGACCGCGCCGCACGTCGGCAACACCGGCGTCAACGACGAGGACCCGGAGTCGCGGCGGATCTGGGTGAGCGGCTACGTCGTGCGGGAGCCGGCGCGCCGGGCGTCGTCGTGGCGGTCTCGCCGGTCCCTGGGCGAGGAGCTGGCCGTGCAGGGAGTCGTCGGGATCGGCGGCGTCGACACCCGCGCGCTGACCCGGCACCTGCGTGAGCGCGGGGCGATGCGGGTCGGCATCAGCACCGAGGACACCGACACGGCGTCCCTGCTCGAGCGGGTACGCAGCACGGCTCCGATGGCCGGGGCCGACCTCACCGCGGAGGTCACCACGCCGGCGGCGTACGTCGTCCCGGCCGTCGGCACCCGGCGGTACACCGTGGCCGCGGTCGACCTGGGCATCAAGCGGATGACGCCGGTCCGGATGGCCGAGCGCGGCATCGAGGTGCACGTGCTGCCCTCGACCGCCACGGTCGACGAGGTCCTCGCCACCGGGGCCGACGGCGTGTTCCTCAGCAACGGGCCGGGGGACCCTGCCACCGCCGACCGGGCGGTGGCGCTGACGGCGGACCTGCTCGGCCGCCGGGTGCCGGTGTTCGGCATCTGCTTCGGCAACCAGGTGCTGGGGCGCGCCCTCGGGCTGGGGACCTACAAGCTGCGCTACGGGCACCGGGGCATCAACCAGCCGGTGCAGGACCGCCTCACCGGCAAGGTCGAGGTCACCGCGCACAACCACGGGTTCGCCGTCGAGGCACCCAGGACCGGCGCGTTCGATACGCCGTTCGGCAGCGCCGAGGTGAGCCACGTGTGCCTCAACGACGACGTCGTCGAGGGCCTCCGGTGCCACGACGTGCCCGCCTTCTCGGTGCAGTACCACCCGGAGGCCGCGGCCGGCCCGCACGACGCGGCGTACCTGTTCGACCGCTTCGCCACGCTGCTCGAGGGCCGGGGAGCGCAGCGAGGGACGAGCAGAGCGACGAGCCCGGACGACCTCGAAGGGACCCGCTAGATGCCCCGGCGCACCGACATCCGCAGCGTCCTGGTGATCGGGTCCGGCCCGATCGTGATCGGGCAGGCGTGCGAGTTCGACTACTCCGGCACCCAGGCCTGCCGGGTGCTGCGTGAGGAGGGGCTGCGCGTCGTCCTGGTCAACTCCAACCCGGCGACGATCATGACCGACCCGGAGTTCGCCGACGCCACCTACATCGAGCCGATCACTCCCGAGATCGTCACCAAGGTGATCGAGAAGGAGCGGCCCGACGCGCTGCTGGCCACGCTCGGCGGCCAGACCGCGCTGAACACCGCCATGGCGCTGCACCAGGCAGGTGTCCTCGAGCAGTACGGCGTCGAGCTGATCGGTGCGAACGTCGACGCGATCGAGGCGGGGGAGGACCGGCAGCGGTTCAAGGCCATCGTCGAGCGGATCGGTGCCGAGTCGGCCAGCAGCGTCATCGCGCACAGCCTCGAGGACTGCCTCGGCGCGGCCGAGGAGCTGGGCTACCCGATGGTCGTCCGGCCCTCGTTCACCATGGGCGGGGCCGGCTCCGGGCTGGCCCGCGACGAGACCGAGCTGCGCCGGATGGCCGAGGCCGGGCTGCAGGCGAGCCCCACCACCGAGGTGCTGCTCGAGGAGTCGATCCTGGGGTGGAAGGAGTACGAGCTCGAGCTGATGCGGGACACGGCGGACAACGTCGTGGTGGTCTGCTCGATCGAGAACCTCGACCCGATGGGCGTGCACACCGGTGACTCGATCACGGTGGCCCCGGCGATGACGCTGACCGACCGCGAGTACCAGCGGCTGCGGGACATCTCGATCGACGTCATCCGCGCCGTCGGGGTCGACACCGGCGGCTGCAACATCCAGTTCGCCGTCAACCCGGACGACGGCCGCGTCATCGTCATCGAGATGAACCCGCGCGTCTCCCGCTCGTCGGCGCTGGCGTCCAAGGCGACCGGGTTCCCGATCGCGAAGATCGCCGCCAAGCTCGCGGTGGGCTACACGCTGGACGAGATCCCGAACGACATCACCCGCGTGACCCCCGCGTCCTTCGAGCCCACCCTGGACTACGTCGTGGTGAAGGTCCCCCGGTTCGCCTTCGAGAAGTTCCCGGGCGCGGACCCGAGGCTCACCACGCACATGAAGAGCGTGGGCGAGGCGATGGCCATCGGCCGCAGCTTCACCGAGGCCCTGCAGAAGGCCCTGCGGTCCCTGGAGTCGCGCGACGCGCAGTTCGGGTGGGACCCGACCGACGTCGACGTCGCGGAGTGGCTGACCCGCGCCGAGGTCCCGCACGACGGCCGGCTGCGGGACGTGCAGCAGGCTCTGTGGGCCGGCGCGAGCGTCGACGACCTCTACGACGCCACCGGCATCGACCCGTGGTTCCTCGACCAGGTGCAGCTCGTCAACGAGGTCGCCGCCGAGGTGCAGGACGCCCCGGAGCTCGACCGCACGCTGCTGGCCCGCGCCAAGCGGCACGGCTTCTCCGACGTCCAGCTCGGCCGGCTGCGCGGGATGCCGGAGGACGTCGTCCGGGGGGTGCGGCACGCGCTCGGGCTGCGACCGGTCTTCAAGACCGTCGACACCTGCGCGGCCGAGTTCGCCGCTCTCACGCCGTACCACTACTCGTCCTACGACGAGGAGACCGAGGTCGCGCCCCGGGAGGAGCCGGCAGTCGTCATCCTCGGCAGCGGCCCGAACCGGATCGGGCAGGGCATCGAGTTCGACTACTCCTGCGTGCACGCCAGCTTCGCGCTGCGCGCCCGGGGGCTGCGGACCGTGATGGTCAACTGCAACCCCGAGACCGTCTCGACCGACTACGACACCTCGGACCGGTTGTACTTCGAGCCGCTCACCCTCGAGGACGTCCTCGAGGTCGTGCACGCCGAGCAGGCGGCCGGCCCGGTGCTCGGCGTCGTGGTCCAGCTCGGTGGCCAGACGCCGCTCGGCCTGGCCCAGCGGCTCAAGGACGCCGGGGTCCCGATCATCGGCACCAGTCCCGAGGCGATCCACCTCGCCGAGGACCGTGGCGCGTTCTCCGAGGTGCTCGCCGACGCCGGCCTGGTCGCCCCCAAGCACGGCACGGCCACGTCGTACGAGGGTGCCCGGCGGGTCGCCGCCGACATCGGCTACCCGGTGCTCGTGCGGCCGTCCTACGTCCTCGGCGGTCGCGGGCATGGAGATCGTCTACGACGACGAGCAGCTGGCGACGTACATGCGGGAGGCGACCGAGGTGTCCGCCGACCGACCGGTGCTGGTCGACCGGTTCCTCGACGACGCGATCGAGATCGACGTCGACGCGCTCTACGACGGCGAGGAGCTCTACCTCGGTGGCGTCATGGAGCACATCGAGGAGGCCGGCATCCACTCCGGCGACTCCGCCTGCGTGCTGCCGCCGGTGACCCTGGGCCGGGACGTCGTGGCGAAGGTGCGCGAGCAGACGCTCGCGCTGGCGCGCGGGATCGGTGTCCGCGGGCTGCTCAACGTGCAGTTCGCGATGGCCGCCGACGTGCTGTACGTCCTGGAGGCCAACCCACGGGCCAGCCGCACCGCACCGTTCGTGTCCAAGGCGACCGGCGTCCCGCTGGCCAAGGCCGCCGCCCTGGTGATGGTGGGCGACTCGATCGCCGACCTGCGCGCCTCGGGTGTGCTCCCGGCTGCGGGCGACGGCGGACGGCTGCCGACCCACGGCGGCCCGGCCACGCCGGTCGCCGTGAAGGAGGCGGTGCTGCCGTTCAAGCGGTTCCGCACGGTCGAGGGCCGCGGTGTCGACCACATGCTCGGCCCGGAGATGCGCTCCACCGGCGAGGTGATGGGCATCGACGCCAACTTCGGCACCGCGTTCGCCAAGTCGCAGTCGGCGGCGTACGGCGGGCTGCCGACCAAGGGGGTCGTGTTCGTGTCGATGGCCGACCGCGACAAGCGGAACATGATCTTCCCGCTCAAGCGGCTGGCCGACCTCGGGTTCCAGGTCCTGGCCACCGAGGGCACCGCCGACGTGCTGCGCCGCAACGGCGTGGAGGCGACCGTCGTCCGCAAGCACAGCCACGGGCGCGGCGCCGACGGCGAGCTCACCATCGTCGAGCGGATCCTCGAGGGCGAGGTCGACATGGTGGTCAACACGCCGTCCGGGCCGCGTGCCCGGGCCGACGGCTACGAGATCCGGGCAGCCGCCATCGCGATGGACCGCCCGATCATCACCACGGTCCAGCAGCTGGCGGCCGCGGTGCAGGGCATCGAGGCCCTGGGCCGCGGCACCCTCGACGTCCGGTCGATCCAGGACTGGACCGCCGCCCTGCACGCCGAGACGGCCCGCTGATGCCGCCTCCCCAGAACGCTCGTTTGCGACATCCGTCACGCGACACGCCGGACGGTACCCGGCGTGTCGGTGACCCAGGTCGCAAACGAGCATCGGAGGGTGGGCGCTGATGGCCCGCAGCTCCGAGGGGCCGCTCCAGGTCGCGGGCCAGGTCCTGTCCACCCGCCGGGTCGGTGCCTACCACCACCTCACGCTGGTCGCGCCGGGCCTGGCCGAGCGCGCCCGGCCGGGTCACTTCGTGGCGCTGGCCACCGGTGGCCCGGACACCGGCCTGACGCTGCGCCGGGCGTTCTCGATCTACCAGACCTCCAACCGGGGCGTGTACGGCGGCACGGTCGACATCGTCGTCGGCGTCAAGGGAGCCGGCACGGCGTGGCTCGCGGCCGCCCCGCCGCACACCCCGGTCGACGTGGTCGGCCCGCTCGGCCGGCCGTTCAGCCTGCCGCGCGACCCGGTGAGCGCCACCCTTGTCGGCGGGGGCTACGGCGCGGCACCGCTGTTCTCGCTCGGCGAGGCGCTGCGCGGCCGCGGCTGCCGGGTCGACTTCGTCCTCGGCGCCGGGTCGGACGACCGGCTGTTCGGGGTGCTGGACGCGAAGCGGATGGCCTCCTCGGTAGCCGTCACCACCGACGACGGCTCGGCGGGCCAGCGCGGTCGGGTCACCGACGTGCTGCCGCGGGTGATGGAGGCGGCGCACACCGACGTCGTCTACGCCTGCGGGCCGATGCCCATGCTGCGCGCGGTCAGCCGGGCGGCTGCGGTGCTCGGCGTGCCGAGCCAGTGCGCGGTCGAGGAGTCGATGGCCTGCGGCATCGGCGTGTGCATGACCTGCGTGCTGCCGGTCGTCGGCGACGACGGGCTCACCCGGATGGTGCGTTCCTGCACCGAGGGACCGGTCTTCGCGGGCGACCGGGTCCGCTGGGACGACGTGGGCACGGTGCCCGACGGTACGGTCGGCGCCCCGGCCGCAGGAGGGCACTGAGGCTCATGTCGTTCCACGTCCGCACCGTCGACGCGCCGCGCGCCACCAGGCCGACCGTCGACCTCACCGCGCGGTTGGGCAGCCTGCTGCTGCCCAACCCGGTTCTCACCGCGTCCGGGTGCGCCGCCGCCGGGCGGGAGCTCGGGCAGTTCTTCGACGTCGCCGACCTGGGGGCGGTCGTCACGAAGTCGATCATGCTGGACGCGAGGTCCGGCCGGGCGACGCCGCGGATGGCCGAGACCCCCGGTGGGATGCTCAACTCGATCGGCCTGCAGGGGCCGGGGATCGACGCCTTCCTCGAGCACGACCTGCCCTGGCTGCACGAGCACGGCGCCCGAGCCGTCGTCTCGATCGCGGGCGGCAGCGTCGAGGAGTACGCCGAGCTGGCCCGCCGGCTGCGGGGTGCCCCCGGCCTGGTCGCCGTCGAGGTGAACATCTCCTGCCCCAACGTCGAGAACCGGGGGCTGGTGTTCGCCTGCGACCCGGGCGCCGCCTCGGAGGTCGTGGCCGCGGTACGCCGGCACACCGCGCCCCAGGTGCCGGTGCTGGCCAAGCTGTCGCCCGACGTGACCGACCTGGTGTCGATCGCCCGGGCCTGCGTGGACGCCGGCGCCGACGGCCTGTCGATGATCAACACGCTGCTGGGCATGGCGCTGGACCTGGACACCATGCGCCCGGTCCTCGCCGGAGTCACCGGCGGCCTCTCCGGCCGGGCGATCAAGCCGGTCGCCGTGCGCTGCATCTGGCAGGTGCACGCCGCGCTGCCCGACGTCCCGATCCTCGGGATGGGCGGAGTCGCGTCCGGGCGGGACGCCTTCGAGCTCGTCCTGGCCGGAGCGAGCTCGGTCTCGGTGGGCACCGCGATCTTCCACGACCCGTCGGCGCCGGTCCGGGTCCTCGACGAGCTCGCCGCGGTCCTGTCCGAGCGCGGCTTCGCCTCGCTCGCTGACGCGGTCGGCTTCGCCCACCGGGACCTCCCGCACCGCCGTCCTCCCGCCGAGAGCCACGACCGCTGAAGGAGCCCGTCCGATGAGCCGCACCCCGGCCCCCGTCGCCCTCGCCCTCGACACCGCCGACCTGGAGACGGCCGTCTCCTGGGCCGACGCGGCCGGCCCCTACCTGAGCACGGTGAAGGTCGGCCTCGAGCTGTTCCTCCGGCACGGCCACGACGCCGTGCTGAAGTGCCGGGAGGCAAGCGGTGGCCGTGACGTGTTCCTCGACCTCAAGCTGCACGACATCCCGAACACCGTGAGCGGCGCCGCCCGAGCCGTGGCCGACCTGGCGCCGACCTACCTCACGGTGCATGCGAGCGGAGGCCCGGCGATGGTCCGCGCCGCGGTCGAGGCCCTGCCGGCCACCAAGGTCGTCGGGGTCACCGTGCTCACCTCGCTCTCGGCCGAGGAGCTGGCCGCGATCGGGTTCGCCGATGCGCCTCGCGACGCCGTCCGCCGGCTGGCGGTCCGGGCGGTCGAGGGCGGGGCCCGCGGCCTGGTCTGCTCGCCGCTCGAGGTGGCCGACGTCCGGCGCGAGGTCGGTGCCGAGATCACCCTCATCACGCCCGGTGTCCGCCCGGACGGCGGAGCGGTCGGCTCGGGTCGTGACGACCAGGCTCGCGTCGCGACTCCTGAGCAGGCCATCGCCGACGGTGCCGACCTGGTGGTCGTGGGCCGTCCTGTCACCGGTGCAGACGACGTCGCTGCGGCTGCCGCCGCGCTGGCGTCGTCGCTGCAGCGCTGACAGCGGGTGTTGCATGCGGCTGCGAACCGATGCAGAGCGTGACTGCGATAACCGTTGCAGATCAACGCCGTCCGGGCCCGCCACCCTCGGTCGATCGGATGTTTCTGACTGACGAGGGGACCACCCGCATTGCTACCCGGGCCCGGCAGTCGCTAGGTTCCTGACTCGTTCTCGTCCGCTTGCTCCGACGCCGAGGTGACCTCTCGTGGCACTGCCCCCGTTGACTCCCGAGCAGAGGGCTTCGGCCCTCGAGAAGGCGGCCATCGCGAGACGCGAGCGGGCCGCGGTGAAGAACCGTCTCAAGCACTCCGGTGCCTCGCTCATCGAGGTCCTCAAGGAGGGTGGCCGGGAGGGCGGGAACGAGATCGTCGGCAAGATGAAGGTCTCGTCCGTGCTCGAGTCGCTGCCCGGGGTCGGCAAGGTCCGGGCTCGGAAGATCATGGAGGAGATCGGCATCTCCGAGAGCCGGCGGGTCCGCGGTCTCGGCACCCAGCAGCTGGCCGCCCTCGAGCGGGAGTTCGGCGGCTCCGCCTGAGCCCCGCCGACGACCGGCCCTCCCAGGATGCCGACGCCCCCCGCCTCGTCGTCCTGTCCGGGCCCTCGGGTGTGGGCAAGAGCACCGTGGTCAAGGCCCTGCGGGCAGAGCACCCGGAGGTCTGGCTTTCGGTGTCGGCGACGACACGGTTCCCGCGACCGGGTGAGATCGACGGCGTCCACTACCGCTTCGTCACCCGCGAGCAGTTCCAGGAGCTGGTCGCGGCCGGCGGCCTGCTGGAGTGGGCCGAGTTCGCGGGCAACCTGTACGGCACGCCGCGCCAGCCGGTGCTCGACCACCTGGCGACCGGCCACCCGGTCATCCTCGAGATCGAGATCCAGGGGGCCCGTCAGGTCCGGGAGCGGATGCCCGAGTCGCTGCTCGTCTTCCTCGCCCCGCCCAGCTGGGACGAGCTGGTCCGGCGGCTGACCGGGCGTGGCACCGAGTCGCCGGAGGTGGTCGAGCGGCGCCTGGCGCTGGCCCGGGACGAGCTCGCGGCCGAGGACGAGTTCGACCTGACCCTGGTCAACACGGACGTCCAGGAGGTTGCCGCCCGCCTGGTAGCCTTGGCGGTTGCGTCCGGGGACTGATCCCCGGCCCCATCGTGCGGGCGTCCCCGCACCATCTCCTGTCACTCGACGGAAGGCAGCACGTGTCCGGCATCGCCGCCGCGCCTGAGGGCATCACCAACCCCCCGATCGACGAGCTCCTCGCCGCAACCGACTCCAAGTACAGCCTGGTCATCTACGCCGCCAAGCGCGCGCGCCAGATCAACGCCTACTACTCCCAGCTGGGCGAGGGCCTGCTCGAGTACGTCGGCCCGCTCGTGGAGACCCACGTGCACGAGAAGCCGCTGTCGATCGCCATGCGCGAGATCAACACCGGCATGCTCGGCTACGAGAAGATCGACCAGGCCTGACCTCCGGGTCGGACCGCTCGCCATGACCGCCGCCCGCCCGCGCGTGGTGCTGGGGGTCAGCGGCGGGATCGCCGCCTACAAGGCGGCCGAGCTGCTCCGGCGGCTCACCGAGAGCGGGCACGACGTCCGGGTCGTCCCCACCAGCGCGGCGCTGGAGTTCGTCGGCGCCCCGACCTGGGCGGCGCTGTCCGGCCACCCGGTCGCCACCGAGGTCTGGGACGACGTGCACGAGGTCCCGCACGTCCGGATCGGCCAGCAGGCCGACCTCGTCCTGGTCGTCCCGGCCACCGCCGACCTGCTCGCCCGGGCCGCCCACGGCCTGGCCGACGACCTGCTGACCAGCACGCTGCTCACTGCCCGGTGCCCGGTGGTGATGGCCCCGGCCATGCACACCGAGATGTGGCTGCACCCGGCCACCCAGGCGAACGTCGCGACCCTGCGTTCCCGCGGCGTCCAGGTGCTCGACCCGGCTTCCGGGCGGCTCACCGGTGCCGACACCGGGCCGGGACGGCTGCCCGAGCCGGAGGAGATCTACGCGGCCGCCGTACGCGCCCTGGCCGGCCGGGCGGCGACCCGCGACCTCGAGGACCGGCACGTCGTCGTGTCGGCGGGGGGCACCAGGGAGCACCTCGACCCGGTCCGGTTCCTGGGCAACCGCTCCTCCGGCCGGCAGGGCTGGGCGCTGGCGACCACCGCCGCCGCCCGGGGCGCGCGGGTGACGCTGGTCGCCGCCAACGTCACGCTGACCGCCCCCGCCGGGGTCACCGTGGTGCCGGTCGTCTCCGCCGAGCAGCTGCGCGAGGCGGTCCTCAAGGCGGCCACCACCGCTGACGCCGTCGTGATGGCCGCCGCCGTCGCGGACTTCCGGCCCCGCGACAGCCAGGACACGAAGATCAAGAAGGGCGCCGGCGAGCCGGACCAGATCGCCCTGGTGCGCACCACCGACGTGCTGGCCGAGGTCGCCCGGGCACCGCGCGCCCGCGAGGGGCAGGTGGTGGTGGGCTTCGCCGCGGAGACCGGCGACGCCGCCGGTGACGCCCTGACGCACGGGCGGGCCAAGCTCGCCACCAAGGGCGCCGACCTGCTCGTCGTCAACGAGGTCGGGGCGGCCGGGCACCCGACCGGCTTCGAAGGAGCTCAGAACGCCGCGGTGGTGCTGGCTGCCGACGGGACCGAGACCGCGGTGCCGCTCGGGCCCAAGGAGGCGCTGGCCGACGTGGTCTGGGACCTGGTGCGCGAGCGCTGGCCCCGGCCCGCGCACCGGTAGACTCGCGCCCGGCCAGCCGCCGCACCCCACCCGCCTAGGAGTTCCGTGTCACGCCGCCTGTTCACCTCGGAGTCCGTCACCGAGGGCCACCCGGACAAGATCGCCGACCAGATCAGCGACTCGATCCTCGACGCGCTGCTGGCACAGGACCCGGCCAGCCGGGTCGCGGTCGAGACGATGATCACGACCGGCCAGGTGCACGTCGCGGGCGAGGTGACCACCTCGGCGTACGCCGACGTCGCCGGCATCGTGCGCGAGCGGATCCTCGAGATCGGCTACGACTCGTCCGCGAAGGGGTTCGACGGGCACTCCTGCGGTGTCTCGGTCTCGATCGGCGCCCAGTCGATCGACATCGCCCAGGGTGTCGACGCGGCCTACGAGGCGCGCACCGGCGAGTCCGTCGAGGACCCGCTGGACCGGCAGGGCGCCGGCGACCAGGGCCTGATGTTCGGCTACGCCTGCGACGACACCCCCGAGCTCATGCCGCTGCCGATCTGGCTGGCGCACCGGCTGGCCCAGCAGCTCACCGCGGTCCGCAAGGACGGCGCGGTGCCGTACCTGCGCCCCGACGGCAAGACCCAGGTCACCATCGAGTACGACGGCGACCGCGCGGTCCGGCTCGACACGGTCGTGGTCTCCACCCAGCACGCCTCCGACATCGGTCTCGCCTCGATGCTCCAGCCGGACATCGCCGAGCAGGTCGTCAAGCCGGTGCTCGACGGGCTCGACATGGACACCACCGGTTTCCGCCTGCTGGTCAACCCGACCGGCCGGTTCGAGGTGGGCGGCCCGATGGGCGACGCCGGCCTGACCGGCCGCAAGATCATCGTGGACACGTACGGCGGGATGGCCCGCCACGGCGGCGGCGCGTTCTCGGGCAAGGACCCGTCCAAGGTGGACCGGTCCGCGGCCTACGCGATGCGCTGGGTCGCCAAGAACGTCGTGGCGGCCGGCCTGGCCCGCCGCTGCGAGGTCCAGGTCGCCTACGCGATCGGCAAGGCGCAGCCGGTCGGGCTGTTCGTCGAGACCTTCGGCACCGAGACCGTGCCGGTCGACGCCATCTCCGACGCGGTCGGGTCGGTCTTCGACCTGCGCCCGGCGGCGATCATCCGGGACCTCGACCTGCTCCGGCCGATCTACGCCCAGACCGCGGCGTACGGACACTTCGGCCGGGAGCTGGCCGACTTCACCTGGGAGCGCACCGACCGGGTCGACGCCCTCAGGTCCGCCGTCTCCGGCGCCTGATCAGGCCCACCCGAGAAGGGGTGAGTCGCCCGGCACTGCCTTCAGTGGCGCGTAGTGGCTGCCGTCGGGCCCCGGGAGCGACCACTACGCGCCACTCGACGCACTGGGGGCGGCTGGTGTCCCGGGGGGATGGTGGGATGAGGGCGTGAGCGCGGCCGCGGACGACGGGGAGCAGCTGGCGCTGCTGGGGTCCTCGCCGCGGGTCGCGGCGCGCTCGTCGGCGCGGGCCGCCCGGGTCCGGCCGCCGAAGCCGCCCCGGACCCCCGCGCGCACCTGCCGGTCGCCCGGGTGGCGGTCGACGTCTCGCTGGCCCACCTGGACCGGCCGTTCGACTTCCAGGTGCCCGCCGAGCTCGACGACGTGGCGCAGCCCGGCGTCCGGGTGCGGGTCCGGTTCTCCGGCCGGCTGGTCGACGGCTACCTGCTCGAACGGGCCGCGGCGAGCGACCACGAGGGCCGGCTGGCGTTCCTCGAGCGGGTCGTCTCGCCGGAGCCGGTCCTGTCCTCCGCGTCGCTGCGGCTGGCTCGCGAGGTGGCCGACCGGTACGCCGGGACGCTGGCCGACGTGCTGCGGCTGGCGGTGCCGCCCCGGCACGCCCGGGCCGAGGCCGAGCCCGCGGTGGAGCCGGCAGCTGCCGAGCGCGGCGTGCTCGCCCGGCCGGACCCCCTCGGCTGGAGCCGCTACGAGCACGGCACCGCCCTGCTGGACGCCGTGCACGCCGGGGCGACGGTGCGCGCGGTGTGGTCGGCGCTGCCGGGGCCGACCTGGCCGGACGAGCTGGCCCGCCTGGTCGGCACCGCGCTGGCTGCCGGCCGGGGCGCGCTGGTCGTGCTGCCGGACCACCGCGACGTCGTCCGGGTCGACGCCGCTCTCACCGGGCTCGTCGGCGGCGGGCGGCACGTCGTGCTCAGCGCCGATGCCGGCCCGGCGGCGCGCTACCGCAGCTGGCTGCGGGTCCACCGCGGCGAGGTCCGGGCCGTCGTCGGCACCCGGGCGGCGATGTTCGCACCGGTGCACGACCTCGGTCTCGCCGTGGTGTGGGACGACGGCGACGACCTGCACGCCGAGCCGCGGGCGCCGTACCCGCACGTCCGCACGGTCCTCGGGCTGCGCAGCACCCTCGAGAGCGCCTGCCTGGTGCTGGGCGGCCTGACCCGCACCGCCGAGGCCGCCGGCCTGGTGCGCTCCGGCTGGGCCCGGTCGGTGGCCGCGCCGCGTGCGGTCGTCCGCCGCACGGCGCCGCAGGTCGTGGCCGAGGGGGGCGCCGACCACCCCGCCGACGAGGGGGTCCGCGGCGCCCGGCTGCCGACCCAGGCCTGGCGGGCCGCCAGCACCGGCCTCAAGAGCGGGCCGGTGCTGGTCCAGGTGCCGCGAGCGGGCTACCTGCCCGGTCTGGCCTGCGCCACCTGCCGGTCACCTGCGCGCTGCGACGCCTGCCGGGGCCCGCTCGGCGCCGGCGGCACCGAGGGTCCGCCCGGGTGCCGGTGGTGCGGCGTGGTCGCCACCGGCTGGGCCTGCCCTACGTGCGACGGCCGACGGCTGCGGGCCACCGTGGTCGGGTCGCGCCGGACCGCCGAGGAGCTGGGCCGGGCGTTCCCGCGCGTCGTGGTCCGCCCCAGCGGCGGCAGCGCACCGGTGCTCGCCTCGGTGGGCGCCGACCCGGCGATCGTGGTGGCCACGCCGGGGGCCGAGCCGGTCGCCGACGGCGGGTACGCCGCGGCGCTGCTGCTCGACGGCTGGGCGCTGCTCGGCCGTCCGGACCTTCGGGCGGCCGAGGAGGCCCTGCGCCGCTGGACCGCCGCGGCCGCCCTGGTCCGGCCGGCCCCCGAGGGCGGAGTCGTCGTCGTGCTGGCCGACCCGGCGATCCCGGCCGTGCAGGCGCTGGTGCGCTTCGACCAGCCAGGCTTCGCCGACCGTGAGCTGGGGGAGCGCACCGCCCTGCGGCTGCCGCCGGAGTCACGGATGGTCTCGCTCACCGGCACCGCCGAGACGCTCGCCGGGTTCCTCGCCGAGGTCGACCTGGCCCCGCACGCGGAGCTGCTCGGTCCCGTCCCCGCCGGGCCGGGTTCCCCGGGCCAGCAGCGGTTCCTGGTGCGGGTGCCGCGCGGGGAGGCGGCGGCCACCGTCCACGCGCTGCGCGCGGTGCAGGGTGTCCGGAGCGCGCACAAGGAGGCCGGGTCGGTCCGGCTCCAGGTCGACCCGCTGGAGATCGCATGAGCACGCCGGTACGCGAGGTGCCCACCGCGGTCGTGTTCGACCTCGGCGGCGTGCTGGTCGACTGGGACCCGCGCTACCTCTACCGGCGGATGCTGCCCGAGGACGAGGTCGAGCAGTTCCTCGACGAGGTCGACTTCATGGCGTGGAACCATCGCGCCGACGCCGGGGGCCGGTGGACGGACACGGTGGCCGACCACGCCCGGCGGTTCCCGCACCGGGCCGAGCTGCTGGCGGCGTACCCGGAGCGGTTCCGCGAGACCCTCGGAGGCGAGGTCCCCGGCACCGTCGAGCTGCTCCGGGCGCTGCACGGCGAGCGGGTCCGGCTGCTCGCGCTCACCAACTGGTCGGCCGAGACGTTCCCGCACGCCCGGGCGATGTTCGCCTTCCTCTCGCTGTTCGAGGACGTCGTCGTCTCGGGGGAGGAGCGACTGGCCAAGCCGGACCCGGCTGTCTTCCGGCTGGTGCTCGAGCGCTTCGGCCTGGACCCCGGGCGCACCGTGTTCGTGGACGACTCGGCGCGCAACGTCGCGGCGGCGGCGCAGGAGGGCCTGCTGGCGCTGCGGTTCCACGACGCCGACCGGCTGCGCGCCGACCTGCGCCGGCTCGGACTGCTGGCCGGGGCGGGTGAGGCCGCGCCGTAGACTGGGCGGTCGCGCCCGCGTCCCGACCCGCTCGAAGGAGCCCGTCCCGTGCCCCTGCAGCCGATCCGGCTCTTCGGCGACCCTGTCCTGCGCACCCCGGCCGAGCCCGTCGTGGACTTCGACAAGGAGCTGCGCACGCTGGTCAAGGACCTCGAGGACACCATGATGGACGCGCCCGGAGTGGGCCTGGCCGCGCCGCAGATCGGGGTCGGCCTGCGGGTCTTCACCTACTACGTCGACGACGTCCTTGGGCACCTCGTCAACCCGAGCCTGGACCTCTCCGACGAGACCCTCGAGGACGACGAGGGCTGCCTGTCCTTCCCGGGGCTCGCCTTCCCGTGCGTGCGCGCCTACGGCGTGGTCGCCAAGGGCTTCGACATGCACGGTGAGCCGGTCACCCTCGAGGGCACCGACCTGCTGGCCCGCTGCGTGCAGCACGAGACCGACCACCTCGACGGGATCCTGTTCATCGACCGGCTCGACCGGGAGCAGCGCAAGGCTGCGCTCAAGGCGATCCGGGACGCAGAGTGGGCCGGCGAGACCGCGCCGCCGGTCAAGCTCTCCCCGCACCCGATGGGCGGCCGCGCGCTCTAGCGCGGCGGCCCTTCCACGGACATGCGGCTCGTCTTCGCGGGGACCCCCGAGGTCGCCGTACCGGCGCTGGAGGCCCTGCTGGCCTCCCGCCACGAGGTGCTGGCCGTCCTCACCCGGCCGGACGCCCCGGCCGGCCGCGGCCGTCGCGAGGTGGCCTCCCCGGTCGCCGTCCGCGCCGCCGAGGCCGGTCTCGAGGTGCTCAAGCCGGCGAAGGCCGCCGACCCGGCCCTGCTCGACCGGCTGGCCGCGCTGGCGCCGGACTGCTGCCCCGTCGTCGCGTACGGCGTCCTCGTGCCGCGGCCGCTGCTCGACCTGCCGACCCACGGCTGGGTCAACCTGCACTTCTCGCTGCTGCCCGCCTGGCGGGGGGCAGCGCCGGTGCAGCACGCCCTGCTGCACGGGGACGACGTCACCGGTGCCTCGGTGTTCACCCTCGAGGAGGGGCTGGACACCGGCCCGGTGCTCTCGGTGCTGACCGAGACCGTCCGGCCGCGGGACACCAGCGGCGACCTGCTGGGCCGGCTCGCGGTGTCCGGCGCCGGCCTGCTGGTCGCCACCCTGGACGCCCTCGAGGCCGGAGAGCTGGTGGCCCGGCCGCAGCCCGCCGAGGGGGTCAGCCTGGCGCCCAAGATCACCGTCGACGACGCCCGGGTGGACTGGTCGGCGCCCTCCCTCCGCGTCGACCGGCTGGTCCGGGCCTGCACGCCCGCCCCGGGGGCCTGGACCACGTGGCACGGGGAGCGGGTCGGGCTCGGCCCGGTCGAGCCGGTCGGGCCGGACGCCGTCGACCCGCCGCTGCCGCCCGGCCAGGTCCGGGCCGGGCGCCGCGAGGTCCTGGTCGGCACGGGGGACGGGCGGGCGGTCCGGCTCGGCGAGGTGCGTCCCGCCGGGAAGAAGCCGATGGCCGCCGACGCCTGGGCCCGCGGCGTCCGCGACCTGGACGGCGGGGTCCTGGCGTGAGCGGCCCTCCGAAGGCCACCCGCCCGTCCGGCGGGCGGCGCCGGCCGACGCCCCGGCGCGGCAAGCCGCAGCCGGACGCTTCGCGGCGGGTCGCCTTCGACCTGCTCCGCGCGATCGACGAGCGGGACGCCTACGCCAACCTCACGCTGCCCGGCCTGCTGCGTGAGCGGGGCGTCGAGGGACGCGATGCGGCCTTCGCGACCGAGCTCGGCTACGGCACGCTGCGCGGCCGGGGCAGCTACGACGCCGTGCTGGGCGCCTGCGTCGACCGGCCGCTCGCCGCGGTGGACCCGCCGGTCCTGGACCTGCTCCGGCTCGGTGCCCACCAGCTCCTTGCGATGCGGGTCCCGCCGCACGCCGCGGTCGGCGCCACCGTCGAGCTGGCCCGTGCCGTTGCGGGTGAGGGCCGCAGCTCGTTCGTCAACGCCGTGCTGCGGCGGGTCGGCCGGCAGGACCTCGCCGGCTGGCTGGACCAGGTGGCCCCGGACGCCGGCGCCGACCCGCTCGGCCACCTCGCGGTCGTGCACTCGCACCCCCGGTGGATCGTCTCGGCGCTGCGCGACGCCGTCGGCGGCGACCTCGCCGAGACCGCCGAGCTGCTGGCGGCCGACAACGTCGCAGCGCAGGTCACGCTCGCCGCCCGCCCCGGGCGCAGCTCGGTCGACGAGCTGGTGGCCGCGGGCGCGCAGCCGGGTCGCTGGTCGCCGTACGCCGCGGTGCTCGCGTCGGGGGACCCCGGCCGGCTGGCGGCGGTCCGCGACGGCCGGGCGGGGGTGCAGGACGAGGGCAGCCAGCTGGTCGCGGTGGCCCTGGCCACTGCTCTGGTGGACGGTCCGGACCGACGATGGCTGGACCTGTGCGCCGGTCCCGGCGGCAAGGCGGCGCTGCTCGCCGCCCTCGCCGCAGGCCGGGGCGCGCGGCTGCTCGCCGCCGAGGTGGCGCCGCACCGGGCCGGACTCGTGCGCCGCACCCTCGGCGGGACGGGTGACGTCGTGGTGGCCGACGGGCGCGCCCCGGCCTGGCCGGACGCGAGCTTCGACCGGGTCCTCGTGGATGTCCCCTGCACCGGGCTCGGAGCGCTGCGCCGCCGGCCCGAGGCCCGCTGGCGCCGCCGGGCCGAGGACGTCCCCGCGCTCGCGAGCCTGCAGCGGGACCTGCTCGGCTCGGCCCTGGACGCAGTCCGCCCGGGCGGGCTGGTCGCCTACGTCACCTGCTCACCGCACCTGGCCGAGACCGGCACCGTCGTCCGGGACGTGCTGCGCCGCCGGCCGGGCGTCGAGCGCGTGGACGCGAGACCGCTTCTCCCCGGCGTCCCGGGCCTCGGAGCCGGGCCGGACGTGCAGCTGTGGCCGCACCGGCACGGCACCGACGCGATGTACCTCGCCCTCCTGCGGCGCAGCTGATCGGCATCCACGACCGTACGCCCTAGGCTCGACCGCATGGGCGTGCAGATCTCCCCGAGCATCCTGGCGGCCGACTTCACCGACCTGGCCGGCGAGGTCGCCCGGGTCGCCTCCACCGCCGACTGGGTGCACGTCGACGTGATGGACAACCACTTCGTGCCCAACCTCACCCTGGGGGCGCCGGTGGTGGAGCGGCTGGCCGCGGTCAGCGCGCTTCCGCTCGACGTGCACCTGATGATCGAGGACGCCGACCGCTGGGCTCCCGACTACGCAGCGGCCGGCGCCGGCAGCGTGACCTTCCACGTCGAGGCGGCCACCGCGCCGGTGAAGCTGGCGCGGGAGCTGCGGCACGCGGGCGTCCGCGCCGGGATGGCGCTGCGCCCGGCCACGCCGGTGGACCCGTACGCCGAGCTGCTGCCCGAGCTGGACATGCTGCTGCTGATGACCGTGGAGCCCGGTTTCGGCGGCCAGAAGTTCCTCGACCTGGTGCTGCCGAAGGTCCGGGCCGCCCGCGAGCTGGCCAAGGGCCGCGACCTCGACCTGTGGATCCAGGTCGACGGCGGGGTGGCCGAGGACACCATCGCCCGGTGCGCCGAGGCCGGCGCCGACGTGTTCGTCGCGGGGTCAGCCGTCTACGGCGCCGAGGACGCCGCCGCGGCGGTGCAGTCGCTGCGCGGCGCGGCCGAGACCGCAACCGCCGGATCGTGGTGGGCGCCCGGCGGCCGGTCCTGAGACGAGTCGCCGTCCCCCGTCCAGCCGTCGAGCAGGAGAGGGCTCGCGGGAGCCGGGCTCAGCTCTCCAGGACCCCGCGGACGATGCTGTCGCCGGAGTGCGCCGGGTCGCCGTCGGCAGGTTCCAGCGAGATGTCGACGATGGGGTACTGCGACAGGTCAAGGTCCGCGGGCAGCGGGAAGCGGGCGGTCGGGCCCTGGGCCGGGTCGATCACGCCGAGCGCCACCAGCCGCTTGCCGCCGTCGCCGAGCAGCCACACCTCGTAGAAGCCGGCGCCCTCGCTCAGCCCGGACACGTCCAGCTCGAGGATCCGGCCGGTGCCCACGCCGAGCACCTCGGCGTCCCCGCTGCCCTGGTGGTCGGGCAGCGCCGCCAGGCGGGTGCTGGCCACGACGGTGCCGCGGGGGCCTTCGTCGCTGCCGGAGCCGACCAGGCTGGTGACGGCCGAGCCCACTGCGAGGCCGGCCACGGCCGCCGCAGCGGCGAACAGCAGGGTGCGTCGCCGGGCCCGGGCCAGCGGGATCACCGGTGCCAAGGCGTCGTGGGTCGCCGCGGGCTCGGCTGAGGACCCGGTCGGGCCCAGCTCCAGCTCCAGCTCGGAGACGATCGCCTCCCAGACGCGGGGCGGCGGCTGCTGCGGGAGGTCGTCCGGCGTGACCGTGCGAGCGGTCGCGACCACGGCCCGCAGCTGGTCGACCTCGGCCTGGCACTGCGCGCACCGCGCCAGGTGCGTCTCGTCGTGGCCGCCGGGGTGCTCGCCCAGTGCGACCAGGGCGAGGTCGTCGGGGTGGACGTGCTCACCGCCCGGTGCCATCGTCCACCTCCAGTCTCAGTCTCAGTCGCCCCAGGGAGCGGCGGATGTGACTCTTCACGGTGCCCAGCGGCATGCTCAGCAGGCTCGCGATCTGGGTGTGCGTGAGGTCGTCGTAGAAGGCCAGCCGGATGATCCGTCGGGCCGGCTCGTCCAGCCGGTCCAGCTCGTCGGCCAGCAGGACCCGGGTCGCGATCGCGTCCGCGGGCGACGGCGCCGGGTCGATCCGGGCCACCTTGGCCGCCGCGTCGGCCTGCTTGCGCTCGCGGTCGCGGGCGGCCCACCGGTCGGCCACCTTGTTGCGGGTGATGCCCAGCAGCCAACCCGGCAGGCTGCCCGCGGCCGGCTTGAAGCCGGCGCGTCCCCGCCAGGCGGCCACGAACACCTGCTGGGTCACGTCCTCGGCGTCGTCGCGGTCACCCAGCGTGCGCAGTGCGACGGTGAAGACCAGCGGCGACCAGCGGGTGTAGGCAGCCGCGAGCCCCGCCTCGTCCCCGGACCGGAACGACTCCTCGAGCTCGACGTCGCGCTCGTCCGGGGCGCGGCGCACGCGTGGGCCACCGGTCACGAACGGCCCTCCCTCGGCAGGTGCGGGTCGTCCCCGTGAGGTCGGGGGCGCCATCGTCGGCATCCTGCCACCTCTCCTGTCCGGTCACGTCGAGACTCTTCCGCGCCCGCGGCGCCGCCGGATGCAGCGCACGGCTCGAGTGCCCCGGAGGAGCGGCCCGCGTGGCACACTGGGCGGGCAAGCAGTTCGACACACGCGTGCTCCGGGGTCGGTGCAATTCCGAACCGGCGGTGACAGTCCGCGACCCGCGCCCGGGTGGCCACCCGCCAGGTGGCCGTCAGGGCCGGTTGACCCGGTGGAACTCCGGGACCGACGGTGACAGTCCGGATGGGAGGCAGCACGCCGGGTGTCGGCGACGCCGCGGTGCGGCTGCCCTGTGCAGCCGGGGCCACCGGTGGTGCCGTCGGCGTCCGACGCCGGCCACCCGGCAGATCCCCGGAGCCCGCCCGACGGCTTTGGGGCAGGAGCACCGGTGGACGGCCCGACCGAGACCCGCGAGGCACGCGAGAGCGCGGCCATGCGCCGCGCCGTGGCGCTCTCGGCCGCGGGCGGCGAGGCCACCCATCCCAACCCGAACGTGGGGGCGGTCCTGCTCGACCCCGGCGGCACGGTGGTGGGCGAGGGCCGGCACGAGTACGCCGGGGGCCCGCACGCCGAGGTGGTCGCGCTGGCGGCAGCGGGTGACCGGGCCCGCGGCGGCACAGCGGTGGTCACGCTGGAGCCGTGCGCCCACACCGGGCGCACCGGCCCGTGCACCGCGGCGCTGCTGGCCGCCGGCGTGGCCCGGGTGGTCTACGCCGTCGCCGACCCGCACCCCGCCGCCGCGGGCGGGGCCGAGGTGCTGCGGGCCGCCGGTGTCGACGTCGCCGCCGGGCTGCTCGCCGCGGAGGCCGAGGTCGCGAACGAGCGCTGGCTCGCCGGCGCACGGACGGGACGGCCGTTCGTGGTCTGGAAGCTCGCCTCGACCCTGGACGGCCGGGTCGCGGCGGCCGACGGCACCAGCCGCTGGATCTCCTCGCCGGAGTCCCGGGCCGACGCGCACCGGCTGCGCGCCGAGGTCGACACGATCGTCGCCGGCGTCGGCACCGTCCTGGCCGACGACCCGGCCCTCACCGTCCGGGACGCCGACGGCCGGCTGGTGGGGGACCAGCCGCTGCGGGTCGTCGTGGACACCTGGGGCCGTACGCCGGCCACCGCCCGGGTCCTCGACGGGACCGCCCCGACCTGGCTGGCCACCGCCGACGAGGTCGGCACCGGACCGGACGGCCACGTGGACCTGACCGCCCTGCTGTCGGCGCTGCACGACAAGGGTCGCGACTACCTGCTGCTCGAGGGCGGACCGACCCTGGCCGGAGCGTTCCTGCGCGCCGGGCTGGTCGACCGGGTCGTGGCCTACCTCGCCCCGACCCTGCTCGGCGCCGGCGTCCCGGCCCTGGCCGGCACCGGCATCGGCACCCTGGCGGACGCCGTCGCCCTCGACGTGGTCGAGACCGGCCGGTGCGGCCCGGACCTGAAGGTCGTGGCCCGGCCACGCCGTGCCCCCGAGGAGGGAGCCTGATGTTCACCGGCATCGTCGAGGAGCTCGGCGAGGTCTCCGCACTGACCGAGCTCGGCGACAGCGTTCGGCTGACCGTGCGCGGGCCGGCCGTCGTCGCCGACGCCCGGCACGGCGACTCGATCGCGGTCAACGGTGTCTGCCTGACGGTCGTCACCGCGGACGACGAGGGGTTCACCGCCGACGTCATGCGGGAGACGCTCGACCGCTCCTGCCTCGGGGCCCTCGCGGTCGGCGACCGGGTCAACCTCGAGCGTCCGGTGCGTCTCGACGGCCGGCTCGGTGGCCACCTGGTCCAGGGTCACGTCGACGGCACCGGCAGGATCGAGGCCCGGGAGCCGTCCGAGCACTGGGAGCTGGTGCGGGTCTCGCTGCCCGGCGACCTCGCCCGCTACGTGGTGCACAAGGGATCGATCACCGTCGACGGCGTGTCCCTGACCGTCGCGTCGGTGACCGACGACTCGTTCACCGTCAGCCTGATCCCGACGACCCTCGAGATCACCACCCTCGGTCGCAAGCAGGTCGGCGACCCGGTGAACCTCGAGGTCGACGTCGTGGCCAAGTACGTCGAACGGCTGCTGCCGCCGACCTCGCAGACGTCCGTCCCCACCCTGCCGGAGGACCCCTCATGAGCCTGTTCACCGACCTCTACGAGGCGCACCTGACCATCGGCGGAGCCGACATCACCTGGCGGGAGATCGTCGGCAACGGCTTCGGTCTAGCCTCGGCGATCGGCGGCATGCGCCGGCGGGTCTGGGCCTGGCCGGTCGGCATCGTCGGCAACGTCCTGCTCTTCACGGTCTTCCTGTTCACCGCCACCGAGGGTGCCCACGGCGGCAGTCCGCTGTACGGCCAGGCCGGGCGCCAGGTGTTCTTCGTGCTGGTCTCGGTGTACGGCTGGACGCGCTGGCGGCAGAACCAGCGCCGGGGTGACGGCGCTCCGGCCGTCGTCCCGCGCTGGGCCACGGGCCAGGAGCGGGTGCGCTACCTCGCCGTCGCCGGGGCAGGAGTCGCCCTCTGCTACCTGGCGTTCCGGGTGATCGGCGCCGGCTTCCCCGCGGCCTGGTGGTTCTACCTCGCCGACGCGTGGATCTTCGTCGGCTCCATCGTCGCGACGTACGCGATGGCCCGCGGCTGGGTCGACTTCTGGCTGTGCTGGATCGCGGTCGACCTGGTCGGTGTCCCGCTGCTCCTGCACTCGCGCTTCTACCCCTCGGCGGTCCTCTACGCCGTCTACGGCGTGTTCGTCGTGTGGGGCTTCGTCACCTGGCTGCGGATCGCGCGGGCCGAGGTAGAGCCGCTGGGCTCGGCGGCGCCGCGTCCGGACGAGGTGCCGGCATGACCGGCCCGGCGGCCGGCGTCCGGCTGGACCCGGTCGAGCGGGGGATCGCCGACCTGGCCGCGGGCAAGGCGGTCGTGGTCGTCGACGACGAGGACCGGGAGAACGAGGGCGACCTTTTGGTCGCCGCGTCCAAGGTGACGCCCGAGCTGATGGCGTTCCTGGTGCGGCACTCCTCCGGCGTCGTCTGCGTGCCGATGGAGGGGGCCGAGCTGGAGCGGCTCCGGCTGCCACCCATGACGGCGGTGAACGAGGACCGCAAGCGCACGGCGTACGCCGTGTCGGTCGACGCCCGGGACGGCATCGCCACCGGCATCTCGGCGGCGGACCGGGCCCGCACCGTCCGGGTGCTGGTCGACTCGGCCACCGAGCCGTACGAGCTGACCCGGCCCGGGCACGTCTTCCCGCTCCGGGCGGTCGAGGGCGGCGTGCTGCAGCGCATCGGCCACACCGAGGCAGCGGTCGACATGGCCAGGCTGGCGGGGCTGACCCCGGCCGGCGTGATCGCCGAGGTGGTGGACGACGACGGGTCGATGGCCAGGCTGCCGCGGCTGCGCGAGTTCGCCGACGAGCACGGGCTGGCGCTGGTGTCGATCGCCGACCTGGTGACCTACCGGCGGCGCACCGAGGCGCTGGTCGAGCGGGTGGCCGAGGCGCACCTGCCGACGCGGTACGGCGAGTTCCGGGTCCTCGGCTACCGCAGCGCAGTCGACGGCACCGAGCACCTCGCCCTGGTCCGCGGCGAGATCGGCACCGGCACGAAGGTGCTGGTCCGGCTGCACTCCGAGTGCCTCACCGGGGACGTGCTGGGCTCACTGCGGTGCGACTGCGGGCCACAGCTGGACCTGGCTCTGCGCACGGTCGCCGACGAGGGCCGCGGCGTCGTGGTGTACCTGCGGGGCCACGAGGGCCGCGGCATCGGGCTGCTGCACAAGCTGGCGGCGTACGGCCTGCAGGACGGAGGTCGGGACACCGTCGACGCGAACCTCGACCTCGGACTGCCTGCGGACGCGCGGGACTTCAACGTCGGCGCGCAGATCCTGGGTGACCTGGGGGTGTCGTCGCTGCGGTTGCTCACCAACAACCCGGCCAAGGTGGCCGGCGTCGAGGAGCAGGGGCTCACCGTGGTCGAGCAGGTGCCGATGGCCTCGCACCCGACGCCGGAGAACATCGAGTACCTGCGGACCAAGCGGGACCGGATGGGGCACCTGCTGCCTGACCTCGGGTCGGGCGCGCCGGGCGCCGGGGGAATCACCACATGAGCGGGGCGGGAGCGCCCGACGTCGAGGTCGACG
The DNA here is from genome assembly GCA_963807005.1 of uncultured Actinomycetota bacterium. Classification (GTDB taxonomy): domain Bacteria; phylum Actinomycetota; class Actinomycetes; order JACCUZ01; family JACCUZ01; genus CAWDZK01. The sequence goes on along the minus strand of CAWDZK010000004.1, from coordinate 504,643 downwards.
GTGCGGGGCTGCGGGTCGCCGTCGTCGCGGCGCAGTGGCACCAGCAGGTGATGGAAGGGCTCGTCGCCGGCGCGCTGCGCGGGCTGGCCGCGGCAGGCGTCGAGGAGCCGCTGCTGGTCCGGGTGCCCGGCTCGTTCGAGCTGCCGGTGGCGGCGGCCCGGTTCGCCCGGGCCGGCTTCGACGCGGTGGTGGCGCTGGGGGTGGTCGTGCGCGGGGGCACTCCGCACTTCGACTACGTCTGCCAGGCGGCGACCCTCGGGCTGACCCGGGTCGCCGTCGACACCGGCGTGCCGGTCGGGTTCGGGCTGCTCACCTGCGACGACGACGCGCAGGCCCTCGACCGGGCCGGCCTGGCCGGGTCCCGCGAGGACAAGGGCTTCGAGGCGGCGGTCGCCGCCGTCGCGACGGCGGTCACCCTCCGCGAAGCCGTCGCCGGCGCCCGCCCCTAGCCGTCGTACCGCCGCCGAGACGGACCACGGCACAGGTGTGCGTCCACGCTCGAGTCATCCCGGCCGGCACCAGGTGACACCAACGACGGCACAACGGGCGAGGAAGGTCCTGTCGACGGGCAACGACGTCGCTCTGCCGTCGTCCGTGTCGCCGCCGCGATCTACGGTGATGCCATGGTTCCCGCCCGCTGCTCGCTGGTCACCCTCGGGGTCGAGGACGTCGCCCGGTCCAAGGCCTTCTACCTGGCCCTTGGCTGGGAGGCCGGAGTGGACATGGACGACTTCGCGGTGTTCCGCACCGCCGGTCCGCTGCTCGCGCTCTACCCGCTGCAGGAGATGTCGCGGGACGCGGGCGACGACGTGCCGAGTGGTCACGACCGGCGGGTGCACCTCGCGATCAACCTGGGCTCGCCGGCGGACGTCGACGCGGCGGTCGCCGAGTTCCTCGCGGCCGGGGCAGCCCTCCTGCGCGCCCCCGCACGGGCCGAGTGGGGTGGCTACAGCGCGATCGTCGCCGACCCCGACGGGCACGCCTGGGAGCTCGCGCACAACCCGGGGTGGCCGCTGGGCGACGACGGCCTGCCGCGGCTGCCCTGACGGCGTTCCCGCGAGCCCGCTGGTCGGACGACCGAGCTCACGGCGCCGCCCCTCTGAGACGATCAGCGGGTGAAGTCCTTCGACGCGCTGTACGCCGAGCTCAGCGAGAAGGCCGCCAGCAGGCCCGCCGGGTCCCGGACCGTCGCCGAGCTCGACGCCGGCGTGCATGCGATCGGCAAGAAGGTCGTCGAGGAGGCCGCCGAGGTCTGGATGGCCGCCGAGCACGAGTCGCGCGAGCGAGCCGCCGAGGAGATCTCCCAGCTGCTGTACCACCTGCAAGTCCTCATGCTGGCGCGTGGCCTCACGCTCGACGACGTCTACGCTCGACTCTGAGCCACCACCACCCGAGAGGCCCTGCCGTGCTGCGCGTCGCCGTGCCCAACAAAGGCTCCCTCGCCGAGCCCGCCGCAGACATGCTGCGCGAGTCCGGCTACCGCCAGCGGTCCGACCCGCGCGAGCTGATCCTGCACGACCCGGGCAACGACACCGAGTTCTTCTTCCTCCGTCCCCGCGACATCGCGACCTACGTCGGGTCGGGCGAGCTGGACGTGGGCATCACCGGTCGGGACCTGCTGCTCGACAGCGGAGCGCCCGCCGAGGAGATCCTCCCGCTGGGCTTCGCCGAGTCGACGTTCCGGTTCGCAGCCAGGCCCGGCTCGGCCACTACGGTGGCGGACTTCGCCGGCAAGCGGGTGGCGACGTCGTACGGCGGGCTGCTGGCGAAGTACTTCGCCGATCGCGGCATCGACGCCGAGGTCGTCCGGCTGGACGGCGCCGTCGAGACCGCGGTCCGGCTGGGTGTGGCCGACGTCATCGCCGACGTCGTGTCGACCGGCACGACGCTGCGCCAGGCCGGTCTGGAGGTCGTGGGCGAGCCGATCCTCGAGTCCGAGGCGGTCCTCGTGCAGCGCAACGGCGCGACGCAGTCCGCGGTGGTGGGCCAGATGGTGCGCCGGATGCAGGGGGTCATCATCGCCCGCCGGTACGTGCTGGTCGACTACGACATCCGGGCTGACCTCGTCGAGGACGCCGTCCGGCTCACCCCCGGCATCGAGTCCCCGACGGTGTCGCCGCTGCACGACCGGGACTGGGTGGCCGTGCGTGCCATGGTGCCCCGGGCCGAGACCAACAAGATCATGGACGAGCTGTGGGAGATCGGCGCCCGGGGCATCCTCGTCACCGACATCCACGCCTGCCGGCTGTGAGCCGGCGTCCCGACCCGGGGCGCACCGTCCTCCGGCCGGTGCGGGCCCGCGTCGTCGTCTACTCGGTCGCGGCGGCGGTCCTGCTCACACTGGTGGCGCTCGCGGTCGCCCTGCCGAGCGGGGGACCGCACCCCTGGGACCTCGGGTCGCGGATCGGTGTCGTCGTGGTCGCCCTCGCCGTGGTGTTCTTCCTGCACCGACTGGCCGACGTACGGGTCGAGGCCTCCGACGCCGGGGTCCTGGTCGTCAACGTGATCGGGCGCCGGCGGCTGGAGTGGGCCGAGGTGATCGGTGTCCGGCTGCTCCGGGACGACCCGTGGATGCTGCTGGACCTCTCCGACGGCGAGGCGCTGGCGGCCATGGGCGTGCAGAAGTCCGAGGGGGACCGGGCGCGGCGGCAGGCCGGCGAGTTCGCCCGGATGGTGACCGAGCACACCCGGGTACCCGGTCACGAGTGACCCTGGACATATGTGTGCATCAGGCATATAACGGACTCATGACCGTTGCCCGATCCACCTTCACCGTGCAGAGCTGGGACGAGCAGACGTACGAGGAGCGCGATCCCGGCAAGCTCACCCAGGCCGCCGTCGTACAGGCCCTCGCCGGCGACATCGAGGGCCGGTCCGACGTGCGCTGGATCATGGCCTACACGGCTGCCGACGCGGCCGAGTTCGTCGGCGTGCACACCGTCACCGGGTCCGTCGGGGGGAGGACCGGCTCGTTCGTGCTGCGCAGCACCGGCACCTTCGACGGCGCGACTGCTGCGGGAGCCCTGACGGTGGTCGCCGGCTCCGGTGCCGGCGCGCTGGCCGGGATCTCCGGCACTGGAACCTTCACGGCGCCGATGGGCGACCAGGCGTCGGTGACACTCGACTACGAGCTCGGCTGACAGGGCGGCAACCTGCCATGGCGGCACCCGAGTCGTCCGCCACACCGGCAGCCTCCCGTGCCGCGAACGTCCTCGGGGCGCTGGCCCTGGCCCTGACCGACCGCATCTCCACGGCCACCGAGCAGGCATCGGGGCAGGCCGAGTCCGGCGCGGCGGCCCTGTCCGCGCTGCACCACTTCCTTCGGGAGCCCAGCATCGACCTGCTGAGACAGGTCCTGGGCCTGACCCACTCCGGCACGGTGCGGCTCGTCGACCGACTCGAGCGGGACGTCCTCGTACGTCGCGCGCCGGGGCCGGACGGCCGCACGACGGTGGTCCGGCTCACGCCGGCCGGCCGACGGGCCGCGCTGCGCGTCACCCGGTCCCGAGGTGCGCTGCTGGGCTCGGCGCTGGACGCGCTGCCGCCGGCCGACCAGGAGCAGCTGGCGGACCTTGCCGGCCGGGTGCTGGCCGGGCTGGCGCGTGGCGCCGGGGCGACCCGATGGACCTGTCGGCTCTGCGACACGGGCGCCTGCGGCCGGAGCGAGGGCCGGTGCCCGGTCGCCGGCCCTGACCCGCCCGGGTTCTGAGAGCGGCCCACGACTGCCAGGCCCCCACGACGGGACAACCAGCCGACGGCGTGCCGATGGTGCCGACGCCCGGCGTTGCGCCGCCGTTGGTGCTCGCCGCGGGGGGTCGGCGGCCGTCCGAGCGGCCGGCCCGCTGCGCTAGAGTTGCCCCGCCTTCCGGCGGTCATCGCCGGGTTCCGGGACGTAGCGCAGCTTGGTAGCGCACTTGACTGGGGGTCAAGGGGTCGCAGGTTCAAATCCTGTCGTCCCGACCGGAGAGGTTGCAGGTCAGAGGCGGTTCGGTCCGACAGGACCGGACCGCCTTCTGCACCTGGGTGGCGCCAGGTTCGCCTCCTGACTCCCCGACGGCCGGGTCATGGGCTTGTTCTCGCCCACTCCGGCTCCGGGCGCCGCCGGCCGGCTCTGAAAGGATCGCCGCCAGACGGACCCCAGGCCGGCGCGGCGGCACGCCGCCCGGCGCCCTGCACACAGAAACGGAGCAGCCGGATGCGGGCAAGTGACCTCGCCGAGCCGTTCCCCATCGTCGACGTCGACGGGGACGCTCTCGATGCCGCCCGGGAGATGGCCCGGAGGCGGCTGCCCGGGCTGATCGTGTGCACCGGCGACCGGGAGCCGTACACGATCCTGCCGGGGTCCCAGGTGCTCCGGTTCCTCATGCCCGCCTACCTCCAGGACGACCCCGGGCTGGCCCGGGCGCTGGACGAGGATGGTGCGGCCGACATCATGGGGCGGCTCACCGAGGTGCCGGTCCGTGACCTGCTCCCCAGAGCCCAGGACGCCGACGAGCTGCCGGTCGTGGACGCGGACGCGACGACGATGGAGGTCGCCGCTGTGATGGCGAAGCGGCACAGCCCGCTGGTTGCGGTCGTCGAGGGTGGCAAGGTCGTGGGCGCCGTGACGGCGAGCAGGCTGTTGTCGGCGCTGCTCGAGAACGAGGCCGCTGAATGACCGAGGTGCTCGTCGTCGTCGCGTTCGTCGCGGCCTACGCCCTCATCGCGACCGAGCGCATCCACCGGGTCGCTGCCGCCCTGGCCGGCGCCGGCGCGATGGTCCTGCTGGGCGTCGTCGACGCGCACGTGGCGTTCTTCAGCGAGGAGACGGGGGTCGACTGGAACGTCATCTTCCTGCTGTTCGGGATGATGGTCATCGTCTCGGTACTTCGGCAGACCGGGGTCTTCGACTACCTCGCCATCTGGGCCGCGAAGCGAGCCCGCGGCCGGCCCTTCGCCGTGATGGTGCTGCTCATCGTCATCACGGCGGTCGCGTCCGCGCTGCTCGACAACGTCACCACCGTGCTGCTCATCGCGCCGGTCACACTGCTGGTCTGCGAGCGCCTCGGGGTGCCCCCGATCCCGTTCCTGCTGGCCGAGGCGATGGCGTCGAACATCGGCGGCGCGGCGACGCTCATCGGCGACCCGCCGAACATCATCATCGCCAGCAGGGCCGACCTCTCGTTCAACGACTTCGTCATCAACCTGGCGCCGGTCGTCGTCGTCCTGCTGGCGGTGTTCGTCCTCATGTGCCGGGTGATGTTCCGCAAGGCGCTGGTCTACCACCCCGAGCGGGTGGCCGCCGTGATGGCCCTGGACGAGCGCGAGGTGGTGCGCAACCCGGCCCTGCTGCTCCGGTCCGGCATCGTGCTCCTGCTGGTGATGGTCGGCTTCGTCCTGCACTCGGCGCTGCACGTGGAGCCGTCCATGGTCGCGCTGCTCGGTGCGGGTGTCCTCGTCGCGGTCTCCCGGCTCGAGCCTGCGGAGTACCTCGAAGAGGTGGAGTGGCCGACCCTGGTGTTCTTCATGGGTCTGTTCGTCATGGTCGGGGCCCTGGTCGAGGTCGGTGTCATCGAGCGACTGGGCGAGGCCGCCATCGACGCGGTCGGGGACCGCACGTTCCTGGCCGCGACCGGGCTGCTGTTCGGCTCGGCGGTGCTGTCCGGCCTGGTGGACAACATCCCGTACGTCGCCACGATGAGCCCACTGGTGCAGGACCTGGTGGGCGCCGCGGGGGACCCGGCCCAGGGCAAGGCGCTGTGGTGGGCGCTCGCGCTCGGCGCCGACCTCGGCGGCAACGCCACCGCGGTGGGAGCCAGCGCCAACGTGGTCGTCATCGGGATAGCGGCCCGCAACGGCCACCCGATCTCGTTCTGGCAGTTCACCAAGTACGGCATGCTGGTGGCGCTGGTGACCGTGACGATCTCCTGGCCCTACGTCTACTTCCGGTACTTTGCCTGAGGGAGGCGTGTGAGCCGGTGCTGGCTCAGGACGGATCGACACCGTCCTCGTACCGGTCGGGTACGCCGTCCCGGTCCCGGTCGAGCTTCTCGTGCGCCTCGATCCGCAGGTACACGCGGTTGCGGGCACGCAGGATGACGGCGGCGACGGCCCCGGCCAGCAGGGAGCCCACCAGGATGCCGACCTTGGCGTCGGCGTCCCGGTCGCTGCCGATGCCGAAGGCGAGCTCGCCGATGAGCAGCGAGACGGTGAAGCCGATGCCGGCCAGGATGGACACCCCGAGGACATCGAGCCAGCTCAGCTCGTCGTCCAGGTGCGCGTGGGTGAACCGGGCCACCAGCGCCGACGCGGCCATGATGCCCAGCGCCTTGCCGACCAGCAGACCGAGGATGATCCCGAGGGTCACCCGGTCGGTGAGGGCCGAACCGAGGCCGTCGAGCCCGCCGACGGTGACCCCGGCGGCGAAGAAGGCGAACACGGGGACGGCGACGCCGGCGGACAGCGGCCGCCACCGGTGCTCGAAGTGCTCGGCCAGCCCCGGGCCCGCGTCGGGGCCGCCGGCGGCCTCCGAGCGGACGACCGGCACGACGAACCCGAGCAGGACGCCGGCCACCGTGGCGTGCACACCCGACTCGTGGACGAACACCCAGGTCAGCGCCGCCAGCGGCAGCAGAGCCCACCAGGACCGCACCCGGCGCTGCACCAGGACGGCGAAGGCGGCGAGGGGGAGCAACGCAGCAAGCAGCCAGACGACCGACAGGTCGTCGGTGTAGAAGACGGCAATGATCGTGATGGCGAGCAGGTCGTCGACAACCGCCAGCGTGAGCAGGAACGTGCGCAGCGCAGACGGAAGATGGCTGCTGATCACCGCCAGAACGGCCAGCGCGAAGGCGATGTCGGTCGCCGTCGGGATCGCCCACCCGCGTAGCGCGCCGCCGCCGCTCCCGAGGACGACGAGGACATAGAGCAGCGCCGGCACGGCCATGCCGCCCACCGCCGCTGCCACCGGCAGTGCGGCCCGGCGCGGGTCTCGCAGGTCACCGGCGACCAGCTCGCGCTTGAGCTCGAGGCCGGCCACGAAGAAGAAGACAGCCAGCAGCCCGTCGGCCGCCCAGGTGGCGAGAGTGAGGTCCAGGTGCAGGGCCTCCGGGCCGACCACGGTGTCCCGCAGCTCGGCGTAGGACGTGCCGGCCACGTTGGCCCACACCAGCGCGACCGCGCTGGCGAGCAGCAGCAGTGCGCCGCCGACGGTCTCCTGCCGGAGGATGTCGCCGATCCGGCGGGTCTCCGACCACGACCCGGGGCTGAAGAGCGCGGGAGATCGGGTGGGGGTGGTCACGGGTGCTCCTCGGCTCGGGTCACGGGTCGGGCGGCAGGCGCGCGGGCAGCGCGCCGCCGACGCCGACCAGGCTTCCCGGCACTCCGTCGGCCAGCCTAGTGGGGTCCCGGCCGGGCGGCCGACGCGCTGGTGACGGTGGTACCGCGGGGACCGACCTACGATCGCCAGGTGGACACCAGCGCGGCTGCGGCGGGCGGCGTGGTGCTGGCCGGTGGCCGGTCGTCGCGGATGGGCCGCCCCAAGGCCGAGCTGGAGTGGCACGGGTCGACACTGCTGCGGCGCACCTGCGGGGTGCTGAGGAGGGCCGGCCTCGGACCGGTCCTGGTCGTCCGTGCGCCGGCCCAGCCGCTGCCCGCGCTGCCGTCGTCCGTCGAGGTGGTCGACGACCCGCGCGAGGGCCTCGGGCCGCTGCAGGGCATCGCGACCGGACTTGCCGCGCTGTCCGGACGCTGCGACGCCGCCTTCGTGTGCTCCACCGACCTGCCGTTCCTCCATCCGGAGTTCGTGCGGCGAGTGCTGGCGCCGCTGTCCACCGATCCGGACCTGGAGGTGGTCCTCCCGGTCGCCCGCGGCTACCCGCAGCCGCTCGCCGCGGCGTACCGGACCCGCCTCGCGGGCCGGGTCGCCGCCCTGGTGGCTGCCGACCGGCTGCGGCCGGCGTTCGTCTTCGAGCAGGCTGCCGTGCTCCGGCTGGACGACGAGGCGCTGCTGACGGACCACGCGTTGCGGGGTGCCGACCCGGACCTCGACTCGGTGGTCAACGTCAACGATCCGGGCGACTACGACGCCGCCCGCTCGCGCTCGGCGCCGGGCGTGACGGTGGAGTGCTTCGGCGTGCTCGCCACCCGGGCTGGTCGTGGCGCGCGACAGGTCACCGCCGCCACCGTCGGTGAGGCTGCTCGCGCGGTGGACCTGGTGCTGGACCGGCACGTGCTCGCCGCGGTCAACGGCGACCAGACCGGCCGCGACCCGCACCTGCCGTTGCACGCCGGCGACACGGTCGCCTTCCTGTCGGCCGACGCCGGTGGCTGAGCCAAGGGTGCCGGCTGGGGCGGCGACCGGGCCGGCCAACGAGCCAGTGCCCGGCGGGTACTTCGGGCGCGTCCTCGTGGTCGACGTGACCGACGGCAGCAGCTGGCGCGTGCCGCTGCCCGACCGGTTGCTCCGGCACCACCTCGGGGGTGCCGGGCTCGGGGTCCGGCTGCTGCTCGACCTGGCACCACCAGGGGTCGAGCCGCTTGCACCCGAAGCGCCGCTCGCCTTCGTGTTCAGCCCGCTGGTCGGCACCCCGCTCACCACCAGCGCCAAGTTCGCCGTCGTCGCCAAGTCGCCGCTCACCGGGCTGCTCACCGACGCGCTGGCCTCCAGCCACTTCGCGATCGCCGGGAAGCTGACCGGTCACGACGCCATCGTGGTGGTGGGCCGGGCGGCTGTGCCCAGCGTCCTGCTGATCGACGGCGACGAGGTCCGGGTCGAGCCGGCCGACGGGCTCGCCGGTGGGTCGGCCGCGAGCACCGAGAGGACGCTGCGCGAGCGCTACGGACGGGCCTGGCGGGTCGCGGCCATCGGGCCCGCGGGGGAGCGAGGCGTGCGGTACGCCACGCTGTCGCACGACGGCCGGCATGCCGGCCGGGGCGGCCTCGGTGCGGTCCTCGGGGCGAAGAACGTCAAGGCGGTGGCGGTCCGCCCGCGCACCAAGGTCGCGCCGGCGGACCCGGCCGGCGTCCTCGCCGCGGCCAAGGACCTGCGCCGACGGTCGTTCGGCGCCGCGACCGCCAAGTACCGGGAGCTCGGGACGCTGGCCAACCTGCTCGCGTTCAACGCCCTGTCGACCCTGCCGTCCCGCAACTTCCAGCAGGCGACGTTCGACGGTGCGCCGGCCCTGGCCGCGGAGGAGCTCGCCGACCTGCGGGGGAAGACCCGCAGCAGCTGCGCCTCGTGCTCGATCGGCTGCGAGCACATCTACCAGCTGCGGCCGGACCGGGGTGGCCGAGCCCTCCGGGTCGAGTACGAGAACGTCTTCGCCCTCGGCCCGCTGTGCGGCGTCTCCGACCCGGACGACGTGCTCGAGGCCAGTGCCCGCTGCGACGACCTGGGCATCGACACCATCTCGGCCGGCGGCACCATCGCGTGGGCGATGGAGTGCGCGGAACGCGGCCTCCTCGACGCACCGTGGCTGCGGTTCGGCGACGGGACCGCGCTGCTGCGCGCCCTGGACGAGATCGGCTCGGGCACCGGCCTCGGTCCGTTGCTCGCCGAGGGCTCACGGCGGGCCGCCGAGCTGCTGGGTGCCGGGTCGGACGCGTTCGCGGTCCACGTGAAGGGACTGGAGCTGCCGGGGTACGAGCCCCGGACGCTGCACGCGATGGCGCTCGGCCTCGCGGTCAACGCCCGGGGGGCCGACCACAACCGCTCCGGCGCGTACGAGGCCGATCTGGGCGGCGACCTCGACCGGCTGGACGGCGGCCCGGCGCACGTGGCCGCAGCGGTGGAGACCGAGGACCGGGCGGCGGTCGTCGACTCGATGATCCTGTGCAAGTTCCTGCGCGGCGTCTTCGTCGACGACGACGACCCGGACGCGCCGTGGGGGGAGTGGGCGCGGCTGCTGTCGCTGGTCACCGGCTGGGACCTGCACGCGAGCGAGCTGCGTGCCACCGCGCAGCGGATCGTCCTCGCGAAGCGCGAGTACAACCTGCGGGAGGGCTGGCGGCCCGAGGACGATTGGCTGCCCCCGCGGCTGCTGTCGGAGTCGATCGAGCTGCCCTCCGGGCGCACCGCGCGGCTCACACCGGAGCGGCTGCGGGCCATGGTCGACGGCTACTGGTCGGCCCGCGGCCTCGACTCGCAGGGACGTCCCGGTGTCGCGGTGGACACGACGGCGTACGACAGGTGAAGGTGACCGGGTGCTGACGCTGGAAGGTGGACGGGCATGACCGCGACCGCCGATGCGCAGGCAACCACCCCGACGGTCGACCTCACCATCGACGGACATTCGCTGACGGTGCCCGAGGGCACCACGATCTGGGCCGCAGCCCGCGACGCGGGCGTCGACATCCCGGTCCTCTGCCACGACGAGCGGATGGACCCGGTCGGCGTGTGCCGCATGTGCGTCGTGGACGTCGGTGGCCGGGTTCTCGCGGCCTCCTGCGTGCGGCCGTGCGAGGACGGCATGCAGGTGCACACCACCTCGGCCGAGATCGAGCGCAGCCGGGCGACGCTCACCGAGCTGCTGCTCGCGGACCAGCCGGCCGCCGAGAACGACCCCAAGCAGACCACCACCGGCGACAACCTGCTGCTCGAGCTGATGAACCGCTACGACGTCGCCCCCGGCGGTCTGCCGGTCGGGCCGGACCGGGGCAGCGACCTGTCCAACCCGGTCATCGCCGTGGACCACGACGCCTGCATCCTCTGCGACCGCTGCGTGCGGGCCTGCGACGACCTGCAGGGGAACGACGTGATCGGCCGGTCCGGCAAGGGCTACGCCACCAGGATCGCCTTCGACCTGGACGACCCGATGGGGGACTCGTCCTGCGTCACCTGCGGCGAGTGCGTGGCCGTGTGCCCGACGGGGGCACTGACCAACAAGCCGATCCGCGACGTCCCGATCCGGGCGCGCTCCGAGCTCGATGCGGTGGAGACGGTCTGCCCCTACTGCGGGGTCGGCTGCGCGCTGACCTACTACGTGGACCGGGAGCGTGGGGCGATCGCGTTCGCCGACGGCCGTGACCAGCCCGGCTCGCAGAAGCGGCTCTGCGTCAAGGGACGCTACGGCTGGGACTACGCAGCGTCGCCGCAGCGGCTCACCGTCCCGTTGATCCGGCAGGAGGCGTCGTACCCGAAGGGGCCGCTGTCCGCCGACGTGCAGGGCCGGTCCCAAGGTGACTCGAAGGGGGAGGGGCGCCGCCGACGCAAGCCGGGTGGTCTCGTGCCCTACGACGAGGTGCTTCCGCACTTCCGCGAGGCGAGCTGGGAGGAGGCGCTCGACCTGGTCGCCCGCCGGCTGCGCGAGGTGCACGCCGAACGAGGGCCGGACGGCATCGCCGGCTTCGGCTCGGCCAAGTGCAGCAACGAGGAGGCGTACCTCTTCCAGAAGCTGCTGCGCAGCGCCTTCAGCACGAACAACGTCGACCACTGCACCCGGCTCTGCCACGCCAGCAGCGTCGCCGCGCTGTTCGAGGGCATCGGCTCGGGCGCGGTGTCCACGACGTACGGCGACGTGGCGAACGCCGACGTGGCGCTGATCACCGGCAGCAACGCGACCGCCAACCACCCGGTGGCGTCGTCGTTCTTCAAGCAGGCCCGGCGCAACGGCACGACGATCATCTACGTCGACCCACGGGCGGACCGGATGGCCGACCACGCCGACATCTTCTGCCAGATCAAGCCCGGCACCGATGTCGCCTTCTACAACGCGGTGATGCACGAGATCATCGCCACTGGCCTGGTGGACCAGCGCTACGTCGCCGAGCGCACCAGTGGGTTCGACGAGCTGGCCCGCACGGTCGCGGACTACCCGCCGGAGCGCGCGGCCCGGATCACCGGCGTGCCGGCTGACCTGATCCGCCGGGTCGCCACGGTCTGGGGTGAGGCCGGAGCGGGAATCATCTTCTGGGGGATGGGGATCTCCCAGCACACCACCGGTACCGACAACGCCCGGTGCCTGATCGCCCTGTGCGCCATCACCGGCAACGTGGGCAAGCCCGGCTCGGGGCTGCACCCGCTGCGGGGGCAGAACAACGTCCAGGGCGCGTCCGACGCCGGCCTGATCCCGATGTTCCTCCCGGACTACCAGTCGGCGACGGACCCCGAGGTGGTCGGGAGGTTCGAGCAGGCCTGGGGCACCTCGCTCCCGTCGGACCGCGGGCTGACCGTCACCGAGATCGTGCACTCCATCCTCGACGGGGCGCCCGGCGGCGGGCCGGGCGTGGGCGCGATGTACATGATGGGCGAGAACCCGTTCCTGTCCGACCCGAACACCAACAAGGTCCGCACAGCGCTCGCGGCACTGGACTTCCTGGTGGTGCAGGACATCTTCGTCACCGAGACCGCGGAGTTCGCCGACGTGATCCTGCCCGCGACGTCGTACCTCGAGAAGGACGGCACCTACACCAACACCGACCGTCGGGTGCAGCGTGGCCGCACCGTCCTCGACCCGCCCGGCGACGCCCGCGAGGACTGGTGGATCACCCAGGAGATCGCCCGCCGGGTCGGTCTGGACTGGGGCTACGGCTCACCGCGCGAGGTCTTCGACGAGATGGTCGGCCTGATGCCGAGCTACCGGAACCTCGACTGGGACGTGCTGGGCGGGACCGGGAAGCTCTACCCGAACGACGACCCCGAGCACTCCGACGGCACGGTGGTGATGTTCGACGAGCGGTTCAACACCGGCGACGGGCTGGCCCACCTGGTGGCGGCCGAGTGGCTGCCGGCCAAGGAGCTCCCGGACGACGAGTACCCGTTCGTGCTCAACACCGGTCGGCTGCTGGAGCACTGGCACACCGGGTCGATGACCCGCCGGTCGTTCGCGCTGGACACCATCGCACCCCGCGCCGAGGTCTACGTCCACCCCGACGACGCCCGGGACCTCGGCCTGGTGGACGGCGGGCTGGCCAGGGTCCGGTCCCGGCGGGGTGAGATCGAGCTGCACGTCCGGGTCTCCGCCCGCGAGGCCCCTGGCAACGTGTTCGTGCCGTTCCACTTCCGTGAGGCGGCGGCGAACCTGCTCACCATCGACGAGATCGACCCGGTCGGGAAGATCCCCGAGTTCAAGTTCTGTGCGGTCGCGGTGGCAGCCGCCGGAGAGCCGGCGTGACGGCGGCCCGTCGGGCACCAGGGGCCGAGGCGCGGACCGGACGGTTCCCCGGGCCGAGCCTGATCCCTGCCCTGCAGGCGATCCAGGGGCGCCTCGGCTGGCTGCCCCGGGAGGAGCTGGTGGCACTGGCGGAGCAGACCCGCCGACCGCTCTACGAGATCCAGGGACTGGTGTCGTTCTACCCGCACTTCCGCACCGAGCCGCCGCCGCCGGTGGCACTGCACGTGTGCCACGACCTGACCTGCTGGCTCCGCGGCGGCGACGAGCAGATCGCCGGTCTCCGCGTTCGCTACGGCGACGACCCTGACGTCGAGCTGCGCGAGGTGTCCTGCCTCGGCCGCTGCGACATCGCGCCGGCGGCTGCGGTCGACGAGCAGCCGGTGCGCACGGGCCTCGCGGAAGCCCTGGTCGAGTCGGCTCGCGCCGGGCGACCGGCGGAGCCGGGCCGCGGCGCATCCGCGCGCCGGTGGCCCAACGACCCGTACGCCGAGGGCGACGTGCGCTACCAGGTGCTGCGGGCCCTCCTGACCGGCGATCTGTCGGCCGAGCAGGTCGTCACGGCCTTGACCGACTCCGGTCTGCGGGGGATGGGTGGCGCCGGCTTCCCCACCGGGAAGAAGTGGTCGCTGGTCGCCGCCCAGGAGGCGACGCCGCGGTACGCCGTGTGCAACGCCGACGAGTCCGAGCCCGGCACCTTCAAGGACCGGCAGATCCTCGCCGACCAGCCGCACCTCGTCCTCGAGGGGCTGCTGCTCGGCATGGTCGTCGTCGGCGCCGAGGAGGGCTGGGTCTTCGTCCGGCACGAGTACGGCCCGGAGACCGACGTCATCCGCGCCGAGCTCGCCCGGCTGCGCGCCGACGGTCTGCTCGGCGACGACGTGCTCGGCAGCGGCCACCGGCTCTCGGTGGACGTGTTCGTCTCCCCGGGCGGCTACATCCTGGGCGAGGAGACCGCGCTGCTGGAGTGCATGGAGGGCCACCGGGGCGAGCCGCGCAACAAGCCGCCGTTCCCGGGGGTGCACGGGCTCTGGGGCAGACCCACCCTGATCAACTCGGTCGAGACCTTCGCCGCCGTCCCGGTGGTCGCCCGGCGCGGCGCGCAGTGGTGGAAGGACCAGGGCGACGGCGACTCCGACGGGCTGAAGTTCTTCGCGGTCTCCGGACACGTCGAACGGCCCGGCGTGTACTGCGTGCCGATGGGCACCACGGTGCGCACCCTGCTCGACCTGGCGGGCGGCGTCTCCGGCGGCCGGGAGCTCGCCGCCGTGCAACCGGGCGGCGCGTCGTCGAACTTCCTCGGTCCGGACGGGCTCGACGCGCGGCTCGACTTCGACAGCCTCGCCGAAGCGGGCAGCATGCTCGGCTCCGGCGCGCTCGTCGTGCTGGCGGAGGGCACCGACCTGCTCGCCGCAGCCACCAACACGCTGCGGTTCTTCCGGGACGAGTCCTGCGGCAAGTGCGTGCCGTGCCGGGTCGGCTCCACGAAAGCGCACACCCTGCTCACGACGGCGATGGCCGCCGGCGGCCTCGACCACGGGGGCGAGGCGCAGGTCCTCGAGCTGGAGCGGACACTGCGGAAGACGTCGATCTGCGGCCTCGGCCAGGTCGCCCTCGGCCCGGTGGCCAGCGTGCTCGGCCTCCAGCGCGGCGGGGCGGTCGCCCGCCCTCAGCCGCGGGACTGAGCCGATGCCCCCGGCGCCCCGTCCGTCGGGCCGTGAGTTCTTCACGACCGTGACCGTGCGCGCCGCGCTCGGGCTGCTCGCCGACGTCGGGCCCGTCGGGGTCGAGACCGTTCCTCTGGACGCTGCCCTGGCTCGCACCCCGTCGGCGGCGCCGACCGCACCGGGACCGCTGCCCGGCTTCGCCCGCTCCACCGTCGACGGCTTCGCGGTCCGGGCGGCTGACACGTTCGGGGTCTCCGACGCGCTGCCCGGCTACCTCGACCTGCTCGGCTCGGTCGCGATGGGCCGGCCCGCAGAGGTGGCCGTCCGCGCGGGGGGAGCGGTCGCCGTACCCACCGGGGCGGTGCTGCCCGACGGCGCTGACGCCGTGGTCATGGTGGAGCACACGCAGGAGACGATGCCTGGCGCGGTGGAGGTGACCCGGCCGGCGGCGCCCGGCGACGGGACGGTCCGCGCCGACGAGGACGTCGCCGCCGGTGCCGAGCTGGTGCCGGCCGGCCGGCCGCTGCGGGCCCAGGACCTCGGCCTGCTCGCGGCCGCCGGGGTCGTCGAGGTGTCGGTGCACCGCCGGCCGCGCGTCGCTGTCGTCTCCACCGGCGACGAGGTGGTGCCTCCCTCGACCCGGCACCTGGTGCCCGGCCAGGTCCGCGACGCCACCGCCTCCGCGCTCGCCGGGCTGGTCCGGGACGCCGGCGGTGAGCCGGTGCCGCTCGGCATCGTCGCCGACGACGCCGACGTGCTGGAGGCCGTCCTGCGAGGGGCCGTCCGCGACTGCGACCTGGTCGTGGTGTCGGCCGGCTCGTCGGTGGGGGCGCGGGACGAGACCGCCGGTGTGGTGGCGCGGCTGGGACCGCCGGGGATCCTCTGCCACGGACTGGCCGTCCGGCCGGGCAAGCCCACGCTGCTGGCCGACTGCGGGGGAGTGCCGGTCGTCGGGCTCCCCGGGAACCCGCTGTCCGCGCTCGTCGTGTTCCGGCTGGTCGGCGTCCCGGTCGTGCACCGGCTGGCCGGCATCACCCGACCGGCCCCCGAGCCGGTGGTGCGGGCCCGGCTGGACCGGCAGGTCCCGTCCCAGACCGGTCGGCTGGACGTCGTCCAGGTCCGGGTGCTCGACGGGCCGGGCGGACCGCTGGCGGCGCCGCTGTTCGGGGCCTCGGCACTGCTCTCGGTGCTCACGTCGGCCGACGGGTGGCTCGCGGTGCCCGAGGACGCCACCGGCCTGCCGGCGGGTACCGAGGTCGACGTCACCCTGTACCGATGAGCGGCCTGCCGTGAGCGAGAGCCCCTTCGTCCACGACGTGCCGGCGGCGGAGGCGACCGCTGCCTGGGCCGGAGCCCGGGACCGGGCCGGGTGCCCGACGCGGGTCGAGGCGGTGACCGTTCCGGTCGGCGAGGCGCTCGGCCGGGTGACCGCCGAGCCGGTCTGGGCGCGGCTGTCGTCGCCGGACTACGACGCAGCTGCGATGGACGGCATCGCGGTCCGGGCCGGCGACACCTTCGGCGCGAGCGAGAGCACTCCGCTCGTGCTCGACCCCGACGGGTTCGACGTGGTCGACACCGGTGACCCGATGCCCGCAGGGCGCGACGCGGTGGTCATGCGCGAGCACGTGCACCGCAGCGCCGCCGGCGCCGAGCTGCGGGCAGCCGTCGCCCCGTGGACCCATGTCCGGCACGTCGGCGAGGACGTGGCGGCCACCGAGCTGCTGCTCCCCACGGGGCACCGGCTCCGGCCGTACGACCTGGCGGCGGCCGCGGCCGCGGGTGTGCCGGCACTGGTGGTGCGCCGGGCGCCTCGGGTCACCATCGTCCCGACGGGAGACGAGATCCGGCCGGTGGGTGCGCCGCTCCGGCCGGGCGAGATCGCCGAGACGAACTCCGTCATGCTCTCGGCGCAGGCCAGGCTGCTGGGGGTCGAGGTCGTCGTCACCGCGATCGTCGCGGACCGGCCGGCGCTGATCGCCGCTGCTGTGCACGAGGCTGCAGCCACCAGTGACCTCGTGGTCGTGCTGGCCGGCTCCAGCGCCGGACGCGACGACTGGACCGCCCGCGTGGTGGCCGACGAGGGCGTCCTCGCCGTGCACGGGGTCGCCGTCCGGCCCGGCCATCCGGTGGTGCTCGGAGTGGTCGACGCGACGCCGGTGCTGGGCGCACCGGGGTTCCCGGTCTCCGCGGCGCTGACCTTCGACATCTTCGCCGCGCCGCTGCTCGCCGGCCTGGAGGGAGCCGCACCCGCGCGCCGGCCGACGACGACCGCCCGGCTGGCCCGCAAGCTGGCCTCGCAGGCCGGTGCCGACGACTGGGTCCGGGTCCGGCTCGGCCTGGTGGCCGGGCAGGTCGTGGCGACGCCGCTGCCCCGTGGCGCCGGGGTGCTCACCTCGCTGGTGCGCGCCGACGGGCTGCTCGTGGTGCCGGCGGGGCTCGAGGGCCACCACGCCGGCGAGCAGGTCGAGGTCGAGCTGCTCCGGGGCCTCGACGAGGTCGCTCGCAGCATCGTCGCGATCGGCTCGCACGACCTGGTGCTGGACCTGGCCGCGTCGGCCCTGCGCGAGCGCGACCCGGGGTTGACCCTGGTGTCGTCGAACGTCGGCTCGCTGGGCGGTCTGGCCGCGGTCCGGGACGGGCTCTGCCACGTCGCCGGCTCGCACCTGCTCGACCCGGCGAGTGGCGCGTACACGCTGCCGTACGTCGATCGCGTCCTCGGCGCCGACCAGGGGGCGGTGATCCGGCTGGTCCACCGGCAGCAGGGGCTGCTGGTCGCGCCCGGCAACCCGCTGGGTCTGTCCGGCGTCGCAGACCTGGCCCGACCCGGCCTGCGCTACGTCAACCGGCAGCGGGGCGCGGGGACACGGGTGCTGCTCGACCACGAGCTGCAGCGCCACGGCGTCGACGTGGGCGCCGTCGACGGCTACGACCGCGAGGAGAGCACCCACCTCGCCGTCGCGGCCGCCGTGGCCGCCGGCCGGGCCGACACCGGCCTGGGGATCCGGGCCGCGGCAACCGCGTTCGGCCTGGACTTCGTGCCGGTCGCCGAGGAGCCGTACGACCTGGTCACCACTCCCGAGGTGCTGGCGTCCGGCGTCCTCGACCCGCTGCTCGAGCTGCTCGCCGAACCGACCTTCCGCGCGTCCGTCGAGGCGCTCGGCGGCTACTCCACGGCCGAGACGGGCCGCCGGATCCGCTAGCCCCCCTCCGCCGAGTGGTGGGTTCGGCACCGGAAATGTCCGTGTCGACGTGCGGAACCCACCACTCGGCGGTAGGAACGGCGGGTGAGCAACCCGTTCCCGGAGCCGACCCGGCCGGCCGCCGACCGCACCGAGGTGCTGGTCCGCTACCTCGACTACTACCGCGCGGTGCTGCTGTCCAAGGTCGACGGCCTCAGCGAGGAGCAGCTGCGCAGCAGCATCCTGCCGTCGGGCTGGTCGCCGCTGGAGCTCGTCAAGCACCTGACGTACGTCGAGATGCGCTGGCTGGAGTGGGGCTTCGAGGGCGCCGACGTGGACGACCCGTGGGGTGACCAGCAGGACGGGCGCTGGTCCGTCGGCGCCGACGAGGCGACGCCCGACCTGCTCGCCGCGCTGCGCGAACGAGGACGGACGACGGCGACGATCGCCGGCCGGCACGGCCTGGACGACCTCGGCGCGACGGGGGAACGCTGGGACGGCGCCCCACCCGCCACGCTCGAGCGCTGCCTGCTCCACCTCGTGCAGGAGTACGCCCGGCACATGGGGCACCTCGACGTGGTCCGCGAGCTGCTCGACGGCCGCACCGGCGAGTCCTGACCGTCACCCCGGACCGCTCGTTTGCGACCTGGTTCGCCGACACGCGGGGCTCGGCCCGGCGTGTCGGTGACTGGTGTCGCAAACGAGCATTCCCCGGGTGGCGCGACGCGCGGTGCCGGTCAGCGGTCACCTGGTGGACGGCAGCCGGTCATCCGGCGCGACTAGGGTTGGTCGGCGTGGGCCGGCCCCTCGGCCCACGGCGAGAGGGGAGCCCGGTGACGGCTGCGGTGACACCGAGCGACCGGGTGGTCACCCTGCCCAACGCGCTCAGCGTGCTGCGGCTGCTCGGGGTTCCGCTGTTCTTCTGGCTGGTGCTCGCCGAGCGGGACGGCCCGGCGGTGCTGGTCCTCATGGTCGGCGGGGCCACCGACTACTTCGACGGCAAGATCGCCCGCGCCTGGGGGCAGACCAGTCGTCTCGGCACCCTGCTCGACCCGGCCGCCGACCGGTTGTACATCCTCGCGACCCTGATCGGGCTGACCATCCGCGACGTCGTCCCGCTCTGGCTGACCCTCGCCCTGGTCGGCCGCGACGTCCTGCTGGCCACCACCCTGCCGGTGCTCAAGCGGCACGGGTACGGCCCGCTGCCGGTGCACTACCTGGGCAAGGCGGCCACCTTCAACCTGCTCTCCGGCATGCCGTTGATCCTGCTGGGCGAGTGGACGAGCAGGGTCGGCGACGTGGCGCACGCCTTCGGCTGGGCGTTTGTCATCTGGGGTACGGCCCTGTACTGGTGGGCAGGGGTTCTCTACCTGGTCCAGGTGCGCGGGCTGCTGCGCACGGAGCGCGAGGGGGCGACGGCATGACCTGCCTCGTTCTCGACAGGAGGTGCACGGGGTGAAGGCGGTCGTGATGGCCGGGGGCGAGGGCACCCGTCTGCGCCCGATGACGGCGAGCATGCCCAAGCCGCTGCTCCCGATCGTCAACAAGCCGATCATGGAGCACGTGCTGCGGCTGCTGGCCCGGCACGGGTTCTCCGAGACGGTGGTGACGGTGCAGTTCCTCGCCAGCCTGGTGCGCAACTACTTCGGCGACGGCGAAGAGCTCGGCATGACCCTGCACTACGCGACCGAGGAGGTTCCGCTCGGCACCGCGGGCAGCGTGAAGAACGCCGAGGACCTGCTCCGTGACGACACCTTCCTCGTCATCTCGGGCGATGCGCTGACCGACTTCGACCTGACCGACCTGGTGAAGTTCCACCACGACAAGGGCGCCCTGGTCACCGTCTGCCTGACCCGGGTGCCGGACCCGCTCGAGTTCGGCATCACCATCGTCGACGAGGACCAGCGGGTGCAGCGCTTCCTCGAGAAGCCGACGTGGGGCCAGGTGTTCTCCGACACCGTCAACACCGGCATCTACGTCATGGAGCCCGAGGTTCTCGACCACGTCGCGCTGGGGGAGCAGGTCGACTGGTCCGGTGACGTGTTCCCCAAGCTGCTCGACGCGGGGCTGCCGGTCTACGGCTACGTGGCAGAGGGCTACTGGGAGGACGTCGGCACCCAGGAGTCGTACGTGCGCGCGCAGGCCGACGTGCTCAGCGGTCAGGTCGACGTCGAGCTCGACGCCTTCGAGGTGAGCGCCGGCGTCTGGGTGGCCGAGGGCGCCGACGTACATCCCGAGGCCATCCTCAAGGGCCCGCTGTACATCGGCGACTACGCCAAGATCGAGGCGGGCGCCGAGCTGCGCGAGTTCACGGTCATCGGCAGCAACGTCATCGTCAAGACCGGGGCGTTCCTGCACCGCGCCATCGTCCACGACAACGTCTTCATCGGGCCGCACACCAACCTGCGGGCCTGCGTCATCGGGAAGAACACCGACATCATGCGCGCCGCCCGGATCGAGGAGGGCGTGGTCGTCGGGGACGAGTGCGTCGTCGGGGACGAGTGCGTCGTCAACGCGGGCGTGCGGATCTACCCGTACAAGACCGTCGAGGCCGGCACCGTCGTGAGCTCGGACATGGTCTTCGAGTCGCGGGGGCAGCGCCGGCTGTTCGGGCCCCGCGGCGTGAGCGGCATCGTCAACGTCGAGATCACCCCGGAGCTCGCCGTCCGGCTGGCCAGTGCGTGGGCCAGCACGATGAAGAAGGGCGCCACCGTCACCACCTCGCGAGACGTGTCGCGCGCGGCCAGGGCGTTCAAGCGCGCCGTCACCGGCGCTCTCACCTCCAGCGCCATGAACGTGGTGGATCTCGAGGTGGTGCCCGTCCCGGTAGCCCGGCTGGCCACCTCGCAGGGCGCCGAGGGCGGCATCGTGATCCGCACCTCGCCCGGGCAGCCCGAGTCGGTGGACGTCATCTTCCTGGACCGTCACGGCGCCGACCTGTCCGCGGCCGGCCAGCGGCGGCTCGAGCGCACCTTCTCCCGAGCCGAGTTCCGGCGGGCGTTCCCCGGGGAGATCGGGGACCTGACCTTCCCGCCACGCGTGATGGAGGCCTACGCCCTCGAGCTGCTTCGGCGGGTCGACGTCAAGGGGCTGGGCGAGAGCGATCTCAAGGTGGTGGTGGACACCGGGGGCGGCACCGCCTCGCTCGTGCTGCCGACCCTGCTCGGCCGGCTCGGGCTCGACGTCCTCACCGTGAACAACGGCCTGGACGAGACCTCACCGACCGAGACCGCCTCGGAACGCGCCGAGTCGCTGCTGCGCCTGGGCCGGCTGGTGGCGTCCAGCAAGGCCGCCTTCGGCGTGCACTTCGACCCGGTGGGGGAGCGGATCTCCCTCGTCGACGAGAAGGGCGCCCCGATCGACGACGAGCGGGCGCTGCTCGTCGTGCTCGACCTGGTCGCCGCGGAGTCCGTCGGCGGCACCGTCGCGCTGCCCGTCACGACCACCCGGGTCGCGGAGCAGGTGGCCGCCTTCCACGGCGTCGACATCCGGTGGGTCGCGACCAACCCGGCGGCGGTGACCGAGGCCGTCTCGGCCCCCGGTGTCGTCTTCGGCGGCGACGGGCGCGGCGGCTTCGTCGTGCCGCAGTTCTCCACGACGTACGACGGCATCGCCGCGTTCGTCCAGCTGGCCGGCCTGGTCGCGCGGACCCAGCTCCAGGTCTCGGAGATCGACGCCCGCATCCCGCGCAGCCACGTCAGCCGGCGCGCGGTGCCGACCCCGTGGGCCGCGAAGGGCATGGTCATGCGAGCGGTCGTCGAGGCCGCCGGGAACCGGCCCCTGGACACCACGGACGGGGTGCGGGTCCACGAGGACGAGGGCTGGGTGCTGGTGCTGCCCGACCCCAGTGAGCCGGTCACGCACGTCTGGGCCGAGGCGCCGGACGACGCCGCGTCCGCAGCCCTGCTGGAGCACTGGTCGGAGGTCGTGGCCCGCACCGGCTGAGCTGCCGACGCGGTCTGCGACGATGAGTCCGATGTCTGCACCAGCTCCGCCGCACGGCACCGAGGAGGCCCGCCGGGCCGACTCGATGCTGCTGCTCCGCGACCTCGTCGAGGGCTCGCTGGACGACGGCTACGCCCGCGCTGCGGCCCGGCGAGCAGCCGGCGAGCCGCCGGGCAGAGGGCGCACCTGGGTGCTGGCGGTCGGGCTGCTCGCGGTCGGGCTGCTGCTGGCGACGGCGTTCGTCGAGAACCGCTCGCGGGCCGGCTCGGCGGCCGAGGCCCGCAACGTGCTGGTCGCCGAGGTGCAGCAACGCGCCGACGAGAACGCCACGGCGCAGCGGCGGCTGGACCGCCAGCGCGCCGCCGTCCAGCGCGAGCAACGCCAGGCGCTTGCCCTCACCAGCGAGGGCGCCGCCCTGGCGAGCCGGCTGGACGAGCTGGAGGTCGCCACCGGGGCCGGTGCGGTCAGCGGTCCCGGCATGGTGGTCCGGCTCGACGACGCCCCCGCCCAGGGCGACGGCACCGACCTCGACCCGCGCACCGACTCCATCGACGAGGGCAGGGTGACCGACCGGGACCTGCAGACCGTCGTCAACGAGATCTGGGCGGCCGGCGCAGAGGCGGTCGCCATCAACGGCCAGCGCCTCACCGCGCTGAGCGCCATCCGGGCAGCCGGGGAGGCGGTGCTCGTGGACTTCCGGCCGATCTCCCCGCCGTACGTCGTCTCGGCCGTAGGGGACCCCGACCGGTTGCGCAGCACGTTCGTGGGAGGCTTCGGCGGCAGCTACCTGCAGGTGCTGCAGAGCTACGGGATCACCTCCTCCGTGCGTGACGACGACCGGCTGGAGCTGCCGGCCTCGGCCGGCGTGTCACTGCGGTACGCCGCGCCGGCGGCCCGGCCGGAACCGGCCGGCAGCACCCCGGGGAGCACGAACAACAACGACAAATCGACGTCGAGGAGTGGTGAGCAGTGATCGCGGCGATCGGCCTGGTCCTGGGCATCGTGGCCGGGATCTTCCTCGAGCCCACGGTCCCGACCTGGCTGCAGGCGTACCTGCCCATCGCCGTGGTCGCCGCGCTGGACGCGGTGTTCGGTGGCGTGCGGGCGCTGCTCGACGGCATCTTCGACGACAAGGTCTTCGTCGTGTCGTTCGTGTCCAACGTCACGGTGGCTGCGCTCATCGTCTACCTCGGCGACCAGCTGGGGGTCGGCACCCAGCTGTCGACCGGCGTGGTGGTAGTGCTCGGCATCCGGATCTTCGCCAACGCCGCCGCCATCCGGCGGCAGCTGCTGAAGGCCTGACGATGGCGGACCAGGGCGGACCGGGCTACGGGCGTGAACGCGACCCGCGGCCCGTCAGCGTCCCCGATCAGCCGCCCCCTGTGGCGCAGCGCAACGCCTGGGCCAGGCTGGCCTCGGCGTTCCGCCCGCGGGTCAAGCGCGGCCACCTGCTGCCGGCCGTGCTGTGCGCCGTTCTCGGCTTCGCCGTCGTCGTGCAGGTGCGCTCGACCCAGGACGCCGGCCTGGACGGCTTGCGGCAGACCGACCTGGTGCGCATCCTCGACGACGTCACCGAACGGGCCTCCCGGCTCCGGCAGGAGGCCAGCGACCTCGCGGACACCCAGGCCCGCGTGTCCGCCGGCAGCGGCGGGTCGCGCGCCGCCCTGCAGGAGGCTCAGCAGCGGGCCCAGGTCCTCGGCGTCCTCGCCGGCACGCTGCCCGCGACCGGCCCGGGCGTCGAGATCACCATCAGCGACCCCGAGGGGAAGGTCGGCTCCGAGGTCCTGCTCGACACCATGCAGGAGCTGCGCGACGCCGGCGCCGAGGCCGCCGAGCTGTCGACCCTCGACGGTCCGGCGGTGCGCGTCGTCGCCAGCACGTCCTTCCAGGACCCGGCTGAGGCCGGCGTCGACGGGAGCGGGGTCGTGGTGGACGGGACGCTGCTGTCCTCGCCGTACCGGTTCCTGGTGATCGGGGACCCACGGACCCTGGCGGCAGCCATGGACATTCCCGGCGGCGTGCTCGACGTGCTGCGGCAGAAGGACGCGCAGGGCGTCGTGACCCAGCGGGACGAGGTCGACATCACGTCCTTGCGGGCCGCTCCATCGCCTCGTTACGCTCGCCCGGCCGCCGAAGACGGCGCGACCCCCGAGCAGTGACCGGGACCAGTGACCGCCACCGGCGACCCACCCGGTGGTCCGACCAGTGAGGCAGTTGGTGACACGAGCGTGATCCCCGAAGACCTGCGGTACACGGCCGACCACGAGTGGATCCGCAACGAGGGAGACACCGTGCGGGTGGGTGTCACCGACTACGCGCAGGACGCGCTCGGCGACATCGTCTTCGTGACGCTGCCTGAGGTGGGCAGCCAGGTCAGGGCGGGCGACACCTGCGGCGAGGTGGAGTCCACCAAGAGCGTCTCCGACCTGTATGCGCCGGTCAGCGGCACCGTGGTGGAGCGGAACGAGTCCCTCGACTCGGCGCCCGAGCTGGTCAACTCCGACCCGTACGGCGACGGCTGGATGCTGACGATCCGGCCGGACGACATGGGGGTCGTCGACGAGCTGCTGGACGCGGCGGGCTACCAGGCCGGGCTCGGATCCTGAGCCGGCCGGGCCACGGCCGCCGGGTCGTCGACCGCGCGCCCGTCGGACCCGGTTGACCACGAATCCGGTGGGCCGTAGGTTCCTGCCTCACCGACTCCCTAGACCTGGGGTGGAGGTCGACGGTTCGCCCTGTGCACCCGGCACGAGGGTCGTAGCCTGAGCAGCAGCACCCCGTCCGTCCCGTCCGCCGGCCACCTCGCGTGGCCGGCGACCACCACCCGCCGTCCCGGCGAGGGAGGCAGCCTCGATGCCGTTCTGCACTCAGTGCGGTCACAGCAACACTGACGACGCACGCTTCTGCAGCAGCTGCGGCGCCGCGCTCAAGGCGACGGCTCCACCCGCGGCCCCGGCTGCAGCTCCTCCCGCGACATCGCCCGGCGAGACGTCCACCATCACGATCAGTCCTGGCATCGAGCCGGCCGAGGGAGAGAAGGAGCACTCCGAGGCGCTCTCGACGGCCGACCAGGCAGCCGTGGACGCCCTGCCGCCCGGCTCGGCCCTGCTGGTCGTCCGCCGGGGTCCGAACAGCGGCAGCCGGTTCCTGCTCGACTCGGCCACGACCACAGCCGGCCGGCACCCCTCCTCCGACATCTTCCTCGACGACGTCACCGTGTCCCGTCGGCACGCGGAGTTCGTCCGTGGCGACTCCGGCTTCCACGTCCGCGACGTCGGCTCCCTCAACGGCACCTACGTCAACCGCGAGCGGATCGACGACGCGACGCTGGCCGGGGGAGACGAGGTCCAGGTGGGCAAGTACCGCCTGGTCTTCTACCCGAGCGCAGCCGCACAGGGATGAGCCCGCGTCGATGAGCGCCGTTCCTTCCCGGTCGCTCATGAGCATCGGGGAGGTCCTGGCCCAGCTGCGCGCGGACTTCCCCGACGTCACGATCTCCAAGATCAGGTTCCTGGAGTCCGAGGGTCTCGTCGAGCCGGCGCGCACGCCGTCGGGCTATCGCAAGTTCAGCTCCGCCGATGTCGGGCGGCTGCACTACGTCCTGGCGACCCAACGCGACCACTACCTGCCGCTTCGCGTCATCAAGGAGCACCTGGACGCGCTGGACCGCGGGCTGGAGCCGCCGTCACTTCCCGGTGGCCGGCCGCAGGCGCCCAGCTCCGCCGGGCGTCCGGAGTGGGCGCCGGGACCCCGGGCCCTGGGGGAGAGCACCGAGCTGCGGCTGGCCCGTGACGAGCTGCTGGTCTCGGCGAAGATCGACGCCGACCTGCTCGCCGAGATCGAGGGCTACGGCCTCGTCGCGCCGGTCCGCGGTCGCGGCGGTGAGGAGTGGTTCGACGCCGACGCGCTGGTCATCGCGACCGCCGTCGCCGAGATGGCCGACTACGGTCTCGAGCCCAGGCACCTGCGGTCGTTCCGGACCGCCGCCGACCGTGAGGTCGACCTCGTCGGCCAGGTCGTCGGACCGCTGCTGCGGCAGCGCAACCCGCAGGCCCGGGCCCGCGCCGAGGAGGTCGCGCGCGAGATGGGCGCGCTGTCGTTGCGGCTGCACACGGCCTTGGTGCGGTCCCGACTGCGGGACGTCACCGGGCGCTAAGAGCCCGACCACGCACCACCTCGGCGGGAGTGCGGCCCGCAGGTAGTGTGGTCGACGTGAACGAGCTGGACGTCGTGGGTGTGCGGGTGGAGATGCCGTCGAACCAGCCGATCGTCCTGCTCAAGGAGTCCGCCGGCGAGCGCTACCTGCCGATCTGGATCGGCGCCGGCGAGGCAACGGCGATCGCGTTCGCCCAGCAGGGAGTCGTGCCGCCGCGGCCGCAGACCCACGACCTGATCCGCGACCTGCTCGAGGCGGCCGGCCAGCAGCTCACCCAGGTCCGCATCACGGCGCTGCGCGACGGCGTCTTCTACGCCGAGATGGTCTTCGCCTCCGGCCTGGAGGTCAGTGCCCGCCCGTCCGACGCGATCGCCGTGGCCCTGCGCACCGCCACGCCGATCTTCGGCGCCGAGGAGGTGCTCGCCGAGGCCGGCATCAGCATCCCGGACGAGCAGGAGGACGAGGTCGAGAAGTTCCGCGAGTTCCTCGACCAGATCTCGCCGGAGGACTTCGAGGGCCCCGCGCCCCCGTGAGTGAACCTCCAGATGAGGTCGAGAGTTTTCGCCCGAGATGGGCGCGCCGCCGTTGACCGGCGGGCGGGGCGGCCGTACCGTTCCGAGCAGGAAACGCCCCTGGTGTAGTTCCACCGATGGAACTTCCATCGTGCCCGCACCGCCCGTCCCGGGCGACGCGGTCTTCCCCCGGGGCGCGAGACGGAGGTCGGCGTGAGCGACAGCGGCTCCAGCAGCACCGGTGCCGACGGGCGCGACCCGGTCGCGCACGAGCGGGCCCGGGTGCAGGCCGGCCAGCAGGGCCTGCTCTTCAGCGACGACCTGCCGATGCTGCCCGAGGACATGGGCTACCGCGGGCCGACCGCCTGCTCCGCGGCCGGCATCACCTACCGCCAGCTCGACTACTGGGCCCGCACCGGGCTGGTGGAGCCCGGCATCCGGGGTGCCGCGGGTTCGGGCAGCCAGCGGCTCTACAGCTTCCGCGACATCCTGGTCCTCAAGGTGGTCAAGCGCCTGCTCGACACCGGCGTCTCGCTGCAGAACATCCGTACGGCGGTCGGGCACCTGCGCGACCGAGGTGTCGACGACCTGGCGCAGATCACCCTGATGAGTGACGGAGCCAGCGTCTACGAGTGCACCTCGGCCGACGAGGTCATCGACCTGGTGCAGGGCGGCCAGGGTGTCTTCGGCATCGCCGTGGGCCGGGTCTGGCGCGAGGTCGAGGGCTCGTTGGCCGAGATGCCGGGGGAGCGGCCGCAGGACGCCGCCGAGCCGGTCCTCGGCACCGACGAGCTGTCCGCCCGCCGGGCCGCCCGCCAGACGGGCTAGCCGCTCACCGCAGCGTCCAGGGGCACCGGCGCCGCCGGTGTCCCTGGCGCGCCGGGGTAGGGTGGCCCCGCTCACGAAACCGCGTGGGAGAGTCTCCGTCTGCTCCGTCGCGTCCGACGCGAACGGAATGGACGGAGCGCCGAAGGGGCAACCTCCCCGGAACCTCTCAGGCACCCAGGACCACGCGGTCGAGGCAGCTCTGGAGCGACAGCGACAGAGGGGGACCGTGCGTCGGCGACCGCCGGGGTGCGGTCGACGACCCTCCGGAGGCCCGCGTGACGATCAGCGACCGCCAGCAGCCCGCCCGCGACCAGGGCCCCGGCATCTCCGCGCTCGACGCGGGTCTTCCGTTCTCCCGCCGGCACATCGGGCCGGCGCCGGAGGACCAGGCGAAGATGCTTGCCGTCCTCGGCTACTCCTCGCTGGACGACCTCGTCGACGCGGCCGTCCCGCCCTCTGTGCACAGCACCACGCCGCTCGCCCTCCCGCCCGGTCGTAGCGAGCACGAGGTCCTCGACGAGCTACGCGAGAAGGCCGGCCGCAACCGGGTCATGACCTCGATGATCGGGCTCGGCTACCACGGCACCGTCACCCCTCCCGTCGTGCTGCGCAACGTCGTGGAGAACCCGGCCTGGTACACCGCCTACACGCCGTACCAGCCGGAGATCTCGCAGGGCCGGCTGGAGGCTCTGCTCAACTTCCAGACGGTCGTCAGCGACCTCACCGGACTGCCCGTGGCGGGAGCGAGCCTGCTCGACGAGGCGACCGCCGCGGCCGAGGCCATGACGCTGGCGCGGCGCACGAGCAAGGCCTCGCGGGACGCGGTGTTCGTGGTCGACGGCGACGTGCTGCCGCAGACCCTGGCGGTCATCCGGACCCGGGCCGAGCCGCTCGGCCTCGAGGTCGTCGCGGCCGACGTGCACGCCGACGGGCTTCCCGACCGGGACGTGTTCGGTCTGCTGCTGCAGTACCCGGGCGCGTCCGGCGCCGTCCGCGACCTCACCGGCCTGGTCGCCGGGGCGAAGGAGCGCGGTGCTGTGGTGGCCGTGGCCGCCGACCTGCTCGCGCTCACCCTGCTCCGGTCGCCAGGCTCGATGGGCGCCGACATCGCGGTCGGGACCTCGCAGCGCTTCGGCGTCCCGATGGGCTTCGGCGGCCCGCATGCCGGCTACATGTCGGTCCGTGCGGGACTCGAGCGGTCGATGCCCGGCCGGCTGGTCGGGGTCTCCAAGGACGCCGACGGCGCCCCGGCCTACCGGCTCGCGCTGCAGACGCGCGAGCAGCACATCCGTCGCGAGAAGGCCACCTCGAACATCTGCACCGCGCAGGTCCTGCTCGCGGTCGTCGCCGGCATGTACGCCGTCTACCACGGCCCTGAGGGGCTGCGGGCCATCGCGCGGCGGACCCACGCCTACGCCACTGCGCTCGCCGCCGCGGTCGGCCGCATCGAGGGTGCCGAGGTCGTGCACGACGCGTTCTTCGACACCGTGCTCGTCCGCGTCCCCGGCAAGGCGGCGGAGGTCGTTGCGGCGGCGGTCGAGCGCGGCGTGAACCTGCGCCTCGTCGACGCCGACCACGTCGGGGTCAGCACGGACGAGACCACGGTGCGGGCCGACCTGGCCGCTGTGCTCGAGGCGTTCGGCGCTCGCGATGTGGACGTGGACGGGCTGGATCCCGCCGATCGGCTGCCGGACGGGCTGCTGCGGCGCGACGACGCCGAGGTGCTCAGCCACCCGGTGTTCCACGAGCACCGGTCCGAGACCGCGATGCTGCGCTACCTGCGACGACTGGCCGACAAGGACCTGGCGCTGGACCGCTCGATGATCCCGCTGGGGTCCTGCACGATGAAGCTCAACGCCACCGCCGAGATGGAGCCCATCACCTGGCCCGGCTTCGCCGACCTGCACCCCTTCGCTCCGGCCGACCAGGCGCAGGGCTACGCCGAGCTGATCGGCGAGCTGGAGGCGTGGCTCGCCGAGCTCACCGGGTACGACGCCGTGTCGCTGCAGCCCAACGCCGGGTCGCAGGGTGAGCTCGCCGGGCTGCTGGCCATCCGGGCCTACCACCGGGCCAACGGCCAGGCCCGGCGCACCGTCTGCCTCATCCCGTCCAGCGCGCACGGCACCAACGCGGCGTCCGCGGTGATGGCCGGCATGACGGTCGTGGTCGTGCGAACTGCCGAAGGCGGGGACGTCGACCTCGACGACCTGCGCGCCAAGGTCGACGAGCACCGTGACGACCTGGCCGCGATCATGGTCACCTACCCCTCGACGCATGGCGTCTTCGAGCAGGACATCCGCGACCTGTGCGCACTCGTGCACGACGCCGGGGGCCAGGTCTACGTCGACGGCGCCAACCTCAACGCCCTCGTGGGCGTGGCCCGGCCCGGGCACTTCGGCTCCGACGTGTCCCACCTCAACCTGCACAAGACCTTCTGCATCCCGCACGGCGGCGGCGGCCCCGGCGTGGGTCCGGTCGGGGTGCGGGCGCACCTGGCGCCGTACCTCCCGAACCACCCGATGCGGTCGGCCGCCGGGCCGGACACCGGTGTCGGACCGGTCTCGGGCGCACCGTGGGGCAGTGCCGGGATCCTGCCGATCTCCTGGGCCTACGTCCGGCTGATGGGGGCCGAGGGGCTGACCCGGGCCACCCAGGTGGCGATCCTCAACGCCAACTACGTCGCTGCGCGGCTGGGCCCGCACTACCCGGTGCTCTACACCGGCAGCTCAGGTCTGGTGGCGCACGAGTGCATCGTCGACCTGCGCCCCATCACCAAGGAGACCGGCGTCACCGTCGACGACGTCGCCAAGCGGCTGATCGACTACGGCTTCCACGCGCCGACCATGTCGTTCCCCGTCGCGGGCACCCTGATGATCGAGCCGACCGAGAGCGAGGACCTCGCCGAGCTGGACCGGTTCTGCGCCGCCATGATCGCCATCCGCGAGGAGATCGCCCGGGTCGGCGCCGGTGCCGTCGACCGGGACGACAACCCGTTGCGCGGTGCGCCGCACACCGCGGCGGTGCTGGCCGAGGAGTGGGGGCACGGCTACTTGAGGTCCGAAGCGGCCTTCCCCGACGGGGTGGTGCCGGCCCACAAGTACTGGCCACCGGTGCGGCGCATCGACGGCGCCTACGGCGACCGCAACCTGGTGTGCAGCTGCCCGCCGGTGGACAGCTACGGCGACTGAGCGGGCGCTCGTGCCGGCCGCGTCAGACGGTGAGGTCGAGCTCCGCGACCACCTGGCCGCCGCTGGTCTCGCCGGTCGGGCGGAAGCCCAGGCCGAGGTAGAACCCCTCCGGTCCGCCCGCTCCCTGGGCCCAGGTGACCGTGGCGCGCGGCTGGCCGCGTCGGCGCAGCTCGTCGCAGACGGCCCGCACCGCGAACCGGCCGTAGCCCTGCCCCTGGTGGTCGGCGGAGACGTTCAGCCGCCAGATCCCGCTGCGGAGCAGCCCCGGTGGGTCGTCCTCGCGGAAGCGCAGCGGCAGGAAGGCCATCACGAACGCGACCACGTCCTCGCCTTCGACCACGAGACGGGGCCAGGCCAGGTCGTGATGGACATAGGCCTCGGCGATCGACCAGGCGACCGGCTCCACGAACGCCCGTTGGTGCTCGTGGATCTCGAGCCGGCAGGCGGCCTCGACGTTGTCCGCGGTCAGCTCGGCCAGGCGCGGGGAGGACGTCGGTGCACTCGACACGCTCGCGACCCTAGAGGTCGCTGCAACCGACGAGGCGCCCGCACCCGTAGACCGGGAGTGGGTTCCCGGCCGAGTTCCGTGCTGCCAGGTCCGTCAGGCGGCGACGTGGTGGTCGGTGGGACGGTGCGGGCTGATCACGGAACCGTCGGGGAGCAGCTCGCCGGTGTCCTCGAACAGCACGACGCCGTTGCACAGCAGGCTCCAGCCCTGCTCGGGGTGGCAGGCGACGGTGTGCGCGGCCTCGCGGTCGGGGGCCTCCGCCGAGGGGCACTGCGGCTGGTGCGAACACATGATCTGCGGCTTTCGTCGGGACGGTACGACCGGGCTTCCGGGGCGGACGCACCGGCTGTGACCCAGGTCACTCTCATGCTGCCCCCTTAGTGTCGGTCTCAGCCGCACCAACTGAAGGGTTCCTGCGACGAGCAGGGGAA
The DNA here is from genome assembly GCA_963807005.1 of uncultured Actinomycetota bacterium. Classification (GTDB taxonomy): domain Bacteria; phylum Actinomycetota; class Actinomycetes; order JACCUZ01; family JACCUZ01; genus CAWDZK01. The sequence goes on along the minus strand of CAWDZK010000004.1, from coordinate 473,141 downwards.
AAGAGGCCGAACGGACCATGCCCTGTGGACGACCCGGCCAGTGCGAACGCAAGGGGTTGAGCGAGTGAGTCAGGTCGTGGCGGTTGCGCCGGCCCTGCCGGAGCACCGGTACGCGCAGCAGGAGATCACCGACGCGTTCGCGGAGATCGTGCTGCCGCCCGGTGCGGACCGGGCCGTGCTCGACCGGCTGCACCGCGCCGCCGGGGTTCGGAGCCGGCACCTCGCGCTGCCGCTGTCGGCGTACGCCGGGCTGGCCGGCTTCGGGGCCGCCAACGACGCCTGGATCGAGGTCGGGACCAGCCTCGGTGCCAGAGCCGTGAGCGACGCGCTGACCTCGGTCGGTCTCTCGCCCGCCGACGTCGACCTGCTGATGACGACGTCGGTCACCGGCCTGGCCGCTCCCAGCCTGGACGCCCGGCTGGTCCCGGTCCTCGGTTTGCGCCCGGACGTCCGGCGCGTGCCCGTCTTCGGTCTCGGCTGCGTCGCCGGCGCGGCGGGGGTGGCCCGGGTGCACGACTACCTGCGCGGGGACCCGGACGGCGTCGCGGTCCTGCTCTCGGTCGAGCTGTGCTCGCTCACGGTCCAGCGGGACGACGCGTCGATGGCCAACCTGGTCGGCAGCGGCCTGTTCGGTGACGGTGCCGCCGCGGTGGTCATGCTGGGGGAGCGACGCGCCGAGGAGCTCGGGCTGCCCGGTCCCCGCGTGGTGGCCTCGCGCAGCCGGATGTACCCCGACACCGAGCGGGTGATGGGCTGGGACATCGGGGGCAGCGGCTTCCGGATCGTCCTCAGCGCCGGGGTGGCCGAGGTGGTGGAGCAGTATCTGGGTGACGACCTGGCGGCCTTCCTCGGTGACCACGACCTCAAGGTCGGCGACGTGACCACCTGGGTGGCGCACCCGGGCGGACCGAGGGTCCTCGAGGCGATGCAGCGCAGCCTCGACCTGCCGCCGGACGCGTTCGCCCGCACCTGGGAGTCGCTGGCGCAGGTGGGCAACCTCTCGTCCTCGTCGGTGCTGCACGTCTTCGCCGAGACGTTGGCCGCGTCCGGGGCCCAGGCACCCGAGCCGGGGTCGCCCGGGGTGCTGCTCGCCATGGGGCCGGGGTTCTGCTCCGAGCTGGTGCTGCTGCGGTGGTGACCAGCCAGGCGTGGTTCCTCGCACTCGTCCTGGCGGTCGGGGCCGAACGGGTGGCCGAGCTGGTGGTGAGCGAGCGGAACCGGCGCTGGTCGCTCGCCCGCGGAGGGGTCGAGACCGGTGCCGGTCACTATCCCGCGATGGTGGTCCTGCACACCGGGCTGCTGGTCGGGGCCGTGCTGGAGGTCGGTGCCCTGGACCGGCCGTTCCACGGCTGGCTCGGCTGGCCGATGCTGGCCGTCGTGCTCGCCGCCCAGGGGCTGCGCTGGTGGTGCATCGCGACCCTCGGCCGGCAGTGGTGCACCCGGGTCGTCGTGGTTCCCGGGCTGCCCGCAGTCACTCGCGGTCCGTACCGCCTCCTGCGCCACCCGAACTACGTCGCGGTCGCCGCCGAGGGCATCGCGCTGCCACTGGTGCACACCGCCTGGATCACGGCCCTGGTGTTCACCCTCGCGAACGCCGTGCTGCTCCGGGTCCGCATCAGCACCGAGGAGCGCGCCCTCACCGCCCTCGCCGGACCGGAGACCTGACGTGCACGACGTCGACCTGCTCGTCGCCGGAGGGGGTCCCATCGGGCTGGCCACCGCGCTGTACGCCCGCCGCGCCGGGCTGTCGGTCGCGGTGGTCGAGCGGCGGGCCGACCCGGTCGACAAGGCGTGCGGCGAGGGACTGATGCCGGCCGCGGTCGCCGCGCTCGGCGACCTCGACGTCGCGCTCGACGGGCGGCCGTTCACCGGCATCCGCTACCTCGCGCCGGGCCGGTCGGTGGCGGCCGAGTTCCGGGCCGGGCCCGGTCTCGGGGTCCGCCGCACGGTGCTGCACGCGGCGCTGGCCGCGCGAGCCGACGCCGCCGGGGTCAAGCGGGTCCAGGACACGGTGACGACGGTCCGGCAGGACGGGACCGGCGTGACCTCGGGCGGTCTGCGGGCGGGTTGGCTGGTCGCGGCGGACGGGCTGCACTCACCGATCCGGCGCGCGCTCGGCCTCGAGCGACCGGCGCCGGGAGTGCGCCGCTACGGGCTGCGCCGGCACCTCGTGCTGCCGCCCTGGTCCGACCATGTCGAGGTGCACTGGGCCGAGCGGGCCGAGGCCTACGTCACGCCGGTGGCGGACGACCTGGTCGGCGTTGCCCTGCTGGTGGGGGAGGCGGGGCGGGCGTCGTACGACGAGCTGCTGGCGTCCTTCCCGGTGCTGCGGGCCCGGCTGCGCGGGGCCCGGCCGGCCACCGAGGTGCGGGGAGCCGGCCCGCTGCGTCAGGTCGCGACAGCCCCCCGGGCCGGCCGCGTGCTCCTCGTGGGCGACGCGGCGGGCTACGTGGACGCTCTCACCGGGGAGGGGATCGCGGTGGGCCTCGCGACCGCCCGGGCCGCGGTCGACGCGGTCGTCGCGGGACGGCCGGAGGCCTACCCGCGGGCCTGGCGGGCCGCGACCCGGCGCTACCGGTGGTCCGCGACCGCACTGCTCCAGGTCACCGCCCGGCCGGCCCTGCGCCGGCGTCTCGTCCCGGCGGCCGCGGCTCTGCCGGCGGCCTTCGGGCTGGCCGTCGACCACGTCGCGTGAGGCCGGGCGGCCGGTGCAGCGGACAACTGTCGGGGCTTCGTGGGACGATCGAGCGCGTGAGGGGTAGCGCCACGCTCGATGGGGTCGAGCGCGAGGAGGTCGCTGTCGCGGCCGCACCGGCGCACTCCCGGCCCGGGCTGGTCCGCGAGATCGTGCTGCTGACCGTCCTGTTCCTGGTCTACCGGCTGGGCCGGCTGGCCATCGCCGGCCACGACGACCTGGCGATCGCCAACGCCTGGCACGTCTGGGACGTCGAGCGCATGCTCATGCTGCCCGACGAGGAGACCCTGCAGGACTGGGCCCTGCAGTGGCCGACCCTGCTCCGTGCCGCGAACTGGTTCTACGTCGGGGTGCACTTCCCGGTCACGCTGACCTTCCTCGCCTGGGGCTGGCTGCGCAGACCGCCGCCCGAGTACCGGTGGGCCCGCCGGCTGATCATCACCCTGACCGGCTTCGCGATGGTGCTGCACGTGGCCATGCCGCTGGCGCCCCCGCGGATGCTCCCGAGCCTCGGCTTCCTCGACACCATGTCGGCCTTCGGCCCGTCGGCCTACGCCGGGGGAGCGGCTACCGTCGCCAACCAGTTCGCCGCGATGCCGAGCCTGCATGTCGGCTGGGCCCTGCTCATCGCCGTCGTCGTGGTGCGCACGGCGCGCAGCCGCTGGCGCTGGCTGGTGGTGGCCCACCCCGTGCTCACCACAGCGGTCGTCGTCGTCACCGCGAACCACTACTGGGTCGACGCCGTCGCGGCCGCGCTGCTGCTCGGCCTGGTCCTGCTGGTGACCCCGCGCCCGGACGCCGTACCGGCCTCAGCCGTGTGGCGCCGGCTCACCGGGCGGCCGAGCCGGCCCCGGTCTCAGGCGGGGACGACGAGGAACACCGGCGCGCTGGTCGGTTGGTCCGACCCCGAGGACGGTTCGACCGTCACTCCCACGGCGTCCTCGGGCCGCAGCCCGGGAACGAACCCGGTCAGCTCCCCGCCGCGGCCGAGAACCCCGGCCGACGTCGACTCCTGACCGCGGATCCGCCACAGCTGGTAGGCGCGGCCTTCGGGCAGTGCCGGCAGGTCCCTGCCCTGGAAGACCGCGAGTCCGTGGGCGGCGATGACGGTGCCGGTGCCGCCGCCGGCCAGGGCCAGCGTCTCCTCGGCCCGGTCCGGGTCGGCCGCGACGGCGGCGACCCGGGCCGCCAGCTGCCTGGCCTCGTCGGCGTTGTTCCGTTCCGCGACCGCCAGGGCGCCGAGCCCGGTCGCCACGACGAGCAGGACGGCGGCCGCAGCGGTGGCCGGCTGGGCGTACCAGGCCCTCGCGGACCGACGGGCGCCCAGGTCGGTGACGGTGGGCGGCAGCTGCCGGGTCCGGGCGACCTCCGCGAGCACCCGGGCGCGCATCCCGGCGGGCGCCGGCTCCGCGGCGGCCAGTGCCAGCCGCGCGGAGGTCGCCGAGAGCTCGGCCACCTCCTGCCGGCAGGCGGCACAGCCGACGAGGTGCTCCTCGAACGCCGCCTGCTCGTCGTGCGGCAGTGCGTGCGCGGCGTAGGCACCGGTCAGCAGGTGCAGCTCGTGGTCGGTCATTCCGTCACCCCCAGGCAGTCGCGCAGCCGGATCAACCCGTCCCGCATCCGGGTCTTCACGGTGCCCAGTGGCACGTCGAGCAGCTCGGCGACCTCTCGGTAGGTGTTGCCGCCGTAGTAGGCCAGGGCCACCGACTCGCGCTGGATCCCGGTGAGGCCCTCCAGGCAGCGCCGGACCTGCTCGTGCTCCAGCCGCGCCTCCACCCGGTCGGCGACGACGTCGAACGGCGGCTCGTGGTCGCGCTGCGCCGCGCGCTGCTCGCGGTCCCGGGATGCCTGGGCGGCGCGTACCCGGTCGACGGCGCGCCGGTGGGCCATGGTGTGGATCCAGGTGCTGGCGCTGCCGCGCTCCTCGTCGAAGCGGGTCGCCGTGCGCCACACCTCGAGCAGCACCTCCTGGGCGACCTCCTCGGACTGGGACGGGTCGCGCAGCACCCGGCGGATCACGCCGAAGACGGAGTTGGCGACCCGCTCGTAGAGCAGCTCGAAGGCGGGCCCGTCGCCGCGCGCGACCCGGCCGAGCAGTCCCTCGAGGGTCAGCTGGCCGGGCTCGGTCGTCGCGACGCGGGCCGCGCGGCGGAGGGAGGGCACGTCGGCCATCGTGTCACCCGAGCTCGGCAGGGTCATCGACGTCCCTCCTCCGGATCTGGCCCCGGTACATCGCAGGCGACCGTCCGGAACGCGGGGGAGGGCGGCGGTGCCGTGCGCTAGAACCGGTCGAGCTCTGGTTCGGACCTCCCGCGGCCGTGGTTTGGTCGGGTTGCTCCGACGAGTCCGCGTGCTGCCGGCCGCCTGCCCGGTCGCGACCGGCCGGTCAGGTGCGGCCGTCGGACTCCTGGGCCTCGTGCAGAGCCTGCCGCTGGGTGCCTGCCCGTCGGCCGCCCCGGTCGTCCCCGGCCCAGGTCGCGTGCAGGACGGCGTACCCGGCCGCGCGCAGGGCCTCGACCACGTCTGCGTCGTCGTCCACCACGATCTCGACCGGGCGCTGCGCCGCAAGGCGTTCGAGGGCGTCGAGCTTCATCACCCGGGCCGGCCGGAAGTCCCGGGGCGGCCGCATCCACAGCGGTCCGGCCGGCAGGTCGTGCCGGCTCAGCCAGTCCGCGGTGACCCGGCGAAGGTGCTCGGGGCGACCCGTGAGATAGGCGAGATCGTGCCCGGCCGCCAGCTCGGCCGCCAGCGCCAGCCCCACCGGCAGCGGCGGGTCGCGCTCGGCCGCGGCGAAGAACGCGCCCCAGTTCTTCCGGCCGTGCTCGAGATGGCGCAGCCGGTGCCCGACGTCGGCGAGCACCCCGTCGACGTCGAAGACCGCCAGCCCGCGCTCGGTGCCGTCCGGCTGTGAGGTCACTGGCGCACGTGCGAGCCGTCACGGTCCTTGACGACGCGCAGCTGCACCGGCACCCGCTGCCGAAGCTCGGCCACGTGGCTCACGAGCCCCACGGTACGGCCGCCGTCGCGCAGACCGTCGAGGACGCCCATCACCTCGTCCAGCGCCTCGTCGTCCAGGCTGCCGAACCCCTCGTCGACGAACAGCGTCTCCAGCAGCGTGCCCCCCGCCTCCGCCGTGACGACGTCGGCGAGCCCGAGCGCCAGCGCCAGTGAGGCGGCGAAGCTCTCGCCGCCGGACAGGGTGGCCGGGTCGCGCTCGACGCCGGTCCAGGCATCCAGGACCCGTAGCAGCAGCCCACCGCGGGACCGCCCGGTGGCGCCCTCAGCGGTGTGCACGAGCTGGTAGCGCCCGGACGACATCCGCAGCAGCCGGTCGCTCGCGGCCAGCGCGACCTGTTCGAGGCGGGCCGCCAGGACGTAGCCGGACAGGCTCATCCGCAGCCGGTTGTCGGCGCTCTTGCCCTCGGCGAGCCGGGCCAGCCCGTCGACCGTGTGGTGCCGCGCCGCGACCGGCACGCGCTCGGCCAGGACGCCGCGCACGGCGGTGCCGAGCCGGGTGAGCGCAGCGAGCCGGCTCGCGGCGACGGTGAGCTCGGCGGCGGCCTCGGAGCGGGCGGTGTCGCAGCCCGCCGCCTCTGCGCGGAGGGCGTCGACATCGGGGGCGGCACCGGCGCCCAGCGCTGCCAGCACCGGCTCGGCGAGCTGCTCGCGAACGGCACCGGCCTCGGTCGTGTGCCGGTGCAGCGCGTCCTCCAGCCGGGCCAGGTCCGGCTCGCTCCGGTGGTCGTGCAGGACCTGCTGCAGCGACGCGATCCCGCGCTCACCGGCGGCCGCTTCGGCCCGGGCCAGGGCCCCGGCCACCTCGCCGTCGAGCCGCTCGACGGTCTCGACCTCCCGGGTCAGTACCTCCAGGTCGTCGGCCACCCCGACCAGCCGGAGCGCCCGCGCGGCGATCGACGGGTCGTCGCCGCGGGCGGCGTCCAGCCGCGTGCGCAGGGCGACCAACCGCCCCCGCTCGTCGCCGACCCGCTGCCGCAGGGCCCGCGCGCTCTCGTCCAGCGCGACCCGCTCGCGCACCCAGCTCTCGTGCTGCTCGCCGAAGGCGTTGAGGGCGGCCCCGTCGGTCGCCCTGGTGGCGGCGGCGTCGCGCAGGCGCGCCAGCGTCGCGGCCGCCGCGTCGCGTTCGTCCGCCACCTCCGGCAGAGGTCGCTCACCTCCGGCGGCCGAGGTGGCCGCCGCCAGCGCGGCATCGACCCTGGCCAGCGACTCCCGTGCGACGCCGAGGACCGCTTCGGCGTCGCGGACCTCGGCGTGCGCGGCGTCCTCCTGCTCCCGCCCCACGGCCTCCGCACCGAGGGCAGCGGGCTGGGGGTGCTCGGGACTGCCGCAGACCGGGCACGGCTGGTCCGGCCGCAGCCGGGTCGCCAGCTCGGCCGCCATGCCGTCCAGCCGGGCCTGCCGCAGCTGCAGCCAGCGTTCGCGCGCATGCTGCTCGGCGCCGGTCCGGGCGCGGACGGCGTCCACCGCCTCGACCCGCTGGGCGCCCAGGTCGTCGCGCCGGCGGGCGGCCGCCAGCCGGGCGTCCGCGGCGGCCAGTGCGGTCTGCGCCCCCGGCAGGGCGGCGGTCGCAGCGGCACTCAGGTCGCGCGCAGTCTCGAGGGCGGCCCTGCGGGCCGGCGCTGCGTCGAGCTGGCCCTGCAGCCGGCGGGCCTGCCGGTCGAGGTCGACCGCGCGGCGCTCGATGTCGTCGGCCGCGGCAGCCAGCCGGTCCGCCTCCGCCTCGTCCGTCGTCAGCGCCTGCAGAGCGGCCGCCTCGGCCCGCTGGTCGCGGGCGAGCGACACCAGCACCTCGGGGGAGGGCAGCGGCAGGTCCGGTCCGGTGCCCGTCGCCGGCAGCGTACGGGCGACGACGGTGGACATCACCGACCGCGCCGCGTCCAGCTCCACCTGCAGCCGGGCCACCTCGGTGACCATCGGGACCAGTGGGGCCACGGCCCGGGCGGCCGCCAGCTCGGCGGCGGCCTCCGCCCGGGCACCGGCAGCCGCGTCGAGCTCCGCCAGCCGGGCCGTCAGCGCGGTGCGCCGGGCATGGGCCTCCGCGACCAGGGTGGCCGCCTCCAGCCGGGCGGCAGCCACGTCGTGCCGCTGGGTGGCGAGGTCGGCCGCGGACCGTGCTGCCGCGTGGCGTCGCTGGGCGGCCGCCAGCAGCCCGTCGAGCCAGCAGGCTGCGGTCTCGGCGCCGGTGCGGTCGGGGAGCTCCTCGCCGGCCGCCTCCGCGGCCCGCGCCAGCACCCGCTCGAGCCGCCGGTCGGCCTCGTCGAGCGCGTGCGCAGCCTCCTTGCGGGCGGTCACCAGCCAGCGCTCCACCTCGGCGAACCGGCGGGTGTCGAACAGGCTCTCCAGCAGGTCACGGCGCTTCTCGGCGTCCGAGCGCAGGAACTCGGCGAACTGGTTCTGCGGAAGCAGCACCACCTGGCAGAACTGCGCCAGCCGGAGGCCGAGCAGCCGGCCCACCAGGTCGCCGGTCTCGTCCAGCCGGGTCGACACGGTGGTCCACGACGTCCGGACGAGCTCCTCCAGGAGGACCGTGGACTGCTGGGTGACGGTGCCCGTGCCGCGCCGCTTGGGCCGGTCCCACTGCGGCGAGCGAGTGATCCGGAGACGGCGTCCTCGCAGGGTCACCTCGAGCCGCACCTGGGGCGCGGCGCCGTCGGGGGCGTGGTCGCTGCGCAACGCCCGGGTGCCGGACCGTGGCCCGGGAACCTGACCGTAGAGCGCGAAGCAGACCGCGTCCAGGATGCTCGTCTTGCCGGCCCCGGTGGCCCCGGTGAACAGGAACAGGCCCGCGTCGGCCAGCGCGTCGAAGTCGACGGTCTCGGTCCCGGCGAACGGCCCGAAGGCCGTCACCTCCATCCGGTGCAGCCGCATCAGCGGGCCGCTTCCGCCCGGCGGGCGTCCTCGAACGCGGCCGCGAGCAGGGCGGACTCGGCCGGCTCCGCGGGGCCGCGCACGTGCGCCACGAAGTCGCCGGCGATCTCGAGGTCGGAACGACCGCGGATCCGGGCGGCGTAGGACGTGCCGGCCTCCTGCGGACCCCCGTCGGGGGCGAAGGCCAGCACCAGCACGTGCGGGAACCGCCGCCGGAGCCGCTCCATCGGCTCCCGAGGCCGAGTGGGGTCGGTGAGGGTCACCTGCAGGTAGTGCCCGGTGTACCGCGCCCAGCGCTCGCCGGCGAGCAGGTCGTCGAGGCGGCCGGTCACCCGCGCCAACGGCCGCTCGACGGGCGTCGGCACCGGCTCGACGACCGGCACGGCACCGGGCTCCGACCCGAGGTCGACCAGCAGGAGCTGCTTGGTCTGGTGCTCCTCGGAGAACGAGTACGCGAGCGGGGAGCCGCTGTAGCGGACCCGGTCGGACAGCCGCTGGGCGCCGTGCAGGTGCCCCAGGGCGGCGTAGTCGATGCCGTCGAAGGTGGCCATCGGTACGGCGGCCGCGCCGCCGACGGTGATGTCGCGCTCGCTCTCGCTGCTCACGCCGCCGGTGACGAAGGCGTGCGCCAGCACCACCGACCGGGCGCCGGGGCGGCCCGCGAGATCGGCGCGGACCCGGCTCATCGCCGCGCCCAGGACTGCCGCATGGCTGCGCTCGTCGCACCCGAGCTCGACCCGCACCGCGTCCGGCTCGAGGTAGGGGACGGCGTAGACCGCGACCGGGCCTCCGGGGTCGTCCAGCACGACTGGCCGCCCCGCCGAGGCCACCTCGGTGCGCAGGTGGATGCCCGCCCGGTCGATCAGCGCGGACCCGAACCCGAGCCGGCGGGCCGAGTCGTGGTTGCCGCTGATGAGGACGACCCGGGCGCCGGTGCCCGCGAGCCGGGCCAGGGCGTCGTCGAAGACCGCGACCGCGTCGACCGGCGGGAGGGCCCGGTCGTAGACGTCGCCGGCGACCACGACCACGTCGACCCGCTCGGCCCGGACCGTCTCGACCAGGTGGTCGACGAACCGGGCCTGGGCGCCGAGCAGGTCCTCGCGGTGGAAGGACCGGCCGAGGTGCCAGTCGGAGGTGTGGAGCAGGCGCACGTCCCGACGGTAGGTCGGGCCCTGGACAGAACCCGGCAGGCTCGCGGACGCCCGCCCTTCTCCCCGGATCTTGAGACGACGCACCGTCGCGACAGCGGAGTGTCGTCTCAAGATCCGCGGAGAGAGGTCCGGTCGTGACAAGGTTGTGGCAGGAGAGCCCGGAAAGGGGCGGCGGATGGGCCAGGACGTCGCGAGCAGGCAGTTCACGCGTGAGGACCGCCAGATCTACCGGCAGAAGGTCAAGCGGTGCCTGGACGTGTTCGCCCGCATGCTCGCCGAGTCCCGCTTCGACGCCGAGCGCCGGAGCATGGGCCTGGAGATCGAGCTCAACCTCACCGACGCGGCCGGTGACCCGGCGATGGTCAACGAGAAGGTCCTGGCCCGGATGGCGGACCCGGACTTCCAGACCGAGCTGGCCCAGTTCAACATCGAGATCAACATCCCGCCGCGGCTGCTCGACGGCCCGGTGTTCGCCGACCTGGAGCAGGCGGTCCGGGCCAGCCTCAACCACGCCGACGACGTCGCGAACGAGGAGGGCACCGACGTGGTGATGGTCGGCATCCTCCCGACCGTCCGGCCCGAGCACCTGACCGAGGAGACCTTCTCGGCGAACCCGCGCTACGCGCTGCTCAACGAGCAGGTCTTCGCCGCCCGGGGCGAGGACATCCACCTGGCCATCGACGGCGTGGAGCGGATCTCGGCGTACGCCGACAGCATCGCGCCCGAGGCGGCCTGCACGAGCCTGCAGCTGCACCTGCAGGTGAACCCCGAGACGTTCGCCGCGCACTGGAACGCCTCCCAGGCCATCGCCGGGGTGCAGCTGGCACTGGCCGCGAACTCCCCGTTCTTCTTCGGCAAGGAGCTCTGGCGCGAGACCCGGATCGCGGTCTTCGAGCAGGCCGCCGACACCCGGTCCGACGAGCTCAAGGCGCAGGGCGTCCGGCCGCGGGTGTGGTTCGGCGAGCGCTGGATCACCTCGATCTTCGACCTGTTCGAGGAGAACGTCCGCTACTTCCCGTCGCTGCTGCCGATCGTCGACGACGAGGACCCCGTCGAGGTGCTGGACCGTGGTGACGTCCCCGGTCTCGGGGAGCTTCGGCTGCACAACGGGACGGTCTACCGGTGGAACCGCCCGGTCTACGACGTCGTCCGGGGTCGACCGCACCTGCGGGTCGAGAACCGCTGCCTGCCCGCCGGGCCGACCGTCGTCGACGTCCTGGCCAACGCCGCCTTCTACTACGGCTTGGTCAAGGTGCTCGCCGACGCGGAGCGACCGGTGTGGTCCCAGATGTCGTTCTCCGCGGCGGAGGAGAACTTCCACGCCGGGGCCAGGCACGGCATCGACGCGCGCATCTACTGGCCCGGGATCGGCGAGGTCCCGGCGACCGAGCTGGTGCTGCGGCACCTGCTCCCGATGGCGCACCAGGGCCTGGAGGAGTGGGGGGTGGCGACCGGCGACAGCGACCGCCTGCTCGGGATCATCGAGGGCCGCTGCCTCGCCGGCGTCAACGGGGCGAGCTGGCAGGCGGCGGAGTTCCACCGGCTGTTCGCCCGGCGCGACCGGCCGGACGCCCTGCGCGAGATGATGCGCGAGTACGTCCAGCACATGCACTCGAACCAGCCGGTGCACACCTGGCCGGTCGGCTGAGCCCGCGCAGCGGCACCGCGGGCGGGTGGTCAATCAGCCGAGGCGGGCGCGCTCGTCGGCGCACCAGGCGCCGAGCAGGCCGCGGTAGTGCGCGACGAAGTGCTCGTGCTCGTGCGGTGGGAACGTGCTGGTGACCGTGTCGACGAGGACCCGGTCGAAGTCGCCGGAGGCGAAGTACTCCAGGGCCTGTTCGTCGAGGTCGGCCAGACGGGAGGCGCAGAAGTCCAGGTAGCGCTCGCTGTCGAAGTAGGCGTCGGCGAGCGCCGAGTAGGCGGCGAGCTTCTCGTCGTAGGACAGGTCGGTGCGGTCGGCGATGGCGAACCACGGCGTCGGGTCGACGTACGGCGAGGGGGCCCGGCCGGTCGCGGTGCAGAAGACCGACCACTTCACCAGCGCCTTCATGGCCCACGGGAAGTAGTAGTGCAGGGAGGTGATCGCGACGTCCGGGCAGGCGTTCGCGTAGTCGATCGGGTGCACCTCGGTGCCCGCGACCAACGTCTCGCAGGAGTTGAACTCCCAGCGGAAGAACGCGTTGACGATCCGGCCGATGGACAGCACCTCGGCGCCGGTCTCGGGGGAGAGGAAGTCGTGCGTCACCGAGTACCGGGCGTGCATCGGCTGGTCGGCGTCGAACTTCATCACCATCGTCTCGGCCCCGATCGAGAGCGACCGGGCGAAGACGTCGTACCCCTCGACCGAGGCCTGCAGGTGCATGAGCATCTCGCCGGACTCGTCGTAGGCGCGGTGCAGCTCGTCCACGTCGCGGATCCGGGAGACCCCTCGCCAGGCCCCGCCGTCGTAGGGCTTCATGAACAGCGGGAAGCCGACCTTGGACGCCACCGCGTCGAGGTCGAACGGGCGGTTGTAGCGCTCGGCGGTGTAGGCGTACTTGGCGTTGTCGAGGGGGTTCTTGTACGGCACCAGCGCTGTCTCGGGCACCTTGAGACCGAGCCGCATCATGGCGCAGTAGGCGGCGTGCTTCTCCATCGCCTGGAAGGTGAACGGCGAGTTGAGCAGGTACACGTCGTCCATCAGCGCGACCTTCTTCAGCCACTCGCGCGGGTGGTAGTACCAGTACGCCAGGCGGTCGATGACCAGGTCGTACGACGGGGAGTACCGCAGGTCGAACGGCTCGATCGTGATCCGCTCGACGCCGTAGGAGTGCGCCGTCCCGGAGCCGTCCTCGACGGTGCCGACCCGGCGCACGAGGTCCTCGAAGACCGTCGGCCAGTCGTTCTCGGTGCCGAGCAGCAGCCCGATGAGGTGCCGGGAGTCGGTCACGGTGCTCCTTCCGTCCGGTCCCTCGCACCGTAGTGAGCCCGCTCGGCGGCTGTCGACAGCCCTCCGTCCGACCAGGATGACCGCCGAGTGGCGCGTAGTGGCTGCCATGGCCCCGGTGAGGCAGCCACTACGCGCCACTCGACGACGTCTGGAGAGGTCCCGCCTCAGCAGAAGCGGGGGAGGTGGTGGGCCGCCTGCCGCTGCCAGGAGGGCCAGTCGTGCGGGACGTCGTGCCCCCACACGTCGAGCTCGTGCGGGATGCCCTTCGCGGCGAGGACGCCGGCGAACGTACGGGTGCTGGGCAGCGACATGGTGGGGTCGACCTCCCAGGCGCCCTGGCCCACGACCAGGGTCAGGTGCACGGTGCGCCGCAGCCAGTCCAGGTGCTCGCCGCCGAGGTGGCTCACGTAGTCCATCGGGTTGTGGAAGTACGAGGCGTCGCCACGGTCGCCCCACCCGTCCCACTGGGCGGGGTCGTAGCTGCCGGACAGGCACAGCGCCCGCGGGAAGACGTGCGCGTGCCGCAGCGCGATGTTCGCGGCGTGGTACGCACCGAGGCTGCAGCCCATCGTCAGCACCGGGCGCAGGCCGCCGCTGTCGTCGTGGATGTACGGCACGACCTGCTCCAGCACCCACTGCTCGTACTGCCCGTGCAGCTGGGCCCGGCGCTCCAGCGGGAGCGAGCGGTCGGACCAGGTGACGGCGTCGGCCGAGTCGACGCAGTAGAGCTTGAGCCGCCCGGCGTCGAGCAGGAACCGGACCGCCTCGACCATGCCGTTGTTCTCGAAGTCCCACGCCCGGCCGGCCTCGGACGGGAAGACGACGACCGGCTGGCCCCAGTGCCCGTAGGTCACGACCTGGCCGCGGTACCCGCTGCTGGGCGAGGTGAGCTCGGCGGTCCGCGTCATGGTGACCTCCGTCAGGGTGCTGTCGCGGGGCGGTGCTGCCGGTCGACCTCGCGCAGCAGCCCGGTCAGCGCCGGGTGCAGGGCGTCCCGCCAGGCGGTGTAGCTGTGCACGTCACGCAGCTCCCGCAACGTCACGTCGTAGCCCTGCGCCGCCAGGGCCCGGGCCATGATCCGGTTGTTGGCGAGGTTCTCCTCCAGGGTGCCGCAGGTCATCACGGTGGGGACAGGACGCGGGTGGCCCGGGGCGCGCAGCACGCCGTCGACGCTGCGGACCACCCGGTCGTAGCGGGCGAACCGACGCTCGTGCGCGTCGTGCCGCGGGTGGAAGAAGGACCCCGACTGCAGGAACAGCCCGTCCAGGCAGCCTGCGTCGGACCGCTGGGCGTGCAGCATCGCCAGCGCCCCGAGGCTGGCCCCCATCCCGACCGTGGCGGTCACCGCCGTCTCGACCCGCAGCCGCGGCAGCACGGCCAGGCACAGCGCTCGGGTGTAGGCGCCGTCGGCGGAGTACCTCTCGTCCCGGTGACCAGGACCGAGCAGCGCCGCCCGCAGGGGCGGGAGCTCACCGGACGCGACCAGCGCCCCGAGGTAGGTCGTCAGGCCGGCCAGCTCGTCGTACTCCGGTCCGTCGTGGACGAGGAGCAGCAGGGCGGGCGTGGACGCCGCCAGCCCGGCGGGGCTCCACAGGGTGACCGGGACGTCCGCGTCGAGGGCCCGCGCCGACACGTCCAGGTCGCGGCGCCGGCCGGGGGGTGCCGCCCGGCCGAGCCAGGACGGCGGCCGGTAGCCGGGCAGCTCGAGGACCGACTTGTCTCCGAACGCGCCGCCGACCCGGGCCGGGTTGGCGGGGTCCAGCGCCCACCGCTCCGTTCCGTCGGCCCCGGTCAGCTGGAACAGGTACTCCATCCGGTCCACGTCGGGCCGGTCCACCTCGAGGACCCAGCTGCCGTCCCGGTGCACGAAGTCGAGCAGCCCACCGGGGATCCGGACCTCCTGGTAGAGCCGGACCCCGCGCAGGTCACGGTCCGGGTCGTCGTACCGGAAGGTGATCGTGCGCTCGCCGACGACGGGTCCCGAGACGGACGTCGGGTCGCCAGGCACCCCGACACCCTAGGACCGGCCGGGCGCCGCACCGGCGCATGACCCGCTGGTGTCGCGGACCTCACAGCACCGGGGGAGTCGCGGAGTCCGCACCGCCGCGGGTCTGCTCAGGGTCGACGGACCTGACGCCCGGGTCGAACGCCTGCTCGAACAGCCGGCCGGGGGAGTCGGGGCACCAGGGCAGGGGCCCGACAACCCGTCAGCCGTCGAGCAGGCCGCGCCGGACGAGCTCGGGGCGCAGCTCCGCGGCGGACGAGTGCAGGAGCGCGGCCATCCCGGCCGTCCGGGCGCCCTCGACGTTGGCTGCCGAGTCGTCCACCAGGAGGCAGCCGGCCGGGGCGGCGCCCAGGACGCCGAGCACGGCGGCGAAGAAGGTGGCCTCCGGCTTGCGCTCGCCGAGGTCGCAGGAGGCGAACACGCCGTCCACCGCAAGCCCGGCGACCACCGGCGCGAGCGCGGTCATCCGCCGGGTGTCCTGGTTGGTGACCAGGTGGACGGCGTCGACCCGGAGGTCCGGCAGCAGGTCGGCCACGTCCCGGTCGACGACCGGGGGCGTGCACCAGAGGTCGTGCACCGTCGCGGGGTCCGCGCCGGGCGCGTGCCGGGCGAGCACCGGTGCCATGGCGGCCAGTACGTCGTGCCCGCCGACCTGGGCCGCGACGTAGGCCGGGTCGCGCGAGAGCTCACGGGCGAAGGCGGCGTGGCCGCCGTCGCGCCACTCGACCGCAGCGGCCAGCGCGTCGTCGAGTCCGGGAGCCGGGTGCAGCAGCACCCCGTCCAGGTCGAGGAGGAGGACGGTCACGGCCGTCGATCCTGCCGCAGAAGGTGGGAGGGCGGTGGCCCGGTGGGGAACTGACATAATGTACCTTATCGGCGCTGCACCTGAGCGAGCGGCTGCGCCTGTCCGGACGGCGCGACGACCGGCTGTCCCACCCCTCCCGTAACGTCTGGCCAGCCCAGCCGGGCGCTCACGACCACGGGAGGATGCAGACATGGCCGAGGTACTCGTGTTCCACCACGTCCAGGGACTCACCGACGGCGTCAAGGACTTCGCCCAGCAGCTGCGCGACGCCGGGCACACCGTGCACCTGCCGGACCTGTTCGACGGCCACACCTTCGGCTCCGTCGACGAGGGCTTCGCCTACGTCAAGGAGGCCGGCCTCGACGCGATCGAGGCCGGCACCGAGATCGCCGAGGCGCTCCCGGCAGAGCTGGTCTACCTCGGCTTCTCCTACGGCGTGATGCCGGCCCAGAAGCTCGCCCAGACGCGCCCCGGCGCGCGGGGCGCCCTGCTGGTCTACTCGGCGATCGGCGCCGAGCACTTCGGTGGCTGGCCCGACGGGCTGTCCGCGCAGGTCCACGCCATGGACGCCGACTCGTTCTTCGTCGACGACGGCGACATCGACGCCGCCCGTGCCCTGGTCGCCGCCCACCCCGAGGTCGAGCTGTTCCTCTACCCCGGCGACCAGCACCTGTTCGCCGACAGCTCGCTGCCGGCGTACGACGCCGAGGCGGCCGCCCTGATGACCGGCCGCGTCCTGGAGTTCCTCGCCGCGCGCTGACCGCGCACCCTCCGACAGGCGCTGGCTAGGGTGCGGCGCGTGCCCGCCCCTGCCCGGACCTTCCCGTTCCTGCAGCACGACGGGCCGATCGCGTTCGCGCACCGCGGCGGGGCGGCCGGCGGCCTGGAGAACTCCATGGCGGCCTTCGCGAGGGCCGTCGACCTGGGTTTCCGCTACCTCGAGACCGACGTGCACGCCACCGCCGACGGCGTCCTGCTCGCCTTCCACGACGACTCCCTGGACCGGCTGACCGACCGCACCGGCCGGGTCGGCCGGCTGCCGTGGAGCGAGGTCGCCCAGGCCCGGATCGGGGGTCTCGAGCCGATCCCCCGGCTGGAGGACCTGCTGGCTGCGTGGCCTGACATAAGGCTGAACGTCGACGTCAAGGCGCCCGACGCGGTGGCACCGCTGGTGCGGCTGCTGGCGCGGACCGGCGCCGTCGACCGGGTCTGCGTCGCGTCCTTCTCCAGCCGGCGGCTCGCGGCGGTCCGGGCGGCCGCCGGGCCACGGCTGGCCACCTCCCTGTCCACTCGCGGCGTCGTCCGCCTGCGCGCCGCGGCCCTGCACCCGGCCGGGTACCGGCTGGCCCCGCGCGGCGTCCCCTGCGCGCAGGTCCCCGACCGGCTCGGCCCGCTGCGGGTCGTCACGCCCGGCCTGGTGGCTGCGGCCCACGCGCACGGCCAGCAGGTGCACGTGTGGACCGTCGACGCCGCGGCCGAGATGCACCGACTGCTCGACCTGGGGGTCGACGGGCTGATGTCCGACGACCTGGTCACGCTGCGTGACGTGCTCACGGTGCGTGGTTCCTGGCCGTCCTGAGGCATCCGGAGCCGGTCCGGGCAGCGAAGTCCTGGTTGCCTGGTTGCCCGGTCCCCCACGGGGAATCCTCCAGGCACCCAGCACGTTGCACAGAGCGAACGGCGGTCGGCACCAGGCCGTCGTCGTGGCGGACGCCTCACCAGCCCGCCCCACCCGCGAACCCGAGGAGACCGACATGGCCGAGCGAGCACTGCGCGGCTCGCGTCTCGGTGCCCAGAGCTATGAGACCGACCTCGGCGTCGAGATGGCGCCGCGCCAGAGCGTGACCTACGAATGCCCCCACGAGCACCGTTTCGCCGTGCCGTTCTCCCTCGAGGCCGACGTCCCGGAGCTCTGGGAGTGCACGGTCTGCGGCGCGGAGGCCCTCCGGCTGGACGGCACCCGCCCCGAGAAGAAGTCGGGCAAGCCGGCTCGCACGCACTGGGACATGCTCCTGGAGCGCCGCAGCGTCAAGGAGCTGGAGGTGCTCCTGGCCGAGCGGCTCGAGCTGCTGCGCGCGGGCGCGCCCGTCAAGTCCGGTGGCCGGCAGAAGAAGAGCGCCTGACCGCCGCCCCCGAACCTCCCGTGTGACAGTCCGGGTCGCGCTGCTACCCCCCGGTGGCGCGGCCCGGACCTTCTTCGTCGGGCCCGGGCGCCGGGTCGACCACCTCACCGCGCACGACCCGGTCGCCGTACGCCGTCCCGTGGCCGCCGGTGCCGGGCGGGCCGCCCGGCCGCCCCAGCGGTCCCGTCCGGCCGATGACGACGGTGGCCCGGCGGGCCACGAACGCGGCCAGCAGTCGACGGGCCAACGGTCGGGTCAGCGGCAGGACGACGAAGAAGCCCACGACGTCGGTGACGAACCCCGGCGTCAGCAGGAGGGTGCCGCCGACCAGCACCAGGGCGGCGTCCGCGAGCTCCCGGCTCGGCAGCTGCCCGCTCGTGATCGCCGACCGCAGCGTCCGCCAGGCCCGGCTGCCCTCCCGGCGGACCAGCCAGGCGCCGAACAGGCTCTCCGCGAGCAGCAGCAGCACGGTCGGGACCGCCCCGATCAGCTGGCCGACCTGGACGATCACGTAGATCTCCAGGACCGGCACGACCAGGAACAGCAGCACGAGCAGCAGACCCACCCGACTCACCTCCTCCCGGTCCGGCCGGGCCGCCGGTCCAGACGCTCCTGCGCGCCCCACAGCGTCACCCGCCACAACGCCTCGGCCACGATCGTGCCGCTCATCTTCGACGCGCCGCGGGCGCGCTCCACGAACTCGATCGGCACCTCCACCACCCGGAACCCCTGCTGGACCGCTCGCCAGGTGAGGTCGACCTGGAAGCAGTAGCCGTGGCTGGCGACACCGGCGAGGTCGATCTTCTCCAGCGTCGCCCGGCGGAAGGCCCGGAAGCCGCCCGTGCCGTCGCGCACGGCCAGACCCAGGGCCCGGCGGACGTACCAGTTGCCGCCGCGGGACAGCAGCTCGCGCCGGTGCGGCCAGTTGCGGACCGAGCCGCCCGGGACCCAGCGCGAGCCGAGCACCAGGTCCGCCTCGGACAGCGCCGCGAGGAGGCGGGGCAGCTGCTCGGGCTGGTGCGACCCGTCGGCATCCATCTCGACCAGCACCTCGGCGTCGCGCTCCAGCCCCCAGGCGAAGCCGGCCAGGTAGGCGACCCCGAGGCCCTCCTTGGCCGGCCGGTGCAGGACGTGCACCCGGTCGTCGGCCGCTGCCAGCCTGTCGGCCAGCTCCCCGGTGCCGTCCGGGCTCGCGTCGTCGACGACGAGGACCTCCGCCTGCGGGACGGCCGCCCGGGTCCGGCTGACGATCTCCTCGAGGTTCAGCCGTTCCTGGTAGGTCGGCACGATCACCAGGACGCCGTTGCCGTCGGCGACGTCGGCGGGCAGGCCGCCCACACGCCCGGCCGATGGCCCGCTCATGCCGGCGTCCTCCGGCGGCGGGCCTGCCAGCCGGCCGCGGCTGCGGCGAGCACCCCGGCCGCGGCGAGCAGCAGCTCGGGCCACGCGCCGAGCCGGGTGGCGACCGTCTGGCCGTCGCGCAGCGGCACGGTGGCAACCAGGGTCCGGGCCACCTTCTCCGGTGTCTCCTGCGCGACGGCGCCGTCCGCGCGCACGACGGCGCTGATCCCGCTGGTCGAGGCCACCAGCACGTCGCGGCCGGTCTCGACGGCGCGCAGCCGGGACATCGCCATCTGCTGGTAGGGCTGGTGAGTGCCGTTGTACGTGGCGTTGTTGGTCTGCACGACCAGCAGCTGCGCGCCGCCGCGAACGACGTCTCGGACCAGGCCGTCGTAGGCGATCTCGAAACAGATCACGTCTCCGATGCGGGCCGGCCCCAGGGTGAGGTTGCCGGGCTCGTCCGCGGCGTAGAAGTCCTTGGGGATCTGGTCCAGCCGCGACGTCACCCCGGCCAGCTCCGCGCGGAACGGGATGTACTCCCCGAACGGCACCGGGTGCCGTTTGACGTACCGCTCCCCCGGTCCCGTCCGTGGGTCCCAGACGATCCCGACGTTGCTCACGTGGTCCGGCCCTGGGCCCTGGAGCACCGCGCCGACCAGCACGGGGACCCCGACGTCCCGGACCGCGTCGTCGATCAGGGCCAGCGCCGACGGGTCGCGGAACGGGTCGATGTCCGAGGCGTTCTCCGGCCAGATCACCAGCTGCGGCGCGGCCACCCGCCCGGCCCGCACGTCCGCTGCCAGCCGCTGCGTCGCGGCGACGTGGTTGCGCAGCACCTGCTCGCGCTCTCCCTGGAAGTCCAGGCCCACACCGGGCACGTTGCCCTGCACCAGCGCGACCGTGACGTCCCGCCCGTCCCGCACCCCGGTCCCGGTGGGCACCAGCAGTCCGACAGCGGGGACGACGACGGCCCCCAGCGCCAGCAGCCCCGCGGTGCGCGGCCGGTCCCGGCGCAGGACGGCGGCCGCCAGCAGGGCGCCGGCCAGCGCGGTCGCGAAGCTCACCAGCGGCGCCCCACCGAGCGCGGCGTACGGCGTGAGCGGCGAGGCGGTCTCGGCGAACGCCAACCGGCCCCACGGGAAGCCGCCGAACGGGGTCCGGTCGCGGGCCAGCTCCTGGGCGACCCACAGGCAGGCGAACCACATCGGCCAGGCCCGCAGCCGCAGCACGGCGGGCGTCAGCGCACCCAGCACGGCCAGGTAGGACGCCTCGAGCAGGGCCACCAGCACCCACGCGTCCGGCCCGACGACGGTCAGCCACCCCAGCACCGGGAGGAACGTGCCCAGCCCGTGGGCGAGGCCCAGTGCCGCCCCCCGGCGGGCGCGCTGTCCTCGGCAGAGCAGGACCAGGCCCGCGACCCCCAGAGGCGCGAGCGGCCACGCGTCGTACGGCGGCAGCGCCACCGCGACCGACGCGCCCGTGACCACGGCCGCAGCCAGTCCGGGGGCCAACGAGTGGCGCCGGCCCGGACCGGCGACGGCGCCGCCGGAGGCGGGCGTGCGCGCGCCGGTCACGGTCGTCGTCACGAGGGGTCGCAGGTCCTTCCGGTGCGTCACGGGGCCGGCGGCCAGCTCCTGGCTGCCGGGCTGCGACGGTACAACGGTTGGGACCGCGTTGGCCGTGCCGTCCTGCTCGCGGCTGCGCGTCCGGACCGGCCGGGCGCGAGGGGCAGCACACCTGCCCCGAGAGACGGGTCAGGGCCCGGACCGCCCTTCGGACCGACCCCGTCCGGCCGGCTGCCGGATCGAGGGCCGTTGTCTACGGAGCGGTCGGGCCCTTCCCGTGTCTCACCCCCCGACCCGCCCCCTCACCCGTGGCGACGACGGCGATCGGACCTGGCACCCGGACGGCACTTGCGCATTGCGCCGCCCCTGGCCCGAAGCCGGCTCGTGAGTCGCGGAGGGGGTTTCGCGTGGGTGTCCTGTGGTGGACGTCGTTCACCCTGGGGTCTCTGCCGGGCGTCTGTCAACCGCCCGCTGACCTGCACGGATGCGCAAAGCCGCAGGTAGGAGCGACGCGTCGACGAGTCAAGAATTCCCTTGATCTGCAAGGGATTCGGCGTGTCGAGCCAGATGCACCTACTGGCTATCACCCGATCGGACCATTGACCTGGCCCGGTCCGGTGGTCGCTAGCTGCGCGGTGGGACGACGACCGTCCCGACGGCCGTCGTCGCGACGAGCGGCGGGTCGAGGACGACGGCCGCCGAGGCCGCCGCCGGGTCCCCGCTGTGGGCCAGCGCACCCCGGCAGACGACCCTGGTCTCGAAGGCGATCTCCCGGCTCCTCCGGCCCACCCGGGTCACCGTGGCCTGCACCTCGACGACGTCTCCGGCGTGCACCGGAGCCAGGAACTGGACCTCGGAGTACGACGCGAACAGCCCCTCGTCCCCGTCGCTGCGGATGCAGACCTCGGTGGCGACGTCGCCGAACATCGCCAGGGAGTACGCACCGTCGACGAGGTTCCCGGCGTAGTGCGCGTGCGAGTACGGCACGTAACGGCGGTGGGTGACGGTGAGCCCCAGGCGCGGGTCGGCGTCGGTCATCGGCGTCCTCTCTCAGGCGGCGGTGGCGGGGTCCTGCGCCAGGGCGTGCACGAGGTAGCTGGCCACCTCGGCCGGCGTGGTGCCGCGGCCGAAGATGCGGTCGACCCCGAGCTCACCGGTGGCGTGCTCGTCGAAGCGGGGTCCCCCGACGACCAGCAACGGGGCGGTGCCCGCGGGGTACGCCTCGCGGAAGGCCGCCGACATCTCCCGGGTGTTGGTGAGGTGGGCGTCGCGCTGCGTGACGACCTGGGAGACGAGGACGGCGTCGGCCCTCTCGGCGCGCGCCCGGGCGACCAGCTCCGGCACGAGGACCTGCGCGCCGAGGTTGACCACCCTCACCTCGCGGTAGTACTCGAGGCCCTTCTGGCCGGCGAAGCCCTTGATGTTGAGGATCGCGTCGATCCCCACGGTGTGCGCATCGGTGCCGATGCACGCGCCGACGACGACCAGCTTCCGGCGCAGCCGCTTCTTGATCGTCGCGTTCACCTCCTTGGCCGACAGCAGCGGGTACTCCCGCTCGACCACCCGCACCGCCGACAGGTCGACCAGGTGGTTCACCGACCCGTACACGACGAAGAAGGTGAAGTCCGGGCCCATCGCCTTGGCGTGCACGAGCATCGCCGGGTCCATGCCCATCTTGGCCGCGAGCTGCAGGGCGGCACCCTCGGCCCGCTTGTCGTGCGGGACAGGCAGGGTGAAGGACATCTGCACCATGCCGTCGCCGGTCGTGTCGCCGTAGGGCCGCACGATCGTCGCGGCGGTCGCTCGTCGGGAGCTCATGCCCTGCCCTCCAGGATCTCGGTCGCGGGGTTCCAGTAGCCCTTCGCCTGGCGGATGACCCCGTCGTACCCCTTGCCGCGGTCGGCCGGGCGCTTCATCAGCCCGAACGTCCCGTCGCCGATGGCCTCGAGCAACGGCGCCTTGCCGGGCTCGGCCACGATCTTCTCCAGCAGCTCGACCGCCTCGTCGAGGACCTGGTGGGCCCTGGTCTGGATGAACCCCCCCGGCTGCGGCCGGAAGTCCTCGTGCAGGCCCCCCGCGGCGTCCAGCACGTAGCGCACGTTCTGCAGGGCCAGGTCGCGGTCGGACAGGAACGGGGTGACGACAGCCTCGGTCATCATGCCGACCAGCAGGATCCCCTGGTCGGTGAGGGCACCCACCAGGTTGAAGAAGCCGTCGAGCAGGTAGCCGCGGAACACGTCGCCGGTCATGTGCTTGGTCGGCGGCATCCACTTCAGCGGTGCCTTGGGGAACAGCTCGCGGGCGAGCAGCGCGTGCGCGAGCTCGAGCCGGAACGACTCCGGGAGGTCCGGGTTGATCTCGAAGGCGTGGCCCAGACCGAGCTGCCAGTCCGCGAGCCCGGCCTCCTTGGCGAAGTACTCGTTGAGCAGCTGCGACACGGTGACGGTGTGCGCCTCGTCGACGGCGTCGGCAGTCGTGAGGTAGTTGTCCTCGCCGGTGTTGATGATGATCCCGGCGCGGGCGTGCACCTGCCGGGAGAAGCGCTGGTCGACGAAGGTGCGCACCGGGTTGATGTCGCGGAACAGGATCCCGTACATCGAGTCGTTGAGCATCATGTCCAGCCGCTCGAGCCCGGCCAGGGTGGCGATCTCCGGCATGCAGAGGCCCGAGGCGTAGTTCGTGAGCCGCACGTAGCGCCCCAGCTCCTTGGACACCTCGTCCAGGGCCGCCCGCATCAGGCGGAAGTTCTCCTGCGTCGCGTAGGTCCCGGCGTACCCCTCCCGGGTCGCTCCTTCGGGGACGTAGTCGAGCAGCGACTGTCCCGTGGACCGGATGACGGCGATCACGTCGGCGCCCTCGCGGGCGGCCGCCTGGGCCTGCGGGATGTCCTCGTAGATGTCGCCGGTCGCGACGATGAGGTAGATCCACGGCTTGCGGGGCGCGTCGCCGACCCGGGCCACCAGCCGCTCCCGCTCGGCCCGGCGCCGGTCGATGGCCCTGACGCCGCGGGCCACCGACCGCAGCGAGGCGGCCGCCGCGCGCTCCCCCGCCCTGCCCTCGGGTACCTCGAAGGACACCCCGCCGGCGGCGGCGCGGTGGGCCAGGGCGGTCACGTCCCGCTCGCCGGACCGGCGCAGCGCGTCCCACACCGGCAGCGCCACCCCGTGCTCGAGCCCGACCTGCCGCCCCACCTCGTCCACCAGCCGGTTGACCCACGGGATGCCGTCCGGGTCGGCCCCGGTGACGCCTGCCAGCCGGAGCACCGCGCGCTCGACCGAGACGGTGGAGTGGGTGCGGGCGAGGCGCACGATCGGCGCCCCAGCGGTGCGGGCCAGCGACCGGGCCCGGCGTACCGTCGCCGGATCGAGGTCGAGCTTGCGCTGCGGGCGGGCCGGACTCACGGACGTCTGCCTTTCGGAACCGGGAATGGGCGAAGGATCTCCCGTCCCGAGCCGTCGAGACCGGAGATCCTGCGTCATTGTGCCGTACCACCGTCGATCGCCGGACTCCCGCCGTGTCGGACCCGGCCGGGGGTCATGTCTAGGTCATGCTTGCCCCGAACGGCCACCCGGCCCACGGCAGCCATGGCAGGGTAGGCGCGATGTGAGCCGATACCGGTGCACATCGGGGCAATGGCACCGGATCAGACGGCGAGAAAGCGACGCATGCAGCAGCACGACGCAGAGCACGGCCCAGACGACGGCGGGGAGCGTGGCGGCGCGCGCCGTACCCGGCGAGCCACCACGGCGGCAGTGACCCTGCTGTCGGCGGCGCTGGCCGCGGGGTCGCTCGGCGGTGGGCCGGCGGCCGCGGTGACCACGACACCCGGGGCGGCGCAGATGCCCCCGGCGCTGCAGCCGGGCAGCACCACCACCCCGCTGTTCGCCCTGCGGACGGTGCCCGGCTTCGCCGGCCCCAGCCACGCAGAGGCCCGGGTCCGGCCGTGGAGCGGCCGCAGCGACCAGCGGTTCAACGTGCCCACGCCCGCGGGCTCCCAGCTGCTCTGGGGCGACTGGGACCGGGACGGCGCCTTCACCCCGGCCGTCTACACGGCCGGCCACTGGGTGATCTACGACTCCATGATCGGCTCCGAGCCCGCACCCAGCCGGGAGTTCGACTACGGGGCACCCGGCGACCGCCCGGTCGTCGGGGACTTCAACAAGGACGGCCGCACCGACGTCGGCGTGGTCCGGGGCAACGTCTGGCTGCTGCGCTCGGCCGCCTCGGCCGGCCCCACCTGGCGGACCTTCCGGTTCGGCCGGGCCACCGACGTGCCGGTGACGGGTGACTGGTCGGGCAACGGCCGCGACGGTATCGGGGTCCGGCGCGGGAACGCGTTCTACCTGCGCACCGCGCCGAAGGCCGGGAAGCCGACCTACAGCTTCCGGTTCGGCCGCGCGGGCGACACCGCGGTCACCGGCGACTGGGACGGCGACGGGTCCGACACGGTGGGCGCCGTGCGCGGCGCCAGCTGGTTCCTGCGCGACCGGCTCTCCAAGACCCCCCGGGGCCGGATGACCCGCAAGCAGCGCCGGAACGAGGCCCGGAGCACCGTGACCCGGCGGGAGATCACCGTGCCCTCGGAGGCAGGAGCGGTGCCGGCGCCCTGGCCGACGCCCGCCGGCCCGAACGGCGCAGCCTGCGCGACCGCGTCGTCGGGCGTGGCCACCCGCGACCAGGTGGCGAAGTACGTCCGGCCCAGCGCCCTGCTCGACCAGGCGCTGCCGTACGACCCGGCCGACCCCGCCCTGGCCGGCAACCCGGTCTTCCAGCTGCGCACCTCCCTGCTGGACGCCGAGCGCTACCTGCTCGGCGCGCAGTACCTCGAGCGCTGGTACTCCCGGCGCGGCCAGCGCTACACCGACGTGCTGGCCCGCTTCATCCCCGCGCAGCAGGAGTACGCCGTGCGCCGGCCGGCGATGGCCGCGCTGACGACGGCGGTGGCGGCCCGCACCAGCGCCCACAACGACGCGTCCGTGGGCCGCACCCGCGACGAGGCGATCATGTACGCCGACTGGCTGGTCCGCTCCATCGCCTGCGACCACGTCGCCGTCACCCCCGGCGGCTGGGGGGCCGGCTGGCAGACCGCGCACTGGGCCACGCTGGCCGGGCAGGCGGGCTGGCTGCTCTGGGACCGGCTCACGCCGCAGGTGCGCGAGTACGTCGCCCAGATGGTCGTCTACGAGGCCGACCGGCTGCTCACCGTGCCGGTCGAGTACTGGGCCGACGCCGCCGGGACGATCGTCTCCAAGGGCAACACCCACGCCGAGGAGGACTCCTGGAACGCCGCCCTCCTGGAGCTCGCGGTGAACATGATGCCGCGGCACCCGCAGGCGGCGAACTGGCGGCGCAAGGCCGTCGACCTCGAGGTGGCGGCCTACGCGACGCTGTCCGACATGAGCTCCGGCGCGGTGGTCAACGGCTACTCGCTGGCCGACCGGCTCGACGGGGCCAACGCCTACGACGACGGCACGGTGGAGAACCACCAGGTCATCCAGCCGGACTACATGACCAACATCCAGCAGAACTGGTGGGCGGCGGACTTCGCCGGCCTGGCCGGCCGCAAGGTGCCGGTCGCCGCGCTGCACAACGCGGCCCTGCTCTACGGCGCCTTCACCCGGGTGCAGTTCACCCCGGGCTCGGCCTCACCGGCCAACGGGGCGCCGTACGCCGACCCGGGCGGGACGATCTACCGGCCGGGCAGCAACGACATCTACTTCCCGCAGCCGACGATCTGGGGCTCCTCCCGCCGGGCCCACTTCGTGAGCTTCGACGCCCACGCCCTGGCCTACGGGCTGGACTCCGCCGCGGGCTGGCCGGCGGGTGAGGCGCTGGCCCAGCACGTGTCCGGGCAGAAGGCCCTGGTGGCCTCCGACGGCTCCGGCGACGGCCGCACGTACAGCTTCGACCCACCCACCGCCAACCAGCAGGACAGCTACAACGGGCGGGAGGAGTACGCCGCGTCCCAGCTGGCCGCCGGCTGGCTGGCGCTGTACGTGAGCCGCAACGCCTGGGACCAGCAGTTCGGGCTGCCGGGCCTGGACGGTGCGACGTTCGCGCCGCTGCCGGTGCTCTCCCCGGGTCAGACCGGGTGGAAGTCGGTGCCGAAGGGCACCAGCCCGGACGACGAGCGTCCCAGCCCGTAGACCCGGCCGCCGGCTGCGGCGGGCGCGGCCGTCCTGCGGACGCGCCCGCAGCCGGGCGGGGGCGCGACGGTACCGTCCTCGGGTCGGCCGACCCCCGGCCGGCACCCACCGACCGATGATCCGCGGGGAGCCCTGCCCATGCTCTACCGGCTGTCCCGGCTGGTCTGCCTCGCGCTGTTCCACGTGGGGTGGCACCCGACGATCGAGGGCCGCGAGCACATCCCCGCGGACGGCCCGCTCATCGTCGCGAGCAACCACCTGTCGTTCATCGACAGCATCGTGATCCCCCTCGCCGTACCGCGGAAGGTCGTGTTCCTGGCCAAGGCGGAGTACTGGGAGGGCCGCTCCCCCTCCGCGTGGCCGCGGCGGCTGTTCTTCGCGGCGTTCGAGGCCGTGCCGGTGCAGCGGGAGCAGCAGCACGACGCCCAGGCCTCGCTGGACCTCGCCCGCGGGGTGCTGGCCCGTGGCCACGCGTTCGGGATCTACCCCGAGGGCACCCGGTCCCGCGACGGCCGGCTCTACCGCGGCCGGACCGGCGTGGGGTGGCTGGCGCTGGCCTCAGGCGCCCCGGTGGTCCCCGTCGGCCTCGCCGGCACCGACCGGATGCAGCCCATCGGTGCCAACCTGCCGCGGCCGGTCCGCGGGGTCCGGATCCGGTTCGGCCCGCCGGTCGACCCCGCCGACTACGCCGGGCTGCCCCCCGGCCGCGCCCGCCGCGAGATCACCGACCTGGTGATGGACCGGATCGCGGCGCTCTGCGGCCAGGAGCGGGCTCCGGGCTACAACGAGCGCGCGCCGTCCTGAGCGGTGGCTGCCGGTCCCGGGACCGGACCGCGTTCGCCGGCCGTCAGGCCAGCACGTCGTGCACCGTGGTGCCGCGGACGACGGTGCGCAGGCAGGACGGTGCCGGGTCGTCACCGTCCATCGACGGCAGGCCGGTGGACGGGTCCAGCCCGTCGACCGCCCAGACGGCGAAGGTCGCCGGCGCTCCGGCGGTGACCACGCCGTCGGCGTCCCGGCGGGCCGCCCACCAGCCGCCCCGGGTGTGCGCGTCGAACGCCGCGGCCGGGTCGAGGCCGGACCCGGGGGTCCGGTGCCGGACCGCGGCCCGGACGGTCCCCCACGGGTCGAGCGGGGTGACCGGGGAGTCCGAACCCAGGGCCAGCACGATGCCGGCCGCGGCCATGGCGGCGTAGGGGTTCAGCCCGAGCGCCCGCGGCAGCCCCAGCCGCTCGGCGTACATGCCGTTCTCGCCGCCCCAGAGCCGGTCGAACGCCGGCTGGACCGAGGCCACCACCCCCAGCCGGGCCAGCACCGGCAGCTGGTCCAGCGACAGCATCTCCGCATGCTCGACCCGGTGCCGCGCAGCCCGGAACCTGTCCGGGCCGACCCGCTCGGCGGCCTCGGCCATCCCGGCGACGACGGCGGCCAGAGCGCCGTCGCCGATCGCGTGGAAGCCGGCCTGCAGGCCGGCCTCGGTGCAGGCCACGACGTGGTCGCGTACCGCGTGCGCGTCCAGGTACCCGTGGCCGCTGTGCGGGGCGTCGGCGTAGGCCGCGGTCAGGCAGGCGGTGTGCGACCCGATCGAGCCGTCGGCGAACAGGTCGCCGGCGGCCCCCTGCGCCCCGAGCTCGCGGGCCCGGGCGATCCCGTTGCTGCCGCCGGTGCCGCCGGTGCCGCCCCCGCCGTCGAGCTCACCCCAGTAGCCGACCACCTCCGGGCCGGTCTCCTCCCCGGCGAGGGCGAGGAGGGCGGCCAGGTCGTCGGCCCCGGCGATGTCCGGGCCGGACAGCTCGTGCAGCAGCGCGATCCCCAGCCCGGCGGCCTCGCGACGGGTGGCCTGCTGCAGCACCCGGCGCCGCGCCGGGGTGATCGACTCGCGGGACACCGTGCGGACGACGTGGTGGGCCGTCCGGGTCAGGTGGCCGCTGTCGTCGTACCCCTCGGCAGCGCGCGCCTCCGGGGCTGCCGCGAGCAGCGCCGAGGACACCACCGCGGAGTGCACGTCGACCCGGGACAGGTAGACCACGCCGCCGTACGACGCCCGGTCCAGCTCCTGCCGGGTCGGGGCGCGGTGCTCCGGCCAGGTCGTCTCGTCCCACCCGTGGCCCAGGATGATGCCGCCGCGGGACGACCGCCCGGCGTCCTCGACCCGCCGCAGGCAGTCGGCGAGGCTGGTCGCCGCGGTGAGGTCCAGGCCGGTGAGGGCCAACCCGGTCGAGGTGGCGTGGACGTGCGCGTCGACGAACGCGGGCGTGACCAGCGCCCCGTCGAGGTCGACGGTCTCGTCGGCGTCGGTGGGGGCGTCCTCGTCGCCACCGACCCAGACCAGAGCGCCGCCACGGGCGAGCAGAGCGGTGGCAGCGGGGTGGTCCGGGGTGCGGACGTGGCCGCCGCGGTAGAGCGTCGAGGTCATCGCGGCAGTCTGGCAGGGGCGTCCTGGGCCGCACTGAGCGGGACCGAGCCGGCCCGAGCGGTCACGGAGCTCCCACCCCCTCGGCGAGTGGCGCGTTTCGTCCGCCTGCAATCGTGTGCAGCCAGCCACTACGCGCCGCTCGACTCGGGCCGTCAGCCCTCCGCCGCCAGCCGGCGCTCGAACAGCTCGCGCACCCCGGGCTCGGTCCGCAACAGGTCCGTCGCCAGGTCCGCGTGGCCGGGTACGTACCCGTTGCCGATGAGCATCGTGACGTCGGCCGCCAGGCCCTCGGCGCCGAGCGCGGCCGCCGAGAACGACGTCGCCATCGAGAAGAAGATCACCGTGCCCCCGGCGGCGGTCGCCAGCACCGCTCCGTGCTCGCAGCCCGGAACGTCGACGCAGACCACCGTCACGTCGGCCGGGCCGCCCAAGGCCCCTTCCACCGCCGCCGCGAGAGCCACCGGGTCCCGTGCGTCGGCCAGCGCGACGGTGTCGGCCAGGCCGACCTCGGTGAGCAGGTCGACCTCGTGCTGAACGGGCACCACGCCCACGGTCCGTGCCCCGGCCCGGCGGGCCGCGGCCAGCGCCAGCGAACCGCTCTTGCCGGCCCCTCCGATGACCGCGACCCGGACACCTGCGGGGTAGCCCGACACCACCCGGCTGGTGAGCGCCGGTGCGCCGCAGACGTCCATCACCGCCATGGCCAGGCCGCCGGGCAGGTCGTCAGGGATGCGGGCGGCGATCGAGCGGCCGAAGAGGATCGCGTGGCCGTCGGCAGGAACCTGCTCCGACCGGCCGTCCCAGCCGGCCAGCCCGTCGGTGATGCGCAGCGGGGTCAGGGACAGCGACACCAGGGTGGCCACCCGGTCCCCCACGGCCAACCCGAGCGGGGACTCCGGCCCGACCTCCTCGACGACACCGACCAGCATCCCGCCGGAGCCGGTGACCGGGTTCTGCATCTTCCCCCGCGCCTCGACGATCTCCAGGACCTCGCGCCGGACCGCCGCGCCGTCGCCCGCGTGCTTGGTCGCCAGCTGGCGGAACGACGCGGCGTCCAGGTTCAGCCGCTGCACCCGCAGCCGGACCTCGTCCGGCCCGATCTCGGGCCGGGCATCCAGCCGGTCGGCGGCCTGCGGCAGAGCGCCGACCGGGGCCAGGACCCGGTGCACGCCGACGGGCGAGGTCTGGGTCATCGTTCGGAGGTCCTTCCGGTGAGACGGCATGTTCGGCGCAGATCCTACGGTGTGGAAGTGGATACGCCGAAGTATCTCCCGTACCCTGACGTGAACGCCGCACGGGGCGGTGTCGTGCCGCCTCGCCCCCGTCACCCCGAGGAGCCCGCCGTGACCGCCAGCCCCGACGTCGTCCGTCCCGACGCCGCCGCCGAGACGGCTGCGGCAGGATCGCCCGCCCACCACCTCGAGCAGCCCTACGTCTACCGTCGCCGCGAGCTGGTCGAGCCGGACTGGCGCCGGCTGCCCGGCTGGGCCGACGTGACGGCCGAGGAGTGGGCCAGCGTCCAGTGGCAGCGCGCCCACTGCGTGAAGAACATCAAGCAGCTGCGCGCCCTGATGGGCGACCTGCTCGACGAGCGGCTCTACGCCGACCTGGAGCGGGACCAGGCCGAGCGCGCCACGATGTCGATGCTCGTGCCCCCGCAGATGATGAACACCATGGTCCCGGCCCGGCCGGAGGACGGCCAGACCTGGACCGAGGCGTTCTACGCCGACCCGGTGCGCCGGTACATGCTGCCGGTGTTCTCCGACCGGCGCACCGACTGGCCCAGCCACCCGCACGCCACCCGCGACTCACTGCACGAGCACGACATGTGGGTGGCCGAGGGCCTCACCCACCGCTACCCCACCAAGGTGCTGGCCGAGCTGCTGCCGACCTGCCCGCAGTACTGCGGGCACTGCACCCGGATGGACCTGGTCGGCAACTCGACCCCGGTCATCGACAAGCTGAAGTTCGACCTCAAGCCGGTGGACCGGTACGACGCCATGCTCGACTACCTGCGGCGCTCCCCCGGCGTCCGCGACGTCGTGGTGTCCGGCGGCGACGTGGCGAACATGCCGTTCAAGAACCTCGAGGCCTTCGTGGCCCGGCTGCTCGACATCGAGAACATCCGCGACATCCGGCTCGCCACCAAGGCGCTCATGGGTCTGCCGCAGCACTGGCTGCAGGACGACGTCCGGGCCGGCATGGAGCGGCTGTCGACGGTCGCACGTGCCCGGGGCGTCCACCTGGCCATCCACACCCACGTCAACAACGCGGAGTCGGTGACGCCGCTGGTGGCGGAGGCGACCAAGGCGATGCTCGAGGCGGGCGTGCGCGACGTGCGCAACCAGGGCGTGCTCATGCAGGGCGTCAACGCCACGACGACCGACCTGCTGGACCTGTCCTTCGCCCTTCTCGATGGCGCGGGGATCATGCCGTACTACTTCTACATGTGCGACATGATCCCGTTCTCCGAGCACTGGCGGGTGTCGGTCAAGGAGGCCCAGAAGCTGCAGCACGGGATCATGGGCTACCTCCCCGGGTTCGCCACCCCGCGGATCATCTGTGACGTGCCGTACGTCGGCAAGCGCTGGGTGCACCAGATCGAGGAGTACGACGACACCCGCGGCATCTCCTACTGGACGAAGAACTACCGCACCGGCATCGAGGCCACCGACCCCGAGGCGCTCAACCGTCGCTACGAGTACTACGACCCGATCCACACGCTGCCCGCGGAGGGCCAGGCCTGGTGGCGGGAGCACGGCCCGGCAGTCGACCACGACGCGGCGTCGGAGGCGGCCGCTGCGTCCCGGACCGCCGCCGCCGAGCAGGTCGGCTAGGCCGGTCCCGAGCCGGCATCTGCTGGGCTGGCCCCGGCCGCCCGAGGTCCGGGGTCAGGCCGAGGTGCCGGCGCTCCGCTGTCCTGACAGCCGGGCCTGGGTGTCGGCCGCGTCGGCCTCACGCAGCCGTTGGGCCAGCCCGACCAGGAGCTTGCGCATCAGGGTGGGGCTGCTCTGCAGGGTGGCCCAGAACCGCTGCCGACCGATGACCATGAGCTCGACCGGGGTGTCCGCGCTGACGCTGGCGTCCCGCGGGGCCGGGTCGATGACCGACAGCTCCCCGAAGTAGTCACCCGGGCCGAGGGTGGCGACCCTGGACCCCCCGCGGTGCACGCCCAGCGTGCCCTCGATGACCAGCCAGAACTCTTCCCCCGTCGCCCCTTCGGCGACCACGGAGTGCCGCGCCGGGTAGCGCAGGTGGTCGGCCTGCTTGAGCAGCAGGTCGAGCTCCTTCTTGGACAGCGAGGCGAACAGCGGCACCGCCTTGAGCCGGGCGATGTACAGGTCCTTGGCCATGCGTGCCCTCCCGAGTCGAGTGGCCTTACTCGACTACCCCGGCCCGGCTATGTCAAGGATCTTGGCCGGGCGCTGCGGTCGGCCACTGCTCCGAGGAGTCAGCGAGGGTCCCGGAACACCTCTGTCACCCAGAGACCCCCGCCGCGCGAGACGATCGCGATCCCGACCTGGCGCACCCGCGGGCTCAGGATGTTCGCCCGGTGCGGCGCAGAGTGCATGAGCTGGCGGTGCAGGCCGCGCACGGTATAGCCGTAGCCGACGTTCTCGCCGATCATGGACCAGCAGCACAGCCGGGAGAACGACGCGGTGTGGAACAGCGTCCTGGCCCCGGCCATCGACCGGGTGTGATCCTCGGCGGCCGCCTCGAGGTCCGGGCTCGGCGTGACGGGACGCAGCCCCTGCTCGACCCGGGCGTTGTTGATCTTGACGAGCAGCCGTGCCTCCCGGGTGCTGTCGGCAGAGGCCGGCGATGCGCCCACGAGCACGGCGCAGGCGGCGAGCACGGTGACCGCGAACAGCGACACCAGTGCGGGACGACGGGTCACGCGGAGTCCTTCGGCAGGAAACAGGTCCTCCCCCGTGGCCCGCGCATGTACTCGGGCCACGGAGATGTATGCCGCAACCGCACCCCCGGGTGCAAGCCGGGTCCGGGCTGTTGGGCATCTCCGTGCCGGGACTTGACCCGCGGCGGACCTGCCGCCCTTCAGACCTGGAGCGGCCTTTGCTCGTACGGGGTGGACAGGACGATCGTCGTCCGGGTCGACACGTTGGCGTCGGCCCGGATCCGCGCGAGCAGGATCTCGAGGTCGGCGGGGGTGCGCACCCGCACCTTGAGGATGTAGCTCTCGTCGCCCGCAACCGAGTGGCAGGCCTCGATCTCGGGCAGCCCGCGCAGTCGCTCGGGCGCGTCGTCCGGGGCGCTCGGGTCGATCGGACGGATCGAGATGAACGCGGTGAGCGGCAGGTCGACCGCCTCGGCGTCGACCACGGCGGTGTAGCCGCGGATCACCCCCCGCTGCTCGAGCCGCCGGACCCGCTGGTGCACGGCCGAGGTGGACAGGCCGGTGGCCTTGCCCAGGTCGGTGTAGCTCATCCGCCCGTCCCGGCACAGCAGGTCCACGATCTGACGGTCGATGTCCTCCACCCGGCCAACCGTAGTGTCCGGCGGCCACCCGGGAGCCCACGACCGGGCCGGACCAGCCGTGGCCGCCGTCCCGGTCCGCCGAGGCGGGTGGGACGACGGCCACGGCGGCCGACCGGACCCCTTACGAGCGGACCAGCCGGACCGTGCCGTCCGGCAGGCGGACGTACTTCACGGCAGGCCCGAGGGCGACCTCCGACCCAGCCACCTTGGCGGCGGAGCCGTGCGGGCGGTGGTGACCCGCCCGCCCGGTGGCCGCCGCCGAGGCGGAGGGAGCGAGGACGCCGCCGAGGAGGCTGCCGCCTACCGCACCGGCCACGAGGACCGGGAGGAGGCGGCGGCGTCCCGCCGACGTGCTGCACAGGACCGTGCGCATCTGGAGCTCTCCCGTCGCGAGGTGCCGCGCCGCCCGCGCCGACGTCCGGCACGAACCGCCACGGCTCGACGCACGAGCCGGTCTCGCCACTCACTCCCCCCGCGGCCTAGGCGACCGGGTTTCTCCGTGCCCGCACTCCCGGCGACGGGGGTGCGGGTCGGTGGGGGTCGCGGGGATCACCGTGTCCCGAGCACGCCACCCGGACGGGCGGCGCACCCGCCACATCGGCAGGCCCGAGGAGACCCTTGAGCCGACCGCGCCCGCCGCCGTCGGTGTCTGGGTGGTCCGGGGCGGTCAGCCGCGGGTGAGCTGGCGGGCGATGACCATCCGCTGCACCTGGTTGGTGCCCTCGACGATCTGCAGGGCCTTCGCCTCGCGCATGTACCGCTCGGCCGGGAAGTCCTGGACGTAGCCGTAGCCGCCGAGCACCTGGACCGCGTCGGTGGTGACCTTCATGGCCATGTCGGTGCAGAACAGCTTGGCCATCGCGGCCTGCTTGCCGAACGGCTCGCCGCGGTCGCGGAGCCGGGCCGCATCGAGGTACAGGGAGCGGCCGGCCTCGATTCCCGTCGCCATGTCGGCGAGCATGAAGGCCAGGCCCTGGAACTCCACGATCGCCCGGCCGAACTGCCGTCGCTCCTCCGCCCACGCCAGGGCGGTGTCGAACGCCGCCTGGGCGAGCCCGACAGCGCAGGCCGCGATGCCCAGCCGGCCGCCGTCCAGGGCCGCCAGGGCGATCTTGAACCCGTGGCCCTCCGGACCGAGGAGCCGGTCGGCGGCGATCCGGGCGTCCTCGTAGCGCACCTGCGCGGTGGTGGAGGCGGTGAAGCCCATCTTGCGCTCCGGCTCGCCGGCGGAGACGCCCTCGGTGTCGGCGTCCACCAGCAGGCAGGAGATGCCGCGGGCACCGTCGTCGGAGGTCCGGCACATGAGGCTGTAGAAGTCGGCCTCTCCGCCGTGCGTGATCCAGGACTTGGTGCCGTTGACGACGTAGTCGTCGCCGTCGCGGACCGCCCGGGTGACCATCGCGGCCGCGTCCGAGCCGGACTGCGCCTCGGACAGGCAGTAGCCGCCGAGCAGCTCGCCGCCGATCATGTCGGGCAGCCACCGGGCCCGCTGCTCGTCGGTGCCGTACTCGGCGAGCGGGTAGCACGCCAGGGTGTGCACGCTGACGCCTTCGGCGACCGTCCCCCACGCCGTGGCCAGCTCCTCCACCACCTGCAGGTAGACCTCGTAGGGCTGACCGCCGCCTCCGTGCTCCTCCGGGTAGGGCAGGCCGAGCAGGCCCGCCTTGCCCAGGGTCCGGAACACCTCGCGGGGGAACCGGCTGGCGGCCTCGTACTCGGCGGCCTTCGGTGCCAGCTCCTCGCGGGCCAGCTGCCGGGTCAGGGCGAGCAGCTCGGTGGCCTCCTCGGTCGGGAGGTAGCGCTGCACGGGGGTCACGGGCACGGTTCAGGCCTCCAGGACGACGAGGTCGCGGTCGGTGACGTTGAGTCGCTCGATGCCGTCCTCGGTGGCGACGACGATGTCCTCGATCCGGGCACCGTGGCGCCCCGCCAGGTAGATGCCGGGCTCGATCGAGAACGCCATGCCGGGCTCCAGGACCGTGTCGTTCCCCTCGACGATGTAGGGCTCCTCGTGCGTCTCCACGCCGATCCCGTGACCGGTGCGGTGCAGGAACCGGTCGCCGTACCCGGCAGCCGTGATGACGTCGCGCGCTGCCTTGTCGACCGAGGCCGCGGTGACCCCCGGGCGCGCCTGCTCGCAGGCTGCGAGCTGGGCCTCGTGCAGCACGCCGAAGTACTCGCGGAAGTCCGATGGCGGCTCGCCGAGCGCGTAGACGCGGGTGCAGTCGGAGCAGTAGCCCTCCGCGGTGGTGCCGCCGATGTCGACGACCACCACGTCGCCGCGCTCGAGCACCCGGTCGCCGACCTCGTGGTGCGGGGACGCGCCGTTGGGGCCGGAGCCGACGATGACGAAGTCGACGCTCTCATGGCCCTCGGCGAGGATCGCGGCGGCGATCTCGCGCCCCGCCGCCCGTTCCGAGATGCCGGGACGCAGGAACTCGGCCATCCGTCGGTGCACGCGGTCGATCGCCTGGCCCGCCCGGCGCAGGGCGTCCACCTCATCAGCGGACTTGCGCATCCGCAGGTCCGCGAGCACCGCCGAGGCCAGGCTCTGCCCGGCGTCCGGGAACGCCGTCCGGAACCGCAGCACCTGCTCGGCCCACATCCGGTTGGCCAGACCGAGGGAGCCGACCGGACCGGTCCGCGAGGCGATCAGGGCGTACGGGTCCTCGGTCTCCCCCCAGCCCAGCACCTCGATCCCCAGGGCGGGGACACCGGACGCCTCCACGGCCGGCACCTCCAGGCCGGGGGCGACGAGGAACGGCTCACCGTCGGAGGGCAGCACCAGGCAGGTGAGCCGCTCCAGCGGCAGCGCCTCGTAGCCGGTGAGCCAGCGCAGGTCCGGCCCGGGGGTCAGCAGCAGGGCGCCCAGACCGGCGTCGGCGACCGCCTTGCGGGCGTGTGACAGCCGGTCGGACGAGGCGGCGTGCGAAGTCATAGCCGTCACTCTAGGCGCGAGCCGGCCCCAGCCGTCTGGCAGGCTCTCGGCCGTGGCTGAGACCCCTGCGAGGACCGACGACCGGCTGATGCTCCTCGACACCCCAGCGCTGTACTTCCGGGCGTTCTTCGGGGTGCCGGACTCGTTCCGGGCCCCGGACGGCTCGCCGGTCAACGCCGTGCGCGGCCTGCTCGACTTCATCGCCCGCCTGGTCTCCGACCGGTCCCCCACCCGGCTGGTGGCGGCGATGGACGCGGACTGGCGGCCGGCGTTCCGGGTCGAGGCGATCCCGTCGTACAAGACCCACCGGCTGGCACCAGCGGGCGCGGAGGAGGTGCCTGACGACCTCTCCCCCCAGGTGCCCGGTGATCGAGGCGGTGCTCGCCGCGCTCGGGGTTCCCTGCTTCGGTGCGGACGGCTACGAGGCGGACGACGTCATCGGCACGCTGGCCACCTCGGCCACGATCCCGGTGGACGTCGTGACCGGCGACCGCGACCTGTTCCAGCTGGTCGACGACGACCGCGCCGTCCGCGTCCTCTACACCGCCCGCGGCGTGGGCCGGCACGACATCGTGGACGAGGCGTGGGTGCAGGCGAAGTACGGCATCCCGGGCCGGGCCTACGCCGACTTCGCCACCCTCCGCGGCGACCCCAGCGACGGGCTGCCCGGCGTCGCCGGCATCGGCGACAAGACGGCGGCGGCGTTGATCACGAAGTACGGCTCGCTGGCCGCGCTGCTCGCCGCGCTGGACGCCGGTGACACCGGGATGCCGGCCGGTGCCCGCGCCAAGCTGGCGGCTGCCCGGGACTACCTGGCGGTCGCGCCGCGGGTCGTCGCGGTCGCGCACGACGTCCCGCTCCCTGAGCACGACGACCTGATCCCGACCCGGCCGGCGGACCCGGAACGGCTGCTCGAGCTGTCCGAGCGCTGGGGGCTGGACAGCTCGTTGAACCGGGTGCTGAGCGCGTTCGGAGCAGCCGACGGTGCTGCGACCCGGTGACCGGTTCTCCACCACCGTTCAGGTGGGCCGTCGGCCGCGCCTGGTGGCTTCAGGCCACCGACGTGTAGGCGACGACGCCCCGCCGGAGCAGGTCGCTGGCCCGGCGGGCGGTCTCGCCGACCTCCGCTGTGGCTCCACCGCCGCGCCGGGAGGCGTCGGTGATCTGCCCCAGCAGGTCCACCACCTGCTTGGTCCAGCGCACGAAGTCCCCGGCGGGCACGTCCGCCTCGCGCAGGACGGTGTCGAGGCTCTCTCCCGACGCCCAGCGGTAGGTCGCCCAGGCGAAGCCCAGGTCCGGCTCCCGCGGGCTGTCGATGCGATGGTCGCGCTCGCACCCCTCCAGGACCGCCCAGATGCGCACCATCTCGGCCAGTGCCTCCCGCGACGAGCCCGACGGCAACGTCGGCGGGGCGGCGTCCTCGGGCTGGCGGGACTCGTAGACCAGCGCCGACACGCAGGCCGCCAGCTCCGCGGGACTCAGGTCCGACCACACCTCGTGCCGCAGGCACTCCGCGGTGAGCAGGTCGAGCTCGTTGTAGATCAGCGCCAGCTGCTTGCCGGACGCCGTCACCGACTCGTCCTCGAGGTAACCCAGCTCCTCGAGCAGGTTGCAGATCCGGTCGAACGTGCGCCCGATGGTGTGGGTGCGTTCCGAGACCCGGCGGCGCAGGTCGTCGGTCTCCCGCGACAACCGGTGCCACCGCTCGGCCCATCGTGCGTGGTCTTCCCGCTCGTCGCAGCCGTGGCAGGGATGCGCCCGCATCCTCGCCCGGAGGTCGGCCAGCTCGCGGTCGTCCGCCGCCACCGCCCGCGTCCTGCGGGTGGACCGCTGGTCCCTTCCCGGCCGGTCCTCGAGGCGGGCGTTGCGCAGGGTCGAGGCGAGGTCCCGCCGGCTCGTCGGGTTGCGCGCGTTGAACGACTTGGGGATGCGCAGCCGGTGCACCGCCTCGACCGGGCCAGGGAAGTCGGCGACCGAGAGCCGCCGGACCTGGCGTTCGGAGGTGAGCACCGTCGGCCGGGGGTCACCGCCGCCCTGCCTGCCCGGGTCGAGGACCACGGCGAGCCCGCCGCGGCGGCCCGCCGGCACGTCGATGACGTCCCCGGGGCGCAGCGCCTCCAGCGAGGCAGCCGCCTGGGCCCGGCGGTTGGCCGACCCGGTGCGGGCCAGCACCGCTTCGCGGTCCGAGATCGCCCGCCGCAGCCGCGCGTACTCCCGGAAGTCCCCCAGGTGACAGGTCATCGAGTCCCGGTAGCCGGCCAGGGCCTCCTCGTTGCGGACCACCTGCCGCGTCAGCCCCACCACCGCACGGTCGGCCTGGAACTGCGCGAAGGACGACTGCAGCAGCTCCCGGGCCCGGTCCCGGCCGAACTGGTGCACCAGGTTGACCGCCATGTTGTACGAGGGGCGGAAGCTGGACCGGAGCGGGTAGGTGCGGGTCGACGCCAGCCCGGCAAGGGCGGCCGGCTCCAGTCCCGGTGACCACACGACCACCGCGTGCCCCTCCACGTCGATGCCGCGACGGCCGGCCCGCCCGGTGAGCTGGGTGTACTCCCCCGGCGTCACGTCCGCGTGGCTCTCGCCGTTCCACTTCACCAGCCGCTCCAGCACCACCGAGCGCGCCGGCATGTTGATGCCCAGGGCCAGCGTCTCCGTCGCGAACACGGCCTTGACCAGGCCGCGGACGAACAGCTGCTCCACGACCTCCTTGAACGTCGGCAGCATCCCCGCGTGGTGCGCGGCGATACCGCGCTCGAGCCCGGTGCGCCACTCGTCGTACCCCAGCACCCGTAGGTCGTCGCGTGGGATGTCCCCGCACCGGGCTTCGACGAACTCCCGTACCTCGTGGGCCTCCTCAGCCGTGAGCAGCCGGAGCCCTGCGTGCAGGCACTGCGCCACGGCGGCGTCGCACCCGACCCGGCTGAAGATGAACGTGATCGCCGGGAGGAGGCCCTCGGCGTCCAGCCGTTCCAGGACCTCCACCCGGCTCGGGGTGCCCACCGCACGGGGTCGGCGACCGCCGCGCCCCGGGCGCTGCTCGTGGGTGCGCGCGTAGCGGGTCTGCTCGCGGGCCAGCCGCACCAGCTCAGGGTTGACCTTGGTCGCCTCGTCGTCGACGAAGAGGTCGTAGAGCCGCCGGTCGGCCATCACGTGCTGCCACAGCGGGACCGGCCGGTGCTCCTCGACGACCACCTCGGTCTCGCCGCGCAGGGTGCGCAACCAGTCGCCGAACTCCTCCGCGTTGCTGACCGTGGCCGACAGCGACACGAGCACCACCGACTCCGGCAGGTGGATGATCACCTCCTCCCAGACGGCGCCGCGGAAGCGGTCGGAGAGGTAGTGCACCTCGTCCATCACCACGTAGCCGAGCCCGGCGAGGGTGCCGCTGCCGGCGTAGAGCATGTTCCGCAGCACCTCGGTGGTCATGACGACCACCGGTGCCTCACCGTTGACGCTGTTGTCGCCGGTGAGCAGGCCCACCCGGTCGGCGCCGTAGCGCGCCACCAGGTCGGCGTACTTCTGGTTCGACAGTGCCTTGATCGGGGTCGTGTAGAAGCACTTGCGTCCCTCGGCCAGCGCGAGGTGCACCGCGAACTCGCCGACCACCGTCTTGCCGGCCCCGGTCGGCGCAGCCACCAGCACGCCACGGCCCGCCTCCAGCGCTGCGCAGGCCCGCGTCTGGAACGGGTCCAGCCCGAACGGGTAGAGCGCCTGGAAGGGGCCGAGCGGTGACTCCGGATCGTCGGCACGGCCGGCGCGCCGACGCGCGCGGGCGTACCGCTGCGCGGGGGTGGCCATGTCCACAACCCTACGTTCCGGCTGCTGCGCCGCCGGTCAGGTGAACACGCGCAACGCCGACGGGACGGCCTCGCAGCTGACCGGGAGGGCGCCGACCCGCTCCCCGTCCGCGTAGGCCGTGACCCCATCGGACCGCAGCACGACGGTGCGCGCCCGGCGCACCGTCACCGCCCGGTGGTGCACGTGGGTGCCCTTGTAGACCGTCGGGAAGACCCGCAGGAACTCCGGCTTGGAGATGGGCCCCAGGACGGTGACGTCGAGGAGCCCGTCGCTGAGGTCGGCGTCCGGGCAGACCTTCATGCCACCGCCGTAGGACCGACCGTTGCCGACCGCCACCAGCATCGCCTCGGTCGCCCACTGCTCCCCGTCGAGCTCCAGGACGAACGGCACCGGGCGGAAGGTGCGCAGCTCGGCCACGATGGCCACGTTGTAGCGGAAGCGACCCCGGGGCCAGGTCATCCGGTTGGCCCGCTCGTTCACCATCGAGTCGAAGCCGGAGCCGAGGACCCCGGCGAACCAGCAGCCGTCGGCCCGGCCGAGGTCGACGGCCCGGGTGTCGCCACCGAGCACGAGGTCGACGGCGCGCGGCGGGCTGTCGAGAGGCAGACCCAGGCTGCGGGCGACGTCGTTGCCGGTTCCCGCCGGCACGATCCCGAGCGGGACGTGGGTGCCCCCGACGACCTGGAGGGCGAGGTGCACGAGCCCGTCGCCGCCGACGGCAACCACCCCGTCGACCCCCCGGGCCACCCGGTGCCGGACCTGGACCGCGGCGTCGTCGGCGTCCCGGCCGACGACGACGTCGACGTCGGCTCCGGCGTCCCGCAGCCTGGCCGCCACCGGCTCGAGCAGCCGGGCGCCCCGGCCGCCGCCGGACGCCGGGTTGACCAGCAGGGCGATCCGGCGCGTCACGCGCGGAACGCTAGTGCGCTAGCGGCGATCGGGGTCGTCCTCGTCGCTTAGGTCGATGTCGTCCAGCGGCAGGCTGCGGTACTCCAGCGGACTGGCCTCGTCGTCGTCCAGGCCGGCGTAGTCGACGCCGTCGATCCGTGCCCGCGCGCGTCGGCGGTCGGTGAGCAGCGACAGCCCTGCGGCGACGTAGTACAGGAACAGCATCGGCGTCGCGAGCGCGGTCATCGTCCACGGGTCGCCGGACGGGGTGGCCACGGCGGCGAACACGAAGGCGCCGAGGATGACCGGACGCCACGCCTTGAGCAGCTGTCGGCCGCTGACGACGCCGGCGAGGTTCAGGCCCACGAGGAAGACGGGCAGGATGAACGCGATGCCGAACACCAGGAACATCCGGATGACGAACGACAGGTAGTCGTTCAGCCCGATGATGTTGGCCACCCGCTCCGGGTCCGGGTTGAAGCCGATGAGCAGGTTGAAGCCCTTGGGCAGGAAGACGTACGCCAGCGCCACGCCGCCGATGAACAGCGGCACGCTGACGGCCACGAACGCGATGCCGTAGCGCCGCTCACGCTTGTGCAGCCCGGGCGCCACGAAGCCCCAGAGGTTCCACAGCCAGACCGGGCTGGCGGCCAGCAGGCCCGTCATGGCGCAGATCTTCAGCGCGAAGGTGAACGGGTCACCGATGTTGCCGAAGTTCAGCGTCGCGTCGGGATGGTCCTCGCCGATCTTGTAGAACGGCTCGATGATGAAGTCGAACAGGTAGTCGTTGTAGAAGAACGCGGCCGCGATCGAGCAGGCGACGATCGCGAGCACCGACCGGACCAGCCGCACCCGCAGCTCACGCAGGTGATCGGTGAGGGACATCCGTCCCTCCGGGTCACGAGGGACGTTGCGACCGCCGCGCGGGCGGCTGCTCAACGTGACCACCAGGGGTGCTCCGGCTCCGGTCGACCTCTACGGCGCGACGGGTCAGCGGTCGCGCTCGGGGTGCTCCCCCGGGGTGGTGGCCCGCTGCGGCTCGGCCACCGGGGCGGCAGCGGGCGGGGTGTCGACGACCCGAGTCTCGACCTCGCGAGGCGTCTGGGCCTGCTGGGTCGCCTGGTCGTCCCTGGAGTCGTTGCCCATCTCCTTGACCTCGGACTTGAAGATCCGCATCGACCGGCCGAGGGATCGTGCCGCGTCGGGAAGCCGCTTGGCGCCGAAGAGCAGGACGAGCACCACGAGGATGACGATGATCTCGGGCGCACCGAGTTGACGGAACATGGGGTGCTCACCTCTGCTGTCGCGGACTGTTGCCCTGCGATCGTACGTCACCGACCCCTGCGGCAGGGCCGTTCCCGGCGTTCCCGAGCGCGCCTCCGGCAGGGGCTCGGTCGAGGTCGGCGAGCCGGTCGCCGAGCGCCGTGAGGCGGTCCGTCGCGGTCGTCAGCTCCCGGACGAGCGCCTTCGACGTACGCCACAGGTTGCGCCCGAGCAGGAAGAACACCGCCACGGCGGCGAGCACGAGGATGGCCCACACCAGGAACCAGAGCACCCGGCGAGGCTACCGGGCACCGGGGCTGCCGGGCGGCGTCAGGCCTGGACGCGGGGCGTGATCAGCGAGGCCAGCAGGTCGACCCGGTCCAGGCCGAGCGCGAAGTCCAGCACGTCGTCGTACGTGATCGCCGTGCCGTGGTGCTCCTCGAGCGCCTCGGCGGGGATGACCCACTGCTCGGCCGCGACGCCGCCGGACACCAGGAGGGTGACGACCTCCTCGTCGGCGGGCTTGCGGATCTCGTCCCTGCAGGTGCCGCACCGGAAGGCGTAGAAGGACCAGTCGGAGCGGGAGCAGACGACCAGGCGCATCTGCTCGGGCGTCAGCTCCACGTCCCCGCACACGGGGCACGAGGTCTTGATCGTGGTCATCGGCCGTCCCTCCTGCTGGCTGCCCCTCCGCGGAGCGTCAAGG
Organism: uncultured Actinomycetota bacterium; assembly: GCA_963807005.1. Taxonomy (GTDB): domain Bacteria; phylum Actinomycetota; class Actinomycetes; order JACCUZ01; family JACCUZ01; genus CAWDZK01. The sequence continues at coordinate 429,989 of CAWDZK010000004.1, read as the reverse complement.
GAGTGTTCGGCAGGGCACCCGGGGTGCTTGAGAGAAATGGGCCTTACGGACGACCGGCGCCCCCCTGGCGGCCAGGGGCCGATCAGGTGCGCTCGTACGCCGCCAGCGCGGACCGGGCCGCCGAGGCCACCGCTCCGGCCAGCCCGGGCGGGTCGAGCACCCGGAGCGCGCCGCCCAGCCGGAGGGCGAGCTGGCGCAGCCAGCCGTCGTCCAGCACCCGCAGCCGGACCACGAGGTGGTCGCCGTGCTCGGCCACGTCCACGACCGGGTAGTAGTCGGCCACCCAGTGGGCCGGCGGGGCCAGCTCGACGGTGGCCAGGAGGTCCTCCGGCGAGACGGCGAACAGCCCCTCCTCCAGGTCCCGGACGGCGGCCTGGGGCGGCACCTCGGCGGCCACGTCGAGCACCGTGAGCGCGTCGACCCGGTCCATCCGGAACAGCCGGACGTCCTCGGCCCGCCGGCACCAGCCCTCCAGGTACCACCGGCCGTCGACGAGCAGCACCCGGATCGGGTCCACGTCGCGCTCGGTGGTCTCGTCCCGGGAGGGTACGAAGTAGGTCAGGTGCACCCGTCGACCGGTGTCGAGGGCCCGACGTACCTCCGCCAGCGGGCCCTGCGCCTCGACCTCGACCCGCACCTGGGCGCTCGGCGCTCCCGCCTCCCCTGCAGCCTGCTCCAGCTTGAGGATGGTGCGCTGGAGGGCGTCCCGGTCGTGCAGACCCGGCACGTCGGCCAGTGCGCGCAGCCCGACCAGCAGGGCAAGGGCCTCGTCCACGCCCAGGCGCAGAGGACGCGCGATCGGGTCGGCGTTGCTGAGGAAGACCTGGCCGCCGTCCCAGTCGACGTCGATCAGGTCGTCGGGCAGGTGACCCGGCGTGCCGCAGACGAACAGCAGCTCCAGGTCCTTGACCAGCTGGCGCTCGGTGATGCCGAACTCGGCGGCCGCGGCGGCAAGCGGGACCCCCTGCCGGCTCACCAGGTAGGGCACGAGGGCAAGCAGCCGGGACAGCCGTTCGGTGGCGCCGGTGCTCACGAGCCACCGGCCGGGCTGGCGGAAGCCTCGGGCACGAGGGTGATGTCGGTTCCGTCGGTGGCGGCGGCCGCCAGCACGCCACGCAGGAGGCGGACCACGGCCTCTCGCAGCGAGGGCGGGTCGAGCACCTGCACGTCGGCGCCGTACCCCGCGACCTCCTCGGCGAGCATCTCCAGGTCGCCGTACGGGACCGTCAGCTCGTCGACGCCGTCGCCCCCGGGGACCGATGCCGTGGCCCTTCGACGCAGCCGGACTCCCGAGCCGGTGCGCACGCACAGCCGGGCGTCGGCCGTCGCGCGGTTCGGCACCAGGGTGGCGACCTGGGCGCGCAGGTCGATGCCGTCGGGCACGGTGACCTCTCCCGGTCGGCCGACCGCCCGGACCGGTCCGGCGACGCGCGACAGCCGGAAGACCCGGGTCGCTGCGCGGTCCCGGTCGTGGCCGACGACGTACCAGCGGCCGTGGCGGGAGACGATGCCCCACGGCTCGAGGTGCCGTTCGATGATGTCGGGACGACCCGGCGTCCGGTACGGGAAGGTGATCGGCCGGCGGTCGCGGACCGCGGCGTACACCTGCTCGAAGGCGGGCTCGCTGGTGCGGACCCGGGGCTCGATCCCGACCAGGCTGCCGCTGTCCGGCTCGACGCCGGCCGCCTTGAGCTTCTGCACCGCCCGGGAGGCGGGGGCGGCCAGGCTGGCCTGCTGCCAGACCCGGGACGCCAGGCCGAGCACCGCGAGCTCGTCCGGGGTGAAGGTGACCTCGGGCAGCGCGTACGCGACCCGGTCGACCCGGTAGCCGACCTCGTCGTCGAACCAGGCGTCGTTGCCGCCGGTCTGCAGCGGGACGCCCATGTCCCGCAGCTCTTCCTTGTCCCGCTCGAACATCCGGTCGAAGGCCTCGTCGGACGGGCACTCGGCGTACTGGGGGACGGCGGCGCGGATCTGCTCCTTGAGCAGGAACTGCCGGGTCGACAGCAGGGCTATCACCAGGTTGAGCAGCCGCTCCGTCTTCTGCGCCGACACGGTCGGTCAACCTACCCCGTGCCGGGGACCAGCCGCCCCCGACGGTGGCTGCTCGGGCGGGACTGCCGGCTAGCGGACGTCGACCAGGTCGACGACGAAGATCAACGTCTCGCCCGGGGCGATGACCGCACCGGCACCGCGGTCGCCGTAGCCCAGGTGCGGCGGGATCACCAGACGGCGGCGGCCGCCGACCTTCATCCCGACCACGCCGCGGTCCCAGCCGGCGATGACGTTGCCCGCACCGAGCGGGAACGCGAAGGTCTGGCCACGGTTCCAGGAGGCGTCGAACTCCTCGCCCGTGCTGTACGAGACGCCGACGTAGTGGACGACGGCGGTGTCGCCGGTCGCTGCCTCGGCGCCGTCACCCTCGGTCAGGTCGGTGATCTCGAGGTCGGCCGGCGGCGGGCCCTCGGGGAAGTCGATCTCGGGCTTCTCGCTCACTTGGAGGCCTCCTTCGCGGACCCGTGCAGGCCCAGCAGGTCGATCACGACGGCAACGCTGCCGGTCTTGGGGTCGGTCCCCGTCTGGGCAGGCAGCGTCAGGAGGACCCGGCTCCCCGTCGGCACGCCCTCGAGCAGGTCGAACGGGCTGGGCTGGGAACCGCCGATCGGCACTCCCTGCGGGCCTTCCTGCCACGAGCTCGACAGCGCCTTCCCGGTGAAGTCCACGGCGGTGTACTCCACGACGGCCAGCTTGCCCTTGGTGACCTCGTCGCCGGTGCCCTTGGCGAGAACGGTGACCTTGGGCTGCTTGGGCGGCGTCGCGCCGGCCGGCACCGTGATGGTCGGCTCGCTGCCCGCATCACCCTTGACCGTCGGCAGATCGGCGGGCAGGTCGGCCACGGGGGTGTTCTTCTGCGGCGCGCCGGTCTTGGGGTACCGCGCGATCAGGTCGACGACGAAGACCAGCGAGTCCGTGGCCTTGATGCCCGCCTGCGGGTTGCCCTTCTTGCCGTACCCCTGCTTCGGCGGGACGACCATGAGGACCCGGCTGCCGATCTTCTCGCCGACGAGGACCTTGTCCCAACCGGCGATGACGTTGCCGCTGCCGATCGGGAAGGCCGCCGGAACGTCGCGGTCGTAGGAGTTGTCGAAGACCTTCCCGTTGCCGTAGGTCTCCCCCAGGTAGTCGGCGACGAGCAGGTCGCCCTTCTTCACGACCGCACCGTCACCCTCGCTGAGCACTTTCGACTCCAGCTGCGGGGACGGGGTCGTGCCCTTGGCAATCGTGATCTTCGGCTTGTCGCCGAAGCTGCCCGACGCCGACGGCAGGTCGGATCCGCTGCTGCTGCAGGCGGCGACGGAGCCGGCGAGGAGGAGCGGAAGCACGGCAGCCAGCAGTCTGGCGGTTCGGGGCACGGAAGAACCTCGTCAAGAAAGGGGGTGGGGGCAACACCACCCTAACCCGGCATCCTGGCAGGACTGACCGGCCCTCGACGCGGCACCGGACCGGCCCCGGCCGGCCGGTGGGGTCACATGCTGGCTATGAGCTTCTCGACCCGCTCGTCGACGGACCGGAACGGGTCCTTGCACAGCACCGTCCGCTGCGCCTGGTCGTTGAGCTTGAGGTGCACCCAGTCCACGGTGAAGTCACGGCGTCGCTCCTGGGCGCGTCGGATGAACTCGCCCCGCAGCTTTGCCCGGGTCGTCTGCGGCGGGACCGACTTGGCCTGGAACACCTCGAGGTCGCGGCAGACGCGTTCCGCCTGACCCCGGTTCTGCAGCAGGTAGAACAGCCCCCGGTTGCGGGAGATGTCGTGGTAGGCGAGGTCGATCTGCGCAACTCGCGCGGAGGACAGGGCGAGGTCGTGCTTGGCGCGGTAGCGCTCGATCAGCCGGTGCTTCATCACCCAGTCGATCTCGGTCGCCACCGAGTCGAGGTCGCCGGTGTCGACGGCGGTGACCGTGCGCTCCCACAGGTCGAGGACCTGCTTGACCTGCCCCTCGTCCAGCCCGCGGCGGGCTGCGAAGTCGCGTGCCTTGGTGAGGTACTCCTCCTGGATGTCGAGGGCGCTGGCCTCCCTACCGTTCGCCAGGCGCACCTTCCGTCGGCCGGTCATGTCGTGGCTCATCTCGCGGATGGCCCTGATCGGGTTCTCCAGCGTCAGGTCGCGCATCACGACGTTCGCCTCGATCATGCGCAGCACCAGGTCGGTGGCGCCCAGCTTGAGCAGCGTGGTGGTCTCGCTCATGTTCGAGTCACCCACGATGACGTGCAGGCGGCGGTATCTCTCGGCGTCCGCGTGCGGCTCGTCCCGGGTGTTGATGATCGGCCGCGACCGGGTGGTCGCCGACGAGACGCCCTCCCAGATGTGCTCGGCCCGTTGGCTCACGCAGTAGACCGCGCCCCGTGGGGTCTGCAGCACCTTCCCCGCACCGCAGATGATCTGCCGGCTCACCAGGAACGGGATGAGCACGTCGGCGAGGCGGGTGAACTCGCCGTGCCGGCCCACGAGGTAGTTCTCGTGGCAGCCGTAGGAGTTGCCGGCCGAGTCGGTGTTGTTCTTGAACAGGTACACGTCTCCGGCGATGCCCTCCTCGCGCAGCCGCCGCTCGGCGTCGACGAGAAGGCCCTCCAGGATCCGCTCCCCCGCCTTGTCGTGGACGACCAGCTCGCGGATGTCGTCGCACTCGGGGGTCGCGTACTCGGGGTGGCTGCCCACGTCGAGGTAGAGCCGGGCTCCGTTGCGCAGGAAGACGTTGCTGCTGCGCCCCCAGGAGACCACCCGACGGAACAGGTAGCGCGCGACCTCGTCGGGCGAGAGCCGCCGCTGCCCCTTGAACGTGCAGGTGACGCCGTACTCGTTCTCGAGCCCGAAGATCCGGCGGTCCATGCCGACACCGTACGCCGGGGCGCGGGCCGCGGCAGGGAGGTGCGCAGTGCGCGCGTCAGGCGCCGCCCGAAGGGGTATCGGGCCGAGATGACCGAGACCTGGGACGGCACGAACGAGGGCACCGAGGGCACCGACGGCGACCGGCTGGTCGAGACGCCCGAGTCGCTACGCGACGGGGACCCCGAGACGCCTGCGGGCGACCGCGGCAGCGGAGCGGAGGACCGACCGCTCGGTGCGGAGAAGTTCGGGACCACGCACGCGGAGGCCGAGCAGGGTGAGTCGTTGGACCAGAAGCTCGCCGAGGAGGTTCCGGACGGCGACGGTCACGACCCGGTCGACGACGTGGTGGCCGACGACCCGGAGACCTTCGGCGGCAGGCGCGAGGAGACCGACGAGCAGGTCCTGGGCGACGCCTACGGCGACCCACGCGCGACCGACGTCGAGGAGTAGGCCGCGACGTCCCGCTAGCTCCGGCTGAGGATCAGGCCGTCGATGCGGACCCGCTGACCGCTGCTGCGCACCTTGAGGGTCACTGTCGCCTTCTGGCGGCGGACCGCGGGGAGCATCAGCACCTGGCTGGCGCGCTTGGGCCCGCTGAGCCTGATCGTGCCGACCCGCTTGCCGTCCAGCAGGACTGCGACCTTGCCGCAGCTGCGGCAGGTCGAGGCGACGATGCCGACCCGCTTGATCCGGGCACCGGTCCGGGAGATCGTGGCGCCCTTGCGCGTCGTCGTCAGGTAGGTGCCGCCGAAGTAGGCGGCCTTGCCCTTCTTCGCCTTCCAGCCCGCCGAGCGAGCGAGGGTGCGGTCGTCCAGCGGCCGGGCGACGCAGCGTTGGCTGGTCCAGCCGGACACCTGGCCGGCACGGTTGCGGGCCCGCACCGCCACGCAGTACGTGTAGCCCGCGCGCAGGCCGAGCGGCACGTCGGTGACCGGCGTGCGCTGCCAGCCGCTGGGGCGGCTCCATCGGCCGTACTTCCCGTCGTAGCGGGCCTTGCGCCAGCGCACGTCGTGGGTGTCGACCACCGAGGAGGAGAAGCCGCCGAACCAGGTGAACGAGGTCTTCTTGCTCGTGGTGGCCCGTGTGCCCGGCCCGGTCATCCGCGGAGCGGGAGTGCCGCTGGACAGCCGGTTCCAGACGCCGCCGGTGCCGGCGTTGTCCAGCGCAGCCTGGTCGACCACGACGCTGGGCTGCGGTCCGCTGTACGGCGTCCAGGACGGGACGTAGCTCGCGACCCCCTTGACCACTCGCCAGATCCGTCCGGTCGCACCGCTCTGCAGGAACGTGCCGTCCCGGGGCCGGTCCGGCAACGAGTTGAACTGGCTCTGGGACAGCGAGGTGGTGGGCTGCGGGCCCCCGACAGCAGCCCAGTCGGACACCACGATGGGGGCACCCCCCGCCATCCGGTAGATGGCGCCCCCGGTCTGCACGAAGGCACCGTCGGCGGCGAGCTGCGACGGCGCGACCGGGGCGTCCAGCGAGTTGCTGTCGATGTTCACCGTGACGCCGCCCCAGGTCTCCTGGTGGCCGCCCCGGAACTGGTGGATCCGCTGGTGGTCGGCCCAGTACTGGTCCGGGATCGCCGGGTCGGACAGGGTCGGGTCGCCGGGCTGGGTCTTGCTGTCGGACGGCCAGCGGGCGAACCAGATGGCGTCGGGCGCAGCCATCGTCGTCGTCGGCGCACCGTTGTCGAGCACGATCGCAGCCAGCGTGTTCGAGCTGGAGTAGATGCCGGAGACGTAGCCGCGGGTGTGCAGCCGCTGGGTCCACGACCCCAGGAAGGTGCGAGTCGCGGCCAGGCAGGCCGCGTTCGTGTAGGAGAAGGCCTCCATGTCGAAGTAGACCGGGTTGCCGAGTCCCAGGCCGAGTGCGTTGAGCTGGACGATCGCGTCGTCCGCGGCCGCTCCGCCCTGGGCCGCGGCCTGGGCGGGGTCGACCTTGTTCGGGTAGCTGCTGCAGGACGCCTGCAGGCCTACGTACGTGGGGATCAGCGTCCAGCCCTGCGCGACGGTCTGGGTGACCCAGTCGGCCGTGAGGTTGGCCTGCGAGCAGCCACGGCTCGCGCCGCCGATGTACATGTTCGCGGCCTTGAACGGCGACGCGGAGTACCAGGTGGCCATGGTCGAGAGCGGCTGCGCCGTGCACGCGTCGAACCCGAGGCCGGAGAACGTCGTGTCGGACGGTGTGGCCTGCGAGCCGGAGGAGGCGCTGAACGACCTGCGACCGGAGGGCACTGCCGAGGAAGCGGCGGCGCCGGGAGCCGCCGAAGCGGCAGCCGGCGTCGAGGCGCGGGCGAGCGTGCGTGCGTCGGCCGCCCCGGACGGGGCGGCCACGGCGGCCGGGGCCCCGGCGAAGGTCACCGACCCGGCCACCTGCCGGGCGAGCTGCCGGGAGTCGGGGGCGTCGTCGGTGGTGACCAGGACCGAGACCGCTGACCCCGGTGAGGTGACGACCCGATCCGGCGCCACGACCCCCTGCAGGCTGCGGGAGGTGAGGTGAACGGCGCCGGTGCGCCCTACCAGGTGCGGCGGGCAGGTGCTGGGGCGGGGATCACCGAGGTAGACCGCGTGCTCGTCGAACCGGACACACCCCGGCCGGCCGGCCATGTCGCGCACCGGCCAGTCGACGGGGACCGCGACCGTCACACCTCGGAACGTCACGGACCGGGTGCCTTCACCGGTCGACGCCGTGGTGGCCCCCTGGGCGGCCGGGGCGAGCGACGTGGCCAGCGCGACGGCACCCGCTGCTGCCAGGAGCCGGATCAGGCGCGCTCGGGTCGTCGTCGGTACTACCACCAGGTGTCCCCCTGTTGCTCGGCGGTGCCGCCCCGGGCGGACGGGGCGCAGTCGACCAGGCTAACCACGCCCAGGCCGATTCATCGGAAACCGGGAGTAATCGGCGGGTCAGGCCGGGTCCACGTTTCGCCGATGCCCCTGTGACCGGTCAGGATTCGTCGGCGTCCGGGTCCGGCGCGTGCTCCGGCCCGGGCGGCTCGTGCGCCCCGCCGGCCAGCGCGACCGGTGGCGGTGCGGCCGAGCCGTTGTCGGTGCCGTCGCCGGCGGCCGGCTGGCCCAGCAGCCGGGCGAGGGCGCCGCCACCGATGCGTCGGAACTTGCGGCGGGGTCGGGCCCGGTCCAGGACGGCGACCTCGAGCTGGTCGGGGGTGAGGGTCCGCTGCTCGCCGCCGGCCGGGTCGCGGCCGAGCAGCTCGACCGCCAGCCTCAGGGCGTCCTCCAGCGTCATGCCGTCGCGATAGCGCTCGGTGAGCTGCTGGCTGATCGTCTCCGCCGAGCCGCCCATCGCGACGAAGCCGTGCTCGTCGGCCACCGAACCGTCGTAGGTGAGGCGGTAGACCTGGTCGTCGGCCGCGGTCTCGCCGACCTCGGCGATGACGATCTCGACCTCGTAGGGCTTGGAGTCGACGGTGAAGATGGTGCCCAGGGTCTGGGCGAAGACGTTGGCCAGCCCCCTGCCGGTGACGTCCTGCCGGTCGTAGCTGTAGCCGCGCAGGTCGGCGTAGCGGACGCCTGCCATCCGGAGGTTCTCGAACTCGTTGTACTTGCCGACCGCGGCGAACGCGATCCGGTCGTAGATCTCGGAGATCTTGTGCAGGGCACGCGAGAGGTTCTCGGCGACGAACACGATGCCGCCGTCGTACTGCAGCACGACGACGCTGCGGCCGCGGGCGATGCCCTTGCGGGCGTAGTCCGCACGGTCCTTCATCAGCTGCTCGGGCGAGACGTATCCGAACGGCATCGTCACGACGCGGTCTCCTCGACGGTGGCGGGGCGGGCAGTGGTCATCGACTCGCCTAGCGGACCGGCGCCTGCGGCCCGCCGGGGTTGGCCATCCGGCCGGCGACGACGGTGTCGACGACCTCGCCGACCTCGTCGTCGGCGAGTCGTCGGTAGCCCTCGGCGGTGACCGTGGACACGACCGGGAAGATCCGCCGGGTCAGGTCCGGTCCCCCGGTGGCCGAGTCCTCGTCGGCGGCGTCGTAGAGGGACTGCACGGCGCACATCACGGCGTCGTCGACGCTGAAGTCGTCACGCCAGAGCTTCTTCAGGGCGCCGCGGGCGAACATCGAGCCCGAGCCGACCGAGTGGAACTTGTGCTCCTCGTAGCGGCCGCCGGTCACGTCGTAGGAGAACAGCCGACCGGCGTTCTCGGCGTCGTCGGCGTCGAGGTCGTAGCCGGCGAAGAGCGGCACCACGGCCAGGCCCTGCATGGCCATGGCGAGGTTGCCGCGGATCATCAGCGCCAGCCGGTTGGCCTTGCCCTCGAGGGACAGCGTGGCGCCCTCGATCTTCTCGTAGTGCTCCAGCTCGACCTGGAACAGCCGGACCATCTCGATCGCGACGCCGGCCGCGCCGGCGATGCCGACGCAGCTGTGGTCGTCGGCGTGGAAGACCTTCTCGATGTCGCGCTGGGCGATGTAGTTGCCCATCGTGGCCCTGCGGTCTCCGGCCATCACGACGCCGCCCGGGAAGGTCATCGCGACGATCGTGGTGCCGTGCGGCGCCTCGGTGGTGAGCGCGGTGGCCGGTGGGGTCCGCCTGCCGGGGAGCATCTCGGGCGCGTGCGCGCCGAGGAACTCGGCGAACGACGAGCTCCCCGGGGTCAGGTACGCGGCGGGCAGTCGGCCCGGGCCGGCGTGGTCGGTCACCTGCGGTTCCCCTCTGCTGTGGAGCGCGGCTGGACGGCGCTCCCGACCCTACTGCGGCGGCCGGTCAGGGCGTCGGGCCGCCGGTCGCGTCGGCGAGCCGCTGCCGGAACGCCTGCTCCAACCGAGACGGTCCGCTGGCCGGGACCTGCGTCAGGACCGCCGCCCACGCGGCCTCGTCGCGCGCCGACGTCGTGGTCGGGTGACGGCTCTCCTCCAGGTACTCGGCTGCGCGGCGGAGCACCGCAGGGTCGTCGCGGAAGTGGCCGAGTGCGGCGTTGCACGAGAAGCAGCGCATCCCGCGCACCGTCCCGGTGGCGTGGTCGTGGTCCACGTGCACGGCAGGGGCCGTCAGGCAGATGGAGCAGAGTCCGTCTTGTTCCCGGAGCATGGCGGTCAACTGCTGCTCGGTGAGTCCGTAGGACTTGTCGAGGTACCTACGTCTCGCGTCGGCACCGGCCGAACGGTTCGCGGCGAACTCCGTCAGCGTCCTCGTCGTCTGGCAGGACCGACACCACTTCGCGCCCTGGCCCACCTCTGGCGCGCCCACCAGGCGCCGGGGGCGGTGCTCGCGCGCCCAGGCGGCCACGCACTCGCGGCAGTAGTTCGGCAGGCCGTCGGCCGACGCTGCGCGCCGGCCGAACGCGGTCAGGGGGCGGTCCCGCCGGCAGCGCGAGCAGCGCTTGCCCGCACTCATCGCGCTCGCGCGTTCTCCACCTTATTGCCCGCCTTTCTGCACAAACGATCTTACAAAATCCTCACTATTCTCCTCGAGCACGTCGTCGATGTCCTCCAGGAGACTGTCGATGTCGCTGTCGAGCTTCTCCTTGCGCTCGGCGACGTCGCTCGACTCGTCGACCTGGGTCTCGTCGACCTCCTCGGAGGTCTTGCTGGCGCGCTTCTGCCCGCCGGTGTCCTTGCTGGCCATCTAGCTGCCCTCCGCCGCTGTGGGTGCCCCCGACCTTAGTCGGGACCCGGGACGGAGACCGGTCGCACCGCGCGGCTCGGCGGTGTCGCCGTCAGCCGCCGGTCAGCGCGGCGACCAGCTGCTCGGCGGTGTCGCAGCGGTCGATGAGGCCGCCCACGTGCTCCTTGGTCCCCCGCAGCGGCTCGAGGGTCGGCACCCGCTGCAGCGAGTCGTGGCCAGGCAGGTCGAAGATCACCGAGTCCCACGACGCGGCCGCGACGTCGTCCGGGTACTTCCTGAGACAGCGGCCGCGGAAGTAGGCCCGGGTGTCCTCGGGCGGCTCGGTGACCGCGCGGTCGACCTCGGCATCGGTCACGATCCGCTCGAACCGGCCGGCGGCAGAGAGCTTGTTGAACAGCCCCTTGTCCGGCCGGACGTCGGAGTACTGCAGGTCGACAGCCTCCAGCCGTGGCGACGACCAGTCCAGCCCGTCGCGGTCGATGTAGCCCTGCAGGATCCGCAGCTTGGCCACCCAGTCCAGCTCGCGCGAGAGCGACATCGGGTCGGACTCGAGCCGCGTGAGCACCGACTCCCACCGGTCCAGGACATCGACGGTCACCGGGTCGGCGTCCGAGCCGAACCGGTCCTCGACGTACTTGCGTGCCTGCTCGGCGTACTCCATCTGCAGCTGCACCGCGGTGAGCGTCCGGCCGGACCGCAGCGTCACGAGCTCGCGCAACGACGGGTCGTGCGACACCGCGTGCAGCGTCGCCACCGGCCGGTCGACCGTGAGGTCCACGGAGAGGAACTGGTCCTCGATCATCGCCAGCACCAGCGCCGTCGTCCCCACCTTGAGGTACGTCGACACCTCGGCGAGGTTCGCGTCACCGATGATCACGTGCAGCCGCCGGTACTTCTCGGCCACGGCGTGCGGCTCGTCGCGGGTGTTGATGATGGGCCGCTTCAGGGTGGTCTCGAGACCCACCTCGACCTCGAAGTAGTCCGCCCGCTGGGAGATCTGGAACCCGTCGGTGCGGCCGTCCTGGCCGATCCCGACCCGACCGGAGCCGGCCACCACCTGCCGGCTGACGAAGAACGGCGTCAGGTGGCGGACGATGTCGGCGAACGGGGTCTCCCGGCGCATCAGGTAGTTCTCGTGCGTGCCGTAGGACGCGCCCTTGTTGTCGGTGTTGTTCTTGTACAGGTTGATGGGCGGGGTGTTCGGGATCATCGCCGCGCGCCGGCTGGCCTCGGCCATGATGCGCTCCCCCGCCCGGTCCCAGATGAGGGCGTCGCGCGGGTTGGTGCACTCCGGCCCCGAGTACTCCGGGTGGGCGTGGTCGACGTAGAACCGGGCCCCGTTGGTGAGGATGACGTTCGCCAGGCCGACGTCCTCGTCGGTGAGCTGGGTGGCGTCGGCCACCTCGCGGGCCAGGTCGAACCCGCGGGCGTCCCGCAGCGGGTTCTCCTCCTCGAAGTCCCAGCGCGGCCGGCGGTTCCTGACGGCGCTCGGCTGGGCGTAGGCGTTGACGATCTGGGAGGAGATCAGCATCGCGTTGGCGCCCGGGTTGCCCGGCACGCTGATGCCGTACTCGGTCTCGGTCCCCATCACCCGCCAGACGCTCACGCGAGCCAGAGTACGCGGCTGCCACACTGCGGAGGGTGGACGACGCCCGGTCACCTGGCGCCGACGAGCAGCTGGCCGTGATCGACTCCCACGGACGGGTCGTCGGCTCGGCGCCTCGGTCGATGGTGCGCCGCCACAACATCCCGCACGTCGTCGTGGCTGTGCTTGTCCGGGACCCGGCCGGCCGCCTCTACGTGCACCGCCGTACCGACACCAAGGACGTCTTCCCCGGGCTGCACGACTGTTTCGCCGCCGGAAGCGTGCGCTACGGCGAGGAGCCCGCCGATGCGGCCGCCCGCGAGGTGGCCGAGGAGCTCGGGGTGAGCGGCGTCCCGCTCCGGCCGGTCTTCGTCGTCCGGTACGACGACGCCAGCACCCGGCACGTCTCGCACGTCTTCGAGACGACGTGGGACGGGCCGGTGGTCCACCAGGCCGAGGAGGTCGCCTGGGGCGACTGGATGGAGCTGGCGGAGCTGCGCGCGCGGCTCACCGACCCCGGCTGGCCGTTCGTCCCCGACGGTCGCGCGCTCCTGGAGCACTGGCTGACCGGTGGGTGGGCGACCGGCAGCGGGCGAGGCCACGGCGCCTGACCCGCTGGCTGCCGACCGAGAACGACGGGGATGTCGGGAACTGGACCGAACCGTTGGGCCTCGCCAGCCTGCTGTGCGAGGCGATCGTCATCTGGGCGTGCGTGACCCGTCTGACCCGGATGCCCCGGAGCAGCTGACTCCCCGGACTAGAGGTACTGGCCGGTGTTCGCGACGGTGTCGATCGACCGGCCGGCCTCGGTCCCCTGCTTGCCCTGGATGAGCGTGCGGATGTAGACGATCCGCTCGCCCTTCTTGCCCGAGATCCGGGCCCAGTCGTCGGGGTTGGTGGTGTTGGGCAGGTCCTCGTTCTCCTTGAACTCGTCCACGCAGGCCGCCAGCAGGTGCGAGATCCGCAGCCCCTTCTGGCCCAGATCGAGGAAGTCCTTGATCGCCATTTTCTTCGCCCGGTCCACGATGTTCTGGATCATCGCGCCGGAGTTGAAGTCCTTGAAGTAGAGGACCTCCTTGTCACCGTTCGCGTAGGTGACCTCGAGGAAGCGGTTCTCCTCGAGCTCGGAGTACATCCGCTCCACGGTCCGCTGGATCATGGCGGCCACCGTGGCGTTCCGGTCGCCGTCGTGCTCCTTGACGTCGTCGTCGTGCAGCGGCAGGTCGGCCAGGATGTACTTCGAGAAGATGTCCCGCGCCGACTCGGCGTCCGGTCGCTCGATCTTGATCTTCACGTCCAGCCGGCCCGGCCGCAGGATCGCCGGGTCGATCATGTCCTCGCGGTTCGAGGCGCCGATGACCAGGACGTTCTCCAGCCCCTCGACACCGTCGATCTCGCTGAGCAGCTGCGGGACGATGGTGTTCTCGACGTCGGAGGAGACGCCGGAGCCGCGGGTGCGGAACAGCGAGTCCATCTCGTCGAAGAAGACGATGACCGGAGTGCCCTCGGATGCCTTCTCACGCGCCCGGGAGAACACCAGCCGGATGTGCCGCTCCGTCTCGCCGACGTACTTGTTGAGCAGCTCCGGGCCCTTGATGTTGAGGAAGAACGAGCGCCCCTCGGGCTTGCCCGTCACCTCGGCGACCTTCTTCGCCAGGGAGTTGGCGACGGCCTTCGCGATCAGGGTCTTGCCGCAGCCGGGCGGACCGTAGAGCAGCACGCCCTTCGGCGGCCGCAGCTTGTGCTCGAGGAACAGCTCGGGGTGCAGGTACGGCAGCTCGACGGCGTCGCGGATCTGCTCGATCTGCGCGGCGAGCCCACCGATCAGCGTGTAGTCGATGTCCGGGACCTCTTCGAGGACGAGCTCCTCGACCTCGGACTTGGGAACCCGCTCGTAGACGTAGCCCGAGCGCGGCTCGAGCAGCAGCGACTCACCCACCCGCAGGTGCTCCTCGCGCAGCGGCTCAGCCAGCCGGACGACCTTCTCCTCGTCGGTGTGCCCGACGACAAGGGCGCGCTCACCGTCGGCGAGCACCTCCTTGAGCATGACGACCTCGCCGACGCTCTCGAAGTGCAGCGCGGCCACCACGTTCATCGCCTCGTTGAGCATGACCTCCTGGCCGCGCACCAGGGAGTCGACCTCGACGCCGGGGCTGACGGCGACCCGCAGCTTGCGACCCCCGGTGAAGATGTCGACGGTGTCGTCCTCGTTGCGGGAGATGAAGACGCCGAAGCCGGCCGGCGGCTGGGCCAGCCGGTCGACCTCCTCCTTCAACGTCACGATCTGGTCACGGGCCTCCTTGAGGGTCGCGACGAGACGCTCGTTCTGGGTCGTGACGGCGGCGAGGTTGGCCTGCAGGTCGGCGACGCGCTCCTCGAGCGCGCGCAGATGACGTGGCGACTCGGTGATCCGCTGACGGAGGACGTCGACCTCGTCCTGCAGGGCGCTGACCTGCGGGTCCACGCGGCCGGACCCCTCTGTGGCACGGCGGCGCGCGGGCTCACCTGGACGGTCCGTCGACGACATCTCGTCACCTCCCCTTGCGGGCACTCCCTGACCGGGAGCCGTACCTCTGTGACCCTACCTTCGGCACGTCCCTGCGGAACCTGCATGGTTGCGTGTCGTGGAAATGCTGGATCCGGCCTCGATCAGGACGACGGTCAGGACGAGCCCGGGGTTCGGTCCGGCCGGAGGGCGGTCAGGACTCCTTGGCGCTCTCGCCGTAGGCGCCCTTGGCGGGCCGACGGCGGCGCAGCGGTGGCGGTACGCCGTCCGCCAGGCGGCGCGTCGTGACCAGGAAACCGGTGTGGCCGACCATCCGGTGCTCGGGCCGGACCGCCAGGCCCTCGAGGTGCCACCCCCGCACCAGCGACTCCCAGGCGGTGGGCTCGGTGAAGGTGCCCTGCTCGCGCATGGCCTCGGCGGTGCGCGACAGCTGGGTGGCGGTGGCCAGGTAGCAGATGAGGACGCCGCCGGGCACCAGCGCGCGGGAGACAGCCTCGAGGCAGTCCCACGGCGCCAGCATGTCGAGCACGACCCGGTCGACGTCCGTCTCGGTCAGGCTCTCGACCAGGTCGCCGACGGTCAGCCGCCAGGCGGGGTGCGGGCCACCGAAGAACGTCTCGACGTTGGTGCGGGCGATGTCCGCGAAGTCCTCGCGCCGCTCGTACGACGACACCAGGCCCGAGTCGCCGACGGCCCGGAGCAGCGACATGGTCAAGGCCCCCGACCCCACGCCCGCCTCGACGACCCGGGCGCCGGGAAACACGTCGGCCATGGCCACGACCTGTCCGGCGTCCTTCGGGTAGACGACGGCCGCGCCCCGGGGCATGGACAGCACGTAGTCGGACAGCAGCGGCCGCAGGGCGAGGTAGGTGACCCCTCCACTGGTCGTGACCGTGATCCCTTCCGGGCTCCCGATCAACGCGTCGTGCGCAAGAGACCCCTTGTGGGTGAAGAAGTCCTTCCCGGCGGTCAGGGTGATGGTGTGCATCCGGCCCTTGGGGTCGGTGAGCTGGACCCGGTCCCCCACGGCGAACGGCCCGCGGCGGTGGGCCGCGCCGGTCGGTTCGGGCGGTGCGGGAGGCGACTCCGGGGGCTCGGACACGATGGGCGAGTCTAGGTGGGCCGGGCGCGGGTCCGGACGAGCGTCCGGAGCGGAGACGCTGCCGTCAGGCGTCGCCGCGGACCAGTGCGCGCTCGACGTCGGCCGCCGCGAGCATGCCGTAGACGTCGCCGTTCGCCTCGACGACCAGGTACTCGCTGGCGGGGTGGGAGGTCAGGGCGGTCACCAGCTCCTCACCGGCCAGGTCCGCTCCGAGGGTGAGCCCCGGCACCAGCCGGCTGCTCAGGTCCCCGACGTTCACCCACGGGCGCTGCTGGTCCGGCACGGCGCGCACCTGCCGCTCGGAGACGAGGCCGACCGGCGCGCCCACTCCGTCGACGACGACCAGGCCGCGCGCGCCGGCGGCGTGCGCCTGCCGCATCGCCTCCCCCACGGGCAGGTCGGGCCGGACCGGGATCGCCCGGCGGGTCAGGCGGCGGGCCGTGACGCCGGGCAGCCGCTGCTGGACCGCGCCCTGCAGGATCGCCTGGCTGGCTCCCGCCCAGAGGAACGTGCCGAGCAGGGCCGCCCACACCACGTCGATCAGCGAGATGCGGGTGCTGCGCGCCTCGGCGACCACGAACGGCGCAGCAAGGACCAGCAGGGCCAGGCCCCGGCCCAGCCACCCGGCGACGACGGTGCCGGTGTGCCGCCGCCCGGTGGCGCGCCACACGACGGCGGACACAGCCCGGCCGCCGTCCAGGGGCAGCCCCGGCAGCAGGTTGAACAGCCCGACCAGCAGGTTGCTCAGCATCAGCGCGCGCGCGAGCAGCCGGCCGACGGTGCCCGGGTCCAGGGCCTCCCCGACGACGAAGCCGACCCCCGCCAGGAGCAGGGAGACCGCGGGTCCGGCCAGAGCGATGCCCGCCTCGGTGCGGGGTGTCGGCGCCGGGCGCTCGATCTCCGAGACCCCGCCGAGGACGTGCAGGCTGATCCGCCGGACGGGCAGACCGACCCGCAGGGCGAAGAACGTGTGGCTGAGCTCGTGCACGAGGACGGACAGGTAGAGCAGCAGGGCGAACGCCAGCGACACGGCGTACCGCCAGGGCCCGAGGCCGGGGACGGCGCGCTCCACGGTGGCGGCGAACACCCAGGTGATCAGCCCGGCGACGAGGAACCAGGCCGGCGTGACGTCGACCGGGACGCCGAACGGGCGCGCCACGACGATCCGGCCGTCCCGGCGGTCCGGGCCGCGGCCGGGCGGGCTGCGGTCGGGTCCGTCGTCCACGCCTCGATCCTAGGTCCCGGGTCATGTCGTGCCTCGGCCGTAGTGTGCGGCCATGACCACCGAGGCCGGCAGCGCGCCGCCGCTCGAGCCCGAGGAGCGGCGGGCGTCCGCCTCGCTGTCACCGTCCCGGGCCAGCGACTTCATGACCTGCCCGCTGCTCTACCGCTTCCGGGTGATCGACCGGCTGCCCGAACGGCCCAGCCCCGCCGCCACCCGCGGCACCGTCGTGCACGCCGTCCTGGAACGGCTGTTCGACCTGCCCTCGGTCGAGCGCGTGCCCGCGAGGGCGCACGAGATGGTGGTCCCGGAGTGGGAGCGGCTGCTCGCCGCCGAACCGGAGCTCGCGACGCTCTTCGACGGTGACGACGACGGTCGCGACGCGTGGCTGTCCTCCGCTCGCGACCTCCTGGACACCTACTTCGGGCTCGAGGACCCGACCGTGCTGGAGCCGGCTGAGCGGGAGATGTTCGTCGAGTGCGACCTCGAGTCCGGCCTGCGGCTGCGCGGCTACGTCGACCGCCTGGACGTCGCTCCAGGAGGCGCCGTCCGGGTCGTCGACTACAAGACCGGCCGAGCGCCCCGCGAGGGCTTCGAGGCCAAGGCGATGTTCCAGATGAAGTTCTACGCGCTCGTCCTGTGGCGGCTGCGCGGCGAGGTCCCGACACTGTTGCAGCTGATCTACCTGGGCAGCAACGAGGTCCTCCGCTACCAGCCGGACGAGGCCGACCTCCGGGCGACCGAGCGCAAGGTCAGCGCCATCTGGGCGGCCGTGCAGCGCGCCACCGAGCAGCGCGACTGGCGGCCCAGCCCGAGCCGGCTGTGCGACTGGTGCAACCACCAGGCCCTCTGTCCGGCGTTCGGGGGCACACCGCCCGATTTGCCCCTGCTCGACGTGCCGGTCGTTCCGGAGGCCAGAGCGGCGGACGAGCGGCCCTCGCCGCACACCCCCGGCGACGAGGTCTGACGGTCCCCGGGTCGCCACCTGCTCGTCCGACCCTGGGTCACCCTGAGAAATGACGGATGTCATCCGGACTCCACCCCGAAAGGGCTGGGACCGCCGGCCCGTTCCTTCTACGGTGAGGGCCCGTTCGTGTTCTTGTTCCCGCTCATGGAGACCCGGTGACCAGCATGACCTCGCCAGCCACCACGACCGCTACGACCCCAGCCGCCCGGGCCGTCGACCTGACCAAGGTCTACGGATCCGGCGACACCCGGGTGGTGGCCCTCGACGCGGTGTCCTGCGCGTTCGCGCGCGGCCACTTCACGGCGATCATGGGCCCGTCGGGGTCCGGCAAGTCCACCCTGATGCACTGCATGGCCGGCCTGGACTCCGCGACCTCCGGCTCGGCCTTCGTCGGCGACGTCGACCTGACCACGCTCGACGACAAGCGGCTGACCCGGCTCCGCAGGGACAACCTCGGCTTCATCTTCCAGGCCTACAACCTGGTGCCGACGCTGAACGCCCTGGAGAACATCACCCTGCCGATGGACATCGCCGGTCGCGACCCGGACCAGGCCTGGCTCGACCAGGTCATCAAGACCGTGGGCCTCGGCGACCGGCTACGGCACCGTCCCAACGAGCTGTCCGGCGGGCAGCAGCAGCGGGTGGCTGTTGCGCGGGCGCTGGCATCGCGCCCCGAGGTGGTCTTCGCCGACGAGCCGACCGGCAACCTCGACTCGCGGTCGGGCGCCGAGGTGCTCAGCTTCCTCCAGACCTCGGTGCGCGAGATGGGCCAGTCCATCGTCATCGTCACCCACGACCCCGCGGCCGCGGCCTACTCCGACCGCGTGGTGTTCCTCGCGGACGGCCACATCGTGGACGAGATGCTGTCCCCGACCGCCGAGTCGGTCCTCGACCGGATGAAGAGCTTCGAGGTCCCCGCCCAGCGAGGGAGCTGACCGATGCTCCGGGTCACCCTGAAGAGCCTGCTCGCCCGCAAGCTCCGGCTGCTGCTCACGGCCTCGGCCGTCGTCCTCGGCGTCGCGTTCGTCTCGGGCACGCTGATGCTCGGAGACACCCTGAACTCCACCTTCGACAAGCTCTTCGCCACCGCCTACTCCGGCACGGACGTCGGCGTGCGCGGGAAGTCGGCCTTCGACGTCAACGTCGCCGACGGCGGCGACCCGGCCCAGTCCCGGCCCCCGGTGCCGGCCGAGGTGCTCGACGTCGTCCGCGGGGTCGACGGTGTCCGCGAGGCCGAGGGCGACTTCTCGGGCTTCGCCCAGATCGTCCGACCCGACGGCAAGGTGGTCGAGACCAGCGGCGCACCCACCATCGGCGGCGCCTGGCTCGGCACCAGCCCGCTGAACCCGTACCGGCTCGTCGAGGGGTCCGCACCGACCGCGTCCGGAGAGGTCGCGGTGGACTCCGCCACCGCCACGGACAACAGCCTGAAGGTGGGCGACCGGATCGGCGTCCTCACCCAGACCGGGCCGACAGAGGCCACCGTCACCGGCATCGTCGGGTTCGGCGACGGCACCGGGCTCGCGGGGGCGACGATCACGCTGTTCGACCAGGCGACGGCCCGCACCGTCCTGTCCGAGGGCGGCGGGTTCAGCGAGGTGCTGGCCGTGGGTGACGGGACGGTGGACGACAGCACCCTCCGCGCTCGGGTGGCGAAAGCGCTCCCGCCGGGGTTCGTCGCCCTGACCGGTGACCAGCTGGCCGCCCAGGAGTCCGGCAGCATCAAGGACGCCCTCAGCTTCTTCAGCACGTTCCTGCTGGTGTTCGCGGTGATCTCGATCTTCGTCGGGTCGTTCATCATCTTCAACACGTTCAGCATGCTGGTGGCGCAGCGCAGCCGGGAGCTCGCGCTGCTGCGTGCCCTCGGAGCCAGCCGGGGCCAGGTCAACCGGGCCGTGGTGCTCGAGGCGGGCGTCGTGGGGCTGCTGGGCTCCACCCTCGGGCTCGGGCTGGGGGTGCTGCTGTCCTTCGGGCTGCAGGCCCTCGTCGGAGCCCTGCTGGGCGACCTGCCCTCGGACGGCCTCGTCTTCCGCGCCAACACCGTGTTCTGGGCCTACCTCACCGGCGTCGTCGTGACCGTGCTCTCCGCCGTGGCACCGGCCCGCCGGGCCACCCACATCCCGCCGGTGGCGGCGCTGAGCGACGACGTGGCGCTGCCGGCCGCGTCGCTGCGCCGCCGGGCGATCCTCGGCTCGGTCGTCCTGGGGCTCGGGGTCGCGGCCATGGCGGCCGGGCTGGTGGGCGGCGCCGGCATCCTCTGGGTCGGCATCGGGGCCCTGGGCATCTTCCTCGGCGCCGCCATGCTCAGCCCGTTCCTCAGCCGCCCGATGATCGGCGGCCTCGGCAGCGTCCTGCCCCGCCTGTGGGGCTCCACCGGTCGCCTGGCCCGCGAGAACGCCCGCCGCAACCCGCGTCGGACCGCCGCCACCGCCTCCGCGCTGATGATCGGGCTGGCCCTGGTCGCCGCCGGCGGCGTGCTCGGGGCGTCCATCACCAAGAGCGCCAACGCGATCATCGACAAGAGCATCGGTGCGGACTTCATCGTCACGACCGCCAACTTCACGCCGATCCCGGCCGCCGTGGCCGACGAGCTGCGCGGCGTCGACGGCGTGGACGCGGTCACCGCCTTCCGTGCCGGGCAGGCCGAGATCGGGGGCTCGGTCGCCTCGCTGCAGGGTGTCACGGCGGACACCGTCGACCGCACCCTCCGGCTGGACGTCGTGTCGGGCGACCTGGCAGCCCTGGGCCGCGGCGAGATGCTGGTCAGCAAGAAGAAGGCCACCGAGCAGGGCTGGCAGGTGGGCGACCGGATCCCGGTGGTCTTCGGCCGCACCGGCAGCACCGACCTGGTGCTGGGCGGCACGTACGCCGAGAACCAGATCGCCGGCGACTACCTGATCAGCCTGGGCACCTACGAGCAGAACTACACCCAGAAGCTGGACCAGGTGGTGGCCCTGACGGTGAAGCCGGACGCCGACGTGGAGGCCGTCCGGGCCGGCATCACCAGGACGGCCGACTCGTCCAACCTCCAGATCCGCGACCAGAGCGAGTTCAAGGACGAGCAGCGTCAGCAGATCAACCAGCTGCTCGGCTTCATCTTCGTCCTGCTCGCCCTGGCTGTGCTCATCGCGGCGCTGGGGATCGTCAACACCCTGGCCCTGTCGGTGATCGAGCGCACCCGGGAGATCGGCCTGCTGCGGGCGGTCGGGATGGGCCGGCGTCAGGTCCGCCGGATGATCCGGCTCGAGTCGGTGGTCATCTCGGTGTTCGGCACGCTCCTGGGCCTCGTCCTGGGTGTGGCCCTGGGGTCCGCCCTCGTGCAGGCGCTCAACGACGAGGGCATCGACCAGCTCGTCATCCCCTACGGCCAGCTCGTGGTCTACCTGCTGGTCGGCGCCGTCATCGGAGTGGTCGCTGCCGTGTGGCCGGCGCGCCGGGCCGCCCGTCTCGACGTCCTGCGCGCGATCACGACGGAGTAGGCGTGGGTGCGACAGGGAGGGCTGCCACCGCCGGAAGGTGGGCGCTGATCGCGGTCGTGCTCGTGCTGCTGGTGGTCCCGGGGCGGCTGCTCGCGGCCGAGCACCACCAGGACGACGCGCTCGTCCAGTACGCAGGGCAGCGGGCGGGTGGACGAGTCCTGGCGGGGCAGACCTGGCATGCCGACGCCGGCGTCGTGGCCAGCGGCGCGGACGCCCTGCAGCTGATCGCGGTACGCCCGCGCGTCACCGTGGACACCGCCGAGGCCGAGATCACCGTGCGGCTGTGCCGACCGGCTCACCACACGGGGCAGGTGGGCAGCACGGCCCCGTTGTCCGACGGCTGCCGCGGCATCTCCGACGTCCCGACCCGCACACCGGTCCGCCTGTTGCCCGGGGCGCTGCGGATCGTCGTGTCGGTGACGCCGAGCCGGGCCGGCCGGGTGCAGATCGAGGGCTACGACGTCACCTACGTCGACGGCGGGCACCGGGGCACCGAGCACGCCGGGCAGGAGGTGGTGGTCCGGGCGTCGTGACGCCCGGACCACGGACGGGTCAGCGACCGGTCGGCGACGGGAGCCGGCCGGGGGTCCAGGCGGCCTGCAGGGACCGTCCCGGCGCGACGACCCGCAGCCGGACCTTCTGGTGGTGGCCCCGCTCGCCGGTGGTCAGCAGCCGGTAGCCGTCCGCGGTCCGCTGCCACCACGCCAGCCGTCCGGCCGGCGTCCAGCCGACCAGGCGGTCGCCTGCAGGCCGGGCGAAGGAGCCGATCTCCGCGCCCTTCCTCACGTCCACCAGGACCCATCGACGGACGCCTCCGCTGGTACCGGGATCGCTCAGGACCACCCGGGACAGGTTCGGGGAGGCCGCCCAGCCGCTCCCGAGCAGGGTGTCGCCGGGCATGGCCCTGGTCGCCGCAGGAACGGGATGCCCACTCGCCAGGTCGACCAGGGTCAGCCCCAGACCGTCGAGGACGAGCAGTCGCTTCCCGTCCGCACTCCACAGGACGGGGATGGAGGCGACGGCTGCCTGGTCCCGGCTGACGACCATCGTCGTCCGGTCGGTGCCGTCCCGCCGGAGCAGCGTGAGCTCGATGGCGTCGACCTGGTTGTCCTTGGCGAGGGCCAGTCGCGAGCCGTCCGGCGACGGCGCCGCCAGGAAGGCCTGGTCGGTGGGCGCGCGGACTGTTGTCGTGGACCCATCTGCGCTACGGACCAGCCACACCCGGCCGCGGCCGCTCTCGGCCAGCACCGAGCCGTCGGCCGACCAGACCGGTAGGACGCCGGTGAAGGTGGCCGGGCGGGTCGCCAGCCGGCCGACCGAGCCGTCGGCCCCTACCAACCAGCGCTCCCGGGTCCCGGGATCGACGACGACCAGCGCGGGACTCGGGACGCCGCCCCGTGTCGCGTCCGCGAGCCGGACCGTCGTCGGGCCGGCGGGGACGGCAGCGCGACGCGGCTGGTCGATCGCCGCGACGGTGACGACCGCCACGACCAGCAGGCCCACCGTGATCGCGGCGGTGGCGACCTGATGACGCCGGCGACGACGCCGGCCCGCTTCCGCCACCCGGGCGCGGAGGTCCACCGGGGCGACCCGCCCGGCGAGCTCGTGCAGTCGGTGGGTGAGATCGGTCTCGGTCATCGCGACACCCCTTCCGCGTCCGACCTGCCGGGAAGGACAGTTCGTAGCCTGCTCAGACCGCGCGCGTTGTGGCTGCGCACCGTGCCCACCGAGCAGCCGAGCATCCCCGCGACCTCGGACTCGCTGCGGTCCTCGAAGTAGCGGAGCACCACGACCGCCCGCTGGCGGGGCGGGAGCTGCAGCAACGCGCGACGTAGCACGTCGGCCTGGACCAGCTGGTCGACGAAGTCGGCCGTGCCGTCGCGCGCGTCCGGCGTGTCCGCGGTCAGGACCTCCGCCACCCGCCTACGGCGCCACCACGAGATGTGCAGCCGGTACATCACGGTCCGCACGTACGGTTCGGGGTCGCCTCCGGCGACCACCCGGTTCCACCGGGCCTCGGTACGGACGAGTGCGGTCTGCACCAGGTCCTCGGCGAGCTGCTGGTCGCCGGTGAGCAGATAGGCAGAACGCAGCAGGGCCGGTGTCCGGGCTGAGACGAAGGCGGTGAACCCCGGCGTCGAGCCCATGTGCCCTCCTCCGGTCGGTGGCGGACCTCACGGTCCTACAAGCAACCACGCCCACCGAGGGGTTCGGCTATGTCATCACCACGAGAAGAGCGCACGCAACCCAGCCAGGTCGAGCTCCTCGAGCGAGCCCACCCGGTGATGGGCCACCCCGTCGGACACTGCCGTGACGCTCGGGACCACCACGGTGAGGCAACCGGCCGCCCGGGCCGACGTCGCGCCGGTCGCGGAGTCCTCCAGGGCGACGCAGGCGCCAGCCGGCACGCCGAGCATCGCGGCCGCCAGGAGGTAGGGGTCCGGGTGCGGCTTGGTGCGGTCGACGTCGTCCCCGCTGACGGTCACCGGCAGCAGGTCTCGCCCGATGGCGTCCAGCACGGCCTCTACCACGGGGCGGCGCGAGGACGACACGAGTGCCCGGGGAACCCCGGCCGCCTCCACCTCGGCGAGCAGCTGCCGGGCCCCGGGCATCCACTGCACCGGACCGCGCTGCAGCCGGGCCACCATGCCCGCCAGCAGCCGGTCGCGCAGCAGGTCCGGGTCCGGGGCCGTCCCGTTGCGGGGAACGCTCGCCAGCATGTGCTCGACCGTGCGCTCCAGCGGTCCGCCGACGAGCAGCTCCTGGTCCTCCGGCCCCCAGCTGCCGCCCAGCTCGGCGACCAGCGCCGACTCGACCTCGAACCAGACGTGCTCGGTGGCGACCAGCAGCCCGTCCATGTCGAACAGGACGGCCGCCGGTGGGCGACCGGTCACGTGGCGTTGAAGTAGGACGCCTCGGGGTGGTGCAGGACGAGTGCGTCGGTCGACTGCTCCGGGTGCAGCTGGAACTCCTCGGACAGCTTGACCCCGATGCGCTCCGGCTCGAGCAGCTCGACCAGCTTCGCCCGGTCCTCGAGATCCGGGCAAGCGCCGTAGCCGAACGAGAAGCGGGCGCCGCGATACTTCAGGTCGAAGTAGTCCTCGGTGGCCTCGGGGTCCTCGGCGGCGTAGCCGAGGTCGGCCCGCATCCGCTTGTGCCAGTACTCGGCCAGCGACTCGGTGAGCTGGACTGACAGCCCGTGCAGCTCCAGGTAGTCGCGGTAGGCGTCAGCCTGGAACAGCTCGTTGGCCACCTCGGCGATGCGCGAGCCCACCGTCACCAGCTGCAGGCCCAGCACGTCGACCTCGCCGGACTCCCGGGGCCGGAAGAAGTCGGCCAGGCACAGGTGCCGACCGTGCCGCTGCCGCGGGAAGGTGAACCGGTAGCGCTCGGCGGCGTCCGGCGTCGGGGACTCCAGCAGCACCACGTCGTCGCCCTCGCTCACGACGGGATAGAAGCCGTAGACGACCGCCGACTCCAGCAGACGCTCGGCGTGCAACCGCTCCAGCCAGGCCCGCAGCCGCGGGCGTCCCTCGGTCTCGACCAGCTCCTCGTAGGTGGGCCCGTCGCTGGCACGCGACGACCGCAGGCCCCACTGGCCCATGAAGGTCGCCCGCTCGTCCAGCAGCACGGAGTACTCGGCCAGCGCGATCCCCTTGACGACGCGGTTGCCCCAGAACGGCGGCTGGGGCACCGGGTTGTCGACGGCCACGTCGGACCGGGCCGGCATGTCCTCGGGCGCCGTCGCGTCCGGCCGGCCGGCCGGCTTGACCCGGCGGGGCCGCAGAGCGGGCAGCTCCGCTCCCGGCACGCCGCGCTTGACCGCGACGAGGGCGTCCATGAGCCGCAGGCCCTCGAACGCGTCACGGGCGTAGCGGACCTCGCCCTCGTAGACCTCGGCGAGGTCCTGCTCGACGTACGGCCGGGTGAGGGCCGCGCCGCCCAGGATCACCGGCCACCGCGCGGCCAGCCCCCGGGAGTTCATCTCCTCGAGGTTCTCCTTCATGACCACGGTCGACTTCACCAGCAGCCCGGACATCCCGATGACGTCGGCCCGGTTGGCGTCCGCAGCCTCCAGGATCGACGACACCGGCTGCTTGATGCCGATGTTGACGACCGTGAAGCCGTTGTTGCTCAGGATGATGTCGACGAGGTTCTTGCCGATGTCGTGGACGTCGCCCTTCACCGTCGCGAGCACGATCGTGCCCTTGCCCTCTTCGTCGGTCTTCTCCATGTGCGGCTCGAGCCAGGCCACCGCGGTCTTCATCACCTCCGCCGACTGGAGCACGAACGGCAGCTGCATCTCCCCCTTGCCGAACAGCTCACCGACCACCTTCATCCCGCCGAGCAGGTGCTCGTTGACGACGTCGAGTGCGCTCGTCCCGGAGTCCAGGGCAGCCTGCAGGTCGGCCTCCAGGCCGTTGCGCTCGCCGTCGATGATCCGGCGCGACAGCCGCTCCCCCAGCGGCAGGGCGGCCAGCTCCTCGGCGCGGGTGGCGCGGACGCTCGCCGCGTCGACGCCCTCGAACAGCTCGAGGAAGCGCTGCAGCGGGTCGTAGCCGTCGCGGCGCCGGTCGTAGACCAGGTCGAGGGCGACCTCCCGGGCCTCCTCGTCGATCTTCGTCATCGGGAGGATCTTGGCGGCGTGCACGATGGCGGAGTCCAGCCCTGCCTTGACGCACTCGTGCAGGAACACCGAGTTCAGCACGATCCGGGCTGCCGGGTTCAGTCCGAACGACACGTTCGAGACGCCGAGCGTGGTCTGCACGTCCGGGTAGGCGCGCTTGAGCCGGCGGATCGCCTCGATGGTCTCCAGCGCGTCGCGCTTGGTCTCCTCCTGTCCGGTGGAGATGGGGAAGGTGAGCGTGTCGACGACGATGTCCTCGACCTGCATCCCCCACGTCCCGGTGAGGTCCTCGATCAGGCGGGTGGCCACCGCCACCTTCCAGTCGGCGGTACGGGCCTGGCCCTGCTCGTCGATGCACAGCGCGACCACCGCCGCGCCGTGCTCCTTGGCGATCGGCATCACGCGGGCGAACCGGGAGCCGGGGCCGTCACCGTCCTCGTAGTTGACAGAGTTGATGACGGAGCGGCCCCCGAGCAGCTCCAGCCCGGCCTCGATGACCGCCGGCTCGGTGGAGTCCAGGACCAACGGAAGGGTCGAGGCGGTGGCGAAGCGGCCGGCGACCGCCTTCATGTCCTCGACGCCGTCGCGGCCCACGTAGTCGATGCACACGTCCAGCAGGTGGGCGCCGTCCCGGGTCTGGTCGCGGGCGATCTCGATGCAGTCGTCCCAGCGCCGCTCCAGCATCGCCTCGCGGAACGCCTTGGACCCGTTGGCGTTGGTGCGCTCCCCGATCGACAGGAACGACGTGTCCTGCCGGAAGGGCACCTGCTGGTACAGCGACGCCACGCCGGCCTCCGGTCGCGGCCGCCGTGGGCTCAGGCCACGGCCGCCGACCCGCTCCACCACCTGGCGAAGGTGCTCGGGCGTGGTGCCGCAGCAGCCGCCGACCAGGGCCAGCCCGAAGTCGGTCGTGAAGTGGTCGTGGGCGTCGGCGAGCTCGCTCGGCGTCAGCGGGTACGAGGCACCGTCGCGGCCGAGCACCGGCAGCCCGGCGTTGGGCATGCACGACAGCGCAACCCGGGCGTGCCGGGACAGGTGCCGCAGGTGCTCACTCATCTCCGTCGGGCCGGTGGCGCAGTTGAGTCCGAGGACGTCGATGCCGAGCGGCTCGAGGGCCGTCAGCGCCGCGCCGATCTCCGAGCCCAGCAGCATGGTGCCGGTCGTCTCCACCGTGACCTGGCACATCAGGGGGGCGTCGGACCCGGCGGCGGCCAGGGCCCGCCGGGCACCGATGACCGCGGCCTTGGCCTGGAGCAGGTCCTGGGCGGTCTCCACCAGCACGGCGTGGACCCCGCCGACCAGCATCCCGCGGACCTGCGCCTGGTAGGCGTCGCGCAGCACCGCGAACGGGACGTGGCCCAGGGTCGGCAGCTTCGTCCCCGGTCCGACGGACCCGATGACCCAGCGCGGCTGGCCGGCGGTGGAGCGGTCGTCCACCGCCTCCCGCGCGATCCGGGCGCCGGCCTCGGCGAGCTCCTCGATCCTGGCCTCGATGCCGTACTCGGCGAGGTTGCCCAGGTTGGCGCCGAAGGTGTTCGTCTCGACCGCGTCCACCCCGACGTCGAGGTAGGCCTCGTGCACCGCCCGGACGATGTCCGGCCGGGTCACGTTGAGGACCTCGTTGCAGCCTTCGTGCCCCTCGAAGTCCTCCAGCGAGGGGTCCTGGGCCTGCAGCATCGTCCCCATGGCGCCGTCGGCGACGACGACGCGGGTGGCCAGCGCCTCGCGGAGGCCGGCCGCTGTGCTCGACACGCGGGTTGTGGACATCGCGAGCGAGTGTAGGTACTCCCGTCGTCGTACGCTGAGCGTGCCCGCCGTCCGGGCACCACTGAAGGGCCGACCGATCAGCGAGGAGCGTGCCGAGTGATCGAGCTCGACGACTACCCCGTGCTCGTCGACCCGCTCCTCATCGCCGCCTTCGAGGGATGGAACGACGCCGGCGACTCGGCCACCTCGGCCGTCGAGCACCTCGAGCAGGTGTGGGAGGCCGTCCCGCTCACCGAGCTGGACCCGGAGGACTACTACGACTACCAGGTCAACCGGCCCACGGTCGCCCAGGGCGACGACGGCCGCCGCCTGATCTCCTGGCCGACGACCCGGGTGTCCTTCGCCCGGCTGCCCGACCTCGGCCGCGACGTCGTCCTGATCCGCGGCATCGAGCCGAACATGCGCTGGCGGCAGTTCACCCAGGAGATCCTCGGCGTCTGCCACGAGCTCGGGGTGGAGATGGTGGTGACGTTGGGCGCTCTGCTCGCCGACTCCCCGCACACCCGGCCGGTTCCGGTCACGGGGACCTCCTCCGACGAGGCGGTCTCCCGTTCGCTGCACCTCGAGCCGTCGAGGTACGAGGGGCCGACCGGCATCGTCGGGATCGTCCAGGACGCGTGCACCCGGGCCGGCGTACCGGCCCTGTCGATCTGGGCCGCGGTGCCGCACTACGTCGCGCAGCCGCCGTGTCCCAAGGCCACCCTGGCCCTGCTGCGCCACATCGAGGACCTGCTCGACGTCCCGATCCCGCTCGGCGACCTCCCGGAGGACGCCCGAGCCTGGGAGCGCGGGGTCGACGAGCTGGCAGCCGAGGACGCGGAGGTGGCCGAGTACGTCCGGTCGCTCGAGGAGGCGAAGGACCTCACCGAGGCGCCTGAGGCGTCCGGCGACGCGATCGCCCGCGAGTTCGAGCGGTACCTCCGCCGCCGCGGGGACGACCCCCCGCACTGACCCACCTGTCTCATACCTGTATGGTGCCGGTATGACAGGTCGGGCCGCCACCGTGGCGCAGCAGCTGCGCGAGCGGGTCGCCCTCGGTGACCTCGGGCCAGGTGGCGCGCTCGAGAGCGAGGCGGCGCTCGGTGCCCGCTACGGGGTGAGCCGGGTGACGGTCCGCCGGGCCCTGGAGGAGCTGCGCGGGCAGGGGCTGCTGGAGAGCCGCCGCGGAGCCGGCTGGTTCGCGACCGCAGGGACCTTCCACCAGTCGCTGGCCGTGGGCACCTTCCGGCACGCGGAGTCCGCCGTGGCCACCGCCGGCAAGACGGTGTCCCGCCGGGTCGTGGAGTTCGGTTTCGGCCCCGCCTCCCCGGCCGTCGCCGAGGCTCTGCGGCTGACCCCCGGCGACGAGGTCCTGACGAGCCGCTCGGTCCGCACCGTCGACGCGGCCCCGCTCGACCTCGTGGACGAGTCGGTCCCCGCCCGCCTGGCCGGCGACGTGAGCCGGCGCGACGCCGAGGTGGTCGGCATCTGGGGCAGCCTCCGGCGCCTCGGCCATGGCATCGACGCCGTCCGGCAGACGGTGACGGCCGCCGTCGCCACCGGCGTGGACGCCGGCCTGCTCGACACGCCCGTCGGCAGCGCCCTGCTGCTCGTGCGCCGGGTCGCGGTCGACGCGGCCGGCGACCCGCTCGCCCTGTCCGACCACCGCTACCTGGCGCACCGCTTCAGCCTCGAGGTCGAGTTCCGCGGCTGGTCCGGCGGCGCCTCGCCCGAGCCCCCAGGGCTGCGCAGCCACGACGTCCACCCCGCCGAGTCCCCCGAGGAGATCGACTCATGAAGATGCTCGTCACCGGAGGTGCCGGGTTCATCGGCACGAACTTCGTGCTGAGGACCGCCACCATCCGGCCGGACTGGCAGGTGCGGGTGCTGGATGCCCTGACCTACGCCGGCAACGCCGCGAACCTCGACCCCGTGTCCGACCGGGTCGAGCTGGTGCAGGGCAGCGTCGCCGACGCGGACCTGGTCGACCGCCTCGTCGCCGACAGCGATGTCGTGGTCCACTTCGCCGCGGAGTCGCACAACGACAACTCCCTCGACGACCCCTGGCCGTTCCTGGAGGCCAACGTCATCGGCACCTACCGCCTGCTCGAGGCGGTCCGCCGGCACGACGTCCGGCTGCACCATGTGTCCACCGACGAGGTCTACGGCGACCTCGAGCTCGACGACCCGCAGCGGTTCACCGAGCGGACGCCGTACAACCCGTCCAGCCCGTACTCCGCCACCAAGGCCTCCGCCGACCTGCTGGTGCGGGCCTGGGTGCGGTCCTTCGGCGTGCAGGCCACCCTGTCCAACTGCTCGAACAACTACGGCCCCTTCCAGCACGTCGAGAAGTTCATCCCGCGCCAGATCACCAACGTGCTCAGCGGGGTCAAGCCCAAGCTCTACGGGCAGGGCCTCAACGTCCGCGACTGGATCCACGTGGACGACCACAACGACGCCGTGGTGACGATCGTCGAGCAGGGCCGCGTCGGCGAGACCTACCTGATCGGGGCCGACGGCGAACGGAACAACCGCGAGGTCGTCGAGACGTTGCTGGAGATCATGGGCCGGCCCTCGGACTGGTACGACCTGGTCAGCGACCGGCCCGGGCACGACCTGCGGTACGCCATCGACTCCTCGAAGCTGCGGGCGGAGACGGGGTGGGCCCCGCAGTACGTCGACGTGCGCGCCGGGCTCGCGGCGACCGTCGACTGGTACCGCGAGCACGAGGAGTGGTGGCGCCCCGCCAAGGAGCGCGCCGAGCGGACCTACGCCCGGCTCGGGCGCTGACCTAGAGCCGGACGCCCAGCAGGGCGTCGACGGTGCGGCGCGCGAGTCCGGGCGCGGCCTCGTCGTCGCCTCCCCGGGTCGTCGCCTCCTCGACCCAGCGGTCGACGGCGGCGAGCGCGGCGGGTGCGTCCAGGTCGTCGGCGAGGTGCCGGCGTACGTCGGCGAGCATCCCGTCCGCGGGAGGTCCGGCCGGCAGGGCGACCGCGTCGCGCCACCGCTGCAACCGGGCCTCTGCCGCGGTGAGGTCGTCGGCGCTCCAGCTCCAGTCGGTGCGGTAGTGGTGGGCCAGCAGCGCGAGCCGGATCGCTGCCGGGTCCCGACCCTCGCGCCGGAGACTGGACACGAACACCAGGTTGCCCCGGGACTTCGACATCTTCTCGCCGTCGAGCCCGACCATGCCGGCGTGCACGTAGTGGCGGGCGAACGGCCAGCGCCCGGTCAGCACCTGCGCCTCGGACGCGCTCATCTCGTGGTGCGGGAACACCAGGTCGCTGCCACCGCCCTGCACGTCGAACCCGTCGCCGAGCAGGTCCAGCGCGATCGCCGCGCACTCGACGTGCCAGCCCGGCCGGCCGTCGGGCAGCTCGGGGTCGTGCGTCTCCCAGGACGGCTCGCCGGGGCGGACCGACTGCCAGAGCAGGCAGTCCAGCGGGTGCTTCTTGCCGGGCCGCTCCGGGTCCCCGCCGCGCTCGGCGGACAGCCGGGTCATGGTCTCGTCGTCGAGGTTGCCGACGCCGCCGAAGCGCGGATCGGCGTGGACGGAGAAGTACGTGTCGCCGTCGACGTCGTACGCGACGCCCTGCTCGCGCAGCCGCCGGATGACGTCGACGATGCCGGGGATCGCCTCCACCGCACCGACGTAGTGCCTCGGGGGAAGGACGGACAGCGCCGCCATGTCCTCGCGGAACAGGGCGGTCTCGCGCAGTGCCAGCGCGGCCCAGTCCTGCCCGTCGCGGACCGCTCGCTCCAGCAGCGGGTCGTCGATGTCGGTGACGTTCTGCACGTAGTGCACGTCGTGGCCGGCGTCGCGCCAGACCCGGTGGACCAGGTCGAAGGCGACGAAGGTCGCTGCGTGGCCGAGGTGCGTGGCGTCGTACGGCGTGATGCCGCACACGTACATCCGCGCAGTGGGACCGGGAGCGGTCGGCCGGACCTCGCGACCCGCGGTGTCGTAGAGCCGCAGCGGCAGACCCTCGCCGGGCAGGTCGGGGACGTCGGGGGCGGACCAGGACTGCACGGCCGGATCCTACGTGCCGGTCATGCCGGTCGCGGGAAACGGCCGACGGGCGGATCACGGCGACCGGCTCAGAACGGCGGCCACGGGATCGCCGGCCAGCCGTCCACGGGGAACGGCAGCCGGCACTCCGACAGGAGGCGGTCCACCCGCCGCTGGGTGGCGCGCAGCTCGGTCCGGCTGACCAGCTCCGCCAGCGCGCTGCCCAGCGCCCCGTCCAGCTCGGCGTGGATCCGTTGCAGCGTCTCGACCTCGGTGGCGCTGAGCCGGTCGCCGGCCCACCCCCACAGGACGGTGCGCAGCTTCGGTTCGACGTGGAAGGAGACGCCGTGGTCGACCCCGCGCACCCGGCCGTCGGCCTCGACCAGGACGTGGCCGCCCTTGCGGTCGCCGTTGTTCAGGACGACGTCGAGGACGGCCATCCGTCGCAGGCGCGGATCGTCGGCGTGCCCGAGCACGACCGGTTCACCGTCCGACCCGAGGGCGTCGAGTACCCGCAGCCACCCGGCGGGCAGGTGCTCGGGAGCCATCACGTCGACCAGGTCCGGGTCGTCGACGGTGTCGATCCAGAGCTGCACCATGCCCGGCCCGAACGGTCCGTCCCGCAGCACGGTCGGGGGCACCACGCCCCAACCGCCGGACTCGGACACCGCGAACGCGGCGACCTCGCGCCCCGCGAGCGTGCCGTCCGGGAAGTCCCACAGCGGGCGCTCCCCTGCGACCGGCTTGTATACGCACCGGGCCTGGACGCCGTCATGGCCGATCTCACAGAAGAGAGTGGCGTTCGAGGCGTCGACCAGCCGCCCCTCGACGGAGATGGTGCCCTCGCGCAGCAGCGCGAGCGCCGCGTCGAGGTCCAGCCCGGCCGTCACCGCACCCAGTCTGGCAAACCGGTCCGCCGGGCGCAGGGCCACCGTGCCGACGTCGAACGGCGCTCCCGAGCACCGGGTGGGATCAGCGGCGGTAGCCGTTGGCCCGCGGGCAGACGTGGCCGCCGGCGTCCAACGGGCCGCCGCAGAAGGGGCACGGCGGGCGGCCGGCGGCCACCAGCGCAAGGGCCCGGCTGACGAACGCGCGGGCGGCGCCCCCGGAGATCCGCACCCGGAGCAACGGCGGGCCGTCCTCGTCCTCCTCGGTGATGAGCGGTGTCTCGTCGTCCTCGTCGTCGTCCTCGGTCAGCGCCTGGGCCTCGATGACGACGACCTCGTCGTCACCGTCCCAGGCCAGCGCCATGGTCCCGACCTTGAACTCCTCCTCGATGGGCGCGTCCAGCGGTGCGGTGTCAGCGGCGTCGGCCGGGGTGACGGCCGGCACGCCGGCTTCGCCCGCCGACCGGCGTACGACCTCGTCGAGCAGGGCGTCCACCCGCTCGGCGAGGACGGACACCTGCTGCTTCTCCAGCGACACGGTCGTCAGCCGGCCACCGTCGCGGGCCTGCAGGAAGAAGGTCCGCTGGCCCGGCTCGCCGACCGTGCCCGCGACGAATCGCTCAGGCGGGTCGTACTCGAAGACGATGCGCGGCATGCAGAGACCCTATGTGGTGACGCGGCGGGGGTGACGCGTCAGGACGTCGCGCCCGAACCGCCGCCGACGGCAGCGTCCGAGGACGGTTTGCGGCGGCGCCGGGTCTTGGTACGTGGCACCAGGAAACCGAGATCGCTGCCCAGGTCGTTGACCCGGACGACGAACGGCCGGAGCTCGGTGTAGGTGACCACGCTGACCGACGAGGGGTCGACCACCAGCCGCTGGAACTGGTCGAGGTGCATGCCGAGCGCGTCGGCCAGCACCGCCTTGATGATGTCACCGTGCGAGACCACGACGTAGACCGCATCGGGCCCGAGTCGGGCGTTCCACTCGCGGACCGCGCCGACGGCCCGGACCTGCATGTCGCGCATCGACTCGCCGCCCTCGCCGGGGAAGGTCATCGCCGACGGGTGCGACTGGACGACCTTCCACAGCGGGTCCTTGGCCAGCTTCTTCAGCTCGCCGCCGGTCCAGTCGCCGTAGCGGACCTCGCCCACCCGGTCGTCGACGTGTCGGGCCACCGGATCGTGTCCGGCGAGCATGAGGTCGACGGTCTCCAGGCAGCGTTGCAGCGGGCTGGTGACCACCGCAGCCAGCGGTACGGCGGCGAGCCGGCCGGCGAGGGCGGTGACCTGCGCGCGGCCGGACTCGTCCAGGCCGACGCCTTCGGTCCATCCCGCGAGGACCCCGGCACCGTTCGCGGTCGTGCGGCCGTGCCGGACGAGCAGGACGGTGGTCACAGCGCTGCAGTCTACGAGTGAGGCACGATGGCACCGTGATCGTCGACAGCGCCCTCTACCACCACGGGGTCCGTGAGGTCGCCGATGGCTCCTGGGCCCGGGCGCTGGCCACGGCAAGGACCCGCGACCGCAGCTTCATGTGGGTGGGACTCCACGACCCGACGCAGGACGAGCTGGACCAGGTCGCGGTCGAGTTCGGCCTGCACAAGCTGGCCGTCGAGGACGCCCTCAACGCTCACCAGCGCCCCAAGCTGGAGGAGTACGACGACTCGCTGTTCCTCGTCCTCAAGACCGTGCGCTACGACGAGGACACCCAGCAGATAGAGCTGGGCGACGTCATGCTCTTCGTCGGCGACTCGTTCGTCGTCAGTGTCCGGCACGGCCGGGCCAGGGCACTCGCGGACGTGCGCAAGCGACTGGAGGCGCACCAGGAGATCCTGGACTGCGGGCCCTCCTCGGTCATGTACGCGATCGTCGACCGGGTGGTCGACGACTACACCGAGATCGCCGTCGAGGTGGAGGAGGACATCGAGGAGGTCGAGGAGCGGGTCTTCTCCCCCGAGCGCACCAATGACGCGGCGCGCATCTACAACCTCAAGCGCGAGGTGGTGGAGTTCCGCCGGGCCGTGCTCCCCCTGGTCGACCCGCTGGCCAAGCTCGCCGCCGGCAGCGTCCCGCACGTGCACGAACGGATGCGGCCGTTCTTCCGTGACATCGCCGACCACGCGATCCGGGTCTCGGACCAGGTGCAGAGCTTCGACGACCTGCTGACCTCGGTCCTCACGGCCAACCTGGCCCAGGTCGGTGTCCAGCAGAACTCCGACATGCGGCGCATCTCGGCCTGGGTGGCCATCGCCGTCGTTCCCACCATGATCGCCGGGATCTACGGCATGAACTTCGACCACATGCCCGAGCTGGACTGGCTCTGGGGCTACCCGGTCGTCCTGCTGGTGATGGCCGGCGCATGCTCCGCGCTCTACCGCGGATTCCGGCGCAGCGGCTGGCTCTGACACCGTTCCCCGGCGGTCGACGGGAGACCGGCACCTCCCGTTCGGCCCCCTCCTTTCCGCCACCTGCGGCATTCCACTGCCAAGACGTGGTCGAGCGGGCACCATGGTGGGCGGGGTCGGCCGCGTCGAGCGTCCGATGGGGGGTCACAAGGGGTGGGAAGCAACGTGCAGTCGGTGCCGTCGAGGCGCACCGCCGCCGGCGCGGCACGCGCGGCGCTGGTGGTCGCAGCGCTGCTCGCCACGTGCCTGCCTGCCGTCGCCTCCGACCCGACCCCGGCCCCCTCCGCGGCACCCGGAGGCGCGGCGGCCAAGCAGCCCAACGCCCAGGTCGCACGGGCCAAGGAGGCCAAGGCGCGCGCCGACGCTGCCGCCAAGATCGCGACGGCGCAGCAGGAGCAGGCCGAGGAGGACGCCCACCAGGCGGCCGCCCTCGTCGCCGCCTCGGTCGCACTCTCCAAGGCGAAGGCCGACCTGGTGGTGGCCCGGAAGGCGCTGCGCACCGCCCAGGAGGAGCTGGCGGCGGCAAAGGAGGCGGACCGCGCGGCTCAGGTCGAGCTGGAGGCCGCGGTGCTGGCCGAGCAGCGGGCGACGCGCGACCTCGCCGTGGTCGAGAGCCGGATCGGGCTCCGCCAGCAGGACCTCGGTCGGCTGGCGCGCTCGGCGTACCAGAGCAACGGGCCGATGGGCGACTGGGCCCTGGTCCTGTCGTCCACCACGCCCAACCAGCTCGCCGACCGGCTCGCGTTCCTGCAGAGCGTCGGCAGTGCCGGCAACGCGATGATCGCCCGGCTCAAGGAGGACCGGGCCGCACTCGTCAACGCCCAGGCCAGCCTCGGTGCCGCGCGGCGGCGACAGGAGCAGGCCCGGGCCGCGGCAGCCGCGGCACTGCGGTCGGTCACCGCCAGGGCGGAGCAGGCCAAGGCCGCGGAGCAGCAGGTGTCCGCGGTCGTCAGCGCCCGCGAGGCGGCGTTCGAGCAGGCGCAGAAGGCGGCACTCGAGGACCAGCGGCAGTACCAGGTCATGACCTCCGTCTCCGGGGCTCTGGCGAGCCGGATCGTGAGCCTGGCCGGGAAGCTCGCCCAGGACCCCCGGCCGCCGCAGGGCAGCGGGCAGATGGTGCGGCCGGGACTCGGCCCGGTGACCTCCCCGTACGGGCCGCGGTTCCACCCGATCCTGCACTACGTGAAGATCCACACCGGTACGGACTTCGGGGCGGCCGACGGCATCGTGTACGCCGCCGACGACGGCGTCGTCCTGCTCACGGAGTACAACGTCGCCTACGGCAACATGACGGTCGTCGACCACGGCAAGGTCGGAGGGCTGCGGCTGACCACGCTGTACGCCCACCAGTCGGCCGTCGGCGTCAAGCCCGGTGACCGCGTGGTGAAGGGGCAGGCGATCGGCGTGATCGGGTCCACCGGGTACGCCACCGGGCCGCACCTGCACTTCGAGGTCCGGATCGACGGCGAGCCGATCGACCCCGCACCGTTCCTGGCCAAGGCCAAGCTGCCGACCTCCCTGCCGGCAGGCGCGGGCACGCCGTAGGCCCGGCTTCGCTGCCGGGTCCCTCGAGCCGGACCCGTGACCGGCCGCGGGCCGGCTCGTTTGTCACGGTGTCCCCGCGGCAAAGGAGTGCACCATGCGTCGGCCCGTGACCGCCCTCGCCTCGGCAGCTGCCACTGTCGTGGTGGCCGCGGCGACCGTCGGCGTCGGTGCCAGCGGGGCAACGGCCGACCTCACCGTGCCGCTCCCGAGCGCGACCGCGACGGTCCCGGTGCCGAGCGTGTCGGCTCCGTCGCTGCCGCTGCCCACCAGCGGCGGCCCCACGGTCGGCGCACCCCCGCTGCCGCAGCCGCCGTCGGGCGCACCCGGTGGCGGTGGAGCCGCGGGCGGGGCCGGCGGTGGCGACGGGGGTGGCGGGGGCAGCCCGGGCGGTGCGGGTGCGCCGGAGACCGGCGGTGCGGCCGTGGCCGCCACGACCAGCGGCTCGACGACGGCAGCGGCCCGCACGCGCGCTCAGCGCCGCCGGGCAGACTCCACCCCTGTCGTCGCCGGAACTGCCCGGGCGCGCGACCTGGTCGACGAGGAGTCCAGCCCGCAGATGCGCCGGGCCGGCCAGCAGTTCCTCGCAGCCGACCAGGCCATCGCCGAGATCGCCCGGCAGAAGACGGTGCTGGCGCGGCTCAAGCAGGACGCCGCCGACACCGCCCAGCTGTACCGCGCGATGGGGTACGACGTGGCCGGTGCGCAGCGCGTCGCCACCGCCTGGCACGCGCGGTACGACGCCCTTGCCGCCACCGCCCCGACCGGCGAGAGGGTGCTCGTCGGGGACAGCGCCACCCGGGCCGACGAGCGCCTCGGCGAGCTCGTCGTCAGCCGCGAGTCGGTCCAGGCCGACTTCGCCCGCATCGCCGCCCGGTACCGGTCGGCCAGACGCAGCCTGGCCGACGCCGACGCCCGCATCACCGCGCTGGCAGCGCAGCGCTCCACCGCCCTCTCCGCGGTGCAGGCCGCAGAGGCCGGCGACGTCGCACTCGGGCAGGCCGTCCTGGCCGAGTCCGGCCGGCTCGGCGCGCAGATCGAGGCCCTCTCCGTGCAGCTGGCCGACCGCGGCCGGACCGTCGACGGGACCGGTCACTTCGCAGCGCCGCTGGACGGGGTCGTCACCTCGGCGTTCGGCATGCGCTACCACCCGATCCTGCACTACACGAAGCTGCACACCGGCACCGACTACGCGGGCGGCTCGGTCATCCGGGCGGCCGACGACGGCCGGGTCCTCATGACGGTGGTCAGCGCGGCGTACGGCAACTTCACGGTGATCGACCACGGCAGGCTCGACGGGAAGCACGTCACGACGGCCTACGCCCACCAGGCCCGGTTCCTCGTCCGCCCCGGAGACGTCGTACGCCGGGGCGAACCGATCGGCGTCGTCGGCCAGACCGGCTACGCGACCGGCCCGCACCTGCACTTCGAGGTGCGCGAGAACGGCACCGTCGTCGACCCGGTTCACTTCCTCGCCGGGCACTGACCGGCCCCGCGGGGCTGGTCCGCCTCGGCCGCCGGGTGCACGATGTCGCCATGAAGCAGGAGCAGCAGGTCGGGCCGGCATCCGCGCTACCACCCGGGACGGTGACGGGCTGCGGGCCGTGGGCAGTCGGGAACGCCGGCGGCGAGCTCTTCGCAGTGTCCCGGCGCTGCCGGCACCTCGGCGCGGACCTGGCGAACGGCACGCTCGACGACCAGGACCGGCTGGTCTGCCCGTGGCACCAGTCGGCCTACGACGTGCGGACCGGACGGATGGTCCGCGGGCCGCAGGGCGTGTTCGCGAAGATCCCCGGCCTCGGGGCAGGGTACCGCGCGCTGACCCGGATCCTGCCGCTGCAGCGCGGCCAGGTCGAGGAGCGGGACGGCTCCTTGTTCGTCCGCTGAGGCACGGCGCACCGCCTCGAGGACCGCGCCGGACGCGACTGTCCGGTCAGTAGCCGCGCACCCCGCCCGACGTGCTCCCGGTGGAACCGCCCGGGCCACTGCGGGTCACGGCGTCGCCGGCGGGACTGAGCGCCCACCAGGTCCCGCCGAAGCTCGTGATGCCCTGGCCGGAGGTCTGGCCGGCCGCGGAGTCCCCGGCGTACGTGTACGCCGGGTGTCCTGCGACCGTCAGCTGCCGCCCCTCGGGCCGTGACAGCGTGCCGAGGGTCGCGCTGATGCCTGCGGCCTCGGGGGTGCCCGTGACGAGGACCGGCGGCCACAGCCGCAGGCAGCTGCCGCTGCAGGTGCTCGTGCCGGACGGGTCGGAGGTCAGGAGGTAGACGACCCGGCCGGCCGAGGTCTCCAGGACCTTCCCCAGGCCGGTGGAAGCGACCTTGACTGCGCCAGAGCCGGCAGCCGCCGGCTTGGCGGTTCCGGACGACGACCCTCCGGACCCTCCGTAGGAGCTGCTGCCGCCGCACGCGGCCAGCACGAGCAGCCCGGCGGCCATGGTCGCGCCGAGGAGAGCGCGACCGGGCCGTGCGGACGACGTGACGGTCAGAGCGAACCGACTGGACATGGCGTACCTCCGGATGCGATCAGGCGACAAACGGAGCAGCGCTCCCGACGGTTCAGCTGTATCGACGGGTGAGCCTGTTCAGCCGGCTCAGGTTGCCCTGTTCGGGACCGGCAGGGTCACGAAGACCTCGCCGTCCGGGCTCGCGACCACCAGCCTGGAGATCTCGGAGCGGGCCAGGTCCGTCGTGCCCGTCACCCGCGCCGTGCCGGCGTAGGTCGCCAGCCAGGTCGCCGCGACAGTGCGCCGGCCGTCCGCGGCGACGACCACGAGCTGACAGGTGGCCCGAGTGGGCACGCCGGTGAGCCGCAACCGCAGCTCGGTCCCGACCTCGACCGGCGTGAGCGTCACCGCGGCGGCCACCTTGGTGCCCGGATCCGTGGCCTGCACCCGCACTGCCTGCACGCGATCACCGGGACCGTCGGGTCCGGCGGAGTTGGTCACGATCAGCACCGCGATCGTCACCACGGCTGCCGCGGCCGCGAGCGAACCGGCGAGCAGCCGGGTGACGGCGACGGCCGGCGGGCGGGGGCGCCGGGACCGCGGGCCGCGGCACCGGGGACCCGGTGGCCGCCAGCTCGGCCGAGCCCGCGGTCACGAGACCCATCAGGTCGGTCACGTCCCGCAGCTCGGCCAGGGTCGACCGGCAGCGCGGGCACTGTGCCAGGTGGCTGTCCACCCCCGCGCGGTCCGCGGGGTCGAGCGCGCCGACCGCGAGCACCCCCAGGGACCGCTCCGCCTCCCGGCAGCCGAGATCGCTCATTCGAGCACCCCCTGTTCCGTCAGAGCCAGGCGCAGCGCCTTGAGTGCGTAGAAGGTCCGCGACTTGACCGTCCCCGGCGGGATCCCGAGCTCGGCCGCCGCTTCGGCGACCGACCGGCCCCGGTAGTACGTCTCGAGCAGCACCGCCCGGTGCTCCGGTCGAAGGCTGCGCACGGCCTCGGCCACCGTCCACGCGCGCACGGCCCGGTCGATCGGATCCTCCTGGTCGCCCGTCAGGCGCTCCAGGTCGACCGTCGCCTCGCCGACCTCGGTGGGCCGCGAGCGACGAGACCGCTGCTGGTCGCGCACCAGGTTGCGCGACACGGTCAGCAGCCAGCCGCGGGTCGAGCCGGTCTCCGGCGAGAGCGCCTCCGGGTGCCGCCAGGCCCGCAGCATCGTCTCCTGGACGACGTCCTCCGCCCACTGCAGGTCGCCGTCGGTCAGTCGCAGGGCATAGGCGAGCAGGGGCGCCGAGTGCTCGTCCGACAACGCGCGCAGCCCGTCGCCGTCAGCACGGGCGCCGGGCAGCGGAGCCGATCCGGCCCGCCGGCCGCGTCGTCCCATCACACCGGACGAACGTACGCCGCCGGCCGCGGGTTCACCTCGTGGACTACGTGGAGTTGACTGCCCCAGCGCCGAGCAAGGCCAGGAGCCCGAGCCCGACGACGACGCGGTAGGGCACGAACAGGGCGATCGAGTGCCCGGCCACGAACCGCAGCAGCCAGGCGATCGAGGCGTAGGCCACGACGAAGGACACCGCGGTGCCGACGAGCAGCGGGATCACCGGCACCGACTCCTGGACGGCGTCCTTGAGCTCGAACAGCCCGGCTCCGACCAGGGCCGGGATCGAGAGGAAGAAGGACAGCCGGGTGGCGGCGACCCGGTCCAGACCCCGCAACAGCCCGGCGCTGATGGTGGCACCGGAGCGCGAGACACCGGGGACGAGCGCGATGCACTGCACCGCGCCGACGACCAGCGCGTCGGTGAGCGTGATCGAGCGCTCCGGCCGGACCTGGGTGGCGCGCCGCTCGGCCACGACCATCACCGCGCTCCAGGCGACGAGGGCACCCCCCACCACCCACAGGCTGCGCAGCGGGCCGGAGATCACGTCGCGGAGCAGGAAGCCGATCACCCCGATCGGGACACTCCCCCAGATGACGAACCACGCGAACCGGTAGTCGAACGTCCCGCGCACCTCGGCCCGCCGCAGGCCGGTGAACCAGGCGGACACGATCCGCACGATGTCGGAGAAGAAGTAGACCAGGACGGCCGCGATGGCGCCGACCTGGATGATCGCGGTGAACGCGGTGACGCCCTTGTCGTCGATAGGAAGGTCGAGCGCCTTCTCGGCGATGGTGAGGTGGCCCGTGCTGGAGACCGGGAGGAACTCGGTGAGTCCCTCGACCACACCAAGTATCACCGAGTCGAGGATGCTGATGTCGGCCATCGGCTACTCCCCCAGCCCGGACTCGTCGAGGACCTCGGCCATGGTGCGCAGGGCCGCGACCCGCTCGTCCAGCGTGCCGGCGTACGACGCCACGGACAGGGTCGTGACGCCGGCCTGCGCGTACGCGGCGAGACGGTCCCGGATCCGTTCCCGCGGACCGATCAGCGAGGTGCGGTCGATGAACTCGAAGGGGACGGCCGCGGCGGCGTCGCGGTGGTTGCGCGCGAGGTAGAGGTCCTGGACCTCGGCCGCGGCCTTCTCGTAGCCCATGCTCACGGCCAGCCGGTTGTAGAAGTTCTGCTCCCGGCTGCCCATGCC
This sequence comes from uncultured Actinomycetota bacterium, assembly GCA_963807005.1. Lineage (GTDB taxonomy): Bacteria > Actinomycetota > Actinomycetes > JACCUZ01 > JACCUZ01 > CAWDZK01. Next base: position 388,406 of record CAWDZK010000004.1, on the reverse strand, counting down.
GCCGACGTAGAGCGCGGCGTAGTGCCGCAGCGGTGCGGCACACGCCTCGAGGTCGTCGCCGACGACGACGGGCACGGTCGGGACGACGTCGAGCCCGGCCAGGTCCTTGCCGGCCCGGGCGCGGCCCGCGCCGACATGGCCCAGCAGCTCGCCTGCGTGCTCGGGGGCGAAGAAGATGGCCAGCCAGCCGTCGGCGATCTCACCGGTGAGCTCGAGGTTCTTCGGCCCGATCGCGGCGAGGTACAGCGGGATGTCCGGCCGCGCCGGGTGGACGGTCAGCCGCAGCGCCTTGCCCGGTCCGTCGGGCAGCGGCAGCGTCCAGAAGGTGCCTTCGTGCCGCACCGTCTCGCGGGCCAGCGCCATCCGGACGATCTCGACGTACTCCCGGGTCCGGGCCAGCGGCTTGTCGAACCGGACGCCGTGCCAGCCCTCGGACACCTGCGGCCCCGAGACGCCGAGGCCCAGCCGGAACCGGCCGCCCGACAGGCTGTCCAACGTCGCGGCCGTCATGGCGGTCATCGCCGGGGTGCGGGCCGGGATCTGGAAGACGGCCGACCCGACGTCGATCGTCTCGGTCTGGGCCGCCACCCAGGCAAGGACGGTCGCGGCGTCCGACCCGTACGCCTCGGCTGCCCAGGCGGAGGAGTAGCCGAGCCGGTCCGCCTCCTGCGCCAGCGCGAGGTTCTCCTGGTCGTTGCCGGCACCCCAGTAGCCGAGGTTCACGCCGAGTCGCATGGTGGATGACCCTATAGATTCCCTCGTCATGGAACAGCGCAGGCTCGGTCGCTCCGGTCTCAAGGTGAGCCGGCTCGCCCTCGGGACCATGACCTGGGGCCGGGACACCGACGAGCACGAGGCCAAGGACCAGCTGACCGCTTTCCTCGACGCTGGTGGCACCCTGCTCGACACCGCCGCCGGCTACGGCGACGGCGACTCCGAGTCGCTGATCGGCGGCCTGCTCCGGTCGACGGCCGCCCGCGAGCAGCTGGTGCTCGCGACGAAGGCCGGCATCTCCCGGCGTACCGGCGAGCGCGTCGTGGACACCTCGCGCCGGGCCCTGCTCGACGCCCTCGACGGCTCGCTGGCCCGGCTGGGCGTCGACCACGTCGACCTCTGGCAGGTGCACGCCTGGAGCGACGAGACCGAGCTGGACGAGACCCTGGCCGCGGTCGACCATGCGGTCGCGACCGGCCGCACCCGGTACGCCGGCATCTCCAACTACAGCGGCTGGCAGACCGGGCGGGCGGTGACCTGGCAGCAGGGCGGCCACGGCCGGGCGCCACTCGTCTCCACCCAGATGGAGTACTCGCTGCTCCAGCGCGGGATCGAGCGAGAGGTGCTGCCCGCCGCGCAGGCCCTCGGCCTCGGCGTCCTGCCCTGGTCGCCGCTGGGCGCCGGCGTCCTGACCGGGAAGTACCGCTCGGGCACTCCGGCGGACTCCCGGGCCGCCAGCCCGAACTTCGCCCGGTTCATCGAGCGGTTCCTCGACGACCGGTCCCGCCGCATCGTCGACGCCGTGTGCACCGCGGCCGACGGGCTGGACGCGGCGCCGCTCGAGGTCGCACTGGCCTGGGTGCGGGACGCTCCGGGCGTGACGGCACCGGTGCTGGGCGCCCGGACCGCGGTCCAGCTCAAGGCCTCCCTGCAGTCGGAGCGGCTCCTGCTTCCCGCCGAGATCCGCAGCGCCCTGGACGAGGTGTCCGACCCGGCGACGGGCTACCCGGACCGCTGACAACTGCCGACCCGGGGCGGCCGCGGCTGCCATGATGGACGCGATGGCGGAGTGGGAGTACCAGCACCTCTACCTGCCGCGCGGAACGAGCCGGGGCGCCGCGCGGCGGCTGTTGACGGACCACGCCGAGTACGGCCACTGGGAGCTCGACCGGCTCCGGCTCTTCGCCGACGGCAGCCGCCGGGTCGTGCTCCGCCGCCGGGTGATCCGGGTGGTCCGCACCGCCTGAGACGGTTGCCTGCCGCTCCGCCTGGGAAAGCCAGTCCCGCCAGATCACCACACGACGGGGCGGTGCCGCATGAATCTCACCCTGACCAAGCCGGTCGAGCAGTCCATCAAGGACACCGACGAGCCCGGCCACCGCTTGCGGCGCGAGCTCTCGGCCCTCGACCTCACGGTCTTCGGGGTGGGCGTCGTCATCGGGACCGGCATCTTCGTCCTCACCGGTGAGGCCGCCGGGGTGGAGGCCGGACCGGCCGTGGCCATCTCCTTCGTCGTCGCGGGATTCGCCTGCGCACTCGCTGCACTCTGCTACGCCGAGCTTGCCTCGACCGTTCCGGTCGCCGGCAGCGCCTACACCTTCTCCTACGCGACCCTCGGTGAGGTGGTCGCCTGGATCATCGGCTGGGACCTCATCCTCGAGCTCGCACTCGGTGCCGCCACGGTCGCGTCCGGCTGGTCGACGTACTTCGCCGACCTCGCCGAGCAGACCGGCGTGACGCTGCCCGAGTCGGTCTACAGCGACGGGCACAACCTGGTCGCCGCTGCGATCGTCCTCCTGCTCACCGGGGTCATCTGCCTCGGCATCAACGTCTCGGCCAAGGTCAACGCCGTCATCGTCACCATCAAGGTGGGCATCGTCCTGCTCGTGATCATCGCGGGGCTGTTCTTCGTCAAGGCGAGCAACTACTCGCCGTTCGTCCCCGCCGCTGGGTCGAAGGGCGCGGACGCCCCGAAGCCCGACCCCTCGCTGCTGCAGGACCTCGGGCTCGCGCCGGGCGGCCCCTTCGGCGTCGCCGGCATCTTCACCGCGGCCGCGCTGGTGTTCTTCGCCTTCATCGGGTTCGACATCGTCGCGACGGCGGCAGAGGAGACCAAGGAGCCGCAGCGCGACATGCCCCGCGGCATCCTCGGCTCGCTGGCGATCTGCACCGCGCTGTACGTCGCGGTGTCACTCGTCGTCACCGGCATGGTGAAGTACGACAAGGTCTCGGTCGACGCACCTCTCGCGGAGGCCTTCCGGTCCGTGGGCCGGCCGGGGATCGCCACCGTCATCTCGATCGGCGCGCTGGCCGGCCTCACGACCGTGATGATGATCCTGATGATCGGCCAGAGCCGGGTGTTCTTCGCGATGGCCCGCGACCGGCTGCTGCCGCCGGTGTTCTCGGCCGTGAGCGAGCGCACGGGCACGCCGGTCCGGACGACGATCACCACTGGTGTCGTGATCGCCGCCATGGCCGCCCTGCTGCCGCTGGAGGAGCTGGCCAAGCTGGTGAACATCGGCACGCTGTTCGCGTTCATCGTCGTCGCGATGGGCGTGGTGGTCCTGCGCCGGACCCGTCCGGACCTGGAGCGGTCGTTCAAGGTGCCGATGGTGCCGCTGCTGCCGATCGTCTCGGTCCTCGCGTCGCTGTACCTGATGCTCAACCTGACCGCGGCGACCTGGGTGCGGTTCTTCGCCTGGATGGCGCTCGGACTGGTGGTGTACGCCGCCTACGGGTACCGGCGCAGCCGCCTGCGCACCGAGGGCCCCCGGGGCGAGGACGCGGTCGACCTGCGCGACCGCTCGGACCGCTCGCCGGTGGGCTAAACGGATCGTCCGGCTCGTCCGGCCGCTTCGTCGCCGTCAGCTGGCGGCGACGAAGCGGTCCAGGACCCGGACGCCGAACCGCAGCGACTCCAGCGGCACGCGCTCGTCCACCCCGTGGAACATGCCGGAGAAGTCGAGGTCGGCGGGCAGCCGGAGCGGGGCGAAGCCGAACCCCCGGATGCCGAGCAGGCTGAAGGACTTCTGGTCGGTGCCCCCGGACAGGCAGTAGGGCACCGCGCGGGCCCCCGGGTCCTCGGCCAGCAGCGCTCCGACCATGGCATCGACCAGGTCCCCGTCGAAGGTCGTCTCGTAGGCGATGTCCTCGATCACGGCCTCGCGGCGGACGTCCGGGCCGATCAGCTCGTCGATGGTGGCGAGCATCTCGTCCTCGTAGCCCGGGAGGAACCGGCAGTCGACGAACGCCTCGGCCGTCTGCGGGATGACGTTGTGCTTGTAGCCGGCCTTGAGCATCGTCGGGTTGGCGGTGTTCCGCAGGGTGGCCCCGACGATCCGCGCCATGGTCCCGAGCTTCGACAGCGCTGGTTCCGGGTCGGTCACATCCACCTCGAAGCCGAGCTCGTCGCCGATCTCCTCGAGGAAGCGCTGGACCGTCGGAGTGATCCGGATCGGCCACTCGTGCCGCCCGATCCGGGCGACCGCCTCCGCCAGCGCGGTCACGGCGTTGTCGTCGTTCACCATCGACCCGTGCCCGGCCCGGCCGGCTGCCACCAACCGGAGCCACTGGATGCCCTTCTGGGCCGTCTCGATGGCGTAGAGCCGCCGGCCCCCGACCGTCACCGAGAAGCCGCCGACCTCGCTGATCGCCTCGGTGACTCCCTCGAACTCGCCGGGGTGGTGGTCGACCATCCAGTGCGCGCCGAGCTTCCCGCCCGCCTCCTCGTCTGCGAGGAAGCACAGCACCAGGTCTCGCGGCGGCCGGCGGCCCTCGCGACGCATCTGCCGGACCAGCGCGAGCACCATCGCGTCCATGTCCTTCATGTCGACCGCACCGCGACCCCAGAGGCAGTCGTCGGCTATCTCTCCCGCGAACGGGTCGTGCGTCCAGTCCGAGGCCTGGGCCGGGACCACGTCCAGGTGCCCGTGGATGAGCAGGCCCGGCCGGCTCGAGTCCTCCCCCTCGAACCGCGCGACCACGCTGGTCCTGCGGTCCGCGGACTCGTAGAGCGACGGCTCCAGCCCCACCTCGGACAGCTGCTCCGCGACGTACTCCGCCGCCGTGCGCTCCCCCGGGCCGCTTCCGTCGCCGTAGTTCGACGAGTCGATCCGGATCAGGTCGCGGCAGATGTCCACGACCTCGTCCTGGGCGCTCGGGACGTCGCTGTGGGGCTCGCTCACGGTGGCTCCTCGGCGGTGGGAACGGTCGGGGACATCCTGCCGCACGAGCGCGCTACGGCCCCGGTGGCAGTGGCGGGCGGGACCGTCCGGGTTTGCTAGTCTTGCTGCCGCGTTCCGGACCGGTCCTCCAGACCGGTGCCCACCGGCGCAGCACCTGTCCGGGTGGCGGAATTGGCAGACGCGCTAGCTTGAGGTGCTAGTGCCCTTTACCGGGCATGGGGGTTCAAGTCCCCCCTCGGACACACATCGCTCGACACGAAGCCGCAGGTCACAGACCTGCGGCTCTTGTGATTCACGTGTCAAAGGGCCCACTGGTCACACATTGGTCACAAGTCCCGAATCGGCTGGGCCGTCCCGGCGCCCTCAGGCGCCCGGCTGGCCGAGAATCAGCGCCGCGACCCGGTCTGCGGCGTCGGTCTCCATCGACGGCAGCACGTGGCTGTAGACGTCGAGAGTGATGCCGATGGTCGAGTGACCGAGCCGCTCCTGGACGACCTTCGGGTGCACACCGGCCTTGAGTGCCAGCGTCGCCCACGAATGGCGGAGACCGTGCACCGACAGCGGGGGCAGACCGTGCCTGGCCACTTGCTCGGTGAACGTCCGGGAGAACCGCTCCGGGTGCCAGGGCCGGCCGTCTGGCCGCGCGAAGACCAGGTCGTGGTCGACGTACTCCGCGCCGGACATCAGCCGCTCCTGGGCCTGGGCAACCCGATGGGCACGTAGGACAGCCACCGTGCCGGGGTCGAGAGCGATCGACCGACGGCCGCGGGCGGTCTTCGGGTCGGACCACACCGGCAGGTCACCGTCGAGATCGACCAGCGTGCGGGTGACCGACAGGCGGCCGTCGTCGAGCCCGATCGAGGACCATGCAACGCCCAATGCTTCACCGCGGCGCAGGCCGGTGGTGGCCAGCAGCAGCCAGGCCGGGTGGTGCGGGTGCTCGCGCGTGAGCTCGAGGAAGCGGCCGAGGTCCTGCTGCGACCAGGTGCGCATCTGCTCGTGCTTGCGACCGGTCGAGGACGCCTTCGGGACCTCGGCGCGTCGAGCCGGGTTGGTCGGCAGCAGGTCGCCGCGCACAGCGGCCTCCAGGCACTTGCCGACGATGGTGGCGAGGTAGGCGACGGAGCGGTGCGACAGGCCGGTCCCGGCCGCGTGGTCGGCCCGACCGGTGGCCAGCAGCCTGGCGTAGAGCGTCGAGAGGTCCGCGGGCTTGAGGCTCTGAATCGGTCGCGAGCCGAGGGCCGGCAAGAGATGCAGCCGCAGGTTGCGCGCGTAGCTGTCGAACGTCTGCGGACGCACCTGGGTCTGCAGGATCGGCAACCAGTCGGTCACCCACTGCTCGACGGTGACCTTCTGCGGCCGCACGAACGACCCGGCGCCGACGTGCGACCGCGTCTCGGCAAGCCACGCACGTGCTTCCTTGTACGTCGCGAACCGACGCTTCAGCTGCCGGCGCTTCTCCCCCGGCGCTGCAACGTCGACGACGACGAGGTAGCGGCCAGAGGCTTCCTTGCGAATCGGCTCGGCAGACACGACAACCTCCAGACCCGTCGCAGGGTGGGTGCTGCACGCGTTCTGCGGCGCCTCCGCAACTCCGGACGGTGGTTCGAAGGTAGGTCGGCGGACGCGTGCTGGCGAGGGTTGGCGGGGAAGTTGTACCCGGAGATCGGAGACGCCGGCGTCTGTGGACTTCAGCGAACAGCGGTGGACGCTCTGCCGATCGGGCAAGCGACTCACCGGCGTGCTTCTTGGGTCTTGCGTCGGCCGCGGGGCCCGATGACTTCCCTGGTCCCAGGACCGCTAGGGGATGCACCTATGAACTGTTGTCCGGAGACCAGACCACGGTGGCGTCCCACCACGGTCCGTCTTCCGTCATCTCCTCGGAGATTGCCAGCGCGACGATGTCCATCGGGTCGATCGCCCGAAGCTCGATCTCGTCCGCCAGGCGCCGAAGCAGCCGGGGCAGATCTGTCGCCCCGTCGTCTCGGGCATTAGCGAGGGAGAAGTGAAGGCTCCTACCGCTCTCATGAGTCACGGAGGGATCATGCCTTGGCTGACGGCTGGTAGCCGCACCTACGCGCCGGGCGGTGCGAGCGTGGGGTCGAGGAACTCGATGCCAACGAGTTGCCCCGTGCTGTTGAAGTCGAGGACTAGCCCGGGCCCGTCGTCAACATCAACGTGCTCAGACTGGGCGACGTCGCCCCATTGCTCCGGTGACCGGAATCGCAGGTACGCGATCCCCGTCTCGTCATCGCGGCTGAACCAGGTGGCGACGGTCATCCGGGCATAGTGCCGGATCCGTTCGCCCGGGAACGGCACCTATGGGGCGGGTTGCAGGTTCAGTTCGGTAGAGCCAGGCTCCGGCTCGACCTTGCCGGTCTGCACACCCTTGAGGCAGACAGAACCGTCGTCCGGCCGGACGGTCAGCAGCACGGCGTGCACGGTGAAGTCGTCCGGCGCGATTGACTCGCCTGGGCCCACAAGATGTCCAGTCGTCGGGATGTTCTGAAACCCCCCGATGAGCTTGATGCTCAGAAGCCGGTCGCGCCCGCAAGCGCGCCGCGTCTCCTGCTCGCTGAGGCGACCTGTTGTGGCTCGCGCCGTTGCACTGTCGATTGACGCCTCGTCTGCCTGCGCCTCGGCCTGAGCGACCGACACGGCGAGGGCCAGTTCCTGGGCGGTCAGGACGCTCGTCTCGCCGCGCCGTGTCACTGCACCGCTCTCAGCAGCAGTCCTGCACCCGGCAAGCGAAACGAGGACGCACACCAACACGCAGACCGGCTTGGACAAGGACGTCATGCTCCTGAGACGCGCCGGGGTCGGAGGCGGTTGCGGATCGTGGCTCCCTTTCATAGCGGCACTTCTCCGTCATTGTCGGTACAGGGCGCGGCTCTGACTGCCACTCTCGGTTCAACTACGAGGGGTGCGTGATGGGCAAACTGCTGAACCTGTTCCGGACCGTTCCGGCGCAGCGGTCACCGTCCCTCAGGCGAGCGACTGGGCCAATGATCGACATCGAGATCGTGGGTGAGTCGTTCCACGCGGACTACATCCGAGCATTGCGACGCAAACATCGGGATAGCGACTTTGAGATCGTCTTGGTGCCTGAGCCAGACAATCCTTACGACCGCAGCGCTGTCGCGATCTACGTGGATGGCGCACCTGTTGGTCACTTGTCGCGCGAGATGGCATCGGCTTGGCAGCCGATGGTGGCAGCGGCGAACGCCGAGGGCTTCGTCGTTGCAGGCACCGCATCCATCTGGGGCGGTTCGCCTGACAAGCCGAACCTCGGGGTGTTCGGAGCAGCGCCTTGGGCTGGCCGGGGCCCCGCCCCACGAGGTCGGTTCGACCGCTAGCGGCACCTACCGGCCGACCTCGATCAACACCGTTTCGCGCTCTGCCAACACGTAGGCGAGGAACCGGTGTCGGCCGTCATGGATGCGGTAGGTGCCGTTGTCCTTGGCTCGTACGTCGAGCGGAGGAAGATCGAGGGTCGGGTTGTCGATCAGCCAGCGGTGCAGCTGCGCCACCTTGGCCGGGTCGCCTGGCGCATCATGCACATGCCCAACGGTGATGAGCCGGATGTTCACCCGCACCGGGTAAGGCTAAAGCGACTACGGCCAGCCGCCGAGTATCGAACCGCTCGGGAGCGGCACCTATCGAGCGGTGCCGTCGGGGATGGGTAGTACCTCGAAACAAGACTGCGGCGACATGGCGCTCAGCAGGCTGCCAGCCTCGTTGACGGCGACGACGACTCTCATGTACCCCTCCTGTTCGCCCTCGGGGTAGCCGTCGACCACTACGTCGAAGGTCGCGCCGTCGACTTCGACCCTGGTCCTGGCTGCCTCACTGGCCAGCGCCAAGAGTCGCTCGCGGGGCCAGGAGTGGACGTCCTCCAGTGTCCGCTCGGCGATCCCGGCGGCGCGGGCCTTCCCCTCTTCGTTTCGGGACATCCCTGCATGGTGCCGGATCAGATCGGGAACGGCACTGCTGAGCGATGGGCGACCTACTGCTGTGCTGGGTCGTCGTACAGGTCCGCGAACACGTTGCCCCAACCGCTGACCTCGCTGACAACCTCGACATAGGCCAGCGCGCTGGATCGCACTTCGTTGATGGTCGGCATGACCAGTGCTGGGTCGTCCGCGACCTCGCCGATCGCCAGAGCGTGCGCTCGTAGCGCCTGAACGAGACGGCCACAGGCGACGGACACCACCATGTCCGGTTGTGTCGGGTCAGGAAAGTCGAGTTCCAACTGGACCAGCGGGTTGCCCCACCCGGTAACCGCGACGGAAGTGTCGACGAAACCCCGCATCGAGGCCCGCAGACGCTCCCGGGCGGCCGCAACCCGGGGGTAGTCCTCGGAGGATGACGAGATGACGTCGGCGTAGTCCGTTAGGCCCTTGGAGAGCTGATCGAGGTCAGCCCGGAGTTGATCGTGCACCCGCACAGAATGCCGGATGAGTTCGCTCGGGAGCGGCACTTATCGCTTGGTGCTTGGGCCTTGTGCCAGGCTCTGAGAATGGGGACTTGGGGCGCGGGCATCTTCTCGGACGACACCACGTCAGACATCCGTGAGACCTATCGCCGACTCTTACTCAGCGGTGTCTCGGACGCCGATGCGTCTGCGGCCATCGTCGAGCACTTCGAAGGTGAACTTGGCGAGGATGAGAGGCACCTATTGTGGCTTGGTCTTTCAGCCGCTCAATCCGAGGTAGGGCGCCTCGATCCCGAAGTTGGAGATCGGGCCGTCCGCATCATCGACGCTGGGGTGGGACTGGACCGTTGGATGGAAGCAGATGCTGGCGCCCTGCTGCTGCGACAACGAGCCCTGGCCAAGTTGCGCTCGAAACTGACGGGACCGCAGTCAAAGCCCAAGGCGCTGCGAAAGTCATGGATGCACGCGACTGACCTCGAGCCGAGGGATGTTCTCATTTATCGCGGCGCAACCCGGGTCACGGTCTGGCGGGTGGCCAGGATTGAAGTCGATTGGGACTCGAGAGTCCCGCTGCTTCAGCAAGCGGAGTGGGATGCGGCGAACCCGCCGGAGCCAACTGCCCTGGACGAGTTGACGCTGCTGCCGAACCTCCGGTTGAAGTCTCAGCCCGTCACGTCATGGTTCGTTTCCAAACTGCGGAAGCAGGACCCGGACTGGTCTGACGTTGGCTTCGAGCGGGTCGGAGCGAGCGCGCCTCGCGCCGGGGACGACTCGGTCAGGGGCTTCGGTATGAGTACCTGGGAGCTGATGGACCGAGCGCTTGCGGAGGGTGCCCCGCACATCGGCCGATGACAACGTGCTGGATGCGCGGGCCGCTCGGTAGTGCCGAATGAGTTCGCTCGGGAGCGGCACCTATGGGGCGGGTTGCAGGGTCAGTTCGGTAGAGCCAGGCTCCGGCTCGACCTTGCCGGTCTGCACACCCTTGAGGCAGACAGAACCGTCGTCCAGCCGGACGGTCAGCAGCACGGCGTGCACGGTGAAGTCGTCCGGCGCGATTGACTCGCCTGGGCCCACAAGATGTCCAGTCGTCTGGATGTTCTGAAACCCCCCGATAAGCCTGATGCTCAGAAGCCGGTCGCGCCCGCAAGCGCGCTGCGTCTCCTGCTCGCTGAGGCGACCTGTCGTGGCTCGCGCCGTTGCACTGTCGATCGACGCCCCGTCTGCCTGCGCCTCGGCCTGGGCGACCGACACGGCGAGGGCCAGTTCCTGGTCGGTCAGGACGTTCGTCTCGCCGCGCCGTGTCTCTGCACCGCTCTCAACAGTAGTCCTGCACCCGGCAAGCGAAACGAGGACGCACACCAACACGCAGACCAACTTGGACAAGGACGGCATGCTCCTGAGACGCGCCCGAGTCTTGGGCGGTTGCGGATCGTGGCTCCCTTTCATAGCGGCAGCTATCGCGCCACTCAATCGTCACCGCGTGGGATGTACAGCTCGATGGTGCGTGCCTTCCATAGCTCCAGCTGAACTGTGAGCGCTCCGATGATCTCTTCATCGTTGATGCCCTCCGTCTCGCGGAATGCCCAAGTCGGACTGCCTTCGTCATCCAGGCACTTCACCAGGACAATGCCCTCGAGCGCCGTCCAACCCTCGGGCATACGGAGCAGGCGAAACCCCGAACCGAGGACCTCACCGACCGGTGCGTAGTTCCGTTCGTCGCTGTTGCTCATCCGCGCATGATGCCTCACACACCGCGTCGAATAGTGCCGGTTCTTTCGCGATACCGCCGCGGCTGTGTGCCACGCGCCGGGGCCAGACTGGCGACTCGTATGGCTTGATACAAGGGTGTGCTCACTGGCTGGGGTTGATCTCAACGAGCTGCCTGCAAGCGACGAGCGAAGATCGTTGAGAGAGGCCGCGAAGGTACGGATGGTGCTGACAACGACCGTTGTCACCTTGGGTGCCAGACGAGTACGAGCTGCCGAAGATCTTTTCGTAGCCTCACGTGATGGCGCCGGGGCCTGTTTCAGCGGCCAGAGCGATTGACGCGGTAACCGCGGTTTCGTACTATGTGTGCATGAGCGACATGACGGCGACCGACGCGCGGGAGCACTTCTCCGAGGCGCTTGCAGCGTCAAGTCGCGAGCCGGTCTTCATCACCCGCCACGGCAAGCGGGTCGCTGCCCTCGTCACGGCCGAGTTCTATGACCGCGCGATCGAAGCCCTCGAGGATGCCGAGGACATCGCCTCAGCCCGCGCGGCTCTCGACGAGGACGGCCCCTCGATCCCGTGGGAGGCCGTGAAGGCCGACCTCGGTCTGGCGTGACCTACCGCGTCGAGCTCCGACCGGCAGCGGCCCGCGAGCTCCGTAAGCTCGACAGATCCGCGCGCGACCGGATCTCCAAGGTCATCGCCCTGCTGGCCGACGAACCTCGACCGCCGGCGGCGAAGATGTTGGTCGGCGACGACACGCCGCGGCTCTGGCGGGTGCGCACTGGCGACTACCGGGTCATCTACGCCATCGAGGACGACGTGTTGCTCGTGCTCGTCATCAACGTCCGGCACCGTCGCGAGGCTTACGGCCGCTGAGACCGACCAAGATCGCCAGATTGGTCACAGGATTGGTCACAAGTCCTGCTGGACGCGGCCGGATCTCGGCGAACCTCTGCGGTCACAAACCGTCAGATTCACGCTCAGAAGCGGACGGGGGCGGACCTATTTGTACCCCCGCGGACGGTCCCCTTCGGAGTTCAAGTCCCCCCTCGGACACACATCTCTGGACACGAAGTCGCAGGTCACTGACCTGCGGCTTCGTCGGTCCTGTCCTCGTGCGGCAGGCGCGACGGAGACCTCCTGTCGCCCGCATTCATGACCTCTGGTCCTCCCCTCTCCACGACCCGCAGCTGCCGAAACCTGGTACAACAACGGCCATGGCCGAGTCCGCGATCGCGGGGATCCCTCTCTTCGCCGACCTCACCGAGCACGGAGCCGCGGTCGTCGCCGGCAGCGGGGTGACCGACGTGCCGGCGGGCCAGGTCCTCGCCCAGGCCGGCGACCTCGGCGTGGGGATGTTCGTCGTGCTCGAGGGGTCGGTCGTCGTGGAGCGCGGAGACCTGCACCTGGACATCGACCGGGGCGGCTTCTTCGGCGAGCTGGCCCTGCTGCTGCCCGACTCGCCGCGCATCGCCAGGGTCCGGGCCAAGACTGACGCGCGGCTCCTAGCGATCCCGCGCGAGACGTTCGACGAGCTGCTCGACACCGAGCCCTCGTTCACCCGCGGCCTGCTGCGGGAGCTCGCGGCCCGGCTGGTCGAGGCCCGCACCGGTCACTGACGACGAGGCGGCTGTCCGAACGGTCGTGGGGTGGGTTCGTCTGGAGGCTTGTCCAGCAGTCGCGAGTGGTCGACGAACGAGACCCAGAATGCGCCGGCCTCGAAGGCGTGCAACGCCCCGGCGTAGCCGAGCTCGACGTGGCCGGAGAGGTGACCGGCCGCCACGAGACAGCCGGTGGCCATCACCGTGATGACCTGCCGGCCCAGGGCGATCGCATCGCTGAGCTCCTGCGTGGAGCTCCACGGCAGGCTGGCGCGTCCGGCGCTTCGCACGATGCGCCGTCGGGCCCACCGGCCAACGACACGACGACACGCGGACATGTGCGCGGACCTCCCTGGGCGCCGGCTCCAGGAAAGCAGCATCTGCGCTCGTCAGGGAAGCGGTGCACCGGCCCGACCCCGACGCCCGTGCCGCTGCGCAGATTGGAATCTTGACCCGTTCCAGAATGTGCGCGAGGGTGGGGGCGTGTCCACAACCGTCGGCTTCGAGCAGCTGCTGCGCGAGGCCGCCCTGCGCGTGACCCGTCCCCGAGTCGCGGTGATGACCGCGGTGCACGCCCATCCGCACGCGGACACGGACCTGATCATCGGCGCCGTCCGCCGGCACCTCGGCGACGTGTCCCACCAGGCCGTGTACGACGTGCTGCGGGCGCTGACGGCCGCGGGCCTGGTGCGCCGCATCCAGCCGGCCAACTCGGTCGCCCGCTACGAGGCCCGGGTCGGGGACAACCACCACCACGTCGTGTGCCGGTCGTGCGGCGGCATGGCAGACGTCGACTGCGCCGTGGGCGAGACGCCCTGCCTGACCGCCGCTGACGACCAGGGGTTCTCGATCGACGAGGCCGAGGTCATCTACTGGGGACTGTGCTCTGCCTGCACCACTGCACGCAGTTCCTGACAACCGTTCGAGCCGCTACACCCCGGAAGGATTCCCGTGCCTGAGAACCACGATGCAGTCGTCGGAGACATGAACTCGGAGGAGAGCGAGGCCGGTTGCCCGGTCGCCTCCGTCGGCCCCCGCAACCACCCGACCGAGGGTGCCGGCAACCGCGACTGGTGGCCGAACCAGCTCAACCTGAAGATCCTGCGCAAGCACCCTGCCGTCGCCAACCCGATGGGCGAGGACTTCGACTACGCCGAGGCCGTGAAGACCCTCGACGTCGAGGCGCTCACCAGGGACATCGACGCGCTCATGACGGACTCGCAGGACTGGTGGCCGGCCGACTTCGGCCACTACGGCCCGTTCTTCATCCGGATGGCGTGGCACAGCGCGGGGACGTACCGCATCCACGACGGTCGCGGCGGGGCAGGAGCGGGGATGCAGCGCTTCGCTCCCCTCAACAGCTGGCCGGACAACGCGAACCTCGACAAGGCACGCCGGCTGCTCTGGCCGATCAAGCAGAAGTACGGTCGCTCGCTCTCGTGGGCAGACCTCATCGTGTACACCGGCAACCGCGCACTGGAGACCATGGGCTTCAGCACCTTCGGGTTCGCCTTCGGCCGGGCTGACGTCTGGGAGCCCGACGAGGACGTCTACTGGGGCCCGGAGCAGACCTGGCTGGGCGACGAGCGCTACACCGGCGACCGCGAGCTCGACAACCCGCTGGCTGCGGTCCAGATGGGCCTGATCTACGTCAACCCGGAAGGCCCCAACGGCAACCCGGACCCGCTCGCCTCGGCCCGCGACATCCGCGAGACGTTCGGCCGCATGGCGATGAACGACGAGGAGACCGTCGCGCTGATCGCCGGCGGCCACACGTTCGGCAAGACCCACGGTGCGGCCGACCCGAACGAGTACGTCGGACCGGAGCCCGAGGGCGCACCGCTCGAGGAGCAGGGCCTCGGCTGGCGGAACGGCTTCGGCAGCGGCAAGGGCCGCGACGCGATCACCAGCGGCCTCGAGGTCACCTGGACGTCCACGCCGACCCGGTGGAGCAACGGCTACTTCGACAACCTGTTCGGCCACGAGTGGGAGCTGACCGCCAGCCCCGCCGGCGCGCACCAGTGGCAGCCGAAGGGCGGCGCCGGGGCCGGCACGGTTCCTGACCCCGAGGACGGCTCGCTCACGCGTCCCCCGACGATGCTGACGACCGACCTCGCGCTGCGGTTCGACCCGATCTACGAGCCGATCTCGCGTCGCTTCCACGAGAACCCGGACCAGTTCGCGGACGCCTTCGCCCGCGCCTGGTTCAAGCTGACCCACCGCGACATGGGCCCGATCCAGCGCTACCTCGGGCCGCTGGTCCCGAGCGAGACCCTGCTCTGGCAGGACCCGGTCCCCGCGGTCGACCACGAGCTGGTCGACGCCGAGGACGTCGCGGCGCTCAAGGAGCAGGTGCTCGCCTCGGGCCTGTCGGTCTCGCAGCTGGTCGCCACGGCGTGGGCCTCGGCCTCGTCGTACCGCGGCAGCGACAAGCGCGGTGGCGCCAACGGTGCCCGCCTGCGTCTCGACCCGCAGCGCGGCTGGGAGGCGAACGACCCGGACGAGCTCGCCACTGTCCTCCGGACCCTGGAGCGGGTCCAGGAGACCTTCAACAGCGCCCAGTCCGGCGGCAAGAAGATCTCCCTGGCCGACCTGATCGTGCTCGCCGGCTGCGCCGGCGTCGAGAAGGCGGCCAAGGACGCCGGCCACCAGGTGAGCGTCCCGTTCACCCCCGGCCGCACGGATGCCTCGCAGGAACAGACCGACGCCGAGGCGTTCGCCCCCCTCGAGCCCACCGCGGACGGGTTCCGCAACTACCTCGGCAAGGGTCAGCACCTGCCGGCCGAGTACCTGCTCATCGACCGGGCGAACCTTCTCACCCTCAGCGCCCCGGAGATGACCGTGCTCGTCGGTGGTCTTCGGGTCCTGGGCGCGAACCACCAGCAGTCCCCGCTGGGCGTCCTCACCACGAGGCCGGGGTCGCTGACCAACGACTTCTTCGTGAACCTGCTCGACCTGGGCACCACGTGGACGTCGACGTCCGAGGACGGGGAGACCTTCGAGGGCCGCGACGGCGCCACCGGCCAGACCAAGTGGACCGGTAGCCGGGTGGACCTCGTGTTCGGCTCGAACTCCGAGCTCCGCGCGCTCGCCGAGGTCTACGCCAGCGACGACGCGCAGGAGAAGTTCGTGCACGACTTCGTCGCCGCCTGGGACAAGGTGATGAACCTCGACCGGTTCGACCTCGCCTGACCCTGACGTCCGGGTGGGCCCTCCTCGGTCCACCCGGACGTCGTCTGCAGCAGCGCGGGTACGTCACCGAGACCGGTCGATCCCCTCACTGACAATCGGCCTCGTCGGCAAGCAGCAGTCGCTCGACGGTGGACCGGAGCCAGGACTCGTAGCGCGAAGGTGACCAGCGGCTGCCCGCGACGTGCAGGAGGTACAGGTCCGGGCTGGTGAGAGCCCACAGGACGTCCGACGCCTCACGCGCCCGCAGCCCCGGACGCAACGCGCCCTTCTGATGCCAGTCGCGCACCACTGGCAGCTGCGCGGCCCTACGGCGGCGGTGCCCGGCGGCGACGTGCGCCGCAAGGTCCGGGTCGGCACCCGCTCCGCTCAGGGCGACCGCGATCACGTCGGCCCCGCGCTCGAACAGCCGCCGGTGGAACGCCGCGATCTCGCGCAGCTGCGCACGTGGACTGGACGCGGTCGCGATCGACGTCGCCGCGCCGTCCGCGTCGGCATCGGCCTCGACCCCGTCCAGGACAGCGATGAGGATCGCTGCCTTGGAGCCGAACGACGCGTAGACGGTCTGCACCGACACGCCGGCCTCCCCGGCGATGGTCTCCATCGTCGTCGTGCGCAGCCCGTCGGCGGCCAGCAGCCGGCGGGCGGCGGCGACCACCGCGTCGCGGGTCCGCGCGGCCTGGGCCTCCCGACGTGGCGAGCGGTACGACCTCTTGACGCTGTCCATTTCGCTAGAGTACCGTCCAATCAATATTTGGTGTAGTCGACTCTAGTGGAGTTGACTCAGGACCTAGGAGCAGGGCATGTCCAGCAGCAAGGTTGTCGCGGTCGCCGGTGCGTCCGGGGCGCAGGGTGGCGCAGTCGCGCGGCGGCTGCTCGCGAACGGCCAGCGGGTGCACGCGATCGTCCGCGACCCGGAGTCCCCCGCATCGACCGCGCTGCGGTCCGCTGGGGCGCGCTTGTTCGCCGGAGACTTCGACGACCGGGCCTCGCTCGTCCGCGCCATGCGCGGGGTCGACGCGGCGTTCCTGCTGGCAACTCCCTTCGTGCCGGAAGGCACGACGGCCGAGGTACGCAACGGACAGACCTTGGTCGACGCTGCGGTGCAGTCAGGAGTCGGACACGTCGTCTACAGCTCGGTCGCCTGCGCGGACCGTGGAACCGGCGTCCCCCACTTCGAGAGCAAGTACGTCGTCGAGCGCCACCTCCGCCGGTCCGGAGTGCCCTGGACCGTGGTGGCCCCGACCGAGTTC
Source organism: uncultured Actinomycetota bacterium (assembly GCA_963807005.1). GTDB lineage: Bacteria > Actinomycetota > Actinomycetes > JACCUZ01 > JACCUZ01 > CAWDZK01. The sequence continues at coordinate 371,317 of CAWDZK010000004.1, read as the reverse complement.
GTCGACATGGTGCTCGCCCCATGGGCGCTGCCGGGGCTGCGAGCAGGAAGCATCGGGGTGCCGGTGAGCGGCTCGACCCCACGTCAGCTGACCGTGGTCGACGACGTCGCCGCGTTCGCCGTCCTCGCCATCGAGCAGCGGGAGCGGTTCCTGGGCCGCCGGGTCGAGATCGCCTCGGATGTCCTCACCGGTGACCAGCTCGCCGCAGCGCTGGCCAGGGCGACCGGGCGCGACGTGCGGTACGTGGCACCTCCGCTCGAGGTCGTCGCCGACAAGGACCTTCAGGCGATGTACGCCTTCCTCGAGGCCGAGGGCTATCAGGTCGACGTGCCGGCCGTGCACGCGGAGCACCCAGAGGTCGCCTGGCACGACGTCGACGCCTGGCTGGGCCAGCAGCGCTGGTCCGAGCTGCTGTCCGACGGGGACGCAGCATGACCGAGCAGGAAGGGACCTGGAGATGACCGACACACGGCAGGAGCAGCGGGAGCTGCAAGGACGAGTCTTCGGCCCGGGAGAAGGGTCGCGGGCGTGGTGGTTCCTCGGGTCCCTGATGACCCTGAAGGCCGGGGCGGAGGACACCGCCGGTTCCTTCACGCTGCTCGAGCAGTACATGCCGCCGGGGTTCGCTCCCCCGAGCCACATCCACCACAACGAGGAGGAGGTCTTCGGCATCATCGAGGGAAGCATGTCGGTGACCTGCGCCGGCCAGCAGTGGACCGTCGGCAAGGGCGACACGGTCGTGCTGCCACGAGGCGTGCTCCACGGCTTCCGCGTCGGGGACGACGCACCCGCCCGGATCTGGCACCTCACCGCGCCGGCGAAGTTCGAGCGGTTCGTGGCCGAGGTGGGAGTGCCGGCCGAGTCGCCCACCTACCCGCCGACGGCAGCCATTGACGTCGAGCGCGTCGTGCGCAGCGCTGCAGCCTTCGGCTACGAGATCGTCGGCTGAGACGCGGCCGCGACGACGGCCGCCGGTCAGGGTGGGACGACGTCCTGCAACGCCGAGCCGTCGCCGAGCTGCTGGCCGGGGACCACGCTCAGTGACCCGTCCGTCTCCAGCACGACCGCCGCCACCGATGCGAGGCTGCCCAGGCCAGATCCCCGGACGGCCTGCATCACCTGCTCGCGGGTCACCCGCTGCGAGCCCATGGCGCCGGGGATCGGCTGACCGTCGCGGAGCAGCAGCGTCGGCCGGGCGGTCACGGCGCCCCGTGCACGTGGCCAGCGGGTCGAGGTCAGGGCGACCGCGAACTGGAGGGCGGCCAGCAGGCCGAAGGCGACGGCGCCCTCCGCCCACGACACGCTGGAGTTGAGCAGCACGGTGGCCAGCGTCGAGCCGAACGCGACCGTGACCACCAGGTCGAACGCGTTGAGCTTGGCGAGCGTCCGTTTGCCCGACAGCCGCAGCACGGCGACGAGTGTGAGGTAGGAGGCGCCACCGACGATCAGGGTGCGCCAGAGATCGGACCACGAGTCGAACCACATGTCCTCCCCCTACCCGCGTGCGCGCCGCTCCACCAGGCGACGGGGCAGCGATGCCCTTCGAGGGAGGACCATGGGCGGACCATGACCTCCTCGCGCCGCGCCTGGACCATCTGGTCCGTCGCCATGGCCGCGTACGTCGTGGCCGTGCTGCAACGCACCTCGCTCGGCGTCGCCGGGCTGGACACCGCCCGCCGCTTCGACATCTCGGCCAGTGCGCTGGCCAGCTTCGCCGTGCTCCAGCTGCTGGTGTATGCCGGGCTGCAGGTGCCGGTGGGGCTGCTGCTCGACCGCTTCGGCCCGCGCCGGCTGATCGCTGCCGGCGCGTTCCTCATGGCCGGAGGCCAGCTGCTGCTGGCGTTGAGCCACACCGTGCCCCTGGCCGTCGGCGGCCGCGTTCTGGTCGGGGCCGGCGACGCGATGACGTTCATCAGCGTGCTGCGGCTGGTCAACGCCTGGCTGCCGCCGCGACGCATTCCGGTCATGACCCAGACCACCGGCCTGGTCGGCCAGCTCGGGCAGATCCTCAGCGCCGTCCCTCTCGTCGCGCTGCTGCACGGGCCGGGCTGGACGACCGCCTTCCTCTCGGTCGCCGGGCTCGGGGTCTTCGTCGGCGTGCTCGTGGCGCTGGTGGTGCGTGACTCCCCCACCGGGGCTGCCCGGCCCGCCGACGCACTCACCCTGCGGCAGGCCGGCGCCGACCTGCGCAGCGTGTGGCAGCATCCCGGCACCCGGCTCGGGCTGTGGACGCACTTCACCTCGCAGTACTCAGGCACGGTCTTCGCGCTGCTGTGGGGCTTCCCCTTCCTCGTCTCCGGCGAGTCGCTCCCCCGCCGGACCGCGTCGGCGTTGTTCACCCTGCTGGTCCTCGCCGGTCTGGCGGCGGCGCCGTTCGTCGGAGTGATGGTGCAGCGCCATCCGCTGCGTCGCTCGTGGCTCGTGCTCGGCATCATCGGGCTCAACGTCGCGGCCTGGACGCTCGTGCTGGCGTGGCCAGGACCTGCGCCGACCTGGCTGATCGTGGTGCTGGTGCTGACCCTCGCCCTCGGCGGCCCCGGGTCGATGATCGCCTTCGACTACGCCCGCACCTTCAACCCGCCGAACCGGCTCGGCACCGCGACCGGCATCGTCAACGTGGGCGGCTTCGTCGCCGCGCTGGGCACCATGCTGCTCGTCGGCGTGGTGCTCGACCTGCTGCACTCCGGCGAGCGCGGCGGCTACAGCCTGGGCGAGTTCCGGGCCGCGCTGTCGGTGCAGTACCTCGTCTGGGCGGTCGGGTTGGTCGGCATCGTGCGCAGTCGGCGACTGGTGCGGGCGCGGATGGCATCGGAGGGCCTGGTCGTGCCGCCCATCCGGGACGTCGTTGCCCGCCGCCGCTCGGCGCGCAGCCCCGCCCGCCGAGCCGGCCGCCGACGGTAGCCGGACAGCGCCGCGACACGTGTAACGGAGAAGGCCCGGAGTGAGACTTCGCCTGCGTCCGCGGAAGGGGACTGTCGGACCACGGGTTTACCGTCCAGGGCCACCGAGAAGCCTGTTCAGACACCAGGACCGAGGGAGAGGCAGCCGATGCATCCGAGCAAGGGCCCCGACGCGGCTGCGCAGGTTCGCTCCGAGCACGACGTCCATGGGTTCGTGACCCGCACCTGCTTCAAGACCGGCCCACCGGGACGGGTCGGCATCGAGTCGGAGTGGTTCGTCCACGCCGATGACGACCCCCGCGCCGCCGTCCAGCCTGCTGACCTGCAACAACTCCTCGACGCCGCCGACCCCCTGCCGGGCGGCAGCACCGTCACCTTCGAGCCCGGCGGCCAGCTCGAGATCAGCACCGCGTGCGCCTCCTCCGCCGCGGCCGCGTGTGAGCTCCTCGGCGACGACCTGCGCCACCTCGACAAGCTCCTCGGCGACCACCGCCTCAGCCGACACGGCGTCGGTGTGTCCCCCACCCGCCCGGTGCAGCGGGTTCTCGACAGCCCGCGCTACGTCGCGATGGAGGCGTACTTCGACGCCGACCACCCCTGCGGCCGGGTGATGATGTCCAGCACGGCAGCCGTGCAGGTCAGCCTCGACGCCGGAGCCGACACCCGGGACGTCCGCCGCCGCTGGGACCTGCTCAACGACCTTGCCCCGCTGCTGACGGCGGCGTTCGCGAACTCGCCGCTGCGGCTCGGCCGACCGACCGGTCTGCGCAGCACCCGCGCCGACGTCTGGGCGCGTATCGACCCCGGTCGCACCGGCCGACCGGCTGCGGGCGACCCGGCCGAGGCATGGGCTCGGTACGCCCTGGACGCCCGGGTGATGCTGATCCGCCGCTCCGACGGGCCCTGGGTGCCGGACCCTGGCATGACCTTCGCCGAGTGGGTCGACGGCGCCTCCGGACACGCGCCGCCGACGTACGACGACCTCGCCTACCACCTCACGACGTTGTTCCCCCCGGTGCGCCCGCACGGCTGGCTCGAGCTGCGGACCCTCGACGCGCTGCCCGACGAGCACTGGCCGGTCGCCGTCGCGGTCGCGAGCACGCTGGTCGAGAACGCCCAAGCGGCCGACCGGGCGCGCGCGGCCCTGGACGAGCTCGGTCCCGTCGACTCCACGACGGTCGCCCGCGACGCCCTCGCCGACCCGCGGCTGCAACGTGCCGCCGTCAACTGCTTCGAGGCGGTGCTGGACGCACTGCCACGGATCGACGACGGGGCTGGACTGGCCGGCCCGGTCACGGACTACCTGGAGCGATACGTGCTACGAGGTCGCACCCCGGCCGACGACGCGCTCGACGACTGGCGGGCGGAGCAGACATGACTGTCATCGACGAGGCCCGGCTCAAGCAGCTGCTCGCGGACGAGCTGGAGCGGGTGCGGCAGCGCAGCTTCGCGCTCACCACCGACGTGCTCGACGTGGACGAGCTGGTGGCGCAGCACTCGCGGCTGATGTCCCCGCTGGTGTGGGACCTCGCCCACGTCGGCAACTACGAGGAGCTGTGGCTGCTCCGCTCGGCGGCCGGCATCGACCCGATGCGTCCCGAGATCGACGACATCTACGACGCCTTCGAGCACCCTCGCGCCGAACGACCCACACTGCCCCTGCTGGCCCCGGACGAGGCACGGTCCTACATCGGGACCGTTCGCGACAAGGTGCTCGACTCGCTGCATCGGCTTCCCTTCGAGCCGGACAACCCGTTGCTGGACCAGGGCTTCGTCTACACGATGGTGGTGCAGCACGAGCACCAGCACGACGAGACGATGCTGGCCACCCATCAGCTCCGCCGCGGGGCAGCCGTGCTCCACGACCGTCCACCCGCCCCCGCTCCCGCGTCCGCGGCGGCTCTTCCCGCCGAGGTGCTCGTGCCCGGCGGGCGGTTCGTCATGGGCACGTCCGACGACGGCTGGGCCTACGACAACGAGCGGCCGGCGCACGAGGTGGACCTGCCGCCGTTCTGGATCGACACCACGCCGGTCCCCAACCGCGCCTACCTGGCCTTCGTCGAGGCCGGCGGCTACGAGGACCCGCAGTGGTGGACCGTCAGCGGCTGGGACTGGCGCCAGCGGTCGGGCAAGCGACACCCCGCCTTCTGGCTGCGGGAAGGGGGCGAGTGGCTGCGGCGTCGGCTGGGGCGGGTCGAGCCGTTGCCCCCGGACCAGCCGGTCCAGCACGTCTGCTTCCACGAGGCCGAGGCCTACGCCCGGTGGGCCGGGAAGCGGCTGCCGACCGAGCCGGAGTGGGAGAAGGCCGCGTCCTGGGACCCCGGGAGCGGGCGCAAACGGCGCTACCCGTGGGGCGACGAGACCCCCACGCCCGAGCGCGCCAACCTCGGTCAGCGCCACCATCAGCCGGCCCCGGTGGGGTCCTACCCGGCCGGTGCGTCCGCCTACGGAGTGCACCAGCTGGTCGGCGACGTCTGGGAGTGGACTGCCAGCGGCTTCACCGGCTACCCCGGCTTCCGGTCCTTCCCGTACAAGGAGTACTCCGAGGTGTTCTTCGGTGGGGACTACCGGGTGCTGCGCGGCGGCTCGTGGGCCACCGACCGGACCGCCGTCCGCTGCACGTTCCGCAACTGGGACCACCCGATCCGCCGGCAGATCTTCAGCGGCTTTCGTTGCGCTCGCGACGCCGGCCCCGGCGAAGGAGTCTGACCCGGTGTGCCGCCACCTGGCCTGGGTCGGGGCGTCGAGGACACTCGCGGAGATCGTCCTGGACCCGCCGTACGGGCTGCTCCGCCAGTCGTACGCGCCGCGGGAGCAACGGCACGGCACCGTCAACGCCGACGGGTTCGGCGTGGGGTGGTACGCGCCCGCCGAGCGACCCGAGCCGGCGCGCTACCGACGCGGTCAGCCGCTGTGGACCGACAGCTCCTTCGCGTCGCTGGCCGCCGTGGTGAGCAGCGGGTGCGTCCTGGCCGCGGTCCGGTCCGCGACCCACCCGTTCCCCTCAGAGGAGTCCGGCGCGGCGCCGTTCACCGCCGGCCGGTGGCTGTTCAGCCACAACGGCGCGCTCGACGACTTCGACCGTGTTGCGCCGCAGCTGCGGGCTCGTCTCCCGGCAGGCGTGTCGGCCGCGGTCGAGGCACCGACCGACTCGGCCCTGCTGTGGACGTTGGCCCGCCACCTGCTGGAGGACGGTCGGCCACCGGCCGACGCTCTGGCGGGTGTCGTCGCCGAGGTGGTGGCGGTGACCGGCGGCCGGCTCAACCTCCTGCTCACCGACGGCCACACGGTCGCCGCCACGAGGTGGGGCGACACCCTCTACACCCGCACGTCCGGGGACGGCGTCCTCGTTGCCTCTGAGCCGTCCGACGACGGCGGCGACTGGGTCGCGGTACCGGATCGCTCGGTCCTCGTGGCCACCGCGGACTCCCTCGACCAGCAGGCCCTGGACCTGCAACCGACCCCCACCGGAGGACAGCCATGACGCAGGGGCCCCGCGTCCGCATCGACCGCCACTACCGCGACGACGACGCGCGCGACGCATTGGCCGCGGACGTGTACGCCGGCCTGACCGCCACCCCCAAGACGCTGCCGCCGAAATGGCTGTACGACGACGCAGGCAGCGAGCTGTTCGAGCAGATCACCCGGCTGCCGGAGTACTACCCGACCAGGCGGGAGCGGGAGATCCTGGCGGCGCACGCTGGTGACATCGCCGCTGCCACCCGAGCGCGCACCCTGGTCGAGCTCGGCTCCGGGTCGTCGGAGAAGACCCGGTTGCTGCTCGACGCGCTGGCCGGCACCGGCACCCTGGAGCGCTACGTGCCCGTCGACGTCAGCGACGGTGCCCTCATTGCCGCCGCCGAGGCCATCACCGGCGACTACCCCGACCTCGACGTGCACGCGGTGGTGGCCGACTTCGAGGCCCACCTCGAGCTGCTCCCCGCAGGGCCGAGCCGGCTGGTGGCCTTCCTCGGGGGCACGATCGGCAACTTCGAGCCAGCCCCGCGGGGGCGGTTCCTCGGGGCAGTGGCCGCCACTCTTCGCCCCGGCGATGCGTTTCTGCTCGGCACCGACCTCGTCAAGGACCCGGGTCGACTCGTTCGCGCCTACGACGACAGCGCCGGGGTGACCGCGCAGTTCGACCTCAACGTGCTCTACGTCGTCAACCGCGAGCTCGGCGGTGACTTCGACCCGGCCGCCTTCGAGCACGTCGCGGTCTGGGACGCCGACCAGCAGTGGATCGAGATGCGACTGCGCTCGCTGAGGACCCAGACCGTTCATGTCAAGGCGCTCGACCTGATGGTCGAGTTCGCCGCGGGCGAGGAGATGCGCACCGAGGTGTCGGCGAAGTTCACCCGGGACCGGGTGCAGCGCGAGTTCGCTTCCGTCGGACTGCAGCTCGCGGACTGGTGGACCGACCGGGCCGGCGACTTCGCCCTCTCGCTCGCCGTCCCGCCGACGTAGGTCCTCCGCGAGAGCTCTCAGGCGGTCAGGACGTCCTGGCCGGACCGTTCGGCGAAGTGCTGACGGCCCCACCACATCGTGGCGGCCAGGACGACGGCGAAGATCGTCGGCACGACCGGGTCGGGTTCCACCGCCGCCACGACGACGAGAAAGACGAACTGGTAGGCCATCGCTCGGAACGCCCATGGCCTTCCCCGACGGTAGCCCGTCAGCGCGACGACCAGCAGGACCACTGCCGACAGCACGACGTAGCTGCCCCAGGCCTCCCGCGGTACCTCGAGTATCCCGGTGGTCTTGTTCCCGTCCTCCACGACGGATCCCATCGGGAAGAAGATGTAGCTCAGCCCGAAGAACGTGACCAGGCTGTCGATGACCACGAACGCGACCCAGCCCTTGCCGCCGCCGAATGACCCCATGTCCCACCCCCGCGTCCGACCTTTGATTCCTGCGAGAGGATAGAGAACCGCCAGGCTCTCGCGCAGGCGGTTCTGTCACCTACGCCATGCTTTGCGTCGGTCGCCCTTCAGCCGACGGCTGCGTCCTCCTCCGAGGGCGGCGGGCTGGCGTAGCGGTGGGCGAACCGGGCGACGTGGGGGGACGGCTCCGACAGGTAGACCACGACCCGGCAGCCGGGGTCCCCGACGGCGATCCGCTCCTCCAGGACGACTGCGGCTCCGTGGTCCTGGTTGCGAGCCGCGACGCCCCCGAACACCGAGCTCGTCATCCGGCACAGCGCCGGGGCCATCCGGACGGCGTCCCCGAACGGGCAGCGGGTGTTGCCGAGGACGATGCGGTCCGGCGTGACCTCGATGACCCAGAAGCCGCCGTCGATCGCGTGCTTGAGCCGGACGAAGCACTCCGCGAGCTGGTCGGGCGAGAGGCGGTCCACGACCGCGCGGGCGGCACGGAACTCGGCTTCCATCTGGCCGCCGACGGCGAGGCCTACCTGGGCGACGACGTCCTCGGCGGTGTCCGGGCCGGCAGTGTCCTCGACGGCCTGCGAGAGCTGGACGACGAGGGCGCGCAGGAAGACCTCGCGGCTGAAGCCGCCCACCGGGCTCGCCTCGTCGAGGGCGGGCAGGGCGCCGGTGGCGGCGGGGGTCGGGTCGATGCTGCGGGACGCCACCCGGCGCACCGGGAGCTCCGCAGTGATCTCGGTGCCCCCGCCGTTGCGCGCCGCGACCGCCATGGCGGGAGCGAGGTGGCTGACGAGGAACAAGCCCCTGCCACCGTCGCCCTCGAGGTCCGGGACCCGATCCGGCTCGGCGGGATCTGTCCCCGCCGGAAGCTGAAACCCCGGCCCGAGGTCCCGCACGACGATCTGCGGGCGGTCCTGCAGCCACGAGAGCTGCACCCAGGTCGGCCCGGTGGTGTGCTCGATCGCGTTCGCGAGCAGCTCGGTGACGATGAGCTGGGCGTCGGAGACGTCGCTGTCGGGGACGGCGTGCCTGAGCAGGTGGTCACGGATCTCGTGCCGGAGCAGGGTGACCGAGGCCGGGTCGTCACCTGCGAGATACCAATCCACCAGACCTGCTCCCGAGCTGTGTCACCTGCCGGATGTCTGTCGTCGAGCGTAACCGTCTCGCCGACCGGTCGACGCGATGGTGCCGCGGGTGCGAGGCTCGGCGCATGGGACGTCTGGACGAGGTCGACCTGTCACTGACCCTGTCCAAGAAGTCCGAGGCCAAACACCTCGCCGAGCAGCAGGAACGCCTGCTACGGCTCCGGCTGGCGCTGGGAGGTCAGATCGGTGGTGAGATCGGACCTCCGCTCTGCGTCGTGTTCGAGGGGTGGGACGCCTCCGGGAAGGGCGGCGCGATCAAACGGCTCGTCGACCACCTCGACCCGCGGCACGTCCGGGTCTCGCAGTTCGCGGCGCCGACCTACGACGAGAAGCGCCATCACTTCCTCTGGCGGTTCTGGCCGGTGCTGCCGGGGTGGGGCGGCATGGCCGTGCTGGACCGGTCCTGGTACGGCCGGGTGCTCGTGGAGCGGGTGGAGGGGTTCGCCAGCACCGAGCAGTGGAGCCGGGCGTACGACGAGATCGTCGACTTCGAGCGGACCCTGGTCGCCGAGGGGATGATCCTGGTGAAGTTCTGGATGCACCTGAGCCTGGAGGAACAGGAGCGCCGCTTCGACCGTCGCAAGCACGACCCGCTGAAGTCGTGGAAGCTGACCGACGAGGACTGGCGCAACCAGAAGAAGCACGGCGAGTACGTCGAGGCCGTCGAGGAGATGCTCGAGCGGACCGAGCATCCGGCCGCGCCGTGGCACGTCGTGCCGGCGGAGGACAAGCGCTACGCCCGGGTGCACGTGGTCCGGCATGTCGCCGATGCCGTCGAGGCCGCGGGCGTCACCGCTCCCCCGGGCTGACCGCGGGGACCGTTGCGAGGGCACGGTCTCCGGCTGATCTGCCGTTCGGGTTGTGTCCGGGGGTCCTCGTAGGTTCTGGTCATGGACAGGGCCCGGCTGGTCGCGGACGCGCTGGCCGTGCGTGCCCTGTCGGAGCGTCCGGTCCGAGAGCTCAGCACGGCGTTGGTCCTGGAGCGGGTTCGCCCGGAGGCACTGGAGCCGGAGGACCTGGTGTGCCTGCTTCGCGCGATCGAGCGCACCGAGTCGGCGATGGCAGCGCTGAAGGTGCGGGTGGTCGCGGCGATCGCCGACGCCCACGAAGCGCTCGGGTCTGCACCCGGCCGAGGCCCGGCACGAGGTGGCGGCGGCGCTGCGGCTGTCGCCGGTGACGGCCTCACAGCGGGTGCGGGTGGCCCTGGACCTGCGGGACCGGTTCCCGGCCACCCTGGACGCGCTGCGTCTGGGCGGCATCAGCTGGCTGCATGCGGCGAACCTGGTGCGCGAGACCGAGGGCCTCGACGAGGCCACCGCCGCCGCGGTCGAGGCGCGGGTGCTGCCGGTGATGCCGGCCCAGACCCCGGCCGAGACCCGCCGCGCGGTCCGGGACGCGGTCGTGCGGGTCGACCCGGCCGCCGCGGCGGAGCGGGCCAGGACCGCCCACGAGCAGCGGCGGATCGAGCGGGTCCCGGACCGGGACGGCCGCACCGGCTGGTACCTGCCGCTGGCCGCCGACGTCGAGGGCGAGCTGTGGGGGGCCGTCACCGCCCGGGCCACCGCGGTGCAGGCCGCCCGCCGGGCCGCCGGGCTCGACGTCCCCGGGCTGGACGCGCTGCGGGTCGACCTGGTCGTCGACACCCTGCTCGACACAGGAGCGGCGGTCCCAGCACCGACCCGACCGACCCGACCGGGCCGACCGGCCCAGCCCGTGCCCGGCCGCGGCGGGTGCCGCGCTGCTCCTGCGGCGGCACCCAGACAGCCGCGGTGCTGATCGACCTGCCCACCCTGCTCGGCCTCGCGCAGCACCCCGGACAGGTCCCCGGCTACGGCGCGATCCCGGCCGAGCTGGCCCGGGCGATGGCCGCCGACCGCGACTGGGTCCGCTGGACCCTCGATCCCGGCACCGGCGCCCTGCTCGACCGCGGCGCCCGCAGCTACCGGCCCTCCCACCGGCTGCGCGCCTACCTGACCGCCCGGGACCAGGTCTGCGGGTTCCCCGGCTGCAACCGCCCCGCCGCCGGCTGCGACTGCGACCACGTCACCGCCTACTCCCGCCGCGGAAGGACGGTCCGGGTCAACCTCGGCCCGCTGTGCCGCCAGCACCACAACGCCAAGACCCACGGCCGATGGCGCCTGCACTACGACCCGCACACCCACACCAAGACCTGGACCAGCCCGCTCGGCAACACCTACCGCAAGCACGCCACCCCCATGCTCAGCTGAGCTGGCCCGTCGTGCTCCGGGGTGATCACGCTCCGTGATGCACATGCACCAGTTGCGCCGCGTATGACTGTTCGGCGACAGAGGCTCAACCACCGGGCGTGACCCACCGATGGGTACCTGGAGGGATGGAGCCCCGTGCTGTGACCGTACAAGCCGTGATGACCCAACGCGCGCCGCGCCGAGCGACCAACGAGGTCGCAGCGTGGCTGTTCTGCGCGCTGGGACTCGCGATGGTGGTCGCGCTGGTCGCGCTGCGCCAAGGCGACCTCGCCGCCGCTCCGGTCGCCGTCATGGGGGCCGGCGCCGCAGTCGCCGCCGCCGTCGGGCGCGTCCGCAACCGGCCCCAGGTCGGGTACCCGTGGTTGCTCTTCTCACTTGCCTGCGTCGCCTTCATCGCGGGGGCGGTGCTGCGCCAGGTTCTGGCCGGAAGCCCGCTGGCACCGCTCGCCGACATCGCCACCCTCTCCGGCTACGCCGCCACGCTTGCCGCCTTCCTGGGGCTGCTGCGCAGCCGTCAGGCGCACGACCGGGGCGTCCATGAGCTCATCGACGGGGCCATCGTGCTGGTCGCCGTGGGTGCCGCCGCCGTCGTCTTCTTCACCCTGCCCATGGCCGAGGCGGTGGGGTTCTCGGTCACCGCGGTGGTCCAGGGCGCCTACCCGGTCATCGACTCGGTGATGGTCTTCGTCGCCATCCTGCTGTCCTGGACATCAGCGCGCCTGGTCGCGTCCTTCTGGCTGCTGGGGTTCTCCGTCGTCTTCATCCTCGTGGGAGACCTGGGCTACGCCTGGATCGGCACGAACGGCCAGACGGTCGGCTCCCCCCTGCTCGACCTGCCGTTCGTGGTCGCCTTCACCCTCTTCGGAGCCGCCGCCCTGCACCCGTCGATGCGGGCCCTCTCCGCGGTCCAGCAGCGGCCGGTCCCCGCCTGGTCGCGGGCTCGGATCGGGCTGCTGGTGCCCGTCCTGCTCGTCCCTGCCGTGGTCGTCGTGTACGGCGAGGGCAGGGTGCACTCGTGGATCGGCGCCGGTGCCACCGTCGCGGTGACCTGCCTCCTGCTGGTCCGGGCCGTGACCGCCGTGCAGGCCAACGCGCGGGCCCAGGAAGGCCTGCGCTTCCAGGCGACCCACGACCAGCTGACCCGCCTGATGAACCGTCCGCGCCTCCTCGAGGTGGTCGACGACCTGCTCGCTCGGTCGGGGCCGGCAGGTGATCGCGTCGAGGTGCTCTTCCTCGACCTCGACTCGTTCAAGCTCGTGAACGACACCTGGGGCCACCAGGTCGGTGACCGCGTGCTCCGGCTCGCGGCGCAACGTCTGCTCACGGTGACCCGTCCCGAGGACGTGGTCGCGCGGATCGGCGGTGACGAGTTCGTCATCGCCCGGTACGTGGGGCACGGGTCGGCGGCGACCGGCGAGCGGTTGGCCGCCGAGGTCGTCGAAGCCTTCCGGTCAGCGCTCCCCGGCGAGGATGCTCTCGTCACCACCGTCTCGATCGGCCTCGCCAGCTCGCAGGAACACGGAGGATCGCTCGGCCCGGCCAGCGCGGAAAGCCTCCTGCGGGACGCTGACACGGCGATGTACCGCGCGAAGTCCGCCGGCCGCAACCGGGCGATGGTCTTCGACCCGGCCATGCACGACTCGGTGCGGCACCGGGTCGAGACCGAGCTCGCGTTGCGCTACGCGCTCGACCGCGGCGAGCTGCTGCTGCACTACCAACCCGTCGTGTCGGTGCAGACCGGCGAGGTCGTCGGCGCCGAGGCACTGCTGCGCTGGGCGCACCCGGGGCGGGGGCTGGTCTCACCGCTGGACTTCATCCCGATCGCGGAGGAGACCGGCCTGATCGTCGAGATCGGCGAGTGGGTCGTGTCGGAGGCGCTACGGCAGGCGGCCCGCTGGCGGGAGATGCGCGCGGGGACCGGCCTGCGCGAACTGTGGATGGCCGTGAACGTCTCGGCCCGACAGCTGCGCGACCCCTCGCTGGTGGACCACGTCGAGGCCGAGCTCGCCCGGCACGGTGTACCCGCCGAGATGCTGGTGCTGGAGATCACCGAGTCGGCGATGATGGCCGACGAGGAGGTCGCCGCCTCGTTGTTGCACCGGCTCCGCGCCCTCGGCCTCACCCTGGCGGTGGACGACTTCGGCACCGGCTACTCGTCGCTGGGGCACCTGCGCCGCTACCCCGTCTCGAAGGTCAAGATCGACCGGGCGTTCGTCTCCGGGATCGAGCACGACGCGGACGACGCGGAGATCGTCCGTGCGGTGGTGGCGATGTCGCTGGCGATGCACCTCGACGTGGTGGCCGAGGGCATCGAGACCGCCGGGCAGCGCGACCTGCTCCGGGAGCTCGGCGTCCAGCTCGGTCAGGGCTGGTACTTCGGCCGGCCGGTCGCTGCCGAGGACTGCGACTTCGTGCAGGTTCAGCCGCTGACGGCACGGGCGAAGTCGTAGCCGACGTAGGTCTGTGCGTCCAGATCGGCCATCTCCACCGACGCGGCCCAGGTCGAGGCCAGCCAGCGGATCGCCCGGGGCAGGTGCAGCCGGTCCTTGTTGTAGGTGCAGACGTCGATGACCGCCAGACCCTCCTTGAGGGCCACCGGCTCGGTCATGGCCCGCACCAGGTCGCCGAACACCCCGGTCCCGTGGCTGTCCGGATGCACCGCCAGGAAGCCGATGTAGTAGATCAACCCCGCCTGGTAGCGCTCCGGCCACCTGCGGGCGAAGTACTCCGGTGAGATCAGGGGCATCGAGCGAAGGTCGGACGACATCGTGCTCATCGCCTGCAGCGAGCCGTCCTCACCGCGGAGCAGGAACTTGTCCACCCGGGAGTCGGCCAGCACCGCGTCGAACTCGTCGCCGTACATGACGTGCCGCTGCACCGCGAGGTAGCGGAGCTCGTCGAACGACTGCAGGTACAGCTTCCAGGCCTGCTCGCCGAGGTCACCGTCGACGACCTGCAGCGTCTGCACGAGCGCCATGGCATCCCCTTCCTGCGGCCGGGTTCAGCGAGTGGACGCTAGGGACAGCCGACGTGCGCCGCCGGGTGCTTTGCCGAGTGTTGACTCATCTCACCCGATTGGGCTATCAAGTCCGGCTCTCGCTGGTGCGTGTGCACCGCACCTCCTCATGCCGGTGGCGGGTCGACCACCTCGACCCGAACCGCCCGGAACCGCGCCGGGGTCGCCTCCAGCACCGAGAGCCGGGGGTCCGGGACGTCGAGCAACGGCGGAACCACCAGTGGACCGAGCACGGCGAGCCGAGGGTCGGTGAGCACCGCCTCGACAGAGCGCCGGTCACCGCCGAGGACCACCGCGTCGAGCCGGCCGACGTCGGGCAGCAGGACCCGCGCCGCGACGTCCGCGGCCGCCGAGAGGGCCACCCGCACCTGTCCCTCCCGGCGCCGGGCGAACCGTTGCTGCGACCAGCCGCCGGCGGCGCTGCGGCCGTGCACCTGCCGCGACCCGACCTTGCTGACCACCAGCCGGTCGCCGTCGAAGACACCCGCCGCGTGACCGCCGAGCCGCACCAGCAGGACACCCACCCTCCGCTCCTGTTGTGCGTGCGCCGCGAGCTCGGCGACCGGGTCACCGACCGCAGCCGAGGTCTCCGGCAGCGGCCACGGGGGGAACGGGGCCGTGAGCCGGGCCAGCCCCCCGTCCTGCGCGGTCAGCACGACCTCGCCGTCGCGGCGCGCGGCAACGGCGCCGCCGTGCGCCGCCGCGAACCGGTCGACCCATCCCGGCAACCTGGCCGGTGACACCTCGGTGCGCCGGGACGCGGGTGGTCGTGGTCCCGTCACCCGGCCATCCTCCCGTAGCGTCGGCACCATGGACCACGACGAGGTGAGCGAGCTCCGCCTGTCGGTGACCGCGCCGGACTACGACGCCGCGCTGGCCTTCTACCGGGACACCCTGGGTCTCCCCGAGCAGGCGTCGTACGAGTCCCCCGGCGGTCGCCTGACCATCCTCGGCGCCGGCCGCGCCACCCTCGAGCTCGCCGACCCGGCCTACGCCGCCTACATCGACGAGGTCGAGGTCGGTCGGCGGGTGGCAGGCCCGGTCCGGGTCGCCTTCGAGGTGGCCGACTCGGCCGCCGTCACCGACCGGCTGGCCCGGGCCGGAGCCGAGGTCCTCGCGCCACCGACCCGGACGCCGTGGAGCTCGCTGAACGCCCGGCTCGAGGGACCGGCGGGTCTGCAGCTCACCGTGTGGTCCGATGCCGACAGCGACGCCGAGGGGCGCAGCGTCGAGGAGATCGTGGCCGGGCCGGAGTGGGTCGGCGGAGGCCCGACCAGGGTCGACGGGCCGGTGCTCCTCGCCGAGGCGGACCCCGGGTGGGCTGCTGCCGGGGCGGCTCTGGTGGCTGAGGTGTCGGCGGCACTGGGAAGCGACGCCCTGCTCGCGGAGCACGTCGGGTCGACATCGGTCCCGGGTCTGGTGGCCAAGCCGGTCCTCGACCTGCTCCTCGCGGTGGCCGACCCCGCCGACGAGCCGTCGTACGTCGCGTCGCTGGAGCAGCTCGGCTACCAGCTGTCGCACCGGGAGCCGGACTGGCACGAGCACCGCCTGCTGAAGCGCACCGACCCGCCGGTGAACCTGCACGTCTTCCCGATCGGCTCGGTCGAGGTCGACCGAATGCTCGCGTTCCGCGACCACCTACGCTCCGACCCGGACGACCTGGCGCTCTACCAGCGCACCAAGCAGGGACTGGCCAGGCGCAGCTGGGAGCTCGTCCAGCAGTACGCCGACGCGAAGGGGCCCGTCGTCGAGCAGGTGCTCGCGCGGGCCCTCCGTCGCGCCGGACGCGCGCCGGTCACCGGCGTGTACGTGCTGGCCGTCACCGGCGACGGCCGGGCCGGCGAGCTGGCCGCCGATCTCGGTCTGCCGCTGCTCGACCCCCGGAGCGTCGAGGCGGCCGGGGTCGACGCGGCGGCGGCTCCCGCGGTCACCTCCGCGGTGGCTGCTGCCTGCCCGGCCGCCGTGCTGGTGGGAGACGTGCCGACCGGTGCGCTGCCCGGCCGGGTGCTCCGCATCGACCGGTCGCTGCCCGCAGATGCGGCTGCCCTGGCCCGCGCCGTCCGGCAGCTGGCGCGCCACCCCGCCGGCTGACCGTCGTCCGGACCAACGCCTGTCAACGTCGAGGGCTTGACTCGATCATATCAAGGCTCTAGCCTTGTCTCTATGTTCGTGCTCACCGTCGACCAGCGGCGCAGCCGTCGCACCCGGGACCGGGTGGACGACCTGCTGCGGGACCTGGCCGGCCGCGGCGACCTGGTCCGGCCGTTCGAGCGGACCGCGGGCGACGAGGTGCAGGGCGTCGTGGCCCGACCGGAGACCGTCGTCGACCTCACCCTGCTCCTCGTACGAGATCGGGGCTGGAGCGTCGGCGTCGGCATCGGCCCGGTCGACGATCCGCTGCCGGCCAGCACCCGGGCCGGCTCCGGACCCGCCTTCGCCTCGGCCAGGGCCGCCGTCACCGCGGCGAAGAACCGCGAGACGGGGCTGGCAGTGGTGGGGCCGGACGAGACCGGGGCGCGGCGGGCGGAGACCGCCCTCGACCTGGTCGCCACGGTGCTCCAGCGCCGGACCGGGCCGGGTGCGGAGGCGGTCGCCCTGGTGCGCGACGGTCTCAGCCAGGTCGAGGTGGCCGAACGACTGGGGGTGAGCAAGCAGGCGGTGTCCCAACGGCTACGGGCGGCCGACTGGCAGCTCGAGGAGCCAGGGCGCGACCTGGCGGCGCACCTGCTGTCCGAGGCTGCTGGCACAGTGGGCGGATCGTGACGGTCCTCGCCCTGCTCCTCCTGCTGCTCGCCGCCGCGGCACCACTGCTCGACCGGCCGCTGCGTGCGCTGGTCGCCGACCCGGTGCTGCCGGTCGCCGTGCTGGCCGTCCTGCTGCTGGCCGGGGCGGCGGCCGCGGGGGCCGCGGCCGACGAGGTCCACGGGTGGGAGCGCGCCGCCGCCGCCGTCCTCGGCGTGCTGGTCGCCGTCAGCGCGGGCAGCCACGTCGTCCGCGGCACCTTCCGCCTCACCCGCGGCGAGGTGCTGCCGGCGCCGGCCCACCGCGTTGCTCGGGAACGGCCGCTCCGCGAGGGCGAGGAGGCGCCGCTGGACCTCGAGGCACCCGGCTCGGTCCTGCGGGGCGGAGCCTGGATCGGCTACCTGGAGCGGGCGTCGGTGGCGGTCTGCCTGCTCGCCGGGTTCCCCGAGGGTCTCGCCCTGGTGCTGGCCGTCAAGGGCGTCGGCCGCTACCCGGAGCTGCGCGACTCCGGCCGCGACGGGCGGTCGGCGGACGCACCCGAGGAGTTCATCATCGGCACCCTCGCCAGCCTCCTGTGGGCCGCAGCAGGGGCCGGCACCGGCGCCCTGCTGCGCTGACCTCGACGTCGCCGCGGCCTAGGGTCGCCCCATGCGCATCCTCATGATCGGCGGCACCCGATTCATCGGCCGGCACGTGGTCGAGCAGGCGATCGGCCACGGGCACGAGGTGACGATCTTCCACCGCGGCCGGACCGGCACCGACCTGTTCCCGGAGGTCGAGCACCGCACCGGCGACCGGGACAGCGACCTGTCCGCGCTGGCCGACGGCGACTGGGACGCCACCGTGGACACCTGCGCGTACGTCCCCCGGCAGGTGCAGACGTTGGCCGACGCCCTCGGTGGCCGGGGCGGCCGGCACCTGCTGGTCTCCAGCGTCTCGGCGTACGCGCCCGCCACCGGACCAGGGCTCACCGAGGACGCCCCGCTCGCCCAGCTCGACGACCCCGGCACCGAGACGGTCACCGGCGAGACCTACGGCGGCCTCAAGGCGCTGTGCGAGCTGGCCGCCGTGGACCGGCACGGCCCCGGCACCCTGCTGGTCCGGCCGACCTACGTCGTCGGACCGGACGACTACACCTGGCGGTTCCCGTGGTGGGTGGCCCGGATCGCACGCGGCGGCGACGTCCTGGCCCCCGGCCCTCAGGACGCCCCCGCCCAGGTGATCGACGTGCGGGACATGGCGGCCTGGATGGTGCGGCTGCTCGAGGACGGCGCCTCCGGCGCGTTCCACGCGGTCAGCCCCGAGCCGGTGTTCACCTGGCAGCAGCAGCTGGCGGCCATCGTCGACGCCGTCGGGCCGCCCGGCACCCGGCTGCGGTGGCTGGACGCCGACGCCGTGCAGGCGGCGGGACTGCCCGAGGGCACCTTCCCCTTGTGGAGCGGAGACGACCCGGACGTCTGGGCGATGGCCGCCGACCCCGCGAAGGCCTACGCCAGCGGCCTGACGCCGCGCCCCCTGGCCGACACCGTGCGGGACACCCTCGCCTGGACCCGCACCGTCCCGCAGCCGCCCGACGCCGGTCTCGACCCGGACACCGAGCAGGACCTCCTGGCCGGACTGGTCGCGCCGGAGGCAGAACTGCCCTGACCGTCCGGCGCGGGGGCGTCGCCGGGGCTTCCCCGGCCGGTGACGGGGTACAGACGTCCCGGACCACCACACCGCGCCAGGAGGACCCGATGTCCGTCCCGACATCCCGCACGACGCAGTCCGCTGTCGGCAGCGCCCGGCGGGCGGCGAACAGCGACGCCCTGAACACCGCCGCCCGCCTCGGCTTCCTGGCGAAGGGACTGGTCTACGCGCTGATCGGCGTGCTGGCGGTGCAGGTGGCCTTCGGCAGCAGCGAGCAGGCCGACCAGAAGGGTGCCCTGCAGACCATCGCCACCAAGCCGGGTGGGTCGATCGTCCTCTGGCTCATGGTCGTCGGCTTCCTCGCCTACTCCGCGTGGCGGCTCAGCGAGGCCGCCTGGGGCCGCCGGGACGAGCGCGACGACACCAAGCGCACGGCCAAGCGCCTCGGCTCTCTCGCGAACGGGCTGGTCTACCTCGGCTTCGCGTTGCTCGCCTTCAGGACCGTCACCGGCGGCTCCTCCAGCACCAGCTCGGACGTCACGGCGAAGGCGCTCCGGTGGCCCGGCGGCGAGGCCCTCGTGCTGGCAGCCGGCCTGGTGGTCATCGCGATCGCGGTCGGCCTGGCGATCCGCGGCCTCAAGACCGACTTCGAGAAGCACCTCGACACCGGCCGGATGAGCCGCACCACGTTCACCGCGGTGCGACGGCTCGGGCAGGCCGGCTACGTCGCCCGTGGTGCGGTCTTCGCGCTGGTCGGCATCCTCGTGTGCAAGGCGGCGTGGGACCACCAGCCGGGCAAGGCCGAAGGCTTCGACGTCGCGCTGAAGAGCCTTGCCGGAGCCCCCGGGGGGCAGCTGCTGCTGGTGGCCGCGGGGCTCGGGCTGGTCTGCTTCGGTGCCTACTGCTGGGCCGAGGCGCGCTACCGCCGCCTCTGACCCGGGCTCACCTCGCGGCCGTGGCCCAGAAGGCCACGGCGGCCGCCGCGGCCACGTTGAGGGAGTCGATGCCGCCGGCCATCGGGATCCGCACGACCACGTCCGCTGCCGCGACAGTCGACGAGGCAAGCCCGTCTCCCTCGGTGCCGAGCAGCAGCGCCATCCGGTCCGGCGGGGCTGCGGCCAGCGACCGCAGGTCCACCGCATCCTCGCGCAAGGCGAGCGCGACCGTCGTCAGGCCGGCCGCTCGAAGGTCGTCGACGCCGTCGGGCCAGTGGCTGAGCCGGGTCCACGGCACCGCGAAGACCGCGCCCATCGACACCTTCACCGACCGGCGGTACAGCGGGTCCGCGCAGCGCGGCGTGACGAGCACGGCGTCGACACCGAGCCCGGCCGCGGCCCGGAACACCGCGCCGACGTTGGTGTGGTTGGTGATGTCCTCGAGCACGACCACCCGACGGGCGCCGGTCAGCAGCTGCTGCGGGTCGGGCAACGGCCTGCGTTGCATCGCCGCCAGGGCACCTCGGTGCACCGAGTACCCGGTGACCTGCTCCAGCACGTCCAGCCCGGCGAGGTGGACCGGCGCCTCGACCTGCTCGACCACGTCGGCCAGCTGCGGTAGCCACTTCTCCTCGAGCAGCAGGGAACGCATCCGGTAGCCCGCCGCCAGCGCGCGGCGGATGACCTTCTCCCCCTCGGCGACGAACAGCCCCTCGGCCGGCTCGCGCCGGGTGCGCAGCGCCATGTCCGTGAGCGCGACGTAGTCGTGCAGCGCCGGGTCGTCCGCGCCGGTCACCCGCCGTACCGAGCCCATCGTCCGCGTCCGCCCTAGTCCGTCAGGAGCTTGACGATCGCGGCGGCGCCCACGAGCACGATGATCCCCCGCAGCACCGTCGGCGGGATCCGCCGGCCGAGGAACGCGCCGAGCTGGCCCCCCACGACCGAGCCGCCCGCGATGAGACCGGCCGCCTGCCAGGCCACGTCGGTGACCGCGATGAAGACCACGGCCGCCACCAGGTTGACCAGTCCGGCGAGCACGTTCTTGGCGGCGTTGATCCGCTGCAGGTCCTCGTCCAGGAGGATGCCCATGACGGCGATGAGCAGGACCCCCTGGGCCGCGCCGAAGTAGCCGCCGTAGACACCGCTCAGCAGCACCCCGGTGAACAGCAGCGCTCCCCCGTGCTCGGCAGGGTTGCGTTCCCGCCCGGCCAGCCAGCCGGCGACCCGCGGCTGCACGACCACCAGGACGCAGGCCAGTGCGATGAGCACCGGGACCACGGCGCGGAAGGCCGCGGCCGGCGCCGTGAGCAGTGCGGCGGCGCCGAGGACCGCTCCGACGACCGACGCGGTGCCCAGCCGCAGCAGCCGACCACGCTGGCCGGAGAGCTCGGCGCGGTAGCCGATGGCGCCGCTCGCCGAGCCGGGGACCAGACCCACGGTGTTGCTCACGTTGGCGAGGACGGGTGGGTAGCCCACCGCCAGCAGTACCGGGAACGTCACCAGGGTCCCCGAGCCCACGACGGTGTTGATGGTCCCGGCGGCCATCCCCGCGAGGGCGACCGCGACGGCCTCCCAGAGCGTCACCGGGCGACCCTACGGGAGCCTCGCGTCAAGGCACGGGGTGGCCGAGCCGACACAACAGGGTGACCCGCCGCCGTCTGGCCGTGCTGACAGGGGGGCTGGTGGCCGGCGTCGTCCTGCTCGCCGGGCTGCCGGCCGGCTCGGCACGGGCCGAGTCCGCTGCGGACGCCGAGGCGCGGGCCGAGGCTGCTGCGGCCCGGGTGGACGCGCTACGGCCCGCAGTCGAGCAGGCGCTGCGCGCCTACGACCGCTCGCTGGCCGCCCTGTCGAGCGGCGTGAGCCGCAGCATGAGCGCCCAGCAGGCCGCGGACGAGGCCGACCGGCTCACTGCGGCGGACCAGCGCGCCGTCGACAGCAGGGTCCGCGCGCTGTACATGTCCGGCGGCACGCCGGCGCTGCTCGTGAGCGTCCTCGGCGCCGGGTCGGCGACCGACGCCCTGCGTCGGGCGTCCTACGTGCAGCGGCTGGTCCGCGCGGGCACCTCAGCGGCCACAGCCAGCGCGGACAGCGGCACCGCGCTACGCGACCGGGCGAACGCGCTGCAGCTGGCTGCCGAGAGCGCGACCACCACCGCCGCGGACGTCGAGCGGACGTACGCAGAGCTGAGCCAGGTGCTGGCCGCGGCGGCGGCGGAGCTGAGTGCGCTGGACGCCCGGGCCCGGGGCCTGCAGGCGGCCGAGGCAGCGGCTGCTCAGGTGTCGGCCCTGAACGCCGCCGTGGCCGCAGCGGGCGAGCAACGGGTGGCGACCGCCCGGGCCAGCGCGGTGGTGCCGCTGCGGTACCTCCGGCTCTACCACCAGGCGGCTCGTACCTGCCGCGGCATGTCCTGGACCCTGCTGGCAGCGATCGGCCAGGTGGAGTCCGGGCACGGCGCCAACACCTCGTCGTCCTACGCCGGCGCCCAGGGGCCGATGCAGTTCCTGCCGTCGACCTTCGCGTCGTACGCCGTGGACGGCGACGGCGACGGGGTGACCGACATCCAGAGCCCCGACGACGCCGTCTTCAGCGCGGCGCACTACCTCTGCGCCAACGGCGCGGGCCGCGGGGAGGAGGCCACCGCCCGCGCGATCTGGCACTACAACCACGCCGACTGGTACGTCGCCCTGGTCCTCAAGCTCGCCGGGCAGTACGCCGACCGCGACGACGGCTGACAGCCCGACCCCGGCGGCGGCCTCAGGCCGGCGGCGCCGGCTGGTCGTTGGCGCCGCTGCCCAGCATGCCGCCGATCCCCTTGAGCGCCTCGCCCAGCTCGCTCGGGACGATCCAGACCTTGTTCGAGTCGCCCTGCGCGATCCTGGGCAGCACCTGCAGGTACTGGTAGGCGAGCAGCTTCTGGTCGGGGTTGCCGGCGTGGATGGCGCCGAACACCTTCTGGATCGCCTGCGACTCGCCGTCGGCCCGGAGAACGGCCGCTTGGGCGTCGCCCTCGGCCTTGAGGATGGCTGCCTGCCGCTCGCCTTCCGCCGTGAGGATCTGGGACTGCTTGAAGCCCTCGGCGGTGAGGATCGTCGCGCGCTTCTCGCGGTCGGCGCGCATCTGCTTCTCCATCGAGTCCTGAATGGAGGTCGGCGGGTCGATCGCCTTGATCTCGACCCGGTTGACCCGGATCCCCCACTTGCCGGTGGCCTCGTCGAGGACGCCGCGCAGGGCGCCGTTGATGTGGTCGCGAGACGTCAGCGTCTCCTCGAGGTTCAGGTTGCCGACCACGTTGCGCAGGGTGGTGACGGTCAGCTGCTCGACACCCTGGATGTAGTTGGCGATCTCGTAGGTAGCGGACTTCGGGTCGGTGACCTGGAAGTAGATGACCGTGTCGATCCCGACCACCAGGTTGTCGGCGGTGATGACCGGCTGCGGGGGGAAGGACACGACCTGCTCGCGCAGGTCGATCATCGGCCGGAGCCGGTCGACGAACGGGACCAGGATCGTCAGCCCGGGCGTCAGGGTGCGCTGGTAGCGGCCCAGCCGTTCCACGATGCCGGCCCGTGCCTGCGGCACGATGCGCACCGTGCGCGCCAGCGTGATCAGCACGAGGATGACGACCACGCCGACGACGGCGAGGGTGGCGACCGAGTCCATCTAGAGCTCCGATTCGTAGACGACAGCCGTGGCACCGTCGATCTGGACGACCTCGATCTCACGGCCGGCCTCGATGGTGTCGTGCGGGTCGAACGAGCGGGCCGACCAGACCTCGCCGTGCAGCTTCACCCGGCCGTTGTGCGCGTCGACCGACTCGAGCACGACGCCCTTCTCGCCCACCAGGGCGGCCACGCCGGTACGGATGGCGTGCGGCGTGCGCAGGTGCCGGAGGGCGACCGGCCGGACGACGGCGAGCATGCCGACGGAGACCACCAGCGCGACGATCACCTGGAGCACGATGCTGTCGGTGAGAAGACCGGTGCCGGCCCCCGCCAGGGCACCCACGGCCAGCATCGCGAAGACCAGGTCCAGCGTCGTCACCTCGATGATGCCGAGCACGACCGCAAGACCTACCCACGCGATCCAGTCGTAGTCCACGGCACCATCCTAGGGAGACGCCTGCCGTCTCGCCTTGCTCAACGCACAGAGACCGGGCCCCGTTCCGTCCCGGTCCCTCGAAACCGGCGTGCTCAGACGGCGCGGGCGCTCCATCGCGCCCCCGACCGGGTCAGCTCGAGGGAGAGGCCGAAGCACTCGGCCAGGCTCGCGGTGGTGAGCGCCTCGTCGATCGGCCCGGCACTGACCGCCCGCCCCTGCCTCAGCAGCAGGACGTGGGTGAAGCCGGGCGGGATCTCCTCGACGTGGTGGGTCACGAGCACCAGGGCCGGAGCGTCCTCATCTGCGGCAATCGTCCCGAGGCGGCGGACCAGGTCCTCCCTGCCGCCGAGGTCGAGGCCGGCGGCCGGCTCGTCCAGCAGCATCAGCTCGGGATCGGTCATCAGCGCCCGGGCGATCTGCACCCGCTTCCGCTCCCCCTCCGAGAGCGTGCCGTACCGCCGATCGGCCAGGGCGGCCACACCGAGCGCCGCCAGCAGCTCCTCCGCGCGGCCGGAGTCGACGTCCTCGTAGGCCTCACGCCACCGGCCGACCATGGCGTACGACGCAGTGAGCACGACGTCCCGCACCCGCTCGCGTCCGGGTAGCCGGTCCGCGAGCGCCGCGCTGGACAGGCCGATCCTCGGCCGCAGCTCGAAGACGTCGACGGCGCCCAGGGTCTCACCGAGGATCGCCGCCGTGCCGCGGCTCGGGTGCAGGTTCGCCGAGGCGAGCTGGAGCAGCGTGGTCTTGCCCGCGCCGTTCGGCCCGAGCACCACCCAGCGCTCCCCCTCGGCGACGTCCCAGTCCAGCCGGTCGATCAGCGTCGCACCGTCGCGCAGCACGCTCACCTGGGAGAAGCGCAGCACGTCGGACATGCGGCTCAACCTATCCAGCGCCGCGCGACCTACTCTGACCGACGTGCGCGAGCTGACCACCGCCGGCCGCCTCGCCGCCTGGGGCAGCGCGGCGCTGGCCGGGGCGGTGAGCCCGGACGAGGCCGCCGACGAGGTGCGCGGGCGCGACGACCCGCCCCACCGGGTCGCCGGACTCCCGGACGAACCCGAGCCGGTGAACCTGCCCTACGCCCTCGGCCGTCTGCGCGCCCTCGGGATCGGCGGGCTGCGGCTCGTGCTGCCGGGTCCCGGCGACGCGGGCGGCCTGCCCGGCCCGCCGGCGTTCAACGAGCGGGCCGTGCTCCTGGGCGAGGCCGTCGTCAGCCTCGCCCAGCAGCACGGCCGAACCCGGCTCGGCCTCCTGTACGAGTCGCGCGGCGCCTGGTCGGCGTACCCGGTGGGCGACGCCGGCCGCGCCACGCTGCCGCTGCCCGACGCGGCCCGCGAGCTGACCCGGGTGATGCTCGAGGCGACCGAGCTGCTGGTCCGGCTCGACCTGTCCCGCTGGGAGCCGGCGGCGGCCGAGGCGCTCTCGGTTCGCTCCCGGGCCGTCCGCCCGGAGCTGCCGCCGTCCGCTGACGCCTCCGCCCAGCAGGTCCTGCACCAGGCCCTCCGGGTCGCCCGGATCGTGGAGCTGGCCCGGACCGGCGACGGCGCGGCGCTCACCGCCGCCGAGATGGCCGCTCGGGCCGAGGCGCTGCGCGGCCTCGACGCCGCGGCCCGCCGCGCCGTCGAGGCCGCCTGCAGCCCCGGCTGAACCCCTTACGGCCGCGCCTCGTAGACGGCGTTGAGGATCGTCTCGCCCACCCGGCGGAACCGGGTGAACCCGGCGTCGGTGACGACCTGGCGGATGGCCGCCTCGCCGGCCTGGGCGCCGAGGGCGTACCCGCCGGTCTGCGACATCGCGTTCGGCACGCAGAGGAAGGTGGAGAAGTTGTAGTAGACCCGCCCCACCGGGTTGAGGTTCTCCGCGAGCGAGTCCCCCGCGATGGGCTCGACGATCAGCCAGGTCCCGTCGGACGCCAGCGAGGCCCGCACCTGTCGCGCCGCGTTGAGCGGGTCACCCATGTCGTGCAGGCAGTCGAACGTGGTCACCAGGTCCAGGTCGTGCCCGGCGGTGCTCTGCGCGGTGGCCACCTCGAAGCGCACGCGATCCGCAACACCTGCCTCGGCGGCGCGCTTGCGCGCCTGCTCGATCGAGCCCTCGTGGTAGTCGGAGCCGACGAACGTCGACTTCGGGAACGCCTGAGCCATGAGGACGGTCGAGGCGCCGTGCCCGCAGCCGAGGTCCGCGACCCGCGCGCCGGACTCCAGCCGCTCGACCGCACCGTCCAGCGCGGGCAGCCACTCACTCACGAGGTGTGCCTGGTACCCGGGACGGAAGAACCGCTCGCAGCCGCTGAACACCTGGTCGTCGTGCTCGTGCCACCCGATGCCCCGCCCGGTCGTGAACGCGTCGACCACCCGCGGCAGCGCGGCGAGCGAGCCCAGCGCGAGCTCGAACGCGCCCGGCAGGAACAGCGGCCCGTCCGGGTCCGTCAGCGCGAACGCCTGCTCCTCGGTCAGCGAGAACGTCTGGCTCGGCTCGTCGTAGGTGACGTAGCCGCCGGCCGCCTGACCGCGCAGCCACTCCTCGACGTACCGCGGGTCGGTGCCCGTCCGGGAGGCCAGCTCGGCCGGCCGGGCCGGACCCTCCGCCAGCGCACGGTAGAGACCGAGCCGGTCCCCGACCACGACGTTGCCGGCCGACATCGTCGCGCCGAGGTCCCCCGCGAACTGCCCGACGAACTGCATCAGCTTGTCCATGTCCATGGTGATCCTCCGGTGTCCTGTCGCCGACCGCCGGCGACCGGCCCACCGTCCACGGCGACGTGGCAGCGCCGTTGCAACCAGGTTGCAACGGCTCGACCGACCCTTGCCAGGCGACCCGGCGACGGCTGGACTGGGTGCCGGCAGAAGGAGGCGACCGTGCGAGCACGCGAACCGGACCTGGCCGGGTACGTCGACCAGGACGGGGTGAAGATCGCCTACGAGTCGTTCGGCGCACCCGCGAACGGCCGACCCACCGTGGTCTTCGTCCCGGTCGACCCGATCACCCACAGCCGCGCCTGGAAGGCGCAGGTGCCGTTCTTGTCACACCACGCGCACGTCGTGACGATCGACCCCCGCGGCAACGGTCGCTCCGACCGGCCCCTGGACGCCGAGGCCTACGACGTGCGGCGGCTGATCGGTGACACGGTCGCCGTGATGGACGCGCTCGGCGTCGAGCGGGCCGTCCTCGTCGGCCTCTGCCAGAGCGCCTGGCACGCCCTCCTCACCGCCGCCCTGCACCCGGACCGGGTACAGGGCGTGGTCGCGATCTCCCCCTTCGCGTTCGACGACCTGCCCAGGACTCCGGAACGGCAGGAAGCCGTCGACCGGTTCCGGGAGCGCCGGGACGACGACGGCGGCTGGGCCAAGTTCAACGAGCACTACTGGCTGCGCGACTGGGCCGGGTTCACCGACTTCTTCTTCCACGAGCTGTGCCCTGAGCCGCACTCGACGAAGCTGGTCGAGGACATGGTCGGCTTCGCCCTGGAGTCGACGCCGGAGGTGAACCTGGCGGACGTCGACCTGGAGCCGTGGCCGTCGACCGTGGCCGAGAGCGACCGCCTCCTGCGCAGCATCCGCTGCCCGGTCCTCGTCGTGCACGGCACGGAGGACCGGTGCCAGCGCTACGAGCGGGGCGTGCGGGTGGCCGAGCTGACCCGAGCCCGCCTGGTGACCCTGGAAGGCTCAGGACACCTGCCGATGGGGCGTGAGCCGGTCCGGGTCAACCTGCTGCTGCGCGAGTTCGTCGAGCAGGTGGCCGGCGTCCCCACCCGCCCGGTGCGGTGGCGACGCGCGCTGGACCGTCGGCCCCGGGCCCTGTTCCTGTCCTCCCCCATCGGTCTCGGGCACGCCCGCCGCGACCTGGCCATCGTTCGAGCCCTGCGGGAGCGCCGGCCGGAGCTGGTCGTCGAGTGGCTGACCCAGCACCCGGTCACCGCGTTCCTCGAGGCGCACGGCGAGCAGGTGCACCCGGCGTCGCGGCTGCTGGCGAGCGAGAGCGGTCACATCGAGAGCCTCGCCGGGGAGCACGACCTGCACGCCTTCCAGGCGGTGCGCAGCATGGACGAGATCCTGGTGGCGAACTTCATGGTGTTCCACGACCTCGTCACAGAGGACCACTTCGACCTGTGGATCGGTGACGAGGCCTGGGACGTCGACCACTTCCTGCACGAGAACCCCGAGCTCAAGCGCGCGCCGTTCGCGTGGCTCAGCGACTTCGTGGGCTGGCTCCCGATGCCGGACGGTGGCGAGCACGAGGCCGAGCTGGCGGCCGACTACAACGCCGAGATGGTCGAGCACGTGGCCCGCTACCCGCGGCTGCGGGACCTGTCGTTGTTCGTCGGCAACCAGGACGACGTGGTCCCGCTGCCGCTCGGCCCCGGGCTGCCCGGTATCCGCGAGTGGACCGAGCAGCACTTCGCCTTCCCCGGGTACGTCACCGGCTTCGACCCGGCCGAGACGGTGGACCGCGAGGCACTGCGGCACGAGCTCGGCTACGGCGACGACGAGACCGTGTGCGTCGTCGCCGTCGGCGGGTCCGGGGTGGGAGAGCACCTGCTGCGGCGGGTCGCTGAGGCGCGGGACGCGATCTCCGAGCGGGTTCCCGGGCTACGGATGATCCTCGTGGCGGGGCCACGGATCGACCCCGAGTCGCTGCCCAGGCGGCCCGGGCTCGAGGTCCGCGGCTACGTCCACGGCCTGCACCGGCACCTCGCCGCCTGCGACGTCGCCGTGGTGCAGGGCGGTCTGACCACCACCATGGAGCTCGTCGCCGCCGGCCGGCCCTTCGTCTACGTACCGCTGCGCCACCACTTCGAGCAGAACCTGCACGTGGCGCACCGGCTCGACCGGCACGGCGCGGGACGGCGCCTCGACTGGCTCGACGCCCAGCCGGACGCGATCGCGGCAGCCGTGGTCGACCAGCTCGGGCATTCACCGTCGTACCGTCCGGTCGAGACCGACGGGGCGGACCGAGCCGCGGACCTGCTCAGCGCGCTGCTCTGAGCGTCTCCGACAGCGCCAGCGCAGCAGTGTGCACCGGCGGCCAACGGGTCGGTGAGGTCGCTGCCAGCAGCGGTCCCAGCACCCGCACTGCCGCGGCCTCGTCACCCGTTGCTGCGAGGGCCTGCGCGGTGGCCAGATAGGCGTCCGCCCCGAGCAGCCACGCCTGCCCCGGTGGCGTCCGGATGGCGCCGAGACGGGCGGCGGCCCCAGCCACCAGGTCGGGGTGGCCGGTGGCCTGCGCCAGCGGTGCCAGCGTCAGCAGCTGGTACGCCTCGTCCCCCTGGCCGGCCACGACGTCCCAGCCGGTCCTGGCGACCGCGGCGGCCTCTCGGGCGCTCCCGGTCTGGATCAGCGTTGCCGCCAGCAGGCCGGCAGCCGACGCGAGCCACCACGGGTGGTCGACGTCGGCGGCCTCCGCCAGTGCGGCCCGTCCCTCGACCAGGGCGGTGTCGAGGTCGCCGGCGAGCCTCGCGAACCTGGCTGCGTGCGCCCGGAAGAACACCGCGTGCGCGGGGAAGCCGGAGCGGACGTTCACCTCGACGGCCTCGGCGACCTGGGCCCGGGCGGTGTCCACGTCGCCCTCCGCCATCGCGACGAACGACTGCTCGAACAGGCACCAGGACAGCACCCAGGCGCCGGCCGTCCGCCGGACCAGTGGCAGCAGCTCCGCCAGCACCGTCGCCAGCGCCGGGCCGTCCCCGAGGTAGGCCCGGACGCTCTTCAACCCGTCCAGACCGGCGGCCAGGGCGTGCTCGTCCCCGGAGGCACGGCCGGCGGCGACCGCCCGCTCGGCGTAGGTCTCGGCGTCGTCGAACCGCAGGCTGCTCACCGAGAGGACCGCCAGCCGCGCGCCCAGCTCGGCCGCGACCCTCCGGTCGCCGACCTCGCCGGCCAACGCGAGCCCGCGGGTCAGGTACTCCCCCCAGGACGCCGCCGGGTGGTGCAGCGCCACCGGCACGTCGCCGCCCCGGGCGGTCAGCGCCGTCATCTCCAGCCGGCGGTCGCCGGTACGACGAGCCCGGGCCAGCGCCTCGTCGAGGTCGACCAGGGCCTCGGGGAACGCCGTCAGCGACTCCCTGGCCGTCGCCCTGGCCAGCAGCAGCCGGACCTGCAGGTCCGGCGCGCCGGCGGCCCCGGCGCAGCGGAGTCCCCGGTCCAGCAGCGGCAGTGCATCCTCCGCCGCGGACTGCCCGACCGCTCGCTGCCCGGCCAGCAGCCAGCCGCGCGCGGCCCGCTCGTCGTCGCCCGCGGCCTCGGCGTGCCGGGCCATCTCCTCGGGGACGTGGGCGAGAAGGTCGGCCGCGCGCCGGTGCTGGGCCAGCCGCAGGGCGGGGGCCAGGTCGGCGTACACGACCTCCTGCACCAGGTCGTTGGCGAACTCGTAGCCGGTCTCGGTCCTGCCGAGCAGGGCTGACCCGGTGAGCGACTCGCAGTCGTGGACCACGTCGAGGTCGCTCCGGTCGAGCATCCGGGCCAGCACCTGGGGGTCGATCCGCGACCCGAGGACGGCGGCCGCCCGCACCAGCCGGCTCGCCACCGGGCCGGACCGAGCGACCCGTTGCAGCACCGCGTCGCGCAGGGTGCCCGGGACGCCGGGGTCGCCGGCTGCCAGCGCCCGGAGCATCTCGACGACGCTCAGCGCATGCCCCCGGGTCCGGTCGACGATCTCGTCGGCATGGCCGCCCTGGCCGGCTGCGTCCGCCATGGCGCGCACAGCGGAGTCCGGCAGGGCCCCGAGGTGGAGCCGCACCCGCCCCTCGCCGGTCGCCAGGAACATCGGGTCGACCTCGGCGTCGCGCGCCGCCGCGACCAGCAGAACCGGGGCCGGGGCCAGGTGCCGGGTGAGGTGGTCGAGCAGGTCGAGGGTGACCAGGCCGGCATCGTGCGCGTCGTCCAGCAGGAACAGCACGGGCTGGGTGTGCGCGATCCCGGTGAGAACCCGGGCGACCGTCTGGTACGCCCGGTGGCGCTCGAGGTCGGCGGACCGCTGGTGCCACGCCGGCGCCTCCCCCTGAGGACCGACCAGCTCGGGCAGGAGCAGGCGCCAGACGTCCTCGTCGGGCCCGAGCAGGTCCTGCAGCGCCGCCGAGGACATCGACACCAGGGCCGGGCGGAGCGCGTCGACCACCGGCTGCAGGAACAACGACCGCTCGGCTGGGTGACAGCGGGCCGAGAGCACCTGGCCACCGGTGGCCTCGGCCATCTCGACGACCTCGCCGAGCAGCCGGCTCTTCCCGATCCCGCCCGGCCCGGTGACCGTGACGAGCGAGGGGCGCCCGACCACCGCGGCGGTCCACGCCTGGCGAAGCGCCTCGACCTCGGTCCCGCGCCCGAGCAGGGGCCGTGGCGGTGGGGGCGACGGCGACGGTCGGGCGCCCGCCAGGTCCGGCGGTGCGCCGCGCAACAGGGCAAGGTGCAGGTCGCGCGTCTGGCGCTGCGGGTCGGTTCCCAGCTCGACGCGCAGGAGCCGGGCGAGATCGGCGAACGTCGTCAGGGCCCGGGCATGCTCGCCCGCGGCGCTGAGCACCGCCATGAGGTCACGGGCCGCCTGCTCGTCGAACGGGTCAGCAGCGTGCGCCCGCTCAGCCAGGTCCTGCACCGCTGCCGGCACCCCGGTGCGCAGGGCAGCCACCACGGAGACGTGGCTCGCCCGGCGTCTCAGCACGCGGACCTCGTCGCGCAGCGGCAGCAGCCAGTCCTCGTCGGCCAGGTCGTCGAGCCCGAGGTGCGAGGCGAGGTCCGACCCCACCCGGGCAGCTGCTGCGGCGGCGAGACCGGGCTCCCCGGCGTCCAGTCGAGTCTCCGCCTCGTCGGTGAGCTCGCGCGCCTGGTCGAGGTCGGCTGTCCACGGCCCGCCGCGCAGGAGGCCGTACGCCGCGCGGGACCCGGCGATCGACTCCGGCCCGAGCAGAGCCCGCAGCCGGCTCACCAGGGTCGCGACGCCGGCCGCGGGATCGGCCGGCGGCCCCTCCGGCCACAGGACGTCGACCAGCCGGTCGGCGGGAACCAGACCGCCCCGCTCCACGAGCAGCACCGCGAGCATGCGACGGCCCTTGCGGCTGGACAGCTCCCGGCCGGTCAGAGCCACCCCGCCGCGGACCGCCGTCAACGGTCCGAGGACGCGGAGCAGGACCGGTCCTCCTTCCGTCGGCGCCGTGCCCTTCACCTCTCTCGCCGGAGGTCAGAGCAGGGTGCGGTAGAGGTCGAGGGTCCGGGTGGCGATCGCCGGCCAGGAGAACGCCTCGACCGCCCGTCGCCGGCCGGCCAGGCCCATCTCCCGGGCCCGGTCCGGTCCGGCCAGGACCTGTCCGAGGGCGGCCGCCAGGTCGGCCTCGAACCGCGACGGGTCCAGCGGGGTGCCGCTGCCGTCGGCGACCTGCTCGATCGGCACCAGCAGACCGGTCACGCCGTCCTGCACCACCTCGGGGATGCCGCCGGTGGCGGTGGCCACGACCGGCACCTCGCAGGCCATCGCCTCGAGGTTGACGATCCCCATCGGCTCGTAGACCGAGGGGCAGGCGAACACCGTCGCGTGGCTGAGGACCTGGATGACGTCCGGCTTCGGCAGCATCTCCTGGATCCAGACCACGCCGTCCCGGTCACGACGCAGCTCGGCGACGAGCAGGGTCACCTCCGCGAGGATCTCCTCGGTGTCCGGTGCCCCGGCGCACAGCACGACCTGCGCCGCGGGGTCCAGCGCCAGGGCCGCGCGCAGCAGGTGCGGGAGGCCCTTCTGCCGGGTGATCCGGCCGACGAAGACGACCGATGGCCGGTCCGGGTCGATGCCGTGCCGGACCAGGACGTCGGTGCCGGGATCCGGCCGGTACTCCTGGGTGTCGATCCCGTTGTGCACGACGTGCACCCGCGCGGGGTCGACGTCGGGATAGCAGCGCAACAGGTCGTCCCGCATGCCGGCCGAGACCGCCACGACCGCGTCGGCCGCCTCGACCGCCGTCCGCTCCGCCCAGGACGACAACGCGTAGCCGCCTCCGAGCTGCTCCGCCTTCCACGGCCGCAGCGGCTCCAGGCTGTGCGCACTCATCACGTGCGGGACGCCGTAGAGCAGCTTGGCCAGATGACCGGCGGTGTTCGCGTACCAGGTGTGCGAGTGCACGAGGTCGGTGCCCTCGGCGCCGGCCACCATGGTGAGGTCGGTGCCCAGGGTGCGCAGGGCAGCGTTGGCGTCGGTCAGCCCGTCCGGGACGCCGTAGGCCGTGACGCCGTCCTCGTCGCGCGGCGCGCCCATGCAGTGCACCCGGAGGTCGACGAGCCGTCTCAGCTCGCGGGCGAGGTACTCGACGTGCACGCCCGCACCCCCATAGACCTCCGGCGGGTACTCACGGGTCAGCAGGTCTACGCGCATGACGTGATCGTGGCACTACAGGGGTAGCGTTCGCAGCATGCCGCAAAGGGTCCTGTCGATCGTCCTCGCCGGCGGCGAGGGGAAGCGCCTCATGCCGCTCACCGCGGATCGAGCCAAGCCGGCCGTGCCGTTCGGTGGCATCTACCGGCTGATCGACTTCGTGCTGTCCAACCTCGTCAACGGCGGTTACCGCAAGATCGTCGTGCTGACGCAGTACAAGAGCCACAGCCTGGACCGGCACGTGTCCAGCACCTGGCGGCTGTCCACGATGCTCGGCAACTACGTCGCGCCGGTGCCGGCCCAGCAGCGGCTCGGTCCGCGCTGGTTCGCCGGGTCGGCGGACGCCATCTACCAGAGCCTGAACCTCATCGGCGACGAGCAGCCCGAGCACGTCATCGTCTTCGGCGCCGACCACATCTACCGCATGGACCCCAGCCAGATGGTGGCCCAGCACATCGACAGCGGCGCCGGCGTGACGGTGGCCGCCATCCGGCAGCCGATCTCGCTGGCCGACCAGTTCGGCGTCATCGAGACCGCGAACGACCGCCACCTGATCGCCGCCTTCCGGGAGAAGCCCACCGATGCGGTGGGCCTGGCCGACGACCCGGGCTCCGTGTACGCCTCGATGGGCAACTACGTCTTCCGTACCGAGGTGCTGCTCGAGGCGCTGCGCAAGGACGCGCTCGACCCGAGCAGCAAGCACGACATGGGCGGCAACATCATCCCGATGCTCGTCGAGCGTGGCGAGGCGCAGGTCTACGACTTCCGGGACAACGACGTCCCCGGTTCGAACGAGCGGGACAAGGACTACTGGCGCGACGTGGGGACGCTGGACGCCTTCTACGAGGCGCACACCGACCTGATCGCGGTGCACCCGGTCTTCAACCTGTACAACAAGGAGTGGCCGATCTACACCACGCACGACCCGCTGCCGCCGGCCAAGTTCGTGCACAACGAAGTGGGCCGGACCGGCCAGGCCATCAACTCCTTCGTCTCCAGCGGTGCGGTCGTGTCCGGCGCGCGGGTCGAGGGCTCGGTCCTGTCCCCGTGGACCATCGTGAACTCCTGGGCCGAGGTGACCGGGAGCGTCCTGATGGACAACGTCCGGATCGGGCGGCACGCCGTCGTCCGCAACGCCATCATCGACAAGAACGTCGTGGTGCCCGAGGGCGCCAGCGTCGGCGTCGACCAGGACAAGGACCGGGCCCGGGGGTTCGTCGTCTCCGACGGCGGCATCACCGTGGTCGGCAAGGGACAGCGCGTCTCGCTCTGATGGGGGCCTCGGACGGCGCCGCGCGGAGCAGCGGTCTGCTGGTCACGGTGAGCGGCCGGGACCGGCCGGGCATCACCTCGAGCCTCTTCGACGCGCTGGCCGGCGTCGACGCCACCGTCGTCGACGTCGAGCAGGTCGTCATCCGCGGACGGCTGGTCCTTGGCGTCCTGCTGCGCGCGTCGACCTCGGCCGAGGCCACCGTGCAGAAGGCTCTCGAACGGGCCCTCGAACCGCTCGGCATGGACGTCGAGGTGACCGCCGGCCCGCTGGAGGAGGGCCCCCACCGGCGGGGTCGCAGCCACGTCACCGTCCTCGGCCACCCGCTCCGTCCGGCGGCACTCGGCGGCATCGCGGGCTGTGTCGCCGACTACGGCGGCAACATCGACCGGATCGTCCGCATCGCCCACTACCCGGTGACGGCGGTCGAGCTCGAGGTCTCCGGCGTCGACCCGCTGACGCTGCGCCGCCAGCTCGCCCTGACCGCGGCGTCGGTCGGTGTGGACGTGGCCGTGGAGCGCTCGGGGCTGCATCGACGCGCCAAACGCCTGGTGGTCATGGACGTCGACTCCACCCTGGTGCAGGGCGAGGTCATCGAGATGCTCGCGGCGCACGCCGGCTGCGAGACACAGGTGCGCGAGGTCACCGAGGCGGCGATGCGCGGTGACCTCGACTTCGCCGAGTCGCTGCGGGCCCGGGTCAGGCTCCTGGCCGGCCTGGACATCGCCGCGCTCGACGACGTACGACGGGAGCTGCAGCTCGCTCCCGGTGCCCGCACCTTCGTGCGCACGCTCAAGCGGCTCGACTACCGGCTGGCGATCGTCAGCGGCGGCTTCACCCAGGTCACCGATGCGCTGGTGGCCGACCTCGGGATCGACTACACGGCCGCGAACACGCTGGAGGTGGTCGACGGCCGCCTGACCGGCGAGCTCGTGGGCGACGTCATCGACCGGGCCGGCAAGGCTGCGGCGCTGGAACGGTTCGCGGCGGCCGCCGGCATCCCCGTCGCCCAGACCGTCGCGATCGGCGACGGCGCGAACGACCTCGACATGCTCGCCAGGGCGGGGCTGGGCATCGCCTACAACGCGAAGCCGGTGGTCCGGGTCGCCGCCGACGCGGCCCTGAACGTCCCGTACCTGGACGCCATCCTCTTCCTGCTCGGCATCTCCCGCGAGGAGATCGAGGACGCCGACGCGGCCGAGGGCATCGAGGTCACGACCCCACCGACCTGACGAAGCACGGGGTCAGCGCGGAGGTGACCACACCTCGACCAGCTGGCCACGCCAGGCCTCCCCGCCGTGGAGGTCCACGATCGCTGCGGCACCGGGCCGGAGCGCATGCAGGTCGCCGGTGAGGGCCATCACGACCTGCTCCATCGTCGGGTTGTGGCCGACCACCAGGCTCACCCCGTGCCGATGGGCAGCAAGATGCTCGAGCACGTCGCGGCCACCTGCCAGGTACAGACCTCGGTCCACGACGACCTCGGCCGGGTCCGGCAGCGCCGTCCGCAGCGCCTCCCAGGTCTGCTGTGCCCGCCGGGCCGAGGAGACCCAGACGTGGTCCAGTGAGTCGACGCGGCCGGCGACCCAGGCCCCGCTCGCAGCGGCATCGCGCCTCCCGCGGGTGGTCAGCCGGCGCTCGTGGTCGCTGTCCGCCTCGCCGCTCTCGGCCTTGGCGTGCCGGACCAGTACCAGTCGTCGCGGCGCGCGGTCCATCCGGTCATCCTGCCGCGCATGACCCGCGACCTCTACCCTCGGACCGTGCCTCGTCGAGCCGTGAACCCGGTCGCTGCCGGGACCCTGTGCATCATCGGCGGAGCCGAGGACCGCACCGGGTCCCGGGTCGTGCTGCGCGAGTTCGTCCGGCTCGCAGGTGGCGACGGCGCCCGGATCGCCGTGGTCGCGACCGCGTCCTCTCTCGGTCCCGAGATCCTCGAGGAGTACGCCGACGTCTTCGGCGAGCTGGGGGCCGGCGACGTCCTGCCGCTTCGACCGCAGACGCGGGCCGACGCCGACGACGCCGGCCTCGCGGACCTGCTGACCGACGTCGACGCCGTGTTCATGACAGGGGGGAACCAGCTCAAGCTCACGCACGTCATCGGGGGCACCCGGTTCGGCGACGCCGTGTGCAGGGCGTACGAGCACGGCGCTCTGGTGGGCGGCACCTCGGCCGGTGCCAGCGCCGTGAGCGAGCACATGATCGCATTCGGTGACGAGTACGACAGCCCGCGCCAGGGCGTCACCGCGTCCGCCGCCGGGCTGGGGCTGCTTCCCGACGTCATCGTCGACCAGCACTTCGCCCAGCGGAACCGCTACGGCCGGCTGCTGTCGCTCGTCGCCCGCTCGCCCCGCCTCCTCGGGCTCGGCGTCGACGAGGACACCGCCGCCGTCGTCCGGGGCGGCCACCTGCTCGAGGTGGTGGGCAGCGGGTGCGTGTTCGTCGCGGACGGGTCGGCAGCCGTGAGCGACGCGCACATGGCTGAGCTGGGCGCCCCCCTGCTGGTCTCCGGGGTGGTGGTCCACACGTTGCCCGCCGGAGCCCGGTTCGACCTCGCCACCCGGCGTCTGGTCGACTTCCGCGAGGAGCACCTGGCCCACCAGCTGGTCGCCCGACCCGAGGAGGACGACGACCGATGACCAGCCCGACCACATGACGGCGGACCCGGACCTCGCGATCCTGCAGACCCGGGTCTACCGAGGACCCAACCTGTGGTCCTACGAGCCGGCCATCCACCTGCTCGTCGACCTCGGCTCGCTCGAGGAGTACCCGACCAACACGATCCCCGGTTTCGTGGACGGTCTGGTCGACGCGCTGCCCGGCATCACCAGGCACACCTGCTCCCGGGGCCGGCGCGGCGGCTTCCTCGAACGGCTCAAGGAGGGCACCTGGCTCGGGCACGTCGCCGAGCACGTGGCGCTCCAGTTCCAGCAGGAGGCGGGGCACGACATCCGCCGGGGCAAGACCCGGGGCACCGGGGTGACCGGTCAGTACAACGTCATCTACGGATACGTGGACGAGCAGGTCGGCCTCCGCGCCGGAGTCCTCGCCGTCCGCCTCGTCAACCACCTGGTCCGGGCCGACCCGGAGTTCGACTTCGACGCCGAGCTGGAGAACTTCCTGCTGCAGGCGGAGCGCACGGCGTTCGGCCCGTCGACCCAGGCCATCCTCGACGAGGCTGTCTCGAGGGACATCCCGTGGCTGCGCCTGAACCAGCACTCGCTGGTGCAGCTCGGGCAGGGCGTGCACCAGCGCCGGATCCGCGCCACGATGACGTCGAACACCTCGGCCCTCGCCGTCGACATCGCCGGCGACAAGGAGCTCACGACCCGCCTGCTCGCTGCCGCTGGCCTCCCCGTGCCGCGGTCGGAGTCGGTCCGCACGGCCGACCAGGCGGTGCGGGTGGCGGACCGGATCGGTTACCCGGTCGTCGCGAAGCCGCTGGACGGCAACCACGGTCGCGGCGTGATGCTGCACCTCCAGGACGCCGACGAGCTGCGGGCGGCCTTCCCGAACGCCCAGGAGGAGTCCCGGCGCGGCTGGGTGGTCGTCGAGTCGTTCATCACCGGCAAGGACTACCGGGTGCTGGTGATCGGGGGGAAGCTCGTCGCGCTCGCCGAGCGGGTGCCCGCGCACGTCATCGGCGACGGGGTACGCACCGTGCGCGAGCTCGTCGACGAGACCAATGCCGACCCCCGACGAGGCGTCGGCCACGAGAAGGTGCTGACCCGGATCAAGGTCGACGAGGCCGCTGCCGAGCTGGTGCGCGAGCAGGGCTTCGAGATGGACGACGTGCCCGCCGACGGCACCATGGTGAAGCTGACCCTCACCGGCAACATGTCGACCGGCGGTATCTCCATCGACCGCACCCTCGAGGCCCACCCGGACAACGTGGAGATCGCCGAGGAGGCGGCTCGGGTGGTCGGGCTCGACGTGGCCGGCATCGACTTCATCTCCCCGGACATCGCCGAGCCGGTCCGCGAGACCGGCGGCGCGATCTGCGAGGTCAACGCCGCACCAGGGTTCCGGATGCACACCCATCCGACGGTGGGCGACGCCCAGTTCGTGGCCAAGCCGGTCGTCGACTCGCTGTTCCCGCCCGGCTCACCGAGCCGGATCCCGATCGTGGCGGTGACCGGCACCAACGGCAAGACCACCACCTCGCGGATGATCGCGCACGTGTTCAAGGGCATGGGCCGAAAGGTCGGCATGACCTCGACCGACGGCATCGTCATCGACGAGCGGCTGGTGATCCGCGCCGACGCGAGCGGCCCGAAGTCCGCCAGGATGGTGCTGCAGAACCCGCGGGTCGACTTCGCGGTGTTCGAGGTGGCGCGCGGCGGGATCCTGCGGGAGGGGCTCGGCTACCAGCGCAACGACGTCGCCGTCGTGCTCAACGTGGCACCTGACCACCTGGGGACGCGCGGCATCGACACGCTGGAGCAGCTCGCCGAGGTGAAGCAGGTCGTTGTCGAGGCGGTCCCGCGCGACGGGTTCGCGGTCCTCAACGCCGACGACGAGCTCGTCCGCGGCATGCGCCGGCGCTGCTCCGGCGAGGTCGTGTGGTTCTCGATGGCAGCGGCCGGCAGCGACACGTTGGACATGATCGACGAGCACTGCCGTCGAGGCGGCCGCGCGGTCGTCCTGGAGCGCGGCGACCTCGGCGACATGATCGTGCTGCGGCACGGCCGGCGGACCATGCAGCTGGCCTGGACCCACTTGCTGCCGGCCACCTTCGGCGGCAGAGCCAAGATGAACGTGCAGAACTCGCTGGCCGCTGCCGGCGCCGCGTTCGCGGCCGGCGCCCACCTGCACGACATCCGGCAGGGTCTGCGCACCTTCACCACCTCGTACTACCTGTCCCCCGGCCGTCTCAACCAGATCGACGTGGGCGGCACCATGGTCATCGTCGACTACTGCCACAACGCACCGGGGATGCGCATGCTCGGCGACTTCGTCGAGCGGCTCGCCGAGGACGCGGGCGCGGTCACCGACCTCGCCCGGCCGCAGCGCATCGGCGTGATCGCGACCGCGGGTGACCGCCGGGACGAGGACATGCGCGAGCTCGGAACCGTTGCAGCGGAGCACTTCGACGTCCTGATCGTGCGGGAGGACCAGGCGCTGCGCGGTCGGGAGCGTGGGGTCGTCGCCGGCCTGGTAGCCGAGGGAGCCCGGGAGAGCATGGCGAAGGGCGCCCGCTGCAAGCAGGTCGAGATCGTCCTCGAGGAGATCCCCGCCGTCCACGAGGCGATGGCTCGCGCCAACCCCGCCGACCTCGTCGTGCTGTGCGTCGACAAGCACGCGAACGTGCTCGCCGAGCTCGAGACCATGTCGCACCAGGCTCAGGCCGGCGCCCATGTGGGCGAGGCGGTGGGCGACCCCGACACCGTGGCACCGTGAGCCGCCGGTTCCTCGTCCTGCACGGCTGGGAGAACCGCCGCCCACCCGAGCACTGGCAGTGGTGGCTGGTCGATGCCCTGCGGACGCGGGGCGAGCAGGCGCTCTACCCCCAGCTGCCCGACCCGGACCGGCCCGCGGTCGAGGACTGGCTGGACACCCTCGCGGCCGAGTGGCGGCAGATGGGAGCGGGCGAGCGGGTGGTGGTGGCCCACAGCCTGGGCTGCCTGCTCTGGCTGCACGCGGCCGGCCGTGGCCTGGTCCGGCCGCTCGCCGACCGGGTGCTGCTGGTGGCGCCCCCGAGCCCGGCCGTCACGGCGCAGACCCCGGCGATGGCCTCCTTCGTCGTTTCGAGGCGGCCGGCCGAGCTGGGAACAGCCGAGCCTTCGGCCGTCCGGCTGGTGTGCTCGGACCGCGACGAGTACAGCACCGAGGGCACCGCGCAGCAGATGTACGGCGACCCGCTCGGCATCGACAGCGAGGTGCTGCGCGGCGCCGGGCACCTCACCATCGACGACGGCTACGGGCCCTGGCCGGCCGCCCTCGACTGGTGCCTCGACGGCTCCACCCGGTTCGCGCCGCCGTCCCCGCCGGCTGCACGGTAGGCCGTGCCAGCGGCCGGTGTCAGCGGGGTCGGCTCCCTGGACATCTGCTCGGGCGATGCGCTCTTGCCTGCTCTTGCGTCCGGGCCGGGCGGCCCCGACACTGCTCCGATGAATCCACGGATCATCAGGGCCGGCGAGCGTGAGGCACTCGGGCCGATTGATGGTTGCCGCGACCGCTTTCTCATCGACTCCAAGGACTGGGGCGGACGGTTCGCCGTGGTCGAGCACCTGTTGGCGCCACGGTCGATCGCCGCGCCGATGCACAGACACACCAAGGAGGACGAGTTCAGCTTCATCCTCGCCGGCCGCGTCTGGTACCACGCCTCGGGCGAGGAGCATGAGGCGGCGGTCGGCGACCTGGTCTTCAAGCCTCGTGGGGAGTGGCACACGTTCTGGAACGCTGCCGACCAGCCCGCGCGGGTGCTCGAGATCATCAGCCCAGGAGGCCTTGAGGAGGCCTTCCGGCTCATCGACACGGCTCCGCCCGATCTGGACCTCGGCCCCGTCGTCGAGCCGTACGGCTGTGAAGGCGACATGGACGCGACCTTGCCGATCATGGAGAAGCACGGTCTCACCTTCGGGTGACTGCCCTCCACCGAGGGCAGCCGCGGCCTCAGCCGAACAATCTGACCACGAACGACGGCAGAACGGGTGTCACCAGCCCCGAGACGGGTCCGGGACGTCGTTGCGCCGGCGTTGGTGCCTCTCCGGCGGCCCGACCGAGGTCGACCACGGCCCGCTCCTCGACCCCGTCATACGTCAGACCGGGACGGCCGCCAGCACCTTGGCACGGATGTCCTCCGGGCTGTCCACCGTCGCGCCCTGCGAGCTCAGCCAGTCGCCGATCTCGTCCCGTTCGGCGTGGCACATCACGCCGACGACGTCGCCCGGGACCGACTGCGCCACCAGGGCGCGGAGGCCGGCCAGCTCGGTGGGGTGGACCGGCACGTCCTCGACGCCGACCGCCGCCGCACCTTCCCGCAGCAGGTCGGCGAGGGCGTCCGGCTCGCGGCCGCGCAGGTAGTGCTCCTTGTGCGCGATGACCACCTGGTCGGCGCCGCGGGCAGCGATCTCCCCGACGCCCCGAATGATGCCGTCGGTGCGGTCACCCGGTGTCCCGACGACCAGCCGGACGGCATGCCCTGCGGGTCGCAGGCCGTGCAGCACCGCGAGCAGTGCGGCCACGCCGGCCTCGTTGTGCGCCAGGTCCACGACCACGGTGACCCCCACCAGGGTCCAGACGTTCATCCGGCCGGGGTTGTCCTCGGGGCCGGGCCGGAAGGAGCGCAGCCCGGCGACGACCGCGTCGCGCGACAGCCCGGCGCCGAGACCGGCACCGACAGCGGCGAGCGCGTTCTCGACATTGACGTGGGAGAGGCCGGACAAGGTCATCGGCACGTCGGCCACGGCCACCAGCGGCTCCGGCTCACTGCGAGCGTCCATCACCGTGACCGCACCGTCGAGCAACGTGATCGCGCGGCCGCCCTCGTTCAGCACCGTCCGCAACGAGGGCGAGTCGGGGTCGCGGGAGAAGACGCACACTCGCGAAGGCGCCCCCAGCCGCATGGCGAACGTCCGCGGGTCGTCAGCGTTGAGCACGACCCAGCCGGCCGGCCGGGTCACCCGGGTCACGACCGCCTTGACCTCTGCCAGCTGGTCCACGGTGTCGACGCCGTGCATCCCGAGATGGTCGGCGCTGACGTTCGTGACGACCGAGACGTCGTTGTGCGCCACCCCCAGACCGCGCAGCAGGATGCCGCCGCGAGCGGTCTCGGTCACCGCCAGCTCGACCCGCGGGTCGTCCAGCACCCGGCCGGCACCGGCCGGCCCGGAGTAGTCGCCCTGCTCCACCAGGACGCCGTCGACGTAGACGCCGTCGGTCGACGACCAGCCCACGACCAGGCCGGCGCAGCGAGCCATCCGGGCGACCATCCGGGCGGTGGTGGTCTTGCCGTTCGTGCCGGTGACCGCGACGACCGGTACGTGCGGGGTCCGGGTCGAGGGCGGGTCGCCCAGCTCGGAGCCCCGCACGTGCACGCTGGCCGCCGCCAGGACGCCCGCGACGTCCGCGGTCGGCAGCGCGTCCAGGACGCCGGCGACGGCGTGACCGAGAGCCTGCGCCCGCTGCCGGTGCCGCCAGGGGTAGGCCACCACCACCCGGTGCAGGTCGCCCGTCGGCCGGGTGCGGACGGCCAACCGGGTGGTTCCTGAGGCCCGGGCCACCCGCCGTACGACCGTCGTGACCACCCGCAGGGCGAACCTCTGCCGGAGCGCGGTCCCCGGTGCGCCCGGCCGCGAGGCCGGGACGGCGAGGGACTGGCCGAGCAGCCTGGCATCGGCGTCGGGCAGCGCGAGCACGCGGCCCACGTCGAGCGTCAGCTTGACCGCGGGCCGGGGGAAGTAGACGTTCGCGCCGTCCAGCACGCGCAGCTCGACGAGGGACGGACGGTCGTCGGGCACCGGAGCACCCATCGGCAGCGCTACGCGCCCATGGCGTGCACGCCGCCGTCGACGTGCACGATCTCCCCCGTGGTGCGCGGGAACCAGTCGGACAGCAGGGCGACGCATGCGCGCGCTGCCGGGTCGAAGTCGGCGATGTCCCAGGCCAGCGGCGCCCGGGTGGACCAGACCCCCTCGAACTCCTCGAAGCCGGGGATCGACTTCGCCGCGGTGGTCTTGAGCGGTCCTGCGGCGACCAGGTTGACCCGCACCTCCTTCGGCCCCAGGTCGCGGGCGAGGTAGCGCGCCGTCGACTCGAACGCAGCCTTCGCCACGCCCATCCAGTCGTACTTCGGCCACGCCACCGTCGCGTCGAAGGTCAGCCCGACGACGGCCCCTCCGTGCGGCATCAACGGCTGCGCGGCGACGGCGAGCGCCTTGAGCGAGTACGCCGAGATGTGAACTGCGGTGGCGACGTCCTCCCACTCGGTGTTGAGGAAGTTGCCGCCCAGCGCCGCCTCCGGCGCGAACCCGATGGAGTGCAGGACCCCGTCGAGCCCGTCGACGTGCTCGCGCACCCGGTCGGGCAGCGCCGTGAAGTCGTCCTTGTTGGACGC
The DNA here is from genome assembly GCA_963807005.1 of uncultured Actinomycetota bacterium. Taxonomy (GTDB): domain Bacteria; phylum Actinomycetota; class Actinomycetes; order JACCUZ01; family JACCUZ01; genus CAWDZK01. Next base: position 328,068 of record CAWDZK010000004.1, on the reverse strand, counting down.
GTCCAGCTCGATGACGGGAGGCGTGGTGGGGAGTCGCTTGGCGATGGTCTGGGTGATCCGCATGGTCCGGCCGAACGAGGTCAGGACGACCTCGGCGCCTTCCTGCTGGGCGATCCTCGCCACGTGGAAGGCGATGGACGAGTCCATCAGCACTCCGGTGACGAGGATGCGCTTGCCGTCGAGCAGTCCCATCAGTGCCCCATTCCTAGTCCACCGTCGACAGGCACGACGGCACCGGTCACGTACGCGGCGTCGTCGCTCGCGAGGAACCGCACGACCCCCGCCACCTCGTCGGTCGAGGCGAACCGGGCGAGCGGGATCTGTCCCAGGTAGGTCTGCCGCAGGTCGTCAGGAAGGGCGGCGGTCATGTCCGTCGCCACGAAGCCGGGCGCCACGACGTTGAACGTGATGCCTCGCGAGCCGAGCTCGCGGGCCAACGACCGGGCCAGCCCCACCAGGCCGGCCTTGGATGCGGCGTAGTTGCTCTGGCCGGCCGACCCGAGCAGCCCGACCACCGAGGAGATGAAGACCACCCGGCCACGCCGCTGCCGCAGCATCCCCTTGGACGCCCGCTTGGCCACCCGCCACGAGCCGGCAAGGTTGGTCTCGACGACAGTGGCGAAGTCCTCCTCGGACATCCGCAGAATCAGCTGGTCGCGGGTCACCCCCGCGTTGGCGACCAGCACCTCGACCGGACCCTGCGCCGCCTCGACCTCGGAGAACGCCGCGTCGACCGAGGCGGGGTCGGTGACGTCGCAGCGAACCCCGGCCAGCCCGTCCGGCGGCTCGCCGGATCGGTAGGTGACGGTCACCCGGTCCCCCGCGGCGGCGAAGCTGCGCGCGATCGCGAGTCCGATGCCACGATTACCGCCGGTGACCAGCACCGAGCGCCCCGTCGAGGGGCCCTCGCTGCCGGCCGGCTGAGTCTGCTCGCTCACGGGCGCGACGCTATCGGTCGGTCACCCGGACACCAACCGGTGGTGCCCGCGGTTATGGTCTGGGGCGACGTGCCCGCCCAGGGTCCTCGTCCGCCGACCATCGTCCCGCCCGCACGACCAGGAGAGCCCTGTGCCAGAGATCGACGCGGCCTTCACCGACCTGCCGCTGCGCGCGCTCGCCGATGCGGCCCTGAGCCGGGCGCGCGCGCTCGGTGCCGAGCACGCGGACATCCGGATCGAGCGGGTGAAGGACTCCCGCCTGAGCCTGCACGACGCGCGGCTGGACGGCACCGCGAACGGCGAGGACGTCGGCTTCGCGGTCCGGGTGGTGCACGACGGCACCTGGGGCTTCGCGTCGCACATCGACCTGTCCCCCGAGTCGGCCGCGCGGGTCGCCGAGCAGGCGGTGGAGGTGGCCAAGGTCAGTCGCCCGCTGTCCACCCAGCGGGTCGAGCTCGCGCCCGAGCCGTCGTACGGCGAGGTCACCTACGTCAGCGACTACGAGGTGGACCCGTTCACCGTCCCGGACTCCGACAAGGTGACGCTGCTGGGCGACTGGTCGGCCGGCCTGCTGGCCCACGACCTCGTCGCGCACGTCGACGCTGACGTGCACTCGGTGCTGGAGAACAAGTTCTACGCCGACCTCGCCGGCACGACGACCACCCAGCAGCGGGTCCGGGTCCAGGCCCAGCTCGAGGCGGTCGGCATCGACAAGGAGACCGGCCGCTTCGACACGATGCGGACGCTCGCGGCTCCGGCCGGACGCGGTTGGGAGTACCTCACCGGGACGTTCTGGGACTGGCAGGCCGAGCTCGACGAGCTGCCCGAGCACCTGGTCGAGAAGCTCCGGGCGCCATCGGTGGACGGCGGTGACTACGACCTCGTCATCGACCCGACCAACCTCTTCCTCACCATCCACGAGTCGATCGGCCACGCCACCGAGCTGGACCGGGCCCTTGGCTACGAGGCCAACTACGCGGGCACGTCGTTCGCGACGTTCGACCAGCTGAACACCCTGCAGTACGGCTCGCCCGTCTTGAACATCACCGGGGACCGGACCGCCCGGAACGGCCTGGCGAGCATCGGCTGGGACGACGAGGGCGTCGCGGCCCAGGAGTGGGACATCATCAGGAACGGCACCCTCGTCGGCTACCAGCTCGACCGCGCGATGGCGCAGCTCAAGGGCTTCGGGCGGAGCAACGGCTGCGCCTACGGCGACTCCCCAGGGCACGTGCCGATGCAGCGGATGGCCAACGTCTCGCTGCTGCCCGCCGAGGGCGGCCCGTCGACCGAGGAGCTGATCTCACGGGTCGACCGGGGCATCTACATCGTCGGGGACAAGAGCTGGTCGATCGACATGCAGCGCTACAACTTCCAGTTCACCGGTCAGCGCTTCTTCCGGATCGAGAACGGCCGGCTCGCCGGACAGCTGCGTGACGTCGCCTACCAGGCGACCACCACGGACTTCTGGGGCTCGCTCGAGGCGGTCGGCGGGCCGGAGACCTACTACCTCGGCGGCGCGTTCAACTGCGGCAAGGGCCAGCCCGGCCAGGTGGCCGCCGTGAGCCATGGCGCCCCCGCCACCCTCTTCCGCGGCGTGCGGATCCTCAACACCCAGGCGGAGGCCGGCCGATGAGCAGCACCACGGGCACCGACGTCACCACCCAGGAGGTGGTCGAGCGGGCCCTGCAGATGTCGAGAACCGACGGATGCCTCGTCCTCGCGGAGGAGTCCAGCGAGGCGAACCTGCGCTGGGCGGCGAACACCCTGACGACCAATGGCGTCATGCGCGGCCGCCGGCTCACCGTCATCGCGACTCTGGGAGGCAGCGAGGGCACCGCGACGGGGGTCGTCAGCCGCAGCAACGTCAGCCTCGACCAGGTCGAGTCGCTGGTCCGGTCGGCAGAGGCCGACGCGCGCAACGGCCGCGCCGCCGAGGACGCCGCGCCGCTCGTGACACCCGACCAGGTGCCCGGCGCCGCCCGGGACTGGGACGAGGCACCCGCCGAGACGTCGATCGGGGTGTTCGGCGAGCTGGCGTCGACACTCGGCGAGGTGCTCCGGGAGGCCCGAGCCGGCGGCCGCGAGCTGTTCGGGTTCGCCGAGCACCAGGTGTCCACCGTCTACCTCGGCACCTCCACCGGGCTGCGGGTCCGGCACGCCCAGCCGACCGGCCGGATCGAGGTCACGGGCAAGACGGCCGACTGGTCCCGGTCGTCCTGGGTGGGGCAGAGCACCCGCGACTTCAGCGATGTCGACATGACCGCGGTCGACGGCGAGCTCGCCCGACGGCTCGGCTGGGCCCAGCGCCGGGTCACGCTGGACGCGGGCCGCTACGAGACGCTGCTGCCGCCCAGCGCGGTCGCCGACCTGATGACCTACATGTACTGGACCGCCGTGGCGCGCGACGCCGACGACGGTCGCACGGTCTTCAGCCGTCAGGGCGGGGGGACCCGGGTCGGTGAGCGGCTGGCGGACAAGCCGCTGCGGGTCTGGAGCGACCCCTCGGCCGACGGTGTCGCCTGCGCACCGGTGGCGTTCGCGACCGAGTCCGGCTCGTCGTCATCGGTCTTCGACAACGGGCTGCCGCTGGGCGAGACCGAGTGGATCGCCGACGGCACGCTGCGCGCGCTGATCCAGACCCGGCACACCGCGGCGCTGACCGGGCTGCCCGTCACGCCCGGGGTCGACAACCTCCTGATGGGGTCCGCGGACGCCACCCGCGGGCTCGAGGACATGCTGGCCGACACCGAACGCGGGCTGCTGCTCACCTGTCTCTGGTACATCCGCGAGGTCGAGCCGCAGACGCTGCTGCTCACCGGCCTCACCCGGGACGGCGTCTACCTCGTGGAGGGAGGCGAGGTCGTGGCCGAGGTGAACAACTTCCGGTTCAACGAGAGCCCGGTCGACCTCCTCGGCCGGCTCACCGAGGTGGGGCTGACCGAGCGCACGCTGGCCCGCGAGTTCGGGGACTACTTCACCCGCACGGCCATGCCGACCTGGCGGGTCGGCGACTTCAACATGTCCTCGGTCAGCAAGGCGTCCTGACGCTCTGACCTGCGAGGCTGTCAGGCAACCGGGTCCCGGTCCGCACACAGTCCGCACGAGCGGCGTTCGCGACTCCTAGCGCGCGATCAGGTTGAGGACCACCGTCAAGACGATGGACGCCACGACGGAGAAGAGGATCATGCCAAGACAGCCAGGTGCGCCCCCGAGGGGGCGCACCTGGAAGCGTCGCTGGGGGCTCATGCTCAGCTGCGCGGGTCGTTGTCCTTCTGGTAGCTGCCGGCCTTGGCGAGGCCACGACTGATCATGTAGCCGATCGACAGCCAGGTGACGTACTTCCACGCGTCGTGTCCGTCAAGGTTCTCGGTCACGGCCGCCGCGATGAGCACGGCGAGGACGCTGACGGCCCAGACGATGATCTCGGTGGTCTTGAACGCCGGCTTGGTCTCGACGGTTCCGACCGCGTGGTCGCGGTACGCGTTGCGGTCGTGGCTGGTGTGTGTAGCCATGGAGGCATCCCCTTAGATCGTTCTTGCGGCGCGTCATGACGACAGTCATGCGCTGCCCCCCGAGCGGGGGGCCTTGTGGGTCGCCGCTTCTGGACGCCGACGGGAGGGTGATCTCCGGCCCTACCTGGGGCAAACCCTCCAGGCGATCAACGAACGGTCGATCGTGCTCCGGGACCTGTACAGCCGGGAGTATCAGCAGGCAGTCGTGACGCCGGTCACTCGTCCTCGAGCCGGAAGCCGACCTTCATCCCGACCTGCAGGTGCTCGGGAGCGCCGTCGACGATCTGGCCGCGGATCTCGGTGACCTCGAACCAGTCGAGGTGCCGGAGGGTCTGCGCGGCACGGGAGATCCCGTTGCGGATCGCCTGGTCGACCCCCTCCGACGAGGTGCCGACGATCTCGGTGACGCGGTAGGTACGGTTGCTCATGAGGGCCTCCGGTGAGGGGTCGACAGGTGACCTACTGTGAAGGGGTGCAACGCCCCGGCAGCTACCGCCGCAAGGACCCCCCTGAGCCGGTCTACCAGATCACCGGTGCCCGCCGGGGGGTTCGCGAGGACGTCGACTCCCGGACCCGTCGCTATCTGGTCTCGATGGGCGTCCGGACCGTCTGCTTCATCCTGGCGGTGGTCACCCATGGCTACCTCCGCTGGGGGTTCATCGTGCTGGCCGTGGTCCTGCCCTACCTGTCCGTGGTCTTCGCCAACGGCGGCCGGGAACGGACCATCGACCTGCCGGACTCCGACGTGTCCCCGCCGCGCCGGGCCCTGGGCGGGCCGGGTGGCTGACGTGACATGGATCCGTGCAATACTCGGTGGTGAGCGCCATCTCGCCCCCGACCCCGGTCGGGGCGGCGATGACGGTGCGGTGAGCGCGATGCCGGGCGGCTCCCCCCGTGGCTGCCCGGCATCGCCCCCTCCCCTGGCAACCGGTCGACCGTGACCGACGACGACAGCCCGGCCGAGCAGGACGCGGCCTCGCCGGTGTGCTCCACCAAGGGCTGCCGGGCCGAGGCCGTGTGGGTGCTCGGCTGGAACAACCCGAAGCTGCACGGCCCGCAGCGGCGCAAGGCCTGGACCGCCTGCGAGACCCACAAGGAGCACCTCACCCAGTTCCTCGAGGTGCGCGGGTTCCTCCGGCAGGTCGTGCCGATCGGCGACTGGCCCAAGGTCGAGGCCCGCTGACCGCAGCCGGCACGGTCGCCTGGCCGGGGGTCCTCAGCCGCCGATGGCCGACATCGGCCGCGTCGGCTGGAGGAAGCCGGGGTCGTCGATGCCGTGGCCGGGCAGCTTGGCCAGCAGCGAGGCCCGCATCCGGCCGGCGATCTCCGCGTCGTCGGCACCCGCCCGCAGGGCCGACCGCAGGTCGGACTCCGCCCGCGCGAACAGGCAGTTCCGCAGCTGGCCGTCCGCAGTGAGGCGCACCCGGTCGCAGGACCCGCAGAACGGCCGCGTCACCGAGGCGATCACACCGACCCGCCCGGGGCCGCCGTCGACGACCCACTCCTCCGCAGGGGCGCTCCCGCGCTCGTCGGCGCCCACCGGGGTCAGGTCGAACGCCGCGGACAGCGACGACAGGATCTCGTCGGCGGTGACCATGGTGGCCCGGTCCCAGCCGTGCTGGGCGTCCAGCGGCATCTGTTCGATGAAACGCAACCGGTAGCCCTCGCCGAGGGCCCAGCGCAGCAGCGCCGGCGCCTCGTCCTCGTTGACCCCGCGCATGAGCACCGCGTTGACCTTGACCGGCGTCAGACCGGCGTCCGCGGCCGCCGCCATGCCGGCCAGCACGTCGGCCAGCCGGTCGCGGCGGGCGATCACCTGGAAGCGGTCGCGGTCGAGGGTGTCCAGCGAGACGTTCACCCGGTGCAGGCCGGCCCCGGCGAGTGCCCCGGCGACCCTGGCCAGGCCGATGCCGTTGGTGGTCAGCGAGGTCCGGGGCCGCGGTTCGAGCTGGTTCACCCGCTCGACGATCGACACCAGACCGCGGCGCAGCAGCGGCTCACCGCCGGTGAAGCGCACCTCGGTGACGCCCTCGGCAACGGCGACCGCGACCAGGCGGACCAGCTCGTCGTCGGTGAGCAGGTCCGGGCCCGGGAGCCACTCCAGCCCCTCCGGCGGCATGCAGTAGCTGCACCGCAGGTTGCACTTGTCGGTCAGCGAGACCCTGAGGTCGGTCGCGACCCGCCCGTACGTGTCCACCAGCACCCGTCCACCTTAGGCGCCCCCCGCCCCGGATACCGTCAGACGGTGTACCGGTTCCTGCTCACGCGGCGCTGGCTGGGGCTGCTGGCCCTGGCGATCGTCGTCGCCGCGGCCTGCGGCCTGCTCGGTCGCTGGCAGCTGCACCGGCTGGAGTCCCGGTCGGCCAAGAACGCCCTGGTCAGCAGGAACGTCGCCGCGGCACCAGCACCGCCGCAGCGTCTGGTCCAGGTCGACCGCGGCCCGGCGCAGCCGGACGAGTGGCGCCGGGTCCGCACCACCGGGCGGTACGACCCGGCCCGGACATTGCTGGTGCGCAACCGCCCCTACAACGGTCAGGTCGGCTACCTCGTGCTGGTGCCCTTCCGTACGACGGCGGGGCCGGCCCTGCTCGTCGACCGCGGCTGGATAGCTGCCGGACAGACGGCCACCGACCTGCCCGACGTGCCACCACCACCGGCCGGCGAGGTGGAGGTCACCGCCCGCATCCGGCCGAGCGAGCCCGCGTCGACGACCGGGACGCCACCACGCGGCCAGGTCACCCGCATCGACGTCTCGCAGATCCGGCGGGACCTCCCGTACCCCACCTACGGCGGCTACGGCGAGCTGACCCGGGAGCGGCCCGCGCCGCGAGAGGCACCGGCGCTGCAGGACCCGCCCGAGCTCAGCACCGGGCCGCACCTCGCCTATGCCGTCCAGTGGTTCCTCTTCGGCGTGATGGCGCTCGGTGGGTACGTCGTGCTGGCGCGTCGGGAGGCCGCCGACCGGCGCGCCGCGGCAGCAGGCGACGTCGCAGTCGTGAGCGTGCGAGTGTCGGGGTAGGAGGTCGCCATGGCTGGACGCATCGAGGACTACGCCCTGATCTCAGACCGGCTCTCCGCGGCCCTCGTCTGCCGGGACGGGTCGATCGACTGGTTGTGCTTCCCGCGGTTCGACTCCGACGCCGTCTTCGCCGCGTTGCTCGGCGGCGACGAGAACGGTCACTGGCGCCTCGCGCCGCGGTCCGGCGGGGCTTGCACCAGCCGGCGCTATCGCGGCGACACGATGATCCTCGAGTCCGACTGGGTCACCGACCAGGGTGCGGTGCGGGTCATCGACTTCATGCCCGAGCGCGGCGAGGCACCCGACGTCGTCCGCATCGTGGAGGGCATCGACGGCCGGGTGGACATGCGCAGCGAGCTGCGGTTGCGGTTCTCCTACGGCGACGTGGTGCCGTGGGTACGGCACCTCGACGGCATGCTCGCAGCGGTGGCTGGGCCGGACGCGGTCTGGCTCGCCTCGGACGTCCCGCACCACGGCCGCGACTTCGCCTCCATCGCCGACTTCACCATCGACGCCGGGCAGCGGGAGTCGTTCGTCCTGACGTGGAACCCGTCGTACCGGCACCGGCCGCAGCCGGTCGACCCGCTGCGCGCCCTCGAGGAGACCGAGTACTTCTGGATCAGCTGGGCCGAGAACTGCAGCTACGACGGGCCGTATCGCAGCGCCGTCATGCGGTCGTTGCTCACCCTGAAGGCCCTGACGTACGCCCCGACCGGCGGGATCGTGGCGGCGGCCACCTCCTCCCTGCCCGAGGAGATCGGCGGCTCGCGCAACTGGGACTACCGCTACTGCTGGCTGCGCGACGCCACCTTCACCTTGCAGGCACTGGTGCGCACCGGCTTCACCAAGGAGGCCTCCGACTGGCGCGAGTGGCTGCTGCGGGCCATCGCCGGGTCGCCGGAGCGGCTGCAGATCCTGTACGGCGTCGCCGGCGAGCGGCACGCCCAGGAGCGCGAGCTGGACTGGCTCTCCGGCTACGAGGGGTCCACCCCCGTGCGGATCGGCAACGGTGCCGTCGGCCAGCGCCAGCTGGACGTCTACGGCGAGGTCATGGACACCCTGTTCCTGGCCCGGTCCTACGGCCTGGACCCGAACGAGGACGCCTGGCGGATGCAGCGCGGTCTGATGGACTGGCTCGAGTCGGGGTGGAAGGAGCCGGACGAGGGCCTGTGGGAGGTCCGCGGCGGCCAGAAGCACTTCACCCACTCGAAGGTCCTCGCCTGGGTCGCCGCCGACCGGGCCGTGCGCACCGTCGAGGAGCTGCACCTGGACGGCCCGGCCGACCGCTACCGCGCGTTGCGGGCGGAGATCCACGCCGACGTCCTGGCCAAGGGCTACGACAGCGACCGGGAGACCTTCACCCAGTACTACGGCTCGCGAGGGCTGGACGCCGCCCTGCTGCTGATCCCGCAGGTCGGCTTCCTCCCGCCCGAGGACGAGCGGGTCCGCGGCACCCTGCGTGCGGTGATGTCGGAGCTGTCGACCGACGGCATGGTCCGCCGCTACGACACCGGCGACGGGGCCGACGGGATGCCCGGCGACGAGGGCGCCTTCCTGGCCTGCAGCTTCTGGCTGGCGGACGCCCTGGTCCTGGACGGGCAGTACGACGAAGGGCGCCAGCGCTTCGAGCACCTGCTGGAGCTGCGCAACGACGTCGGCCTGCTGGCCGAGGAGTACGACCCCGAGGCCGGGCGGCAGCTGGGCAACGTGCCGCAGGCTTACAGCCACCTGGCGCTGGTGAACTCCGCCCTCAACCTGGCCGAAGGGCCCCGCCGCGGCCGGGACGCCCCGGTCGAGGAGCGAGGCTCGACCGACGTCTGACCCGTCGGCGCGACCCGTCAGCGCAGAGCGCCCTGACGCAGCACCAGGCTGCCGGCCCCGGCGTCCAGGTCGGCCTCGACCCCGAGCGGCACGGTGAGCTGGGGGCGACCGTGGCCGAAGGGCAGCCCGGTCGCCAGCGGCACGCCCAGGGTCGCCAGCCGTTCCAGCAGCACCTCCTCGGCGTCCGGGCCGCAGCCCTCGAAGGTCCCCAGGACCACGCCGGCCACGCCGTCGAACCAGCCGGCCCGCAGCAGCTGGGTGACCAGTGCGTCCAGCCGGTACGTCGGCTCGCCGACGTCCTCGAGCACGGCGATGGCTCCGGTCGCCGGCAGGAAGTCGGCGGTACCGGCCGACTGCGCGAGGATCGCGACGGTCCCTCCGGCGAGTGGGCCGCGAGCGGTGCCGCCGACGGTGGAGCGCAGCGAACCGGCGGCCAGCGTCCGGGCTGATTCCGGCTCGAACAGCGTGGTGCGCAGCCCGTCGACGCTGGCCGGGTCCGGGTCGTGGCCCGCAAAGACCTCGGTCGCCGCCATCGGCCCCATCAGGGACACCAGTCCGAGCCGCCGGGCGACGGCGTGGTGCAGGGCGGTCACGTCGCTGAAGCCGACCAGCACCCGCTCGCCGGCCGCCTGCATGGCCTCCCAGTCGAGGCGGTCCACCAACCGGGCCGCCCCGGAGCCTCCTCGGCCGCAGACGACGGCGCGCACGGCCGGGTCGCACCAGGCCTGTTGCAGGTCCTCGGCGCGCTGGTCGTCCGTTCCGGCGAGGTGTCGGTGGGCGGCCAGCGCGTGCCGGCCCACCAGCACCTCCAGCCCCCACGACTCGAGCGTCGAGACGCCCCGGGCCAGCCGGTCGGCGGCCAGCGGGCCACTGGTGGCCACGACGGCCACCCGGTCGCCCGCGACCAGCCGCGGCGGGCGGGTCAGGGGGCGCGGCGCCGGGACCGTCACGTGGGGGGCGGTACGTCGACGGCCAGCTCGCCACCCAGCCGGGCGCCGGTCTGCAGCATCAGGTCGTCGCCGCTCCAGAAGCTGCCTGGGTCGTACCAGCTCGGCCGGCGCCCCGCCGGGAGCAGCCCCATCGACTCGTAGGTCAGCGCGACCACCTCGGCGCAGTACGCCGACTCCAGCCCGACCTCGCGGGAGGCGCCGCCGATCCGTCCGACGCGGGGCAGCCGGCCGGTCAGCCAGCGGCCCGCCAGCCCGGCGGTGGAGGGGAACGGCGTGCCGTCGAGCCGGGCGATCGTGCGCAGCAGGTCGTCCTCCATCGCCCTCGTGACCGGTCGGTCGAGCTGCCGCAGCCAGGCCCGCTGGCCGTAGCGGTGGGCCCACTGCCGGACCGCGTCCCCCAGGTCGTGCAGCTGGACCCCGCGCCGGTGCTCGCCGGACCAGACGTCGCGCAGCCCACGGCCGAGCTCGGCGTGCCACATCAGGGGCGGCAGGTCGTCCAGGACGACCGCCATGCCCACGTGGTTGACGGGGCTGTTGGTGGTGACCTGGATGGCCCGGTCGGCGGCGCTGCGCCCGCGGAACAGCCACAGGTCTCCGGTGCGCGTCAGCTCGATCGCCTCAGCCAGGGGCAGCAGCGGGGCTGCCCGCCGCGATGCGCCTCGCCTGCCTCTCGGTCCCCGCCCGGCTGCCACGCTGCGTAGCCTAGGCAGATGAGGTGGTGGAAGGTCGTGGGCCTCGCCGGTCTCGTCGGAGTCGCGGCGACCGGTGTGGCGGTGACCCGGGCCCAGCGGCAGCGCGCCGCCTACACCCCCGACGAGGTCCGGTCCCGGCTGCACGCCCGGCTCGCCGAGGCCCAGACGCGCGACTGACCCGGGTCTCGGCCTGCGGCCGGATCACCCGCGGGCGGCGACCCTGTGCGCGCCCAGTGCCGGGGCCAGCAGCCGGGTCACGACGACCACGGCGACGGACTCGGCCGCGAGCAGCCCGACCAGCACCAACAGCTGCAGCTTCCCGGCGTCCACCGGGCTCGCGCCTCCCAGCAGCAGCCCGACGTAGGCCCCGGGGAGGACGACCAGCCCGACGTTGCGGGTCTGGTCCAGGGCCGGCACCAGCGCCCGGGCCGCGGACAGCCTGCCCTGTTCGCGGACCGCCTCCGTCGCCGTCGCGCCGATCGCCAGCCAGCCCTCGACCTCGGCCCACGAGCCGGCGACCTGGTCCACGAACCGCTGTCCGGCCAGCGAGGTCGCTGTCATGGCGCCGCCGATCACCTGGGCGGCGAGCGGCACCACGTGCCGGGCGTCGGCGGGGATGGCCCTGGTGAGGACGACGACAGCGACGGTGAGCGCGGACGACAGCGAGATCGCCGCGGCAGCCGCCGGCCAGGACCGCCCCGGAACCCGGATCCGGCGGGCCGAGGTCGCCGACGCGGCCGTCAGCATCACCAGCAGGTAGACCGGCGCCAGCGTCGGCGTCCGCAGCACCGCGGCGACCACCAGTCCGACCAGGGCGAGCTGGACGACGGCCCGCGCGGCCGCGGTGAGCAGGTCCCGGCGGACCCCGAGCGAGCCGACCCGCTCGGCCACCAGCGCGACGGCCAGCAGGAGGACCACGCCCACCCCGGTGGTGGTCAGGTTGCCGGGCACCGGCACATCGTCGCCTACCTCCGGGTGCGGCCGGACGGTGCGTCGGCCTGGCGCGGGCCGGAGCCGCCCGGCAGGATGCCCGGCATGGATCTCGGACTCGCCGACCGCGTCTTCCTCGTCACCGGCGCGAGCCGCGGGCTCGGACTGGCCACAGCCCAGGCCCTGGTCGACGACGGCGCCCGGGTGGTGCTCTGCGCGCGCGACGAGTCCGCGCTGCAGGCCGCCGCCGCGACGCTGGACGCGGGTGACCGGGTGATCGCCGTCGACGGCGACCTCGCCGACAGCGGGCTGGGGTCCCGGCTGGCGGCCGCCGCGGTCGGCCGGTTCGGCCGGCTCGACGGCGCCCTGATCAGCGTCGGCGGTCCGGCCGCGGGCGAGACGCTGTCGGTGTCCGACGAGGCCTGGCGGGCGAGCTTCGAGACCGTGTTCCTGGGCGCGCTGCGCATCGCCCGGGCGGTCGCGACCAGCGTCGGCGAGGACGGCGGGTCCATCGCGTTCGTCCTCTCCAGCTCGGTGAAGTCCCCGCTCGACGGCCTGGCGGCCTCCAACGGGCTCCGGCCCGGTCTCGGCATGCTGGCCAAGGCGATGGCCGACGAGCTGGGTCCCCGCGCGATCCGCGTCAACGGGCTGCTCCCCGGCCGGATAGACACCGACCGGGTCCGTGAGCTCGACGGCGAGGGCGCGAAGGGTCGCAAGGCCCGCGAGTCGTGGGAGAGCCGGATCCCGCTGCGCCGCTACGGCCGGCCGGAGGAGTTCGGCCGGGTCGCGGCGTTCGTCCTCTCCCCTGCCGCGTCGTTCCTCACCGGTGTGATGGTCCCCGTGGACGGCGGCATGCTGCGCGCTCTCTGACCGCCGTCGCCTCAGGCGGTCGATCCCCCGTCGACCACCATCGTCGCCCCGGTGACGTAGCTGGCCGCCGGGGACACCAGGTAGGCGACCGTCTCTGCCACCTCCGCAGGGGTACCCATCCGGCCGAGCGGCAGGCCGGCCGCGAAGTTCGCCATCGCCGTTGCGTCGTGTCGAATCCAGTCGGCCATCTCGGTGTCGATCAAACCGGGTGCCACCACGTTGGCCCGCACGCCGTCGGCGCCGTAGTCCACGGCAAGGCTCCGGGTGAACAGCACCAACGCGCCCTTCGCCGCGCAGTAGGCCGCGCGGTCCCTGCCACCCTGAAGTCCCGCCGTCGAGGCGACGTTGACGATCGATCCGGCTCCGCCCCGGACCATCGCTGGAAGAGCCTCGCGGCAGACCAGGAACGGACCGGTGGCATTGACGGCCATGAAGAGGTCCCAATCCGATCGGGACAGCTCGTGCACCTGGTGACGGGCGAAGTAGCCCGCCACGTTGACGACCACCTCCGGGTCGCCGAACCGCGCCCGTAGCAGGTCGAACGCTGACGAGACCTTCGCCTCCTCGGTGACGTCCACGGCGAGGGCAAGGACGTCGGGCCGGTCGGCGACGAGGTCCCGAAGCCCGACCTCGTCCCGGTCAAGGGCACCGACCCGGAACCCCGCCTGCGTCAGCCGCTGGACGACGGCGCGACCGATGCCACCGGCGGCACCGGTGACGAGTGCGACGCCGGACCCGTCGCTCACTCGACGATGGACCGGGTCAGCTGCACCGCGGAGACGAACGTGCGGAACAGTCTGACCGGGTCGTCGTCGGTGATCTGGACCGTGCGGGCGTCGACCCGTTCCACGCCGTGCAGCCAGGTGGTCATCTCAGCGAGGTCACCGTTGAGGAACAGCACCTCGAGCGTCGCCGGCAGGTTGATGGCAGGTGGCCGACGGTCGGCGAGGCCCTTGATTGCTGCGGCGGCCTCGTCATGGATGAGCCGGCAGGCGTCGGCCGGGTGCAGGCTGTCCGCGGCGAACCTGGTCACCGACGTCTTGACCACGGCAGCGCGGATGTCCGGGCAGACCCGGCGGGCCTCCTCGGCAGTCGTGTCGTCGCCGGTGATCAGCACGACCGGTACGCCGTGTCCGGAAGCGACCAGCATGTTGATGCCCGACTCGCCGACCTCGGTGCCGTTGAGCAGCACCCGCGCGATGGCCCGCGGGTTGTACGTGTGCGACAAGGCTGAGGCCTCGCTGGCCATGGATCCGTGGTAGCTGACGAAGAAGACGGCGTCGAACGAGTCGTCCAGGCCTTGCATCATGTACATCGGCTTGTGACGGCCGGACAGGTACCTGGCCCGCCCGGACAGCTCGTCCGGTCGGAGGTTCTGCATGGTCGAGTGGGAGTCGTTGACCAGCACCTCCGTGGCCCCGGCCGAGATCGCCCCCTCGATGGCGGCATTCACCTCCGCCTGAAGCAGCCCTCGGTAGTACTCGTACTCGGCGCTCGGGCCGATGCACTGGGCCCAGTCGACGACCCCGGCGGTGCCCTCCATGTCGGAGGACAGAAAGACCTTCACAGCACGCTCCTGGGGTGTACCTCGGGCTCGGAGGACGTCGCTGTCATCACGGCGTAGGTCGCGCCGGGCTGTCCCGCTGCGGCGCCGTGCCGGCCGTCCTGGTTGAGCGCGAGCACCCTCAGCTCGGCCCGGAACGGGTCGGGCAGCTCCGCCGCGTCCGCCAGGGCGGCGCGGCAAGCCTTCTCCACCTCGTCGCCGCGGACCAGTGCGTCGACGACGCTGCGCGCCGCGCCGGTCCGCATGCTCAGCTCGCCGCGCCCGGTGCAGGCGGCTCCGCCGCCTGGCAAGGCGCACCATGTTCCGGCCCCGGGGATCGCGGAGTCCCCGACCCGGCCGGGGTACTTCCACGGGTAACCGCTCGTGGAGACGCCGACGACCATCTCGCCCGTGCAGTCGAGGGCGATGACGTTGATCGTTCCCCAGGGTCCGTCGTGCGCCGCGAACCGGTCCACCAGCTCGACCGCAGCGAGCCGGTACGCCTCGTCGCCGGCCTGGGCGGCGGTGCGCTCGCCCTCGACCGCCTGGTCGGAAGGAGCCAGTGCCTCCCGGAAGAGGCGTCGCGACTCCTCGGTGAGCAGCTCCGCGGTGCTGAACCCGGACTCCTCGGCGAACAAGGCAGCTCCCTCGCCGACGAGCAGGCAGTGTTGCGGAAGCCGCTCGAGGACCGCGCGCGCAACCGAGATCGGGTTCGGGTAGTTCCTCAGGGCACCGACCCCGCCGAAGGCCCGGCTCGACCCCACCATCAGCGACGCGTCGAGCTCGACGACACCCTGGGCGTTCGGTAGGCCGCCGGTTCCGACGTAGTGGTCGGCGAGGTTGTCCTCGCAGGCGCGGAGCGTGACCTCCACGGCGTCGAGGGCAGATCCGCCGGCGCGCAGCACGTCCATCCCCCGAGGAAGGCCGATCTCGCTGCGCTCGCTGCCGATGATGATGACGTCCGTCATGCGTTGCCGGCCTCCACCTCGAGAGTTGCGTGTGCCGCCAGCCGGGGTACCGCGGACATCAGCAGGCGGGTGTAGGGGTCCTGTGGATCGGCGAAGACCCGGTCCGTCGGGCCGGTCTCGACCACGACGCCGTCGTGCATGACGGCGATCCGGTCGCTCACCTGTCGCACGACAGCCATGTTGTGCGAGACGAAGAGCATGGACAGGCCGAGGCTGTCCTTGAGGTCGAGCAGCAAGTTGATGATGTTGGCCTGCACCGAGACGTCGAGCGCCGAGACCGGCTCGTCGGCGATCAGGACCTGCGGCTCGAGCGCGAGGGCGCGCGCGATTCCGATGCGCTGGCGCTGTCCACCGGAGAACGCGCGCGGCAGCTGGTCGATCGCCCGGGCCGGGAGTCCCACCAGGTCCATCAGCTCCCGGATGCGACCCGGCACCTGGGCGCGCGGGACAACTTTGTGGTACCTCAGGATCTCGCCGAGCGTCTGGCCCACGCTCATCCGCGGGTTCAATGAGCTGTAGGGGTCCTGGAAGACCATCTGGACCAGTCGGCGCTGCCCCTTGGTTGGTGCTCCATGGAGGGGCTCTCCGCCGTAGTACACCGTTCCCCTCGTCGGGGTGTACAGCCCGGCGGCGCAGCGGCTGAGCGTCGACTTGCCGCAGCCCGACTCGCCCACCAGCCCGAGGGTCTCTCCCCGGCGCAGGACGAGGTCGACGCCGTCGACGGCGCGGACGAGGTGCGGCTCCCGGCGCAGGACCCGGTCCAGCCAGCCGGCCCGGCGTCCGAAGTGCTGCACCAGCCCCTCGACCCGCAGCAGCTCGTCCGTCATGCCGGCACCCCGCCTTCCGCAGGCCCGGCGATGGCCGACGGCCAGTGCTCGACGTCGTCGGCCCGCCAGCAGGCGCTGGCCCGACCTCGGCGGAGCCCGACCAGTGGCGGCTGCTCGCCGGCGCACCGGTCGATCGCGGCCGGGCAACGCGGCGCGAAGGCGCAACCGGGCAGCTCGTCCATCAGGTCCGGCGGTGCCCCCGCGATGGTGAGGAGCCGATGCACGGGCTCGTCCGGGTCGGGCACGGAGCGCAGCAGGGCCGCCGTGTACGGGTGCCGGGGTTCGGCCAGCAGGTCCGCGGTTGCTCCGCTCTCGACGATGCGGCCGCCGTACATGACGTTGAGGTGCTCGCACGTCCCGCTGATCACCGCCAGGTCGTGCGTCACCAGCACCAGCCCGACGCCCTCCTCGCGTCGCAGCCGGGCGAGGACCCCGAGCACCTGAGCCTGGATGGTGACGTCGAGTGCCGTGGTCGGCTCGTCGGCGAGTATCAGTCCCGGCTCGGCCGACAGGGCGATGGCGATGCAGATGCGTTGCCGCATTCCGCCGGAGAGCTCGTGCGGGTAGCAGCGGAACCGCCGCTCCGGGTCCTTGATCCCGACCTGGTCGAGCAGCTCGGTCGCCCGGGCCCGGGCGGAGGACCGCGACATCCCGAGCCGGCGGAACGGCACCTCGGCGACCTGTTCGCCCACGCGCATCGTGGGGTTGAGCGCTGTCAGCGAGTCCTGGAAGATCATCGCCATCGCGGAGGACAGCTCTTCTCGCCGCCGACGGGGTGTCATGCCGCTGATGTCCATGCCGTTGACCACGATCGTGCCGCCGCTGATCCGGGCCGGCACAGGGAGCAGGTCCATCACGGCGCGCAGGGTGAGGCTCTTGCCGGAGCCGGACTCCCCGACCAGGCCGATCGCCTGCCCTGCGGTGGCCGACAGCGACACGCCACGCACGGCGTGCAGCCGGCCTGATGGGAGCGGGATCTCGACGTCCAGGTCGTGTACCTCGAGCAGGGCGCTCATCGCCGGGCGCTCCTCTGCACGAAGCCGTCGGCGATCAGCGCGAGTGCCAGACCGACCATGACCACGGCGAGTCCGGGAATGGCCGCGAGGTACCACTTGGTGAGGATGAAGGCTTGGCCCTCCTGGATCATCGCCCCCCAGTCCGGCGTCGGCTGGGGCACGCCGAGCCCGAGGTAGCCCAATGTCACGATCGCGAGGATGGACAGCACGATGTCGCTCATGGAGAAGACGAAGGCCTGCAGCACGACGTTCGGGACAAGGTGGCGGAGCAGGATCCGGTAGGTGGGCAGTCCGCTCGCCCGCGCGGCCAGCACGTACTCCTGGTTCTTGGCGACCAGGACCTCCCCGCGGACGATCCGCGCGTACGCGACCCAGCCCACCAGGGTGATGGCGATGTAGATGCTGGACGTTCCCGGGCCGAGGGCGAACACCAGCGCGATCACCAGGACGAAGAACGGGAAGGCCACCACCATGTCGACCAGGCGCATCAGGATGGCGTCGAACCAGCCTCCCCGCCACCCGGCGACGAGGCCCAGCGTCGCGCCGATGAGGAAGGGGAACAGCACCGCCAGCGCCCCGACGCGCAGGTCAACCCGAGCGCCGTAGAGCAGTCGGGCGAACACGTCGCGCCCGAGCTGGTCGGTGCCGAGCAGGTGACCGTCGCCTGGCGGGGCCAGCGACTTGGTCAGGTCCTGCTCGATCGGGTCCCAGCTCGTCAGCAGCGGCGCGGCGAGCGCGGCGAGCACGATCAGGGAGAGCAGGCTGAGACCCACCACCAGAGTCGGGTTCAGCCGAGCCGACTCGCGGGTGAGCCGTCGCCGCCGAGGTGTGACGTCGGTGAGATCGGCGGTCATCCGAGCTCCACCCTTGGGTCCAGCGCTGCGTGGGCGACGTCGGTGAGCAGGTTGATCGCCACCACCATGACGGCAAACAGCAGCGTGACGGCCTGCACCACGGCGAAGTCACGGTTGAAGATCGCCTCGAGCATGAGGGTGCCAAGACCCGGAAGCGCGAAGACGCGTTCCACCACCAGCGTGCTTCCGACGAGATAGGCGATGTTGACGCCCAGAACGGTGACGGAGGACACGGCCGCGTTGCGAAGAGTGTGCGAGAGGATCACCCGCCGGTGGTCCAGTCCCTTCGCCCGCGCGGTCACGACGTAGTCGCTGTCGAGCACCGCGATCATCGACGTGCGCAGGCTCCTGATCAGGATCGGAGTGAGCGCCAGCGCGACCGTCAGGCCTGGGAGCACGATCGAGTGCAGGTGGCCGAGCACGTCCGTGCCGAAGCCGGACACCGGGAACAGACCGAACTTCAGCCCGAACAGCAGGATGAGCATGATGCCGACCCAGAACGCCGGCATGCCCAGCCCGACGAGAGGCACCGCACGGATCAGCTGGTCGGCCGCTCCGCCGCGACGGCTTGCGGCGACGACGGCCAGCGGCACGCTGATCAGGAGCGAGAGGATGGTCGCTGCACCGAGCAGCCACAGCGTGGCCGGTATCCGGCCGGCGACCAGCCCGCTCACGTCGGCGTTGTAGAAGAACGACCGCCCGAGGTCCCCGTGGGCCAGGCGCCCGAGGAAGTCCAGGTACTGCACCCAGATCGGCTTGTCCAGGCCGAACGCCTTGTGCAGTGCCGCCACAGAGTCGTCCGTGGCGCGGATGCCCAGCAGCGTCCTAGCCGGGTCTCCCGGCACCAGATGGATCATGAAGAAGACGATGAACGTGATGCCGAAGAGCACGGGCAGCAGGGCCACCAGCCGCCGAGCGACGTAGTCGAGGTGTCTCATGCTGCCCGTGCACTCCTTCCCGGCATTCGGGTCCGGCCGACCTACTTGCTGAGGGTGACGTCCTCGAGGTGGTAGTTGCCCGTCGGAAGAGCTACGAAGCCCTGCACCTTGTCGCTGAACGAGTAGCTGAACGGCGAGTAGTACAGGAACGCCAGGAAGGCGTCGTCGGCGGCCTGCTTCTGGATCGCGCTGTACAGGGTCTGCCGCTCGGCCTCGTCGAAGGTCTGTTGCGCCTTCTTGGTGTCCGCGACCACCTGGGGGTTGTTGTACCCGGTGAGGAACGAGTGGCTTCCGGCCTCCGGGTCGACCGCGAAGGTGACCAGCTCGTCCGGGTCGGCGATGTCCATCGTCCAGTAGGAGTGGCTGATCTCGTACTTCATCTGGTTCTGCAGGTCGTGGTTGGCGCTCGGGTCGACGTTCTGGATCTTGACGGTGATGCCGAGCTCCTTGAGCGAGGACTGGAGGACCGCCGCAATGGCCTGGTCGGTGTTGTCACCCGAGGACGCCAGGAACGTCGTGGTGAAGCCGTCCGGGACCGATGACTGCGCCATCTCTGCCTTCGCCTTGTCCATGTCGTACTGAATCCCGGGCGTGGACTTGTCGTAGTAGGGCACGTTGGGCATGAGGAACGAGTTGGCGACGGTGCCGTTGCCGAACAGCAGCGTCCGGATCAGCGCCTCGCGGTCGATCGCGTAGGAGATTGCTCGTCGCACGTGCACGTCGTCGTACGGCTTCTTCTCCTGGTTCATCAGGATGTAGTCGGTCTTGGTCGAGGGGAACAGCTCGACCTTCACGCCCGACTGACCCTTGAGCTGCTCGATGCTGGAGAACGGCGGGCTCTCGTTGATGTGCGCCTGACCGCCCTGGATCTGGACGTTGCGGGCGTTGTCGTCGGCGACCACCTTCCAGGTGACGCTGTCCAGCAACGGCTTGCCGGCGTCCCAGTAGTCCGGGTTCTTCACCAGCTTCGAGCTCGCTGCCCTTGGTCCAGTGGTCCCAGACGAAGGGCCCGGTGCCGATCGGGGCCGAGTAGAACTCCTCGTTCGTCTTGCCGGCATAGTCCTTCGGCAGGATCGCGTTGCTGAAGTTGGCCAGGTCCGCGAGCAGCGGTGCCCAGGGGTACTTCGTGGTGATGACCACCGTCGACGGGTCAGGTGCCTCGATGTTCTTGATGGCGACGTCGAGGAACTCCCAACCGCCCTCGGTGCTGCGGGCCTTGTCCAGCGAGAACTTGACGTCCGCCGAGGTCATCGGTGAGCCGTTGCTGAACTTCACGCCCTGCTTCAGCTTGAACGTCCAGGTCAGCTTGTCGTCGGACAGCGTGTGGCTCTCGGCCAGCAGCGGCGCGACGTCCTTGCCGTCCGGGGTGACCTCGTAGAGCGACTCCAGGATCTGCTGGAAGACCCAGATCGAGGCGTTGCTGAACACCATCGTGTTGTCCATCGACACCGAGTCACCGGGACGGACGATCACCAGGTCGCCACCCGCGGCGGCGGGCTTCGACCCGCCTCCTGTCGACCCCCCGCTGTCGCTTCCGCTGCCGCAGGCACTGAGGCCGGTGACCGCGATGGTCGTTGCGGCGAGTAGGGCGAGGAACTTGCGCACGGGAGCCTCCGGCGGGACGGGGACAAGGTCTCGGGAGACAAGATATTGCTGATATCTCAGTTGTCAATCATTCATATGTAACTGTTGCGCGACTCTTGATGTCACTGCCATGCTGCCGCCCGTGCAGCTCACCATCATCGGCGCCGGGGCGATCGGCGGCACGATCGGCGCGCACTTGCTCCGGGCCGGGCACGACGTGTTGCTCTGCGACGCCGACCCCGCTCACGTCGAGGCGATCAACGCCCGCGGACTGCGCATCGAGGGGCCGGTCGAGGAGTTCAGCGTCCGGGCCAAGGCGGTGCTGCCCCGGGACCTGCCGCCCTCGGTAGACCGGGCGCGTCATCGCGGTGAAGTCCCACCACACCGCGGCCGCGGCCGGCCTGCTCCGGGACCGACTGGCACCCGACGGCTACGTCCTGTCGCTGCAGAACGGGCTCAACGGCGACGCGATCGCCGCGGAAGTGGGCGCCGAGCGGGTGCTGCTCGCCTTCGTCAACTTCGGGGCGGACTACCTGGAACCGGGCGTCGTCCTGCAGGGCAACGTTGCCACCTTCCGGGTCGGCGAGCCGTCGGGCCCGGTCACGGCCCGGGTCCGCGAGTTGGCGGCTGTCGCTGCCCTGGGCCGAGGCCACCGACAACATCGCCGGCTACCTGTGGTCGCAAGGAGGCCTACGGCGCGATGCTCTTCGCCACCGCCGTCTCCGACCTGACCATCGCCGACGCCCTCGACGACGCCCGCTTACCGCCCGCTGATGCTCGCGCTGGCGCGGGAGGTGCTGGCCCAGGCCCCCGTGCGTCCCGAGGCGTTCGACGGCTTCGACCCCGACGACCTCGAGGGTTCGATCGACCGGTTGGTCGCCTTCAACCGGGCCAGCGCCAAGTCGCACAGCGGCATCTACCGGGACCTGATGGTGCGCCAGCGCAAGACCGAGGTCGACGACCTGCTCGACGACCTCGCCGGGCCGCTCACCCGCTACGTCGGGGAGCTGGTCCGCGCCATCGAGCGCGGCGAGCGGACCTGCGAGGTGGCCAACCTGGAGCTGCTCGCCGCCTACGAGCGGCTCGAGCGGCTCGGGCCGGCCGCTGCACGCCGTCGTCCGGGCCTGCCCGCCCCGCGTCGCGCGCGCCAGCCGGGCCGCTGCTCGGCGTGCCGGTGTCGCGGTCAAGGACATGATCGACGTCGCCGGGTCGCCCCGGGGCAACGGCAACCCGCGAGCCATGGCCGGTCCGGCGGCCGCGACCGCCGACGCCCCTGTCGTGGCCCGGCTGCGGGCCGCCGGCGCCGACGTCTTCGCCACCGCCTCGCTGCTCGAGTACGCCGCCGGTGCACCGCACCCCGACCTCCCGGAGGCGCGCAACCCCGTCGACCCCAGCCGGACTGCGGGCGGGTCCAGCGGCGGGTCGGCGGCCCTGGTCTCCGCCGGCGTCTGCCCGGCGGCGCTCGGCACCGACACCGGCGGGTCGATCCGGATCCCGGCCGCCTACTGCGGCGTGCGTCGGGCTCAAGCCGACCCACGGCCTGGTCCCGGCCGACGGCGTCCCCGCCGCTGTCGCCCGCGCTGGACCACGTCGGCGTGCTCGCCCGCGACGTCGCCACCGCGGCGCGGTGCTCCAGGTCATCGGCGACCGCCCCGCCACGCCTGCTCCGGCGGCGCTGCGCCATCGGCGTGCTCGGCGACCAGCTCGAGACCCACGGCTCGACCCGGCCGTGCGCTGCCGTGCTGGACGCCGCCGTCGAGCGGCCCGTGGCGGCGCGGCGGCATCGAGCTGGTCGAGTCGAGGCGCCGCCCGCTGCAGGCACTGCACGCGACCTTCGGCCCGATCGTCCTGCACGAGGCCTGGCAGCACCTTGGCCCGATCGGCGCAGCGGACCCCGGGCACTTCGGCCCCGACACCGACCGCCTGCTCGAGGCGGGTGCCGCCGTGGACCGCGCGCATACGACGCTGCGCTCGCGCGGCGCGAGGAGCTGATGCCTGCCGCCGACACGCGTTCTGGACGGGGTCGACGTGCTGGTCGGCCCGGCGGTCGCCTTCGTGCGCCCCCGGACACCCCGGTGCTCGACTCGCCCGAGGGCGAGCTCGAGGGACTGTTCTCCGTGACCGCCAACCTCACCGGCCAGCCCGCGCTGGCCCTGCCCTGCGGCACCGGTCGCCGACGGGCTGCCGGTCGGCCTGCAGCTCCCGGGCGCCGCGGCGGCGACGCCGCAGCTGCTCGCCGTCGCCGCCGCGGTCGAGGCGGCGCTGGCGGGCGGCCTCGTGGGCCGGCCCGCGTGACGGGGCTGACCGGCCGGGTGGCCCTGGTCACCGGGACCGCGCACGGCATCGGCGCCGCGATCGCGGCGATGCTGGTCGCCGAGGGTGCGACGGTGCACGGCGTCGACCGGGAGGACGTCGACGTCACCGACGCCGCGGCCGTCGAGGCGTTCGTGGCCGGCATCGGCCCGGTCGACGTCCTGGTCAACAACGCCGGCGGGGTGTGCGGGCAGACCGGGCGACCGCTCGAGGAGGTCAGCGACGACGACTGGCGGGCGGTCGTCGACGCCAACCTGACCAGCACCTTCGTCTGCACCCGGGCGGTGGTGCCGGGCATGAAGCAGCGGGGCTGGGGCCGGATCGTGAACATCTCCTCCGGCGCCGGGCGCAGCGTGAGCCTCACCGGCATCCAGGCCTACGCCAGCGCCAAGGCCGGGCAGATCGGCCTCACCCGGCAGACCGCCCACGAGCTCGGGCGGTTCGGCATCACGGTCAACTGCATCGCGCCGGGCTTCGTGCTCTCCAACCCCACCACCCAGCGACAGTGGGAGAGCTACGGCGACCGGGCAGGCCGCGCTGGTCGAGGGCATCGCGGTCCGACGGCTGGGCACGCCCGACGACATCGCCAACGGCGTGCGCTTCTTCGTCTCCGAGGCGTCGTCCTGGGTCACCGGCCAGACCCTCGCGATCGACGGCGGCCATGCCATCTTCTGACCGCGCCGACGCTCGACCGACTCCGGTCTGGACATCGCCGAGCTGGCCGACTGGGTGGCGATCCCCAGCGTGAGCCGCGACGCCGACCCGGAGACCATGCAGGCGGCGGCGCAGTGGCTCGCGGCCCGGCTGACGCTGCTCGGCGGCCGCGTCGAGCCCACCGGCGGCCACCCCGTCGTGCGGGCCGAGTGGCTGGGTGACCCGGGCGCGCCGACGGTGCTGGTCTACGGGCACTACGACGTGCAGCCCACCGGCGAGGACGCGGAGTGGGCGGCGCCGCCGTTCGGGCTCGCCGTCGACGGCGACGTGCTGCGCGGCCGCGGCGTCACCGACGACAAGGGACCGGTGTACCTCGTCGTCAAGCTCCTGCAGGCGCTGATGGCCCGGGACGGTCGCCTGCCGCTCAACGTCAAGCTGCTGGTCGAGGGCGAGGAGGAGATCGGCAGCCCGCACCTCCCGGCGTACCTGGAGGCCCACGCCGAGGAGCTGGCCGGCGACCTGGTGATCTCCGCCGACGGGGCCATGTGGCGGACCGACCGAGCCGTCGCTGTCGACCGCGTCGAAGGGCCTGGTCACTCTGTCCGTCGCATCACGGGCGCGACCACCGACCTGCACTCCGGCCGGTACGGCGGCACGGTCGCCAACCCGGCGCACGCGCTGGCCGAGGTGCTCGCCGGACTGCACGACGCGTCCGGCGCGGTCGCGGTCAGCGGGTTCTACGAGGGCATCCCACCGATGGCCGACACCCGGCGGGCGGAGATCGCCGCGGTCGGTCTCGACGACGCGCAGTACGCACAGGAGCCTCGGCGTGACCGAGGTGTTCGGAGAGCCCGGGTACAGCACGCTCGAACGTCTCTGGACCGGCCGACCCTGGAGATCAACGGGATCTCGGCCGGCGGCAAGTACACGGTCATCCCGCACCAGGCCACCGGCCACGTGCCTGCCGGCTGGTGCCGGGCAGGACCCGGACCGGGTACTGCAGGCCGTCACCGAGCACCTCCCGGCGAGGGTCCCCGAGGTGTCCGGCTGGACGTCGTCCAGGACCCGGCGAGGGTCCCGGCGTACACGATCCGGCCGGACCATCCGGCCATCCGGGCCGCGACCGCGGCCCTTGAGGAGGTCTACCCCGGGCAGTCGGTCCTGCTCACCGCGATCGGCGGCACCCTGCCGGCGACCACGCTGTTCGAGGAGGTCCTGGGCGCCAAGACCCTGTTCTTCTCGTTCTCGACGGCCGACGAGCGGCTGCACGCACCGAACGAGTTCCTTCGGACCCGCCGGGTGGCCGAGGGCATCGGGCGTGGGGACTTGCCGCGGCGCGTTGCTCGCCACCGGAGCCATCGGCTCGGGGTCGAGAACGAGTGTTCTCCGAGGCGACATGACCGACCGCTACGTCTCCTACTCCTACCTCACTCCCGGCGTCGACCTCCCGGTACACGACCTCGCGCCGGAGTTCGACCGGGTGCCGGCCTACGACGGTCGCCTGACAGACGCGGAGCGGCAACGGGCCGACAGGCTGCTGCGCGACAACGTGGTGATCAGCCTGCACGACCACCCCGTGCGGTTCCCGGCGGACATGCGTCGACACCCCCGCCTACAACCGTGATGGGCGACAGCACACCGCCTTCGCCGGGCTGGCCGAGTCAGGGATGACGGTCGTCTTCGACAACATGATGGACGGCACAGCCTGCGTCACCGGGCACGCGCCGTGGCGCTGGGACGACGTGATCACCGACCTCGGCATGCGTCAGGCGGACATGGCCCACCAGGACGAGGTGGTCGTGGTCCGGCGGGTGGCGGACATCGAGCAGGCGCAACGTGACGGCCGGATCGGGCATCGTGTTCGGCCTCGAGGCGGCGACGCCGATCGAGAACGAGGTCGACCGGCTGGACGTGCTCTACGGCCTCGGGCCTTCGCCAGATCGGCATCGCCTACTCCGACTCCAACGCCCTCGGCAGCGGCCTGGCCGAGCGGCGTCGACGGCGGGCTGACGGCGTTCGGCCGCCGGGCGGTGCGCCGGATGGACCAGCTCGGGTCTGGCGATCGACGTGTCGCACTCCTCGGATCGGACCAGCGCTGGACGTATGCCGCACCAGCAGCAAGCCGGTGCTGATGACGCACGCCGGCGCGCGCGCGGTTTGGGACATCCCGCGGATGAAGCCGGATGGCGTGCTTCGTGCGATCGCCGACACGGGTGGCGTGATCGGCATGTCAGCGGCCCCGCACACGACGCTCTCCGCTGCCCACCCCCGCCACTCGATCGAGTCGGTGATGGACCACTTCGAGTACTGCCTTGACCTGGTCGGCATCGAGCACGTGGCGTTCGGCCCGGACACGCTCTACGGCGACCACGTGGGCCTGCACACGGTCTTCGCGCACCTGATCGCGGCGAGCGGTGCGGCGCACCGCCGCACGAGCGGGTGCCGTACGTGGACGGCCTGGAGAACCCGACCGAGAACTTCCCCAACATCTCCGGCTGGCTGGTCCAGCACGGCTTCAGCGACGACGAGATCCGGGCTGTCATCGGCGGCAACGTGCTGCGGGCGCTGCCCGACATCTGGGCCTGACCGCTTCACCATAGGAAGGTTGCACATGTTTCGCGTACATCAACGGTGCCCGACTCAACGTCGAGGTCCTCGGTCCCGACGATGCCCCGCTGCTGATCGCCCACCACGGTGGCGGCGGGATCGGCTCGATCGACGAGCCCCGGGCGACCTTCGGCCCGTTGCCGACATGTTCCGGGTGATCGTCTTCGACGCCCGCGGCTGCGGCGAGAGCGAGGGCGTCCCGCCGTACAGGCACGCTCAGTGGGCCGCCGACGTCGACGGACTGCGCGAGTGGGCCGCGGTGGATCGGTCGTCGTCGCGGGAGGGTCGTATGGGGGCTTCATCGCACTGGAGTACGCGATCGCCTACCCCGACCGGGTCCGCGCGATGGTCCTCCGCGACACGGCGGCGGACGCCACCACCCTCGACCTGGCCCAGGAGAACGCCCGCCGCCAGACCGGGTCGCCGATCGACTGGGAGCAGCTTCGACCGCTACTGGAGCGGACGCGTCGCCGCGACGACGAGCTCAAGTCGCGCTGGGCCGAGATGATCCCGCTCTACGACCTCGACTACGACGCCGTGAGGTCGGCCGCCGCCGTCGAGGCCGGGATCTACCGGCACGAGGCGCACAACTGGTGCTTCCAGCACAACACGCCCGCGTACGACCTCAAGTAGCGGCTGCCGGCCCTCCCCTGCCCCACGCTGGTGACGGTGGGCCGCACCGACTGGGTCACTCCCGTGTCCGCCGCCCAGACGATCGCCGACCTGATCCCGGACTCCCGGCTGGTCGTGTTCGAGAAGTCTGGGCACTCGCCGCAGATCGAGGAGTACGACCTGTTCCAGCAGGTGATGCGCAACTTCCTCGAGGAGACGGTGCCGGATGCTCGGCGGCCGAGCCAGGTCTGACGGGCCGTCAGCGCCGGCGGTCGGCCGCCGGTCGTGACCGCACCAATGCGCACACCCGCGCCATCTCGTTTCCCACGATCATCATGCCCTCGTCGACGCCCATGCCCGGCTTGGCCAGGATCTGGTCCGCGCCGGGCCATGGCCAGGTGGGCGCTGACCTGAGCAGAGCGCTCGGTTTCCGTGGCGCTGCCACCGCAGTAGGCGAGCAGGCCGTGACGACGCACCAGGAGCAGGGACTCGATGGTGTTGTTCAGGCCGCCCAGATCCGGCACCTTCACGTGCACGGCGTCAGCGGCGCCCGCAGCGACGAAGGCAGCCACGTCCTCGGCGGTGTTGCACCACTCGTCCACGGCCAGCTGAACCGTCAGCCGCCGCGCCGCAAGGGCCCGGCGCAGAGCGACCATGGCGGCCACCTGCGCGTCGCGGCTGCCCGCATCGATCGGGTGCTCGACCCGTAGCTGCAGTGGCGCGGCGGCCGCCTCCAGCCGGGCCAAGTGGTCGGCGATGCGCTCGACGTCCCCCGCGAAGGCGATCCCGAGGGTGCCGTAGAGGTCCAGGTGGAGGACCGGGAGATACGTCTCCTCGCGACGGAGCAGGAAGACCCGCTGGCGTAGCCACCCGACGTAGGCCTCGAGCAGCCTGCCATCCGGACCGACCTTCTCGGCCACGTTGTTGATCAGGCCGTGCGGCAGCGCGTCGGCGCCACGGAGCACCATCTTGTCGACGTTGTCGTACCGGTCGTCGCCGCACTGGACGAAGATCCCGACCGGCCTCAGCTCGACGCCGGTGTCGTAGTCGTCACGGACGACCTCGGCCATCGTCTCCCGACGAGCTCGGGCCACGGCGTCCAGGACGGCCTGGGTGGCCCCGAAGCGAACTGCCGTGTGCAGCCGCCGACCGCCGTCGTCGAGTCCGTCGAGCTCCTCGGCGAGATGCCGGAACGTCACGAGCTCGCGGCCGGCCAGCACGGGGGCGACGACCCGCTCCACCGTGGCCGCCGCCTCGGCCGCGTCGAACACGGGGTCACGGCCGCCAGCACCGGCGTATTGCACGGCCACGCAGTCGCCGTGGGCGACCTGCCCGTCGTCGAGCTCAAGCAGCACCGAGACCGCCTCGGCCGGCTGGCGGATGGTCGTGAAGCCCGGCGTGACGGGGGAACCGGTGTAGGTGAACCCGTCGCGCGGGCGGCCCGCCCGGATCGCGGCCTGGTCGTCGGTGAAGAACCCGCCCCGCACCGGTACGGCAAGCACGCGGGCGATCCGCACCGCTAGAACACCGACTGCAACAGATGCTTCGACGCCCCGATGTGCTCGCGCATCGCCTGCTCTGCCGCAGCCGAGTCACGCCCTTCCAACGCCGTGAGGAGGGCTGAATGGGTGAGCATGCTCGAGTGCTGGACCGGCCGCGTCGCCCAGTACGACCGCCAGAAGCGCAGGTTGTGCTGGAGCAGCCGCCGCGCGGCGTCCTGCAGCAGACCGTTGTTGACCATGTCGACGAGGAACGAGTGGATCTTGTAGTCGTCCAGCAAGTAGGTCTCCGCCTCGGAGCTCTCCCGTGCCTGGTCCGCCTTCTGGATCAGCTGCTTCAGCGTCTCCAGGTCCTCGTCACTGGCCCGTCGGGCTGCGATGTACGCCACCCCGCACTCGATCGCCTCCCGGGCCTCGAACATGTCCAGGACGTCGTCCAGGCTCAGCGCGGTCACCACGGTGCCCCGCCGGGGCATGACCGTGATGAAACGGTCGCTGGCCAGCCGGGCCAACGCCTCGCGGACCGGCATCCGGCCGAAGCCGATCTCCGCAGCCAGCTGCTGCTCGTGCACCACGGCGCCCGGCGGGATCCTCAGGTCGACGATCCGCTCGAGCAGTTGCTCATAGGCCTGGTCGCTGGCGCGAGCGGGCGCAGCCGGCTTGTCCGCGGGAATCATGACCCCACCCCGGCGACGGCGTCTCGCGGTGTGGCCACCGGGACCACCCGGGCCTCGAGCGAGTCGCGGGGCACGACCAGCATCTGACCGTTGGTCAACGTCTGCCAGCCTTCCGTGTCGATCCACCCGGTGGAGGCAACGACGACAGTGTCACCGGCTCGCCGATACAGCAGGGGGTAATAGTCGGGACCCTCGTCCGAGTCCGGGTCGTACGAGCAGACGGTGTACAGAGCCTCAGGTGTCAGGAGCATGCAGTTCAGGCTCTTCGCCGCGACCCCGCTCGAGACAATGTCGCGCACCGTGGCCGCGAGAGCGTCGCCCGGGTCCGTTGCCTCGATGGCAAGTCCGGTATCCCTGCGGGAGAGCAGTGCCAGGAAGAACCGCTCGCTGTCCGTGTCCCCGAGGCGACGGCCGGCCAGCTCCGGTGCCACCAGCGCGTCCAAACCGTGCGGTGGTCCGATCGATCCGTTGTGCGCGAAGGCCCAGGACCCGTCGGTGAAGGGGTGGGTGTTGGCCTGGCTCAGGCCCAGCCCCATGGTGGCCCAGCGCAGGTGGGTCAGGGCGGCCGCCGCCGGGACCCCGGCCGCAAGCGCCGCGAGCTCCGCGCTCGCCAGCGCCGACTCCGGCGCCTTGCGCACCTCGAGCGATGCACCGGTGCTCCAGGCGTGCCCCCACCCGTCGCCGTGCTTGCGCGCCAGGTCCAGGAACGCGTCGCGGGCGTCGCCCAGGACAGCGTCCAGCGTCACCGCTGTCCGAGACACCGATCCGAGTAGTCGGCACATGGTCCTGCCTCCTCCTAGAGGTAGTTGCTCGAGATGCCGCCGTCGAGGACAACCGTCTGACCGGTGATCCACGAGGCGTCGTCGGAGGCAAGGAAGCAGGCGAGGGCCGCCGCATCCTCCGGTCGGCCGAAACGGCCCAGCGGGACCCGGTCCAGCCGGAGCTGGCGAGCCTGCGGATCGGGGAAGAACGCCTCGACGTGCGCGGTGAGGACCGGACCAGGAGCCAGTGCGTTGACCCGGACCCCGCGCCGGCCCAGCTGAACCGCCATCGACGTGGTGAGAGCCGAGACCGCGCCCTTGCTGGCCGTGTACGCGTCCTGCGGGACGCTGCAGCCGAGCACCGACAGGAACGAGCTCATGTTCACGACGGCTCCCCCACCGGCGCCGACGATGTGCGGGACGGCGTGCTTGCTGCACAGCATCGTCCCGTGCAGGTTGATGTCGCCGATGGCGCGCCACAGGTCGAGGTCGCCGTCGAGGAACGAGATGTCCTGGTGCGGCATCACACCGGCGTTGTTGAAGAGCACGTCCAGGCCGCCGAACGAGCGGATCACGGTGTCCACCGCCGAGGCCACTTGCAGCTCCTGCCGCACGTCGGCCACCACAGCGACGGCCTCCCCACCCTCGGCGGCCACCAGATCGACAGTCTCCTCCGCCGCATCCGCGGAGACGTCGAGCGCGGCCACCCGGGCCCCCTCACGGGAGAATCGAAGACAGCTCGCCCGGCCGAGTGCACCCCCGGCCCCGGTCACCAGCGTCCGCTTCCCGTCCAGCTGCATCAGGACCCCCCGCCCAGCCCGTACAAGACTCTGGCGTTGTCCCGCAGGATCTGCTCCCCCGCGCGCCGGGCCTCGGGCCCGGTCAGGTCCCCGTCGGTGACCAGCTCGTCGAGCGCCTCGGCCAGCAGTCGACGCCCGTCGAGAGCTGACAGCCAGTGCAGCTCGGGCACCCGCGAGCCGTCCGAGCTGTACATCAGCTTGCTCGTAGGTGCTGCCCCCAGCGCGGCCCGCGTCACGGCCTTCATCTCCCGGCGTGAGAGAAACGGGATGCCGTAGGACAGGTCGAGGTGCGCGTTGCCATAGACGGCCGCCAGGAAGGCGCCCTCGCGGAAGAACGGCCAGCAGCCGTGCAGCAGCACCACGGGCATCCCGCGGTACCTTCGCTCCTCCAACACGTCCCGCAGGAGCAGCGGGTCGGCACGCCGTAGGTCGGCGTCCGGGTCGCCGTAGCCCACGTGGAACTGCACCGGGAGCCCCTCGGCGGTCGCGATCTCGAAAGCGACGTGGAGGAGCGTGTCCAGCAGCGGCTTGTGACCCAGCCGGACCGTACCGGTGGCGTCGACAGCCCTTCGAGCAGCCAAGAACGACGCGACGGCATCCTCCGCCGGCCACTGCTGCACGTCCAGACCGGTCCGGTAGCCGACGATGCTCTTGAAGCCGGCGAAACCCTGTTCACGGGCACCCGCCAGCCGGTCCCGCACCGCATCGACCAGCGCGTCATACGTCGCGCAGGTGGCGACCAGCTCCTGGAACACCAGCTCGAGCCGCAGCAGGCCGACCGCCTGGCAACCGGCGGCAGAGCCGATCTCGGCGACGGTCAGCGCCGTCCTGGGGTCCGGGAACCCCGTGTCCACCACGACCGCCCCGATGCGGGCGTCACGAAACAGCCGAGCCGTCAGCCCTGCGGCGTCGGTGGATGCCCGCGCCTCGAGCACGGCGGACTCGTCGCGCTCGACCTCGTACAGGGTTGCCAGCTCGCCCATCAGCCGTCGGTAGTAGATGGAGTCCGCGACGTCGACGGTGCGCATTCGCGGGTCCGGAGACTCGCTGAACAGCGACCGCCAGGCCGCGACGTCGAGTTGTCCCTGCTGCCTCTCGACCGAGTGGCAGTGGTTGTCGACAACCTGCACGTCGGAAAGGTCCATCCGCGTCGCCATCTCAGAACCGGTAGAAGTGATTGCGGATCTCGAAGTCCAGGTTCTCCGCGGCGAAGGCCGCCGCCTCCGACCGGCGGACCGCGAGGTAGCACCGGGACAGCAGCGGACCTAGTGCGTCCACGAGGAACGTGTCCTTCTCCAGCTCGTCGAGCGCCGCCGTCATGCTCGACGGCAGGGGCCGTACCTTCCCGCGCTCCAGTTGGTCGGCCGAGAGCAAGGACGGGTCGCGCTCGCAGGGCTCGCCCGGGTCCAGCTCGCGCTCGATGCCGTCGACGCCGCACGCGATCAGTGCGCCCAGCGACAGGTAGGGGTTCGCGCTGCCGTCGGACGTCTTGAACTCGATGTTGTAGCTCTGTTCCTCGCGCCGGTAGAACGGTGACGCCACCCGCAGCGCCGCCTCCTTGTTGTCGAAGCCCCAGGCGGTCGTGGCGGCGGCCCAGGCACTGGGCTTGAGCCGGCGGAAGGAGTTGTAGCTCGGCACTGTCAGAGCCGTGAGTGCGGGCAGGTGCTCGGCCACCCCGGCGATGAACCGCCTCCCCATGACTGACAGACCCCCCGGCTGTCGCGCGTCGTAGAGCAGGCTGCGCCGGCCTTCGGGGTCCCACAAGCTGAAGTGCACATGGGCGCCGCTGCCGATCTCGTCCGGGAAGGGCTTGGCCGCGAAGGAGGCAAGCAGCCCGTGACGCTGGGCGACGCCCCTGATGGTGTCGCGGAACTTCATCTGGTTGTCGGCAGCGCCCAGTGCGTCGGTGTGCCGGATCGATATCTCCTGCTGGCCGGGTCCGTACTCGTTGATCGCCTGTTCGACGTCCATGCCCTGGGAGGTCAGTGCGTCGACCATCTCCAGCATCAGCTCGGCGTGGTGGTCGTGGCCGATCGCGCTGTACACGGGCGCGTGCCCGGACGCGTCGTGGGGCAGGTACCGACCGTCCCGCTCGACGGCGACGTAGTACTCGTTCTCGAACGTCGCCTGGATCGTGATGCCGAGGCGACCGGCCCGCTCGATCATCCGCTGCAGGAAGGAGCGGGGGCAGGCGCCCCAGTCACGACGGTCGTGGTCGAGTTGGTCACACAGGACGCTGGCACTGCCCGGCGCCCAGGGCAGCACCGTGAACGTCGCGGGGTCGGGCACCAACCGGATCTCTCCCACCGGCTCCATGCCCTCGATCGGGACGACCTGCTCGAGCAGGTTGATCGACATCTGTGCCCGCGTCAGCCCGACGCCCTCCAGCAGCTTGTGCTCCAGCTGCTCGAGGTGGATCGCCTTTGTGCGCGCCACTCCGCTGACGTCGCAGTACTCGAAGCGGATCAGCCGCACGTCGGCTCGCCGTGCGGCGTCGACGACAGCCGCAATGTGCGTGCTCACAGTCTCCGGTCCTCCCTGCTCCGAGCCCGGTTCACAGCATCACGTCCCCGCCGTTTGGCCCGAGGGTCTGACCCACGTAGTACGACCCGTCCTCGGAGGCCAGCAGCACCGCCGTGGGCACCACCTCGGAGACTTCGCCGAATCGGCCGATCGGGAGCTCGGCGAGCTTGGCGCTGCGCCACTGCTCGGTCTCCCCGTCGAGCAGCGGCGTCCTGATCGGACCGGGCGCGATGGCGTTGACGAGAACACCCCGCCGGGCGACCTCGCGCGAGAGCGCCTTGGTGAAGGCGATGACAGCACCCTTGCTGGCCGAGTAGTGAACGGCCTCCACCGCCCCGACCTGACCCAGCTGCGAGGCGATGTTGAGGACCCGGCCCCAGCCGCGCTCCAGCATCTGCGGGAGCAGGATCCGGGTACACAGGAACGTCCCGCGCAGATTGACGTCCAGGACCCGGTCCCAGTCGGCCACCGGGAGGTGCTCCAGGAGCGACTGGGTGAAGACCCCGGCGTTGTTCACCAGCACGTCGACCCGGCCGTGCTCCGCGACTGCCGATGCAGCCATCGAACGCACCGCGTCCTCGTCCGCGACGTCGGCCCGATGGAAGCTCACCCGCCCGCCATGGCGCGCGACGGCCGTCAGGACCGGGGCGGCGGACTCCTCGTCTACCTGGTCCACCAGCACCAGGTCGGCCCCTTCTCGGGCGAAGCCCTCGGCGATCCCGGCTCCGATGCCCGAGGCGGCTCCGGTCACGGCGGCCACCCGGCCCTGCAGCCGGCCCGCCCCCGCGGCGCCTCGCGGCATCACACACTCCTCAGACGTGCAGATTGATGTGTGAAAGATATATCAGAGTTGGCGCAGGCTGTCTGCCCTCGTTCCGACGATCAGGCCGTCCTCGTCGGCCAGCAGCGGCACACCTGGGCAGATCTCTATCCCGCCAAAGGCGACGGGCACGTCGCGGTCCCCCGCACCGGTCCGGCCTCCGCGCCGTGGGTTCGTGCCCAGCGCCAGGACGCCCAGGTCGAGGGCCGCCAGCGCGACCACGTCCCGGATCGCGCCGTGCACGACGACACCGGCCCAGCCGCGGGACACCGCCAGACCGCCGAGCACGTCGCCCACGAGCGCGTGCTCCAGCGAGCCGTCTCCGTCCACCACGAGCACCCGCCCGTCTCCGGGCTCGGACAGCGCGGTACGCACCAGACCGTTGTCGTCCCGGCACCGCACCGTCGAGACCGGGCCGCCGAAGCTGCGGCGGCCGCCGAACGAGCGTAGCTGCAACGAGCAGGCCTGCCACAGGGCGCCCTGCTCGTCGCAGCGGTCGGCCGTGCGGATCTGCATCTTCGTCCCCTCCTGCGCGTCGACAGCGGCCGAGCATGGCATGCCTTCGATCAGGAGGCGGCTCAGTCCCCGTCGCAGGCCCGGTGGAAGGCAGCGAGCCGATCGGCCTCCTCGGACACCGCCGCCCGGTCGGCGCGACCCAGCGGCTCGAGCTCGGTCACCTCGACCCGGCCGTCGACCGGCCGCCAGGTGGCCCGCACCTGCCCGTCGACCAGCACCGTGCCGAGCGAGAACGGGTTCTTCGTCGTGAAGATCGTCGGCCGGTGCCGCTCCGGCAGGACCTCGGTGCGGCGGCAGTGGGTCAGCAGGGCGGCGTCCCAGGTGGGCAGGAACCGCACCGGAGCGGGGGTGTCCGGGTCCGGCAGCGGCGCGCCCGGCAGGTCCAGCAGGTCGGTGCCGTCCTCGGCCCGGAAGGTCCGCAGGTCGACCCTTTCCAGGGCCGGCGACACGTCCCGCACCTTGACCCCGGCCCAGGCGGCGATGTCCCGGCGGTGCGCCGGTCCGAAGGCCCCGAGGTAGCGGCGGACCAGGTGCACGACCTGGTCGACCGGATCCGGGCGACCGCCGTCGGGGCCGGGGTCCGGCGGGCGGGGCAACCAGGTCTCGGCCAGCCCGTAGACGTCGGCGCGGCGCTGGCCCCAGGTGCCGGCCGGCGGCACCCGCACCAGGTCCACGAACATCCCCACCCCCGGGCGGGCAGCGCGCTGCACGACGTCGTCCAGCTCGGACTGGCGCAGCGGCCCCTCCCGCAACGCCGTGGCGGCCGCGTCCGCGGCGGACCGCAGCGCCGGCTCGCCGAGGCCGGTGCGCTGGACCCGCAGCCACCAGGCGAGCCGCGGGCCGTGGATGGCGTCGGCGAGCGGCCAGAAGTCGGCCGCCGACACGACGTGGATGGTGGCCCGCATCAGGGTGGCCTGCACGACCGTACGGCGCGTCAGCGCCCGGTCGAGCTGGTCCCGCCGGAACCCGGCCAGCCGGGACCACAGGGCGACGTAGGACGACGGTGCGTACTGGGCCTGGATCCCGCCCATCCGCTCGACCGCACGGGGCAACGGGCCGGTCCACCGCGTCAGCAGTCCCTGCCGGGCGAGCAGGGCACGGTTGAGCTCGCGCTGGCTGAGCACCCGCGGGGTCGGGAGGCGGTGCGACACGTCGGGACCGTACCCGCGGCTCCCGACGGCTAGCCTCGGCGGCGATGGCAGGGAACACCTGGGACGCCGAGCACGCCGTGGACGAGTCGCAGGCGCGTGCGCTGCTGAGCAGCCAGTTCCCCCAGCTGGCGCTGACCCGGGTGGAGACGCTAGCGGTCGGTTTCGACAACACCGTGTTCCTGGTGGACCGGACCTGGGCGGTCCGCTTCCCCAGGCGGCAGATGGGGGCCGACCTGTTCGCCAAGGAGGTGCAGCTGCTGCCCGTCCTCGCCGCGCGGCTCCCCCTCCCGGTCCCGGTGCCGGAGCTGGTCGGCCGGCCGGCCGGCGGGTACCCGTGGCCGTTCTGGGCCGGCCGGCTGCTGCCCGGCGTCGAGGTCGCGGACGCCGCCCTGCCCGAGCACGGCCGGGACCGGCTCGGGGCCGGGGTCGGCGCGTTCCTGCGCGAGCTGCACCGGCCCGAGCTGGCCACGGCTCTGGGCGCGGGCCTGCCGCAGGACCCGATGCTCCGCGCGACGCCGGCAGCGCGCGGCCCGATCGGCCGGGCGTCGCTCGACCGCCTCGAGGCGGCCGGCCGGTGGCAGGCCGGGTCTGCCCTCGATGTCGCCTACGACGCCCTGCTGGCCGAGGGCGCGGGCCTCGGCCCGCCGGACCCCGACGGCGCGGTGCTGGTGCACGGCGACCTCCACCTGCGCCACGTCCTGGTGGACCCGGACGGGGTGCCCACCGGCGTCATCGACTGGGGCGACGCCTGCCTCGCCGACCCGGCGCTGGACCTGTCGTTCGGCTACGCGGCCCTGGCCGGCTCGGCCAGGGACGCGTTCTTCGCCGCGTACGGCGGCCGGCCGGACCCGGCACGGGAGCTGCGTGCCCGGGTGCTGGCCGCCGCGCTCTGCGCCGTGCTGGCGGACTACGCGGTGACGGAGGACCGGCCGGCGCTGCTGGCCGAGTCGCTGGCCGGCGTCGGGCGGGCGCTCTCCTGAGAGTCCCCCCTCAGCTCACGCCGACCGTGCTGCCGGCGTCCTGCACCGCGGCGTCGACCGCGTCCTGGGCAGCCTCCTGGGTGGCGAACTGGGTGCGGTACAGCTCGGCGTAGAGCCCGCCCGCCTCCAGCAGCTCGCCGTGCTTCCCGCGTTCGACCACCCGCCCGGCGTCGACCACGAGGATCTGGTCGGCGTCGCGGACCGTCGACAGCCGGTGCGCGATGACCAGCGAGGTGCGTCCCTCCAGCGCGACCTTCAGGGCGCGCTGGACCGCGACCTCCGACTCGGAGTCCAGGTGCGCGGTGGCCTCGTCGAGGACGACGACGTCCGGTGCCTTGAGCAGCAGCCGGGCGATCGCCAGCCGCTGCTTCTCGCCGCCGGAGAGCCGGTAGCCGCGGTCGCCGACCGTCGTGTCCATGCCATCGGGCAGCGAGGCGACCAGCTCCCAGATCTGCGCCGCCTGCAGCGCCGCGCTGAGCTCGGCGTCGGTGGCGTCCGGGCGGGCGTAGAGCAGGTTGCTGCGGATCGTCTCGTGGAACATGTGCGCGTCCTGGGTGACCACACCGACGGTCTCGTGCAGCGACGCCAGGGTCACGTCCCGCACGTCGTGCCCGCCGATGAGCACCCGGCCCTCGACCGTGTCGTAGAGCCGGCCGACCAGACTGGTGATGGTCGTCTTGCCTGCGCCGGACGGGCCGACCAGGGCGGTCATCGTCCCGGACGGTACGACGAAGGACACGTCGTGCAGGACCTGCTGGCTGGGCGCCTGGTCCAGGACCGCGACCGACTCGAGCGAGGCCAGCGAGACCTCGTCGGCGGTCGGGTAGCGGAACGCCACGTCCCGCAGCTCGACGTCGACCGGGCCGCGCGGCAGCGGGACGGCGTCCGGCTTCTCGTCGATCATCGGCGGCAGGTCGAGCACCTCGAAGACCCGCTCGAAGGACACCAGTGCGGTCATCACGTCGACCTGGACGTTGGACAGCGCCGTGAGCGGGCCGTAGAGACGGCCCAGCAGGGCGGTGAGCGCGACCAGCGTGCCGAGGGTGATGGCGCCGTCGATGACGAGCACACCTCCGACCCCGTAGACCAGCGCCGTGGCCAGCGAGGCGACGAGGGTCAGGCTGGTGAAGAAGACCCGGCCGTACATCGCCTGCTTGATGCCGATGTCGCGCACCTCGCCGGCCTTGACGGCGAACGCCGACGACTCGTCCGGGAGCCGGCCGAACAGCTTGACCAGCAGCGCGCCCGAGACGTTGAACCGCTCGGTCATGGTCGTGCCCATGCCGGCGTTGAGCTGCATGGCCTCGCGGGTGATCGCCTGCAGGCGCCGACCGACCCACCGGGCCGGCAGCAGGAACAGCGGCGTCAGCACCAGGGCGCCAAGGGTGATCTGCCAGGACAGGTAGATCATCGTGGCGAGCACGAGCACCAGCCCCACCACGTTGGAGACCACCGAGGACAGCGTGGAGGTGAACGCCTGCTGGGCGCCGACCACGTCGGTGTTCAGGCGGCTGACCAGCGCGCCGGTCTGGGTGCGGGTGAAGAACGCCACCGGCATCCGCTGCACGTGGCTGAAGACCCGGGT
This sequence comes from uncultured Actinomycetota bacterium, assembly GCA_963807005.1. Classification (GTDB taxonomy): domain Bacteria; phylum Actinomycetota; class Actinomycetes; order JACCUZ01; family JACCUZ01; genus CAWDZK01. The sequence continues at coordinate 290,105 of CAWDZK010000004.1, read as the reverse complement.
GCGCAGGTCGTAGATCAGCCCCTCGCCGACCTGCGAGGAGAGGTAGCGCTGCCAGAGCGTGAGGCCGGCGTCGACGACAGCGAGCCCGGCGACGCCGAGCGCCACGGCGACGACCACGTTCTTGTCCTGCCCGCCGCCGGGTGAGAGCTCGTCGACGATCACCTTGAACAGCAGCGGCAGGGCGACGACGAGCATCGCGTCGAGCACCACCAGCACGAGGAACACCGAGATCTGCCGGCGGTAGGGCCGGGCGAAGTCCACGATGCGCGGGATGGTGCCGGGCGCGAGCTTGCGCTTGGCGACCTCGCCGTCCCGGGTGAGCGAGCGCATGGCAGCCCACGGGCCGTGGGACATGGACACGGGCATCTCCTGTAATTTCTGTTACACCTGGCCCGTGCAACGCGCACGGCGCCCCGGTGCTTCCCGGGAACGGTACGTCGGGGGCCGGACAGCCGGTCGGACGATCAGCCCGGCGGCGGTCCCGAGCGGCGCAGCGGCCCGAGCGCCGCGATCGCCAGCAGGGTGGCCAGCCCCGCCGCGCCGGCGCCGAGGTCCGGGAAGCCGAGCTGGCCCACCACCACGCCCGCCAGCGCCCCGCCGCCCCCACCGGCCAGACCCATCAGCAGGTCGGTCGCACCCTGGACCCCCGGGCGCTCCTCGATCGGGACCGCCTGGGTCACCAGGGTGGACCCGCTGATCAGGGTGAACGACCAGCCCAGCCCCAGCAGGAACAGCCCGACCGTCAGCGCCGGCGAGAAGCCGGCGGGCGCCAGCGCCGCCAGCACACCGGCCGTCACCAGGATCCCGGACCCGGCGACCGCCATCAGGTGGCCGCCGAACCGGTCGACGGCCTGGCCCACCAACGGCGCGAAGGCGAACATCCCGAGGATGTGCAGGCTGATGACGACGCCGATGACCCGCAGCTCGGCACCCCCGTGGTGCATGCGCAGCGGCGTCATCACCATGACGCTGACCATCACCGTGTGCCCGACGGCGACCGAGAGCATCCCGAGGACGGCGTCGGGGTACCTCCGCGCAACCCGCAGACCGCGAGGGATCGAGCCGTGCGACAGGCCCGGCGCGCCGCCGGCGGCCAGGTGGCGCGCGCGGGCCGCCAGCAGCGGGTCCGGCCTCAGTCGCACCGCCAGCAGCAGCATCGCCAGCAGGAAGCCGGCGAGAGAGAAGGCGAACGGCCCGGTCAGGACCGGGAGCCCGAGGGCCCGGGCCACCGGCTCGCCGGGGCCGGCCAGGTTGGGGCCGACGACCGCGCCCACCGTCGTCGCCCACACCACGACGGACAGGTCGCGACCCCTGTGGGAGACCTCGGAGAGGTCGGCCGCGGCGTAGCGGGCCTGACTGTTCGAGGCGGTGGAGCCGCCGAACAGCGCGAAGCCGGCCAGCAGCAGCGGGAAGCTGCCGATCACCCCGCCGGTGATCACGCCGACGGCGCCGAGGACGGCCAGGGTGTAGCCGAGCAGCAGACCCGGCCGGCGGCCCCGGGCTGCCATCACCCGGGCCATCGGGATCGCGGCCAGCGCAGCGCCGAGCACCTGGAAGGTGCCGCCGAGCCCGGCGAGGGCGGCCGACCCCGCGACCTGCTCCGTCAGCAGGGCGCCGACCGCCGCGCCCGCGGAGACACCGACGCCGCCGAGGATCTGCGAGCCCACCAGCGTCCTGATGGTCCGGCGCTGCAGGTCCCCGGGCGCGGCGTCGGGTGGTGGCAGGGCGCCGGCTGGTCGGCCCGCCTCCGGGACCGGGCTCAGAACGCGCTCACCCCGGTGAGGGCGCGACCGATCAGCAGCTGCTGGACCTGGCTGGTGCCCTCGTACAGCGTGGTGACGCGGGCGTCCCGCAGCATCTTGGCCGCGGGGTACTCGTCGACGTAGCCGTAGCCGCCGTGCACCTGGATGCAGGCGTTCGCCACCCGGATGGAGGCCTCGGTCGCGAACAGCTTGGCCTTCGAGGCCGCAAGCGAGTAGCGCTCCCCGCGTCCTTTGAGGTCGGCCACCGCCCAGGTGAGCAGCCGGGACGCGTCGACGTCGACGGCCGAGTCGGCGATCAGCGCCTGCACCAGCTGGTGGCCGGCGATCGGCTTGCCGAACTGCTCACGCTGGCCCGCGTAGGCGACCATCGTGTCCAGTGCCGACTGGGCGATGCCGGTGCAGGATGCCGCGATCGACATCCGGCCGTCGTCCAGCGCCGAGAGCGCGACCTTCAGGCCGTCGCCGTCGCCGCCCAGCCGGGCCTCCGGCCCCACCTCGACACCGTCGAGCACGAGCTCGGCTGTGTCGCAGGACCGCAGCCCGAGCTTGCCGTGCAACGGGTTCGCCCGGAACCCGGGCCGGTCGGTCGGCACCAGGAACGCCGACACGCCCTTCGCGCCGGGGCCGCCGGTCCGGGCCATCACCAGCGCCACCTGGGCGATCGAGCCGTTGGTGATGAACACCTTGCGGCCACTGATCCGCCAGCCGCCGCCGGGCAGCGCCTCGGCGACGGAGCGCAGGTCGGCCGGGTTGGACCCGTGGTCGGGCTCGGTGAGACCGAAGCAGCCGAGCACCTCCCCGGTCGCCATCGGCGGCAGCCACTGCTGCTTCTGCTCGTCGCTGCCCCAGCGCTGGACCGAGCCGGCCACCAGGCCGAGGTGCACGGACATGATCGAGCGGACGTTGGCGTCCCCCCTGCTCAGCTCCTCGATGAACAGGCAGTACGTCAGCGGGTCGGCGCCGCCCCCGCCGTACTCCTCGGGGATGGTCATCCCGACGAAGCCGGTCTGCCGGAGACCGTCGAGCGCCTCCTGCGGGAAACGCTCCTCGCGGTCGTTGCGCAGCGCGTGCGGGGTGACGACGTCGGCCACCCATTCGCGCACCGCCGCCTGCACCGCCCGCTGCTCGTCGTTGAGCGCGAGGTCCACTAGCCGTCCTCCCCTGCCGACTCCCCCGCCGACTCCGACGGTGCGACCACCGATGCCGCCAGCTCGCGCAGCCGACCGGCCTGCGCGGCACGTTCGGCGGCGAGCTGCTCGGCGTAGCCTCGCACGGCCGCGCCGCGCAGCAGCGCCTTGGTGGCGCGGACAGCGCCTGCCGGCGAGGCGAGGACGGCGGCCGCGAGATCCCTCGTGGCCGTGTCGAGCTCGGCGACGGGCACGGCCAGGGCGGCCAGCCCGCTGGCCACGGCCTCGGCCGCGCCCACCCGGCGCCCGGTCGCGCAGATCTCCAACGCCCGGGCGTACCCGACGAGGCGCACCAACGGCCCGGTGCCACCGAGGTCGGGCACCAGCCCGAGCGAGGTCTCCTTCATCGACAGGGCCACGTCGTCGGCGACCACCCGCAGGTCGCAGGCCAGAGCGAGCTGGAAGCCGGCGCCGACCGCATGGCCCTGCACGGCGGCGATGGTGACGACCCGGTCGTCGCGCCACCAGGTGAACGCCCGCTGGAAGCCACCGATGGTGGCGTCCAGCTCGTCGTCGTCCAGGGCGGCCAGCGCGAGCAGCCCGGGAGCGCCGTCGGCACCGGTGCTGAACATCGCTCGGTCCAGTCCCGCGGAGAAGGACGCGCCCTCACCCCGGAGCAGGACCACGCGCACGTCCTCGTCCGCCAGCAGCTGCTCGCCGACCGCCACGAGCCGCCGCCAGGTCGCGGGCGTCTGGGCGTTGCGCTTCTCCGGGCGCGCGAGGGTGACCGTCGCCAGCCCGGAGCCCGGCTCGTGGTCGAGCCGTACACCGTCGTGGTCCTGGACGCTCAGGGGGTCCTGTGCGGTCCGGTGGTCGTCGGCGGTCAGGACTTCTTGCCGCGCGTGGCGCCGCCGCGACCGCGCAGCGTCACACCGGACTCGGACAGCATCCGGTGCACGAAGCCGTAGGAGCGCCCGGTCTCCGCGGCAAGCTCGCGGATGCTCGTGCCCGTCGCGTACTTGCGCTTCAGATCAGCCGCCAGCCGGCTGCGGTCGCCTCCGGTGATGCGCGCGCCCTTCTTGAGCTCGGCCACGCCAACCTCCTCCTGTCCGCGGGGGCGCCCGGTGCTTACTCCACCGGCCAGACCCCGCGCCCATGATCGTCGCACCGGCGCTCCGGCGCCAGATCCCGGGGCCACCTGCTGCCCGGCGGACGGGGCACTAGCCCGGTTCGTCCCGTGATGTGTGCGGGCAGGTCTCGTCAGGCGAGCGCCACGAGGTCGGCGTAGTCCTCGTTCCACAGGTCCTCGACGCCGTCGGGGAGCAGGATCAGCCGCTCGGGTGCGAGCGCCTCGACAGCGCCCTCGTCGTGGGTGACGAGCACCACCGCGCCGGTGTAGGTCCGCAGCGCGCCGAGGATCTCCTCGCGACTTGCCGGGTCGAGGTTGTTGGTGGGCTCGTCCAGCATCAGCACGTTGGCACTGGACACGACCAGGGTCGCCAGCGCCAGCCGGGTCTTCTCCCCACCGGAGAGCACCGCGGCCGGCTTGTCGACGTCCTCGCCGGAGAACAGGAACGAGCCGAGCACCCGGCGCACCTCGGCGTCCTGCAGGTCGGGCGCCGCGCTGCGCATGTTCTCCAGCACGGTCCGCTCCGGGTCGAGCGTCTCGTGCTCCTGCGCGTAGTAGCCGATCTTGAGGCCGTGGCCCGGCACCACCTCACCGGTGTCCGGGTCCTCGACGCCGGCCAGCAGGCGCATCAGCGTCGTCTTGCCCGCGCCGTTGAGGCCGAGGATGACGACCCGGCTGCCCCGGTCGATCGCGAGGTCGACGTCGGTGAACACCTCGAGCGATCCGTAGGACTTGGACAGCCCTTCCGCGCTCAGCGGGGTCTTGCCGCAGGGCGCCGGGTCGGGGAAGCGGAGCTTGGCCACCCGGTCGGTCCGGCGCACCTCCTCCAGCCCGCCCAGCAGCTTCGCGGCCCGCTTGTCCATGCTCTGCGCGGCCCTGGCCTTGGTGGCCTTGTACCGCATCCGGTCGGCCTGCGCCTTGAGCACCGACGCCTGCTTCTCGACGTTGGCCCGCTCGCGCTTGCGCCGGCGTTCGTCGGTCTCCCGCTGCAGCAGGTAGGGCTTCCAGCCGACGTTGTAGATGTCGAGCTCGGTGCGGTTCGCGTCCAGGTGGAAGACGCGCGTCACGGTGTGATCGAGCAGCCCCGCGTCGTGGCTGATGACCACCAGGCCGCCCTTGTACGACGAGAGGTAGTCGCGCAGCCAGACGATCGAGTCGGCGTCGAGGTGGTTGGTCGGCTCGTCCAGCAGCAGCGTGGCGTCCGACCCGGTGGAGGAGAACAGGATCCGGGACAGCTCAACCCGGCGGCGCTGGCCGCCGGACAGCGTGCGCAGCGGCTGGTCCAGCACCCGCTCGGGCAAGCCGAGGCTGGACGCGATAGCCGCCGCCTCGCTCTCGGCGGCGTACCCACCGGCCGCGAGGAACTCCTCCTCGAGGCGCGGGTAGCGACGCATCGCCTTGTCGTGGGTGTCGGGGTCGGCGCTGGCCATCTCGCCCTCGGTGGCGCGCATCCGGCGGACGACGACGTCCAGGCCGCGCGCCGAGAGGATGCGGTCGCGCGCCAGCACCCCGAGGTCACCGGTGCGCGGGTCCTGCGGGAGGTAGCCGACCGCGCCGGACCGGGTGACGGCCCCCGCAGCCGGCTGGGTCTCGCCGCTGAGCACCCGGGTCAGCGTGGTCTTGCCGGCGCCGTTGCGCCCGACCAGGCCGACCCGGTCCCCCGGGGCGATCCGGAAGGTGGCGGCGCCCAGCAGCAGGCGCGGCCCGGCGCGCAGCTCCAGCCCGGTGGCGGTGATCATCGAGGAGGTCCTTCAACGTGGTCGTGGGTGGGCACTGGGGTTCGTGGGTAGGCCCACGGACACGGCAGGTCGGCTCACGGGCACGGCGCGGACATGCCGCGTAGTCTACGCGCGCTCCGCGAGGAGCCTCATCCGCATTGGTGGGCCATGGGTATCGACTTCGACGACCAGCGGGTCGACGTCTCCGGCGTGTCCGACCAGCGCGGACGCGGCATCGGGGGTCCGGTCGCGATCGGCGGCGGCGGCCTCGGCGTCGTCGGGCTGATCATCTACCTGCTGGTGGGCGTCCTGGGCGGTGGCGACGTCGGCACCACCGGGCCGGTGCAGCAAGGTGGCGCGGTCCAGGGTCAGGGGTCGGGCGAGCGCGCGCTGGCCGACCGGTGCAACACCGCCGGCGCCATCGACCGCTACGACGACTGCTTCCTCGTCAAGGTCTACAACGAGGTCAACGAGGTCTGGACCGACGAGTTCGGCCGGGCCGGCTCGTCGTACGAGCAGCCAGGGCTCACCTTCTTCACCCAGGCGGTCAGCACGGGCTGTGGCCAGGCTTCGTCCCAGGTCGGCCCGTTCTACTGCCCGCCGGACCGTCGCATCTATCTCGACATCGGTTTCCTCGACCAGCTGCAGCAGCAGTTCGGGGCAGAGGGCCGGTACGCGCAGGCCTACATCCTCGCCCACGAGGCCGGCCACCACCTGCAGACGCTGTTCGGCACCGAACGGAAGGTCCGGGCAGCCCAGCAGGCCTCGCCCCGGCGGGCCAACGAGCTGTCGGTGGCGATGGAGCTGCAGGCCGACTGCTACGCCGGGGTGTGGAGCCGGCTCGCCGACGAGGCCGGCAACGTGTCGGTCGGCGACGCCGAGGTGCAGCAGGCGCAGGCCGCCGCCGCGGCCGTCGGGGACGACCGCATCCAGCAGCAGACCCAGGGCCGGGTCGACCGGGAGTCGTTCACCCACGGCTCCGCCGAGCAGCGCAAGCAGTGGTTCACCACCGGTCGCAGCACCGGAGACGTCAACGCCTGCGACACCTTCCGCGGCCTCTGACCCGACCGCGCCGCCCGGTACGGACGCCTCACCACCCCACCCACCCACCCACCCACACCCCGCTCCGAGTTGATCACGTTAACGTGATCAACTCGGACTCACCGAGGCCTGCAGGGCACAGTAAGTCCGGGAACCCCTCTGCCAGTCGGCGGATCGCCTGGCCAAAGGGGGCCTAGGTCGGCGACTCAGACGTTGAAGCCGAGGGCGCGCAGCTGCTCGCGACCCTCGTCGGTGATCTTGTCCGGGCCCCACGGCGGCATCCAGACCCAGTTGATCCGGGCCTCCTTGGCCAGCGGTGCCAGCGCGGAGTTCGTCTGGTCCTCGATGACGTCGGTGAGCGGGCAGGCCGCCGAGGTGAGGGTCATGTCCAGCGTCACGACGTTGTCGTCGTCGACGTGCACTCCGTAGACCAGGCCCAGGTCGACGACGTTGATGCCGAGCTCGGGGTCGACCACGTCGCGCATCGCCTCCTCGACGTCGTCGACCGTCGCGAGCGTCGGTCCGCCACCCTGGGTCGTGTCGGTCGCGGTCTCGCTCATGCGCTCTCCTCCGTCGTACGTCGGTCCTGAGTCGCAACCGCCTGCGCGGTGGCGTCCTTCCAGGCCATCCAGCCGAGCAGCGCGCACTTGATGCGCGCGGGGTACTTCGAGACGCCCTCGAACGCGACCGCGTCCTCGAGCAGCTCCTCGTCGGCCTCGAGGACCGACTCGCTGTCGCCCTTGGTGCGCATCAGCGCGAGGAAGGCGTCGTAGGCGGCGTCGGCGGCCTTGAGGTCCTTGCCGACCACCAGGTCGGTCATGACCGACACCGACGCCTGCGAGATCGAGCAGCCCATCGAGTCGTAGGACACGTCCTCGACCGTGCGCCCGTCCCCGGACATCCGGACCCGAAGCGTCACCTCGTCGCCGCAGGTCGGGTTGACGTGGTGCACCTCGGCGTCGAACGGCTCGCGGAGGCCCTTGTGGTGGGGGCTGCGGTAGTGGTCGAGGATGATCTCCTGGTACATCGACTCGAGCTTCACTGCGCACCTCCCGGACCGGCGAAGAAGCGCTGCACGTGCTCGAGCCCGGCCACCAGCGCGTCCACCTCGGCCTCGGTCGAGTACAGGTAGAACGACGCCCGGGTGGTGGCCGGCACGGCGTAGCGCAGGCAGACCGGACGCGCACAGTGGTGGCCGACCCGGACCGCGATGCCGAGCTCGTCCAGCACCTGGCCGACATCGTGGGGGTGCAGGTCACCGAGCGCGAACGACACCGCTGCCCCGCGCGCCTCCGTGGTCGCCGGCCCGATGATCCGCAGCCCCTCGACCTGCTGCAGGCGGTCCAGCGCGTACGCCGTGATGTGCTGCTCGTGCGCATGCACGGCGTCCATGCCCAGGCCGGTCAGGTAGTCGACCGCCGCGCCGAGGCCCACCGCCTGCGCGATCGGCGGGGTGCCGGCCTCGTACTTGTGCGGCAGTCCCGCGTAGGTCGAGGTGGCCATCGTGACCATCTCGATCATCTCGCCGCCGCCCAGGAACGGCGGCAGCTCCTCGAGCAGCTCGCGGCGACCCCAGAGCACGCCGATGCCGGTCGGTCCGCACATCTTGTGGCCGGTGAAGGCGACCAGGTCGGCGCCGAGCGCCTGCACGTCCAACGGCATGTGCGGCGCGGCCTGCGAGGCATCGACGACGACCAGCGCACCGACCTCGCGCGCCCGGCGGACGATCTCCTCGGGCGGGTTCACCGTGCCCAGGATGTTCGAGACCAGGACGAACGACACGACCTTGGTCCGTTCGGTGATGACGCCGTCCAGGTCGGACAGGTCCAGCCGGCCCTCGTCGGTCAGGCCGAACCACCGCAGCGTCGCTCCGGTCCGCTGGGTGACCAGCTGCCACGGGACGATGTTGGAGTGGTGCTCCATCTCGGTGATGACGACTTCGTCGCCGGGACCGAGCCCCCGGCCACGCCCACCGCCCGGCCGGTCACGGTCGGCCCAGCCGAGCACGTTCGCGACCAGGTTGAGCGCCTCGGTGCTGTTCTTGGTGAACACCACCTCGGCTCGGTCGGCGGCGTTGATGAACCGCGCCACCTTGTCCCGGGCTCCCTCGTACAGCGCGGTCGCCTCCTCGGCGAGCACGTGGATGCCGCGGTGCACGTTGGCGTTGTGACGCGCGTAGTAGTCGTCCAGGGCGTCGAGCACCTGCTGCGGCTTCTGCGAGGTCGCCGCGTTGTCGAGGTAGACCAGCGGCCGGTCGCCGTGGACCAGCCGTTCGAGCGCCGGGAAGTCCTTGCGGACCTTCTCGACGTCGAGGGTGCTCGACGGGTTGCTCATGCCGAGGCGCTCGCGGGCAGGAACTTCTCGTAGCCCTCGGCCTCGAGGGTGTCGGCCAGCTCCCGGCCACCCTCCTCGACGATGCGGCCGGCCACGAACACGTGCACGAAGTCGGGCTCGATGTAGCGCAGGATCCGGGTGTAGTGGGTGATGAGCAGCACACCGGTCTCGCCGCCCTCACGGACCCGGTTGACACCCTCGGACACGACCTTGAGCGCGTCGATGTCCAGGCCGGAGTCGGTCTCGTCGAGGACCGCGATCTTCGGCCGGAGCAGCTCGAGCTGCAGGATCTCGTGCCGCTTCTTCTCGCCACCGGAGAAGCCCTCGTTGACGCTGCGCTCGGCGAAGGAGGGGTCCACGGCGAGCCGCTCCATCGCCTCGCGGATCTCCTTGACCCAGGTCCGGAGCTTCGGCGCCTCGCCGTCGACCGCGGTCTTGGCGCTGCGAAGGAAGTTGGACACCGAGACGCCCGGCACCTCGACGGGGTACTGCATCGCGAGGAACAGTCCGGCCCGGGCCCGCTCGTCGACGCTCATGGCCAGCACGTCGGCCCCGTCGAGCGTCACGGTGCCACCGGTGACGGTGTACTTGGGGTGGCCGGCGATCGAGTAGGCGAGGGTCGACTTGCCCGAGCCGTTGGGGCCCATGATCGCGTGGGTCTCACCGGCCTTCACGGTCAGGTCGACACCACGCAGGATCTCGCGCGGGCTCCCCTCGGCGTCGACCGTCACGTGCAGGTCGCGGATCTCCAGGGTGCTCACGGGTCAGCTCTCCTTCATGACGGAGACGAGCACGTCGTCACCGTCGATCTTCACGGGGTACACGGGTACGGGCTGGGTGGCCGGGAGGCCGGTCGGGCGGCCGGTGACGAGGTCGAAGCGCGACCCGTGCAGCCAGCACTCGATGGTCTGGTCGTCGATCTCGCCCTCGGACAGGGCGACGTTCGCGTGCGAGCAGACGTCGTGGATGGCGTAGACCTCGCCGGAGCTGCGGACCACGGCGACCGGGACACCGTCGACCACGACCCGGACGGCGGTGCCGTCTGCCACGTCGTCGACGGCGCAGGCGCGCTGGAAGTCGGGCACGTCAGAGCACCGCGCCTTCGAGCTCCGCCTCGACCCGGGCCATCAGCCGCTGCTGCACCTCGGGGATGCCGATCTGGCCGATGACGTCGGCGAAGAACCCGCGCACGACCAGGCGACGGGCCTCGTCGGGCGGGATGCCACGGGACTGCAGGTAGAACAGCGCCTCGTCGTCGAAGCGCCCGGTGGCACTGGCGTGGCCGGCTCCGACGATCTCGCCGGTCTCGATCTCGAGGTTGGGCACCGAGTCAGCCCTGGCTCCGTCGGTGAGGACGAGGTTCCGGTTGACCTCGTACGTCTCGGTGCCCTCGGCCTCGGCGCGGATGAGGACGTCGCCGATCCAGACCGTGTGCGCCTCGGCCCCCTGCAGCGCCCCCTTGTAGGTGACGTGCGAGCGGCAGTGCGGGAAGCCGTGGTCCACGAACAGCCGGTGCTCGAGATGCTGGTCGGCGTCGGCGAAGTAGACGCCGAGCATCTCGACGTCGCCACCGGTCGCGGTGTAGCGCGCCTCGGACGCCAGCCGCACCAGGTCTCCACCGAAGGTGACGGCGATGCTCTTGAAGCTCGCGTCCCGCCCGACCGACACCGAGTGCTGTCCGACGTGCACGGCGTCGTCGGCCCAGTCGTCGATGACCACGACGGTGAGCTTCGCGCCGTCGGCGATGCGGAACTCGACGTTGTCGGCGTACGTCGCGCTGCCGACGTGGTCGAGCACGACCACCGCCTGCGCGAACTGCTGGACGTCGACCAGCAGATGACCGAAGGCCGCGCCCTTGTCGATGCCCTCACCGGTGACGGTGACGACGGTCGGGGTGGTCGCGACCGCGTCGCGGGGCACCGTCAGGACGGTGGCCTTCTCGAACGTCGCCCAGGCGCGGGCCGCGACCCGGTCCGCCGGCGTGCCCACGGTGCCCAGACGGACGTCCTCGCGGGACACCGTCTCGACCTCGACCTCGGGAGCGGCGTCGACGACCACGGACACGCCGCCGTCGCCCGCAGGAGCGTCCTCGTGCAGGTGCCGCAGACGGTGCAGCGGGGTGAACCGCCACTCCTCCTCGCGCCCGGTCGGGACGAGGAACGCGTCGGGGTCGAACGAGCGCGCCCGCTCGCCGCGGCTGTCGCCGGGCACCGGGGTCGCCCCGTGCGAGTGCGGCGTTCCGCTGAACCCGCCGGTCTCGGGGCTGAGGATCTCCGCGGCCGTGGTCGTGACAGGGCTGCTCAACCCACCGCACCTTCCATCTGGAGCTCGATCAGTCGGTTGAGCTCGAGGGCGTACTCCATCGGGAGCTCCTTGGCGATCGGCTCCACGAAGCCACGCACGATCATCGCCATCGCCTCGTCCTCGGTGAGTCCGCGGCTCATGAGGTAGAAGAGCTGGTCGTCGCTGACCTTGGAGACGGTGGCCTCGTGGCCCATCGTCACGTCGTCCTCGCGGACGTCGACGTAGGGGTAGGTGTCGCTGCGGCTCACCGTGTCGATGAGCAGCGCGTCGCACTTCACGGTCGACCGGGAGCCGTTGGCCCCTTCGAGCACCTGCACCAGGCCGCGGTACGACGTCCGTCCCCCGCCGCGCGCCACCGACTTGCTGATGATGGTCGACGAGGTGTGCGGCGCGGCGTGCACCATCTTGGCGCCGGCGTCCTGGTGCTGGCCCTCGCCCGCGAACGCGACCGACAGGGTCTCGCCCTGCGCGTGCTCGCCGAGCAGGTAGCAGGCGGGGTACTTCATCGTGACCTTGGAGCCGATGTTGCCGTCGATCCACTCCATCCGGCCGCCGGCCTGCACCGCGGTGCGCTTGGTCACCAGGTTGTAGACGTTGTTCGACCAGTTCTGGATCGTCGTGTAGCGGACGTGGGCGTCCTTCTTCACGATGATCTCCACGACCGCCGAGTGCAGCGAGTCGGAGGAGTAGATCGGGGCGGTGCAGCCCTCGACGTAGTGCACCGAGGAGCCCTCGTCGGCGATGATCAGGGTCCGCTCGAACTGGCCCATGTTCTCGGTGTTGATCCGGAAGTAGGCCTGCAGCGGGATGTCGACCTTCACGCCCGGCGGCACGTAGATGAACGACCCGCCGGACCACACCGCGGTGTTCAGCGCGGCGAACTTGTTGTCGCCGACGGGGATCACGGTGCCGAAGTACTCCCGGAACAGGTCCTCGTGCTCCCTGAGCGCGGTGTCGGTGTCGAGGAACAGGACGCCCTTCTCCTCCAGGTCCTCGCGGATCTGGTGGTAGACGACCTCCGACTCGTACTGCGCGGCGACGCCCGCGATCAGCCGCTGCTTCTCGGCCTCGGGGATCCCGAGCCGGTCGTAGGTGTTCTTGATGTCCTCGGGCAGCTCGTCCCAGGAGGTCGCCTGCTTCTCGGTGGAGCGGACGAAGTACTTGATGTTGTCGAAGTCGATGCCGGAGAGGTCCGAGCCCCAGGTCGGCATCGGCTTCTTGCCGAACAGCCGCAGGCCCTTGAGGCGCAGGTCGAGCATCCACTGCGGCTCGCTCTTCTTGGCCGAGATGTCGCGCACGACGGCCTCGGACAGCCCGCGCTTCGCGCTGGTGCCCGCGACGTCGGAGTCGGCCCAGCCGAACGCGTAGCGGCCCAGGGTGTCGACCTCGGCGTGCGTGGTCTCCGGGATGGCGGTCACGAGGACTCCTCCGTTGGGTGGTTCTCGGCGTCCCGGGTGGTTCGCGGGACGAAGGTGGTGCAGATGCCGTCGCCGTGGGCGATGGTCGCCAGGCGCTGGACGTGGGTGCCGAGCAGGCGCGCGAAGACCTCGGTCTCCGCCTCGCACAGCTCGGGGAACTGCTCCGCGACGTGCGCGACGGGGCAGTGGTGCTGGCAGAGCTGCTCCCCCGCGAGCTGCTCCGTGCCCCCGGCGGGGCGCGTCGCGGCAGCGTAGCCGTCGTGCGAGAGCGCCTCGGCCAGCGCCCCCACCCGCCCGGACGGCGTGGCCGCGTCGACCACCGGCCGGTACCGCGCCTCGAGCTCGGCCACCCGCTGCCGGGCGAACGCGCCGACGGCGTCCCGGCCACCGGTCTCCTCCAGGAAGCGCAGGGCGCTGGCGGCCAGGTCGTCGTACGCCTGGTCGAACGCGTCCCGGCCGGCGGCGGTGAGCGCGAACAGGCGGGCCGGGCGGCCCCGGCCGCGGACGGCGGTCGGGCGCGGCTCGCGCTCCTCGGCCAGGCCGTCGGCGAGCAGGGCGTCCAGGTGCCGGCGCACGGCGGCCGGCGTGACGCCGAGCTCCTCGGCCAGCGCGGCTGCCGTGACGGGGCCGTTCTCGAGCACCGTCCGCGCGACGCGGTCGCGGGTCGTCGCCTCGAGGGTGGATTTCACAACACCAGTGTGCCGTTATTCCGCAACGATCGCAAACCCGGCCCGCAGCACGGCGGCTGCTCGTCCCTAGACTCGCCCGGTGCCCCCCTCCGCTGCGGTCGAGGTCGTCGACCTCGTCAAGCGGTACGACGGCAAGATGGCGGTCGACGGGCTGTCCCTCACGGTCGCGACGGGCACCATCACCGCCGTCCTCGGCCCCAACGGTGCCGGGAAGACGACCACCGTCGAGACCTGCGAGGGCTACCGCCGGCCCGATGCCGGCGGCGTCCGGGTGCTCGGCCTCGATCCGTGGCGGGACGCCCGGGCGCTGCGACCGCGCGTCGGCGTGATGCTCCAGCAGGGCGGCATCTACCCGGGCGTCAAGGCCGTGGAGATGCTGCGGCACGTCGCGTCCCTCCACGCCCACCCGCTCGACGTGCCCACCCTGGTCGACCGGCTGGGTCTCGGCTCGGCCGGGCGGACGTCCTACCGCCGGCTCTCCGGCGGCCAGCAGCAGCGGCTCTCGCTCGCGCTGGCCGTGGTCGGCCGCCCGGAGCTGGTCTTCCTGGACGAGCCGACCGCCGGGCTGGACCCGCAGGCCCGGCGCGCGACGTGGGAGCTGGTCGAGGCCCTGCGCGACGACGGGGTCACGGTCGTCCTGACGACGCACTTCATGGACGAGGCGGAGCGACTGGCCGACCAGGTCGCCGTCGTCGACCACGGCAAGGTCATCGCCGTCGGGTCCCCCGGCGAGCTCACCGCGGCCGGCGCGGGCGGCAGCCTGCGTTTCGACGGGCCGCCTGCGCTCGACGTGGCGGCGCTGGTCGAGGCCCTGCCCGCCGCCGTCCGGGTGGACGAGGTGTCCCCCGGCCGGTACGTGCTGCACGGCCACGTCGACGCCCGGCTGCTTGCCGACCTCACCCGCTGGTGCGCCGACCGCGACGTGATGCCCGAGGGACTGACGGTGGGTCGCCGCTCGCTGGAGGACGTCTTCCTGGAGCTGACCGGCTCGGAGCTGCGCGGATGACCACCGGTGCCCGTGAACCGGGGACGTTCGCTCCCCGGCCCGGCGCGGCATCGCTGCCCCGGATGCTCGCCGCGCAGACCGCGCTCGAGGTCCGGATGGTGCTGCGCAACGGCGAGCAGCTGCTGCTCACCGTCGTGATCCCGGTTCTCGTCCTGGTCGTGTTCGGGAGCGTCGAGGTGATGAACCTCGGCGACCGTGCCTCGCGGGTCGACTTCCTGGTGCCGGGCGTCCTTGCCCTCGCGGTCATGTCGACCTCGTTCACCGGCCTGGCGATCGGCACCGGCTTCGAACGACGCTACGGCGCCCTCAAGCGACTCGGCGCCTCACCGCTGCCGCGGGGGGCGCTGCTCGGGTCGAAGGGCCTGTCGGTGCTGGCGATCGAGGCCATGCAGGTGGCGCTGCTCGCCGGGGTCGCCCAGCTGCTCGGCTGGGACCCTCGCGGGTCGTGGCTCGCCGTCCTGGTCCTGGTCCTGGCGGGGACGGCCGCGTTCAGCGCGCTCGCCCTGCTGATGGCGGGGACGCTGCGCGCCGAGGCCACCCTGGCCGCCGCCAACCTGGTGTACCTCCTGCTGCTCGTCAGCGGCGGCATAGCCGTCCCGCTGGACCGGTTCCCGGCCGGGGCCCGGCCGCTGCTCGAAGCGCTGCCGGCCGGGGCCCTGTCCGAGGGGCTGCGCGTCGTCCTGCGCGACGGTGGCGCGCTCCCGTGGGTCTCGGTGGGTGTCCTGCTCGCGTGGGCCGCGGTCGCAGGGGCGTTGACGGTCCGCACGTTCCGCTGGGAGTAGCGCGCCGGGGCGCCGGCAGCCTCCGTAGGCTGGGCGCATGCTCGTCCGTTGGCGCGCCTGGTCGCCCTCGCCCGCCGTGATCCGCCGGTCGTTCCTCGCGTCCCTCGTCGTCAACATCGGCATCGTCGCGACCGGCGGGGCGGTGCGCCTCACGGCGTCCGGACTCGGCTGCCCGACCTTCCCCCGGTGCACCGACGAGAGCCTCGTGGTGACCCGGGAGATGGGTGGGCACGGTCTGGTCGAGTTCGGGAACCGGCTGCTCACCTTCGCGCTGACGGCCGTGGTCCTCCTCGCCGTCGTCGTCGCCTGGAAGGCCGGGCGACGCGACCTGCGGCGATTGTCCCTGCTGCTGGTGCTCGGCATCCTCGCCCAGGCCCTGCTCGGCGGGATCACCGTGCTCACCGGGCTCAACCCGGTGACGGTGATGGGGCACTTCCTGCTCTCCATGGTCCTCGTCGCGGTGGCGACCCTCGCCCTGGAGCGGTCCGGCGGCCGGCCGGTACCGAAGCGTCCGCTCGTGCACCCGGCGCTGCTCCGAGGCGGCCAGGGCCTGGCGGCAGTGACCGCCCTGCTGCTCGTGGCCGGCACGGTGGTGACCGGCACCGGCCCACACTCGGGCGACGAGAACGCCACCCACCGGCTGCCGTTCGACCTGGTCGAGGTCACCCAGCTGCACGCCGATCTGGTGTTCCTGCTCCTCGGGCTGTCCGTGGGCCTGGCCGTCGCGCTCCGGGCCGCGGCCTCCCCCGCCGCACTGCGCCGCCGCTCAGTGGTGCTGCTCGGCGCGATCCTGGCCCAGGGGGCCGTCGGCTACGCGCAGTACGCCACCGGTCTGCCAGTCGGCCTCGTGATGGTGCACGTGCTGGGCGCGGTGCTGGTGTGGGTCGCGGCGCTGCGGCTGCTGCTGGGCATGTCCCAGCGCGTCACCGAGACGACCGGCCCCGAGGTAGGCCCGCCCGGGAGGACGGTGCCGGAGCCGGCTCGGCCCCGGGCCGCACACGCCGCGCTGACCACCGGACCGCTCGGGCGGCTCACTCGTCCCCGCGGCCGCCGCCGTCGCCGCTTTCGTGGTCGTCGAGCTGGAACCGCGGAGTCCCGGAGACGCAGGTCGCGTGCACCTCGATCTCGCCCTCGCCCCCGCCGGTGCGACGGAACTTGACCTTGGCCTCCTCCACCCGGCCCTGGCTGATCTCGTCGATCGACCAGCCCACGGCCGGCGAGGCCCCGAGGGAGACCAACCCGTCCCGGCAGCCGGCGGTGACCAGGCCGCCGCGGGTGCTGAGGCTTCGCTGCGACGTGCTGCCGCCGCCCCCGCCGGCGGTGGAGCCGGTCGCGCCACCGCCGCCGGGGCGCGCCGCGGACGTGGAGCTGCGCGGCTTCGGTGACTGCTGGGACGTGGCAGTCGGGCTCGAGGACCGTCGGGTCGCCCGAGGTGCGGCCGTCGGTGACGGCTTCCGCCCCGACTTCTTCGGCGACGCGGACGGCGACGTGCTCGCCAGCGAGCCGGTCGACCCGGGCTCGACCTGCGGTGCCGACGTGTCCTGCTGGGTGATCGCGACCGACCCTCCGCCGCCCTGCGCGTCGGCGTACGGGTCGCCGACCAGGTTCGCGGCACCGAAGCCCACCCCGACTGCAGCGGTGGCGAACACCAGCCACAGCGCCACCAACAGCACGCGTCTCTGCACGCCACCATCCTGGGGCCTGGCGCGCTAACGCCCGGCTAACGCCGGCCCAGCGCGGGGAAACCTGCGAGCAGCGGCCGGGCGCGCCGCTACGGTCAGCGCCATGGCCGTGCTGCTGCTCGTCGAGGACGACGCCAGGATCCGCAGCGCACTCATCCGGGCGCTGACCGAGCGAGGTCACGCGGTCACCTCGGAGGGCACCGGTCTGGCCGCGCTGCAGCGGGTGGTCGACGACCCCCCGGATCTGGTCGTCCTCGACCTGGGCCTCCCCGACATCGACGGGATCCGGCTGCTCCGGATGCTCCGCCCCGTGAGCGACGTCCCGGTCATCGTCGCGACGGCCAAGGACGAGGACACGACGACGGTCGCGGCGCTGGACGCCGGCGCCGACGACTACCTGGTCAAGCCGTTCAGCGCCGAGCAGCTCGACGCCCGGATCCGGGCCGTCCTGCGCCGGACCGCCTCCCCGGCGGCGGCCGTGCTCACCGTCGGCGACCTCGTGGTCGACACGAAGTCCCGCACTGCCGTCCTCGGCGGGCGCAGCCTGGACCTGCGACCGCGCGAGTTCGACCTCCTCGCCTACCTGGCGGCCCGCCCCGGCGAGGTGGTGACGAAACGGACGCTGCTGGCCGACGTCTGGCAGTCGCCGTACGGCGGCGCGGACAAGACCGTCGACGTGCACCTGTCGTGGCTGCGCCGCAAGCTGGGCGAGTCCGCCGCCGAGCCGCGCCTGCTGCACTCGGTGCGCGGCGTCGGCGTGAAGCTCGTCGCGGGCAGTGACTGAGCCGGTCCGATGAGGCGCAGACTGGCCCTGCTGGTGGTCGCGACGACGTCGGTCGTCCTGCTGGCCTTCCTGGTGCCGCTCGCGGTCCTGGTGAGCCGGGCCGCCGCCAGCCAGGCGGTCAACGAGGCGACCGCCCGCAGCCAGGTCGTGGTCTCCGCGGTCGCATCCGGCGCGGACGACCCGGAGGTCGCCGCCCTGACCGCCGGGCTCGCCGATGTCGGTCTCGACGTCCGGGTGGTCGTCCGCCCGGACGCCCCACGGGCGACGACGGTGACGCGGGTCGCGGGTGGTGACGCCCTGGTGCTGCAGCCGGTGGCGGTCGACGGCCGGCTGCTCGTGGTCGAGACCGTGGTCCCCAAGGCTCGGCTCACCCGCGGTGTGACGCAGGCCCGGCTGGTGCTGCTCGTCCTGGGGCTGGTCCTGATCGGCCTGTCGCTGGTGGTCGCCGACCGGCTGGCACGCTCGATCACCGCACCGATGACCGACCTGGCGGCCGCGACCCGGCGTCTCGGCGACGGAGACCTCGCGGCGCGGGTCGTGCCTCGTGGACCGGAAGAGGTCCGTGAGGTCGGTCTCGCGGTGAACAAGCTCGCCACCCGGATCCGCGAGCTGCTCGCGCACGAGCGGGAGTCGGTGGCCGACCTCTCCCACCGGCTGCGGACGCCGGTGACGGCGCTCCGGCTCGACGTCGAGGCCCTCGCCGACGGCCCGCAGCGGGACCGGCTGACCGCGGACGTCGACGAGCTCAGCCGCACCGTCGACGCCTTGATCAGGGAGGCCCGCCGGCCGGTCCGAGAAGGAGTGGCCGCCCGCTGCGACGCGGCCGAGGTGGTCCGCGAGCGGGTCGAGTTCTGGTACGCCCTGGCGGAGGACCAGGGCCGCACCATGGCCCTCGCGCTGCCGGAGCGGCCGGCCCCGGTCCGCGCGGACAAGGCCGACCTCGAGGCGGCCGTCGACGCGCTGCTCGGCAACGTGTTCGCGCACACGGCGGACGGCGTCCCGCTCGCCGTCACCCTGGTCCCGGACCGGCGCGGTGGTGCCCTGCTCGACGTCACGGACGAGGGCCCCGGCTTCCCCGACCTCGCCGTGGTCGTCCGTGGTCGGAGCGGCGTCGGGTCCACCGGCCTCGGGCTGGACATCGCCCGGCGCACCGCCGAGGCGTCCGGCGGTGCCCTGGAGGTCGGCCCCGGGCCGGCCGGCCGAGGCGCCCGGGTCACCTTGCGGCTCGGCCCCCCGGCAGCAGGGGCACGCTCCACCGACTGAGCCCACGCGCCGGGCGGCAGCCGGTCAGAACGGCAGCAGCGGGTCGATCGCGACGGCGAGGAACAGCAGCGTCAGGTAGGTGATGGAGCCGTGGAACAGGCGCATCGCGCCGGCCTCGACCGACGGGCCGGGAACCGTGTGCCCGGCCCGCGCCGCGTCCGCCTCGATCGAGGCACGCCGCAGCAGCCGGTGCGCCTCGCCGAGGAACGCCGCGCCGAGCACCAGCGCCGCGACGCCGTAGAACGGCGTGGTGCCGGCCACCGGCCAGAGCAGCAGCGAGGCGGCCACCATCACCCACGAGTAGGCGACGATCTGCCGGCCGACCGTGACGTTGCCGGCCACCACGGGCAGCATCGGGACGCCGGCGGCCGCGTAGTCGTCGCGGAACCGCATGGACAGCGGCCAGTAGTGCGGAGGCGTCCAGAAGAAGATGACGGCGAACAGCACGACCGGTGTCCAGGCCAGCGAGCCGGTGACGGCCGACCAGCCGATGAGCACCGGCATGCAGCCGGCCGCGCCGCCCCACACGATGTTCTGCGGCGTGCGGCGCTTGAGCGCCATCGTGTACACCCCGACGTAGAAGGCGATGGCGGCCAGGGCCAGCGCAGCAGGCAGCCAGCCGGTGGTCACCGCAAGCCACGCCACGGAGAGGACGCCCAGGACCACCCCGAGGACGACGGCCTCGCGCGGGGACACCGCGCCGGTGGCCAGCGGGCGGCGCTCGGTCCGGTGCATGACCTGGTCGATGTCGCGGTCGAGGTAGCAGTTCAGCGTGTTCGCGCTGCCGGCGGCGAGGGCGCCGCCGACGAGGGTGGCGGCGACCAGCTGCAGGGACGGCACGCCACCCGCGGCCAGCATCATCGTCGGGACAGTGGTGACGAGGAGCAGCTCGATGATCCGCGGCTTGGTGAGGGCGACGTACGCCGTGACCACCTGCCGGGCACTGCGCGGCCGGGCCGCCGACGCACCGACTCGCTGCGCGGAGGCGCCGCGGCGTGCGTCGACGGCCGTCACTCGCACTCCTCGCTGATGTCGCGGTGGGCAGGTCAGCGCCCGGCCGTTTGCCGGGATGCCTGCCGGGCAGGCCCACTGTATCGGCCGTCGGACGCCCGCGACCGAAGGGGAAGGGCCAGCTCAGCAGCCCGAGTAGGCTCGGCGGCCGGTGACCAGAGCAGTTCCTCGATCAGCCCTGACCGTCGAAGGAGCCAGACGCCTGTGAGCACGACGAAGCTCGAGTGGACCGACCTCGACTCCCGGGCGGTCGACACCGTCCGGGCACTGGCGATGGACGCGGTCCAGAAGGTCGGTAACGGCCACCCCGGGACCGCGATGAGCCTCGCACCGGCGGCCTACCTGCTGTTCCAGCGCTATCTGCGGCACGACCCCACCGACCCCTCCTGGGCCGGGCGTGACCGGTTCGTCCTGTCCTGCGGCCACAGCAGCCTGACGCTGTACATCCAGCTGTACCTGTCCGGCTACGGGCTCGAGCTCGACGACCTGAAGTCGCTGCGGACCTGGGGCTCGCTCACCCCGGGCCACCCCGAGCACGGTCACACGGCCGGGGTCGAGACCACGACCGGGCCGCTCGGCCAGGGCATCGGCAACGCGGTCGGCATGGCCATGGCGGCCCGCCGGGAGCGCGGCCTGCTCGACCCGGACGCCGCCGAGGGCGAGAGCCTGTTCGACCACCACGTGTACTGCGTCGCCTCCGACGGCGACATCCAGGAGGGCATCAGCAGCGAGGCGTCGTCGCTGGCCGGCACCCAGCGGCTGGGCAACCTCACCCTCATCTACGACCAGAACCACATCTCGATCGAGGACGACACCTCGATCGCGCTCTCCGAGGACACCGCCGCACGGTACGAGGCCTACGGCTGGCACGTGCAGCGGGTGAGCTGGTTGTCCGACGACGGCCGCTACGACGAGGACGTGCAGGCGCTGGCCACCGCCCTGGACCGGGCCCGCGCGGTCACCGACCGGCCGTCGTTCATCGCCCTGCGCACCGTCATCGCCTGGCCGGCGCCGGACGCGCAGAACACCGGCAAGGCGCACGGCAGCGCCCTCGGTGCCGACGAGGTGGCGGCGACCAAGAAGGTCATGGGCATGAGCCCGGAGCGCACCTTCGACGTCGACCCGGAGGTCCTCTCGCACGCGCGAGCGGTCGCCGAGCGCGGCCGGGCCGCGCACGCCGAGTGGGACGAGCGGTTCGCGGGCTGGACGGCGAAGAACCCGGACGGCGCGGCGCTGCTCGCCCGCATGCGTACCCGGACGCTGCCCGACGGCTGGACGTCCGCACTGCCGGAGTTCCCCGCGGACGCCAAGGGCATGGCCACCCGCAAGGCCTCCGGCAAGGTGCTCGACAAGATCGCTCCCGCCCTCCCCGAGCTCTGGGGCGGTTCGGCCGACCTCGCGGAGTCCAACAACACCACCCCCGAGGGCGAGCCGTCGTTCCTCCCCGAGGACCGGCAGTCGAAGATGTTTCCCGGCGGCCCGTTCGGCCGGGTGCTGCACTTCGGCATCCGCGAGCACGCGATGGGCTCGATCATGAACGGCATCGCGCTGCACGGCGGCACCCGCGTCTACGGCGGCACCTTCCTCGTCTTCAGCGACTACATGCGCCCCGCCGTGCGGCTGGCCGCGCTGATGCAGCTGCCGGTGACCTACGTCTGGACGCACGACTCGATCGGGCTGGGCGAGGACGGGCCCACCCACCAGCCCATCGAGCACCTGGCCGCCCTGCGGGCCATCCCGGGCCTGGACGTGGTGCGTCCTGCCGACGCCAACGAGACCGTCGTGGCCTGGCGGACCATCCTCGAGCACACCGACCGGCCGGCCGGGCTCTGCCTCAGCCGCCAGGACCTGCCGGTGTGGGACCGGACCGAGGTCGCCTCCGCCGAGGGCACGGCCCGCGGCGGGTACGTGCTGGCCGAGGCCAGCGGCGGGCAGCCGCGGGTGATCCTCGTGGCCACCGGCTCCGAGGTGCAGCTGGCCATGAGGGCCCGCGACACCCTCGAGGCCGAGGGCACACCCACCCGGGTCGTCTCGATGCCGTGCCTGGAGTGGTTCCACGCACAGGACCGCGCCTACCAGCAGCAGGTGCTGCCCGGCAACGTGCGGGCCCGGGTCAGCATCGAGGCCGCGGTCGCCATGGGCTGGCGGGACGTCGTCGGCGAGGCCGGCGAGATCGTCAGCATCGAGCACTACGGCGCCAGCGCGGCCCACACCGTGCTGTTCGAGCAGTTCGGCTTCACCCCCGACCGGGTCGTGGCCGCCGCGCACGCCAGCCTCGAACGGGTCGGCGTCATCACCGGTGAGCCGACCGGGAACTGACGGGCAGCCGACCGTGTTCCCTACCTCGTCCGACCTGTCCCTCCAGCGATCAGGAGCACTCCCATGACCGATCCGCTCCGTCAGCTCTCCGACGAGGGCGTCGCGATCTGGCTCGATGACATGAGTCGCGGCCGGCTGGTCACCGACAACCTCGCGGACCTGATCCGCGACAAGCACGTCGTCGGTGTCACGACCAACCCCACGATCTTCCAGAAGGCCATCAGCGACAGCGACACCTACGACCGGCAGCTGCGCGACCTCGCGGTCCGCGGCGTCGACGTCGAGGAAGCCATCCGGATGGTCACGACGTTCGACGTCCGCTGGGCCTGCGACGTGCTCCGGCCGGCGTACGACGCCAGTGACGGGGTCGACGGCCGGGTGTCGATCGAGGTCGACCCACGCCTCGCGCACGAGACCGAGCGCACCGTCGCCGAGGCCCGGCAGCTGTGGTGGCTGGTCGAGCGGCCGAACCTCTTCATCAAGATCCCGGCCACCAAGGCCGGCCTGCCCGCCATCGAGCAGTGCATCGCCGAGGGCATCAGCGTCAACGTCACGCTGATCTTCTCCCTCGAGCGCTACCGCGCCGTCATGGACGCCTACATCAGCGGCGTCGAGCGGGCCAGGGCGGCAGGCCACGACCTGACCCGGCTGGCCTCGGTCGCGTCCTTCTTCGTCAGCCGCGTCGACACCGAGGTCGACAAGCGGCTGGAGAAGGTCGGGTCCAAGGAGGCCGGCGACCTGCGCGGCAAGGCCGCCATCGCGAACGCACGGCTGGCGTTCGAGGCCTTCGAGGAGACGTTCGGAACCGACCGCTGGGCCGCCCTCGCTGAGGCCGGCGCCCGGCCGCAGCGGCCGCTGTGGGCATCGACCGGCGTCAAGGATCCGGCGTACGACGACACCCAGTACGTCGTGGAGCTGGTCACCCGCGGCGTGGTGAACACCATGCCGGAGCCGACCCTGGACGCGGTGGCCGACCACGGGGTGGTGCGGGGCGACACGATCCGCGGGGAGTACGGGTCGGCGGCCGCGACGATGCAGGCACTCAAGGAGGCCGGCGTCGACGTGGACGACGTGGTCCAGGTCCTCGAGGACGAGGGCGTGGAGAAGTTCGAGGTGTCCTGGAACGACCTGCTGGCCTCGACCAAGGCGGAGCTCGAGCGGCTGGCCAAGGACGCCGCCCGGTGAGTGTGAGCGTCAGCGCCGGCTCGGCCGACTCCGTCGGCAGCGACCTCGCCGGCCTCGCCGCGGACCTGGTGGCGAAGGACGACTCCCTGTGGGGACCAGAGGCCCAGCCCGAGGCGTCGGTCCGGCTCGGCTGGCTCGACCTGCCCACCAGCAGCGAGGCGCTCCTCCCGCAGCTGCGGGAGATTCGGGACCGGCTCTCGGCGAAGGGCCTCGACCACGTCGTCCTCGCGGGCATGGGCGGCTCCTCGCTCGCGCCCGAGGTCATCACCCGCACCGCAGGTGCGGACCTGACCATCCTCGACAGCACCGACCCGCACCAGGTCGGCGCCGCCCTCCGGGACCGGATCGACCGCACGGTCGTGGTCGTCGCGTCCAAGAGCGGGGGGACGGTCGAGACCGACAGCCACCGCCGCGCGTACGAGCAGGCCTTCCGCGACGCCGGGCTGACCGACGCGGAGGTCGCCGAGCGGATCGTCGTGGTCACCGATCCCGGCTCGCCGCTGCACGACGCCGCGGTCGAGGCCGGCTACTCGGTCGTGCTGGCCGATCCGGACGTCGGCGGCCGGTACAGCGCCCTGTCCGCCTTCGGCCTCACGCCCAGCTTCCTCGCGGGGGCCGACGTCGAGCGGCTGCTGGCCGACGCGCGGGTGCTCGCCGGCGACCTCGGAGAGGACGGCAACCCCGGAATGGTCCTCGGAGCCGCCCTGGGGCAATCGGCCAAGTCCGGACGGGACAAGCTGGTGATCGCCGACGCCGGCTCCGGCATGGTCGGTTTCGGTGACTGGGCCGAGCAGCTGGTGGCGGAGTCCACCGGCAAGCAGGGCACCGGCATCCTCCCGGTGGTCGTCGAGGGCATCGACGCGCCCGGCTTCGCCGATGCCGGTAGCGACGCCTACCGCGTCCTGCTCGGCCCCGGCCGGCCAGGTGTCGACGCGGCCGCCGTCAGCGGCTCCCTCGGCGCGCAGTTCCTGCTGTGGGAGTACGCCACCGCGGTAGCGGGGAAGATCCTCGGCATCAACCCTTTCGACCAGCCGAACGTGGCCGAGTCGAAGGAGAACACCGCAACGCTGCTCGAGGAGTCCGGCGACGGTCCCGCTGCCGGAGGGCGAGCCGGCGCTCGTCGACGGGGCCGTCGAGGTGCACGGCGACCTGACGGCCCTGGGCTCTCCCACCGACCTCGCCGGGGTTCTCCGCGGACTGGTCGGCGCCATCGGCGACGACGGGTACCTCGCGGTGATGGCCTACCTCGACCGCCACGGCGACAGCGACGCCGAGGAGGTCCGGCCGCTGCTGGCCCGGGCCGCGGGCGGGCGACCGGTCACCTTCGGGTGGGCGCCCCGCTTCCTGCACTCCACCGGCCAGTTCCACAAGGGCGGCCCGCAGGTCGGCGTGTTCCTGCAGGTCACCGGGGCCGTCACCCATGACGTCGACGTGCCCGGTCGCCCCTTCTCGTTCGGTCGGCTGCAGCTGGCCCAGGCGCTCGGCGACATCCGCGCCCTCGAGCAGCGCGGGCGGCCCGCCGTCCGGCTGCACCTCACCGACCGGGCGGCCGGGCTCGCCCAGCTCCTCGACGCCGCGACGGCGGCAGGACGGACGCCCGCGTGACCGCGAGCTACCCGCCGCTTCGGGACATCCCGCCGGACGACCACCCTCCGCGGTACGTCGTCCGCGACAACCCGCTGCGCGACGCGCGCGACCGGCGGCTGCCGCGGGTCCCCGGCCCGTGCGCGCTCGTGGTGTTCGGCGTCACCGGCGACCTGGCCCGCAAGAAGCTGATCCCGGCGGTCTACGACCTGGCCAACCGCGGACTGCTGCCGCCCGGGTTCGCGATGGTCGGTTTCGCCCGGCGCGACTGGGGCGACGGTGACTTCGCGCAGCTGGCCCGGTCCGCCGCCGAGGAGGGGGCCCGCACCGGTTTCCGCGAGGACGTGTGGCAGCGGCTGGCCGACAGCATCCGGTTCGTCCCCGGCTCGTTCGACGACGACGCGGCGTTCGACACCCTCGCGGCGACCCTGATCGAGATGGAGGAGTCGCACGGCATCCAGGGCAACGCGGCCTTCTACCTGTCCATCCCGCCGGCGATGTTCCCCGTGGTCCTCAAGCAGATGCAGCGCACCCGGATGGCCGACAACTCCGAGCGCGGCGGCTGGCGCCGAGTGGTCGTGGAGAAGCCGTTCGGTCACGACCTGCAGAGCGGCATGGACCTCAACCGGCTCGTCGACGAGGTCTTCACGGCCCAGGACGTCTTCCGCATCGACCACTACCTGGGCAAGGAGACGGTCCAGAACCTCCTCGCACTGCGGTTCGCGAACACCCTGTTCGAGCCGGTGTGGAACGGCCACTTCGTCGACTCGGTCCAGATCACGATGGCCGAGGACGTCGGGATCGGCGGCCGTGCCGGCTTCTACGACACAGCCGGGGCCGCCCGCGACGTCCTGCAGAACCACGTGCTCCAGCTGCTGGCGCTCACGGCGATGGAGGAGCCGGTCGCGTTCGACGCCGAGGCGATCCGCACGGAGAAGACCAAGGTGCTCGGCGCCATCGAGCTGCCGCGCGACCTCGAGAGCTACGCCATCCGCGGGCAGTACGACCAGGGCTGGCTCGGCGGCCGCCGGGTGGTGTCCTACCTGGACGAGGAGAACGTCCCGAAGAGCTCGCGTACCGAGACCTACGCCGCGGTCCGGCTCGGGGTCGAGACTCGGCGCTGGGCCGGCGTCCCGTTCTACCTGCGCACCGGCAAGCGGCTGCCGCGGCGCGTGACCGAGATCGCCGTGGTGTTCAAGAAGGCGCCGCACCTGCCCTTCGCCGCGACCGACACCGAGGAGCTCGGGCACAACCAGCTGGTCATCCGGGTCCAGCCCGACGAGGGGGTCACGCTGCGGTTCGGCTCCAAGGTGCCGGGCTCGGCCATGGAGGTCCGGGACGTCTCGATGGACTTCCTCTACGGCGAGGCGTTCACCGAGTCCTCGCCGGAGGCCTACGAACGCCTGCTGCTGGACGTGCTGATCGGCGACGCCACCCTGTTCCCGCGCAACGAGGAGGTCGAGCTGTCCTGGCAGGTGATCGACCCGCTGGAGGAGTTCTGGGCCGGCACCAAGCCCGAGCTCTACCGGGCCGGCGAGTGGGGTCCGAAGGGTGCCGAGGAGATGCTCGCGCGTGACGGCCGGGTCTGGAGGCGTCCGTAGATGACCACCATCCTGTGGGACACCAACGGCACCGAGATCGTCAAGACGCTCGCGGCCGAGCGCCGCACCGCCGGAGCCCTCGCATCGGGCCTCGCCCTCACACTCGTGGTGGTGGCCGAGGAGGACCACGCCGAGGAGGCCCAGCGCGCGGCGACCGTGGCGGCGTCGGCGCACCCGTGCCGGCTGCTGGTCGTCGTACGCCGGCGGGTGGACGCCGACGACCGGCTGGACGCCGAGGTCCAGGTGGGCGGCCGGCTGGGCGCCAACGAGGCCGTGATGATGCGGATGTACGGCCGGCTGTCCCTGCACGCGGAGTCGGTGGTGCTGCCGCTGCTCGCCTCGGACGCCCCCGTCGTGACCTGGTGGCACGGCTCGACACCCGACAAGCTCGCCTGGGACGCGCTCGGCGTCCTCGCGAGCCGTCGGGTCACCGACGCCACGACCGACGACGACCCGATGGCCGCGCTGCGCCGTCGGGCCAAGGACTACGCCCCAGGCGACACCGATCTCGCCTGGACGCGCGCGACCCCCTGGCGGGCGCTGCTGGCCTCGGCCTTCGACGACATGGCCGACGTCCCGACGTCGGCGGAGGTGCACGCCGAGGGGGGCAACCCGAGCGCCGCGCTGCTGGCCGGCTGGCTGGGCGCCCGGCTCGGCATCAAGGTCCGCCGGATCGACTCCAGCGGCCCCGGTGTCACGGCGGTCGAGATGCGCTTCGGCTCCCGGGACCGGTTGCGCATCGACCGGCCGGACGGCTACCTCGCGACGCTGTCGCGCACCGGCATCACCGACCGTCAGCTGCCGCTCAAGCGGCGCGACCTGGGCGAGCTGATCGCCGAGGAGCTGCGCCGGCTGGACGCCGACCAGCCCTACGCCGACGCGCTGTCCGTGATCACCGGGGAGAAGAACCTCGACGACCGGCCGGCCATGCGCACGCTCGTCTGGCGGGATCCGGAGAAGCGCCGCTCGGCGAAGTCCGCGCAGTCGAAGAAGAAGTCCGCGTCGAAGCCGGCGAAGGTCTCCGACGCGGCGGTTCGCAAGGCGACCCGGAAGAAGGCGGCGACGACCAAGAAGGCGGCCGCTGCGACCGCCAAGCGGACCGAGAAGAAGGTGGCGGCGCGCAAGGCAGCCACGAAGCGGGGCGGGCGGTGACCCAGACGTGACCACCCCCACCGTCCTCGTGCACCGGGACCCGGAGGAGCTGGCGGCGGCCGTGGCGGCCCGGCTCATCACCCGGCTGGTCGATGTGCAGTCGGCCCGCGGTGAGGCGTCGCTGGTGCTCACCGGCGGCTCGATCGCCCGCACCACCCTGGCGGCCGTCGCCGGCTCCCCGGCGCGGGACGCCGTCGACTGGCGCCGCCTGGACATCTGGTGGGGGGACGAGCGGTTCCTGCCGACGGGTGACCCCGAGCGCAACGAGACGCTGGCCCGGGAGGCACTGCTGGACCAGGTGCCGCTGGACCCTGCCCGGGTGCACCCGATGGCACCGAGCGACGGCCCGGACGGCGACGACGTGGACGCCGCCGCGGCCCGGTACGTCGACGAGCTCGCCGCGGCGGCCCGGCCGGAGGACCACGGCCCGGCTCCGGCCTTCGACGTCTGCCTGCTCGGCGTCGGCCCCGACGGCCACATCAACTCGCTGTTCCCCGGGCACCCGGCGCTCTACGACGACCGGCCGGCCTTCGCGGTGCGCAACTCCCCCAAGCCGCCGCCCACCCGGATCTCGCTCGGCTTCGGCGTCGTCCAGGGCTCCCGCGAGGTCTGGGCCGTGGTGGCGGGCGAGGACAAGGCGAAGGCGGTGACGATGGCCCTGTCCGGTGCCGGCGAGCACCAGGTACCCGCCGCGGCCGCGCACGGCAGGGACCGGACCCTGTGGCTGCTGGACCGGGCCGCCGCCGGGCGGCTCCCGGCCCGGCTGGGCCGGATCGCCTCGCCCTGAGAACCACCGGGGCGCCAGCTGGTGCCCGAGACCATGGCGGCCCGGCCGTGGACCCACCATGATGTCGTCGGTGCAGCAGAGCGAGCAGGTACGCCGGGTGGTCGCGACCTTCGACGCCCTCGCGGACGCCTACGACCAGGGCGGCGTGGCCTACTTCGGCCCGATCGCCGACCTGCTGGTCCAGCCCCTGGCCCCACGGCCCGGCGAGGCCGTCCTCGACGTCGGCTGTGGCCGGGGCGCCGTCACGACCCGGGTGGCCGACGCCGTCCGGCCCGGTGGCCGGGTCACCGGCATCGACCTGTCCACCGGCATGCTGCGCGCGCTGGCGGCGGACCTGTCGGCCTGCGGGTACGACGAGGTCGAGCTGCTGGAGCGCGACGCCTCCGACCCCGGACTTCCGACCGCGTCCTTCGACGTCGTGGCCGCGTCACTCGTGCTGTTCTTCCTGCCGGACCCGGCGGCGGCACTGCAGGCCTGGCGTGAGCTGCTGGTGCCTGGCGGCCGCCTGGGGTTCACCACCTTCGGCACGCGGGACGAGGTGTGGTCGCGCATCGACGCGGTCTTCGAGGCGTACCTTCCCCCGGCGGTGCTCGACGCCCGCACCAGCGGGCAGGCCGGGCCGTTCGCCACCGCCGAGGCCACGACCGCCCTCACGACCGGGGCCGGGCTGGAGGACGCGCACACTGCCGAGTCCCCGCTCGCGGTCTCGTACGACTCCCTGGACACGTGGCACGACTGGTCGTGGACCGTGGGGCTCCGCGCCCTGTGGCTGGCGGTGCCGGAGCAGGAGCGGCCCGTGGTCCGGGAAGCCGTCTTCGACGTGCTGCGGCCACTGCAGGCACCGGACGGCAGCCTGGTGGTCCAGCAGACGGTCCGGGTGACGACGGCTCGTCGCGGTGGCTGAGGGCACCGACGAGGACGTCCGGCTCGCCGTCTACCGGGCCTTCGCCCGGGACGGCCGGCTGCCGCCCGACGACAGCCTTGCGGAGCAGGCGGGCACCACCACCGAGGGGCTGAGGGCGGCACTGGACCGCCTCGCCGGGGCGCGCCACGTCGTGCTCCGCGACGGCGTGGTCGTCATGGCGCACCCGTTCGCGGCGGTCCCGCTCGGCTTCTCGGTGATGGGCCGGGAGACGCTGTGGTGGGGCGGCTGCGCCTGGGACTCGTTCGCGCTCCCCCACCTGCTCGACGGCGAGCCCTCGGTACTGGTCGCCACGACCTGCCCCGGCTGCGGCGCCGCCCTGTCCTGGGTGGTCGACCGAGCCGGTCCCCCCGCAGGCCACGAGGTGGCCCACTTCCTGGTGCCCACCGCGCACATCTGGGACGACGTGGTGCACACCTGTGCACACCAGCGGCTGTTCTGCGACGAGGCCTGCGTCGACCGCTGGCTCGCGGACGCGGGCGAGCCGAGGGGGTACGTCCTGGACCTCGGCACCGTGTGGCGGCTGGCGAGCCGGTGGTACGAGGGCCGGCTGGACCGCGGCTACACCAGGCGCGACCCGGCGACCGCGGCCGCCTACTTCCGCGAGGTCGGACTGGCCGGGCCGTTCTGGGGGCTGCCGGGCTGAGCCGCACCGCTGCTGGCAGCCGACCGATGAGTTCGCCACGCTGCGGGAGTCCCCAGAGTCGGGCGGGACGAGTAGCGTCCAGACGACCCGACGAGCACCGGAGGAGCAACGGATGGGTGGCACACGTGTCCTGGTCGGAACCCGCAAGGGCGCCTTCGTCCTGACCTCGGACGAGGCGCGCACGGACTGGCAGGTCGAGGGGCCGCACTTCCCGGGCTGGGAGATCTACCACCTCAAGGGGTCGACGGCGAACCCGGACCGGCTGTACGCCTCCCAGACCAGCGGCTGGTTCGGCCAGGTGATCCAGCGCTCCGACGACGGTGGCAGCACCTGGGACACGGTCGGCAACGACTTCAGCTACGACGGCGTCCCCGGCGAGCACCAGTGGTACGACGGCTCGCTGCGCCCGTGGGCGTTCACCCGCGTCTGGCACCTCGAGCCCTCGCTGCACGACGCCGAGACCGTCTACGCCGGGGTGGAGGACGCGGCGCTGTTCAAGTCCACCGACGGCGGGACGAGCTGGGCCGAGCTGTCCGGCCTGCGCCAGCACGACACCGGTCCTCAGTGGCAGCCGGGCGCCGGTGGCATGTGCCTGCACACGATCGTCCAGCACCCCACCGACGCCGACCGGCTGTACGTCGCCATCTCGGCGGCGGGCGCGTTCCGCACCTCCGACGGCGGCCAGACCTGGCAACCGATCAACAAGGGCCTGCGGTCGGGTGAGATCCCCGACCAGGACTCCGAGGTGGGCCACTGCGTCCACCGCATCGACATGCACCCGGACAACCCGGACGTGCTCTACATGCAGAAGCACTGGGACGTCATGCGCAGCAAGGACGGCGGCGACACCTGGCACGAGGTCAGCGGCAACCTCCCCACCGACTTCGGCTTCCCGATCTCGGTGCACGCGCATGAGCCGGAGACCGTCTACGTCGTGCCCATCACCAGCGACTCCCACCACTTCCCGCCGGAGGGCAAGCTGCGGGTCTACCGGAGCCGCACCGGCGGCGACGAGTGGGAGGCACTGACCACCGGCCTGCCGCAGCGCGACTGCTACGTGAACGTCCTGCGCGACGCGATGGCTGTCGACCGGCACGAGTCGTGCGGCGTCTACTTCGGCACCACGGGTGGCCAGGTGTACGCGTCGAACGACTCCGGCGACTCGTGGGCACCCATCGTCCGCGACCTGCCGGCCGTCCTGTCCGTCGAGGTGCAGACGCTGCCATGACCACGTCGGTCCGGGTCGTCCTGCCCGCGCACCTGCGGGCGATGGCCAAGGTGCAGGGCGAGGTCACCGTCGCCGTACCCGGCGAGGTCACCCAGCGGTCGGTGCTCGACGCCCTCGAGGCAGAGTTCCCCATGCTGCTCGGAACGATCCGCGACCGCGCGACGGCCCGGCGTCGCGCGTTCGTGCGGTTCTACGCCTGCGAGGAGGACCTCTCGCACGAGGAGCCGGACACCCTGTTGCCGGAGCGGGTCGTCGCAGGTCAGGAGCCGTTCCTGGTGATCGGAGCCATGGCCGGCGGTTGAGCGGTCGGGGTCAGACCCGCTCAGAGCACGTCGACGTCGGCGTACGGCGCCCCGCCGGACAGCCGCGCGTAGCCGGGCCCGCGGTCGAAGAACGGCTCGGCACCGGTGCGCCGGCCGAGCAGGTCGGCCCGCAGGGCGCTGGTGGCTGCCTCGTCGACCGTCGCGGCAGCACCGTCGACAGCGAGCACGACGCCGTAGTCGGTCCGGGCCGCGTCCACCGAGACCTTGCCCCACTCGACGTCACGGACGACGTCGGTCACCGCTCGCTCCAGCGGGTCACCCCACCCGCCGCCACCGGTGGTGCGGATCCGGATCACCTGGCCGGCGCGCACCGGCTCGGCGTCGGCCAGCGCGTCGACGGTGCGCTCCTCCGGGCCGCCAGGGTCGATGGTGACCTCGAACGACCGGCCGGCCCGGCCGCCCTTCACGCCCCAGCAGGCCAGGATCGAGCGGTCCGCGATCGACATGAAGTGCGCGTCGCGCAGCATCCGGATGTGCTTCTCGTACCCGAGGCCGCCGCGGAAGCGCCCGGCCCCGCCGGAGTCCTGCGCGAGCCCGAGCCGCTCGACCAGGAAGGGGAAGCGTGACTCGGTGAACTCGGTCGGCAGGTTCCGGGAGTCCGGGACGACGTGGATGGTGTCCTCACCGTCGGCGTACCAGCGGCCACCGGAGCCGCCGCCGAGCACCTCGCGCATGAGATAGGGCTCGCCGTCCCGGTCGGTGCCGTAGACGCCGGTGTAGCGGATGGTCTCCTGGTCGGCCGGCATCCGGCCGTCGACGGCCTTGGCCAGCACCCCCGCCAGCACTCCGAGCAGCCGCAGGATGACGAAGGTGCGCGCGTTGGTCGGTGCCGGGAAGACCGGCGTCAGCAGCGTGCCCGGCGGCGGGAAGCGCATCTCGATCAGCGGCACGATGCCCTCGTTGACGTCCAGCTCGGCCATCCGCTCCGGGGTCTCGGCCAGGTTGCGCAGGATCGGCGCGAGCCACTTGGCCAGGAAGTTGCCGTCGGCGTAGTCGCCGCAGTGGTTGATCGGGCCTTTCGCCTGCGGGGAGGTGCCGGTGAAGTCCAGCACCAGCGGCCGCTCGCGGGTGGAGTCCATCGTCAGGGTGATCCGCTGGGCGTGCAGGCGCGGCTCGTCGACCCCGTCGTGCTCGGCGTAGTCCTCCCACACGTAGCTGCCGTCGGGGATCTGCGACAGGATCTCCCGGCGGTAGGTCTCGGTGGTCTTGTCGACGATGCCGTCGAAGCACGCCTCGACCGTCTCGCGGCCGTACCGCGTGAACAGCTCCGCCAGGCGCCGCGAGCCCATCAGGCAGGCCGAGCACTCGGCGTCGAGGTCGGCTGCCAACGAGTCGGGCATCCGCGAGTTGCGGGTCATGATGCGCAGCGCCGCGTCGTTGCGCACGCCCTGGTCCCACAGCTTGATCGGCGGGACCATCAGCCCCTCCTCGAAGACCGAGGTCGCCTTCGACGGCATGGACCCGGGCACCGCTCCCCCGATGTCGTCGTGGTGCCCGAACGCCTGGACGAAGGCGACCACCTCGGGGCCGTCGTCGCCGTCGACGAACACCGGGACGGTCACGCACAGGTCCGGCAGGTGGCCGATGCCGCCCTCGGACAGGTACACGTCGTTGTGGAAGAACACGTCGCCCGGTCGCATCGTCTCCAGCGGGAAGTCACGTGCGACCGGGTGCACCAGCGCGGAGTACGACCGACCGGTGAGCTTGCGCAGCTTGCGGTCGTGGATGCCGGCCCGGAAGTCGTGCGCGTCGCGGATCATGGGCGACCGCGCGGTACGGCCGATCGCCGTCTCGACCTCCTTCTCGATCGCCGCGAGCGAGCCCTCGACGATCTCGAGCACCACCGGGTCCACAGCCATCAGCGCTCCGTCCTCGTGACGAGCAGGTTGCCGAACCGGTCCACCCTCGCGGAGTAGCCGGGGTGCAGCGGGACCGTCGAGCCGAACTCCTCGACGATCGCCGGTCCCTCGACGACGTCGCCCGGGGCGAGGTCGGGACGCCAGTAGACCGCGGTGTCGACCCAGTCGTCGAAGCACACCGCGCGTACGCCGGTGCGGGCCCGCTCAGCACCGTCGGGGCGACCCGGCAGCTCGGCCAGCCTGGGCCGCTCGATCGGGCCGATCCCGGTGACCCGCAGGTTCACCCACTCGACCGGCTGGCGGGAGTCGCCGCGGAACGCATAGCCGTAGAGCTGCTCGTGCGCGTCGTGGAAGGCGTCGGCGACCGCGTCGACGAAGGCCTGGTCGACCGCGCTGTCGGGGGCCGGGACCCGCACCTCGAACGCCTGACCGGCGTAGCGGAGGTCGGCGCTGCGCAGGTAGCGGTGCTCGGCGCGCAGGAACCCCTCCCGGTCCAGCGCCGCGGCCGCCTGCGCCTGCAGGTCGTCGAGCACGTCCGACACCGACGACCGGTCGAGATCGCTGTGCCGGCTCACAGCCGTGCGCACGTAGTCGTTGCGCACGTCGACGGTGAGCAGCCCGAACGCGGACAGGTTGCCGGGATCGCGCGGCACCAGCACGCCGGCCAGGCCGAGCACGTCGACCAGCCGGCACAGCAGCAGCGAACCCGAGCCGCCGAAGGTCGCCATGGTGAAGTCCCGGACGTCCAGCCCGCGCTTGACGGTGACCTCGCGCAGCGCGTTCGCCTGGTTCCACGCCGAGATCTCCAGGATCCCGGTGGCCGCCTTCTCCACGCCAAGCCCGAGCGCCTCGGCCAGCTTGGCCAGCCCGGACCGGGCCGCGTCGATGTCGAGCGGGATCTCGCCGCCGAGCAGGTGCGGCGGGATCCGCCCGAGCACCAGGTGCGCGTCGGTGACGGTCGGCTCGGTGCCGCCCTTGCCGTAGCAGATCGGGCCGGGGTCGGCGCCCGCCGACCGTGGTCCCACCTTGAGCGAGCCCTCGGGCGACACCCAGGCGACCGATCCCCCGCCGGCGCCGACGGTGACCACGTCGATCATCGGCACCTTGCTGGGGTAGCTGCCGACGCTGCCCTCGGTGGTCAGCGCAGGCTCGCCGCCGAGCACGACAGCGACGTCGGTCGAGGTGCCCCCGCCGTCGCAGGTGAGCAGCTTGTCGAAGCCGGCCTCCCGGGCGACCAAAGCGGCCCCCAGCGCACCAGCCGCGGGGCCGGACAGCACAGTGGTGATCGGCTGGTGCACGACCTCCTCCGCCGACAGGACGCCGCCGTTGGACTTCATGACGTAGAACGGCACGCCCGGGGAGAGCTCGTCCAGGCGGCCGCGGATGTTCGCGACGTACGACGACATCCGCGGCTTGACGGCCGCGTCGACCAGCGTGGTGACCGCCCGCTCGTACTCGCGGTACTCCCGCAGGACCTCGCTGGAGATCGACACCACCGCCGTCGGGTGCTCGCGCCGCAGGACCTCGCGCATCGCCAGCTCATGTGCGGGGTCGGCGTACGCGTGCAGGAAGCAGACCCCGATGGTGTCGATGCCGGCGTCCCGGAAGAACCGGGCGGCCGCGACCGCGTCCGACTCGTCGAACGGCCGGACCTCGTTCCCCTGGAAGTCCAGCCGGCCGCGGACCGTGCGGACCCGGTGCACCGGGACGATCCGGGGCGGCTTGACCCAGAAGTAGGAGTTGCCGTACCCGTCCGGGACCGACTGACGGGCGATCTCCAGCAGGAACTCGTAGCCCTCGGTGGTGATGAAGCCGAGGTCGCCTACTTTGCCCTCGAGCAGCTGGTTGGTCGCGACCGTGGTGCCATGGCTCACCGCCGACACGTCCGAGCCCGCGGCTCCCATCAGGTCCAGCACCTTGCGGACGCCGGCCATGAATCCGTCCGCGGGGTCGCTGGGCGTCGAGGGCGTCTTGGTGGTGACCACCCGGCCGCTCTCGGCATCCACCGCCACGACGTCGGTGAAGGTCCCGCCGGTGTCGATGCCGATCCGGAGCCGACCGGAGCGGCCCGGTCGCGCTGCGAGCTCCGACATCTGCCAACCTCCGGGACGGGGCCTCCAGGTTAGCCCGCAGCGGCGCCGGGCTCGTGGCCCCGGTCAGTCACGCGCTCGCGGTCAGGCCGGTCTCGAGAGTCGTGGCGCGGGCCACGAGATCGATGAGGAGTCCACCGGGACCGTCGGCCGGTGTGGTGGCCCCGGCAGCCGCTGATCGCTGAGCGGGCAAGATGAGGACGTCGTCGGCCGAGGAGTCCGACGGTGTGATCCGGCATCGCTGGTACAGCTCGATCACGGCGTTCACGAGGATCCCGAGCTCACCGGGCGCATTGCCCGGGCCGTCGGACATGTCCTCGGCGAGCAGGGCGGCGTACAGGGCACGCGTGGTCTCGCTCGGCTCGATGCCCAGCTCGTCGCGCACGACTCGTCGAAAGCCCTCGTAGACCCGCAGGGCCTGCGCCTTCCGACCGGCCGCCCAGTGCGCCCGCATGGCCAGCTGGCAGGCAGCCTCGGAGAGGGGGTCTTGGTGCAGTGCCCGGGCGGACATCCGGTAGGCCGTCTCGTAGTCCTCGGTCGCCATGCTCAGCTCGGCGGACGAGACCAGGACACCGAGCACCCGCTCCTCGTAACGCACCCGCGCCGCTTGCACCCAGCTGCCGTACAGCTCGTGGCTGAGCAGTGGCCCGCGTACCAGGTCGAGTGCGTCGGACAGCATGGCCAGTCGTTGCCGGGCCGGCAGGTCGACGCTCTCGCAGGCGAGCCGGTCGAACTCGTCGACGTCCAGCGACACGCGGGTGCGGTCGAGCGAGTAGGAGCCGGGGCCGGTGACGATGACCGACTCGCCCCGTGCTGCCCCTGGCTGGAGCTTTCCGCGCAACACCGAGACGTAGCTCTCGAGCGTCGCCATGTAGTCGCGCGGTGGCTGGCCCTCCCACAGCAGGTCGGCCAGGCGGTCCTTCGACACCGACTGGTGCCGATGGAGCACGAGGAGCTCGAGGATCTGCCTGGTCTTGACGCCACCGAAGGCCCCGAGTCCGAGCACGCGGCTGCCGCTGCGGACCTCCGTCTCCCCGAAGACGTTGATCCGCAGCTCGTCCGCGTCATGGACGTGCTGCATCTACACGAGCCCCCCAAAGGCGCTGCGGCGCGCCAGCAGGGCGGCCGCAGGTGAGTCGACGCCAAGGGTGCGGGATGCGATGACACACCCACCATGGGCCGTTCCGCCATGTCCGCCTCCTGAACGGGCTGCGCCGAACGAGTGAGTCCCGCGTGCGACAGGGCTACGCGTGATCTCCCCAAGGTTTGCCCAAGGTTGCCCCTGCACCGTGCCAACACCAAACGTCTGAGGCCTGGGGGACACCGTGCGTCACTTCGTCTTGACCAACTCATCGCGCCGTCCGCGGCGCGCAGTGAGCCGTCGGATCCGTACCGCCGTCGCGGGGATCTCGACGCTTGTTCTCGGTGTCACTCTCCTCCCGCTCGGCCTGGTCACCTCGGCCGACGCCGGCACCGCGCCGGTCGGCCAGGGTTTCAACGTGACCAAGAGCGACCTCGCGTTCATCCTCAAGCAGATCCAGATCGCGGAGCGGCACGTCCGCACCACGACAGCTGCGACCGGACCGTGCGACTCGCAGCTCGGCGACGGCCCGAGCCAGATCCCGAACCCGCTGCTCAGCTACGGCCTGCGCACCGTCGACGGCTCCTGCAACAACCTGCAGCCCGAGCGCGCCCACTTCGGCGCCTCCCACAAGCCGTTCCCGCGGCACGCACCGGCGGACTTCCGCCCCGCCGAGGCAGCCGGTCCGTTCGGCCCGCCTGGGCAGATCACGACCTACGCGTCGAAGAACACGAATGTCGTGGACTCGCAGCCGCGGCTGATCAGCAACCTGATCGTTGACCAGACGGTGACGAACCCCGCCGCGGTCTCGGCGGCGCTGCACCCGGTGCGCACTCAGGGCAACCCCGGCGTGGAGCCGTGCGTGGCGCCGAACGACCCGGTGGACTGCGTCCCGGCCGGGCAGACCCTGTTCATCCCGAACGTGACCACCGATGTCGGCCTCTCGCCGCCCTACAACTCGTGGTTCACCCTGTTCGGGCAGTTCTTCGACCACGGCCTGGACTTCACCAAGAAGTCGCACGGCGCGGTCTTCGTCCCGCTGCGTGACGACGACCCGCTGCTCGACGGCATCGACGGCATCCCCGGCAGCGGCGACGAGCCCGGCCCGAACGCCAGGTTCATGGCACTGACCCGGACCGAGAACCTGCCCGGCCCGGACGGCGTCCTCGGCACCGCGGACGACGTGAAGGACGGCGTCAACACCGACACCCCGTTCGTCGACCAGTCCCAGACGTACACGTCGATCCCCTCGCACCAGGTGTTCCTGCGCGAGTACGTCGACGTCGCAGGCCGGCCGGCCGACACCGGAAAGCTCCTCAGCACCGCGGACGGCGGCATGCCGACCTGGGGCTTCCTCAAGTCCACCACCGCGTCCATGTTGGGCATCAAGCTGACCGACGCCGACATCTTCGACATCCCGATGCTGGTCACCGACCCATACGGCAACTTCACCCGAGGCCCGGCCCGGGGCCTGCCGATGCTCGTGACCAAGGGTCCGGACGGCAAGGGGCTGACAGCGGACGACGTGTTCGTCGAGGGCAACCGCGCCGGCGGCGGCCTCGACGTCCCCGCGGACGTCGTCCGCGTCGGCGCCGCCTTCCTCGACGACATCGCGCACAACGCCGTGCCGACGCAGGCTGTCCCGGCCCAGGGTCCGAACCCGGCCCGCCCCGCCCTGACCCCCGACTCGGACACGGTCATCACCGGCCTGAACGGGCCTCAGGAACCTGGCACCTACGACGACGAGATGCTCGACGCGCACTTCATGGCGGGTGACGGCCGGACCAACGAGAACATCGGGCTGACCGCCGTGCACCAGGTGTTCCACTCGGAGCACGACCGCCTCGTGTCGGACATCAAGAACACGCTCGAGACCGACCTGTCGACCAAGGGCATCTCGGAACTCGCCAAGTGGAGGGCGGCTCCGGTCGCCGTCCCCGGCCCGGCGGGCACCCCGGCGACCGCTCCGGTGTTCGACTACGGCCAGCGACTGTTCCAGGCGGCGCGGTTCGTGACCGAGATGGAGTACCAGCACCTCGTCTTCGAGGAGTTCGGCCGCAAGATCCAGCCGCTGATCAACCCGTTCACCGTGTACCACGACAACGTCAACCCGGCGATCCGGGCGGAGTTCGCGCACGCGGTCTACCGGTTCGGCCACTCGATGCTGACCGACACGATCTCCCGCACCAACGAGGACGGGTCGAACAACGACATCAGCCTCTTCGACGGATTCCTCAACCCGCCGGCGTTCAACGACGCCGGGCCGGGCAAGCCGCGGCTGTCCACGGACGAGGCTGTCGGGGCGATCGTGATGGGCATGTCGGACCAGGTCGGCAACGAGCTGGACGAGTTCGTCACCAACACCCTGCGCAACAACCTGCTGGGCCTGCCGCTGGACCTCGCGACCATCAACATGGCGCGGGCCAGGGACGCAGGCGTGCCGACGCTGAACAACCTGCGGAAGTCGATCCACGGCGACACGCAGGACAGCGCCCTGCAGCCGTACGAGAGCTGGCTCGACTTCGGGCTGAACCTCAAGCACCCGGAGTCGCTGGTCAACTTCGTGGCGGCCTACGGTCTGCACCCGAGCATCACGGGTGTCGACTCGATCGCCGGGAAGCGGGCAGCGGCCCAGCTGCTGGTCGACCCGCCGATCGGGACGGACCCTGCCGAGATCCCCGCGGACGCCCAGGCGTTCTTCACCAGCTCCGGCGCCTGGGAGAACACCCCCGCCGGCGTGTCCCTCACCGGTGTCGACGGCATCGACCTCTGGGTCGGCGGACTCGCCGAGCGGACCAACCTGTTCGGTGGCCTGCTGGGCAGCACGTTCAACTTCGTGTTCGAGCAGCAGATGACCGACCTGCAGAACGGTGACCGGTTCTACTACCTCGCCCGCACCCCGGGCATGAACCTGCGCGCCGCGCTCGAGGGCAACTCGTTCGCCGAGATGATCATGCGCAACTCGAACGCCAACACGCTCAAGGCGGACGCGTTCGGCACCGCGGACTGCAAGTTCCAGCTGGGCAACCTGGCCGGCACCGCGGCGGGCTTCCAGACCTTCGGCACCAACGTGGCCGACGACCCCACCAGCGAGTGCGACGAGCACGCGCTCCTGGTCCGCAAGCCTGACGGCACGATTCAGTACCGCACCAGCAACACGGTGGACCCGGCCGGCATCAACGGCCAGGCGGTCTACAACGGCACCGCGGGTGCGGACCGGGTCTACGGGGGCGTCGACAACGACACCTTCCTGGGGAACGAGGGCAACGACCGGATCGAGGGTGGTGACGGTGCCGACGTCGCCCTGGGCGGCGAGGGCAACGACATCATCACCGACCTGGCCGGGGACGACGTCCACAAGGGCGGCCCGGGCGCCGACGCCATCGACGCGGGTCCTGGCCTCGACATCATCATGGGTGGCGAGGGCAACGACTTCACCAACGGCGGGGCCAACGACAACGAGACGTTCGGCGGCGACGGCGACGACATGATCATCGCCGGCGCCGGTAACGACACGGTCTTCGGCGACGGCGGCTCGGACTGGATCGAGGGCGGCGACGGCCAGGAGCTGCTCTGCGGCGACTCCTGCGCCCCGTTCTTCGACGACCCGAACTCCCCCGGCGACGACGTCCTCATCGGGCAGAACGGCGAGGAGGACTACGACGCCGAGGGCGGCAACGACATCCTGTCCGCCGGTCCCGGGATCGAGCGCAACGCGGGGGCGGCCGGGTTCGACTGGTCGATGTACCAGTACGACCCGCTCAAGGCCAACGCCGACCTGAACCTCAGCCTGATCGGGGTGCCCCTGCCGGCAGTTGTCTTCCGGGACCGCTACCAGGAGGTCGAGGCCCTCTCGGGCAGCAAGCTCGACGACATCCTCCGCGGTGACAGCCTGGTGCCGTCCAACGTGGGCGGAGCGGGCTTCAGCGGCTGCAACGTCCTCGACGCGGCGGGCATCAGCCGGATCCGGGGCCTCGACCAGGTCGTCCCGGCGGCCCTGCTCACCACGCCCAAGGCCGCCGTCGCCGCAGCAGGCACGGTCAACGGCGAGTGCGACGAGATCACCGGCAACGTCTGGGGCGCCGGCAACATCATCCTCGGTGGCGGGGGCTCGGACCTGATGGAGGGACGCGGCGCCGACGACATCATCGACGGTGACCGCTACCTCAACGTCCGGCTCAGCGTCCTGAACGACTTCGGCGTCGAGATCGGGACGACCGACCTGATGGAGAAGCCCTACCAGGTCGGCAACCCGCGGACGTTGCAGCAGGACGTCTTCGCCGGCCGGGTGAGCCCCGACCACATCCTGATCGTCCGCGAGATCCTCTCGGACAGCTCCGGCGTCGACACCGCGGTCTTCTCGGGCGTCAGTACCGCCTACACGATCACCCGGGGCACCGGCGCGAACGCCGGGGTCATCACGGTGGACAGCAACGGCGGGATCGACGGCATCGACCGGCTCACCAACGTCGAGCGGCTGCAGTTCACCGACCGCACCATCGTGGTCGGCCGGCCGGGGACCCCGACGCTCGGGGCCGTGGTCCCGGGCTCGGCCTCGGTGCTGGTCAACTGGACGGCGCCGCCGAACAGCGTGGGTGGCGTGACCGGGTACGACGTCCGGGTGGTCCGGGCGGCAGCTCCGGGCACGACGGTCGCCGTCCTGCCTGCCGGTGCCAACGCGACGTCGCTGAACGTCACCGGGCTCACCAACGGCACGGCCTACCAGTTCCAGGTCCGGGCCAAGAACAACGCGATCCCGCCGGAGCAGCTGGGCGACTACACACCGCTGTCGGCTCCGGTGACCCCGCTGGCCTCGCTCGCCCGGCCCAACGCGCCCACCATCACGGGCACCCAGGGTCCGGTCGGCGCACCGCTGACGGTCGGGGCGACGTGGATCAACCAGGGCAACGGGTTCACCTACCGCTTCACCGCCACCCCGGTGGCCGGCGGGGCGCCGATCACCGCGATCGTGCCCACGACGGTGCAGTTGCTCGTCTTCCGCACCGGTCAGCTGCCGGTGCCGGCGGGAGGCGCCTACCTGGTGAAGGTGAACACCATCAGCGCGGCCGGGGTGGAGAGCCTGGACTCCAACACGGTCACGGTGACCGCGCGATAGCTCGACCCCGGCGGCGCCGCACTGGCGCCGCCGGGTGACCCGCTCAGGGCGAAACCGGCGGCTCCCGCCGCCGGTCCACGGATGAGTATCCGTGCTGATGAGCCTAGGGGGAGCAGTGAAGCGAAGTCTGACAAGGCCGGGAGCCCGGCCGCTGGCAACGGGAGTCGCCGTCGCCGTCGTGCTGTCGGCCGGCCTCGTCGCGGTCTCCTCGACCACGGCCCAGGCGGACGGCACCAACGCGGCGTCCATGATGAACAGGGAGGTCACCGACCCGGTCAACGAGGTGGCCCCGGTGGTGCGCTTCGCGGGCACCGCCGCAAGCGCGATCGAGCAGATCGTCCTCACGATCGACAACATGGAGGACGACAAGGCGCCCGTCGAGCGGGTCCTGCAGATGGGGACGCTGGGGGGCAAGTCGCCCGACTCGGTGGCCCAGCAGACCTGGTCGAAGGACATCGACTTCCGCGCGCTCGTCGACGGCGGCTACCTGGCCGACGGCGGCGTCGCGGTGACGGTCACCTTCTCCGACATCGCCGGCGTCGTGGGCGACCCGGCGGCGTTCCCGCTCTACGTCGACCTGCACGCCCCGACGATCAAGTCCACCGTTGCAGCCGGGCAGGTCCCGGTCGGCACCTCGGTGTCGATCAGCGTCGACCACGACTTCATGGGCATGGCGCTGCCGGTGGCGACGTACACGACCAACGGCTCGACCCCGAGCGCGGCCTCGACCCCGCTGGGCGCCGGCGTGACGAAGGTGATCGACAAGAACACCACCATCAAGGTGCTGGCGCGCGACGCTGCCGGGAACCAGTCCCGGCGCACGTTCGACTACACGGTGCCCGCGGCGGTCGACCCGACCCCCACGCCGACGCCGACACCGACACCGACGCCGACGCCGACGCCGACGGTCACCACGCCCGCGCCGGGCACCACCCCCCCGACCCCGAGCACCACCACGCCGGACTCGGTGGTCGTCACCCCCGTACCTGGCACGCCCGCGGCAGCGACCAAGGTGGCGCTGCGGGTCAAGCGGGTCTCCCCGGCCGGTCGCGAGTACGTCGTGATCAAGAACGTCGGGATCGCGCCGGTCGACCTCGCCGGCTACACGCTGCGGGACCGCGCCGGCAACAAGCTGCGGCTGCCGGGCTACCAGCTGGCACCGCGCACGAAGGTCAAGGTGTTCACCGGCAGGGGCAGCGCGGTCGCCGGGAAGCTGTTCGTCGGCAAGCGCCCCTCACGCGACATCTGGGACGAGTCCGACGTGGCGAAGCTGCACGGACCCAGGGGCGTCCGGCTGGACCGGCTCCGCTACTGACCCTCCCTTCCCCCTAGGGAGGCGGGTGCCCGCCCCGGCTGCCAGCCGGGGCGGGCGCCCAGCGGAGCCGGCCCACGCACACAGCACACGAGCGACAGGGACCACGCGGAAGGGCAGAACGATGGCGATCACGAGGCGAGCCGCCCTGCGGCTCGGTGCGGCCGGCGCCGCCGGGGTGGCCAGCATGAGTCTGTCCGCGCCGGCGCGGGCCGACCTGGACGACCCGCCCACGACGGCCACCTCCGCCCTGCCCCCCCAGAACACCCCTCGGCCCTATGCCGCCCTGTTCAAGCGGCCGCCCGTCCTGGTGCCGTACGACCGCGGCGAGGACGAGCAGGGCCGCTACGCCCGCTACGAGCTCACCCAGCAGGTGGGCGCCCAGCTCATCGTGCCCGGGCTCGCCACCCTGGTCGCCGGGTACAACGGCATCTTCCCGGGGCCGACGATCAAGGCGAACCAGGGCGAGCGGGTCGAGGTGCGGCAGCGCAACGCCCTGCACGCGAGCCCGCTGCACACCGGGCGATTCTCGACGTCGACCCACCTGCACGGCTCGGCCTCGCTGCCCCAGTTCGACGGGTACGCGAGCGACCTCACCCAGCCGGGGTACGAGAAGAACTACCACTACCCGAACTGGCAGCCGGGTCGCACGCTCTGGTACCACGACCACAACGTCATGGTGACCGCGGAGAACGTCTTCTCGGGCCTGGCCGGTCTCTACCCCATCTCGGACCCGTACGAGCGTGCACAGCTCCCCCAGGGGGAGTTCGACGTCCCGCTGGTCATCTCTGACGCGCTGTTCCACGCGGACGGGTCGCTGAACTACGACGACAACCTGCAGAAGGGTCTGTACGGCGACGTCATCCTGGTCAACGGAGTGCCCTGGCCGACGATGCACGTCAAGCCGCGCGTCTACCGCTTCCGCACGCTCGTAGCCTCGGTGAGCAGGTCCTACCGGCCGGCGCTGAGCACTGGCGACCCGCTGTACCTCGTGGCCACCGACGCGGGCCTGGTCCCGCAGGTCCAGGCACTGTCCTCGTTCCGGACCGGCGCCGCCGAACGGTACGAGATCCTCATCGACTTCCGGCACTACCGGCCCGGCCAGGTCGTGGAGCTGCTCAACCGGAGCAACAAGAACAACGAGAACTTCGCCGACACCGACAAGATCATGCGGTTCGTCGTCGAGGAGGGCAGCGGGCCCTCCGACGGCTACCAGATCCCGGACCGGCTGGACCGCGGGCCGGAGCCGTTCGCCGAGCTCGGGGCGCTGGACGTCATGAGCCTCGAGGAGAGCCAGGCCACCGCCGTCCGCAAGATCCGGGTCCAGCGGAACTCCGGGATCTGGACGCTCAACGGGGAGACCTGGGACCAGGTGGTCCGCAGCGGGTTCCAGCGCAACTTCGCCGACCCGGTACGCGACTCGGTCGAGATCTGGGAGCTCGAGAACCTCTCCGGCGGGTGGTTCCACCCGGTGCACGTGCACCTGACCGACGGCAGGATCATCGGCCGCAACACGACACCGGACGGCAAGCCGTTCGCGTGGGAGACGGGCCCCAAGGACGTGTACTACCTCGGCGAGTCGGAGACCGTCCGCGTGATCATGCAGTTCAACCTGGGCCCGAGGAACGCCGGCGGTCGGTACATGGTGCACTG
Organism: uncultured Actinomycetota bacterium; assembly: GCA_963807005.1. Lineage (GTDB taxonomy): Bacteria > Actinomycetota > Actinomycetes > JACCUZ01 > JACCUZ01 > CAWDZK01. The sequence continues at coordinate 245,196 of CAWDZK010000004.1, read as the reverse complement.
CCACAACCTGGTCCACGAGGACCACGACATGATGATGCAGTTCAACGTCGGCAGCGTCCCGGACGACATCAACCACCCGATCAGTGCGGCTCCCCCGGTCTTCGACCTGCTGCCGTACCGGCAGCCGGTGTACGAGCCCCGCTACCCGCTGGGCACCTGATGCGCCGGCTCGTTGCGGCCGCAGCCCTGCTGGCCATGTTGACCGCGTGCTCTGAGGCGGCCCCGGCCGCCTCCGGGCCGCCGCCCCCCGCCACGGCCCGGCTCGTCAGCGACCTGGGCAACGAGCGCCCGGAGGTGAGCTACGACGGACTGATGGTCCGCCGCCGGGTCGCGGTCGCGTTCCACCTCGACCGTGACGCCGACGCCGCCGCCGTGGGTCGCCAGGCCCACGCCGCAGCACGCGGGCTCGGCTGGCGGGTGCGGGACGTCCCCCCTGGTGTTCTGGACGCCGTGCTCCTCGAACACCTCGTCCCGGAGGTCGTCCTGCTGTTCCCGCAGGGTGCGACCACGATCGATGCGGACCGCGTGCTCGAGTCCCGGCGGATCGCCGGGGTGGACCACACCCACACGGTGCAGGTGCTGGTCCACGACCTGAGGCTCTCGGTCCCGACCTCCCGGCCCCGTGCAGTGCTACGCGCTGTCGACCTTGAGGGTGTCCTCACCGACGTGATGGGCCGGTACGGGAGCACCGTCGGCGACGACCACGCCGCCGCTCTCGACGTGCTCTACACCGGGCCTCTGCTCACGGACAGATCGGTCGAGGACGCAGCCGGCTCGCTGGCACGGGCCGCCGGCCTCCCTGCGACAGCGGTAACCGTCTCGCCGCGGTCCGACAGGGGGCCGGGGGTCGACATGTCCCGGGAACCCCGGCCGGCCCCCGTCCCCGAGATCACCCACGACAGCGGCACCGGCGAGGGGACCCACTGAGCCGGTCGGACCCGGGTCGGACCGGTGCGCCACCCTGGGGCCGCACCGTCGCAGGCGGTCAGTCCATCGGCTCCCCGTGCGGCTCCGCGTGCGGGAAGGTGGTGGCCGCCGGGCGGCGCAGGTCGTCGGCGTACCGCTCGATCAGCGCCAGGTTGCGGTCAGCCAGGTGGTCGAACACCTGCGGGACGCTGGACCCGGGCGTCAGCGAGGCCATCGCCGTCGCCGGGTCGAGGCGGGCGCTGACCCAGCACTCGTGGCTGGCGGCCCGCGCCACGACCTCCGCGGTCGGCGTGACGACCATGGAGTTGCCGAAGTACAGAACGCCGGCCGGGTCGGCGCCGGTGGCGTTCGCCCCGACGAGGTAGACGTGGTTGTCGTAGGCCCGGGCCCTGTTGGTGAGCTCCCAGATGTCGGCGGAGCGCAGCAGCGCCGAAGGCCGGACGATCACCTCCGCGCCGCGGACGGCGGTGATGCGCGACAGCTCGGGGTAGTCCCCGTCGAAGCAGATGATCTGACCGATGCGCCCGAGGTCGGTCTCGGTCACGCTGACCTCGTCGCCCGGCGTGACCCAGCCGCCCCGGGAGCGCATCTCGGTGCAGAACGGGTGCGTCTTGTGGTAGACGCCGGCCACCGTGCCGTCCCGGCCGAGCAGGACCGAGGCGTTGTGGACGACGCCGCGCTCGGCGCCGCGCTGGTAGGTGCCGACCACCAGGTGCACCCCGAGGCGCCGGGCGGTCTCCTGCAGCGGCTCCACGACCGGGCCGGGCACCTCGGAGACCAGGTCCCACAGCTCCTCCGGTCCCAGACCAGGGGTGAAGCCGGTCGTCACCGACTCCGGCAGCACCACCAGCTCCGCGCCGGTGGAATCGACGCAGCGGGTGACCCAGTCGGCCGCCTTGGCCTGGTTGCCCTTGATCGACTCCGCGGTGAGGGGACCCGGCAGCGGGGCGACCTGCACGGCCGCCACGGTGAATGCGCGCATTCCCCCACTGTGCCACCCGCCCGGCAGAATGCGGGGCGTGGACGTGGCTCGGGACCGTGCGCTGGGCGCCCTGCTGGGGCTCGCGGCGGGTGACGCCCTGGGCATGCCGACCCAGGCGCTGCCGCGGGCCCGGGTGGCCGAGCTGTTCGGCGACCTGCCCGGCTTCCGGGCCGGGCCGCCCGAGAACGAGATCAGCGCCGGGATGCCGGCCGGCCACGTCACCGACGACACCGACCAGGCCGTCATCGTCGCCGAGCTGCTCATCGAGGGCGCCGGACGGGTCGACCGGGACCGGCTGGCTGCCCGGCTGCTCGAGTGGCAGCAGCGGATGGCCGCGGCCGGGTCGGCGGACCTGCTCGGCCCGTCCACCCTGCGTGCCCTGCGGCTGGTCGCGGACGGCGCCCCCGCCGGCAGCACCGGCCGGTGGGGCGACACCAACGGCGCCGCCATGCGGGTGGCGCCGGTCGGGGTGGCCGTGCCGCCGGACCCGCTCGACCGGCTCTGCGCCGTGGTCGCGGACGTCGACCGGCTCACCCACGACACGACGGTGGCCAACGCCGGCGCCTGCGCGGTCGCGGCGGTGGTCAGCGCCGGGGTGGGCGGAGCCGACTGGCCGGCCGCTCTGGCAGTCGGGCTGAGGGCCGCCGACCTCGGCCGCCGGCACGGCAGCTACGTCCCCGGCCCCGACGTCGGCCGCCGGATCGGCTGGGCGCTGGACCTGACCCGCGGGTGCTCCGACGCGGTCCTGCTCGACCTGGTGGACGGGCTGGTCGGCACCGGTGTCGCCACCCAGGAGTCGGTCCCGGCCGCGTTCGCGGTGGCGGCGCACTCCCCCGACGACGCCTGGCGGGCCGGGCGCCTGGCCGCCCGGCTCGGTGGCGACAGCGACACCATCGCAGCCATGGCCACCGCCATGGTGGGTGCGTGCACGGGCGCGGCGGCGCTGCCGGGCGAGGCCGTCGAGGTGCTGCGCTCGGTCAACGACCTGCGCCTGGAGCCGCTCGTCGACGGCCTGCTCGCCCTGAGGGGGGCTGCCGCGTGAGCCGCCTGGTCGGGCTCGGCAGCATCGTCGTCGACCTGGTGCTGACCGTGCCGGCCCTGCCCGACCCAGGGGGCGACGTGCTGGCCAGCTCCTCCACCACCGCGGTGGGCGGCGGCCTGAACGCGCTGGTCGCCGCCGCGGCCGCCGGCCTGCCCCCGGCGTACGGCGGCGGGCACGGCACCGGACCCTTCGGTGACCTGGTGCGCGCGGCCCTGGCGGCGCACGACGTGCCACCGCTGCTCGACCGCACACCGGACGCGGACACCGGGTTCTGCGTGGTGCTCGTCGACCCGTCCGGGGAGCGCACCTTCGCCACCACGGTGGGCGCCGAGGGACGGCTGACCGCGGCCCAGCTGGACCAGGTGGTCGCCGGGGTCCGCCCCGACGACCTGGCGTACGTCTCGGGCTACGACCTGGCGTATCCGCACGGCGCGGCCGTGGCCGAGGCGGTCGCGTCGCTGCCGGAGGGCTGCACCGTCCTGCTCGACCCCGGCCCGCTGGTCGCCGGGCTGGAGCCGGGCCTGCTGGACCGGGTCCTGGGCCGGACCGGGTGGCTGAGCCTGAACGCCCCGGAGGCCGGGCGTTGGACCGGCAGCGGCGACGCCACCGCCTCGGCCCGGTCGCTGCTCTCGACGGGCAGCGCACTGCAGGGGGTCGTGGTCCGGACCGGGGCCGGCGGTGCCCTCGTCGCGGTCCGGGACGCCGAGCCGGTCGCCGTCCCCGGCGTCCCGGTGGCCCGGGTCGTCGACACCAACGGGGCGGGGGACGTGCACGTCGGCACCTTCGCCGCCGGGCTCGCCGCCGGACAGGACCCGGTCGACGCGGCGGCCCGCGCCAACGCGGCGGCCGCCCTCTCCGTCACCCTCCCCGGCCCGGGCCTAGGCGTCGCGACGGTGGTCGATGGCTGACTCGCAGGACGTGCGGCAGTTCGCGCTGGCGCTGCCGGACGTGGTGGAGATCGAGAGCGACGGGTTCGACTTCCGGGTCGGCAACCGGGGCTTCGTCTGGTCCTACCCCGAGCGCATCCCCGGCAAGAGACGCGTCATCCGCACCGACGTCGCCGTCCTGTTCGTCGGCGACGAGGCCGAGAAGCAGGCCCTGCTGCTCGGCGAGCCGGACCTGTTCTTCACCACGCCCGGCTACGAGGGCTCGCCCCTGGTGCTGCTGCGGCTGGCCGCGGTGGACACGGAGCGGCTGCGCGAGCTGGTCACCGACGCCTGGCGGATGCGGGCCCCTGAGACGATGCAGCCGTGAGCCACCCGCCGTCCGTCGCCCACCCTCCCCGGCAGGTGCGCAGCTTCAAGCGCCGGGCCAGCCGGGTCACCAGCAGCCAGCGCGACGCGCTCGACCGGCACTGGTCCCGGCTCGGGCTCGCCGTCGACGGGCACCCGCTGGACCTCGCGACGCTGTTCGGGCGGACCGCTCCGGTCGTCCTGGAGGTCGGGTTCGGCATGGGCGAGGCCACCGTCGCCATGGCCGCCGAGCAGCCGGACGTGGACCTGCTCGCCGTCGACGTGCACACGCCCGGTCAGGGGAACCTGCTCCGGCTGCTGGACCAGCACGGCCTGGCGAACGTCCGGGTCGCCGACGGCGACGCCTCAGTGCTGCTCGGCGCGTCTCTCCCGGCGGCGTCCCTGGCGGGTGTGCGGGTGTTCTTCCCCGACCCCTGGCCGAAGGCGCGGCACGCCAAACGCCGGCTGGTCGACGACGCCTTCGCCGCGCTGGTGGCCGACCGGCTCGTCGACGGCGGTGTCCTGCACGTGGCCACCGACGTGCCGGCGTACGCCCGGCAGGTGGCCGACGTGCTCGCGGCCCAGCCGCTGCTGGAGCCGGTCGAGGCCCCGTGGCGGCCGCAGACCCGGTTCGAGCGCCGCGGCGCCCTGGCCGGTCGCCCCGCCATCGACCTCGCGGCCGGCCGGACGGCCCGCTGACGGCGTCGAGCGGCCGGCCCTGGTACGGCGTCAGGCCTCGGCAGCCACCATCAGCCGCGGCGGCGGGCCCCGAGTGCGCCGACCAAGGCACCGAGCAGCGCCACCGCAGCGCCGAACACCGCACCCTTGACGAAGTCGCTGCTCAGCGCCCCGGCTGCCCCGGCCGGGGCGGCGGGCGCGGTGTAGACACCGGGCGTCGGCGCCGGTCCGCCGGCCGGCTCGGGGCGCGGGGCGGGCACGGTCGGCGCCTTGCCGGTGAGCACGTCGTCGACCGCGCTGAAGAACTCGCCGGCGGTCTTCTTCGCCACCCCGGTCAGGACCCGCTGCCCGACGCCTCCGATCATGCCGCCGACGATCGCGTCGGCGTCGTACTCGAGCCGGGTGACCCCCTCGCCCGCCTCGGACAGCGTCACGCGGACGTCGGCCGAGACCGTTCCCGGCGCCCCCGCCCCGGAGGCCTTCAGCGTGAACGCGCCCGGCTCCTGGTGGTCGGTCAGGGCGACGTCGCCCTGGTAGCTGCCCTTGATGGAGGCGACACCGGCGTACAGCGTCATCCGGTAGGTGTCCGGGCCGACCTCCTCGAGCTGCTGGCAGCCCGGGATGGTGCGGACCAGGACGGCCGGGTCGTTCAGTGCCGTCCAGACCTGCTCGCGCGGGGCGTTCAGCGTGGCCGAACCGGTGACCTTCACGGCTGGTTCCCTTCCTCGGGGTCGGACGAGCCGCCGGAGCGGCGGTGCAGCGGCGGGATCTCGCCGGCGGCGTGCCGGCGCCGCAGCTCGAACAGCTCGGACGGGGAGATCGGCATCGCGCTGATCGGGAAGCCCTCGGCGTCCTCGACGGCCGCTGCGAACACCGCCGCCGACGGGATCACCCCGGCCTCCCCCGCGCCCTTGATGCCCAGCGGGTTCAGCGGCGAGGGCGTCTCCAGGTGGTCGATCTCGATGCGGGGCACCTCGGAGGCGTACGGCATGAGGAAGTCCATGAAGGAGGCGTTGAGCAGCTGGCCGTTCTCGTCGTAGACCATCCGCTCGTACAGCGCGCCGCCGACCCCCTGGGCCACCCCGCCGTGCACCTGGCCCTCGACGATCATCGGGTTGATCAGCGGGCCGCAGTCGTGCACCACGCAGTAGCGGAGCACGTGGATCTCCGCGGTCTCCGGGTCGGTCTCGACGATCGCGACGTGCATGCCGTTGGCGAAGGTGGACTGCATCGGCGAGTAGAAGTCGGTGCCCTCCAGCCCGGGCTCCTCGTCGTCCGGCACCGGTGGCCCGCTCGCGTCGCCCACCGCGAACTGGGTCGCAGCCTTGGACGCCTCGTCGAACGCGTACCGCAGCGGGTTGGACAGCACCGCCACGGTGGCCAGGGGGATGCTGGCGTGCGGCGAGCCCTTGACCCGGACCTGCCCGTCGACGATCTCCAGGTCGCCCGGGTCCGCCTCGAGCGCGTCACCGGCGATCCGCAGGGCCTTGGCGCGGACCTTGCGGGACGCCAGGGCGATCGCGTTCCCGCTCATCACGGCGGCCCGCGACGCGAACGTGCCGACCGCGTAGCCGAACCGGCGGGTGTCGCCGGTGACGACCTCGACGTCCTCGAACCGGACGCCCAGCTCGTCGGCGGCGATCTGCGCGAACGACGTGAAGTGCCCCTGCCCCTGGGTCGTCAGCCCGGTCGCGACCCGGACCTTGCCGGAGGTCTCCACCACCACGTGCGCGCCCTCGTAGGGGCCGACGCCGGTGCCCTCGACGTAGCAGGCGATGCCCACGCCGACCTTGCGCCCGGCCGCCCGGGCGGCCTCGGCCTCGGCGAGCGCGGTGTCCCAGCCGACCAGGTCCATCAGCTTCTGCAGCGACGCCGGGAAGTCCCCCGAGTCGTACACGAGCGGCCGGCCGTCCTGGAAGGTCAGGTGGTGGTCGTAGGGCATCTCCTCGGGGCGGATGAAGTTGCGCAGCCGGACCTCGGCGCGGTCCAGCCCGAGCCGGTCGGCGATGGCGTCGATGGTGCGCTCCATGAGGAACACACCCTGCGGGCGGCCGGCCCCGCGGTAGGGGGTGCAGATGACGGTGTTGGTGTACACCGACCACCACTCGCAGCGGTACGCCCCCGGCTTGTAGGGCCCGAGCAGCTGGGTGCTGGTGATGATCGGGACGATGACGCCGTACGGCGTGTAGGCGCCGTTGTCGTGCCAGAACCGCACGTCCAGGGCGAGCACCCGGCCGTCGTCGTCGAAGCCGACGGTGACCTCCTGCAGCTGGCCGCGCTCGTGCGCCGAGGACACGAAGTGCTCGCGCCGGTCCTCGACCCACTTCACCTCGCGGTCGAGACGCTTGGCCGCCCACGGCACGAGGACCTCCTCCGGCCACGGGTGCACGATCTTGACCCCGAAGCCGCCGCCCACCATCGGCGCGACGCACTCGACCTTGCCCAGCGGCAGCGCGAGGCGGGCCGCGACGGCGGCGCGCACCGAGGTCGAGGTCTGGGTCGAGGAGTGCACCCGCAGCGAGCCGTCGGCTGGGTCCCAGCGCGCATGGACGCCCTTGCCCTCCATCGGCATCGACGCGCTGCGCTCGATCTCGAGGTCCAGGCGCAGGGTGTGCGGCGCGGCGGCCAGCGCCGCCTCGACGTCGCCGACCTCCTGCAGCATGTGCGCTGCGACGTTGTCCGGCACGTCGTCGTGCACGGCCCGGTCGGCGCGACGAGCGTTGTCGACGCCGACCACCGGCGGCAGGAAGTCGTAGGACACGACCACCCGCTCGGCGGCGTCCTCGGCGAGGTAGCGGTCGGCCGCGACCACCATCACCACCGCCTCACCGACGTGGTTGATCTCGTCCCGCGCCAGGGGGTAGCCGGTGCGCGGTGCCGTCAGCGACGGGTGCGGGATCAGCAGTGGCAGCGGCTGGGACATCGTCGTGCCCTCGGCCTCGTCCGCGGCCGCGAGGTCCTCCCACGTGTAGACCGCGACCAGGCCGTCGACCTCGAGCGCGCCGCTGACGTCGATGTCGGTGACCCGGGCGTGCGCGTGCGGGCTGCGGACGAAGGCCACGCCGAGCGCGTCCTGGCCGAGGTCGTCGACGTAGTGCGCCGTACCGGTCACCAGCTTCGGGTCCTCGACCCGCAGCACCGGCTGGCCGAACTGCCGGGTGGTCACTCCTCGCCCCCGGCGCGTTCCCGGGTGATCTCCGCGGCGCGCAGGACCGACGCGACGATGTTCTGGTAGCCGGTGCAGCGACACAGGTTGCCGCTGATCGCCTCGCGCGCCTGCTCCTCGGTGGGGTCGGGGTTCTCGTCCAGGTAGGCGGCGGCCGTGGTGAGGAAGCCGGGGGTGCAGAACCCGCACTGCAGCCCGTGGCACTCCCGGAAGGCCTGCTGCACCGGGTGCATGTCCGCGACGGTGCCGAGACCCTCGACCGTGGTCACCTCGTGCCCCGCTGCGGTGACCGCCAGCAGCAGGCAGGACCGCACCGGGTCGCCGTCGAGCAGCACGGTGCAGGCGCCGCACACGCCGTGCTCGCACCCGACGTGGGTGCCGGTCAGCCGCAGGTCGTGGCGCAGGAAGTCCGACAGCAGCCGCCGCGCCGGGACCCGCCCCTCCCGAGGCACCCCGTTGACGACCAGCCGGACGTCGTGCAGCTCCTCGTCGCTCACGCGGCCGCCCCCGACCGCCGGACGGCGTCACCGGCGGCAGCCGCCAGCGCCCGGGCGGTGAGCACCCGGACCAGCTGCCGTCGGTAGTCGGCCGTCGCGTGGATGTCCGGCTCGGGGTCGGTCTGCCCCGCGGCCAGCTCGGCCGCGGCGGCCCAGTCGGCCGTGGCCGGCTCGGCGCCCCGGACGGCGTCGGTGAGATCGAGGACCAGCGGCGTCGGTGCCACCGAGATGAAGCCGGCCCGGGCCGAGGCGACGACGCCGTCCGTCACCGTGACGACCGCACCGACCCCGCACATCGCGTAGTCCCCGTGCCGCCTGGCCACCTCCACGAAGGTCGACCCGCTGCCCGGCGCGAACGCGGGGAAGGTGGCCGACAGGGCGAGCTCGCCCGCGGTCAGTGACGACTCGAGCGGGCCGGCGAAGAAGTCCGCGGCCGGGACGTCCCTGTTGCCTTGCGCGCCGGCGACGTGCACGGACCCACCGGTCAGCGCGAGCACGGCGGTCATCTCCCCGCTCGGGTCGGCGTGGGCGATGCTGCCCACGGTGGTCCCACGGTTCCGGATCACGGGGTGGGCCACCAGGCGCAGCGCCTGGCGCAGCAGCGGCTGCACGGCGTACGCAGCCTCGTCGCGCTCGACGGCCGCGTGCCGGGCCAGCGCGCCGACCACGACCCCCTCGGGCGACGTCCGGATGTGGTCGAGCTCGGCCAGCCGGTTGATGTCGACGAGGTGCGCCGGGGCGGCCAGGCGCATGTTGAGCATCGGCAGCAGGCTCTGGCCGCCGGCGAGGACCTTCCCGTCGCCGCCGACCCGCGCGAGCACCGCCAGCGCCTCGTCCAGCGACTCGGGCGCCGACCACGCGAACGGTGACGGCTTCACGTTCTCGATCCTGTCAGGTGGGCGGCGCGGGTGCAGGGCCTCGGGCGAGCTACCCCGTGGCGAACCTCTGGCGCTGCCGGTCCGAGGGCCGACAGCGCCAGAGGCGAGTGGTGCTGCGGATGGGACTACGGCCTGGTCTCCCGGTCGTCGCCGTCGCGGCGCGGGGCGGGCGGTGTTCCCGCCGCGCCGCGCTCGAAGCCGATCTCACCGAGGGACGCCTCGTGCCGGCCCGCGTCGCCGACCGCCATCGCGGTCCCGCCGTCGTAGCCGGCCGGGCTGTCCAGCGAGTCGCGCATGTGGGCGGGGGCGAGCCACCTGAGCAGGTGGTAACCCACGAGCAGCACGATCGTGCCGAGCGCGATGCCCTCGAGGGTGAAGTCGGTGGTGACCTGGTGCGCCACCGGGCCGACCGCGAGGATGATGCCGGCGCCGATCGGGACCAGGTTGATCGGGTTGGCGAAGTCCACCCGGTTCTCGATCCAGATCTTGGCGCCGAGCAGGCCGATCATGCCGTAGAGCACGACGGTGATGCCGCCGAGCACGCCGCCGGGAGTCGCCGCCACCAGCGCGCCGAACTTGGGGATCAGACCGAAGCAGATCGCCACCACACCGGCCACGTAGTACGCGGCCGTGGAGTAGATGCGGGTGGCCGCCATGACACCGATGTTCTCGGCGTACGTCGTCGTCGGCGAGCCGCCGACCGAGGTCGCGATCGCCGTGCCGACACCGTCGGCGAAGATCGCCCGCCCGATCATCGGGTCGAGGTCGGTCTTGGTCATGGCCCCGACGGCCTTCACGTGCCCGGTGTTCTCCGCGATCAGCGCGATCACGGCGGGGAGCACGAGCACGACGGCCGAGAACCTGATGTCCGGCGAGACGAGGTCGGGGAACCCGAACCAGGGGGCGGCGGAGACCGAGTCGAAGCTCAGCCGGTCGTGCGGCCCGACCTCTCCCGTCGCGGCGATGTACGAGGTGATCTCTCCGGTGGTCTTGTCGAGCACCCAGGACAGTACGTACCCGAAGACCAGCGCCAGCAGGATCGCGATCCGGCTCAGGAACCCGCGCAGCAGCACCGTCATGAGGAACAGCGAGAACATCGTCGCCATCGCGACCCAGCGGTCCTGCTGCCAGTAGACGTCCGCGACGACGAACGCGAGGCCGAAGCCGATCAGCATCACGACGCCGCCGGTGACCACCGGTGGGAACACCTTGTGGATGATCCCGATGCCGAGGAAGCTGATCAGGAGGCCGACCGCCGCCAGCACCAGCCCGGCGACCAGGATCGCGCCGGTGACGATCGAGTCGACGTCGTTGGCCGCCCGGATCGCGAACACGCCGCCGACGAACGAGGCGCTGGTGCCGAGGTAGCTGGGGACCCGGTCCTGGGTGATCAGCAGGAACAGGATCGTGGCGACGCCGGACATCATGATCGCGAGGTTCGGGTCGAGGCCCATGACGAGCGGGAACACGAACGTCGCGCCGAACATGGCGATGACGTGCTGCGCGCCGATCCCGGTGGTCCTGGACCAGGAGAGTCGCTCGTCCGGCTTCACCACCTCTCCGGGCGGCGGGGTCTTGCCGTCGTAGACGACCTTCCAGCTGAACGCCATGGTGACCTCCTGATCGCGATGACTTCTGCGCCCCGGGTGCACAGATTGGCGCAGACTGCGGGCGAACGGTGGGAGGTCACGACGATTGGTCGCGACATAATCGTGGGGCTCGGATTGTGGCAACCCCACAAATCGTGACCAGACCACCCCGCGCGGGCGACGCGTTACGTTCGTGGCTGTGACCCTCCTCGTCGCCGCGGCTGCCCTGCCTCTGCACGGGCTGCTGGGCCAGGGCGGCCGGCGGGGCCAGGTGGTGGGCGTGCACCCCACCTGCGCGTACGTCCTGTTCGGAGCCGACCTGCTCGCCCTGGAGACCGCCGACGGGCTCGGGCTGCCCTGCGCGGTGCGCCTCGGCCTGGACCGGTCCGCCGCGCCGCTCGCGCGGGTGCGCCGGGGCGACGAGGTAGCTGTCGGACCCGGTTCGCTGGCGGTCGGGCCGGTCGGCGTGCGCGTCACCCGGTGGTGGGCGCCCCGGCTGCCCCGCACGGGCGACCCGGGGGGCCGGATCGCCGCGATGACCGGCCTGCTGGCCGGGCACCCTGCGCCGGTGCCGGTCGGCGCCCCTCCCGAGGACCTGGTCGGGCGCGGCCCCGGACTCACCCCCGCCGGGGACGACGTGCTGGCCGGGCTGCTGCTGGGCCTGCATCACCACCCCCGCCTGCGCGACCCGATTGCCACCCAGGTCGCCTCCCTCGCACCGACCCGGACCACGGCCCTGAGCGGCGCCCTGCTGCGGCATGCGGCTGCTGGGCAGTCGTTCCCCGCCGCCCTCGACGTGGCCGACGCCGTGGCCGGGCACCGCCCCGACCTGGCCGGCGACCTGGCGCGGCTGGTCGCGGTGGGGCACTCGTCGGGCGTCGCCCTGGCGCACGGGCTGCTGCGGGCGGCGCGTACGGTCACAGCGCAGAGGCAGGAGGCGACAGCGTGAGGAACCGCTCATGACCCAGACCACCCAGACCACCAGGACTCAGGTCGAGGTGCGCCGCGGCGCCTACTACGACTCCGTCAGCCTGATGCAGGTCAGCCGGGACGTCGCCGCCGTGGACGGCGTGGCGGCGGCCCAGGTCGCGATGGCCACCGAGCTCAACCTCGACCTGATGCGCGGGATGGGCTTCACCATCCCGGCCGACGCCGGCCCCAACGACCTGGTGGTGGCGGTGCGGGCGGCTGATGAGGGCGCCCTCGAGCGGGCCACCGCCGCGCTGGAGCAGGCGCTGGCCGCCTCCTCGGCCGGCGGCGGGGGATCCTTCGGCGACGAGCCCGCACCGAGGACCCTCGGCTCCGCGGCCCACCGGGCCGGCGGGGCCGACCTCGCGCTGGTGTCTGTCCCCGGGCCACATGCCTTCACCGAGGCGATGGAGGCGCTGTCGTCCGGCCTCTCGGTCCTCGTGTTCAGCGACAACGTCCCGGTCGAGGCCGAGGTCCGGCTCAAGGACGAGGCGGCGTCGCGCGGCCTGCTCGTCATGGGGCCGGACTGCGGGACCGCCGTGGTCGGGGGCGTCGGTCTCGGCTTCGCGAACGCGGTCAAGCCCGGCCCGGTGGGGGTCGTCGCGGCAAGCGGCACCGGTGCCCAGCAGCTCATGTGCATGCTCGACACCCGTGGCGTGGGCATCAGCCACTGCCTCGGCGTCGGTGGCCGCGACCTGTCCGCCGCCGTCGCCGGGCGATCCACCCGCGCCGCGCTCGCCCTCCTGGACGACGACCCCGCCACCGAGCTGGTCGTGCTGGTCTCGAAGCCGCCGGACCCTGCTGTCGCGGCCGAGATCACGGCGTACGCCGACGCGCTGGACACCCCGGTGCTGCTGGCTCTGCTCGGCGAGGGCCAGGACGACCTCACGACGGTGGCCCGCCGGGCGGTCGAGGCCGTCGGTGTCGAGTGGCAGGAGCCGTGGTCCTGGGACGAGCAGACGGCGCCGGCGCCGGGCGGGACGCTGCGCGGGCTCTTCGCGGGCGGCACCCTGTGCGACGAGGCCATGGTCATCGCGTCGGCCGCGCTCGGGGAGGTGCGGTCCAACATCCCGCTTCGACCGGAGTGGGCGCTCGGCCCGGACCTGCGCTCGTCCGGCCACACGATGGTCGACCTCGGTGACGACGCGCTGACCCAGGGCCGCGCGCACCCGATGATCGACCAGCGCAGCCGGATCGACCGGATCGCGGTCGAGGCCGCCGACCCGACCTGCTCGGTGCTGCTGCTCGACGTGGTGCTCGGGCACGCCGCCCACCCCGACCCGGCGGCGGAGCTGGCGCCCGCGCTCGCCGCGGCCCGCAGGGCGGCGGCCGACGACGGCCGCGAGCTCGCCGTCGTCGTCTCGCTGTGCGCGGCCGAGGACGAGCCTCAGGACCCGCGCCGCCAGGCCGAGGCGCTGCACGAGGCGGGCGCGGCCGTCTACCTGTCCAACGCGGCTGCCGCCCGGCATGCCGTCGCCCTGCTGCAAGGAGCCGACCGATGACGCTGCTCGACGGCGCACCCCGCGTGGTGGCGGTCGGTGCGCAGATGTTCTCCGACGCGCTGGCCGCGCAGGCGGTGCCGGTCACCCAGGTCGACTGGCGGCCGCCGCTGGGCCAGCCGGGCACGGAGGCGCACCTCGCCCGGGTGGTCGCCGATCCCCGGCACGCGCCGGGCAACGCCCGCGCCGTCGACCGGCTGCTCACCGCCGGGGCCGAGCTGGTCGACGTCCGGCCGGCCTCGGAGGCGCTCGGTCTGGCCGCCGGTGAGTTCCTGCACGCGGGGCCGCCGATCGGCTGGGACCGCGCCTCCGGCCCGCTCCGCGGGGCGCTGGTCGGGGCGATGCTGCTCGAGGGGATGGCCGCCACGGCCGAGGAGGCCGAGGCAGCGCTCGAGAAGGGTGACGGGGTGTCCCTGGACCCGTGCCACCACCACCGCACCGTCGGTCCGATGGCCGGGGTGGTCTCCCCGTCGATGTGGATGTTCGAGCTGCGCGACCCGGTGCACGGGGGCACGGCGTGGTGCTCCCTCAACGAGGGCCTGGGCAAGGTGCTGCGGTACGGCGCCTACGGCCCCGAGGTGATCGATCGGCTGCGGTGGATGTCCGCGGTGCTCGGCCCGCTGCTGCAGACCGCGGTGCGCTCCCGGGCTGACGGGAGCGGACCCGTCGACGTCAAGGCGATCGCGACCCAGATGCTGCAGATGGGCGACGAGGGCCACAACCGCAACCGGGCCGGCACGCTGATGTTCCTGCGCGACCTGTTGCCGGAGCTGATCGGCTCCGGCGCACCCAGCTCCGACGTCGCCGAGGCGGTGCGGTTCATGGGCGCGAACGACCACTTCTTCCTCAACCTCGGGATGCCCGCGTGCAAGCTGGCCACCGACGCCGCCCGTGACGTGCCCGGCTCGTCGCTGGTGGTGGCGATGGCGCGCAACGGCACCGACTTCGGCATCCAGGTCTCCGGCACCGGGGACCGCTGGTTCACCGGGCCGGCCGACACCCCGGAGGGGTTGTTCCTCGGCGCGTTCGGGCCCGAGGACGCCAACCCCGACATCGGCGACTCGGCGATCACCGAGACCGCGGGCATCGGGGGGTTCGCGATGGCCGCCGCGCCGGCGATCGTGCGGTTCGTCGGCGGCGAGGTCGCCGATGCGATCGAGGCCACCCGGCTGATGTACGAGATCACGCTGGCCGAGAGCCCCACCTACCAGGTGCCGGTGCTCGGCTTCCGCGGCACGCCGACCGGCATCGACGCGACGTTGGTGACGCGCACCGGGATCCTGCCGCACATCAACACCGGCATGGCCGGCAAGGTCGCCGGCACCGGGCAGGTCGGCGCCGGCCTGGTCAACCCGCCGGCGTCGATCTTCCCCGAGGCCGTCGCCGCGCTCGCCGAGCTCGCCCCGCCGCTCGGCCGCGAGGCCTAGGACTCCCCCACATGAGCGGCGAGACGCCGAAGGTCTGTGCCGTGGTCCCCACCTCAACACCAGGGGGCAGGCCGCTGAGGCCGAGCTGATCTGGCCGGTCGTCGAGGCGCTGCTCGAGCAGCCCTAGAGGACGGCAGCGAAGGTGCTCGATCCGAGCGCTGCGGTCACCCGGTCCCGGGCATCCGCGCAGGAGGACGCCGCGTCGTCGAGGTCCGCCGAGGTCCGGGGCTTCTGGTCGGGGTGCTTCTCGACCCACGAGGCGAAGTCACCGGCAAAGCGCGCGAGCGCCCCCACCGGGGACCCCACCGACTCCAGCTCCGGACCTTCCTTCGCGAGGAAGGCGCACAGGTCCTTGGCGTCGACCGGGTTGGCCTCGGCAGCCGCCGGAGCCGGAGTTGCCGAGGTTTCCGAGGTTGCCGAGGTTGCCGAGGTTGCCGACGACGACACAGCCGTCTTCGGCGTCGAGGACCCTGCCGGCGAGCCGCCGGAGCTCGCGCCGCCGCAGGCAGTGAGGACCAGCACAGCAGCACAGGCGGCGAGACGCCTCATCGGTTGCCCTTTCGCGCAGGGCATCCCGGGGACGCCGTCGGCACAACCTAGCCGGTCCATGATCGTCGCGGCAGCCCGCAAACCGGACAGGTGCAGGTCCCTCGTCCGGTGCCCTAGAGCGCCGCGACGACGACCGTGACGTTGTCGACGCCGCCGCGGTCGAGCGCCTCGGCCACGAGCGCGTCGCAGGCCTGCTCTGCGTCGCCGCTGCCGAGCAGGGCGGCGATCGCGTCGGGGTCGACCATGTTGGACAGCCCGTCCGAGCAGAGCAGCAGCCGACTGCCGGGCGGCGGGGCGAGCTCGACCAGCGACGGTTCGACGCCGCGGTCCAGCCCGAGCGCCTGGGTGATGTACCCGCCCATGCCGTGGTCCTCGGTCACCTGGGTGAGCCGGCCATCGGGGTCGAGCAGGTAGGCACGGCTGTCGCCGACGTGCGCGACCAGCACGTGGGAGTCGAGCAGGGCCGCGGCCACCACCGTCGTGGCCATGCCCTCGCGCGACGGGTCCTCGTGGGCGACCGCAACGACGGCGTCGTGCGCCGCGTGCAGCGATGCGACCAGGGCATCCGCCGAAGAGGCCGCCTCGGCGGCGCGCTCCCGCAGGGTGTCGACCGCGGTGGCGCTGGCCAGGTCGCCGGCCGGGTGGCCGCCGAGCCCGTCGCACACGACGAGCAGGCCCTGGTCCCCGGCCACCAGCAGAGCGTCCTCGTTCCGGGACCGGACGTGCCCGACCTCGCTGCGCGCTGCGACCTGCATGCGCCCACCGTAGACGGGGCACGCGGCGGCGCCGCGAGCACGCGCCGGGCGGCTGCGAGACTTGCGCCACCATGGCGTCCGATGACACCGCCGGCGGGCAACCGCTGCTGCCGCCCGTGCGGTTGGCGCTGACCATCTTCCTGGTCGCGCTCAACCTGCGGGCCGCCCTGGCCGCCCTGCCCCCGCTCGTCCGCACCATCCAGGCCGATCTCGGGCTGTCCAGCGCCGCCGCTGGACTGCTCACCACCTTGCCGGTTCTCTGCATGGGGTTGTTCGCGCCGGTCTCGCAGGTGCTGGCCCGCCGGGTCGGACGCGAGGCGACCATCGGGTGGGCCCTCGCGTTGCTGCTCGCCGGTCAGGCCGCCCGGCTGGCCGGCGCCTCGCTGCCGGTGCTCCTGCTGAGCACCGTCGCAGTGGGGATCGCCATCGCGCTGGCCGGAACCGTGCTGCCCGGCATCGTCAAGCAGTTCTTCGGCACCCGGTCCGGCACCATGACCGGCGTCTACCTGCTCGCGATGATGGTCGGTGCCGCGACGGCCTCGGCCCTGTCGGTCCCCGTCGCCGACGCGCTCGGCTCGTGGCAGGAGTCCCTCGCGGTGTGGGCGTTGCTCGCCCTGGTCGGTCTCGCCGTCTGGCTGCCCGTCGTTCGTCGGGCGAACGACCGAGGCGACACCGATCCCGTCGGGGTGCGCCCGCCGCTCCCCTACCGCAGCCGCACCGCCTGGCTGCTGGCCGGCTACCTCGCGCTGCAGTCGGTCAGCTTCTACTCCCAGATCGCGTGGATCCCGCCGGCCTACCTGTCGCACGGCTGGACGGCGCGCGACGCCGGCCTGCTCCTCTCGCTCTGGAGCATCGCCCAGCTCGTCACCGGCGTCGCCGGGCCGGCGCTCGCCGACCGGGTGCGGGACCGGCGGCCGCTGATCGTCGTCGCCGTCGGCTGCAACCTGGCCGGGCTGGCCGGCGTCGCCCTCGCGCCCGAGGCAGCACCGGTCGGGTGGATCCTGCTGCTGGCCTTCGGCCAGGGCGGCGGGTTCGCGCTCGGCCTGGTCAAGCTGGTCGACTACGCCCCCACCCCCGCAGCGTCGGCCCGCCTGTCGGCAATGGTGTTCCTGGTGGCGTACTCCGCGGCGTCGCTGGGACCGTTCCTGTTCGGGGCGGTGCACGACGCCACCGGAAGCTTCACGCTCCCCTTCCTCGGGCTGTTCGTGGTCGCCGCCGTCCAGCTCACGCTGGTGCCCCGGCTGCGCCCCGGCCGGCTGACCGAGCCGGAGCTGGTGGCACACCCGGGGTGAATCCGTCGGCCCCAGCGGGCAGGATCGCGGCATGACCCACGTCATCAACATCCAGCTCACGTTCGACTGCTCCGACCCGCACGCCCAGGGCAAGTTCTGGGCCACGGCACTCGGGTGGGTGGTCGAGCGCAACGAGCCGTTCGTCCGCAGCATCCTGGACCAGGGGCTCGCCACCGAGGAGGACGTGGTCGAGGTCGACGGCCAGCTCACCTGGCGCACGGTCGAGGCGATCCGGCACCCGGAGCACGACGCGATCCGTGAGCTGGGCGGGGCTGCGCGGATGCTGTTCATGGCGGTGCCGGAGAGCAAGACGGTCAAGAACCGGGTGCACCCCGACATCAACGTCGGCAAGGACCACATCGACGAGAAGGTCGCCGAGCTCACCGCTCTCGGTGCGCGGGAGCTGTACAAGGTCGCCGAGCCGGGGGCGTTCCACACCACGATGGCCGACCCCGAGGGCAACGAGTTCTGCGTGCAGTGAGGTCCGGGCACCGGGACCTCCGCCACTGATCGCCGACCCGGACGACGAGTGGCCAGCCCTACCGGGCGCGCCCCTCGTCGCTCCGGCGCCGCAGCCGCGCCAGGTCCTCGGGGGTGTCGATGTCGGCCGGGTCGGCGACGTCGCCGCACTCCACCGTGGTCACCAGCTCCGGCCTGGCAGCGAGGAACGCCCGCGCGCCGACGTCGCCGACCGCGAGCCGGGCGGCCTCGGCCCAGTGCGGCCGGGCCAGCAGCACGGGGTTGCGCCGCTCCCCGCCGTACGTGGCCACGGCCACCTCCGCGCCGTCGTGGAACGCGACGACCAACCTCCGCACCACCTCGGCGCCGATGCCGGGGGTGTCGACGACCATGAGCACCGCCGCGGCGGCCGGCCGGCCGGCCAGCGCGGTCAGGCCGGCCCGCAGCGACGAGCCCATTCCGGTGGGCCAGTCCGGGTTCTCGACGACCTCGACGTCCGGCGGCCGGATCGGCGCAGCCCCCGCGACCACCAGCACCTCGCCCACACCCCCGTCGTGCAGGGCGCCGACGGCGCGATCGAGCAGGGTCGCCCCGCCCACCTCGAGCAGCGCCTTGGGACCCCCGAGCCGCCGGCCCTCGCCCGCCGCCAGAACGAGGCCGACGACACCGCTCACCGGTGGATCGGGCCCTCGGTGACGCCGAGCCGCCGGCCGCTGCCGCCCCACCGGTGGGCCACGATCTCGGCGGCGATCGACACCGCGGTCTCCTCCGGGGTGCGGGCGCCGATGTCCAGGCCGATCGGGGACGAGAGCCGGGCCAGGGCCTCCTCAGGGACCCCCTCGTCGCGCAGCCGGGCCAGCCGGTCCTCGTGGGTCCGGCGGCTGCCCATCGCACCGATGTACGCGGCGTCGGTGCCGAGCGCGACCTCGAGCAGGGGGACGTCGAACTTGGGGTCGTGGGTGAGCACGCAGATCACCGTGCGGGAGTCCACCGGCTGCGCGGCCAGGTAGCGGTGCGGCCACTCGACCACCACCTCGTCGGCGTCCGGGAACCGCTTGCGGGTGGCGAACGTGCCACGGGCGTCGCAGACCGTGACCCGGTAGCCGAGGAACTTCCCCACCCGCGCGACAGCGGCGGCGAAGTCGATGGCGCCGAACACCAGCATCCGTGGCGGCGGGGCGAACGACTGGACGAACACGCTGAGCTCGTCCTGGCGGCGTTCTCCGTCGGGGCCGATGTGCATCGGCCCCGTCGCGCCGTGGTCCAGCATGCCGCGCACGTCGTCGGCGACCGCCGCGTCCAGCCGTTCGGTTCCCAGTCCGCCGGCCATCCGGTCCGGCCACACCACCAGGTGCGCACCGACCTCGCCGGGACCGCCGACGACCGTCGCGACGGCGACCGGCTGGTGCGCCCGGACCGAGGCGACCACCTCGGGCAGCTCGGGGAAGGTGGCCGCGTCCACCGGCTCGACGAACACGTCGATGATGCCGCCGCACGTGAGCCCGACCGCAAAGGCGTCGTCGTCGGTGACGCCGTACCGCTGCAGCACGGCCTCGCCGCCGGCGATCACTTCTTGCGCCAGCTCGTAGACGGCCCCCTCGACGCAGCCGCCGCTGACGCTGCCGACCGGCTCCCCGCCGGGCGAGACCACCATCGCCGCTCCCGGCTGGCGAGGTGCGCTGCGCCAGGTGCCCACGACCGTGGCCAGGGCGAAGCGGCCGCCCGCCTCGTGCAGCCGGGCCACCTCGTCCACGACGTCATGCACGGGTGGGCTCCGTCCTCCGGGTCGTCCCGAGCCGATCGCCGGACAGGATGCCGGCCAACCGCTCGAGGGCCGCAACCGAGTGCCCGTCGACGAAGTCGTCGACGTACGGCAGCGCGGCCAGCATGCCACCCGTCATCGGTGCGTAGCCGGGCTTGCCCCGGTGCGGGTTGGCCCAGACGACCCGGTGGGCCAGCCGCGACAGCCGGCGCATCTGCTCGCCGAGCAGCTCGGCGTCGCCGCGCTCCCACCCGTCGGAGGCCACCACGACGACGGCGCCGCGGGCGAGCCCGCGCTGGCCCCAGCGGTCGAGGAACGCCTTGAGCAGCTCGCCGAGGCGGGTCCCGCCGGACCAGTCCGGCACAGCGCCGGACACCGCCAGCAGCGCCGCGGAGGGGTCCCGGCCGCGCATCTCCCGGGTGACACGGGTGAGTCGGGTGCCCACGGTGAACACCTCGGTCCCCGGCCGCCGCCGTGCCGCGGCGTGCGCGAAGCGGAGGAACGGGTCGGCGTAGGGCTGCATCGACCCGCTCACGTCCACGACGAGGACCAGCCGCCGGGGGCGGACCCGTCGGACCCTGCGCTCCAGCCGCACCGGCTGGCCACCGCGGCGCAGCATCGCCCGTACGGTGCGCTGCGGGTCCACCGCACCGCGGTGCGCCGGCCGGTGCCGGCGGGACTGCCGGGTCGGCCCGAACGGGTCGATCGCCGCGATCAGAGCGCGTACCACGTCGCGCTCGGCCGGTGTCAGCCCGGCGAGGTCCCGGTGGCGCAGCACCTCGACCTCGCTGGCCGTCGGCGCCGGGATCTCCTCGGGACCCGCCTCGCCACCCGGCGGTCTCTCGCTGCCCGGGACGGCAACCGACCTGAGCACCTGGACGGGCGGGACCCGGCGCACCGTCGGTGCCTGCTCACCGGCGAAGAACGCCGCGAACGCCCGGTCGTACCGGTCGATGTCGTCCGGCCCGGAGCACAGCGTGAGCCGACCCGCCCAGTACAGGTCCCGCCGCCGGCCCGGGTCCAGGCACGAGGCCGCCTGCACGGTGAGGTGCACCCGGTCCGGCGACGCCTCGACCCCGGCGGCGCGCAGGGTGCGGGCGAAACCGACCAGAACGGGCGTCGCGTCGCGGTCGACCGGAACCGTCGTCACCCGGCCAACCTACGTCGCTTGACAGCCCGGCGGGTCGGGCGTTCGTTGGTGGCCACTTCGACAGACAGGAGCCAGCCATGGCGCACGGCAACGCCGAGATCCTCCGGCAGGTGTACGAGGCCTTCCTCAAGCAGGACATGGCGACGCTCGAGACCCTGATCTCTCCGCAGGTCCGGTGGCACGAGGCGGGATCCGCCAAGCCGATCGAGGGAAGCGAGGCGCTCGCGGCTCGCTTCGCGACGACCGGTGACCTGGTCGCCGACGTCGACCTGCACGACATCGTGGCGGGCGACGACCACGCGGTCGCGCTCGTGACGGCGCACATGCGCAGGTCCGACGGGAACGACGTCACGTACCGGGCCGTCGAGGTCGTCCACATCGAGCACGGCCAGGTCACCGAACGGTGGGCCTTCATGGACGCGGTTCCCGAGGACGTGCAGGAGTTCTTCGCCGGCACCGGCTGACGTCAACCGGCCGCCGCCCACTCGGCGATCCGGGCGGAGACGCGCTCCTGGTCCTCGCGGTACTTGAGGAACGCGCCGAGGCTGGCGCAGGCCCGGTCCAGCCCGGCGTCGCCGAGGTCGGTCACGCCGAGCGCGATGAGCGCCTCGGTCCAGTCCAGCGACTCCGCGACCCCCGGTGGCTTGAGCAGGTCCGCCTCGGCTCGTGCGGCGCGGGCGACCCGCGCCACCGCCTCGGCCAGGGCGGTGGTCGCCGCCGGCAGCCGCCGCCGGATGATCGCGACCTCGCGCTCCAGGTCGGGATGCTCCAGCCAGTGGTAGAGGCAACGCCGCTTCAGGGCGTCGTGGACCTCACGCGTCCGGTTGGAGGTGACGACGACAACGGGCGGCTGCGCCGCGTGGATGGTCCCCAGCTCGGGCACCGAGATGGTGTAGTCGCTGAGCACCTCGAGCAGGAAGGCCTCGAACTCGTCGTCGGCCCGGTCGACCTCGTCGACCAGCAGCACGGCCGGCCGCTCGGCGGTGCTCATCTCCAGCGCCTGGAGCAGCGGACGGGCGATGAGGAACCTGCGGTCGTAGAGCTCGGCCTCGAGCCGCTCCGCGTCATGGATGCCGGCCGCCTCGGCCGCGCGCAGGTGCAGGATCTGCCGGGGGAAGTCCCAGTCGTACAGCGCCTGCGCGGCGTCCAGTCCCTCGTAGCACTGCAGCCGGATCAGGTCGGCACCCAGCACCTGGGCCAGTGCGGCGGCGAGGGCGGTCTTGCCCACCCCGGCGTCGCCCTCGCAGAACAGCGGCCGGTGCATCCGCAGGGCGAGGTAGGCCGCAGTCGCCAGTCCCTCGTCGGCCAGGTAGCCGGCCGCGTCGAGGCGGTCGGCGAGCTCGGCCGGCGAGTCCGGTGCTGGACCGGGTGCGGGCGTGCCGGGAGTGGCCACACCGGCACCCTACGGCGCGGGCCGCCGGACCACGACGCGGCGCGGGCAGCCGTGGCAGGCTGCCGCCATGACGACCCAACCCGAGCTCGACCCCGCGCAGCAGCGCAGCCTGGCGGTGGGGCTCTTCAACCGGACCTGGGCACTGCTCGAGGCGGAGCGCGACGACGCCGGGGACCGGATGCTGCTCGCCACCGCGCTGGCGTCCCGGCTGCACTGGGAGGGCATCGGCACCGACGAGAACTACGCCGCGGGCGACTGGCTGGTCGCGCACGTCGCCAGCTGGCTGGGCCACGCAGACCTGGCGCTGGAGTTCGCCGCTGCCGCCCACGAGCGGGCCGCCAGCGCCGAGCCACCCGTCCCGGTCTGGATGATCGCCTCGACCCAGGAGGGCATGGCCCGGGCGCACGCGGTCGCCGGGCACGACGACGAGCGGGAACGCTGGGCCGCCGACGCCCGGGCCACGCTCGAGGACGTCGACGACGACGAGGACCGCGAGCTGATCGAGAGCCAGCTGGCGACGGTGCCCGGGCTGTCGTGATGGGATGGGGCAGGTGAGCGACCAGCACCACGACCCCACGTCCGGCTCCCGGCGATCGCCGCGCCCTGACCCGGCCGGAGGCGAGCAGCGCGGCCCGGTCGCCCAGCTGGCCCGGCTCTTCCTGGTCCAGCTCGCCGCCGTCATCGGCATCGCGACCGCGATCGTGGTGGTGGTCTCGCTGACCGGCCTGGGTGGGGACGGCAACGTCTCCGCGGTCGCCCCGTCACCCGGGACGACCGGTGCCGACGGCGCGTCGTCCTCCTCGGCGGGGGCGGGATCCACGCCGTCGCCGTCGACGACGCCCGGGTCGGGCACGAAGTCCTCGAGCACCGAGTCCACCGCCGGGTCGAGCGCTCCGGAGCCGCCCCCGGCGTCCTCGTCCGCGCCGGGGGTGCCGGCCGCGGTGAAGGTCGACGTCCTCAACCAGTCGGCCCCCAGCGGCACGGCCGAGGACGTGGCCAAGCGGCTGCGCAAGGCCGGCTGGACGGTGGGCCGGGTCGACGACTTCCGCGGCAACGTGAGCGTGACCACCGTCTACTGGCTCGACCCGGAGCACCGCCGGCAGGCCCGCCAGGTCTCGCGCTTCCTCGGTGGCGTCCGGGTCCAGGAGGGGTTCGACACGCTGGTCGACGGCCGGGTCACGGTCGTCCTCGTCAAGAAGCGCTGACCCGCGCGTGGTACGGCGGGACGGCTAGCGGCCGCGCTTCTCCCGCATCTTCACGCTGACCTCGATCGGCGTCCCCTCGAAGCCGAACTCCTCGCGCAGCCGCCGCTCGACGAACCGGCGGTAGCCGGCCTCCAGGAACCCGGACGTGAACAGCACGAACCTCGGTGGCCGGACGTCGGCCTGGGTCGCGAACAGGATCCGCGGCTGCTTGCCACCGCGGACGGGGTGCGGGTGGGCCGCGACCAGCTCGCCGAGGAACGCGTTGAGGCGCCCGGTCGGCACGCGGTGCTCCCAGGACGCCAGCGCGGTGTCCAGCGCGGGCACCAGCTTCTCCATGTGCCGACCGGTGCGGGCCGAGATGTTCACGCGAGGAGCCCACGGGACCTGGACGAGGTCCCGCTCGATCTCCCGTTCCAGGTAGAACCGGCGCTCCTCGTCGAGCAGGTCCCACTTGTTGTAGGCGATGACCAGCGCGCGACCGGCCTCGACCACCATGGAGATGATCCGGGTGTCCTGCTCGGACAGGATCTCGCTGGCGTCGACGAGCACGACCGCGACCTCGGCCCGGTCCAGCGCCGACTGGGTGCGCAGCGTCGCGTAGTAGTCGGTGCCGCTGGCCTGCCGCGCGCGGCGCCGGATGCCGGCCGTGTCGACGAAGGTCCACTCGCGGTCGCCGAGCTCGATGAGCTCGTCGACCGGGTCGCGGGTCGTGCCCGCCACCGCGTCGACGACGACCCGGTCGGTACCGGCGAGCTTGTTCAGCAGCGAGGACTTGCCGACGTTCGGACGTCCCAGCAGGGCGACCCGTCGCGGACCGGTCTCCGGGTCGTAGGACTCGGCCGGCGTCTCGGGCAGGGCCTCCAGCACCGCGTCGAGGAGGTCACCGCTGCCCCGGCCGTGCAGCGCCGAGACGGCGTAGGGCTCACCCAGCCCCAGCGACCACAGGGCGGTCGCGTCGGCCTCGGCCTTGGCGTCGTCGACCTTGTTCGCGACCAGGACGACCGGCTTGCCGGCCCGTCGCAGCACCCGCACCACGGCCTCGTCGGTGTCGGTGGCCCCCACGGTCGCGTCCACCACGAACATCACCGCGTCCGCAGCGGCGATCGCCACCTCGGCCTGCGCGGCGACCTGGGCCGCCAGGCCCTTCGCGTCCTGCTCCCAGCCGCCGGTGTCCACCACCGTGAACCGCCGGCCGTTCCAGGTGGCGTCGTAGGGCACCCGGTCGCGGGTCACGCCGGGGACGTCCTCGACGACCGCCTCCCGACGGCCGAGGATCCGGTTCACCAGGGTGGACTTCCCGACGTTGGGGCGGCCGACGACGGCCAGCACGGGGACCGGGCCGGACGCCTCGGCGTCGGGGTCGTCGAGGCCGACGAATCCCTCCGCTCCGTCGAAGCCGGAAACGTCGTCAGCCACGGGACACCACCATCACCAGGTCGAGCACGGCCTGCACGGTCTCCTCGAAGGAGAGGTCGGAGGAGTCGACGACGGTGACCCCCTCGCCCGCCTCCAGGAAGTCGGCGACCGTCGAGTCCTGGGCGTCCCGACGGACGACGTGGTCCCGGGTCGCGGCGATGGCGTGGTCGTCGTCGGTGCCGTGCACCTCGAGGGCGCGCCGGGCCAGCCGCGCCTGCTCGGAGGCGGTGAGGAGCACCCGGACGTCGGCGTCCGGCGCCACCACGGTGGTGATGTCGCGCCCCTCGACCACGATGCCGGTGCCGGCGGCCGCGATCTCCCGCTGCCGGCGGACCAGCTCCTCCCGGACCCCGAGGTTGGTCGCGACCTTGCTGACGGCAGCGGAGATGCGCGGCTCGCGGACCGCGGCGGTGATGTCGGTGCCCCCGACGGTCAGCAGCCTGGTGTCGGGGCTGTCGCCCAGCTCCAGCGGCAGCTCGCGGGCCAGTGCCGCGACCTGCTCGGTGTCGTCCAGGTCGACGCCACGCTCCAGCACCCACCAGGTCAGGGCGCGGTACATCGCTCCGGTGTCGAGGTAGCGCAGGCCCAGGCGGCGGGCCACCTCGCGGCAGACGCTGGACTTCCCCGACCCGGATGGGCCGTCGACGGCGACGACGAGAGGGGCGGGCATGCGGGGACCTCGGAGACGAGTGGTGAGGGAAGGAGGGGAACCCGGCGAGTCTACGTGGACTCGGCCTGGACCACCCAGCCGAGCCGTTGCAGCGCCTCGACCAGGCCCGCCTCGGCCCCCGGCGCCACGGCGAGCTCCACCAGGCCGACCGGCTGGCCGGGCGAGTGCTCGATCCGGATGTCCTCGATGTTGACGCCGGCGCCGCCGACGTCGGCGAACAGCCGGCCGAGCTGGCCGGGCCGGTCCGGCAGCACCACGGGCACCACGGCGTACGGCGTGGGCCGCCCGCCGTGCTTGCCGGGCAGCCGGGCCCGGCCGGCGTTGCCCCGCACCAGCACCTCGCGCAGCGACGTCCGCGCCCACTCGGCGTCCTCGGTCACCTCGTGCAGGGCGTGCACGACGGCGTCGACGTCCTGCCGGAGCTCGGTGAGGACCCGGGCGACGGGCTCGGCGTTGGCGACCAGGACCTCCACCCAGAGGTCCGGGTCCGAGGCGGCCACCCTGGTGACGTCCCGCAGCCCCTGGCCGGTGAGCGCCAGGGCCGCGTCGTCGCCCTCGGCAAGCCGGGCGGCCACCAGGGACGCCGCCACCTGAGGCACGTGCGACACCAGGGCGACCGCAGCGTCGTGGGCGGCCGGGTCCATGTCGACCCGCACCGCGCCGCACAGGTCCAGCAGCCGGGCCACCCGGGCCAGCGACCGCTCGTCCGCCCCGCGCCGGCGAGACGGCCCACGGCCGCCCCTCGAACAGGTCGGCGCGGGCGGCCAGCGGGCCGGACCGTTCCCGGCCGGCCATCGGGTGGGTGCCCACGAAGTGCGGCGCCTCCCCCACCGTGGCCGCGACCTCGCGCAGCACCCGGTCCTTCACACCGCAGGTGTCGACCACGGTCGCCGCCACGTTGCCGGCGAGCAGGCCGCACACGACCTCACCGGTGGCCGAGGGGCTGACGGCGACGACAGCGAGGTCGACCTGCTCGGTGGGCGGGTCGACGGTGCCGGCCCCGAGCTCGGCCGCCTGCCGCGCGGCCGTCGGGTCGCGGTCGGTGAGGTGGACCCGGACGCCGTGCCGGGCGAGGGCGAGCGCCACCGAGGTCCCGATGAGACCCGATCCCACGACCAGGGCGGTGCGCAGCTCCGGCGGCGCCGCGGCGCCGGGGGCGCTCACGGCGCGCTCACTGGGCGAGGTCGCGCCGCAGGGCGACCGCACCGCGGAGGTAGACGTGGCGCACGTCCGCCTTGGGGCGGTCGGTCTCGGCGTGCACCATGACCCGGATCACCCGCGGCATCGCACCGGCCACGTCGATCTCCTGGGCGCACAGCAACGGCACGTCACCGATGCCCAGCTGACGGGCGGCCAGCGCGGGGAACTCGCTGTGCAGGTCCGGGGTCGCGGTGAACAACATCGAGACCAGGTCGTCGTGGTCCAGCGCGTTCTCGGTCAGCAGGGCCCGGATCAGCTCGTCGACCGAGGTCAGCAGGTGGTCGCGATCGTCGGTGTCGAGCTGGGTCGCGCCGCGGATCGCCCGCAGAGCCATGGCGACCCCCTCCTCCCGGGTGCGACGGGTCCCATCGGTCGCAACCTATCCCGACGCGGGGGTGGTGCCGGTGCCCGCGTCCGGGGCCCGGACAGCGGTCGGACGGCCGCTTCGGCGCTCGTAGGGTCTGCGTCGTGGGAACGCGGGAGGCAGCGCTGACGGACCGCGTCCCCGCGACGGCCCTCGTGCTCGTGTCGATCGCCTCGGTCCAGATCGGCAGCGCGGTGGCCCGGACCAGCTTCGACGTCACCGGGGCGGCGGGGGTGACGCTGCTGCGGCTGGCGTTCGCGGCCCTGCTGCTCACTGCGGTGACCCGGCCCGCCGTGCGCCGGTGGGACCGCGCGCAGTGGGCGGCCGCGGTGACGCTCGGGCTGACCATGGGCGCGATGAACCTGGTGTTCTACCTCGCCATCCGCGAGGTGCCGCTGGGCGTCGCGGTCACGGTGGAGTTCCTCGGCCCGCTGCTCGTGGCGCTGGCCCAGACGAGGCGCGCAGCCGACCTGCTCTGGGTGGTGCTGGCCGCCGGCGGGGTGGTGCTGCTCGGGCTGCGGGACACCGGCGCCATCCCGCTGAGCGGCCTGGCGCTGGCGCTGCTGGCGGGGCTGTTCTGGGGCGGGTACATCCTGGCCAGTGCCCGGGTCGGCCGGGTGCTGCCGGGGGTGAGCGGACTGGCTGTCGCCCTGTGCGTGTCGACCGCCCTGGCCCTGCCGTTCGGTGCGGCCGGGGCGGCCCGGGCGGTGGTCGACGGCCGGGCGCTGCTGATCGGGCTGGCCGTGGCGCTGCTGTCCTCGGTGGTGCCGTACGCCCTGGAGCTGACCGCGCTGCGGCGGCTGCCGACCCGGGTGTTCGGCGTCCTGATGAGCCTCGAACCGGGAGCGGCCGCGATCGCCGGGCTGCTCGTCCTCGGCCAGCGGCTCGGTCCGCGGGAGCTGGTGGCACTGCTGCTGGTGAGCCTGGCCAGCGTCGGCGTCACCCTGGGCCCCAGGGGCGGCCGGGTCACGCCGCCGGTGGACTAGGCCTGTTCGCCGGCGACGGTGGCGCGGACCGACCAGGCGGTGGCCGAGGTCTCGAACGGCGCGGGTGGCAGCAGGTCCGCGCAGCGCTGCCGAAGGGCCTCGCGGGCGGCGTCGTCCAGGGCGGCCACGTGGTCGCCCGCGGGCCCGACGCCGAAGGTGTAGGGCTCCCACCAGTCCTCGAACGAGGGATGCATGACCCGCACCGTGTGCGACGCCTGCTGCACCTCGACCAGCCCCGCCGCCTGGAAGAGCTCGACCAGGTGACCCTCACGTGCTCCGGCCAGCCCGGCCTCTCCCGTGCGCGCTGGGGTCCAGCTCCTTGGCCGCCCGCCAGAACAGGGCGAGCGGGGCTCCGCCCCCGGCGTAGTCCCACACCGAGGCCGCCACCACGCCACCGGCGCGGGTGACCCGCGCCATCTCGCGCAGGCCCGCGACCGGGTCCGCCATGAAGTGCACGACGAGCTGGGCCAGGGCGGCGTCGAAGGTGTCGTCGTCGAAGGGCAGGTTCTCCGCGGGAGCCAGCCGGATGTCCACGCCGGGCAGCCGTCCCCTCGCGCCGGCGACGAACGGTTCCGACGGGTCGACCGCCGCCACCGCGTCCGGGCCGACCTGCAGGACGAGCTCGGCGGTCAGGGCGCCCGGGCCGCAGCCGACGTCGAGCACCCGCTGGCCGGGCGCCACGCCCGCCTGGGCCACCAGCTGCGCCGCGAGCGGCTCGGAGTACCTGCCCATGAACCGGCCGTACGCGTCGGCACTCACGTCGAAAGCCATGGCCGGGGAACCTACTCCCCTGGGTCCCCGATCCAGCCGCGGTGCCCGACGTACGGCGTGGCGGAAGAACCGGTCCGGGTCCTCGCGCACCATCTCTTCCTGCACGCCCGGCGGCGCCGCGCACCACAGTGCCAACCGGCCGTCATCGTGATGGTCGTCCATGAACATGACGAAGGTCTTCTTCTCCCGCACGAAGAACGACGGTGCCCCGTGGCTGAGCCGCTCGGTCACCTCCGGCAGGGCCAGGCAGGTGGCGCGCACCTGGTCCAGCGGCGTTGGCGTGGTCATGCCGGAATCATCTCGGAAGGCGGGGGCAGCCGCTCGACGCGCTGACCCAGACGAGAGCCAGAACCTGACTTCTGCGTTGTCGGGCCGGTCAGTCCACCAGCCAGCGGATGGCGTCGACGCCCCACGGCGAGAAGTCCGTGATTGCCGCGAGCGGTCGGTGAGCGACCATGGGCTGATGAAGACAACGCCGCGGTCGATCATCGACTCCGTGGTGCGGTCGGTGTGTGGCCGGGACGTCGAGCGGCTGGTCCCAGTCAACGGAGGCGGCATGAACGAGACGTACCTCGCCGAACTTCCCGACGGCGCGGCCGTGATCGCACGGATCGCACGCCAGCCGGCACCATGGTTCACCAACGAGGCACACCTCATGGCGCAGGCGCGCGACCTCGGCGTGCCGACGCCCGAGGTGCTCGGCGTCGAGCACCTGGAGCACGACGGCGAGCTGCTGTCCTTCTCTATTCAGCAGCATCTGCCGGGGCGTTCGCTCGACCAGTTCGTGGGCGAGCTGCCGTACTCGGACCTGGAGCGGCTCGTCGTCGACGGTGGAGAGCTGCTGGCAAGGATCCACAGCGTCGTCCCCGACCGCGGTGTCCGACATCAGCTACGGCTTCCCGAGGACACCGCCGTGGCCAGGGTGGTGCGCATCGTCGACGAGGCACTCGGGGCGGATGCGGCCAGGGTCGTCGAGCGGGGCGCTGACTTCCTGCGCGAGGAGGTGAGGTCCCGTCCGGCGGCGACGCTCTCGCTGGCCCAAGGTGACTTCTTGCCCAAGAACCTCTTGGTCGACGACGCCGCGATCGTCGGCGTCATCGACTGGGAGTTCGCCGGCCCTGCGCCAGCGGCCTTCGACCTCGCGCGGTGGGAGGTGTCGGCTGGCGCCCCGTGGCACGACCGTTCGGACCTGCTGCGCCGCGGGTATGCACGAGTCGCCGATCCTGAACCTGCCGCGGCCGGCTTGGTGCCGGCCTTCGCCGTCGACTGGGCGCTCGAGAAGCTCGGCTGGAAGAACCCCGCTACGCCTGCGCAGTTCCAGCGCTGCGTCGACGTCATCGCCCACTACACCGCTCCTTGACCGTCTCGGGGACGGTGAGGGGACTCAGAGACCGACGGCCTTGTACAGCGCCCCGATCTCCTGCTGGCTCAGCTTGCGCTGCTTGCCCGGCTTGAGGTGGCCGAGCGAGATCGGCCCGACGTCGGTGCGGACCAGCCGCGACACCGGGTGCCCGACCTCGGCCAGCATCCGGCGGACGACGTGCTTGCGCCCCTCGTGCAGCGCGACCTCGACCATCACCCGGTTGCCGGACTGGCTGACCAGCCGGAACGAGTCCACCTGCACAAGGCCGTCCTCCAGCTCGACGCCGGCCTTGAGCCGCTTCCCGACGTCGCGCGCGATGGGGCCGGTGACCTCGGCGAGGTAGGTCTTCTCCACGCCGAACGACGGGTGCGACAGACGGTGCGCGAGGTCACCGTCGTTGGTGAGCAGGATCAGACCCTCGGTGTCGGTGTCCAGGCGGCCGACGTGGAACAGCCGCGCGTTGCGGTCGCCGACGTAGTCCTGCAGCGACGGCCGGCCCTCGGGGTCGCTCATCGTGCTCACGACGCCCTTGGGCTTGTTGAGCACGATGTAGACGTGGTCGGGTGCGGAGGCGATCCGCAGCCCGTCGACCTTGATGACCGCCTGTGCGGGGTCCACCCGCATCCCCTGGACGGTGACGATGCTGCCGTCGACCTCGACCCGACCCTCGTCGATCAGCTGCTCGCAGGCCCGGCGGCTGCCGAGACCGGCGGCCGCCAGAACGCGTTGCAGCCGCACGCCGTCAGCGGGCGCATCGTCGTCGTAGGTCACGCGGACGCGCCCCGGCCGGCCGGGAGGTCGGCCAGGCTGTCGTCGAGCGTGTCGAGCTCGGGCAGGAACGGCGCCAGGTCGGGCAGCTCGGCGATGTCGCGCAGCCCGAGCCGCTCGAGGAAGTACGTCGTGGTCCGGTACAGCGTCGAACCGCCCTCGCCGTCGTGCCCGGCCTCCTCGACCAGCCCGCGGCTGACCAGCGTACGCATCACACCGTCGACGTTGACGCCGCGGACCGCCGACACCCGGGCCCGCGAGACCGGCTGTCGGTAGGCGACCACGGCGAGGGTCTCGAGCGCGGCCTGCGTGAGCCTGGCCTGCTGCCCGTCGAGCACGAACCGCTCGACGTACGCGGCTGCGCTGGCGCGGGTGTAGAACCGCCAGCCGCCGGCCACCTCGCGCAGCTCGAAGCCGCGCTCCTGCTCGTCGTACTCGGCCGCGAGCTCGCGCAGGGTGGCCAGCACGGTCTCGGTGGGCTTCTCGGTGACCTGGGCCAGCAGCACCTCGCCCACCGGCTCGTCGACGACCATGAGGATCGCCTCCAGCGCGGTGCGCAGCCCGGGGCCACCGTCGTCCGGGCCGACCTCCTCGACCACGCCGGTCCCGTCGGCCTCGGCGCGGTCACCGCGCTCGTCGTGCTCGTCGTGCACAGCCGAGCCGTCGGCCCCGGTGTCCTCGAGCTGGTCGTCGTGCTCGTCAGTCATCGCTCGGTGTCTCTCTCAGGTCGATCGTGGGTCCGGCTGGGTCGTTCCGGCCGTCGCTGTCGTCGCTGTCGCTGGTCGCGTCGCTGTCGCCGGTCGCGTCGTCCCTGTCGCCGGTCGCGTCGTCGTCGAACTCGTCCGGCACCTCGATCTCGCCCTCGTCGGCGCCGGTCCACAGGATGTACAGCTCACCGAGGGGGTCGATCTGCTCGAAGGTGACGGCACCCTCGCGGTAGAGCTCGAGCAGGGCCAGGAAGCGCGCCACCACGAGCAGCGTGCCCTCGCAGTCGGCCGTCAGTGCGCGGAACGTCGAGCGGCGGGACCGGCGCAGCGAGGTGACCAGCATCGCGGCCTGCTCACGGACGCTGACCGCCGGGGCGTGCAGGTGGTCGACGGACACCATGGGAACGGGCTTCGGCACGAACACCTTGGCCGCGAGCAGGGCGAACTCCTGCGGTCCGAGGCCGAGCAGCACCTCCGGCAGCAGCCCGGCCAGGTGCGGCTCGAGTGCGACCGAGCGCGGGTGCCGGCCGGCCTCGTCGGCCATCCGGCCGGAGAACACCGCCGCCACCTGCTTGTACGCGCGGTACTGCAGCAGCCGGGCGAACAGCAGGTCCCGCGCCTCCAGCAGCGCGAGGTCCTCCTCGTCCTCGACCTCGCCGCTGGGCAGCAGCCGGGCAGCCTTCAGGTCGAGCAGGGTGGCCGCGACCACGAGGAACTCGGTCGCCTGGCCGAGGTCCCAGACCGGGCCCTTGGCCTTGATGTGGGCGATGAACTCGTCGGTGACCTTGGACAGCGCCACCTCGGTGACGTCCAGCTTGTGCTTGGCGATCAGCCCGAGGAGCAGGTCGAACGGCCCCTCGAAGAGGTCCCCCAGGTCGACGCGGAACCCGGCATCTCCCCCGGAGACAGAGCTCTGCGGCCCACCTGTCTCGTCCGCCACGACCTGCGGAGCGGTCTCCTCGCTCACGACGGCACGGTAACCGCTGCCCGCGCCGTCACCCAACCCGATCATCACCGGCGGCGGCGCGGCGACCTCGCTCAGGGCTGCTCGCGCTGGTCGCGCTGCTCCCGCAGGCGGGCCACGACGACGCTCTGCTCCCCGTGCTGCTCGAGGTCGATCAGCATCTCGGCCACCGCCTCACGCACCAGCCGGCCACGGTCCACCGCGACGCCGTGCTCGGCCCTCAGCACCAGCCGGGCTTGCTCGATGGCGACCAGCTCGTCGGCGGAGACGTAGACGGTGATCTTCTCGTCGTGGCGCTCACGACCCGAGGTCTGGGTCGCGGCCGGGCGCAGCCGGCGGACCCGCGCCCCGACGACCTCCGGACCGCCGAACTCCGACTGCTCCTGCTCCCCTGGCTCGCCGGCCGCGCCGGCCGCTCCGGTCACGTGCCCGGGCACCGCGACAGCACCTCCTTCGCCAGCTGGCGGTAGGAGTAGGCGCCTCCGGAGGAGGTGGCGAAGGTCGTGATCGGTTCGCCGGCGACCGTGGTCTCGGGAAACCGCACCGTCCGGTGGATCGCGGTGTGGAACACCTTCTCGTCGAAGGCCTCGACCAGGCGGGCGATCACCTCGCGGCTGTGCACGGTCCGGGAGTCGAACATGGTCGCCACCAGCCCGTCGATCTCCAGCTCGGGGTTGAGCCGGTCCTGCACCTTCTGGATGGTCTCGACCAGCATCGCGACGCCGCGCAGGGCGAAGAACTCCGCCTCCATCGGCACGATGACGCCGTGCGCCGCGGTCAGCGCGTTGACGGTGAGCAGCCCGAGCGAGGGCTGGCAGTCGATGATCACGAAGTCGTACTCCGCCACGGCCGGCCCCAGCGCCCGGTCGAGCACCTGCTCCCGGGCGACCTCGGACACCAGCTGCACCTCGGCCGCGGACAGGTCGATGTTGCTCGGCACCAGGTCCAGGCCGGGGACGTTGGTCTTCACCACGACCTCGTCGAGCGCCACGCCGCGATCCATCACCAGGTTGTAGACGCTCTTCTGGATGTCGTACGGGTTGACGCCCAGGCCGACGGTCAGCGAGCCCTGCGGGTCGAAGTCGACGAGCAGGACCTTGCGGCCGTACTCCGCCAGCGCCGCCCCCAGGTTGATGGTCGTCGTCGTCTTGCCGACGCCGCCCTTCTGGTTGCACATCGCGATGATCCGCGCGTTGCCGTGCTCCTCGCGCGGGGCGGGCTCCGGGATGGCCGGCATCGGGCGCCCGGTGGGGCCGATCGGCCGGGGCGACCCGGCGACGGGCGTGTCGGGCTTCTCGGGCAGCGCCTCGGCGAACGCCGCGGCGTCGAGCTCGAGGGCCGGCACGTGGGCGGCCTCGTGCGGCGGCTGGCCGGGCTCCTCGGGTGGCATCAACGGTTGGGTGCTCACGTTGCCGTCCTCGTATTGTCGACTCGTCGGCCTGTCGGCGTACCGACCTCACGAGCGACAGTAGGCAGCACCGACGGCCCGATCACGCCGCCACGCCGACGGTGCGCCGGTGGATTCAGGTCGCGCGCGGGTGGGCGGTGGCGTAGACCTCGCGCAGCCGGTCCACCGTGACCAGCGTGTAGACCTGCGTCGTCGTGACGCTGGCGTGCCCGAGCAGCTCCTGCACCACGCGCACGTCGGCACCACCGTCGAGCAGGTGGGTCGCGAACGAGTGCCGCAGGGTGTGCGGGGAGATCTCCTTGCGGATACCCGCCCGCTGCGCCGCCGCGCGCAGCACGGTCCAGGCGCTCTGCCGGGACAACCGGCCCCCGCGTGCGTTCAGGAACAGCGCCGGCGAGGCGGTCGCCGTCAGGTGGCCGGCGGCCAGCGCGGGGCGGCCGCGCACCAGGTAGGCGGACACCGCCTCCCGCGCGTACGACCCGACCGGCACCACCCGCTCCTTGCTGCCCTTGCCGAGCAGCCGCACCGAGCCGGCCTCCATGTCGAGCTCGTCCACGTCGAGCCCGACGGCCTCGGAGATCCGGGCGCCGCACCCGTAGAGCAGCTCGAGCAGGGCCCGGTCCCGCAACGCCCGTGGTGTGTCGTCGGCGCCGGCCGCCGTCAGCAGGGCCTCCACCTCCTCGACCGAGATGGCCTTCGGCAGGCGCTTCGGTGGCGACGGCGGGCGGACGCCGCGAGCCGGGTCGGCGGTGGCCAGGCCCTCCCGCAGGAGGAACCGGTGGAAACCGCGCACGGCCACCACGGCCCGGGCCGCGGAGTTCGGCGCCAGCGCCGGATGCTCCTCGTCGCCCTCGCGCAGGGCCACGAGGAAGGAGCTGACGTCCGGCTCGGTCACCTCGGCCGGCGCACCCACGTCGCGACCGGCCAGGTGGGCCAGGTACCGGCGCAGGTCGCGACGGTAGGAGGCCAGCGTGTTCGCCGCGAGCCCGCGCTCGACGGCCAAGTGGTCGAGGTAGGTCTGCAGCGCCTGCTGGAGGGGCGCTTGCGTCATGTGGTGGTTAGCCCAGCACCTCGTCGAGCGCGACGGCGGCCATGCCGTGCGCCTCGGCCACCGGACCGTAGGTGACCGACCCGTCGTAGGTGTTGAGGCCCAGGGCCAGCGCGGCGTCGGCCTTGAGGGCGTCCCGCCAGCCGCGGTCGGCCAGCTCCACGGCGTACGGGAGCGTGACGTTGGTCAGCGCGTACGTCGAGGTGTGCGGCACCGCGCCGGGCATGTTGGCGACGCAGTAGAAGACCGAGTCGTGCACCTTGTACGTCGGGTCGGCGTGGGTGGTGGGACGCGAGTCCTCGAAACAGCCACCCTGGTCGATCGAGATGTCGACGAGCACCGAGCCCGGTCGCATCCGTGACACCAGCTCGTTGGTCACCAGCTTGGGCGCCTTGGCCCCCGGCACCAGGACGGCGCCGATGACCAGGTCGGCGTCCATGCAGGCGCGCTCGATCTCGTAGGTGTTCGACGCGACGGTCTGCATGTGACCCTGGTAGATGGCGTCGGCCTGTCGCAGTCGGGCGATGTTGCGGTCGAGCAGCAGCACCTCGGCCTGCATGCCCAGCGCGATGGCGGCGGCGTTCATGCCGGAGACGCCGGCTCCGATGACGACGACCTTCGCGGCGTAGACGCCGGACACGCCGCCCATGAGGATGCCCCGGCCGCCTTGAGCCCGCATCAGCGTGGCCGCCCCGACCTGCGGGGCCAGCCGACCGGCGACCTCTGACATCGGCGCCAGCAGCGGCAGGGACCGGTCCGGGAGCTCGACCGTCTCGTACGCGATGCCGGTGACCCTGCGCTTGGCGAGCTCCATGGTGAGGGGCTTGTCGGCGGCCAGGTGGAGGTAGGTGAAGAGGGTCTGGCCCTCCCGCATCCGGTGGTACTCCTGCTCCACCGGCTCCTTGACCTTGAGGATCAGGTCCCCGGTGCCCCAGACGTCGTCGGCGTCGTCGAGCACGCGCGCGCCGGCCGCGACGTAGTCATCGTCGGGGATCGAGGAGCCGACCCCGGCGTCCTTCTCGACGAACACCTCGTGGCCGTGGCCCACCAGCTCGTGCACCCCCGACGGGGTGATGGCGACGCGGTACTCGTGGTTCTTGACCTCGCGAGGGATGCCGACCTTCACGGCTACCAAGTCCTTTCTTCCACGACCTCGCTCGCTGGCGCGCTCGAGTCCGCGGGGCCCCGGGCAGGGCAGGCGGTGACGTCCGACCTCGTTGTCGGCGCGTTCGGAGTGTAGTGAAGCCGGGTCCCCTGGGCTTTGCGGGTGCCCGGTGGAACCCTCGGACGGGTCCAGGGGCTCCTGGCTGGGGTAGAGACCTGCCATGAGGCTCTACGCGGACCGGCCCACCCGACTGGCCGGCCAGGTGGTCGGCGACCTGGTGGTCCTCGTGCTCGTCTACCTGGCGGTCCGACTCGGCCGCGGTACCCACGGCCGGGTGGCCGAGCTGGCCGCGCCGGGCCGCGAGGCGGAGCGGCAGGCCCGCGCGCTGGACGGCAAGCTGCGCGGGGCGGCAGGCAGCATCGACAACACACCCGTCGTCGGCGGGACGGTCGCCAAGCCGTTCCGGGACCTGGCCGCGACCAGCCGCGACCTCGCGGCCACTGCGCAGGGCTACCAGGACACCGTCGAGCGGGTGGCCGTGCTCGCCGGCGTCCTGGTGGCGGCCGTCCCGATCGTGATCCTGCTGGCGGTGTGGCTGCCGCGTCGGCTGGCGTGGGTGGTCGAGGCGTCCGCGGCGGCGCGGTTGATGCGCCAGCCGGCGGGTGCGGCCGACCTGCTCGCCGTACGGGCGCTGGCCCGGCAGCCGCTGCGCCAGCTGGCCCGGCTCGACCCGGCGGTCGTCCCCGGCTGGAAGGCGGGCGACCCGGACGCCACCGCCGCGCTGGCCCGGCTCGAGCTCGACCAGCTCGGCCTGACCGCACCGCGCAGCGACATCCGCCTCACCTGAGGAACCCTTCCCGCCCTGTGATGGTCGTTTGCGACATTACGCACGCGACACGCGGCGAGGGACTCGGCGTGTCGGTTTCTCAGGTCGCAAACGACGTCCTCAGCGGCCGGGTGAGCGCTCCGGCCAGGGGGCGTCGGCCGGGCGCAGGGTGGACCAGCCCCGGTCCCGGGCGGCCGCCGCCGCGAGGATGCCGCACACCGTGGTGGGGTTGTGCAGCTTCCCGGCCAGCACCAGGTCGCGGGCCCGGTCGAGCTCGACCCAGGCGGGGACCATCGCCCGCTCCTCGTGCTCCCGGTCGTGCCGGTCCTGCTCGGGCACCTCGTGCAGCCCGCGGGCCAGGTAGCAGCGGAACGCCTCGGTGCTGCCCCCCGGCGAGTTGTAGAAGTCGACCAGGACGTGCCACTCGTCCGCGGTCAGGTCTCCCTCCTCGGCCAGCTCGCGGCGGATCGCCTCGACAGGGTCCTCGCCGGGTACGTCGAGCAGCCCGGCCGGGGGCTCCCACAGGTAGGACCGCACCGGGTGCCGGTACTGCCGCAGCAGCAGCACCCGGTCGCGGTCGTCCAGCGCGATCACCCCCACGGCACCGGTGTGCGACACGACCTCGCGGGTGACGGTCTGGCCGTCGCCCAGGTCGACCTCGTCGCGCCGTACGTCCCACACCATCCCGTGGTGCACGGTGGTGCTCGACCGCACGGTGAGCTCGGCCGGTGCGTCGGCGACCTCCGGCCCGGGCGACCGGCTCACGCGGTGCCGGCGGAGACCGCGGTGAGGTCGACGCTCGTGGCGCCGGACCTGCGCGCGATCGCGGCGGCGACCAGCCCCGCGAACAGCGGGTGCGCGCGCGCCGGCCGGGACCGGAACTCGGGGTGCGCCTGGGTGGCGACGAAGTAGGGGTGCACGTCGCGCGGCAGCTCGACGTACTCGACCAGGTGCCCGTCCGGCGAGGTGCCGGAGAACACCAGGCCGGCCTGCTCGAGCTGCTCGCGGTAGCGGTTGTTCACCTCGTAGCGGTGCCGGTGGCGCTCCTCGACGTACGACGAGCCGTAGACCTCGCGGGCCAGCGAGCCCTCGGACAGCGCGGCCGGGTAGAGGCCGAGCCGCATGGTGCCGCCCATGTCGCGGTCGCCGGCCACCACGTCCTCCTGGTCGGCCATCGTCGCGATGACGGGGTGCGGGGTGGACTCCTCGAACTCCGCGGAGTTGGCGCCGTCCAGGCCGGCGACGTGGCGGGCGTACTCGATCACCATGCACTGCAGGCCCAGACAGAGGCCCAGGGTGGGGATCCGCTGCTCGCGGGCGTGCCGGATCGCGCCGAGCTTGCCCTCGATGCCGCGGACGCCGAACCCGCCCGGGATGCACACGGCATCGACACCATGGAGCTCGCGCTCGGCGTCCTCGGGCGTCTGGCAGTCGTCCGAGGTGACCCAGCGGATGGCCACCTTGCAGTCGTTGGCGAAGCCGCCGGCGCGCAGCGCCTCGGACACCGAGAGGTAGGCGTCGGGCAGGTCGACGTACTTGCCGACCAGGGCGATCGTGACCTGGTGCTGGGGGCGGTGCACCCGGCGCAGCAGGTCGTCCCACTCGGTCCAGTCCACGTCCCGGAACGGCAGGTTCAGCCGGCGCACCACGTAGGCGTCCAGGCCCTCTGCGTGCAGCACCTTCGGGATGTCGTAGATCGACGGCGCGTCCTTGGCCGCCACCACGGCCTCCTCGTCGACGTCGCACATCAGCGAGATCTTGCGCTTGACGTTGGTCGGGATGTCGCGGTCCGAGCGGCAGACGATGGCGTCGGGCTGGATGCCGA
Source organism: uncultured Actinomycetota bacterium (assembly GCA_963807005.1). Taxonomy (GTDB): domain Bacteria; phylum Actinomycetota; class Actinomycetes; order JACCUZ01; family JACCUZ01; genus CAWDZK01. The sequence continues at coordinate 206,324 of CAWDZK010000004.1, read as the reverse complement.
TCGAGCGCAGCGCCGCGACCGAGTGCTGGGTCGGCTTGGTCTTCAGCTCGCCGGACGGGCCGATGTAGGGAACCAGGGAGATGTGCAGGAAGAAGACGTGGTCGCGGCCCACGTCGTGGCGCACCTGACGCACCGCCTCGAGGAACGGCAGCGACTCGATGTCGCCCACCGTGCCGCCGATCTCGGTGATGACGACGTCGACGTCCGGGCCGGCCATGTCGCGGATCCGCGACTTGATCTCGTTGGTGATGTGCGGGATGACCTGCACGGTGTCGCCGAGGTACTCGCCGCGTCGCTCCTTGGCGATGACCGAGGAGTAGACCTGCCCGGTGGTGACGTTCGCCGACCCGTGCAGGTCGCGCTCCAGGAACCGCTCGTAGTGGCCCACGTCCAGGTCGGTCTCGGCGCCGTCGTCGGTGACGAAGACCTCACCGTGCTGGAACGGGTTCATCGTCCCGGGGTCGACGTTGAGGTAGGGGTCCAGCTTCTGCATCGTCACCCGCAGGCCGCGGGAGCGCAGGAGGTGGCCCAGCCCGGACGCCGTGAGGCCCTTGCCGATCGAGGAGGCGACGCCCCCGGTCACGAAGATGTGCTTGGTGGTCGCCGGTGCGGCCAAAGGGGGCTCCCGTGGGCTCGAGTGCTGCTTGTCGGAGGGAGAAAGCCTCCGTCCGTCCACGGGATTCGAGCCTATCAGCCGTCCGGCGTCGCTCAGCGCACCGACGCGGGCAGCACCGCCGTGGCGCCGGCACCGGCCCCGTAGGCACCCTTGCCGCCGCCCAGCTGCTCGACCAGCGCCAGCACCAGGGCGACCTGGCCGGCCGCCGTGTCGCCGGAGTCGACCGAGGAGGCGCCGCCGGCCGCGGTGGCACCGCCGGAGCGCACCCAGCCGACGGCTGCGGGGGTCAGGCCGGGTCCTACCAGCACGGCGCCCTGGCCGCCGGCGTCCAGCGCCCGGACCAGCGCGGTGACCGCGTCCCGCGCCGAGCCCTTCTCCCGCTCGCCGGTCACGACCACCGCGAGCTGCGCCTGCCGGCCGGGGTCACCCTCGAGGCTGAGCGCGCCGAGCTCGTCGAGGCCGGCGATCACCTCGGCGCCGTCCTGGTCGGGGTCGGAGGCAGGCTCGGCGGCCACCGTCGCCCGGGCGAGCACGACACCGACCCGTTCGATGGGCGTGGAGCCGTCCGCGAAGGTGACGTTGGGCGGCACCAGCCGCAGGGCGAGATCCTCCAGCGGCGAGCTCGCCTTCGCGGGGTCGAGGTACGTCGGTGCGAGCCGCAGCTCGCCGGTCAGGCTCGCGCCCGCCCCCAGCAGCGCGGCGCGGGTCCGGCGGACCAGGGCGTCGTCAGCGCCCGGCGTCCGGACGATGACCACGCTGTGGCCGTCCAGGCGGCCCCTGGTGAGCGGGCCGGCGAGCGCGGAGAGCACCTTGGTGCTGGTGCGCGCCGCGTCCTGCAGGTCGCCCACCTGCTGGTCGAGCCGGTCGACCTGCGTCGCGAGCCGATCGGTCCGGGCTGCCCGGGTGGCCTCGGACCGGCCGACGACCGGACCTGCGCCGAGCGCGAGCCCCAGGCCCAGGGCCAGGACCGCAGCCACGACCGCGAGCAGCAGCTGACGCACTCGGGTCACCGGCCGAGCAGCTGGTTGACGGCGTCCACGAGGTCCTGGCGGTACTGCCCCACCAGCGTCGCGTCCGGCGCCAGCACGACGACAGTCACCAGCGCGCCGAGCAGCACGAGGCAGAGCAGCCAGAGCGGCCAGGTGCGGGCCGGGCGCTGGTGCAGCGTCAGGACCGCGGACGCGTCGACGAAACGGTTCCCGAGCCGGAGCCGGGTGAGGAAGGCGCTGGGCATGTCCGGGCGGGCCGAGTCGACCAGCGCCCCGAGCGTCGGGTGCCAGCCGACCCCGACGACCAGCGCCGGCGAGTGGGACTCGACCAGCAGCAGTGCCGCATCCTCGTCCGAGCCGGAGGTGACGAACACCACCGGCTCGAGACCCGCCTGCTCGGCCCGGTACAGCCCGGGTGCGCTGCCGTCTCGGTCGGCGCGGACCACGAGCTCCGCGCCGCAGTCCAGCACGTCCTCGCTCAGCAACCGGGGGTCGCCGACGACCAGGTGCGGGCGCAGACCGGCCGCCAGCAGGGCGTCCGCGCCCTCGTCCACCCCGACGAGGACCGGCTCGTGCGCGTTGATCCAGTGCCGCAGCCGCCGCAGCTCGTGATCGACCCCGCGGGCCCGGGTGACGACGACCACCCGGCGGTCCTCCAACGGCGTGCGGACGTCGGGGACGCCGGAGCCGTCGATCAGCAGGTCACGCTCGCGGCGCAGGTGCTCGGTGGTGGCGTGCGCGAAGGCCTCCAGCTGGGCGCCGAGACCGGCGCGGGCCGCCTCCATCGCCGTGTGCACCGACTGCTGCGTCATCAGCGCGCCGCGGGCCACGACCTCCTCGCCCCGGTACAGGGTGTCGCCGTCGAGCCGGACCTTCTCGCCGTCGTCGACCCGGGCGAGCACCTCGGTCCCCACCGCGTCCAGCAGCGGGATGCCGGCGTCGACCAGCACCTGGGGCCCGAGGTTGGGGTACCGGCCGCTGATGCTGCGTCCGGCGTTGACGACCGCGGCGACGCGGGCCTCGACCAGCAGTCGGGCGCTGGGACCGTCGAGGTCCTGGTGGTCGATCACCGCGATGTCCCCGGCCCGGGCCCGGCGGGCCAGGGCACCGGCCAGCCGCGAGACGCGGGCCGTGCCGTGCAGGCCGGGCAGGTCGGGCTGATGACGGGACCGTCGGAGGGTGGCCAGGCGCATGACAGCGATGCTGCCATGTAACAGGTGTGACTCCTGGGACCTGATCCGGCGTGTACGCCCCGGTCTGTCCCCCGCCGAGCTGTGCCCGCCCGAGAGGGGGGTGCTGAGCAGGCGTCAGCGCCCGGCGCGCTCCCCCTGCGCCGAGGCCAGCAGCTCGGCGGCGTGCGCCTCGGCCGTCGCGGACTCCTCCTGGCCGGCGAGCATCCGGGACAGCTCGCGCAGGCGGCCGGCCTCGTCGAGCGCGACCACGCCGCTGCTCGTGACCACGCCGTCGTCGGACTTGCGGACCACCAGGTGCTGGTCGGCGAAGGCCGCCACCTGCGGCAGGTGGGTGACCACCACGACCTGGGCCGAGCGGGCCAGCGCCGCCAGCCGGCGGCCGACCTCGACCGCCGCGCGGCCGCCGACACCCGCGTCGACCTCGTCGAACACCAGCGTGGGCACCGGATCGGTGCCGGCGAGCACCACCTCGATCGCCAGCATGACCCGGGACAGCTCACCGCCGGAGGCGCCCTTCTGGACCGGCCGGGCCGGCGCGCCGGGGTGCGGTCGCAGCAGCAGCTCGACGTCGTCGACCCCGTGCCGCGAGTAGCCGACCCGGCGGCCGCCGACCTCGAGGCCACGCTCGTCGTCGGTCTGGGACACCGCGACCTCGACCTCGGCGTTGGCCATCGCCAGAGCCGCGAGCTCGTCGGAGACCGCGGCGGCGAACCGGAGCGCTGCGGACGTCCGGGCCGCGGAGACCGCACCGGCGGCGCGGGTCAGCTCGGCCACCAGCTGCTCACGGCGCTGCGTCAGCAGCACGATCCGGTCGTCGTCGCCCTCGAGCGTGGTCACCCGGGCAGCCGCCTGCTGGGCCCAGGCCAGCACCGCGGCGGCCCCGTCGGGTGCCCCCTCGCCGGCATGGTCCCCCTCGGCCCGTGGCTCGTCGGCGTACTTGCGCACCAGCCGGGTCAGCTCCGCCCGGCGCTCCTGCACGACGGCGAGCCGGGCCGGGTCGGTCTCGACGCCGGCGGCGTACGACGCGAGGTCGGCGCCGACGTCGGCGAGCAGGTAGCCGAGCTCACGCAGCCGGTCGACGATCTCGTCCAGCTGGGGGTCCTGGACCCCGACCTGCTCGAGCGCGGTCCGCGCGGCCGCGACGAGTCCGACCGCGTCGCGGCCGTCGGTGGCAGCGGTGCCGTCGGTGCCGCCGGTGCCGTCGGACCCGCCGAGGAGCGCGTCGTGGGCCAGCGTGGTGGCGGCTCGCAGACCGTCCGCGTGCCCCAGCCGCTCCTCCTCGACCGCGAGCGTCTCGACCTCGCCGGGCTGCGGGTCGGCCGCCTCCACCTCGCCGAGCCCGAACCTGAGCAGGTCGGCCTCCTGGGCCCGCTCGCGGGCGCGGGTGGTGAGGTCGTCGAGCTCGGCGACCAGCTCGCGCAGCTCGTCGTACGCCGCGCGGTAGGCCGCGAGCGGGCCGTCCACCTCGTCGCCGGCGTAGCGGTCGAGCGCGTCCCGCTGGTGGGCCGGCTGCCGGAGCCGGGTCTGGTCCATCTGCCCGTGCACCGCGACGCAGGAGTCGGCCAGCTCCGCGAGCAGCCCGGCGGGCACCCCGCGGCCGCCGAGGAAGGCGCGGGACCGGCCACCCGCCGCGACCGTGCGGGCCACGAGCAGGACGTCCTCGTCGAGCTCGGCGCCGGCGTCGAGGGCACGCACGGCGACGTCGCCGGTCGGGTCGACCCGCAGCCGGCCCTCGACCGAGGCGCTCCCGGCACCAGGGCGGACGGCGCCGGGGTCGGCCCGGCCACCGAAGAGCAGCCCGAGCCCGGTGACGACCATGGTCTTGCCGGCGCCGGTCTCGCCGGAGACCACGGTCAGCCCGGGTGACAGCTCCAGCACGGCGTCGTCGATGACGCCCAGGCCGCGGATCCGCATCTCCTCGAGCACGGCGGCGAGCCTACGCGGGCGGTCGGCCGGAACCTGGTTCCCGCGCCTGCGGCTCGTCGTGCGCCCGGCCCCGCCAGCCCATCACCGGCAGGTCGAACTTGGCGACCAGCCGGTCGGTGAACGGCGCCGAGTGCAGCCGGGCCAGCCGCACCGGCCGTTCACCTCGACGGGCCTCGATCCGCGCTCCGGGCGGCAGGTCGACGGCGCGCCGGCCGTCGCACCAGAGCACGCCGGCCCCCTGCCCGGTCGTGAGGATCTCCAGAGCGAGGACCGAGTCGGGCGACACCACCAACGGCCGGCTGAACAGCGCGTGGGCGCTGATCGGCACGAGCAGCAGCGCCTGCACCTCCGGCCAGACCACCGGGCCGCCGGCCGAGAACGCGTAGGCCGTCGAGCCGGTGGGGGTCGCCATGACCACGCCGTCACAGCCCCAGCGGGACAGCGGCCGGCCGTCGACCTCGACGACCAGCTCGATCATCCGCTCCCGGCTGGCCTTCTCGACCGAGGCCTCGTTGAGCGCCCAGCCCCGGGTGACCAGGTCGCCGTTGGTCGTGACGGTCACGTCGAGGGTGAACCGTTCCTCCACGTCGTACCGGCCACTCACCACCCGGTCAACGGTGGCGTCCAGGGCGTCGCGCTCGGCCTCGGCGAGAAAGCCGACGTGCCCGAGGTTGACACCCAGCAACGGTGTCGCCGACGGCCGGGCGAGCTCGGCCGCCCGCAGCAGCGTGCCGTCGCCGCCGAAGACCACGACGAGGTCACACCCGTCCGCCGGGTCCGGGTCCGGCTCGACCACCGACACGTCCGCCAGGTCGAGGTCGCGGGCCTCCTCGGCCAGCACCCGCACGGTCACCCCGGCGGCGACGAACCGAGCCACCGCGTCGCGCATGGACCGGACGGCCTCTGCGCGGCCGGTGTGTCCGACGAGCAGCACCGTGCACGCCGGGGTCGCGCTGCTCTCGCCCGCGGCCGTCACGACGGTCCCGCCTCGACGGCCGCGTCGAGCACCGCGCGCTCCAGCGGCGGTGCTCCCCGGCGCAGCCACAGGAAGTACTCGACGTTTCCGGCCGGCCCCGGCAGCGGGCTGGCGACCACGCCGGCGACGCCCAGGTCCAGCTCGCGCTGGGCGAACCCGGCCACCTGCTCGACGGCGTCGGCGCGCTGCACCGCGTCGCGGACCACGCCGCCGGCACCGAGCGCCTCGCGACCGACCTCGAACTGCGGCTTCACCATCGGCACCAGGTCGGCCTCCGGGGTCGTGACCGCGGCCAGTGCGGGCAGCACGAGCCGCAGCGAGATGAACGAGAGATCGGCCACGACCAGGTCGACCGGCCGGCCGACGGTGTCCAGGGTCAGCTCGCGCACGTTCGTCCGGTCGAGGACCCGGACCCTGTCGTCGGTCTGCAGCGACCAGGCCAGCTGCCCGTAGCCCACGTCGACGCAGACCACCTCACGCGCGCCACGGCGCAGCAGGACATCGGTGAAGCCGCCGGTGGACGCACCGGCGTCGAGCGCCCGGCGGCCGTCGACCGACAGCCCCGCCGGCGCGAACGCCTCCAGGGCGCCCACGAGCTTGTGCCCGCCCCGGGAGACGTAGGACTCCCCCGGGGGTTCCTCGACCACGATCGGGTCGCCCGGGGTGACCTGGGTGGCCGCCTTGACCGCGGTGCGCCCGGGGACCCGCACCTGACCGGCGGCGACCAGCTCGGCGGCCTGCTCGCGCGACCGCGCCAGCCCACGTCGGACCAGCTCGGCGTCCAGCCGGGCCCGGCGGGTCATGGCGTCACCGGCTCACTGCCGCGGGCCGCCGGGCTGCCCCTGCTCGCTGCCGCGCGCGGCCTCGGCCAGCGCGTCCTGCAGCACCGCGTGGACGTCCTCGTACACCTCGACGTGCTCGGCAGCCGGGGTCTCCCCCAGGTCGTCCAGCCGCGACAGCGCGACCGCGATCCGCGGATCGGCGCCCGGTGTCGCGTCCGGTGTCGCGTCCGGCTCCGGCTCCGGGTCCGGCCCGTCCGCGGCGGCCTGGGGCTCGACGCCGCCGTCCACGGCGTCGTGCGCCTGGGGCTCGACGTCGTCCCCGCCATCCGCCCGGGCGTCCGGGCCCTCGTCGACCGCCCAGGCGTCCGCGTCCTGGGTCTCCGCCGCCGCGGTGTCCGACGGGCTCGCGCCGTCCTCCGCAGCCGGGCCGGCCGACCCGTCCCAGTCCGTCACTGGCCCGCCTTCTTCGCCGTCGTCCTCTTTGCCTCGTCTTCGTTGCCGCCGACTTCTGGGCTGACTTCTGCGCCGGCGCCTTCGTCGTCTTCTTCGTCGTCTTCCTCGCCGTCTTCCTCGCCGTCTTCTTCGTCGCCTTCCTCGTCGTCGAGGTGGGCCGGCTCGGGGCCGACTGGGTCTCCAGCTCGCGCAGCTTGCGTTCCAGGCGGTCCGCTCGGCGCCGCTCGGCGTCCAGCTCGGCCGTGGAGACCAGCCCGAGGCGGGCCACCGAGCGCTCCACCTCGCCGCGCACCAGGTGCACCATCAGGTCCCGGTTGGCCTTGCTGGTGGCCAGCAGGTCCTCGGTGAGGGCGGTCACCTGGGAGCGCACCGGACCCGGCACGACCGCGTCGACCCCCGCCTCGCCCTGGGCCACCAGCGCGCGGGCGGCGGCCCGAGCCCGCTCGCGGGTCACGTCGGTGAGTCCGGTGGCCAGCTGCAGGTAACCACGCAGTCCGTCCAGCACCATGGCGTCTCCGTCCCGTCGGCCGCCGCGCAGGAGGCGGGGCGGTCTCCAGGCAGACGCTACCCGGCCGCCCGATCGAGCCGCTGCGGTAGCGTCCGGCCCGACGCGTGCCGACGAAGTGACGAGGAGGTCATACCCGTCATGGCGACGATCGAGCAGTGCCAGGCTGCCCTCGAACGCCTCTCCGAACGCCTCTCCGGAGTCGACGACCAGGAGCGGCAGCAGCACACGTTCGACCGGACGCTGAGCTGCCACGTCCCGGACCTGGAGACGACGTTCTCCGGTCGGCTCGAGAACGGCCACATCGTCGCGATCACCACCGACCCGGCGCCCCGGGCGCAGATCCGGTTGACGGCGGCCAGCGACGACCTGGTGGCCCTGACCGACGGGGAGCTCGACTTCGGCCGGGCCTGGCTGGGTGGGCGGATCAAGGTCGAGGCGGGCGTGCGGGACCTGCTCAAGCTGCGCTCGATGCTCTGACCCGACGAGCGGCTCAGCCGGGGAGACGTGGAGCGAGCGCGGTGGGCGTCACCAACCGGTCGCTGCCACCGCCGCGGCACGGTCGGCGCTGTCCGCACCGGCGCCGTGTCGGCCCGCGGACTCCACGCCGGTGCGGTCTGCCGCCCACCAGGCCACGCACAGCGCCCGGACGGCGTCCAGCCGTTCGCCGTGCCCGTCCACGGTCACGGCGGCACCCGTCACGGTCACGGTCACCCCACCGCACCGCCACCCCCCTCCGGCCCGGGTCACCGGCGGGTGCGGCTCGAGCAGTCCGCTGCGCAGATCGGCCGAGAGATAGGTCGGGCGCAGCTGCGGCGCGGCCGCGAGCAGCTCGAGCGGCCCGCTGACCCCGGTCAGGACCAGCAGGCTCGGTGTGTCGGCCCGGTTGGCGCCCTCGATGTCGGTGTCCAGCCGGTCGCCGACCACCAGCGGGCGTTCGGCTGCCGTCCGTTCGACCGACTCGCGGTGCAGCGGTGTCTCCGGCTTGCCCGCGACCGCGTCGGGTCGGCGTCCGGCGGCGTCGGCGACCACGCCGACCAGGGCGCCGTTGCCCGGGGCGGTCCCGCGCGCGGTCGGGACGGTGGCGTCCAGGTTGCAGGCGATCCAGGGCAGGCCGGCGGACACGGCGTAGGTCGCCTCGGCCAGCTGCCGCCACCCGAGGTCGGGGGCGAACCCCTGCACCACGGCCGCCACCCCGTCGGCCATCTCGGCCACCGGACGCAACCCCCGGTCCGTGACGGCCGCGCGCAGGCCGTCCCCGCCGACCACGAGCACGGCCGACCCCGCGGGCACCCGGTCGGCCACCAGCCGGGCCGCCGCCTGGGCCGAGGTGACGACGTCCTCCGGCGCCGCCGGCACGCCCAGGTCGCGCAGGTGCCGCGCCACGGTCTCCGGCGTGCGCGAGGCGTTGTTGGTCACGTACGCCGCCCGCAGGCCGGCCCGGCTCGCGGCCAGCACCGCCTCGGGCGCCCCGGGCACGGCGTCCGGACCGACGTAGAGCACCCCGTCGAGATCGAGCAGGGCGACGTCGTGCACGGCGGCCAGCGGCGTCGCGCTGCCCTCGGCCAGCGGCGGCTTCATCCGCCGTGGCCCGCCTGGCCGGACGGGTCTGCCGGGCCTGCTGGCCCCTCCCCGCCGGGACGGGCCGCGTCCCGCTCGGCATCGGACACCCGCCGCTCGTCCAGCCCGGCCTCGGCCCGGGCCCGCACGGTGGCGCGCGCCTCGCGCAGTGCCTGCTGGTAGTCGGCCCGGGCCGGGCGCATGGTGGCCGCCATCGACAGCTGCTGCACCGCGCCGGTCAGGTCCCCCAGCCGTAGCCGCGACAGGCCGAGCCCGAACCGGGCGTAGTCGTCGTCCGGGCTGGCCTCCACCAGCTCGGTGAACCGCCGTTCTGCCTCGTCGTAGCGGCGGGCGTCGAACAGCGCCCGGGCCAGGGCCTCGAGGACGCTGGCGGACTCCGGTGCCTGCGCGCGGGCGTGCATGAGCAGCTCGGCCGCGGCCTCCGGGTTGCCCCCTTCCAGCAGGGTCCGGCCGCGGACGAACCAGTCGTACACCTCACCGGCCGGCCGGCCCGGTCCCGCGGCGCCGCCGCGCCTGCCACCAGCACCTTCGTCCGTCACCCGCGCCGTCCCTCGCCGTCTGCCGCCCGTACCATCCTCGCGTGCCCCCCGCCGACGACCGATCCGCGACCGCGGACCGCACCGGGACCGGGACCGGGGACTCGTCGTCGTGCCGTTCCGCGGCGTCCGCTACGTCGCGGACCGGGTGAGCGACCTCGCCGCGGTGACCAGCCCGCCGTACGACGTCATCGACGTCGACGATGCGACGCACTTGGAGGCGCTGGACCCGCACAACGTGGTCCGGTTGATCCTGCCACGCGACCCCCGCGGAAGCCGCTCGGGTCCCGACGGCGGCCGCGGCGCGGACGCTGGGCGGTACGCGCATGCCGCGGACCTGCTGGCCGCCTGGCGGGCCGACGGCGTGCTGGCCCGCGACGCCGAGCCGGCGCTGTACGTCTACGAGCAGTCCGGCCGCGGGGTCCTGCAGCGCGGGGTTCTCGCAGCTGTCGAGCTGCGTGACCCGGCCGACCGGGTGGTGCTGCCGCACGAGGACGTCATGCCCGGTCCGGTCGCGGACCGGCTCGAGCTGATGCGCGCCACCGGTGCGAACCTCGAGCCGATCCTGCTCGTGTACGACGGCGGCGGCGACACCGCCGCGGTCATCGACGAGGTCGTCGTCGGGGAGCCGATCCTGCAGACCACCAGCGAGGACGGGTTGGGACAGCGGCTGTGGGCGCTCACCGACCCCGGCCTGGTCGCCCGGGTGCAGGCGGACCTGGCGCCGCGGCAGGCGATGATCGCCGACGGCCACCACCGCTACGCGACCTACCGCCGCCTCCAGGCCGAACGGCACGACACCGGGCGCGGGGCGGGGCCGTGGGATTTCGGGCTGGCGATGCTGGTCGACTCGCGGACCTCGCCGCTGCGGGTGGCGGCGATCCATCGGGTGGTGCCGGGCCTGACCCTCGACGACGCGCTGACCGCGGCCGCCAGCACGTTCCGGGTCCGACGGGCCGGGGACTCCCTGGAGGACGCACTGAGCACGCTGGCTGCCGCCGACGGGAGCCACCCGTTGGTCGTCACCGACGGGACCCGCTACCGGCTGCTGGAGGAGCCGGACCCGGCGGCGCTCGAGGCGGCCCTGCCGCCCGAGCGGCCGGCCCGGTGGCGGTCGCTGGACGCCGGCGTCCTGCACGCGCTGCTGCTCGAACGCCTCTGGGGGCTGCCGGACGACACCGACCAGGGGCCCGGGGTCGAGGCCCCCCGGGGCCGGGTCGAGTACCTGCACGACGCGGGCGCGGCGGTACGCGCCGCCCGGCGCGGCCGCGGCGTGGCCGTGCTCATGCGCCCCGCGGCCCTGGACGACGTCCTGGCCCTGGCTGCGGCAGGAGAGCGGATGCCGCGCAAGTCGACGTCGTTCGGGCCGAAGCCGCGCACCGGGCTGGTGCTGCGGCTCATCGACGACTGAGCCACCCGCCACGCCGCACCCCGCGGACGTCAGCCGGCCGGCGCGACACGTCTCATCCGCACCACCTCCACCTCGCTGCGGCTGGCGGCACCGGCGCCGGCCCGCCAGAACCGGCGGCGCAGGCTCCCGTGCAGCTCGAGGAGGTCACCGGCGGCGGCTCGGGTGACGGCGCGTTGCACGTCGGCTCGCCAGGCAGCGCAGTCCAGCGTGTCCACCGTGGGGCGTCCCGCTCGCGCACCTCTGCTCGGTGCGCGGCCGACGACGACGCGGAACGACACCAGGACATCACCGCTGGGCAGCTCCCGCCGCCGCGGCTCGCCGGAGAGCCGGCCCACCAGGTGCACCTCGTTGACGTGCCCGGGTGGTGCGGCCGCCCTGCCGTCCTTGTTCGCCACGAGCCCTCCTCGACGCCCGCGAGCAGCCGTCTGTCTGCCCGCCGTGTCGAGCATGGCGCCGGGTCAGCCGCGGGACGCCGCGACGATGCCGATCTGTGGACATCGGGGCGGGTGGTCGACAGCTGTGGACGATCGGCCAGGTCAGTCGGTGTCCGAGGTCTCGTCGTCGTGGACCACCAGCGGGCCGACCCCCTGCAGCTCGGCGAGTCGCTCGTCGGCGTCGGTCTCGCCGCTCTGGTCCGCCTCCGCCGCATGCCCGAACCAGGTGCCGGCCTCCTCCGTCCGGCCACCGGCCAGCAGAGCCTCGGCGTACGCGTAGAACAGCCGGGCCGACCAGGGCCTGCGCCGGCCCGGCGCCAGCTCGGGCCCCCGCAGCATCAGCGCAGCAGCCTCGGGCTGACCGAGGTCGCGGCGGGCACCGGAGGCGACGATGAGCATCTCGGCCCGGCCGGAGGCGTCCAGCCGCGCCACCTCGGGCGCCGCGGCCATCGCCAGCGCCTTCTCCGGCCGACCCAGCCCACGCTCGCAGTCCGCCATCACCGGGAGCAGGCTCTGGTCGCCCGAGATGCGCCGGGCGGCCCGCAGCTCGGCCAGCGCCTCGGCGTACCGGCCGCTGAGGTAGGCGGCGATGCCGGCGGCCTCCCGGACCGCTCCGATCCGGCCGGCCCGGTCCCGTGCCGCCACGGCGTGCTGGTAGGCCGTCTCGGGGTCCTCGTCGAGCAGCCGGCCGGCCATGGCCAGGTGCTTGGCCACGACGTCGGCGTTGATGCTGGCCAACGAGCCCAGCTCGGCCCGCACCGACCGGTCGAGCTCGGCGCCGGTGACGTCGTCCGGCAGCGGCGGCTCGACCCGGCGAGGACGAGGAGTCCGCGGTGGGCCGGCACCTTCCCCGGAACGCTGCCCGGGCTGCTGCCCTCGACGTGGGCCGGAACGCTGGCCGGTGCCGTCGCCGGACCCACGCTGGGCGCCTCGTCCCGCGCCGTCCCGGCCGCGGCCGGCGGTGTCCCCCCGTCCCCGGGCGCTCTGGCGTCCCTGGCCTGCCCCGGCGGAGCGGCCGCGGTCGCCGGACCGCCCGCCCCCGCGGGGAGGCGCGCCTGCGGGTCGGTCTGACAGCGGGGACCGACCGGACCGCTCGGGCCGCTCGGGCCGCTCGGGCCGCTCCGAACCCTCGGGGCGCTCGGGCCGCTCCGAACCCTCGGGGCGCTCGGGCCGGTCCGAACTCTCGGGCCGCTCGGGCCGCTCCGAGCGCTCGGGGCGCTCGTCGGATTCGCTCACGGGCTCTCCCAGGCATCGGGTCGTCGTCGGTCGGGTAGTTCCCCCGCGGTGTGCGAGTCGGGCGGATCGGGCCCGGACATGCGTCAAGGGCCACCCCGAAACGGAGTGGCCCTTGACGAAAGAATGTCCGGCGGCGTCCTACTCTCCCACGCGGTCCCCCGCGCAGTACCATCGGCCCTGAGAGGCTTAGCTTCCGGGTTCGGAATGGAGCCGGGCGTTTCCCTCTCGGTATGGCCGCCGAAACTCTATGGAGATGTCAAGGTCGATACCGACCGCATCTCGGGAACCGCACAGTGGACGCGTAGCACCTCTCCCCGAGGGGAGAAGAAAAGTTTGTGGTCAAGTCCTCGGCCTATTAGTACCGGTCAGCTCCATGCATTGCTGCACTTCCACCTCCGGCCTATCAACCCAGTCGTCTACTGGGGGCCTTACCAGGTTAACCCTGTGGGAGACCTCATCTTGAAGCGAGCTTCCCGCTTAGATGCCTTCAGCGGTTATCCCTTCCGAACGTAGCCAACCAACCGTGCTCCTGGCGGAACAATTGGCACACCAGAGGTTCGTCCGTCCCGGTCCTCTCGTACTAGGGACAGCCCTTCTCAAGTCTCCTGCGCGCACAGCGGATAGGGACCGAACTGTCTCACGACGTTCTAAACCCAGCTCGCGTACCGCTTTAATGGGCGAACAGCCCAACCCTTGGGACCTACTCCAGCCCCAGGATGCGACGAGCCGACATCGAGGTGCCAAACCATGCCGTCGATATGGACTCTTGGGCAAGATCAGCCTGTTATCCCCGGGGTACCTTTTATCCGTTGAGCGACGGCGCTTCCACAAGCCACCGCCGGATCACTAGTTCCTGCTTTCGCACCTGCTCGAGATGTCTCTCTCACAGTCAAGCTCCCTTGTGCACTTGCACTCGACACCTGATTGCCAACCAGGCTGAGGGAACCTTTGAGCGCCTCCGTTACCTTTTGGGAGGCAACCGCCCCAGTTAAACTACCCACCAGACACTGTCCCTGATCCGGATCACGGACCTAGGTTAGACATCCAGAACGACCAGAGTGGTATTTCAACGTTGACTCCACAGACACTGGCGTGCCCGCTTCACAGTCTCCCACCTATCCTACACAAGCCGTACCGAACACCAATATCAAGCTATAGTAAAGGTCCCGGGGTCTTTCCGTCCTGCTGCGCGTAACGAGCATCTTTACTCGTAGTGCAATTTCGCCGAGTCTATGGTTGAGACAGTTGGGAAGTCGTTACGCCATTCGTGCAGGTCGGAACTTACCCGACAAGGAATTTCGCTACCTTAGGATGGTTATAGTTACCACCGCCGTTTACTGGCGCTTAAGTTCTCAGCTTCGACCCGAAGGTCTAACCGGTCCCCTTAACGTTCCAGCACCGGGCAGGCGTCAGTCCGTATACATCGTCTTGCGACTTGGCACGGACCTGTGTTTTTAGTAAACAGTCGCTTCCCACTGGTCTCTGCGGCCGAAGGCAGCTTCGGGAGCAAAGTCCCTACACCACCCGCGGCCCCCCTTCTCCCGAAGTTACGGGGGCATTTTGCCGAGTTCCTTAACCATAGTTCACTCGATCGCCTTGGTATTCTCTACCTGACCACCTGAGTCGGTTTGGGGTACGGGCCGCCACGACACTCGCTAGAGGCTTTTCTCGGCAGCATAGGATCATCCACTTCGCCTAGATCGGCTCGGTGTCAGGTCTCAGGCATGTGACAGACGGATTTGCCTATCTGTCGCCCTACACCCTTACCCACGGTCTACCATCGCCGTGGTTGGACTACCTTCCTGCGTCACCCCATCGCTTGTCTACTACCAGCTCGGGTCGCGCGCTCCACCAGCCTCGTCCGAAGACTCCGCCGGCTTCAGGCGCTTAGCATCACTGGGCTCGACATGGGCGTGTCATAGCGGGTACGGGAATATCAACCCGTTGTCCATCGACTACGCCTGTCGGCCTCGCCTTAGGTCCCGACTTACCCAGGGCGGATTAACCTGGCCCTGGAACCCTTGGTCATTCGGCGGACGGGTTTCTCACCCGTCTTTCGCTACTCATGCCTGCATTCTCACTCGTGTGGCGTCCACGACTGGGTCACCCCGCCGCTTCACTCGCCACACGACGCTCCCCTACCCATCCACACGCCTGGACACTAGGTGCCTGGCTATCAGTGTGAATGTCACGGCTTCGGCGGTGTGCTTGAGCCCCGCTACATTGTCGGCGCGGAATCACTTGACCAGTGAGCTATTACGCACTCTTTCAAGGATGGCTGCTTCTAAGCCAACCTCCTGGTTGTCTGTGCGACTCCACATCCTTTTCCACTTAGCACACGCTTAGGGGCCTTAGCCGGTGATCTGGGCTGTTTCCCTCTCGACTACGAAGCTTATCCCCCGCAGTCTCACTGCCGCGCTCTCACTTACCGGCATTCGGAGTTTGGCTGATTTCAGTAAGCTTGTAGGCCCCTTAGACCATCCAGTAGCTCTACCTCCGGCAAGAAACACGCGACGCTGCACCTAAATGCATTTCGGGGAGAACCAGCTATCACGGAGTTTGATTGGCCTTTCACCCCTACCCACAGCTCATCCCCCAGGTTTTCAACCCTGGTGGGTTCGGGCCTCCACGCGGTCTTACCCGCGCTTCACCCTGGCCATGGGTAGATCACTCCGCTTCGGGTCTAGAACATGCGACTCAGACGCCCTATTCGGACTCGCTTTCGCTACGGCTTCCCCTCTCGGGTTAACCTTGCCACACATCACTAACTCGCAGGCTCATTCTTCAAAAGGCACGCAGTCACGGCCGCCGGACAAGTCCGACGACGACGCTCCCACGGCTTGTAGGCACACGGTTTCAGGTACTATTTCACTCCCCTCCCGGGGTACTTTTCACCTTTCCCTCACGGTACTAGTCCGCTATCGGTCACCAGGGAGTATTTAGGCTTAGCGGGTGGTCCCGCCAGATTCACACGGAATTTCTCGGGCTCCGTGCTACTTGGGATCCCGTTCGGGAGTCGCTGATGTTTCGTCTACGGGGGTGTTACCCTCTGTGCCGGCCCTTTCGCATGGCCTTCGACTACATCAACGATTTTTGACTCCCTGTCAGTTCGGCAGAACTGTCAGAACGGTCCCACGACCCCAACCACGCAACGCCTGCCGGCTATCACGCGTGACTGGTTTAGCCTCTTCCGCTTTCGCTCGCCACTACTCACGGAATCGCGGTTGCTTTCTCTTCCTGTGGGTACTGAGATGTTTCACTTCCCCACGTTCCCTCCGCTCACCCTATGTGTTCAGGTGAGGGTGACAGGACATGACTCCTGCCGGGTTTCCCCATTCGGAAATCCTCGGATCACAGCTCGGTTGACAGCTCCCCGAGGCTTATCGCAGCCTCCTACGTCCTTCATCGGCTCCTGGTGCCAAGGCATCCACCGTGCGCCCTTATTAACTTGGCCACAAAGTATTTGATGCTCGCGTCCACTGTGCAGTTCTCAAGGTACGGGCGGTGCAGACCCGGGCCCGCCGCGTGCCGGTGTCGCCACCGGTCGTCCGACGAGGATCTGTCCCACTCCGCCGCGACGGCGCCTCTCGCTCTGTTCGAGAGCGGCGGGCGCCGGCGGGGAGTTCCGAGGTTCAGGCTTTCGCCCGGTCCCTCAGGACCCAACAGCGTGCCGAAGCAGACCATCCGCGTTCCCGTCCCGTTCCTGCTGCACGAGTGCAGCTGTACTGGACGACGGGGCCGTGGGGGCCTGCCAACTGGTCAATGTTCCACCCTTGAGCACCATCCTCGAAGCGATCGTCCGAGGCATGGCTCTGGACGAGCAACCCGAAGGTTCCTCGCCAGGTGCTCCTTAGAAAGGAGGTGATCCAGCCGCACCTTCCGGTACGGCTACCTTGTTACGACTTCGTCCCAATCGCCGATCCCACCTTCGACGGCTCCCTCCTTGCGGTTGGGCCACCGGCTTCGGGTGTTACCGACTTTCGTGACGTGACGGGCGGTGTGTACAAGGCCCGGGAACGTATTCACCGCAGCGTTGCTGATCTGCGATTACTAGCGACTCCGACTTCATGGGGTCGAGTTGCAGACCCCAATCCGAACTGAGACCGGCTTTTTGGGATTAGCTCCACCTCGCGGTATTGCAGCCCTTTGTACCGGCCATTGTAGCATGTGTGCAGCCCAAGACATAAGGGGCATGATGATTTGACGTCATCCCCACCTTCCTCCGAGTTGACCCCGGCAGTCTCCTATGAGTCCCCGACATTACTCGCTGGCAACATAGGACGAGGGTTGCGCTCGTTGCGGGACTTAACCCAACATCTCACGACACGAGCTGACGACAACCATGCACCACCTGTACACCGACCTTGCGGGGCCACCATCTCTGGCAGTTTCCGGTGTATGTCAAGCCTTGGTAAGGTTCTTCGCGTTGCGTCGAATTAAGCCACATGCTCCGCCGCTTGTGCGGGCCCCCGTCAATTCCTTTGAGTTTTAGCCTTGCGGCCGTACTCCCCAGGCGGGGCGCTTAATGCGTTAGCTGCGGCACGGAGAACGTGGAAGGTTCCCCACACCTAGCGCCCAACGTTTACGGCGTGGACTACCAGGGTATCTAATCCTGTTCGCTCCCCACGCTTTCGCTCCTCAGCGTCAGTATCGGCCCAGAGACCCGCCTTCGCCACCGGTGTTCCTCCTGATATCTGCGCATTTCACCGCTACACCAGGAATTCCAGTCTCCCCTGCCGAACTCTAGTCTGCCCGTATCGAATGCAGGTCCAGGGTTGAGCCCTGGATTTTCACATCCGACGCGACAGACCGCCTACGAGCTCTTTACGCCCAATAATTCCGGACAACGCTTGCACCCTACGTATTACCGCGGCTGCTGGCACGTAGTTAGCCGGTGCTTCTTCTGCAGGTACCGTCACTTTCGCTTCTTCCCTGCTGAAAGAGGTTTACAACCCGAAGGCCGTCATCCCTCACGCGGCGTCGCTGCGTCAGGCTTTCGCCCATTGCGCAATATTCCCCACTGCTGCCTCCCGTAGGAGTCTGGGCCGTGTCTCAGTCCCAGTGTGGCCGGTCGCCCTCTCAGGCCGGCTACCCGTCGTCGCCTTGGTAGGCCATTACCCCACCAACAAGCTGATAGGCCGCGACCCCATCCTTGGCCGAAAAACTTTCCAGTCCGTGTGATGCCATACGGACTCGTATCCGGTATTAGCTCCGGTTTCCCGGGGTTATCCCAGAGCCAAGGGCAGGTTGGTCACGTGTTACTCACCCGTTCGCCACTGATTCCCAGGGCAAGCCCTGGTTCACCGTTCGACTTGCATGTGTTAAGCACGCCGCCAGCGTTCGTCCTGAGCCAGGATCAAACTCTCCGTAGATGTCTTATGCAGCACGAACCCGAGGGCTCGATGTGCTGACAACTCGTAGAGTGCCGACGGTCTGGCGAGACCGTCGACGATCTAGGCACTGCAGACGTAACTAGCAAATAGATAGTTGTCTGTCATGTACCAAAGGAATGTCCGTCGGGAGCCGAGCTCGCGACCTCGAAGAGGCCGTCCGCGCCGGACCCCTGACGGGGTTTTTGGCATTGACTTTTGGCACGCTGTTGAGTTCTCAAGGATCGGGCGCGCACCAAGAACAGACCTTTCGGCCGGGTCTCGGGGCAACCGTTCAAACCTACCCATGTGGTCTGCGGGTGTCAAACTCGCTTCCCGCCTCCCACCCCGCACGTGACGATCCCCCGCGACCAAGGTCCCGGCGTGAGTCACGCGTGGTTGGGGCCACCCCGGGAACGGCCACCGTGTCGGTGTCCGTCACTCCCTGTCGGGCGACGTGGAGAACATTAGACAGGTGCCCCGCAGGAACACAAATCGGCAGGTCAGCGGCCTGTGGGGAGCAGCGATCGGAGCAACCGGCGGCCCGCCGTCAGCAGCGGGCCGGACTCCCGGGCAGGTCCTCAGGCGCCGCGGACCCGGACGGCGGCCAGGCTGCGCTTGCCACGCCGCAGGACGACCCACTCGCCCGCCAGCAGGTCCGCGGCCGCCACGGTGGCGTCGTCGGACTCGACCCGGGCGTTGTTGAGGTAGGCGCCGCCCTCCGCGACGGCCCGCCGGGCCGCGCTCTTGCTGGGCGCCAGCCCGGTGGCGGCGAACAGGTCCACGACCAGCGGCCAGCCGTCGGCGGCGACGTCCACCTCGGCCTGCGGGAGCTCGGCCAGCGACGCCGCCAGCGTGCCCCCGTCCAGGTCGGCCAGCTCGCCACGGCCGAACAGCGCCTGGCTGGCGGCGACGACGGCGTCCCGCTCCGCCTCGCCGTGCACCAGCGCCGTGAGCTCCTCGGCCAGCGCCCGCTGCGCCTCGCGGGCCTGCGGGCGTTCGGCGACGGCCTTCTCCAGCGCCTCGATCTCCTCGCGCGACCGGAACGAGAGGACCTGCGCAGGTAGGTGGACACGTCCCGGTCGTCGGTGTTGAGCCAGAACTGGAAGAACGCGTACGGCGACGTCAGGCCGGGTCCAGCCAAACGGTCCGCTCTCGTCTTGCCGAACTTCGTGCCGTCGGCCTTGGTCACCAGCGGAGTCGCGAAGGCGTGCACCGACTGGCCCTCGACCCGGTGGATCAGGTCGAGGCCGGCGGTGAGGTTGCCCCACTGGTCGCTGCCGCCGGTCTGCAGCGTGCAGCCGTACCGGCGGTACAGCTCCAGGAAGTCCAGCCCCTGCAGGATCTGGTAGCTGAACTCGGTGTAGGAGATGCCCTGCTCGGAGTGCAGCCGCGCGGCCACGGCGTCCTTCGTGATCATCTTGTTGACCCGGAAGTGCTTGCCGACGTCGCGCAGCAAGTCGATCGCCGACAGCGACGCGGTCCAGTCCAGGTTGTTCACCAGGACGGCCGCGTTGGCGCCCTCGAAGGACAGGAACGGCTCGATCTGCGGACGCGGATGTCCTCGACCCACTCCGCGACGGTCTCCTTGGTGTTGAGCGTCCGCTCGGCGGTTCGGCCGCCGGGGTCGCCGATCAGGCCGGTCGCGCCGCCGACCAGCGCCAGCGGCCGGTGACCGGCCCGCTGAAGTCGCCGGAGGGTCAGGATCTGCACCAGGTTGCCGAGGTGCAGGCTCGGCGCGGTCGGGTCGAAGCCGCAGTAGTAGGTGACCGGGCCCGCGTCGAGGGCCTCGCGCAGCGCACCGAGGTCGGTGCTCACGGCGATCAGGCCGCGCCACTGCAGGTCGTCGAGGAGATCGTCGGCGGCGGTCACGTGGGGTCGTACCTCTCTGCAGTCGGGACGGTGCGCGACCCAGCATCCCCTAGCCGGCCGGTGCGCGACGACGCGATACCGCAGGTCGGTACGCCGACACGGTCGGCTCACCGACCAGCCAGAACCGCCACGGGTGGGCCGCGCCGGCACCCGGAACACCCACGCGCGGTCCGGTCGCGACCTGACCACCGCCCCGCCCCGGCACCGGCCCGGCCGCGACGGTGAGGCAGGAGGCCGGGTCGCTCGCGTCCACGCCGTCATGCGTGCCGTCGACGCCGAGCGCCACGGTCAGCCGGGCGGGGCCCCGGGCCAGGTCGCGTTGCGACCGCGACGTCGTACGCCGGGCCGCCGCCAGCTCGCCGCCCTCGACGACCTCGCCGGCCCGCAGCAGCACGGCCGAGGCCGTCCCCTCGGGTCCGCAGACCAGGTTCATGCACCAGTGCATGCCGTAGGTGAAGTACACGTAGACGTGACCGGGCGGACCGAACATCACGGCGGTACGCGGTGTCCGGCCCCGGAACGCGTGCGACCCCGGGTCCTGCTCCCCCGCGTACGCCTCGACCTCGGTGAGCCGGACGGCGACCCGGCCGTCCGGCGAGTCGTGCCGGAGGACGCAGCCGAGCAGGTCCGGTGCGACCTCGAGCACCGGCCGGTCGAAGAACTCCGGTGACAACAGCTGGTCAGCGCTCACCGGTGGCCCAGGCGGCATGCCCATGGGCGGCGTCGGCCAGCGCCGCGAGCTGGTCGGCCACCCGGGCCGGCGCCGTGCCGCCGTGCGTGGAGCGCGACATCAGCGCACCGCGCACCGACAGCACCGAGCGCACCTCCGGGGTCAGCCGCGGATCGATCCCGGCCAGCGCGGCGTCGTCGACCTCCCACAGCTCGAGGTCGTGCTCGTCGCAGTGCCGCACCAGCCGGCCGGTGATGTCGTGCGCGTCGCGGAAGGCGGTGCCGTTGCGCACCAGCCACTCGGCGACATCCGTGGCGAGCGCGTGCCCGGTGGCAGCCGCCGCGGACATCCGCTCGTCGTGGATCCGCAGCGTGGACACCATCCCGGCCACGGCCGGCAGGACGAGCAGCAGCGTCTCGACCGAGTCGAAGACCGGCTCCTTGTCCTCCTGCAGGTCGCGGTCGTAGGCCAGCGGCAGGCCCTTGAGGGTCGTGAGCAGCGCCATCAGGTTGCCGACCAGCCGGCCGGACTTGCCGCGGGCCAGCTCGGCGATGTCGGGGTTCTTCTTCTGCGGCATGATCGACGACCCGGTGGCGTACGCGTCGTCGAGCTCCACCCAGCCGAACTCGGTGGTGGCCCAGAGGCAGATCTCCTCACCGAGCCGGGAGAGGTGCACGCCGAGCAGCGCGGCCACGAAGCAGAACTCGGCCACGAAGTCACGGTCGGACACGGCGTCGATCGAGTTGTCGCACGGCCCGCTGAAGCCGAGCTCGGCGGCGACGGCGACCGGGTCCAGCGGCAGCGACGACCCGGCCAGCGCGCCGGCGCCGAGCGGGCTGAGCGCCGCCCGGTCGTCCCAGTCGACCAGCCGCTCGACGTCGCGCTTGAACGCGTGCACGTGGGCGAGCAGGTGGTGCGCGAGGAGCACCGGCTGCGCGTGCTGGAGGTGGGTCATCCCCGGCATCGCGGTGGCCCGGTGCCGTTCCGCCAGCCCCACCAGCGCGGTCTCGAGGTCGGCGACCCGGGCCGCCACCTGGCGGGCCGCGTCGCGCAGGTACAGCCGCAGGTCGGTCGCGACCTGGTCGTTGCGGCTGCGGCCGGCCCGCAGCTTGCCGCCCAGCGCGCCGAGCCGCTCCAGCAGGCCGCGCTCGAGGGCGGTGTGCACGTCCTCGTCCTCGATGGTCGGGCGGAACGAGCCGTCCTTGACCGCGGCCTCGAGGTCGTCGAGGGCGCCGACCATCTGGCCGAGCTCGGTGTCGTCGAGCAGCCCGGCCCCGTGCAGCACCCGGGCGTGCGCCCGCGAGGCGGCCAGGTCGTACGGCGCCAGCCGCCAGTCGAAGTGCACGCTGACCGACAGCCGCGCGAGCGCCTCGCTCGGCCCTCCCCCGAACCGTCCGCCCCACAGCCTGGTCGGTGTCGCGCCGGTGTCGCTCACGCCTCGATCTTCTCCCAGGAGGGCACTGCCGCCGGAGCCGGGTGTCAGTGCCCGGCGCTGCCGCCGAGGCGCTGGTCGCGCCGGGCCGCCATCTTGCTGGGCAGCCCCCACAGCTCGACGAAGCCCTTGGCCAGCGTCTGGTCGAAGATGTCGCCCGAGTCGTAGGTCGCCATCTCGTACTCGTACAGCGACTGCTCGCTGCGCCGGCCGGTGACGACCGCCTTGCCGGCGTGCAGGGTCAGCCGCACGTCGCCGCTGACGTGCTCGTTGGCCTCCTCGACGAAACCGTCGAGGGCGCGCTTGAGCGGCGAGAACCACAGGCCGTCGTACACCAGCTCGCCCCAGCGCTGGTCGACGGTGCGCTTGAAGCGGGCGAGGTCGCGCTCGACGGTGACGTTCTCGAGCTCCTGGTGCGCGGTGATCAGCGCGATCGCGCCCGGTGCCTCGTAGACCTCGCGGCTCTTGATGCCGACCAGCCGGTCCTCGACCAGGTCGAGCCGGCCCACGCCCTGGGCGCCGGCCCGCCGGTTGAGCTCCAGCACCGCCTCCAGCGCGGTGACCGGGCGGCCGTCGACGGCCACCGGCGCGCCCTTGTCGAAGGTGACGACGACCTCGTCCGCCTCGCGCGGCTGCGCCGGGTCGGCGGTGTAGTCGTAGACGTCCTCGATCGGGGCGTTCCAGATGTCCTCGAGGAAGCCGGTCTCGACCGCGCGGCCCCACAGGTTCTGGTCGATGGAGTACGGCGACTTCTTGGTCACGTCGATCGGCAGGCCCTTCTCGGCGGCGAAGGCGATGGCCTTGTCGCGGGTCATGCCGGAGTCGCGGACCGGGGCCAGCACGGTGAGGTCCGGTGCGAGCGCGCCGATGCCGACCTCGAAGCGCACCTGGTCGTTTCCCTTGCCGGTGCAGCCGTGGGCGACCATGGTCGCCCCGTGGTAGCGGGCGGCCTCGACCAGGTGCTTGACGATCACCGGCCGGGAGAGCGCCGAGACCAGCGGGTACCGGTCGAGGTAGAGCGCGTTGGCCTTGAGCGCCGGCAGGCAGTACTGCTCGGCGTACTCGTCCTTGAGGTCCAGGACCAGCGACTCGACCGCACCGCAGGCCAGGGCCCGCTCGCGGATCTCGTCCAGGTCCTCCCCGCCCTGGCCGACGTCGGCCGCGACGGCGATCACCTCGGCCCCGGTCTCCTCCGCGATCCAGCCGATGGCGACGGAGGTGTCGAGACCCCCGGAGTAGGCGAGTACGACGCGCTCGGTCACGGGAGTTCTCCTTGCGATGGATGGTGCTGGCCGTTGGGGTGCGGTGCGGCGAGGGTCAGCAGGCGGGCGGCGAGCGCCTCGCCGCCGTGCGGGTCGCGGGCGATCACCATGACGGTGTCGTCGCCGGCGATGGTGCCGACGACGTCGGGCAGCCCGGCCCGGTCGAGGGCACTGGCGAGGAACTGCGCGGCCCCGGGCGGGGTCCGGAGCACGACGAGGTTGGCCGAGGCGTCGGCCGACACCAGCAGCTCGGCGGCCAGCCGGGACAGCTTCCCGGCTGCCTCGCCGTCGGCGGGCGCGAGGCGGGGGGTCGGGTCGCCGCCCTCGGCCGGCACGGCGTAGACGAGGTCGCCTCCGCCGTCGCGGATCTTCACCGCACCGAGCTCGTCGAGGTCGCGGGACAGGGTGGTCTGCGTGACGCTGACCCCGTCAGCACCGAGCAGCTCCACGAGCTCGGCCTGCGAGCGCACCCGGTGGGTCTCGAGCAGCTCGACGATCCGCCGGTGCCGGGCGGTCCTGGAGGCGGCGAGGGTGCTCATGAGGAGCGCTCCAGCAGCCAGGTGAGCAGCGCCTTCTGGGCGTGCAGCCGGTTCTCGGCCTCGTCCCAGACGATGCTCTGCGGACCGTCGATGACTGCGGCCGCGATCTCCTTTCCCCGGTACGCCGGCAGGCAGTGCAGGACGACCGCGCCGTCGGCGGCCCGTCCCAGGGCGGCCTCGTCGACGGCGTACGGCACGAACGGCGCGGCCCGGCCGCCGGACTCCCCCTCCTGGCCCATCGACACCCAGGTGTCGGTGGCGAGCACGTCGGCCCCGTCGGCGGCGGCATGCGGGTCGCGGACGTGGGTCGCCGAGCCGCCGGTCGCGGCCGCGATCTGCTGTGCCCGGTCGAGCACCCCCGGGTCGGGGTCGAAGCCCTCGGGCGAGCCGACCCGCACGTGCATGCCGGCCGCTGCCCCGCCCAGCAGGTACGAGTGCGCCATGTTGTTGGCGCCGTCGCCGAGGTAGGTGAGGGTGAGCCCGGCGAGCGCCTTCTTGTGCTCCCGCACCGTCTGCAGGTCGGCGAGGATCTGGCACGGGTGGTACTCGTCGGTCAGCGCGTTGACCACCGGCACCCGGCTCACCGAGGCCATCGCCTCGATCCGGTCCTGGCCGAAGGTCCGCCACACGATCGCCGCGCACTGCCGGTCGAGCACCCGGGTGGTGTCCTGCACCGGCTCGCCCCGGCCGAGCTGGCTGGACTGCGCGTCGATGACCAGCGGGTAGCCGCCGAGCTCGGCGATGCCGACCGAGAACGACACCCGGGTGCGCGTGGACGGCTTGTCGAAGAGCACCGCGACCGCCCGCGGCCCGGCCAGCGGCTGCAGCGCGAGCCGGTCGGCCTTCATCCGGTCGGCCAGGTCGAGCACCTCGACGAGCTCGTCGGGCGTCAGGTCGTCGTCGCGCAGGAAGTGCCGGACTGTCGGCTGGCTCACGGGGCGTCCTCTCCGTCGGTGGCGGTCGCAGGGACGCTAACGGCGTCGAGGACGTCCGGGAGCGCAGCGAGGAACGACGCAGCCTGCGTGTCGGTGAGGACCAGCGGCGGCACCAGCCGGACCACGTCCGGCGCGACCGCGTTGACCAGGAAGCCGTGCGCCCGGGCGGCCGACTCGACGGCCGCCGCGACCGGTGCGGTGAGGACGATGCCGAGCATCAGCCCGGCACCGCGCACCCCGGCGACGAGCGGGTGACCGAGGTCGCTGATGCCGGTCGAGAGGGTCTTGCCGAGCGACCCGGCGCGCTCGAGCAGGCCCTCGGCCTCGATGGTGTCCAGGACGGCCAGCGCCGCAGCGCAGGACACCGGGTTCCCGCCGAAGGTGGTGCCGTGCTGGCCCGGGCGCAGCAGCTCGGCGGCGGCACCGAAGGCCAGGCAGGCGCTGACCGGCAGGCCGCCGCCGAGGCCCTTGGCCAGCGTCAGGACGTCCGGCTCGACGCCCGCGGCCTGGTGGGCGAACCACGCGCCGGTGCGCCCGATGCCGGTCTGCACCTCGTCCAGCACCAGCAGCGCCCCGGCGTCCCGGGTGCCCTGCCGGGCCGCCTCCAGGTAGCCGTCGGGTGCGGGGACGACGCCTCCCTCGCCGAGCACCGGCTCGAGGACGACGGCCGCGGTCCAGCTGCCCACCGCCGAGAGCAGGGCGGCGCTGTCGCCGTACGGCACGAAGGTCACCCCGTCGGGCAGCGGCTCGAACGGCGCCCGCTTGGCCCGCTGGCCGGTCAGGGCCAGGGCACCCATGGTGCGGCCGTGGAAGCTGCCCTCGGCGGCGACCACCGACGGCCGGCCGGTGCGCCGGGCCATCTTGAAGGCGGCCTCGTTCGCCTCCGCGCCGGACGAGGCGAAGAACACCCGGCCGTCGCGGCCGGTGAGCGCGAGCAGCCGCTCGGCGAGGAGCAGCGACGGCTCGTTCGCGACGAGGTTCGAGGTGTGGCCCAGGGTCGCCACCTGGGCGCTGACGGCCTCGACCACGGCCGGGTGGGCGTGGCCCAGCGCGTTCACGGCGAGGCCGGCGACCAGGTCGAGGTAGCGGGTGCCCTGGTCGTCCCACACGGTCGCGCCGTCGCCACGGACCAGGGTGAGCACCGGCTCGCCGTACGTCGGGACCATCACGTCGCTCCACCGGCTCATGGCCGCACCTCGGTGCCGACACCCTCGTCGGTGAAGACCTCCACGAGCAGGGCGTGCGGCACCCGGCCGTCGATGACGTGGGCCTTGGGCACGCCGCGGCACACCGCGCGCAGGCAGGCGTCCATCTTCGGCAGCATCCCGCTGGACAGGCTCGGGAGCATCGCCTCGAGCTCGGCGGCCGTGACGCTCGACAGCACGTCGTCGGGCGACGGCGCGCTGCCGTCGTCCGGCCAGCTGGGGTAGAGGCCCTCGACGTCGGTGAGGACCACCAGCTTCTCGGCTCCGAGCGCGATGGCGAGCTCGGCCGCGGCGGTGTCGGCGTTGACGTTGTAGACCCCGCCGGAGGCGCCGCGCGCCACGCTGGAGACGACCGGGATCCGGCCGTCCGCGACAAGACCCTGCACCACGCCGGGGTCGACCGAGACGACGTCGCCGACCAGGCCGAGGTCGAACGCCTGCCCGTCGACCTCGAGCAGGCGCTGCTCGGCCGTGAAGAGGTTGGCGTCCTCGCCGGAGAGCCCCACCGCGAACGGCCCGTGCTGGTTGACGAGCCCGACGATCTCGCGCTGCACCTGCCCGACCAGCACCATCCGCACCACGTCCATCGCCTCCGGCGTCGTGACCCGGTGGCCGGACTGGAACACGCTCTCGATGCCGAGCCGCTCGAGCGCCTTGGTGATCTGGGGGCCGCCGCCGTGGACCACGACCGGCCGCAGCCCGGCGTACCGGAGGAACACGACGTCCTCGGCGAACGCGGACTGCAGGGCGGTGTCGGTCATCGCGTTGCCGCCGAACTTCACCACGACGGTGCGGCCGTGGAAGCGCTCCAGCCAGGGCAGCGCGTCGACCAGGACGCCGGCCTTCTCGAGTGCCTTCGCGTGCCGGTTCATGTGGCGTACGCCGAGTTCTCGTGCACGTAGGCGGCCGTGAGGTCGTTCGTCCACACGGTCGCCTCGTGGTCGCCGGCGCCGAGGTCGACGGTGATGGTGACCTCGCGGGCCGACAGGTCGCACTTGCCGCGGTCCTCGGCGGCGGCGCCGTCGCGACAGACCCAGACGCCGTTGAGCGCGACGGCGAGGTGCTCGGGCTCGAACGCGGCGGCGGTCGTGCCGACCGCGCTCAGCACCCGGCCCCAGTTCGGGTCCTCGCCGTGGATCGCGCACTTGAGCAGGTTGCTCCGGGCGACCGCCCGGCCGACCGTGACGGCGTCCTCGACCGAGTCGGCCCGGACCACCTCCACGGCGATCGACTTCGACGAGCCCTCGGCGTCCTCGACGAGCTGGTGGGCGAGGTCCGCGCAGACGGTCTCGACCGCGTCCAGCAGCTGCTCGGCGGTGGGGGTCACCCCGGAGGCGCCGGAGGCGAGCAGCAGCACCGTGTCGTTGGTGGACATGCAGCCGTCGGAGTCGACCCGGTCGAACGTCGCGGCCGTCGCGTGCCGCAGCACCGCGTCGAGCAGCGCGGGCTCGACGACCGCGTCGGTGGTGACGACCGACAGCATCGTCGCCAGGCCGGGCGCCAGCATGCCCGCGCCCTTGGCCATGCCCCCGACGAGGAAGCCGGCGCCCACCGCCACCGACTGCTTGGGCACGCTGTCGGTCGTCATGATCGCCCGGGCCGCGTCGTCCGCGCCGTTCACTGCGAGCAGCGGGACCGCGGCGTCGATGCCGGCGAGCAGCTGCTCGACCGGCAGCCGCTCGCCGATCAGCCCGGTCGAGCAGACCGCGACGTCGCCGGCCGAGACGCCGAGTGCCATCGCGGCCCACTCGGCGGTGGCGTGGGTGTCCTGGAAGCCGGCCGGGCCGGTGCACGCGTTGGCGCCGCCGGAGTTGAGGACGACGGCGTCCACCCGACCGTCACGCACGACCTGCTGGGTCCAGACCACCGGGGCCGCCTTGACCCGGTTGGACGTGAAGACGCCGGCGCCGGCCGGGCTCGGCCCGTCGTTGACGACCACGGCCACGTCGAGCAGGCCGGAAGCCTTCAGCCCGGCGGCGACCCCGGCAGCCCGGAAGCCGTGCGCTGCGGTGACGCTCATGGCGCGATCCCGGCCACGGGCAGCCCCGCGGTCTCGTCGAGGCCGAGCACGAGGTTGGCGTTCTGGACCGCCTGGCCGGCGGCACCCTTGACCAGGTTGTCCAGCACCGCCACGACCACCGCCCGGCCGCTGTGGGTGTCGGCGGCCACCTGCAGGTGCACGCTGTTGCTGCCCAGGGTGGCGGCCGTGCTCGGCCAGGTGCCGTCCGGCAGGACGTGCACGAACGGCTCGTCGTCGTACGCGCCGTGCAGGGCGTCCCGGAGCGTCTGCCCGTCGGTGCCGTCGGTCAGCACGGCGGTGCAGGTGGCGAGGATGCCGCGGGGCATCGGCGCGAGCACCGGCGTGAACGACAGCGTGACATCGGCGCCGGCCGCGCGGCTCAGCGCCTGCTCCATCTCGGGCGTGTGCTGGTGGGTGCCGCCGACCTTGTACGCCGACAGGGCGCCCATCACCTCGCTGCCGAGCAGCTGGGGCTTGGCGGCCCGGCCGGCGCCCGAGGTGCCGGAGGACGCGGCCACGACCACGTCGGCCGGCTCGACCAGGCCCGCAGCGAGCAGCGGCGCCAGCGCCAGCGCGACGGTCGTGGCGTAGCAGCCGGGGTTCGCGACCCTGGTGGCACCGGCCAGCGCGGCGCGGGCACCGGGCAGCTCCGGCAGGCCGTACGGCCAGGTGCCGGCATGCTCCCCGCCGTAGTACGCGGACCAGGCCGCGGCGTCGGCCAGCCGGAAGTCGGCGCCGAGGTCGACCACCGGCAGCTCCGGCGGCAGCTCGGCCACCAGGGCGGCCGACTGCCCGTGCGGCAGCGCCAGGAAGACCAGGTCCGCGTCGGCCAGCACGGCGGGTTCGGTGCGGCCGAACGTCCGGTCGGCCAGCTGCGGCAGCTGCGGGTGCAGGTCGGTGACCCGCTGCCCGGCCGAGCTGCCCGCGGCGATCGGGCCGACGCCGAGGCCGGGGTGGGTCAGCAGCAGGCGCAGCAGCTCGCCCCCGGCGTAGCCACTGGCCCCTGCGACCGCTGCGATCCGTCCCACCTGCATGAGTATGCGGAGAAGTGCATCCTCATGCAAACCGGGTTCGGATCGTGGGCGGTCAGTCGCCCAGGTGGGCCAGCACGGCGTAGCGCTCGTCCTCGACGTGCCGCCCCCAGAGGGCGTCGTCGTCGCTGAGGCAGACCACCTCGAGCCGCTCGACCAGCGGGTCGAGGGCCGCGACCAGGTCCTCGGCACGCACCCCGCCCTGCCACGGCATCTGGTCGGCGCCCTGGGCGTACGGCGCGCCGCCCGCGGTCCACCAGCGGCCCTCGACCAGGACCAGGCGTCCGCCGGGCCGGAGCAGGGAGACCCAGTGGGCGAGCACGGTGTGCGGGTCGGGCAGCGTCCAGAGCAGGTGCCGGGCGAAGAGGACGTCGAACTGCTGGTCACCGACCGGTGGCGCGCTCGCGTCGCCCACGACGAACGTGCCCTCGGGGCACTTCGCCGACGCCGCGGCGACCATGCCCGGCGTCAGGTCGACGCCGAGCACCCGGTGACCGGCGTCCAGCGCCAGGCGGTCGAGCGAGCCGGTGCCGCAGCCCAGGTCGAGCACGTCGCTCGGCGCGCCGGGCAGCCACTGCGCCAGCCGCGACCGCCACGCCGAGCGCGCGGCGTCGTCCCGCAGGCCGTGGTCGACCTCCTCGTCGTAGCGGGCGGACTGCCCCTCCCAGAACTCGAGGATGCTCGGCAGCTCGGTCGAACCGGTCGTCTCGGACGTTTCAGGCATCCGGACATCCTGCCAGCCGGGCCGGACAGGCGGCTCGCACCGCCCTGCGCGACCGCCCCGGGGACGCTCGTTTGCGACCTCCGTCACGCGACACGCCGCTGGAAGGCCGGCGTGTCGGGGGTGCAGGTCGCAAACGAGCGATCTTGACGGTCAGCGGAGCGGGTCCGAGTCGCCGTACGGGCGGAGCCGGAGGGTGCGGGCGTCGCGCTCGACGACCTGCGGGGCCGCCGCGAGCAGGGCGTCGAGGTCGTCGCGGGCGGCGTGCACGAACCGGCCGTGCAGGGCGTCGAGGTCACCGCGGGCGAACCGGACGACGGCGTCGGCGATCCTGGCGGGGTCGTTCCACCGCTGCTCGTCGGCCGGTCCCCACATGGTCTCGGTCATGTCGGTACGGACCAGGCCGGGGCTGACCTCGAGGATTGTGACGCCGGTGCCGTCGAGGGCCGCGGCGAGCGAGTCGGTGAGCCGCGAGAGGCCCGCCTTGGACACGGCGTACGCCGACCAGTCGGCGTTCGGCCGCTGACCCATCCCGCTCCCGACGTGCAGGACCCGGCCGCTCCCCCGGGCGACCATCGCCGGCAGCACCGCGTGCGCCAGCAGGAACGGCCCGCGCAGGTTGGTCTCGACCGCCCGCCACCAGTCGTCCGGGTCTGCCTCCCACGGCGCGGCCGCCGAGGACTCGCGCAAGCCGGCGTTGCTCAGAAGCAGGTCCACCGGGCCGAGCTCGCGGGTCACCGCCTCGACGGCGGCCCCTACTGCAGCGCCGTCGGTGACGTCGGCGGGCACGGCCAGCGCTCGGCCACCCGCGCCGGCGATCTCGTCCCGGACCTGCTCCAACGGCTCGGGGCTGCGGCCGAGCAGAGCGACCGCCATCCCCTCCCCGGCGAGCGCCAGTGCGAGCTCGCGCCCGATCCCGCGCCCGCCGCCGGTGACCAGGCCGACCTGGCCCACCAACGGCGCTGGCCCGGTGTCAGGCACGCTGGACGGCCCCGACCCGGCGGCCGGCCTCGGCCACGGCGGCGTCCCGGGCGGCCGTGGTCTCCTCGACCGTCAGGGTGCGGTCCGGCGCGCGGAACCGCAGGGCGTACGCCAGCGACGCCTTGCCCTCCCCCACCTGCGCGCCGCGGTAGACGTCGAACAGCCGCACCGACTCGAGCAGCTGCCCCGCGCCGGAGCGCAGCGCGGCCTCGACCTCGGCGGCCGGCACGTGCACGTCGACGACCAGGGCCACGTCCTGAGTCGCCGGCGGGTACGTCGACAGCCGCGGAGCGAGGACCGGCTCGGCCCGCTCCCCCAGCAGCTCGACGTCGACCTCCATCGCGCAGGTGCGCTCCGGCAGCCCGAGCGCCGCCACCACCCGGGGGTGCAGCTCGCCGGCGTGCCCGACGACGACGCCGTCGCGCAGGACGGCGGCGCACCGGCCCGGGTGCCACGGCGGGTGCTGGTCGGCGCGCACCTCGAC
This sequence comes from uncultured Actinomycetota bacterium, assembly GCA_963807005.1. Lineage (GTDB taxonomy): Bacteria > Actinomycetota > Actinomycetes > JACCUZ01 > JACCUZ01 > CAWDZK01. The sequence goes on along the minus strand of CAWDZK010000004.1, from coordinate 175,165 downwards.
CTCGACGCCCGCCTCGCGGGCCACCACCCGGGCGGCCTCGACCGCGTCCGCCCAGGAGCCGTCGCGACCCGGGCCCCACCAGCCGGCCCGGGTGCGCGCACCGGCGAGGACGACACCGACGCGCAGCGGCTGCGCGGGCAGCGCCGCGTCCAGCGCAGCCACCTCGTCGTCGTCCGGCCGCCGGTCCACCGAGGGCCGTGGGGGCGGCGGCAGCGGGTCCGGCCCGGGCCGGACCACCGGGGCCACCTCGTACAGGGCGACGTCGGTCGTGCCGCGGCCGACGTTGCGGCGCAGCGCGGTGAGCAGGCCGGGCAGCAGCGTGGTGCGCAGCAGCGGCTCGAGGTCGCTGAGCGGGTTGGCCAGGCGCAGCGCGTGGCGGCGGCCGTCGTCCTCGGGCAGGCCGAGGGCGTCCAGGTCGGCGTCCCCGACGAACGGGTACGACGGCGCCTCGACGTACCCGGCGTGCGCCAGGGCCAGGCCGATGCGCCGGCGCAGCCGCTGCCTGGCCGAGAAACCCGGGCCTGCCGGGGCCTGCGGGAGAACCGCAGGGACGCTGTCGTACCCGACGAGGCGGATGACCTCCTCGTCCAGGTCGGCGGGCTGGGCCAGGTCCGGCCGCCAGCTCGGCGGGGTCACGACCCACGGGACCGCCCCGGTCTCGACCGTGCAGCCGACCTCGGCGAGCGTGCCCGCCACCCGGTCGGCATCGATCGGCATCCCCGCGGTCCGGCCCGGGCGGGCCGGGTCGAGCTCGATGTGGCGCACCGGCTGCGGGTGCAGGACCTCGGTGGACCCGACGTACGTCGCACCGCCCAGCTCGCACAGCAGCCGGACCGCGCGGGTGGAGGCCACCGGCGGCAGCTGCGGGTCGACGCCGCGCTCGAACCGACGGGACGCCTCGGAGGACAGCTTGTGCCGGCGCGCCATCCGGGCGACGGCGACCGGGTCGAAGTGCGCGGCCTCGAGCACGAGGTCGGTGGAGCCGGCGTCGACCTCGGTGGTGAGGCCGCCCATCGTGCCGGCGAGACCGACGGCACCGCGGTCGTCGGCGATGACGACGTCGCCCGGGTCGAGCGTGCGGTTGACGTGGTCGAGGGTCTCCAGCCGCTCCCCCGGCTCCGCGCGTCGCACCGTGACCGCTCCCTGCAGCCGGCCCCGGTCGAAGGCGTGCAACGGCTGGCCGGTCTCGAGCATCACGTAGTTCGTGACGTCGACGGCCAGCGACACCGGGCGCATGCCGCACAGCAGCAGCCGCCGCGCCATCCAGACCGGCGTCTCGGCCTCCGGGTCCAGGCCGGTGACGGTCCGCAGGACCAGCCGGTCGGCGGCCGTGGGGTCGACGACGACGCCGGGGTGGCCCCCCGCGGCCGGGCCTTCCACCGGCAACGGCTCGAGCCCGGCCGGGTCGCGGAACGGCACGCCGTACGCCGTCGCCGCCTCGCGTGCCAGGCCGCGCATGGACAGGGCGTAGGACCGGTCCGGGGTGACCGCGATGTCGAGGACCTCGTCGCGCAGTCCGAGCAGCTCGACCGCGTCGGCGCCCAGCTGGGCGTCGCCCACGAGGCCGTCGGGCAGCACCAGGATGCCGGTGTGGTCGTCGCCGGTTCCCAGCTCGCGGCTGGAGCAGATCATGCCGTCGCTCACGTGCCCGTAGGTCTTGCGCGCCGCGATCGCGAAGCCGCCGGGCAGGGTGGCCCCGGGCAGGGCGACGACCACCCGGTCGCCCACCGCGAAGTTCAGGGCGCCGCACACGATGCCGCGCGGCTCCGCCTCGCCGACGTCGACCTGGCACCACCGGACGGTCTTGCCGTTGGACGCGGTCCCCTCGTCGAAGGCCAGCACCCGGCCGAGCACGACCGGGCCGGTGATGTCGTGACCGGGCTGCTCGACGGTCTCGACCTCGAGCCCGGCGGCGACCAGCCGCTCGCCGAGCTCGCGGCCGGTCAGGTCGGCCGGCAGCTCGGCGTACTCGCGCAGCCAGGACAACGGGGCCCGCATCAGATCTCCGTCCGCACTCGTGGCAACTGCAGCGGCCGCACTAGAGCTCCGTCCCGAAGGGACGGGCGTAGCGCACGTCGCCCTCGACCATGTCGCGCATGTCCTCGGCGCCGTGCCGGGACATCAGGGTCCGCTCGATGCCCATGCCGAAGGCGAACCCGCTGTAGCGCTCCGGGTCGACGCCGCAGGCCACCAGCACCCGCGGGTTGACCATGCCGCACCCGCCCCACTCGATCCAGCCCTCGGACGAGCAGGTCCGGCACGGCCGGTCCGGGTTGTTGACGGACTCCCCGTGGCAGATCCAGCAGCGCAGGTCCATCTCGGCGCTGGGCTCGGTGAACGGGAAGTACGACGGACGCAGGCGGGTGACGGTGTCGGCACCGAACATGGCGCGGGCGAAGTGCTCCAGCGTGCCTCGCAGGTGCGCCATCGTGATGCCCTCGTCGACCACCAGACCCTCGACCTGGGTGAAGACCGGGGTGTGCGTCGCGTCCAGCTCGTCGGTGCGGAACACCCGCCCCGGGGACACGGCGTAGATCGGCGGGTCGCGGCGCAGCATGGTGCGGATCTGCACCGGCGAGGTCTGGGTCCGCAGCACCAGGCCGGAGTCCTCGGAGCCGATCCAGAAGGTGTCCTGCAGCGTGCGCGCCGGGTGGTCCGGCGGCATGTTGAGGGCGTCGAAGTTGTACCACTCGGCCTCGACCTCAGGACCCTCCGACCACTCGAAGCCCATCGCGACGAACAGGTCGGCGACCCGCTCGGTCAGCGTGGTCAGCGGGTGCCGGGCGCCGGGCTCCACCCGGTCCCAGGGCAGCGTGACGTCGACGGCCTCCTCGACCAGGACCCGCTCGTCGCGCTCCTGCTCGAGCTGCTCCTGCCGGGCCGCCAGTGCGTCGGCGACGGCCCGGCGGGCGGCTCCGACCCGCTTGCCGGCGTCGGCCTTGGCGGCCGGCGGCAGCGCGCCGATCTCGCGGTTGGCCAGCGCCAGCCGCGAGCGGTCCCCGGCGTGCTCGAGGCGGACCGCCTTGAGCTGGTCGAGGTCGGCGGCGGCCGAGACGGCGGCCAGGGCGTCGTCGCGGGCCTGCTCGACCTCGTCGGCGTTCAAGGGGGTCACCTGCACGGGGTCGTAGGACTTGTTGGGTGCGGACATGCGTGAGCTCCGGAAAGGTCGGATCGGCGCCCGAGTCTAGGCGGGCGGCTGAACGAGGGGGCGTCGCCGGGCGCCGCTTGGCGCGGCGGCCTTGCAGTTGGCGCGGCGCACACGCCATGACAGGTGCGCGTCGACCACGTCTACGTGGTCGACCGCGGGTTCGGCGGGGCGGGGGCGGGGCTGGGGCCCGCCGCGGGCCGGGGCGCTCGGTTAGTCGGCGAAGTCCGGGGTCGCGGCGGGCAGCACGAATCGGAACCGGGCCCCGCCGGACGGCCCGCGGCCCACCTCGATGTGGCCGCCGTGCGCCTCGACCAGGCCCCGGACGATGTAGAGCCCGAGCCCGGTGCCGCCCCGTCGGCCGGACCGCCAGAACCGGGTGAACACCCGGTCGCGGGCCTCGTCCGGGATGCCCTCGCCCTCGTCGGTCACCGTGACCGACGCCGCCGGGGCGCCGGCCTCGGTGGCGGGCTCGACGAGGATCGTCACGGTGCCGGCGCCGTGCCGGACGGCGTTCTCCAGCAGGTTGCCGAGCACCTGGTCCAGCTTGTCGGCGTCGACCCACATCTCGGGGGTGCCGTCCGCGACCTCGACGACGAAGCGGGCCGGGTCCTCCCCCCGGGCCGCCATGGCGGCCACGTGCCGGTCCACGACCCGGGCCAGGTCCACCGCCTGGCGGCGTACGGAGACCCGGTGCGAGTCGATCCGGGCGATGTCGAGCAGCTCGGTGATCAGCCGGGTGACCCGGTCGGCGTCGGCCTCGACGGTCTCGAGCATCAACCTCTTCTGCTCGTCGTTGAACCGGTCCCACTTGGCGAGCAGGGTCGCGGTGAACCCCTTCACGCTGGTCAGCGGGGAGCGCAGCTCGTGGGCGACGGTCGAGACGAGCTCGGCCCGGCTGAGCTCCTCGCGGGCCCGGTGCCGGGTGCCGCGCAGCGCCACCACGACCCCGGTGACCGGACCGCGCCGTTCGTCCCGCAGGTAGCGCGCCGTGACCAGGACCTCGTTGCCGCCCGGCAGGATGAGGTTGCGCTCCGGGTGGCCGGTCGCGCTGCGCAGCCCGCCGTAGGGCTGGGCGCAGGTCCACCAGGAGCGTCCGTCGAGGGTCTCCAGCGGGAGGGCGTCCTCGAGGTCCTTGCCGAGAGCGGCTTGCGCGCTGGTGCCGGTGATGACTTCCGCGGCGCGGTTGAACACGACGACCGCGCCCCGAGCGTCGGCGACGACGAGCCCGTCGGGGTGCTCGTCATAGCCCGCGGTGACCTCTGTCACCCGGATCAGCCTAGCGACGCAGGGCCGTCCGGCTGATCGGGCGCGCGGTCGGGAACCGGTGGCCGGACACCGGTAGCGGCTCAGCCGGACGGCCGATGCCGCTGCGCCCGGGCGGAGGCGTACAGACAGACCGCCGCGGCCGTCGCGAGGTTCAGCGACTCGGCCCGCCCGTGGATCGGGACCTTGACGACCTCGTCGCACAGCGCCCGGGTGGGCTCCGGCAGTCCCCACGCCTCGTTGCCGAACACCCAGGCGGTCGGCCGGTCGAGCAGGCCGGAGTCCGCGGCCCGGTCGAGGTCGACGTCCGCCTGCCCGTCTGCGGCAAGAACTGTCAGGCCGGCGGCGCGCAGGGCCGGCAGGTCGTCGTCCACCCGGCCACCGATGGCGACCGGCAGGTGGAAGAGGCTGCCCGCCGAGGCACGTACGCACTTGCCGTTGTACGGGTCGACGCTGTCGCCGGTGAGCAGGACCCCGCCGGCACCCGCCGCGTCCGCCGCGCGGATCACCGTGCCCGCGTTGCCAGGGTCGCGGGCGTGCGCGAGCACCGCCAGCAGCCGCGGCCGGGTCGCCAGGATCTCGGCGAGCGGCTGGTCCAGGAGCCCGCAGACGGCGACCAGACCCTGCGGCGTCACGGTCTGGGCCAGGGCGGACATCACCTCACCGCTGACGAGGTGGACCGCGGCGCCGCCGGCCCCGGCCGCGGCCACGATGTCGGCGTGCCGGTCGGCGGCGTCCCGGGTCGCGAACACCTCGTGCACGGTCCCCGGTCGGTCCACCGCCTCCCGGACCGCCTGCGGCCCCTCGGCGAGGAACTTGCGGTCCCGGGCCCGGAAGGCGCGCTTGCCCAGCCGCTGGGCGGCCTTGACCCGGGCGGCCTTCGTGGAGGTGAGCTCGGGGCCGGTGACCATGTCGCCTCCTCGGTCTCCTCCTCGCGGGCGCCGGCGTACGCGGGCGCTGGACACACGGACGCCCAGGTGCCGGGCGGCTACCTGGGCGTCCGGGGAACGGGTCCGCTCAGGCGGCGGACTCGTCCTTGGTGCGGCTGGTGCCGGCGGCCGGCGCGTGGGCCTTGGCGAGCTCGACCAGCGCGGCGAAGGCCGGGGCGTCGTTGACGGCGAGGTCGGCGAGGACCTTGCGGTCGACCTCGACCCCGGATGCCTTGAGGCCTTGGATGAACCGGTTGTAGGTCATGCCGTTCAGCCGGGCCGCCGCGTTGATGCGCTGGATCCACAGCTGACGGAAGTCGCCCTTGCGCTTCTTCCGGTCACGGTAGGCGTAGGTGAGGGAGTGGGTGACCTGCTCCTTCGCCTTGCGGTAGAGCCGCGACCGCTGACCGCGGTAGCCGCTCGCGCGCTCGAGGACGACCCGACGCTTCTTGTGGGCGTTGACTGCCCGCTTGACGCGTGCCATTGCTTGTTCTCCTTGGGGATGCGCTGCTGGGGAATGCCGTGCCGGGTGCTGCTGGCCGGTCGGGTGACCGGCCGGCGGCTACTTCCCGAGCAGGCGCTTGACCTTCTTGACGTCCGCCTTCGAGGTCTCGACGTCGAGGGCGAGGGCGCGGGTCCGCTTCGAGGGCTTGCCCTCGAAGAGGTGGCGGCGGTTGGCCTGCTCGCGCATGACCTTGCCGGAGCCGGTCAGGCGGAAGCGCTTCTTGGTGCCGCTGTGCGTCTTGTTCTTCGGCATCGGGTCGGAACTCCTCGTCGTGCTCGCCCGCCGGGGGCGAGCTCGTGCTGCGGACCCCCGACGGTGGCCGGGGACGTGATGGGTGGTGCGGGTGGATCAGACCGACTGCTCGGCGTTGCTCGCCGCCTCGGCGGACGCCTCGGCCGGGGCCGGTGCGTCTCCCTCGTCGGAGTCGCGGCGGGCCCGCTCGGCAGCCTTGTCGGCAGCCTTCTCGGCGCGCGCCTCGGACTTCTTCTTCGTCGGGCCGAGCACCATGATCATGTTGCGACCGTCCTGCTTCGGCGAGGACTCGACGAAGCCGAGCTCCTGCACGTCGGCGGCGAGTCGCTGCAGGAGCCGGAAGCCGAGCTCGGGGCGGGACTGCTCACGACCGCGGAACATGATCGTGATCTTGACCTTGTCGCCCTGCTTGAGGAACCGGACCACGTGACCCTTCTTGGTCTCGTAGTCGTGCGGGTCGATCTTCGGCCGGAGCTTCATCTCCTTGATGACCGTGTTGACCTGGTTCTTGCGCGACTCGCGAGCCTTCTGCGCGGTCTCGTACTTGAACTTGCCGTAGTCCATGAGCTTGCAGACCGGCGGGCGGGCCATCGGCGCCACCTCGACGAGGTCGAGGTCCGCCTCCTGGGCCAGCCGCAGTGCCGCGTCGATCGCGACGATGCCGACCTGCTCACCTGCGGGACCGACAAGCCGCACCTCGGGGACGCGGATCCGGTCGTTGATCCTGGGCTCGTTGCTGATGTGGCCTCCTCCTAGACGGACGACCCCCAGCCACGAAAAAGGCTTCCGCGCCGGGAGCTCACGGAAGCCACAACGTCCCGTCGGTGCGCGCTAGTCCCGCCGGGGGCGAGCACGCACCGAGTCGGCCCCTCGACCCCGGTGGGGGTTGTCGGTGCCGGCCGGACCGGGACCCGCCGGCCTGATGGAGCGTCAGCCGGTGCGGGTGGGAGGTGGCCTCCGCTTGCACACCCGGGCGCCCGTCAGGCTGACGGCACACCCAGGTCGGTCCCGGTCAGGGTACCAGGATCCGGCGTACCGGACGAACCTGCTCGTCGTCCTCAGCAGCCCCGGCATCCGGGTCGCGCCGCCCGGCTCAGCCAGGCGTGACGACGACCTCGAGGCCGCGGACCCCCGCCGCCACCGACGGCAGCGCGGCCACGGCAGCGACCAGCCGGGCGGCCACGTCCGGGGCATCGGAGTCGGCGGCCAGCACGACGGTGAGCCGGGCGTCGCGGCCGGCGCAGGGGTCGAGGTGGGCCGCTCGGGCGTCCGGCTCGCGGTCCAGGACCTCGGCGAGCGCCGCAGCCACCGCCGGGTCGGCCCAGGCCGGCCGGGCGCCCCGGCCCTCGGCCAGCGCGCGCAGCTCGGGTCCCGGGAGGCTCGCCGGAGCCGGGCCGGCGACGTCGACCACCAGCGCGTCAGCCCCCTCGGCCAGCGCCACCTGGGCAGCCCGGGCGCCTTCGACGGCTACGGGCCGGGCCGAGGCGTCCCAGGCGGCGAGCGCCGCGACGTCGCTGAACACCGGCAGGCCGCGGCCGCCGTCCTCCGCGAGCAGGACGGGGACGGCGATGTCCGCGGTCTTGTCCCGGACCAGCCCGTCGGGGCCCGTCTCGGACTCGCCGAGCAGCGCCACCACCGGGGCCAGGACGCGGGCCCGGTGCAGGGCGGCCAGCAGCTCAGGCAGGTAGGCCGGGTCCCCCCGGTCGCGGGCCAGCGCCGCGGTCAGCGCCGGGTCGGCCCGGCCGTCGTCACCGGCGAACCCGGGGTCGGGCAGGTCTCGGCCGGGCACCTGCGGAGCCTAGCCAGCGCCCGGGCGGCCCCTCCGCCGCAGGGCGGTCGCGGGCTGGTGGGGGCCGCGGGCGGGGCGCATACTGCCCGGACGCCGGCCGCGACGAGGGGGAGCGATGGACCAGGTCACCGACGACCCGTTGGAGCTGCCGGCCGAGGAGATGCGCCGCATCGGCTACGCCACCGTGGACGCGCTGGTGGAGCTGGCCCGGCACCGCGCACCGGTGCTGCGGACCGCCACCCCGGCCGAGATGCGGGACCGGATCGGTGGCCCGGCCCCCGAGCACGGCCGGCCGTACGACGACGTCCTCGCGACGATCCTGGCCGACGTCCTGCCGTACCGCAGCGTGCTGACCCATCCCGGGTACTTCGCCTACGTCCCCGGGAGCAGCACCTGGCCCGGCGCGATGGGCGACCTGCTGACCGCGGCGGTGAACCTCGACGTCGGCAACTGGATGGAGTCCGCCGGGCCCAGCCAGCTCGAGCTCGAGGTGGTCGGGTGGATGCGGGACTGGATCGGCTTCCCCGCCGACGCCGGCGGCCTGCTGGTGTCCGGCGGTTCCGCGGCCAACCTCACCGCGCTGGCCTGCGCCCGCGAGCTGCGGCTGGGCCCGATGGACGCGCGGGCGGTGGCCTACTGCTCGGACCAGTCGCACTCGTCGGTCGCGCGGGCGGCGCGCACGCTCGGCTTCCGCCCCGAGCAGCTGCGGGTGCTGCCCACCGACGACAGCTACCGCCTCCACGCCGGCACCCTCGTCTCGGCCGTGGAGGCCGACCTCACGGCCGGGCTGCGTCCCCTGGTCGTGTCCGCGAACGCGGGTGCGACCAACACCGGCGCGGTCGACCCGCTGCCGGAGCTGGCCGAGGCCTGCCGGCGGTACGGCCTGTGGCTGCACGTCGACGCGGCGTACGGCGGTTTCGCCGCTCTCACCGCGCGGGGTCGCGAGCAGCTGCGTGGCATCGAGCAGGCCGACTCGGTGACGCTGGACCCGCACAAGTGGCTGTACCAGCCGATCGAGTGCGGGGCCCTGCTGGTCCGCGAGCCCCGCGCCCTGGAGCACGCGTTCTCCGTCTTCCCCGACTACCTGTCCGAGACCGAGGCGGGCGACACCGAGGTGCAGCTCGCGGCCCGCGGCCTGCAGCTGACGCGGACCAGCCGCGCGCTGAAGGTCTGGATGTCGGTGCACACGTTCGGGCTGGCCGCCTTCCGGGAGACCATCGACCGCTGCCTCGACCTGGCCCAGCTGGCGGAGCGGCTCGTCCGCGCCGACGACCGGCTGGAGCTGATGATGCCCGCGACGCTCGGCATCGTCTGCCTGCGCCGCAGGGTCGAGGGCGGCTCGCCGGCGGAGGTGATGTCCGTCAACGCCGCGCTGGTGGCCTCGCTGGCCGCGTCCGGCCGGGGCATGGTCAGCTCGACCCGGCTGCACGGGCACTACGCCGTCCGGATGTGCGTGCTCAACCACGCGAGCACCGAGGACGACGTCCGCGCGGTGCTCGAGCATCTCGCCTGCGCCCAGCCGGCGGCCGCCGAGCCCGAGCACGAGCTGGATGCCGAACGGCTCCCGGTGCCACCCACGGCCGCGCCGACGGTCGGCTCGGAGAAGGTCGCGGGACATCCCGCGGTCGCGGCCCTGTCGGCCGCCGGTCGGGCCAGGGTGCAGTCCGGGGGCCGCGAGGTGCAGGTGCCGCCCGGCGAGGTCGTGGTGCGGCGGTGGGCAGCGGACCGGGACTTCTACCTCGTGCTGGCCGGCGAGCTCGCCGTGGACGTCGAGGGGCGAGCCGCCCGGCGGCTGCGGGCCGGCGACTTCTTCGGCGAGCTGGCTGCTCGGGACTGGGGATCCGGGTTCGGTCATCCGCGGCTCGCCACCGTCACCGCGACCACGGCCACCACGTTGTGGCGGCTGTCGCCCGAGCTGTTCGTCGCGCTGCGGGCCGAGGAGTCGGGCTTCGCCGAGCTGGTCGACTCAGCAGCGCGGGATAGGCTCGCGCTGAGCTGAGGACGGCTGATGACCTCGACCGCGGACTGGTTCCTCGATCGGTCTCATGCGGGCGAGCGGCTGGCGGAGCGCCTCGGTCACCTTGCCGTCGGGACGACGCCGGCCGCTGACGAGCCGGCCGTGGTCGTGCTCGGGCTGGCCCGCGGCGGCGTCGAGGTGGCGGCGCCGGTGGCCGCGACCCTGGGCGCCCCGCTGGACGTGCTCGTCGTACGCAAGGTCGCCCCGCCGGAGCGACCGGAGCTCGGGGTGGGGGCGCTGGCCGAGGGCGGCCCGGTGCTGTGGGACGACGTCGGGCTGGCCTCGCTCGGGCTCACCCGCGACGCCCTGGCCGACCAGGTCTCGGCCGAGCGGGCGGAGTGCGCGCGGCGGGTGGCCGTCTACCGCGGCGGCCGGCCGCGGGAGCCGGTCGCGGGCCGGGCCGTGGTGGTGGTCGACGACGGCGTCGCGACCGGGGTCACCGCCCGCGCCGCGCTGGTGTCGCTGCGGGACGCCGGGGCCGGGCGCCTGGTGCTGGCTGCGCCGGTGGTCGCCGCCGCCACCCTGCCGATGCTGACGGCCGAGGCCGACGAGGTCGTGGCCCTGCTGACGCCCCGGCGGTTCGGGGCGGTCAGCAGGTACTACAGCGACTTCGGGCAGACGTCGGACGCGACCGTCGTACGGCTGCTGGCCCGGGCGACCGGCTAGGGCTCGACGATCGCGATGACCGGGCCGCCACCGGAGGGGCCCTGGTGGACCGCCGCGACCGAGACGAAGACCGCCGGGTCGCCGGTCACCGACGCCACCACACCGCCCACGCAGGACTTGATCTGGCGGTGCCAGTGCACGTCGGAGTCGTCGAGCATGATGTTGCGCCGGTCGCGCACCCGGCCGGTGGGGTCGGCCTCGCACTTGCAGAAGATGTTGACCACTCGCCCCTTGATGTCGCTCGTGTGCGGCCGCTCGGGCAGGTCGTCGAGCCCGGCGTTGCGGATCGACTCCCAGACGCCGTCGGCGTCCAGGGCGTCCTTCATCACGCTGTGGCCGATGCGGAACCTGCCGCCGACGCCCCGCACGTTCCCGAGGACGACGATCTGGGCCTGGTCCAGCTCGACACCGGACGAGCAGGAGGCGACCGAGGAGTAGAGGGACAGGTCCTTGTGGATCTGCTCCGCCGTGGGCATGTCGATCTCGCCGAGCGCCACCGCGATCCCGAGCGCGGTCGTCGAGTTGGAGACGTCCATCGACTTCAGCGTGTCCTCGGTCCACACCTCGTGGCCGCGGCGCTTGGCGTCGGTGATCGTCTCGAGGGTCAGCAGCGGGGTCTTGGTCTGCACGTAGTGCACGTCGGCGGGGTCGGTGATGCCGGCCCGCTCCATCGCGACCTTCACCCCGGCCGCGACCTTCTCGACCATCGGCAGGCGGCCGATGTCCTCGGGGAAGATCTGCTCGCTCATCGCGTAGCCGACCGACAGGCGCGGCTCGTCGGTCGCCGGGACCTTGTCCGCCGTCGTGGTCGCGAAGATGGTGGCGTGCGGCGAGATGACGCCGTCGGTGCCGCCGGACCAGACGATCGGGATCTGCTTGATCGCGGCCATCGGGCGGCTGCCCTTGGCCTCCAGCACCTCGCGGAACGCCCGGTCGGCGATGATCCGGGTGTAGTCGTTGACCCCGCCGTTGCCCTCGGTCTTTCCGATGACGGCGATGACGCTGTCGGCCTCGATGAGCCCCTTGTCGATCAGATCGGCGAGCCCGGAGGCGTCCGAGACGCTCTCGAGCGCGACCTTGTGGACCTCGATCGGCAGGGGTTGCGACATGGCTCAGGCCCTCTCTGGTTCGACGACGGTGCCGGCTCGTCCGTGCACCGCTTCCTCGATCTGCTCCAGCGACGTGATGACCGACCGCCGGCCGCCGTTCTCGACAAACCGTAGGGCGGCCTCGACCTTGGGTCCCATGCTGCCGCTGGCGAACTCCTGCTCGCGCGCGATCTCGCGCAGCTCGGCGGCGGTCGCGCGCTCCAGCGGGCGGGCGCGGTCGGTGCCGTAGTCGAGCACCACGTGGTCGACGTCGGTGGCGATGACCAGCACCTCGGCGCCGACCTGCGGCGCGAGCAGCGCCGCGGCGAGGTCCTTGTCGATGACCGCCTCGACCCCGCGGAGCGTCCCGTCGGGGTCGCGGACGACCGGGATGCCACCGCCACCGGCTCCCACCACGACGTACCCGAGGTCGGCGAGGGCGCGGATCGTGACCGCGTCGAGGACCTCGAGGGGCTCGGGGGACGCCACCACGCGGCGCCAGCCCCGCTCGCCGCGGTCCTCCCAGGTCTGGCCGTGCTCCATCAGCGTCTTCGCCTGGTCGGTCGGCAGGTAGCGCCCGACCGGCTTGGTGGGGCGGGTGAAGCCGGGGTCCGCGCCGTCGACGCGGGTGCGGGTCACCACGGTCGCCGTACGGCGGTCGACCCCGCGGTCGGCGAGGGCCTTGTCCAGCGCGTCGAGGATGAGGAAGCCGACGCTGGCCTGGGTCTGCGCGCCGCACCAGTCCAGCGGGACCGGCGGGACCACGTGCGCGGCGAGCTCGTTCTTGACCAGCAGGTTGCCCACCTGGGGGCCGTTGCCGTGGGTGAGCACGACCTCGACGCCGCTGGCCACCAGGTCGGCGACCCGCTGCATGGCGACACCGATCGCGTGGTCCTGGTCCTGCGGGGTCGCGCTGCCACCAGGACCCGTCATGGCGTTGCCGCCCAGAGCGATCAGCACCCGCATGCCGAGGACCCTAGGGGACGCCCCCGCGCCCGCCCCGCCCCGCCCCGTGGGTCCCGCGCCGCCCAGTTGATCACGTTAACGTGATCAACTCGGACTGGCCGAGGCCTGCAGGGCGCGGTCAGTCCATGATCGCCACAGTCAGCGTGGGCAGGCGGAGTCGGCCGCCTCAGGACGCGCGGCCTCGTCCCGGGTGACTGCCCCGCGCGAACGCACGAAGGAACCTGGCCCGCAGCGCGCCGTCGTGCCCGTCCAGCTCAGACCAGATGAATCGGACCATCTCGTGGCCGGCGTCCCGGATCGCGTCCTCGCGGCGCTTCTCCTGCCAGACGACCTCGCCGAGGTCGATGCCCTCATCGAGGCGCCCGTCTCGCTCGTAGAGGGCACGGCCGTACTTGAGCCGACCGTCGAACTCGGCAGCGGTTGCCATGCCGTCGAAGTAGAAGTCGCTGATGCCGAGCAGCCGTCCCGACGACGAGTCGATGCGGTACTGCAACTCAGGCTTGGGCAGGCCGACCCGCGCGATGGCGACCCGGCCGCGGGACTCGCCGACGGTGGCGGCTCGCGGGTCGGAGAAGTCAAGAGCGCGATGCGCGTGGATGGAACCTGGCCAGTCACGCTGCCGCTCCAGGATCTCCATGGCCTGATCGAGGTCGGCGGCCAGCAGGCGGCGTGCACCGTCCGACAGCACGACGCCCTGCTCGAAGGGTATGTCGCGGGCGGCGTCCACCATGGCGCGTTCGGGCACCGCCACGAGAAGCCCGTCGACCTCGGTGATCTCGTGGTCCGGCAGATCCCCGACGTGGTGGGACACCCCGGCCTCGGTGCGGGCGCTCCGCCCCGGCTCGCGGTGCACGTGCACCTGACCCGCCCGCACTCCCCACAGCGGTACGCCGAGCACCGCCAGCGCGGAGTAGCCGGCAACCACCGGACGTCCGACGAGTGAATGCATGACGCAGCGCACCAGAAGTGCGTGGCGCGCCGAGTCGCCCTTCCCCACCAAGGTGGACGTCCGCGCGTAGGACCCGCGGCGCAGCCGGGTCCACGCCTTGTGTCGGACGAGCTCGCGGATCTGGTCATCGGTATAGCCGCAGTCGAGCGCCTGCCCGCGGGTGACGAACCCGCGCTGCCGTGCCTCGATCCGAGCGAGCTCGCCCTCCATGACGTCCACTGTGAAGGCCACGAGCCTGCCGGCGGGTGGCAGCGCGACACCTGTGGAGGTGGCGAACGTCTCCCGATCCTGGGGACAACCACCCGTCGGCCGTACTCTCCGCGGCGTTCCTGGACTGACAGATGCCTGCAGGCCGCGGTCAGTCCGAGTTGATCACGTTAACGTGATCAACTCGGTCTCCCGGGGGCGGTGGGGGGCGGTGGGGAGGGGAGGGGCGGGGGTGGGTCAGGGGGAGCCGAGGGCGCGGTAGCGGGCCAGGCGGGCGGCCAGGCGGGTGCGGGGGTCGCGGCGGAGCAGGCCGGACAGCTCGGCCTCGAGGACGCGGGCCACCCGGGCGAGGTACGCGGCCGGCTCGTCGGCGGCGTCCGGGCGCTCGGCCACCACCCGGTCCACGATGCCGGCCCGGAGCAGGTCGAGGGACCGGACGCCCTGCTCGGCCGCCATCTCGGCCGCCCGCTCGGTGGTGCGGTACATGATCGCGGACGCCCCCTCGGGCGGCAGCGGCGAGAGCCAGCCGTGCTGGGCGCAGATCACCCGGTCGGCCGGCAGCAGCGCCAGCGCTCCCCCGCCGGCTCCCTCGCCGAGCAGCAGGCAGACGGTCGGCGCGTCGAGCAGCACCAGGTCCTGCAGGGACCGGGCGATCTCACCCGCGAGCCCGCCCTCCTCGGCCTCCCTCGACAGCGCGGCACCGGCGGTGTCGATGACGGTGACCAGCGGCAGCTTGAGCTCGTCGGCCAGCCGCATCCCGCGCCGGGCCTCGCGCAGCCCGGCCGGCCCGAGCGGTGCTCCGGTCGACTGCTTCTGCCGGTCCTGACCGAGCACGATGCACGGGGCGCCGCCGAAGCGGGCCAACGCCAGGATCAGCCCCGCGTCGATCTCCCCCGCGCCGGTCCCCCGCATCGGCACGACGTCGCGCGCCGCGCTCCGCAGCAGCTGCCGTACGCCGGGCCGCTCGGGCCGCCGGGACCGGCGGATCGACTCCCAGGCCGGCACGTCCTCGACGTCCCGGACGTCCGCGTCGGAGCCACCCGAGCCGGCCGCGCCACCCGAGCCGGCCACGCCACCCGAGCCGGCCGCGCCACCCGAGCCGGCCACGCCACTCGAGCCGGCCGCGCCACCCGAGCCGGCCGCGCCACCCGAGCCGGCCGCGCCACCCGAGCCGGCCACGCCACCCGAGCCGGCCGCGCCACCCGAGCCGGCCGCGCCACCCGAGCCGGCCGCGCCACCCGAGCCGGCTGCACGAGTCGAGCCGCCCGCGTCAGCCAAGCCGGCCGAGCCACCCGAGCCGGCCGAGCCGCCCCACCCGGCGTACGCGTCGTCGTCCTCGTGCGCCGGCGCGGTGTCCGGCGACCCGTCCCGGGGTGCCGAGAGCACCGCCAGCGCCCGGTCGAGGATCTCCGGGATCTCCTCCGGCGGCAGCACCGCGTCGACGATGCCGTGCGCGAGCAGGTTCTCGGCGGTCTGCACGCCGGCCGGGAACTCCCCGCCGTACAGCGCCGCGTAGACGCGAGGGCCGAGGAAACCGATCAGGGCGCCCGGCTCGGCGACGGTGACGTGACCGAGCGAGCCCCACGACGCGAGCACCCCGCCGGTGGTCGGGTTGCGCAGGTAGACCAGGTAGGGGTTGCCGGCGGCCTTGTGCCGGCCGATCGCCGCGGTGATCTTCACCATCTGCAGGAACGCCGTGGTGCCCTCCTGCATCCGGGTACCCCCGGAGGTGGGCGAGGCGAGCAGCGGGAGACGCTCGTCGGTTGCGCGCTCCACCGCCTCCACCAGCCGGTCCGCCGCGCGCACCCCGATCGAGCCGGCGAGGAAGCCGAACTCGCAGGCGACCAGGGCGACCCGCCGGCCGCGGATCCGGCCCTCACCGGTGACCACCGCCTCGTCCAGCCCGGTGCGCTCGCGCGCGGCCGCCAGCGCGGCGGCGTACGCCGGGTCGAGCCCCTCCTCCGGCGGCAGCGGCCGGTCCCAGCGGGACCAGCTGCCGGGGTCGAGGACGGCCTCGATCAGCTCGAGGGCCCCGGGGCTGCTCACGAGGACCCCCGCTCCCCTTCGACGTCGGCCGCCTCGACCTCGGCCAGCCACGCCCGCACCGAGTCGTCGTGCTGGCCGAGCAGCGGCGGTGCGGCGTGCTGCTGCACCGGGTCGCCGTCGAAGCGCAGCGGCGGCCCCGGCAGCGTGAGCCTCCCGGCGAGGGCGTGGTCGACGTCGACCAGCAGGCCCTGCGACACCGTCTGGTCCCAGCTGTAGACCCGGTCCAGGGTGCGCACCTCCCCCGCGGGCACCCCGATCTCGGCCAGCCGCGGCAGCAGCTCGGCCAGCGGGTGGGCGGCGAAAGCGGAGTTGACCGCGGCGATCACCGCGTCCCGGTTGCGCACCCGGTCGGCGTTGGTGGCGAACCCCGCAGCGTCGGCCGGAAGGTCGTACTCGGCCGCCAGCTTCTGCCACAGGCCCTGGCTGCCGACCGCGATCTGCAGCAGTCCGTCGGCGCAGCTGAACAGGCCGTACGGGCAGATCGACGGGTGGTGGTTGCCCTGTCCGTGCGGCACCTCGCCGGTGACGGTGTAGCGGGTGCCCTGGAAGGCGTGCACGCCGACGATGGCGGCCAGCAGCGAGGTGCGCACGACCTTCCCGAGCCCGGTGCGGTCCCGCTCGTGCAGGGCGGCCACCACGCCGTACGCGCCGTACATGCCGGCGAGCAGGTCCCCGATAGGTACGCCGACGCGGGTCGGCTGGTCCGGACCGGAGCCGGTCAGCGACATCAGCCCCGCCTCGCCCTGGGCGATCTGGTCGTAGCCGGCCCGGCCGCCCTCCGGCCCGTCGTGGCCGAACCCGGTGATCGACAGCACGACCAGCCGTGGGTTGAGCTCGTGCAGCCGCTGCACGGGGAAACCGAGCCGGTCCAGCACGCCGGTGCGGAAGTTCTCCACCAGCACGTCGGCCTGCCGGACCAGCCGGGTGAGCAGGTCGCGGCCCGCCTCGGACTTGAGGTCCGCGGTGACCGACTCCTTGTTGCGGTTGCAGGAGAAGAAGTACGTGCTCTCGCCCTGGTCGGCGACGCCATCGGCGTCCACGAACGGCGGCCCCCAGCCGCGGCTGTCGTCGCCGCCGTCGGGGTTCTCGACCTTGATCACCCGGGCGCCGAGATCACCGAGCATCATCGCGGCGTGCGGCCCGGCGAGGGCGCGGGAAAGGTCGACGACGAGGGTTCCCTCGAGTGGTCCGGACATGGCCAGCACCCTAGGGGCGAACCGGTTCCCGACCCCGGGTCGACGGTCGCGGCGGGCCCGCCGCGTACGGGTTCTGCGTCGCCGAACGCAGCCGGCTGTCACCGGACATGACCGTCTCGTGATGACAGCAGGACATTCCTTGACAACTGATCATCGCGCGGGCATAGGACGTCATGTACGTCGCACAGACCGGCACCCGCTGGCCGTCTACGGCGTGACGGGCCCCTCCACACGCAGGTGCCCCCAGGAGGCTGAAAATGCCATCTGCTGAGGCCGTAGCGGCCGAAGACACCACAGTCCACGTGCTCTGGATCAACGCGGGACTCAGCTGTGACGGTGACTCGGTCGCCCTGACCGGCGCGACCCAGCCCAGCATCGAGGAGATCGCGCTCGGTGCCCTCCCGGGGCTGCCGAAAGTCGCAGTGCACTGGCCACTGATCGACTTCGAGTGCGGGCCGGCCGGCGGCGCCGACGACTTCCTCGAGTGGTTCTGGAAGGCCGACCGCGGCGAGCTCGAGCCGTTCGTGCTGGTGGTCGAGGGATCGATCCCGAACGAGAAGCTCGCCGGCGACGGCTACTGGTGCGGCTTCGGCAACAACCCGCTGACCGGCCAGCCGGTCACCACCAGCGAGTGGCTGGACCGGCTCGCCCCCAAGGCGCTCGCGGTCCTCGCCGTCGGCACCTGCGCGACGTACGGCGGCATCCATGCCATGGCGGGCAACCCGACCGGCGCGATGGGCGTGCCCGACTACCTCGGCTGGGACTGGAAGAGCAAGGCAGGCCTGCCGATCGTCTGCGTGCCGGGCTGCCCGGTGCAGGGCGACAACCTGTCCGAGACGATCACCTACCTGCTGTACCAGGCGACCGGCCAGGCACCGATGATCCCGCTGGACGAAGCGCTGCGGCCGACCTGGCTGTTCGGCATGACCGTGCACGAGGGCTGCGACCGGGCCGGCTACTACGAGCAGGGCGACTTCGCCACCGAGTACGGCTCGCCCAAGTGCATCGTCAAGCTCGGCTGCTGGGGCCCGGTGGTCAAGTGCAACGTGCCCAAGCGCGGCTGGATCAACGGTGTGGGCGGCTGCCCGAACGTCGGCGGCATCTGCATCGGCTGCACGATGCCCGGCTTCCCGGACAAGTTCATGCCGTTCATGGACGAGCCGCCGGGCGGCAAGCTCTCGACGACCTCGATCGGCGCGTACGGGCGCACCATCCGGGCCCTCCGCGCGAAGACCACGAGCACCCTCAACAAGGAACCCAAGTGGCGCCGGCCCAGCAGCGAGCTGCTCACGGGGGCGAAGCGCACATGGTGACCGGCCGACACACCTCCGAGGGCAGGGACGGACTTCGATGACCACCACCCAAGAGCGCACCGGCACCACGTCGTCGAAGGACCGCGAGCTCGTCGAGATGGCCTGGGACCCGATCACCCGGATCGTGGGCAGCCTGGGCATCTACACGAAGATCGACTTCGCGAACATGACCGTGGCCGAGTGCCACAGCACGTCCTCGATCTTCCGCGGCTACAGCCTGTTCATGAAGGGCAAGGACCCGCGCGACGCGCACTTCATCACCAGCCGCATCTGCGGCATCTGCGGCGACAACCACGCCACCTGCTCCTGCTACGCGCAGAACATGGCGTACGGCGTCCGGCCGCCGGCGCTCGGCGAGTGGATCGTCAACCTCGGCGAGGCCGCGGAGTACATGTTCGACCACAACATCTTCCAGGAGAACCTGGTCGGGGTCGACTACTGCGAGCGGATGGTCAAGGAGACCAACCCGGGGGTGCTGGCGAAGGCCGAGAACACCAAGTCGCCGCACGTGGACGCGCACGGCTACAAGACCATCGCCGACATCATGCGGGCGCTCAACCCGTTCACCGGCGAGTTCTACCGCGAGGCCCTGCAGGTCAGCCGGTGGACCCGGGAGATGTTCAGCCTGATGGAGGGCCGGCACGTCCACCCGTCCACGCTGTACCCCGGCGGCGTCGGGACCGTGGCGACGATCCAGCTGATGACCGACTACATCACCCGGCTCATGCGCTACGTCGAGTTCATGAAGAAGGTCGTGCCGATGCACGACGACCTGTTCGACTTCTTCTACGAGGCGCTGCCCGGCTACGAGCAGGTCGGGCTGCGGCGCACCCTGCTCGGCTGCTGGGGCTCGTTCCAGGACCCCGACCACTGCAACTTCGCCTACAAGGACATGGAGAACTGGGGCAACAAGATGTTCGTCACCCCAGGCGTGGTGGTCGACGGCAAG
Organism: uncultured Actinomycetota bacterium; assembly: GCA_963807005.1. Classification (GTDB taxonomy): domain Bacteria; phylum Actinomycetota; class Actinomycetes; order JACCUZ01; family JACCUZ01; genus CAWDZK01. The sequence continues at coordinate 155,882 of CAWDZK010000004.1, read as the reverse complement.
CTCGTCACCCACAGCCTGGTGGACATCAACCTCGGCATCCGGATCCTGCTCGGCAGCTCGTACTACGACGACTGGACCGACCAGGAGATGTTCGTCACCAAGGACCCGCTGGGCAACCCGGTCGACCGCCGGCACCCGTGGAACCAGCACACCAACCCCAAGCCGCAGAAGCGCGACCTGGACGACAAGTACAGCTGGGTCATGTCGCCACGCTGGTACGACGGCAAGGACCACCTCGCCCTCGACACCGGCGGCGGCCCGCTCGCGCGGCTCTGGTCGACGGCGCTGGCCGGCCTGGTCGACATCGGCTACATCAAGTCGACCGGCACCAGCGTGCAGATCAACCTGCCCAAGACCGCACTCAAGGGACCGGTGTCCTTCGAGTGGAAGGTCCCGCAGTGGAGCAACACCATCGAGCGCAACCGGGCCCGCACCTACTTCCAGGCCTACGCTGCGGCCGCCGCCCTGCACTTCGCCGAGAAGGCGCTGGTGGAGATCCGGGCCGGGCGCACCAAGACCTGGGAGAAGTTCGACGTCCCGGACGAGGGCATCGGCTGCGGCTTCACCGAGGCGGTCCGGGGTGTGCTCTCGCACCACATGGTCATCCGCGACGGGAAGATCGCCAACTACCACCCGTACCCCCCGACGCCGTGGAACGCCAACCCCCGCGACGTCTACGGCACGCCGGGTCCGTACGAGGACGCCGTCCAGGACCAGCCGCTTTTCGAGGAGAACACCAGGGAGAACTTCAAGGGCATCGACATCATGCGGACCGTCCGCAGCTTCGACCCCTGCCTGCCGTGCGGAGTGCACATGTATCTCGGCGAGGGCAAGACGCTGAAGAAGGTCCACTCCCCCACGGCCGCCGTCTCGGGTGAGGAGTGACCGCCGTACCCGATCCGGAGGCGGTGGGCGAGCGCATCGAGGCCCTGCTGGAGGCCAGCGCCGTCGGCGGCCCGGTCGCCCGTGAGCGCGCCGAGGAGCTGCTCCGGCTCGTCGTCGACCTGTACGGCGCCGGGCTGGAGCGGGTCCTCGAGCTCGCCCACGAGCAGGGTGCGCTGACCGACGACCTGCTGGCCGCGCTGGCGGGTGACAGCCTCGTGTCCGGGCTGCTGCTCGTCCACGGCCTGCACCCGTACGGGGCCGCGGACCGGGTGCAGCGCGCGCTGGACGACGTCCGGCCCTACCTGGGGTCGCACGGCGGTGACGTGCGCCTGGTGGAGGTGACCGACGACGGGGTGGTGCGCCTGGAGCTGCTGGGCAGCTGCGACGGCTGCGCCTCCTCGGCGGTCACCCTCGAGCTCGCGGTCGAGGACGCCGTGCGGGCTGCGGCGCCGGAGATCGTGCGGATCGAGGTCCAGGAGAAGTCCGCGGCCACACCGGGGATGATCCCGGTCGAGTCGCTGACCGCCCGCCTGCGCGCGGCCGAGCCGGCCGGCGGCGTGCACTGGGCGGCGGCGGCCACCCTGGACGAGCTGGCCGTCGGCGGCCTGCTCCGGGTCGAGGTCGACGGCAGCGGGCTGGTGCTGTGCCGGCTGCTGTCCGGCGTGTACGCGTACCGGGACGCCTGCGCGGCGTGCGGCGCGAGCCTGGCCGACGCCGGCATGGCTCGCGCCCCGGCCACGCCCGGCAGCGCGGTGCTGACCTGCCGGGCCTGCGGCGCGCACTTCGACGTCCGCAAGGCCGGTGCCGACCTGGACCAGCCGGACCGCCACCTCGACCCGGTTCCCCTCCTCGAGCGCGACGGCGCCGTGGAGGTCGCCGTCCGGGCGCCGGTCCCGGCATGAGCCAGCCGGGGAGCACCCCAGCCGGCGCTCTGGCAGTGCTGGCCCGGATCCGTGCGAACCGGCCCGAGCCCCCCGCGTACGAACGGTGCGAGATGTGCGGCGCACCGGTGGCAGCCGAGCACCAGCACGTCGTCAACCTCGGCAGCAGGTCGCTGCTGTGCACCTGCCGGCCCTGCTACCTGCTGTTCATCAACGACGACGCCGAGATCGCCTACCGCGCCGTCCCGGACCGCTACCTGTCCTTCCCCGACCTGGCGGTCCCGGTCTGGGACGAGCTGGAGCTGCCGGTCGGCACGGCGTTCCTGTTCCTCAACTCGGCGCTGGAGCGCGTCGTCGCGTTCTACCCCGGTCCGGCCGGGGCCACCGAGTCCGAGCTGCCGCTGTCGGCCTGGGACCGGGTGGTGGCTGCCGCACCGGGCATCGCGACGCTGCGTCCCGACGTCGAGGCGCTGCTGGTGCGCGCGGAGGACCAGCGGGTCGAGGCGTTCCTGGTGCCGATCGACGTCTGCTACGAGCTGGTCGGTCACCTGCGCACGCTCTGGCGCGGGTTCGACGGCGGCCAGGACGTGCGCCGGCAGCTGGACGAGTTCTTCGACCGGGTGCGCACCCGGAGCCGCCCTGCGGAGCCGGCGTGACCGCCCTCGGCATCGAGGTGCTCGACGTACGGCCGCAGACCCACGCGGCCGCTCCGCACCTGCTGTTCCGGCTCCGGATCACCGAGACCAGCGGGGCGGTCGTGCACGCCCTCGCGCTGCGCGCCCAGCTGAAGATCGAGCCGCAGCGCCGCCCGTACGACGGCGCCGAGCGGGTCGGCCTCGAGGACCTGTTCGGCACCCCGGACCGCTACCCCAGCACGCTCAAACCGTTCCTGTGGACGCACGCGTCCACGATGGTGCAGGGGTTCCGCGAGTCGACCGAGGTGGACTTCCCGGTCTCCTGCACCTACGACTTCGACGTGGCGGCCACCAAGTACCTGCACGCGCTCGAGGGCGGCGACGTCCCGCTGGTGCTGCTGTTCAGCGGCACCGTCTTCACCCGCGGCGAGACCGGGTTCGCGGCCGAGCAGCTGTCCTGGTCGCTGGAGGCGTCCTGCCGGATGCCGGTGGCGACCTGGCGCGAGCTGATGGACCTGTACTTCCCCGGCAGCGGCTGGATCCGGCTCGACAAGGAGACCATCTCGGCGCTGGCCCGGCACCGCACCGCCCGGGGCCTGACCTCGTGGGAGGAGACGGTGGCCGACCTGCTGCCCGCGGAGGTGGTCTCCCCGTGAGCCTCACCGCGGCCCGCCAGGTCGCCGACGCCGTCCTCTACGAGGGCTACCTGCTCTACCCCTACCGCGCGTCGTCGGCCAAGAACCAGGTGCGCTGGCAGTTCGGCATCCTCGGTCCTGACGGCGCGGCGGCCGCCGGGGTCGGCGAGGAGCCGTCGATGTCGGCCGAGGTCGTCGTCGAGGCCGCCGACGGCGACAACGGCGATGCCACCCTCGACCTCTACCTGCGCTTCCTGCAGGTGCAGGCCCGGGTGGTCGAGCGGCCGGCCGACGGCGGCTGGGAGCGGGTCGGCGAGCTCGAGGTCGACGGCACCCGGTGGATCCCGTTCCACGAGGCGGTGACCCGTGAGGTCCCGCTGCTGGGGCTGCGGCTGGACGAGCTCGCGGACGGGGTCACCTACCCGGTGCAGGTCGATGCCGGCGAGGAGGTCGAGGAGCTCCACGACGGCGGGCAGCTGGTGGGCCGACTGGTCCGCAGCCGGTGGCGGGTGTCCGGCGCGGTGACCCTCACCGCCCGGCCGGGCGCCGACCCCCGGCTGGTCAAGGTCGGTGTCCGGGTGGACAACCGCACCGGCTGGTCCCCGTCGGAGGAGCCGGGCTGGCCGGCCCGCGACGTCGCCGCGCGCTACTCCTTCGTCGGCACCCATCTGCTGATGACCGCGTCCGGCACCCGGTTCGTCTCGCTGCTGGACGGCCCCGACTGGGCCGACGCGGACACCGCGTCCTGCACGCAGCACCGCTGCTGGCCGGTCATGATCGCCGCCGACGACGGCACCGACGCGGTCCTGGTCTCCCCGATCGTCCTCGGCGACCACCCGAGCATCGCGCCCGAGAGCGCCGGCGACCTGTTCGACGCCACCGAGATCGACGAGATCCTCACCCTGCGGGTGATGACCATGACCGAGGAGGAGAAGGCCGAGGCGCGGGGCACCGACCCGCGGGCGGCCGCGATCCTGGCCCGCTGCGACGCGATGACCGACGAGGCGCTCGGCCTCCTGCACGGCGCCCGGCGCTCGGCCGACCCGGAGCGCGCCCGCGAGGACGGCTCCGGCCTCTCACCCGACCTCTCACCGGACCTGGCGACCGACCCGTTCCCGGTGTGGTCCGAGCCGTCGGAGGTGCCGGACACCATCGACGACGACGTGCCGTGGTGGGACGAGGGACAGGACGCCCGGGCCCAGCCGGAGGTCGACGCCGTGCTGGTCGACGGGGTCCCGGTCGCCAAGGGCAGCCGGGTGGTGCTGCGCCCGTCCCGCCGGGCCGACGCGCAGGACCTGTTCCTCGCCGGGCAGACCGCGATCGTCTCCCGGGTCTACTTCGACGTCGACGGCGGCCGGCACGTCGCGGTGGTGCTCGAGGACGACCCCGGCCGCGACCTCTACGACACGACCGGCCGCTTCTACTACTTCGCGCCGGACGAGGTCGAGCCGCTCGGGCTGCCGTCGTCCGCGCCGCAGCAGTCGGGAGGTCGCCCGTGACCGCCAACGTGCTGGTGGCCGGCATCGGCAACCTGTTCCTCACCGACGACGCGTTCGGCAGCGAGGTCGCCCGCAGGCTCGCCGGCGGGCCGATGCCCGAGGGCGTCAAGGTGGTCGACTACGGCATCCGCGGCATGCACCTGGCCTACGACCTGCTCGACGGCTACGACGCGCTGCTGGTCGTGGACGCGATGCCCGGCGACGGCGAGCCCGGCGACCTCCGCGTGCTGGAGGTCGGGCCGGACGACCTCGGCGAGGGCGAGCTGGACGCGCACGGCATGGCGCCGGTCGCCGTGCTCGCCAGCCTCGGTCAGCTCGGCGGCTCGCTGCCGCCGACCTACGTCGTCGGCTGCCAGCCCGCCGACGTCGGCGAGGGCATCGGTCTCACCCCCGCTGTCGCCGCGGCCGTGGACCGCGCCGTCGACCTGGTCCACGAGGTGCTCGAGCAGCAGCTCGGACTCCGCACGAACAGCTCGCCGGTGGGCGCTCGCTCACCGGAGCAGGTCACCTCCAGGAAGGACAAGCCATGAGGACCGTCGGCATCATCACCACGGTTGTCGTCGCCGGCGTCGCACTGGTCGGCGTCGCCGTCGGCATCCGCTCGATCTCCGACGTGAAGCGCTACCTGCGCATGCGCTCGATGTAGCGAAGGGAACCCGCCGGCCTATGCATGAGATGAGCTACTCCGAGGGCGTGCTCGACCTGGTCCTGCGTCGAGCCGGCGAACGCCCGGTCGCCCGGATCGGCGTGCGCATCGGCGCCGTGCACCGGGTGGTCGCCGACGCCTTCGAGCAGTCCTTCCAGATCGCCGCGGTCGGCAGTCCGGCCGAGGGCGCGGCCACCGAGGTCGTGGTCGTCCCCGTCCGGGGGCACTGCCGGGACTGCCGGCACGACTTCGAGGCCCACGACCCCTCGCCCGCCTGCCCGGCCTGCGGTTCGCTGGACGTCGCGGCCGAGGGCGGCGACGAGGTGGTGCTGGAGTGGCTCGAGTACGTCGACACCTCGGCGGTCGCCGAGCGGCCGGACCAGCTGGTGCCCGCCCACACCCACCACGACCACCACGACCAGCCCGACCACCCCCACCAGCCCGACCGGCCTTCCGACGGCCTTGCCCCTGATCATCCCGACGACCATGCTCGACAGGGGACCCCTGTGCGGGCTCAGAGTGGAGGGATCTAGCCGTGTGCCTCGCCATCCCCGGTCAGGTCGTGGAGTTCCTGCCTGGGAGCAACGACCAGCTGGCCCTCGTCGACGTCGTCGGCGTCAAGCGAAAGATCAACATCGGCCTGATGGAGGACGTGGAGCTGAACATCGGCGACTACGTGCTCATCCACGTCGGCTTCGCGATGTCCAAGGTCGACGAGAAGGAGGCCGCCGAGGCCCTGTCGATGCTGGAGATGATGGGTCAGGCGTTCACCGACGAGCTGCAGGCCGTGGCCGAGTCGAGCATCGAATGACGAACCTCATCGGCGTCCCCGTCGTCCCCGCCCGCGCGTCGGCCGGGCCGGTCTGCTCCAACGAGCCCGGCTGCATCACCTGCGGGGACGTGGCCGTACCGCTCACCGTGGCGTCGGTGACCGACAGCGACGCACGCTGCCTCGACGACGAGGGTCGCGAGGAGCTGGTCGCCACCGAGCTGGTCGGACCGGTCGCCCCGGGTGACCGGCTGCTCGTGCACGCCGGTGTCGCCATCGAACGACTGTCCGAACCCGAGTCGGGAGAGTGACCATGAAGTTCGTCGACGAGTTCCGCGACGCCGAGCTGGCGGCGGTGCTGGGCCGCGAGATCACGTCACTGTGCGAGCCCGGCCGGCACTACAAGATCATGGAGGTGTGCGGCGGGCACACCCACACCATCTACCGCTACGGAGTGCAGGACCACCTGCCCGAGGCCATCGAGCTGGTGCACGGGCCCGGGTGCCCCGTGTGCGTCATCCCGATGGGCCGGGTCGACGACGGCATCGCCATCGCCGAGCGCGACGGCGTCATCCTCACCTGCTTCGGCGACATGATGCGGGTCCCCGGCAGCCGCGGGTCCTTCCTCGACGCCAACGCGCGCGGCGCCGACATCCGGATGGTGTACTCCCCGCTCGACGCGCTGCGGATCGCCCGGGAGAACCCCGACCGCCAGGTGGTCTTCTACGCCATCGGGTTCGAGACCACCGCGCCGTCCACCGCGCTGACGATCCTGCGGGCCGAGAAGGAGGGCATCGAGAACTTCTCGGTGTTCTGCAACCACGTCACGATCATTCCCGCCATCAAGGCGATCCTGGACTCCCCCGACCTGCGACTGGACGCGTTCCTCGGCCCGGGGCACGTGTCCACGGTCATCGGCTGCCGCCCGTACGAGTGGATCTCGCGCGACTTCGGGATGCCGCTGGTGTGCGCCGGCTTCGAGCCGCTGGACCTGCTGCAGTCGGTGCACATGATCATGAAGCAGTTCAGAGAGGGCCGCGCCGAGGTCGAGAACCAGTACGGGCGGGTCGTGCACTACGACGGCAACCCGGTCGCGCTCAAGGTGCTGGCCCAGGTGTTCTCGCTGCGCCCGTTCTTCGAGTGGCGCGGCCTCGGGTCGATCGCGCACTCGGCCCTGCAGCTGGCCCCGGCGTACGCGAAGTACGACGCGGAGCTGCGCTACGAGCTGCCCGGCGTCCGGGTCGCCGACCCCAAGGCCTGCCAGTGCGGCGAGGTGCTCAAGGGCGTGCTCAAGCCCTGGGAGTGCAAGGTCTTCGGGACCGCCTGCACGCCGGAGACGCCGATCGGCACCTGCATGGTGTCCTCCGAGGGTGCCTGCGCGGCCTACTACAACTACGGCCAGTACGCGAAGCAGCGGCTGACCCTCGAGGTGCTCCGATGAGCGGTGTGCGCGGGCAGGTGGCACCGGACGTCACCGAGGACCAGGTCGGTGAGCGGATCGAGCAGATGCGGCGGCGGCCGCAGAAGTTCCGCGACGAGCACGTCACGATGGCCCACGGCGCCGGCGGCAAGGCCAGCCGGGCGCTGGTCGAGGGGCTGGTCGTGCCGTTGCTGGCCAACCCCGCGCTGGACCAGCTCTCCGACGCCGCGCTGCTGACCGTCGGCAGCTCCCGGCTGGCGCTGACCACCGACGCGTTCGTGGTGCGCCCGATCCGGTTCGCCGGCGGCTCCATCGGCGAGCTGGCCGTCAACGGCACCGTCAACGACCTCGCGGTGTCGGGCGCCCGGCCGGTGGGGCTGTCCGCCGCGCTGGTGCTCGAGGAGGGGCTGTCCGGCGACGTCCTCGAGGCGGAGATCTCCGCGATGGGCGCAGCGGCCCGGGCGGCCGGGGTCTCGGTCGTGACCGGCGACACCAAGGTGGTCGAGCGCGGCAAGTGCGACTCGATGTACATCGTCACCACCGGGCTCGGCGTCCTCGAGCACGACCTGGACCTGGCCCCGCAGCGGGTGGTGCCGGGCGACAAGGTCTTGGTGTCCGGCACGATCGGCGACCACGGGGTGGCGATCCTGCTGGCCCGCGGCGACCTGGACATCGAGGCGGACGTGCGCAGCGACACCCGGTCGCTGTGGCCGCTGGCCGACGCGCTGATCGCCGCCTGCGGGCCGGGGCTGCGCTGCATGCGCGACGCGACCCGCGGCGGCGTCGCGACCGTGCTGAACGAGATCGCGATGGCGGCCGAGGTCGGCATCGTCCTGGAGGAGTCCCGGGTGCCGATCCGGCCCGAGGTCGTCGGTGCGGGCGAGATCCTCGGCATCGACCCGCTCTACGTCGCCAACGAGGGCAAGCTGGTCGCCTTCGTTGCCCCGGAGCACGCCGACGCCGCGCTGGCGGCGATGCGAGCGCTGCCGTCCGGCGAGGACGCGGCGATCGTCGGCGAGGTCAAGGAGGAGCCGCCCGGCCGGGTCCTCGGCCGCACCACCTTCGGCGGTCACCGGCTCATCGACATGCTGGTCGGGGACCCGCTGCCACGCATCTGCTGAGGCCCGCCGCGGCGGCGTAGCGTGAGAGGAAGGCACACGACGAGGAGGCTGCCGTGACCGTCACCAGCACGTCCCTGGAGGGCGTGGTCACCGACGCGTTCGAGCGGCGGGAAGCCCCCGTGCAGCACCTGGCCGAACAGGCCACCGCGCTGGCCGAGGCGTGCCGCGACATGGCGGCCCGCTTCACCCGCGGCGGCCGGCTGCTGGTGTTCGGCAACGGCGCCGGCGCCACCGACGCCCAGCACGTCGCGGTCGAGTTCGTGCACCCGGTCATCGTCGGCAAGCGGGCGCTGCCGGCGCTGTCGCTGGTCAGCGACGCCGCCACCCTGATGGGCGTGGCCGAGCGCCGCGGCCTGGACGGCGTCTACGCCCACCAGGTGCAGGTGCTCGGCCGGCCCGACGACATCGCCCTCGGCATCTCCGGCGACGGCAGCTGCGTGAACGTCCGGGCCGGGCTGGCCGCCGCCCGCGAGGCGGGCATGCTCACGATGGCGCTGGTCGGCGGCGACGGCGGCGACGTGCTCGCCGGGAAGGAGGCCGACCACTGCCTGCTGGTGCCCTCCGACGACCCGCACATCGTCAAGGAGGGCCACGTCACGGCGTACCACCTGCTGTGGGAGCTGGTGCACGTCTTCTTCGACTCCCCCGAGGAGTCGTCCCCGCAGGTGCCTGACGGCGTCGAGTCGCTCTACCCGTTCCTGTACGGCGGCGGCAGCAAGGCCCAGCCGGTGCTGGACGCGGCCGCGGAGTCGGCCCGGCAGAAGATCGACGAGATCGTCACGCTGCGCCGCGAGGTCGGGGCCGCGCAGGCGACGGCCGTCGCGGACTGCGCGGCGCGGCTCGCCGAGGCGTTCGCCGCGGGTGGGACCCTGCTCGCGTTCGGCAACGGCGGCAGCAGCACGGACGCCCAGGACGTGGTGCACACCTTCGTCGACCCGCCTCCGCCGGCCGGCCCGCTGCCGGCCCTGGGTCTCACCAACGACGTCGCGGTCGTGACTGCGCTGTCCAACGACGTGAGCTTCGAGGTGGTGTTCGCCCGGCAGGTCAAGGCCTTCGGCCGCAGCGGCGACATCGCAGTCGCGCTGTCGACCAGCGGCGGGTCGGCCAACGTCCTGGCGGCGCTGGAGCAGGCGGCGAAGGTCGGCATGGTCACGGTCGGGCTGGCCGGCTACGGCGGCGGCAAGATGGCCGAGCTGGACGCGCTGCAGCACCTGTTCGCGATCCCGTCGTCGTCGGTGCACCGGGTGCAGGAGGTCCAGACCACGCTGTACCACGTGCTCTGGCGGGCCACCCGGGCCGCGCTGGACTGAGCGGCGCTCCGGGCCGCCTCAGCGCAGCCCCCTCACGGTGACGGTGAGACGGGGGCCAACCGGTGCCCGGGTGCCGCGCACCGGTTGGCCCCCGTCTGCGAGCCAGCAACCCCGGCCAGTCAGCTCCGGCGATACCTTGCAAGACGTGCTTCGGCGGCCACCACGGAGCGGGCTTCGGCCACGCAGCCAGGCAAACGCCCCTCGGACGGCCGGACGTCTGCCGGCGCCAGGTGGGTGACGCTGGACAAGAATGCGTGCCCACGGCGCCACGCAGGAGTGTCGTCGGCTGCGGTCCGACTCCGATCATCTATCGTCGCTCGGTGGTCGCTCTGCTCGTCGCCGGCGGGATGTCGTTCGCCCTCACGTTGGTGCTGACCCCGTTCCTGATCAGGCTGCTGCGCCGGAGCGGTGTCGGCCAGCCCATCCACGACGAGATGCACCACCACACCCAGAAGGCCGGCACCCCGACCATGGGAGGGGCCGTGGCCCCGTTGTCGCTCGTCACCGTCTTCCCCGTCGCGCTGGCCGTCTCGGGTCACCCCCCGAGCCGAGTCGGCGTCGCCGCGGTGCTGGCCGTCGTGGCCATGGGCGCCGTCGGCCTGCTCGACGACGGGATGAAGGTGTTCCGGGAGCGGAACCTGGGCCTGCGGGAGCTGCAGAAGACGGTCCTGCAGACCCTCGTGAGCCTGGGGTACGCGCTGGCCGTGGTCACCTCGCCCGGGAGCTGCCGGCAGCTCGCGTTCACGAACTGCGAGCACACCGCCCTGAGCCTTCCCAACTGGCTGTACGTCCTCGTGCTGATGGCGATCTTCTGGGGAAGCACGAACGCAGTGAACTTCACCGACGGCATCGAGGGGCTGCTCTCCGGCGCCGCGGTCGTGACCTTCCTCGTGCTCACCGGCATCGGCTTCTGGGTCTTCCGTCACCACAGCATCTACCAGGTGCCGCACGCACTGGAACTCACCTTGGTGGCTGCCTGCCTGGCAGGGTCGATGGGCGGCCTGCTGTGGTGGAACATCAAACCGAAGACCATCTTCATGGGGGACACCGGATCACTGGCCCTGGGGGCGGGCCTGGTCGTGGTCTGCTCCGGTCTCGGCCTCACCCTGCTCGTGCCCGTCATCGGGTTCCTGTATGTCGGGGTCGGCGCCTCGAGCTTCCTGCAACGGGTCTGGTTCAAGTGGACCCGCCGCCGGGGCACACCGCGGCGCCTGTTCCGCATGGCGCCGATCCACCACCACTTCGAGCTGGTCGGCTGGAGCGAGTCGACCATCGTCGTCCGGTTCTGGATCGTGAACGCGATCGCGGCCGGCTTCGCCGTCCTGCTGGTCTACAGCGATGCGCTGAGACACCTCCCCAGCTGACGACAGCGCGTGCACTCCGCTCCGCTCGCCCGCGTCGGTGTGCGGTCCTAGGCTCGCCGCATGGACCTGGTTCTCCGCGAGACGACGCTCGACGACCTCCCGATCCTGTTCGAGCACCAGCGCGACCCGCTCGCCAACGAGATGGCCGTGTTCGCGGCGCGCGACTGGGACGCCTTCGTGGCGCACGACGCGAAGATCCGTTCCGACCCGACCCTGATCCGTCGCACGGTCGTCGTGGACGGCGAGGTCGTCGGCTGGATCGGCTGCTTCGGCGACGAGCAACGCGAGGTGGGCTACTGGTACGACCGCGCGGCGTGGGCGAGAGGCATCGCCACCGCGGCGCTTGCCGCCCTGCTCGACGAAGTCACCGAGCGGCCCTTGTTGGCCCACGTCGCGGTCACGAACGTCGGGTCGGCGAAGGTCCTCGAGCGATGCGGCTTCGTCGAGGTCGCACGCGAGACGACCGATGTCGAGGAGATCGTCTACCGGCTGGCCTAGCCGCTTGCATCGAACCAGGCGAGGCCCTCCCTCGACCCTGCTGGCCGCTGGAGCCTGGACACCGACGACGGCGCAACGCCGGCACCGGTACTTCACCAGTGCGCTGCAGGCAATTGCGCCGTCTTACGTGTCCCCCCGGATCGGTGCCGATCGCCCGTGGACACAAGAACAGAGGTGCCGCTACCCGCCGGCCAGACCGACGTCGCGTGCCGGCCGTCTCACCCTCACCCAAGCCCGGCGCCGCCTCAGCGGCCCGCAGCGGCCCGCAGCCGGGCCACCGCGACCGCGGCCTGGCCGAGGCTGAGCCCACCGTCGTTGGGCGGGACCTTCCGATGGGTCAGCACCGTGAACCCGTCGCCCTCCAGCCGCTGCAGGCACCGGGTCACCAGCAGCGCGTTCTGGAACACCCCTCCGGACAGCGCGACCGTCGACAGGCCGTCGCGGTGGCGCAGCCGGCGGCTGACCTCGAGCACGACGTCCGCGAGCGCGTTGTGGAAGCGGGCGGCGACGACCGGGACCGCGACTCCCCGCAGCAGGTCCTCGGTCACCGCGCGGACCAGCTCACCGACCACGACCCGCGCCACCGGGTCGGTCGTGACGGGCACGGTATAGCTGCCGGTCTCCCCCGGGTCGACGGTGTGCTCGAGCTCGATCGCCGCCTGTCCCTCGTAGGTCACCGTGTCGCGTACGCCGAGCAGCGACGACACCGCGTCGAACAGCCGGCCGGCGCTGGACGTCGGCGGCGAGTTCACCCCCGCGCGGGCCACCGAGAGCACCTCGTCCCACCGGCGGCCCTGCCGCTCAGCGACGGCCAGGCCGGGCGGGTACGCCCCGTCGTAGGCCGCCCAGAGGTGCGCGGCGGCCATCCGCCACGGCTGGCGGACCGCGACGTCGCCGCCGGGCATCGGCACCTGGTCCAGGTGCGCGACCCGCTCGAAGCCGGCCAGGTCCGCGACCAGGAACTCCCCGCCCCAGGCGGTCCCGTCGGTGCCGAGCCCGACCCCGTCGAAGGCCACCCCGATGACCGGCCCGGCCATGCCGTTGTCGGCCAGGCAGGACGCGATGTGCGCGTGGTGGTGCTGGACGCCGACCAGCTCCACGCCGGTGAGCCCGACGGCGTACCGGGTCGACGGGTAGTCCGGGTGCAGGTCGTGCGCGACCACGGTCGGGTCGACGTCGAGCAGACCGGTGAGGTGGCTGATGCCGTCCAGGTAGGACTGCAGGGTGGCGTAGTCGTCCAGGTCGCCGACGTGGTGGGAGACGAACGCGTGCCCGTCGCGGGTCAGGCAGAAGGTGTTCTTCAACGCCGAGCCGCAGGCCAGCACCGGCTGCGGGCTCGGCTGCGGCAGGGCGACGGGGCCGGGGACGTAGCCGCGCGAGCGCCGCACCGGGAGCGGTCGTCCGGCGACCACCCGGAGCACGGAGTCGTCGACCCGGGTGCGGATCGCCCGGTCGTGCACGAGGAACGCGTCGGCGATGCCGCCCAGCCGGTCGGCGGCGTCGGAGTCGTCGAAGGCGATCGGCTCGTCGGAGGCGTTGCCGCTGGTGAGGACCAGCGGGCCGCCGAAGGCCTGCAGCAGCAGCGCGTGCACCGGTGTGTACGGCAGCATCAGCCCGAGGTCCGGCGAGCCGGGGGCGACCGCTGCCGCGACCTCGGCGTCGGCGCGGCGGCGCAGCAGGACGATCGGGCGGGCCGCGCTGGTCAGCAGGTCCCGCTCCTGGTCGTCCAGGTGGCACAGCGCCCGGGCGGCGTCGACGTCGGGGACCATCAGCGCGAACGGACGGTCCTCACGGTGCTTGCGCCGCCGCAGCGCCTCGACGGCGCTCTGCTGCCGGGCGTCGGCGGCCAGGTGGTAGCCCCCCAGACCCTTGACCGCCACGACCAGCCCGTCGTGCAGCAGCCGTGCGCAGGCCGGGATCGGCTCGCCCTCGACGTCGGCGCCGTCGGACAGGCGCAGCCGCAGGGTGGGGCCGCAGGCCGGGCAGCAGACCGGCTCGGCGTGGAAGCGGCGGTTGCCGGGGTCGTCGTACTCGGCCCGGCAGGCGTCGCAGAGAGGGAACGAGGCCATCGTGGTGCGGGACCGGTCGTACGGCACCGAGGTGACGATGGTGTAGCGGGGGCCGCACGAGGTGCAGTTGACGAAAGGGTGGCGGTAGCGCCGGTCGGCCGGGTCGTGCAGCTCGCGGGTGCAGTCGGCGCAGGTCGCGGTGTCCGGCGACACCAGCGCCCGCCGGGGGCCGGCGGTGTCGCTGAGGCGCACCTCGAAGCCGGTGCCGCCGCTGACCGGCAGCGGCTCGGCCCGGACCTCGTCGACCCGGGCCAGCGGCGGCGGCCGGGTCAGCGCGTCCAGCAGCGCATCGACGGCGGCCGGGTCGCCCTCCGCCTCCAGGACGACGCCCTGCGGGTCGTTGCCGACCCAGCCGGTCAGGCCGCGCGCGGTGGCCTCGCGCCAGACGAACGGGCGGAAGCCCACTCCCTGCACGATTCCGGAGACGTGCACGCGCCGCCGGACCTCGGCGGGCTCGTGGGCGGGCGTCACGCTGGGCAGGCTACTGGGGAGTCGCGGCCGGGCCGCCGACCGTTCCCGACGCCGGACCAGGGGTCGACCCGGTGGCCGGCCTCGGACCGCCGAGCGGCGTCCTACTTGCCGCGGAGCTTGCTGAGCGCCTCTTCCAGGATGGCCGCGCCGTCGGCGTCGCTGCGCCGCTCCTTCACGTAGGCCAGGTGCGTCTTGTACGGCTCGGTGCGCGGCGGGGTGGGCGGGTTCGCCTCGTCCTGGCCGGCCGGGAAGCCGCAGCGCGGGCAGTCCCACGTCTCCGGCGCCTGCACCGCGGTGTCCTCGGCGAAGCTGGGCCGCGTCTCGTGACCGTTGGCGCACCAGTAGGAGATGCGGAAGCGGGGGGCGGCGTCGCCGCGCTCCGCCTCGCCCATCGGCCCGGCTCCGACCCGGCTGCCCCGGATCGCGTTACCACTTGCCACGTGCTGCTCCCAGCGTCGTCAGGTCGCGCTCGGCGTCCTGGGTGGTCCCCGGCGGTCTCAGTCTAGGTCGTCGGGCTGCGGTCGAGAGGTGTTCGGGAATTCAGCCCTTGAGCAGCAGCCCGAGCGCCACGATCGCGGCGACCCAGACGATGCCGAGGCCGATGGTGAGCCGGTCCAGGTTGCGCTCGACCACCGAGGACCCGCCGAGAGAGGACGAGACGCCGCCGCCGAACAGGTCGGACAGGCCGCCGCCCTTTCCCTTGTGCAGGAGCACGAGCAGGATCAGCAACAGGCTGGTGATCATGAGGACGATCTGCAGGACGAGCTGCACGGTGGTCGACTCCAGAGCTACGGCGTGGGTACGTGGTGGTGCGGCGTGCTGATCCGGTGCGGGCGGCGTGGTGGCCCGGCCGAGAGGACAGCCTACCGGCTACCCGTGTGCGGGCTGGGCCTGCTCGGCCTGCTCGGCCGCCTTGCGGAACCGCACGATGCCGACGAACTCGTCCGGGTCGATGCTCGCGCCGCCCACCAGGGCGCCGTCGACGTCGGTCTGGGCCATGATCGCGGCGACGTTCCCGGCCTTCACCGACCCGCCGTAGAGCACCCGTACGCCGTCGGCCAGGTCACCGGAGTACAGCTCGGCGAGCCGGGTCCGGATCGCTGCACAGACCTCCTGGGCGTCCTCCGGGGTGGCGACCTCGCCGGTGCCGATCGCCCACACCGGCTCGTAGGCGATCACGACCTGCTTGGCCAGGTCGGCACCTACTCCCTGGAGCGCGCCGTCGAGCTGGGCCAGCGTGTGCTCGACGTGCCGGCCCTCCTGGCGTACCTCCAGCGGCTCGCCCACGCAGAGGATCGGCACGACCTTCTCGGCGAACGCGGCCTTCACCTTGGCGTTGACCAGCGCGTCGTCCTCGTGGTGGTCGGCCCGCCGCTCGCTGTGCCCGATGACGACGTACGAGCAGCCGAGCTTGGCCAGCATGGACGCGGCGATCTCGCCGGTGTGCGCGCCGGAGGGGTGCGGCGAGCAGTCCTGGGCGCCGAAGACGATGCGGTACTTGTCGCCGTCGACCAGCGTCTGCACCGAGCGGATGTCGGTGAACGGCGGCAGCACCGCCACCTCGACCGCGTCGAAGTCGTCGTCGGTGAGCGAGAAGGCGAGCTTCTGCACCAGCGCGAGCGCCTCGAGGTGGTTGAGGTTCATCTTCCAGTTGCCCGCCATCAGCGGGGTGCGTGCCATGTGTGCTCAGTCCTCCGGTGGGGTGTCCTCGAGGGCGGTCAGGCCGGGCAGCTCCTTGCCCTCGAGCAGCTCGAGGCTGGCGCCACCCCCGGTCGAGATGTGGCCGAACCCGCCCTCGTCGAAGCCCAGGGCGCGGACGGCAGCGGCCGAGTCGCCGCCGCCGACGACGGTGAGCCCGCCGGCCTGGGTGACCTCGGTCAGCGCCTGCGCGACGGCGCGGGTGCCCTCGGCGTACGGCGCCATCTCGAACACGCCCATCGGGCCGTTCCAGAACGCGGTGCGCGCGTCGGCGATCTTCGCGGCGAACAGCCTCCCGCTCTCGGGGCCGATGTCGAGGCCGAGCCGGTCGGCCGGGATCGCGTCGGCGGCGACGACGTCGTGCTCGGCGTCGGCCGAGAACTCGGTGGCCGCGACGACGTCGACCGGCAGGACGATCTCGACGCCCTTGGCCTCGGCCCGCTCGAGGTAGCCGCGGACGGTGTCGAGCTGGTCCTCCTCGAGCAGGCTCTTGCCGACCTCGTGGCCCTGCGCCTTGAGGAAGGTGAAGACCATGCCGCCGCCGATGAGCAGCCGGTCGACCGAGTCGAGCAGGTTGTCGATCACGCCGAGCTTGTCGGAGACCTTCGACCCGCCGAGCACCACGACGTAGGGCCGCTCGGGGTCGCCGGTCAGCCGGTGCAGCACCTGCGTCTCGACCTCGACCAGCTCGCCGGCGGCGTGCGGCAGCCGCTGCGGCACGTCGTACACGCTGGCGTGCTTGCGGTGCACGGCGCCGAACCCGTCGCCGACGTAGACGTCGGCCAGCGCGGCCAGCTGGTCGGCGAAGGCGGCCCGCTCGCCGGCGTCCTTGCTCTCCTCCCCCGCGTTGAAGCGGAGGTTCTCGAGCAGGGCGACGTCGCCGTCCGCGAGCTTCTCGACCGTCTGCCGGGCCGAGTCGCCGACGGTGTCGGTGGCGAAGGCGACCGGCCGGCCGAGCACCTCGGCGAGCCGCTCGGCCACCGGCGCGAGGCTGTACTGCTCGACCGGCTTGCCCTTCGGCCGGCCCAGGTGCGCGCAGACCACGACCCGGGCGCCGCGGTCGGCGAGGTCGGCGATGGTCGGCGCGCTCGCGCGGATCCGGCCGTCGTCGGTGATGGTCGTGCCGTCGAGCGGCACGTTGAGGTCCGAGCGGACCAGCACCCGCTTGCCGGCGAGGTCCCCGAGGTCGTCGACCGTCTTCACGTGGCGGGGCCTAGAGGGACGAGCCGACGAGCTTCACGAGGTCGACCAGCCGGTTCGAGTAGCCCCACTCGTTGTCGTACCAGCCGACGATCTTGACCTGGTTGCCGATGACCTTCGTGAGCTTCGAGTCGAAGATGCACGACGACGGGTCGGTGACGATGTCGCTGGAGACGATCTCGTCCTCGGTGTAGCTGAGGTAGCCCTTCTGCGGGCCGTCGGCCGCCGCCCGGAAAGCCGCGTTGACCTCCTCGACGCTGGTGTCGCGACCCACCGTGACGGTGAGGTCGGTGGCCGAGCCGGTGGCGATCGGCACCCGCAGCGCGTAGCCGTCGAGCTTGCCCTTGAGCTCGGGCAGGACCAGGCCGATCGCCTTCGCGGCGCCGGTGCTGGTCGGTACGACGTTGAGCGCGGCGGCGCGGGCCCGGCGGAGGTCCTTGTGCGGGCCGTCCTGCAGGTTCTGGTCGGCCGTGTAGGCGTGGATCGTGGTCATCAGGCCGCGCTCGATGGTGAAGGCGTCGTTCAGCGTCTTGGCCATCGGGGCCAGGCAGTTGGTGGTGCAGGACGCGTTGCTGATGATGTGGTGCTTGGACGCGTCGTACTGGTCGTCGTTGGCGCCGAGGACGACGGTGAAGTCCTCGTTGGTCGCCGGCGCCGAGATGATCACCTTCGAGGCGCCGCCGTCGATGTGGGCCCGGGCCTTGTCGGCGTTGGTGAAGAAGCCGGTCGACTCGATGACGACGTCGGCGCCGAGCTCCTTCCACGGCAGGGCGCCGGGGTCGCGCTCCTCGAGCGCGCGGATGCGGTGGTCGCCGACGATGATGTGCTCGTCGTCGTACGTCACGTCCTCGGCCAGCCGGCCCAGGATGCTGTCGTACTTGAGCAGGTGCGCGAGGGTCTTGTTGTCGGTGAGGTCGTTGGTGCCCACGACCTCGATGTCGCTGCCCTGCGCGAGCGCGGCGCGAAGGAAGTTCCGCCCGATCCGGCCGAAGCCGTTGATGCCCACCTTGACCGTCACGCCAGTCTCCTCGAGTTGTCCCAGCCTCCGTGCCCGTCGACCCTACCCAACGCCGCCGGGAGGCCCGGCCGGGCGTTCCGGCAGGTGGGCACCCGGCGTACCCACCGGCGTACCCACCGGCTCGGCGACCGCGACCGCCCGTCCGCGGCGCTGCGGGTGCCCGCTGGTGCCGTCCTCGGCCGTACTGACCGCGGCGAACCCGGACTTACCGCGGCCTGCAGGCCTCGGGGAGTCCGAGTTGATCACGTTAACGTGATCAACTCGGGCCGCGCGGCGGCTGGGGGGTCAGGCGTCGAGCATGTCGGGGGTGAGGTTGGCCTCGGTGCCGGGGACGCCGTCGTCGGCGGCCTTCTTGTCGGCCATCGCCAGCAGCCGCCGGATCCGGCCGGCCACGGCGTCCTTGGTCATCGGCGGGTCGGCCAGCCCGCCGAGCTCCTCGAGGCTGGCCTGCTTGTGGGCCAGCCTCAGCTCGCCGGCCACCCGCAGGTGGTCGGGGATCTCCTCGCCGAGGATCTCCAGCGCCCGCTGCACCCGGGCGCCGGCGGCCACGGCGGCCCGGGCCGAGCGGCGCATGTTCGCGTCGTCGAAGTTCGCCAGCCGGTTGGCGGTCGCCCGCACCTCGCGGCGCATCCGCCGCTCCTCCCAGGCGAGCCGGCTGTCGTGGGCGCCGAGCCGGGTGAGCAGCGCGCCGATCGCGTCGCCGTCGCGGACCACGACCCGGTCGACCCCGCGCACCTCGCGGGCCTTGGAGCTGATGCCGAGCCGGCGCGCGGCACCGACCAGCGCGAGGGCGGCCTCCGGCCCCGGGCAGGTGATCTCCAGGGCGGACGACCGGCCCGGCTCGGTCAGCGAGCCGTGCGCCAGGAAGGCGCCGCGCCAGGCCGCCTCGGCGTCGCACACCGAGCCGGAGACGACCTGCGGCGGCAGCCCGCGCACCGGGCGGCCACGTCCGTCGAGCAGGCCGGTCTGCCGGGCCAGGGCCTCGCCGTCCTTGGCGACCCGCACCAGGTAGCGGCTGCCCTTGCGCAGGCCGCCGGGAGCGACCACCGCCATGTCGGAGGCGTGGCCGTACACCTCGGCGATGTCCTTGCGCAGCCGGCGGGCGGTGGCGCCGGCGTCGACCTCCGCCTCGACGACGATCCGGCCGCTGACGATGTGCAGGCCACCGGCGAAGCGCAGCATCGACGACACCTCCGCCTTGCGGCAGCACGGCTTGGTGATCGTCAGGTGGGCGAGCTCGTCCTTGACGGCGGCGGTCATGGCCATGGGCTCAGATCCTGTCACTCGTACGTCGGTCAGGGGAGAAGAGGTCGCGGAAGGCCGCCGCGAGACGGTCCGGGTCGTGCTGGTCCGGGTGCTCGTCCCGGGCGAGCGGGGCGAGGACGAGCTTCGCGCCCATCGCCGCAGCAGCCGCCTCCAGGACGGACGGGTCGGTCACCCCGGACGAGTCGGCCAGGACGGCGTCCAGCTCGAGGCCGGGCGCGTGCCGGGCCAGCACCTCGAGGTGGCTCTCGGGGGTGAACCCCTCGGTCTCCCCCGGCTGGGCCTGCAGGTTGAGCACCAGCAGCCGTCGGGCCGAGGTCGTCTGCAGGGCCTGGGCGAGCTCGGGGACGAGCAGGTGCGGGATCACGCTGGTGAACCACGAGCCCGGCCCCAGCACGACCCAGTCGGCGGCCCGCACCGCGGCGACCGCCTCCGGGCAGGCGGGCGGGGCCGGCGGCAGCAGCGTGACACTGCGCACCCGGCCGGCGGTGGTCGCGACCGCGACCTGCCCGCAGACCGTGTCGACCCGGCCGGAGTCGAACTCCACCGTCGCCTCGATGTCCAGCGGCACGACGCTCATCGGCAGCACCCGGCCGTCGACGCCGAGCAGCCGGGCCACCCAGTCCAGGCCGACCACCGAGTCGTCCAGCAGCTCCCACAGCGCGACGATGAGCAGGTTGCCCACCGAGTGCTCGTGCAGCTCGCCCTCGCTGCGGAACCGGTGCTGGACCACGTCGCTCCAGGTGCGGCCCCAGTCGTCGTCGCCGCACAGCGCGGCCAGCGCCATCCGGAGGTCGCCGGGCGGCAGCACGCCGAGCTCGCGGCGCAGCCGGCCGCTGGAGCCGCCGTCGTCGGCGACGGTGACGACGGCCGTGGGCCGGTCGGTCACCCGGCGCAGCGCCTTGAGGGCGTTGGCGAGCCCGTGCCCGCCCCCGAGCGCCACCACGGCAGAAGGCGGGGACGCAGACCGGTCCGACGTCGCCGGCACGTCACTCCCGCCCGAGGTCGCGGTGCACGACCGCGGTGTCGACGCCGTGGTCGGTCAGCCGCCGGGCCAGCTCCTCGGCCATCGCGACCGACCGGTGCTTGCCGCCGGTGCAGCCGACCGCGACGGTCGCGTAGCGCTTGCCCTCGCGCTGGTAGCCGGCCCCGATCACGTCCAGCAGGTGCTCGTAGGTGTCGAGGAAGTCGTCGGCGCCCTGCTGGGCCATCACGTACTCGCGGACCGGCTCGTCCCGCCCGTTCAGCGGCCGCAGCTCCGGCACCCAGTGCGGGTTGGGCAGGAACCGGCAGTCGACCACCAGGTCGGCGTCGACCGGCAGCCCGTACTTGAAGCCGAACGACATGATCGTCGTGTGCAGCCCCGGCTCGGTCTGCTCGAAGGCGGCGATCACCTTCGAGCCGAGCTCGTGCACGTTGAGGTCGGTGGTGTCCAGGACGATGTCGGCCTCGGCGCGCAGGTCGCGCAGCATCTCGCGCTCGCGGGCGATGCCGTCGACCAGCCGGCCGTCCGCCTGCAGCGGGTGCGGCCGCCGGACTGCCTCGTGCCGGCGTACCAGCGAGTCGTCGGAGGCCTCGAGGAAGACGATCCGCGGGTCGCTGCCGTCGTCGGCGAGCTGGGCCAGCGCAGCGGTGAGGTCGGCGAAGAACGCCCGGCTGCGGACGTCGACCACGGCGGCCATCCGGGCCACGTCGCCGCGGGACCGGCCGCCCAGCTCCGCCAGGGTCGGCAGCAGGGCGGGCGGCAGGTTGTCGACGACGAACCAGCCCAGGTCCTCGAGCACGTTGGCCGCGGTGCTGCGCCCGGCGCCGGACATGCCGGTGATGATGACCAGGTCGGGCAGGTGTGCGCCCTTGGCGGCGATCTCGGCCTCGTCGACGGCCGCGGCGGTACCGGAGGTCCCGGCGACGTCGCCGGGATCGACGTCCCCGACCGGGGTGGGGTCGACGGGTCGGGACTCGCTCACGGCTGCTCCTCGACGGCGGGGACGACGGCGGGGCCGTCGCTCGTGTCGTCCAGGATCTCACCTGTGGCCGTGTTGACGGCCGGAGCGGGACGGCTGCGGGCCGGGTCGGCCAGCGCGGCGACGACGGCCGCGGCCGTCTGCGGGCCGACGCCGGGCACGGCCGTCACCTCCTCGACGCTCGCCGCCCGCAGCCGTTTGAGCGAGCCGAAGTGCTTGAGCAGGGCCTTGCGCCGGGTGGCGCCCAGCCCGGGGACCCCGTCGAGCGCGCTCTCGGTCATCGTCCTGGACCGCCGGTTGCGGTGGTGGGCGATCGCGAACCGGTGCGCCTCGTCCCGGACCCGCTGCAGCAGGTAGAGGCCCTCGCTGGTGCGCGGCAGCACCACCGGGTGCGGGTCGCCGGGGAGCCAGACCTCCTCGAGCCGCTTCGCAAGGCCGCAGAGCGCGACGTCGTCGACACCGAGCTCGTCCAGCGCCTTCTGCGCGGCCGCCACCTGGGGCGCGCCGCCGTCGACCACGACGAGGTTCGGCGGGTAGGCGAACCGGCGGGGGCGGCCGGTCTCGGGGTCGATCCCGGCGGGCACCTCCGCTCCGGCCGGCTCGGCGGGGGTCGCACCCTCGACCTCGCCGGTCTCGGCCAGCTCCTCGACGTGCCGCCGGAAGCGACGGCTGATCACCTCGTAGATCGAGGCCACGTCCCCGCGGCCGGCGTACCCGCGCACGACGTAGCGGCGGTACTCCGACTTGCGGGCCAGCCCGTCCTCGAACACGACCTGGGAGGCGACCACGTCGCTCTCCTGCAGGTGGGAGACGTCGAAGCACTCGATCCGCAGCGGCGCCTCGTCGAGGCCGAGGGAGTCCTGCAGCTCCTGCAGCGCGAGGCTGCGGGAGGTCAGGTCGCTGCCCCGCTTGGTCTTGTGCAGCGCCAGCGACTGCGCGGCGTTGCGGGCCACGGTCTCCATCAGCGACCGCTTGTCGCCGCGCTGCGGCACCCTCAGGTCGACCCGGCTCCCCCGCATGCCGGACAGCCACTCCTGCACCGAGTCGGCGTCCGGCGGCATCGCCGGCACCAGCACCTCGCGCGGGACCGCGTCGCCCCAGCCACCGTCGCCGTCGTCGCCGCTGGCGCCGTACACCTGCTGGATGAAGTGCTCGACCAGGTCGCCGGTGGTGAGGTCCTCGACCTTGTCGACGACCCAGCCGCGCTGGCCGCGCACCCGGCCGCCACGGACGTAGAACACCTGCACCGCGGCCTCGAGCGGGTCCTCGGCGAAGGCGACCACGTCGGCGTCGGTGCCGTCGCCCAGCACGACCGACTGCTTCTCGACCGCGCGCTCCAACGCCTTGATGTCGTCGCGGAGCCGCGCCGCCCGCTCGTACTCCTGGCTCGCGGCGGCGACCTGCATGTCCTTCTCGAGCCGGCGCAGGAACGGCGCGGTCTGACCGGCCATGAAGTCGCAGAAGTCGTCGACGATCCGGCGGTGCTCGTCGGCGCTGACCCGCCCGACGCAGGGCGCGGAGCACTTGCCGATGTAGCCGAGCAAGCAGGGCCGCCCGACCTGGCCGGCCCGCTTGAACACGCCGGCCGAACAGGTGCGGGCGGGGAACACCCGCAGCAGCAGGTCGAGGGTCTCCCGGATCGCCCAGGCGTGGCTGTACGGGCCGAAGTAGCGGACCCCCTTGCGCTTCGGGCCGCGCATCACCTGCAGCCGCGGGAACTCCTCGTTCAGCGTGACGGCGAGGCTGGGGTAGCTCTTGTCGTCGCGGTACTTGACGTTGAACCGCGGGTCGAACTCCTTGATCCAGGTGTACTCCAGCTGCAGCGCCTCGACCTCGGTGCCGACCACGGTCCACTCGACCCGGGCGGCCGAGGTGACCATGGTCTGGGTGCGCGCGTGCAGGTTGGCGATGTCCTGGAAGTACGAGCCGAGCCGGGATCGGAGGCTGCGCGCCTTGCCGACGTAGATGACCCGGTCCTGCTCGTCGCGGAACCGGTAGACCCCCGGCGCGTCCGGGACCGCGCCCGGCGCGGGACGGTACGACGCCGGATCTGCCACCCGGCAACACTACGACCGGGAGCCGACGCCCGCAGCCGCCGCCGCGGCCGTCGGACTGCGTCCGGGTCAGGCGGTGACGACCTCGCCGTCCTGCACGGTGACGGGGATCTCGGCCAGCGCGCGGGTGGCCGGGCCGCTCTCGACCGACCCGTCGCGGGCGCTGAACGCCGAGCCGTGGCAGCGACAGCCGATCACGCCGTCCTCGACCCCGGAGACGACGCAGCCCTGATGGGTGCACACCGCGGTGAACGCCTTGAAGGTCCCGGCGGTGGGCTGGGTGACGACGACTCGCTCGGCACCGAGGATGACGCCGCCGTTGACCGGCACCTTGCTGGTCGCCACCAGCGGGCCGGTGGCCGCGCCGCCCGACCCCGACTCCGACGACCCGCCGCCGGAGGAGCCGGACGTCGCGTTGTCACCGTCCCCGCCGCAGGCCGCGAGCACCGGCAGTCCGGCGCCGGCGACGACGGCGAGGCCGAGCAGGTGGCGCCGGCTGGCGCCGCCCGGTGCCAGCTCTGGCCGTGCGTGGTCCCGGGGGGTCTGGTCCATGGAAGTGTCTTCGGCCGGCAGGAGCGAACGGTTTCGGCGATGATCCATCGTCTCAGCGTACGGGCACGACCGCGGACAGCCGGAGGGCCAGGAGCTGCAACAGGTCGGCGTCGACAGGCTCGTCCTCGCCCACCAGCTCGACCGTGCCGACCTCCCGGCCGCTGACCTCCAGCGGCACCGGCCGGACCTGCCCGGCCGTCGTCCCCGCCTCGACCGAGCCGCCTGGCCAGCTGAGCCGGACGCCGAGGAGCGGCCACCCGTCGACCAGGGCTGCCGCCGCGTCGCGCAGGACGGTCGCGTCGTCGCTTCCCCCGGTGGCCATGGCCCGGGCCAGCTGCAGCCCGCAGCGCACCATCCGGGCGTTCCGCTCTGCCTCCCGCGCAGCGCGTACCTCGTCGGTGACGTCCCGCGCGTAGATGGACAGACCTCCGGCCGTCGGGAGGATGCGGTTGTGGATCCAGATGTCCCAGGCCTCGTAGTGGCCGGTGACCTCCACCTCGACCTGCTCGTCCCGGGCCCGGTGCCAGGCGGCGGCGAACTCCGGCCCCACGTCGAACTCGTCCCAGGCGACCTTGCCCACGACCGGCTCGGACCGGTCCCGCCGGAACAACGCGTACCAGGCGCGGTTCATGTAGACGTAGCGCCAGTCGGCGTCCAGGGCGCAGTAGGCGTCGCTGATGCTCTCCATCACCTGGTGCAGGAAGGTCCGCGAGTCCGGCAGCGACACCTCGGCGCCGGGGTACCCCAGCAGGGTCGGCAGCCGGGCCTCCGCGACCACACCACCGCCCGGGCGCGAGGACACGACCAGCGAGCCGCCGACCGACTCGGCCCGCTCGCGCATCCCCCGGACGCCGCGGTGCTGCGGCCCCCGGCTGTCGGCGCCGGGTGCCAGGCCGGTGCCGTCGTCGACGACCTGGAGCACGTACTCCCCCGGCTGCTGCAGCAACCGGAGCGTGACGGTGTCCGCCCGGGCGTGCTTGCGGACGTTGGTCAGCGCCTCGTGCGCGATCCGGAGCACCGCGCGGGCGACGATCGGTGAGGGCTGGCCGTCGATCTCCACCTCCGCGCTGGCAGTCGGACCGCCCGCGGCCGCCGACGCGTCAGCGACCTGGCGCAGCGCGCTGGCGAGGTCGTCGGAGTCCACGAACGGCTCGTCCAGCTCGACCAGCAGCCGCCGCAGCCGGGTGGTCGCGTCGCGGACGCTGCGGTCAAGCGTCTCCAGCTCGGCGAGCCGCTCGGGTGGGAGCACCGGCTCCAGCGCACGTCGCAGCGACTGCAGCCGGAGGGTCACCGCCGCCATCACCTGCACGGTGTCGTCATGGATGTCGCCGGCGATGCGCTGGCGCTCGGCCTCCTGGGCCTCGTGCAGGTGGTGCAGGAGCCCGCGCTGGTGCGCGATCTGGCGCTGCACGGCCAGCCGGCCGGCCACCACCTCACGGATGTCGGACTGCACCGTCGCCAGCGCCAGCGGCTCGCCGGTGTCCAGGTCGGCGACGAGGAACGAGGAGACCTGCACCGGGATGCCCTCTCCGGTCGGCCAGTGCCGGAGCGTGGTCTCACCCGTCCAGTGACCGTCCCGGATCACGGCGGGCTGCTCCACCTCGAGGCTGGCCGTCAGGCCCGCCGGGGTGAGGAAGTCCTGGATGGTGGTCGTCCGCAGGTCGACGTCGTCGGGGATGCCGGCGAGCTGGCGGCCGCCCGGGTTGACGTACAGCACCGGCCCGTCGACGCGGGCCAGCGCGATGAACTGCGGCGCTGCCTCGGCGAACGCCCGGTAGAGGTGCCCTGCCGCCTGGGCGAGGACCCGGTCGGTGACGTCGACGCTGATGCCGACGGCCATCGGCTCGTCGGCGGTGGAGTCGGTGAGCGGCAGGAACCACGTGTCGTACGTGCGCTCGCCGATGGTGTCGGTCGCCTGGACCGTCTCGCCGTCCAGTGCGCGCCGCATCCGGTCGAGGATGTGCGGCTCGGCGCGGTACATCTCCCACAGGTCGGTGCCGACCAGCTCCTGCGGCCGGAACCCCAGCTGGTGCAGTGCGGATCCCTCGGAGAACACGCACGTTCCGTCGGCCTGGAAGGCGAAGACCGCCAGCGGCGCGCTGCGCAGCAACCCGTCGAGCACCAGGTCCCTGGTCGACTGGGTCACCGATCGGGTCATGCCGCTGGTCCGCCCGGCGGCTCGATCAGGCCGTCCCGGATGGCGACGGAGAGGGCCTCCAGCTTGGAGTGGGCGTCCAGCTTGGCGAGGATGTTCTGCACGTGGTTGCGCACGGTGTTGACGGAGATGAACAGCCGCTTGGCGATGGCCCCGTTGGTCAGCCCCTCGCCGATCAGCTCGAGGATCTGGCGCTCCCGGGTGGTGAGGTCGTGCGACGGCTGGTCGTGCCGGTGGTGCAGGCGGTTGAGCAGCCGGGCCAGCAGGTCGGAGCTCACCATGATCTCGCCGGCCGCCGCGGTGCGGACCGCGGCCACCAGCTCCTCCAGCGGGCTGGTCTTGAGGATGAACCCGGCGCAGCCGGCCTCCGTCGCTGTGACCAGCATGGAGTCCTCGGCGGCCGCGGTGAGCACCACGATCTTCGCGCTCGGGCGCAGCGCCTTGAGCTCGGCGATCGAGTCGACCCCCAGACCGTCCGGGAGCCGGTGGTCGAGCAGGACGACGTCCGGTGCGTCCGCGACGATGAGCGAGCGGGCCTGGGCGAGCGACGACGCGGTGTCCACGACCGAGATGTCGTCCTCGGCGGACAGCGCGAGCCGGAGGCTCTCGGCGAACATGTCGTGGTCGTCCACGATGAGCAGCCGGACCGGCGACGAGGCACCGGTGGACGCCGGGCCTGGCGTCTCCGTCGTGGTCACTGGTCGAGCCCCCGCTGTCCGTCGGTCACTGATGGGGTACACACTGCCACGCCCCCACCCAGCCCGCGCGGCAATGCCCGGTTAGTGCATGTGCACCAACTCCCGCGGTCTCTGCGAGGGATTCCCACGACCCGCCGGGTGCCGGGATCATCGAACGTCATTTCCGGCAAACATGAGGATGCCCGACGTGCTGCGGATCGTGGTCGCCGACGACAACGACGCCTTCCGGGCGGCCGTGAGCGACGTGCTCTCCCAGGACGCCGGCCTGCAGGTGGTGGCCGCCGTCGGCACGGGGCAGCAGGTGCTGGCGGCCTGTGCCGAGCACCGTCCGGACGTCGCTGTCCTCGACGTGCAGATGCCGGGCGGCGGCGCCGAGCTGGCCGCCGAGATCGCGCAGCGCTGGCCGGCCACCCGGGTGATGTGCCTGAGCGCCCGGGACGACGCCGACACGGTGCTGGCGATGCTGGCCGGGGGCGCCACCGGGTACGTCGTCAAGGGCGGTCTGGACGAGGACCTCGCGGCCTGTGTCCGGCGCTGCGGCGAGGGGATGCTGTTCGTCATCGCCGGCTGCGCCGCGGAGGTCCGCCGCCGGGTCGCGGCGATGATGATGAGCGGCAGCGCCCCGACACCCTGACCCCACCTGAGCGGACCCGACCCGGCACGGATGCACTACCTGCAAACCGTTCATCCGGCCCCTCGCGGGGCACGCCGGGCGCTGGCAGGCTGGGTGTGGTCGGTGACGCGACACCCGTCATGCAGTCGGCGGACCCTGCTGTGGCGTCACCCGCCCGCGACCCGGTTGGGATCGTTCCCCCGTGCGGTCCCAACCGGGCCCCGGCGCACGGCCGGCAGCCTCCCCCCGTGGGCTGCCGGCCGGCTGCCCGTCCGGGTCCCGATAGCCAGGGCATGGTCCGGCGGGACTACGCCGATACGGCCTGTTCTCGTCTCGACCGGCCCCGCGACCGGGCGCAGACTTCCGCTGGGGGCTGCCCCGTCGATCTCTGCGACGTGGGCGAGAGGGGACCGGGGGAAGGTGCGAAGCCATGACCGTGCCCGCGACGGCCCGTGCAGTGGTGACCAGGAGCCTGGCGGCGCTGGTGCTCGCCGCGGCGGCCTCGGCGGTCGCTGCCGGCCCCAGCGCGGCGACTGAGCGCTCGTCCGACCTGGACGACGACGGCCGCGGCACGCCGACATCGCCGGTGCGTGCGGGAGCTGCCCTACGACGGCGCCCGCTTCCCCGCGCGGCCGGCCATCGACAACCGCCTGCTGCCGCTGGTCCCGGGCACCCAGCTCGTGCTCCGCGGGTTCTCCAGCGTCACGGGCGCGCCGCTCGACCACCAGGTGACGTTCACGGTCACCGACCTGACGAAGATGATCGACGGCGTCCGCTCGCTGGTGGTCTACGACGTGGACAGCAGCGAGGGCGAGGTCACCGAGGCGGAGCTGGCCTTCTTCGCCCAGGACAAGGGCGGCAACGTCTGGAACCTCGGGGAGTACCCGGAGGAGTACGAGGAGGGTGGGTTCGTCGGCGCGCCGAGCACCTGGATCGCCGGGACCCAGGGCGCCGAGGCGGGCCTGCACATGCTCGCCCAGCCGACCGTCGGGACCGGCTCCTACCTGCAGGGCGTCGCACCGCGGATCGACTTCCTCGACTGCGCCCGGGTGACCGCCGACGACGCCTCCGTGACGGTGAAGGCCGGGCAGTTCTCCGGCGTGCTGGTCACCGAGGAGACCTCGCCCCTGGACGAGGAGGGCGGCAGCCAGATCAAGCAGCACGCCCCCGGCGTCGGCATCGTCAAGGTCGACTTCGTCGGGGACCCGGAAGCCGAGGTGCTGGAGCTGGTCGAGCTGAACGTGCTGACCGACGTCCAGCTGTGGCACGCCCGCCAGGCGGCGTGGGAGCTGGACGCCCGGGCCTACCGCGTCAGCCGGGCCTACCGCGCGACCGAGCCGGCGCTGCGCTGCTGGTGGTGCACGCACGAGCCTCCGGCCTAGGCGTCAGCGCCGCGCCGCGGCCACCCGCTTCGCCGGCGCCCGCTTGGCGGCCGTCTTCCCGGCTGCCGGCTTCCGGGCGGACGTGGTCTTGCCGGACGCCGAGCTCTTGCCTGCGGCGGCGGCCTTCTTGGTGGTCGGCTTGCGGCCGCGGGTGGGGGCCGGCTCGCCCAGGGCGTGCTGGAGGAACACCCCGGTGTGCGAGCCGGCCGCCACCGCGATGTCCTCGGGGGTGCCCTCGGCCACCACCATGCCGCCGCCGGAGCCGCCCTCGGGCCCCATGTCGATCAGCCAGTCGGCGGTCTTGATGACGTCCAGGTTGTGCTCGATGACGATGACCGTGTTGCCCTTGTCGGCCAGTCCCTGCAGCACCGCGAGCAGCTTGGAGATGTCCTCGAAGTGCAGGCCGGTGGTGGGCTCGTCGAGCACGTAGACGGTGCGCCCGGTGGACCGCTTCTGCAGCTCGGAGGCCAGCTTGACCCGCTGCGCCTCGCCGCCGGACAGGGTGGGGGCGGGCTGGCCGAGCCGGACGTACCCGAGTCCGACGTCGTTGAGGGTGGACAGGTGCCGGGAGATCGCCGGCACCGCCGCGAAGAACTCGGCGGCCTCCTCGATCGGCATGTCGAGGACCTCGGCGATGGTCTTGCCCTTGAAGTGCACCTCGAGCGTCTCGCGGTTGTAGCGCGCCCCGTGGCACACCTCGCACGGGACGTAGACGTCCGGCAGGAAGTTCATCTCGATCTTGATGGTGCCGTCGCCGGAGCAGGCCTCGCAGCGGCCGCCCTTGACGTTGAACGAGAACCGCCCCGGCAGGTAGCCGCGGACCTTCGCCTCGGTGGTCTCGGCGAACAGCTTGCGCATGTGGTCGAAGACCCCGGTGTAGGTCGCCGGGTTGGAGCGCGGGGTGCGTCCGATCGGGCTCTGGTCGACGTGCACGACCTTGTCGACGTGCTCGAGGCCCTTGATGGTCTTGTGCCGGCCGGGGACGGTGCGGGCGCCGTGCAGCTTCTGCGCCAGCGACGTGTAGAGGATGTCGTTGACCAGCGTCGACTTGCCGGAGCCGCTGACGCCGGTCACGGCGACGAACAGGCCGAGCGGGAACGTCACGTCGATGCCGACCAGGTTGTGCTCGCGGGCGCCGACCACGGTCAGGTCGCGGCCGGGGGTGCGCGGCCGCCGCTCGGCGGTGGTGGGCGTCGGGATGCTGCGGCGGCGGGACAGGTAGGCGCCGGTCAGCGAGTCGGGGCTGGTGAGCAGGTCGTCGACGGTGCCGGACACGACCACCTGGCCGCCGTGCTCCCCCGCGCCCGGGCCGATGTCGACGACCCAGTCGGCGGTGCGGATGGTGTCCTCGTCGTGCTCGACGACGATCAGGGTGTTGCCGAGGTCGCGCAGCCGGGTCAGGGTCTCGATCAGCCGGCGGTTGTCGCGCTGGTGCAGCCCGATCGACGGCTCGTCCAGGACGTACAGGACGCCGACCAGGCCGGCGCCGATCTGGGTGGCCAGCCGGATGCGCTGCGCCTCGCCGCCGGACAGCGTGCCGGAGGGCCGCTCCAGTGAGAGGTAGTCGAGGCCGACGTCGAGCAGGAAGCCGAGCCGGGCGTGGATCTCCTTGATGACCCGCTCGGCGATCTGCCGCTCGCGGTCGGAGAGGTCGACCGAGCGGAGGAACTCGTCCGCCTCGCGGATCGGCAGCCGGCAGACGTCGGCGATGGACCGGCCGCCGACCAGGACGGCCAGCGACTCGGGCTTGAGCCGGGACCCCTGGCAGACCGGGCACGGGACCTCGCGCATGTAGCCCTCGTAGCGGTCGCGGCTCCAGTCCGACTCGGTCTCGGAGTGCCGCCGCTGGACGAACGGGATCGCTCCCTCGAAGCCGGTGTGGTAGCTGCGCAGGCGGCCGTAGCGGTTCTTGTACTTGACGTGCACCTGGTAGTCGAGGCCGTGCAGCACCGAGTGCCGGGCCCGCTCTGGCAGCTTGCGCCACGGCGTGTCCATGCTGAAGCCGATGTCCTCGGCCAGCGCCTCGAGCAGCCGCTGGAAGTACTCGCTGGACGACGCGCCGGCCGCCCACGGGGCGACGGCGCCGTCGCCGAGGGACTTCTCGTCGTCGGGGACGATCAGCTCGGGGTCGACCTCGAGCCGGGTGCCGAGGCCGGTGCACTCGGGGCAGGCACCGAACGGGGAGTTGAAGGAGAACGACCGCGGCTCGAGCTCGTCCATCGACAGCGGGTGCTCGTTGGGGCAGGCCAGCTTCTCGGAGAACCGGCGCTCGCGGTCCTTGGCCTTCTCCGGCAGGTCGACCAGGTCGAGGATGAGCAGGCCGCCGGCCAGGCCGAGCGCGGTCTCGACCGAGTCGGTGAGCCGGCGTTTGGCGCTGGGCTTCACGCTGAGCCGGTCGACCACGACGTCGATCGAGTGCTTGTACTTCTTGTCCAGCTTGGGCGGCTCGGCCAGCGACACGGTCTCGCCGTCGACCCGGGCCCTGCTGTAGCCCTTGGTCTGCAGCTCGCGGAACAGCTCGGCGTACTCCCCCTTGCGGCCGCGGACGACCGGGGCGAGGACCTGGAACCGGGTGCCGTCGTCCATCTCGAGCACCCGGTCGACGATCTGCTGCGGCGTCTGCCGGCTGACCGGCTCGCCGCAGACCGGGCAGTGCGGCCGGCCGGCGCGGGCGAACAGCAGCCGGAGGTAGTCGTAGACCTCCGTGATGGTGCCGACGGTGGACCGCGGGTTGCGGCTGGTGGACTTCTGGTCGATCGAGACCGCCGGTGACAGGCCCTCGATGAAGTCGACGTCGGGCTTGTCCATCTGGCCGAGGAACTGGCGGGCGTACGCCGACAGCGACTCGACGTAGCGGCGCTGGCCCTCGGCGAAGATCGTGTCGAAGGCGAGGCTGGACTTGCCGGAGCCGGACAGCCCGGTGAAGACGATGAGGGCGTCGCGGGGCAGGTCGAGCGAGACGTCCTTGAGGTTGTGCTCGCGCGCACCTCGGACGATCAGACGGTCCACGAAGATCCTTCGGCCGGTGTCGGTCGGGCAGGTCTGCCGGAGCCTCGGGCCCCGCCGGACCATGCTAAGCGGCCGGTCGGACAACCACCGCCCGGCCGGATCCGGGCGGCCGGCGCTGGCCGGCGGCACCTGCCCGGGTGCCGGCCGGGGTGGCTAGGGTCGGGCGCATGACGGGCACCGACGGACGGGACCTGCAGGCGGCGCTGGACGAGATGGCCGAGGCCACCGACCGGCTCCTGGCCAGCGTCGACGGCCTCACCGAGGAGGCCTGCAGGGAGCCGTCGCTGCTGCCCGGCTGGAGCCGGGGGCACGTGCTGGCCCACATCGCCCGCAACGCCGACGGCATGGTCAACCTGGTGATGGCGGCGGTGACCGGCGACGGCCGGCCGATGTACCCCGGCGGCGACGACAGCCGGGACACCGACATCGAGGCCGGGGCCGGCCGGCACATCGGCGACCTGCGGCTGGACGTGGCCGAGTCGGCCGAGCGGCTGCTGGCGGCGTACGCCGACTTCCCGGCCGAGGCGCAGCAGCGGGAGGTGTCGATGCGGTCCGGCGCGTCGGCGTACGGCTGGGAGCTGCCGATGCTGCGGACCCGGGAGGTGGAGATCCACCACGTCGACCTGGACGCGGGGTACGGCCCGGACGACTGGGACCCGGAGTTCGCGGCCCGCACCCTGGACCAGCTCAGCGGGCTGTTCCGGGACCACCGGGACTGCCCGGTCGGGACGCTGGTCGCGGCCGACCGGGACGCCCGCTGGGAGGTCGCGGCCGCCGGGCCGGAGCTGTCCGGGCCGACCACCCGGCTGGCGGCCTGGCTGACCGGCCGGTCGGCCGGCGACGGGCTGACGCTCAGCGGCGGCGGCGACGTGCCGCGGGCGCCACGCTGGCGCTGACCCGCTCCCGACGGGACGACGGCCTGTCCTCGGCGCCCAGGCGGCGGCCCAGCCGGGCCCACCGGAGCCGGCGGTCGAACTTCTCCGCCCGCGCCGACTGCGCCGACATGGCGCGCAGGAACCCCCAGCCGCGCCACCCGTCGTCGTGCTCGGTCACGCTGACGCCCCCCACCCCGATCCCGCCCCGACCCGTCAGCGGACCGTAGCCTGGGCGGCCGCAGGCGCACGATCCCCTGAACGGACGACCAGGAGGCCACCGGTGGCGTACACGGGCGAGGTGGCGCGCGGCGAGGCCGACGTGCGGGAGCTGTCGGCGCTGGTGGTCACCAAGGTGTCGGTCGGGCCGATGGACAACAACGCCTACCTGCTGACCTGCCGGGAGACCGGCGAGCGGCTGCTGGTCGACGCCGCCGACGACGCCGCGACCCTGCTCGCGCTGGTCGGCGACGACGGCCTGCAGCAGGTGGTGACGACCCACCAGCACCGGGACCACTGGCAGGCGCTGGCCGAGGTGGTCGCCGCCACCGGCGCGCGCACCGCGGCCGGCCGACTCGACGCCCCCGGCATCCCGGTGCCGACCGACCATCTGCTGGTCGACGGCGACCGGGTGCGGGTCGGCCGGGTCGACCTCGAGGTGATCGGGCTGGTGGGCCACACCCCCGGCTCGGTGGCGCTGCTGCACCGCGACCCGGACGGGCACCCGCACCTGTTCACCGGCGACTCGCTGTTCCCCGGCGGGGTCGGCAAGACGTCCGGGCCGGAGGCGTTCGGCTCGCTGCTGGCCGACGTCGAGGCGAAGCTGTTCGACCGGCTGCCGGACGACACCTGGTTCTACCCCGGCCACGGCAACGACTCGACCCTGGGCGCCGAGCGGCCGGCGCTGCCCGAGTGGCGGTCGCGCGGCTGGTGACGCCGCCGTACGACCTGCGGGTTGCTGCCGCTAGCGCGGCTCGCGGCTGGCGGGCCGGTCCGGGTCCTTCTCCTCCGCCGGCTTGGCGGGGGCGGGGTCCTTCGGCCGGAGGAACGCCGGCACCCGGCGGCGCCCGGTCAGCGCCTTGGCGAACAGCCCGGCGGCGGTGACCTTCGGGTCGGCGCCGGTGGCGCGGTGCACGCTGATGTAGAGCAGCGGCACGACCACGGCCGCCGCGATGAGCACGACGACCAGCGTCGTGGTGCCGGCGCCGAGCAGCTTGAGCCCGGAGGCGAGCAGGACGACGACCAGGGCCCGCCGGATCACCCCGCTGGGGGCGCTGCTGGACACCCGCGCCCCGAGGTAGACCCCGGGCAGGGCGCCGATGAGCAGGGACGCGGTGAGGTCGAGCTGGAAGTCGCCGAACAGCAGGTGCCCGAGCGAGGCGGACGCGACCAGCGGCACCGCCTGCACCAGGTCGGTTCCGACCAGCTGTCCGGCCCGGATCGTCGGGTAGAGCAGCAGCAGGCTCACGATGATCAGCGAGCCGGAGCCGACCGAGGTCATCCCGACGACCAGGCCGCCGAGGACGCCGATCAGCAGGGTGGGCAGCGGGCGGACGACGAGGTCCTCGACCCGCACGTCGGCCGGGGCGCCCTTGCCGGCGGCCCGGGCCAGCCGGGCCTTGCGCAGGTCGAGCAGCGCCTTG
The DNA here is from genome assembly GCA_963807005.1 of uncultured Actinomycetota bacterium. Lineage (GTDB taxonomy): Bacteria > Actinomycetota > Actinomycetes > JACCUZ01 > JACCUZ01 > CAWDZK01. The sequence goes on along the minus strand of CAWDZK010000004.1, from coordinate 121,558 downwards.
GCCACCATCGAGCTGGCCGCGAAGAGCAGGGCGACGCCGAGGCTGGTCTTCACGACGGTCTGGGTCTGTTCACCGCCGCCGAGGGCCTTGAGCACCAGGACGCCGACAAAGGCCGCCGGCACCGAGCCGATCACCAGCCACTTGACCATCGCCTTGTTGACCGTGCCGCGGCGCAGGTGCACCGCGCCGCCGACCGGCTTCATCACCATCGACGCGACCAGGTCGCTGGACACCGCGGCCAGCGGCTGGATGCCGAACAGCAGGATCATCATCGGCGTCATCAGGGCGCCGCCGCCCATGCCGGTGAGGCCGACGACGAACCCGACGAACAGCCCGGCGATCGCGACCGCCCACCAGCTCGGGTCCACGGACGTCCTCCTACGGCGGCTGGCGGGAACAGATCATCCACCTTGTCGGTGGAGAAACAAGTTTCGGTAGGCCAGAGACGATACCGGCTCTCCCGGTCACCCGTCCGCCTCGTCCCGCCAACGAGGCACCAGGCTCGGCCGGATCGGGGTGAATCGGGCGGTCGCCGGCGCCGTGCTGCGCCGGATCGCCATCGAACTTCTCGAGCCGGCGGCAGGCCCGGCGGAGCCACTGGCCGCGGACTACCAGGGCTGACCGGCCATCTCCGCCGCGCGGCCGCCTACGAGCGGCTGGGGTCGCCGCCGGCCCGATCGGCTGGATCTCCCTGATCGGCATCGTCCGGCTCGACCGGGCGCGGGGCAGGTGCGCCGCGGCGGACCTTGGCCAGGCTGGCGACGGTGGTGATCGTCAGCACCCCGAGGATCACCACCAGCGAGAGCCAGATCGGGATCTCCGGGACGCCGACGTGCTCGCCGCCGTTGATGAACGGCAGCTCGTTCTCGTGCAGCGCCTCGAGCACCAGCTTGACCCCGATGAAGCCGAGCACCACGGCCAGCCCGAGGCTGAGGTAGACCAGTCGCTCCAGCAGGCCGCCGATGAGGAAGTACAGCTGCCGCAGCCCCATCAGGGCGAACACGTTGGCGGTGAAGACGAGGTACGGCTCCTTGGTCAGGCCGAAGATGGCCGGGATCGAGTCCAGCGCGAACAGCAGGTCGGTGGTGCCGAGCGCGAGAATCACGATGAGCATCGGGGTGATCACCCGCTTGCCGGCGACCCGGGCGGTGAGGTGCACGCCGTTCCAGTCCTTGGTGGCGGGGAACCGGTGCTCGACCCACTTGAGCAGCCGGTTCTCCTCGAAGTCGTCGTCGTGCGACTCGCCCTGGGTGGCCAGCTTCACCGCGGTGTAGACGAGGAAGGCGCCGAAGACGTAGAAGATCCAGCTGAAGTTCTGGATCGCGGCGGCGCCGATGGCGATGAAGATGCCGCGCATCACCAGGGCGAGGATGATCCCGACCAGCAGCGCGGTCTGCTGGTACTGCCGGGGCACCTGGAACTTCGCCATGATGATGACGAAGACGAACAGGTTGTCGATGCTCAGGCTGTACTCAGTGAGCCAGCCGGCGTAGAACTCGCCGGCGTAGCGGCCGCCAGAGAACACCAGCACGCCGATGCCGAAGACCACCGCCAGGCTGACGTAGAAGATGATGGCCGTGGTGGCCTCGCGCAGGCTCGGCTCGTGCGGCCGCCGGCCGATGATGAACACGTCGACGGCGAGCAGCCCGACCAGCAGCGCCATGCTGGCGATCCACAGCCAGGCGGGGACGTTCACGCGGTTCCTCTCCGGGCTGCGGGGTGACGCATCGGCCGGCTCATGCGGCGGTGGGGTCGTTGCGGCCGGACCGGGCCAGGCTGGCCAGGGTGGTCACCAGCAGGGTGACGGCGATGAAGCCGAGCGAGAACAGGATGCCGATGTGCGGCAAGGGTACGGCCCCCAGGTGGTCGACGTGGTCCCCCTCCAGCGCCTCCACGACCAGCTTGGCGCCGATGAACCCGAGGATCACCGACAGCCCGATGTTGAGGTAGACGACCCGGTCCAGCAGCCCGCCGACCAGGAAGAACATCTGACGCAGTCCCATCAGGGCGAACGCGTTGGCCGTGAACACGATGTAGGTGTGGGTGGTCAGCCCGAAGATCGCCGGGATGGAGTCGAGGGCGAAGACCACGTTGGCGATGCCGATGGCGATGATCACCAGCACCAGCGGGGTGAACTGGCGCCGGCCGCGCTCCCGGACGGCGAGCCTGGTGCCGTCGTAGGCCGGTGCCAGCGGGAGCACCCGCCGGGCCAGCCGCAGCACCCGGCCCTCGTGGAAGTCCTCGTCGTCGTTCTCCCCCGCCAGCAGCAGCTTGGCCGCGGTGTAGACCAGGAACGCGCCGAAGACGTAGAAGACCCAGTGGAACGTGGTGAGCGCCGCTGCCCCGGCGGCGATGCAGACCGCCCGCAGCACCATCGAGACGACGATGCCGACGTAGAGGACCTTGTCCTGGGCCAGAGCGGGCACCCCGAACCGGGCCATGATGATCATGAAGACGAACAGGTTGTCGACGCTGAGGCTGTACTCCGTCACGTAGCCGGCGACGAACTCGCCCGCCGGCTCGGTGCCGGCGGTCAGCGCCAGCCCGCCGGCGAACGCCAGGGCGAGACCGACGTAGAGCAATACCCAAAGGGTCGCGTCGCGCATCGTGACCTCGCGCCGGCGGCGGGCGATGACGACCAGGTCGAGGACCACGATGCCGAGCAGGCCGGCCACGGTGGCCAGCCAGACCCAGGCCGGAACGTCGAACACAGGCAGCCCTCCGGACAGCACGAAGCAAGGTCCGGAGGTCTCTCCCGCCCTGCGGCCTGAGGCCGCGGGACCGGCAGCGCCGGGCGTCGCCCTCGAGGGGCTAAGCCGTGATGACGACACTGCCGCGCAGGGATACTCCCCTCCACGTCGGGGTCAGTGTTCCCCAACGGCGCCGCGCTGTCACATCCCGGGCCATCCGGCCATGCGAGCCCGACCGTCGGATCAGGCAGTCCCCGCCGCTCGCATCCCCCGAAGCTCCTTCTTCAGGTCACCGATCTCGTCCCGCAGCCGGGCCGCCAGCTCGAACTGCAGCTCTGCCGCTGCCTGGTGCATCTGGTCGGTGAGCTGCTGGATCAGGTCGGCCAGGTCGGTCGCTGGTAGGTCGGCGGCGAAGCCGCCCTCGCGGCCGTCCCGGGACTTCAGGCCGGGGACCGGGGTCTTGCCCCGGGACTGCTGCCGGCCCGCGCCCCCGATCAGCTCCTCGGTGTCGGCGTCCTCGCGGGCGAGCAGCTCGGTGATGTCGGAGATCTTCTTCATCAGCGGCATCGGGTCGACACCGCGCTCGGTGTTGTAGGCGACCTGCTTGGCCCGGCGGCGGTTGGTCTCGTCGATGGCCTTGGCCATCGAGTCGGTGACCTTGTCGGCGTACATGTGCACCTGGCCGGAGACGTTGCGGGCGGCCCGGCCGATGGTCTGGATCAGCGAGGTGCCGGAGCGGAGGAAGCCCTCCTTGTCCGCGTCCAGGATCGCCACCAGGGACACCTCGGGCAGGTCCAGGCCCTCCCGGAGCAGGTTGATGCCGACCAGGACGTCGAACAGGCCCAGCCGCAGCTCGCGGAGCAGCTCGACCCGGCGCAGGGTGTCGACCTCGGAGTGCAGGTAGCGGACCCGGACGCCGAGCTCGAGCAGGTAGTCGGTGAGGTCCTCGGCCATCTTCTTGGTCAGGGTGGTGACCAGGATCCGCTCGTTCTTCTCGGTGCGCAGGTTGATCTCGTGCACCAGGTCGTCGATCTGGCCCTTGGTCGGCTTGACCACGACCTCGGGGTCGACCAGCCCGGTCGGCCGGATGACCTGCTCGACGACCTCGCCCTTCACCCGGCCCATCTCGTAGGGGCCGGGGGTGGCCGACAGGAAGACGGTCTGGCCGATCCGGTCGAGGAACTCCTCCCACTTCAGCGGCCGGTTGTCCACGGCGCTGGGCAGCCGGAAGCCGTGGTCGACCAGGGTCCGCTTGCGGGACATGTCGCCCTCGTACATGCCGCCGATCTGCGGCACGGTGACGTGCGACTCGTCGATGACGAGCAGGAAGTCCTCGGGGAAGTAGTCGATCAGGCAGTGCGGGGCCGACCCGGGGGCCCGGCCGTCGATGTGCCGTGAGTAGTTCTCGATGCCGGAGCAGAAGCCGACCTGGCGCATCATCTCGACGTCGTACGTGGTGCGCATCCGCAGCCGCTGCGCCTCGAGCAGCTTGCCCTGCCGTTCCAGCTCGGCCAGCCGGTCGGCCAGCTCGAGCTCGATGCCGGTGATGGCCTTCTCCATCCGCTCCGGGCCGGCGACGTAGTGGGTGGCCGGGAAGACGTAGAGCTCCTCGTCCTCGGTGACCACCTCGCCGGTGAGCGGGTGCAGGGTCATCAGCCGCTCGATCTCGTCGCCGAACATCTCGATCCGGACGGCGTGCTCCTCGTAGACCGGGAAGATCTCGATGGTGTCACCGCGGACCCGGAAGGTGCCGCGGCTGAAGGCCAGGTCGTTGCGGGTGTACTGGATGCCGACGAACTGGCGCAGCAGCGCGTCCCGGTCGACCTCGGTGCCGACCTTGAGCCGGACCATCCGGTCGACGTACTCCTGCGGGGTGCCCAGGCCGTAGATGCAGGACACCGAGGCCACCACGATGACGTCGCGGCGGGTGAGCAGGCTGTTGGTGGCGGAGTGCCGCAGCCGCTCGACCTCGTCGTTGATCGACGAGTCCTTCTCGATGTAGGTGTCGGTCTGCGGGATGTACGCCTCGGGCTGGTAGTAGTCGTAGTACGAGACGAAGTACTCGACCGCGTTGTTGGGCAGCAGCTCGCGGAACTCGGTGGCCAGCTGCGCGGCCAGGGTCTTGTTCGGCGCCATCACCAGAGTGGGCCGCTGCAGCCGCTCGACCAGCCAGGCGGTGGTGGCCGACTTGCCGGTGCCGGTGGCGCCCAGCAGGACAGTGTTGGTCTCGCCCGACCGGATCCGCCGCTCGAGCTCCTCGATGGCGGCCGGCTGGTCGCCGGCGGGCTGGAAGTCGCTCTCGACCCGGAACGGGGCCACTCGGCGCTCGAGGTCGGTGATCGGTCTCACCGGGCGAGAGTACGTCGGACCCCCGACAGTCGCTCCGCCCACCGGGCCGGCGTCATCGGCCGCGCCTGTGGAGTTCTTGTTCTCGCCCGCACACCGCCCGCGGGTCAGCCCTCGGGTCGGTCCGCGGAGGTGCCGGACCGGAGCCGGACCCAGAGCCGGTCGACCTGCTCGGCCAGCGCCGCCAGGTCGGCGTCGTTCTCGAGCACGACGTCGGCTATCGCGAGGCGCTCCACCCGGCTCGCCTGCGCCGCCATCACCGCCCGGGCGTCGGACTCAGCCATTCCCCGGCCGTCGACCAGGCGGCGCAGGCGGCTCGACTCGTCCGCGTCGACGACGACCACCACGTCATAGCGGTCCTGCATGCCCTTCTCGACCAGCAGCGGCACGTCGTGCACCACGACCGCGTCTTGGCCGGCAGCGGCGGCGATCTCGGCGCTGCGCCGCGCGACGAAAGGGTGCACGACCGCCTCGAGATCACGCCGGGCCTGCTCGTCACCGAACACGATCCGGCCGAGGGCGGGGCGGTCCAGCGAGCCGTCCGGCGCCCGCACGGCCGGTCCGAAGCGGCGGAGGACCTCGTCGAGGCCGGCCGAGCCGGGTGCCAGCGCCTCCCGGGCGAGCACGTCGGCGTCGACCACGACGGCTCCGTGAGCGGCGAGCATCCGGACGACCTCGGACTTCCCCGCGCCGATCCCCCCGGTCAGTCCCACGGTGACGGTCACAGCAGCACGCTAGTGGTCCGCCCACATCACCTGTCGTTGCTCGGACGGCACCGGGGCTGCGGTCGAACTGCCCGCACGGGCAGTGAGCGTCAGCACACTCGCGGTCACGCCTAGGGCCGGCCGGGGGACGGCGCGGACGAACGTCGTCGGGATCACCGTGAGGACGTCGAAGCGGGCCATCCGAACCTTGACCACCGCGGCTCCGTCTCACTGTCGGAGGACCCGCAACGCATCCCTCCGCAACGCAACGAGCCGCACTTTCTCGACGAATCCGGACGCAAGGGGGCACGCCATGGGCCGCGCGGCCGCCGATCACCACTGATCGGCCGATGGGGCTCTGAGCCGATTTCAGGTCGGATAGAGAGGTGACGCCAGAGCCGCGTCGATGGGCGCAGACGGAAGGTGTGGAAACCGGGCGTCCGGGCATAGTTACGGGAATGTCCCTTGGGGGGGACGTCGACGACGATGGGACCGCGGGCGTAGAGCCCGCGAGGCTGGGGGGCCTGATGCTGTGGCGGAGGAACGGAACGGTCGACGCTTCGATCGGGGCGGAGCGGCAGCTGCTCCGGACCGCCCCTGACGCGACCCGTGCCGAGGACTCCGCTCCACCTCTCATCGTCGTCCCCAGCACCCTGACCCACCGGCACGACCTGCAGATCGTGCAGGACGACCTGCAGATCGTCCGGGACGACCTCCGGGTGGTGCACGACGACCAGCAGACTGCTGAGCCTGAGCACGACCTCCCTCCGGTCACCACCTCGCGCGACCCCCGGCGGGCCGGCCGGGTGCTCCGCCGGCGCCGGCTCGGCCTCTACCTGCTCACCATGGACGCCCTGGCCTTCATGCTGACCGGATCGCTCACCCATGGGCTCACGGTCACGCAGGCCCTGTGGGCCGTCGTGACGATGGCCTCGTTCGCCGTCCTCGGCCTCTACCGGCAGCGGCTGAGCCTGTCCGTCCTGGACGACCTCCCGCACGTCGTCTTCGGCGTCCTGTTCGCGGGCGGCCTGGTCGGCATCGTCTCCCACTCGCACGTCGCCGGGCGGCTCGGCGACCTCGGCCTGGTCGGGCTGGCCAGCGGCCTGTTCGCGGTCGTCGTGGTCCGGGTGCCGGCGTACTCCGTGATCCGGCAGGTACGCCGCGCCGGTGGCATGCGCCACCCGGTGCTCATCGTCGGGGCCGGCCAGATCGGCACCCGGCTGGCCGAGAACCTCCTGGCCGACCAGGCCTACGGCCTCTACCCGGTGGGCTTCCTGGACGACGGCCTCGACGAGGCGACCGAGGCTGCGCTCCCGGTCCCGTTGATCGGTGCCCCCAAGCACCTGCGCGAGCGGATCCGCGCCCTGGGCGTCACCCGGGTGATCGTCGCCTTCGGCTACCAGCGCGAGCACGAGCTGGTCGAGGTGCTGCGCACCTGCGACCGGCTCAGCGCGGAGATCTTCTACGTGCCCCGGCTGTTCGAGCTGCACAACGTCACCCGCGACGTCGACAACGTCCTCGGCATCCCGCTGGTGCGCATCCGCCGGGCTGCGTTCCGCAGCCAGTCGTGGAAGCTCAAGCGGCTCATGGACGTGGCCCTGTCCGGCTTCGCGCTGCTCGCGCTGGCACCGGTGATGGCCGCGTGCGCCCTGGCGGTCCGGGTCCAGCTCGGTCGCGGTGTGCTCTTCCGCCAGGAGCGGGTGGGTCTGGACGGACGGCCGTTCCAGGTGCTGAAGTTCCGCACCCTGCAGCCCGCCAACGAGACGGAGTCGCAGACCCTCTGGAACATCAGCCACGACGACCGGCTCACCCCGGTCGGGCGGTTCCTCCGGGCAACCTCGCTGGACGAGATCCCGCAGTTCTGGAACGTGTTCACCGGCGACATGAGCCTGGTCGGGCCGCGCCCCGAGCGCCCGCACTTCGTCGACGAGTTCTCGACCCGGATCCCCCGCTACACCGGCCGGCACCGGGTCCCCGCCGGCCTGACCGGCTGGTCCCAGGTCAACGGCCTGCGCGGCGACACCTCGCTCGAGGAGCGAGCCCGGTTCGACAACTACTACATCGAGAACTGGTCGCTCTGGCTTGACCTGAAGATCATGCTGCGCACGTTCGTGGAGGTCCTCGCCCGCCGCGGCGGCTGACCTCTGCACGGACGGCGCGTCGCCCCTGCATATCGCGTTGCTGCCGTGGTGGCTCGCGCCTAAGGTGCCGCGGTGACCTCGGGACTCGTGGCGGTGGCCGTCGACGCGCACGACCCAGCGCGGCTGGCGCGGTTCTGGGCGGGCGTGCTCGACCGGGACGTCGCCGAGGACGCCGGCGAGGCACTCCTCCCCGGCGACGAGACGCAGCTCGGGCTCCGGTTCGTCCCGAGCCCCGCGGAGAAGGCGGGGCCGAACCGGGCGCACCTGCACCTGACCAGCACCAGCGCCGCCGACCAGCAGCACACGGTGGCGACGGCGCTGGGGCTCGGAGCCCGCCACCTCGATGTCGGGCAACGCCCCGAGGAGGGGCACGTCGTCCTGGCCGACCCCGAGGGGAACGAGTTCTGCGTGATCGAGCCGGGGAACGCCTTCCTCGCCGGCTGCGGCTTCCTCGGGGAGCTCGCCTGCGACGGCACCCGGGAGGTCGGTCTCTTCTGGAGCGAGGCCCTGGGCTGGCCTCTCGTGTGGGACCAGGATCAGGAGACCGCGATCCAGTCACCGCACGGCGGCACCAAGGTGGCGTGGGGAGGGCCGCCGGTGGCTCCGAAGGTCGCGAGGAACCGGCAGCGCTTCCACCTCGCCCCGGTCGACGGTGACCAGGCAGCGGAGGTCGAACGACTGGTCACCCTCGGGGCCACCCGGCTCGACGTCGGTGCGGACGGCGCCGTCGCGATGGCCGACCCGGACGGCAACGAGTTCTGCCTCACCGCGCTCTGACCTCAGCCCCGGGTCGCCCCGTGCCGCCCCGGTCGCGTCGTCGCCTCAGCGGCCGTGCACGGTGACGTACTCCTGGTACGCCCGGCCGCTGAGCCCGGTGATCAGGCCGGAGCCGAACGCCATCCGGCGCATCCCGGTGACCCGGGCCGCCTTGCCGCCGCGCACGACAGACCCGACGACCTCGGCCAGCCCGTGTGCGCAGCGCAGGACGCCGGCGCCGAACCTCTTGATGCGGCGCGGCCAGGAGTCCTCGAGGTCGCGCAGGCACCAGCTCAGCGTGTTGCCGCGGCGGTACTCGCGGCGCACCAGCCAGCCCACGTCGACCCGGCTCTGCGGCACGACCTCCTCGACCACCGCCGAGTCGGCCCACACGATGCTGCCGCCGCCGAGCCGGACCCGCTGGAAGAAGTGGGTGTCGTCGCCGCCGTTGGCCTGCATCCGGACGTCGAACGGCGCGTCCGACTCGCGCAGCCAGCGCGCGGCGACCAGGGCGTTGCTGGTGCGCGCGTACGGGATGCGGGTGCCGGTCGGGAACCGCGGCCGCTCGAAGAACCGCCCGGCCACGACCCAGTCGGGCGGGGGCACCTCGAAGCTCGCCAGCACCGTGCCGGTCACCACGTCGGCGCCGGTGCGCCCGGCCACGTCCCACAGCTCGACGAGCCAGTCGTCGGCCACCGTCTCGTCGTCGTCGACGAACGCGACCCAGTCGGCGTCCGGCGCGGCCCGCACGCCGGCGTTGCGCGCGAACGGGATGCCGCGGCGCGGCTCGACGACGTAGCGCAGGTCACCGCGGATGCTCGCCCGGGCAGCGTCGACCACCGGCTCGGCCGAGCCCTCCGCGTCGTTGTCCGTGATGACCACGACCAGGTCGACGTCGTCCGGGACCGTCATCTTCGCCAGGCTCTCGAGCAGGGCGGCCAGCCCCAGCGGGCGGTGCAGCGTTGCCGCGCAGACGGCGACCGTGCTCCGCCCCGCGCTCCCCCTCGTGGTCATTTCGCCATGCTAGTGCGCGGATCGCACCCATCTGAGCAGGGCGGTGCGGAGTCAGCCGTTCGGCTTCTTGTCGTAGTAGGCGCCGCGCCACTGGGCGTCGTTGCCGACCAGCTTGAGCCGCTTGACCGGACCCTTCTTGAACAGGAACCGGGTGTAGCTGCCGCGGATGAGGTTGTTCTCGATGAGCACGTCCTCGACGGGCTCCTGGGCGATCACCATGAACGCGGAGGTCATGTAGCCCGCGCGGTCCGGCTGCCGGCCCTCGAACAGGTGCGCGCCGGCGCGCTCGCCCTCGGAGAACGTCCAGGCGTAGATGGTGTTGTGCACGAAGGACATCCGTGAGCCACGGTTGATCTGCACGGCGTCGTTGTGGGTGTAGCCGTTCTCCTGGGTGGGGTCCTTGGTGCGGAACATGTCGTGCAGGTACGAGTCCCGCACGTCCACGTCGCCCTGCGCCTTGAGCCCGTCGTAGGTGCCGACGACCTCGACCCGGCGCAGCGAGTAGTCGGACCACTTCAGCGCCGAGCCCTCGCGCACCCCCCGCGGGTCGCCGAGGGTGGACAGCCAGATCCGCAGGTTCTTGCCCTTGTTGGTGACCGAACGCTTCACCGCGGTGCACCGGACCCGGACGTCGTCGTGGTCGACGTAGAGCCGTCCGGTGATCTTGACGCCGCTGATCAGCTGACCGTCGTGGTCCGTGTGCAGGTCACCACGCACCGTGACGAGCTTGGCGTCGGCCGGCACCCCGGTGTTGGTCGGTCCCGGCTGCTCGGTCATCGGCCCGGGGAACCGGGCCAGCGGGCAGCGGTAGGTCGACTTCGCGGAGACGTCCTCGGCATTGCCCTGGTCCACAGCGACCAGGGACAGCGCGGTCGCCCCGGCGAGCAGGACGAGACCCGCCATCAGCACGGCGAGCGCACGACTCCCCTTCCACCACCCCACCCGGTCACGGTACCCGTGGTGCTCCGGCCCGGCCGCGGCGAGTGCACGCGGCCGGACCGGCGATCAGCGGTTGGCGGCCTGCCTCGAGTCCCAGCTGACGTTGCCCGCGATGGTCGTGCCGGTCGACTTGTCCGCGCCGAACATCCGCGGGTAGTCCCGGTTCTCCCGGCCCATCAGGTTGTCGAGGATCCGGACGTTGCTCGTGTTGGGCCCGACGATGATGTACTTGCTGGTCCGTCCGCGGATCAGGTTGTCCTGGATGAGGACGTCACTGATCGGCACCGACGACCGTGCGATGACCATGAAGGCGGACGTCGCGTAGCCCGCACCGTCGCCCCACGGGGACGTGAGCAGGTTCGCCCCGGCCGACTGGCCGGACCGGAAGCTCCACATGAAGAACGTGTTGTGCACGAACGCCATGTGCGAGCCGAGCCCGATCTGCACGCCGTCGTTGTGGCTCCAGCCGCCGGGCTGGCCGGAGTCGGTCGTGTAGTAGAGGTCGTGGATGTAGCAGTCCCGCACGTCCACGTCGCCCTCGGCCTTGAGGCCGTCGATGGTCCCCTGGACGTCGACCCGGCGCAGCAGGTAGTTGCCGGACTTCAGCGCCGAGCCCTCGCCGACACCGCGCGCGTCGCCCAGCGAGGAGAACCACATCCGCAGGTTCTTCCCGCCGTTGATCGTGGTGCGGTGGATCCGGCTGCAGGTGACCGTGACGTTGTCGTGGTCGACGTAGAGCTTGCCGGTGATGTCCAGCCCGGTCACCACCTGACCCGGCTGGCTGGTGTGGAAGTCGCCGACCACCAACCGCAGCGGGGTCCCGGACGGCACCCCGGTGGTGGAGGCGTCCGGATAGGTCGAGAGCGGGGCCGGGGGGGCCGCGGCCGAGCACGCGCCCGCCGGGGCGGGCTCGGTCGGGGGCACCGGGACGACCGGCGGCGTCGGGCCGGGCGTACCCGTCGCGGGTGGCTTGGGCGCGGTCGGTGTCGCAGGTGTCGTGGGGGTCTTGGGTGGTGTCGTGACCTTCTTCTTCTTCTGCTGCTGCTTCGTTGCCGGCGTGCTCGCCTTCGGCTTGGCGGCGGCCGGCGCAGCCGCACCGGAGGTGCCGGACTTCGCCAGCGTCGGGGCCGAACCGTCCGTCCCCGCCGGCTGGTCGGCGGCCTTGCCGCCCGACGCCGCCGCGGCGTCCGGCACCGGGAGCACTGGGTCCGCGGTGACGGTGAAGGTCACCGAGGTGCGCAGCCGGTGCCCGTGCCCGAGCCCGGCGATGACGACCAGCTGGTGGACGCCGGGGCGGAGCCGCCCGGCGCGCCACGGTCGGGTCGCCGTCTCGTCGCTGAGGGCGAACGGCGCCTTCCGGTCGACCCGCACCGGCCGGGTGCGCTTCTTGTCGTGCCGGACGTGCCGCCAGAGGAACCGCTTGCGCGGAGCCTTGTCCAGCCAGAAGCCGATCCGGCGGGCGCCGTCGGCGTGCGCCACCACGGCGATGTCCGTCGGCACGGTCGCGCCGTCCAGCAGCTGCGGCTCGGACGTGACCTGACCGGCGGTGTACCGGACGTCGAGCGCGCTGGCCGAGGCGGCCGGTGCGAGGGACACATCTGCGCCGACGAGGCCGACCCCGAGGGCCAGTACGAGCCCGAGACCGAGGATGGGCCGACCGGGTGACGTCGACAAGAGCATGAGGGCCACTTCGCTTCCGCACCGGGACAGTGATGACGGCGGCACCTATCGAGTGCGGTGCGGACGGGCTGTAGGCCGGGGCGGCGTGCTTCACCCTTTCGGCAGGCGGCAGGTGGACCGCTGTGATCGGATGGAGTAGTGACGGGCTCGGTGGAGGGCCTCAGAACGCCAGGTCGTGCGCGGGTCACGGCCGCGTCAAGCCACGGCAAACGCACCTCGGCGGGGGCTCCACCCAGCAGCAGACGAGAGGGGCCATGACGACGGCGGAGGCACGGCGGCGGCGCGTGCTCCTGGTCTCCTGCTCCACCCTCCACGGTGGGGCCGAGCGCAGCATGCTGGCCCTCGCCGAGCGCCTCCCGACAGTCGGGATCGACGCGGTGGTGGCCTGTCCGCCGGGAGGGCTGGCCGACGCCGCGCGCGCGGCCGGGGTGCCCGTGGCCGAGCGCAGGCTGACGGCCCCCGGCCGGGTCCGCGGGCGCAGCGGCCGCTACTCGGGCGTCGCAGCGGCCCGGTACGTGACCCGCAACCTGCGCAACACCTGGGAGCTGGTCCGGACCGTGCGCTCGGTCCGCCCGGACGTCCTGCACAGCAACTCGCTCCCCACCCACCTGGCCACCGCGGTCGCCGGCCGGCTGACGAGGCGGCCGGTCGGCTGGCACCTGCGCGAGATCGTGCAGGCGGGCCCGGGACGCCGGATGCTGAGCCGCTACGGCCGGTGGGCCGGCGAGCTGGTGGCCATCAGCCAGGCGGTGGCAGCAGCGGTCGACCACCCGCACGTACATGTCGTGATGAACCCGGTCGCCCGCCCTGCGGAGGTGCAGCCCAGGCTTCCCGTCGACGTGGCCGGGCAGGTCGTGGGCTTCCTCGGCCGGGTGGAGCCGCACAAGGGCGTGGTGGAGCTGGTCGAGGCCATGGCCGGCAACACGGCGCAGCTGGTCGTGATGGGACCCGCGTCGGACCCGGCGTACCTGCAACGCGTCGAGGCCGCCGCGGCCAGGTCCGCCGCCGGCCGGGTGCACCTGGTCGGACCGGTGCCGGACCCGTGGGCCGCACTGGGGGCCCTGGACGTCCTGGTGGTGCCCTCACACGCGGAACCGTTCGGCCGGGTGGCCGCCGAGGCCCAGCTCATGGGGACGGCGGTGCTGGCGGCCGACAGCGGCGGACTGCCCGAGATCGTCACCGACGGCGAGGACGGCCTCCTGTTCCGCACCGGCGACGCCGACCACCTGACGACGCAGCTGGCCCGGCTGCTCGACGACGACGCGCTGCGCCGTCGCCTCGGCGCCACCGGCGCGCAGACGGCGGTCCGGTTCGCACCGGCCCGGCACGCCGAGCAGATGGCCGTGGTGCTGCGGCGGCTGGCCGGGGACGCCGAGCAGCCGGTGACTTCGCCTGTCCCGGGCCGGCCGCCCGGCTAGCCTCGTAGCCCCGCCTGTCCCCACCGCAGTCCCCAGCTCGTCCACGATCAGACCCCTAGGAGCCGGTACCCGTGCGCAGCGTCATGGTGACGAAGTTCGTCCCCCTTCCGGCCAACTCCGGGGGGAAGCTGCGGTCGCTGGCGATCCTGCGCCGGCTGGCCGAGCGCGGCCCGGTGACGCTGTGCTGCTTCCAGGACGAGACCGGCGACGCCGACGCGCTGCGCAGCGAGGGCATCGACGTCCGCACCGTCCCGTGGCGGCCCGACCTCGCGCACGTGGTGCGCGGCATCGCCCGCACCGGCAGCGGGTCCGCCGGCCGGTTCTGGGACCGCGACCTGGCGGCGCTGGTCCGGCAGGCGACCGCGGAGGCCCCGACCGACCTGCTCCAGGTCGAGTACTCGCAGCTGGCGCCGTACCTGTCGCAGGGCCGGGCCACCACCCGCGTCCTGGACTTCCACAACATCGAGTCCTCGCTCGCGCTGAGCTACGCCCGGAGCAGCCGGACCCCACGGGCCAGGCTGGCCCGGATAGAGGCCGTGGTGCTGCGCGACCTCGAGCGGCGCTGGGTCGGGCGGGCCGACCTCGCCATGGTCGTCAGCGACCAGGACCGCGACCGGATGCCCGGGCGGCCGAAGGAGATGCTGGTCTGCCCGAACGGCTGGGACCCGCGCGAGCCGCTGCCGGCCTCCGGCGCGCCGGTGGTGGCCTTCGTCGCGCTGATGGGGTGGAAGCCGAACGTCGACGCCGCCGTCTGGTTCACCAGGGAGGTCTGGCCGCTGGTCCGGTCCCGGGTCCCCGAGGCCCAGCTGATGCTGGTCGGGCGCGAGCCCGCCGCGGCGGTGCGGGACCTCGCGTCGGACTCGGTGACGGTGACCGGCACCGTCCCCGACGTGCGCACCTACCTGGCGCGCTGCACGGTCGCGCTCGCCCCCCTGCTCTCCGGCGGTGGCACCCGGCTCAAGGTGCTCGAGGCCCTGGACGCCGGGCGCCCGGTGGTGGCCACCTCCGTGGGCATCGACGGGTTGACCGACCTGGTGGGCCGCGGAGTCCTGGTTGCGGACAAGCCGCAGGAGTACGCCGACCTCGTCTCCGGCCTGCTGGAGGACCCGGACGCGGCGGAGAAGCTCGGCGTCCTGGGGCACGAGGCGGTGCGCGAGCGCTACTCGTGGGACCGGGTCCTGGCCCCGTGGCTGGACCGGGTGACGCGGTGAGGCCGTGCTGAACCAGGTCCTCACGCTGCTCACCAGCCTGGCGCCGCTGGCCGCCGGTGGTGCGGCGCTGTTCGGGATCCTGCTTGTGCTCGAGCGGCGCGGCCGCCGGGTGACCGTGCTGCTCGTCGTGCTCACGACCGCCCTGGCCGACGCGACGCTCTACCCCGACACCGAGTCGTCGCAGGCGGCCAGCGTCTTCCACGTGGACCTGGCGGGGCAGAGCCTGCGCACCACCCAGGTCGTGATCCTCGCCGCACTGGCCGCCCGCCTCGCCGTCCACGGGGTGCCGCGCGACCGGCACCGCAGCGGCCCGCTCTGGATCGCCTTCTTCGCCTGGATCGTCGTCAGCGCCGTCGTCGGCGTCATGGCCGGCAACAGCACCAGCTTCGTCTCCCGGCAGGCGATGATCATCGTCCAGGTCGGCGGTGCCATGCTGCTCGCGGCCGACGTGCCGGTGGCCCAGCTGGTCCGCGACCGGGCGATGGAGCGGTTCTTCTTCTGGTGCGCGATGGCCGGCACGACGCTGGCGAGCATGGACCTGCTCGGCATCCGCGTCACGACCCGGGCGATCCCGCTGCTGCCACTCAGCGGCCTCGGCACGCTGGGGGCCGACGCCGCGACGCTCTACTCCTGCGTCGGCTTCCTGGCGCTCGCGCTCGGGCTGGTCACCACCCCGGCCCACGCCGCCACCGGTCTCGGCCGGCACCGTGGGACCGGGCCGCGTACCGGCTTCATCGTCCTCGGGCTGCTGATGATCCTCGCCCACCTGGCCACCCCGCAGCGGGCCGCCCGCCTGGGCGTCTACGTGTCGCTGC
The DNA here is from genome assembly GCA_963807005.1 of uncultured Actinomycetota bacterium. Lineage (GTDB taxonomy): Bacteria > Actinomycetota > Actinomycetes > JACCUZ01 > JACCUZ01 > CAWDZK01. The sequence goes on along the minus strand of CAWDZK010000004.1, from coordinate 105,844 downwards.
TGGTGCTGCTGGTCCTGCTCGTGGCCGCCACCGGGCGGGCCCGGGGCAAGCTCAACGCGGTGCAGGCCGGGACCGCTCTGGCGGCCGTCGCGGCCGCGGTGCTGTTCGGAGTCCTGGCCGCGGCGGCCGCGGCCAACTCCGCCGGCGGCTCGCCGGAGGTCGTCTCCGAGGCGACCGGCAAGAGCGGGATCGGCTTCACCACCCGGCAGGGGTCGATCGACTCCCGGTTCAACCAGTGGGACGTCGCCAAGGCCGAGATCGCGGCCGCACCGGTGTTCGGCCACGGGCTGGGCGGCCAGGCGCTGCACTACGACGAGGGCAGCAAGTCCTTCGTCCAGAGCGACATCTCCCACAACATCGCCCTGGACCTCCTGCGCCGCACCGGGTTCGTCGGACTGCTGCTGTTCCTGCTCGGCTGCGCCTCGCTGTTCCGCGGCGCCCTGCAGGTCTGGCGACGCCACCCGAGCGACGCCGTTGCCGGCCTGGCCGCCGCCGCGGCCGCCGCGGCGCTCGGCATCCTCGCCAAGGGCATGGTCGAGTCGGTGTTCGAGAAGTACCGGCTCGCGGTCGCCCTGGGCGTGATGCTCGGCGTCGTCGCCAGCTGCATCGCCTCGTACGACGCGCTGGACCGGGACGGCGGGCCGGACGACGGCGACGGCTACGTCGACGCCCTGGCCGAGCCCTCTGACGCCACTGACGGAGCGTCATCAAGCAATCACGCTGCGCGCATCGGCGGGGCCGTCGGCGGGACGAACTGAGGCCAGAACCGGACCAATTGGAACGTTCGGCGGATGGACCGGCCGCTCTGCTGTTGCAATGCTCCTGACACAGCCGCGGCGACGCCCGGCCCTTCATCTATCACCTGTGGGGGACCCCTTCATGGCACGTGCATCACGTCGGTTCCGGACGGTGGCGGCTCTCGCCACCGCCGCGGCCCTGACCGTCCCGGCTGTTGCGGCCGCGCCGGCGGTCTACGCCGCCTCGGCCTCGATCACCATCACCGACCCGGGCACTCCTCCTGCCGGTGACGTCACGCTCCGGGGGAAGGTCGCCCTCGACACCAGCCCGCAGACGACCAGCGTGCTCTACGCGGTCGACGTGTCGGGCTCGACCAACGACCCGTCCGGGCTGGACTGCGACGGCGCCAACGGCGCCGGCGACCCCGGCGACAACATCAACGAGGACCCGGTCGTCGGCGACCTGCTCGACTGCGAGCTCGCCGCCGTGCGCGCCCTGGACGCCGACCTGGCCGCTCAGGCCGGCGACGTGCAGGTCGGGCTCGAGGCCTTCGCCGGCACGGCTGCCACCGCCGACCTCAGCCCCGCAGCCGGCGAGGTGACCTTCATCCCGCCGGGCCTCACCGACGCCGGTGACAGCTCGTCGCGGATGAAGTTCGTGACCAAGAACGTGGTGCGCAACCTCATCAAGAAGTACACCTCGAAGCCGCTGGACAGCGCACGCACCAGCTTCGACGCCGCGGTCGACACCGCGGTGCAGGCGTTCCAGGGCGCTCCCGCCGGCCCGCGCATCATGTTCTTCATGTCCGACGTCGTGAAGGAGGGCACCGGCCCGGGCACCATGGCCAAGCCGGTCAGCGCTGACCGTCTGGCTGCTCTCCAGAACGCCGGGATCAAGGTCCGGACCTTCGCGGTCGGCGGCAGCGCCGGCTGCGACACCGGCACCTCCCTCGCGCGGATGGCTGCGGCCACCGGTGAGATCTGCGTCCCGGTCAAGAACCCCGCCTCGCTGCAGGCCAACGTCCTGGGTTCGCAGTCCCAGGCGATCCGCAGCGTCACGGTCGCGGTCAACGGCACCGTGGTGAACGCCAAGGTCGACTCGGTCAACGGCTGGTCGGCCACCCTCAAGCTCGGCCAGGGCAGCTACAACGTCACCGCCACCGCCACCCTGTCCGACGGCAGCAAGGTCAGCGCGGCCCGCACCGTGACCGTCGGCCCGGCCGCAGCCGGCACGACACCGCCGCCTCCGGGCACGGTCACGCCCACCGGCAGCACGATGCTCGCGTCGAAGATCGGCGCGCGCCGTTCGAAGCCGATCAAGCGCGAGCTGCCCAAGCGGATCAAGGGCAAGGTCGCGGCGGCGACGGCGTCGCTGGGCGGCACCCCGGCTCTCAACGGCGCCACCGTGCTGCTGCAGGGCCGGTCGTCCAGCACCGCTCCGTGGGCCACCGTCGGACGCGCCACGGTGTCCGGCGGAAACTACCTGGTGAGCTGGAAGCGGAAGAAGACCGTGCACCAGCTCCAGGTCGTCCTGCAGTCGTTCAACGGCTACGACGTCAGCTCGACCACCGTGCCGACGCCGAAGATCTCCAACTGCTCGGTCACGAAGGTGAAGCGCGGCAAGAAGCTCGTCTGCCACACGACGCTGCCGCGCCGGACCAAGGCGGCGCTGCTGCAGAAGGGCAAGGTCCTGGACACCGCCAAGGTCCGCAAGAGCGGGACCGTCAAGGTGGTGTCGCCCGGCAAGCTGCGCGGGAAGGTGCTCAAGCTCTACCCGACCGTCGGCAAGAAGATCCGCCTGAAGTACTGACGCACTGACCGGGCTTCGCCCGGGCGACGCCCCGTCCACCTCACGGTGGGCGGGGCGCCGTGCGTTCCGGGGCCATCTGCCAGGTGTCTACGTGTCCACCGGACGGCCACCCCGCACCGACGCTGGCCGGGGCCAGTCGCCGCGGTCGGTCCGGCTCGGTCAGCGGGGGCGGGGGCCGCCGCGCAGCACCCGGCGGCCCAGGCCCTGCCAGAACCCGACGCCCCATCCCACGTGCATGGCCAGGAAGGCCGGCGCGACGTAGGGCCGCGCCTCCGGGTCCACCTCCGCCGCGGTGCGCCAGGAGGCGAGCCCCAGGCCCGCGACGTACGGCGCGACGAGCGCAGCCGCCCAGCGCGGCCGCCAGGGCAGGACCACCGCTGAGGCGGCCAGGGCCCCGGTCAGCGCAGGCGCTGCGAGGTGCCGGGGCCGCAGCGAGCCCGGGTGCAGGAAGGCGACCACGACCTTGCCGCCGCCGTAACGGCGGTACTGCCGGAACAGCGCCCCGACGCTCTGCCGGCACTCCCAGTCGATCCGCAGCTCCGGGTCGAACCTGATCCGGTGGCCGGCGGCCCGGAGCCGGTAGTCCAGCTCGAAGTCCTGGTTGACCACCAGCCGCTCGTCCCAGCCGCCCATGGACCGCAGCAGCTCGACCGGGTAGCAGCCGAACGGCACGTGCTCGACGTCGCTCTGCTCCATGCCGAAGTGGTACGTCGAGCCGCCCACGCCGAACCGGGAAGCCATGGCCGCGGCGATCGCACGCCCGGCCGGGCTGCGGCCGACGCCGTCCTTGCGGCCGCCCACGCCGCCGTACTCCCCGCTGCGCAGCAGCTCGACGGCCCCGCGGACGTACCCGGGGCGCAGGGTCGCGTGCGCGTCGACGCGGACCAGCCACCGGCCCGCGGCCTCGGCCAGGCCGCGGTTCATGCCGACCGGGATGATCCGGTCCGGGTTGTCCACCAGCCGGACCCGGGCGTCCTGGGCGGATACCCGGGCCACCAGCTCGCGGGTCCGGTCCTCGGACATGCCGTCGACGACGAGCACCTCCATCGCCGCCCAGTCCTGAGCCAGGATCGAGTCCAGGCAGGCCTCGATGGCCCCTTCCTCGTTGCGGGCAGGGACGACCACGGTCACCAGGTCGGTGTCGTCGCGTCGGCCGGGGGCACGGCGCACCGGCGTCGCTGCTGTCTCGTCGTTCACGTCCACTCCCCCACCGCGACCACGTCGGCCAATCCGCAGTCGCGGCCGAGCCCGCGCAGTACGCTACCGGTAGGCGGAGTCGGACCCGGCCCGAACCTGGATGTCGGGGTCCGTTCCCGGAACACTGGGGTGGGATGGGTACAACAGCACTGGGGCGGGCCCTGCGTCGCCATCCCCTCGTCGCACTGACGGCGTTCCTCGCCGTCGCGCTCGCCACCCTCTGGGCGGCGTTCTCCCCGCCAGAGCGCTTCGAGGCGACCTCGGTCGTGTCGGTGCAGCCGGCGGCCCCGAACGTCAGCACCCAGAGCGTCGAGTACCTCATCCCGAGCGTCGAGCAGCGGATCGCCAGCGAGTCCTTCCGCAACCAGGTCCGCCGGCAGCTCCAGAGCGGGCTGCAAACGGCCGACTGGGTCGTGTCCACCTCGACCTCGCCGGGCTCCGGGGTGCTGCGCATCAGCATCAACAGCGCGCGCCAGGACGTCGTCCAGCCGGTCGCCAACACCTACGCCTCCTACCTCACCGGGCAGGACCTCTCCCAGATCCCGGTCGAGGTGATCGTCGTGAACCCGGCGTCCGGTGCCTTGTCGCTCTCGCACCGCAACACGGTCCTGGTGTCCGGGTTCGGGCTGGCCGCCATCCTGGCGGGCCTCGCCGCGCTGATCCGACTCTCGTGGGCCGAGGCCGCCGAGCCGACCTCGCCGTTCCCGGCCGGCCGGGACGGCGCCGTGGCGGTCGCCGGCCGGCTCGCGGAGAGCCGCGGCGTCCGCAGACGCGAGACGCCGCTGCGCGAGAAGCGGTCCGGCTGAGCGCCTCGGCCGCTTCGGTGCCGCCGCCGGGGCCGACCTGCGTGGTCGTCACCGGCGCCCACCGGTCCGGCACGACGGTCGTCGGGGACCTCGTCTCGCAGGCGCCGGGCACCTGGACGGTCTGGGAGCCGCTGAACCAGCACTGGGGGCTGGCCGCTGCCCCCGCGCCCTACCGCTACCTGCCGTCGGGGGCGTCGCACCCGGCGCTGGACAGCCTGGAGGGGTACCTCCGGACCGGACGGGGCCGCTGGGCGGTCAAGACCGGCCGGGGCGGTGCCCGCCTGCCCTGGCTCAACCGGCTGCTCCGGCAGCGACGGCGGCAGCGCGTGTGGGCGGCCCACCGCGGTGCGGTGCCCGTCGTCAAGGACCCGTTCCTGCTGCTCGCGCTCGGTGCGGTGCAGCCCCGGCTTACCGACCGGCCGGTGGTCGTCACGGTCCGGCACCCGTGCTCGTGGCTGCTCAGCCTCCGGCGGGTGGGCTGGCCGGCCGGGCCGGAGCTGAACACCCTGCTGGAGCAGGAGCAGCTGTACGAGGAGCACCTGCGCGATGTCCTGCCGCGTCGCGACTGGCGCACGGCGGACGACCTGGACGCGGCCGCGACGGCCTGGACCTGCCTGTACCACCTGGTGGGGGTCCAGCAGCGGCTGGGTGCGGACGTCGAGCTGGTCACGCTGGAGCGCTTCGGTGCGGAGCCGGTGACGGTGATGCGCCAGGTGCTGGAGCGGCTCGGGCTGCATGAGCCCGACGACCTCGCCGGGCTCACCCGCAGGTACACCGGCGCGGGCAACGCGGTCAGCCCGGACCGGGCCGGCCAGGTGCACCTGCTCAGCCGCGACAGCCGGGCGCTGAGCCAGGCCTGGCGCGAGCGGCTGTCGCCCGAGGAGGTCGCGCGGGTGCGCGACATCACCGAGCCGGTGTACTCCCGGACCTACCGGGACTGGGACGACCCCGAGGCCTGAGGCGCCGGGGCGCCCGCCTCACCAGCCGACGCCCTCCACCTGCAGGCCGGCCTGCGCCCAGGCGTCCGCGGGCAGGACGTTGCGCCCGTCGAGCACGTAGGTGCCGGCCATCGCCGTGGCGAGTGCCGCGGGGTCGATCGCCAGGAACTCGTCCCACTCGGTCGCGAGCACCACGGCGTCGGCGCGGTCCGCCGCGTCGTACGCGTCGGTGCCGATGCGCACCCGGGAGAGCTCGTCGGGCAGCGCCTTCACGACCGGGTCGAACGCCGAGACCGCCGCCCCGGCGGCGAGCAGCCGGCGGGCCAGGTCGAGGGCGGGAGAGTCGCGCAGGTCGTCGGTGCCGGGCTTGAACGCCAGGCCCAGCAGCGCCACCCGGCGTCCCTTGAGGACGCGCAGGGCGCGCTGCAGCTTGCGGACGGCGGCAGCCCGCTGCCGCTGGTTGACCTCGACGGCCGCGACCAGCAGCTCGGAGGCGTAGCCGTACTCGGCGCCGGTGGACACCAGCGCGGCCAGGTCCTTGCCGAAGCAGGAGCCGCCCCAGCCCAGCCCGGGCGACAGGAACGGGGCACCGACCCGGTGGTCGGCGCCGATGGCGGGCAGCACCTCACGGGCGTCGGCACCCACGAGCTCGCACAGGTTGGCGATCTCGTTGGCGAAGCTGATCTTCATCGCGAGGAAGGAGTTGGCCGCGTACTTGGTCATCTCCGCCGAGGTGAGCTCGGTGCTGATGAGCAGCGGGCGGTATCCCTCGCGGGCACCGGGAAAGGACTGGTCGAGGACCGGCTGGTACAGCGCGGCGACCCGGTCCACTGCTTCGGGGTCGCCGCCGAGGACGACCCGGTCCGGGAACAGGAAGTCGTCGATGGCCGAGCCCTCGCGCAGGAACTCGGGGTTCGACACCACGTGGAACGACGGCCGCCGGTCGGCGGGGATGCTCTCCTCGAGCAGGGTGCGTACCCAGTTGCCGGACCCGACCGGCACGGTGGACTTGTTGACGACGATGGTGCCGTCGCGCAGGTACGGCGCCAGCATCTGTGCCGCGCCCTCGACCTGGGTCAGGTCCGGGTTGCCGTCCGCACCGGTGGGCGTGCCCACGCACAGGAAGACCACGTCAGCGCCCTCGAGCGCCTGGGCCGGCTCGGTGGTGAACTGCAGGCGCCCGGTGGTCACCGTCTCCGTCAGCAGCTCGGGCAGGCCCGGCTCGTGGAAAGGCACCTGCCCGGTGGCCAGCTGGCCGGCCCGGACCGGGTCGGAGTCCAGGCCCCAGACCTGGGCGCCGCCCAGCCAGGCGAAGCAGGTCGAGGTGATGGCGCCGACGTAGCCGGTGCCGATCACCGCCACCTTGGGCAGGGGTGCCGCGGTGCTCATGCTCAGTGTCCTCCGGGTCGGGGCGAGTCGGGCTGGGAGATGCTGTCGAGGTGCTCGCGAAACCACTCGACGGTCTTCTTGATGCCGTCGACGACGGGTACCCGCGGCTCCCAGTCCAGCTGCTCGCGGGCCAGCGTGATGTCCGGCTGCCGCACCGACGGGTCGTCCTGCGGCCGTTCCACGAACGTGATGGTCGAGCTGGAGCCGGTCACGTCCCGGATCAGCTCGGCCAGCTGCAGCACGGTCATCTCGTCCGGGTTGCCGACGTTCACCGGCCCGGTCAGCTCGGACCGCAGCAGCCGCAGCGCGCCGTCGACGAGGTCGTCGACGTAGCAGACCGAGCGCGTCTGCTGACCGTCGCCGGCGACCGTGATCGGCTCGTCGGCCAGCGCCTGCCGGATGAAGGTCGGGATGGCCCGGCCGTCGTGCGGCCGCATCCGCGGCCCGAAGGTGTTGAAGATGCGCATCACGGCGGTGTCGACGCCGTGGTAGGTGCGGTACGCGGTGGTCAGCGCCTCGGCGAACCGCTTGGCCTCGTCGTAGACCCCGCGCGGCCCGACCGGGTTGACGTGGCCCCAGTAGGACTCGGGCTGCGGGTGGACCTTCGGGTCGCCGTAGGTCTCCGAGGTCGAGGCGAGCAGGAACCTGGCCCCCTTCTCCTTGGCCAGGCCGAGGGCGTGCAGGGTGCCGATCGAGCCCACCTTCATGGTCTGGATCGGCAGCTGCAGGTAGTCGACCGGCGAGGCAGGCGAGGCGAAGTGCAGGACGTGGTCGACCGGGCCGGGGACGTGCACGAACTCGGTGACGTCGGCGCGGACCAGCCGGAACTCCGGGCGCTGCAACAGGTGGGCGACGTTGTCGGGCTTCCCGGTGAGGAAGTTGTCGAGGCAGACCACCTCGAAGCCGTCGTCCAGCAGCCGTTCGACCAGGTGCGAGCCCAGGAAGCCCGCCCCGCCAGTCACCACCGCGCGCTGCGACACCACGAACCCCCCACACCCCTCAACGGACGCCCAAGTCTAGGCGTCCGGCCAGCACGGTCGGGACGAGTTCGGGGCAACTGACCGTTCGGCCCATCCCGCTCCGACGTCCGGGCCGTGCACCTGGGCCGGAACCTGGCCGGGACGCGCCCCGGCGGCGGGCCCGGAGGACGCCGCGAGGCCCGCACCGGGAACGGTGCGGGCCTCGCGGGACGTGCGGGGCGGTCAGCCGCCGGTGAGCTTCTCGCGCAGTGCGGCGAGCGCCTCGTCAGAGGCCAGGGTGCCGCCGTTGCCGGTGCTCGGGGCTGCCGCCGTGTCCTCCTCGGACTCCGCCGCGGCCTCGGAGGAGTACGACGACGCAGTGCCCGCCTCGGTGCTGGCCTCGGCCTCGGCCTTGGCCGCCTCGGTGACCTGCTTCATGTGCGCCTCGTACCGCACCTTCGCCTCGGCGTACTGGCGCTCCCACTCGGACTGCTGCTCCTCGTGCCCCGGGAGCCACTCGTTGGTCTCCGGGTCGAAGCCCTCGGGGTACTGGTAGTTGCCGGCCTCGTCGTAGGAGGCGGACATGCCGTAGAGGGTCGGGTCGAAGGCGCTGTCGTCGCCCTCGGGCGGGGCGACGCCCTCGTTCGCCTGCTTGAGGCTCAGCGAGATCCGCCGACGCTCGAGGTCGATGTCGATGACCTTGACGAAGATCTCGTCGCCGACCTGCACGACCTGCTCCGGGATCTCCACGTGGCGCTCGGCCAGCTCGGAGATGTGCACCAGGCCCTCGATGCCCTCGTCGACGCGGACGAACGCGCCGAACGGGACCAGCTTGGTGGCCTTGCCGGGCACGACCTGCCCGATCTGGTGGGTCCGGGCGAACTGCTGCCAGGGGTCCTCCTGCGTCGCCTTGAGCGACAGCGAGACCCGCTCGCGGTCCATGTCGACGTCGAGCACCTCGACGGTGACCTCCTGGCCGACCTCGACGACCTCGGAGGGGTGGTCGATGTGCTTCCAGGACAGCTCGGACACGTGCACCAGACCGTCGACGCCGCCGAGGTCGACGAAGGCGCCGAAGTTGACGATCGAGGAGACGACGCCGGACCGGACCTGGCCCTTCTGCAGGGTCTGCAGGAACGTCGAGCGGACCTCGGACTGGGTCTGCTCCAGCCACGCACGGCGGGACAGGACGACGTTGTTGCGGTTCTTGTCCAGCTCGATGATCTTGGCCTCGAGCTCCTTGCCGACGTACGGCTGGAGGTCGCGGACGCGGCGCATCTCCACGAGCGATGCCGGGAGGAAGCCGCGCAGGCCGATGTCGAGGATGAGCCCACCCTTGACGACCTCGATGACGGTGCCGGTGACGATGCCGTCCTCTTCCTTGATCGTCTCGATCGTGCCCCAGGCGCGCTCGTACTGGGCGCGCTTCTTGGACAGGATCAGCCGACCCTCCTTGTCCTCCTTCTGCAGGACCAGGGCCTCGACCTCGTCGCCGACGCTGACGACCTCGGACGGGTCGACGTCGTGCTTGATCGAGAGCTCGCGGGAGGGGATGACGCCCTCGGTCTTGTAGCCGATGTCCAGGAGGACCTCGTCGCGGTCGACCTTGACGATCACGCCTTCGACGATGTCGCCGTCGTTGAAGTACTTGATCGTCTCGTCGATCGCGGCGAGGAACGCTTCCTCGTCGCCGATGTCGTTGACCGCGACGTTCGGGGTGGTCGAGTCGACCGAGGGGGCTTCGATGCTGCTTGCCGTCATAGGGGGGTGGGCTCCGTGGGGTGGACAGATGTCGTGGGGACAGATGTCGGTGGCGCGCAGGCGGGCCCGTTTCGACGTGCCGGGACCGAGGACACTCGTGACGACAGGGCCGACGAGGGCTGCGGTGGTTCGACTCACCGAGCGTGGCCTGCTCCGTTCGAGGACGCGCAGGCCCACAGCGCAGCGCTCAGCCTACGCTTCCCCGTGATCACGGGTCAACGCGGCCCTCATGGGCCACTGGGTGGGAAGTCGGACCGAGAAAGGTGACCGTACTGGGCCGAACGGGCTACATTCCACGGAACGCACGTCATCTTTCCCCCGCTCCGACGCGGACCACCCGGCCCCCTGGCCGGCCCGCGCTCAAGATGCCGAGGAACTGCCTGTGCCGCACCGCCGACGGACCCACCGGCACCGCCGGACCCACCGGTTGCGGAACGCAACGGTGGGACTGGTGGGACTGGTGGGGCTCAGCGCCATCACCTTCGGGCTGACCAGGCCGGCCGCGGACTCGGACCTCGTGAGCACGGTCCTGACCCGGGACCGCCCGCAGCCGAGCAGCAGCAGCGCCGCGAACCGCACCGATCCGCCCGCGCTGACCCCCGCCCAGAAGGCGAAGCACCGCAAGGCGACCGCGAAGCTGCGGGCTCGGGCCCGGGCCCGGGCCAGCGCCAAGGCGCGGGCCACGGCGGCCCTCGGTCCGGCCCGGCCGACCCTGTCCAGGGCCGGTTCGCCGTCGGCCCGGTCCGGGTCCCTCCCGGGCACGGGCACCGGCTCCGGATCGGGGACGGGAACCGGCACCGGAACGAGCAAGCCCACGGCCACCAAGAAGCCGTCACCGGCCCACTCGGCCACGGCGGGCGCCAGCAGGTCGGCCGGTCCCGGCAGGTCGTCCGGGCCGGCCGGCGGCTCGTCCACCAGCACCGCGGCCCAGCCGCCCCGCTCCTCCTCCGCCCCGGCGCCGCCCCCGGCGAACCCGCCGTCGAACAACCTGTGCGACGCCGGCGCGCTGCCGGCACCGCTGTCCGCGATGCCGGACGCCGACAACACCGGCGTGCCCGCCTCGGTCGGGCTGCACCAGGTGTCCGGTGACGTCAAGACCACCGGCTCGGGCCAGGTCATCAGCGGGGTGGACATCTCCGGCGCCCTGATCGTGCAGCACGGCGGGGTCACGGTCACCTGCTCCCGGATCCGCGGCGGCATCATCAACCAGGGCAGCAACCTTCGGGTCTGGGCCACCGACATCGGGGACCCGAAGGGCGTCAGCGTCGGAGCCGGCATCAAGAGCTCGTCCTACACGCTGCGCCGGGTGGAGATCCAGGGTGTGATCGACGGCATGCGCGCCGAGGGCGACGTGGACGTGCGCGACACCTACATCCACGACCTCTACTACACGAGCGACAGCGGCCAGTCGAGCGGCATGACGCACAACGACATCGTGCAGATCACCCAGGGCTCGCACATGGTCTTCGAGCACAACACCTTCGCCGCGTGGTCGTTCAAGCAGGGCCAGTCGGCCGGCGCGAACCTCTGGGCCTCGCCGTTCGGCAACGGTGAGGGCTACTGCACGTCGGTCATCATGATGTCGAACAAGAGCGCTCTGGTGTCCGACGTGGTGTTCCGCGACAACCTGATCCGTGGCAGGGCGAGCAAGTACGCCATCGTCGTGGGGCAGGTGTCCGGCGTCAGCATCATCAACAACCGGATCGGCCGCGAGAACCGCGACTTCCCGCGCCTGTTCGGTATCGCCCCCGGCAGCGCGGTGACGGTGTCCGGCAACGTGTTCTACGACAACGGGGCGCCGGCCAACACCTGACCAGGGCCCCCACTCGCCGCCCGGGAGGTCAGCGGGCGTCGAGCCGGCCCCAGGCGTCGAACGACGGGCCGAGCAGGACCTGCAGCTCGGCCAGGTCGTCCTGGAGCCGCCCCACCAGCTCCCGCTCGGTCTCCGGGTGCAGCGGCGGCGGCGCGCCCGGTGCCGGCCGGGTCGCCAGCCGACGGACCGCGGACCGGACCGGCGCCGGGAGGCGCTGGAACCCGGTCTCGACGACTGCGACCCCGCGGAGCCGGCTCTTCACCCCACGGTCGGCGCGCCGGTCGTCCGTGCGCAGGTCGGCCCGCTGCTCCAACACGAGGTCCGGCCGGTCCGGCAGGCCGAGGAACCGGGTGACCTCGGCGACCGCGGCCGCCGGGTCTGCCTGCAGCTCGTCGGTGAGCAGCAGGTGCAGCTGCTCGCGAGGGAAGTGCTCGAGGTAGCGGCGGATGTTGTCGGCGTACCGGCTGGGTGCCAGGTAGGTCTCGTCGGCGAGCACCGCCTCGTCCAGCGGGCGCTTCTCCCGGCCGGTCAGGACCATGTGCGCGTACATGGACCGGATCCGCGCCAGCGGCTCGCGCAGGATGTAGACCAGGCGGACGTCCGGGACCACCGACCGGATCCGCTCCGGGACGCCGGGGAACTCAGTGGGCTTGGTGTAGCTGGTCGACCCCTCCCCCGCGAGCTGGTCGTCACCGGCACCCGCGAACAGGCCGCGGTACCAGTCGACGCCGCGTTCCCAGTTCTTCCCGGCGACGAAGAACTCCGGCTCCTTGTAGGCGGGAAGGAAGACCTGCGGGTGCTCCCTCAGGTGGTTGTACAGGGTCGTGCTGCCGGACTTCATCGCCCCGATGACGAGGAAGTCGGGCAGTCGTCCGGTGCGTCCAGTGGGTCCGGTGGTGGGCACGCTCAGGCTCCGTGGTGTCGTCGGTACTCCTGGTACCGGTAGCCCAGCGCCCCGGCCGTCAGCCCCGCGCCGTACGCGGCCGTCCAGACCCCCCGCATCGCGGCCGCCCGGCCCCGCGGCAGGCCGGTGACCGTGCTCGCCAGCCCCGTCGCCAGCTTGCGCAGTCCCGCTGCGACGCGCCGGGCGCGCCGCAGCACTGAGGGCTGCTGCAGGACCAGCGTCGTGCTGCGGCTGTTCCCGGTGCGGAACGCGCGACGCAGGATCCAGGAGGCGCGGGCCCGGCTCGCCGGCACCCGCTCGACGACGACGGCCTCGTCGACCCACACGAACCGGGCGCCCGCGGACTCCATCGTCACGAAGTGCTCGCGGTCGGAGCCGCCGGTGAAGCGCAGGCTCTCCTGGAACGGGGTCGGGCGGTCCGGCATCGAGCTCGCCCGGACCAGGACGCCGCTGGTGCGGGCGAAGTGCGCCGGGATCGCCGTGCCGGAGGCGAACCGGGTGCGGTCGAAGAAACCGGCCTGCTCGATCCAGACCGGCGTCCCCGGGGGCAGCTCTGGCTCGGACGGGCCGACGACCACGTCGGCGCCGGTCGAGCGGGCGGCCTGCACGAGGGCTCGCAGCCAGTCCGGCCGCGGCACCTCGTCGTCGTCGATCCAGCCGACCAGGTCGACCGGCCCGGCGACGTCCAGCGCCCGGTTCCGGGCCATCGGGATCCCCTGTCGGGGCTCGACCGCGTAGGCGACCGGGAACGGCGACGCCGCCGCCGCAGCCTCGGCGACCTCACGGGCCGACCCCTCTGCGTCGTTGTCGACGACGACCACGGAGAGGTCGACGCCCAGTCCGGCGACGTCGAGCGCGGCGATCCCGTCGAGCGTCGCCCGCAGGCCGACGGGGCGCCGGTAGGTCACCACGCAGAGCGCGACCCGCTCGCCGGCCGCCTCTGCCGCCGAGCCGGTCGCGGCGCCAGTCGCCGGGGTGGTGACGGGATCCGGCGTCATGCCGAGGTCTGCTTGTGGGTGATCTCGGTGACCTCGCGGTAGAACGCGTTGTGCGACACCAGGGCGGTGGGCTCGTCGATCGCCTCCAGCCGCCCGCCCACGACGACCATCACCCGGTCGCAGATGGACAGGGTCGAGAGCCGGTGCGCGACCAGGAAGAGGATCACCTCGCCCTTCAGGCCGCGCAGCGACTCCTGGACGAGCAGCTCGGACTTCACGTCCAGCGCACTGGTCGGCTCGTCCAGGATCAGGACGCTCGGGTTGTCCGCCAGCGCCCGAGCCAGGCAGATGCGCTGCCGCTGGCCGCCGGACACGGCCGACGCCCGCTGGCCGACGACCGTGTCGTAGCCCTTGGGCCACGACATGATCTCGTCGTGGATGTGCGCCCGCCGGGCGGCCTGCTCGACGTCCTCGTCGCTCACGCCCGGGCGGAAGTAGCGGATGTTCTCGGCCACCGTGCCGTAGATCAGCTGCGGCGTCTGCGGGACGTAGGCGACCTGCTTCTGCCACCCGGCCAGGCGCAGGTCCGCGGCGTTGTCGTCGTTGACGTAGACCCGGCCCGACGAGGGCTCGCGCAGCCGGAGCAGCAGCTGGACCAGCGACGACTTCCCGGCGCCCGACGGTCCCACGATGCCGACCGCCTCCCCCATCCGCACGTCGAACGAGATGCCCTTGACCACCTCGATGCCGTCGACGTAGGAGAAGCGCACGTCCTCCATGCCGACCCGGCGGATGGTCGGGACCTCCCTCGTGCCGTCCGGGCGTCGGTTCCCCTCGTAGTACTCGATCGCGTCGCCCAGCCGGTGCATGAACGGGATCAGCTCGTCGAGGTTGGCGGTGGAGGCCTGGATCTGCTGGCCGTAGCTGAGCGACCGGATCAGCAGCAGGACCACGGCGCCCAGCGAGGTGATGCCGGTTGCGCCGACCAGGTAGACGACGACCAGGGCCACCATGATGAGCAGCAGCGCAAGGCTCTGGTAGGCCGCCGGGAGCGCCTTGGACAGGAACCGGGTGCGCAGCAGCGGGCGACGCACCCGCTCGAGCCGGTCGTAGAACGCACTGCGGTAGGTGTCGGAGACGCCGAAGACCTGGGTCTCCTCGGCCATCAGCACGACTTCCTGCACGGTCTTGGAGAACTCGATGTTCTCGCCGCTGAGCCGCTTGGCGAACGCGCGGAGGCGGTGCGACAGCGGTCGCAGCACCGCGAACAGGGTGAGCGAGACGGTGATGATGATGACCGCGATGATCACGCTCAGCGCCAGCGCCGACGCCAGCAACGTCGCGAGCATGAGCGTCGAGGAGATCGCCACGCCCATGGCGATCATCGCCTGGCAGGCGCTGCTGACGTGGGTGTTGATGAGGGACTGGAAGTGCCCGTCCCGCTCCGCGGACTGCACCGCCCAGGACGTCCCGGTGAAGGCGTCGAAGAGCTTCCGACGCAGCGTGGCGTTGGCGTGGGCGCTCATGCTCGCCGGCAGGTAGGCCACCACGATCTGCAGCACGCCGCGTGCCACGGCCAGCGCGATGCCGATGACGAACAGCGTCGAGAGCGAGGCGTTCACGTGGATGGGGCCGAGGTGGGTGTCCACAGAGGACTTGCTCAGGGCCAGCGCACCGGCGATCGCCGCGATCAGCGTCAGGAGCACCGCCTCGGCCAGACCGGCGACGACCGAGGCCAGCGAGAGCAGCGCCAGACGCGATCGCGAGGCCCCGAAGAACGGGGCGGTCCGCCGCCAGGCCGCCCGGGTGGCGCGGGCCACGGCGAGCGGCGACCGGCGTCGCTTCGACCGGCCGGCCCCGGGGAGCCGTGCCGCAGGCGGCGTCGCCACTTCGTTCCCCCAGGTGAGTAACCAGCTCGAGACCAGTAGGTCCGGCGACCGGCAGGCCGGTCGCCGACGGAACAGCCGCCGTGGGCGACCGCGCGACGAGAGTACCTGCCGTCCCGCCTGTACCGCGGCCGATCCCCCGCGGCATCCGGCCATCCCGCGCTCGGCCGTTCGGACGGTTTCTCACCACTTACCCCGACGCCGGGCGCCGCGGTCGCCTAGCGTCACGTCGTGCTCCTCCGCGACCTGGTCACCCCGGACAGCCGCGTCCTCGACGTGGGCGCACCGGACGCCGGGGTCGCCGGCGCCCTGCGCGAGGCTGGCGTCTCCCGCTACCTCGGGCTGATGGAGCCGGGCGCGGTCGGTGCCGCCCGCGCAGCCGCACCGGAGCTCGCTGACCGGCTGCACCCGCTGGAGTCACCCGAGCAGGCGCTGCGGGCCAGCGCCGACGTGGTGATCCTGCGCGCTCCGTACGCGCGGGTCGGCTGGCTGCTCAAGGAGCTCCGCTACGCCGCGTACGTCCTGGTGGAGGTGCCGCGCGGCGTCAGCACGCTGGAGGGCGCCGCCCTGCGGACTGCGGGTGCCCTGACCCGGGCCGTACGCGCGCGCGGCCGGGTCACCGTGGGCGGGCTCGAGCTCGACGTGCTGCAGATCCGGCGGCGCCGGCCGGAGCGCACCCGGCGCTACCTGTCCCCGGTCTTGGGCGTGACCGGCTTCGTCCAGCGGCTCGCGGAGGACGACGTCTCGTACGCCGTCCTGCGCTGGTTCGAGGACCTGCCCGAGATCGAGCCCGGCGAGGACCTCGACATGCTCGTGGCCGACCGGGACCTGGAGACGGTGCGGGCGCTGCTGGCCGAGGAGCCCGGCACCATCGCGGTGGACCTCTACAGCGAGACCGGGCTGCCCGGGTCGGACTACAACACCGCCGCCTACTACCCGCCCGCGCTGGCCCGCGCCCTGCTCGCGCGCGCGGTGGTGCACAGCAGCGGCGCGCGGGTGCCGGAGAGCAGGGACCATCTCCGGTCGCTCGGGTACCACGCGGCGTACCACAAGGGGCCGCTGTCGGGCCTGCCGTCGACGACCACCGGCCAGCAGCTGCCGGACCCGGAGCACGACTACCGCACCGCCCTGCACAAGCTGGCCCTGGACCACGGGCTGCAGCCGCCCGGCACGCTCGAGGAGCTGGACGAGCTGCTGGCCGCCGAGGGGTGGCGGCCGCCGCTGGACGCGCTGCTGCGGCTGACCGCCACCAACCCGTGGATCGAGCCGCGGTTCTTCCCGCACGACGACATCGCCGACGGCCGCCCAGAGCCGGTGGTCTTCCTGCTCCGCGAGCGGCTGGCGACCGTCGTCGGCGAGGACGAGTTCCTCAAGACGATCGACCACCTCGGGTTCGAGGCGGTGGCGGTGCGGGCCCTGGACGAGGAGAGCCGGCAGCGGGTCGCCGGGGAGACGCGCGGCGGGAACTGGGGGCCGGGACCGTTCCCGGTGAGCGGCGGCGGGCCGGTGACCGCGGTCGTCGCCCTGCACCACGCGCCGCAGGCACCCCGCGGACCGCTGCTGCGTCAGTACCCGCGGCTGACCAACGCCGACGTCCTGCTGGCCAAGCAGCGGGTGCGGGACCTGGTCGCCGAGCGGGTCGCACCCGAGCAGACGTTCAACCCGGTCCACTCCTCCGACAACGAGCGCGAGGCGTGGGAGTACCTGCGGATCGCACTGCCGGACGAGCTCGACGCGCTGCGCGCCGAGGTGCTGCGCCGCACCGACAACTACGACGCCGAGGAGCACGCCGTGGTCAGCCGCCTCAGCCGCGGCCGCCGCGCCAAGGTCGAGGTCGTCGACACTCCCCAGGGCCGGGTCGTGCGCAAGACCTTCGCAGCGGGCTACCTCCGGCACATGCAGCGCGAGCTGGACGCGTTGAGCGCACTGGGCGGCGTCGTGCCCGCGGTGCCCGAGCTGGTCGGCAGCGGGCCGAACTGGATCGCTACGCCGTACTACCAGGACGAGCTGGCGCCGTACTGGCGGTCGCGACGGCTGCTGCCGCTACCGGTGGTCCGGCAGATGGTCGACGTGCTGCGCCAGGTGCACGCCCTCGGCTACGACCTGGTGGACGCCAAGCCGCAGAACTTCGTCCTCGACCCGGAGCAGGGGCTGAAGATCGTCGACTTCGAGTTCCTGCACCGCTACGACGCTGAACCGCCGCCGTTCCGGGAGAGCTACGGGCTGGTGGGCACCCCGATCGGCTTCGCCGGCGACATGCCGGTCGGTGACGACAGCTACGGCTACCGCTGGCGGCGGTGGACCGGGCTCACCCTGGCCGCCCTGACCGGCGGCTCACCGCGGCAGCAGCAGGTCGACCGGGTGCGGTACAGGATGCTGCGCGTGGTCCGGCGCTCCGAGGCCGGGGCGCGGAAGGCGACGCGTGAGACGCGACGGGCCGCCCGGCGCTCCCGCGGCGTCGCCGGCCGGCCGCGCCTGCCGGTTCGCCGGCGCAGCTGGGCCCGGCGCCGCGCCCTGGGAACCTGCGTCCGTCCTGACACGCACAGAGAGCGGTGGGCATCGCTACGTCCGGAGATGCCCCAAGCAGCCGCACTCTGCACCTACGGTTAGTCCGTGGGGACCATCCAAGACTGGGATGCGAGCGACTGGGCAGCAGGGGCCGCCGTCGCCTCCGTGCTGGTCAACCTCCTGCTCGTCCTGGTCGCGACCCGTCAGCTATCGCTCGGCCGGCGCCTGCGCGAGGAGGAGGCGCGGCCGCTCGTGCATGTCGCCGCGGACGTGACTGGCACGCACGTCATTCGGCTGGTCACGACCAACCTCGGGCGCACCATGGCGCGGGATGTCCGACTGTCCTTCGATCCGCCCCTGGACACGACTCTGCAGGAGGGCGACATCATCCCTCAGCTACTGGACCGGATGACGGAACCTATCGCCCAGCTCGCACCCAAGGAGCGCGTGGTCTGCGTCTGGGACAGGCTGGACCCGCGCATGGCATCGGACCTGCCGGGGAGGCACCTTGTTGTCGCTCGGTACACCAGCAGTCGGCGTCGCCGGCTGGTGCGGCGGGTCGCCACTCGCTACGTCGACGAGTACGTGCTGGACCTGTCCAAGTTCGCCGGTATGAACCTGGAGCTGGACGCAGCCGGGCGCATCGCGGACGAGCTCCGCGCCATGCGGGAGTCGGCACAGCGACACCTCAGCGGGGAACTGGCGCTGATCGTTCGCAACGTTGATGGCACTCTGCCTGCGCCGAGTGGGATGGACGCCATTTCGACGGATGTCTCTGCCGATGGCGCCGCGGTGGAGGCGGCGGAAGAACCCGCAGAGAGCGCGTCTCCCGGAGGGCCCACCAAGATCCGGAACCCAGGTAGTGGTTGGCCGGCGCACATCGAGATCCATCCGCCCGACGCTTGACCTGAGCGCGAAGTAGGGACGGTTCTGTTCGTGATGCGTCCGGTCGAAACGAGACCCTTCACCCTCGCGTTCACACCTGGCATCAGGTCTCTTCCGGTCCGTCGACGTTGAACACTGCCTCGCCCGTCCCGGCTCTGATGACGATCACGGCAGCCTCCGCCGATGTCGGGTTCCCCTCGCGGTGCACGGTGCGCGGCGGTACGAAGACGAAGTCGCCAGGCTGCGCGTCAACCACATCCTGTCCCCCAGGTCCGAACTCCATCCGCAACGCTCCAGAGACGACGTAGATGTGGCTCTCGTAGTCCCCATGGTGGTGCCACCCCGACAACATCCCGGCTTCCGTAGTGACGTGGCCGGCCCAGCTCCGATCCGTACTGACGGACTGCTCTCGGCGCATGCCGGGCGTCGCCGGGCCCTCCGAACGATCCTCCGGTCGGATCAGCCTCACTCGCTTGTCGTGGCCCACCGCACCGTCCTGACTTCCCCGCGACCTGCTGATCGTCAGAGGCTGTCCCGCCCGGTATGGGGTGTCAAGGCATGCCCCAGCACGACGGTCTGAACCGCACGGACAACCGCGAAGAAGGAGTGCGTCTGATCCGCGGCGAGTCGCCAGGAGCTGTCGGGCATCAGGAGGCGTGATCATTCATACGCTGAGCCGGGGGCTGCCGACTCCGGGAACCCGGCCAAGCCGGCTGCCGTCGCCAGTCGACGGCGATGAGCCTTCGGCAACGCCAGCTCTGCCATCCACAGCGCCGCCGCGGACCGGCCGCTGATGTGACCGACCTGATCCGGCATGAGTCACGCTGGGACCGACGCGGGGTCAGATTCCCCAGGCGGCCCCCCGGGGGCGAAGATGACGCCGTGGACGATCCTCCTGCCCTCCGGCTGGCACCCATCGATCAGCACAACTGGCGAGCCGCCGTAGCCGTGCAGGTATCCCCTGAGCAGGTCCAGCTGGTCGCTGGTCATCAACCGGTCGCCCTGGTCATCCTCGCCAAGGCGTACGTGCGGCCGGGCGACCTCGACTGGGAGCCGCTCGCAGTGACCGCGGCATCCTCGGTGGTCGGAGTCGTCGCCCTGGCCCACGCCCGCACACACACCGAGCTGCTTCACCTGGCGATTCGATCTCTCGCAGCAAGGGCGAGGGCTTGGATCGGCCGCGGTGGACCTCCTGGTTGCCCATGTCGCCGAGACTCGACCGAGCTCGCAAGAAGTTCGGCTTACCGTTCACCCCGACAACGCGCGTGCGCAGCGCCTGTACCGGAGCCGGGGCTTCTTGCCGAACGGACAAGTGCGCGACGGCGAGCCGATGTGGGCTCTCGACCTCGATCGCACGTAGTTGCCGGACCACGACCGACCGGCCGCTGCGTTCGACTGCGTCCCAA
Organism: uncultured Actinomycetota bacterium; assembly: GCA_963807005.1. Taxonomy (GTDB): domain Bacteria; phylum Actinomycetota; class Actinomycetes; order JACCUZ01; family JACCUZ01; genus CAWDZK01. The sequence continues at coordinate 85,907 of CAWDZK010000004.1, read as the reverse complement.
CCGATCGGTAGCGCCAGCTTCGCTATGACGACGTGGCAAGACCTCGCGCGGTGGACGCGCACACCCGGCGCACTTCGTCAGGCATGCCGGCATAAGGATCAAGAGTGTTGCCGTCGTGCGGGCCAGCCCCCCGCTCAGCCGAACGCGAGCTCAGGCCCCGCTGACGATCACCACTTCGTTGCCTTCGGGGTCGGCGAGACGCCAGCGATCCGCCGACTCGTCACGGAGTCGGCCACCGGACGGGCGGGCAGGCCCTCAGCTGGGCCCGGCGCCGCGCACTGGGGGCCGGTCCGTCCTGAGCGCGGCGGTCCTTGCGTCGCGCCAGAGCAGGGCACCTGCCACGACTTCTGCGGCGCACACGGCCACGAAACGCGGCAGCAGCGCGGCGCCGGTTTACACGAGCTGCCTGCCGCGGACGGACGTGATGTACCTGCGGTACTTGCGCTTGCCGATCATGTGCCAGAGCACCTTCACCGGCGGCGGCAGCTGGCCGAACATCATCGCCGCCTCCTCGGGCGTCGCGACCTCGACCATCTGCCCGGTCGCGATCCACCGCTGTGCCGGCGTGAACTTCTCGAAGCCGCGCTTCCCGACGTCCCGCCACTCGGCCCCGGTGAGGTGCCGGTCGATCAGCGGCACGACGACCTGCTCCTCCTCGTCGAGATGTCCTTCGAGTACGACGAGGAACTCGCCGATGCAGTCGGCGAGCGCCGAGGACGTCGCCGGCGTCGGATCCGAGCGCCACGCCAACGTCGCCGCGCGCATCTCGGAGACCGACGCGTCGATCTGCTGGTGCTGCTCCTCCATCCGCTCTACCAGCGGTGCGTCGAGCCCCGCGCGGTCGAGCAGTCTCGGCCAGATGAGGTCGTCCTCCGTGGTGTGATGCATGTGCAGGCCGTCGAGCAGGAACCCGAGGTGGTCGGCGACGGCGCCCACCCGCGTGGCATCTGCGGCCGGCGCCTCCTGCAGCAGCGCCCGCGCCTCGGCGAACTGTCGTCGGAAGATCCGGTGGATGATCGGCATCTCGTGTGCCGCCGATCCCCCGGTGCTCATCGCTGCTCGGCCTTCCAGAGCGCGTAGCCCAGGGCCGCGAAGAGCAGCATCCAGACCGTGATGGCGAGTCGCGCGAGAACGAACGGCCCCAGTAGTGCAGGGGTCATCGGCACGAACACGAAGATGCCGGCGACCAGCACCACCAGTCCACGCCATCCGGTCCAGCGTCCCCTGCGCCGGACGGCGATACCGGCCAGGATCAGTCCCACACCGACCGCGAGGCTGGAGACGCCGTAGAGCACGTCGAGAAGGCCGGTCCCGTCGCCGGGGTAAGTCGAGTTGCGCGCCGTGATGGCGAACATCTCGGTGACTGCGAGCAGCGCCATGCCCGAGGCCGCGAGCCCGGTACCCCAGCGTGCGCTCCCGTCCTGCGCCATGGTGTCCGCCCGGGAGAGTGCCGCGATGCCGACGAGAAGCCCGAGGTGCTGGACGAAGAACCAGATCTGGATGGCGGTGAAGCCGCTCGCCGTGAGCGGATAGCTGAACATGTCATCGGACACCTGGGCCGGGTACACCACCAAGAGGATGCCGCTGACGGCTCCAAGGATGCCGGCCGCCAGGCAGACCACACCCGCGCGGCTCACCCAGATGGGTACGGAGGTGGCGGGCAACGTGCCCGCCGCCACGTGCGTCATGGTCACCACCCCTTTCGCCCCGAGGAGCGACACGCCGACGTAGGGAACGAAGATGTTCAGGTAGCCTGAATACTCTGCGGATGTGGAGTTGTCAATGGAGAAGCGACTGAACACGGTCTCGATGCTGGGCCAGGCCTACAGCCTGCTCGGCTTCCAGATCGTCGAGGGCGTGGTCGGCGCCGGCTATCCCCAGAAGCCCAAGCACTCCGCCGTCTTCGCCCAGATCTCTCCCGACGGATCGCGGCTCACCGAGCTCGCGCGGAGGGCCAACATGAGCCCTCAGGCGATGGGCGAACTTGTCGACGAGCTCGTGGACATGGGGTACGTCGTCCGTCGTCCCGACCCCGACGACGGCCGGGCGAAACTCATCGTGCTCACCAGGCGTGGCCGCGACGCCGTTGCGGCCGGGCGTCAGACGATCGAAGGCATCGAAGAGCAGGTGACCGAGATCCTTGGCGAGCGCGGTCACGATCAGCTCCGTCGGCTCCTGGCGAAGCTGCTCGACTTTGCGGCTGCCTGACTGGGAGCCGCTCGCAGTGACCGCGGCATCCTCGGTGGTCGGAGTCGTCGCCCTAGCGTACGCCCGCACACACACCGAGCTGCGTTCGACTGCGTCCCAACCGCCTGGACGCCGACGACGGCGCAACGCCTGCACCGGTGCTTCACCAGTGCGCTGGAGTCAATTGCGCCGTCTTTCGTGTCCCCCCCGGATCGGTGCCCATCGCCCGCTGACACACGAACTGAGGTGCAGCTACCGCTCCGAATCCGAGTCCATGGCGAGTGGCCAGGCAGGGGAAGGTTGCTGCGGGCCGTGTTGTGCACTGGCACACGACGTCGGCGGCCCCTCAGGACGTGCCCGTGGGCCTGGCCTTCTGCGGGTGCGGCGTTTCCTGCCGGGCGAGCATCGCGACGAACTCCGCAATCTTGCGCTCACGAGTCGCGGGACGCTTCACCGCACCGAGACGGTTGATCAAGGCGAATCGGTTGGTCTTGGTGAGCACGTCGAACATCGCCTGGGCTGCCGGGTCAGCGGCGACGGCAGCGGCAAGGTCGGCGGGCACCTCGGCCTCGGACTGGGCGGCGTAGGCGACCTCCCACCGGCCGTCCGCCTTTGCGGCCTCCACGGCGCGCCAGCCCGCTGGGCGCATCCGGCCCTCCGCATCCAGCCGCGCTACGTTGGCGACGTTGCGCTGCGACCACTGGCTACGCGGCCGACGAGGAGTGAACCGGATCAACGACGACTCGCTGTCACGAGCACGTCCCTGCCCATCGATCCAGCCGACGCAGAGCGCCTCGTCGACGGCCTGCTGCCACGTCAGCGACGTGACCGTTCCGCCCTTCCTGGTCAGGACGAGCCACACCCCCGGCGAGGTCTCGTGGTTGTCCAGCAGCCACGCGCGCAGGGCCTCGGCATCGCGGACGACGAGCTCCTCAAGCTCATCCGCGCGCACGTTTCACCCTAACGTCTGGCCCACCGCGCGCGCCGAGTCCAGCCCCACCATCGCACCCGATGGGGGCCGATCGGTGGCGCCAGCTCCGCTATGCAACGTGGCATGTTCATGCGGCGAAGCGCTCCCGGCGCTCGTCATAAGGCAGGCGGCACAGGGATCAAGAGCGTTGGCGTCGTGCGGGCCAGCCCCGCCGCTCAGCCGAACGCGAGCTCAGCCCCCGCTGACGATCACCACTTCGTTGCCTTCCGGGTCGGCGAGACGCCAGCGATCCGCCGACTCGTCAAGGAGTCGGCCACCGGCTGCGACGGCCGTGGCGAGGCGCGTCTGCGCGAGGTCCGACGGCACAGCGAGCTCGACGTGGATGCGGTTGCGCTGCCGGCGCCGCTCCGTCTCCGAGGCGTCGAGCTCTTGGAACACCAGCACCGGGTTCAGCCGCCGCGGATCCTGGATGTCGCTGACCCCGGCTCGCCGGTCGTGGGTGTATCCGAGTGCGGCGACCCAGAACGCGCGGACCGCGGCGACGTCGGCGGCGTCGAGGAAGAGCTGAGTGAAGCGCGGCAGCCCCGGATCGGCGGTTGCCCCGAGTTCGCGGGCAGCGGTCTGGAGCTTCCCGGCGAGGTCGGTGAAGTCGAGCTCGAGGCCGTGGGCATCCGCGTCCCACTGGTCCTTCCCGCTGTCGATGACCACGAGCCCGGGGCGCAGGTCGACCAGCATCGGGAAGCCCATGTCGCCGGCCAGCGCCGCTGCTGCGGCGGCCAGCTCACGCTGCTGCGTCGGCGAGGTGATGCGGTAGCACGCCATCGCGCTGAACACCGCCGCCCAGTCGGCTGTCCCGATCCCCTCCCCGAGCGCGTCGCCCGGCACCAGGTCGACCTCGTTGCCGTCGGGGTCGGTGTGACAGACCCCCCACGGTCCCGATGCCTCACCAAGACCAGCCTGCTCGACCGCCGCGGCCGGCCGGACCACGTCGAGGTGGATGCGGTTTCGCAGCGGCCGTGGCTCGGTCGAGGGCCGGATCCGTATCGCGGGGTCGCGCCGCAACGGATCCGCCAGACCGCCGTCCTCCCCAGGCACGTAGTCGAGCACGCGCTGCCAGAACGGCCTCACCACAGACGGGTTCGCGGATTCGAGCACGACGCTCAGGTGCTGCAGGACGGCAGGATCTGCGGCCAGCCCGAGATCCCGCGCGGCCGCCGACACCGCCTCGGCGTGCTCGTCCGCGTCCACGCGCACCCGCAGGCCGGTCGCGCGCAGGTCGACCACGATCTCGGCGGACAGCCCCACGATGCGCCCGGCCAGCGCAGCCCCCTCGATCGGCGAACGCGCGTCGAACCATGCCGTCGCAACGCCATCGACCACCCGCCAATCCGTTCCGATCTCTGACATGCCCGGCACTGTAGAGCCCATCCCGGACGATCTCGTCTCGGATGGTGATTCTGTCCAGGCCGGGGCAACCGATCGGTAGTGCCGTTAGTGCGTGACGGTTCTGGCTACTTGGTTGGCCCTTCCGTCGAAGTCGCTGATTCAGCATTCACGGTGGGGAAGGCTGGCCCTGCTGCCGGACGACATCGCGGCACGGATCTCGTCGCACGGTCGACCGGCACAGCGCGGTGTTGGCGGACATCGACGGGCGCATCGTCCGGTTCCTCCCAGTCGCGGTCGTGGCCGTCAGAACCGCACCCGGACCAGCCGAGCCCGGGGCGACGGCCGTGACGGCCGCCGCCGACAGGCCTCGCGAGCTGGTCCGGTGGCTGCTACTGCAGGACGAGCACGAGCTGGACCGGAGTGCCGCCCTCGCGGGAGCCGACGATGAGGTCGTCGGCGCTGCTCGAGGCGAACGCCAGGGACAGCACGCCACCCAGCTTCGCCTGCACGTCGCTCAACGACAGCGGCACGGAGTACGTCGTGCCCGGTGAGGTACCGCTCAGGTTGCCCAGGGTCGTGCCGACCCCCGGCTTGTTGCTGTAGGTCAGGCCGGACTCGGTCCAGGTGTCCTTGAGCGTGAGCCGCACGTTCTGCGTGCCCACCGAGCCGCTGTCGGTCACCGGCACGACCAGCGTCGCCGACTGCAGGGTCCGGCCGGCGTAGGCGGACAGGTCGTACTTGAGGAACGTCTTGGCGTCGGGTGTGCCGTCGGTCACCAGCGAGGTGGCCGAGCCGAAGTTGGTGGTCGGGGTGTCAGAGCTGACGTACGTGTCGGCGGTCGGGTCCAGGGTCTCGTTCGGCGCGGCGGCCACCGTGCTGAACGACCAGGAGTACGGCGCGGCCAGCCCGTTGCCGGCCAGGTCGGCGGCTCCGGTCGTCACGGTCGCGGTGTAGGTCGCGCCCGGGGCCAGCTGGGAGGTGGGCGCCAGTGAGGCTGTCCTGGTGCTCGCGTTGTACGACACCGTGGCGGGGACGTTCCCGCTCGGGCCGGACAGCGTGAACGAGGTCGTGGTCAGGGTGCCGGAGTTCATCGGCTCGCTGAAGGTCGCGGTCGGGACGGTGCCCAGGGTGACGTCCACGGCGTTGTTGCCCGGCGTGTTGCCTGAGACCGTCGGCTTCGTGGTGTCCGGGACGCCGGTCGTGAACGTCCAGGACTCATTTGCCGCGAGCGCGTTGCCGGACAGGTCCTTGACGGCTGTCGTGACGGTCGCCGTGTAGGTCGTGCCCGCTGCCAGGGGGCTGGTCGGCGTCAGGGTCGCCGTCGTGGTCGGGGCGTCGTAGCTGACGTTCGCGGCGACGCTGCCGGAGCCGCTCGTCAGGGTGAACGAGGTGCCCGTGATCGTGCTGGCGGTCATCTGCTCGGAGAAGGTGGCCGTGACCGGGCTGGTCACTGCGACGTCGCTGGCGTTGGCCGCGGGCGCCTTGGTCACGACCGTGGGCTTGGTGGTGTCCGGCGCGACCGTGGTGAACGACCAGGTGGCCGGCGCGGCCAGGGCGTTGCCGGCCTGGTCGGCGACACCGGTCGTCACCGTGGCGGTGTACGTGGTGCCCAGTGCGAGCGCACTGGTCGGCGTCAACGTCACCGTAAGAGACGTCGTGTCGTAGGAGACCGTTGCCGGCACCGCCGTAGTGCCTGGCCCGGTCAGCTGCACCGTCGAGGTGGTGATGGACGCCGACGTCATCGGCTCGGAGAACTTCGCCGTGACCTGGGTGCCGGCGTCGACCCCGGTCGCACCGGCCGCCGGGGTCTTGGCGACGACCGTCGGCGGCGTGCTGTCGCCCGAGCCCAGTGCCATCTCGCCGTGGTAGTACCGGCGGGCGACCGAGTCGGTGGCGATCGCGACCAGCCCGGTCGTCGCGTCGACCGGGTCCTTGGTCGTGGCGACGTTGTTGATCGACGCCCCGCTCCAGCTCATGAAGGAGGAGCCCTTCTGGGCGGGGTTGAACGCCGCGTTCGTGACCCCGCCCAGCGGCGCGGTCTTGTAGTAGACCTTGCCGCCGCCCTCGTCGGAGTCCAGCAGGATCAGCTGGCGGTTGGTTCGGTCGAGGGCGAGCTGGGGCCGGGTCAGGTTGAGCGACTTCTGGCTGGCGGTCGCACTGGACCAGGCACCGGAGCTGGTGCGGGTCAGGACCACGATGTTCGGCGAGGTGGCCGGGTCGGACGGGTCGTCGCCGAGGGAGGTCTTCACCGCGGCGTAGACCCGGCCCTGGTCGTCGCCGAGCAGCGACTTGAGGTTCATGTGGTCGTCGGCGATGCGGGTGCCCGCGAGCGGCTGCTCGTAGCTCCACACGTTGTCGGGGTCGGTGTCGTTGTGCAGGGCGAACCGGAAGCCCTGCGACTGCTGGTCGGACCAGAACACCCCGATCTTTCCGTTGAGGCTGAGCAGGGCGGAGATGTCGTCGGCCTTCACGGCGGTGTCCGCGCCCGGGATCTTGAACGGCGCCCCCCAGCTGGTGTCGCTGCCGCTGGAGTGCGAGACCCACACGGTCGAGCTGCGGGTGAAGGTGATCCAGAGCCGGCCGATCGTGTCGCGGTCGATCGTCACCGACTCGGAGCCGCCCTTGCCGCCGAGCCCGATCGGGAAGCCGGAGTCCTTGGTGTACTTGCCCGTCGTCGTCGAGTACGAGTAGCGGTACAGCCGGATGGCGCCACCTGTGCCGGCGGTGCGGCTCGCGACGTACAGCTTGTTGTTGGTCCAGAGCGCGTCGCCGGTGCTCGTGACGCGGTTGTCGACCACGGTGCCGGTGTTGGCCCAGACGTGGTCGGCGCCGAGCTTGTAGATGTTGACGCTGGAGCTGCCGAGCATCAGGGCCCACCAGGACCCGTCGTTGAACCACAGCTTGCTCTGCGGCTTGTCCGAGCTGGGCGGCGAGGTGGCCGACGCCCCGCTGGCGTACACCGCGTCCTGGTAGGTCACCGGCAGCTGAGCGGCGGCCCCGGCCGTGGCGGCCGGCAGCAGCAGCAGTGCGAGGCCGGTCACGAGTCCGAGCGCGAGCAGCCGACGACGACCCGACTGCCCAGACGTTCCCGGCTGCCCGCGCCGAGGTGCCCGGTGCCGTCCTGAGCCGTGCTGCTGCGCCGCTGTTCCCACCCTGTAACCCCGCCCCATTCGCGACCGCCGAAACCGCCCTCACTATGGGCCATCGCGGGGCTCACCCGCGCCTGGTTCCGAAGAGTGGCCGGGCATAACTTTGTGCTCGTCCCAGGGCACTCACGGTCACCCACCTGCACGGCCTCGACGGATCCGGGAGGATCCGGTCATGGAGGTCGTGCGGCGCCCCGCGAACCAGGACGAATCGGCCCGGGCCCAGCGGTCCTGGTGGGACGCCGAGGCCGAGGACTACCTCGACGAGCACGGCACCTTCCTCGGCGACGCCCGGTTCGTCTGGGGGCCGGAGGGCCTGTCCGAGGCGGACGCCCGGCTGCTCGGCGACGTCGAGGGGCGCCGGGTCCTCGAGGTGGGGGCGGGCGCCGCGCAGTGCTCGCGGTGGCTGCTGGCCGCCGGGGCCGACCCGGTGGCGCTGGACATCTCGGCGGCCATGCTGCGCCGCGGTCGCGACCGGGGCACGGCGACCGGCCTCGCGGTGCCGCTGGTGCAGGCCGACGCGGCGGCGCTGCCGTTCGGCGACCGCTCCTTCGACCTGGCCTGCTCGGCGTACGGCGGGGTGCCGTTCGTCGACGACTCGGCCCGGGTGATGCGCGAGGTCGCGCGGGTCCTGCGTCCCGGTGGCCGATGGGTGTTCTCGGTCACCCACCCGTTCCGCTGGTGCTTCCCCGACGACCCGACCGAGGGCGGACTGGTGGCCGGGTCGTCCTACTTCGACCGACGGCCCTACGTCGAGCAGGACTCCGCCGGGGTCGCGACCTACGTCGAGCACCACCGCACCCTCGGCGACCGGGTGCGCGAGGTGGTCGCCGCGGGGCTGCGCCTCGTCGACGTCGTGGAGCCGGAGTGGCCGGCGGACAACACCCGGACCTGGGGCGGCTGGAGCCCCTTACGCGGCCAGCTGCTGCCCGGCACCGCGATCCTCGTCTGCCACAAGGACTGACGGCCCGGCCGGCAGAGCCGCGTCAGGGCGAAGCGGGGGTCGTGGACCCGGTCGGGGCCGCGGACGGGCAGCCGCCGGGCGTCCCGGACGGGGTCGGGCTGCCGCTGGGGTCGGGCGTCGGCGTGGCCGTCGGGCTGCCCGGCGTCGGGGCGAGGGTCGCGGTCGGCGTCGGCGTCGGCGTCGGCGTCGGCGTGAGGGTCCCACCCGGATCGGGTGACGGGCTCGCGGTCACCGTCCCGGTCGGGCTGGGCATCGGGCAGCCCGGCGGTACGACGGTGCCGGTCGGGTCGGTGCCGGGTCCGGTCGACGCTGCTGGTCCGGGTGCGGGTCCGGGTACCGATGCCGGCGCCGGCTCCACGGTGGGTGCCGCCGAGGCCGGGACGTCGACCGGCGGGGGGTCGGCGGCGACCGGGCCGACCGCGGCCGGCTCTGCAGGCAGCACCGGGACGGGCGGGCCGAGCGCGGCGGTGGTACCCCCATCTGCGGCGTTGTCGGCGGCGTTGTCGGCGGCGTTGCCGGCGGCGTTGTCGGCGGTGTTGCCGGCGCTGCCGGCGTCGCCGCCGGTGCCCGAGCCGCTGGCGCCGACCAGGGTGCCGGTGACCGGGGAGCCGGTGGCGTAGGCGTCGGCCCAGGCGAGCACCAGGTCGACGTAGTCCCACGAGTGGTTGTAGCTGAACACCGCGCTGCGGCGGTCCGACTCGTCCCGCAGGTCCCGGTCGCCGGTGCACAGGTAGGCGGCCGTCGCGAGGGCCGCGTCGTCGATGTCGGAGGGGTCGACTCTGCCGTCGTCGTCACCGTCGCGGCCCCACACGGCCCACGAGGAGGGGATGAACTGCATCGGGCCGACCGCGCGGTCCCACGTGCTGTCGCCGTCCCAGCGCCCGCCGTCGGAGTCCCGGATCGCCGCGTAGTCGCCGGCGCCGTCGAGGAGCGGTCCGAGGATCGGCTGCAGGGTACGACCGGCGCGGTCCACCCGGCCGCCGTAGGCGTGGCCGGACTCGACCTTGCCGATCGCCGCGACCAGGCTCCAGGACAGGTGGCAGCCGGGGTCGCTGTCGCGCAGAGCGGCGGCCGCGTTCCGGTAGGCCAGCACGACCCGCGCGGGCATGGCCGTCCCGGACACCCGGACCGGCACGCCCCGGCTGCGGTCGTCGCGGGCCGTGCTCTCCAGCCGTACGTCGAGGACGACCGGCCCAGGGTCGGTCACCGGGTGCGCACCGGCCAGGGCGTCGTCGTACGACGCGGGCGCTGGCCGGTGCCCGGCCAGCACCGTGCGCACGGTGTCGCCTCCCGGGCCCAGCGCCAGCTGCCCGGCGGGCGAGGCGAGCAGCCCGGCGAGCAGCGCCGGCACGGCGGCCGCCACCGCGACGGCCGGGATCATCAGCCGACCGGCTGCCCCGGGTTCCCGGCCCGCCCCCTTGCGTCGCACCTGTCGACCGTACGTCCGAACGTCGGCGCGACGTCCGCCGTCAGACGACTGTCACCGTGCTGTCATCCGTCCCGGCCGGGGGGCGGCGTCCTGCCGACGGTCGCCGGGTCCAGTGCGGGTCAGTGACCGGCGTCCTGCCAGGTCCGGCCCACGCCGACCGACACGTCGAGCGGCACCGCCAGCTCGTGCGCGGCGCCCATCTCGCGCCGCACCAGCGCCTCCAGGTCGGCCCGCTCCCCCGGCGCCACCTCGAGCACCAGCTCGTCGTGCACCTGCAGGAGCACCCGGCTGCGCAGCCCTTTTGCGGTCAACGCCCGGTCGACGCCGAGCATCGCGACCTTGACCAGGTCGGCCGCGGAACCCTGGATCGGGGCGTTCAGCGCCATCCGCTCGGCCATCTCGCGCCGTTGCCGGTTGTCGCTGGTGAGGTCGGGCAGGTAGCGCCGGCGGCCGAGGATCGTCTCGGTGAAGCCACTGCGCCGCGCCTCGCCGACGACGTCGCGCAGGTAGTCGCGGACCCCGCCGAACCGGAGGAAGTACTCGTCCATCAGGCCCTTGGCCTCGTCGGTGCCGACGCCGAGCTGGCGGGACAGGCCGAAGGCCGACAGCCCGTAGGCGAGGCCGTAGGACATCGCCTTGATCTTGGCCCGCTGCTCGAGCGTCACGTCGCCCGGCTCGACCCCGAAGACCCGCGACGCGGTGAAGGCGTGCAGGTCCTCGCCCGAGTGGAACGCCTCGATCAGCGCGGCGTCCTCGGAGAGGTGGGCCATGATCCGCATCTCGATCTGGCTGTAGTCGGCGGTCAGCAGCGACTCGTAGCCCTCCCCGACGACGAAGGCCTGCCGGATGCGGCGGCCCTCCTCGGTGCGGATGGGGATGTTCTGCAGGTTCGGGTCGGTCGACGACAGGCGGCCGGTCGCGGCGATCATCTGGTTGAACGTGGTGTGGATGCGGCCGTCGTCGCGGACCGTCTTGAGCAGCCCGTCGACGGTGACCTTGAGCCGGGTCGCGTCCCGGTGCCGGAGGATGGCCGCGAGGAACGGGTGCGCGGTCTGCGCGTACAGCGTCTGCAGCGCGTCGGCGTCGGTGGTCCAGCCGGTCTTGGTGCGCTTGGTCTTGGGCATGCCCAGCTCGTCGAACAGCAGCACCTGCAGCTGCTTGGGCGAGCCGAGGTTGATCTCCTTGCCGATCACGGCGTACGCCTCGTCGGCCGCCTCCTTGACGGCGCCGGCGAACTGCGACTCGAGCGAGCTGAGATGCTCGGTGTCGACGGCGATGCCGGCCCGCTCCATGGCGGCGAGCACGCCGATCAGCGGCAGCTCGACCTCGCGGAGCAGACTGGTGGCGGCCTTCGCCTCGAGCTCGGTGTCCAGCGCGTCGGCCAGCTCGAGGACGGCACGGGCCCGCAGCACGTCGGACTCCGCCGCCGACGTGTCCTCGCCGCCGTCCAGCCCGAAGGCGAGCTGGCCGTGGTCGTCGCCCTCGGCGCGCAGCTCGCGGCGCAGGTACCGCAGCGCCAGGTCGGCCAGGTCGTAGCTGCGCTGGTCCGGCATCGCGAGGTACGCCGAGAGCGCCGTGTCGCTGGTGACGCCGGCCAGGTCCCAGCCGCGGGCGGCGAACGCCAGCGACGGCCCCTTGGTGTCGTGCAGCGCCTTGGGCGTCGTCGGGTCGGCCAGCCAGGCTGCGACCGCCTGCTCGTCGGCCGGGTCGAGGGTCTCGGTGGCGAACCAGCCGCCCTCGCCGTCGTCGGTGGCCAGCGCGACCCCGACGACGTCACCGGTGCCGTAGCCCCAGTAGCCCGACAGGTGCACGCCGGTGCGCGCGCCGGACCGGGCGTGCGCGTCCAGCCACGGCGCCACCTGGCCGGGCCCGAGAACCGTCAGCGAGACCTCGAAACCCTCCTCCGCCTCAGGGGTGGCCGCCTCGACCGTCTGGTAGAGCCGGTCCCGCAGCACCCGGAACTCCAGGGCGTCGAAGACCTGGTGCACCTCGTCGCGCTCCCAGTTGGTGCGCACCAGGTCACCCGGCATCACCTCGATCGGCACCTCGCGGACCAGCTCGGTGAGCTGCCGGTTCTGCACGACCTGGGCGAGGTGGGCCCGCAGCGCCTCACCGGCCTTGCCCTTGACCTCGTCGACACGGGCGACGAGCTGGTCGAGGTCGCCGTACTCCACGATCCACTTGGTCGCGGTCTTCTCACCGACGCCGGGGATGTTCGGCAGGTTGTCGCTGGGGTCGCCGCGCAGCGCCGCGAAGTCGGGGTACTGCGCGGGCGTCAGGCCGTACTTCTCCTGCACGTGCCCGGGCGTGAAACGCCACATGTCCGAGACGCCCTTGCGCGGGTAGAGCACGGTGACGTGGTCGCTGACCAGCTGCAGCGCGTCGCGGTCACCGGTGCAGATCAGCACGTCGAACCCCTCACGCTCTGCCCGGCTGGTCAGCGTCGCGATGACGTCGTCGGCCTCGTAACCCTCAGCCTCGAGGCTGGGGATGCGCAGGGCAGTGAGGACCTCCTTGACCAGCTCGACCTGGCCCTTGAAGTCGGCCGGGCTGGTGGTGCGGTTGGCCTTGTAGTCGGCGAAGAGCTCGGACCTGAAGGTCTGCCGCGAGACGTCGAAGGCCACGGCGACGTGGGTGGGGTTCTCGTCCCGCATCAGGTTGATGAGCATCGAGGTGAAGCCGTAGACCGCGTTGGTCGGCTGGCCGGTGGTGGTGGAGAAGTTCTCGACCGGCAGGGCGAAGAAGGCGCGGTAGGCCAGGGAGTGCCCGTCCAGCAGGAGCAGCCGGTCGGTTGCCGGGGAGGTCACCGTGCTGCCGGTCTGCGCTGCCACGGCCCCGACCCTAGCCGGGCGTCCCGACAGCACCCGGCACCCCGGTGCCTACCATCGCGGCCATGACGACCGAGCCCACGCAGCCACCGGACGACTCCGCTTCCCGGACGGCCGGCACCCTCGCACCGCTCTCCGTCGACGCGCCCGACGCCGTGCAGCGGGTCAACGCGATGGGCGCCGGGACCCTGGTCGAGCGGATGGGGATCGTCTTCACCGAGCTGGGGCGCGAGCGGGTGGTCGCCACCATGCCGGTCGCGGGCAACACCCAGCCGTACGGCCTCCTGCACGGTGGGGCGTCAGTGGTGCTGGCGGAGACGCTCGGGTCGGTCGGGTCCGCCCTGCACGCCGGGCCGGACCGGGTCGCGGTCGGCATCGACGTCAACGCGACCCACCACCGGGCTGCCCGGTCGGGTCAGGTCACCGGGACGGCCCGCCCGCTGCACCTTGGCACGACGACGGCGTCCTGGCAGGTCGAGATCGTCGACGAGGCCGGCCGGCCGGTGTGCACCTCGCGGCTCACCTGTCTGCTGCGCGACGTACCGCCGGGCGGCTGACCGCCACGCGCGGAGACGGACGATCCGGGTGGTCAGTCGACGACGCGGGCGACGACAGCCGCGCGGACCCGGCGCAGCGAGCGGCGGCGGGCGAGCAGCTCGCCGGTGACGGTCGCGGCCCCGGACGGCGCGAGCCTGCGGCGCAGCACGCTCACCGGGGCCGACCTGCGCACCACGACCGGGGTGAGCCCCAGCCGGGCGTAGAAGCGCTGCGTCTCCCGCAGCTGCGGGAGCACGCTGGTCATCACGTGCTCCGCGCCCACCTCGTCGGCCCAGCCGGCTGCGGCCGCCATCAGGGCCTTGCCGACGCCGCGGCGGCGGAAGCCGTCCCGGACGTGGAGGTAGTGGGCGTGTACGGCGCGTTGCTCGAACAGCGGCGCGTACGGCGCCTCGGTGAGCAGCGCCATGCCGGCGACCACGCCGTCGACCACGGCGACCACGGCGCGCGAGGAGGGGTCGTCCCCGACCGAGGCGAGGCGCGCGCGGAGGGCGTCGTCATCCGGGCTGGGCATCAGCCGGTCGACCCGGCCGCCCAGGTCCCGCAGCTCCGCCCACATGGCGAGGAGGGCCGGGATGTCGTCGTCGGTGGCATCACGCACCACGACCGCAGGTCTGGACACAGCACACCTCCACCGGTTCGCGTGATGCACCGGTACCTCCCGGCGCATCATGGACTGACCTCCCCCGGTCTCGGTCGCCTGCGCGACCGCGGCGGACACTACGCCCCATGGCGCCCCAGCGCGAGATGATCAGCAAAGAAAGATCGCCGGGGACTGCAAACGGTTGGGGTGGAGGTCGGCGTGCTGCTGGTCCGGGACCCCTCGACCTCAGGGCCGTGCCCCTGGGGTGGAGATCGGCCGGGTGGCTCGGGCACCGGCCCGCAGTGCAGCCACTGAGCGTCCGGCAGGTCGCTGTCGCCGCCTGCCCCCCCGCCTCGCCCACGCTCCCGCACTCGCGGCGGTGGTGATTGCGGTCCGGTGACGGGTCGCGCCCGATCGCCCGGTTCGTCCCCACCACCCCCTGCGGAGGGCACTATGCTCCGGGCCACCGGTGAGCCGAGCGCTCGTCCCCGACCCGGAGGTGCCCTGGTGCGCAGGAGACTCGCGCTGTTGCTCGCCGCCCTGCTGGCGGCTCTGGTCGCCGCTCTCGGCATGGGTGCCGGGCCGGCCGCCGCGGAGGGCGAGTCCATCTTCGGGTTCATGTTCCAGCTCAAGAAGGGCGAGCGGGTCGCGTACCCGGACGTGAAGGTCGACGTCAAGGGGCCGGGCGGCTTCACCGGCTCGGCCACCAGTGACCAGACCGGCCGCTGGACCGTCGAGGTTCCCTCCGACGGCACCTACACCGTGACCATCGACGAGTCCACCCTGCCCAAGGGCGTGAACCTTCGCGACGCGACCAAGAAGTCGCTCAAGGTCCCGGTCCTCGCCGGTCAGGACAAGCCGGTGCTCTTCCCCCTCGGCAAGAGCACCCGCCAGGTCGAGAGCAAGTGGAGCCAGGCCGCCCAGCTGACCGCGGAAGGGCTCCGGTTCGGCCTGATCCTCGCCCTCGCAGCGGTCGGCCTGTCGCTGATCTTCGGCACCACCGGGTTGACCAACTTCGCCCACGGTGAGCTGGTGACCTTCGGCGCGGTGACCACCTGGTGGATCAGCACCGGTCGGCTGCCGTTCCTGCCCGACTTCGGCGGCCTGCAGTTCTTCCCGGCGGCGTTGATCGCGTTGATCTGCTGCGGGCTGTTCGGCTGGTTGAACGACGCCGTCATGTGGGCGCCGTTGCGCAGACGCGGGACCGGGCTGATCGCGGCGATGATCGTCTCGATCGGTCTGGGCATCTTCTTGCGCTACTTCTACCTGTACATGTTCGGCGGCGGGACCCGGCAGTACCCCGACTACCGCGGCGCGAAGGGCATCGACCTGGGGCCGATCAGCCTGGCGGCGGTGGACTGGTGGTCGATGGCCACCGCGGTCCTGGTGATCGGCGCGACCATCATGGCGCTGGTGCGGACCCGGATCGGCAAGGCCACCCGCGCGGTGGCCGACAACCCGGCACTGGCGGCGGCCACCGGCATCGACGTCGACCGGGTCATCCGGGTGGTCTGGATCGCCGGAGCCGTGCTCGCGGGCCTGGCCGGCGTCCTGCTCGGCCTGGCACAGGGCATCAACTGGCAGATGGGCTTCCAGATCCTGCTGCTCATCTTCGCCGCGGTGACCCTCGGCGGGCTCGGCACGGCGTACGGCGCGGTCGTCGGCAGCATCGTGGTCGGCCTGTTCATCTCGGTGTCCACACTGTGGATCCCCGTCGAGCTGAAGAACGTCGGCGCGCTCGGCATCTTGATCGTCATCCTCCTCGTCCGGCCGCAGGGAATCCTCGGCCGCGCGCAGCGGGTCGGCTGAGGCGGAACGGAGCCCTTGACGTGGACTGGACCCGGATCATCGTCAACGCCCTCGAGGCGTCCGTCGGCCTGCAGGCCGTCGTCTTCGGCCTGGCGGCCATCGGCCTGAACGTGCACTTCGGCTACACCGGCCTGCTGAACTTCGGTCAGTCCGGCTTCCTTGCGGTGGCGGCGTACGGCATGGCCGTCACCGTGCAGAGCTTCGACCTGTCGCTGTGGCTCGGGATCGCGATCGGGCTCGGGGCCGCGGTGCTGCTGGCCCTGCTGCTGGGTATCCCCACGCTGCGGCTGCGGGCCGACTACCTGGCCATCGTCACGATCGCCTCCGCGGAGATCATCCGCCTGACAGTCCGGTCCGTGACGTTCGAGGGCACCCTCGGCGGCTCCGACGGACGGCAGGCGTTCTCCAAGGACTTCTACGCGCTCAACCCCTACCCGAAGGGCGACTACAACATCGGCCGGTTCGGTTTCGGCGAGCGGCAGATGTGGGTGCTCACCGTCGGCTGGGGCCTGGTGGCACTGTCCTGCCTGATCGTGTTCCTGCTCATGCGCAGCCCGTGGGGCCGGGTCCTCAAGGCCATCCGCGAGGACGAGGACGCGGTGCGCAGCCTGGGCAAGAACGTCTACGCCTACAAGATGCAGAGCCTGATCATCGGTGGTGTGCTGGGCTGCCTCGGCGGCTTCATCTACGGCCTGGGTCAGAACTCCATCCAGCCGGACATCTTCGGCACCGACACCACCTTCTTCGCCTACACCGTGCTCATCCTCGGTGGCGCCGCCCGGGTCGCCGCACCTGTCGTCGGCGCCATGGTGTTCTGGGTGGTGCTCTCGCTGAGCGACAACATCCTCAACGAGGCGATCAACGCGGGGTACATCTCCAGCTCCGTGATCAACAACACCCAGGTGGGCCAGTTCCGCTTCATGCTCGTCGGCCTGCTGCTCATGATGCTGATGATCTTCCGACCGCAGGGGATCTTCGGCGACCGGAGGGAGATCGCGCTCGATGCCCGCTGACAGCACGCCCACCACCGCCAGCGCCGGCGCGCGGCGGGGGCAACGCGACGCCGCCGCAGCTGCACTGGCCGACGTCGCGCACGAGCCCGGCGCGAAGAAGCCCGACCCGATCCTCATCGCCGACGGCGTCGTCCGGCAGTTCGGCGGCCTCACCGCCGTCGACGTCGACCACATCGAGATCCAGCGCGGCGCCATCACCGCCCTGATCGGCCCGAACGGTGCGGGCAAGACGACGTTCTTCAACCTGCTCACCGGGTTCGACCAGCCCGACGCCGGTACCTGGTCGTTCGGTGGCCGGCCGCTGCAGGGGGTCCCCGCGCACAAGGTCGCGCGGATGGGCATGGTCCGTACCTTCCAGCTGACCAAGGCCTTGTCCAAGCTCACAGTGATCGAGAACATGCGCCTGGGCGCGACCGGCCAGAAGGGCGAGAACGTGTTCACGGCCCTGGTTCGGGCGCTGTGGAGCCACCAGGAACGCGAGATCACCGCTCGGGCCGACGACCTGCTGGCCCGGTTCAAGCTGGACACCAAGCGCGAGGACTTCGCCGGCAGCCTCTCCGGCGGCCAGCGCAAGCTGCTCGAGATGGCCCGGGCCCTCATGGTCGGCCCGGAGATCGTCATGCTCGACGAGCCGATGGCCGGCGTGAACCCGGCCCTGACCCAGTCCCTGCTCGGGCACGTCAAGGACCTGCGCGAGGACGGCATGACCGTGCTGTTCGTCGAGCACGACATGGACATGGTGCGGGACATCTCTGACTGGGTCATCGTGATGGCTCAGGGCAAGGTGATCGCCGAGGGGCCACCCGACGCCGTCATGGGCGACGCCCGGGTCATCGACGCCTACTTGGGCTCGCACCACGACGCGCCGCTCACCGAGGAGGAGGAGCAGCAGGTGCTCGCCGAGGCCGAGGAACAGATCGAGCGCGAGCGCCACGAGAAGGAGCAGAAGTGAGCACCGACGACGGCCGGGAGACCGGCGCAGGGCCCGACGGGACGGCGGCGGAGCAGCCGGCCGACCAGCCCGGCACGCCCGCAGGCGCCGAGCAGGACGCCGGCGTCAAGGCGGCCGAGGGCGACTCGTCGCCGGCGACCGCCCACGAGTTCTCCCAGGAGGGCCGCGGGGCGCACGAATCGGCAGCCACGAATGCCCTGCTGCGCGCCGACGACGTGGTGGCCGGCTACGTCCCCGGCGTCAACATCCTCAACGGCTGCGACCTGTACGTGAACGACGGCGAGCTGGTCGGGATCATCGGCCCGAACGGCGCCGGCAAGTCGACGCTGCTCAAGGCCATCTTCGGCCTCATCAAGGTGAGCACGGGCGCCATCACGCTGCGCGGGGAGAACATCACCGGGCTCAAGGCCAACCGGTTGGTGACCAAGGGCGTCGGGTTCGTCCCGCAGACCAACAACGTGTTCCCCAGCCTGACGATCGAGGAGAACCTGCAGATGGGGGTCTACCAGTCCCCCAAGAAGTTCAAGCAGAGCTTCGAGTTCGTCACCGGCTTGTTCCCCGCGCTCGGCGACCGTCGGGCCCAGCGGGCGGGCTCCCTGTCCGGCGGCGAGCGGCAGATGGTGGCGATGGGCAGGGCGCTGATGATGGAGCCGTCCGTGCTGCTGCTCGACGAGCCGTCGGCCGGCCTGTCCCCCGCGCTGCAGGACGAGGTCTTCGTCCGGACCCGGCAGATCAACCGGGCCGGCGTGTCGGTGATCATGGTCGAGCAGAACGCCCGTCGCTGCCTGCAGATCTGCGACCGCGGCTACGTCCTCGACCAGGGCCGCAACGCCTACACCGCCTCCGGCCAGGACCTGGCCAAGGACCCCAAGGTGATCGAGCTCTACCTCGGCACCCTCGCCAAGGCCTGACCTCCTCCCACACCTCGCACACCTCGCACACCTCGCACACCTCCTCACGCCCTCAGCCCGCACCCCTCACCGCGCACCCCTCCGCCCCTCCGCCCCTCCGCCCCTCCGCCCCTCCGCGGATCTTGAGGCAACACGGCGGCTTCATTGCGGCGCGCCGTCTCAAGATCCGCGAGGTGGTGGGGGGGGGGGTGGTGCGTGTGGTGAGTGCGTGTGGTGAGTGCGTGTGGGTTCGTGTGGGGTGCCTGTGGGGTGCCGTGTGGGGGGTGCGTACGCAGAGGGGCCCGGCCGATGCGGCCGGGCCCCTCTGTCGTGCGTGCTCCGTCAGGGACGGGAGCGGTGCGCTGACGCGTGCGTCAGATCGCGCCGTCCTTGCCCTCGACGAAGGTGTACTTGTTGTCGGCGCCGTACTGGTAGATGCCGACGGTGGCCTTGCTGGGGTCACCCTTGTCGTTGAACTCGACCGGACCGCTGACGCCGTCGTAGTCGATGTCCTTGCCGTCCTTGAGCAGCGCGACGCAGTCCTTGAAGGACGTGCACTTCTCGCCACCCGCGCTGACGTCCTGCATCTTCGAGGCGATCGACTTGCCGCTGTCGTCACCCGCGGCCTGGGCGGCCAGGGCGATGAGGATGGTGGCGTCGTACGACTCCGGGGCGTAAGCGAACTCGGAGAGGTCCGGCGCAACCGTCTTCAGGCGCTCCTTGAACGTGTCGTCAGCCACCACACCCGGCAGGGTGCCCTTGACACCGTCGAGGGTGCCCTTGGGGAAGTCCTTGTCGTAGCCGGCCAGGTTGCCGTCCACGAAGTAGATCTTCTTGTTGGCCGGGCCGATGCCCTGCTTGACCATCTCGGGGATGATCTTCTTGGTCTCGTCGAACGCGATGACCGCGATCGCCTCGGGGTCGGCCGCCTTGATCTTGCCGACCTCGGACGCGAACGACGCGGCCTTGGGGTCGTACACGACCTTCTCGACGACCTGGCCGCCACCGGAGGTGATGGCCTTCTCGGCGTTGGTGGCGAGACCGGTGCCGTAGGAGTCCTGGAGAGCCAGGATGCCCACGGTGCTGTTGCCGTCGGCGAGGATCAGGTCACCGAGGACGCGGCCCTGCAGGACGTCCGGCGGAGCGGTCCGGAAGTACAGACCGTTGTCGGCGTAGTCCGTGAGCTCGTCGGAGGTGTTCGCCGGCGAGATCTGCAGCACGCCAGCGTTCGTGATCTTGTCGATGACCGACAGCGAGACGCTGGACGAGGCGGCGCCGATGATGGCGTCGACGTTGTTCGAGAGCAGACGGTCGACCGACTGCGAGGCGGTGTCGGTCGAGGTGTCACCCGAGTCCGAGTCGACCTTCTCGACCTGCTTGCCGTTGACGCCGCCCGCGTCGTTGATGTCCTTGAGAGCGAGGTCGACGCCGGCGAACTCCGGCGGGCCGAGGAAGGCGAGCGAACCGGTCTGCGGGAGCAGGGTGCCGATCTTCAGCGTGCCGTCGCCGGACTTGGCCGGGCCACCGGAGTTGGAGGCGTCTGGAGTCTTGTCCGTCGTGCCGGCCGTGTCACTGCTGCCACCGCACGCGGTGAGCAGGAGGCCTGCGACACCGAGGACCGCAACCGACCGCCAGAGGGGGGTGGGGCGAATCATGAACCAGCTCCTTGAGAAGGGTCGCGGACCTGGAGCGGACCGCACAGGCTCACGCCTGACCCCGGAAACCTACCGTCCGTCCAGGCGCCCACGGGGGGGTTCGGCTCGCTCTGAGCCCTCGTCGTTGCCAAGTCGTGACCTTCGAGGTCCCAGGCTGCACGAACGTGACACACGTGACACGAACGGTGACCGGGCGGCTCGGCTCACTCCCGGTCGGGCTCGCTGCCTTCCCCGCGCAGCACCAGCTCGGCCACCTCACGCATGCTCATCCGACGGTCCATCGACGTGCGCTGCACCCACCGGTACGCCGCCGCCTCGTCCAGCCCTTGCCGGTCCTGGAGCACGCCCTTGGCCCGGTCGACCAGCTTGCGGGTCTCCAGCCGCTCGTGCAGGTCGGTCACCTCGGACTCGAGCGCGGTGAGCTCGTCGTAGCGGGCGATCGCCATCTCGACCGCGGGCACCAGGTCGGCCTTCGTGAACGGCTTCACGAGGTAGGCCATCGCCCCTGCCTGCCGGGCACGGTCGACCAGCTCGCGCTGGGAGAAGGCGGTGAGCATGACGACCGGTGCCACTCGAGCGGCCGCGATCCGTTCCGCGGCCGAGATGCCGTCCAGCACGGGCATCTTGACGTCCAGGACCGCGAGGTCCGGCCGGTGCTCCAGGACCAGGGCCACGGCCTGCTCCCCGTCGGCGGCCTCGGCCACCACCTGGTAGCCCTCCTCCTCGAGCATCTCCCGCAGGTCGAGCCGGATCAGCGCCTCGTCCTCGGCGATCACCACCCGGCGCGGAGCCTGCTGCTCGACCTCGACCACGGGCCGAGGGTAGCGGCGATGGCATGATGGCCGAGCCGTCACCTGCGCCCGGCCGCCAGGCGGGCGGCCGGTGACGGCGTCGCCCCGATAGGCCAACTGGCAGAGCCGATGGTCTCAAACACCATTCAGTGTGGGTTCGAATCCCACTCGGGGCACTCTCGTGCGAAGGTCGTCCGTCGCTGTGGGCGCAGGCTCCGGTCGGGGGCACCACGTGCCGATGACTGACCGGTGACGACGACCGGACCCTGGCGAGGGGCCGCCCGGCTGGCGACCCCGCTGGTCGCTCTCGGCCTGCTCGCCGGCAGCCTCAGCGGCTGCGCCTCCCTGCGGGCGGCGGCCGCCGCACCGGGGAGCCGGCCCGGCGTCGACGTCCCCGCCCACCCGGCCGAGGACGTGGCCCGCCAGCCGCTCGGCCGGCCCGGCCTCGCTCCCCTCGGCGACGGCGGCTACGCGTTCCTGGCCACCCACCCAGACGGCACCCCGGTCGCCTGGGACCCGTGCCGGCCCATCCATGTCGTGGTCCGCCCGGACAACGAGCCCCCCGGGGGCCGCTCGCTGCTGCTGTCCGTGCTCGGCGAGCTCAGCGCGGCGTCCGGGCTGCAGTTCGTCGACGACGGCAGCACGAGAGAGACCCCGGCGCAGGACCGCGCGCGCTACCAGAGGCAGCGGTACGGGGACCGGTGGGCGCCGGTGCTGGTCGCCTGGTCCTCCCCCGCCGAGACACCCCTGCTCACCGACGACATCCTCGGCGTGGCCGGGCCGGACAGCTACGGCAGCGGGCCGGAGCGCCGCTTCGTCAGCGGCGTGGCCGTCTTCAACGCACCACTGCTCGCCCAGCAGCTCAGCGGCGGCGAGGGCGCCAAGGCCCGGGCGGTCCTGCTGCACGAGCTGGGCCACCTGGTCGGCCTGGCCCACGTGCGCGACGCGTTCCAGGTGATGTACGACACCAACAGCTACCCGCTGGCCCGCTACCACGCGGGCGACCTGCGCGGTCTCGAGCTGCTCGGCCAGGGCGCCTGCTTCAGCAGTCCCTGAGGGGTGCAAGTCGGACCACCGTCGTCGCCCGGTGCGGTGCCGGCTCGTCGTCCGCGGGCCGGCACACCGGCACGTCGGTACCGGGTTGCCCGGACGTCCGCGCCGGGCAGGATGGGTGCCGTGGACGTCGTACGGCGGCGGGCGGTCGTGACCGGGCTGGTGCAGGGCGTGTTCTTCCGCGCCGGCGCCCGGCAGGAGGCGGCGGCCCGCGGCGTGGCCGGCTCGGCCCGCAACCGCCCCGACGGCAGCGTGGAGGTGGTCCTCGAGGGCCCGGCCGACCAGGTCGGCGCCCTGCTGGACTGGCTGCGCCGCGGCACGCCGCAGGCCCGGGTCGAGGGGGTCGAGGTCAGCGACGAGGACCCCGAGGGCCTGACCGGCTTCCGGGTGGGCTGACCCCTCCTCGGCCGCCGCCGCCCTCACCAGGTCGTCGACTGGCGGAAGTCTTCGGTTCTGCGGCGGCCCGGAGCGAAGACTTCCGCCAGTCGATGGACGTGGGTCAGCGCAGCCGGAGCCGCTGGCCGGGGTGGATGATGCCCGGGTTCGAGCCGATCGTGCCCTTGTTGATCCGGTAGAGGCGCTGCCAGCCACCGGGGACGTCCCGCTTGCCGGCGATCCCCGAGAGGGTGTCGCCGCTCTTGACGACGTACCGCGCCTTGAGCCGCTTCGGCGCCTTGCGGTGCTTGCCTCGGGTGGCCCGCTCGGTCTGCACGCCCCGGTTGTCCGCGGCGCGCTGGCTGGCGGAGCTGTCTCCCGGGGTGCGGTCCGCGGCGGGCTTGTCGGCCTGCTTGCCGGCGGCGGTGCTGTCGCCGTTGGCCTGCGACCCGCCGTTGCCGTTCATCCGCGCCTTGATCTCGGCGGCGGTGGCGAGGGCCTCCCGGCGCTCCTCGGCCCCGAGCCCGAGGCGGCTGCTGCAACCCGGCCACGGCGACCAGCCCCGGCCATCGAGGACCTTCGCGGCGATGACGATCTGCTCGCCGCGGCTGGCCAGGTCGGCGCGCGAGGCGTACTTCTCGCCCCCGTTGCCGTCCCAGGTGCCGTCGGCGAACTGCAGGCCGCCGTAGTAGCCGTTGCCGGTGTTGATGCCCCAGTTGCCGCCGCTCTCGCAGCCGGCCAGCCGGTCCCACGAGCTGCCCGCGGCCGCGGCCGGGGAGGCGCTGGCGGCGAACATCGGGAAGGCGGCGACGAACGGTGCGGTCGCCAGGCCGAAGGTGCGGGCGTGGTTGCTGGGCTTACGGTGCCGTCCACGTGCGGGCGCGGACGACCGGATGCGCTGCTGCGCCATAGGTCGTTCCCTCTCGCCGCCTGCGAGGTGAGCTGTCGGGTTCGGGCGAGAGAGAGTGCCCGGCCGTGTTGCCACGGCTTCACCCCGAGGACCGCGCGACCTGGGTCGCGAGGCCCGAACGTGGGTCCCCCACTCCTGCCCGCAGCGTCTCATGCGTTCCCCCGGACGGCGGGCAGGACTCGGCGGCCGTCGGTGGGACCGCGCGGCGCGCGGTCGGGACAGGGTAGAGGCGAAGGTCACGATCCGGCAAACCCGGGTCGGTCCCCTCCCGCGGGTCGGACACCGGGTCGCTCCGGCGTGGCGGCAGGATGGCCGCCGTGAACGAGGACCTGCCGGTGCGCGGCTCGGTCGTGGTGCCCTCTCGGGAGCTGCGCTGGCGGTTCTCCCGCTCCTCCGGGCCGGGCGGCCAGTCGGTCAACACCACCGACAGCCGGGTCGAGCTGTCCCTGGACGTGGGCGCGACCGAGGCGCTCGGGCCGGTGCTGCGCGAGCGCGCGCTCGCGGCCCTTGCGGACCGGCTGGTCGACGGGGTTCTCACGGTGTCCGCGGCCGAGCACCGTTCGCAGCTGCTCAACCGCCGGGCCGCCCGGGCCCGGCTGGCGGCACTGCTCCGGGAGGCCACCGCTCCCCCGCCCCGGGCCAGGCGGCCGACCCGCCCGAGCCGGGCCTCGCAGGAACGCCGGATCTCGGCCAAGAAGCGCCGCGGCCAGACCAAGCGGCTGCGCCGCGGCGAGGAGTGACCGGGACGGACGGCAGCGCGGCCGGGGAGCCGCTGCTACTCCCCCGCCGGCAGCTCGGCCAGCGCGGCCTCGGCCAGGGCGATCTCCTTCTCGACCATCCAACGGGCACCGCGCAGCCCGCGCAGCCCGAACCGGTCCCGGATCGCCATGACCAGCTCCGCGACCCGCGGGTCGACGTCCTCGGGCGCGTCGTCGCTGCGGATGTCGGTCATGCGGGAGGCCCCCTGCTGGTTCGTCGTCGGCCTGGCTGCCGTCCGGGTCGTCCGCTGCGTCGTCGCGGCGATCCACGACCCTAGGACATCGGGGCCGGCCCACCACCGCTTCGCGGGTGCACCCCCGGCGTGTCGGGCAGCCGGTCGGTCCGACCCGGCACGATGGCCCGGTGCCCGCCGACGTCCGTCCCGCCGACGTCAGCCCTGCCGACCTGACGGCAGCCCTCGCGGCGTCCGGCACCGGGCCGGGCGGCCTGGTCGGCGTGGCCTGGTCCCGGTACGGCGTGGGGCTGGCCGTCGGCGACACGCTGCTCGCCTGCGCCGGCACCCCCGACGAGACCACCACCGCCCTGCGCGCCGTCGTGGCGGGGCTGCGCCCCCGACTGGTGTGGTGGTCGGCCCGGGAGGCTGCGCCGCTGCTGCGCAGCCCCGGACCGGGGCCGGCCGCCTGGGTCCCCTCGTCCTGGGACGTCGGCGCCAGCCACCGCCTGCTGCACGGCGGCTCGGCCGGGGACCCGGCGGTGGTCTGGGCGCTGGCCCGCGACCTGGACCCGACCGGGCGGCCACGCACCGGCCAGCTCGACCTGCTCGCCGGCAGCCCGGACACCGGGGACCCGGCCGACCATGCCGACCCGGTGCGTCCCGACGGTCACCTCAGGCCCGGCTGGGCCGCCGACGGTCCGCCCACCCCCGCCGCTGCGGCCCGCTGGGCGGCGGCCGCGCTGCGCGTGCACGAGGTCCACCTGCGTGCACTCGCCGAGCTGCCGGACGGGCGCCCGACCCCGGCTGCACCGGCCGTCGCCCTGCTCACCGCCTGGTCGGAGTCGGCAGCCGAGCTGCTCGCGGTCGAGCTGGGCCTCCGCGGCCTCCCCGTCGACCGGGCCGCCGCCGAGGAGCTGGTCCGGGAACGGGTCGGTGCCCGGCCGGCGGACGCCGCCGAGTGGGCCGTCACCCGGGCCCGGCGGGACGACGCCGTACGCGACCTGGTGCCCGGGGCCGCCGAGGTCGACCTGCGCAACCCGGCGCAGGTCCGCATCCTGCTGGGACGGGTCGGCATCGACGTGCCGGACACCCGGTCCTGGCGGCTCGAGCCGTTCCGTGGCAGCCACCCGGTGGTGGCCGCCCTGATCGAGTGGCGCAAGGCCGAGCGGATCGCCACGACGTACGGCTACGCCTGGCTGGACCGGGACCTCGGCGCCGACGGCCGGCTACGCGGGGTGTGGACGGGTTGCGACGGCGCGGCCGGACGGATGACCGCCTCTGCCGGGCTGCACAACATGCCGGCGGAGCTGCGCCCGGCCGTCGCGGCCGAACCCGGCCACGTCCTCGTGCGGGCCGACCTGGGCCAGGTCGAGCCGCGGGTGCTGGCCGCGGTGTCCGGAGACCAGGCGCTGGCCCGGGCCACCGCCGACGACGACCTGTACGCCCCGGTGGCGGCCCGGCTGGGGGTCGAGCGCCCGGTCGCGAAGGTCGCGGTCCTGGCGGCGATGTACGGCCAGACCAGCGGGGCGGCGGGCGAGGCCCTGCGGGGGCTGGAGCGCGCCTACCCGGTGGCGATGGGCTACCTGCGGACGGCGCACGAGACCGGCGCCTCAGGCACCGACGTCCGGACGTACGGCGGGCGCCGGGTGCCGATGTGGCCGCTGCCGGACCCGGTGGACCCCGCCGCTGCGGCGGCCCGCGGCCGGTTCGCGCGCAACGCGGTGGTCCAGGGAGCCGCCGCGGAGCTGTTCAAGATGTGGGCGGTGTCGGTGCGGGCCGGGCTGCCCGCCGGCGCCGAGATCGTCCTGTGCCTGCACGACGAGCTGCTGGTGCAGGTCCCCGAGGGCGACGCGGCGGAGGTCGTCGACGCGCTGCACCGCGTCCTCGACAGCACCGCCGGCCGCTGGGCCGCCGGCAGCGGCGTCCGGTTCGTCGCCGACGTCGCCGTGGTCCGGCGCTGGTCCGAGGCGAAGGGCTGAGCGGGCCGACAGCCCATCCCGGCCCGTCAGAGGGTCAGACGACCTCGGGCTCCTGGCCCCTGTTGCGGAGCTTGGCGTGGTGGGTGTCGCGCTTCTCCTCGAACCGGCTGGCCTGCTCGTCCAGCGTCACGAGGAACTGCGCGAGCTCCTCGCGCGCTGCCTCGCCCTCGGCGTCCAGGCCCTCGAGCTCGAAGACGCCCCACTGGCGCAGCACCGGCGACAGCACGTCGTCCCGGTGGATCCGCAGGTCGTAGATGCCCGACAGCGCGATCTGGACGGACTTGCGGGTGAAGTCCTCGATGCTGTGGCCCGGCATCTGGAAGCTCTTCACCACCTCGGTGATGGAGCGCATCGTCTGGTTCGGGGCGACTGCGAGCGCCGCACCGAGCAGGTTCCGGTAGAAGAGCATGTGCAGGTTCTCGTCCAGGGCGATCCGGGCGAGCAGCTGGTCGGCGACCGGGTCCCGGGTGATCTTGCCGGTGTTCCGGTGCGAGATGCGGGTGGCGAGCTCCTGGAAGGACACGTAGGCCAGCGACCGCAGCAGGTCGTCGTGGTTGGCCGACTCGAAGCCGGCGCCCATGTGCGTCATCCGGGCCCGCTCCAGCGCGTCCGGGTCGACCGACCGGGTCACCAGCAGGTAGTCGCGGATGGCCATCCCGTGGCGGCCCTCCTCGGCCGTCCACTGGTGCACCCAGGTGCCCCACGCGCCGTCCCGGCCGAACACGGTGGCGATCTCGTGGTGGTAGCTCGGCAGGTTGTCCTCGGTCAGCAGGTTGACGATCAGGCTGGTCCGGGCGACGTCGGACATCTTCGACTGGCCGGGCTCCCAGGCCTCGCCACCGAGGACACCGGCGAAGTCGCGGCCCTCGCTCCACGGCACGTACTCGTGCGGCATCCACTCCTTGGCGACCTTCAGGTGTCGCTCGAGGTTCTCCTCGACCACCGGCTCCAGCTCGCGGAGCAGGTCGGTCTCGGACATGCCGGGGGTGCTGGTGGGGCGGTCGCCGACGACGGTCAATGGAGCCTCCGGGGCGTGCGGGCGGGCGGGCTCGGGCTGGTCTTCCCTACGGTTACGTCACCGTAGGTATCACGGTAGACGACTTCCTCCTACCCCGACAGCCCGGGCGTGTCGCAACCTCGGTCCCAGAATCTCGCAGAGCGGTCGTCAGGCCACCGGTCCGTGCGCTGGGACGGCCAGCCGCGCGGGCGACGAGTCCCCCAGCAGCGCCACGATCTCGTCGAGGGGTTGCGGCCGGCCGAACAGGAACCCCTGGCCGTAGCGGCACCCCGCGGCACGCAGCTGCTCGGCCTGCTCAGGCTGCTCGATCCCCTCGGCCACCACCCGGAGGTCCAGGGCGGCGCCCATGACGAGGATCGCCTCGACCAGGGCGGCCGCACGCCGGTTCACGCAGACGTCCCGGGTGAAGCTGCGGTCGATCTTGAGCGTGTCGACCGGGAGGTGCTGCAGGTAGCCGATCGAGGAGAAGCCGATGCCGAAGTCGTCGATCGCCAGGCCGGCGCCCAGGGCGCGCAGGGTCCGCAGGGCGTAGTCGGTCTCCACGTCGTCGGCCACCACCACCGTCTCGGTCATCTCCAGCACCAGGGTGCTGTCGCCGAGCTCGGCGACCGCGTCGCGGACCAGGTCGAGGAAACCGGGGTCGCGGAGCTGGTGGGCGGACATGTTGATGCCGAAGGTCAGGTGCCTGCCCGCCGCTGCCCGCACGGCGGGGGCGTCCTCGAGCACGAGGGAGAGCACCCGCTCCCCCAGCTCGCTGATCAGACCGCTCTCCTCCGCCGCCCGGATGAAGGCGTCCGGCGCCACCAGCACGCCGTCGCGCCGCCAGCGCACCAGGGCCTCGACGCCCTCGATGGCGCCGTCGGCCAGGTCGACGATCGGCTGGTAGTGGACGACCAGGTCGTTCGCGATGCCGCGCCGGAGCGCCTCGATCAGCTCGAGCCGACGGACGTTCTCCTCACGGAGCGACGGCTGGTAGACGAAGAACCGGTCCTTGCCGAGGGCCTTGGCGCGGTACATCGCCATGTCGGCGTTGCGCAGCAGCCCGGCCGCGTCGTCGTCGGGGGCCCCGAGGGCGACGCCGATGCTCGCGCCGACGACCACCTCGTGGCCCATCACCCGGATCTCGCGCCGCAGCGAAGCCAGCAGCCGGTGGCACAGGACGTCGAGCTCCCCGACGTCCTCGACACCCTCGACCAGCACGGCGAACTCGTCACCGCCCAGCCGGGCGACCGAGTCGACGGCGCGGACGCAGCCGACCAGCCGGGCAGCGACCGTCTTGAGCAGCTCGTCGCCCTCGGCGTGCCCGAACCGGTCGTTGACCCCCTTGAAGCCGTCCAGGTCCAGGAACAGCACGGCCAGCGCGCTGCCGCTGCGCTGTGCCCGGTGCACGGCCTGCTCCACCCGGTCGAGGAACAGCGTCCGGTTGGGCAGCGACGTGAGCGCGTCGTGCCGGGCCAACCGGCCCATCTCGGTGGCCATCGCGAGCCGGGAGAACGCCTCCTCACCGACCGTGGCGAGCGCCTCGAGGGCCTTGCGGTCCGCCTCGACCGAGGCCCGTGCCCGGTTGACGGCAGGGGCGACCAGCCACATCGTCCGGCCGCCCGCGCGGACCCGGGCGCCGATCTCCTTCGGCATCGGCCCGGCCTCGCGCAGCTCGACGCTGCGGGTGGCGACAGCGGCGCGGGCGTTGACGCGCAGGAGGGTCTCGAGCTCCTCGGCGGTGGAGGCCACCTGAGCCTCGGCCGCCGCGTCGAACAGGGCGGCCAGCCGGCGCCGGTGCTCGCGCCCGCGGGACAGGCTGCGGGTGGCCACCAGGATGGTGAACACGGGCACCGCGAGGAGGACGCTCGTGTACGCCGGCAGCTCCCGCGCCACCAGCGCGGCGAGGTAGCCGAGGCTGTCGATGGCGACGAAGACACCCAGCGCCGCGAGACCGGTGCTCTGCGCCAGCTCGCCGGCGACCGAGGTCCCGTCCTCGAGGGCGATCGACGCCGCCGACACGGCGTAGTCGACGACGAAGAAGGTGGCGGTGCCGAGCCCCACGGCGGCCAGCTCGTGCGGGGTCATCGTCTCCAACCCGCCGACACCGCGCATCACCAGCAAGGTGCACCAACCGGCGATCATGCCGAGCCCGACGTTGAACGCCCGCACGTCCCCGCGCTTGGTGGTGGTGCCTTGGGAGAGCACCTGACCTACCAGCCAGATGCCCAGCGCCCCTTCACCACCGTGCACGCAGGCGAGGAAGATGAGCGCGGCCGACTCGAACCCCACCTCGATGCCGCCCGAGGACCGGTCCAGAACCAGCGGGAAGCGCGACATCACGATGCAGACGGGCGCCCCGACCAGCAGCGCCACGGCCCAGAACAGGTCCAGGTTCGCGGCCAGCTCCACGAGCGCGAGCAGCCCGAGCAGCGCCCCCGTCACGACGATGGCGATGTCGAAGGCCCAGCTCACGCCGCGCTTCGAGACGTCCTCGGGCATGCTCACGCCGGGCCCCCTCCCTTTCCGCACCTATCGGCACGGGTGGGGAGGGAGTAAAGCGGTTCGCGCGAGACCGCTCAGCCCAGGGGAGGACGCCCGCAGGGCGGCCCCCCGGCCATCCCCTAGCGGTCGGTGGCCGGCACGTAGTCGCGCTCGGTCGCGCCGACGTAGACCTGTCGCGGGCGGCCGATCTTGGTGGCCGGGTCCTCGATCATCTCCCGCCACTGCGCGATCCACCCCGGCAGCCGCCCGAGGGCGAACAGCACGGTGAACATCCGGGTCGGGAAGCCCATCGCCTTGTAGATGACCCCGGTGTAGAAGTCGACGTTCGGGTAGAGCTGGCGCGAGACGAAGAAGTCGTCCGAGAGGGCGACCGCTTCCAGCTTCATCGCGATGTCGAGGAGCGGGTCGTGGACACCGAGGCTCTCCAGCACGTCGGTCGTGGCCTTCTTCACGATGGCCGCCCGCGGGTCGTAGCTCTTGTAGACCCGGTGCCCGAAGCCCATCAGCTTGACGCCGGGCTCCTTGTCCTTGACCCGCCGGACGAACGAGTCGACGTCGCCGCCGTCCTCGTGGATCTCCTCGAGCATCTCGAGCACGGACTGGTTGGCGCCGCCGTGCAGCGGACCGAACAGGGCGTTGACCCCGGCCGACACCGAGGCGAACAGGTTGGCGTTGCTCGACCCGACCAGCCGCACCGTCGAGGTGGAGCAGTTCTGCTCGTGGTCGGCGTGCAGGACGAAGAGCATGTCGAGCACCCGGGCCATCGTCGGGTCCACCTCGTACGGCGTGGCCGGCACGCCGAACGTCATGCGCAGGAAGTTCTCCACGTAGCCCAGGTCGTTGTCCGGGTAGAGCAGCGGCTGGCCGACCGACTTCTTGTACGCGTAGGAGGCGATGGTCGGCAGCTTGGCGAGCATGCGGACCGTCGACATCTCCACGTGCTCGCGGTCGAACGGGTCGAGGCTGTCCTGGTAGAAGGTCGACAGCGCGCTGACGGCCGACGACAGCACCGCCATCGGGTGCGCGTCGCGGGGGAACCCGTCGAAGAACCGGCGCAGGTCCTCGTGCAGCAGCGTGTGGTTGCGGACCCGGTCGCCGAACTCCTCGAGCTCGGCCGGAGTCGGGAGCTCACCGTAGATGAGCAGGTAGGACACCTCGATGAACGAGGACTTCTCGGCCAGCTGGTCGATCGGGTACCCGCGGTAGCGCAGGATCCCCTCGTCGCCGTCGATGAACGTGATGGCCGACGCGCAGGCCGCCGTGTTGACGAACCCCGGGTCGTAGGTGACGAAACCCGTCTCCTTGAGCAGGCTGCCGGCCTCGAGGCCGGACGGGCCCTCGCTGGCCTGGGCGACGGGCAGCGGGAGCTGGCCCCCGGGGTGCTTGAGCTCGAAGTCGGCCATGGCGCGCTCACTTCCTTCCGTCGCGATCGGTTCCCCAGTCTCGCAGAGCGGACGGACCCGCATCCCGACAGGTCGGGCACCGTGCGGTCAGCGGCCGGCGATCTGGTCGTGGATGGTGACTACCGAGAGCACGCCGTACCGACCCGACGGTCACCCCGGCTTCCGCGGGCTCACCCCTGCGGCAGCAGCACCGTCACGCCGGCCGGGTAGCCCGGCCGGCCCATGGCGGGCAGGGCGTCCGCAGCCTCCTCGAGGCCGAGCCGTCGGGTGACGAGCAGGTCGGGGCGCAGGCGTCCGGTGGCGACCAGGGCCAGCATCCCGGGGTAGGCGTGCGCCGCCATGCCGTGGCTGCCGAGGATCTCCAGCTCGTAGGCGATCACGCGCGACATCGGCATCCTCGGGTGCCCGCCGGCGCTCGGGTCCGGCGGCAGCAGGCCGACCTGCACGTGGCGGCCGCGCCGGGCCAGCGACCGGACGGAGGCGGCTGCGGTGGCCGGGCTGCCCCACGCGTCCAGCGAGACCGCGGCTCCGCCGCCGGTGACCTCCCGCACCGCGCGGGCGGCGTCGACCCCCGCCGCGTCGACGAGGTGCTCGGCGCCGAACTGCCCGGCCAGCTCGAGCGCGGCCGGCGTCACGTCGACGGCGACCACGCGGGCACCCGCGGCGACGGCCACCATCACCGCGGACAGCCCGACGCCGCCGCAGCCGTGCACCGCCACCCACTCGCCGGGCCGGACCCGGCCCTGCTGCACCACGGCGCGGTACGACGTGGCGAACCGGCAGCCGAGCGCGGCCGCCGTCCCGGCCGCCAGGTCGTCGGGCAGCGCCACCAGGTTGACGTCCGCGTGGTCCAGCGCCACCAGCTCGGCGAACGAGCCCCATCCGGTGAAGCCGGGCTGGGTCTGCCGCTCGCACACCTGGTGGTCCCCGGCCTGGCAGGACGCGCAGGTCCCGCAGGCGCAGACGAACGGCACCGTGACCCGGTCACCGGCCGACCAGCGCTGGACCTGGGTCCCCGCGGACACGACGACGCCGGCCAGCTCGTGGCCCGGGACGTGCGGCAGCGCGATGCCCGGGTCGTGCCCCATCCAGCCGTGCCAGTCGCTGCGGCACAGCCCGGTCGCCTCGACCCGGACGACCACGCCGTGCGGCTCCGGCTCGGGGTCGGCGACCGTCCGCACCGAGAGCGGACCGCCGTACTCGTCGAAGACCAGGGCACGCACGGCGCGCAGGCTATCCGGGCCGCCTGCGGACAGCCGGCGCGAGCGCCGACGACAAGCTCGAAGCAGACCCCGAGGTGCCTCACAGGGTTCTCCCAGGCTCGCGACGCAGGTTGTCGGTCATGAGCGACCAGACCCGCACCCTCCCGCCGTATCCCCCCGCGTTCCCGCCGGCCCCCCAGCCGTCGGACCCCGCCGACTCCGCCTACCGGGGCCAGGACCCGTGGCGCGCACCGGAGCCGGACGGAGAGCCGCCGGCCGGCACGCCCCCGGTGGTCGAGCGCTCCGGTGACACCCAGCGCCCGCGGCGCGGCCTGGCCGTGCTCGGCGCGGTGGCGCTCGCCGCCGGCCTGGTCGGCGGCGGCGCCGGCGCGCTGGTCACCACGAGCCTCGACGACGGGTCGTCGAGCTCGTCCGCCGGCGGCTCGACGACCTCCGGGACCTCGCTGCAGGGCTCCGGCACGAGCAGCGGCGCGTCGGCCCCGGCCGGCTCGGTCGAGGCGGTCGCCGCGCAGGTGCTGCCCAGCGTGGTGTCCATCGAGGTCAGCACCGCCCAGGGCGGCGGCGAGGGCAGCGGTGTCGTGCTGTCCGCCGACGGCCTGATCCTCACCAACAACCACGTCGTGGCCGACGCGGCCGGCGGCAACGGCCAGATCACCGTCACCCTCAGCGACGGGAGCACCGCGAGCGCCACCATCGTCGGCCGGGACCCGGTGACCGACCTCGCGGTGATCCAGGCCAAGGGCGTCAGCGGGCTCACGAAGGCGACCCTCGGCAGCTCGTCCGACCTCACGCCCGGCGAGGAGGTCGTCGCGATCGGCTCACCGCTGGGGCTGCAGGGGACCGTGACCAGCGGCATCGTCAGCGCGCTGAACCGCCCGGTCCGTACCGGCTCCGCCAGCGGGGCCGAGAACGTGAGCACCGTCATCGACGCCATCCAGACCGACGCGGCGATCAACCCTGGCAACTCCGGCGGCCCCCTGGTGAACCTGCAGGGACAGGTCGTGGGCATCAACAGCGCCATCGCGACCCTCGGCGCGAGCTCCGGCAGCCAGTCCGGCTCGATCGGGCTGGGGTTCTCCATCCCGATCGACCAGGCCCGCCGGATCGCCACCCAGCTGGTGGACACCGGCTCGGCCACCCACGCCCAGCTCGGAGTCAGCGTCCGGAACGCAGCGACCAACGGCTCCCAGGTCTTCAGCGACGGGGCGGCCGTGGTGCAGGTGACCCCCGGTGGCGCGGCGACCAAGGCCGGCCTGCAGGCCGGGGACGTGCTCACCAAGGTCGGCGGCCGGTCGGTCGACAGCGCGGACGCCCTCATCGCGGCCATCCGCTCCCACCAGCCCGGCGACCAGGTCAGCCTGACCTACGTCCGGTCCGGGGCCACCAAGTCCGTCACGGTCACCCTGGGCTCGGACACGCCGACCTCCTAGCCGGCGCGACGAGGGGCCGGACCTGCGGGTCCGGCCCCTCGCGCGTGCGCCTTTCCCCCGGAGGCGGACGCGCGGCACCCGCGTGTCGGAACACCCCGAGCGGGGAACGATGCCCTACAACTGGGACAGGCCCCTCGAAGCATGAGTTCGAGGGGCCTTTTGCTGCCCGGGATCCCCGGCCGGCGGGGCCACCGCCCGCCACGGTGCGAGGATCGAGCCATGGCCGACCCCCGCGAGCTCTACACCCTGCACCAGCAGTGACGGTCCCGACGCCGGGGCCGGCACCGACCGGGGCGACACCGGCGAGGGCGGCGACCGGCCGGTGCTGCTGCACACGCTGACCGGGTTCGTCGACGCGGGCCAGGCCGGCCGGCTGGCCGCCGAGCACCTGCTGGAGAGCTTCGAGCACCAGCCGCTCGCGACCTTCGACGTCGACACGCTGCTGGACTACCGGTCCCGCCGGCCGCCGATGATCTTCGAGTCGGACCACTGGGTGTCGTACGACGACCCGTCGCTGGTGCTGCACGAGCTGGCCGACGGCTCCGGGCGCCGGTTCCTGCTGCTCGCGGGTGCGGAGCCGGACGTCCAGTGGGAGCGTTTCATCGCGGCGGTCCGCGGCCTGGTCGAGCAGCTCGGCGTGCGGCTCACCGTCGGCATGCACGGCATCCCGATGGGGGTGCCCCACACCCGCCCCACGACGGTCACCGGGCACGGCACCCGGCGGGAGCTGGTCGCGGGCCGCGAGCCGTGGATCGGCACCGTGCAGGTCCCGGGCAGCGTCATCAACCTGCTGGAGTACCGGCTGGGGCAAGCCGGCCACGACGCGATGGGCTTCGCCGTCCACGTCCCCCACTACCTGGCGCAGGCCGAGTACCCCGCGGCCGCCGCGGCGCTGCTGGACAACGTCGCCGCGGTCACCGACCTCGTGCTGCCGACGACGGCGCTGCACGCCGCCGCGGAGTCGACCCGGGCCGAGCTGGACGAGCAGGTGGCCGCGTCGCCGGAGGTCGCGGGCGTGGTCACCGCGCTCGAGCAGCAGTACGACGCCTTCCTCGCCACCCGCTCGGAGTCGTCCTCCGGCGGGGACCTGCTCGCCGGTCGGGGAGGCTTCCCGACCGCGGACGAGCTCGGCGCCGAGCTGGAGCGCTTTCTGGCCGATCACGCCAAGGGCAACGGCGAGCCCGAGAGCTGACCGACCGATGGGCCCGACAGGCCCGAGTGAGGCAGGAGTCCCGATGGCTGGCGGGACCGAGCTGCCAAGGGCACCGGGTCGGGAGCGCCTCACGGCGCGTGGCCGCTCGTAGCGGCTTCATGTGGGACCCGGGGCTACCGCGACCCGGCGCCCTGGCGGCCCCGGAGGGCCACCGCCATTGTAGTCGGCGACGGGCCGCCGTGACCCTCAGACGAGCTCGCCGACCCGCCAGAGCGCCGCGGCGCCCTCCAGGTCCTCCGCGGTGCGCAGCAGGGCGGAGGACGACCGGGTCAGCACGTCGGCGCCGGTCGGGTCGGCCTCCTCCACGTCGTCGGCGCGGTGGACCCGTCCGGCGACGACCACGCGGGAGAAGGCACCGGCCCGCTCCAGGGCCACGGCGAGGTCACCGGCGAACACCCCGTGCAGCACCGCGTCGAGCAGCGCCCGCAGCGCCTCGGGCGTCGGGGGCTCGGCCGACCCGGCGACCACGTGCGCCACCGGCGCCGCCCCGCGCCCGGCCGCGAAGTCGTGGGCGGCCCCGACGGAGTCCCGGCGTACCCACTCCCGCAGGACGTAGAGCCGCCAGAGCGCGCCCGGCAGCGACCGCGCCGGACGCCCGGCCCACAGGTCGGCGATGGTGTCGAGGCCCACCTCGTCCACCAGCGAGACCAGCCGCGCGCGGGCCGACTCGTCCTCGGTCGCCCGGCCGGACTCGACGAGCAAGCCCGCGGTCGCGTGCGCCGCCTCGGCGAGCGCCGCCGGGTCCGGCGCCCCGCCGAACGTCTCGAGCGCGGCCTTGCCCAGCAGGGCCGGCCGGCGCGGGCGGTGTCGCTCCTCCACGTCGCACGATCCTGCCACCCCGCCGGGCGGGGACCCCCCGCGACCGGCCGGTCGTCGAGTGGCGCGTAGTGGCTGATCTCCGGGCGACAAGGGAGCCACTACTCGCCACTCGGGGACACCGGGGTGGGGCCGGGGTGGTCGCTCAGGGGCGCCGGGGCACCGCGCGGAGGTACTGCGCGGGCCAGAGGCCGGTGTCCTCGCCCAGCTCGGCGGCCGCCAGCAGCGGCCAGTGCGGGTTGCGCAGCAGCTCGCGCGCCATCACGACAGCGTCCGCCGCCCCCTCGGCGAGCACCTGCTCGACCTGCCGGGGCTCGGTCAGCAGCCCCACCGCGGCCACGGGCAGCCCGCTCCCCTCCCGGACCTCGCGGGCGAACGGGACCTGGTAGCCCGGGCCGACGCTGATCTGCTGCTCGGGGCTGAGCCCGCCGCTGGAGACGTCGATCAGGTCAACGCCCGCCGCGGCGAGCCGACGGGACACCTCGACGGTCTCCTCGATGTCCCACCCGCCCTCGACCCAGTCGGTGGCGGACAACCGCACGAACAGCGGGCGGTCCTCGGGCCAGACGTCGCGGACCGCGCGGGCCACCTCGAGGAGGAACCGGCTGCGCCCGTCGAGGTCGCCGCCGTAGCCGTCGGCCCGGTGGTTGGACAGCGGGGAGAGGAACTGGTGCAGGAGGTAGCCGTGCGCGGCGTGGATCTCGGCCACCTCGAAGCCGGCGGCCAGTGCACGGCGCGCGGCCGCAGCGAAGGCGTCGACCAGGTCCGCGATCTCGGCGGTGGACAGCTCCTTCGGGACCGGCCAGTCGGCGTAGGCCAGCGGCGAAGGCGCCACCGTGCCGAAACCGCCGTCGGCCGGGTCGACGTACCCGGTGCCGTCCCACGGCCGACGGGTGGAGCCCTTGCGCCCGGCGTGCGCCAGCTGGATGCCCGGCACCGCGCCCTGGCCGCGCACGAAGGCGGCGATCCGGGCGTAGTCGTCGGCCTGCGCGTCGGTCCAGATGCCGGCGTCCCACGGCGAGATGCGGCCCTCCGGGGTCACCGCGGTGGCCTCCTGCAGGACCAGCCCCGCACCACCGCGCGCCAGGCTGCCCAGGTGCACCAGGTGCCAGTCCGACGGGTGCCCGTCCGTCGAGGAGTACTGGCACATGGGTGAGACCCAGGCACGGTTGCGGAAGGTGGTCCCGCGCAGGGTGATCGGGCTGAAGAGGACGCTCATGATCACTTCCAACCGACTCGGGCCCGGAAGGCTTCCCCGTAGCGTGGGCTCCCGTGCTCCTACCCCGCCGGCGCCGCCTCACCGCCCTGCTGCTGGCCCTCGGCGCCGTCGTCCCAACCGCGGTCCTCGGGCCCGCAGGCGCAGGGACGGTGCTCACCACGACCGGTGGAACCGGCCGCCGCGGTGCCGTCGCTGCCGCCGGTGCGCAGACGGCCCCGCCGGTCGCGGCCACCCCGCTCCCCACCTCGGTGTACGCCGGGCGCGACCCCACGGCCTGGAGCGACCACCGGCTGGCCGCCCAGCTGGTGTTCTCCTGCGTGGACCCGGGCAGCAGCGGCGGCCTCCGGGCGGCCCGGCGCCAGGCCCGGGCCGGCATCGGCGGCATCGCCCTGCTGGGCTCGCCGGAGCGCGCCCGGCTGCGCCGGCACCTGGCCGGCATCCGCGCTGCCGCCCGCACGCCGGTGCTGCCGTTCCTCGCCAGCGACGAGGAGGGCGGCCGGGTCCAGCGGCTGCGGGTGGCGATCCACCCGCTCCCGTCGGCCCGGGCCATGGGCCGGTGGACGCCGGCGCACGTGCGGCGGGTCGCCGCCGCGTACGGCGTGCGGATGCGGCGGCTCGGGGTCCGGATGGACCTGGCACCGGTGGCGGACCTGGCCGTACCCGGCGGGTACGTCGCCTCGCTGGGCCGGGCCTTCTCGGCCGACCCCGACCGGGTGGCCGTCCGGGTGCGGGCCTGGCGGCTCGGCATGCGTGAGGCGGGTGTCGTGACGGTGCTCAAGCACTGGCCGGGTCATGGCTCGGCGCCCGACTCGCACACCGGCCCGGCGCGGGTGGCGCCGCTGAGCAGCCTGGAGCGCGCCGACCTGCGGCCGTTCGCCCGCGAGCTCGAAGGCGGCGCCCCGGTCGTCATGGTCGGCCACCTGCTCTCGGCCGGGCTCACCCGCGACGGCATCCCGGCCAGCGAGTCGCGCACCGCGCTCCGCTACCTGCGACGGTCGGCCGCCCCGGACACCGTGATCCTCACCGACTCGCTGTCGATGTCGGCCGCCAGCTCCTCGCTCGGCATCACGCCGGTGCGGGCCACCGTACGGGCGCTGCGCGCCGGCGCCGACTGGGCGATGGTCTGCGACCCGCACCCACTGCGCGCGGTCGCCGCGGTGCGCTCCGCCCTGGCCTCCGGTGCGCTCGCCCGTGACCGCGCCGTGGCCTCGGCCCGGCGCATCCTCGCGCTCAAGGCACGCTGGGGGCTGGCGCCCCGGGCGGCCGGAGGAACCCGGTGACCGCCACCCGGCGGCTGCCCGGCGGGAGCCAGTGACCAGCGACACACCGTCGTTGGCGTGCCGACGTCCCCGGCACCGCTAGACTCCTCTCGTACGCCGGTGGCCGCATGCCACCGACTCCCGCGGGCGAGCTGCCCGTGTGGTCGTCCCAGGAGACGTGCTCCCGACAGCCTCGGCTGGCGGTGCAGCCCTCGCGGTGCGGCCTCCAGACCGCATCGGAGCTCGTCCTTGTCTGCCTTGCCCTCGCACGCCTCCGGCCGTCGGCCCTCGGGCCGCACGTCCGCTCCCCGCACGTCGGGTCCCCGTCCCAACCGATCCTCCGGCTCCTCGTCCGGGCCGCGCCGCAGCGGCGGCAAGCCGTCGACCAAGGCAGCTGGCCGGTCCGCCGACCAGGCCGCCGACCGCGAGCTCACCGCCTGGTTCGAGAAGGCCGCCGCAGAGAACCCGGCACCGACCGAGACCTCGTTCGGCAAGCTGGGGCTGACGCAGGAGCTGGTCACCGCCCTCGAGCGCCGCGACATCCGTACCGCGTTCCCGATCCAGGCCGCGACCCTGGCCGACTGCCTGTCCGGCCGGGACGTGCTCGGCCGCGCGCAGACCGGGTCGGGCAAGACCCTCGCCTTCGGCCTGCCGATGCTGACCCGGCTGTCCGGGCGGAAGTCGCAGGCCCGCACCCCGCGCGGCCTGGTGCTCGTGCCGACCCGCGAGCTCGCCCTGCAGGTGCGCGACGCCCTCGAGCCGCTCGGCCACGCCATCGGCGTCAAGACCGTCGCCGTGTTCGGCGGCGCACCGCTCGGCCGCCAGATCGCCACCCTCGAGCGCGGCGTGGACCTGGTCGTCGCCACCCCGGGTCGGCTGCTCGACCTGATCGAGCGTCGCTCGTGCGACCTGTCGCGCATCGAGGTCACGGTGCTGGACGAGGCCGACCACATGGCCGACATGGGCTTCCTGCCCGACGTCAGCCGGATCCTCGACATGACGCCCTCGTCGTCGCAGCGGCTGCTGTTCTCGGCCACCCTCGACGGCGCTGTGGGCAAGCTGGTGCGCAAGTACCTGACCGACCCGGTGGCCCGCGCGGTGGACCCGGCCGAGTCGCACGTCACCACGATGGAGCACCGGGCGCTGGTCGTGCGGCACGAGCAGAAGGTCGACGTTCTCGCCGAGATCGCGACCAGGCCGGCCCGCACGCTGCTGTTCGTGCGGACCAAGCACGGCGCCGACCGCCTGGTGAAGCAGCTCGACCGCCTCGGCGTCTCCGCCCAGGCCATCCACGGCAACCGCACCCAGGGCCAGCGGCAGCGGGCGCTGGACGCGTTCTCGCGCGGCGAGTCCCGGGTGCTGGTCGCGACCGACGTGGCCGCCCGCGGCATCCACATCACCGACGTCGACCTCGTCGTGCACGCCGACCCGCCGAACGACCACAAGGACTACCTGCACCGGTCCGGGCGCACTGCCCGCGCCGGCGCGTCCGGTGTCGTCGTCTCGGTGCTGGGTCACGACCAGCTCCGCGCGGCCAGGCACCTGTTCGGCCGGGCCGGCGTGGACGTCACGCCGGTCGACGCCGCACCGGGCAGCGAGCCGGTGCGCGCGCTGGCCGAGTCCGGCGAGGCCGTGGTCGTGACCGCTCCGGCCCGCTCGGCCCGGTCCCCGCAGTCCTCGCGCGACGACGCGCCGTCGTACGGCGGTCGCCGTGGTGCGGACGGACCGTACCGGCACCGCCGCAACGGTCGCCGCCCGGCCGGTCGCCGGGCCGCCTGACCCGTCGCGGAGCAGGGGACCCGGTCAGGCCGGCAGGTCGAGCTCGAACCAGACGACCTTGCCGGCGCCGTGCGGTGAGGTGCCCCACCGGTCGCTGAGCGCGTCCATGAGGGGTACGCCGCGGCCGGACTCGTCCAGCAGCCCGGACCTCGAGGTCACCGGCGAGCGCGAGGTCTCGTCCGAGACCTCGACGCGCACCCGGTCGGGGAAGCGCCACAGGGCGAGCTCGATGGTGCCGTCGGTGTGCCGCAACGCGTTCGTCACGACCTCGGACACCAGCAGCACCGCCGTCTCGCGCAGCTCGGTGAGCTCGGGCTCACCGAGGTGCCGGGAGATGAAGTCCCGGGCGGCACGGGCCGCACGCGGGTCCAGCCGGTCGATCGAGGTCCGGTCCTGCTCGGGGCGCTCCGACTCCGGCAGGCCGTCGTGGCGTACGACGAGCACGGCGACGTCGTCCGAGAGGTGCTCGGTGTCGACCGACGAGGCGAGCAGGCGATCGGCGATGTCCTCGACGTCGTCCCCCGACCCGCCGGCAAGGGTGCGCCGCACCGTGTCGAGCCCGGCGTCGTAGGCGCGCTCCGAGTCCTCGACCAGCCCGTCGGTGAACAGCACCAGCAGGTCGCCGGTGCCGAGCCGGACCCGGGCGGAGCGGTACTCCTCGCCCTCGACGACGCCCAGGGGCGGACCTATCGGTGCGATCAGCGTCTCGGCCGGCGCGGACGCCGACTGCCGCACCGGCGGCGGATGTCCGGCGAGGACCACCTCGGCCGTCGACGTGCGCAGGTCGACGGCGACGAGCGCGCAGGTGGCGAAGACCCCGGGGTCCAGCTCGGCCATCAGCCGGTTGGTGCGCGACATCACCGCCGCCGGGTCGTGTCCCTCCGCGGCGTAGGCACGCAGCGCGTTGCGCAGCTGGCCCATGACGGCCGCCGCCCGCATCGTGTGCCCCTGCACGTCCCCGATGACGAGCAGCACCCGCTGACCGGGCAGCTCCAGGACGTCGTACCAGTCGCCGCCGACGCCCATCCCGTCGGTCGCGGCGAGGTAGCGCGCCGTCGCGGTGAGCCCGCTGGGCCGCGGGAGTGCCCGCGGCAGCAGCTGCTGCTGCAGCTCCGCGGCGAGGCTGCGCTCGGAGTCCCGCAGCTTGGCCCGGGCCAGGGTCTGCGCCAGCAGGCCGCCGACGCTCACCAGCAGGGACTGCTCGTCGGGTGCGAAGTCCCTCGGCCGGTCGAAGCTGATGGTGAGCGTGCCCAGCGCGCGCCCGGACACGGTGAGCGGGAGGAACGCCCAGGCGTTCTTGCCGGTCGACTGCACCAGTCGTTCCCGGCTGACGAACAGCCCGAGGTAGGCCTCCCGCGAGGGCAGGAAGAGCGGCTCGCGGGTGCGCAGCGTCCGGGCGATCGGGGTGTCGTCGTCCGCGCGGAGCACCCGCAGCATCTCGACGGCCTCCGGCGGGTAGCCGGCGTGGCCGGTCAGCGTGAGACGGTTCCCGTCCAGGAGGGACACGAGGACACCGGATGCGCCGAACGCAGGCAGGACGAGGTTCGCGACCACGTCGATGACGTCGGCAAGGCTGTCGGCCTGGGCCAGCGCCGCGCTGTAGGTGAGCACCGCACGGGCCTGGTCCGGCCGGGTGAGCGACCGCTCGCGCTCGAGCTCGGCGGCCTTGGTGGCGGTGACGTCGGTCGCGAAGAACGACAGGCCGTCGAGGTGCGGCACGACCCGGATGCGGTACCAGGCGGCGCGGTCCACGACGTACTTGTCGAACGTGACCGACCGACCCGTCTCCGCGGCCCGCCTGACGACGCGTTCGTAGCCCGCGGCCAGGTGCGGCCACACCGCCCAGAGCGACCGCCCCAGTGCCTGCGCCGACGGGCCGACGAAGACCTCGGCGTTCCGGTTGGCATAGGTCACGGTCCAGGTCAGGTCCACCGACAGGAACCCGTCCGCCATATGCTCGAGCGCCCGCGCCACGGTGTCCCGCGCGAGCCGGCTGTCGGTGGAGTCCCGCGCCACGCCCAGCATCCGGTGCGCGGCGCCGTCCGCCCCGGGCAGCACCCGTCCGCGCGCTTCGATCCAGCGGAGCGTGCCGTCCGGTCGGCGGATGCGGTACTCCGCCGAGTACTCGCTGCAGGTCGCCATCGCCGACTCGATCGCCGTCTCGACGGCGGGCACGTCCTCGGGCAGGACGGCGGTGAAGAACGTCTCGATCCGGTTGTCGAAGTGCTCCGGGTCCAGGCCGAAGATCCGGCAGAGCCGGTCGTCCCACACCAGGACGTCGGTGCGCACGTCCCAGTCGAAGGTGCCGACCTCGGCCGCGGCCAGCACCAGGTCGAGGTGGGCTCCGCCGGCGTCCGCGGCCGGCGATGCCCCATGGGGAGGCAGCGCGGACGCACCGTCGGACACTGCTCCACCTCCCCCTAGGACCGGTCCGGGAAGTCTGTCACGCTGGCCGTCATGAGCCACGACCGCGCAGGCCAGCCCGCCACCGAAGCCGACCTGGTCGACGTCCCAGCCCTGATCACGGCGTACTACACCGGGCACCCGGACGTGTCCGACCCCACTCAGCAGGTGGCGTTCGGCACCAGCGGGCACCGCGGCTCATCGCTGGACACCGCGTTCAACGAGGACCACATCGCCGCGACCAGCCAGGCCATCTGCGAGCACCGGTCCAGCGCCGGCATCACCGGCCCGCTCTTCCTCGGCCGGGACACCCACGGGCTGTCCGAGCCGGCCTGGGCGACCGCCCTGGAGGTGTTCGCCGCCAACGACGTCACCGTGCTGGTCGACGACCGCGGGCGTTACACGCCGACCCCGGCGGTGTCGCACGCGATCCTGCGGCACAACCGCGGCCGGTCCGCGGCGGACCCGGGGCGGGCCGACGGCGTCGTCGTGACCCCTTCCCACAACCCGCCGCGTGACGGCGGCTTCAAGTACAACCCGCCGGACGGCGGACCGGCCGGCAGCGACATCACCGGCTGGGTGCAGGACCGGGCCAACGAGATCCTCCGGGACGGGTCGAAGGCGGTCCGCCGGGTGCCGCTCTCCCGGGCCCGCTCGGCCTCGACCACGTCGACCTACGACTACCTCGGGACCTACGTCGACGACCTGCCCTCCGCGCTCGACCTCGACGCGGTCCGAGCCACCGGCGTGCGCATCGGTGCCGACCCGCTGGGCGGCGCCAGCGTCGACTACTGGGCGGCCATCGCCGAGCGGCACCGCCTGGACCTCACCGTGGTCAACCCACGGGTCGACCCGACCTGGCGGTTCATGACCCTCGACTGGGACGGCAAGATCCGGATGGACTGCTCGTCGCCGTCGGCGATGGCCTCGCTGGTCGGGACGATGGCCGGGGACGCGCCCTACGACATCGCCACCGGCAACGACGCCGACTCCGACCGGCACGGGATCGTCACCAAGGACGGCGGCCTGCTCAACCCCAACCACTTCCTCGCGGTGGCGATCGAGTACCTGTGCATGCACCGCGACGACTGGGCGCCCGAGGCCGGCGTCGGCAAGACCTTGGTGAGCTCGAGCATGATCGACCGGGTCGTCGACTCGCTCGGCCGGCGGCTGGTCGAGGTACCGGTCGGGTTCAAGTGGTTCGTGCCGGGGCTGCTCGACGGCTCGGTCGTGTTCGGCGGCGAGGAGTCGGCCGGCGCCTCGTTCCTCCGCCGGGACGGCACCGTCTGGACCACGGACAAGGACGGCATCCTGCTCGCGCTGCTGGCCGCGGAGATCCTCGCCGTCACGGGTGCGACGCCCAGCGAGCGGTACCGCTCCCTCGCCAGGCGCTTCGGCGACCCGGCGTACGCGCGGGTGGACGCGCCGGCGACCCGGGAGCAGAAGTCGCTGCTCGCGTCGCTGTCGCCCGAGCAGGTCACCGCGACCGAGCTGGCCGGCGAGCCGATCGTGGCCAGGCTCACCGAGGCGCCGGGCAACGGCGCGAAGGTCGGCGGCCTCAAGGTCACGACC
Organism: uncultured Actinomycetota bacterium; assembly: GCA_963807005.1. Lineage (GTDB taxonomy): Bacteria > Actinomycetota > Actinomycetes > JACCUZ01 > JACCUZ01 > CAWDZK01. The sequence continues at coordinate 41,718 of CAWDZK010000004.1, read as the reverse complement.
GAGTCGGCGTGGTTCGCCGCCCGGCCCTCGGGCACCGAGGACGTCTACAAGATCTACGCGGAGAGCTTCCGCGGGCCGGAGCACCTGGCCCAGGTGCAGGCCGAGGCGCGCGAGGTGGTCGCCGCCGCGCTGGCCGGCTGAGGCACTCGCTGCGCAGGGCGAGCGGGTCGGGAGCTCGGCGCTCGACGACGGCGCCCGCCAGCACGAGGACAACGACACGGACCGGACACGGACCGGGCGACGACAGGGACCAAGGACCAAGGACAAGGGGTGTGCCGGTGCAGCTGCGGGTGATGACCGAACCCCAGGAGGGCGCCGGCTACGACCAGCTGCTGCGGGTCGCGCTGGAGTCCGAGCGGTTGGGCTTCGACGCCTTCTTCCGCTCCGACCACTACCAGCGGATCGGCCCGGGCGACCCCGGCCCCGGGCCCACCGACGCGTGGGCGGTGCTCGCCGGGCTGGCCCGCGACACCACCTCGATCCGGCTCGGCACGATGGTGTCGTCGGCGACCTTCCGGCTGCCCGGACCGCTGGCGATCACCGTCGCGACGGTCGACGCCATGAGCGGCGGACGGGTCGAGCTCGGGTTGGGCAGCGGCTGGTACGGGCGCGAGCACGCGTCGTACGGCATCCCCTTCCCGCCGGTCGGCGAGCGGTTCGACCTGCTCGAGGAGCAGCTCGCGGTGGTCACCGGGCTGTGGGCGACACCGGCCGGCGGGACGTTCTCCTTCGACGGGGCGCACTACTCGCTGGTCGACTCCCCCGCCCTGCCGAAGCCGGTGCAGGACCCGCTCCCGGTCGTCATCGGCGGCAAGGGCAAGCGGCGCACCCCCGAGCTCGCCACCCGCTTCGCCGCGGAGTACAACGTTCCGTTCGACACCCCCGACGTGATCGCCGCGTGCTTCGACCGGGTGCGCCGGGCCTGCGCGGAGGCTGGGCGGGACCCGGCGTCGATCGTGCTGTCCTGCGCCCAGACCATCGCCGTCGGCAGCGACGCTGCTGAGGTGGCGAGGCGGGCCGAGGCGAGCGGCAACGACCTCGAGGGGCTGCGGACGGGTGGGCTCGCGGGCACACCTCCCGAGGTCGTGGACAAGATCGGCCGGCTCGCCGAGCTGGGCGCCGACCGGGTCTACCTGCAGATGATGGACCTGTCCGACCTCGACCACCTGCGACTGGTCGCCGAGGAGGTCGCCCCGCAGGTGGGGCCACTCTGAGAATCTTTTCCGGCGCGGCAGGTTTCAACCGTGCTCCGGTGGCTCAGGACCCTCTCGGCCGGCCGGAGCACCGACCGACCTTCGACGAAGAAGGGTCCGGGCCATGGTGCGAGCGCGCGGCAGACTGGCAGCAGCGGCTGGAGTGGTGGTGCTGTGCACCGTCGCCGCGAGCGGGGTGGTGGCGGGCACCCGGTCGGCGGACGAGGACGCGCTCGCACCGACCCGGCAGCCGGCGAGCAAGTCGGTCGAGAAGCGGGTCGACGCACTCCTGAAGAAGATGACCACCACCGAGAAGCTGCAGCAGATCCAGCTGCTCTCCGACGGCCAGGTCACCGACGCGGACGCGAAGGCGGGCGTGGGCTCGGTCTTCAGCCTGGTCGACCCGGTCCGGATCAACGAGCTGCAGCACATCGCCGTGGAGCAGTCGCGCCTGCACATCCCCATCCTGTTCGCCTACGACACCATCCACGGCTACCGCACGATCTTCCCGATCCCTCTGGGCACCGCGAGCTCGTTCGACCCGACCGTCGCGCGCGACGACGCCGTGGTCGGCGCCCGCGAGTCGGCCGTCGTAGGACTGAAGCAGGTCTACGGTCCGATGGTCGACGTCTCGCACGAGCCGCGGTGGGGCCGGATCGCCGAAGGCGCCGGCGAGGACCCGTACCTCGGTGCCGCGATGGCGGCGGCGCGCGTCAAGGGCGCCCAGGGCAGCGACTACGCCGCCCCCGACAAGGTGGTCGCGAGCGTCAAGCACTTCGCGGCGTACGGCCAGCCGGAGGGCGGTCGCGACTACAACACCACCGACATGAGCCCGTCCCGGCTCCGCAACCTGTACCTGCCGCCGTTCAAGGCCGCCATCGACGCCGGTGCGGACACCGTCATGTGCTCCTTCAACGCCGTGAACGGCGTCCCCGGGTGCGCCGACCACGAGACCGAGACGTCGATCCTGAAGAAGGAGTGGGGCTTCGACGGCTTCGTGGAGAGCGACTACACCGCGGTCGCCGAGCTGCGGGCCTGCCCGCCGGTGCGCCCCGCCGAGGGGTCGTGCGGGCACGGGGTCGCCGCCGACGGTCCGAGCGCGGCGGCGCTCGCGCTCAACGCCGGCACCGACTCCGAGATGGTCAGCACGTACATCCGCGACTACGGGCAGGAGCTGCTGCGCCAGCGTCGGATCTCGATGAAGCGGGTCGACGACGCGGTCCGGCGGATCCTGCGGGTGAAGTTCCGGGCCGGGCTCTTCGACCACCCGTACGTCGACGTGGCGACGGCGCAGGACGAGGCCAGCTTCCTGACGGCCGCCGACCGCACGGCCGCCCGGGTCGCGGCCGGCCGGTCGATGGTGCTGCTGAAGAACGACTCCGGCACGTTGCCGTTCGACGCGTCGAAGAGGACCGCGGTCATCGGGCCCTTCGGCGACGACGGTCACGCGATGCTCGGGCCCTGGTGGGGTCGTGGCCGGGACGAGGACGCCGTCACCGTCATCGACGGCGTGACCGCCCAGTCCTCGGGAGCCACGTTCACCCAGGCCTGCACGGTCAAGAACACCGAGCCGCCGAACGTGCGCGACGACGACATCGACTGCACCCCGGCCGGCATCGCGGACGCTGTCGCCGCGGCGCAGGCCGCCGACCAGGTGGTGCTGACCCTCGGCGAGACCCGCGAGATGAGCGGCGAGGCCGCCTCGCGGACCGTGATCGACCTGCCGGGCAACCAGCAGGCGCTGATCGACGCGATCAAGGACACCGGGAAGCCTTTTGCGGTCGTGCTCTTCAACGGCCGGCCGCTCACGCTCGGCGACGCCGCAGCGGCGTCCCCGGCGATGCTGGAAGCGTGGTTCCCCGGCGTCGAGGCCGGCAACGGGGTCGCCGACGTGGTGTTCGGGAAGGTGAACCCGGGCGGCAAGCTCCCGGTCAGCTTCCCGCGCCGGGTCGGCCAGGTGCCGATCTACTACAACCACGAGCCCACCGGGCGGCCGTGCGACACCGGGTCGAAGTACAACTCGCGCTACCGGGACCTCGACTCCTGCGCCCCGCTGTACGAGTTCGGGTACGGCCTCTCGTACACCACGTTCGACGTGAGTGCCCCCTCGCTGGACCGCAGCAGCGTCCGGCGCAACGGCACGGTGACGGCCACGGTCCGGGTGACCAACACCGGCTCGGTGACCGGCGACGAGGTCGTCCAGCTGTACCTGCACGACCCGGTCGCGAGCATCTCGCAGCCGGTCCGGCGGCTGCGCGGATTCCAGCGGGTGACGCTGGAGCCCGGGCAGAGCGAGCGGGTCAGCTTCCACCTCGACCGCTCCGACTTCGGCTTCTACGACAACGAGGGTCGCTTCGCCGTCGAGCGCGGTCGGATCGACGTCTACGCCGGGAGCTCGTCCGCGACCACGCAGAAGGCGAGCTTCACCGTCCGCTAGCACCCCCCACTTCTTCACGGATCTTGAGACGGACACGCCGGTAGGTACCGGCGTGTCGTCTCAAGATCCGCGGTTGGGGGCGAGGTAGCGGGCCATCAGGTAGTCGTCGACGTCCTCGCCGTTGATGCGGAACTCGCCGCGCAGGACTCCCTCGACGACGTACCCGGCCCGCTCGTACACCCGGCGGGCGACGCCGTTGGTCCCGAGCACGCGCAGGGTCACCTTGGCCGCGCCCTGCTCCCGGGCCCGGTCCTCCGTGGCGGCGAGCAGCGCCGCGGCGACGCCGTGGCCCCGGGCCGAAGGCGCCACCGCAAGACCGTTCACCTGCAGGACGTGGGAGCTCTCGGGCAGCGGTGTCGCCGGGCTGAGCCGGACGTAGCCGGCGACCGCGTCGTCCAGCTCGGCGACCAGGTGCGCATCGGCGTCGTGGTCCGGGCTGAAGAACGCGTCGCTGCCCAACCTCGCCAGCACCGACGGGAACACCGCGGACGAGTCCCACGCGGCGCGGTCGAGCGCGCGCAGCGACTCCTCGTCCTCCGGCCGGGCGGGTCGGACGTGCACCTTCCCCTGGGTCATGGCGCCATCCTGCCGGGTGGACACTGCCGGGGCGGACACGGCTGGGTAGCCACGGCTGGGTGCTCACGGCCGGCCTGTCCTGGGCCTGTGATGGGCTGGGCCGGTGACCCCCTCCCCCACAGCCGCCCCCGCCACGGTGACCCCGGCCCTCGCCGACGAGGCGGCCGCCCTGCTGGGACGCCTGGTGGGCGACCCCACGGCCACCTTCCGGGACGGCCAGCTCGAGTCCGTGGCGGCCCTGGTCGAAGGGGGCGAGCGGGTCCTCGTCGTCCAGCGCACCGGCTGGGGCAAGTCCGCGGTCTACTTCGTCGCGACGGCGCTGGTCCGGGCCAGAGGCGGTGGCCCGACCCTGATCGTGTCCCCTCTGCTGGCCCTCATGCGCGACCAGGTCGACGCCGCCCGCCGGGCCGGGCTGCGCGCGGTGACGATGAACTCCGCCAACGCCGACGAGTGGGCCGAGGTGACCGCTGCCCTCGCCGCGGACGAGGTCGACCTGCTGCTGGTCAGCCCGGAGCGGCTGAACAACCCGAGGTTCCGGGACGAGCAGCTGCCGCGGCTGGCGGAGGTGGCCGGGCTGCTCGTCGTCGACGAGGCGCACTGCATCAGTGACTGGGGGCACGACTTCCGGCCGGACTACCGACGCATCCGCGACCTGCTCGCCGAGCTGCCGCCCGGCCGGCCGGTGCTGGCGACCACCGCCACCGCCAACGCCAGGGTGGTCGACGACGTCGTCGAGCAGCTCGGCGCCGGCGGCGCCCACGTCCGCACGGTCCGCGGGTCGCTGGCACGCGACAGCCTTCGGCTCGGCGTCCTGCCGCTGCCCACCGCCGACGCCCGGCTGGGGTGGCTCGCCGCCCGGCTGGGCGAGCTGCCCGGCAGCGGCATCGTGTACGCCCTGACGGTCTCCGCGGCCGAGGACACCGCCGCCCTGCTGCGGGAGGCCGGGCACGAGGTGCGCGCCTACACCGGCCGCACCGACCCGGCCGACCGGCTGGAGCTGGAGCGGGCACTGCGGGACAACGAGGTCAAGGCGCTGGTCGCCACCAGCGCCCTCGGGATGGGCTTCGACAAGCCGGACCTCGGCTTCGTCGTGCACCTCGGTGCGCCCGCGTCGCCGGTCGCCTACTACCAGCAGGTGGGCCGCGCCGGCCGCGCCACCGACCGGGCCGACGTGCTGCTGCTGCCCGCCTCCGAGGACCGCGAGATCTGGCGCTACTTCGCGACCGCGTCGATGCCGCGGCGCGCCGACGCCGACGCCGTCCTCACCGCGCTGGCCGAGGCGTCGCCCAAGCCGATGTCGACGGCGGCGCTGGAGACGGTGGCCGACGTGCGCCGGACCCGGCTGGAGCTGCTGCTCAAGGTTCTCGACGTCGAGGGCGCGGTGCGTCGGGTCAGCGGCGGCTGGACCTCGACCGGCGCCGGGTGGACCTACGACGAGGAGCGCTACGCCCGGGTCGCGGCAGCCCGCGACGCGGAGGCGGCGTCGATGCTCGACTACCAGGGCACCGACGGCTGCCGGATGCGGTTCCTCCAGGAGGCGCTCGACGACCCGGGCGCGGCCGACTGCGGCCGCTGCGACAGCTGCACCGAGCCCTGGTACGACCCGACGGTTCCCGACGGGGCGGTGCAGGCCGCCGGCCGGACGCTGCGCAAGGTGGGTGTGCCGCTCGACCCCCGGTCGCAGTGGCCGAGCGGCATGACCCGGCTCGACGTCGCCCGGTCCGGTCGGATCGGTCCGGACGAGCGGCTGGACGAGGGCCGGGTGGTCGCCCGGCTCACCGACCTCGGCTGGGGCCAGCGGCTGCGCGTCCTGCTCGCCCCCGGCAGCCCGGACGAGCCGGCCGACGACCGCCTGCTCGCGGCCTGCGTCGAGGTGCTCGCCGGCTGGGGCTGGGCCGAGCGGCCGGTCGCGGTCGCCGCCGTCCCCTCGCTGTCCAGGCCCCGGCTGGTGGCCTCGGTGGCCGGCCACCTCGCGTCGCTGGGCCGGCTCGAGGACCTCGGCGCGCTCGACCTCACCACCGACGAGCCGACCGGCGGGCCCGGCGGCAACTCGGCGTTCCGCCTGGCGGCGGTGCACCAGCGGTTTGCCGTCCCGGCCGAGCTGGCCGACCGGCTGGCGCACCTCGCCGGTCCGGTGCTGCTCGTCGACGACCTGGTCGACTCCCGCTGGACGATGACGGTGGCCGGCGCGCTGCTGCGCCGGGCCGGTGCGCAGGCGGTGCTGCCGTTCGCGCTGGCCGCGGCCGGCTGACGCTCACCCGGGAACCGCGGTCACTCCGGCTGGTTGTGCTGCTCCCCGCCGACCGTGTACGGCACAGTCACCCCGGCGTACATGAGGTGCGCGACCAGCCCCTCTGCCGCGTGCGGCAGGTTGTGGCAGTGGTCCATCCAGATGCCCGGGTTGTCGGCGACGAAGGCGATGTCGTAGCTGTCGCCGCTGGCGACGTCGAGCGAGTCGACCCACCACGGGCTGCCGGTGGCAGGCACGCCGTTGCGGGCGAGGACGACGGCGTGGTGCCCGTGCAGGTGCATCGGATGGACCGCCCCGCTGTGGTTCGACAGGTGCATCGCCACCACGTCACCCTCCTCCACGACGAACATCGGCACGTCGGGGAACAGGTGGCCGTTGATCGACCACCACATCCCGGGCCGGCCGTCGAGGAAGCCGGGCCGGCGGCCGATCGAGTACTCGAAGGTGCGGTCCGGCTGCTGCGCGTCGAAGCCCAGCGGCGCGGGACTGCCGTAGCGCAGCAGGTCCACGGTCCTGGTCGGCTGCGGAGCCGGAGGCGCCCCGGAGCCAAGCACCACCGCGGCCGCCCCGCCGAGGTCCACCCGGGCGGGCGCGGTGACCTCGAGGTCCGCCCGGCCGCCTGCGGTCAGCCGGAGGGCCTGGCCCGAGACCTCCGTGGGTGCGTTCACGTCGTAGCCGTCGACAGCGACGACCCGGTAGGGCGATCCGGAGGTCCACACGGTCGCGGCGCCGTTGTCGGTGTTCACCACGCGTAGCCGGACCCGGGTGCCGTCCGGAACGGCGACCTGCTGCTCACCGGCCGCTCCGTTCACGGTCGTGGTGCCGTCGTACACGTGCAGGACGGCGAGCTCGTCCTGCACCGCCGCGTCATCGGCTGCCGGTGCCGCCGGGGTCACGACGAGCGCGCCGAAGAGGCCGCGCTGGACCTGCCTGTGCGAGAGCTGGTGGGAGTGGTACCAGTAGGTGCCGACCTGGTCGGCGACGAAGCGGTAGGTGAACGAGCCCCCGACCGGAACCGCGTCCTGCGTCACGCCGGCGACCCCGTCGGCGGCGTTGGGCACATCGACCCCGTGCCAGTGCAGGGTCGCGCCGTCGGACACCGACGCGTTCACCAGCCGCACCTCGACCAGCTGGCCCTCGACGGCGCGGATCACCGGGCCCGGTGACTGCCCGTTGACCGTGTAGCCGTCCACCTCCTGGCCCGACGGCAGCCGGAAGCGTTCCTGACGGACGGTCAGGGTCGTCTGCACGTCCGCCGGCCGGTCCGGGTCCGCGGTCAGGGACGCGACGCTGCGGGCGGCCGCATCGTGGTGGACCATCTCCGTGCCCGTGCCCGTGCCCGTCCCCATGCCCATGGGCCGGGAACCCCCGCCGAAGTCGGGGTAGCCCATGTCCATCACGGAGTAGCGGTCCGGCATCAGGCTGGACTGCCACAACCACCCGATCGGCGCCAGCAGGGCGACCGTCGCCGCCAGGGCGACGAGCAGCCGCCTGCGGTCCGACGACAAGCTAGACGGCCGCCCCGGTGCGGACCGGTGCCTCGACGGTGCCCACGGGGTCGGCTGCGCGGCCGGCCACGATCCCCATCGCCAGGATCCCGAAGCCGTTCAGCACGTGCAGCGGGGCGAGCCACACCACTCCGTGCAGCCCCAGCCCGAGCGCGACCTGGACCACGACCATGCCGAACAGGATGGCGGCGCGGCGCGAGCCACCGGGAACCTTGGCGAAGAACGACACGACCAGCAGCACCAGCGCGAGGAGCGGGATGACCATCATGCCGTTGATGCCGTGCACGGCGAACCCGCCGACCCCGGTGAACGACAGCGAGTCGCTGTCCAGAGCGGCCTTGTTGAGCACGCCCCCGTCGTCCGCGACCCACTTGCCGAGGCCGGCCAGCGCGTAGGCGATGGCCATGGCCTGGATCAGGACCTCGGCCGCCAGCAGGTACGCGAGTACCCGGTAGACGCTTCGCATCAGCTTCGCCCTCCCCCTCCGAGACGTCGAACAGGATCGTCAAACAGCTTCGTCGCGAGTAGTAGTAGGACCCGGGGGACCGCACGTCAAGCGATCTTCGAAACGAACTCTCCGCCGTTCGGTGGGTTACGCCCGGATCGCCGGGTTCATGCCGGGTCGGTCGGCACTACGGTGACGCCGTGGCAGGGACGGCGGAGCTGGCGACCGCCTCGGCGCGGGTGCTCGCCGAGCGCACCGGCGTCCCTCATCACGAGGTCGTGGTCGTGCTCGGCTCAGGCTGGGAAGGCGCCGCCGACGCCCTGGGCACCCTGGTCGCCGAGCTGCCGGTCGCCGAGCTGCCCGGATTCCTCGCGCCGGTCGCGCCGGGGCACCGCGGGCTCGTCCGCTCCTACGACGCCGACGGCCTGCCCGTGCTCGCCTACCTCGGCCGGACCCACCTCTACGAGGGGCACGGACCCGGCCCGGTCGCCCATCCCGTGCGCGTCGCGGCGGCGGCCGGTGCCCGGGTCGCGGTGCTCACCAACGCCAGCGGCGGACTGCGGTCGGACTGGCCGCCCGGCACCGGAGCCCTGGTCTCCGACCACCTCAACCTCACCTTCGTGTCGCCACTGGACGGGCCGGACTTCGTGGACCTCACCGACGCGTGGTCGCCGCGGCTGCGGGCCGTCGCCGGCGCGGCCGACCCGACGCTGGTCGAGGCGGTGTACGCCCAGCTGCGCGGCCCCTCGGTCCAGACCGTCGCGGAGACCGCGATGCTGCGGACCCTCGGCGCCGACCTGGTCGGGATGTCGACCGTGGTCGAGGCGATCGCGGCCCGGGCAGCCGGGCTCGAGCTGCTCGGACTCTCGGCCGTCACCACCCTCGAGGGCACCGGCGAGGAGCTCGACCCGGACGACGTCGTCGCGGTCGCGCAGGCGACCGCGCGGCGCGTCTCGGCGGTCCTGCCCACCGTGCTGGCCGCCGTACGAGACGATGCAGCCGGGGCGCCGCGCCCCCACCAGTCAGGAGAGGACCTCCCATGACCACGACGTCGGACTCCACCGGCGGGCTCGCTGTCGAGCTGAACGGCATCAACGTGATCGCCGAGGCGGAACGGAAGGGCTCGCCACGCGACCTGTTCTGGCCGTGGTTCGCAGCCAACGTGTCGGTGCTGGCCATCAGCTACGGCTCGTTCATCGTCGGGTTCGGCATCTCGTTCTGGCAGGCGACGATCGCTGCCGTCATCGGCATCGTGGCGTCGTTCGCGCTCTGCGGCGTCGTGGCGCTGGCCGGCAAGCGCGGGTCGGCCCCGACGATGGTGCTCAGCCGGGCGGCGTTCGGCGTGACCGGGAACGCCCTGCCGACGTTCCTCTCGTGGCTGCTGCTGGTGGGCTGGGAGACGGTTCTCGTCTCCCTGTCGTCGCTGGCCACCGCAACCGTCTTCGGTGAGCTCGGCTGGGGCGGCGGGGACGCCACCAAGGTGCTCGGGTTCGTCGTCACCGCGGTCCTGGTCATGGTGGCCGGGATCCTGGGCTTCGACGTCATCATGCGGCTGCAGACGTGGATCACGCTGGCGACCATCGTCCTGACGATCGGCTTCATCGCCCTGACCCTCGACCAGGTCGACTGGGGCACCGTCAACGGCGCACCGGCAGGCTCGGCACAAGCCTTCATCGGTGCACTGGCCCTGGTGGCGACCGGCTTCGGCGTCGGCTGGGCGAACACCGCCGCCGACTACTCGCGCTACCTGCCTCGGCAGGCGTCCGGCCGCGGGGTCTTCGGCTGGACCACCTTCGGTGGCGCGGCCGCTCCGATCGTCCTCACCCTGTTCGGCATCCTGCTCGCGCTCTCGAGCAGCAAGCTCAGCGACGCCATCGCCAACGACCCGATCGGCGCGCTGACCACGCTGCTGCCCACCTGGTACCTCGTGCCGTTCATCATCGTCGCCATCCTCGGCCTGGTCGGCGGGGCGGTGCTCGACATCTACTCCTCGGGGCTCGCGCTGCTGACCCTCGGGGTCAAGGTGCGGCGACCGGTGGCCGCCGGCATCGACGGCGTCATCATGGTGCTGGGCGCCATCTACGTCGTGTTCTTCGCCGACAACTTCCTGGTGCCGTTCCAGGGCTTCCTCATCACGATCGGTGTGCCGATCGCCGCCTGGGCCGGAGTCTTCGTCGCGGACCTGCTGGTCCGGCGCGGGCCGTACGCCGACGCCGAGCTGTTCGACTCCCGCGGGCGCTACGGCGCCTTCCACCTGCCGGGGGTCTCGCTCATCGTGGTCGGCACCGCCCTGGGCTGGGGACTGGTGACCAACGGGCTGGCCAGCTGGCTCACCTGGCAGGGCTACCTGCTCGACATCGTCGGACTCGGAGGCAAGGAGGGCTCGTGGGCAGTACGCGAACCTCGGGGTCTTCCTGGCCTTCCTGGTCGGGTTCCTGGGCTGGCTGCTGCTCGGCCGGTCCACCGTCGCCCGCCAGGAGGCCGCCGGCGCCCCGGCGCCGATTGCCTGACGACCGCCGCGGGGGCACTGACGACGGCACAACACCTGCTGCCAGCCGTCGGCCGGCCGCTGCCTGGGGTTGAGCCGTCTCCCGTGCTCGGGCCGGTGCCCGGCCGCGGTCGGGCTCTGGCAGCATCGACCGGGTGCGGATCGCCACCTGGAACGTCAACTCCGTGGTCGCCCGGCTGCCGCGGCTGCTCGAGTGGCTGCGCGAGACGGCACCGGACGCCGTCTGCCTGCAGGAGACCAAGATCGCCGACGACGCCTTCCCGCGCGCCGAGGTCGAGGACCTCGGCTACCAGGTCGCCTCGCACGGGGACGGCCGGTGGAACGGGGTGGCGGTGCTGTCCCGGGTCGGGCTGGCCGACGTCACGGCGGGGCTGGTCGACGAACCCGGCTTCCCCGGCCCGGAGTGCCGGGCGCTGGGCGCGACCTGTGGGCCGCTACGGCTGTGGTCGGTCTACGTGCCCAACGGCAGGGAGCCCGGGCACGACCACTACACCTACAAGCTCGCCTGGCTGGACGCGCTCCGCGGCACCGTCGAGGCCGAGCTCGCCTCCGGCGCCACGCCGTACGCCGTGTGCGGCGACTACAACGTGGCGCCGACCGACGACGACGTGTGGGACCGGTCGGCGTTCGAGGGCTCGACGCACGTGACCGAGCCGGAGCGGGCGGCACTGGCCCGGCTGCGCGACACCGGGCTGGTCGACGTCGTCCCGCGTCCGGTGAAGTACGACCAGCCCTTCACCTACTGGGACTACCGGGCGGGGATGTTCCACAAGAACATGGGCATGCGCATCGACCTGGTCTACGCGACCCCCGCCCTCGCCGGCGCGGTGTCCGACGCGTACGTCGACCGCGACGCGCGCAAGGGCAAGGGGCCCTCCGACCACGCTCCCGTGGTCGTGGACGCCGACCTCGGCTGACCGGGTCAGGCGGAGCTGTTTCTGCGCGGCCGGTCAGGCCTTCGCGTAGGTGGCGGCGCCCTTGAACTCGATGCCCACGTACTCCTCGTCGCCCTCGACCCAGGCGTCGTGGCCGGGGACGATCCGGTAGGCGTCGCCCGCCTCCAGGGTCGAGTGCGACCCGTCCTCGTGCGAGACGGTCAGGCGTCCGGAGAGGACGTAGCCGACGTGCAGGACCTGGCACGACTCGGTCCCCACGACCGGCTTGATGCACTCCGACCAGCGCCAGCCCGGGGAGAAGGTGAAGCGGCCCAGCTCGGAGTCCCCCAGCCGGAGGACCTCGATCCGCGTCTTGTCCGGGGTGCGCGTCTCGTCGGCCTTGTCGAAGCTGCGGTTCTCGATACCGGCCATGGCGGACCTCGTCAGGTGAGGGGGCGTTGCGCTGTCGCGCGACGCCCCAGTGCTAGCACCGCGGCGCGGCGGCAGCAAGGCCCGGTCTCCGCCCGCGCCGCAGGACAGTTGCCAGCTGTCCGTTTTGTTGCGGGAGGACGGGGAACTCCCGCCCTACCCACAGCCCGGCACCGAAGGGATCCCCTGTCATGGCCAAGGACGCGATCGTCCTCCTCAAGGAGGACCACAAGGCGATGCGCAAGCTGTTCCGCCAGTTCGAGAAGGCCGGTGACGGCGCAAAGCAGACCAGGAACCGGGTCGCCAAGCAGATTCTCGAGGAGCTGACGGTGCACACGTACCTCGAGAACGAGTGCATGTACCCGGAGGTCCGCTCCCTGCTGCCTGAGGTCGAGGACGACGTCCTGGAGTCGTACGAGGAGCACCACGTGGCCGACCTGCTCTGCTTCGAGCTGGTCGCGATGAACGCCGACGACGAGCGCTTCGTGCCGAAGATGACCGTCCTGATCGAGAACGTCGAGCACCACATGGACGAAGAGGAGGGCGAGTGGTTCCCGAAGGTACGGGCGGGGATCGGCCGCAAGAAGCTCGGTGAGATCGGCGACCGGATGCTCGAGATGAAGAAGAAGGCACCACGCAGCCCACTGGCTCCCAAGGCGATGAAGAAGGCCTTCGACGCGATGCACGCCTGAGCCGCCCCTGGCGCGGGGGACCGCGTGGGTCCACGATCGAGTCATGACCGACGGTGCGAGCGCCGCCGCTGAGGCCGGGTTCGGCGCGAACCAACCGGGTGGCCGCAGCCCGTTCCCGCCGATCGCCGACTACGCCTTCCTCGCCGACTGCGAGGTCAACTGCCTGGTGGCGCCGAGCGGTGCGGTCGAGTGGATGTGCCTGCCGCGCCCGGACTCCCCCAGCGTCTTCAGCTCCCTGCTCGACCGCGGCGCCGGAGCGTTCCGCATCGGCCCGTACGACGAGATGGTCCCGGCCGCACGGCGCTACCTGCCCGGCAGCCTGATGGTCGAGACGACCTGGCAGACCCGCACGGGCTGGCTGCTCGTGCGGGACGTCCTCACCATGGGTCCCTGGCACAACGTGGACGAGCGGTCCCGCACCCACCGGCGGTCACCCACCGACTACGACGCCGAGCACTGCCTGCTGCGCATCGTCCGGTGCGTCAGCGGCTCGGTGGACCTGTCGATGACCTGTGAGCCGGTGTTCGACTACGGCCGGGCCGAGCCGCTGTGGCAGTACGTCGGCGACGGCTACGGCGAGGTGGTCGCGACCACGGAGGGCACCGACGTCACTCTCCGGCTGACCACCGACCTGCGCCCGGGCATCGAGGGCCCGGGGCTGCACGCACGGACCCGGATGGTCGAGGGCGAGAGCCACTTCGTGGCGCTGTCCTGGTCGCCCCTGCCACCCCCGCGGACGCTGGCCGACGCCGACGAGCGGCTGCGCCGTACCTCGGAGTACTGGCGGCAGTGGATCACCCTCGGCACGTTCCCCGACCATCCGTGGCGCAGCTACCTGCAGCGCAGCGCGCTGACGCTCAAGGGCCTCACCTACGCCCCCACCGGCGCACTCCTGGCGGCGGCCACGACCTCGCTGCCCGAGACCCCGGGTGGCGAGCGCAACTGGGACTACCGGTACGCCTGGGTGCGCGACTCGACGTTCGCGCTCTGGGGGCTCTACACGCTCGGCTTCGACCGGGAGGCGGACGACTTCTTCTACTTCGTCGCCGACGCCTGCCGCGAGGGTGACGACCTCCAGGTCATGTACGGCGTCGGCGGCGAGCGCGAGCTGTCCGAGAGCTCCCTGCCGCACCTGGCCGGCTACGAGGGCGCGTACCCCGTGCGGGTCGGCAACGGCGCCTTCTCCCAGCGCCAGCACGACGTGTGGGGGGCGGTGCTGGACTCTGTCTACCTGCACGCGCGGTCCCGCGAGCAGCTGCCCGAGTCGCTGTGGCCGGTGCTCAAGCGGCAGGTGGACTGCGCGGCCGAGTTCTGGGAGGAGCCGGACCGGGGCATCTGGGAGGTCCGCGGCGAGCCGCAGCACTTCACCTCCAGCAAGCTCATGTGCTGGGTGGCGCTCGACCGCGGGGCGCGCCTGGCCCGGATGCACGACGAGCCGGAGTACGCCGAGAAGTGGCAGGCGCTGGCCGACCAGATCCACGCCGACATCTGCACGAACGGCGTCGACGAGCGCGGCGTCTTCGTGCAGCGCTACGGCTCGGACGCGCTGGACGCCTCCTTGCTCCTGCTCCCCCTCATGCGGTTCCTGCCGCCGGAGGACCCCCGCGTCCGCGCCACCGTCCGCGCGATCGAGCGGGAGCTGACCGTCGACGGACTGGTGCTGCGCTACAAGGTCGACGAGACCGACGACGGCCTGGCCGGCGAGGAGGGCAGCTTCACGATCTGCTCGTTCTGGCTGGTGTCCGCGCTGGTCGAGATCGGCGAGCTGGAGCGCGGCCGCAAGCTGTGCGAGCGGCTGCTCGCGTACGCCAGCCCCCTCGAGCTGTACGCCGAGGAGATCGACCCGCACAGCGGCCGGCACCTCGGCAACTTCCCGCAGGCCTTCACCCACCTCGCCCTCATCAACGCGGTCATGCACGTGATCCGGGCCGAGGAGCAGGACTCCCCCATGGCCGGCGGCGCCGCCGGACTGCCTTGGGGCGGGTGACCGGTCCCCGCGACTTCTCGCCAGGGCCGGGCCCTAGCCTGTGCGACGTGCCCGCCGGACCGCCCGTGCCCCGAGCCCGCGCCCGTGAAGTCGGCCTGGTGGTCGGCCGGTTGCCGACCGGGCCCTCGAACGCCGTCACCGACGTGCCGGGCGTACGGGTCGGGCACACGACGGTGTGGTCCGACGAGGGGGCCACGCCCGTCCTGCGCACCGGGGTGACCGCCCTGTGGCCGCACGACGGCAACCCGTTCACCGAGCGGGTGTACGCCGCGACCAGCACCTTCAACGGCTACGGCGTCCTGACCGGGGACCTCGTGATCGACGAGTGGGGGCTGCTCGGCTCACCGGTCGTCCTCTGCGACACCGCCAACCTCGGCGTCGCCTACGACACGGTGGTGCGTCACCTGCAGCGGCTCGACCCGGCCGCGGGGCGGGACGACGTCGTGATGCCGGTGGTCGGCGAGTGCGACGACGGGTTCCTCAACGACAACCTGGCCCGGGCCTTGACGGCCGGACACGTCGAGTCAGCCCTCACTGCCGCGTCGACCGGCCCGGTCGCCGAAGGCGTGGTCGGTGCGGGCACGGGCATGCAGCTGTTCGACTTCAAGGGCGGGATCGGAACCGCCAGCCGCCAGGTGGAGGTCGGCGGCTCGACCTACACCGTCGGGGTGCTGCTCAACGGCAACTTCGGCACCCGGCGGCAGCTGCGCGTCGACGGGACGTCGCTCGGGCACCTGCTGACCGACCGGTTGCCGGTGCGCCACCACGAGGGGTCGTGCATCGCCGTCGTGGCCACCGACCTGCCGCTGCTCCCCCACCAGCTGCGACGGCTGGCGCGCCGGGTGGACGTGGGGCTCGGCCGGGTCGGGAGCGTCGGCAACGACGGTTCCGGCGAGATCTTCCTCGCCTTCTCGACCGCGCAGCGCATCCCCCGGGAGGCCGACGTCGTCTCGGTGCGCACGGTGGTCGAGGGCCAGTACTGGACGCACGGGTCACCGCTGGACGACGTGTTCGACGCAGTGGCCGAGGCGGCCGAGGAGTCGGCGCTGAACGCCCTGCTGGTCGCGGACACGGTCCGGGGCCGGGACGGCCACGTCCTGCACGGCCTGCCGGTCGAGGAACTGCTCCCCCTGCTGGCCCGCTGACTGCCACAGTGTCTGCCGTGATGACGCTCTCGCTGGCGACCCGGATGACCGACGCCGCCCTGTCGCTCGCTGCCGAGATGGGGGCGGTCGTCTCGGCGGCCGTGGTCGACTCCGGCGGCCACCTGGTGCACTTCCAGCGGATGGACCGCGCCGAGATCGCCGGGCCCACCCTCGCGGTCGACAAGGCGTTCACCGCCGTGGCCCACCGCATCGCCACCGGCGAGCTTGCCCCGCTGGCCGTGCCGGGAGGCCCGCTCGCCGGCCTGCATGCCAACGGCGGCGGCCGGTACGTCGTCTTCGGCGGCGGCCTGCCCTGCTGGTCCGGCTCGCCCGCGATGGACGGCGTCGTCGTGGCCGGCATCGGGGTCAGCGGCGGCACGGCCGAGCAGGACGAGGCCTGCGCCGCGGCCGGCCTGGCGGTCTACACAGCTGCGGCCCGCTCCACGGAGCCGACGCGATGACCGACGAGCGGGTCGGCCGGATCCGGTTCATGGACGCCCAGCGCGTCAACCTCGACGGCTTCGCCCACGAGGACGCCGAGCTGGGGCTGGTGGCGCTGCACAGCCCGCACGACCCCGAGCCCTCGCTGGTGGTGCTGGACGGCATGGTGGCCGAGATGGACGGCCGCGCGGCCGCCGACTTCGACTCGCTGGACGCCATCATCGCCACCCACGGAATCGACCTGGCCGTGGCCGCCGAGGCCATGGCGCTGCCCGACGTCGAGCTGGCCCGCCGGTTCGTCGACCCCGCCGTGCCGCGAGCCGAGCTGGTGCGGCTCACGAGCGGGATGACGCCGGCCAAGCTGGCGCGGGTGGTGGCGCTGCTGCGGCCGGTCGAGCTCGGCCTGGCCATGACCAAGATGCGGGCGCGACGCACCCCCAGCAACCAGGCACACGTGACCAACCGTCTCGACGACCCGCTGCTGCTCGCCGCCGACGCGGCCACCGCGGCGGCGTACGGCTTCCGCGAGCTGGAGACGACGGTGCCGGTGCTAGCCGACGCGCCCTCCAACGCGGTCGCGGTGACCATCGGCTCGGTCGTCGGGTCGGCCGGGGTGCTGGTCCAGTGCTCGGTCGAGGAGGCGATGGAGCTGGAGATGGGCATCCGCGGCCTGGTCTCCTACGCCGAGACGGTGAGCCTCTACGGCACCGAGTCGGTGTTCGTCGACGGCGACGACACGCCGTACAGCAAGGCCCTGCTCGCCGCGGGCTACGCCAGCCGCGGCGTGAAGATGCGGGTCTCCTCCGGCGCCGGTGCAGAGGTTCTCATGGGCGGCGCAGAGCGCAGCTCGATGCTCTACCTCGAGTCGCGCTGCGTGTCGACGGCCCGCGCAATCGGCGTGCAAGGAGTGCAGAACGGCGGCATCGACGGCGCCAGCGTCGCCGGATCCGTCCCCCGTGGCGTCCGCGAGATGATGGCCGAGAACCTCATGGTGATGGCCCGCAACCTCGAGGCCTGCACCGGCAACGACGCGCTGATGTCCGAGTCGGACGTCCGCCGTACGTCACGCACGCTGCCGATATTGCTCGCCGGCAGCGACTACGTGTGCAGCGGCTTCGGGTCGATCCAGCGGTACGACAACATGTTCGGACCGTCGCAGTGGAACGCAGAGGACATCGACGACTGGCTGGCGATGCAGCGCGACTGGGGCGTCGACGGCGGCCTGCGCACCGCTCAGCCGGCCGAGGTCGGCCGGCTGCGCCGGCGCGCGGCCGAGGCGTGCCGTGACGTGTACCGCTGGCTCGGGCTGGCCGACTTCGCTGACGACCACGTCGAGCTGGCGATCGACGCAGTGGGGTCCAAGGATCTCGGCGACCCCGATCCGATGGTGGTCCTCGGCGCGGCCCAGGCGGTGCGCAGCTCGGGGCTGGGCTCGCTCGAGGTGGCCCGCGCCCTGCAGGAGTGCGGGTACGACGAGGAGGCCGCCCGCCTGCTCGACATGCTGGCCGCCCGGGTGCACGGCGACCACCTGCAGACTGCGGCCATCTTCGACGAGCAGATGAACGTGCTGAGCCTGGTCACCGACCCGAACGACTACGCGGGGCCGGGCACCGGCTACGAGCCCACCGAGGAGCGGCAGGCTGAGATCGACGGAATCCGGCAGGCCCGTGGCGTCGAGGACCTGCGGGCCGACCAGACCGCGTGGGCCAGCGACGACCTGACCGTGGTCGGGCCGGCCGAGCCGGGCATCGACCCACGCGAGGTCGTCATCGGACTGTCCCCCGGGGTCGGGCGCAGCGTCTGGCGGACGCTGTCCGGCTTGACGGTCGTCGAGGTGCTGCGCGAGCTGATGGCCGGGCTGGAGGAGGAAGGCTGCACCGCCCGGATCGTGCGGGTCAACGCGACCATCGACCTCGGGATGGTCGGGCTGACCGCCGCGCGGCTGGCTGGATCGGGGATCGGCATCGGCCTGCAGGGCAAGGGGACGGCGCTGATCCACCGGCGGGACCTGCCCCCGCTGGCCAACCTCGAGCTCTACAGCATGGCGCCGGTGATCACGCCGGACCTCTACCGCCTGCTCGGCACCAACGCCGGCCGGCACGCCAAGGGCGCCACACCGGTGCCGGCCCGCAACCCGTACACCGACGAGGCGATCGAGGCCCGCTACCACACCAGCGTCATCTCGCTGGTGGCACTGGAACGCGCCTGCGTCGACCGGGCGACCGGCACAGAGCACATCAAGGTGGCGCCATGACGCGGGCGTTCTCGGGCCGCGACGCGGCCGAGCTCACGGTCGACCGGCTGGCCCGCGAGGAGCTCGCCGCCGACGACGTGCGCATCCACCCGGAGACCTTGGCGCTGCAGGCCCGCGTGGCCGAGCAGCACGACAACCCTCAGCTGGCCGAGAACTTCCGGCGGGCAGCAGAGCTGGCCCTGCTCTCCGAGCAGGAGGTGATGGCCCTCTACGAGTCGCTGCGTCCGCACCGGTCCACCGCAGCGGACCTGGCGGAGACGGCCGCCCGGCTGGACGCCCTGCCGGCACCCCTGTGCGCAGCCCTGGTGCGCGAGGCGGCCGAGGTCTACGCCCGGCGCGGCCTGCTGCGGTGATCCGGAAGGCGGCCGGTCCTGGCACCGTCGTGGCCGGCATCGACGTGGGCAACTCCACCACCGAGGTCGTCCTCGGCCGACTGTCGCCCGACGGCGTCATGCTGATCGGCGCCGGCCGGGCTCCGACCCGGCGGGCCAAGGGATCTCCCGCCAGCCTGGACGGCGCCCTGGCCCTGGTCCGCCGGCTGGAACGGCAGTACGACGTGCGGGTGGGGCTGGCGACCGTCGCCCCGCTCCGTCCGGTGCACACCGGGACCGCCGAGCTGCCCGAGAGCCGGCCGGGCACCGGGCGGCTGCACGTCGTCGCCGTCGGGTCGGGCACCGCGGGGGGCTCCGGCGCCGCCGTCGGCAGGCCGCACCTGCTGGCAGCCGGTCCGGCACCGGACGGGGCGGAACCGCTGGTCGCGGTGGTCCCGGCCGGCACCGGCTTCCGCGCCGCCGTCGAGCTGCTGCTGCCGCTCGCCCGGGCGGGGCGGCTCGCGGCCGTGGTGCTGGCCGACGACGAGGCGGTGCTGGTCGCCAACCGGCTCCCGGCGACGGTCCCGGTCGTCGACGAGGTGGACGTTCCTGCGGCGCTGGCTGCCGAGCTGCTCGTGGTGGAGGTGGCAGTGGACGGTCGGCCGCTGCAGTCGCTGCCCGACCCGCTGCGGCTGAGCCGGCTGCTGGCCCTGGACTCGGCCGAGCTCGGCGACGCGGTCGCCCTGGCCGGCGGCCTGGCCGACGCGACCAACGCGGTGGTGGCGCTCGGCGCCGCGGCCGCAGCGCGGCCGGAGGGTGCCTCCGGGTGGCTGGACCTGGGGACCGGGCGGCTGGGGTTCGCGACCGGGCTCGCCGCGCTCCGGACCGGACCGGTGGGCCTGGCGGAGGCCTACGCGCTCCCGCCGGAGCTCACGGCGTACGACGTGGACGACCTCTGGGCCGTCGACCTCGCCGACGTCTCGACCCAGGTGCTCGCCCGCCGCAGCACCGTGGGCCGGCCGGTCACGCTGGCCTCGCTGCGGCGCGACGCTCCCTGCAGCGACCCGTCTGCCGGGCTGGCGGAGCGGCTACAGATCGACGTGCGGCTGGCCGGCTCCGAGGCCGACGCCGCCCGCGCGGGGGCGCTGACGACACCCGGAGCGACACCCGACGCGGTCGTCGTCGACCTCGGCGGCGGCACGGTCGACACGGTGTCTGCCCGGGCGGCGGTCGTCGCGGCGGGCGGCGGCGAGCTGCTGACCTTGTCGGTGGCCGGGCTCGCCGGCATCACGGCCGCCGCCGCCGAGCACGTGAAGCGCGGACCGGCCCACCGGGTGGAGGCGCCGCAGGTGCTCCTTGCCGAGGACGGCGCCCGCAGCTTCCTGGACCGGCCGACGCCGCGCGAGACCGTCGGATCGCTGGTCGTCACCGGGCCGGCCGGATGGCTGCCGTTCCACCGCACGCTCGCCCCCGGCGAGTGGCGCGCGCTGCGGCTGCGGCTCAAGGTCGACCTGCTGGGCGCCAATGTCGCCCGGGCGCTGCGCACCCTCGACGTCGCTCCGCGCACCGTCGTGGTCGTGGGCGGACCGGCGGGTGACGACGAGGTGCTCGCCGCCGTCACCGGTGCCCTGCCGGCCGGCACCGCCGTCGGCCGCGGGGACGCCGCGGGACTCCTGGGGCACCGGTACTGCGTCGCCTGGGGGCTGCTCACCGGCCTGCCGGACTGAGGTCAGGTGCGGTCGGCGACGTACGGCAGCAGCTCGCTGTTGCGCGCCAGGAAGGCGTCGACCAGGGCGTACGCCGCGTCCCGGGACGACTCCTCGCACTGCTCGGCGCGGGCGACCAGTGTCTCGGCGTCGGTGCCGGCGTCGGCCACCAGCCCGGGGAACCTCGCCGCCCAGTCCGCCAGCACCCGCGGTCGCACCTCCGGGTGGAACTGCACCCCCAGCACGCCAGGGAGCACGAACGCCTGCACGCCGCAGTCGTTGTGGGCCACCACCTCTGCGCCGGGCGGCGGGGTGAGGGCGTCGACGTGGAACGCGGTCCACGGACCGGCGGGCACGAGCGCCGGGTCGACCGTGTCGACGGTCACCGGGCCGGCCTCCGGCACCGCGGCCCTGGCCACCGTGCCCCCGAGGGCGTGCGCGACGAGCTGGGCGCCGTAGCAGAGGCCGAGGACCGGACACCCGGTCGCCACCGCGTCGTGCACCATGGTGACCTCGGCCGCCAGCGCCTCGGGCGCCACCGGTGTGTGCACCGACCATTCCGACCCGAGCAGCAGCACCAGGTCGACCGGGCCGGCGTCGCCCAGCGCGGGGACTCCCTCCTCGCGCAGCACGGTGCGCAGCTCGTACCCCCTCGCGGCGAGCCGTTCGCCGACGTGTCCCGGGTCGGCGTCGGTGCGGTTCGCGACGACCAACGCGACGGAGGGCGACCCGCCGGAACCGGTCACCGCGAGCCGCGCGGTCGCAGCTGGACGACGCGGCCGTGGGCGCCCGCACGGGCCGGCGTCGCCGCGGGGGTGCGCACGGTGATCGTCGTGCGGTCCGCCCGGAACAGGTCGTGCGAGTGCTCGAACGGCTGCCCGCCGCCGTCCTGGGTCGTGCGGGTGATCGACAGCAGTGGCGAACCTGGCTCGACACCCAGGATCGACGCCTCGTCCTCGCCCGCCGACACCACCTCGATGTGCTCCACGGCCTCGCCGGGCGCAGTCCCGTAGCGCTCCTGCAACAGCTCGTACAGCGAGCCGCCCAGCGGCTGGTCCAGCAGGCCGGGGAACCGGTCCGCCGGCAGCCGGGCGTGCTCGAGCGAGATGGGCGTGCCGTCGGCGAGCCGGATCCGGACCACGTCGAAGACGTAGCCGCCTGCTGGCAGCACGAGCGCGGTCGCGGTCTCCTCGTCCGCGACGACCATCCGGGTGCTCACGACCCGGGACCCGGCCGTCATCCCCTGCTGCCGGAGCAGCGCCGGGACGCCCACGACCTGGGAGAGGTCGCGCTCGACCTTCTGCTGGCGCACGAAGGTGCCGCCGCCACGGCCGGGCACCCGGCGGACCACGCCCTCCTCCTCGAGCGAGGCCAGTGCCTGCCGCACGGTCGACCGGCTCACGCCCAGCGTCACCGCCAGGTCACGCTCGGCCCCCAGCCGCTCCCCTGGGCGCAGCTGGCCCCGGCCGATCTCGTCGAGCAGTCGGCGGCGCACCTCCTCGGCGGCCGGCCCGATCGCGGACTCGGACACCGGCTAGATCCCGGCCAGCGCCGCGGGCGACTCGGGCAGCACCTGACCACCGTCGACCACCAGGGTCTGGCCGGTCACGAACCCTGCCTGGTCGGAGGCGAAGAACAGCGCGGCGTAGCCGATGTCGTCGACGCTGCCGAGGCGGTGCTGCGGGATGACCGCCTCGGTCTCACGGATGTAGTCCGCACCCATCTCGGCCAACCCCTCGGTGGCGATGTTGCCGGGCATGACTGCGTTGATGGTGACCTTGCGTGGGGCCAGCTCGATGGCCGCCGTCCGCAGGAACCCGAGCTGGGCCGCCTTGCTGGCGCCGTAGTGCGACCAGCCGGGGTAGCCGGTGATCGGGCCGGTGATCGACGAGGTGACGACCACCCGGCCGCGACCGCTGGCCTCGAGAGCCGGCAGGCAGGCCTGCACCGAGAACATCGTGCCCTTGACGTTGAGCGCGAACACCTGGTCGACGTCGGCCTCGGTCAGGTCGGTGAAGGCCTTGTCGGGGAAGATCCCGGCGTTGGCGCACAGGACGTCGATGCCACCGAGGCGCTGCACCGCCGCCTCGGCCAGCTCCCGGCAGCCGGCGACCGTCGACACGTCGGCCGCCAGCGTCTCCACCCGGCCGCGGCCCTCGGCGTCGATGTCGGCGGCGGCGGCCGTCAGCGCGTCGGCGTCCCTCGCGACCACGAGTACGTCGGCGCCGGACCGCGCGAAGACCCGGGCGATGCCCTTGCCGATCCCCTTGCTGCCGCCGGTCACGACCACGCGCCGGCCGTCGAAGGATGTGAACATCAGCAGATCCCCTGCCTGTGTGTCGGGTCGAGGTCCATCGGGTGCGTCAGCCGAACCGGGCGAGGTAGTGCTCGGCGAGGTCGCAGCTGACCGCGGTGTACTCGGCGCCCATCGACTGCGCGAGGTCGGTGCCCGCGTGCGAGCCGATCCAGGCCACGAGCAGCAGCCGGCGCATGAGGACGAACGTCATGATCTCCGCCTCGTCCTCGGCCGGCAGCGCGCGCACCCCGCGGTAGCCGCGGGTCCACGCGTCGGCCAGCTCGGGGATCCGCGGGTCGTGCTCGAAGAAGCTCACCGCGGCGCCGAAGTCGTAGAGGAACCAGCTCCAGCCGCAGTCGTCGAAGTCGATCACGGCGACCTCGGTGGGTGGTTCGCCGTCGACGAGCAGGTTGGCCAGGCGCAGGTCGGCGTGCACCAGCCCGTAGCGCTCGGCGTCGGTGCCGAACCGGGCCAGGCGGCCACGCAGGACGTCGTCCAGCCGCCCCAGCACCTCCCGCTCGGCGGCTCCGACGGCGATGCCGTCCTGCCAGCGTCCCCACCGCGCCGCCGCGCCGAACGCACCGTCGTAGTCCCAGGCGAACCGACGGAAGCCGTCGGGCCGCTGCCACCGGCGAGCGTGGTCGTGCATCCTCGCCGTCAGCGCGCCCAGCAGCTCGAACGACGCGGGCAGGCCCTCGTCGGCCGGCGTCGGCTCGGAGCCGGGCAGCCACTCGAACCGCACGACGTGCCGGGGGTCCGGCGAGCCGTCCTCCGCCATCGCGAGCAGCCGGCGACCGTCGGGGGTGGGCAGGACGTGCGGCGTGCGCACCCCGGCCTCCTCACGCAGAGCGTCCAGCCAGGCGAGCTCGGACTCGATCGCCGGACCGTCGTGGTAGCCGTGCCGATGGACCCGCAGGACCGTCCGCTCGCCGCTCGCCGGGTCGTCGACGGCGTAGGTGGCGTTCTCGCTCACGTTGAGCAGCGTCAGGGTCGCGTCGGCCGGCACGCCGTACTCGGCCAGGGCGCGCCGCGCCACCGGTTCGAGGCGCGCGGCGACGTCGTCCGCGGAGAGGTCGTGGACGCTCACGCCCGGCCGCCTCCGGACCCGTGGTCGCGGCCGTCGATCTCGCCGAGCACACGGGTGATCTCGTCCCTGGCCCGGATCACGTCCGGGGTGGACCCGGCCATGTAGACCCGGCCGGCCGCACCGATCATCGACACGTCGACCAGGGTGACACCCGGCGCGACCTTCTCGGCAGCGTTCGCCGCAACCGTCGCGAACAGCGCAGGCGTCATCTCGTAGACCAGCAGGGTCTGGCCCGGCAGAACCATCGACGCCTGCCGGTTGCGGTTGACGATCACCGCGTGCTGGTCGGTGATGTCCTCGATCACGTCGCTGTAGAGGATGTGCGGCCGCAGCTGGTCCCCGGCCGCGGCGCCCAGCCCGTCCAGGATCGCCGTGCCGGCGCGCCGCACGTCGTCGAGGTCGGCGCCGTGCACCTCGAGGACACCGAACTGGCGCTCCACGAACAGGATCCCGGGCTCCACCGACGGCACCGCCCGCAGCGCGAGATCGATCACCCGCTCGATGGCCAGCCCGGGCGCCACCTCGACGATCAGGGAGTGCTGGCCCTCGAACGGCGGGTAGCCCCGCGCCCTGGTGGGCGTGGCGAGGTAGGCCGCGAACTGGCGCTGCAGGTCCTCGAGCAGCAGGTAGACCCGCAGCTCGGTCCCGGTCACGCCCGGCACTGCGGCTGGGCGGGCGGGGTGACCTGTCGTCACGCCTCCGGTCCGGTGGTGTCGAAGTGCCGGCCGAGCTCACCGTGCGGGCGCGGGATCACGTGCACCGACACCAGCTCGCCGACCTGACCGGCCGTCTCGGCGCCGGCCTCGGTGGCCGCCTTGACGGCGCCCACGTCACCGACGATGGTGACGGCCACCAGCCCGTCACCGACCTCGGTACGCCCGACGATCGTGACGTTGGCCGCCTTGACCATGGCGTCGGCCGCGGCGAGCGCCGCGACGTACCCCTTGGTCTCGATCATGCCGATCGCGTTGTTGTTGTTCGCCATCTCCGGCTCGCTCCTTCGTGTCGTGTCTCGGGACGTGCGGTCACGCCTCGTCGATGGATCCGATGACCAGCGCATCCACCGGCGGGTGCGGGTCGGGGAAGTACGCGGCGGCCACCGATCCGGTGGCGACGAGCACGTGCTCGCCGACGCCGCTGCCGAGCACGTCGAAGGCGACGAGCCGCTGCCCGCCGTCCTCGACCTGCACCTCGAGGAACGCGCCGTTGGGCAGGCCCTCGACCCTCTTGGTCGCCCAGACGTTGCCGACCACTGTCGCCTTGAGCATCAGCTCTCCTTCTCGACGGGGACTCCCAGGGCACGAGCCCGGTCCCGGGCCAGCGGGGTCATGACGGCGCGCGCACCCAGGACCAGCCGGGCGCCGTCCGCCGCCGCCCGACGGACCGTCCGCTCGGTGACCGCTCCGCGCTCGACGCGCACCACGGCCGCCGGCCCGGACGACGGCCCGGTGGACGGGGCAGCGGCAGGTGAGGACGACTCCTGGCCGTCGGGGCCCGCCAGCCGGAACCCGTGCCGGCCCTCCTGGATCGCGGCACGGCGAGCCGGGTCCGCGCACTGCGCTGCCACCCGGCGCACCAGGGCGTCGAGGTCGGCGTCCGTGCGCACGACGACCTGCTCGGGGACCGGCGTGCCGGCGCTGCGGCGCTCGGTGACGGCAGCGGGCAGGACGTCGCGCAGGACCTCGCGCACCGCGGCGCGCAGCTCCTCCGGCCCGAGGCCGGCCAACCGGTCGCCGCTCACGACAGCGCCGCCTCGGCGGCCTCGGCGGCAGCTCGCACGTCGGCCTCCCGGCCGCTGAGGTAGACCCGCCCCGTGGCGCCGATCATCCGGTAGTCCACCACCTTGATCGCGGCAGCCTTCTCCGCCTCGTTGGTGGCGAGGATCGCGTAGGAGGCGGGCTGCATCTCCATGACGAACAACGACTCCCCCGTGAGCGCCATCGAGCCGACCTTGTTGCGGTTGATGAGGAACGCGTGCTGGGCGTCCAGCCGGGAGACCACCTGGCTGGCGAGCACGGTCGGGCGGGTCGCATCCGCAGCGGTGGCGTCGAGCGCGTCGAGCACGGCCGCGCTGGCCGACCGCACCGCCTCGGTCGAGCGCGAGTGGATCTCGAGGTAGCCGTACTGCCGCTCGACCACGAGCATCCCGGCCTGCACCTCGGTGTTCTTCAACGCGACGTCGGTGAGCGGCTCGATGTCCAGGCCCGGTGCGACCTCGATGATCTGAGCGGCCATGTCCGACCTCGGCAGGCTGCCCTTGATCCAGGTGCCCAGGTAGCACATGGTCTGCGGCTGCAGCTGGTCGAGGAAGATGAAGGACCTCAGCTCCGCCATGTCAGCCCTTGATCATCGTGGTGAGCTCCTCGATGATGAGGCGGCGCAGCTCCTCGCGGAGCTCACCGGTCTCACCGCCGGTGGAGGCGACGGGCACGGTGCGGGCAGCATCGTCGGTACGGGAGAGATTGCTCGCCTCCGGGTAGGGCGGGACGGCGCCCACGGGGGCGCGCCACGGCACCAGCCCCTCGAAGGACGGCAGCGACTCGGACACGTCGGTGCTGTAGGCGAGCCGGGTCCAGTTCACCAGGTGCCTCGGCTCGAGGTTCTCCCCCAGCGAGCTGCGGCCGACGAACCCGGTGCCGATCGTCATCGACGGTGCGAGGTGGGTGCTGAAGCCGGCGCTTCCGGTGCTGCCGCCCTCGTTCACCGTGACCCGTAGGACGCGCACGGCTGCGGCGTACGCCATCACCGTGCGGGGGTCGGTGCTGTGGACGACGGCGGAGTGACCGGCACCGCCGATCCGCAGCACGGCGACGGCGGTCCGGATGCCGCGGCGCACGCTGGGCACGCGGACGACACCGAGCACCGGAAGCAGCTTCTCGTGGGCCAGTGGCTCCTCGTCGACGGCGAGGTCGAACGGCGCGAGCAGCACCCGGGTCCGGCTCGGCACCCGGACGCCGGCCTTGGCCGCCACGTCGGTGGCGGACCGGCCGACCAGCGAGGTGTCGAACCGGCCCCCGGGGAAGACCGTGTCCCTCACCTTGTCGCGGTCGTCATCCGAGAGCAGGTGGGCGCCGTGCCGGCCCATCTCGCGCAGCAGCCGATCCGCCACCGAGTCCTCGACGATCAGCACGCTCTCGTTCGTGCACAGGATCGAGTTGTCGAACGCCTTGCTGGTCACCAGCTTCTCCGCCGTGCGGCGCAGGTCAGCGGTGGCGTCGACGAGGACCGGGACGTTGCCGGGACCGACGCCGATCGCCGGGTTGCCGGACGAGTAGGCGGCGCGCACCACGGGGACCCCGCCGGTAGCGAGGATGACGTCGGTTCGCTCGTCGGTCATCAGCGCGTCGATGAGCGGGACCGAGGGCTCGTCGACGACCTGGACCACGCCGTCGGGCGCACCGGCCGCCACCGCCGCGTCACCGAGCACCCTCGCCGCGTCGGCGCAGCACTCCTTGGCGAACGGATGCGGGCTGATCACCACGGCGTTGCGGGTGAGCAGCGACAGCAGCACCTTGAAGTAGACGGTGCAGACCGGGTTGGTCGACGGGGTGAGCGCCAGCACGACGCCCGCCGGCCGCGGCACCTCGACCATCTTCCGGCCGGCCTCCACGCGCGGGGTCACGAAGTCGTCGTCCCGGTAGGCGTCGAGGATCCCCCGCGAGCAGAGCCGGTTCTTGACGACCTTGTCAGCGACCACCCCGAAACCCGTCTCGCGCACGGCCCACTCGGCGTAGAAGTCGGCCTTGGACTCGGCGACCGTGGCGACGGCGTCGGCGATGCGCAGCACGCTGGCCTGGTCGTAGGTCGCGAACGCCCGGGCCGCCCAGCGGGCCCGCTCGAGCATCTGCCGCGCCCGCGGCACCCCGGCGGCCTCGACCTGGGCCACGACCTCGCTCACGCCGGCACCCGCTCCCGCGGCGCGGACCCGTGCCGGACCTCGTCCCGGGCCTTGCGGATGGCCACCTCGGCGCGGTCCAGCAGCTCCTCGCACAGCTCGGGACGCAGCAGGATGCCCGGCTTGAACTGCAGCACCCGTGGGTCGAGGGTGGAGAAGATCGCCCAGACACCGTTCTCGTACAGGTGGCGCATGACGTACTTCGCGCCCTGCGGGTGCGCGAACTCGAGGCCCATCACGACCCCGTTCTGGCGGATGCCGACGAACCAGTCCGGGAAGTCGGCCTGGATCTCCCGCAGCCCGCGGCCGACCAGGTCGGAGATGTAGTGCACCATCGAGCGGGTCTCGGGCCGGGTGCACACCTCCAGGGTCTTGAGGGCCGCGATGCAGCCCAGCTCGGCCCCGCCGAAGGTCGAGATGTGACCGAACCCGTCCTCGGTCAGCCAGCCGGCGGCGTGCTCCGACACCAGCACCGCGGAGATGGGGTACATGCCGCCGGAGATCCCCTTGCCGGTCACCAGGATGTCCGGCGTGATGCCGTGCTTGGTGATCGCCCAGAGCTCACCGGTGCGCATGAGGCCGGTCTGCACCTCGTCGGCGATGTACAGCGCGTCGTACCGCTCGCAGAGCGACTTCACGCCCTCGAGGTAGCCGGGGTCGGGCAACGGGAACCCGTACGTGGCCGGGATGGTCTCCATGATCACGGCCGCCACGTCGCGCCCGCGCAGGGCGTCCTCCATCGCGGCGAGGTCGTTGAAGGGGACGTGCGGGAACTCTTCCGGCCGGTCGGAGAGGAACAGCTTGCTGAACCGGTCGTCCCCGGTGCCGACCGCGAGCCCGGTGTGTCCGTGGTAGGCCTTGACGATCGAGACGATCTTGCGCTTCTGGGTGGTGTGCCGGGCGGTCTTCAGCGCGATGTCGATCGCCTCGCCGCCACCGCTGCCGTAGACCACCTTCGTCAGCCCGGCCGGGGCCGAGGAGACCAGCGCCTCGGCCAGCGCGGTGCGCGCCAGCGACGGGAAGTGGTGGTTGCCGATGTCGAAGTGCGTCATCGCCTGGGTCACGGCGGCGACCACCTCGGGGTTGCGGTGGCCGAGGTTGTAGGTCCCACCGTTGAGGTGGACGTCGAGCAGCCGCTTGCCCGACATGTCGTAGATGAAGTACTCCTCACGCCGGTCGATGACCAGCGGGACACCTGCCTCGACCCAGAAGTCGGTCTTGCCCGGGTTCCAGAACTCGCGGGCCTTGTCGAGGACCTCCTCCTTGGACCCGAAGGAGAACTCGCCGTAGTCGAAGGTCATGCACCCGCCTCGGGAGGCCGTCGGACCGGACCGCATACCGAATCGCTTTTCGGTCTGCTGAATGGTTTCTAGCAGGATCCATCCGGTCCGGTCAACGGTTCGAGAATCTGGGCAAGGCATTTTCGCCGAGGCGCTTGTCAGCGCCTGGTCTCGCTGCCACCATTCCCCTCGGCTGTGGCCCACGTCACAGCCGACGACCGTCCAGTTTCCGCTGCCCCCGCCCAATCGGTCCACCTGGATCCGGTGAAACGGCATGGGCTCCGAGATGGAGTGACTCTGTGACCACCAGCGAGAACCTGACACCGGGGTCTGCCACGGACGCGCCGCCGCCACCGGCCAGGAACCATCTCAAGGTCGGCGCCGTCGGCCTGATGGGCGTGCTGTTCATGGCCGTGGCGAACGCCGCGCCGATCACCGCGATGACCGGCAACGTGCCGATCGCCGTCGGCTACGGCAACGGCACCGGCGCACCGGCCGGCTACCTGGTCGCCACCGTGGTGCTGACGCTGTTCACCGTCGGCTACGTCGCCATGGCGCGGTACATCACCACCGCCGGCGCCTTCTACGGC
Source organism: uncultured Actinomycetota bacterium (assembly GCA_963807005.1). Classification (GTDB taxonomy): domain Bacteria; phylum Actinomycetota; class Actinomycetes; order JACCUZ01; family JACCUZ01; genus CAWDZK01. The sequence continues at coordinate 11,811 of CAWDZK010000004.1, read as the reverse complement.
TTCATCACCCACGGGCTCGGCCAGGTGTGGGGCATGGCGTCCGGCGCGCTGGCCACGATGGCCTATGTCGTGTTCGAGGGCTCCCTGATCGGCATCTTCGCCTACTTCTCCAACGACGCGCTGAACCGCTGGGTCGGCATCGACGTGAACTGGCTGGTGCTGGCACTCGTCGGCATCGCGGTCATCGCCGCCTTCGGCTACTACGACATCAACATCGCCGCGGCGGTCCTCGGCGTCACCCTCATCGCCGAGGTCATCCTGCTCGGCGCCCTCAGCTTCTCGGTCCTCTTCAGCGGGGGCGGTCCCGACGGCATGCTCTTCGAGGCGGTGAACCCGGTCAACGCGTTCACGTCGCTACAGGCCGGCGGCGGTATGGGCCTGAAGATCGACGGCCAGAGCATCGCGGCCGGCAGCGCCGCGATCGGGCTGTTCTTCGCCTTCTGGTCGTGGGTGGGTTACGAGACCACGGCCGTGTACGGCGAGGAGTCGCGCAACCCCAAGCACATCGTCCCCCGCGCCACTCTCATCGCCGTGGTCGGCCTCGGCACCTTCTACACCTTCGTGTCCTGGATGATGATCGCCGGCAACGGCAAGGCGACAGCGATCCAGAAGTCGAACACCGACTCGATCGGCCTGTGGGTCGACCTCGCCGAGGCCAAGCTCGGTGGCGCGTTCATCGGCGACATCTACCTCTTCCTCATCATGGTCGGCTCGTTCGCCTGCGGCCTGGCCTTCCACAACGCAGCCTCGCGCTACTTGTTCGCGATCGCCCGGGAGCTGCCCGTCACGAAGAACACGCTCGGTCGGACGCACGGGACCCACCAGACACCGCACGTCGCCTCGCTGACGCAGAGCGTCATCACGCTGGTCCTGACGGTCGGCTTCTACCTCCTCACGACCGACGGCGACCAGGCGCTCCGCGGCGCGTACTTCTACGAGTACGGACTGCTGGCCATCCTCGGCACGATGGCCATTCTCATCGTGCAGGCGATCACGTCGCTGGCGGTCATCTGGTACTTCCACGTGAAGAAGGTGCAGCCCGGCAACCTGCTGGTGACCGGCATCATCCCCGGTCTCGGCGGCCTCGGGCATGGTCTACGTGGTGTGGCTGCTGCTGAGCAACATCGACTTCGCCGGAGGCGCAGCGGCCGGCTCCCCGTTCTTCACCGCCATCCCCTGGCTGGTCGTGGGGACCTTCGCGGCCGGCCTGGTCGGCGTGCTGTACCTGCGCGCCCGTAACCGGCCGGTGTACGACGCGATCGGCCGCACGGTGTTCGAGGAGACCCACGAGCGGGCGTCCGCCGAGGGCGGTCCGCGCGGCTGACCCGGTCCCACCTGACAACAGCCGGTGCGACGGCGCGGACCGGTCCGCGCCGTCGCACCGGCTGTCCCCTTTCCATCGTCGCGCCGTTCCTGGAGGGTTGAGTCGTGTCACGCACCCACGAGGACGTCCTGCGGTTCGAGCCGGACGCCGACGCCGACCCGGCGTCGCTGACCTACACCTTCGGCGGGGCCGCGCCGTTGGTCAGCGTCCGGCCGGGAACCGTGATCTCGACCTGGACGATGGACTGCTTCGCCGGCCGGGTCCGCAGCACTGGTGACCTGGTGTCGCAGGTGTGCGACCCGAGGTTCATCAACCCGCAGACCGGCCCCTTCTACGTCGAGGGCGCGCGTCCCGGGGACACCCTCGCGGTGCACTTCCGGTCGATCGTCCCCCGCGGCGGCCGCGGGGTCAGCACGACGGTGCCGCTGTTCGGAGCGCTGACGGCGACCCGGGCGACCGCGATGCTGCACGACCCGCTGCCGGAACGCACCTGGGTGTACGAGATCGACACGGCGGCCGGGACCGTCACCTACGACGCGCTCGACTCGGCGTACCAGGTGGACCTCCCGCTGGACCCGATGCACGGCACCGTCGGCGTGGCGCCGGCACTCGGCGAGGTGCGCTCGTCGCTCACGCCCGGCGACTGGGGCGGCAACATGGACACCCCGGAGATGCGAGCCGGCACCACCTGCTACCTCGGTGTCAACGTCGAGGGTGCGCTGTTCAGCCTTGGGGACGGCCACGCCCGCCAGGGCGAGGGCGAGACCTGCGGGGTCGCGGTGGAGTGCGCCATGGACACCGAGCTGGTGCTCGACCTCGTCACCGGCGCGCCCCCCACCGCCTGGCCGCGGATGGAGGACGACGTCTTCATCATGACCACCGGCTCGGCGCGCCCGCTGGAGGACGCGTTCCGCATCGCGCACGCCGAGATGGTCGGCTGGGTGCGCGAGCTGACCGGGCTGTCCGCCCTGGACGCCTACCAGCTCGTCTCGCAGACGGCGCTGACCCCGATCGCCAACGTCGTGGACACCAACTACACCGTGGTCGCCAAGCTGGCCAAGGCGCACCTGCGCGGCGCGGTGGTCATGGACGGGACACACCAGCGGCTGCGCGCACTCGCCTGACGACAGTCGCCGGGCTCGCGCCCGCTGCGCTCACGGCCGCTGTGGCTCCCCCGGCTCGACCGAGGCGAGGGCCTGCTGCCGGATCTGCCCGCGCGCCTCGTCGTACCCGGGGACCGGACGCAGCGGCGCGATGTCGTCGTCGCTGTCGACCGTGGTGAGGTCCGCGAAGCCCAGGTCGGCAGCCCGCCGGAACGCCGCCAGGCCACGGTCGAGGTCGCGACCGGCGACCCAGCCGCAGGCGGTGTTGTAGGCGATCAGCCCCGAGACGCCGTCCCCTGGCGCCGATCCCGGCGGCAGCCGGTCCAGCCGATCCAGCCAGGCCTGCCCGATCTCGGCACTGGCCTGCTTCGCGCCGGACCGGAAGGCCACGGTCTGCGCGGCGAGCACGGCTCCCGGGTCGACGGTGGTCCCGCGGGCGACCTCGTCGCGCAGCGCCGCCCAGTCCTCCCGGGTCCGGTGGGCGAGCAGCAGCAGGCTGCCTGCGGTGGGGTCGGCGGGGGCGAGCCGGGCCGCGGCCTGCAGCTCGGACCGGCCGCCGGACGGGTCGTCGGTGGCGGCCCGGACGGTGGCCCGCACGAGCGGGTGCACCGCGGCGTCCGGGACCTGGTCGGCGAGCAGGGCACGGGCGTCGTCGGTCTGCCCGGACCAGAGCAGCTGCACCAGCCGCTGGTTGACGTCGACCTTCTCGAGGTCACGTGCGGAGCGGACCGTCATGACGTTGCTGAAGACGAAGAACACGGCCAGCAGGGCACCGAAGACGAAACCCGCGCGGTACGCGACCACGGCGGCCAGGACCGCGACCACCACCGACACCATGGCCGCCCGGACGGCTCGTTTGGCGGGCGTGCCGGGCAGCAGCTCGCGCAGCGTCTGGCCGCCGTCGAGGGGCAGGATCGGCAGCAGGTTGAGGACGCTCCAGCCGAGTGTGGTGAAGATCGCTGTGTTGAGCACCTGCCGACCGAGGTCGTTGCCGACCCCGACACCGCGGCCGTACGCGAGCAGCGCGCCACCGATGACGATGCCGACCGCCGGGCCGGCCACCGAGATCGCGACCGACCGGGCCCGGGACAGCGGCCGCGGGGGCAGGTACGACGTGAGGCCGCCCAGGCCGGCCAGCGTGATGGTCGGCTGGGCTCCGGTGGTACGAGCCACGAACGCGTGCCCCAGCTCGTGCACCAGCACCGCCAGCGGCACCATCACCACCCACACGACGAACGCCGACGCGCTGGTGGCCCCCGGCGCCCACCCGAGGATCGCGACGACCACCACGAAGGAGATGTCGATGGTCACCGGGAAGCCGAACAGCCGGAACGAGGCGATCGGGCGGCCACCGGAGACCGTCGGCATCGTCATGCGGCGAGCCTATGCGGCCGCAGCGCCCGTCCCGCGCCGATGCCGCTCCCCCTCGGCCCGACCCTCCCCGGACTGTCCCCGCAGGACCGCTCGTTCGCCACCTGCACCCCCGACAGGACCGCTCGTTTGCGACCTGCAGCCCCGACACGCCGGTCGAGGTACGGCGTGTCGCGTGCCCCAGGTCGCAAACGAGCATCCGGAGGAGGGCAGGGCCGGGGGGGCGGGGCGGGTGGAGGGAGGCCGGACGGGGTGGCGGGGGGCGGGGTCAGCGCGGGAGGACGGCCTCGACGGCGTCCACCAGCGCGGGGTCGTCCGGCCCGACCGTGGTGCGGAACCGTCCGACGACCCGGCCGTCGGGGGCGACGAGGAACTTCTCGAAGTTCCAGCGGACGTCGCCGGCCTCGCCGCTGGCGTCGGCCGCCTCGGTCAGCCGGGCGAACAGCGGGTGCCGGTCCGGGCCGTTGACGTCGGTCTTGGCGAACATCGGGAAGGTCACCCCGAAGGTCAGCGAGCAGAACTCGGAGATCTCCTCCGCGGTGCCCGGCTCCTGGGCGCCGAACTGGTTGCACGGGAAGCCCAGGACCGTGAGGCCGCGGTCGCCGTATCCGGCGTGCAGCTTCTCCAGCCCGGCGTACTGGTCGGTGAAGCCGCACCGGGAGGCGACGTTGACGACCAGGACCGCCTGGCCCGCGTAGTCGTCCAGGGTTTCGCCGGAGCCGTCCAGCCGGGTGAGCGCGATGGAGTCAAGGGTCACGAGCAGTAGCAAGCCGTCGAACAGGTCGGACATTCCCGGCACGGCACGATCGCCTCGCGGCCGGGCGCGGATAGGGTCGCCGCGATGCGTACCGGCGACAGGGAACCCGGCTAGATGGCCCGGGCGGGGCGGGACCAGCAGGCTCCGATGGAGCGGCTCGTCCGCCTGATCGGCGTGCTGACCGGACACGGCGACGGCGTGCCGGCCGACGTCCTGCTGCGTGCGGTCGCGCCGGACGAGTCGGTCGCGGACGAGGCCCGGCGCCGGATGCTCACCCGCGACCTCGAGCAGCTGAACGCCCTCGGCTACGACGTCCGCAACACCGCCGAGCCCGGCATGGAGGGCGTGTACGTCATGCGGGCCAGGGACAACCGGCTCGCGGTGCACCTCACGCCGGAGCAGCGTGGTGAGCTGCTGCGGGCGGCGCTCGCGGCCGGGCTGGAGGGCATGGAGGCGCACCTGGGCGACGCCGGTGCCGGCCCGGCCCGGACCGCCGCGTCCTCGGCCGACCTGGACCTCGTCCAGCGCGCGGTGACCCGCCGCTGCCGGGTGCGTTTCACCTACAAGGGCGGCGCGCGCACCGTGCATCCCGTCCGGGTCCACAGCGGCCCCTCCGGCTGGTACCTCACCGGCCGGGAGGAGGGCAGCGAGGTGACCAAGGAGTTCGTCGTCACCCGGATGACCGACGTCGAGCTGGACGCCCCCGGCTCCGCTCCCGTCGAGGCGGGCCAGCCGGTGCGCCGGTCGCTGGACCCGCTGAGCTGGGAGGTCGACCCGCCTACCGAGGTGCTGCTCGAGGTGCCGGCCGAGCACCGGGTCATCGCCGAGAACCTGCTGGGTACGCCGGTCGCCGCCGCCGAGGTCGAGGTCGACGGCACGGTACGGCTCACCTACGTCGTCACGAACCGCCAGGTGCTCCGCCACCGGCTGTACGAGCTGGGCACCCGGGTCCGGGTGCTCGGACCCGACGACGTACGGGCCGAGCTGCTGGCCGAGCTGCGCGGCTACCTGGCGGCCGCGCCGTGACGCCGGTCGCCGGGTACGCCGCCCGGCTGGCGGCGCTGCCACGTGCGCTGGGCATCCTCGAGCTGCACCCGCAGGGCCTGCCGCTGACCGATCTGGCCGCCGAGCTCGGACTGCCTGCCGACGACCTTCGCGAGGTCTTCATGGCCTACTACCTCGCCGACCTGGTCGCGCTGGGCAGCTTCGCGCTGCCGGTGGTGGAGTTCTTCGCCCCGGCCCACGGCCCTCGCGCGCGACCGGACGCGCCGGCCGGCACCCGCGAGCTCGACGACGGCAACCGCGACGAGGACGGCCCTGACGACGCCGACCTCGCGGAAGCCGACGCACTGCCGGTCGACGCGCAGTGGGTGCGCGTCATCGGCTCCGACCCCGAGCACGAGCTCGGCGTCGACCACCTCACCGCCGGGCAGCTGGCTGCCCTGCACGCCGCCGCGGTCGACCTGCTGGCGCTGGAGCCGGACAACGCCGTGCTGCGCGGCGCCGTCGACGCGTTCGAGGCGGCGCTCGCACCGGTCGCGGCCCCGGACGACGCGACCGTCGATGCCGCCGTGGGGGGACAGCGGGCGGCCGAGTCCGCGCAGACGCTGCACCGCGCCGCGGAGGAGCACCGCCGGGTCCGCATCACGTACAGCCGGCAGTGGCACCCCGGCACCCGGGAGCGGGTCATCGAGCCGTACCGGCTGGTCCGGACCCGTCGCGGCTGGGAGGTCGACGCGGGCCCGGCCGACGACACTGCGGCCGTCCGCACCTACCTCGTGTCGGGGATCGTCGACCTGCACGCCCTCGAGGAGACGTTCGAACCGCCCGCGGACCTGGACAGCCGGCTGACGGAGAACCGGGCCGCCCACACGGTCCGGCTGGTGGTGCCCCAGTCGTCGCGGTGGGCGGTGGAGCGGTACGCCGAGTCGACCCGGGTCGACTCCGACGACGAGGGCGACGTGGCGCTGACCGCTGAGCTGCTGCCGCCGGTGGCCGACCGGCTGGGCCTGATGCTGCTGAACTGCGGCCCCGCGGCGTTCGTGCTCGACCCCGACGACCTGGCCGACGCGGGCGCCCGCACGGCCCGGCTGCTGCTCGACCACCACGCGGGCTGAGCCCGTGGCGTTCTGGAGCCGCGACGGGTGCTCGCTCGAGACGACGTACACCCGCCCCGCGGCCGGCGGGGAGGACCGCACCGTGGTCGACCGGCTGGTCACGATGGTCGAGGACACCCCGCCCGGCGCACGGATCCGCGCGACGCTGTTCCGGCTCACCGTCCCGGAGTTCCGGGACGCCCTGGTGGCGGCGGCCGCCCGCGGCGTCGACGTGCGGGTGGTGCACGACGGGCGGGACCTGGTCGCGGAGGTGGCGGCCACGCTGGCCCGCGAGCCGCCGCACGGCCTGGGCGAGGGGCACCGCTGGTCGGGCGGACCGCTGGCCGCCGTCCGCGGCCGACGACCGGACTTCGGCGCCGTCGCCACCGGCCGCAACTCCGACCTGCACACCAAGCTGGTCCTCTTCTCTGTCACGCGCGACCCGTCGGGAGCGCTGCGGGAGCACGTGACGTGGTGGTCCTCGGCGAACATGAGCCACCACTCCGGGATGCAGAAGTCGAACACCGCCATCGCGGTCTACGGTGACCAGCCGCTGCACGACGGCCTCCACCACAAGGTGTGGGACCTCATGTGGGCCGGCCTGCACGTCGCCGGCAACGACTTCTACGACGCCGGCACCGGCCGCGGGATCGTCCTCTCGTCGCCGGCGCTGCGCACCAAGGTGTTCTGCTCTCCGCAGCAGACCAGCGACCTCTGGGTCGGCCGGCTCGCGTCGGTGGTCGTCACACCGGAGACCGAGGTCGCACTCGTGCACGCCCGGTTCACCGACGAGCGGCTGGCGGTGGCCGACGAGCTGGTGCGGATCGCCCGCGGCGGCGGCCGGGTGCGCCTGCTGGCCGGGGACGACCCCGACCTCCTCGGCGCCGAGGTCGCCCGCCGGTTGGTCCAGGCCGGCATCGAGCTGCGCCGGGGCAACACCCACGACAAGCTCGCCTTGCTGCACAGCCGCCACGGGGTCTCGCGGCGGTTGCGCAAGGCGGTGCTCAGCGGGTCGCACAACCTCAACCACGACGCGAACTACCTCAACGACGAGATCCTCGTGAAGACCTTCGACGACGACCTCTACGACGACGTGCTCACCACCCACGTCGAGCCGTTGTGGCAGGCGGCCCGGGCGGGCTGATCACGGAGCCGGCGCGGTCTGCTCGACCACGGCGCGGAAGGCGGCCAGCTCGGCCGCCAGGGCGCTCGGCGTCCAGTGCGCATTCAGCCCGCTGGGGTTCGGAAGCACCCAGACCCGGGTCCGCTCCAGCGGCGGCTGCGCCCCGACCTGCGCCCGCGGCTGGTCGAACGCCGCCCGGTAGGCGGTCACGCCCAGCACCGCGAGGTACGCCGGCCGCCACCGCCGCACGAACGCGACCAGGTCCCGGCCGCCGTCGCGCAGCTCGTCCCGGCCGAGCTCGGCAGCCGTCGCCGTGGCGCGCGCGACGACGTTCGTGATGCCGAGGCCGAGGTCCAGCAGCTCGGCCTGGTCGGCCGGCGCGAGCAGGCGCGGGGTGAACCCGGACCGGTGAAGGGCCGGCCAGACCTCAGCGCACTGAAGATTCCGCGACGCAGGGCCGCAAGGTCAGGCTGTCGGATATCGCAACGGTGACCGACGCATGGGCGGAACCGAAGACCTTCGCGCGGGTCAACAACAACACCGTCGTTTCCTTTGCCGTGTTTCGCGGTAAAGGCGAAAGCGACATGGAGGTGAACGAGCGGGTGGCCGCGGCTGTCGTCGACCTGCAAAAAGCCTATCCTGATGTCACCATCGACAAGGTGGACAATTCGGTCAGCTATACCGCCGGCAACTACGATTCGGCCATGGAAACCCACGGAGGGCGCGGCGCTCTCCGTCATCGTGGTCTTCCTGTTCCTGAGGGACTGGCGCGCGACGTTGGTTTCGGCCACCGCGCTGCCGCTCTCGATCATTCCGACCTTCTGGGCGCCGTCCACTGATGGGCTTTTCGCTCAACCTGGTCAGCCTGCTCGGCATCACGCTTGTCGTCGGCATTCTGGTGGACGATGCGATCGTGGAGATCGAGAACATCGTGCGCCACATCAAGATGGGCAAGACGCCCTACCGCGCCGCGTTGGAAGCCGCCGACGAGATTGGCCTCGCGGTCATCGCCATCTCCGCGACGATCATGGCCGTGTTCGCGCCGGTGTCGTTCATGGGCGGCGTCGCCGGCCAGTATTTCAAGCAGTTCGGCCTCACGGTGGCGGTCGCAGTGTTCTTCTCGCTGCTGGTCGCGCGGCTGATCACGCCGATGATGGCGGCCTATTTCCTGCGGCCGCACGGCCACATCGAACCGAAGCCCGGCATGATCATGCGCGGCTACGAGCGGCTGCTTGTCACGACGCTTCGCTTCCGCTGGGTGACGCTCGGCGCCGGGTCGTATTTTTCGCCGGCTCCATCTACGCGATGGGCTTCCTGCCGTCGGGCTTCATCCCGCGCGAGGACGCCAGCCGCATCGTGTTCTCGCCGGAACTTCCGCCGGGCAGCAGGCTTGAGGATACGCGCGAGACCACGGACGAAGTTACCCGTCTGATGCTGGAGGTGCCCGAGGTGGAGAATGCCTATGTGATCGGCGGCGCGAGCCCGACGGGCACGCTGGAGACACCGGCGCGCCACGGTGGTGGCTGACCTCAAGCACAAGTCAGAGCGCGACCGGCCGCAGCATGTGCTGGAAGGCATACTGCTCGATAAGATGGGAGACCATTCCGGACCTGCGCGCATATTTCGTCAACGATCGCGGTGAGCGGCAGCTTGCCTTCGGCGTCATGGGAACGGACGGCGCACCTGCTCGACAACCCAGGCGCGCAAGATCCAGAGCGAGATGGCCGCGACCGGCACTGTTCCGCGCGATTTCCTCCAATGCCGCGCTTGACAGGCCCGAGGTGATCATCGTACCCGATCTCACCCGGCTGGCCGAACTCGGCATCTCGACGGCGACGGTGGCGGAGACGCTGCGCGTGGCGACCATCGGCGACATCGACGAGAACCTCGCCAAGTTCACGTCGGCGACCGGCAGATCCCGATCCGCGTGCAGCTCGACGGAGCTGCGCGCGACGATCTCGCCGCCATCCGCAACCTGCCGGTCCAACGCCGTCCGGCGCGACCGTGCCGCTCTCGTCGGTGGCCGACATCAGCTATCGGAAGGGGCCGTCGCTCGATCAACGCGCTTCAACCGCGAGCGCGCGTCGCCATCGGCGCGGACCTGGCCGACGGCGTGGCACTGAGCACGGCCTCGGCCGCGTCGTGGTGACTGCCCGAGGTAAACGAGATGCCGCCGGCGTGCACGCGCATCCAGGAAACCGGCGACGCGGAGGTGCAGGCGGAGCTGTTCGCGAGCTTCGCAACGCCATGCTGCTCGGCCTGATGCTGGTGCTGGTGGTGCTGATCCTGCTGTTCAGGACGTCATCCAGCCCTTCACCATCCTGTTCTCGCTGCCGCTCGCCATCGGCGGCGTGGCGGTCGGCGCTGATCCTGACGCAGAACGCGCTGTCGATGCCGGTGCTGATCGGCATCCTGATGCTGATGGGCATCGTGACCAAGAACGCCATCCTGCTCGTCGATTTCGCCATCGAGATGATGCAGCCGCGGCATGACGCGGCACGGAGGCCATCGTCGAAGCCGGCCGCAAGCGCGCCCGGCCGATCGTCATGACCTCGATCGCCATGTCGGCGGGCATGCTGCCGTCGGCGCTGGGCGTCGGCGAAGGCGGCTCGTTCCGCGCGCCGATGGCCATCGCCGTGATCGGCGGCATCATCGTCTCGACGGTGCTGTCGCTGGTCGTCGTGCCGTCCTTCTTCCTGATCATGGACGATCCGGCGAACTGGACGGCCATGGGCCTTGCGCTGGGCGATGCGGCCGAACGTGGCCGATGAGCCGGATGCGGTGTCCCCTGGCACAATGTTCACGTGTGCCGCACAAGGCCGCCGAACTTCCGATAGCCGCCGAGTAGGCGGCACCTTGCGGCATTTGCTGTCGCGATCTTTATGCACGAAGTGCGTGAAGGGGGGCAGTGGCCGGGAGTGACGCTTGGGGGGAAAGGAACCGACAGTCAGGGCAGCGGAAACAACGCGCGAGCGCCCGCTGTTCGGCCCGTCGACGGCTCCGCGCGGGGCCGTTATACCGCCGATTTCGGCCGCGCGCTGGCTGCTGCTGCTGTCATCGCCTGCCGGCGTCTATTTCTTCCACGGCTTCCTCGTGCCGGTGCTGGCGGCGCTGGTCATCGGCTTTGCCAGCTGGCCGCTCTACCGGCGGCTGCTCGTGCGCGTCGGCGGCAACAGGACGATCGCCGCGACGATCGCCATCCTGCTGATCTCGCCTTCCTCGTCGTGCCGATCGTGCTTCGCGGGCTCTACGCGATCGACGAAGTCAGGACTGGGTCGGCTGGGCGCTCGAGACCAACCGGTTCGGCGCGCCGACGCCGGTCTGGATCACGCACCTGCCGATCGTCGGCGACTGGCTGGACGAGCAGTGGACGCGACATGTCGGCCATCCCGGTGCGCTCGGCGAACTGGTGCAGCTCGTCAGCGGCGCCAACATCGGCAACATCTACCGCGGCGTGCTGGCCGTCGGGCGGCGGCGCGTTCAATCTGCTGCTGACGCTGCTGTTCATGCTGATCGCGCTGTTCTTCGTCTATCGCGACGGCGAGACGCTTCGTCGGCGCAGCTCGACCAGCTCGGCGAGCGCATCCTGCCGATGCGCTGGGAGCGCATCTCGCGCGTCGTGCCGGCTGACCATCAGCTCGACCGTCACCGGCATGACGCTCATCGCCATCGGCGAAGGCATCGTGCTCGGGCGTCGCCTACTGGATCGCCGGCGTGCCGTCGCCGGTCACGCTCGGCGTCATCACCGGCATCATGGCGCTCATTCCCGGCGGCGCGCCGCTGTCCTTCACGCTCGTCTCGATCTATCTCGTCGCCAGCGGCTCGCCGGTTGCCGGCGTCGCGCTGTTCGTCTGGGGCTCGGTCGAACTGTTCATCGTCGACAAGACGCTGCGGCCGAAGCTTGTCGGCGGCCCGATCAAGCTGCCGTTCCTGCCGACCTTCTTCGGCCTGGTCGGCGGCGTCAAGACGATGGGCTTCCTCGGCCTGTTCATCGGCCCGGTGCTGATGGCGCTGCTCGTCGCGATCTGGCGCGAATG
>CAWDZK010000003.1:0-340322 GCA_963807005.1 uncultured Actinomycetota bacterium | reverse complement strand
CGTCCTGCAGCCGGCGCCCGTTCGGGAAGCCGTTGTTGTCCCCGCCGATGACGCCGAGCCGGCTGAACTTCTGCTTCGTGAACTTGTTCACGTTCAGCCGCAGCTGCTCGCTCGGAGTGACGCTCTTGGGCTGGTTCAGCCCTGGGATGCCGGTGAGGAACACGGTCACCAGGTCCTGCCGGTTGTCGGTCGGGACCTTGGTGAGCCCGCAGACGTTCTTCAGCAGCGAGGCGAGCTCGGGCTTCACGACGAACGGCAGGGCCGCCGCGTCCTGGGTCGGGTCGATCGCGTTGAAGGTGTCCTTGACCGGGTAGGGGATCACGACCTCGTTCACCAGCGGCTGGCCCAGCCGGGAGACCTGGGTGTACCCGCCGGACGCGTTCTTGCGGGAGGTGGTGCTCCAGATGCCGACCACCGGGTCGTCGTTCGCCGTCAGGTCGCCCTTGGGCACCTGCAGGGCCAGCGAGTTGACGTTGTACCCGTTGAGCGTGTCGTGCCCCACCTCGGTGCCGCAGCCCTTGCCGTAGAGCAGGTCGAACACCCGGAGGTCGAGGAAGAACGGGTCCTCCGCCTGGCCGGCGAACGAGAGCGACGTCTTGCCGTTGGCACCGCCGAACGGGATGACGGCGCTGTCCTGGATCTCGTCGTAGTCGGGCATCGAGGCCTTGCCGACGTACGACGGCGCCACCGGGGCGTTGTCGAGCAGCAGGGTGTCGGGCTGGCCCGGGCGGACCAGGGTCAGGTCGTAGGTCTGCCGGAACAGCAGGTTGTCGTCGGTGAGCGTGGTGACGGGACCGTTGTTGTAGAGGAACGTCCCGTTGCCGGTGAACGAGTCGCCGGGTGAAGGGGTGCGCGCGTCGGTGAAGGTCCAGCGGTAGGTCAGGTCCGCCTTGGCATCGCCGTTGTTGTCGATGTTGATGTCGTAGTGGGCGTCGGTGGCCCACGGGTAGAAGTTGGGGCCGCCGGCGGGCTCCTCCATCGGGATCCAGTTGGCGACCAGGGTGACGGTGCTCTTCTTGTCCGGGCTGACGAAGGCGTACAAGTCGGTGTTGTCGTACTTCGGCAGGTCGGTGATGCCGGGCGCCTCGCGGTGGCTGGACGCGACGGCGCCGCCGGGTGCGAGGCTGGCGAGGCCGCCGCCGAGCAGCAGGGTGCCGGCGACGACGAGAGCGGCTCCGGGGCGGAGCCGGTGGGTTGGACTGCTGGGCATGGTGCTTCCCTCCGTTCGATGCCGACCCGGTGGTGGAAGCACGCCGGGACCGGCAAACCTCGGTGTCCCTCCTGAGCAGGAAGGTGGGTCCCGTGCTGACCAGCACACTGTGCATCGCGCGGACGGACTCGTCCAGGGGTGTCACCGGCCGCTGATTCCCCTGCCTCGGAGCGCGACGCCGACAGCGCGGACCGCGCGTCGGATGGCGGTGCCGGTACGACGTTCACGGGCCACCGGCCGCAGTCGGCGACCAAGCACCGATCACCCGGTGCACCAACCTGCCCGATCAGAACAACGAGCCGACTCGGCCGGGAGGCCCCGTCGAGCCGCGGACGACCAGCCGGGCGTCGACCCTGACGTGCCTCGTCCGGCCCTGGGGGCGGGCGATCCGCTCGAAGAGCCGCTGCGCCGCCAGCGCCCCCATGTCGGCGAGCGGCTGGGCCACGGTGGTCAGGCTGAGGGTTCGGAGCGCACCGATCCCGATCCCGTCGTAGCCGACCACCGACACGTCCTCGGGCACGGCCAGGTCACGGTCCTGGACCGCCGCGACGGCGCCGAGTGCCGCCAGGTCGTTGGCGACGAACAGCGCCGTGGGCGGTCGGGCGAGGCGCAGTGCCTCATGGGCGGCCGCGTAGCCTCCCGCGTCGGTCAGGCTCCCCTCGACGACGCGCGACCGACGGCCGAGCCCGGCTGCCGACATGGCAGCGAGGTATCCGCGGCAGCGGTCCTTCGAGACCGGGTTGTCCCCACCTGACAGATGGGTGACTCGACGGTGCCCCATGCCGACGAGGTGCTCCACGGCCATCGCCGCGCCCGCCAGGTCGTCGTTGCTGACCGTGTCGATCCGGGGCCCGGTGATGTCCCGGCGCGTGATGACGACGGTCGGGACCTCCATGGCAAGAGATCGCAGAGCAGGCGCGGTCAGCCGGTGCGAGATCAGGATGAGGCCCTCGACCTGGAGCTCGAGCAGCTTGTCGATCTCGGCACGCTCGAGCTGCGGGTCCGTGCCACCGGTGACGAGAATCGTGCTGTAGCCGCGCTCACGCACCTGTGAGTGGACGCCGTCGAGGATCTCCGCGAACACCGGGTTGTGCAGGTCGAGGACCAGGACGCCCACGGTGCGACTCCGACGGTCGGCCAGACTGCGCGCGGCCGCGTTGGGACGGTACCCGAGCTCGGCGGCGGCCGCAGTGATCGCCGCCCGGCTGGCGTCGCTCACCTTCGGTGATCCCCGCATGGCGAGGGAGACCAGCGACTTCGACACCCCCGCCCGTGCGGCGACGTCATGAATGGTCGGACGCGGCTCGGGCACGACGGCTACCGGCCTGTCGCATGGATGTCCGCGACGTGGACGGGCGCGCCGGTCGCCACCGACACCTCGCAGGCGATCGCGGCTCGCAGGCTCTCCAGCGCGGACTCCGGTGGACAGGGGTTGGCGCCCTCGCCGGCGACCAGGCTGACGAAGGCCGCGGTCTCGCGGCGGAAGGCATCGCGGAACCGGTCGACGAACCCGGCATAGGGGTCGGCGTTGGTGCCGAGGTCCTCGTCCAGTGCCCGCAGGGGGGTGCGGGAACTGAGCCCGGTCGCGACCGAGTCCCCGGATCCCAAGGCCTCGAGCCGGACGTCGTGCCCCAGGGCATCATGCCGGGCGCCGTGCACCGACACCTGTACGCCACCTGTGGTGACTGCGTGGATCAGGCTGACGTCCGCGTCGTCGAGCTCGGCGTACTGCGGATGAGCGCGCACCGCCGAGGTCGCGTAAACCGTGGCGATCTGCTCGCCGGTCAGCCACCGGACCAGGTCGAGGTCGTGCACGTGCAGGTCGCGGAAGATGCCGCCGCTGCCCGCGATGAACTCCGGCGTCGACGGGGTGTGGTCGTGGGACAGCAGGCGCAGCGCGTAGACGGCGCCCAGCCGGCCGTCTGAGATCCGTTCCCGGACGGCGCGCATCCCGGAGTCGAACCGGCGCTGGAACCCGATCTGGAGCGTCGCTCCGTGCTGCTCGGCCAGCGCGAGCACCGACTCGGTGCCGGCCAGGGTGAGCGCGATCGGCTTCTCGCAGAGCACCGGCCGGCTGTGGGCGAGAACGCGTGCCAGCGGATCGCCGTGCGCGGCCGTCGCCAGCGCCACGACCGTCCCGTCGGCGTCGACGTCGCCGAGAGCCGACCACTCCACGGGTCGCGCGCCGAGTCGCTCTGCGAGCTCGACGGCGCGGGAGAAAGTGCGGTTGGCGACCAGCACCTCGTCCACCCGGGGGTCGGCGACGAGGTCCGCCACGCGGATCGCCCCCATCCGGCCGGCGCCCATCACCACGATCCTCATGCCGCCCCGATCTCCTCTCTCGTCCCGGCGTCCCACATTGCGCATCGGGACCCAGCGTGGCACGATCGAGGCGAAATTGGAACGCTCCAACTAAGGTGTCCGCATGGCTGAGTTCCTCGATCGCGTCGCTTCGGCCCCCATCTCCTGGGGGGTGTGCGAAGTCCCGGGCTGGGGGGCGATGCTGCCCACCGCTCGGGTGCTGAGCGAGATGTCCGGGATGGGACTGACCGCCACCGAGCTCGGCGCCCCCGGTTTCCTTCCCGAGGAGCCCGAAGAGCTCAAGCAGGTTCTCGGCACGTTCGGGATGACCCTGCTGGGGGGTTTCACTCCCGTCGTGCTGCACGACCCGGCGATGCGCAGTGACACCATCGCCCACGTGACCGCGGCGGCCGGGCTGATGCAGCGGGCGGGCGCCAGCGTGTTCGTGACGGCCGTGGTGGTAGATCCCGAGTGGTCGGTGCCGAGACCCCTCGACGCCGATGAGCAGCGGCACCTGGTCGAGATGCTGGGCGTGCTGGACGACATCTGTGCAGAGCACGATCTGCGGCAGGTCCTGCACCCGCACGTCCAGACGCTGGTCGAGACGGCCGACGACGTGAACCGCGTGCTCGACTCCTGCGACGTCGGGTGGTGCCTGGACACCGGTCACCTCGCGATCGGCGGGGTGGACCCGGTGAAGTTCGCTCAGGACGCGATGCAGCGGGTGGGTCACGTTCACCTCAAGGACGTCCGTCTCGAGCGTGCTGGGAGCGTCCTTCGGCGAGAGACGTCACTGATGCACGCCACCCAGAACGGGCTGTTCGCTCCGCTCGGCCAGGGCGATGTCGACATCGCCGGTGTCATCCAGACCCTGGAGCGGTCCGGCTACCAGGGCTGGTACGTCATCGAGCAGGACACGGCGATCACTGACGGGCTGCCGCCCGTGGGTGAGGGACCCGTCCGACAGGTGGCGACGTCGCTGGAGTTCCTCACCGACGTCGTCGCTCCGACCCTGGCCGGCTGATCGCTCGTGGTGCTTCCCGACGTGGTCACCGTGGGCCGCGTCAGCGTCGACCTGTACGCCGTCGAGACGGGCGTCGGATTCGACCGTCAGCAGTCGTTCACCAAGTCGGTGGGCGGCAGCCCCACCAACGTGGCTGTGGCTGCGGCCCGTCTGGGGCGTCGCGCGGCCCTGGTGACCGCAGTGGGAGCGGACGGTTTCGGTGACTACGTGCGTCTGCGGCTGGGGGAGTGGGGCGTCAGCACGCAGTATGTCGGCGTCCAGCGTGGTGGGCAGACCCCGCTGGCCCTGGCCGCCCTGGATCCGCCCGAGTCGCCGCAGATCGCCTTCTACCGCGGCGCCGCGGCACCGGACACCACGCTGGTCGAGGCCGACCTACCGATGCCGGTCGTCCGAGGCTGCCCCGTGCTGTGGGTCAGCCACGCGGCGCTGGCGCAAGGATCCACCGCCGGGGCGACCGCGGCGTGGCTGGAGCAGCGGGACCGAGCGACTCACACGATCCTCGACCTCGACTACCGGCCCGCGCTCTGGGGTGACGTCGCGACCGCACGACGAGCTGCCCAGGGGGCGATCGAACGGTCCACCGTGGTGGTCGGCAACCGTGAGGAGTGCGAGATGGCCGTCGGCTCGAGCGAGCCCGACGTCGCCGCGGACGCCTTGCTGTCGGCGGGCGTCGGGCTGGCCATCGTCAAGCTGGGGGGCGACGGCGTCCTGCTGGCGGTCCCCGAGGGTCGATGGCGGGTCGCCCCGATGCCCGTCGAGGTCGTGTGCGGCCTCGGAGCCGGCGACGCCTTCGGCGGAGCTCTGGTGCACGGGCTGCTCGAGGGCTGGGACGTGCCGCGGATCGGTCGGTTCGCCAGCGCGGCAGGCGCCCTCGTCGCGGGGCGGCTCACCTGCGCCGACGCGATGCCCTCACTTCCCGAGCTCGAGGGCCTGGTCGCCGAGGAGGCGGACGTGACATGAGCGAGCCACTCGACCGTGACCGGTACCGTGCCCTGATCGAAGCGCGCATCTTCGAGCCGGACGTCCTGCGGTCCGCCCTGCTGGGGCGGCGCAGGCGCAGCATCGCCGGCGACGACGGACGGCTGCTGATCCTCGCGGCCGACCACACCGCGCGCGGGATGCTCGCGGTCGGCGACGACCCGCTCGCCGTCGCGGACCGCTACACCCTGCTGG
This sequence comes from uncultured Actinomycetota bacterium, assembly GCA_963807005.1. GTDB lineage: Bacteria > Actinomycetota > Actinomycetes > JACCUZ01 > JACCUZ01 > CAWDZK01. The sequence continues at coordinate 334,614 of CAWDZK010000003.1, read as the reverse complement.
ACCGGTTGGTCCGCGCGCTGGCCGTCCCCGGTGTCGATGGCGTCCTTGCCAGCGCCGACATCCTCGAGGAGCTCGCCTGGCTCGGTGCCCTCGAGGGGCGGCTGGCGATCGGCACGATGAACCGTGGCGGCATCATCGGCGCCCGCTGGGAGCTGGACGACCGGCCGACCGCCTACGACGTGGACCACGTCGAGTCGTGCGGCCTCGACGGTGGGAAGATGCTGCTGCGCATCGACCACGACGATCCCGGTGTGGCCCGCACCATCGAGACCGTCGCCGCCGCCACCACCCGCTTGGCCGACCGGCGGATCATGTGCATGCTCGAGCCCCTGCCCTACCTCACGGACGACGGGGGGCGCGCGACGCTCGACCGCTCGGACGAGCGACTGATCAAGGTGGTGGCGATCGCGTCCGGTCTGGGGTCCTCGTCCGCCTACACCTGGCTCAAGATCCCCGGCAGCGACCGGATGGCGGAGGTCGCCGCCGCCACCACCCTGCCGGTGCTGATGCTCGGCGGAGACCCCGGTGCGGACTCAGCGCGCACCTTCGACCGATGGGAGAGATCGATGCGCGAGCCGAACGTCCGGGGCCTGGTGGCCGGGAGACCGCTGTTGTACCCGCACCTGGGTGAACCCGAGCAGCACGTACGGCACGCCGCCGAGATCGTGCACGGGGCGCAGCGATGAGCTGGCATCGACCGTCCGGAGCGCTGACCTCGGGCGCGGCCGACGTGAAGGTCGCCCCGGCCGACGCGGGCTGGGCGTACAGCGGCCTGCAGGTGTTCACGCTCCGGGACGGTCACGACGTGCAGGTCGACCTGGCTGTAGACGAGGCCGTCGTCGTGCCGCTGTCTGCTCGTGACGTGACGGTGACCGTCGACGGGACCTCGCACCTGCTCACCGGTCGCGACGGGGTGTTCGCTGCGGTGTCCGACTGGATGTACGTGCCGCTCGGGGCGGACCTGACGATCACCGGCAGTTCCGGCGAGGTCGCCGTGTGCACGGCTCGGGCAAGTCGTCGCCTCCCGGCGGTCCTGGTGCCGGCGACGGACGTCCCGGTCGAGGTGCGCGGGGCCGGCCGCGCGAGCCGGCAGGTGACGAACATCGCCACGCCGGAGTCGTTCGCGGGCGCCGACCGCATCAACGTCTGCGAGGTGATCACCCCGGGTGGGAACGTGTCGTCCTGGCCGCCCCACCGGCATGACGGCATCGGGGACTGCCCGGTGGCCAACGAGGAGATCTACTACTTCCGGATCGGCCGGCAGGAGGCACCGCACGGCGACGCCGTCGGCCAGGGGCTGTTCCACGTGTACACGGTCGACGGCTCCGTCGACGAGACCGTCACGGTCCGCGACGGCGACGTCTACCTGGTGCCCGAGGGGTTCCACGGCCCGACGGTCGCGCCGCCGGAGTACCCGATGTACTTCCTGAACGTCCTTGCCGGGCCGGGCGAGGACAGGACGATGTCCTTCTGTGACGACCCGGACCACCACTGGATCCGACAGTCCTGGGACGACCAGGCTCAGGACCCGCGGCTGCCGTGGACGTCGGCCGCCGGCCGGACCCACGACGTGAGCGAGCCACGACGCATCGGCATCGCCGTGCTGGGACTCGGCTGGATGGGGCAGGCGCACAGCCGCTCCGCGCTGCGCATCCCGTCCCTGTTCCCGGACCGCTCGTTCGAGCCCAGCCTGGTCGTCTGCGCTGACACGTCGGCTGCCAGCCGCGAGCGCGCGGTCCGGGACTTCGGCTTCGAGCGCGCCGTCGAGGACTGGCGTGAGGCGGTCACCGCCCCGGACGTCGACGCTGTCTGGGTCGCGGCGCCCAACATGCTGCACGTGCAGATGATCGAGGCGGCGTGTGCGGCCGGCAAGGCGGTCTTCAGCGAGAAGCCGATCGGCGGCAAGCCGGAGCACGCGGTCCAGGCCCTCCGGGCCGCTGAGGCGGCCGGAGTCTCCACCGGCGTCGGCTACAACTACCTGTGGGCGCCGCTCGTGCTGCACGCCCGCGACCTGATCACCTCGGGCGCGCTCGGTGAGATCACGCACTACCGGGGACGGTTCCTGTCGATGTACGGCAGCGACGAGATGGGCCTGCTCACCTGGCGGTTCATGTTCGACCAGGCGGGCTACGGCGTCACGAGCGACGTCCTGAGCCACTCGGTCTCGCTCGCCCGTTTCCTGGTCGGCGGCATCAGCGAGGTCGTCGGCATGAAGGCCACCACGATCTCGCATCGCCCGCTACCGACCAGCGCCGCCGGCCACTACGGTCGTGGGCGCCCGCAGGATGCGAAGGGAGCGGTCGAGAACGAGGACTTCGCGTCGATGCTGTGCCGGTTCGAGTCCGGCGCGACCGGCACGTTCGAGTGCAGCCGCACCATGGTCGGGCCGGAGAGCCAGAACGCCTTCGAGGTCTACGGCACCAAGGGGGCGCTGTCATGGAACCTCGAGCGCCTCAACGAGCTGCAGGTGTACCGGCCCGGACCGGACGCCGACAGCGGCTACACCACCGTCTTCGGCGGTGACCGGTTCCCGTTCCACGGCGTCTTCGTCCCGGGCCAGGCGAACCCGATCGGTTTCGAGGACCTGGTGACGATCGAGGACTACTCGTTCCTCGAGAGCCTGGCGGACGGCAGTGCGTTCTCGCCCGGGTTCCGTGAGGCGGTCGATGTCGTCAGCGTCCAGCAGGCGCTCATCGACTCCTGGGAGACGCGCGCGTGGCAACCCGTCCGGGACCTGTCGATCGACGAAGGAGCCCCCCGATGAGCGTCCCGACCACGCGAGTGACCACCGCCGAGGCGATCGTCCGGTACCTCGTCGCCCAGCGCATCGTCGTCGATGACGAGGAGGTGCCGCTGTTCCCGGGCGTGCTGGCCATCTTCGGGCACGGCAACGTGACCAGTCTGGGGCACTCGCTCGAGGAGCACCGGGACGAGATCCCGGTCTGGCGGGGCCAGAACGAGCAGGGGATGGGACTGGCTGCGGTCGCGTTCGCCAAGGCCATGCGCCGTCAGCAGGTGATGGTGTGCACCTCCTCCATCGGGCCCGGGGCCACGAACTTCGTGACCGCCGCTGGTGTCGCGATGGCCAACCGGCTGCCGGTGCTGTTCATCTCCGGCGAGACCTTCAACTCGCGCCTGCCGGACCCCGTCCTGCAGCAGGTGGAGCACTTCGGCTCGCCGTCGACGACGGTCAACGACGCCTTCCGCGCGGTCGTGCGCTTCTGGGACCGCATCACCCACCCGGCGCAGGTGCTCGCCTGCCTCCCCCAGGCGCTCGGGACGCTCCTGGATCCTGCGGACTGCGGTCCGGCCTTCCTCGGCCTGCCGCAGGACGTGGCTGCGGAGGCGTACGACTACCCGCTCGCCTTCTTCGACCGGCAGGTGCACGAGATCGCCCGGCCGCGCCCGGACCGCGGTCACGTGCAGCGGGCGGCCGACGTCATCCGGTCGGCGCAGCGCCCCGTCCTGGTCGCCGGCGGCGGAGTCCACTACTCCCGCGCCGAGGCCGAGCTGGCCGCGTTCGCCGACGAGCTCGGACTGCCGGTGATCGAGACGGTGGCGGGGAAGTCCTCGGTGCTGGCCGCGCACCCGCGTTACGCCGGCCCGATCGGCGTCACCGGGGCGATGGCCGCCAACACCGTTGCCGCCGAAGCCGACGTGGTCGTGGCGGTGGGCACCCGCCTCAACGACTTCGTGACCGCCTCCTGGACGCTGTTCGCCCCCGAGGCGCGGCTCGTCGCCGTCAACGTCGGCCGGGTCGACGCGCACAAGCATCGTGCGGTCCCCGTGGTCGCCGATGCGCGCGAGGCGCTGGCCGAGCTGCGGGAGGCCCTGACCGGCTGGACGGCGCCCGCTGGCTGGACTGCCCGTGGGAGTGCCCAGCGCGCCGAGCTCCAGCGGTTCGTCGACAATCGGGTGGCCGACGACGGGGTCTGGCCACCCAGCTACGCCCAGCTGGTCGGCGAGGTGCACGCCTCGGCCACGGAGGACGACTACGTGCTCACCGCCGCGGGCGGGCTCCCGGGTGAGCTGAACGTCAACTGGACGAGCAAGGGCATCGCGACGTTCGACTGCGAGTACGGCTTCTCCTGCATGGGCTACGAGACGTCCGGCGCGTGGGGGGCGGCCATGGCACGCGGCCGCGGCCAGGTCTACGCCATGGTGGGCGACGGGTCGTACCTGATGATGAACTCCGACATCTTCGCGTCGGTGCTGTCGGGCAAGAAGTTCATCCTGGTGGTCTGCGACAACGAGGGCTATGCCGTGATCGAGCGCCTCCAGGTCAACCAGGGCGGCGCGTCGTACAACAACATGCTGGCCGACTCGACGGGGCCGGGAACGGGCGAGCGGGTCGACTTCGCCGCGCACGCCGCAGCGCTCGGAGCCCTGAGCGTGCAGGTCACCAGCCTCGCAGAGTTCCGGAAGGCCCTGGACATGGCGCGGTCAGCCGACCGGACCACCGTGATCGTCTCGAAGGTCCGGGCCCAGGACTGGACGGAGAGCGGGGCCTTCTGGGAGGTGGGCGTTCCCGAGGTGTCGCAGCGACCGGAGGTCGTGGCCGCCCGGGCAGCCCTGGACAGGGGCCGGGCCACCCAGCGACGCGGCATCTAGAGCCGCGCCCTGACCGTGCGGACGGGGCCGCAGCCGGGTGCCGCACGTACGCTCGACGGCGTGACTCCGAGCCCGCGACCCACGAAGGCAACCCGCTGGCGCTGCAGCCGCTGCGGCAACCTCACCCGCTTCGATGTGGTCCGTCGCGCCCGTACCCGCGAGTTCGTGCACGTCGACCTCGCCGGGGCGCCGGTCGTGGAGGAGCGCGAGGTGCTGGACGAGCAGCTCGAGAGCGTGCGCTGCCGCTGGTGCGACGGCCTCGACACCGTGGAGCTGGTGCCGCGGCTCGCGGACGGCGAGGGCGGCAGCGGCGCGGAAGAGGCCGACGGTGCCGACGTGGACCCGGCCGAGGCGGGTTGAGCCGATGAGCGCCGTGCCTGAGCAGCATCCCGGCGACCGCCCCGCGGCCGGAGAGCCGGCCGCACCCGACGGGCCGGGCTGGGACGGGCCGCTGCCGGAGGCGGTGCGCTCCCGGGTGGTCGGCTGGGCTGCCGACACCCTCGCCGGTCTCTCCGAGGACGACACCCCGGCTGCGCTGCGGCGGTTCCGCTCGTGGGCGCCGCAGCACCGGCGCACCCGAGCGGCGACCCCGCTGGCCACGGCGGTGGAGCGCGACGTGGCGTTCCGCCAGCGGGTGGCCGCCGCCGCCCGGGACGCGCTGCCGGACCTGGCCGATGCGCTCGACGGCGGCACTGCTCCGCCGGCCGCCGACCCGGCCGACGTGGCAGCCGTGGCCTACCTGCTCCGCGCACCGGGGTGGGGCGACCGGGTGGCTGCTGCTGCCGCGGCCGCGGACCGCGTCACAGCGGACGAGGGCTCTGCGCGGGCCGCCGCAGAGGTGGCGCGGCTCGAGCAGCAGCTTGCCGCCGAACGGGCCCGGCACCGCCACGAGCTGGAGGCGCTGGCGGGCCAGGTCGAGTCCGCGGCTGCCGAGGCCGCGACGGTGGCCAAGGCGCTGCGTGAGGAGAAGGGTGCCCGGCGGCGGGCCGAACGGCGAGCGGTCGAGGCCGAGGAGGCGGCAGCCGGCGCGCACGAGGCGGCCGCCCGGGCCGGCGAGACGGCGCAGGCGGAGACCGAGCGCGCCCGGGCCAGGGTGGCGGAGGTCGAGGCGGCCCTGGAGGCGTCCCGGCGGGCCGTGCGCGACGGGCGCTCGCTCGAGGACACCAGGCTCCGGCTGCTGCTCGACACGGTCGTGGATGCGGCGTCCGCGCTCCGCCGCGACCTGGCGCTGGCCCCGGTGAGCATCCGTCCGGCGGACCTCGTCGATGCCGCCGACCCGGCCGGCCCGGCGCGGGGCGCGGGGGAGCGGGCCCTGCTCTCGGACGACCCGGCGCTGCTCGACCTGCTGCTCGCGCTGCCGCAGGCCCACCTGGTCGTCGACGGCTACAACGTCACCAAGACCGGATTCCCCGACCTGTCGTTGGAGAAGCAGCGCAACCGCCTGCTGGCCGGGCTGTCGAACCTCGCGGCGCGGTCCGGGGCCGAAGTCACCTGCTGCTTCGACGGCGCGGCGCTCGAGGGACGGGTGCCGGCGGCCAGCGCACGAGGCGTCCGGGTGCTGTTCAGCAAGGCCGGTGAGACCGCCGACGAGCTGATCCGGCGGCTGGTCCGGGCCGAGCCCGAGGGCCGCCCGGTCTGCGTCGTCTCCAGCGACCGGGAGGTCGCCGACGGGGTCCGTCGCTCGGGGGCCCGCCCGCTGTCCTCGCTCGCCCTGGTGCGCCGGCTCGACCGGGCCTGACCGTCCGGGTTGTGTCCGGGGGTCTCCCTAGCCTCGCCGCAGACGAGATCGAGGAGGTCCACGTGATCATCGACTGCGACAGCTGCGAGGTCCGCGGCCTGGCCTGCGGCGACTGCGTCGTCACGGCGCTGCTCGGCGGCCCGCCGGGCGAGATCGACGCCGACGAGGCGGCCGCGCTCGACGCCCTGGCCGGCTCCGGGCTGGTCCCGCCGCTGCGGCTGGTGGTGCCGGTCGAGGTGGTCCGGCGCGGGCCACCGGGGGCGCCGGGAGCCGACGACCGGGCGGCCGCCGGCTGACGGGCGGGCCGGGCAGCGGGGGCGGGCGGGCGGCCAGGCGTCCACGATGCGGACGCGGGCCGCCCGCCTGGCGACCAGGACAGGTGCAGCAGCCGTTCAAGGCTCCCGCACCGCGGGTCGACTACCAGATGTGCCGATCTGTCCACGGGAGGCGCGCCGCGGCCGCTTTGACATCACGAAAAGGTCACGTAAGGTTCGCGCGCAGATGGCTCCCTCCTCGTTCCCCCGCCGCCTGCTCGCCGGTCTGCTCCTGGCCGCCCTGAGCATCGCCGTGCTGCCCGGGGCCGCCTCGGCCGACCCCAGCCCCTCGCTGGGCGAGGTACAGCGGCGGGTCGACGCCCTCAACCATGACGCCGCCGACGCGGCCGAGCGCTACAACACCGCCAAGGTGCAGCTCAACGAGACCAACCGGCGGATGCGGTCCGCGCAGAACCGCTACGCGGTCACCAAGCGGCACCTGGACGAGATGAAGGCGCTGGTCGGTCGGATCGCGGTGGCGTCCTACAAGTCCGGCGGGCTCGACCCGACCGTCGAGCTGGTGCTGTCCGAGGACCCGACGACCTTCCTGCGTCAGGCGGCCGACCTGTCCCAGCTGAACCGCCGACAGTCGGCGATGCTGGCCGGCATGGAGGGCGCCCGCCTCCAGGCCGCGGTCGACCGCAAGGCCGTCGCGGACCAGAGGGCCCGGGCCCGCGCGCTGCAGGAACGGATGGCCACCGAGAAGAGCGCCATCGAGGCACGCCTGACCCAGGCGCGGGACGTCCTGGCCCGGCTCGAGGCCAAGCAGCGGGCCCGCCTGCTCGCCCTGCAGCAGGCCGCGACCCAGCGGGCGCTCGGCGCCCGCAGCGACCAGATGCGGGCGTCCCGGTCGTCCCGCGGCGACGAGTTCCCGACCTACGACGGTCCGGCCTCGGGGCGGGCCGCCGCCGCGGTGAAGACGGCGTTCGGCCAGCTCGGCGACCCGTACGCGTGGGGCGCGGCCGGACCGGGCTCCTTCGACTGCTCGGGCCTGACCATGTACTCCTGGGCGGCGGCCGGCGTCTCCCTGCCGCACTCGTCAGCGGCGCAGTACGGCGCCGTCCGGCACATCTCGGTCTCGGACCTGCAGCCGGGCGACCTGGTCTTCTACTACAGCCCGATCAGCCACGTCGGCATCTACATCGGCGGCGGCCGGATCATCGACGCGCCCTACCCCGGCCTGAGCGTGCACATCAGCGGGCTGTACTCGATGCCGCTCGTGGGGGCCGGCCGACCCTAGCCGCCGGGCGAGGTCACTGGCCGCCCGGACGGGCCGCCACGCCGCTTGTCAGGTTGGCTCCGACGCGTCGGTACGCACCGCCGCCTAGTCTGTCGATGTGCAGCAGTACGGCGGTCCGGATGCCGCGGTCGAGCCCTCCGGACCGCTGGACGAGGACCCCGGTGGCGCGACCCCCCGCAGGTCCCGCCGCCGGACGGGGCTGCTGCTGCTCGCCCTGACGCTCGCGGCCGCGCTGGGCGTCGCCGTCGCGGTCGGCGTCTCCCGCCTGCTGCTGGACCAGCCCGGTGCGGCCGGCCCGCGGCCGAGCGCCTCGGCGACCGGCGCCCCGAGCGCCTCCGGGTCGGCCACGCCCAGCCCCGACCCCACCGCCGGCAGGGCGCAGGCGGTCGCCGACCTGCTGGTGACCAGGTCCCGGGCGGTCACCACGGGCGACCGCGGCCTGTTCCTGTCCACCGTGGACCCGACCGACGCCGACTTCGCCACCGCCCAGGGCCAGCTGTTCGACCGGGTGAGCGCGCTCGACCTGGCCCAGTGGTCCTACGCCGTGACCGGCGACGGCCCCGACCTCACGGCCGAGCGGGCCCGCGCACTGCCGAGCGGGTCGGTGATCCTACGGGTCCTGCTCACCTACCGGCTGGCGGGCACCGATACCTCCACCGACCGTGAGCAGTACCTCACCTTCGTCCCCCGCGGCGGGCGGTGGCTGGTCGCCGCCGACACGGACGCCAGCGCAAGCGGTCTGGACACCCAGCGCGACCTCTGGGACCTCGGGCCGGTGCGCTCCGTCAGCGGGGAGACCAGCGTCGTGCTCGCGGACGCCCGGGGGGCGACCCGGGCGCAGCTGCGCACGATCGCCGACGAGGCCGACCTGGCGGTGCGGGACGTCGACGACGTCTGGCCGGGGGAGTGGTCCCGCCGGCCGGTCGTGGTCCTGCCGCGCAGCCAGGAGGACATGGCCACCCTGATCGGCAGCGACGGCGAGGGCCTCGCCCAGATCGCCGCGGTGACCACCGGGTCCTTCGAGTCCGGCCTCAGCCGGGGGGACCGGATCGTCATCAACCCGGCGGCGTGGCGCATCCTCGGGAAGCTCGGTCGCCGGGTCGTCCTCACCCACGAGATGACCCACGTCGCGACCCGGTCGAGCAGCGTGACGTCGCCGCCGATCTGGCTGTCCGAGGGGTTCGCCGACTACGTCGCCTACCAGGCGACGCCGGTGCCCACCGCCATCGTCGCCAGCGACGTGCTCGACGACGTGCGTGACGGGAAGGCGCCGAGACGGCTGCCGCGGGACGCCGACTTCGACGCCTCGCGGGGAGACATCAGCGCGGCGTACGAGGGGTCGTGGCTCGCCTGCCGGCTGATCGCCGAGCGCTACGGCGAGAAGAAGCTGGTGGCGCTGTACGAAGCGGTGTCGGACAGCAGCGGTCCCGGCTGGCCGGACGAGATGCGCGACGTGCTCGGCATCGGGCAGGACGAGCTGGTGCGGGAGTGGAGGGACGACCTCCGCGCCAAGGCTGCCGCGTGACGCCGCGGGTCGGGCTGCTCGTCACGACGGCCGGGCTCGCGCTGGTCCTGGCGGTCGCGGTCGCCCTGCTCGTCCCGTGGCGGCCCTTGCCGCTGCACGGGCTCGGACCGACGTCGGTGGCCCCGGCTCGCGACTTCACCGCGGCGCAGATCGCCAGGGAGGAGGCGTACCACGCGGCGGTGCGGGTGCCGGCGTACTCGGCCTACCTGCTCGGCCTTGTCCTCGCGGCGGCGCTGGGCCTCACGCCGCTGGGGGCGCGGCTGGTCGAACGGGTGGCGGCGCCGGCAGGGGGTGGCTGGCTCTGGCGGGTGGTGCTCGGCACCGTCGCGCTCACCCTGGTCGGTCGCGTCCTGACCCTGCCGTGGGACGCGTGGTCCGAGACGGTGCGCCGCCGGTACGGGCTGTCCACGCGCAGCTGGGGCGGTTGGGCGGTCGACGCCGGGAAGGCGTACGGCGTCGGTCTGGTGCTGACGCTGGCGGCGCTGCTGCTCGTGGTCGGGCTGGCCCGGTGGCAGCCGGAGCGGTGGTGGGTGCTGGGCACCGGCGTGGCCGCCGGTCTGGTCGTGCTGGCGTCCTTCGCCTTCCCCGTGGTGGTCGAGCCGCTGTTCAACCGGTTCACCCCGCTCCCGGACGGCGCGCTGCGGACGTCGCTGCTGGAGCTGGCCCGGAACGACGGGGTTCCGGTCGACGACGTCCTCGTCGCCGACGCGAGCAGGCGCACCTCCGCGCTGAACGCCTACGTGTCCGGTCTCGGCTCGACCCGCCGGATCGTCGTCTACGACACGCTGCTGCAGCAGGCGACGCCGGACGAGGTGCGGTTGATCGTGGCGCACGAGCTGGGGCACGCGAAGGCGCGCGACGTCGTGTGGGGGACCGCGATGGGCGCCGTCGGCGTCGCCCTGCTCGTGTGCCTGCTGGCGCTGCTGGGCCGGTGGTCCTGGCTGCTGCGGCGGGCCGGTGTGGACTCGCTCGGCGACGCCCGGGCGATCGCGCTGGTGCTCGCCGTCGTCGTGCTCCTCACGGCCGTCGCCGGGCCGGTCCAGAACCTGGTGTCCCGGCGGATCGAGGCCCGCGCCGACGTGCACGCCCTCGACCTCACCCGGGAGCCGGCCGCCATGGTCGAGATGCAGCGCCGGCTGTCGGTGACCAACCTGTCCGACCTGGACCCGTCGCCGGTGGTGTTCGGGCTGTTCGCGACCCACCCGACCGCCCCGCAGCGGATCGCGCTGGCCCGTGACTGGGCCCGGCTGCACGACGTCGGCGTCCCGCCGGGCGTGGACCGCTGACCGCGCGCTCCGGGCGTCCCGTAGGGTCCGCCAGCGTGGCCGGTCGCACGCTCGTCATCACCAACGACTTCCCGCCGCGCGTCGGGGGCATCGAGTCGTTCGTGCTCGCCATGGTGCAGCGGATGGACCCGGGCTCGGTCGTGGTGCACACGGCCAGCCAGCCGGGCGCCGCGGCGTTCGACGCCGGCCTCGCGTTCCCTGTCGTCCGGGACCCGTCCCGGATCATGCTGCCCACCCCGGCGATCACCCGCAGGTCGGTCGCGATCGCCCGCGACCTCGGGTGCGAGTCGGTCTGGTTCGGTGCCGCCGCCCCCCTCGGCCTGATGGCAGCGACGCTCAAGCGCCGGGCCGGCGTTCGGCGGACTGTCGCCACGACGCACGGTCACGAGGTCTGGTGGGCGAAGACGCCGGGCACCCGTCAGCTGCTGCGGCGGATCGGCGACACCAACGACGTGCTGACCTACCTGGGGGAGTTCACCCGGTCCCAGATCTCGCGGGCGCTCTCGACCGGGGCGGCCACCCGGATGGTGCAGCTGACGCCCGGGGTCGACACCGACGCCTTCCACCCCTCGGTCGACGGCGGGCCGGTGCGGGCGATGTTCGGCCTGGGGGACCGGCCGGTGGTCGTGTGCGTCTCGCGGCTGGTGGAGCGGAAGGGCCAGGACATGCTGATCCGGGCGCTGCCGCTGGTCCGCCGGGAGGTGCCCGATACGGCGGTGCTGCTGGTCGGTGACGGGCCGATGCGACCGCGCCTGGGCGCGCTCGCGCGGGACCTGGGTGTCGCGGAGCACGTCGTGTTCGCGGGCGCGGTGCCCTGGGCCGACCTGCCGCCGTACATGGCCGCGGGGGACGTCTTCTGCATGCCCTGCCGCACCCGCAAGCTCGGCTTCGAGGTCGAGGGCCTCGGCATCGTCTACCTCGAGGCGTCGGCGACCGGGCTCCCGGTGGTCGCCGGCGACTCCGGCGGGGCGCCGGACACGGTCCGCGAAGGCGAGACGGGCTATGTCTGCCCGGCCTCGCGGCCGGAGCCGGTCGCTTCGGCGCTGGCCGGTCTGCTCGCCGACGCCGGCATCAGGTCGTCGTTCGGGGCGTCCGGGCGCGACTGGGTCACCGAGCGCTGGACCTGGGGCTCCTCGGCCCGCAGGCTCCTTTCGTTGCTCGCGGGAGCGGACTCACCCGGCTGACCGTTCCGTCGCCTTGCGGCCGGCCCAGCAGCGCAGACCCCGATTGCGAGGGGCAGGAGGCCGAGAACGAACAAGCCGCTGGAGACCGGGTCGGCCACTGTGCCGAACACATGCGTGGCGACCCGGAAATCCTCCGGTCCCGCATGGCGGTAGGCGGACAGCGCACCGAAGAACGCTGCGGCATGCCCGGCCACGAGCAGCGCGCCGACGACGGCCAGGATGGCGGTGCGGTGCCGCCCCAGCCAACGCGGCATCGTGGACATGCCGGCCACGAGTACCAGTGGCAGCCCGACCGCGACCGGCAAGTTGTAGCGCCCCTGCCAGAAGAAGACCATTCCGCTCGGAAGGTGCAGATCGAGCCACAGCGAGACCATGACGAAGGAGGCACAGATCGTCAGCACCACGGCACTCGCCCTCCAGCCCCGAGCCTGCATGGTCACGCCCAGAGCGAGCACGAAGAGGAGCAGCCACACGCCGTAGGTCGCCGCCGGAGCGACCAAGTCGTTCCACCCCACCGTGCCGATCATCTCTCGGACCCGCTGGACCTGGGTGTTCGCCTCCAACCGGCGGACGAGGTCTGCCGATGCCGGTGCTTGTGGCGCGGCGACGACGCTCTGGACGAGCGCTCGTGTGGTCCACCACCACTGGTGCCCGGCTGCCAAGACGGTTGCTGCCGCGTACGCCCACAGCGCTCGCTGCCCGACCAGCCGGCGTACGCGGGCCGGGTCGCTCACGGCGGATACCACGAGGACTGCGACCACCACCCACAGGATGGCGAGCGGCCTCGTCGGTGCCGCCAGCACCGCGCCGATGCCGAGCGCGTGCACGGCCGCGCGGGGAGGTGTCGGCGCGGCGGTCGCCGCGACTGCTCCCGCCCACACCAAGAACGTCGCGCTGATCTCCATGGCGTTGGGATTGATCGTCGCGCAGAGGAACAGGACGGTCGGAGTAAGCGCAGCGGCCGCGGCCACGCGGTGCGCCGTCCGCGGCAGGACGCCGATCCCCACCCCCAGGAGCAGGGCGCACAGGACTGCGCTCACCGCCCGGCTCAGGTACACGCCCGCGACGTCCGGCGAGAGGGCCATCGGCCAACCCACCAGCAGGTAGTAGAACGGGTCGTAGTTGCCTGCCTGCGAGCTCGCCAGGCTCTGGCCGCCTGGCTGGTCGACGACCGTGCGGTGGCAGTCTCCTGTGTTCCGGCGGCGGTGTTCGTAGCACGAGACCGGTCGCACGAGACGCGCCAAGGATGTCGGGATCTCGAAGGCGGGACCGGCAGCCGTAGCCACCCCGGTGACCTGTCCGCGCCCCGCGGCCGCCGCGCGGATCAGGTGCGCCGGTTCGTCCGGCGCCGCGAGCAACGGTGTAGCGAGCGACCAGGCGACGAGCACCGCCATCAGACCGGCGCTCAGCATGACCGACCGGACGCCCACCCCGACCGATCGGTAGCGCGGCTGCATCATCGGCCGTCCGTCGTCGACGCATGCATACGTGGGCCAGCTGATTCGGCGGATTCCTCTCGCAACGCCGGGACGGCCTGATCGCGGACACCGGTCGCTCGGCCCGTCGTCCGCCGCGCCTCGAAGCGCGACCAGGTGACGTGCACGAGGGCGGCGACCGCCCAGCCGGCCAGGACGTCGAAGACGTAGTGCTCGCCCGCGTAGACCAGGACGAAGGTCATGGTGAGCGGGTAAGCGAGAAGTAGCGGCCGAAGCCGCGGCGCGCGGTGCCAGAAGAAAAGGAGCAACAGCATCGGGAAGGCCGAGTGCATGCTCGGAACTGCGGCCACCGGATTGGCCAGGTCGATCTTGCCGCCGCCCTCGGCGAGGGAACGGTGCGTCTGCTGGGGGAAGACCGCCCGGTTGACGTCGCCGATGATCCGGGTGGCGGTAGGAATCAGACCACGGTCACCGGCCATCCACGGCGGGACGGTCGGGTACAACGCGAATACGACAAGGCCGCTGAACCAGGTTGCGACTACTCGGCGTCGGTAAGCGAGGAACTCGACCCGGGAATGAATCCACAGGCCGGCGCACACGACCAGGGTGACGACGAAATGACTGAGGTAGACCACCCAAACCGCGTAGTCAAACGGCCGCACGACCCCGGTCCACAACGAACGCTGTAGCGCGGCGACGGGGCCGTCCTCACCGAACAGCCACTGGTCGAAGGCCAGTTGCGGCTGGACGTGTGCGCTGCCTGCAACGTTGTCGACCAGCCCCCAGACGACGTTGTACCCGACGAGCATCAGGTAGAGCGGGAACCAGTCGACGAGCATGCTCTTCGCCCAGCCCAGCGGGTTGCCCACGCTGGCGACGAGCATCGCCAGCGCCAGCCACAGCAGCATCTCAGGCAGGCCAAGGGGTGGCCCCCACAGCCAGCTCCATCCCACCAGAGCGATCGTCCATGCAGCGGCGAGCAGCCAACGCGCTCGCCGCACCGTTGGTCGTGTCTCTTCGGTTGTGACGGGTGCCGCGCGTAGGTCACGCAGGGCGTCGCGCATCCCGGCGAGCCGCGTCGGGCGAGACTTCTCCACAGAACGGCCAGTCCTCCTCCGGGGGTCGCCGAGGTCAGGCCTCCGGCTGCCCCACCGGTGAGTGGCGTCGCCGCCCGTCGTGGCGGTCGACGTCACCCACCTGTCGGTGCGGAATCGCTAGGAGGAGGAGCAGTCCCCGGAGGGCGACAGGCCGGGGGCCGCGTTGCTGGCGATCGTCTCGCAGGTGTTGCTGAAGACGTCGCGGACCAGCCCGCCGAGCGCGAAGACGATGATCACGATGAGAGCAGCGATCGCGGCGACAAGGAGGCCGTACTCGACGGCAGAGGCGCCGTCGTCCTTCTTGGCGGCGACAGTGCGGATGTAGGCGAGCATGGGGTTCGACCTCCGAAGACCGTGCGGTGCATCCAGACCCCGGTGCTGGGGACCGACCGTGTATCAAGAATCGACACTTTCACGGCCGAAACCGATCCTTCAGCCGGTTGATTCGATATCAGCCGAACGGCTGATGCCACGCTCAATAACCTGGCTCGGCGGGGTTGGCGATCAGGCCGAGCCGCATCGCCGTCATGAGGGCCTGGGCCCGGTTCGCCGCGCCGAGCTTCTCGTAGACCTTCGAGATGTGGGTCTTGGTGGTCGACTCGCTGATGAACAGCTGCTTGGAGATGGCGGCGACGCCTAGGCCGTCCGCCAGCAGCCCGAGCACCTCGCGCTCCCTCGGGCTGAGCTGAGGCCCGGAGGGGGTCAGGCGGCGCTGCATGGCGCCGGCGAGGTCGTTGGCGGTGAAAGCCCGGGGGGAGACGGCGGCGTGCCGGGCGGCCGATATGACGTCCTCGGCGGGCGCGTCCTTCGGCACGAAGGCCGAGGCACCGGCCTCCAGGGCGCCGAAGAGCTGGTCGTCGCCGGCGTACATCGTGAGCACCACGATGCCCATGGCGGGGTACGCGTCGCGCACCTTCTTGGCGGCGTCGAGGCCACTGCCGTCGGGCAGCCGCACGTCGAAGATCACCACGTCGGGCTCGTTGCTGCCGATGACGTCGAGGGCCTGGGCCACGCTGCCGGCCTCGCCGACGACGGAGAAGTCGCCGGTGCGCTCGAACGCGCGGCGCAGGCCTTGCCTGATCAGCTCGTGGTCATCGACGAGTACGACCGAGGTGGACACAGCGGACACCTTAGTCGGCGAGCGGCGCCGCACCTAGCGTGACCTGCACCGCTGTGCCCCCTTCGGGGCGATTTTCGACCGACAGCCGGGCACCGATCCGCTCGGCCCGCTCACGCATCACCTCCAGGCCGAAGCTGTCGTCACGTGGCCTGCCGAGTCCGTCCCCGTCGTCCGCGACGGCGAGGTAGGCCCCGGGCGGGTCGATCCGGCAGGTGACCCAGAGGTTCTGGGCGTTGGCGTGCTTGCGGGCGTTCGTGACGGCCTCCTGCGCGATCCGGAGCAGCTCGGTCTCCGAGTCGATCGGCAGCCGGACCGGCTTCTCGTCCAGCACCAGGTGGACGGTGAGGTTGGAGCCCGCGCCGACCTGCCGCACGTAGTCGGACAGCGCTGTCCCGAGCCCGGTCGTGGTCTGGACCTCGCTGCGGAGGTCGAAGATGGACAGCCGCAGCTCGGTGATGACCCGGGTGAGCTCGCTGCGCAACGTCTTGAGGTCGGCCTCGAGGTCTGGCAGGTAGCGGGCCCGGGCGGCCAGGTCGTCCACCACGTAGCCCATCGACGCCAGCTCCTGGGCGATCCCGTCGTGGATCTCCCGGGCCAGCCGGCGGCGTTCCTCCGCCGTCGCGAGGCTTCGCACCTCGCTGAAGAGCAGCGCCGTCTCCAGCCGCAGCCCGAGCTCCTCCAGCACGTGCTCCGCGGCCGCCAGCTGGGCCGGCTCGAACGCTCCGCCGTGGGACCGCTCGACCGCGACGAGCCCGAAGGTCCGCAGCCCGATCCGCAGCGGCAGCACGGCGGAGTGACCGGTGGTGCCGCGCGTGAACGGCTGGGTCGACCGCATCGCCGTGCTGGAGGCCCAGGCCTCGTCGAACTGCGGGTTGTCCACGTCCCAGTCGAGCCGGTCGGCGCCGAGATAGGTCACCGGCGAGAGCCGGCTGCCGCTGGAGCGCACATAGACGGCACCACGGTCGAAGGGGGCCACACCGTTGACCTGCTCGAGCATCTGCTGGCCGAGACTGACCGGGTCCAGGCCACCGGAGAGCTGGCGGGCCACCAGGCGCAGCTGCGAGATGAGCCGGTACGCCGCGGCGTACGCGACGTTCTCGGTCTGCTCCTGCCCGGCCTGCTGGAGCCGGCCGACCCACGCCCCCAGCAGAGCGACGGCAAGGGTGATCAGCGTCCATCGGCTCTCGATCGCCACATAGCTGCTCCAGCTGAGGGTCTCGTCCCCCACCAGAAAGCCCAGCAGCAGCGCCAGGGCCGCGAGGCCGGTGGCGGTGATCGCGATCCGTACCCCACCCGTCAGACCGGCGGCCAGCGCCGGTGCCAGCAGGTAGGGGAGCAGGGTCTCCGGCAGGGGCTCCACCACCAGCATGGCGCAGCAGGCCAGGACGGCCTCGACGACCGGAGCGAAGCTCGCCACCGGCCCGAGTCCGACCGGAAGGGGGGTGGACGCCAGCAGCGCGATCCCCAGGAGCAGGGCTACCGCGGTCACGTCGGCGACCGTCTGCCCTCGGACCAGGGTCAGGGTGCCGCAGGTGACCGCCAGGCTGGCGCGGACCACGAGCACCACCCGCTGCTCCGGGCGGAGCTGAGCCCGGAATGCAGCCAAGGCCATGCCGCGACGCTGTCACAGTGGGCTGACGCAGACCACCTTCTGCCGCTTTTCCCCGTCTTGGCGTGTCGCCGGGGGGCTGCGGCGTCAGGTCAGGCGGCCGCTGAACGAGTGGAAGATGTTGATGGCCGCAGGTCCGAGGATGACCACGAACAGCGACGGCAGGATGCAGAAGATGAGCGGGAAGAGGATCTTCACCGGCACCTTCTGCGCCAGCTCCTCGGCCCGTTGACGTCGCTTGATCCGCAGGTCCTTCGCCTGCACCCGCAGCACCGCGGCGATCGGGATGCCGAAGGAGTCGGCCTGCACCATCGCGGTGACGAAGCCGCGCAGCTCCGGCAGGTCGGACCGGTCGCCGAGAGCCCGCAGGGCGTCCACCCGGCCGAGCCCGATCTGCATCTCCTGGAGGACTCGGAAGAACTCGTCGGCGAGCGGGCCGGTCGTGTTGCGCGCGACCTGCGCGAGGGCGGCGTCGAAGGCCAGCCCGGCCTCCACCGAGATGGTGAGCAGGTCCATGCCGTCCGGAAGGTCCCGGCGGATCTGCTCACGGCGGTTGTAGCCGAGCTGGTAGATGGCGAGGTTCGGGGCGAAGAAGCCGACCAACGCGAGCACGATCGCCAGGCCCAGCACGGTGAGGACGCCGGCGCCGAGCGCGAGAGGGAGACCGATGCCCAGCGCCAGTCCGGCGATCGCCCCGAGCATCTTGAAGGCGATCACCCGGTCGACGTCCCACTGCGGCGGGTTGCCGGCCAGCTCGAGCCGGTGCCGGATCCGGGAGACCTGGTGGCCTGCGGTGAAGCGCCGCCCCAGCCGGGTGAACCGGGCGAGCGCCGGCGTGATGACCCGATCCGTGAACGGCTTGTTCAGCTCGTGCTGCATGGACTGCGGGGCTGCTCTGATCGCCTGCACGGCGGCCAGGGACCGGGCGACCTGCTGTCGCTCGGAGGTGATCGCCCCGACGGTGGCGAGGGCCAGGGCGATGGCGAGGAAGATGCCCGCCAGGCCGAGGACGAGCAGGGTCGGCGCGTCCACTAGACCTCCACCCTGACGGCCTTGCGCATCCACAGAGCGCCGACGACGAGCAGCACGCCACCGAAGCCCAGCATCAGCCAGCCGGCGGGTTCGGTGACCAGCGGCTTGAGGTAGCGGGGTTGCGCCACCAGCAGGTACAGCGCGAAGGCCGGCGGCAGCAGGCCGAGGATCCAGGCCGAGAGCCGCCCCTCGGCGGACAAGACCTTCACCTGCCGGCGGAGCGCCTCCCGCTCGCGCAGCGTCTGGGACACGGTCGTGAGCAGCTCGGCGAGGTTGCCGCCGACGTCGCGCTGGATCCGGATCGCCATCACGACCCAGGCGAAGTCCTTGCTCTTCATCCGCTCGGCGACGGACTCCAGGGCGTCCTCCATCGGGACGCCGAGCCGTGCCTCGACCAGGGCCCGGTTGAACTCGCTGGTGACCGGCTGCGACCCCTCGCGGACGACGGTGTCCATCGCCTGCGGCATGGAGTACCCCGCTGACAGGCTGCCGGCGATGAGCTGCAGGGTGTCGGGCAGCTGGGCCAGGAACGCCGAGGTCCGGCGCGTCTCCTTGACCAGCAGGTAGGCCCACGGGACCCAGAGACCGGCGGCGAGGCCGACGGCTGTCGGGAGGATCGCGCCACCGGACAGCAGCATGAGGACGAGCGAGGTGCCGATCGCGATGCCTAGATGGATCAGCATCCACTCCGCCGCGCGGAGCGGGACGCCGGCGGCGTCGAGGCGCAGGGACAGCGCGCTCTCGAAGTCGCGCTTGTCGACCACCCGGCCGGCGAGCTCGACGGCGCTGCGGGCCACCTGGCTGCTGCCGAGGGCGGTGGCGCTCTCGCCGCTGCTTGGCCGCAGGGGACCGGCCGGCCTGGGTGTACAGGGACAGCCGGCGGCGCAGCCGGCCGT
Organism: uncultured Actinomycetota bacterium; assembly: GCA_963807005.1. Classification (GTDB taxonomy): domain Bacteria; phylum Actinomycetota; class Actinomycetes; order JACCUZ01; family JACCUZ01; genus CAWDZK01. The sequence continues at coordinate 315,526 of CAWDZK010000003.1, read as the reverse complement.
GCTTCTCGTCTCGCTTGGTCGCTGCCAGGGCGACGTAGACGATGACGAGCAGTCCGAGGAAGAGTGCGCCGAGCAGGTACGGAAGCGTCGAAGGGTCGAGCAGCGACTCGTCGGAGGCCACGACCGGGATCGGGCCGGCGCGCTCGGTCGGTGCCGTGGTGGGGCTGCTCCCCGCGGCGTAGGTCAGGCTGGCTGGCGGACAGCGTCCGGTCGCCGGCGCGTGCGGTCACGACCACCTTTGCCGAGTCCGGGACGCCGGCGGGGACTGCGCCGGTGATGCTGATCTGGGTCTTGATGTCCTCGGCCTTCTGCTGCGAAGATCTGCCGCCAGGTCGGCTGTCCCGACCTTCACCACCGATCCACGGTGCCCTTGGTCAGATCCGAGAAGGAGCTGGGCGCCGTGGACCTCGGAACCGATGTACACGCCGTTGATCTGAACGCCGTCGCTCGTGGCCCGTGACCGATGGCCTCGCTCAGGGTGGGGTCGCTGTCCGCCGAACTGCTCGCCGTCGGAGAGCATCAGCACGCTGCGCACGTCGGCGTCGCCGGTCGAGGTCGACGGCCGTCGCCGCCCCGTCGTACAGCGCCGTGCCGAGAGCTGGTGCTCACGGTGAGCGCGTCGATGGCCGCCTCGACGTCGCCGTGGTTGGGGTCGGCGCCAGGGCGAGGCTCGTGACGTCCTGCCGAAGGTGACCAGCCCGACGATGACGTCGGGCAGGAAGGGCGGCGAGGAATGCCCTCGCGGCGGCCTGGGCCGACAGCGAGCTTGCTCCGCGACTCATGCTGTTGCTGGTGTCGATGGCGAGGACCGTGGTGCGCGTCGACCCGGCTCGCCGGTATCCAGCAGCTCGACGTCCGGGGGCTCGACCGGCCGGCCGTCGATGGTCACGGTGACGCTGTCGAGGTCGACGGTCGCGCCCGGCGGCAGCCCGTCCGCCTGGAAGACGACCTGAAGGGTCCCGTCCTCGCGAGTCGCCAGCACGATCTTGCCGGACTCCGCGGCAGCTGCCGGAGCGGTTCGGCGCCAGCGCGCCGAGGACGACCGAGCAGGAGGACCGCTACGAGGTGTCGTCCCCGGCTCATCGCCCGAACTTCTCGAACGCGAACATCGTCGGGTCGACGACGACGCCGGCGGCACCGAGCTTCTCCAGGAACTTGGGCCGCAGGCCGGTGGACTTGAGGACGCCCATCGACCGCCCGGAGTCGTCGAAACCGGCGCTGTGGTCGAACAGGAACAGGTCCTGGAGGGTGATGACCTCACCCTCCATCCCCACGACCTCGGTGACGTGGGTGATGTGCCGGGTGCCGTCCTTGAACCGCGCCTGCTGCACGATCAGGTCGATCGCGCTGGAGACCTGCTCCCGGATCGCGCGCATCGGCAGCTCCACACCGGCCATCAGCACCATGGTCTCGACGCGCGACAGGACGTCCCGCGGTGAGTTGGCGTGCACCGTGCAGATGGAGCCGTCGTGGCCGGTGTTCATGGCCTGCAGCATGTCCAGCGCGGCGGCGTCCCGGATCTCGCCGACGACGATGCGGTCCGGCCGCATGCGCAGCGAGTTGCGGACCAGGTCGCGGATCTTGACCTCGCCGCGGCCCTCGATGTTCGGGGGGCGCGCCTCCAGTCGGAGGACGTGGTCCTGGTGCAGCTGCAGCTCGGCGGCGTCCTCGATGGTGATGACCCGCTCGTCGCCGGGGATGAAGGACGACAGCACGTTGAGCGTCGTCGTCTTCCCGGCGCCGGTGCCGCCGGAGACGAGGATGTTGAGCTTGCCGCGGACGCACTTCTCGAGGAAGTCCGAGACGGACCTGGTCATGGTGCCGAAGCCGATCAGGTCCTCGACCATGTAGGGGTCGACGGAGAACTTGCGGATCGTCAGCAGCGAGCCGTCGATGGCGAGCGGAGGGATGATGGCGTTGATCCGGCTGCCGTCGGGGAGCCGGGCGTCGACCATCGGGCTGGACTCGTCGATCCGGCGTCCGACCCGGGCCACGATCTTGTCGATCGTGCGCCGGAGGTGGTTCTCGTCGGTGAAGGTGCCCTCGACCGGGTGCACCCGGCCGGCACGCTCGATGTAGATCGCGTCGAACCCGTTGACCATCACCTCGGTGATGTCCGGGTCCCGGAGGTACGGCTCGAGCGGGCCGTAGCCGAGGATGTCGTCGGCGATCTCCTGGGCGATGCGGGCCCGGTCGACGGAGGTGAGCGGGGTCTCCTCCTGGGAGAGCACCTCCTGCAGGGTCTGACGAACGCGCTGCTCGAGGTCGGTCTGGGTCAGCCGCGAGTCGTAGAGCTTGGGCCCGAGGCTGTCCAGCAGCGTCTGGTGGACGGTGCGCTTGAGGTCGCTGAACGGGTCGATGCTGCGGCGGGCGCGCGGCGCCGCTGACACGAAGGCGCCGTCGCCCGCACCGTTGTCCGGCGGGACGACGCCTCTCTCGCGCTTGGCGGCGGCGAGGCGGTCGGCCAGGCTCATGTCGTCCTCGTCCTCCGGCGGAGCAGGCCGCGCCGGTCGGTCCGCAGCTCGCTCGGGATGCTGCCGTCGCTGCTCGTGGCGGTGATGGCGGCGACGTTGCGCTCGCCGAACGCCTTGATGGCCAGGCTCACCGGGTGCTTGGGGTCGTCGAGGACGATCGGGACGCCGCGGTTGATCGAGGCGGGCACGTCGCGTGAGCTCGGGATCTGCGCCGCGATCGGGGCCTTGAGCGTCTTCTCGACCTCGTTGAGGGCGAGGCCGACCTTCGAGTCGGCCCGGTTGAGGACCAGCCGCCAGCGGTCGCGGGGGTAGTTGAGCAGGTCGAGGGTCTCCAGCGTCAGCTTGAGGTTCTTCAGCGCCGGGATGTCCAGCGTGGCCAGCAGGGCGACCAGGTCGCTCTGGTCGAAGGCCGCCAGCACGTGGTCGTCGAACGCGGGCGGGGTGTCGACCACCACGAAGTCGAACTCCTGCTTGAGCAGGTCGAGGACGGTGGTGACCAGCGACGCCGGGATCGACTCGGCGGTGCCCGGCTCGATCGGCGCGACGAGCGTGGTCAGACCGGGCGAGTGCGGCGTGAGCAGCGACTTCAGTGCCGACGCGTCCAGGTTGTCGGCGAGGGGCACGGCGTCGGCGATCGTGTGCGCCGGGAAGAGCTGGAGGGCGATCGCGACGTCGCCGAAGGCGAGGTCGAGGTCGACCAGGCAGACCTCCCGGCGTCCCCGGTCGGCGAGCGACGCCGCGAGGTTGGTGGCGAGGGTGGTCTTGCCGCAGCCGCCCTTGGCCGAGAACACCGTCACGAGCTGGCCCCGGTTCGCCTTCTGGCCGGGGGTCGCGGCGCCGTCGACGGTCTCGCGGAGCTGGCGGGCCAGCTCGCGGGCCCGGCGCACCGCGGTGGTGAGGCCGGCCAGGTCCCGCTCCTCGACCACCTCGAAGACCCCGGACCGCAGGGCGTCGGTGAGCACCGACGTGTCCACCCTCCGCCGGACCAGGATGACGGCCAGGCTCGGCCGGGTCACCCGCATCGAGGCGGCCAGCGTGAGCGCCGCGGACTGGTCGACGGTGGGGCCGAGGACGACCGTGTCCTCGCCGAACTGGGTCTCGAGGTGCCGCCGCAGGGCGTCCAGCGAGGGAAGGACCTGGCTGTCCGCTCCCAGCGCCGAGCGCAGCGTCTCGGAGATGTTCGGGTCGAGGTCGACGATGGCGGTCATGTCAGTTGAACAGGTTCTTTGCAGTGGCGCCCGGGTCGTTCGGGTCGATCTTCGCGTCGTTGCCGCGGAGCAGGAAGTACAGCTCGCCGTTCGTCTGGGCGTACACGATCTTCTGCGCCTCGCTCTGGTCGACGGCCAACGTCATGATCGCCTTGGCGAGCGGCATCCGCCTGCCCGGTGTCGGCGGTCGTCGTTGTGCTGTCCCCCGCGGCGATCACCTCGACGCTGGGCAGCAGCACCCGGGTGGACACCTGACCGGCGTTGGGGCCGGCTGGTCTCGGTGGAGGTGAGCATGATCGCCACCTGGGACCCGGGACCCACGAAGCTGCCGACCCTCTGCGGGGTCGCCGAGCTCGATGCTGACCGCCAGCTTGCCGTCGGGGATGGGCAGGGCCGCTGGACTCGTCCGCGCCGCCGAACTGGGTCTCGAGGATCGGCTCGCCGATCGCGATCGGTGCCAGCGCCACCTTGTCGGCGATGGTGTCGATGCTGCTCATGGCCGTGAAGTCCGTCGACGCTGTCGGCGAAGTACTCCCGGGTACCGATGGCGCTGAGGTCGGCGGCCTGCTGGCCGGTGATTCCCGCCGGGATCTCCGCGGTGGCGACCAGGATCTCGACGGTCTCGTAGCCGGCCCGCGCTCGGGCGTCGACGCCGTTGACGTAGAGGAACACACCGGTGGTCCCGAGGGCCGCGACGACCAGCGCGGCGATCAGGAGCAGAGTGCGTCGTCCCATGGTTCCTTCAATCGGTACGTTTCCGGCGGAGTTGAGCCGGGCCCGGCCCGGTGCTGCCCGCGGGCGGGCCTGCCGGCGCTGGACGCGGACGGTATTCGGGTCACGACACCGAGGACGTTACCCAGCCGTCAGTGGCCAGGGAACCAAATGCCCCAATCTCCGGGCCGCCGTCCAGTCCTCGGTCAAGCTCCGGTCCGGCCCTCGGTGCCGCGTCCACCTTGTCAGGAGATGTCCTCACCCGCTGGCCACCACCGCGACCACCCCGGCGCGGACGTCGGGGCGGTCCCACCGGCGGGCGGCGGCGACCAGGCGGCGGGCGCTCAGCAGCACGAACGGGACGGCCAGGAAGACCGACCAGCGCCAGGGCGCGACCTCGGCCACCGCGGAGAACAGGATCGCGACGAGGGTCGTGGACAGGGCCAGCCGGGCCGAGTACGCCGCCATCACCCCCGGCGGCGCCGGTGTGTCCCGCGGTCCCCGCAGGTCCGCCCGGTAGGGGTGCCGGACCGACAGCTCCATGCACAGGGCCACCACGCGGGTCAGCGAGACGACCGAGCACGCCACCAGCGCCGAGAGCTGGGCGGCGGACGGTGCGTCGGCGGTGCGCAGCAGCGCTGCCGACAGGGTGAGCACGATGGCGACCAGGCAGGTCTCGCCGATCACCTGCGCCTTGCACCAGAAGGCCAGCCCGGGACGCCGGGGCAGGCCCTCGAGCCAGACCGAGCCGGAGCCGTCGAGGCAGAACGCGTTGACGCCGAACAGCAGGCCCGCGCCGGCCGAGACCAGCCCCGGCAGGAGGACGAGGGAAGGCCAGTCGAGGCGCGCGATCGCCGCCACCGCGCCCGGCAGGATGCCCAGCACGAGCAGGCCGCGGCGCAGGGGCGCAGAGCGCCAGACGCTGGCCCGGTCGGTCGCGAGCACGGCGCCCCGGGCGCTGCGCGGTGCCGGGCGGCGGCGCACCGCCGTGGACATGATCCGGGTCCCCAGGTCGCCGGGCTGCCGGATCGCCCAGGAGCAGGTCCGCCGACCCAGGGCGTCGGCACCCAGCGCGAGCAGGACGAGGATCGCGAGAACGAGCAGCCAGCTCCCGTAGGCCCCGTAGGACCCGCCGATGGCCGAGGTCACGACAGCCGTGGTCGGGACGCGGTCGAGGACGTCTCCCACGTGCTGGCTTGCCACGACCACCAGCGCCGAGGCGACGATGACGCCGGCCAACGTCCAGGTCGCGACGCGGCCCCGACGGGACGTCCGGACGCCGATCACGGCCCAGGCCAGGGCCTGGCCCGCCACGGTGACCAGGCCGATGTACGCCAGGCAGGTGAGCAGGCCCAACGGCACCCCCCACGTCGGGCCGATGGCGAACGAGGTCAGGCCCAGCAGCCCCACCAGCTGCGCGGTCCAGGCCAGGTTCAGCGGGGTCAGCGCGAGCGACGTCGTGTACTGGGTCCGGCCGTTGACGGGGTAGGCGACGAGCTGCTCGGCCGGGAAGAGCTCGTTGCCGCCTCCGGCGATCAGCGGAGCGATGATCGCGAGCAGCGCCACCGAGAGGTACGCCGTCGGCGCGAGCAGGGTGATCTCGAAGCTGCGGTCGCGGGGGAGCAGCAGCCCGACCGCCACGGCTGCTGCGCAGAGCGCTGGGATCGTCGCCGACAGCGCCAGGAAGCCCGCGCGCGCCCGGGGTGAGCGCACCATCCGCCAGCGCAGTGCGACGAGAGAGGCGAGCTGGGAGCTGCTCACGACAGCAGGGACCGGTAGCGGGCCGCGCCGTCCGCGCCGGCCAGCTCGGCGGCCGGTGCGGCGGCGACCACCGAGCCCCGGCGCAGGACGACGGCCTCCTCGCACGCCTGGACGGCCAGGTCGAGCAGGTGGGTGGAGACCAGCACCGCCGACCCCATCAGCCGGTGCTCCTCGATCACCGTCATGGTGGCCTCGACGCCCAGCGGGTCGACCCCGTCGAAGGGCTCGTCGAGGAGCAGCACGTCTGGTTGGTGGAAGGCCGCGAGCACCACCGACATCCGGCGGCCCATCCCGTGGCTGAAGCCCGCGGTGATGCGGTCCGCCACGCCCCCCAGGTCGAACCGCTCGAGCAGGTCGGACCCGCGCTGCTGCCAGCCGTCCGGCAGCCGCCGCAGCGTCGCGGCCAGCTCGAGGTGCTCCCAGGGGGTGGCGCGCGGGATCAGGCCGCCCACGTCGGGGCAGTAGCCCACCCGCGACTTCGCCGCGGACGGGTCGCGTACGGCGTCCACCCCGGCCACGCGCACCGTGCCACCGCTCGGGGGGAGCACACCGGCGAGCACCCGCAGCGTGGTCGACTTGCCCGCCCCGTTGCGGCCCACCAGGGCGACCGACGCCCCCGGGGCCAGGGTGAGGTCGACGTGGTCGACGGCAGGGACCGGGCCGAAGTGCACGGTGAGGTCGCGCACCTCGACGACGGGGGACATGCCGAGGATCCTCCCGCAGATCCGCCCGGCAGGGGCGGTCTAGGAGTAGAGCGAGTCGACCTCAGCAGCATGGTCCTTCATGACCACGCTGCGCTTGAGCTTCATCGAGGGGGTCAGCGCACCGCTCTCCTCGGTCCACTCGATCGGAAGGATCTTGAACTTCTTGATGGCCTCGGCCTTGGAGACCGCCTTGTTCGCGTCGTCGACCGCCGTCTGGATCTCGGCGATCACCTCCGGGTCGTCCGCGGCGTCGCCCAGGGACATCCCACCCTTGCCGTGCAGCTCCAGCCAGGCGGGCAAGGCCTCCTCGTCGAGGGTGATCAGGCAGGCGATGTAGGGCTGGGCGTCGCCGACGACGATGCACTGGCTGACCAGGCGGTGCGCGCGCAGCCGGTCCTCCAGCACCGCCGGCGCGACGTTCTTCCCGGCCGCGGTGACGATGAGCTCCTTCTTGCGCCCGGTGATCCGCAGGCAGCCGTCCTCGTCGAGCTCACCGATGTCACCGGTGGAGAGCCAGCCGTCCCGGAGCGTCTCGGCGGTGGCGGCCGGGTTGTTGTAGTAGCCGGTGAAGACCTGGCCCCCCTTGACGAGCACCTCCCCGTCCTCGGCGATCCGGACCGAGGCTCCCGGGATCGGCCTTCCCACCGTGCCGATCTTCATCATGCCGGGGGTGCAGACCGTCGACGCGGCGGTGGTCTCGGTCAGCCCGTAGCCCTCCAGGACGTTGAGCCCGATGCCCCGGTAGAAGTGCCCCAGCCTGGTCCCGAGCGGCGCCCCGCCGGAGACCGCCCAGCGCACCCGGCCGCCGAGGGCATCGCGGAGCTTGACGTAGACGAGCTTGTCGAAGACCGCGTGCTTGACGCGCAGCCCGAGGCCGGGGCCGCCGTGGTCGAGCGCCTCGCTGTAGGCGATCGCGGTGTCGGCGGCGGCGTGGAAGATCTTGCCCTTGCCTGCGGCCTCGGCCTTCTGCGCCGAGGAGTTGTACACCTTCTCGAACACCCGCGGCACCGACAGGATGAACGTCGGCTTGAAGGTCGCCAGGTCGGCCAGCAGGTTCTTGACGTCGGCGGTGTGGCCCAGCTCGGCCCGCGCCATGACGACGCCGACCTCGATCATCCGGGCGAAGACGTGCGCGAGCGGCAGGAACAGCAGCGTGGAGGCGTTCTCGTCCTGGAACACCTTCGCCAGCGTGGCGTCGGCATCCTTGACGCTGATGACGTTGGCGGCCTCGTAGAGGAAGTTGCTGTGGGTGAGCTCGCAGCCCTTCGGCCGGCCGGTCGTGCCCGAGGTGTAGATGATCGTCGCCAGGTCGTCCGGTGTCGCCGTCGTCCGGCGGGCTTCCAGGTCGGCGTCGGTGACATCGCCGCCGCTGGCCGTGAGCTCGTCGACGGCCCCGGCCTCGATGGTCCAGACGTTGTCCAGGTCGCCCAGCGTGCCGCGCACCTCGTTCACCACGGCGAGGTGGTCGGGGCTCTCGACGAGGCAGGCGACCGCACCGGAGTCGCTGAGGATCCACTGGACCTGCTCCGCGGACGAGGTCTCGTAGATGGGGACCGTCACCGCCCCGGCGGTCCAGATCGCGAAGTCGAGCAGGGTCCACTCGTACCGCGTCTTGGACATGAGTCCGACCCGGTCGCCCGCACCGATGCCGGCCGCCATCAGACCCTTCGCGACGCCGTTGACCTGGGTGAGGAACTCGCTGCAGGTCACGTCGACCCAGCGCTCCCCGACCCGGCGCTTGAACACCACCTTGTGCGGTGCCTGCACGGCGTTGTCGACGATGATGTCGCTGAGGTTTCCCGTCGTCGCGGCAGGAGCCAGTACGGGGGAGGTGTACTCGTCCACGGTCGATGCGCTCCTCGTGTCGGCACGATTGCTCTTCCGGAACTCACCTCGACCCTACTTGCCGGTAGCCCGAGCGTCAGCCACTCGGTCCGACGCGGCATCCTGACCCGGTGGCCGCCCTGGACATCGCCGACGACACCTTCGTGGCCTGCCCGCCGGAGACGGTCGCGGCCGAGGTGGGCGAGGTGAGCGCCTGGCCGGGGTGGTGGCCGGACCTGCGGCTCACCGTGACACGGGACCGCGGGGTGAAGGGCATCCAGTGGGCGGTGCGCGGTGCGCTCACGGGCAGCATGGAGATCTGGCTCGAGCCGGTCCGCGCGGGCACCGTCCTGCACTGGTACCTGCGCGTCGACCCGCCCGAACCATGGAGCGACCGCCGGCTCCGGCGGGTCCGGGAGCGCCGGGTCCGGGCCTGGAAGTCGGCGGCGTTCGCGCTCAAGGATCGGCTTGAGGGGGCCGAAAGGGTGACGTGAGCATCTCGACCGAGGAGTCGGTGCGCTGCCCGCGGTGCTCGGCGTCGCTGCGCGCCGGCAGCGAGTGGTGCTCGCTCTGCTACGCCGACCTGCGGCCGCCGCCCGCGGAGCCGCCCGCGCCGGTCGAGGTACCGCACGGCACGGCGACGGACGTGACCGGCCCGGCTGCTGAGGGGGACGAGTCCGGCACCGGAGTCCCGAGGTCGACCGACGCGCCGGCGGCCGGCGGCAAGCACGCCCGGTCTGCTGCCGGTCACCCCGTGGCCGCGGCCACGCCGGACGAGGTGGCCCGGCTGGCCGACGAGATGCTCGCCGAGCTGACCGTCACCGAAGGGGGCAACCCGCTCGGGGCGGTGTCGGGCCTGGTCGACACGACCGGCAAGAAGGCGCTGCTGATGGTCGGTGGAGCGACGGCCGCGATGCTGCTGTGCTTCCTGGTCATGGCGGTGCTGGGCGCGCTGGTCTGAGCCCGGCTGCAACGCTCCAGTAGCCTCTGCCGCATGGCGGAGCGCACCGAGTCCAGCATCAGTGTCGACGCTGCCCCGGCGGACGTGATGGCCGTCATCTCCGACTTCGACGCCTACCCAGAGTGGACCGGGGCCGTGAAGCAGGTCGAGGTTCGCTCGACCGGCTCGGGCGGCCGCCCCGAGGAGGTCTGGTTCAAGCTGGACGCCGGGGCGATCAAGGACTCCTACACGCTGGCGTACACCTGGAAGGGCCAGCAGGAGGTGCGCTGGAGCCTGGTCGAGGCGGAGCAGATCGTGAAGACCATGGACGGCGCCTACCTGCTCGCCGACAACGGCGACGGCTCGACCACGGTGACCTACCAGCTGGTCGTCGACGTCAAGATCCCGATGCTCGGGATGATCAAGCGCAAGGCGGAGAAGGTCATCATCGACACGGCGCTGAAGGAGCTCAAGAAGCGGGTGGAGGACCGTACGCCGTGACCGAGAGCGCACGGTCGTCCGACCGGCACCCGCCGCACGGCTCGATGGCCGACGAGGCCGCGAAGCTGGTCGACGTGGCGCACCTCTGGCTCGCCGCCCAGTCGGCGCGCTCCGCGAGCGCCGAGTCAGGACGGGACGTCTGGGCCGAGGCGACGGCCGAGGCGCCGCCACCCGAGTGCCAGGGCTGCCCGTACTGCCGGGTCCGCCGGGCCCTGGGCGACGTGAGCCCCGAGGTCTACCAGCACCTCGCCGAAGCCGTCTCCTCGCTCGGCGCGGCGCTGCGAGCCCTCGAGCACGGCCATCGACGGTGAGCCTGACCATCGGGGTGGACGTCGGGGGCACCAAGGTCGCCGGCGGGGTGGTGGCCGAGGACGGGACGATCGTGTCCCAGCACCGGGCGGAGACGCCGGCCAGGGACGCCGAGGCCACGACGACGGCGATCACGTCGGTCATCGAGACGTTGCGGGCGGGTCATGAGAACGAGCAGGACATCGAGGCGGTGGGCATCGGCATCGCCGGCTTCGTCGACGCGGCCCGCTCCACGGTGTACTTCGCGCCCAACCTGCTGGGCTGGCGCGACGGGCCGCTGCAGACCGAGGTCGAGCAGCGGGTCGGGCTACCCGTCGTGGTCGAGAACGACGCCAACGCAGCGGCGTGGGGCGAGGCGCGGTTCGGCGCCGGCCGCGAGGACCGGTTCCTGGTCTGCGTGACGGTGGGCACCGGCGTCGGCGGCGGCATCGTGGTCGACCGGCAGCTGTACCGCGGCGGCTTCGGCGTCGGCGCCGAGATCGGGCACATCCAGATGGTCGAGAACGGCCGCCAGTGCGGGTGCGGGCAGCGCGGCTGCTGGGAGCAGTACGCGAGCGGGGGAGCACTCGTGCGCGACGCCCGCGAGCGGGCCGCCGAGTCGCGCGCGGAGGCCGAGATCCTGCTCGGGCTCGGCGACGGGACACCGGAGGGCATCTCCGGACAGCACGTGACCGAGGCCGCCCAGCGGGGGGACCCGGTCGCGAAGGCCGCGTTCGACGCCCTCGGGCACTGGCTGGGCCAGGGCCTGGCCGACCTGGCGGCGGTGCTCGACCCGGAGTCCTTCGTCCTCGGCGGCGGGGTGTCCGAGGCGGGCGACCTGGTCCTGCAGCCCACCCGGGCCGCGTTCGAGGAGCTGCTCACCGGCCACGGCCGGCGACCGACCGCCCGGGTGCTGCTCGCCGAGCTCGGCAACGACGCGGGGCTGGTGGGCGCCGCCGACCTCGCGCGGTACCGCTAATCTCGCTAAACCGGCCCCTTCGTCGCGACGATGGAGCAGAGTGGACGGGCCGCTCGGGGCGGTCGGCGGACCAGCCTGCCGCGGGGCGGTGCGGTTCGAGGTCAGCCATGGGGCGGGACGAGATGACGAGGAAGCCGGCACCCGGCCGCGACAGCGGCGCGGCCGCGCTCGAGTTCGCCCTCGTCGTGCCGGTGCTGCTGATCCTGGTCTTCGGGATCATCGACTACGGCCTGTACTTCTCCAACACGCTCGGCGCCCGGTCCGGTGTCCGCGAGGCCGCCCGTCAGGGCGTCGTGGAGAACTTCGACGCGGGCGACTGCTCGGTCTCGTCAACGTCGTCGGCACCGGCGAACCATGCGCAAGCTGGCCTGCCTTGCTGTCACCGAGACCGGCGCCAGCGCCGGCGAGACGTACGCGATGGTGAGTAGGACGACCGCCGGGTGGCTGGAGCCAGGGCGACATGCGGTGTCTGTGTCGTGGTGTACCAACAAAGGAGTCACCGGATACTCGCCGCTGCCGGGCGGCGGAACGACCCAGACCGCGCTCCGGATGAGGATCGAGCAGGACACGCGTCGCGCGCCGAGCGGTACCGGGCTGGCGGGCACAGCATCACGGCTCCTCCTCCCGGCGGCTGGTCGTGGTGCGGGTAGCGCGACCAACGCGACGAGGGCGCGATCGCCATCCTCGTCGCGGTCTTCGCGCTGGTGATGTTCGGCTTCGCCGCGATCGTGGTCGACCTCGGCGACGCCCGCAGCCTGCGCGCGCTGGCGCAGGACACCGCGGACTCGGCCGCTCTTGCCGGCGCGAATGAGATCGCCCAGCAAGGAGGCGGCCCGGTCTGACGCGATGCTCGCAGACGTGGTCCGGCACTCCGTCGCGGGAGAACATCGGCCAGACCAGACTGGGCCTGTGTCCGCTAGCGGCGCCGCCTGCCGGTTGGGCTCAGGCTCCGGCGGAGACCCCTGCATCGCTGTGCACGACTACGGCGACCGGGCCGACCAGGTGCGGTGACGCTTCCGACGCGAGAGATCCGTCGTGGGGCTCGGGGCCATCTTCGGGTACTCCGGCATCGACGTCTCGGCGACGACCCAGGCCCAGGTCCGGCAGGAGCCGGTGCCGGGCTGCGGGCTGTGCGTCCTCGGCCACCTGGACACGCGCGGGCCGGTGACCGTGCAGGGGGGCGACTCCTTTGCCGCAGCCACCGGTCGGGTCCGCACCAACGGGTCCAACAACGGCTTCGTCGAGGTGCGGGACGGGGGAGTGCTCACCTTCGCCAGCCCACCGAACCCGCCGACCGGTCCCTACAGCCCGGACCCGCGGATCTCGGCCGCGCCGAGCGACCCGTTCAGCGCGGTGCCCACGCCGCTCGGTTCACCCAACCCCGGTACCGTCACCTGCGGCATCGGTGGAGGCGCCCAGCCCAGCCTGACCCAGGGCGTCTACGACCGCATCGAGGTCACGGGGCCGTGCTCCGCGTCCGGACTCATCACCGTGACGGACCGGCTGCGGGTGCGGTCCGGTGGTCAGCTTTCCGGACTGTCGGCAACGATCTACCTGACCTGCGGGGACTCGACGGCGCCCACGTCTTGCAGTGGCAACGGCGGCAGGTTCCAGGTCCAGTCCGGCGGCACCGTAGATGTCAGCGGGGGGACGCTGAGCGGGTACTCGATCGTCGCCGATACGGGCAACACGCGTCGACTGGATGTAGACGGTAACGTCACGCTTTCTGAGTCGCTCTACATCCGGACCGCGCAACTACGCCTCCGGAACTCGGCATCGCTCGTCGCGGGCGCGCGAGTGGTCGTCAGCAGCCTGAACCTTGGTCAAGGAAGTGCCGTGCTGGTCACCTCGTCGGGTGCCGGCACCGTGCCGGGACCGATCGACGTCCGGCTGCTGAAGTAGCCGCCGCACGCGCACCCTAGGGTCGTCGCGTGACCGAGCTGCGCGTGCTGTCCTGGAACCTGCACGGGCTGCGGGACGACAACGCCGCCCTCACGTCGTTGGTGCGCGAGATCGGGCCGGACGTGATGTGCGTCCAGGAGGCGCCGAAGTTCCTCCGCTGGCGGGCTCGCGCCGCGCGGCTGGCCCGCGAGTGCGGCCTGCTCTACGTCGCCGGCGGCGGGACCACCGGCGGCACCGCGCTGCTCGCCCACCTGCGGGTCGACGTGGAGCGCTCGGCCGAGCTCGCGTTGTCGCACTACCGGCCCGGCTGGCCGGACCGCGGCGTCGCCGCAGCCGTCGTGCGCAAGTCCGGGGCCAGGATGGCGGTGGCGAGCATCCACCTGCCGCTGCACGCGACCGAGCGGCTGGACCACCTGCGCCAGGGGATGGAGGTGCTGCGGGCCGCGGGTGCCGAGCACGCGCTCGCCGCCGGTGACCTCAACGAGCGGCCCGGCGGCGCCGGGTGGACCTACCTCGAGGAGGCCGGCCTGCGCGACCTGGGGCCGGGCAGCGGACCGACGTACCCGGCGATGGCACCGGAGCGGCGCATCGACGGGGCGTTCGGGACCAGCGGGGTCGAGGTCGTCGGCTACGACGTGGTCGGCGACCACCGGGCCACGGTCGGCAGCGACCACCGGCCGGTGCTGGTCACCGTCCGGGTGCCGGGCGCCTGACGCGGGGTCAGACGTCCTCGCCGGGGCGCTCGCCCTGGCGGTAGGCCGGGGCGAGCTCCAGCGCGAGCTGCTCGAGGAACAGCCCGATGTCGGTCACGATGCCGCGGGCCTGCGCGGAGCCGCGGTCGGCCAGCTTGGTCACCGTCGCCGGGTTGATGTCGACGCAGACCAGCGGGATCGACGCGGGCAGGATGTTCCCGGTCGCCACCGAGTGCAGCATGGTGGCCACCATGATGGCGTAGCCCACGTCCTTGAGGCCGCCGCGCATGGCGCGCTGGCCCTCGATGACGTCGGTGTAGACGTCCGGCAGCGGGCCGTCGTCACGGACCGAGCCGACGAGGACGAAGTCCTTCTTGTGGGTCACGAGCGCGTGCATGACGCCGCCGGTGAGCACGCCCTGCTCGACCGCCGCCGCGATGGACCCCGCCTTCCGGATCTGGTTGATCGCCCGGATGTGGTGCTCGTGACCGTGCTCGACCCCGCGACCCTGCTTGAGGTCGACGCCGAGCGACGTGCCGTACAGCGACGCCTCGATGTCGTGCGTCGCGAGCGCGTTGCCGGCGAAGAGCACGTCGACGTACCCCGCCTCGACCAGCGCGACCATCGCAGGAGCGGCGCCGGTGTGCACCACCGCCGGTCCACCCACCCACAGCACCTTCTTGCCGTCGGCCTTGACGTCGCGCATCTGCTGCGCGATCTGCCGGACCAGCAGGGCCTGCGGTTTCTCCGAGGACACCTCGGAGTTCATGAACTCGAAGCCGCCGGCACTGCGGTCGATGGCGGGCAGCGGGACCACCTTCACGCCGGAGGCGCCGCACACGACCTGGTCACCGGCGCGGATCTCGCTGACGGCGATGGTGCGGGCCCGCTCACCGGTGACGACGATGCCGCAGTCCATCTCCGGGTTCTCGACCGGCACCCAGTGCCCGCCGAGGCGCACCACCGTCTCCAGGTTGGTCGTGGAGTAGAAGTCGTCGGGGAAGACCCCGTCCTTCTCCACCTCCCGCAGCACGGCCTCGCCGGGGTCGGTGGGGTTGACCCCGTGGGTCTGCAGCCGCATGACCAGCCGGGCGCTGTCGTCGTCGTTGTCGGACTTCACCGTCAGCCGTGCGTACGACTCGTCGGTCGGGGTCTTGCCGACCTCGAACTTGTCGATCGAGTAGTCGCCGCCGTACTCGAGGATGTCGTCGAGCACCCGGGACAGGACCCCGGAGTCGATGAGGTGACCGCGGACCTCGACGATCTCGCTGCTCACGGGACGTACCTCCGGGTGCTCGGTGCTCAGACGACAGCGCCGTCGTCCGGGCCGGAGTCCGAGGGTGGACGGTCCTTCATCCGGGCGACGAGCGTGACGAAGCCTGCCACGAACCCCCCGACGGCCAGCAGGCCGACCCACCCCTCGAGCCGCAGGCCGAGCACCGCGGCCAGGACGAGCAGCAGCGGGCCGCCCAGAGCGCCGGCCCACGCGAACCGGGCAACCCGGTCGATCTCCGGCAGCGGCGGTGGCGGTGGCGGCTGGTAGTGGTCGTCCGGGTCCTCCGGCCGCGGGAGCCGCGGCTTCTCGACCCGGTCGCGCAGGACGTCGAACCCGATCGTGACGCCCGGGCGCTCCTCGGCGGCCGCCGGCCGGTCCTCGTCGGCGGCGAGGTCCTCAGACACCGGCCAGCGGGGGACAGCGTCCTCCGTCTGCCGGTCGAAGCCGGCGACGATGTCGGTCCAGGCGAGGTCGTCGTTCACCTCGCGGAGGTAGCCGGTCTTGATCGTCCCGGCCCGCTCGCGGTGGGCGGTGTCGACGTAGACCGAGTCGCTCGGACCGACGTGCGGCACCGTCTCGCCGTAGGGTCCGCGCCGGCCCAGCGTCGGCGCGCTGTACGCCGCCACCCCGGCGTCGCGCAGCCGGGACAGCAGCTCGTCGACCAGGTGCGTCTCGACGTCGTCCAGCAGGACGTACGACGGCGCGCTCAGGCCGTTGTCGCGGCGGGGCGGCACGGGGGTCACGGCGTCACGGCGCCGAGGGGTCGCGGGCGGCCAGCCGGCGGACGAAGTCCAGGCTGCTCTCGAAGACCAGCGGGGCGTCGTTGTCGAGGGTGGCGACGTGGTAGCTGTTCTCCAGCAGCACCTCGTGCACGTCGGTCGAGGAGACCTTCTCGAGCAGCAGCCGGGCGCTGTCCGGCTCGACGACATGGTCCTCGGTCGAGCGCAGCACGAGCAGCGGCTGGGTGACCCGGCCCAGGTCGGCCCGGGTCGCGACCCACAGCCGGGTGAGCTGGTAGGAGGCCTTGACCGGGAGCCGGTCGTAGGCGAGCTCGACCTGGCCGGGCTTCTTGATGTCGCTGGCGATGCCGGACCAGGTCGGCTTCACCAGGCGCAGCACCGGGAGCAGGAACCGGTCCGGGCGCCTGGTGAGCAGGCTCGGGTTGACCAGGACCAGGCCGGCGATCTCGTCGCCGTGCTCCTCGGCCAGCCGGATCGACAGGGTGCCCCCCATCGACAGCCCCATGACGAAGACCTCGTCGCAGCGCTCGCGCAGCAGCGCGAGGTTGCGCTCGACCTCGGCGTACCAGTCCTCCCAGCGGGTGAGGTTCGCCTCCGCGACGGTCGTACCGTGCCCGGGCAGCCGCGGCACCTCCACGCTGAGCCCGGCGTCGGCGAGGTAGCGGCCCCAGTCCCGCATCCCCTGCGGCGTACCGGTGAACCCGTGCACGAGCAGGGCGCCGGTGCGCCCTCCTTCGTGCGAGTACGGCTCGGCCCCGGGCATCAGCGGCATGGCGGCATCGTCGCACGACCTCGGGTCGGTGCCCTAGTGTTCGCGGGGTGCCGGACAGGGCACGGACGGGGCCGCGGCGTCGTTCACGATCAGGTCAGCGGTCGGGCCGCGGAGGTCGCCCGCTGTGAGTCGCCGGAGGAGGCAGCAGGGGTGTTCTACTGGTTCCTCAAGCGCGTCGTGCTCGGCCCTGTCCTGCGCCTGATCTTCCGGCCGTACGTCCTCGGGCTGGAGAACGTGCCCGAGCAGGGCGGCGCGATCCTCGCGAGCAACCACCTCTCCTTCTCCGACTCGATCTTCCTGCCGCTCGTCATCGACCGCCGGGTCACCTTCCTGGCCAAGGACGACTACTTCACCGGCCGCGGGCTCAAGGGCTGGCTGACGGCGCGCTTCTTCCGGGGGGTCGGCCAGCTGCCGGTGGACCGGTCCGGGGGGCAGGCCTCCGAGGCCGCCCTCAACGCCGGCCTCAAGGTGCTCCGCCGCGGCGAGCTGCTCGGCATCTACCCCGAGGGCACCCGGTCGCCGGACGGCCGCCTCTACCGCGGCAAGACCGGCCTGGCCCGGATGTCGCTGGAGGCCGGCGTCCCCGTCCTGCCCGTGGCCATGATCGACACCGAGAAGATCCAGCCGCCGGGCCGCAAGCGCCCGACGCTCGGCATCCGGGTCGGCATCAACATCGGCAAGCCGCTGGAGTTCGCCCGGTACGAGGGCATGGAGGGCGACCGGTTCGTCCTGCGCTCCATCACCGACGAGATCATGTACGAGCTGATGGAGCTCTCCGGCCAGGAGTACGTCGACGTCTACGCCCAGGTCGCGAAGGAACGGCTGAAGGCCGACAAGAGCGAGTCGAAGTCCGCCGATCGCGACCCGGCCTCCGAGCCGGGCGACAAGGGCGACCAGGGCGACCACGCCCCGGCCGCCTGACCGACCGAAAAGCCGACCCGGCCAGCCGCGTCACCGGCAGCGGGACCGCCCGGTGCGGGAGGATCGGACCGTGGGCTTCGAGACCGTCGTGTGGCGGGTGCTGGCGGCGTTCCGCGCCCTCGGCCTTCTCTACGCGGTGGTCGCCTACGCCCGCACCTACGACGAGTACCTGCACCCGGTCGGCGGGTGGGTGGTGCTCGCGCTGATGGCGGTCTGGACCCTGGTCGTCGCCGGCCTGTACAGCGTGCCGGCCGGCCGCCGCTGGCCGGTCGTCGGGCTCGACCTGGCCTTCGGAGCCGCCGCCGTCGTCTCCTCGCTGTTCCTCGACGACCCGGACCGGATCGCTGCGGGCGCGCAGACCCTGCCGGTCACCTGGGCCGCTGCACCGGTGCTGGCCGTCGCGATCCGGGGCGGCTGGACGGCCGGCCTCGGCGCAGCGGCGGTGATCGGCGCCGCGGACCTGGTGCACCGGCAGACGCTGACCGTGACGACCGTCAACAACATCGTGCTGCTGCTGCTGGCCGGCGCCCTGGTCGGGTGGACCGTCGGGCTGGCCCGGCGCGGCGAGCTGGCGCTGGCGCGGGCCCTGATGGTCGAGGCGGCGGCCCGCGAGCGCGAGCGGCTCTCCCGGGACATCCACGATGGCGTGCTGCAGGTCCTGGCGCTGGTCGGTCGGAAGGGGCGGGAGGCCGGCGGGGAGGCGGCCGAGCTCGGCCGGCTGGCGGCAGAGCAGGAGCGGGCGCTGCGCGCGTTGATCGGGGCGCCCCCCGAGGAGGTGGCCGGGGAGGTGGACCTGCGCGCGCTGCTGGCGACGTACGCCTCCTCCTCGGTGACGGTCTCCACGCCCGCGACACCCGTCGTGCTGGCCGCGGCGCGGGCGCGCGAGGTGGCGGCGGCGGTGGGCGCCGCGCTGGCCAACGTCGCGACCCACGCCGGGGAGGCGGCCCGGGCCTGGGTGCTGCTCGAGCACGAGGGCGACGAGCTGGTGGTGAGCGTGCGGGACGACGGGCAGGGCTTCGAGCCGGCCCGGCTCGACGAGGCGCGCGCGCAGGGCCGGCTCGGCGTGGCGTCCTCGATCGAGGGCCGGGTCCGCGACCTGGGCGGCACGATGGCGGTCGAGTCGGCCCCCGGCGCAGGCACCGAGGTCGAGCTGCGGGTGCCGGTGGCGGGATGACGACGGCGAGGGAGGGCGTGGCATGACGCGGGTGATGGTGGTCGACGACCACCCGATGTGGCGCGAGTCGGTGGCGCGGGACCTGACCGAGGCCGGCCACGAGGTGGTCGCGACCGCGGGAGACGGGGGCGAGGCGGTCCGGCGCGCGCCCGCGGCCCGCCCCCAGGTGGTGGTCCTCGACCTCCAGCTCCCGGTGCTGTCCGGCGTCGAGGTGACCCGTCAGCTGCTGCAGGCCGACCCCAGCATGCGGGTGCTGGTGCTCTCCGCCAGCGGCGAGCACGAGGACGTGCTCGAGGCGGTGAAGGCCGGTGCCACCGGCTACCTGGTGAAGTCGGCGTCGCGCGAGGAGCTGCTCGCCGCGGTCGAGCGGACCGCGGTGGGCGAGGCGGTGTTCACGCCCGGCCTCGCCGGCCTGGTCCTGGGGGAGTACCGCCGTCTCTCGACCGTCCCGTCGACGTCCGGACCGCCGGCTCCGCAGCTCACCGACCGGGAGACCGAGGTGCTGCGGATGGTCGCCAAGGGGATGGGCTACAAGCAGATCGCCGAGAAGCTCGTGCTCTCGCACCGCACCGTGCAGAACCACGTCCAGAACACGCTGAACAAGCTGCAGCTGCACAACCGGGTCGAGCTGGTCCGCTACGCCATCCAGCAGGGTCTGGACGACGAGCTCGGCTGACGGCGGCTGCAGTGCCCCAGTGACCCAGGCGTCGGGGCTGAGCACCAACGACGGCGCAACGGGCTCAGGCCGCCGCCCTGGCCGGGCGTGCGGGACGTTTCGCCGTCGTTGGTGTCCGCTGCACCTAGGCGTCGGGGCTGAGCACCAACGGCGGCGCAACGGGCTCAGGCCGCCGCCCTGGCCGGGCGTGCGGGACGTTTCGCCGTCGTTGGTGTCTGCGCCGCCCAGGGCGTCGGGGCTGAGCACCAACGACGGCGCAACGGGCTCAGGCCGCCGCCCTGGCCGGGCGTGCGGGACGTTTCGCCGTCGTTGGTGTCCCGGCCCGGGCGACGGCGACCGTCTCGTGCACCCGCGCGACCACCCAGTCCGGGGCGAACATCACCTGGTCCCAGGTGAACCGCAACGGGAGCCAGCCGGCGGCGACCAGCGACGTGAACCGGACCAGGTCCCGGCGGAACGTGGTGGGATCGCTGTGGAAGGCGAACCCCTCGCACTCGACGACGATCCGCAGCGCGGGGTCGGCAAGGTCCACCCGCCCGAGCCAGCGCCCGGCGTGCCGGATCGTGGTCTGGGGACGGAAGCCGGTGAGTCCCGCCTCGACGAGCAGGGCGCGGGCGGAGGACTCGAACGCGTTCTCGGCGCGGGCGTCGAGGGCGTCGAGGCGGGTCCGGGCGAGTCGGCTCCCCGGACCGCGGAGCCGGTGGACGGCGACCCGCAGCTCGTCGTGCTCGACGAGTCCGGAGCGCAGGGCCGAGTCCCCGACCGACAGCGCCTCGCGCAACGACAGGTCGCGGAGGCAGTCGACGACGGTCGTCACCGGAGACGTGACCCCCACCTGCTGCTCGTCGCTCGGGGAGGTCGCGGTAGTGCAGCCGCACGTCGTCGGGAACGCCGGCCCGCTTCGCCTTGTGCGGGATCGTGACGTCATGTCGGCCGTCGTCGGTGGGCGGCAGGGCGAAGCCCCAGAACGCGGCCGCCGAGCGGTGGCTGCGCACTCCGCGCACCTCGAGTGCCGCTGTCAGCCCCCGGGATGGAACCGGCGAGCTGCCACACACCGGCCTTCTGCTCGACCCCGCCGGCGGCCAGCGCTCTGCGCATCGCAGCCCGGCTCACGAGCTGCCGCAGCTCGCGCCACCTGGCGGCACCGCCCAGAGCTCGCAACGCATCCTCGACCCGCATGCCTCGACCGTGCCCCTGCCGGCCGGCCGCCTGCGGACGTCGGATGCGATCTGTGGACGGACTCTCGGTCGCTGTGGACGGCACGGACGACGGCAGAACGGGGACAAACGGGCGCGCTGGCGGTCGCGGGGAGCGGTTGTGCCGTCGTTGGTGCATCCGGGGGCGCGGGGGTGCGGGAACCCCTCCGCAACAACCCTCTGCCCAAGGAGTTCCGATGACACCCGTACGACGTCTCACCGCCGTTGCCGCCGCTGCCGCCCTCGCGGCGACCGCCGGGCTCGCCGCCGCCGCGCCAAGCACCGCCGCCCAGGGCAACAAGTCGCTGGCCAAGGTGCTCACCTCGGACGGCAACACCTTCGACCACAACAAGCGCGACTTCGACATCGCGACGCAGGCGGTGCTCGCCGTGCTCGACGCCAAGCCGGGCTCCGCCGTCGGGGTGCTCACCAAGGGCAAGACCCGGGTGACCGCGTTCGTGCCGACCGACCGGGCGTTCCGCGCCCTGGTGTTCGACCTCACCGGCAAGTGGATCCGCAGCGAGAAGAAGGTCTTCAACGCGGTGGCCGGCCTCGGCATCGACACCGTCGAGACCGTGCTGCTCTACCACGTCGTGCCGGGCGCGACCATCACGGCGAAGAAGGCGCTGGCCTCCGACGGCGCGGCCCTCACCACCGCTCAGGGCGGGACCTTCACGGTCGACGTGCTCAGCCCGTTCTCGGGGCGGATCGGTCTCATCGACCAGGACCCGGACGACTACGACCCGTCGACGAAGCCGGCTCTGCTGAACATCAACAAGGGCAACAAGCAGATCGCCCACGGCATCAACTACGTCCTGCGGCCCGTCAACCTCTGACGGCCTCCACGGGAGGGGTGGGACGCGCTGCTACAGCGTGTCCCACCCCTTCGCCCGTTCCACGGCTGCACGCCACCGCCGGTACGCCGCGTCGCGGCCCTTCTCGTCGGCGGACTCCGTGGACGGCTCGAACTCCCGGTCGAGCGACCAGGTGGCCGCCAGCTCGTCGGTGGACGACCAGACCCCGGTGCCGAGACCGGCGAGGAACGCAGCCCCGAGCCCGGTGGTCTCCAGCACCTCCGGCCGCTGCACCGGCATGCCGAGGGTGTCGGCCTGCACCTGCAGGAGCAGGTCGTTGGCCGCCGCTCCGCCGTCGACGCGCAGCGTCGTGATGCGCGGCAGCAGCCCGACGACGTCGCGCACCTCGAACGCGATCGCCTCGAGCGTCGCCCGCACCACGTGGGCCCGGGTGGTGCCGCGGGTGATGCCGAAGATGGCTCCGCGCGCGGTGGGGTCCCAGTCCGGTGCACCGAGCCCGGTGAGGGCGGGGACGAACACCACACCACCGCTGTCGGGCACCGAGGCGGCCAGTGCCGCCGTCTCGGCCGCGGCGTCGACGATGCGCAGGCCGTCGCGCAGCCACTGCACCGCCGCGCCGGTCACGAAGATCGCACCCTCGAGGGCGTAGGTCAGCGTGCGGTCCGGCGCCATCCAGGCCACCGTGGTCAGGAGGCCTTCGTCGGAGCGCTCGAGGCTCGTGCCGGTGTTGACCAGGACGAAGGAGCCGGTGCCGTACGTGCACTTCGACTCGCCCTCGCCGAAGCAGGCCTGCCCGAACAGCGCGGCCTGCTGGTCGCCGGCGATGCCGGCGACCGGGAGGTCCAGCCCGAGGAACGCCGCGGGTGAGGTGCGGCCGACCTCGCCGTACGACGGCACGACCTCGGGCAGTGCGGCGCGAGGCACGGACAGCAGCTCGCACAGCTCGTCGGACCAGTCGCCGGCGGCCAGGTCGAACAGGAGCGTGCGCGAGGCGTTGGACGCGTCGGTCACGTGCCGGGCGCCGCCGGTGAGCCGCGCGACGAGATAGGAGTCGACCGTCCCGACCACGACCGAGCCGTCGACGACGCCGGCCCACGAGGACTCGTCGTTCTCGGCGAGCCAGCACAGCTTGGTGCCGGTGAAGTACGGGTCGAAGCGCAGGCCGGTGAGCTCGCGGACCCGGTCCTCGTGGCCGGCGTCCCGCAGCCGGTTGCAGACGTCGCTGGAGCGGCGGTCCTGCCACACCACCGCACGCCGCGGCGCCGCCAGGGACGAGCGGTCCCACAGCACCGCTGTCTCGCGCTGGTTGGTGATCCCGACCGCGGTGACCGACTGCCCGCGCAGCGCCTGCCGGCACGCGGCCAGGGTGGCCTGCCAGATCTGCTCGGGCTCGTGCTCGACCCAACCGGGTCGGGGGAAGTGCTGCGGGAACTCCTCGTACCCGCGGGACGCGACGTGCCCGGACTCGTCGACGACCAGGGCGGTCACCCCGGTGGTCCCGGCGTCGATGGCCAGCACGGACACGGCTCAGGCCTCGCTCTTCGCGCGCAGCTGCTCGAGGACCAGCGGATCGATGGCGCCGGCGACCATCCGCTCCTCGAAGTTCTCCACTCCCGCCCAGTCGTCCAGTGTCGGGTGGCCGAGCGACCGGAGCCGGGTGGCGACCTCGGCGGCCAGCTCGCCCTCCAGGGGCAGCAGCGACGCCGGGTCGGGCTTGCCGAAGTACAGCCGGTGCAGGTCGAGCAGCCGGGCCAGCTCGGCCACGGGTCGTTCGTGGTCGTCGACCCGGAGGTCCACCTCGATGTCCGACTCGCCGCCGTAGCCGCCCGCGCGCCGGGCCACGAGCAGCGCCGCGCTCTGCCTGCCGCGGCGATCCCCGCCGGCGTCGTCGCCCGCCGACAGCGCGGCGAGCAGGCGTACGGCGAGAGGCTCCGCTGCCGAGTCGAGCCAGGCCGACTCCATCGCGTCGACGACCTCGGGCCCGACCAGGATGTTGCCCTGCACGGCGTAGCCGTCGCCGGTGCGACCCCCGGCCCAGGGGTGGCAACCCTCGCCGGTGTACGTCGCGGCGCCACCGGTGGCGTCGACGACCCCCGCCTGGCGCTGCGCCCGGCCCTCGTCGGCGCCCACCAGCGCGTCGAGGGTGTCCTGCGCGCTGCGGCCGGACCGCAGCATGGCCAGGCCGTCCGGCCGGTACGACAGGTTGGCGTAGGACTGGGTGGCCACCGCGCCCACGTCGGCCTCGGCCGCCGGCACGGCCGCACCCACGGCGAGGAACTTGGAGGCCACGGCGACGCCGACCGACGCGCCGTCGGCCGACCGTCCGACGACTGAGAACGTCATGACCCGACCCTAGCCGGGCCCCTAGGGTCGAACCCATGCGAATCGGAGTGCTCACCGGTGGTGGCGACTGTCCAGGACTGAACGCCGTGATCCGTGCCGTCGTACGCAAGGGCGTGCAGGTGTACGGGAACGAGTTCGTCGGCTTCCGCGACGGGTGGCGCGGCCCCATCGAGGGCTTGACGACCCAGCTCGGAGTGGACGAGGTGCGCGGCATCCTGCCGCGCGGCGGCACCATCCTCGGCTCGTCGCGCACCAACCCGTTCAAGGTCGACGGTGGCCTGGACCACATCGAGGCGAACCTGGCACGGCTCGGGGTGCATGCGCTCATCGCGATCGGCGGTGAGGACACCCTGGGTGTCGCGACGAAGCTGCACGAGCACGGCGTCAACGTCGTCGGCGTACCCAAGACGATCGACAACGACCTCAACGCGACCGACTACACCTTCGGGTTCGACACCGCGGTCAACGTCGCGATGGAGGCCATCGACCGGCTGCACACGACGGCCGAGTCGCACCACCGCGCGCTCATCGTCGAGGTGATGGGTCGGCACGCGGGCTGGATCGCGCTGCACGCCGGGATGGCCGGCGGTGCCAACGTCATCCTCATCCCCGAGGTTCCGTTCGACATCGACAAGGTGTGCGAGTACGTCGAGTCGCGCTTCGAGAGCCACTACTCACCGATCCTGGTGGTCTCCGAGGGCGCCACGCCGGCCGAGGGCACCTTGACGCTGGCCGACGGCGAGCTCGACTCGTTCGGCCACGTCCGGCTCGGTGGCATCGGGCAGGTCCTGGAGAAGGAGATCGAGAAGCGCACCGGCAAGGAGGCGCGGACCACGGTGCTGGGGCACATCCAGCGCGGTGGGACGCCCACGGCCCGCGACCGCTGGCTGGCCACCCGGTTCGGTCTGCACGCGATCGACGCCGTCAACGACGGCGACTGGGGCACGATGGTCGCCCTGCGCGGCACCGAGATCGAGCGGGTGCCGCTCACCGACGCGACCACGGTCCTCAAGCTGGTCGACCCGCACCTGTACGCCGAGGCCGAGGTCTTCTTCGGCTGAGCAGTTGCCGCGGCCGGTCTGGTTGACCACGTATACGTGGTCGAACGGCGCTTGGCGGGTCGCAGGAGCCCCGTCCAGGTCGCGTTGACCACGTAGACGTGGTCGAACGGCGCGAAGGGTGGGCGCCGGCGCTGGGGGGGTCCGGGCCCGCCTGCTTGGCGTGGCGTACCGGCACTTGGCGGGCCGCAGGAGCCCCGTCCAGGTCTGGTTGACCACGTATACGTGGTCGAACGGCGACGAGGGGGGGGCGGGGCGCGCAGGGGAGGGGCGGTGGACGCGAACGCGGGCCGGACGGAATCCCGTCCGGCCCGCGCGCCCCCGCTGACTCCTGCCGAAGGTCAGCGGTCGGTCTCCCAGGTCAGCCCGACTACTTGCCGCGGGCCTTCTTCGCCATCTTCAGGCTCGCCCCCGGCGAGGCCACCGCGGCCTGTGCGTCGACGATGCCGTAGCCGTACTTCGGGTCCCACACGCCGCGGGTGTTCGTCCCCGGCTTGCGGGCCGTGCTCATGAGCGTGTCGTAGATGTTCTGCACACTGCGCCCCTGCGCGGCGAGCAGCGCGGCGACACCGGCGACGTGCGGGGTCGCCATCGAGGTGCCGGCGTACTCGTCGTAGTTGTTCCCGTAGCCGCAGGTCGCACCCGAGCTGCTGGTGCCGGCCGGCACCGTGGACACGATGTCCTCGCCGCAGACCGGCGCGAGGGAGCCGCCAGGGGCGGAGACGGTCATCAGGTCGGGCTTGACCGCGCCGGAGCTGTACGCCGCCGGCGCCTCGCGCTTGTCCGTGGCCGAGACGCACATGACGTGGGAGTCGAAGCCGGGCTCGTTGCACAGCGGGACCGAGTCGTTGCCGGCGGCCGCGATGACGGCGACACCCTTGCTGTAGGCGTAGTTCGCCGCGTCCTGGACGTCGGTGATGACGCCGGTGAGGACCAGCGCCTGCACGCCCTGGGTGGCGCCGAGGCTCATGTTGATGACGTCAGCGCCGTGGTCGACGGCCCAGCGCATGCCGGCGGCGATCTCCTCGAAGGAGCCGCTGCCGCCCTCGAGCACCTTCACCGGCATGACCTTCGCGTTGCGGGCGACGCCGGCGATGCCGACGCCGTTGCCCGTCGCCGCGGCGGCGATGCCGGAGACGTGCGTCCCGTGCTCGTCGCCGTTGTTGACGCCGTCCGGGCCGCGGTAGTCACCGTTGCCGCACGGCCCCGTCTGGGCGCAGCCGCTGAACGTCGCGCCGGGAACCAGCTGGCCCTGCAGGTCCTCGTGGCTGAGGTCGACTCCGGTGTCGACCACGGCGATGACGGCACCGGCGCCGGTGCTGGTCGCCCAGGCCTGCTCGGCGTGCACCTGCTGGGGGCCGTACTGCTTGGCGTACAGCGGGTCGTTGGGCGCGGCGGAGGCGGGCGTGGCCGTCAGGGCGACGGCGGCGGCGGCCGCGGCGAGGGCCGCAGCGGGACGGGCGAGGCGCATGACTCTCCTGGGTGGGGGACGAGGGTCGGATCACCCTGGGCAACGAGTGCTGAAGCGCCGAGTTATGGCCTGGATCACACCTTTTTGTCCTGAATGAGCCCCATGCGGGCGGCCGGCCGGCGGGGTCGGCGACCGTACCCTGGGGCGGTGACCGTGCCGTCCGTGCCGACCGACCCGACGCCGGCAGTGCCGATCCGCACCGCCGCACAGCAGCCGGACTGGCCGGACCGGGCTGCGCTGGACGACGTGGTCGCCCAGCTCCGCGTGCTGCCGCCGCTGGTGTTCGCCGGCGAGTGCGACGCGCTCAAGGAGCGGCTCGGGGCGGTGGCCCGCGGCGAGGCGTTCCTGCTCCAGGGCGGCGACTGCGCCGAGACGTTCGTCGACTGCACCGCCGACATCATCCGGAACAAGATCAAGACGCTGCTGCAGATGGCCGTGGTGCTCACCTACGGCGCCCAGGTGCCGGTCGTGAAGGTCGGCCGGATCGCCGGCCAGTTCGCCAAGCCGCGCAGCGCGGACCTCGAGACCCGCGACGGCGTGACCCTGCCGTCCTACCGGGGCGACGCCGTCAATGGGATCGAGTTCACCGAGGAATCCCGCCGGCACGACCCGGAGCGGCTGCTGCGCGTCTACAACGCCTCGGCCGCGACCCTGAACCTCGTCCGCGCGTTCACCCAGGGCGGCCTCGCCGACCTGCGGCAGGTGCACGCGTGGAACCAGGGCTTCGTGGCGTCGGCGACCGCGCACCAGAAGTACGAGGTGATGGCCCGGGACATCGACCGGGCGCTGGCTTTCATGGCGGCCGCGGGCGTGGACCCGGAGGCCTTCCGCACCGTCGACCTCTACTCCAGCCACGAGGCGCTGCTGCTGGACTACGAGCGCGCCCTCACCCGGATCGACTCGCGCACCGGTCTGCCGTACGACGTGTCCGGCCACCTCGTCTGGGTGGGGGAGCGGACCCGGGCGCTGGACGGCGCCCACGTGGAGTTCGCGGCCTCGATCCGCAACCCGGTCGCGGTGAAGATCGGGCCCGGCACCTCGCCGGACGACGCGCTGGCGCTGGTCGAGCGGCTCAACCCCGACGACGAGCCGGGGCGGCTGTCGTTCGTGACCCGGATGGGCTGTGACCGGGTCCGCGACGTCCTGCCCGCCGTCGTCGAGAAGGTGACGGCCAGCGGGGCGACGGTCGCCTGGGTGTGCGACCCGATGCACGGCAACACGTTCGAGGCGCCGGACGGGCTGAAGACCCGCAGGTTCGACGACGTCATCGACGAGGTGCGCGGCTTCTTCGAGGTGCACCGGGCCCTGGGCACCCATCCCGGCGGCCTGCACATGGAGCTCACCGGTGACGACGTGACCGAGTGCCTCGGTGGTGCCGGTGGCATCGGCGAGACCGACCTGCCCATCCGCTACCAGACGGCCTGCGACCCACGGCTGAACCATGCGCAGTCCCTGGAGCTGGCCTTCCTCGTCGCCGAGATGCTTGCGCAGGGCTGACATCGCGCGCATCGTCGGGCTGTGGAGCCGCGGGCGCTGACGCGCGAGGTCGTGGGTGACGGCGAACCGCTGGTCCTCGTCCCCGGTGGACTGACCGGCTGGTTGTCCTGGCTGCCGCTGGTGCCGGCGCTGTCGTCCGGCAGCAGGGTGGTCCGGGTCCAGCCGATCGGCAACGAGCTCGGCTCGCGGGGCGAGCCGGGGGACCCGACGTACACCGCTGTCACCGAGCGCGAGTCGCTGCGGCTGACCCTGGAGGAGCTCGGCCTGGCCGCCGTCGACCTGGTGGGCTGGTCGGGTGGCGGGCGGGCTCTGCTCGAGCTGGCGATGGAGTACCCGGGCCTGGTGCGTTCGCTCGCGCTGGTGGAGCCGGCGGCCTACTGGGTGCTGGAGCAGCTCGCCGAGCCCGACCCGGACGTCGACGAGCTCAACGAGTTCGTGCACGGCCTCACCGGGACATCGGTGGACGAGGACGACCTGGCCAGGTTCCTCCGGCTGGCCGGCTTCGTCGGCCCGGCCGAGGACCCGCGCGCGCACCCCGGCTGGGAGCGCTGGCTCCCGCACCGGGCGGCTCTGTCGTGGCAGGGCGAGCCGGTCGACCGCAACGGCCGTGCGGTGGCCGAGCTGGAGGGCGTCGTGGCCCCGACGCTGCTCTTCCGCGGGACGGTGACCGCCCCGTGGCTGCGCCGGGTCGTCGACGTGCTCGCCGGTCGGCTGCCGCACGTCTCGGTGGTGGAGCTGGAGGGCGACCACGCCTGTCACCTGCAGAGCCCGGACGCGTTCCTGTCCGCGCTCGGGCGGCACCTGGGCGAGGTGCGGGGCTCCGCCGTCGCCTAGGTTGGCGCGGTGCCGATCGACCTGCGCAGCGACACCGTCACCCGCCCGACCGCGGCGATGCGCGCCGCGATGGCCTCAGCCGAGGTGGGCGACGACGTGTTCGGCGAGGACCCTACGGTGACGTCGCTGGAGCGGCGGGTGGCCGAGCTGCTCGGTCACGAGGCGGCGCTGTTCACCCCGACCGGGTCGATGGCCAACCAGCTCGGCGTCCGGCTGCTGGTCGAGCCCGGCCAGGAGCTGGTCTGCGACACCGACGCCCACGTCGTGCGGGCAGAGCTCGGTGCGGCAGCGGCGTTCGGCGGTCTCACCACCCGCACCTGGTCGGCCGACCGTGGTCTGCTCGACCCCGAAGCGGTCGAGGCGATCATGCGCCCCGACGCCGGGCCGTACCTCGTGTCGACGGCAGCTGTCGTCGTCGAGAACACCCACAACTTCGGCGGCGGCACCGTGCAGCCGCTGGACGCGATCCAGCAGCTGCGCGAGGTGACCGCGGCAGCGAAGGTGGCGATGCACCTGGACGGTGCCCGGCTCTGGAACGCGCACGTCGCCTCAGGTGTGCCCCTGGCGACGTACGGCCGGCTGTTCGACACCGTCAGCGTGTGCCTGTCCAAGGGTCTCGGCGCACCCGTCGGCTCCGTGCTGGCGTCGACCGCTGACCGGGTCGCGCGGGCCCGCGTGCTGCGCAAGCGGCTGGGCGGCGGGATGCGGCAGGTCGGCGTCCTCGCCGCCGCTGGGCTGCACGCGCTCGACCACCACGTCGAGCGCCTCGCCGACGACCACCGCCGGGCCCGGCTGCTTGCTGACCGGGTGGCTGCCGCCGCACCGGGCGTGCTCGACCCCGCGGCCGTGGAGACCAACATCGTGGTGCTGGAGGTCGATGACGCCGCGTCGGTCGTCGCCGAGGCGCGGGCAGCCGGTGTGCTGCTGAGCCAGCTGGACCGTCGCCGCGTCCGGGCGGTCACCCACCTCGACGTCGACGACGACGAGGTGGAGCAGGCGGCTAGCGTGCTGGTGTCAGCCCTGCGGCCGCAGTAGCCGGGCGACGCCCCATCAGCGGGGGCAGCTGGCGGACGGCCGCGGCCAGTGCCCGGAGGTCGTCGTCGACCAGCGCCTGCGGCCCGTCGCACAGCGCCTGCTCGGGGTGCGGGTGGACGTCGACGATGATGCCGTCGGCGCCGACCGCGATGGCCGCCCTGGACAGTGGCACGACGAGGTCGCGCCGGCCGCCGGAGTGCGACGGGTCGACGATCACCGGCAGGTGCGACAGCGCGTGCGCGACCGGGACGGCGCTGATGTCCAAGGTGTTGCGGGTCGCGTTCTCGAAGGTCCGGATACCGCGTTCGCAGAGCACGATGTCGAGATTGCCGCGCTGCGCGATGTACTCCGCGGCCATCAGCCACTCCTCGATGGTGGCCTGCATGCCGCGCTTGAGCATGACCGGCTTGCCGCACTGGCCGACCGCCTGCAGCAGGCCGAAGTTCTGCATGTTGCGGGTGCCCACCTGGAGCATGTCGGCGTAGGACGACACCAGCTCGACGTCGTGCGCGTCCACGACCTCGGTCACGACCGGCAGCCCGGTGGCCTCGCGGACCTCGGCCAGGATCTTCAGCCCTGCCTCGCCCAGGCCCTGGAAGGCGTACGGCGACGTGCGGGGCTTGTAGGCGCCCCCGCGCAGCAGTGTGGCGCCCGCGGCCTTGGCCATCTCGGCTGCCTCGAGCGTCTGCTGGGGGGTCTCGACCGCGCACGGGCCGGCGATGAGAGTGAAGGTGTCCGGCCCGATGGGGACGCCGCCGACCAGCACGCTGGACATCTGCGGGTGATGGATGCGGGACACCAGCTTGTACGGCGCGGAGACGCGGATGACGTCCGCGACGCCGGCCATGGCGCGCAGGTTGAGCCCGGAGAACGCCTCGACGTCGCCGACGAGTCCGACGATGGTGCGGGTCACCCCGCGGCTGACGAACGCCTCCCCGCCGGCCGACTCGACCCGGGCGACAACGGCGGCGACATCCTCCTGCGAGGCATCCGGCTGCATGACCACGACCACGTCGCGAGCGTAGTCGGCCCTCACCGGCCCGCTCGGGCTGGTCCGTCTGTCAGGATGAGGCGGTGGCGGACGGGGACCACGGCGGGGGCGCGCCTGACGAGGCGGCCGACACCTCCTTGCCTCCTGGCCAGCGACCGGCGCACGGCTGGCCGGTCGTCCACTACGGACCGGTCCCACGGCTACGACCCGACTCGTGGGACCTGCGTGTGTTCGGTGCCACCGCGTCCGGCGACGAGCTGCGACTGACCGCCGAGGACGTCGTCGGCCTGCCGCAGACCACGGTCCGGTCCGACCTGCACTGCGTGACCAAGTGGACCGTGCGCGGGCTCGAGTGGACCGGCGTCCAAGCGTCCGCCCTGCTCGACCTGGTACCACCGGCCGAGGGCGTGGAGCACGTCATGGTGTGGGCCGAGTACGGCTACTCCGCCAACCTCCCGCTCGCTGCTTTCGCTGCGCCGTCGACGGTGCTCGCGACGCACGCCGGGGGAGCGCCGCTCACCCCGGAGCACGGCTACCCGCTGCGGCTGGTCTGCCCCTCGCTGTACGCCTGGAAGTCGGCCAAGTGGGTGCGGGCGATCGAGTACCTCACCGCCGACCGGCGCGGCTTCTGGGAGGAGCGCGGCTACCACACCGGCGCCGATCCGTGGCTCGCCGAGCGGTACGCCTACCAGGAGTGACCGGACCCGCGGCCGGGCGGCTCAGAACACGTACAGGGTGACCGCGGTGCCCTTCGGCACGGTCTCGCCGCCGCCCGGCGACTGGCTACGGACGGTACCCGGGCCGGGGATCCGCCGGACGTCGGCGGCCAGCCCGGCCGCAGCGAGGATCTGCTCTGCCTCCTCCACCGGCTTGCCGGTCACGTCGGGGACGTCGACCGGCTGCGGCCCCTTGGACACGACGAGCTGCACCTCGGAGCCCTTGTCCGCGGTGCCCGGCGTGGGGTTCTGGCTCACGACGATCCCCGGCGCGACCACGTCGTCGAACTTCTGGGTCACCGCGGGCTTGAGACCGGCGTCGTCGAGAGCCTTCTTCGCCTCCTCGACGGGAAGCCCGGCGACCTGAGGGACGGCGACCGGCCGGGGACCCTGGCTCACGACCAGGGTGACGGCCGCGTTCCGCTTGAGCGGGGTGGCCGGCGGCGGGTCGACCGCGATCACCGATCCCTCGGGGACCTTGAGGCTGTGCCGGTCCTGCACGGTCACCGTGAGGTTGCCCTTCTCCAGCGCGGCACGGGCGACGTCCTCGGTCTTTCCCACGACATCGGGCACGGGGTAGCGCTCGGGTCCCTTGGACATGATCAGCCCCACCGTGCCGCCCTTGTCGACCGCGGACCCCCGGGTCGGATCGGTGCGCAGGACCAGGTCCTTGGCGACGACCTCGCTGAAGCCGTAGCCGACCACCTTGACCGAGAGGCCGTCCTTGCGGGCCGTCGCGGCCGCCTTGGCCTGGGTGAGCCCGAGCAGGCTGGGGGTCGTGGTCCGGCTGAGCGGGCCGTAGCCGACGAACCAAGCGGCACCGGACAGCAGCACGGCCAGAGCGACGATGATCGCCAGCGCGATCGGCCCGCGCCGGCGCCGGCGGGCGAGGCGGTTGCCGGGCGGCGGGGAGAGCGGGCCGGTGTCGCCGCGCCGCGCCGGCAGGGTGGGGCGGGGGGTCAGGTCGACGACCAGCGTGTGGTCCGGCTGGCCGTTCACCGCGGGCATGGCCGGTCCGGTGCTGTCGAGCTCGCCGTCGGACAGCGCCCGCCTGGCCCGCGACACCTCCCGCAGGAAGACCCGGGCGTCCGCCGGCCGCCCGTCGGGGTCGCGGTTGGTGGCACGGGAGACCAGGTGGTCGAGCTCGGCGGGCAGGCCGGGGACGAGCGAGGACGGTGGTGGGACGTCGTCGTGCACGTGCCGGTAGGCCACCTGGATCGCGGTGTCGCCGTCGTACGGCTTGCGGCCGGTGAGCATCTCGAAGAGCAGGATGCCGACGGCGTACACGTCCGAGCGCGGGTCGGCGATGCCCTTGGTCACCTGCTCGGGCGACAGGTAGGCGACGGTGCCCATGACGACGCCGGAGGTGGTGGTGTGGCTGGTGGCGCCGGTCACCGCGCGCGCCAGGCCGAAGTCGGCGACCTTGACCCGGCCGTCGTCGGAGAGCAGGACGTTCTCTGGCTTCACGTCGCGGTGGACCAGCCCGGCCGCGTGGGCGGCGCCGAGCGCGGCCAGCACCGGCTCGAGCACCTCGAGTGCCTCGCGGGGCGAGACGTTGCCCTTCTCGCGGATCAGCTCGCGCAGCGTGCGGCCACGCACCATCTCCATGGCGAGGTAGACGTGCCCCTGGTCGGCGCCCTGGTCGTAGACCGAGACCACGTTGGGGTGTGAGAGCCGGGCCGCCGACCGCGCCTCCCGGATGAACCGGGAGACGAACTCCTCGTCCTCGGCCAGGCCCGGGTGCATCACCTTGAGTGCGATGGTGCGGTCCAGGCGGTCGTCGTGGGCCTCGTACACCGTGGCCATGCCGCCCCGTGCGTGCCGTCCGCCGACGCGGTAGCGCCCGTCGAGCAGCTGCCCGACGAGAGCGTCGCTGACGGTCGTGTCCACGCGGGGAGTCTACGGGGGGAACGGGTCAGGCCCGGCTCGGACGCGCCTAGCGGAACCGGGCCCGGAGGGCCTGGACGTTGTCGACATAGCGCTTCGTGTCGGGGAACATCCCGCGCTCCCGGACGCTGCGCAGGCCCTGGTAGTAGCCGGCGATCGCCTGGCGGTCGCTGCCGGCCGACCGGGTGAGGATCTTGAGCAGGACCACCCCCGTCGTGGCGTTGTCGTGCGGGTCGAGCGGGTCCAGGCGACGGCCGACGACTCCGGAGATCCAGTCGGTGGTGGTCGGGATGACCTGCATGGCGCCGACGGCGTTGGCCACCGAGACGACGTGCATGTTCCAGCCCGACTCCTGGTAGCTCACGGCCAGTGCCAGCGCCGGGTCGACGCCGTTGGCGCGGGCCTTGGCGGCGATGATGTCCCGCATCCGGGACTGGGACGGCAGGTTCCGCCGGGAGAGCACCTCCCGGTTGCGCGCGGCCGCGCCGACCACGGCGCTGGCGTAGGTACGGCCCGCGAACGTGTTGCCGCCGGTGCTGCTCCCCCCGCTCTTCCGCGTGGTGCTGCGTGCGGCACCGGGGATGACCAGGCGGGTCCCGAGCCGGACGATGTTCGAGCTCGGCAGGTGGTTGGCGCGCGCGACGGCGGCCTGCGCCACGCCGTACCGGGCGGCGATGCCCGACAGCGTGTCGCCGCGGACGACGAGGTGGGACCGCGCCCCGCCGCCGCCGGAACCGCCGGTCCGGCCGCCGGGGACCTTGAGGTCGCTGCCGGCGATGATGAGGCTGCCGTTGCCGGGCAGCCGGTTGACCTGGACCAGCTTGGCCACCGTCGTGTGGTACCTGGCCGCGATCGCCCCGAGGGTGTCGCCGCGCTTGACCGTGTAGAGGCCCCAGCCGGGCGAGCCGGCCGTCACCAGAGCGGCGACGAGCAGCGGGACGCCGACCCCGCGGGCGATGCGCACCAGCCGGCGCGCCCGGGGGGTCAGCCGGGACCCGCTGGGCCGGTTCGTCTCGGGCCGGGCCGGCCGGGCCGGCCCGGCGGCGGGCACCGGGGCCGGACGCGGAGCGGGGGCGGGGGCAGCCATGGAGGGTCCTCACGGTCGGGGGAAGAGGTCGCCGTGCGAAGGAGTGATGCCGTGCGAACGAGACATATTGCCGTGACCAGAGTGACGCATGTGACTCGGGGGGCAGTTGTTACCGGTTCGTGGTACTACACCGGTGTGATTCAGCGACTGCTGTGCTCGGCGGGTCACGCACAGTGACCTGATGGTGGGCGATGCCGGTCCGCGGCACTGCGGCCGGGCCGGCCCTGGAAGGCTGCCGGGGTGATCGTCGTCGTCGGGGCCGGGCTGGCCGGGCTGCACACGGTGCGGGCGCTGCGCCAGCAGGGGTACGCCGGTGCACTGACCCTGGTGGGCGCCGAGCAGGAGCCGCCGTACGACCGGCCGCCGCTGTCCAAGCAGGTGCTCATGGGCCGGGCCGACGACTCGACCCTGGAGGCCGACTGGGCCGAGCTGGCGGTCGACCTGCGGCTCGGGGTGCGCGCGGAGCGGGTCGAGCCGGGGGTCCTGCTGACCGATGCCGGCGACCTCGCCTTCGAGGCGTGCGTGCTGGCCACCGGCGCGGTGCCGCGGCGGCTGCCCGACGGGCAGGGCGTCACGCTGCGGACCCGCGCGGACGCGCTGGCCCTGCGTTCCGCTCTCGTGCCCGGGGCCCGGCTGGCGGTGGTGGGCGCGGGCTGGATCGGAGCCGAGGTCGCCACCGCCGCGGTGGCCGCCGGCGTGCGCGTCACGGTGCTCGAGAGCGGTGGCACGCCGGTGCCCACGGCGCTGCCGTCCGAGGTCGGCAGCCGGATGCTGCCGTGGTGGTCAGCTGTCGAGCTGCGGCTGGGCGCCCAGGTGAGCACCGTCGAGGACGACGCCGTGCACCTGGCCGACGGGTCGCGGGTCGACGCCGACCTGGTGCTGGTCGCCGTCGGCGCGCGGCCCGACCCGGTCGACGGCGTGGACCTCGACGAGCGAGGCGCGGTGGCGGTCGATGCGCGGCTGCGGACCTCGGTGCCAGGTGTCTGGGCGGTCGGTGACTGCGCCGCGTGGGAGTCGGAGCGCTACGGCGCCCGCATGCTCGTGGAGCACTGGGACGCCGCGCTGCACGCCCCGGCGGTCGCCGCCGCGAACGTCCTCGACGGGGACGAGGTGTGGGACCCGGTGCCGTACTTCTGGTCCGAGCAGTGGGGGCGGATGGTGCAGTACGCCGGCCACCACCCGGCGGCGGAGCGCACCGTCTGGCGGGAGGCCGGCGACACCTGGGCGGTGTTCTGGCTGGCCGGCGACCGGCTGGTGGCGGCGGTGTCGGTCGACCGGCCACGCGACCTGGTGCAGGCGCGGCGGCTGATGCAGCGCGACGCCGTGGTCGACGAGACGCTGCTCGCGGACCCGGCAGTCGCGGTGAAGGCCGCGGCCCGCTAGCTGGTCAGCAGGCGAAGGTAGGCGACGGCGTAGACCCCGACCAGGATCCCGCCGACAACGGTCGCCGCCCCGCTGAGCCCGAAGAGCGCTGGTGTCAGCGGCGAGCGGCGGGCTCTGGTCGCGAAAGCCATGCCGGCGAGCGCCAGCAGCGCCGCCGGCGCGATGAACCACAGGAACGCCGGATCGCCGGCATCGACGGGCGTGTCGAACACGCCGAACTGGAGGAGCTGGAGCGGGACGCCGGAGACGATGCTGAACAGAACCAGGCCGGCCGCGGTGGTCGCGCAGGTCTCGGCTGTCAGCAGCCGCCCAGGTCGGACCGCCAGCTCTTCGGGTTCGAGCGCGTCAGCGTCCCCCATGGTGTCTGGCGCCGGACCCTAGACCAGGCGCGCGGATGACGCCGTGGCAGGCTTGCCGTCGTGACCGACCAGCGATCCGAGGCCGACCAGACCCACGCCGACGCGTACGAAGAACTCGTCCCCGGCTGGCTCGACCCTGCCCGAGGTCGCGGACGCACTCGGCGTCGGCGTGAGCAGGGCGCGGCAGCTCGTCAACGAGCGCCAGCTGATCGCCGTACGACGGGGCGAGAGCAACGCGCTGGCCGTGCCCGCCGACTTCGTGCAGGACGGCAAGGTGCTCAAGCACCTGCCCGGTGTGCTCACCCTGCTCGGCGACGCACGGTTCAGCGACGACGAGGCGCTGCGCTGGCTCTACACCGACGACGACCTGCCCGGCTCGCCGGTGCAGGCGCTGCGCGAGAACCGCGGCACCGAGGTCAAGCGGCGCGCGCAGGCGCTGGGCTTCTAGCCGGCCCGCCGCGCCCGCCAGGCGCGGACCAGGCCGGGCACAGCGACGCCGAGCCGCCGGCGCAGCGGCACGGCCACCCGACGGTCCAGCACCTGCAGGTCCGCCGCCTCGACAGCGTCGAGGATCCCGCCGTACAGCAGGAACGCGGTGCGGATGCAGTCGCGGCTGGTGGGGTGCAGCATGGCGATCCCCGGCTCGGCGGCGGCGTACAGCTGACGGTTGCGGGCGATCTCGAACGCGAGCAGCTCGCGCACCTGCGGGGGAGTCGGGCCGGGAGCGAGGTCGGCCCGGGTCACGCCGAAGCGGTCGAGGTCCTCCTGCGGCAGGTAGACCCGGCCGCGCTGCAGGTCCTCGGCGACGTCCCGGATGAAGTTCGACAGCTGGAACGCCTCGCCGAGGGTGCGGGCGTGCCCCGCGGCCCGGTCGTCCAGCGGCTCGAGGATCGGCACCATCTGCAGGCCGATCACCGCGGCCGAGCCGTACATGTAGTGCTCGAGGTCGGCGTAGGTCGGGTAGCCGGTGACCGTGACGTCCATGGTCATGCTGGTGAGGAACGCCTCGAAGGTGTCCCGGGCGATGCCCCAGGTGCGTGCGGTGTGCACCGCAGCCCGGCTGACCGGGTGCCGTACGTCGCCCAGGTCCGAGTCGTCGAGGTCGGCCAGGAAGGCGGCTCCCCAGGACGCCAGCGCGGCCGGGTCCGGGGCGGTGAGGTCGTCGACCAGCTCGTCGGCGTACCGGGCGAAGCCGTACAGCGCGTGCACGTAGGGGCGCTTGGCCCGGGGGAGCAGCAGGGTCGCCAGGTAGTACGTCTTGCCGTGCGCCGAGTTCAGGCGTCGGCACTGCTCGTAGGCGTCGCGCAACCACGGGTCGGTGATCCCCGCCGCGTCCAGCTCACGCACGCTCACCAGTCGCACCCACGGTTCGGCTCGGCCACGGTCAGAGCCAGGCGCGGGAGCGGTACGACGGGTCAGGGCCGAGGATGCGCTCCGCGGCCAGCCGGCCGGAGATGAGCACCATCGGGACACCCACGCCTGGTTGGGTACCCGACCCGGCGAACACGACGTTCTCGCCCCACAGGTTGCGCGGACGGAACGGCCCGGTCTGGAAGAACGAGTGCGCAGCAGCGAACGGCGTGCCGCGCTCCATGCCCTGCGCCTGCCAGTCCAGCGGCGTCGTCACGTGCGACACCTCGAGCCCGGCACCGAACCCCGGCCAGCCACGGGCCTCGACGGTCGACACGACCTCGTCGAGGTAGCGCGGCCCCAGGCTGCGCCAGTCCAGCGGCGCGTCGAGGTTCGGGGTGGGGAACAGGACGTAGTACGACGCCTTGCCGGCGGGCGCCAGCGACGGGTCGGACACCGACGGCGAGGTCACGAGGAACGACGGGTCGCTCATCAACCGGCCGCCGAGGATCTCGTCGAACACCTTCCGCCACTCGTGCCCGAAGGAGATCGTGTGGTGGGCGTTGCCCGGGTACGTCGCCGACGACCCAGCGAGCAGCACGAAGCACGACGGCGAGTACCGCAGCCGGCGCCGGATCGGCTCGCCCAGCAGCCGACGGGCCTCGGGCAGGTCCGGGTTGAGCACGACCGCGTCGCAGGGCACGCGCAGGCCGGAGGCGGTCACGACGGCCACGGCGCGCGAGCCGTTCGTCTCGACCGAGGTCACGGTCTCGCCGTAGCGGATGTCCACGCCGTGCTTCTCGGCGGCGCCCGCGAGGGCGCGCGGCACCGCGTGCATGCCGCCGCGCGGGAAGAACACCCCCGCCACCGAGTCCATGTAGCCGATGACGGCGTAGATCGCGAGCGCGTCGTACGGGGACAGGCCGGCGTACATGGCCTGGAACGAGAACACCCGGCGGGTGCGCTCGTCCTTGAGGTACGACTCGACCTTGGGAGCCAGCCGGCGGAAGCCGCCGAGCGCGGCCAGCCTGGCCAGCGACGGGCGCATCAGCGACAGCGGGGAGTCGATGTTGCGGTCGATGAAGTCGCGCATCTCCAGCGCGTAGAGCTGGGACACGAAGTCGACGAACCGCCGGTACCCGGCCGCCTCCGCCGGTCCGCAGAGGGCGGAGATCGAGTCCGCCATCGCATCGACGTCGGCGTGCACGTCCAGCGAGGACCCGTCGGCGTACTGCGCGCGGTACAGCGGCGTCACCGGGTCGAGCGTGAGCCAGTCCTCCACCGACTCGCCCACGCAGTCCAGGGCGTCGGCGATGAGGTCGGGCATCGTCAGCACGCTCGGCCCGGTGTCGAACGAGTAGCCGCCGGCCTCCAGCAGCCCGGCCCGGCCGCCCGGCACCGCCTCGCGCTCGAGCACGGTCACCCGACGGCCGGCACCGGCCAGCCGCAGCGCGGCGGACAGGCCTCCGAGCCCGGCCCCGACGACGACGACGTGGTCGGTGGGTCCCTCGACGGCACGCATCAGCCGGCCCGGTTGGTGGCCGCGGCGACCAGGTCCGCGAGGACACCTCGGGCCGGTTCGGTGATGCCGTCGGCGGCGGCCAGGGTTGCCCGCGCCTGCGCCGACTGCTCGGCGATCAGCTCTTCGACGGCGGCCAGCGCCCCGCTGTCGGTGATCACCGCACGCAGTGCGTCGACGCCCTCCTGGCCGAGGTGCGGGTCACCGAGGCCGGCCCGCAGCTGAGCCGCGTCGGCCGGCGAGCACCGCTCCAGCGTGAGGGCGATCAGCACGGTCCGCTTGCCCTCGCGCAGGTCGTCACCGGCCGGCTTGCCGGTCACCGCGGGGTCGCCGAACACCCCGAGCACGTCGTCACGCAGCTGGAACGCCTCGCCCAGTGCCCGGCCGAAGCGGTCGTACGTCGCGAGCAGCGGCTCGTCGGCGCCGGCGAGGGTGCCGCCGAGCAGGAGTGGCTGCACCACCGAGTACTTGGCCGACTTGTACAGGATCACGTGCCGGGCCCGCTCGACGGACGTCGCCTCCTGCGCCGACTCGAGCATGTCCAGGTACTGCCCGCACATGAGCTCGGTGCGCATCCGGTCGAAGACCGCGCGGCCGCGGGCCAGGTCCCCGGCGGGCAGCCCGGAGCCGGCGAACATCTCGTCGCACCACGACAGGCACAGGTCGCCGGCCAGGATCGCCCCGGCGACCCCGAAGTCCTCCGACGAGCCCAGCCAGCGGTGCTTGCGGTGCAGGGCGGCGATCCGCCGGTGCACGGCCGGCCGGCCCCGCCGGGTGTCCGAGCCGTCCATCACGTCGTCGTGCACCAGCGCGGCAGCCTGGAACAGCTCCAGCGCCGCGGAGACCGTCACGATCTCGGCACCGTCGCGCCCTCCTGCGCCGCGCCAGCCCCAGTAGCAGAACGCCGGACGCAGCCGCTTCCCCCCGCGGAGCAGGTCGGCGATGGCCTCCATCAGCGGGGCGAGGTCCTCACTCACCCGGTCGAGGACGTCGACCTGGCGGGCGAGCACGTCGTCGAGTGCCTTGTCGACGCGGCCGCGCAGGCCCTCCGCCTCGAGCGGGTGCTGGACCGGAGCAGGCGTCACACCTGATGAGCGTACGGGCACGTCCCGTCTACCGGTCCGCTACCGGGTCCGGATGCACCCGGCGGATAGCCTCGTGGCATGACCGCTGCGCCGTTCCGCGACCCGTGGTCGCGCGCCAGCGTGATGCCCAGCCGCGCGCCCGCTCTCGGCGAGCTGCTGTCCGCCGGCCGACGCTCGTACTCCTTCGAGTTCTTCCCGCCGAAGACCGAGGAGGGCGAGCGCAAGCTCTGGGTCACCCTGCGCCAGCTGGAGGCGCTGCGGCCGACCTTCGTCTCGGTCACCTACGGCGCCGGTGGCTCGACCCGGGACCGCACGGTCGACATGACCGCCAGGATCGCCACCGACACCACGCTGATGCCGGTGGGCCACTTCACCGCGGTGAACCACTCGGCGGCCGAGCTGCGGCACATCATCGGGCAGTACGCCGCGGCCGGTGTCCGCAACGTGCTGGCGCTGCGTGGCGACCCGCCCGGCGACCCGGGCGCGGAATGGGTCACCCACCCCGAGGGGGTTGCGTACGCCGAGGACCTGGTCCGGCTGCTCAAGGCGTCCGGCGACTTCAGCGTGGGGGTCGCCGCCTTCCCGGAGAAGCACCCGCGCTCGCCGGACTGGGACACCGACACGAAGTTCTTCGTGCAGAAGGTCCGCGCCGGTGCCGACTACGCCATCACCCAGATGTTCTTCCGGGCCGAGGACTTCCTGCGGCTGCGGGACCGGGTCGCCGCCGCCGGGTGCGACGTGCCGATCATTCCCGGCATCATGCCGGCCACGAACGTCCGGCAGATCGAGCGGTTCGCGCAGCTGTCCAACGCGGTGTTCCCGGCCGACCTCGCGGCCCGGCTGCAAGCGGCTGAGGACGATGCCGAGCAGATGCGCCGGATCGGCGTCGACGCCGCCACCGCGCTGTGCGGCCACTTGCTCGACGAGGGCGTGCCGGGGCTGCACTTCATCACCCTCAACACCTCGACGGCGACCCGAGAGATCTACGCGAACCTCGGCCTCGCCGAGCGCGCCTGACGACCAGTCAGCCCGTGACGCCGGAGTTCCGCCGCGAGCGGACGACAGGTCTGGGGGAGTACCTGGACGGGTGGCAGCGGCTGCACGGCGGGTACGACCCGCGCGGCAACGCGCTGGTCCGCAGCTGGCTGTCCTGGTCGTACGCCGTGGCGCGACCGGTCGCGGCCACCGGGGCCTCGCCCGACCTGGTGTCCCTGCTCGGTGTACTCGTCGCGGTCGCCGCGCTGTGGCCGGCTGCGGCCGGTGGCGGATGGCTGCTCGCCGCCGCCGGCGTCGTCGTCCTGGCCGGTGGGCTGGACAGCCTCGACGGTGCGGTCGCGGTCCTCACCGGCCGCGCGACCCGCTGGGGTGCGGTCCTCGACTCGGTCGCCGACCGGGTCGGGGACCTGGCGTTCGTGCTGGCCCTGCTGCTCGCCGGTGCCGACCCGCGGGTCTGCGCGGTCGCAGCGGCGCTGATGCTGCTGCTGGAGTACCTGCGCGCCCGGGCAGCAGCGGTCGGGATGACCGAGGTCGGTGTGGTCACCGTCTGGGAGCGGCCCACCCGCGTCGTCGTGACGGCTGCCTTCCTCGCCGCAGCGGCGCTGCTCGGAGACCCGTGGCCTGGCCTGGGTGCAGTCGTGTGGGTCGCGCTCGGTGTGGTCGGGACCGTTCAGCTGGCGACGGTGGTGCGCCGTCGCCTGCAGTGACGGCGAGGACGCCGGCAGCGGCACGCGCCCGCACGCGCGCCGCTGCCGGCGTCCGTCAACCGCTACGGGCGGGTGACCGAGACCAGCTGGAAGTTCTCGGTGCCTCCCGACACGTCCTTCTCGGCGATGATCCCCAGGCCGGGCCCGTAGAACTTCACCGAGACCACGCCCTTCTCGAGGGCGGTCCACTCGAAGCTGCGCACGACGTTCTGCACCGCGCCGTAGGCGACCGTCCGGCTCTCGTCGTTCGACACGATCCAGGCCTGGTCCTCGGCCTGGCCGGGGTAGAACTCCTGCCGGTACGCCTTCCCCGGTCGCGGCTTGGCCGGCATGATCAGCCCCGCGACGGCGCCGTCCCGGCCGGCCAGCCAGGTCCCGTCCCGGCTCTCCAACGTGCCGTCCTTCTTGTACGTCGCGGTCTTCTCCCCGAGGTACCAGACGTTGCCCTTGTTGTCCGGGGCGTACCAGTCAGTCGTCTTCTCCGCGAGGCTGCCGTCGGTGCGGCGGATGACGTCCCGGATCACCGTGGCGCGGATCCCCTGGATGACCTTTGTCTTGTCCGTGACGGTCAGCTTCTCGGTGAGCTTCTTCCCGCCGTCCTTGCCGCTGTAGCGGAAGACG
This sequence comes from uncultured Actinomycetota bacterium, assembly GCA_963807005.1. Lineage (GTDB taxonomy): Bacteria > Actinomycetota > Actinomycetes > JACCUZ01 > JACCUZ01 > CAWDZK01. Next base: position 273,033 of record CAWDZK010000003.1, on the reverse strand, counting down.
GTTCCCGGCTCCAGCGGGAAGTAGGAGTTCTGCTGGGGGTTGGTGAACTTCGCCTTGGCGATCGGGCCGGATCGTGCGGGTCCGGCGGCGTTGCCGACTCCGGCCGTTGCCGCGGCGATCGTCCCGGTCGCCAGCGCCAGGGCCGCGCCCCACGCTGCCAGCTTCGCAGTCCTCATGAGATGTCTCCTCGGTTGTGCTCGCGCCGGTCGCGCGCTCGGACCGTCAGCATGCGACGCGCTCGCTGAACCTGACCTGAACTGCTGACCGGACCTGCTAGGCGGGTCCGACCAGCCCGGCGACGATCGCGGCCGACAGCCCCACCAGCGGCAGCCCGCCGCCGGGGTGGGCCGAGCCGCCGACGAGGAACAGCCCGGGCAGGGGGGAGGCGTTGGCCGGGCGCAGGAACGCGGCCCGGGGGCCGTTGGAGGAGGTGCCGTAGATCGCCCCGCCGGGCGAGGCGGTCTCTCGCTCGAGGTCGGCGGGCGTGCGGACCTCGCGCCACAGCACTCGGTCACGCACGTCCAGGCCGCGTCGGGCCATGACGTCGAGCACCTGGTCGGCGTACGAAGCCGCGAGGCCTTCCCGGTCCCAGTCGACGGCGCCGCGCCCAGCGCCGTGCCGGGGTGCGTTGACGAGCACGAACCAGGACTCGTGGGCGTCGTCGGGTCGCAGTGCCGCATCGTCGGGGGCGCTCACGTAGACGGTCGGGTCGCCCACGGGGTGGGGGTCCCGGCCGAAGACCGCGTCGAACTCGGCGTCGTAGTCCTCCGGGAAGAGCACGGTGTGGTGCGCCGGCGCCGGTGTGCGGCCGCGCAGGGCGAGGAGCAGGATGAACCCGGACAGCGACGGAGTGGCCCGGTGCAGGCGACGGCGCGCCGTCCCGGCCACGGAGCGGGGGAGCAGGTCCCCGTAGAGATGCCGGGCGTCGGCGTCGGAGACGACCACGTCGGCCGGGATCCGCTCCCCGTCGGCCAGCACGACGCCGGCCGCCCGTCCCGCGTCGACCAGAACCGCCGACACCGGCGCACCGGTGCGCAACGTGGCGCCGCGCAGCTGCATCCGCTCGAGCACCGCCTCGCCCAGCCGGCGCATCCCGCCGGTGACGTACCAGGCCCCGAAGGTCTGCTCCACGTAGGGAACGACGGACAGCGCCGCTGGCGCTCGGCGCGGGTCGGAGCCGGTGTAGGTGGCGTAGCGGTCGAGGAACATCCGCAGTCGCGGGTCCCTCAGCCGGCGCCGACCCAGCCCGCGCAGCGTCTGCCACGGGGCGACGGTGCGCACGTCGGTGGGCCGTCGCGCGAGGCGCAGCAGGTCGCGGCCACCGCCGAGCGCCGACTCGAGGAAGGGTGCCCGGGTGACCTGCCATACCTCGTGCGCCTGGTCGAGCAACCGGTCCCAGTCCGCGCCCGCACCGTCACCCAACGCCTCGTCGAGCGCTGCGCGCAGGCGGGTGCGCGAGGCGTTGGGCACGTCCAGCCAGGTGGCGGCCTGGTGCCCGTCGACCGCCGGGAACCGGTACCGCGCGACCGGGTCCACCGGGCGGAGCTCGACGCTGTCCTCCAGCGGTGCGCCGGTCTTGACGAAGAGGTCCCGGTAGACGGCCGGCAGCGTCAGGAGTGAAGGCCCGGTGTCGAAGGTGAAGCCGTCCCGGGAGAAGCTGCCGAGCTTGCCGCCCCAGGTCGTGGACTGCTCGCACACCACGACGTCGTGCCCCAGGGTCGCGAGCCGGGCGGCGGCGGCCATCCCGCCCATCCCGGCACCCACCACCACGACGCGCGCCACGACGCACGACCTTACGAACCGGTGACGCGGCGCCCCTTTCCGGGGCTTCCGGGGGACGATCGCAGGGTGAGCGACCGCACCGAACCCGTGCCACCACCCCGCGGGCCGACTGCTCTGCTCGGTGCCCTGGCCGGCCTGCTGGCAGCGCTCACCGCGCTGGCCGCCGCCGAGCTCGCCGCGGCCCTCGTCCGCCCGGAGGCGTCACCGGTGGTGGCGGTCGGAGGCAACGTCATCGACCTCACGCCGACCTGGCTGCGCGAGCTCGCGGTCAGCACCTTCGGCACGAACGACAAGCCGGTGCTGGTCGGCTCGATCCTGGTCGTGCTGGTGCTGCTCGCCCTGGCGACCGGCGCGCTGGCGGTGCGGCACCGGACGGTGGGGCTGGCCGGGGTCGCGGTGCTCGGCCTGGTGGGTGCGGCGGCGGCCGCGACCCGCCCGGACGCCCAGCCGCTGGACCCGGTCCCGTCGCTGGTGGGTGCCGTGGTCGGCGCGTTGGCGCTGACCCTGCTGCTGCGCCCGCTCGTCGCGGCGCGGTCGGCCACCACCGACCAGCGGCGTCGTCAGCTGCTGGTCACCGGGCTGTGGGTCGCGGCGGGCTCGTTGGCTGCCGGCACGGTCGGGCGCCTCGTCACCAGCCGCCGTACGTCGGTGTCCGACTCCCGCGCAGCGGTCCGGCTGCCGTCCGGGGCGGGTACGCCGGCACCGCGGGGGTCCGACCTGCGGATCCGCGGGCTCAGCCCGTTCCTCACCCCCAACCGGGACTTCTACCGCGTCGACACCGCGCTGCTCGTGCCGCAGGTCCCGGCCGAGGGCTGGACGCTGCGGGTGCACGGGATGGTCGACACCGAACGGGAGCTGACCTTCGACCAGCTGCTGGCCCGGGAGCTGGTCGAGCGGGACATCACGCTTGCCTGCGTGTCGAACGAGGTCGGTGGCCCGTACGTCGGCAACGCCCGCTGGCTCGGTGCCCGGCTGGCCGACCTGCTGACCGAGGTCGGCGTGCACCCCGACGCGGACATGATCCTGAGCCGGTCCTCCGACGGCATGACCATCGGCACGCCGACCGCGGTGGTGATGGACGGCCGGGACGCCCTGCTGGCCGTGGGGATGAACGGCGAGCCGCTGCCGGCCGAGCACGGCTTCCCGGTGCGGATGGTGGTGCCCGGGCTGTACGGCTACGTGTCCGCGACCAAGTGGCTGGTCGACCTGGAGCTGACCCGGTTCGACAAGGAGTCGCCGTACTGGGTGCAGCGGGGGTGGGCGCGACGGGCACCGGTCCTCACGATGTCCCGCATCGACACCCCGAGCCCGTTCGCGCAGCTGAAGCCCGGCCGGGTCGCGGTCGCGGGCGTTGCGTGGGCGCAGCACCGCGGCATCGACAAGGTCGAGGTGCGCGTGGACGGCGGCCGCTGGTCCTCCGCCCGGCTGGCCGAGGTGCCCTCCACCGACACCTGGCGGCAGTGGGTCTGGGAGTGGGACGCCGCACCCGGCGGCCACGTGCTCGAGGTCCGCGCGACCGACAGCACCGGTGCGACCCAGCCGGAGCGACGGACCTCGCCCTTCCCGCGCGGGGCCACCGGCTGGTCCTCGACCCAGGTGTCGGTGGGCTGAGCCCCGGGACGCCGGCCGGGTGAGCCAGGTCACACCGCCAATCCGGCGCCGCCCCGGCGGAGAACCCCCGGCATGTCCGACATGGCTGCCGCCCCCATCCCGAGGCGACCGCTGTTCGGAGCGTTGGCCGGAGTGCTCGCCGCGCTGGCGGCTCTCGGGGTCGCCGAGCTGTCGGCTGCGCTGCTCCGCCCGCAGGCCTCCCCGGTCATCGCCGTCGGTGGCAGCGTCATCGACGCGACGCCCACGCCGCTCAAGGAGTTCGCGGTCCGCGAGTTCGGCACCAACGACAAGCCGGTTCTGATCGGCTCCATCCTCGCCGTCCTGGTCCTGGTCGCTCTCGCGACCGGAGCCCTCGCCGTCCGCCGGCGCATCATCGGCCTCGGCGGGGTCGCGGCGCTGGGTCTGGTGGGTGCGGCGGCTGCAGCGACCCGTCCGGACGCGCAACCGCTGGACCCGGTCCCGTCGTCGATCGGTGCGGTGGTGGGGGCGATCGCGCTGATCCTGCTGCTGCGGCCGCTGAGCCGCGCCAGCGCGGCGGCCACCGACCAGCGTCGCCGGCAGCTGCTCGTCACCGGGCTCTGGGTCGCCGCCGGTGCGCTCGCCGCCGGAACCCTCGGGCGGCTGGTGAACGCGAGACGCACCGACGTCTCCGCCTCCCGCGCCGCCGTCGACCTCCCTGCACCGGCGAGTGCCGCCACCCCTGTGCCGGCCGGCACCGAGCTCCCGGTCGATGGGGTCAGCAGCTTCGTCACACCGAACAACAACTTCTACCGGGTGGACACCGCCCTCGTCGTTCCGCAGGTGCCCACCGACGGGTGGACGCTGCGGGTGCACGGGATGGTCGACACCGAGCTGGAGCTGACCTTCGACCAGCTGCTCGCGCGCGACCTGGTCGAGCGGGACATCACCCTCACCTGCGTGTCGAACGAGGTCGGCGGGAAGTACGCCGGCAACGCGCGCTGGCTCGGTGCCCGCCTGGCCGACCTGCTGGCCGAGGTGGGGGTGCACCCCGACGCGGACATGATCCTGAGCCGGTCGGTCGACGGCATGACCATCGGCACGCCCACCGCGGTGGTGATGGACGGCCGGGACGCACTGCTCGCGGTCGGGATGAACGGCGAGCCGCTGCCGGCCGAGCACGGCTTCCCGGTGCGGATGGTGGTGCCCGGGCTGTACGGCTACGTGTCCGCGACGAAGTGGCTGGTCGACCTGGAGCTGACCCGGTTCGACCGCGCGACGCCGTACTGGACCGAGCGTGGCTGGGCCCAGAGGGCCCCCATCAAGACGATGTCCCGCATCGACACCCCACGGCCGTTCGCCCGGTTCCAACCGGGCCGGGTCGCGGTCGCCGGCGTGGCATGGGCGCAGCACCGCGGCATCGACAAGGTCGAGGTACGCGTGGACGGCGGCCGCTGGTCCACCGCCCGGCTGGCCGAGGTGCCCTCCACCGACACCTGGCGGCAGTGGGTGTGGGAATGGGACGCCGCTCCCGGCAGCCACGTCCTCGAGGTCCGCGCCACCGACAGCACCGGCAGCCCCCAGCCCGAGAACCGGGCTACCCCGTTCCCCTCCGGCGCGACCGGATGGCACTCGACCGCAGTGACGGTCGGCTGAACCCCTGTGACACCCCACCCCGAGAGAGAGATGTCCTGACCATGTTCCGTTCTCACCGTTCCCTCGTCCGCGCGGTTGCTGGTGTCGCGCTCGCCGTGCCGTTGCTCGCCGCCTGTGGCGGCGGCAGCGACACCACCTCCGCCAGCGGTGCCTCGCCCAAGGCTGCCGCCAGCGCCCCCGCAGAGAGCACCCCGGCCGAGAACGCGGCCACCACGCCGTTCGGTCCCGGCTGCGCACAGGTCCCGGCCGACGGCGCGGGCAGCTTCAACGGCATGGCCGAGGTCCCGGTCGCCACCGCCGCCTCGGCCAACCCGCTGCTGTCCACCCTGGTCACCGCCGTGGGCGCTGCCAAGCTGGGCGACACCCTGAACAGCGCCGACGGCATCACCGTGTTCGCGCCGACCAACGACGCGTTCAAGGCGATGGACCAGGCCACGCTGAAGAAGGCACTGGGCGACCCGAACGGCCTCCTCAAGACCGTGCTGACCTACCACGTCGTGCCCGGCCAGCTCAGCCCCGACCAGCTCGCGGGCGAGCACAAGACGCTCGAGGGCGACACCCTGACCGTCGACGGCAGCGGCGAGGACTTCACCGTCAACGGCAGCGCCCAGGTCGTCTGCGGCAACGTGCAGACCGCCAACGCCACCGTCTACATCATCGACGGGGTGCTCGCACCCAAGAGCTGACCGCAGGACGCGCGACCGCCCCGCCGACCGGTACCGGTCGGCGGGGCCGCCGTCGTTGTCGGCTGGTCAGCCCGGTGGCTGCAGTGGCTCGACCTGCGCGCGCAGCACGCAGAACTCGTTACCCTCGGGGTCGGCCAGCACGACCCAGGTCTGCTCGCCCTGGCCGATGTCGACCCGGCGGGCGCCGAGCGCGAGGATCCGCTCCACCTCGGCGTCCTGGTCCCGGTCGGTCGCGTTGACGTCCAGGTGCAGCCGGTTCTTCGTCGACTTGGGCCGGTCGGGCGTACGCACGACGAGGATCGTCGGCCCGGAGCCGGCCGGCCCGGCGAGCTGGCGGTACCAGTCGTCGGGTCCGTCGGACGAGTCGCTCACCCGGTAGCCGAGCACCGATGCCCAGAAGGCGCCGACCCGCTCGTGGTCCTGGCAGTCGATGACGATCTCGGTCAGCCGGCAGGCCATGGGATTCCTCCTCGGTCCACGGATCCCGCGACCCTAGACACGGGATGCGACGGCTCGACAGCCGGACCTGGTGCCGGACGTCAGCGGTTGGCCAGGGCGAGCACGTCCTCGATCTGGGACCTCCCCACCTCGAGCTCGGGTGCCGGGAAGAGCCCGATGCTGTGGACGCCGGCGGCCTCCAGGGCGGCCAGGTGCGACGCAGCGTCGTCCAGGGTGCCGATCGGCCCGATCTCGGCCCACCAGTCGGCCGGCAGGTCGCGGACACCGGCGATCCCGCGGTCGCGGTAGATGGTCATCAGGTCGTCGTGGAACGGCAGTGCGGTGATGCCGGCGTTCGGGTCGTCGAGCCGCTCGGCCAGCCAGGGCGCCATGATCTCGTGCGCGGTCGCGCGCCGCGGTGTCACGCACAGCGGCGCGAACACCGCGACGTGGAATGGGTCCGGGTGCCCGGCCTGGTCGAGAGCGATCCGCACGTACGACGGCGCGGCCGGCTCGGCGAGCACCACGCCGCCGGCGACCCGGCCGGCCAGGGCCATCGACTTCGGCCCGCGCACGCCGGCCAGCACCGGCGGCGGGTCGGCAGGCGGCCGGTCGAGGGTCACCTCGTCCAGGTGCACCTCGCGGCCGTGCGTCGTCACCGTCTCGCCGTCGAGCAGCCGGGTGACGGTGACGATCACCTCCTCCAGGGTGGTGAGCGGTGACGGCGTCCTCGCCCCCATCTGCGCCATCCAGGACTGGACACCGTGCCCGATGCCGGGCAGCACCCGGCCCGGTGCCAGGCCGCACAGGGTGGCGATCTCCATCGCGGTGACCGCCGGGTTGCGCGCGACGGCCGGCAGGATCCCGAGCCCGACCTGCAGCCTCTCGGTCACGGTCAGCGCCGCCGCTGCCAGGCTGATCCCGCCGGTGAAGAAGCAGTCCTCGATCACCCACAGCTGGTCGGCGCCACCGTCGTCGAGGCGGCGGGCAACCTCGGTGACGAAAGTGGGCGGGTAGGTGCGGTCGAAGCACATGCCGGTCGCGGCGCGAGAGGTCACCGGGCGACCGTACCCGCGATCCGGTAGGACTCCTCGAGCAGCTCATCGAGCTCGTCCGGCTGCACGACGTCGAGCCGGACGAGCAGGAGCTGGGGAGACCGGTCGTGGTGCGGGGTCCAGAAGAAGGTCTCGGGTGCGGTGCGCGCCATCGCCTCGCGTTCGAGCGTCTTGACCGTGACGACGCCGGGCTCCCAGATGCGCGCCATGAGCGTGCGTGCGAACCACGCGGGCTGGCCCCAGCTCGTCCGTTCGGTGACCCCCGGCAGCGCGAGGCAGGTGCGTCGTACGTCGTCCTCGGTAGGCATGGGACCCAGCCTCGCGCGGCATCGGGACCATGGCCACCCTGGCCCGAGCTCGTCGGCCGGCCGAGGCGCGAGCGGTGTCACAGATGGTGCCGGTCGGCGACTCCAGGTCGCTCCTGCGTTCGGCGAGGTGAGCCGGGGACTCCGGATCGGTCAGAGCCGGCGGCCGCGCGCGGTCAGCGTCCCCGCGCCGCGACGCCGCAGCGAGTCGGCCACCAGGACACCGAACAGCACGATCGACGCCGGGTGCGCGAACGCGTCCGGGAGGGCGCGCCCGCCGGTCCGGCGGGCGGTGACCGCCCGGCCGGCGACCGCGGCGAGGTAGCCGACCAGCCCGGCGCGCGAGCCGCGCAGAGCGGCGAGCGGGGGCAGAACGTAGGCGAGACCGAGACCCGCGACCACCGCGACGGCCCCGACGGGGGAGCCGAAGGCGGACCACAGCGACTTCGCGTATCCCTCACGGAGCTCCGCCCAGCCGTCGTACATCCGGCAGGTCGCGAGGTCGGTGCCGTCGACGACGGTGCCCCGCCCCCCGGTGTGCCGCACCGCCCGCAGCAGGGCGACGTCCTCGAGCATCACGTCGCGGACGGCCGAGTGCCCTCCGGCCCGCAGGTAGGCACGGGCGTCGACGACCAGGAGCTGGCCGTTGGCCACGGCGAGCGACTCCCTGGTCGAGCGCTCCGCGAGCCGCAGCGGCACGGTCGTCAGCCAGGACCACTGGAGCAGCGGCTGCACCAGCCGCTCCCCGGCGCTGACCGCGAGCTGCCGCGGGTACGGCGAGACCAGGTCCAGGCCGCCCCACCGCAGCAGGGCGACCGAGGACGCGACGGCGTTCGGGGCGAGGACCACGTCGGCGTCGACGAAGCCGAGCACGGCGGCGCCCTCGGCGGCGTCCGCCAGCTGCTGGCAGGCCCACGGCTTCCCCCACCACCCGTCGGGCAGCGGGTCGCCCGTCAGCACGCGCACCCGTGGGTCGGCGCCTGCCACCCGGCGGACGACGTCGGCGGTGCCGTCGGTGGACCCGTCGTCGAGCACGAGGATGCGCAGGTCGCGCACCCCGGTCTGCCGCAGCAGCGCGCGCAGGCAGGGCTCGACCCGGTGCGCCTCGTCGCGCACCGGAAGAAGGACGGCGACCGGCTCGGCCACCGGCGGCGGGTCGGCCGGCGGCACCCGTAGCAGCCGTGCGTTCCAGGCCGTGTGCAGCGCGCCGGCGGTGGCGAGGGCCGCGCCCACCCTCGTGAGCAACGACGGCACGGTCACGGGCGCGACTGCCACAGCGACCACAGGTACGGGAGCACGAGCAGGCCGAGCCCCACCCCGCCGACCAGCGCCACCGACCCGGTGCCGAACCAGAACACGTTGCCGAGGACGTACCCGACCCAGGTCCAGGCGAGCAGCGCGGCGGGCACCGCCTCGCTCGGCCGGGGAGGGCGGCCACGGGGGAGGACCACCGTGAGCACGAGCATCATGGCGGCGCCCACCGCCAGCCAGCCGCCGAAGTTCGTCAGTGGGATGCCCGGCACCCCCGGCAGCGACGGCGCCGGGTCGCCCCACCGCCAGTGCCCGTCGCCGACCATCTGCGGGTCGAGGAACAGGTCCCATGCGGTGAGCCCGAGGGCACCGACCGGCACCACCCAGCGCCGGGTCAGCCGCCGGGCCGCGAGCAGGACCGGGTAGCCCATCATCGTCCAGGCCAGCGGCACCACCAGCGGGACCTCGAGGACCTCCGGCCCGAGCGTGCCCCGGTAGGTGTAGTCGCCGAACGGCAGCCCGGTGCGCACCCCCACCGCCTCCGCGGCGAAACCGCCGCCCGCGGTCACGACCACGAGTCCGGCGGCCCACGCGGTCCCGCGATGCACCGCTGCATGCGCCACGCAGGTGGCGGCAGCGAGCACGACGATCGCGATGGTCACCCGGTGCAGCCGCTCGCCCTGGACCAGCGGATAGCTGACCTGCGCGGCGAGGGTGAGGGCGAGCAGCAGCCACGGGACGGCCTTCGCGGCGCGCGACGGCGGCCCCTGGCGCCGGGCCCGGCTGCCGCCGAAGGCACGGCGCCCGGCCGCCACGGTCAGCGCCACCGTCGTCGGCCGGCCAGCGCGACCCGCGCCGCGGTGCGGCCGGACGCACCGAACACGCCGCCGCCGGGGTGGGTCGACGCGCCGGTGAGGAAGAGGCCGCGCACCGGCGTACGGTAACCGGCCAGCTCGGGCAGCGGCCGGTAGGCGAACATCGAGTCCAGCCCCATCTCGACGTGCATGACGTTGCCGCGGCGCAGCCCGAGCTCGCGCTCCAGGTCCAGTGGTGTCTGCACGTGCACCTGCTCGATGCCGGCGGTGAACCCGGGTGCCGCCCGCTCCACCTGGGCGACGATCCGCTCGCCCTCGCGGTCGCGGATGTCGTCCCAGCGCTCGCCGGTGCCCAGCTCGTACGGGTGCCACTGGGCCCAGGCCGTGACGACGTGCCGGCCCGCCGGGGCGATGCTCGTGTCGAGGGCCGTCGGCGTCATCACGAGGACCGCGGGCTCGCGCGGGAGCCGTCCGGCACCGAAGTCGCCGTAGGCCGCGCGGAGATGGGCGCGGCTCGGCGCGAGCAGCTGCATCGCGGCGTACGACGTCGCGTCTGCGCTCGGGTAGCGCGGCAGGTCGCGGGTCGCCAGCCGGACCACCATCCCCAGGCCGTTGCCGACCCTGACGGCTCGGCGCGCGCGGGCGAGCAGCGCGGCGTCGCCGAGCAGCTCGAGGGTGGTCAGGACGTGGCAGCCGGCGACCACGGCGCGGGCCGCGAGACGGTCCCCGCCGGCGGTCACGACGCCGGTGACCCGGTCGCCCGCCCGGGTGATGGCGGTGACGGCGTCCCCCGCCCGGACGGTGCCGCCGAGGCGCCGCAGCCGCTCCGCCAGCGCGGCCGTCAACGCCCCTGAGCCGCCGACGGGCCGGCCCGGAGGCATCCGGTGCAGGAGGGTGTTCCAGCCGACCAGGTCGGCGGTGGCCACCTCGTGGCCGGGGGGCCCGGACTGGGCGCCCAGCCAGGACAGCGCGGTCTTGAGCCGCTCGTCGGCGAAGTGCTCGTCGAGCAGCTGGTCGGCCGGCTGCAGGAACTGCCGGGACAGCTCGAGTCCGTCCTTGCTGCCGGCCGCCGTGCCGATGCCCCACAGGTGCCGGGCGAGGCGGCCCGGCGACGGGCGGTCCTGGAACGCGGCGAACACCCGCTCGTTGCGGTCGGCCCAGTCGGTGGCGAACCGGCGGTACGCCTCGGCGTCCCCGTCGCCGCAGAGGGCGGCGATCGACGCACAGGTGGCGTCGAGGTCGACGTGGAAGGTGATGGCCTGCTGCTCGCCGCTCGTGGCGTCGCCGAACGGGGCGAAGCCCCACGGGTCCATGTCGAGGTAGGTCAGGCCGCACTCGCCGAGCCGCAGTTCCTCGACGATGCCGGTGTGCCGCACCATGATGTGCGCGCTCGAGCCGCGGTCGACCTGGTAGCCGGGCCAGCGCTCGACCGTCGACACGGCGCCGCCGAGGACGGTGTCCTTCTCGACCACCTCGACGTCGAGGCCTTCGCGCGCCAGGTAGCAGGCGGCGACGAGGGCGTTGTGCCCGCTGCCCACGACGACGACGTCGCGGATGGTGGTCACCCGCCGAAGTCTCGCACCCGTGACCGCGGCGTCGGCCGGCCACGTCGTGGGCGCGTGCCGACGGGAGGCACCGCGAGGAGGCGGCTTCGGGCCCTTCGGCCCGGGCGGGTGGCACGGGCTCGGTCCTACGCTGGCCGCATGGCAGACGTCGTCGAAGTCGAGGTACGCAAGGACCCCGAGCTGCCGACCGTGGCGCTGCGGGTGCAGCGGCCGATGCAGGGTCTGGACCTGGGGGAGCTGTTCGGTGAACAGATGACCCTGCTGGCGACCCACCTCGCTGCGCAGGCGCAGACGACAGCCGGCCCTCCCTACGCCCGCTACCACGAGTTCGGCCCGGAGCGGGCCGACGTCGAGATCGGTGTGCCCGTCGAGCAACCGGCGTCCGGGCTGGCCGACCTGTCTGCGGTGGCTCCGGGCGAGCCGGGCCGGTCGGCCCTGCCGGGCGGGCGGCGGGTGGTGTACCTGCACGCCGGCCCGTATCCCGAGCTCGGCCACGCCTACGCCGTGCTCGAAGGCTGGCTGGCCGACCAGCGCGAGCAGAGCGCCGGACCGCCCTGGGAGTCCTACCTCGTCGACCCGGCCGGCGTCGACGACCCGGCCGACCTGCTCACCGAGGTGTGCTGGCCACTGGCCTGAGTCAGGGCGACCCGTACTCCCGGCCGGCGAGGGTGCCCTCGACGTCGACGACGGTGAACCGGGCGAACAGCTCCTCGGCGTACCAGCCGAGCTCGGCTGTCCGGCGGACCGCCTCGAGGTGCGGAGCCCGGCGGTAGGCGAACTCGGTCAGCGCCGCGGCGGACTCCCAGAGGCTGAACGTGCCCTGCAGCCCGACCGGCGCCTCACCGATGCCGAGAGCGAGCCGCAGGCCCTCGGCCCGGTGCAGGTCGGCCGACACCGGGGGCACCGCGCGCCGGAACGCCAGCAGCCGGCGCGGCGCGATCCGCGCCCTGGTCACGGCGGCCACCGGGCCCTCCGGCGCCGGACCGGGCAGCAGGTCCCCGAAGGGCTTCCGCCGCGCCCAGGCGCCGCGGCTCGCCACCGGCCTCAGGCGTACCCGCAGGCGCTCCTCCGAGACCCGGCCCCAGCTCGTGGCGACCGGGCCGTTCTCGAACGCGGCGGCGTCGGCCTCGCAGGCCCAGGTGGCCAGGACGCCCCAGTGCCGCGGGTCGGAGTCCCGGAGGGTGAACGAGCGCCCGCTGCCGGTGCCGAGCAGCTTGCCGAAGCGCAGACCAGGGGTGCGCCGCAGCGGTCCGCGGTCCAGCGCCATCCGCGCGAGCGCCGCGGGCACCGCCCCGCGCGACACGCCCCAGACGTGCAGCGTCACGAGGGCGGGCGCCGGGTCCATCTGTCCCACCCTATGGACGTCAAGACGGGTCGGACGCCGACCGAAGGGGTAATAGGAGCCGGACGGACCGGCCGACCCCTGCCGAAACCCTTGACGACCTGGGTGGTCCTGGAGGAGAACGCGTGACCTGTACCACCCCCGCCGCCGCGGTGCCGCTCCGCACCCGGGCCCGGGTGACCCGCTGGCTCACCGGCATCGGCCTGCTGGTGGCCGTCGGCGTCTCGCTGTGGAGCCTCGGGCACATCCCGCATGCCTCGTGGCAGCCGGCCCTGCTCGGCCTGCTCCCGTGGGTGGTCGGCAAGTACCTCCTGTGCCCGCTCCGGTGGCACGCGCTGTCCACCGGTGGCCAGCGCCGGCGCTGGCACCTGCGGGTCTACGCCGAGAGCGAGCTGCTCGGCCTGGCGTCCCCCGGGCACGTGGGCGCCGACCTGTGGCGGATGCACCGGCTGCAGCGCAGCAGCGGCATGAACCGCCCGTCGGCCGTCGCCGAGGTCGGCCTGGACCGGCTGGTCGGCGCGCTCGGGCTGGCCGTGTTCGTGGTCGTCTCCGGCACCGCCCTGCCGGCGCGGCTGCTGCTGGCGGCCGTGGGTATCGCGCTCGCGCTCCTGCTCGGGGCCCTCGCGTTCCGGCGGTTCCGTCCCGGCCTGTTCGCCGCCCGCCCGCTCCCGCCGCCGAAGGTGCTCGTCACCGGCGTCCTGCTCTCCATGGGCTACCAGCTGTCGATCATGGGTCTGCTCACGGGCAACCTCGCCGCCCTCGGCCAGGACGTCGAGCCGCTCGCCCTGCTGGGGGTGTTCGGCGCCAGCCAGGTGGCCGGCATCATCCCCGGCGTCAACGGTGCCAGCCCGCGCGAGGGCGCGCTGGTCGTCGGGCTGGCTGCACTCGGGGTCACCTGGTCCGCCGCGCTCGGCGCGGTCGCCCTGACCTCCGTGCTGGCCTGGGGGCCGGCGCTGCTGCTGGGTGGGACCGGCCTGGTCGCCCGCCAGCTGCGCACCCGCCTCGCCTGACCCGCCCGGGTGCCGGGGTCGTGGGCCCCTTGCGGACCGCTGCCCGGACCGCGACGGTGGGACTGACGCCCAGGGGGTGACGCAGATGCCCGCGCGACTGCGAGCACTCCCACGCGAGGTGGCGATCATCGGCGCGGCCGTCCTGGTGTACTTCGGCGTCCGGGGCGAGACCGTGGCCAACCCGGAACCGGCCTTCGAGAACGCCCGCCGGGTGGCCGACCTCGAGGCCGACCTCGGGATCGGCGTCGAGCACGCCGTCCAGCAGCCCTTCCTCGACTGGACGTTCATGACCGACGTCGTGAACTGGATCTACATCTGGGGGCACTGGCCGGTGATCGCGGTCGTGCTGGTCTGGCTCTTCATGCGGCACCCGGACGGCTACCGCCTCACCCGCGCCGCGATGATGCTGTCCGGCGCCGTGGGTCTGCTGGTCTTCGCCCTGTTCCCGGTCGCGCCACCGCGACTGGCCGACCCGGCCCTGGTCGACACGGTGACCGAGCAGTCCACGGCGTACCGCGTGCTGCAGCCGCCGGCCTTCACCAACCCCTACGCGGCGATGCCCAGCCTGCACGTCGGCTGGGACCTGCTCATCGGCATCGCGCTGGTGGTGAACGCCCGTCGGGTGCTGCTTCGGGTCGTGGGGGTCGTGCTGCCCGCGACGATGGCGGTCGCGGTCGTCGCCACGGCGAACCACTACATCCTCGACGGGGTGGCGGGCGTCCTGCTCGTGCTGGCAGCCCTCGCGGTGATGACACGCCTGACCCGCGCCCGACCGCCGGGCGCGGTTGTCCCGGTGCCGGGTCAGCGAGATCCTGGGCCGGTGCCGCTGCCGCCGCCTCGAGGTGTCCCTCGCCGATGACCGGAGGCGCGCTGCTGACGGTCGCCCACCGCCGGGGCAACACGGTGGCCGGGATGCGCGAGGCCCTGGCCGCCGGCGTCGATCTGGTCGAGGCCGACGTGCACGCCTACCGCGGCCGGCTCGAGGTGCGGCACCTCAAGACGATGGGACTGCTGCCGTGGCTGTGGGACCGCGGCGAGCTGGTGCACCGCAGTCGGCACCGCCGGCTGGAGCTGCACGAGCTGGTGGCGGCGCTGGGCGACGACCACCGGCTGATGATCGACCTCAAGGGGTTGCACCCGCGGCTGGCCCCGCGGGTCGCCGCCCTGCTGCGCGAGGTGTCGCCCGGCCGGTCGCTGACGGTGTGCACCAAGAGCTGGGGGATGCTGGACGCCTTCGACGTCCCGGTGCAGCGGGTGCTGTCGGCCGCCAGCCGGCGCGGGCTGGCCCGGCTGCTGGCCCGGGTCGCGGCCGGGCCGGTGCACGGGGTCTCGGTGCGGCTGTCGCTGCTGACCCCCGAGCTGGTCGACCGGCTGCACCGCGGCACCGACCTGGTGATGACCTGGCCGGTCGACACGCCGCAGGCGCTGCAGCAGGCCCGGGCCGTCGGGGTCGACGCGGTCATCAGCAAGGACCTGGACCTGTTGCGCAGTGTCGCCGGCGCCCGCGACTGACGGCCTCCGACCGCCCCCGCCCCCGCTGCGCTGGTTCCCGAGTTGATCACGTAAACGTGATCAACTCGGACTGACAGAGGCCTGCAGGCCGCGGTCAGTAGGGGAACGCCGCGGTCAGGCGGCGGAGCAGCCGGTCCCGGTCCCGGTCCCGGTCCCGGTCCCGGTCCCGGTCTCGGGGTCTCGGCGGCCTGCTCGGCCTCGGTCCCGGCTGCCGGCTGAGCGTCGTGTGCGGACGGAAGTCATCGGCGCGCGCGTCAGCCCGGGTCGACGCCGACGTCGGCGGGGCTGCCGCCGGTGAGCCGGAGCAGCTCGTCGTACGTCGTGGGGAACACCGTGTGCGGGTGACCGGCGGCAGCCCACACGACGTCGTGGCGCGCCAGTGCGGTGTCGACCAGCGTGCGCAGCGGCTCCGGGTGCCCGACGGGCGCGACCCCGCCGATGGCGAAGCCGGTGTGGCTACGGACGAAGTCGGCGTCGGCCCGGTCCACCGCCGTCGCCCCCACGAGGGCGGCGACCTTGGCGGTGTCGACCCGGTGGCCGCCCGAGGCGAGCACGAGCAGTGGGGTGCCGTCGGCCGAGAACACCAGGGAGTTCGCGATCTGGGCGACCTCGATGCCCAGCTGCTCGGCGGCCTGGGCCGCGGTCCGGGCGGAGCCGTCGAGGGCGCGGACCGAGCCCCGGGCGCCGAGCTCGGCCAGCCTGTCGGTGACCCGGAGCACGCTGGGGTGGGAGAGCACGGACGGAGGCTACTGGCGCCGCTGCGGCACGTCTGCCGGAAAACATCGGCGTGTCCTCCCGAGCGGCTTGACGGCGGCGCCGGGGAGGGGGCTACTGTGGAGTCATTCGAACAAGTGTTCGACAACCGGGGAAACCGCCCGGCGCCGTGGACTCGACCCCCACGGTGCCGGGCGGCCGGTCCACCTCAGCTCCGGGAGGGACGCCATGAGCCGTCGGTACGACGACCCGGTCGAGGTGCGGCGGCGGGACGAGGACCCGGCCGAGTTCCTGTGGCGGGGCCGGTTCTACGCGGTGCGCGAGGTGCTTGCGCGCTGGGTCGAGACCGGCGCCTGGTGGCAACGGCCCGAGGCGGCCGCCGGCGGCAGCGCGCTGACCGGCGAGCGCGAGGTCTGGCGGGTGGAGGCGACCCGGGGGCAGGTGCACGGGGCCGGGGTCTACGACCTGTGCTTCGACTGGACCGCGGGCGGCTGGACACTGCTCCGCGCGCAGGACTGAGGGGGTGGCGACGATGACGACGGCGCGGGGCAGCCAGGTCGGCGCCGGGTCCGGTGTGCTGCGGCCGCCGGTGGCCGCCGCGGCCCACGACCTGCTCGGCACCGCCCGTCACGACCTCGCGACCGCCATGACCACCACGGTGGCCACCGAGCGCTACGCCGCGGCCCACCTCGCGGCGCTGCGCACCGCGGCTGCCGTGCTCGCGGTGCGCACCAGACCGGACCGGGCGGCCCGGGGCCGACCGCGCACGGTGTGGTCGGTGCTGCCGCAGGTGGCACCCGAGCTCACCGAGTGGGCCGCGTTCTTCGCCGCCGGCGCGACCAAGCGGGCGGCGGCCGAGGCCGGGCTGACCCGCGCGGTCACCCCGCGCGAGGCCGACGACCTGCTGCGCGACGCCCAGACCTTCCTCGCGCTGGTCGAGACCACCCTCGGGCTGGCCCACCAGCCGGTGCTCCCGCAGCACGTCGACCTCGCCCAGCGTGCCGGCTGAGCCGGCGACCCGACCCCTCGACCTCCTCACCCCGACTCCCATGGCACCTGTCTCCGGCGACCCGTTCGTCCACCTGCACGTCGCATCCGGCTACTCGCTGCGCTACGGCGCCTCGCACCCGCACGTGCTGGTCGAGCGGGCCGTCGAGCACGGCATGGACACCCTGGCCCTCACCGACCGCGACGGTGTCTACGGTGCGGTGAAGTTCGCCCGGGCCGCCCGGTCGGCGGGGGTCCGTCCGGTGCTCGGCGTCGACCTCGCGCTGGAGCCGACCGGGCTGCTCGCCGGCCCGGTCGCGCGGCGAGGACGGAGCGAGGGACGAGCGGAGGACGAGCGCGCCACGAGGATGGTGCACCCGTCGCTGGCCCGGACACCCGCCCGGGGCGGCGCCTCGGTCGACCCGCGGCACCCCCGGGTCACCCTGCTGGCCCGCGACAAGGCGGGCTGGGCGGCGCTGTGCCGGCTGGTGTCGGCCACCCACCTGCGCGGCGAGCGCGGTCGCCCGGTGAGCACCCTCGACCTGGTCGCCGAGCACGTCCGGGCCGCCGCCGACGCCGGGGGCGGCCTGCTCGTCCTGCTCGGCCCCGGCTCCGAGGTGGGCCGGGCGCTCACCGCCCGCCGCCCCGACCTGGCCCGGGCCGTGCTGTCCCGGTGGTACGACGTGGTCGAGCGCGCCGACCTGCTGCTCGAGGTCGTCTCGCACCGCGGCCCCGACGACCGGCCGCGGGCCGCCCGGATGCTCGGGCTGTCCGTCGAGGAGCGGCTCACCGCCGTGCTCACCAACGCCGTCCGCTACGCCGACCGCGCCGACGCCCCGACTGCCGACGTGCTCGACGCGTCCCGGCGGCTGGTCGCCCTCGACGCCCGGCACGTCGACCGGGTCACCGCCGAGGGCTATCTCAAGTCCGGCAAGGAGATGGCGGAGGTGGCGGGGGAGGTGGCCGCGGCCGCCGGGCTGGACCAGCAGACCGCCCGCCGGCTGCTGGCCGCGACCCGGCGGGTCGCCGACCGGTGTGCCGTCGACCCGCGGGCCGACCTGGGCATGGGGGAGGTGCACTTCCCGGACCTCGACGTCCTCGGAGCGACGACGTCCGGAGGAGTCGGCGGCGACCTGGTCGCCGTGGCCGACAAGGTCGGTGCGGCGCAGGCGCTGCTGCGGGAGCGCTGCGAGGCCGGGCTCGGCCGGCGGGCGATGCCGGCCACCAGCGAGGTCCGCCGTCGGCTCGACGACGAGCTGCGGGTCATCGAGACACTGGGCTACCCGTCGTACTTCCTCACCGTCGCCGACGTGGTCGACCTGATCCGGGACATGGGGGTGCGGGCCGCCGCGCGCGGGTCGGGCGCGGGCAGCCTGGTCAACTACCTGCTGGGCATCTCCGGGGTGGACCCGATGCGGCACGGGCTGCTGATGGAGCGTTTCCTCTCGCCGCTGCGCGCGGCGCTGCCCGACGTCGACGTCGACGTCGAGTCGGCCCGGCGCACCGAGGTCTACGAGAAGATCCTCGAGCGCTTCGGCGGTGAACGGGTCGCCTGCGTCTCGATGATGGACACCTACCGGGTGCGGCACGCGATCCGCGACGTCGGCGCCGCGCTCGGCATGCCGCCCGGCGAGATCGACCAGATCGCCAAGGCGTTCCCGCACATCCGGGCCCGCGACGTGCACGACGCGCTCGCCGAGCTGCCCGAGCTGCGGGCGTCCAGGCTCGGCAGCGGACAGCTCGACCTGCTGTTCCGGCTGGTCGCCCGGCTCGACGGGCTGCCGCGGCACGTCGCGCTGCACCCGTGCGGGGTGCTGCTGTCCGACACCACGCTGCTCGACCGCACGCCCGTCGAGGCGAGCTGGCTGGGCTTCCCGATGAGCCAGTTCGACAAGGACGACGTCGAGGAGCTCGGCCTGCTCAAGCTCGACGTGCTCGGCATCCGGATGCAGTCGGCGATGGCCTACGCCGTCGAGGAGGTACGACGGGTCGACGGTGTCGAGGTGGATGTCGACGACCAGGAGCAGGTGCCCTTCGACGACCCGGCCACCTTCGCCCTGGTGCAGTCGACCCGCACCCTCGGCATGTTCCAGATCGAGTCGCCCGGTCAGCGCGAGCTGGTCGGGAAGTTCGCGCCGGAGACCTTCGGCGACCTCATCACCGACATCTCGTTGTTCCGTCCCGGCCCGGTGAAGAGCGACATGGTCACGCCGTTCCTCAAGGCCCGGCAGGGCTGGGCCGAGCCGGAGTACCTGCACGAGGACCTGCGGTACGCGCTGGAGGAGACCTGCGGGGTCGTGGTCTTCCACGAGCAGGTGCTCGAGATCGTGGCGACGTTCACCGGCTGCTCGCTGGCCGAGGCCGACGAGGTGCGCCGCACCCTCGGCACGCCCGGCGGCCAGGACGAGATCGAGGTGTGGCTGCGCCCGCGCGCCTACGCCCGCGGCTACGACCAGGCCACCGTCGACCGGGTGTGGGAGGTCCTCAAGGCGTTCGCGTCGTTCGGGTTCTGCAAGGCGCACGCGGCTGCGTTCGCGCTGCCGACCTACCAGTCCGCCTGGCTCAAGGCCCATCACACCGCGGCGTTCCTGGCCGGCGTGCTCACCCACGACCCCGGCATGTACCCGAAGCGGCTCATCCTCGACGACGCCCGCCAGTTCGGCATCGAGGTGCTGCCGCTCGACGTCAACCGTTCCGACGCCACCTACCGGGTGGAGCCCCTTCCCCTCCCCCTCCCCAGTGCGGATCTTGAGACGACACGCGGTGCTGAGAGCGGTGGGTCGTCTCAAGATCCGCAAGGAAAGTGGCCGTGGGAGCGGGCCGGGAGGTACGGCATCCGGCTGGCGCTCGCGGAGGTCAAGGGCATCTCCGAGGCCGAGGTGGCCCGGGTGGTGGCCGGGCGTCCCTACGGCTCGCTGGCCGACTTCTGGCACCGGGCCTCGGTGTCCCGTCCGGTCGTCGAGCGGCTGGTGCTCGTCGGCGCCTTCGACGCGCTGTACTCCCTCGGCTCGGTGGTGGCCGTCGCGCCCGGCCGGCACGTCCACGGCGGCAGTCGCCGGCTGACCCGGCGCGACCTGTTGCTGCAGGTCGGCGAGCTCGACCGGTGGAGCCGCGCGGTGTCCCGCGGCGGCGGCCGGACCCGCGGCCGTGCGGCCACCCGGAGCGCCGCCCCCCGGGCCGGCGTGCTGGCGGCCGCGCACCGCCGTACCGACATCACCGTCGCCGCGGCGCAGGGCGAGGCGCTGACCACCGTCGAGCGGCCGGACGTCCGGACGCTTGCCGCCCGCCAGTCGCAGGCCGCCCGGCCGGTGGCGGCCACCCCGGTGCAGCTGGCCCTCGAGCTCGACGACGCCCCCGGCTCGATCGAGCCGAGCGGGCTGCCCGAGCTCACCGGCGCCGAGCGGGTGCGTGCCGAGCTCGAGGTGCTCGGTCTCGACGCCACCCGGCACGTCGTCGACTTCTACGAGCCGTTCCTCGCGGCGATCCGCGCCACCCGTGCGCCCGACCTGGTGCGCTGCCGCAGCCAGGCCGAGGTGCTCGTCGCCGGGGTCAAGGTCGCCACCCAGACCCCGCCGATCCGGTCCGGGAAGCGGGTCGTGTTCGTCACCCTCGACGACGCCCGCGGTCCGGTCGACGCCACCTTCTTCGAGGACGCGCAGGGTCCCTACGCCGCGACGCTGTTCCACTCGTGGCTGCTCGTCGTCCGCGGCCACGTCCGGCGCACCGGTCCGCGCGGGGTGTCGCTGCGGGCCACCGGCTGCTGGGAGCTGCCGGCCCTGCACGAGGCCTGGCTCGGGGGCGGGCTGGACGCGGTCGCCGCCGCGATGGCCGCCACCGGTCCGGTCACCGACCGGTCCGTCGCCGGCGCCGCCGAGAGCCGCTCGTCCCGGCCGGTGATGACCCGGCCGCCGACCGGGGGCGGTCCCACCGTCTACGAGCCGCGCGAGCACGGCGGCCGAGCCGCCGGTGGGATGGGCAACCGGACCGACCGCAACGCCGCGCCGGCCGACGGCGGCATCACCCGGCGGGTGCTGGTGCACCCCAGCGGCTTCCGCCAGTCGCCGTACGCCGACATCAAGCCGCCGGGGGAGGACGCCAGGACCGCGGCCCGCACCGAGGCAGGCAAGGCGTCGTCCGCGCCGCGGAAGCTGTGGCACTCCAGCCCCGGCAGCTCCGGAGGATGACCGGACCGATGAGCCGGTCGCCGTCGGCCGGCGTCAGTAGCCTGAGCCCGTGCCCTCCTCCACCGCCCGTGCCGACGAGCTCGACCGCAGCGCCCGCACCCCGCGGACCGCGGTCGTCTGGGACGCCCTGCACGACCTCACGACCGGGGGCAGCAGGGCCGACCACCCGCTCGACGTCGTCGACGTCGGCGGCGGCACCGGCGGCTTCGCGGTGCCGCTGGCCCGGCTCGGCCACCGGGTCACCGTCGTCGACCCCAGTCCCGACGCGCTCGCCGCGCTGCGGCGGCGGGCGGGTGAGGCCGGAGTCGAGGTGCGCGCACTGCAGGGCGACGCCGCCGGACTGCTCGAGGTCGTCGAGACCGGCAGCGCCGACCTGGTGCTCTGCCACGGCGTCCTCGAGCACGTCGACGACCCGGTGCCCGCGGTGGCCGCGCTCGCCGCGGTGCTGCGGCCCGGCGGCACGCTCAGCCTGCTCGTCGCCTCGCGCAACGCCGTCGTGCTGGCCCGCGCGGTGGCCGGCCGGTTCGCCGAGGCGCGGCACGCGCTCGACGACCCGGACGGCCGCTGGGGACCGGCTGACCCGATGCCGCGGCGGTTCACCGAGCCCGTGCTGGTGGCTCTGCTCGACGTCGCCGGGCTGCGGGTCGAGGCCCTGCACGGCGTCCGCACCGTCGCCGACCTCGTCCCCGGCGCCCTGGTCGACGGTGAGCCCGGTGCCGCGGAGGCCCTCGTCGAGCTGGAGGTCGCGACCGCGGCGCTGCCCGACTTCCGGGCCATGGCCACCCAGCTGCACGTGCGTGCCACCCGGCTCTGAGCCGGCCGGGGACGGTCCGCGATGAGCCGCAGCCAGCAGCTGCACCGGCCAGGTCCTCCGTCCGGGCCGCCCGGTGACGACACCGGTTGCACGATGCTGCACGTCGACATGGACGCGTTCTACGCGTCGGTCGAGCTGATCAGCCGACCCGAGCTGCGCGGGACCCCGGTGATCATCGGCGGTGGCTCCCGCGGCGTCGTCCTGTCCGCGACCTACGAGGCGCGCAGCTACGGCGTCCACTCCGCGATGCCCATGACCCGGGCCCGTCGGCTCTGCCCGCAGGCAACCGTGGTGGAGCCGAGCCACGACCGCTACGCCACGGTGTCCGCCGGGGTGATGGAGATCTTCCGGTCGATCACCCCCATGGTCGAGCCGCTGTCACTGGACGAGGCGTTCCTCGACGTGGCCGGTGCGCTGCGCCGGCTCGGGCGTCCCGCCGAGATCGGTCAGCAGATCCGGGACCGGGTCGCCGACGAGCAGGGCATCACCTGCTCGGTCGGGGTCGCGTCCACGAAGTTCGTCGCCAAGCTGGCCTCGACCCGGAGCAAGCCCGACGGCCTGCTCGTGGTGCCGGCGGCGGAGGTGGTGGCGTTCCTGCACCCGCTGCCGGTGGGTGCGCTCTGGGGAGTGGGGGAGAAGACCGAGAAGGAGCTCACCCGGCTCGGCCTGCACACCGTCGGCGACATCGCCCACACCCCCGCCGCGACGCTGGTGCGCGCTCTCGGGCAGGCCACCGGCAGCCACCTGCACGCGCTGTCCTGGGGGCGTGACGAGCGTCGGGTGGTGCCGCACGAGCCGGACAAGAGCATCGGTGCCGAGGAGACCTTCGCCCGCGACGTCGACGACCCCGACGTGGTGCGCCGGGAGCTGCTCCGCCTTGCCGAGCGGACCGCCGGCCGACTCCGCAGCGCCGGGATGGCCGGCCGCACCGTCAGCGTGAAGATCAGGTTCGCCGACTTCACGACGATCACCCGGTCCCGGACGCTGCCCGAGGCCACCGACGTCGCGGCTGTCGTCTACGCCACTGCCCGCCAGCTGTACGAGGCGCTGGGCCTCGACCGGGCCCGGCTGCGGCTGGTGGGCATCCGGGTCGAGGGGCTGGTCGAGTCCGAGATGGCCCCGCACCAGCTGGTGCTCGGCGAGCGCAGCCAGGGCCGCCGGGAGGCGGAGCAGGCGGCCGACCGGGCCGGCCGGCGGTTCGGTCGCGACGTCGTCCGCCCGGCGAGCCTCGTCGACCCCCGTCGCGGGTCCACCAGCGCCAGGGACACCACCGCCGACGACGCCGGTGCGCGCCGCCCGGACGTCGCGCCGTCCCCTCGCACGCAACGTCGCGGGCGCACCGACCGCTGAGCCGCGACGCGCCGGGTCCCGTCGAGCGGACCGGTCCGCAGGGCGTGCCGGGGAACCACGGAACCGGTCCTGATGCACCGTTCTTCACAGGCTTGTCGGTCCGGGTTTCATCCGGCGCTCCGGGCGCATATCCTGAGGGCACGCGCCTTCCAGGTCGCGACCCTGCACTTGGACGATATGTCCCGAGGAGGAGTCCGTGCCGCTCTCCGAGCACGAGCAGCGCCTGCTCGAGCAGATGGAGCGAGCCCTCTATGCCGAGGACCCGAAGTTCGCGTCCTCGCTGCGCGGCAAGGACCCCCGAAGCAACTTCCGTCGGCGCGTCCTGGTCGCCGGTCTTGGGTTCGTCCTGGGTATCGCGCTGCTCATGACCGGCCTGGTCGCGAATCGTTGGTGGGTCAGCATCGCTGGGTTCGTCCTCATGCTGGGGTGCGCCTTCCTGGCGGTCAGCAGCTACCGCGCCGTGACCACCGCGGCCCAGCTCGGCGTCGTGGACCCCAGCGGGGTCCGTCGGCCGCCGCAGGGGGCAGCAGCCGCCGGCCGCCGGCAGCGCCAGCAGGGCGGGTCCGGCGGGTTCATGGCCCGGATGGAAGAGCGCTGGAACCGGCGTCGCGACGAGACCGGTCGCGGCGGCCTCTGACCCGTCCGGCCGCCGTCCCGCTGCCCTCACCGGCCGAGCGAGCGGCGACCTCAGTGCGCTCGTTTGCGACCTGAGCCCCCGACACGCCGGCCGTCACTCGGCGTGTCGGTGACTCAGGTCGCAAACGAGCATCCGGTGGTGAGGCCCCACGCCCGTCGACCGTGCGTCAGCTGCGGCGCAGGCGCAGCCGGGTGCTCACGGCGGCGAACGTCGCGTCCACCCCGTCCAGCAGGTCGGCGACCCGTTCGCCGAGGCCGGTGGAGACGGTCCGGGCCGATCGTGGCAGCAGCCGGGCGCGCCAGCGAGCCGGGCGGGACGCGTCCGCGGACAGGGCGCGGCGCAGCGTGTCGACGTCGGCCCGCAGGTCGCCCACCGGCGGCATCACCGGGGCGTAACGAGCCCGTTCGGTCGCGGCCGCGATCCGGCGCACGGCGTCTGCGGGCTCGCCGACCAGGTGCCGCTGCTCGACCAGGTGGGCCGCGCCTCGACGAGGTGGGTCGGCGGGGTCCCAGGCGTAGCCGTGGTCGACCAGGGTGTCCTGCAGGTCGGCCCAGGCGGCCAGCGCGGTGGAGCCGGGGGTCGAGGCGTCCGCCCACCGGTGCCGCCGTAGCAGCACCCGGGTGAAGGACGGGACGGCGATCAGGACCAGCGCGACCAGCGCGATGACGAACGGCAGGACAGGCACCCGGACCGGGCCGGCGCCGATGCCGCCACCGCCGGACTGCGGCAGCTCGAGGACGTCCTCGCGCAGCCTCGGGTTGGCCGGCGAGGTGCTGTCCGAGCTGCTCGTCGGTGACGGGCCACCGGTCTGGCCGTCGGTCGGCGTGCCGGGCGCGGGTGCCTCGACGGCGTACGCCGGCGGCTCGACGCCGGGAGGCCCGCCGGGGGTCGGCTCGAAGCGCAACCAGCCGACCGAGGAGAAGTACAGCTCCGGCCAGGCGTGCGCGTCGTGGGCACCCACGACGTAGCTGCCGTTGGCCTGCCGGGTGCCGGGAGCGAAACCGACGGCGACCCGCGCCGGGATGCCCAGGGTCCGCGCCATCACGGCCATGGTCGAGGCGAACTGGACGCAGTAGCCCCGTCGGGCGTTGAGGAAAGCGACGATGGCGGCCGAACCGTTGCGGTCGCCGGCGCCTGCCGAGTCGACCGTCTGCGAGTAGGTGAAGTCCGGCCCGCTCAGCCAGTCCTGCAGCGCGACAGCGCGGTCGTAGTTGGTCTTTGTACGGCGGACCACGGTGCGCGCCTGCGCCGCGATGGTCGGGTCCAGGTCCTTGGGCAGCTCGAGGTAGCGCCGCAACGTGGACGGCACCGACGGGGAAGCGGCCGCCAGCTGGTCCGCGGTCGGCTCGACCGAGATCGAGCGGGCGGTGAAGCCGATCTGCCGGGTCGAGCTGTTCTCGCCGAACACGTTGAACGTCGAGGGGTCGTAGAGCCAGGTGCCGTCGATGTCACGCACCCGGGTCGTCGGGTAGGGCAGCGGCAGCCACTGCTGGTCGAGGTCGAACACCTCGATCTGGTACGTCCGCTTGGTGCGGGGGACCGCCGGACTGAGACCGGGCGCGTCGGCGAGCCCCTTCTCGACGTCGTTCTCGTCGCGGGACACCTTGAGGTCGCTCGGCGCCCAGGAGTCGCCGGTGAAGTCGTCCAGCCCCACCAGCCGGAGGTAGGTCGGCTTGCCCTGGTAGCGGATCAGCGGGGTGTTCTCGCCCTGCCGCAGGCTGGCCCCGAGGTCGAGGATCGGGTTGATGACGGTGACCTCGTTGCCACCGTTGCCCCCGCGTCCGAAGCCACCGCCGCCGAACCCGAACGTGCCGGCCGACAGGTCGGGCAGCACGGCCGGCACGACGAGGGCGAGGCCGAGCGCGGTGGCACCGACCCGGCGGCCGACCTGCCCGAGCGGTGCCGAGTCGACCTCGGGCCGGTAGTTGCTGCGCTCCGCGGTGTACCGCATCGGCCGGCCCCAACGGCTGACCCGCTCGCGGGACTCGGCCAGCAGGAGGGTGAGGTACGCGATGCCGCAGAGGGCGAACGCCACCCAGCTCACGCCGTCGGGGGTGATCGCGGTCGGCACGGTGTAGAGGACCAGCAGCGGCATCCCGGCGAGGGCCGCACGGCGCCACGTCACGGCCAGGGTGTCGACCAGCAGCGCGATCAGGCCGACGCCGCCGACGGTGAGGAACTCGATGCCGGGGGAGACGCCGACCGGCGCCGCGTAGCGGTTGATGTCGGCCCGGCCGGCCGCCGCGAGCTCGCCGAGGCGGTCGACCGACGCCGTCCAGGGGACGATGCCGTACAGCGCCTCGTCGTTGGCGTAGCGCACCAGCAGGTAGAGCAGCAGGGCAGCGGCACCGGCAACCGGGACTGTGCTCCGGGAGGCCGCCATCCGCCGGGCTGCCTCGCAGCCGGCGCCGACCACGAGGACCCCGAAGGCGGTCGGGAGGAACCAGCTCCCGGTGAGGAACGACGGGCCGAGGCAGATCGCGGTGGCGATCGTGGCGAAGGCGGCTGCGATCGGCATCCGCAGGGAGCCGCGGGTCATCGACCGGCCCCGGCCAGGTCGCGGCCGCCGGCGGGCGCGTGTCGTCCGGCCTGGTCCCACATGTCCGGCAGCGAGTCACCGGCTCTCGCGCGCAGCACCCGCCAGCCGGATGCCCGCAGGAGCTCGATCGACCCCGCCACGTCGGCCGGGGTGACGCGAGACCTGGTACCCACGCTCCACGTGGGGGTGTCCAGGACGATGGCCACGGCCGTGGTCGTGCCGTGTCGCAGGCGCGCGAGCAGCTGGGACTCCTCGAGGTCGAGCGCGCCGAGCAGGGCGATGAGCAGGCCGTCGCCGCCGCCACGCCGCAGGCCGCCCGAGGCGTCGCGCAGGCTGGCCCCCGCCGACAGCTGGAGCACCGCCAACGAGTCGAGCAGCGCACCCTCGACGTCGCTGCTGCCGCCGTCGAGCCCGAGGTTGCCGCCCTCGACGGTGGCGCCGGTGTCGGTGAGCAGCCGCAGGTGGTAGCCGGAGCGGACCAGGTGCACCCCGACCGACGCGGCGGCAGCCACCGCCCACTCGAACGAGGACGCGGGGCCCTCGCCGGCGTGGGCGGACGAGCGGGTGTCCAGCAGGAGCGTGGCCCGGGCCTGCCACGGTTGCTCCTCGCGACGGACCATCACCTGTCCCAGCCGCGCCGTCGAGCGCCAGTGCACCCGGCGCAGGTCGTCGCCCTGTCGGTACTCGCGAACCCCCGCGTCGTCCTCGCCGGCACTGGCGAGCGACCGCGCTCGGCTCTCGCCGCTCCCGGTCCACTCGCCGGACAGGGCGACCGACGGGAGCCGGGCGATCGGCGGCGTGACCACGAGCGTGTCGCGGGAGCTGAACGAGCGCTGCAGCTCGCACATGCCGAACGGGTCGGTCAGCCGGATCGAGAGGGGGCCGAGGTTGTAGCGGCCGCGGACGTCCGAGCGCACGGTGTAAGTCACCTCGCGGCGACCGCGGGGCTCGACCCGGTCGAGGACGAACCGCGGCCGGGACCCGAGGACGTAGGGCACCTTGTCCTCGACCAGCAGCAGCCCGGTCGGCAGGCGCGAGACGTTGTCCAGGCGAAGCGTCACCGCGGTGTCCTGACCGGCGGCGGTGCGGGCCGAGCCGAGCCGGCGGCGCGAGGACAGCCGGTAGCGGGTGCGGGCCACGACGAGGGCGCTCACCAGGGGCAGGGCGAGGAGAAGGATGGAGACGCGCAGCAGGTCCTTCTGCGAGGTCGCCACGGCGGCGATCAGGACGGCGACGCCGGCGGCGATGAAGGATCGTCCCCGGGTCGTCAGACCCTGCAGACCGTCGCGCACTACAGCGAGCTCCGCCTGCCGCGCGACTCGTCGGGGAGGGGGACGGCGGCGACGATGTCGGCCACGATGTCCTCGGTCGCGCGGCGACCGATCTGTGCCTCGGCCGTGGGGAGCAGCCGGTGGGCGAGGACGGCGACGGCGAGGTCCTGGACGTCGTCCGGGAGCACGTAGTCGCGATCATCGAGGGCGGCCGCAGCGCGCGCGGCCCGGATGAGGTGCAGGGTGGCGCGCGGCGAGGCGCCCAGCCGGAGCTCCGGGGAGGACCGGGTCGCCACGACCAGGTCGACGGCGTACTGCCGGACCTGGTCGGAGACATGGATGCCGCGCACGACGCGGATCAGGTCGGCGAGCTCGGTGGCGTCCGACACGGCGAGCATGTCGTCGAGCGGGGAACGCTGGCCGTGTGTGTCGAGCATGGTGAGCTCGGCCTGCTCGTTGGGGTAGCCCATGGACAGCCGCACCATGAACCGGTCGCGCTGCGCCTCGGGCAGCGGGTAGGTGCCCTCCATCTCGATCGGGTTCTGGGTCGCGACCACCATGAACGGCACGGCGAGCTCGTAGGTCTCCCCGTCGACGGTGACCTGCCGCTCCTCCATGCACTCGAGCAGCGCGGCCTGCGTCTTCGGCGAGGCGCGGTTGATCTCGTCACCGACCACGATGTTCGCGAAGATCGCCCCGGGCTTGAACTCGAACTCGCGGCGCTCCTGGTTGTAGATCGAGACGCCGGTGATGTCGGACGGCAGCAGGTCCGGGGTGAACTGCACCCGACGGACGGAGCAGTCGACCGAACGCGCCAGCGCCTTGGCGAGCATGGTCTTGCCGACACCGGGGACGTCCTCGATGAGCAGGTGGCCCTCGGCCAGCATCACCGTGATGGCGAGCTGGACGGTCTCCCGCTTGCCCTCGATGACGCCCTCGATCGCCCGCCGGATACGGGTCGTGGTGTCGGCCAGCGCGGCGAGGTCGGCCTTGGCCGCTCGCGGCCCCCCGGCGTGGTCAGCCGTGCTCTCGGTCGTCTCGCCCACGCTCAAGGGTCCTCCTCGCGCTCACCGCCGGACCGCTGTGACGCGGGTCCCCTGTTCTCCCGGGAGTCTGTCATCACAACCGAGTCCTGGGTGAGCCTCTAGATAACGATCTCGCCACACCGCGCTAACTGCGGTGGGCCCCCGCAGCGATCATGAGGGCGATCACCGCGGCCACCAGACCGGCGAGTACCAACGCCACCGAGGGTACGACGTCCTGGGCTGCCGTGGCTGCGACGAGTGCTCCCGCCCCTAGTGCCATCGCCGGCGACCCCCACCGCCGCGCCTGCGACCGGGCGGCCAACGAGGCGGCGTGGGGCGACCGCCGGGCCCGCTCCTCGCGTGCGCCCAGGGCGCCGACCAGGGCGAGCAGCAGCGCGGCGTCCAGCACGGCTTGCACGGGGCGCAGGGAGGACGCGTCCAGGGTGCCGGCGAGCAGGACCGTGAGCACGGCGACGAGCACCGTGACCGTTCCCGCCAGCCGCCACGGCACCAGCGCGGCGACGACCGCTGCCGTGACCGTCAGCGCCGCGAGCAGCACGACGAACCGGTTGAGGTCCGGGACAGCGGCGACGCCGGCGACGGCGGTGGCCACGGCAACGACGGCGACGGCCGCGGCGGCCTCCCGACGGGTCGTCGGCAGTCCGCGTGGCGCGCTCACTGCCACGACCGGCTCCCCGGGCGGGAGGCTCGCATCGCGTGCAGGAGGCCCCCGGTGAGCTCGGCGTCGCCGTCCCAGTCGAGCACCGCGACGCCCATGCTCGCGAGCTCGACCTTGAGGGCGTCCCGCTGCATCCGCCAGGTGCGCAGGACCAGCGCGTCGGTGCGCGACCCGGGCGCGGTCTCGGGCTCCGCGTCGAGGACGTCGATGACCAGCGGGGCGAAGCCGCGCTCGCGCATCAGGCGCACCGCGTCCAGTGGCCCTTCGTCGAGCAGGGGGGTGAGCAGCGCGACGAAGGCGCGGTGCGGCAGCATGCCTCGCGGCAGGTGACCCAGGCCGTAGTGCAGCGGCCCGGCGTCCTGCTCGGTCTGGTCCGGCCGGACGGCCAGCACCGCCTCGCAGACCTGGAACAGCTGCCGTGGTCCGGCCGCCGGCGCCAGCCATCGCAACGGCCCACCGAAGGTGACCAGGCCGACCCGGTCGTGGGCGCGCAGGTAGGTCTGCGCCAGCCCGGTGGCGGCCCGGACGGTGAGGTCCAGAGACGACCGGCCGGCCTCGCCGGCGTCGGCGGCGGTGTCGAGCACCAGCACGAGGTCGAAGGCCCGCTCCGCGGCGTACTGACGGACGAAGAGCTCGCCGTGGCGCGCCGAGGTCCGCCAGTCGACGTCGCGCTGCCGGTCGCCGTGGCCGTACGGGCGCACCCCGGCGAACTCCACGCCGGAGCCGACCGCCCGGCTGGTGTGCTCGCCCAGCGGGGCCGCCAGCTCGTGCGGAGCGACGGCGCGGGCCAGGGCCGCCGCGGCCGGGTACACGACGAGGTCGCCGACCTCGACCTGGGCCCGGGCGACGTACGACCCGCCGCCGGCGTGCACCCGCAGCCGGACCGGACCGACCCGGTGCCGGCCCCACCGCCTCGGCACCAGGGTCCAGCGGAGCACCCGGGAACCGTCCTCGTCCCGGTGGCCGGTGAACCTGGCGTCGGTCCACGGCGGCAGCTCGGGGTCGGCGTCGACGCGGTCGGCTCCGGCCACGGCCACCCGCAGCTCGAGGGTCACCTCGTCGCCCTCGACGCACCTCGCGCTGCCGAGGACGGCGGTGAGCTCGATCGTCTCGGGGACGGCATCGCGCGGCGTGAGGGCGAGCAGCACCAGCGGCACGACGGCGACGACCAGGAGCTCGCCGTGCGCGGTCGCCACGGCGAAGGCCACCGCCAGTCCAGCGATCAGGGCGAGCCGCCGCGGCCGGGCGGTCGCGGTGAACGACAGCGGGACGCGCACGGTGCTCAGCGCGGCACCTCCACGGTGCGCAGCAGGTCGACGACGACGTCGGCCGAGGTCACCTTCCGCACCCACAGCTCGGGCCGGAGGCTGATCCGGTGCGCCAGAGCCGGCACAGCCACCGACTTCATGTCCTCCGGGGTGACGTAGTCGCGGCGTTCGAGCACCGCCTGCCCCCGGGCCATGGCGACCAGCGCCAGACCGCCGCGCGGGCTGGCGCCGACCGTGACCTGAGGGTGCTCGCGGGACGCGTGCACCAGCGACGCCGCGTACCGCAGGACCGAGGGCTCCACCTGGACCAGCTCGATCGACTCCCGCATCGCGAGCACGGTCGCCGCGTCGACGACCGGCCGCAGCTCGGGTGGGGCCCAGCCATGCCGCATCCGTCGCGCGAGCAGCTCCTGCTCGTCGTCGAGGGAGAGGTAGCCCAACGACACCCGCAGGAGGAACCGGTCGAGCTGGGCTTCCGGCAGCGCGTAGGTGCCTTCGTACTCGATCGGGTTGTCGGTCGCCAGCACGATGAACGGCTGGGGCAGCGGCCGGGTCTCGCCGTCGCTGGAGACCTGTTCCTCGGCCATCGCCTCGAGCAGCGCGGCCTGGGTCTTGGGCGGCGTGCGGTTGATCTCGTCGGCCAGCAACAGCTGGGTGAAGATCGGGCCGGGCCGGAAGTCGAAGGTGCGCTCGCCCGGGTCGTAGACGGACAGGCCGGTGATGTCGGCGGGCAGCAGGTCGGGGGTGAACTGGACCCGCCGGAACGACAGCCCCAGTGCCTGGGAGAAGCAGCGCGCCATCATCGTCTTGCCGAGGCCGGGGACGTCCTCGAGCAGGACGTGGCCGCGGCCGAGGATCCCGAGCAGGACCAGCTCCAGCGCCCGGCGCCGACCCACGACCACCTGCTCGATCTCGTCGACGACGGAGTGGGCCAGGCGGCTGGTCTCGGCCGGGGTGAGGGCAGTCGGGGTGAGGGTCACAGCTGCTCCAGGCGGTCGACGATGCGTTCGAGGGTGGTGAGGTCGAGCCCGGGCGGCTGACCCCGGCGGTCGACCTCCCGGTCCGGGTCGAGCCAGTGCCAGACCTCGTCGCCGACCAGGCGGCGGGCCGCGTCCGGGTCGGCTGCCAGGTCCACGCCGTGGTGGTCCGCGAGCCGGGTCGCCAGGAGCCGGACCAGCACCGGCCGGGTGCCGAGGTCGAAGTGCCGCGGTGACACCTCGGCCCAGGACATGGCCTCGGCGACCTGCCGGTAGGACCGGAACGGCGCGTTCTGCACGGGCGGCCCCGGACGCGGCGACTGACGGGGGGTGGGCGCGGCCGGAACCCGCGAGAGGGCGGCGGTCGCGGCCGCGACCGCGACCAGCGACACGGCGGCCAGCAGCCCGGCCCAGCCGAAGATCGCGGTGGCGACGGCCACGCCGGACGCTGCGCCCGCGATCAGGACCTGCGTCGAGCGGCGTCCGCCGATCGCCTCGTCGTCGTCCGGGTAGCGGTCCGGGTGCTCGGTCCGCCGTGGCTCAGCCACGGCGGGCTCCCAGCTCTGCGCGGACCTGCCGCAGGCTCTCCTCGGCGGTGTGCCGGGCCGGCTCGCCCATCGGGTGACTGCTGAACCGGGCCTCCCGGAACAGCTCGGTCAGGGTGCGGGCGGGACCGGCCGGGTCGCCGCTGACCAGGCCGGCGGACACCGACCGCTCGAGCAGCTCGGTGGCGGTGTCGGAGCCGGGGAGGGCTCCACCCCGGTGGACCAGCCCGGTGCCGAGGTGCCGGCTCATCACGGCGTACGCAGCCAGCACCGCAGCACGCGGGTCGGCGTGCCGGCCGAGCTCCTGCTCCGCCGCGTCGACGGCCCGAGCCAGCCGCCGGACCGCCGCCCGCTCGCCGAATCCCTCGACCTCCTGCTCGGGGCGCCTGCGGCTGTTCCACCGGGAGGCGACCGCGGCGACGAGCAGGGCGCCGACGACCACGAGCAGCACCGGAGAGGTCCCACCGGCGCCGAGCACGCGCGAGGCGTCCGGGCCCTGGGGGCCCGAGACGGAGGGTCCGGCGACGGGCGGAGGGGCCGGCCGGGGGATCGGGCCGAGCGAGCTCAGGAGGGAGAAGACGACGGCCATCGTCGCGAGCACCAGGACGACGGCCAGCGCGCGCAGGTACCACGGGAACGGCTCGCCCTCCGGCTCCACGACGTCGTCGTCGCTGCTCCTCGGCACGGACGGCCGGCGCAACCGGCGCAGGAGGCGGCGGCCGATGCCGACGAGCCCGGCGAGCAGGACGGCAGTCACCACCAGCCGGGACCAGCGGACGTCCAGCGGCTCGGCCAGGCTGTCCCAGTCGAGGCCCTGCCGGGCCTGCAGCGCGAGCGCAGCGACAGCCACCAGCGCCACCACCGCGAGCGCGCGCGGAAGCGGGTCTGGTCCCCGTCTGCTCACGGCCGCCATCCAACCAGCGGCGGGTGCGGCCCGGCCGGGGCGGCAGGTCACAGATCAGTGTCAGGTCTCCGTGGCAGGTCGGCCGGGCGACCGCACGTCCTGCGGCCCGGCGAGGACGCGGGATCCCGTTCCTCCCGACCGGCGGGCCGCCGCACCGCGGTCGGGCCGGGGAGCCCGCAGCGGTGTGCTCCGTGGAGCGGGGGTCGGCCGAACGGGGGAGATGTGCGCTGAGATGGTTGACGGTGGAGCGAAGTGGAGTACCGTGGTGCGCACTGGGGGAGAGATACCTGTTCCGGCGTGGGGAGGTGGGTCGATGTGGCGCAGTCGGAGGACGACGGGCGCGGCAGCGGCGACCCCCGGTCCGGTGGGGAGCGCCGGCAGCGGCCGCCCCGCTTCCTGGGCACCTACCACCCACGACTGGACGACAAGGGCCGGCTGTTCCTGCCGGCCAAGTTCCGCGACCGGCTGGCGGGCGGCCTGGTGATCACCGTCGGCCAGGAGCGCTGCCTGTACGTCTTTCCGGACGCCGAGTTCGACGTGATCTACGACCGGGTCCGGCAGGCGCCGGTGACCAGCAAGGTGGCTCGTGACTTCCAGCGGATGTTCATGGCCAAGGCCACCGACGAGACCCCCGACAAGCAGGGCCGGGTGATGGTCAACGCCGAGCTGCGGGACTACGCCGGGCTGACCCGCGACTGCGTGGTCATCGGTGTCGGCACCCGCGTCGAGGTGTGGGACGAAGCAGCCTGGACCCGCTACAGCGCCGAGCAGGAGGGCCCCTTCGCGGAGCTCTCGGAGGAGGTGCTGCCCGGACTCATCTGAGCCCGCCCGACCGTCGCCGGCATCCCGAGCGCCCCGGTCGTACGGCGAGGTCTCCACCCGCCCCGTCCCACGGACCGCCACCGCACCGTCCTGACGTCCCTTCCCCGGCGCCAGGACCGCGGCGGACCGAGAGCGGTCAGCGCGAGCGGTTGGAGACCTGGTCGCACGACCAGCAGCCCGGCCCCGCACCACCGGCACCACCGCACCTCCCAGTCGCGCCACCGTTCATGAAGGGTCGAGATGGACACGCACGTCACGGGCGGCCCCGCCGCCGAGCCGTCCGCCGAGGGGCTGCTCGCCGCCGAGATCCGGCAGAGCGCCCTGCTCCTGGGTGGCGCGCTCAGTCTCATGGGCAGCCTGGCGCTGCTCCTCCTGCTCCTCACGACCCGGCTGAGCAGCTGACCCCATGACCCCTACCGGGCCGGCGCACGTTCCGGTCCTCCTCACGCGCACCCTCGAGCTGCTCGCGCCGGCGGTCGAGGCACCGGGGGCGGTGCTCGTCGACGCGACCCTCGGGCTGGGCGGGCACAGCGCCGCCCTGCTCGAGCGGTTCGGGTCGTTGCGGCTGGTCGGCCTCGACCGCGACCCCCAGGCGTTGGCACTGGCTGGACAGCGGCTGGCGCCGTACGGCGACCGGGCCACCCTCGTGCACGCGGTCTACGACGAGCTCGCCGCGGTGCTGGCCCGGCTCGGCGTGGCCCGGGTCCAGGGCGTGCTCTTCGACCTCGGCGTCTCCTCGATGCAGCTGGACGAGGCCGGGCGCGGGTTCGCCTACGCGCAGGACGCGCCGCTGGACATGCGGATGGACCAGACCCGGGGGACCACCGCGGCCGAGGTGGTCAACACCTACCCGGCCGACCGGCTGGCCCGGGTGCTGCGCGAGTACGGCGAGGAGCGGTTCGCCCGCCGGATCGCCGACGCCGTGGTGCGCGAGCGCGCGAAGGAGCCGTTCGCCGGGACGGCCCGGCTCGCCGAGCTGGTCCGGTCCTCGATCCCCGCGGCCACCCGCCGTACCGGGGGGCACCCGGCCAAGCGGGCCTTCCAGGCGCTGCGGATCGAGGTCAACGGGGAGCTCGCCGCGCTGGCCGGCGCCCTGCCCGCGGCCGTCGACGCACTAGCGGTCGGCGGCCGGATGGTCGTGCTCTCCTACCACTCGCTGGAGGACCGCATGGTCAAGCGCGTGCTCACCGCGGGTGCGACGAGCACCGCCCCGCCGGACCTGCCGGTGGTACCCCCTGAGCACGAGCCGGTGCTGCGCCTGCTCACCCGGGGCGCCGAGCGCGCCGGCGACGAGGAGGTCGCCGGCAACCCGCGGGCGGCCTCGGTCCGGCTGCGTGCCTGCGAGCGACTGCGGGACGCGGCATGAGCAGGTCGGCAGCGGTCGCGCACCCGGCCCGCCCGCTCGGCGGTGCCCGCCCCACGGGTCCGGTCGCCGGCCGGGCACCCGGACGCCGTCCGCTGCGGCTGGTTCCGCCGCTGCGCACCGGCGCGCCGCGCGCCCCGTTCGTCGTGCTGCTCGGCACACTGCTCGTCGGGGGGCTGGCAGGGCTGCTGTACCTGCACACCGCCCTGGCGGAGGACTCCTTCCGGCTGCACGACCTGAAGGTCCGCTCGGCCGTGCTCACCGACCGTGAGCAGGCGCTCGAGCAGCAGGTCGCGCTGGAGGCGTCCCCGCGACGGCTGGCGGCGAAGGCGGAGGCTCTGGGGATGGTGCGCAGCGGGAACCCGGCGTTCATCCGGCTCTCCGACGGCAAGGTGCTCGGGCGCCCGAAGCCCGGCGTCGCACCTCCCGCACCCGCTCCTTCCCCCGCAGCGACCACGTCGTCGCGTCGAAGCCGTCGGCCGCGCCGAGCGCGTCACCCTCGGCCTCGTCCCCGGCCGGCAGCGCCCGTCCCCGCCGGTGACCACCAGGGAGCGCCGGCCGCGGCCCGCACCCGCCGACCGCCGCGGCAGCCCCGCTCGCGGTGCGGGTGCCGGGCGTCGCGCCCCCGCGCCCCGCCGGGGGCACGCCGCGCCGGCGTCCGCCGACCGCTCACGCCACGCCACGCCACCTCCCCGGCCGCGAGCTGCCCGCCGCCCGCCGCCTCCCCGGCCGCCACGCCGCGTCCGGCTCGGCGACCCGAAGCGTCGGCTGCGCGGCGCGGTGATCGCGCTGGCGTTCGTCCTGTCGCTGTTCGGCGCGCGCCTGGTGCAGCTGCAGGGGCTGGACGCCCCGACGTACGCCGCGGCGGCCGAGGCCGGCAGGTTGCGGACCGTCTCGCTGCCCGCCGCCCGGGGCACGATCACCGACCGCAACGGGGTCGCCCTCGCGACCACGGTGGCGGCGGTCAACGTGACCGCCGACCAGACCAAGGTGGTCGACCCGGCCGCGACGGCCTCGGTCCTGGCGCCGGTGCTGGGCACGGCCCCCGCGGTCCTGCGCGCCAAGCTCACCGGAACCGCGCGGTTCGTCTACCTGGCCAAGAAGGTCACGCCCGCGACCTGGCGGGCCGTGCGTGACCTGAACCACCCCGACCCCGACATCACCGGGCTGCCCGGCATCTACTCGGAGCAGACCAGCAAGCGGGTCTACCCGAATGGCAGCGTCGCGGCCAACGTGATCGGGTTCGTCGGCGCGGACGGCAAGGGGCTCGGCGGCCTGGAGTACGCCCTGGACAAGACGCTGGCCGGCCGTGACGGCACCGCGACCTACGAGCTCTCCGCGGGCGGGCGACGGATCCCGAGCGGCGTCGACACCGAGCGGGACGCCGTCGAGGGGTCCGACGTGCGGCTCACCATCGACCGCGACATCCAGTACGTCGCGCAGAAGGCCATCGCGAAGGCCGTCTCGGCCTACAGCGCGCAGAGCGGGACGGTCATCGTCTACCAGCCCTCCACCGGCGACCTGCTCGCGGTGGCCACGGCGCCGACGTTCGACCCGAGCCGGCCCGGCGCGTCGCCGGCTGCCGACCGCGGCGACCGTCCGCTCAACGAGGCGTTCGAGCCGGGCAGCACCGGCAAGGTGATCACCGCCGCGGCGCTGCTGGAGGAGGGCGTGATCTCGCCGACGACACCGATCACGGTGCCGAACCGGCTGCTCCGGGCGGGGAAGTCGTTCAAGGACTTCGAGGACCACCCGGTGCAGCACCTCACCTACGCCGGCACGATCGCCAAGTCGAGCAACATCGGCACCATCAAGGCTGCCGAGCGGCTGGGCGACCTGAAGCGGCTCTACCCGTACCTGAAGAAGTTCGGCGTCGGTGAGCCCACCGGTCTCGGCATGCCGGGGGAGCAGGACGGCGAGATACCGGCCCCGGGCGACTGGTCGGCGACCAGCGGCTACACGATGTCGTTCGGGCAGGGCTACTCGGTCAACACCGTGCAGATGGCGTCGGTGTTCGCGACCCTTGCCAACGACGGTGTCCGGGTGCCGCCGCGGCTGGTCGAGTCGACCACCGGCCCGGACGGGACCATCCACCCGTCGCCGGCGTCGAGGAGCGCACGGGTCGTGAGTGCGGCGACCGCCTCGACCGTGCGCCGGATGCTGGAGACCGTGCCCGCCGACGGCGGCACCGCTCCGCTGTCCCGCATCCCGGGCTACCGGGTCGGCGGCAAGACCGGCACCGCGCAGCGGTTCGACCCCGCCTGCGGCTGCTACCGCGGCAACACCCTGTCGTTCATCGGCCTCGCTCCGGCGGACCAGCCGGGTGTGGTCGTGGCCGTCACGCTGCAGGCCCCGAAGGTCGCCATCGGCGGTGGCCTGCAGGCCGGCCCGGTGTTCCGGCAGGTGGCCTCGTTCGCCCTCGACACCCTGCGGATCGCGCCGACCGGGACCAAGCGGCACCTGCTCCCCATCACCACCAAGTAGCCCCCGTCCCGCCGTAGGGCATCGAGTGGCGCGTAGTGCACTCCGGCAATCGATTGCTGGGAGCCACTACGCGCCACTCGACGGGTGGGCGGGCCGCGGGCCGGGGTCCGGCGAGGCTGGGCGCCGGCAGCGGGGCGGCCTCCCGACCGGCCGGCGCGGCCCCGATAGTCTCCCTGCCCGTGCCGAGACCGTCCGGAGCGCCGCCAACCGGCGCCTGGCCGCGCCCGTCCGCGTCCGCGCCCCGGACACTGGCCGAGGTGGCGGCCCGGCTCGGGGTGGCGGTGGCGGGCGTGGACCCGGTGCCGGTCGAGGACCCGGTGGTCACCGGCGTCACGCTGGACTCGCGGGACGTGCGCCCCGGAGACCTCTACGCGGCGCCGGCCGGCTCCCGCGCGCACGGGGCCGACTTCGCCGCGGCGGCCCGGGCGGCCGGTGCGGTCGGCTGCGTCACCGACCGGGTCGGCGCCCAGCGGTCCCTCGACGCCGGCCTCCCGACCTTCGTCGTGGACACACCCCGCGCGGTCCTGGGCGGGCTGGCGGCCTGGGTCTACGGCCGGCCGGCGGAGGCCATGACGATGCTCGGCATCACCGGCACGAACGGCAAGACCACGACCGCCTACCTGGTCGAGGCCGGGCTGCGCGCGGCGGGCCGGCGCACCGGCGTGATCGGCACCATCGAGACCCGCATCGGCGACGACGTGCTGCCGAGCGAGCGGACCACGCCGGAGGCGCCCGACCTGCAGGCGTTGCTGGCGGTGATGCGCGAGCGCGGGGTAGGCGCGGTGGCGATGGAGGTGTCGAGCCATGCGCTCGCGATGGGGCGGGTCGACGGGACGACGTACGACGTCGCGGTGTTCACCAACCTCAGCGAGGACCACCTCGACTTCCACGCCGACCTGGAGGAGTACTTCCAGGTGAAGGCCTCGCTCTTCACCCCGCAGCGCTCCCGGAAGGGGGTCGTCGACGTCGACGACGCGCACGGACGGCGGCTGGCCGGGCTGGCGACGATCCCGCTGGTCACCGTGTCCACCCGAGGCGAGGACGCCGACTGGCGCGCCGAGGACGTGCAGCTCGCGCCGCACGGGAGCCGGTTCGTGCTGGCCGGCCCGGAAGGCTCCCGGCTGACGTGCAGCACGCGGCTGGCGGGGGACTTCAACCTGGCGAACGCTGCGCTCGCCGTGGTCGCCCTGGTCGAGGCCGGCGTCGACCCGGCCGTGGCCGTCGCCGGCGTCGGCCGGTGCCCCGGGGTGCCGGGGCGGATGGAACGGGTACCCGGCGGCGCGGACGGGCCGCTGGCCCTGGTCGACTTCGCGCACACGCCGGACGCGCTGTCCCGGCTGCTCGGGGCGGCGCGTGGGCTGGTTCCGTCCGGCGGGCGGCTCGTCGTGGTGGTCGGCTGCGGCGGCGACCGCGACCCGCACAAGCGCCCGGTGATGGGCGGCATCGCGGTACGCGACGCCGACGTCGCCGTCCTCACGAGTGACAACCCCCGCTCGGAGGACCCGGCGGCGATCGTGGCCGACATCCGCCGGGGAGCCGAGGACGCCCTGCGGTCCGGCGCCACGGGGCGGCTGGAGGTCGAGGTCGACCGCCGCGCGGCGATCCGGCTGGCCACCCGGCTGGCCGGGCCGCACGACGTCCTCGTGCTGGCCGGCAAGGGCCACGAGCAGGGCCAGGAGGTCGACGGCGTCCTGCACCCGTTCGACGACCGGGTCGAGCTCGCCGCGGCGCTGCGCGGGGGGTCCGGATGACCCCGCTGACCCTGGCCGCCATCGCCCAGGTGGTCGGCGGTGTCGAGGGGGGAACCGACGCACCGGACCGGGTCCTCGTCACCGGTGGGGCCTCCGCCGACTCCCGGTCGGTGCCGGTCGGTGGGCTGTTCGTCGCGGTGGTGGGGGAGCGGGTCGACGGCCACGACTACGTGCAGGACGCCCTCGCAGCGGGCGCTGCCGCGTCGCTGGCGCAGCACGCCGTGCCGGGACCGCATGTGGTGGTCGCCGACCCGGTCTCCGCGCTCGGCCGGTTGGCCCGGCACCAGGTCGACGAGCTGGTCACGGGTGGCCTGGTGGTCGTCGGAGTCACCGGGTCGTCCGGCAAGACGTCGACGAAGGACCTGCTGGCAGCGGTGCTCGAACCGCTCGGACCGACCGTGGCACCGCGCGGGTCGTTCAACACCGAGGTGGGGGTGCCCGTCACCGCCCTCGAGGCGGACGCGTCGACCCGGCACCTCGTCGTCGAGATGGGCGCACGCGGGACCGGACACATCGACTACCTCTGCGGCATCACCCCCCCGCGGATCGGGGTCGTCCTCA
This sequence comes from uncultured Actinomycetota bacterium, assembly GCA_963807005.1. Taxonomy (GTDB): domain Bacteria; phylum Actinomycetota; class Actinomycetes; order JACCUZ01; family JACCUZ01; genus CAWDZK01. The sequence continues at coordinate 233,172 of CAWDZK010000003.1, read as the reverse complement.
ACGTCGGCGCCGCGCACGCGGGGGAGTTCGGCTCGAAGGAGGCGACCGCCCGGGCCAAGGGTGAGCTGGTCGCGGCGCTGCCTGCCGACGGGGTCGCCGTCCTCAACGTGGACGACCCGCTCGTCGCCGCGATGGCCGGGCTGACCGGCGCACGGGTGGTGCGCGTCGGCGTGGCGGCGGACGCCGACGTCCGGGCCGAGGGCATCGTCCTCGACGCGCTCGGCCGGCCGTCGTTCGAGCTCCACTCGGGCAGGCGGGAGCCGGTCCGGGTGACGCTGCCGCTGCACGGGGGTCACCACGTCGGCAACGCGCTCGCGGCGGCCGCGGTCGCTCTCGAGCTCGGCGCGTCGTTGCCGGACGTGGCGCGGGCGCTGGCCGGTGCCACCCCCCGCAGCAGGTGGCGGATGGAGGTGACCACTCGCGCCGACGGGGTCACCGTCGTCAACGACGCCTACAACGCCAACCCGGACTCGACGGCTGCGGCCCTGGCCGCTCTGGCAGCGATGGGACCCGGCCGCCGCAGCTGGGCGGTGCTCGGAGAGATGCTCGAGCTCGGCGCGGCCTCCGCGGCGGAGCACGAGGCGGCAGGCAGACTGGCGGTCAGGTCGGGTGCGCAGCGGGTTGTCGCCGTAGGTGAGGGCGCTCGGCCGGTGCACACCGGTGCCCTCGCCGAGGGCGCCGTGGAGGGTGAGGGGAGCATCGCCGTGCCGGACGTCGGCTCCGCCCTCGCCGTGCTCCGCGCGCAGGTGGGGCCGGGCGACGTCGTCCTCGTCAAGGCCTCGCGCAGCAGCGGCCTGGAGTCCCTCGCCGAGGCGCTGCTCGAGGACACCACGCACGGGGCCGAGCCGGAGGCAGGTGTCGACGCCTCGTGAGGCAGGTCCTGCTGGCGGCCTCGTTCGGGCTGCTGATCACGCTCTTCGGGACACCCGTCGCCATCAAGCTCCTGGTCAAGCGCAACTACGGCCAGCTGATCCGCGACGACGGTCCCACCACGCACCACACCAAGCGCGGCACGCCCACGATGGGCGGCGCCGTGATCATCTTCGGCACCCTGGTCGGGTACGTCGCCGCGCACCTGCTGACGCTGAGCGACCCCACGGTCTCCGGCCTGCTGGTCCTGTTCCTCATGACCGGCCTCGGCCTGGTCGGCTTCCTCGACGACTACATCAAGGTGTCCAAGCAGCGCAGCCTCGGCCTGCGAGCCGGCGCGAAGCTCGGCGGGCAGTCGATGGTCGCGATCGTGTTCGCGATCCTCGTGACCCGGTTCCCGGACGGCCAGGGGTTCACCCCAGCGTCCACCGAGATCTCGTTCCTGCGCGACACCGGCATCTCCCTCGGCGCCGCACTGTTCGTCGTGTGGGCCTACGTGATGATCGCCGGCACGTCGAACGGCGTGAACCTCACCGACGGGCTGGACGGCCTCGCCACCGGCACCTCGGTGATGGTCTTCGCGTCGTACATCCTGATCGGGATCTGGCAGTTCGGGCACAAGTGCGGGGTGCCCGACGTGGGCGCCAAGTGCTACGAGGCGCGTGACCCCCTCGACCTGGCGGTCGTCGCAGCGGCGATCATGGGTGCCTGCTTCGGCTTCCTGTGGTGGAACGCCTCGCCCGCCAAGATCTTCATGGGCGACACCGGGGCGCTGGCACTCGGCGGTGCGCTCGCCGGGCTCGCGATCACCAGCCGCACGGAGCTGCTGCTCGTCCTGGTGGGCGGCCTGTTCGTCCTCATCTCGCTGTCGGTGATCGTGCAGGTCGGCTTCTTCAAGCTGACGGGCCGACGCGTCTTCCGGATGGCACCGCTGCAGCACCACTTCGAGCTGGTGGGCTGGGGAGAGGTGACCATCGTCATCAGGTTCTGGATCATCGCCGGGCTGCTGGTGGCGCTCGGGCTGGGCGTGTTCTACGCCGAGTGGGTCACCGGCGCGACGTGACCGTGGCCGGACTGGACGAGCGCGGTGGCCGGCCCGACCTCACCGGTGCCCGGGTCTGCGTCGCGGGACTCGGCGTCACCGGCCCGTCCGTGGTGCGTGCGCTGCTCGGGCTCGGCGCTGCGGTGGTGGCGGTCGACGGCCGCGACCGTGACCGTGAGCGCGGCCTCGCCGACGAGCTGCGCGCGGCCGGTGCCGACGTACGGCTCGGCGACGGCGACACGTTGCCCGACGGCGTCCAGCTCGTGGTCACCTCGCCCGGCTGGCGACCGGACGCACCGCTGCTCGTCGCGGCGGCAGCCGCAGGCCTGCCGGTGTGGGGCGACGTCGAGCTCGCGTACCGGCTCCGACCGGCCGGGCAGGAGTGGCTCGGTGTCACCGGTACCAACGGCAAGACCACGACGGTCGAGATGCTCGCGTCGATCCTGCGGGCTGCGGGGCACCGTGCGGTCGCGACCGGCAACGTCGGCTTCCCCGTCCTCGACGCCGTCCTCACCGAGCCGCCGTACGACGTCCTGGCGGTGGAGGTGTCCAGCTTCCAGCTGCACTGGACCTCGACGGTCGAGTTCGTCTCCGGCGCCATCCTCAACATCGCCGCCGACCACCTCGACTGGCACGGGTCGCTGGAGGCGTACGCCGCCGACAAGGCGCTGGTCTGGCGCAGCGACTGGTACGCCGTGTACAACGCCGACGACCCGCTGGTCGCCGCCCTGGCCGAGCGGGTCGACGACCGGCAGGGCTTCAGCCTCCAGCCGTCAGCGGAGCAGTGCTTCGGGGTGGTCGGAGACATCCTCGTCGACCGCTGCATCGGGATCGACTCGAACGACGTCGAGACGCCGCGCCTACCGGGTGGCGGCGGCGTCGAGCTGGCCCGCGTGTCCGACATCCCGGTGCCGGGGCCGCACAACGTCGCCAACGCCCTGGCGGCCGCCGCGCTGGCCCGCTGCCTCGACAGCGCGACGGGTGGCCGGCTGGCCGTGCGGCCCGCGGACGTGCGCAGCGGGCTGCGGGCGTTCGACCCCGGGGCGCACCGCATCGCGCACGTCACGACCGTCGACGGGGTCGCGTACGTCGACGACTCCAAGGCCACCAACGCGCACGCGGCGGAAGCCGCCCTGCGGTCCTTCCCGCACGTGGTCTGGGTGGCGGGGGGCCTGGCGAAGGGCGCCCGGTTCGACGAGCTCGTCGCGGCGACCGCGACCCGCCTGCGCGCCGCTGTCCTGATCGGCGCCGACCGGGCCCTGGTGGCCGAGGCGCTGGCGCGACACGCGCCCGAGATCCCCGTCGTCGAGGTCGCAGCCCCTGACACTGGTCCGATGGACTCCGCCGCCGTGATGGACCGGGTCGTGCGCGCTGCCGCAGACCTGGCCCGTGCCGGTGACACCGTGCTGCTGGCGCCGGCGTGCGCGTCCATGGACATGTTCCGCGACTACGCCGAGCGGGGCGACGCGTTCGCGGCCGCGGCCCGGCGCCTCGCGGGCGCGACGGTGGACCCGGCACCGCCCGCGACCTCGTGAGCACCCTGACCGAGAACCCGCGGCTGCGCACGCCCGGGCCAGAGCGAGAGGCTGCCGACGCGCACGTCTCGCTCCTGCACCGGCCGGCCGCGCCGTACTACCTCCTGCTGGGTGCCAGCACGCTGCTGCTGGTGCTCGGCCTGGTGATGGTGTTCTCGGCGTCCAGCGTCGTGGCGTTCGCCTTCATGGGCTCCTCGATGGCGATCGTGAGCAAGCAGGCGATGTGGGTGGTGATCGGGCTGCCCCTCATGTGGTGCGCATCCCGGCTGCCCGCCAGGGCGTGGCGGCTGTTCGCCTACGTCGGGCTGGTCACCTCGGTCGCGCTGCTCGTGCTCGTGGCGGTGGCCGGCACCGAGGTGAACGGCAACAGGAACTGGCTCGACTTCGGCGGGCCGTTCCGCATCCAGCCGTCCGAGCTGGCCAAGCTCGCCCTCGTGCTCTGGTCGGCCGACCTGCTGGCCCGCAAGGACCGGCTGATCGGGCAGTGGAAGCACCTGCTGGTCCCGATCGTCCCGGTCGGCGGCCTGGTGCTCGTGCTGGTGCTGCTGGGCGGCGACCTCGGGACGGCGATCATCCTCGCGGCGATCATGGCGGCGATGCTGTGGGTGGCGGGCGCCCCGACGCGGCTGTACCTCGCCGCCGCCGCGCCGGCCGCGCTCGTGTTCGCCTACATGGTCAACACCCGGTCCGCCCGGATGTCGCGCATCACGGTGTGGCTGCACCCGGACCAGGCCGACCCGCTCGGCAACGGCCTGCAGGCGCTGCACGGCAAGTTCGCCCTCGCCTCGGGCGGCTGGTGGGGTGTCGGGCTCGGCGGGTCCAAGGAGAAGTGGGGCAGCCTGCCGGAGGCGCACACCGACTTCATCTTCGCCATCATCGGCGAGGAGCTCGGCCTGCTCGGCACCCTGGCGGTGCTGGTGCTGTTCGGGCTGATCGGCTACGCCGGGCTGCGCGTTGCCCTAGAGGCCGTCGACCCCTTCGTCCGCTACGCCGCGGCCGGGATCACCGCGTGGGTGCTGGTGCAGGCGCTGGTCAACATCGGCGCGGTGCTCGGCCTGCTGCCGATCACCGGGGTGCCGCTGCCGCTGGTGTCCTACGGCGGCTCGGCCCTGGTGCCCACCATGCTCGGGCTCGGGATGCTGCTGTCCTTCGCCCGGCCGCCCTCCTCGCGCCGCCGTCGGCTGCGGTCGCTGCTGAGCCGGCGGCCCGTCGAGAAGCCTGCGGCAGCGTCCCGGCGGGCCTCCGCCGCGCAGCCGGCGCGGGCCAGGTAGGCGGGCGCATGCACGTCGTCGTCGCCGGGGGAGGGTCCGCCGGCCACATCGAGCCTGCCCTCGCGTTCGCCGACGCCCTGCGCCGGCGGGACCCGGAGGTCGTGGTCACCGCCCTGGGCACCGAGCGTGGCCTGGACACCCGGATCATCCCGGCGCGCGGCTACGACCTCGCCCTCATCCCGCCCGTCCCGATCCCGCGCCGTCCCGGCGCCGACCTGCTGCGCGTCCCCGGCCGTCTGCGGGCGGCGATCGACGCGGCCGCCGACGTGCTGCGGGAGCGCTCGGCCGACGTGCTCGTGGGGTTCGGTGGCTTCGTCTCGGGGCCGGCGTACCTCGCCGCCCGCCGGCTGCGGGTGCCGATCGTCGTGCACGAGGCCAACCCCCGCCCGGGCTGGGCCAACCGGCTCGGGGCGCGGCTGACGCCGTACGTCGCGTACACCTTCCCGGGCACCCCGATCGCTCACGGCCGGCACACCGGGCTGCCGATCCGCCGGGCGATCACGACCCTGGACCGGTCCGCCCGGCGGGACGAGGCGCGAGCGGCGTTCGGGCTGGCCGCGGACCTGCCCACGCTGCTGGTGACCGGGGGATCGCAGGGTGCGAAGCGGCTCAACGACGCGGCAGCCGGGGCGGCGGCCGACCTGCGGGGTGCCGGCGTCCAGGTCCTGCACGCCACCGGCATGGCGCACGTGGTCGACGTCGCCGCCGGGGAGCCGGGCCAACCGCCCTACGTCGCCGTGCCCTATCTCGACCGGATGGAGCTCGGGTACGCCGCCGCCGACCTGGTGCTCTGCCGGGCCGGCGCGAACACCGTGGTCGAGCTCACGGCCGTGGGACTGCCGGCGGCGTACGTGCCGCTGCCCATCGGGAACGGCGAGCAGGCGCTGAACGCCCGGCCGGTGGTCGAGGCGGGCGGCGGCCTGCTCGTCGATGACGCCGGGTGCACGCCGGAATGGGTGCGCACCGTGCTGACCCCGCTGCTCACCGACCCGGAGCGGCTGGCCACCATGGGGCGGGCCGCCGCAGCGATCGGCCGTCCGGACGCGGACGAGCGACTGGTGGACCTGGTGCTCGAGGCGGCCGCCCAGGGTGTCCGGCGAGAAGGGAGGCAGTGGTGAGCACGACCGACCGCGACGTGGCCGCCGCCGACCTCCCGGGCCTCCCGGTTCCTGCCGAGCAGCTCGGTCGGGTGCACTTCGTCGGCATCGGCGGCGCCGGGATGTCCGGCATCGCGCGGATCATGCTGGCGCGCGGGCTCCCCGTCAGCGGCAGCGACGCCAAGGACTCGGTCGCCCTGTCCGCGCTGCGCGCGCTCGGTGCTGTCGTGCACGTCGGGCACGACGCCGCCCATGTGGGCGAGGTGGACACCGTGGTCGTCTCCACGGCGATCCGGAAGGACAACCCCGAGATGCTCGAGGCCAGGCGCCGTGGTCTCGCGGTCGTGCACCGCGCCGGGGCGCTCGCGTCCGTCATGGTGGACCGCCGGGCGGTGGCCGTGGCCGGGACGCACGGCAAGACCACCACGACCTCGCTGCTCACGGTGGCGCTGCAGCAGTGTGGCGTCGACCCGTCGTTCGCGATCGGCGGCAACCTCAACGAGTCCGGTGCCAACGCGCACAACGGCACGGGCGACGTGTTCGTCGCCGAGGCCGACGAGAGCGACGGCTCGTTCCTGCTCTACTCGCCCACCGCAGCGATCGTGACCAACGTCGAGCCGGACCACCTCGACCACTACGGCACGCCCGAGGCAGTGGCGGCAGCGTTCGAGGCGTTCGCCCGACGGGTCGACAGCGGCGGCTTCCTGGTCGTCTGCGCCGACGACCCGGGCTCGGCTGCGCTGGGGGCCTCGGCCCGTGCCGACGGCATCGACGTCCGGACCTACGGCGTCGACCCGTCGGCGGACCTGCGTCTGGTCGACCTCGAGACCAAGGGGTTGGGGAGTGCGTTCGAGGCGGTGCTGCTGGGGCGCCGGCTGGGCCGGGTCGAGCTGCGCATCCCCGGTCGGCACAACGCGCTCAACGCGGCCGCGGCGCTGGCGGTCGGGATCGGGCTGGGCTTCCCCGACGAGCGGCTGCGCGAGGGGCTGGCGAGCTTCAGCGGAACCCGCCGGCGGTTCGAGCACAAGGGGACCGTGGCCGGTGTGCGGGTGTTCGACAGCTATGCCCACCACCCCACCGAGCTGACGGCCGACCTGGCCGCGGCGCGGGAGGTCGCCGGTGCCGGGCGGGTCGTCGTGGTGTTCCAGCCCCACCTGTTCAGCCGCACGCGCTTCTTCGCCGCCGAATTCGGCACCGCGCTGGGGCTCGCCGACGAGGTGGTCGTCATGGACGTCTACGCCGCCCGGGAGGACCCGGAGCCCGGTGTCACCGGAGCCCTCGTCGCCGCTGCCGTTCCGCTCCCGCCGGCGCAGGTCGTGTTCGAGCCGTCCTGGTCGGCGGTCGCCGGTCGGCTGGCCGACCGGGTCCGGCCCGGCGACGTCGTCCTCACCTGCGGCGCCGGTGACGTGACGATGATCGGGCCGGAGGTCCTCGAGCTGCTCCACGGGCGGACGACGTGAGGGCGCGATGAGCACCGCCACCGACCTCGAGCCGAAGCTCGCCGCGCGGGGGAGGGCGCGCCGGCGGACCCGGCTGGCCACCACGCTGACCGTGTTCGTCCTCCTGGTCCTCCTCGGCACGACCGCCTGGCTGCTGCTCGGGACGTCGGTTCTCGGTGTCCGCTCCGTGACGGTCACGGGGACCGAACGGCTGGACCCGGCCGCCGTCCGCGGCCTGGCCGACGTCCGGGCCGGCGAGCCGTTGGCGACCCTGGACACCGCAGCGATCGCCGCCCGGCTCCGCGATCTCCCGGTCGTCCGCGCGGTCGAGGTGCAGCGGCGCTGGCCGCGCACGGTGGCCATCGTGGTGCACGAGCGGAAGCCGGCGGCGGTGCAGCAGCGGGGCAGTGGCTTCGTGCTGGTCGACCGGTCCGGCGTGGTGTTCGGCCAGGTCGACCGGCGCCCCCGCGGGCTGCCGCTGGTCAGCGCACCGGTAGACGCCGGACCTCCTGCGCTGCGAGCGGCGCTGGACGTGCTGCAGGTGCTGCCGGACGACGTCCTGGCCGACGTCAAGCAGGTCCGGGCCGCCAGCCCGGACGACGTCCGGGTGCAGCTGTCGAAGGGGCGGACCGTCGTGTGGGGGAGCGCCGAGCGCGGCGCGCGCAAGGCCGCCGTCCTCGCCGTCCTGCTGACCCGCAAGGCCAGCGTCTACGACGTCTCGGCCCCCGACGCCCCCACCACGACGAAGTAGCCGCGCGCAGGCCCCGCCGCTCCCAGCGGGTTCGCCGCCCAGGGGGCGCTCGTTTGCGACCTCCCGCCCCGACACGCCGTGGCCGCCTCGGCGTGTCGGGGAACCAGGTCGCAAACGACGGCTCGTGGCGCCGACCGGCCGGCCAGGTTCTTGCGGCGTGTCGCGGCCTCGGTCGTTGAGTTGGTCCCCCGAGGTACCTAGCGTCGCCCTCAACCTCAGGAGTTGACATAACTATAAGGCTCAACTTGAGGGTGAGGGTTCCGGGACCTCCGGGGCGTTCGACCGGTCGAAGGGAAGGCTCCGACGTGGCAGCACCGCAGAACTACCTCGCGGTCATCAAGGTCGTCGGCATCGGCGGCGGTGGCGTGAACGCGGTCAACCGGATGATCGAGGTCGGCCTCAAGGGGGTCGAGTTCATCGCGATCAACACCGACGCCCAGGCCCTGCTCATGTCGGACGCCGACGTCAAGCTCGACGTCGGGCGTGAGCTCACCCGCGGCCTTGGTGCCGGCGCGAACCCGGAGGTCGGGCGCAAGGCCGCCGAGGACCACTCCGAGGAGATCGAGGAGGTCCTCAAGGGGGCCGACATGGTCTTCGTCACCGCCGGTGAGGGCGGCGGCACCGGTACCGGCGGTGCCCCGGTCGTCGCCCGGATCGCCCGCTCGCTCGGTGCCCTGACCATCGGCGTCGTGACCCGGCCGTTCGGTTTCGAGGGCCGCCGCCGGGCCAACTCCGCCGAGACCGGCATCGACGAGCTGCGCGACGAGGTCGACACCCTCATCGTCATCCCCAACGACCGGCTCCTGTCGATCTCCGACCGCGGCATCTCGATGCTCGACGCGTTCCGGTCGGCCGACCAGGTGCTGCTGCAGGGCGTCTCCGGCATCACCGACCTCATCACCACGCCCGGCCTGATCAACCTCGACTTCGCCGACGTGAAGTCGGTGATGAGCGGCGCCGGCTCGGCACTCATGGGCATCGGCTCGTCGCGGGGCGACAACCGGGCGGTCGAGGCGGCCGAGATGGCCATCTCGTCACCCCTGCTCGAGGCGTCCATCGACGGCGCCCACGGCGTGCTGCTCTCCATCTCCGGCGGCTCCGACCTCGGGCTGTTCGAGATCAACGAGGCGGCCCAGCTGGTCGCGGAGGCCGCGCACACCGAGGCGAACATCATCTTCGGTGCGGTCATCGACGACGCCCTCGGCGACGAGGTGCGCGTCACGGTCATCGCGGCCGGCTTCGACGGCGGCACCCCGCGCAAGGCCGTCCCGCAGCCGGCCCGGCGAGCCGAGCCGGCCGAGGACGCCGAGATCTCGACCGCACGCACCGACTCGACCGGCACGACGTACGAGCGGAGCACCGACACCGGTTCGGGCGGCGCGGCTCCGGCCGAGCGCGAGCCGGCCTACGCCGGTGCGCGGTCGCGCGAGGCGATCGACCTGAAGGGCGAGCCGCAGCACGCGTCCCGGCCGGCCCGCACGATCGTCTTCGACGACGCCGACGACCTCGACATCCCGGAGTTCCTCCGCTAGCACCGCCGCAGCACCCCCTCGACCCGGACCGGTCGGCAGGACACCACCTGGGCCCTGCCGACCGGTCCGTCCCACGTCGCGGTCGGCGCCCGGGCACGCCCTAGGCTCGCCCGCATGCTCCGTCGTAGCGGGTCCATCGGGTCCATCGGGTCCGCGCGCTACGCGCTGACCGACCGGCACGGCGGGGTCAGCCGGCCGCCGTACGACGCGCTGGACCTGGGCGACCACGTCGGCGACGACCCGGCGGCGGTCGCCCAGAACCGCCGCCTGCTGGCAGCCGAGCTCGGGCTCGGTCCGGCGGACCTCGTCTTCATGTCGCAGGTGCACGGCACCGAGGTCGCCGTCGTGGAGCGGGCCCCCGGCCCGGGCGAGCCGGCCCCGGTCGCCGATGCCCTGGTGACGACGGCGGCCGGCCTCGCGCTGGTCGTCCTGGTCGCCGACTGCGTCCCGGTGCTGCTCGCGGCCCGTCGCAGCGAGGTGGTGGCCGTAGCCCACGCCGGCCGTCGCGGCGTCGCGGCGGGGGTGGTCCCGGCCACGGTGGCGGCGATGCGCGACCTGGGCGCCCGGCCCGACCGGATGGTCGCGGTGGTCGGCCCTGCCGTCTGCGGCTCCTGCTACGAGGTGCCCGCCGAGATGGCCGACGAGGTGGTCACCCGGGTACCGGCGGCGCGGTCGACGACACGTGACGGCACCGCCGGGCTCGACCTGCGCGCCGGTGTGGTCTCCCAGCTGCTCGCCGCCGGTGTCGAGACCGTCGAGGCCGACCCCTGGTGCACGGCGGAGTCCCCGGACCTCTACTCCCACCGCCGCGACGGCGTCACCGGCAGGTTCGCCGGCGTGGTGGTCCGATGACCGGCGAGGCACCGTCCGACGACCCGCGCCGCGCCGAGGTCGCCGCGAACCTGGCTGCCGTCGAGGCGCGGATCGCGGCCGCCTGCTCGGCCGCCGGCCGCGACCGGTCCGAGGTGACGCTGATCGCGGTGACCAAGACCTTCCCCGCGAGCGACGTCGGCCACCTCGCTGCCCTCGGCGTGCGCGACGTGGGGGAGAACCGCGCGGCAGACGCCGACGCCAAGGCCGCGGCCTGCCGGGCCGCCGGCCTGACCGACCTGGTCTGGCACTTCGTCGGCCAGGTGCAGACGAACAAGGCTGCTGTCGTCGCCGGGTGCGCGGACGTCGTCCACTCGGTCGACCGGATCCGCCTGGTCCGCGCACTGGACCGGGCGGCCGCGGCCGCCGGGCGACGGCTGCGGTGCCTGGTCCAGGTCGACCTCGGCGAGGGCCCGTCCGACCCCGGCCGCGGTGGCGCACCCCCGGACCAGGTGGGTGCCATCGCCGACGCCCTGGCCGCGGCCGGCCAGCTCGAGCTCGCCGGGGTGATGGCCGTCGCGCCGCTCGGCACGGACGCCGACGCCGCGTTCGCGCGGCTGGCCGACACCGCCGCGACCCTGCGTCGTGACCATCCGGACGCCACGGCGGTGTCCGCCGGGATGAGCGGGGACCTGGAGGCCGCCGTACGCCGCGGCGCGACACACCTTCGTGTCGGCACCGCGTTGCTCGGTTCGCGCCCTTCGCTCCGGTAGCGTCGACGCCAGGCCGGATCCCTGCACCAGAGGTCCGGCCCGGTCGGACCAGGTCGTTGGCGACAACGGCGGCAAGGGTTCGTCCACCCCGAGCGGAGGGCAGTCAGGCATGGCCGGCGCGATGCGCAAAGCAATGGTCTACCTCGGCCTCGTCGAGGAGGACGACCGGTTCGAGTACGACGGGTACGACGAGGGCTACGACGCCGACGGGTACGACGGCGACCAGCGGACCGACCACTACGACTCCGGCCGGGGCCACCGCACCGCGGGCGCAACGGCGCTGCGCGAGGAGCGCCACGGCGCCGTCGCCACGATGCCCGAGCGACGCCCCTCGTTGAGCTCGTCGCGGGCGTTCGACCGGATCACCACGATCCACCCCCGCACCTACAACGAGGCGAAGCAGATCGGCGAGAGCTTCCGCGAGAGCACGCCGGTCATCATGAACCTCTCCGACATGGACGACTCCGACGCCAAGCGGCTGGTCGACTTCGCCGCCGGACTGGTCTTCGGCCTGCGTGGCACCATCGAGCGGGTCACGAACAAGGTCTTCCTGCTGTCGCCGGCCGACGTCACCGTCACTGCCGAGGACAAGGCCCGGATGGCCGAGAGCGGGTTCTTCAACCAGAGCTAGCGCGGGACGCACGTCATGCCCTCGCCCGCGGGTCGGGGACCGGTGCTCCCGGCCCGGACGTTAGTGTCGGGCGCGTGCAGACGACACCCGTCCGGGCCCGACGTGCAGACGAGGACGCCTGATGCGCGGGCCGGTCGGCCAGCTCGTCTACCTGGTCCTGTGGCTGTTCTTCCTGCTGCTCATCGCGCGCCTCGTCCTGGAGTACATCCAGATGTTCGCCCGCTCCTGGCGGCCCCGCGGGCCGCTGCTGGTGGTGGCCGAGGTGGTCTACACGATCACCGACCCGCCGCTCAAGGCGCTCCGCCGGGTCATCCCCCCGCTGAAGCTGGGGCAGATCACCCTCGACCTGTCCTTCCTGGTGCTGGTGGTGCTGGTGCAGTTGGGGATCTACCTCACGGGCTACCTGACGTTCTGACACCCTGGCCCGCTGGGACACGCGACGCGCCCGCGCGGCGGCGGTTCGCCACCGGATGCCCCCATGGGGGATGATTCCTCGGGGGCACATCGGGTGCCACCGGCCACAGCCGCAGCGGCTGCGGTCGCGACAGCCCGTCCCGCACGACCAGCACGGACCGCACCACCAGCAGCACCCGCACCACCAGACCCGACCCGTACGACCTGCACCACCAGACGGATCACCCCACGAGACCGCCGGCAGGCTCGCGATCCCGCGGGGAGCCCGACCGACTAGCGAGGAGACTCGACGCCATGCCGCTGACCCCCGAGGACGTGGCCAACAAGCAGTTCACGAGCACCCGGCTCAAGCCTGGCTACGACGAGACCGAGGTTGACGAGTTCCTCGACGAGGTGGAGGCGGAGCTCACTCGCCTCTACCGCGAGAACGACGAGCTGCGGTCGAAGCTCGCGGCCGCCGGCCGCGGCGAGGCGGTTGCTGCGCCGGCGCCGGTCGTGCAGGCACCGGCCGCGCCGGACCCGGCCGTCGCCCGGGAGAACGAGGAGCTGCGACAGAAGCTGGCTGCGGCCCAGCGTCAGCTGGCCGAGGCGGCCAGCCGTCCCCCGCAGCCCGCGGCGTCGCCCGCACCCGCAGCACCCGCGGCGCCGCCGCCCGGAGCGCCGTCCGAGACCGCCACCGGCATCCTGGCGCTGGCCCAGCGCACGGCCGACGAGCACATCGCCGAGGCCCGCACCCAGGCCGACCGGATCATCGGCGAGGCGCGCACCCGGGCTGACCAGCTCAAGCGGGAGGCCGAGGACAAGCACCGCCAGATGATCGGGTCGCTGGAGACGGAGCGGTCCACGCTGGAGCGCGAGGTCGAGAAGCTGCGCTCCTTCGAGCGCGAGTACCGCAGCCGGCTGAAGTCCTACCTGGAGGGGCAGCTGCGCGAGCTGGACGGCCGGGCCACCGAGGCCCCGGCCGGCCAGGGTCAGCCGCAGGGCGAGCCGGGACAGCCGCAGGGCGAGCAGGGGCAGCCCCAGGGGCAGCACAGCCCGTTCGCCCCCGGCGCGCCGGTGGCGGGCGGCGACCACCCGGGCGGGCCGCCGCAGCAGCCGCAGGGCTAGGTCGGGCCGGTGGGCCGGGCGGCCCACCACGCCCACGACACGAACGAACGCCGGCGGACCCTCAGGGTCCGCCGGCGTTCGTCGTGGAGGGGCCGCCGGCAGGGCCGGCACGGGTGTGGGGCTCAGGTGCCGGTGGGCGCCAGTCGCCGGAACGGATCACGGGCCGGCGGGGCGGCCAGGGCGACCCGGCTCCCGTCGACGGGCAGACCGCCCAGGCCCAGCACGGCGGCGAGGATGGAGAACGTCGTCTCCCCGGCGTCCACGCCGGCCTGGGTGACCATCGCGCGGTAGATCGTCACGTAGTGCTTGGTCGGGCTGTCGTAGCTCCAGTCGACCGACCCGAGGTGCACGGCGCCGCCGTGCGTGCCGTTGGGTCCGTCGAAGGGGCCGTTCCAGACCTGGATGCCGGCCGGACCGGCCGCGAAGCGTCCGTCGAGGCCGACGTCCTGCCGGGCCGCCGCGGCGAGCAGCTCGCGGCTCTCGCGCTCGGCGAGGACGAGCGAGGGGCGCACGTGGCTCGCGAGCGCCGGCACCGCGATCGCGCCGTCCTTGAACTTCAGCTCGGCCGAGACGGGGCCACCGACAGGGAGAACGTGAAGTGGCACCGCTACCTCCGTCACTCGTGCGCCGGACCGGCGGGGCGGGCGCCCCGGCAGGTCTCCGGCGTCATGCCTGGAGTATCGGCGCTCCTGCCACGGTTCCTTCAGAAGACGCCTTGCGATTCACCGGAATGCCGCGACGCCGGGCGCGGCTGCGACCCTCCGGTGACCGCACCGTTACCGGCTCTTGACCTGTTCACTGGGCCATCCGGGTGACGGTGAACCGCAGACCGAGCGCCTCGTCGTGCTGGACCGAGTCGTCGGGACCGGGCACGCCCTCGTCGTACGACGTCGCGAGGACCTCGCGGGCCACCAGGTCGGCGTGCTCCCGCAGCGCCTCGGCCAGCTCACCGGCCGCCTCCCAGCGCAGCGCGACCCGGTCGGTGACCTGCAGCCCGGAGGTCTTGCGGGCCTCCTGCACCAGGCGCACCGCCTCCCGTGCCAGCCCGGCCCGCCGCAGCTCGGGCGTGATGTCCAGGTCCAGCGCCACCGTCTCGCCGCCGTCGGCGACCACCGCCCAGCCCTCACGCGGGGTCTCGGTCAGCAGCACCTCATCGGCGCTCACCTCGACGTCCTCGCCGTCGACGCGAACGGTAGCGGCGCCCGCGGCCCGCAGGGCCGTGGCGAGGTCGGCGGCGTCGGCAGCGGCGATGGCGGCTGCCACCGCCGGCGTGCGCTGGCCGAACCGGCGGCCGAGCGCCCGGAAGTTCCCCTTGGCGGAGTGGTCGACCAGCTCGCCGGCCATGTCCTCGAACCGGACCACGTTGAGCTCCTCGGCGACCTGCTGACGCAGCCCGTCGGGCAGGCTCGCCCAGCCGGCGGCACCGACCAGTGCGCGGCCCAGCGGCTGCCGGTTGCGCACCTTGGACTCGCTGCGCGCGGCCCGGCCCAGCTCGACGACCCGGCGGACCAGCGCGACCTGCGCGGACAGCGTGTCGTCGACGAGCGACGGGTCGGCCGAGGGCCACGAGGCGAGGTGCACCGACATCGGGGCGTCCGGCTCGTCGACCGGGCGGACCACGTCCTGCCAGACCCGCTCGGTGACGAACGGCACGACCGGCGCGAGCAGCAGGGTCAGCACGCGAAGGCACTCGTGCAGGGTCGCGAGCGCGCCGGCGTCGCCGTCCCAGAAGCGTCTGCGGGAGCGCCGGACGTACCAGTTGGACAGGTCGTCGACGAAGGTGGACAGCAGTCGCCCGACCCTGGGGGTGTCGAAGGACTCGAACGCCGCCGTGACCTCCGCGACGACCCCTTGCAGCTCGGACAGCGCCCACCGGTCCAGGTCGGCCCGGTCCGCGACAGCCGGGTCCGCGGCGCTCGGGGTCCAGTTGTTGGCGCCGGCATACAGGGTGAGGAACGAGGCGGTGTTCCAGTAGGTCAGCAGGGTCTTGCGCACGATGTCCTGCAGCACCGCGTGCCCGACGCGACGCTGCAGCCACGGCGAGCCGGACGCGGCCATGAACCAGCGCAGGGCGTCGGCCCCGTGCTCCTCCATGAGCGGCATCGGCAGCAGGATGTTGCCGAGGTGCTTGCTCATCTTGCGGCCGTCCTCCGCCACGATGTGACCGAGGCACAGGACGTTCTCGTACGACGACCGGCCGTGCACGAGCGTGCTGACCGCCATCAGCGTGTAGAACCAGCCGCGGGTCTGGTCGATCGCCTCACAGATGAACTGCGCGGGGAACGCGTTCTCGAACTTCTCGACCGAGCCGGGCTCGTGCGGGTAGCCCCACTGGGCGAACGGCATCGAGCCCGAGTCGTACCAGGCGTCGATGACCTCGGGGACCCGGCTCATCGTCCCGCGGCAGCCGTCGACGGTGCAGGGGAGCGTGACGTCGTCGACAAAGGGCCGGTGCGGGTCGAGCTCGGAGAGGTCCTCGCCGGCGAGTCCGCCGAGCTCGGCCAGCGACCCGACGCAGACGAGGTGGGAGTCGTCCTCGGCGCAGCGCCAGATCGGCAGCGGTGTGCCCCAGTACCGGCTCCTCGACAGCGCCCAGTCGATGTTGTTGTGCAGCCAGTCGCCGTAGCGGCCCCACTTGATGTTCTCGGGGTACCAGGTGGTGCGCTCGTTCTCGGCGAGCAGGGCCTCCTTCACCTCGGTCGTCCGTACGTACCAGGACGGCTGGGCGTAGTACAGCAGCGCGGTGTGGCAGCGCCAGCAGTGCGGGTAGGCGTGCTCGTAGGCCTGGTGCCGGAACAGCACGCCGGTCTCGTCCAGGTGCCGCACCAGCGCCTTGTCGGCGTGCTTGAAGAACTCGCCGCCGACCAGCCGGACCCCCTCCTCGAAATGGCCGTCCGGGGTCACCGGCCGGACCACCGGCAGGCCGTACTCCCGGCAGGCGATGAGGTCGTCGGGGCCGAACGCGGGGGACTGGTGCACCAGCCCGGTCCCGTCGTCGGTGGTGACGTAGTCGGCGAGCAGCACGAAGTGGCCGTCCTCGCCCTCGGGCCAGTCGAGCAGGTCGAGCGGCCGCTGGTAGCGCCAGCGCTCCATCTCGGCGCCGGCGAAGCGCTCCTGCACGGTCCAGCCCTCGCCGAGGGCGTGCTCGAGCAGCGGCTCGGCGACGACCAGGGTCTCCTCGCCGTTCGTCGCCGCGACGTAGGCGGCGTCCGGCCGGACCGCGACGGCTGTGTTGGAGACCAGGGTCCACGGCGTGGTCGTCCAGACCAGCAGCGCGGCGGTCCCGGCGTACGGGCCGCTGGTGAGGGGGAACCGGACGTAGACCGACGGGTCGACCACCGTCTCGTAGCCCTGGGCCAGCTCGTGGTCCGACAGGCCGGTGCCGCAGCGCGGGCAGTAGGGCGCGACCCGGTAGGCCTCGGCGAGCAGGCCCTGGTCGAACACCTGCTTGAGCGACCACCAGACGCTCTGGACGTACGCCGGGTCCATCGTCCGGTAGGGGTCGTCGGCGTCGACCCAGAAACCCAGCCGCCGGGTCATGGCCTCGAACTCGTCCACGTGCCGGAGCACGGACTCGCGGCACTTGGCGTTGAACTCGGCCACACCGAAGGCCTCGATATCGCCCTTGCCGTTGAAGCCCAGCTCCTTCTCGACCGCGATCTCGACGGGCAGGCCGTGGCAGTCCCAGCCGGCCTTGCGCACGACGTGGTAGCCCTGCATGGTCTTGAACCGGGGGAAGACGTCCTTGAACACCCGGGCCTCGACGTGGTGGACGCCTGGCTGGCCGTTGGCGGTGGGCGGGCCCTCGTAGAAGGTCCAGGACGGCCCGCCCTCGGTCTGCCGCAGGCTCGCGTCGAAGGTCTTGCTGTCCTCCCAGAAGGCGAGGATGTCCCGCTCCATCGCCGCCAGGTCGACCTGCGGCGGGAGTGCGGTGTATCGGCGCTCGCTGCTCACGGCGGGGGTGCTCCTTCGGCTCTTGCTCGACGACTGGTCGTGGCCGAAGGGACGAGGCCGGCTGCCGGCCCCGCGGTACCACCCTCCTTGGCCGGTGCGCGCCGGTGCCCGCGGGCTCCGGCGCGGGCGCGGCCCGCTCGGTTCGTCCTGCTGCCGGGTCTAGTCACCTCGCCGCCGGGTGCGGTGGGCTTTCTTCCGGCGGCTCGGGGGTGATGGCCCCGTCGGCGCCTGTGCAGTACGTCGCCGACTCTACCGACCCCCGCAACACCGATCCCGGCCCTGGGACGTCCCGGGACCGCCTACGTCCGGTTCTCGTACGTCGACCCCGGGCCACCGGTGGGGGACATCTGGTCGGTGACCCGGAACGGCCGGGACAAGGAACCGGTGTCCGAATCGCCCCTGTTCGAGTTCCGGCCGGCCCGGGGACCGGCGGCGTCCGGCTGAGCTGCGCCGCTGGACAGCGGCGGCCTCCCCGGCGCGCCAAGTTGTTCGGGGCCAGGACGGGACCTATCCTTCCGCAGACAAATCGTGACCTTGGACACGACATCTGCGCAGGTGAGGGGCCGAGATGGCTGACCGTGGCACCAACGCCACCGGCGTGGGTGGCCGGGTTCGTGGCGCGGTCGCCGCTGCCCGCGATGCCGTTCGCCGCCGCACGTCGGCCCCGGTGAGTGCTGCGGCGGCGCGCCGTGGCGGGAGCGGGACCACGGTCGCCGCGAAGAAGCCGGCGAAGAAGGCCGCACCGGTGAAGAGGGCGGGGGCGAAGAAGGCGACCGCGACGAAGGCCGCCCCCGCGAAGAAGGCCGCACCGGCGAAGAAGGCCGCACCGGCGAAGAAGGCTGCGGCGGCGAAGAAGGCTGCGGCGGCGACGAGGGCGGGGGCCAAGAAGGCGACGACGAAGAAGGCCGCCCCCGCGAAGAAGGCGGGGGCGAAGAAGGCCGCGCCGGCCAAGAAGGCGGCGCCGGCGAAGAAGGCGGTGGCCAAGAAGGCGGCGCCCGCGAAGAAGGCGGCGCCGGCGAAGAAGGCGACGGCCAAGAAGGCCGCGCCCGCGAAGAAGGCGGCGCCGGCGAAGAAGGCGGTGGCCAAGAAGGCGGCGCCCGCGAAGAAGGCGGCGCCGGCGAAGAAGGCGACGGCCAAGAAGGCCGCGCCCGCGAAGAAGGCGGCGGCGAAGCAGGCCCCGCCGGCCACGAAGGCCGTGCCGACCAAGGCGGCCGCCGCGAAGTCCAGCGCAGCACCGTCGGCTCCTGCTCCGGCTCGCAGGCGGGGCAGCGCGCAGGCACCCGAGACGGTGGTCCGGACCCCGCAGTCGGCCGTGTCCGCCGCCCGCAAGGCGCCGGGGCCGACCACCACGGCGAACGAGCCGCGCGCCCTCGTCGTCCGGGCCGACGAGGAGCCCTGGACCAAGGGGGAGCTCGGCGAGGTCCGAGCGGAGCTGCGGGCCGAGGTGAAGCGGCTGCGCGACGAGCTGGACCTGGCCGAGCACGAGATCGACGACATGCTCCGCGACTCGGGCGACGGCGCCGGCGACGACGCGGCCGACGCCGGCAGCAAGACCTTCGAGCGGGAGCACGAGATGTCTCTCGCCAACAACACCCGTGACATGCTGGTGCAGGCGGAGCGGGCGCTGGCCCGCATCGACAACCGCTCCTACGGAGTCTGCGAGAACTGTGGCAATCCGATCGGCAAGGCTCGGCTCCAGGTGTTCCCGCGGGCCACGCTGTGCATGACGTGCAAGCAGCGGGAGGAGCGCCGCTGAGCGACGGCGACCCGTCGGCACGAGGCCGGTCGCGCCTGCCGTTGCTGCTCGGCGTCGCCGGGTCCGTCCTCGCGGTTGACCTGATCAGCAAGTGGCTGGCCGTCCGTGAGCTGAGCTCGCGGGAGCCGGTCGAGCTGCTCGGTGGCCTGCTCACCCTGCGCCTGATCCGCAACCCCGGCGCGGCCTTCGGTCTGGCCCAGGGCCTCACGATCGCGTTCACTGTCGTAGCGGTCGGGGTGGTGCTGGTGATCCTGCGCCTGTCCCGCCGGCTGTCCAGCCTGCCCTGGGCGCTGGCACTGGGTCTGGTCCTGGGCGGCGCGGTGGGCAACCTCGTGGACCGGGTGTTCCGCAGCCCGGGCCCGGGCCGAGGTCACGTGGTCGACTTCCTCGAGCTGCCGCACTGGCCGGTGTTCAACCTCGCCGACTCCGCCATCGTCTGCGCGGGGGTGCTCATGGTGGTGCTCTCGGCACGAGGGATCAGCTACGACGGGGCGCCGGGGCGCCGGGCCTGACACCCGGGCACCCGCCGGGGAGCGCAGCCGCGCGCCGCTCGGAAACCCGTGGTAACCAAACGGGCCGCTCCTGCGTCATGACTAGGTGTGAGACCACGGGGTGCCAACGGACCAGTCCGAACGGCGACAAATCGGGAAATTCCGGGATCTCATGGTTATGACATGAGGTCCTTCGGCGAGTACCCTTCGGGAGCCCGCCGGCCGACGAGGCGACCTGCCGTGCGGCCCGTCGTCCGGACCGAGGGAGGGGGAGCATGACGTCCGTAGTGCCGGACAGCGCTCTCGCGCGCTCTCTCGACGTCAGCACGGCGGCTCGGCTCGACGGCCGTCCGTCGCTGGTCGCCGACACCCGGTGGCTGCGCCGCCTGAGCCGACGCCTGCTGCTTCTCGACGCGCTGGTCGTCGCGGCGACCATCGCCGCGGCCCTGGTCGTCCGGTTCACCGCCCTGGCCGAGCGTTTCGGGCGCGAGCGGTCGCGGATCTCGCTGCCGGAGACCTTCGGCGACCTGCACCCCTCGTCGTACCTCGTCATCGGCCCGCTGCTCGCGGTGGCCTGGGTGGCGATGCTCATGGCGACCCGGACCTACGACGCCCGCGTGCTCGGCGTCGGCGGCGACGAGTACCGGCGGGTCGTCCGGGCCAGCGTCTACTTCTGGGGCCTGGTGTCGATCGCCAGCTACATGACCCAGTTCGAGCTGAGCCGGTTCCTCCTGGCCGTCGCCTTCGGGGCCGGCACCTTCCTGCTGCTCCTGGCGCGCTGGAGCGCGCGCAAGGTGCTGCACCGGGCGCGCCGTCGCTCCAGCAACTGGTCGCACCGCGTCCTCGCCGTCGGTGGTCGTGAGGAGGTCGACGCCCTGGTCGCCGAGCTCGAGCGGGAGCCCTACGCCGGACTCAAGGTGGTCGGCGCCTGCGTGCCGCCCGGCGACGAGCGCGGCAGGGCCTCGGTCCCGATCGTCGGCTCGCTGACCAGCGTGCCCGAGGCGGTGACCAAGCTCGGGGTCGACACGGTGGCCGTCACGGCGTCCCGCGGGCTCACCAGCGGCGTGCTCAAGCGGCTCGGCTGGGACCTCGAGGGTGCCGGTGTCGACCTCGTGGTCGCCCCCGCGCTCACCGACATCGCCGGCCCACGGGTCCACGTCCGGCCGGTCTCCGGCCTGCAGCTGCTGTACGTCGAGCAGCCGGAGTTCACCGGGCCGACCTGGGCGATGAAGGAGGCCTTCGACCGGGTCCTGGCCGCGGTGACGCTCACCCTCCTCAGCCCGATCATGGCCCTGATCGCGGTCGGGGTGCGGCTCAGCAGCCCCGGCCCGGTGATCTTCCGACAGGTACGGGTGGGCCGGGACGGCGAGGTCTTCACGGTCTACAAGTTCCGGACCATGGTGGTCGACGCCGAGAAGCACCTCGAGGCGCTCTGGGAGCTCTCGGAGGGCAACGGCGTCCTCTTCAAGCTCAAGGACGACCCTCGGGTCACCCCGTTCGGTCGGCTGCTGCGCCGGGTCAGCCTGGACGAGCTGCCGCAGCTGTGGAACGTCGTGACGGGCACGATGAGCCTGGTCGGCCCGCGGCCCGCGCTGCCGACCGAGGCGGAGCGCTACGGCCGGTCCACCGCCCGCCGGCTGCTCGTCAAGCCCGGCATCACCGGTCTCTGGCAGGTCAGTGGCCGCTCCGACCTCACCTGGGAGGACAGCGTCCGGCTGGACCTCTACTACGTGGAGAACTGGTCGTTCGCCGGCGACATCCAGATCCTCTGGAAGACCGTGTCCGCCGTGGTGCGGGCCCGCGGCGCGTACTGAGCCGGACCCGGACGTCCAGGGGCGGCTCCCCGGTCGGGGATACTCGGTCGGTGACCCCGCCCCGGACAGACCGCCCGCTGCTGCGCAGAGCCCCGGACTAGCCGTGGCCACGGAGTCCACCGCGGGTGGGGAGCGCCGCGAGCTGCCCGTGCCCGAGGGGCTGGCCGGCGAGCGGTTGGACGCGGCCCTGGCCCGGCTCTTCGGCTTCTCCCGCACCCGCGCGGCCGAGCTCGTGCTCGCCGGCGACGTGCTGGTCGACGGTGCCCCTGGGACCAAGTCCGACCGGGTGAGCCCGGGCTCCTGGCTGGAGGTGACCCTCCCGCCGCCGCCCGGCGCCCCCCAGCTGGTCGCCGAGCCGGTCGAGGGCATGGTCGTGGTCCACGACGACGACGACCTCGTCGTGGTCGACAAGCCGGTCGGCGTCGCGGCCCACCCGAGCCCGGGCTGGACCGGGCCCACCGTCGTCGGCGGGCTGGCCGCGGCGGGGTTCCGCATCTCCACCAGCGGGGCGGCCGAGCGGCAGGGTGTCGTGCACCGGCTCGACGTCGGCACCAGCGGCCTCATGGTCGTCGCGAAGTCCGAGCGTGCCTACACGGTGCTCAAGCGCGCCTTCAAGGAGCGCACCGTGGACAAGACCTACCACGCCCTGGTCCAGGGTCATCCGGACCCGCTGCGCGGCACCGTCGACGCCCCGATCGACCGGCACCCGAGCCACGACTGGCGCTGGGCCGTGGTGGCCGAGGGCAAGCCGAGCGTGACCCACTACGAGACCCTCGAGGCCCACCGGGCGGCCAGCCTGCTCGAGATCACGCTCGAGACCGGCCGCACCCACCAGATCCGGGTGCACATGGCGGCCCTGCGCCACCCGTGCGTCGGGGACCTCGCCTACGGCGCGGACCCGACCCTGGCCGCGCGGCTCGGGCTGACCCGGCAGTGGCTGCACGCGGTCCGGCTCGGCTTCGAGCACCCCGGGACGGGTGAGCGGCTCGAGCTCAGCAGCGACTACCCGCAGGACCTGGCCCAGGCGCTGGCCACCCTGCGGGCCGAGGCGTGAGGACCATCCGGCTGGTCGCGACGCCGGCCGAGCGAGTGGCGGCCTACCGGGTACGGGCCGACGTGTTCGTCACCGAGCAGGGCGTTCCCCCGGACCTCGAGCTCGACGACCTGGACGAGACGGCCGACCATTTCGTCGCGTACGACGACATGGCGCCGGGCTCCGAGGCCGTCGGCTCCGATGGTGGGGCCGCCCGCGGGGACCGGGCCGTGGGGGCCGGCCGGCTCGTGGTCGAGGAGCCCGGCTTCGAGGGCGCCGACCCGGCGCTGGGCCCGGTGGGCCATCTCGGCCGGCTCGCGGTACGGCCCGAGACCCGCGGGACCGGTCTGGGTGTCGACCTGGTGCGGGCGATCGAGAACCGGGCGGCCGAGCGCGGCCTGCGGGTGGTGACGCTCTCGGCGCAGACCCACGCGCTGGGCTTCTACGAACGGCTCGGCTACACGGCCTACGGCCCCGAGTTCGACGACGCCGGCCTGCCGCATCGATGGATGAGCCGGACCCTGTGAGCTCGTGACCCGGGCGAACCGCGCGGAGGTCCGCTGCGTCCCTGACGGTGGGCACGTACCGTGATGGGATGGGTACCGGCCGTGACGAGTGCCCGGACCGACGGAGCGAGGTGAGCCGAGTGCGACCGACCTGGGGGGTGCCGCGGCGCGGCCCGCAACCGGCCTTGTGGTCCGCGGCGTGGCCGGCCGCGTGGCCGGCCTCTCCGCTGGTCAGGTTCCGGACGGTTCTCGCGGCACTGGGGGCGGTGGCGGTCCTGGCCGGGCTCGCCGCGGGGCCGGCCGCTGCCGACCCCGGTCGGTCGCTGCCTGCCACCTGGGCGGTCGGCGAGCCGACCTCGCTCGAGCTGGCCGCGGACCCTGCCGAGCTGCCCGTGGGCCGGCCGGTGACGCTGTCCGGGCGCCTCACCGACCCCGAGACCGGGGCCGCCGTCACCGACGCCGCCGTGCGGCTGGAGTCGCTCGACCCGGCGACCGGGGACTGGGTTCCCGAGCAGGACCTGGTCACCGATCCCGGCGGCGCGGTGTCGGCCACGGCCCTGCCGCCCCGCTCCACCGTCTACCGGCTGCACCACGGCGAGCCCGGCAGCACGGAGGAGTCCACCAGCCCCGAGGTCCGTGTGCACCTCACGGAGCTCACGGCAGGCCTCGGCACCGATGCGGTCCGGGCCGGCCACCCCGCCCGGGTCGACGGTGTCCTGGTCGCCGACCCCGGCTCGGTCCTCCTGCTCGAGCGCCGGTCCGGCAGCCGCTGGACCCGGGTCGCCCGGACCAGGTCGGCGCCCGACCAGAGCTACACGTTCACCGTCACCCCGACCGAGCCGGGGTTCTGGCGCTGGCGGGTCGTGCGCCCGGCCGGCGCCGGGTCGGCCCGGCTGGTGGCGGGGCTGCCGCGGCTGGACGCCTTCCGGCTGCACACCTACTCGGTGGTCCGGCGGGGTGCGGTGCGCGCCGACCTCGACCGGTTCCGGTCCCTGGTCGGCGCGATCTATGCCGACCCTCGAGGGTGGCAGCGCGCCCACCACCGGTTCCGGGAGGTGCCCGCCGGGGGAGCGTTCACCGTCGTGCTGTCCCGGCCGTCCCACCTGCCGCGGTTCTCGTCGACCTGCTCCACGTCGTACAGCTGCCGGGTCGGCCGGTACGTCGTCGTCAACGCCGCCCGGTGGGCGACCGGGTCGCCGTTCTTCACCGGCAGCCTGACCACCTACCGGCGCTACCTGCTCGACCACGAGACCGGGCACTGGCTCGGCCTCGGCCACGCGTTCTGCCCGCGCCCGGGGGCCAGCGCTCCCGTCATGCAGCAGCAGTCCAAGGGGATGCAGGGTTGCCGCCCGAACCCGTGGCCGCGCCCGCGCGAGGTCAGCGCGGTCTCCTAGGCGGCGACGCCAGAGCCCGGCCGGGCCCCGGCGAGGCGGTCCCGTCGGTCACGTTTTTCCCAGGTCCGGCCCGTCGCGCTCAGGGTTGGCGGTCCCAGGGCCGACCATGAGGGTCCGTGCCGCCGTACCGCTGGGGGACCCGATCGTGCACCGCCGCCTGCCTGACCTGACCCGACGGACCGCGTTGCTGGCGACCGTCACCGCGGCTGCGCTGCTCACCGGGCTGGCCGCTCTCCCGGCCGCAGCGTCGGTCGAGCCGGTCGCCGGCGTGCGGCTGGCCGGCGGGGACATCTCCTGGCCGAACTGCCCGAAGGGCGCCGGCATCCCGAGCCGACGGTCGCCCGGCAACCCGCTGCCGCTGGCGTCGGCGTCGTTCGTGGTGATCGGCCTGACGAACGGGCCGGGCTGGTACCCGAACCCCTGCCTGGCGGACCACGTCGCCTGGGCAAAGAAGCGCGGGGTGTGGACCTCTGCCTACTCGATGACGACGTTCCCGACCGCGGCCCAGCGCGCGGCGTACGGCTCGACCGGGCCGTGGGACCCGGCGACGCGGGCCGGCCGGCTGCGCAACGCGGGCTACCAGCAGGCGCTGTTCAACGTCGACTCGATGCTGACCGCCGGGCTGGCGGTGCCGTTCGTGTGGGTGGACGTTGAGCCGTACCCGAGCCACCCGTGGCCGCGGGACCTGCGGGCCAACCGTCAGGTGGTGCGCGGTGTCGTACGCGGCTACGAGGACAACGGGTACTCGGTCGGCTTCTACTCCTACGACGGCGGCTGGCGTGCCGTCGTGGGCTCCTGGCGCAAGCCCCGGTATCCGACCTGGGTCCCGGTCGGGCCGGTGGCCCGCGGCAAGGCGCGGGCATCGGCCCGGTGCGGGGTGCCGTCCTTCTCGGGCGGCCCGGTCTGGCTGGCCCAGTGGGTGCGCAACGCGCGAGACCGGGACGTGACCTGCCCCCTGCTGCACGGGCGACCGGAGGTCGCGCACCCGCTCACGGCCCTGCTCGGCTCGTCGTACGGCGCGGGGCAGTCCAGCCCCGAGATCGCCACCCTGCAGCGCGGGATGAACATGCGGCCGCAGTACGTGACCGGGACCTTCGACGCCCGCACCGAGCGGGTGCTGCTGGCCCTCCAGCGGATCCGGTCCCTCCCCCTCACCGGCGTCGCGACCGACGTCGAGCTCACGGCCCTGGGTGCCGGGTCGGTGACCCCCGGACGGCCGAACCGGCTGGCCGACGTCTTCACGCCGTACGCCGCTCCCTGACCGGGACCCGCCGCACCCCCCAATCCTGCTCGTTTGCGACCTGGCTCACCGACACGCCGCCGCCGACCCGGCGTGTCGGGGGCTCACGTCGCAAACGATCATGACCCGGGTCACGGCAGCTGGAGGTGCCAGCTGTCGCGCGACCGGTCCCGTGCCAGGCCGAGCGCGTGCCTCTCTCGGAGCCGTTGAACGAGTCGGCGCCGCTGTGGCCACAGGTCGATCGACGTTGCCCGGGTAACCAGCAGGTTGGCCGCCTCGAAGCCTTCCTGCCGGACGCTGTCAGCGGTCTGCCGGACCAGCGGGCGATGCTCCTCGCCGTCGTACTCGCCGACCATGGCGGCCTCCTCGTCCAGCAGATCGGCTCGCCCGAGGAACGCGCCGTTGCTGTCCAGGACCACGCGGTTCACCAGTGGTACGGGCAGTCCGGCCTGCACCACCCACACGTAGCGGAGCCGGCTCTCGGTGGGGGACTCTGCGCCCGGGTCGGCCAGTGCGGCGACCAGCCGGGCAGCCGGCACGGCCTTGATCCGCACCAGGCGGCTGAGCGCGTCGTCGAGCTCGGGCCGGGTCACCAGCCCCGCCCGTAGGGCGGCATCGGTGGCGACAAGACCTTCCTCCGGACCGTGGCGTCGGGCGACGTCGAGGCAGCTGCGAGCGGGGGTGGTCATCGGTACGCCTCGGCACGTCGTCAGGTCGACGTCCAGGATGGTGCTGCGATCAAGGTCGAGGCCGCTTGCCGGGCGGACCCGTCCGACCGGACCGAGGCAGACCGGGACCGGCACGTCGCGGCAGGCGTCAGGACCGGTACGGCCGTCGAGGGCGGCGAGCCCGGCCCAGCGAAGCGCGGCCCATCCGCCGAGCGCGGCTCCCGCGGGCATCCAGGCGATGACGGCCTCGATGCGGGTCGTGGCGTCGAGCCGGTCGGCGGGCAGCCACAGGTGCACCCCGGGCCGGACCCGGGTCCAGAGCGGGCCAGCCAGCTCCCGCGACGACACTCCGGCGTGCTGGAGCTCGCGTCTGGTCCGGGGGCGGCTCACGAGATCGCTCGTCAGGTCCGGTCGCGGCACGGCCATGGGGTCAGGCTCGGCCCGACAACCGCGCCGCGACCGCCGCGCGAGACGATCTGGGGACCGGGTGGCGCTGTGGATGACCGCCCGCCCCGGTCTCCGACGAAGATCGTTTGCGACCTGGTGCCCGGACACGCCGCGCCCGCCACGGCGTGTCCGGGCGGCAGGTCGCAAACGAGCGTCCGGGGGCGTGGGCGGGCCGCCGCGGAGGGTCGGCAGCCCGGGAGGCGCTGCGACACGCCGGGGGTGCTGGGGTGTCGCGGCAAGGGGCCGGATCCGTCCGTCCCCGGACCTAGACTCGAGCCCTCCGAGACCCCGCCGTCGACCAGTCCGGAGACGCCCGCCCGGAGACGGCCCGAGACCCCGCCCCACCGACCGACCAGAGCCGAGGCGCCACCACCGCATGGGACCCACCGACTCGTTCGTGCACCTGCACACGCACACCGAGTACTCCATGCTCGACGGCGCCGCCCGCCTCGACGACCTGTTCGCCGAGACCGCCCGGATGGGCATGCCCGCGCTGGCCATGACCGACCACGGGAACGTGTTCGGTGCCTACGACTTCTGGAAGAAGGCCACGGCGGCCGGGGTCAAGCCGATCATCGGCACCGAGGCCTACCTCACGCCGGGCACCCACCGCAGCGACAAGACAAGGGTCCGCTGGAACGACGGTGGCGACGACGACGTCTCCGGAGGCGGCGCGTACACCCACATGACGATGTGGGCCGAGAACACCCCCGGCATGCACAACCTGTTCCGGCTCTCCAGCCTGGCCAGCCTCGAGGGTCAGTACTACAAGCCGCGGATGGACCGCGAGCTGCTGCAGACCTACTCGCAGGGGCTGATCGCGACCACCGGCTGCCCGGGTGGCGAGGTGCAGACCCTGCTGCGGATCGGGCGGTACGACGACGCGGTCCGGTCCGCCGCCGAGTTCAAGGACATCTTCGGCGCGGGAAACTTCTACTGCGAGGTCATGGACCACGGGCTGCCGATCGAGCAGCGCGTCCGGGCCGACCTCCTGCGCCTGGCCAAGGACCTCGACCTCCCGCTGGTCGCCACCAACGACCTGCACTACACCTTCCCGCAGGACCACGAGGCCCACGCCGTCCTGCTCTGCGTGCAGTCCGGCTCGACGCTGGCCGACCCCAAGCGCTTCCGGTTCGAGGCCGAGGACTTCTACCTCAAGAGCGCCGAGGAGATGCGCCGGACCTGGGCCGAGCTGCCCGAGGCGTGCGACAACACCCTGGCCATCGCCGAGCGGTGCGAGGTCGGGTTCACCGAGGGCGCGAACCTCATGCCGCGGTTCGAGGTGCCCCCGGGGGAGTCCGAGGAGTCCTGGCTGGTCAAGGAGGTCGAGCGCGGCCTGCAGAAGCGGTTCCAGGGCCAGGTCCCCGACGGGCACCGCAAGCAGGCCGAGTACGAGGTCGGGGTGATGGTCCAGATGGGCTTCCCCGGCTACTTCCTGGTCACCGCCGACCTGGTCCAGCACGCGAAGCAGAACGGCATCCGGGTCGGTCCGGGCCGTGGCAGCGCCGCCGGCAGCCTGGTGGCGTACGCCCTGGGCATCACCGACCTGGACCCGATCCCGCACGGCCTGCTGTTCGAGCGCTTCCTCAACCCCGAGCGCGTGTCCATGCCGGACATCGACCTCGACTTCGACGAGCGCCGCCGCGGCGACATGATCCGCTACGCCACCGAGAAGTACGGCGAGGACCGCGTCAGCCAGATCATCACCTACGGCACCATCAAGGCGAAGCAGGCCGTCAAGGACTCGGCCCGCGTCCTCGGCTTCCCGTTCGCGATGGGCGACCGCATCACCAAGGCGATGCCGGCTGCGGTCATGGGCAAGGACGTGCCGCTGTCCGGGATCTTCGACAGGGCGCATCCCCGGTACGGCGAGGCGGGTGAGTTCCGCTCGCTCTACGAGTCCGACCCGGAGGTGAAGCGGGTCGTCGACAACGCCCGAGGGCTGGAGGGCCTCAAGCGCCAGTGGGGCGTGCACGCGGCCGGCGTCATCATGTCGAACCAGCCGCTCATCGACGTGATCCCGATCATGCGTCGCGAGCAGGACGGCGCCATCATCACCCAGTTCGACATGGGTGCCTGCGAGACGCTCGGCCTGCTGAAGATGGACTTCCTCGGCCTGCGCAACCTCACGGTCCTCGACGACTGCCTGCGCAACATCACGGCCAACCGCGGCGAGACGATCGAGCTCGAGACCCTGGGCCTCGACGACGTCAAGGCCTACGAGCTGCTGGCGCGCGGCGACACCCTCGGCGTCTTCCAGCTCGACGGCGGCCCCATGCGCTCGTTGCTGCGCTCGATGAAGCCGGACAACTTCGAGGACATCTCCGCCGTCCTCGCGCTGTACCGGCCAGGGCCGATGGGCGTCAACGCGCACATCGAGTACGCCGACCGCAAGAACGGCCGCAAGCCGGTCGTGCCGATGCATCCCGAGCTCGAGGAGCCGCTGGCCGAGATCCTGGGGGACACCTACGGCCTGATCGTCTACCAGGAGCAGGTCATGGCGATCGCCCAGCAGCTCGGCGGCTACACGCTGGGCCAGGCCGACCTGCTGCGCCGCGCGATGGGCAAGAAGAAGAAGGAGATCCTCGACAAGGAGTACGTCCCCTTCTCCACCGGCATGAAGGAGCGCGGCTACTCCGAGGCGGCGATCAAGAAGCTCTGGGACACCCTGGTCCCGTTCTCCGACTACGCCTTCAACAAGGCGCACACCGCCGGGTACGGCCTGGTGTCGTACTGGACGGCGTTCCTCAAGGCGAACTACCCCGCCGAGTACATGGCGGCGCTGCTCACCTCGGTCAAGGACGACAAGGACAAGTCGGCGCTCTACCTCAACGAGTGCCGCCGGATGGGCATCAAGGTCCTGCCTCCCGACGTCAACGAGTCCGACGCCGACTACACCCCGCGCGGCACCGACATCCGGTTCGGCCTGTCCGCCATCCGCAACGTCGGTGCGAACGTCGTCGCCTCGGTCGCGGGTACCCGCACCTCGAAGGGCCGCTTCACCGGCTTCTACGACTTCCTCAAGAAGGTCGAGCCGGTCGCCTGCAACAAGAAGACCGTCGAGTCGCTGATCAAGGCCGGTGCATTCGACTCGCTGGGCGACCCGCGTCGCGGTCTGCTCAACGTGCACGCCGATGCGATCGACTCGTTCATGGCGACCAAGCGCAACGAGGCGCACGGCCAGTTCGACCTGTTCGGCGGCGGAGACGACCAGCCGGACGAGGGCCTGGTGGTCACCCCGCCGATCCCGCTGGGGGAGTGGGAGAAGTCCGTCCTGCTCCAGTACGAGCGGGAGATGCTCGGCCTCTACGTCTCCGACCACCCGCTGTTCGGCGTCGAGCACGTCCTCACCGCCGCGACCGACTGCAGCGTCGCCTCGCTCACCGGCTCCGAGGAGCGCGGCGACGGCACCCAGGTGACGATCGGCGGTCTCGTCTCCGGCCTCCAGCGCAAGGTCACGAAGAAGGGCGACGTCTGGGCCATCGCCACCCTGGAGGACCTCGAGGGCGCGATCGAGGTCATGTTCTTCCCGCAGACCTACCAGCTGTACGCGACGACGCTGGCCGAGGACGCGGTCGTCGTCGTCCGTGGCCGGCTGGACCGGCGCGAGGACGTCCCGAAGCTGATCGCGATGGAGCTGAACCTGCCCGACCTGTCCGAGGGCCCGCGCGGACCGGTCGTGATCTCGCTGCCGGCGGTGCGCTGCACCCCTCCCGTCGTCGAACGGCTCAAGGAGGTGCTGGCCACCCACCCCGGGGCCACCGAGGTGCACCTGCGGCTGCAGGCGGCCTCCCGTACGACGGTGCTGCGGATCGACGACGGGCTGCGGGTCAACCCCAGCCCCGCGCTGATGGGCGACCTCAAGGCGCTGCTCGGCCCCGCCTGCCTGGGCTGACCCCCACCTTCTGCCGCGCGCTCGGGACGCCTCGTCAGGCTGGGAGCCGGCCTCGAGGTCGCGGAGCCGGCCGGCACCCGGCGTGATGACCGTGCGCCGTAGCCGCGCCCTGCCACCCGAGAAGGGCAGCCCAGGACGCGCCCGCCACTCGGCCGTGATCCTCAGCCGATCGGCTGATTATCACTCTCTGCGCTTCCCAGAAGCGGAGGGTTATGGGAAGGTCAAGCACGTCATTACACGAGGTAATGATTCGAACACTTTCAGTAGTAGACGTGGGAGGGGACATGACGCGCATTCAGCTGTTCCGTCTGATGACGGCGGTGGGCAGCCTCGGCTCGCTCGTCGCCGTGGTCGGCGCCGGCACCAAGTGGGGTGGCTGATGGACACCGTCGGCCGCGCCGTCGAGGAGGCCGTCCCCGGCCGCAAGTGGGGATGCTGACCGACCAGCACGTTCCCGAGCCCGTGGCCGCATCGGCGGCCACGGGCTCGCGGCGTTCGCCGTACCTGTTCCCGATGATCGGGTTCATCCTGGTCTGCGGCATCGCCTGCTTCGCCCTGACCGTCGTGGTGCAGGCACCTGAGTCGTGGACCTCGGTGGGCCCGCAGTGCTACGTGCTCGCTCTCATGCTCTTCTTCGGGGAGCTGCGGGCCATCCCGGTGCCGCGCGGGGACGACACGACCGACCAGATCACGGTCTCGTCCACGTTCGCGACCGCGTTGGTCCTGATCGGTCCGCTCAGCCTCGCGCTGCTCGTCCAGGCCATCGCGGTGGCGCTGTCCGACCGGCTCGGCGGGGTGCCCCGCCGGGTGCTGGTGTTCAACATCGGCCAGTACATGCTGACGCTGTGCGCCACCCGCATCGTCTACGCGTGGGCCTCCGGCCACGAGATCTTCAGCCTGCAGACCAGTTTCAGCGCCCACGACATCCCGGCCGCGCTGCTCGCGAGCGCCGTGTACTTCTGCGTGAACAACGGGCTGGTGGCGACGGTGGTCGCGCTCGACGGTGGCATCCCGCTGCTCAGGGTCCTGGGCGAGGACGTCCGGTTCCAGCTCGCGACGTCGAGCATCCTGCTGGGGCTGGCGCCGGTGGCCGCGCACGTCGGCACCTTCTCGGTCGCGATGCTCCCGCTGCTGGTGCTCCCGATCGTCGGCGTGCACAGCAACGCCCAGATGTCGTTGCGCCGCCAGCACGAGGCGATGCACGACTCCCTCACCGACCTCCCCAACCGTGAGCTGCTGCGCAGACGCGCGCACAAGGCGCTCGCCCTGGCGGACGAGCGGCACCCGGTCGCGGTCCTGCTGATCGACCTGGACCACTTCAAGGAGATCAACGACACGATGGGTCACCACGTCGGCGACCAGGTCATCTGCGAGGTGGCGCGGCGGCTCGAGCGGCTCGCGAGCGACACGGTCACCGTGGCCCGGCTGGGTGGCGACGAGTTCGCCGTCCTGCTGACCGAGGTCGAGGGACCGCTCGCTGCGTCGGAGGTAGCCACCGAGCTCGCGGTCACCCTGCGCGAGCCGGTCGTGGTGGACAGCGTCCGCCTCGGCGTGCACGCGAGCATGGGCATCGCGGTCGCCCCGCAGGACGCAGAGTCGTTCGAGACCCTGCTCAAGCGCGCGGACATCGCGCTCTACCGGGCCAAGTCCAACCGCGGCGACATCCAGAGCTACCGACCGGAGATCGACGGCTACACCATCGAGCGACTGGCGCTGCTGGGGGACCTGCACAGCGCCGTCGCCGGCGACGAGTTCGTCCTCGCCTTCCAGCCGCAGGTCTGCGCCCGCACCGGCGACGTCCTGTCGGTGGAGGCCCTGACCCGTTGGCTGCACCCGCGACACGGGCTGGTGAACCCTGACGTGTTCATCCCGCTCGCCGAGAACAGCGGCCTGATCTCCCGGCTGAGCCGGTGGAGCATCGAACAGGCGGTGCTGACGCTTCGCCGCTGGCACGACCTCGGCCACGACATCTCGATCGCGGTCAACGTGTCCGCGCGGCTGCTGAGCGAGCTGGACCTGCCGTCGTTCGTCGCCGAGGTCCTGGCCGCGCACGAGGTGCCTGCGTCACGGCTGACGGTCGAGGTCACCGAGAGCACGATCATGGCCGACCCCAAGCGGGCGCTGGAGGTGCTCGGCGCCCTGCGTTCCACCGGGGTCAGCCTCGCCATCGACGACTACGGCACCGGGTACTCGTCGTTGTCCTACCTGCGCCGGATCAAGGCGGACGAGCTGAAGATCGACAAGTCCTTCGTGTCGCAGATGGGACTGGACGACAACAGCGCGATCATCGTGCGATCCACGATCGAGCTGGGGCACAGCCTGGGGCTGGCGGTCACAGCGGAGGGCGTCGAGGACCGGGCGGCGCACGACACGCTGCAGCGGCTGGGCTGCGACCGGCTGCAGGGCTACTACTACTCGCGTCCGTTGTCCGGGCCGGCCATCGAGGCCTGGCTCAACGAGCGCCGCCGGGTCTCGGCCGAGCGCGTGGTCGAGGGACTGCTCGGGACCATCGGTGGTCCGACGTGATCATCCCGCTGCTCGGCCTGGTCCTCGTCCTGTCCCCGGTGCTCACCGGTGGCTCGCTGCGCCGGCTCGCGGACATCCGGCTCCGGCACACCTGGGTGCTCCTGGTCGCCCTGGCGGCACAGGTCGTCGCGATCGAGGTCGTCCCCGGGGCGAACCACGCGGCCCTCTCCGCGGTGCACGTCGCGACGTACGCCGCAGCCGGGGTCTTCGTCTGGGTCAACCGGCAGGTCCCCGGCCTGCTCGTGGTCGCGGCCGGGGCCGCCGCGAACGGGGTCACGATCGCGCTCAACGGCGGCACCCTGCCGGCCTCCCGGGCTGCGCTGGAGCGCGCTGGGCTGCACCTGACGCCGGGGGAGTTCCTCAACTCCGGGGTCCTCGAGCACCCGAGACTCGGCTTCCTCGGCGACGTCTTCGCGATCCCGGCGGGCGTCCCGCTGGCCAATGTCTTCTCCGTCGGCGACGTCCTCGTCGTCCTGGGCGTCGGCTGGGGCTCGCACCGCGTGTGTCGCTCCCGCCTGGTGCCCGCCTGGTCACCGCCCGGCGACCTCGCCGACGGGCCCCCGGTCGGCGACCCGACCGGGCCCACGCTCGGAACCGGACCTGCCCGGGCCTGAGCCCGCGGGCTCAAGCCCCCCCGGGCACCGCGCCGATACCTTCCGGGAGCCGGTGGCTCCCGCCGCCGCACCTGCCCAGGGAGCACACCCGTGACCACAGACCTGCCGACCGGTCCGCACCCGGACTGGGCCACCGCCTCGACCGACGTCCTCGCCGCCGGGGTCGAGCCGCCGCCCAGGCGCGCCTCCTGGCCGCTCGTGGCCGGCGCTGCCGCCCTGGTCCTCGCGCTGGTCGGTGGCGTGACCTATGCCGTCGGTGCGCTGTCCGGCGGCGGCCAGCAGGCGGCCGAGGCACTCCCGACCGGGGCCTTCGGACTGGTCTCGGTCGACCTCGACCCACCGGCGGGGCAGAAGGTCGACGCCTTCCGGTTCCTCCGCAAGTTCCCGACGCTGCGCGAGCGCGTACCCCTGGACGGCGACGTCCGGGAGCTGGTCTTCGACGCGCTTGCCGACGAGGTCGGCTGGGACGACATCGACTTCGCGAACGACGTCGCGCCGTGGCTCGGGAAACGGCTCGCTGTGGCGGCGTACCCGCCCGCGGGTGACGGCGCCGGGCCGGTCATGGCGGTCGCGCTGCAGGTCACCGACACGACGAAGGCCGACGCCGGACTGCGCCGACTGGCGTCGGCGGCGCAGGACGGCACCGCCGACAAGGCACCGGTGGGCTGGGCCTTCTCGGGCGACTACGCCCTCATCACCGAGACCGCCTCGGATGCCCAGGCCCTCGCGGACTCCGCCTCGGGGTCCCCGCTGGCCGAGGACCCGCACTTCGCCGCCGACACGGCCGCGGCCGGCGCCGGCATAGTCCTCGCCTGGGCCGACTTCGGGCGGGTCAGCGAGGCGCTCGCAGGCGCCGTCCCGAGTCCGCTCCTCCTCGGGGGCGGTGCGATGCCGTCCGGCCGGACCACGCTGGTGGCCAGGTTCGACGGCCCGGACGTCTTCGAGGTGACCGGCAGCTCGACCGGGGTCGTCGGCGCCGGCTGGGCCTCCCACGAGGTGCGCGGCATGGCCGACCTGCCGCGGACCACCGCGGCGGCCTTCGGCCTGGCCGACGGCGACGCCCTCGCCGAAGCGGCCTGGGGAGCCGCCAGCAACGTCCTCGGGTTCTCCGGCCTGACCGGGCCGAGACTCGGCGAAGAGCTCGGCGTGGACATGCCCGGCGACCTCGCGACCCTTCTGGGGGACAATCTCCTCGTGGCTGTCGACAGTGCCGGTTCCGGCGTGGTCCAGGTGGGGGCACGCATCACCACCGACGCGGTGGCGGCCGGGCGGGTGCTGGACAAGCTCGAGCGGCGCACCGGCGGGCTGGTGCCGCCCGAGCTCACGGTGGTCCGCCGCACGGTCGGCGACGACCTGGTGGTGGCCGGCACCAGGGCGCAGGCCGACCGGCTCGCCGCCGACGGCGACCTGGGTGACCTGCCGGCCTTCCGCTCGGCGCTGCCCGATCTCGGCACGGCCTCGCTGGCGCTGTGGGCCGACCCGGCCGGCGTCCTGTCCGCCGTCGGGTTCGGCGGCGAGGAGGACCCGGACCTCGAACCGCTGGACGGCGTGGGCCTGACGGTGACCAGCACCAGCGAGGGCACCGCGTCGTTCCGGATGCGGCTGGTGGCGCACTGACCGCCCGGGCGGCTACCGCAGGAGTGCGAACAGCACTCCTGGTGAGCTTCTGGTCCCTGGTCGCGGCGCTGCCCGTCGGCGTGGCCTGGTGGCTGCTGGCGCCGCTGACGCTGGTCCAGAAGCGGGCCGACGGCCTGTACCGGGTCGGCGGCGAGGGCGACGAGTCCGCGATCGGAGCCGATGGCTGGTTCGCCGGTATCGGCCTGGTCGCGGGCATCCTGGTCGCCCTGGTCGTGTACGTGCGCACCCGGCCCGGCCGGGTGGGCCCGCTGATCGCGCTGGTGGCTGGCGGCGTGCTCGGCTCGTTCGCCGCCTGGCAGCTCGGGCACCTGCTCGGACCCGGCCCGCTGCTGTCGCAGGCGGCCGAGGTCCCGGTGGGAGCCCGGTTCCGCGGACCCCTGGACATCTCGGCGTACGGCGTGCTGCTGGCCTGGCCGATGGCGGCCGTCATCACCTACTTCGCGGTCGCGGCCGGCGCCGACCCGGCCGAGCTCGACTCTTCCGGTGGGTCGGTGCGCGACGAGCCGGCGCTGGACGGTCCTCGGCCGGTCGAGCCGGCCCTGGACGAGCCGGCGCCGCAGGACCCGGTGCCGGCCGGCGACGGCGAGGCGGTCAGTCCCGCCGCACCGGAGCAGTCCGGGCCCCGCTGACCCGGACCAGGTCGGCCGGCGCCAACCGCACCTGCAGACCCCGTCGGCCGGCCGAGACGTACACCGCCGGCAGGGCGAGCACCGACTCGTCGACGACGGCCGGCATCCTGCTCCGCTGACCGAGCGGGCTGATGCCGCCCACGACGTACCCGGTGGCCCGTTCGGCGTCGGCGGGCTCGGCCATGGCTGCCTTCTTGCCGCCGACGGCGGCCGCCAGCGCCTTGAGGTCCAGGCTGCCCGTCACCGGCACCACGGCGGTGACGAGGGCACCGTCCACCCGGGCGACCAGCGTCTTGAACACCTCCTCGCCGCTGAGGCCGAGCGCGTCGGCCGCCTCGCCGCCGTACGACGGGGCACCCTGGGCATGCTCGTAGGGGTGCAGGGTGAACTCGACCCCGGCGCGGCTGAGGGCCAGGGTCGCCGGGGTGCCGGCGGCGCCGGCCGGGCGCCGGCTCAGTTGGGGCTCGCGGGGACGCGGGTCAGCTCGACCGCGGGCAGCGAGGGCAGCAGGTGGAGCAGGGCGATCTCGCGTCGCAGCAGGGCGAGCTCGGCCCGGAGCCGACCGGCCGTGTCCGGCGCCTCGAGCAGGCGCTGCTTGTCGCCGAGGTCGAGCACCGAACCCGCGGCAACCAGGTAGGACAGCGCCCGGGCGTCGTCCGGTGTCTCCTCGCCGGTGCTGCCGAGGGCGGCGCGGTACTCGACCCAGGTCCGTTCGACCTGCCTGGCGAGCGGTCCGGTGTCCGGCCCGTCGCGCTCGTCCAGCAGGGTGACGTCGCCCTGCAGGTACGGCAGGCTCTGGTCCAGCGAGTCGAGCCGGAACCGCTGCGCACCGGTGCCGACGATGTCGAACCGGCCGTCCTCGTACGGCTCGGCGCGGTAGAGCCGAGCCACGCAGCCGACGGCGTGCAGGGCGCGCACCCCGTCGACCCCGACCTCACGGCCCTCGCGGATGGCGACGACGCCGAAGGCGCGGTCCTCGTGCGGCGCGACCAGCAGGTCCCGGACGAGCCGCCGGTAGCGCTCCTCGAACACGTGCAGGGGGAGCAGGACGCCGGGGAACAGCACCGTCCCGAGGGGGAACAGCGGCAGCCGGCTCACCCGTCCGAGCCTACGGCTGGGACCGGGACACCGCCCGCGGGAAAGACGTGCCGACTCGGCCCGTGCCCCAGCCGGCTGACCGTTGGCTGGAACGCCGGCCGGACCGCCGGTCGGGTCTTCGTAGACTCGTCGCCGTGAACTCCTCGATCGCGCGCGTCGACCTGCGGGGTGCGGCGCCCGGCGCGAGCTACCGCGGCGTGCTTCCGCGCGCGGCGCTGGACGTCGAGGTCGCGCTCGACGTGGTCCGTCCGATCTGCGAGGACGTCCGCCTGCGCGGCGCGCAGGCGGTGCGGGAGTGGTCCCGCCGGCTCGACGGCGTCGACCTCGAGAGCACGCGGGTGCCGGCAGCGGCCCTGACCGCGGCGCTCGACGCGCTCGACCCGGCCGTGCGCGGCGCCCTCGAGGAGGCCGCCCGCCGGGCCCGGCGGGTGCACGAGGCGCAGCGTCGCGAGGACGCGCGGGTCGAGGTCGCTCCGGGCGGCACCGTCACCGAGCGCTGGGTGCCGGTCCGCCGGGTCGGGCTCTACGTCCCCGGCGGCCTCGTCGCGTACCCGTCGTCCGTGGTGATGGACGTCGTGCCGGCCCAGGTGGCCGGCGTCGGCTCTCTCGCGGTGGCCAGCCCGCCGCAGAAGGACAACGACGGGCTGCCGCACCCGGTGGTCCTGGCCGCCTGCGCCCTGCTCGGCATCGACGAGGTGCACGCGGTCGGCGGCGCACAGGCGGTCGCGATGTTCGCCCACGGCACCGCGGACTGCCGGCCCACCGACCTCGTCATGGGGCCCGGCAACGTCTACGTCGCGTCGGCCAAGCGGCTGCTGCGCGGCGTCGTCGGCATCGACTCGGAGGCCGGCCCGACCGAGATCGGCATCCTCGCGGACGACACCGCGGACCCGCGGTTCGTGGCCGCCGACCTGGTGGCTCAGGCCGAGCACGACGCCAACGCGTCCTGCCTGCTCGTCACCACGGACGAGGCCCTGCTGGACAAGGTCGACGCCGAGCTCGCGGTGCAGGTGCCGGCCACCCGGCACCGCGAGCGGGTCGAGACCGCGCTCGGGTCGCAGTCGGCGTACGTGCTCGTCGACGACCTCGAGCAGGGCCTCGCGGTCGTCGACGAGTGGGCCGCCGAGCACCTCGAGGTGGTGACGCGGGACGCCCGCCGATGGGCCGACCGGGTCACCAACGCCGGCGCCGTGTTCGTCGGGCCGTGGTCGCCGGTGTCGCTGGGGGACTACCTGGCCGGCTCCAACCACGTGCTGCCCACCGGCGGCACCGCACGGCACACCGGCGGCCTGTCGGTCCAGTCGTTCCTGCGCAGCGTGCATGTCGTGGAGTACGACCGGGGCGCGCTGGCCGAGGTCGCCCCGCACGTCGACGCGCTCGGCGGGGCCGAGGACCTGCTCGCGCACGTGGACGCGGTGCGCGCCCGCGTCCCGCGGTAGTCGCCGTGACGCCGGGCGACGAGATCGACGGGCTGCTCCGACCGGACCTGCGGGGGCGCACGCCGTACGGTGCCCCGCAGCTGGACGTCCCGGTCCGGTTGAACACCAACGAGAACCCGCACCCGCCGTCACCGGCCCTGGTGGCCGAGCTCGCCGCGTCCGTGGCGGAGGCGGCCCGGCTGATGAACCGCTACCCGGACCGGGACGCGGAGGCGCTACGCGCGGACCTGGCGGCCTATCTCACCGGTTCGACCGGGCAGACGGTGACGACCGAGATGGTCTGGGCTGCCAACGGCTCCAACGAGGTGCTGCAGCAGCTGCTCCAGGCCTTCGGCGGACCCGGTCGTACGGCGCTGGGCTTCGACCCGACGTACTCGATGCACCAGCTGATCTCGCACGGCACCGGGACGCGCTGGCTGCCGGCGCCCCGGCTGCCCGGCTTCCGGCTGGAGCCGGACCACGCGGCGCGGGCGGTCCGCGAGCAGACCCCGGACATCGTCTTCCTCTGCTCGCCGAACAACCCGACCGGCACTGCGGTCGCCCCGGCCGTCGTCGAGGCGGTCTACGCGGCGGCCGAGGGGCTGGTCGTCGTCGACGAGGCGTACGCCGAGTTCTCGACCCGGTCGTCCGCCGTCGAGCTGCTCCCCGGCCGGCCGCGGCTCGTGGTGACCAGAACCATGTCGAAGGCGTTCGCGTTCGCGGCTGCTCGGCTGGGCTACCTGGCCGCGGACCCGCGGGTGGTCGAGGCCCTGCAGCTGGTCCGGCTGCCGTACCACCTGTCGGTGCTCACCCAGGCGGCTGCACGGGCGGCGCTGGCCCGGGCCGACGAGCTGCTCGCCTCCGTCGCCGCAGTGGTGGAGCAGCGGGACCGGCTGCTGCGGGAGATCCCTCGGCTCGGGCTGCCGGTCGTGGACTCGGACGCCAACTTCGTGCTGTTCGGCGGGCTCGTCGACCAGCACGCCACCTGGCAGGCCCTGCTGGAGCACGGTGTGCTGGTGCGCGACGTGGGGCTGGCCGGCTGGCTGCGGGTCACCGCCGGCACCGAGGCGGAGACCACGGCATTCCTGGCCGCCCTGCGCGCCGTCCTCGCATCCGGCCCGGCCCCGGACGACCCCGCACGAGTCCGTCCCCCGCACGACGGCGACCCCGACCGAGTTGATCACGTAAACGTGGTCAACTGAACCTGACCGTGGCCTGCAGGCCTCGGTCAGTCCGTGATGATCACGTTTACGTGATCATTTCGGGGACGACCGACAGACCGGCAGACGCGAGAGTGGAGCCCAGGGTGAGCAGGTACGCGAAGGTCGAGCGGGCCACCAAGGAGTCGTCGGTGCTCGTGGAGCTCGAGCTCGACGGGTCGGGACAGGCCGAGGTCGAGACCGGGGTGCCGTTCTTCGACCACATGGTCAACCAGCTCGGCAAGCACGGCGGCTTCGACCTCACCGTCCGCACCGTCGGCGACCTCGAGGTCGACGCGCACCACACCGTCGAGGACACCTCGATCGCGCTCGGCCAGGCGCTGCGCGAGGCGCTCGGCGACAAGGCGGGCATCCGCCGGTTCGGCGACGCGCTCGTGCCGCTGGACGAGACGCTCGTGCAGGCTGCCGTGGACCTCTCCGGCCGTCCGTACGTCGTGCACACCGAGCCGGAGATCGTCGAGCTCATCGGCAGCTACGACACGACCCTCACCCGGCACATCTGGGAGTCCTTCACCGCCTCGGCCCAGATCTGCCTGCACGTGCGGGTGCTCGGCGGACGCAACGCCCACCACGTGGTCGAGGCCCAGTTCAAGGCAGTCGCCCGCGCCCTGCGTGACGCCGTCGCGCTGGACCCCCGGGTCGGCGGCGTCCCGTCCACCAAGGGCACGCTCTGACGCCCGTCGTCGCAGCCGACCGCGACCGTCCGCGCGGCTACTACGTCAGCGTGGACGGCGTCGCGCAGTCCCATGTCGACCTGGACGACCCGACGCACCTCGAGTTCGAGTACATGCGGTGGCTGGGCCATCTCGTCGACGCGATGGCCCCGCCGGGTGAGCCGCTGCGGGTCGTGCACCTCGGCGCCGGCGGCCTGACGCTGGCTCGGTACGTGGCGGCCACCCGGCCCGGGTCGCGGCAGCGGGCCGTGGACGCCGACGAGTCGGTCGTCGCCGCCGTGCGCGCCAGCGTGGCGCTGCCACGCGGCGTGCGGGTGCCGGTCCAGGTCGCCGACGCTCGAGAGGCGATCAGCCGGATGCGGCCGGGGTCGGCGGACCTGGTGGTCCTCGACGTCTTCGCCGGCGCACGGACTCCTGCGCACCTGACCTCGGTGGAGATGGTGCGGCTCGTGCGGCGCCTGCTGTCCCCGGCAGGCGTCGTCGCGGTGAACGTCGCCGATGGGCCGGCCCAGCGAGGAGCACGCGGTGGCCGGAACCTGTCGCACGCGCGAGGCCAGGTGGCGACGTACGGCAGCGTGTTCCCCCAGCTCGCCGTGGTGGCCGGGGCCGGGGTGTGGCGCGGCCGACGCTTCGGCAACCTGGTGCTCGTCGCGTCCGGACGGCGGCTGCCGCTGGCCCGGTTGGTGCGCCGGTGTGCGGGTGACCCGCTGCCCGCCCGGGTCCTCGGCACCGACGAGGCTCGTCGGTTCGCTGAGGGGGCCGCAGTCGTCACGGACGACGACGCCACCGACTCGCCGCCGCTTCCCCGCGAGATCTTCGAGCCGATCTGATCCGGCGAGGCTCTCGCAGTCCGGTCGCTCCGCGGGTCGTCGGCACCGACCACGTAGCCTCGTCTGGTGCCCAACCCGCGCGTCGTCGTCCTCGACCACGGCTCCGGCAACCTGCGGTCCGCCGAGCGCGCCCTGGCCCGGGTGGGTGCAGACGTGGAGGTCACCTCGGACCGCCGCGCCGCCATGGACTGCGACGGCCTCGTGGTGCCCGGGGTCGGCGCCTTCGCGGCCTGCATGGCCGGAATGCGCGCAGTCGGCGGGCCCGAGACCGTCGGACGGCGGCTCGCCGGCGGTCGGCCGGTCCTGGGCATCTGCGTCGGGATGCAGGTGCTCTTCGAGTCCGGCGACGAGCACGGCACCGTCACCGAGGGGTGCGGGGAGTGGCCCGGCACCGTGGAGCGGCTGCACGCCGACGTCCTGCCCCACATGGGCTGGAACACCGTCACGCCACCCGAGGGGTCGCGGCTGTTCGCCGGCCTCGCGGACGAGCGCTTCTACTTCGTGCACTCCTACGGCGTACGGCGGTGGGAGCTGGACCCGTCGCCCACCCTCGCCGCTCCACTCGTCACCTGGGCCGAGCACGGCGAGCCGTTCGTCGCCGCCGTGGAGAACGGCCCGCTGTCGGCGACCCAGTTCCACCCGGAGAAGTCCGGCGACGCCGGGGCGATGCTGCTCGAGCACTGGGTGTCGTCGTTGTGAGCCGTACCGGGCGACCTCGCCGGGCCAGAGGATGAGCAGGGAGCGGGCCCGTCGTCGCGCGGAGCGGGAGCAGGCGGTGGCGGCGGCCCGGCTGGAGCGCGAGCGTCGCGAGGCCAGGGCTGCCCGTCGGCGGGACGTCGCTGCCACGCTGCGCGCGCGGCTGCCCCGGCGTACCCGGTGGCGGCGGCAGCAGGGCGTGCTCGCCCGGCGGCGGCGGACCGAGAACGGCGTCATCGCCGTTCTCTGGCTGGCCTCCGAGGGTCTCGTGTGGCTGCTGACCTCCGACCCGTGGCTGCGCGGCGCCGCACTGCTGCTCGGGCTGCTCGCACTGCCCGTGCTCATCACCCTGGCGCTGGACCGGAGGACTCGCGGATGACCCACTCACCCAGCAGCCGGCTCGAGCTGCTGCCGGCTGTCGACGTCGCGGACGGTCGGGCCGTCCGCCTCGTCCAGGGCGCCGCCGGCACCGAGACGTCGTACGGCGAACCGCTGGCCGCCGCCCTGGCCTGGCAGCGGGCGGGGGCCGAGTGGGTGCACCTGGTCGACCTGGACGCCGCCTTCGGCCGGGGGTCGAACCGCGAGCTGCTGGCCGAGGTGGTCGGCCGGCTGGACGTGCGGGTCGAGCTGAGCGGCGGCATCCGGGACGACGACTCGTTGGCGGCAGCACTGGCCACCGGCTGCGCCCGGGTGAACATCGGCACGGCGGCCCTCGAGGACCCGCAGTGGTGCGCGTCGGCCATCGCCCGGCACGGCGAGCGGGT
Source organism: uncultured Actinomycetota bacterium (assembly GCA_963807005.1). Classification (GTDB taxonomy): domain Bacteria; phylum Actinomycetota; class Actinomycetes; order JACCUZ01; family JACCUZ01; genus CAWDZK01. Next base: position 190,595 of record CAWDZK010000003.1, on the reverse strand, counting down.
CGCGGTCGGGCTGGACGTTCGGGGCACGACTCTGGCGGCCCGCGGCTGGACGCAGGAGGGCGGCGAGCTGTTCGAGGTGCTGGCGCGGCTCGACCGGGACGGCTGCGCGCGCTATGTCGTCACCGACGTCGGCCGCGACGGCACCATGACCGGCCCCAACCTCGATCTGCTGCGCGCGGTGTGTGCCGCCACCGACCGGCCGGTGGTGGCCAGCGGCGGGGTCTCGTCGCTCGAGGACCTGCGCGCGATCGCCACCCTGGTGCCCGAGGGCGTCGAGGGTGCGATCGTCGGAAAGGCGCTGTACGCGGGGGCGTTCACTCTCGAGCAGGCACTCACGGAGGTGGCACAGGTGACCAGGACATGACGCGCAAGATCTCCAGCGGAGCGCCGTGGGAGGCCGTCGTCGGCTACTCCCGCGCCGTCGCGGCCGGCGACAACATCTGGGTCACCGGGTGCACGTCGATCGTCGACGGCGAGGTCGTGCACGAGGGCGACCCGTTCGCCCAGACGCAGCAGGCGATCCGCAACATCGCCTGGGCGCTCGAGCAGCTCGACGCGACCCTCGAGAACGTCGTGCGGACCCGCATCTACGTCACCGACATCTCCCGCTGGGAGGAGTACGGACGGGCGCACGGCGAGGCGTTCGGCACGGTGATGCCGGCGACCACGATGGTGCAGGTCGCGGCGCTGATCGACCCCCGGATGCTCGTCGAGGTCGAGGCCGTCGCCTTCAAGCACGGTTCGAGCTGGTGACCGTAGCGGTCCGGGTGATCCCGTGCCTGGACGTCGACGCCGGCCGGGTGGTCAAGGGCGTCAACTTCACCGCGCTGCGCGACGCCGGCGACCCGGTGGAGATGGCGACCGTGTACGACGCGGAGGGTGCCGACGAGCTGACGTTCCTCGACATCACCGCCTCCAGCGACGCCCGCGAGACGACGTACGACGTGGTGCGCCGCACCGCGGAGCGCGTGTTCATCCCGTTGACGGTCGGCGGGGGAGTGCGGGTCGTCGAGGACGTCGACCGGTTGCTGCGCGCGGGGGCCGACAAGGTCGCGGTGAACACCGGTGCGATCGCCCGGCCGGAGCTGGTCGGCGAGGTGGCGCGGCGGTTCGGCTCGCAGGTGCTGGTGCTGTCCGTGGACGCACGCCGCTCCACCGGGCAGCCGAGTGGGTTCGAGGTCACCACGCACGGCGGGCGCCGGTCGGCCGGGCTGGACGCGGTCGAGTGGGCTGCCCGCGGGGCCGAGCTCGGTGCAGGGGAGATCCTGCTCAACTCGATGGACGCCGACGGCACCAAGACCGGGTTCGACCTCGAGCTGATCGCCGCCGTGCGGGCGACGGTCGACGTCCCGTTGGTCGCCTCCGGCGGCGCCGGAGCTGTCGAGCACTTCCCGCCGGCCGTGCTGGCGGGTGCCGACGCCGTGCTCGCGGCCAGCGTCCTGCACTTCGGTCAGCTCACCGTGCGGGACGTGAAGGACGGACTGCGCGCCGCCGGCGTCACCGTCCGCTGACGACGACGTCCCCCGGCGTGCCGGGCCCGGAAAGATCCATTGACCCTCCCCGGCCGCCGGTCTAGCCTCCGGGCAAATCTCGGGGAGGTCGTCCTATGGTGCGGACGCGGAAACATCTGACAACCGTCGTGCTGCTCCTTGCCGCGCTGACGTCCGGCTGCGGCGGCTCGTCGGGTGCTGGGGAGCAGTCGTCAGCGCCCACCACCCCCGCCGCGTCGGCTGGGACGCCCACGCAGCCGGACCCGGCTGAGGGGCTCGACGACATCGAGGCTGCCGGCGCCGTCCGGATCGAGGCGACCTCGTCACCGGACTGGGTCGCCCCCGCGCCGGACGGGGTATGGGTCTCGGGCACCGGCGCCGGGGTCGCCTGGTTCGGCGCGGACGGCCAAGCGTCCGCCGAGGGCGTCGAGGTGCTCTCGGTCTGCAGTGCGATGGACGTCGGGTTCGGTTCGGTGTGGGTCCCGGCGTGCCTGGCCGGACAGCTCGTGCGCATCGACCTCGCGACGCACAAGGTGGCCGCGACCATCGACCTGCCGAGCGACTACCTCGCGGAGGAAGGCTCGGTGGCTGCCGGCTCGGGGCGGGTGTGGGTGCTCGACGCCGGGGACCCGCCGCGACTGATCGCCGTCGACCCGTCGCGGGACCGCGCAGTGCGCACGGTGCGCGCACCCGAGGGCGCGGCTGCCCTGCGTACCGGGTTCGGGTCGCTCTGGGTGTCGGACTACTCGGGCGCTCAGGTGCACCGGCTCGACGTACGCACCGGACGGGCGCAGGCCACAGTGCCGGTCGGGAACGGGCCGCGGTTCCTCGCGGTCGGACCGGACGCCGTGTGGGTGATGAACCAGGACGACGGGTCGGTGTCGCGCATCGACCCAGCGACGAACGAGGTCGTCGCCACCGTCGACGTCTCGTCGGCGCCTATCCGTGGCGGCGACATCGCGGCCTCCGGCGGCGCAGTGTGGGTGCGCACCGAGGAGGCGCTGGCGGTGGAGATCGACCCCACGTCGAACACCGTGACGCGGAAGTTCGGGCCGGCCTCCGGCAGCGGCAGCGTCGCCATCACCGACGATGCGGTGTGGCTCAGTGCCCACGACGTCGAGTCGCTCTGGAGGCTTCCGACCACGTGAGCGCTCGCCGGCCGGACCGCCATGAGGGCGCGGTGCCGGCCGGGGCGGGGCCGACGTCTGCCGTTGCGGTGGGGGGACGTACGGTCGACCGCTGACCGCCGTGGTCGACTGCGCCTCGCAGCCCTACCCCACCCCCGAGGAGGCTCTCGTGACCGCGCCCCGGACCGCACTGATCACCGGGGTCGGCCGCCGGCGGGGCATCGGCGCCGCGATCGCGTGGGGACTCGCCGCTGAGGGCTGGGACGTCGCTCTGTCGTACTGGCACCCCTATGACGACCGGGTCGACCTCGGTCGCTCGGACGACGACGTCGACTTGATCGCGGACGGCATCCGGGGCCACGGCCGGCGCGTCACGGTGGTTCCCGCGGACCTGGAGCAGCCTGAGGAGGCGTTCGGCCTGGTCGAGCGCGTCGCTCTGGAGCTGGGGCCGGTGACGGGACTGGTGCTCGCCCACTGCGAGTCCGTGGACTCGGGCCTGCTCGACACGAGCGTCGAGAGCTTCGACCGGCACTACGCGGTCAACGTCCGCGGCTCCTGGCTCGTGATCGCCTCCTGGGCGCGCCGCCTCCCGGCCTCGGGTGGACGGCTGGTGGCACTGACAAGTGACGCAACGGTGCGCAACCTGCCCTACGGGGCGACGAAGGGCGCGCTGGACCGGCTCGTCATCGCGGCTGCGCACGAGCTGGCCGACCGGAACGTCCTGGCCAACGTCGTCAACCCCGGTCCGGTGGACACCGGCTGGATGGACGAGCAGACCCGCGAGGCCGCCGCTCGGCTGAACCCGACAGGTCGGCTGGGGACGGCCACGGACACCGCGAACCTGGTCAGCTTCCTGTTCTCCGACCGGGGCGGTTGGGTCAACGGCCAGCTGCTGCACAGCAACGGCGGCTTCCCCCTCCAGTGACAGGGCTCCGCCGCCGGATCGGTCCGGCGCCGTGCCGCTCCCGCCGCCGCGCCCGTTGACCCTCGTGCGGGTGCGGCCTAGCGTTCAACTGCCGAGAGGGCAGCAGCGGATGCCGACCCCACCGAGGACGACCGCCGGTGTCCCGCAGCCTCGGCGGCGGAGGTCGTGATGACGCGTTCCGGTCTGCTCTGTCTGGTGATCGGTCACCGGTACGACCAGTTGCGGTACCCCGACAGCCCGGACGGCTACTACCTCCGGTGCCGTCGGTGCGGGCACGAGCGGGACGACACCGGCACCGAGACCCGGCTGGGCGTCGGGCGCGGCCCGCGCTGACGCCCGGACGCCGCGCCACCCCGGTACCTGGCGGGTAGCGTCGCGCCGGCGACCGTGATCCTGCCCGTTGGGGTCGCCCCTGGGTGCCCCGGTGCTGGCCGGGACCCCGGCTGCGCAGGACGCCCCGGGCATGCGCGCGTCGTGGCAGGACGTGGCGCGGCCGGCCAGTCGAGAGATCGCCATCGCGAGGCTGCTCGAGGCGACCGCGGCCTGGCGCGTGGGAGAGCCCGGCGCCGTACCCGCTGGCCGAGGGGATGCAGGACCACCTGATCGCCCTGGCGGTCGAGGAGGCGGCCGAGACGGACCGTCCGGTCGTCACCGACGTGCAGCCGTGGAGTTGAGACACCGCCAGGTCAGACCGCCAGCGAGTGCGCCTCCAGCGCCGCGATGCCAGCCTGGTCCCCGTCGATGACCACCTGGGCGTGCTCGCGCCGGCCGAACAGGAAGAGCAGCACCTCCATCGGGGCGCCGGTCACCCTGACGGCCGCCGCCCCGTTGCCGTGCAGGCTGGGGTGAGCGCGCAGCCGGTCGGAGCGCCGCAGCTCGACGGTGGCGTCGATGCCGCGCAACGTCACCTGCGCCCTGGCGATGACGACCTTCCACAGCGCGTCCCGCACGCGGTCCGGCAGGCTCCTCGGCGTCCAGCCCTCCGCCGCCCGACGGACGTCCTCGTGGTGGACGACGTACTCGGCGGTGTTCAGCAGCTTGTCGACACCAGGCAGCGCGAACGCCGACAGCCGACCCGGCCCGGTGCGCACGAGCTCGACCAGCTCGGCGTAGGGACGCTCGGCGTACGACTCCTGGACCTGCGCGGTCCAGCCCGACAGCGCCTTGACGGCGAGCCCCGGGGCGGCGTCCGGGCGGCGTTCGCGGATGACCAGGTGGGCGGCGAGGTCGCGGGTGGTCCAGTCACCGCACAGGGTCGGTGCGTCCGGCCCTACCTCGTCGAGCAGGTCGGCGAGAGCCAGGCGCTCGGTGCGGGCAAGGGTCGTCACCACCTGATCGTATGGTGGCCCGGTGACCGCCCCGGACGACACCCTGCGGCGCGGCTTCGGCCTGCTCGGCCGGGCGGTGCGTCACGAGCCGCGCATCTTCGCGCTGGCCGTCGGCGGCAGCGCGGTCTACGGCGTCATGACCGTGGGTGCGGCCCTCGTGCTGGGCCGGGTCACCGACCAGGTGGTCGCCCCGGCCTTCCGCCGCGGCGACACGACCACCGGGTCCCTGGTTGCGGCCGGGCTGGCCATCTTCGCGGTCGCGGTGCTGAAGTCGGCCGGCATCGTGGCGCGCCGGCTGGGGGCGGGGATCATGCAGTACCGGCTGCAGGCGAGGTACCGGCGCGACGTCACCCGGCAGTACCTGCGGCTCCCGCTCGCCTGGCACCAGCGGCACCCCACCGGCCAGCTGCTGTCCAACGCGAATGCCGACGTCGAGGCGATGTGGTTCTCCATCGCACCGATGCCGATGGCGGTCGGGGTGCTGGTGATGCTCGCCGTCGCCGCCGTCGCCCTGCTGCTCACCGACGTGGTGCTGTCGCTGGTCGGCTTCACGATCTTCCCGGCGATCTTCGCGCTGAACATCCTCTACCAGCGCAGGCTGTCACCGTTGGCCACGCGGGCCCAGCAGCTGCGCGCCGACGTGAGCGGGGTCGCGCACGAGTCGTTCGAGGGGGCGCTCGTCGTCAAGACGCTCGGCCGGGAGCCCGAGGAGACCGCCCGCTTCCGCTCCGCGGCCGAGGAGCTGCGGGACGCGCAGATCCGGGTCGGGCGGGTCCGCGGCGTCTTCGACCCCGCTCTCGAGGCGCTGCCGCAGCTCGGTGTGCTCGCCGTCCTGCTGGTCGGCACGATGCAGATCCAGCGGGGCGCCCTCGACGCCGGCGGTCTGGTGCAGGTCGCCTACCTGTTCACGCTGCTCGCCTTCCCGGTTCGTGCCATCGGCTGGGTGCTGGGCGAGCTGCCCAGGTCGGTCGTCGGCTGGGACCGGGTCCGGCACGTGCTCGAGGCCCGCGGCGGCCTGGCCTACGGCGCCGTCGAGCTGACCGACGTCGGGGCACCCGCGTCGCTGGACGTCCAGGGCGTGCAGTTCGGGTACGACGACACGCCCGTCCTGCACGACGTGTCGTTCACCGTCGACGCCGGCCGGACCATCGCCGTCGTCGGCCCGACCGGTTCGGGGAAGTCCACCTTGACGATGCTGCTCGTCCGGCTGGTCGACCCGGCCACCGGCGAGGTCGTGCTCGACGGCGTCGACCTGCGTGCGGTCGTCCGTGGCGGGATCGCGGGCGCCGCGGCCGTCGTACCGCAGCAGACGTTCCTCTTCGACGACACGGTGCGCGGCAATGTCACGCTCGGGCTGGACCTGCCCGACGACGCCGTCCGCCGGGCACTCGAGGTGGCCCAGGCCGACCGGTTCGTCGACGCGCTGCCGGAGGGCCTGGACACCCGGATCGGTGAACGCGGCATGTCGCTCTCCGGTGGGCAGCGGCAGCGGCTGGCACTCGCTCGCGCGCTGGTCCGCTCTCCCCGGCTGCTGGTCATGGACGACGCGACGTCGTCGGTCGACCCGCGGGTCGAGGCGGCGATCCTGGCCGGCCTGCGCACGTCCTCCGTCGATGGCGTGGCCCCGACCGTGGTGGTGGTGGCCTACCGCAAGGCCACCATCGCGCTGGCCGACGAGGTGGTCTACGTCGAGCACGGCCGGGTCGTCGACCGCGGCCCGCACCTGGAGCTGCTCGAGCGGTGCGTCGGCTACCGGCGGCTCATCACCGCCTACGAGCGTGAGGACGCCGAACGCGCGGCGCTCACCGCCGACGGAGAGACCGCCGCCCCGGTCGGCTGACCCGTCGGGCACGCCCCACCCCCTTTGACTGGCGCAAGTCTTCGGTCCGGACCGGCGGCAAACCGAAGACTCGCGCCAGTCGACGGGGGAGGGGGAGGGTCGTCGGCGCCGCGCTGCCCGGGAGGCTGCTCCGGGGCTGTGGATCGAGGCCGCGCCGCGGGGGACTTGGGTGGATATGCTCTGCGATCATGCACGGGGCCACGGGGACCTTGGCGCGCGGGGGGATCGCCGCGCTGCTCGGGCTGGCCTGCCTGGGCGGCGCGCTCGCCGCGTGCGGTGGGGACGACCCGCAGCCCACGACCCTGAGCCCGTCCGCCAGCGCCTCGGCGACCACCCCCGCCCCGTCCGCGACGGCCACCACGCCAGAGCGCAGGTGGAGGCGACGGTGCGCACCTACTACGCCGCGACGCACCAAGGCGTTGCACTTCGGGCGACGTAGCTCAGCTGCGACCGCTTCAGCACCCAGGCCTGCCCATGCCGACGAGCGGTCAGGAGCATCGAGAGAACGATCGCCGGCGGGGGCCGAGTTTGACGCGGCCTTCGAGCTTGACGTCAAGTCGATACGCGTTCACGACATCTCAGGCGACACGGCGGTGGCGGAAGTCACGGCCGAGCTACGCGCCCTACAAGATCGTTGACTGGCGACGGGAACGTCACGGAGAGCTCCAAAGGTGGGCGAGCTGCACACTCGATCTATTCGTTGGTGAAGGAGCGGCGAACGATGGATCATCGGCAACGCAATCAATCTGGAGGATAGCGTCCGCTCGACCGGCTCTTCATAGTCGTGGCTTGGCGCTCGAGCTTCGCGTCTGTCAACCACTGGCCTGGGCAGGCATGGTGCGACTGCATGCTCCACTGCGGTGACCAACCTCCGACAGCCCAGGCGCGGCCGCTGACAACGAGCGGAAGGCGGTGTTGACGAAGGGGGTGCTGTGGCCGCACACGAGCGGTGACAGCACGCTGGGCAAGACCGCCGCGGCGAACGCCGACTGCACGGACTGCGAGTGGAGCCTGGCTCCGGTCTGCCTGCAGAACGGCCCGGGCGACGACGCGATGTGCCTGAACGCCGCGTCGGCGTGCCCGCCGCCGGCGATCTTCTTCCGGGTGTACCTGCGCCACGGAACCGGTCCGTGGCAGGTCGTCGACTCCATCTGCCTCGGGCCGGGGGAAGCACCGGTGCCTGCGGCGGACGTCGCGCGGGCCGTCCGCGAGGTCGTCCTCAGCTACCTGCCGGACGCCGCGCCGTCGTTCCAGCCGGCGCAGGGCGGCCTGGTGAACCTCCCGACGATCTTCGCCTCCGGCGAGCCGTCGTCGGTGACCACCGACCCGTTCGGGGTCCTGGGCTTCACCGTCGTGGTGACGGCGACCGCGCACTGGGACTGGCAGTTCGACCACGGCGTCGAGCAAGGCTTCGACCGGCCGGGCGGGACCTACCCGAACGACGAGGTCAGCTACACCTACGCCACCCCAGGCGACCGTCAGGTCAGCCTGACGACGACGTGGGACGCGACGTTCACCATCGACGGCTCGGGGGCGTACGCCGTACCCGGACCGGCGATCACCAAGACGGTCGGCCCGCTCGCCGTCCCGGTTCGCGAGGCGCACTCCACGCTCGTCGGGGGCTGAGCGCCCACCGGGCACAGAGCCGACCGGACGATCCGGCCGGGCGTCAGTGCGGGGCGAAACCCTCGCCGACGGCCGCCGCCAGCTCCTTGTACGCGTCGACGGTGTCCTCGGCCAGCTCGTCGATGTCCAGCACGCCGCCCGCCTCCAGGTGCGGGTCGTACGGGATGGTCACGACGGCACGGCAGCGGGCCGCGAAGTGGTCCTCGAGCTGCATGACGTCGACGATGCCGCCTCCGGGGCGCACCGAGGAGATGACGACCACGGCGTTCTTGGCGATGTCCTGCATGCCGTGCGCCTCGAGCCAGTCCAGCGTCGCACTGGCGCTGCGGGCGCCGTCGAGGCTGGCGGAGCTCACCACCACCAGCGACGAGGCCAGGCCGAGGACGCCGCGCATCGCGTCGTGCAGCAGGCCGGTTCCGCAGTCGGTGAGGATGAGGTTGTAGAAGCGCTCAAGGGTGTCCACCGTGTTGCGGTAGTCCTGCTCGCTCAACGCGGAGGACGCACCCGGGTCGGCGTCGGAGGCGAGCACCTCGAGGCGGGTGGAGGACTGCGAGGTGAACGCCCGTACGTCGCCGTAGCGGTTGACCCGGTCCCGCGACTGGAGCAGGTGTCGCACCGTCGCGCCGGACTCGCGCGGCACCCGCTCGATGAGCGTGCCACGGTCCGGGTTGGCGTCGACCGCGATCACTCGGTCGCCGCGCAGGTTGGCGAACATCGCGCCGAGCGCAGCAGTGGTCGTGGTCTTGCCCACGCCGCCCTTGAGGCTGATGATCGCGACCCGGTGGCAGCCGATCACCGGGGTCCGGGCCCGGGAGACCAGGTCGGCGTGGCGACGGTCGGCGGGGGACAGTCCCAGGTTGATCCGGCCACCGCTCATGTGCAGCACGGTCTTGCGCCATCCCGACTGCGGCCGCGCCTTGCGGGTTCGCAGGACGGTCGCCGCGGTGAGCGTCTCGGCCTGGTTGCGGCCGGTGACCTGGGGGACGGGCGGGATGTCGAACGTCGTGGGCTCGGCCACGTCTCTCACCAGCGGAGCGGACGGGCCCGGCGGGACCTCGACCGCCGCGGGCAGCTCGGCCGGCGGCGGGAGCTCGGCCGCGTGCCGCGACGTCCCGGGGAGGACGTCGGTGGCCGGGGCCGCCGTCGGCGGCAGGTCGAACGCCGGCAGCCCGGGCTCGTCGAGCGGGAGCGGATGTACCGGGTCCTGCGCAGCGGCCTGGTACGGCGCAGCCGGCGCCGGGTCGACCTCGTCGGGCATCGACAGGCCGGGCAGCGGACCGGTGAGGTCGACCACCACCGACTCGGTGTCCGGCCCCAGGTCGAACGCCGGGACGTGCGCCGACCCGGACGTGTCGTCCTCGTCGGCGGCCAGCCAGGCAGGCTCGGGGGCGTCGTGCCAGCTGTCCAGCTCGGCCTCCAGGCCGGTGTCGAACAGGCCGTGGCGGTGACCGGACGATGCTTCCTGTCCACTCATGGGCACCCAGGGTAGCCACCTCGGCGTCCGGTTCGTCCCCTGACGCGGCCGGGGGGCGGAAGACGCCTCCCCGGAGGGCTGTCCCCGTCGTGCGGCAGAGTGGGTCCGCCATGACGACGATCACCTCCGCTGGCGGTACCCAGCCGTCCGCCTGGACCACGCTGCGCCGGGGTCTCGCGCTCTCGCCGGAGTTCACGGTGGGGCTGCCGGTCACGCTGCTGCTGGCCCTCGGTGCCACGGTCGGCCGGGTGCTGGTGCCCATCGCCGTCCAGCAGACGATCGACGACGGCCTGCTCGGCGCGGCCGGCCCCGACGTGGGGCGCGTCCGCGAGTCCGTCCTGCTCGCCGGTGTCGCCGTCCTCGTCACCGCGGTCTGCGCCTACCTGCTCAACGTCCGGCTGTTCCGCACCACCGAGAGCGGCCTGGCCAGCCTGCGGGTGCGCGCCTTCCGGCACGTGCACGACCTGTCCGTCCTCACCCAGAACGCCGAGCGCCGCGGATCGCTGGTCTCACGCGTCACCAGCGACGTCGACACGATCTCGACGTTCATGCAGTGGGGCGGCCTGCTCATGATCGTCAGCTTCGGACAGCTGCTCGTCGCGACCGGGCTGATGGCCTTCTACTCCTGGCAGCTCACGCTTCTCGTCTGGGTCTGCTTCCTGCCGCTGTTCCTGCTGATGCGGACCTTCCAGAAGCGCGTGTCGGCGGCCTACGGCGCCGTCCGCGAGCGGGTCGGTGACCTGCTCGGCGCCGTGTCCGAGTCGGTCGTGGGCGCCTCGACCGTGCGTGCGTACGGCGTCGAGGAGCGCACCGGCCGGCGCATCGACCAGGCGATCGAACGACACCGGTCCGCGGCGACACGGGCCCAGAAGCTGGTCGCCCTCACCTTCTCCAGCGGCGAGATCGTGGCCGGTCTGGCCAACGCCGGCGTCGTCGTGGTCGGCGTCATGCTCGGCATCGACGGCCAGCTCACGCTCGGTGAGCTGCTCGCCTTCCTGTTCCTCGTGCAGCTGTTCGTCGGGCCGGTGCAGATCGGCACCGAGGTGCTCAACGAGGCGCAGAACGCCATCGCCGGCTGGCGCCGGGTCCTCGGGGTCCTCGACACCCCCGCCGACGTCGCCGACCCGGGCGAGTCCGGCCGGGTGCTGCCGCGCGGTCCCATCGACGTGCGCTTCGACCATGTCTCCTTCGCCTACCCGACGGGTCCGACCGTGCTGAGCGACGTCGACCTGTCGCTCGCTCCTCGGTCCCGCATCGCCGTCGTCGGCGAGACCGGCTCGGGCAAGACGACTTTCGCGAAGCTGCTCACCCGGCTGATGGACCCGGCCCAGGGGCGGGTCCTGGTCGACGGCGTCGACCTACGCGAGCTGTCGTTCGCCTCGCTGCGGTCCCGGATCGTCATGGTCCCGCAGGACGGCTTCCTGTTCGAGGGCAGCATCCTCGACAACGTCCGCTTCGGGCTCCCGTCCGCCGGCGACGCCGACGTCGAGCTGGCCATGACCGAGCTCGGCCTGATGGACTGGCTGGCCGGGTTGCCCCACGGCCTCGGCACCGACGTGGGCCAGCGCGGTGAACAGCTCTCGGCCGGCGAGCGGCAGCTGGTGGCGCTGGCCCGGGCGTACCTCGCCGACCCCGACCTGCTCGTCCTCGACGAGGCGACCTCGGCGGTCGACCCCGCCACGGAGGTGCGCCTGGCCCGGGCCCTGGAGGGGCTCACGAGGGGCCGGACCGCCCTGACCATCGCCCACCGGCTGTCCACCGCAGAGGCCGCCGACGACGTCCTGGTGTTCGACGCGGGCCGGGTCGTCGAGCGCGGGCGGCACGGCGACCTGGTCGCGGCCGGCGGCGTGTACGCCCGGCTGCACCACTCGTGGGCCGCTCAGCAACGGGCCTGACCCGCCACCGTGGTCGGCACGGCGGCGTGCTCGCCGTGCCTGCCGTCCGTACCTGGTGCGCGCCCGCCCGCCCGATGCCCATCGGCCACCGGCTGCCTGGCTGCCACGATGTGCAGGTGACCGGTTCCGCACTCGACCCCGCGGTCGCGGGCAGGCTCAAGCGCGATGCGCAGGGCCTGGTCGCCGCCGTCGTCCAGCAGCACGGCACCGGTGAGGTGCTCATGGTCGGCTGGATGGACGACGAGGCGCTGCACCGCACCCTGACGACCGGTCGTGCGACGTACTGGAGCCGGAGCCGGGGCGAGTACTGGCGCAAGGGCGACACGTCCGGTCACGTGCAGCACGTCCGCGAGGTACGGCTGGACTGCGACGGCGACGCCGTGCTCGTCGTCGTCGACCAGGTCGGCGCGGCCTGCCACACCGGGGACCGGACCTGCTTCGACGCCGACCCGCTGCTGCTCGCCTGAGTGCCGCGGTGGGTGCGGGTCGGCCACCCAGCACAATGGCCGGCATGCCCTCCGACCACGCGCCGGACCTCGAGACCTTCCGGGTCCTGGCGCGAGACCGGCGGGTCGTGCCGGTGACCCGGCGCCTGCTCGCCGACGCCGAGACGCCGCTCAGCGTCTACCGCAAGCTCGCGGACGGCCGCCCGGGCACCTTCCTGCTGGAGTCGGCCGAGCTCGGCGGCGTGTGGTCGCGGTACTCCTTCGTCGGCGCGCGGTCCCACGCCACCCTCACCGAGCGGCACGGCCAGGCGCACTGGCTGGGGGAACCCCCCGTGGGTGTCCCGACCGGAGGGGACCCGCTCGAGGCGCTGCGGGCAACCGTGCAGGCCCTGCACACCGAGCGGCTCCCTGGCCTGCCGCCGCTCACCGGTGGCCTGGTCGGGATGGTCGGGTACGACGCCGTCCGCCGGCTGGAACGGCTGCCCGAGCTCACCGCGGACGACCTGCAGGTGCCCGAGCTCGCGATGATGCTCGCCACCGACCTCGCGGTCCTCGACCACGCCGACGGCTCGGTGCTGCTCATCGCCAACGCCATCAACTACGACGACACCGACGCCCGGGTCGACTGGGCGCACCAGGACGCGGTGCAGCGGCTGGACCGGATGACCGCCGAGCTCTCAGCGGCCGCCCCGGCGACGGTCGCGGCCTTCGCGCCCGTCGAACCGGAGTACGAGCGCAGCCGGACCCACGACGACTACCGGGCGGCCGTCGAACGGGCGAAGGAGGAGATCCGCTCCGGCGAGGCCTTCCAGATCGTCGTGAGCCAGCGCTTCTCGATGCCCAGCGCGGCCGACCCGCTCGACGTGTACCGGATGCTGCGGGCGACCAACCCCAGCCCCTACATGTACCTGCTCCGGTTCGAGGGCTTCGACGTCGTCGGCTCCAGCCCGGAGGCGCTGGTCAAGGTCAGCGAGGGCCGGGCGATGATGCACCCGATCGCCGGCACCCGCCCGCGCGGTACGACGCCGCAGGAGGACGCGGCGCTGGCCACCGAGCTGCTCGCCGACCCCAAGGAGCGCGCCGAGCACCTCATGCTCGTCGACCTCGGGCGCAACGACCTCGGCCGGGTCTGCACGGCCGGCAGCGTCGAGGTGGTCGACTTCATGTCGGTCGAGAGGTTCAGCCACGTGATGCACATCGTCAGCACCGTGGTCGGCGAGGTCGCCGAGGGAAGCACCGCCTTCGACGTCCTCACCTCCTGCTTCCCCGCGGGCACCCTGTCCGGTGCGCCGAAGCCGCGCGCCATGGAGCTGATCGAGGAGCTGGAGCCGACCCGGCGGGGGGTCTACGGCGGGTGCGTCGGCTACCTCGACTTCGCCGGCGACGCGGACACCGCCATCGCGATCCGCACCGCCTACCTGCGCGACGGTGTGGCCTACGTCCAGGCAGGCGCGGGCGTGGTCGCCGACTCCGACCCGGCGGCCGAGGACGACGAGTGCCGCAACAAGGCGATGGCAGTCCTGAGGGCGGTGGCCGCCGCGCAGTCGCTGCGGGGGGCGCCGTGACCGGGCCCGACCCGGCCGGACCGGCGGAGCGGCCTCCCGACGACCAGCGACCCGTCGCCGGTCCGGCGCCGCGCGGGACCCGGCGGGAGCTCGCGCTCGCCGTGGGCCTGGTCGTGCTCGGCGCTGCGATCGCGCTGCTCGGCGGCGGCAGCCGGAGCAGCGTCACCGCCCCCGGTGTCCCGACCGCGCCCGGGACGGGCGGCCAGGCGGCCGGACCCGCCGCGCTGGCCCTGGTCGCCGCCGCGGGGGCCGGTGCGGTCCTGCTGGTGCGCAACCGGACCCGGGTGCTGCTGGGCGTCGTACTGCTCGCCGCGGCGGCCGGGCTGGTGGCCGTCGGGCTGTCGCCGGTGCGCTGGGCGGCACTGACCGGTGCGGCACTGGTCGGCCCGGGCGCCCTCCTCGTCGTGCTGCGCGCCCGCGGATGGCCGCAGCCGCGCGGACGCTACGAGGCCACGCCGGACCGGCGTACCGGTACCCCGCGGGACGCGTGGGACGCCCTGGACCGTGGCGAGGACCCGACCGCCTGACCCCGGTGCCATGATCTGCCTGGCACAATCTGGGGCCGAGGGGACCGACAGCCGACAAACAGCCGACCGGAGGAACGATGTCAGCAAGCCACGGGAACACGCCGGCCGCCTGGACGGCGGTCAGCATCATGTTCGTCGGCTTCCTGATCAGCGGGATCGCGTTGCCGGTCGAGCTGCCCTGGCTGTTCTTCGTCGGCCTCGGGGTGGTTGCGCTCGGTGCCGTTGCCGGCAAGGTGATGTCGATGATGGGCATGGGCAGCGCGGTGACCTACAAGGACCACAAGGACCCCGAGTTCGACGGCGGCGCGACCCCCTGAGACTGCCGGCAGAGCGGCGACGGCCGGCGAAATCGTCGTCGGCGGACGGGTTCCGGTCGTAGTCTCGCGAAGAGACCGCACCGCCGGGAGACCCATGACCTCCGCACCGCCGTACGTCGCCACCCGTGGCGCTGCGCTGCGGGCGCCGCTGGCCGTGGCGGGCGCGACCCTCGCCGCCACCGCCTACGTCGGCACGGTGGACCCTGGTGAGGCCGGGCACTACCCGGTCTGCCCGTTCCTCGCGCTGACGGGGCTGTACTGCCCGTTCTGCGGGTCGCTGCGCGCGGTGCACGCACTGGCGCACGGTGACCTGCCGGCCGCGGCCGGGCGCAACGTCCTCACCGTCGTCGGCCTCGCGGTCCTGGTGGTGCTGTGGGTCGGGTGGGTGGCGCGCCGGGCCGGAGTCCGCGCCGTCGAGCTCGCCGCGCCGCGGTGGCTGTGGCCGGGCGTCCTCACCGTCACCGTCGTCTTCGCGGTGGTGCGCAACCTGCCGTTCGGCAGCAGCCTCGCGCCCTGACGGTCCGCCGGGAGGGCGGGTTGTCGGAGGCGGTGCGCGCCCCGGTTACGCTAGCCGGGGTCGCAGCGGCGGCCGCCAGAGTCAGGCGAGGGGACCCACCGCGTGAGTGTGCTCGACGACATCCTGGTCGACGTGCGCGCCGACCTGGCCGAGCGACAGGCGCTCGTCAGCCTGGACGAGCTCAAGGCGCAGGCTGCGGGACGTCCCGACTGCCGCAACCCGCTGCCGGTGCTGCGCGGCGACAAGGTCTCGGTGATCGCCGAGGTCAAGCGCTCCAGCCCGTCGAAGGGCGCGCTGGCCGCGATCGCCGACCCCGCCTCGCTCGCCGCCGACTACGAGTCCGGTGGAGCCGCGGTCATCAGCGTCCTCACCGAGCGGCACCGGTTCGGCGGCAGCCAGGACGACCTGGTGTCCGTCCGTCGCGCCGTCGACGTCCCGGTCCTGTGCAAGGACTTCATCGTCTCCAGCTACCAGCTCTGGGAGGCCCGGGTGGCCGGTGCCGACCTGGCGCTGCTCATCGTCGCCGCCCTGGAGCAGAACGCTCTGATCTCCCTCGTCGAGCGCGCCAAGTCGCTCGGCCTCACCCCGCTGGTGGAGTGCCACACGGTCGAGGAGGTCGCCCGCGCGGTCGAGGCCGGCGCCGACGTCATCGGCATCAACGCCCGCGACCTGCGGACCCTCGAGGTCGACCGGGCGGTCTTCGCGCAGGTCGCGCCACACGTCCCGGACCACATCGTGCGGGTCGCCGAGTCCGGCGTCCGCGGGCCGCACGACGTCATCGAGTACGCCCGGGCCGGCGCCGACGCCGTCCTTGTGGGGGAGTCGCTGGTCACCGGTGGTGACCCACGCTCGGCGGTGGCCGACCTGGTGGCGGCCGGCGCGCACCCCGCGCTGAAGCACGACCGGTGAGCGGGCAGCCATGACCGGTACCCCGACCGATGTTCCCCAGGTCCACGATGTCCCCGACGCCACCGGCCACTTCGGCCCCTACGGCGGCCGGTTCGTTCCCGAGGCGCTGGTCGCCGCTCTCGACGAGCTGACCGCGGCCTACGAGAAGGCCCGCCACGACGAGGCGTTCCAGGCCGAGCTCGCGGGTCTGCTGTCGACGTACGTCGGACGGCCGAGCCCGGTCACCGAGGCGCGCCGGTTCGCCGAGCACGCGGGTGGCGCGCGGGTCCTGCTCAAGCGGGAGGACCTCAACCACACCGGTTCGCACAAGATCAACAACGTGATGGGCCAGGCGCTGCTCGCCCGCGACATGGGCAAGCGGCGGGTCATCGCCGAGACCGGCGCCGGCCAGCACGGCGTGGCCACGGCGACCGCCGCGGCGCTGCTCGGGCTGGAGTGCGTCGTCTACATGGGCGCCGAGGACACCCGTCGGCAGGCGCTCAACGTCGCCCGGATGCGGCTGCTCGGGGCGGAGGTCGTCGCCGTGGACGCCGGCAGCCGGACGCTCAAGGACGCCATCAACGAGGCGATGCGCGACTGGGTCACCCACGTCGACCACACGCACTACGTCCTCGGCACCGTCACGGGTCCGCACCCCTTCCCCGCGATGGTCCGCGACTTCCAGCGGGTGATCGGCGACGAGGCCCGCCAGCAGGTCCTCGACCTGACCGGGCGGCTGCCGGACGCCGTGGTCGCCTGCGTCGGCGGCGGGTCGAACGCCATGGGCATCTTCACCGCGTTCCTGGACGACGCCGAGGTCCGCCTCTACGGCTTCGAGGCCGGAGGCGAGGGCGTCGACAGCGGGCGGCACGCGGCCCGGATGGCCGGCGGCTCGCCGGGCGTGCTGCACGGCACCCGCACCTACGTCCTGCAGGACGAGAACGGCCAGACGCAGCCCTCGCACTCCATCTCGGCCGGCCTCGACTACCCGGGCGTCGGGCCCCAGCACGCCTACCTGCACGACACCGGCCGGGTGACGTACGCGCCCGTCGTGGACAGCGAGGCGATGGACGCCTTCGCCCTGCTGTGCCGCACGGAGGGCATCATCCCGGCGATCGAGAGCGCGCACGCGCTCGCCGGAGTGCTCCTGGTCGGCCGCGAGCTCGGCCCCGAGGCCACCGTCCTGGTCAACCTGTCCGGCCGCGGCGACAAGGACGTCGACACGGCGGCCACGTACTTCGGCGTCGTCAGCGACCAGGAGCTCGTCGAGGCCACGCACGCGGTCGTCGACGCCGACCCGCGGGACTCCGCCGGGGACGGCTGGTGAGCACCGCGCAGCCTCGCCACCAGCACCGGGGTGCCGCGTGAGCGTGCTGTCCGAGGTGCTCGCGGCGGCGAAGGCCGAGAGGCGCGCCGCGCTGGTGGGGTACCTGCCGGCCGGCTACCCGTCCGTCCCCGGAGCGATCGACGCGATGACGGCGATGGTGCGCGGCGGCGTCGACGTCGTGGAGGTCGGGCTGCCGTACTCCGACCCGCTGATGGACGGCCCGACGATCCAGCGTGCCGTCGAGGTGGCCCTGGAGCAGCGGACCACCACCGACGACGTCCTGACCACCGTCCGGGGAGTCGCAGCCACCGGGGCCCCCACGCTGGTGATGAGCTACTGGAACCCGATCGAGCGGTACGGCGCCGGCCGGTTCGCCGAGGGGCTCGCCGCCGCCGGCGGGGTGGGCACCATCACACCCGACCTGACCCCCGACGAGGCCGCGACGGCCCCGTCGGACTGGCTGGGCGCCACCGACGCGGCCGGCCTCGACCGGGTCTTCCTCGTGGCCCCGTCGTCGACCGACGAGCGGATCCGGTGGACGGCCGAGCACTGTCGCGGCTTCGTCTACGCCGCCTCGACGATGGGCGTCACCGGCACCAGGGCCTCGGTCGGCGACGCCGCGGGAGCGCTGGTGGCCCGGGTGCGCGCGCAGACCGACCTGCCGGTGTGCGTGGGGCTCGGGGTCTCCTCCGGCGAGCAGGCGGCCGAGGTGGCCGGCTTCGCCGACGGGGTCATCGTCGGCTCGGCGTTCGTCCGTGCCCTGCTCGACGCGGAGACCCCGGCGGAGGGTGTCGTGGCGGTCGAGAAGCTCGCCGCGGAGCTGGCCGACGGGGTGCGGCGGCGGCGATGACGGGCAGGTACCGACTTGCTGTCGCCCTGCTGGCGACGGCCCTGCTGGCCGGGTGTGCGAGCAGCGACCGGACCCAGGGCGCCGCGGTCACCGTGAACGGCGAGAAGGGCTGGCACGGCACGGTGATCGACGCCGGCTACCCGCTGCCGGACGTCACGTTCACCGACACGGCGGGAGCCACGACGACCCTCGCCGCCGAGGACCGCAGTCCGGTCACGCTGGTCTTCTTCGGCTACACGCACTGCCCGGACATCTGCAACATCGTGCTCGCGAACGCGGCGTCGGCGCTGCGTTCCGCGTCGCCGGAGGTCCGCAAGACCGTCCGGCTGGTGTTCGTCAGCACCGACCCCCGGCGCGACACGACCGCCGTGGTCCGGGAGTACCTCGACCGCTTCGACCCGCGGTTCGAGGGCCTGGTCGGACCGGTCGACGACGTGGCGGAGGCCGCCAAGGCGCTCTACATCAGCTACGAGAAGCCGGACGGCACGACCGGCGGCGCCTACGAGGTCGACCACGGCACCTACACCACCGGCTTCGTCGACGGCTCGGCGAAGATCGTCTGGTCGGACACCACCAGCGTCGCCGACCTGCGGGCCGACCTGACCCGGCTCGCGGCACTAGCCTGAGGACGTCGTGACCCCCTACTCGATCCCCAGCCCGGCCGAGGGCGTCTGGCACCTCGGCCCGGTTCCGGTGCGTGCCTACGCGCTGTGCATCATCGCCGGCATCGCCCTCGCGATCTGGCTCGGTGAGCGTCGGTGGGTGGCCCGCGGCGGCCGGAAGGGCGACGTCACCGAGATCGCCACCTGGATGGTGCCGTTCGGCATCGTCGGTGGCCGCATCTACCACGTCATCACCTCCCCGGACGCCTACTTCGGCGCCGGCGGCAGCCCGCTGCACGCGCTCTACATCTGGCAGGGCGGCCTCGGCATCTGGGGTGCCATCACCCTCGGTGGAGTGGGCGCGTGGATCGGTTGCCGGCGCCGCGGCATCCCGCTGCCGGCCTTCGCCGACGCGCTGGCGCCGGGCATCGTGCTGGCGCAGGCGGTGGGTCGGCTCGGGAACTACTTCAACCAGGAGCTGTTCGGCCGGCCGACCGACCTGCCGTGGGCCGTCGCCATCGACGCCGCGCACCGACCCGCCGGCTATGCCGACCAGGCCACCTACCACCCGACCTTCCTCTACGAGCTGCTGTGGAACGTCGGCGTGGCCGCACTGGTCATCTGGGCCGACCGGCGGTTCCGGCTCGGCCACGGCCGGGCGTTCGCGCTGTACGTCGCGGCGTACACCGTCGGCCGCGGCTGGATCGAGGCGTTGCGGATCGACCCGGCGCACACCTTCCTCGGCCTGCGGCTCAACGACTGGACCAGCCTGCTCGTGCTCGCCGGCGCGGTCGCGTACCTGGTGCTCAGCGCCCGGGCGCGGCCAGGGCGGGAGACCCCGGAGGAGCTCGAGGCGCGGCGCCGCGACTCCTTCCCGCCCGGCTCGGACGACGACTTCGCGGACGCGTCCGCAGCCGACACCGGGTCCGCCGCCGACACCGGGTCCACCGCCGACACCGGGTCCACCGCCGACACCGGGTCCGCCGCCGACCCGACGCCGGCACCGGGTCCGCCGACGTCCCCACCGGCCCGAGCAAGGAGACCACCGCGTGAGCGCCCAGGACGCCCCCGAGACCCAACCGGCAGCACAGGCCAGGGAACGGGCGAAGGCCGAGCACGAGGCGCTGCGCATCCGGCACGAGCACTCCGACGTCACCGGCGGGTGGCTGCGGCCGGCCGTCTTCGGCGCGTCCGACGGCCTGGTGTCCAACTTCGCGCTGATCGCCGGCGTCACCGGCGGTACGAGCGACAGCAACACGGTGCTGCTGGCCGGGCTGGCGGGCCTGGCCGCCGGAGCGTTCTCCATGGCTGCGGGCGAGTACATCTCGGTCCGCTCGCAGGCCGAGCAGGCGCTGGCCGAGATCGAGCTCGAACGCCGCGAGCTGGAGCGCAACCCGGCCGGCGAGGAGCTCGAGCTGGCGCAGATGTACGTCGCCAAGGGGCTGGAGCCCGACCTTGCCCGGCAGGTGGCCCACCAGCTGTCGCGTGATCCCGAGCAGGTGCTCGCCGTGCACGTGCGCGAGGAGCTCGGCATCTCCCGTGACGACCTGCCGTCGGCCACCCTGGCTGCCGGGTCGTCCTTCGCGTCCTTCGCGGTCGGCGCGCTGCTCCCGGTGCTGCCCTACCTGTTCGGCGCGACAGCCATCCTGCCCGCCGTCGCGCTGACCGTGGCGGGCCTGTTCCTCTGCGGCGCCTTCGTCACCCGGCTGACCCCACGGCCGTGGTGGTACGGCGGGCTGCGGCAGACCGCCGTCGGCGCGGTCGCCGCCGTCGTGACCTTCGCGGTCGGCTCGCTCGTCGGCGCCTCCGGCCTGACCTGACCCGAGCCCGACCCCCCTCCCTCCCTCGCCGCCACCGCGCCGCCACCGCGCCGCGACCGCGCCGCGACCGCGCCGCCACCCCATCGCCACCGCGCCGCCACCCCATCGCCACCGCGCCGCCACCCCATCGCCGAGTGGTGGGTTGCACAGGTGTGCAATCGGTTGCGCACCTGCGCAACCCACCACTCGCGGGACGCGGGAGGCGGGAGGCGGGAGGCGGGGCGGGGCGGGGCGGGCGGGCGGGCGGCGCGTCGGCGTTTCACATGCCGGAAACATGTCCCACGCTCCGGACGCGTCCCTGGATATGCTGTCCGCCGTACCGCAGGGCCGACGACGTCCCTCGGTCGATGCACCTGGCACCCGCCCCTCGGGTCGCCGGCCGCACTCGACGACGAGGAAGGGACGGTCTCCGTGCCCGCACCGCTCTCCGGGTCCACCCCGGCCCCGCAGGGTCTCTACGACCCGGCGTACGAGCACGACGCCTGCGGCGTCGCCTTCGTGGCCACCCTCTCCGGCGAACCGACCCACGAGATCGTCGACCAGGCGCTCACCGCGCTGCGCAACCTCGACCACCGGGGCGCCTCCGGAGCCGAGCCCGACTCCGGTGACGGGGCGGGCATCCTCACCCAGGTGCCGGACGCGTTCCTGCGGGCGGTCGTCCCCTTCCCGCTGCCGGACAAGGGCGCCTACGCGGTGGGGACCGCGTTCCTGCCGGACGACGACGCGGGGGAGGCAGCCGCCCGGTCGGCGGTCGCGGCCCTCGCCGCGGAGGAGGGACTGGAGGTGCTCGGCTGGCGTGACGTCCCGACCACGCCGGGCCTGGTCGGGCACACGGCCGGCAGCGTGATGCCGCGCTTCCGCCAGCTGTTCGTCGCCGGCATCGGCGGACGGGTGTTCGGGATGGGCCTGGAGCGGCTGGCGTTCTGCCTGCGCAAGCGGGTGGAGCGGGAGGTCGGGCT
This sequence comes from uncultured Actinomycetota bacterium, assembly GCA_963807005.1. Classification (GTDB taxonomy): domain Bacteria; phylum Actinomycetota; class Actinomycetes; order JACCUZ01; family JACCUZ01; genus CAWDZK01. The sequence continues at coordinate 169,072 of CAWDZK010000003.1, read as the reverse complement.
GTACCTGCCGTCGCTGTCCTGCCGCACGCTGGTCTACAAGGGCATGCTGACCACCGCCCAGCTCGAGCCGTTCTACCCGGACCTGTCCGACCGGCGCTACGTCAGCGAGCTGGCGCTGGTCCACTCGCGGTTCTCGACCAACACGTTCCCGTCCTGGCCGCTGGCGCACCCGTACCGGCTGATCGCACACAACGGTGAGATCAACACGGTGAAGGGCAACCGCAACTGGATGGCGGCCCGCGAGAGCACGCTCGCCAGCGACGTGATCCCCGGCGACCTGTCCCGGCTGTTCCCCATCTGCACGCCGGGTGCGAGCGACTCGGCGTCCTTCGACGAGGTGCTCGAGCTGCTGCACCTCGGTGGCCGGTCGTTGCCGCACGCGGTGCTCATGATGATCCCGGAGGCGTGGGAGAACCACGCCGAGATGGACCCGTCCCGTCGCGCGTTCTACGAGTTCCACTCCGCCCTGATGGAGCCGTGGGACGGGCCGGCCTGCATCACCTTCACCGACGGCAGCCTCATCGGCGCCGTCCTCGACCGCAACGGACTGCGGCCCAGCCGCTACTGGGTGACCGAGGACGGGCTGGTGGTGCTCGCCAGCGAGGTCGGTGTGCTGGACCTCGACCCCGCCACCGTCGTGCGCAAGGGCCGGCTGCAGCCGGGCCGGATGTTCCTCGTCGACACCGACCGAGGCCGCATCGTCGACGACGCCGAGATCAAGTCCGAGCTCGCTGCGGAGGCGCCGTACGACGAGTGGCTGCACGCCGGCCAGATGCGGCTGGACGACCTGCCCGAGCGCGAGCACGTCGTGCACACGCACGCCAGCGTGACCCGGCGGCAGCAGACCTTCGGCTACACGGAGGAGGAGCTGCGGGTCCTGCTCACGCCGATGGCGCGCACCGGCGCCGAGCCGATCGGCTCGATGGGCACCGACACGCCGATCGCGGTCCTCTCGGGCCGACCACGGCTGCTGTTCGACTACTTCAGCCAGCTGTTCGCCCAGGTCACCAACCCGCCGCTGGACGCCATCCGCGAGGAGCTGGTCACCAGCCTCGGCACCTCGATCGGCCCGGACCAGAACCTGCTCACCGCGACCCCGGCGCACTGCCGGCAGGTCGAGCTGGACTTCCCCGTGATCGACAACGACCAGCTCGCGAAGATCCTGCACATCAACCGGGACGGTGACCTGCCCGGCTTCGCTGCCGTGAAGATCCGTGGGCTCTACCCCGTGGCCGGCGGCGGTCCCGCGCTGCAGTCGGTGCTGGAGGAGGTCTTCACCGAGGTGAGCGAGGCGGTGGCAGCCGGGGCTCGGTTCGTGGTGCTCTCCGACCGCGACTCGGACGCCGACTGGGCGCCCATCCCGTCACTTCTGCTGACCAGCGCCGTCCACCACCACCTGATCCGGGAGAAGACCCGCACCCAGGTCGGTCTGGTCGTCGAGGCCGGTGACGTCCGTGAGGTGCACCACATGGCGCTGCTGATCGGCTACGGCGCCTCCGCGGTCAACCCCTACCTCGCGATGGAGTCGGTCGAGGACCTCGCGGCCCACGGGATCCTGGAGGTCGGCCCGGAGGAGGCGGTCGCCCACCTGATCAAGGCGCTGGGCAAGGGCGTCCTCAAGGTCATGTCCAAGATGGGCATCTCGACCGTGGCCAGCTACCACGGTGCCCAGGTGTTCGAGGCGGTGGGCCTCGACCAGCAGTTCGTCGAGCGGTACTTCACCGGGACGTCGTCCAAGCTCGGAGGCATCGGGCTGGAGGTCGTCGCCGAGGAGGTCGCCCGGCGGCACGCCGTCGCCTATCCGCGGGGCGGCGCACAGGCGCCCGCGCACCGCAGCCTCGACGTCGGCGGCGAGTACCAGTGGCGGCGCGAGGGGGAGCTGCACCTGTTCAACCCGGAGACCGTCTTCCGGCTCCAGCACGCGACCCGGGCGCGTCGCTACGACGTCTTCAAGCAGTACACCAGCGCCGTCGACTCGCAGTCCGAGCGGCTCATGACCCTCCGCGGGCTGTTCACGTTCAAGGACGGGCAGGCCACCGGCCGGGCGCCGGTGCCGATCGACGAGGTCGAGTCGGTCGAGGACATCGTCAGGCGGTTCTCGACCGGCGCGATGTCCTACGGCTCCATCTCGCAGGAGGCGCACGAGACGCTCGCGATCGCCATGAACCGGCTTGGCGGCAAGTCCAACACCGGTGAGGGCGGCGAGGACAGCGACCGCCTCTACGACGACCGGCGTTCCGCGGTGAAGCAGGTCGCCAGCGGTCGCTTCGGCGTCACCAGCGAGTACCTCGTCAACGCCGACGACCTCCAGATCAAGATGGCCCAGGGTGCCAAGCCCGGCGAGGGCGGACAGCTGCCGGGTCACAAGGTCTACCCGTGGATCGCCCGCACCCGGCACTCGACTCCCGGCGTCGGCCTGATCTCCCCGCCGCCGCACCACGACATCTACTCGATCGAGGACCTCGCCCAGCTCATCCACGACCTGAAGAACTCCAACGACCGTGCCCGGGTGCACGTCAAGCTGGTCGCCGAGGTCGGCGTGGGGACCGTCGCCGCCGGCGTGAGCAAGGCGCACGCCGACGTCGTGCTCATCTCCGGCCACGACGGCGGCACGGGCGCATCCCCGCTGACCTCGCTCAAGCACGCGGGAGCCCCGTGGGAGCTGGGCCTCGCCGAGACCCAGCAGACCCTGCTGCTCAACGGGTTGCGGGACCGGATCGTCGTGCAGACCGACGGGCAGCTCAAGACCGGTCGGGACGTCGTCATCGCCGCGCTGCTGGGCGCCGAGGAGTTCGGGTTCGCCACCGCGCCGCTCGTGGTCAGTGGCTGCATCATGATGCGGGTCTGCCACCTGGACACCTGCCCGGTCGGGGTCGCGACCCAGAACCCCGAGCTGCGCAAGAAGTTCTCGGGGAAGCCGGAGTTCGTCGAGACGTTCTTCACCTACATCGCCGAGGAGGTGCGCGAGCACCTGGCGGCCCTCGGCTTCCGCAGCCTCGACGAGGCCATCGGCCAGGCCGAGGTGCTCGACACCAGCCGAGCGGTCGCGCACTGGAAGGCGCACGGGCTGGACCTGGGGCCGGTGCTGCACGTGCCGGAGCTGCCCGAGGGAACCCCCCGGCGACGCACAACCGTGCAGGACCACGGGCTCGAGAAGGCTCTCGACAAGGAGCTCATCGGCAAGGCCGCCGACGCGCTCGAGACCGGGACACCGGTGCGCTTCGAGGTCCCGGTGCGCAACGTGAACCGCACCGTCGGCACGCTGCTCGGGGCCGAGGTCACCCGCCGGCACGGCGGTGCCGGGCTGCCCGACGGCACCATCGACATCACCCTGACCGGCTCGGCGGGCCAGTCGTTCGGCGCGTTCCTGCCGCGCGGGGTGACGCTGCGGCTGGTGGGCGACGCGAACGACTATCTCGGCAAGGGGCTGTCCGGCGGCCGGCTGACGGTCCGCCCGTCGCCGTACGCCAGCCTGGTGGCCGAGCGCAACGTCATCGCCGGCAACGTCCTGCTGTACGGCGCCACCGACGGCGAGGTGTTCGTCCGCGGCCTGGTGGGGGAGCGGTTCGCGGTCCGCAACAGCGGGGCGACGGCCGTCGTCGAGGGGGTGGGCGACCACGGCTGCGAGTACATGACCGGTGGCCAGGTGGTCGTGCTCGGCGGCGTCGGCCGCAACTTCGCCGCCGGGATGAGCGGCGGCACGGCGTACGTCCTGGACCTGCACGAGGTCCGGGTGAACACCGGGATGGTCGACCTCGAGCCGCTCGACGGCGAGGACGTCGACCTGCTGCAGGTCCTCGTGCAGAGGCACGTCGAGCACACCGGCTCGACGGTGGGCGCCGCGCTGCTCGAGGACTGGGCCGCGTCGGCCGCGCGGTTCAGCAAGGTGATGCCGCGGGACTACAAGGCCGTGCTGGATGCGCGGTCCCGGGCGCTGGAGGCCGGCTTCGCCGACGACAGCCAGCAGACGTTGGACGCGATCATGGAGGCTTCCCGTGGCTGACCCGAAGGGCTTCCTCTCGACCCGGCAGCGCGAGCTGCCCGCCCGACGCCCGGTGGACGTGCGGATCATGGACTGGCGCGAGGTCTACGAGCGTCAGGACGCGGACCAGCTGCACCGTCAGGCCGGCCGGTGCATGGACTGCGGCATCCCCTTCTGCCACGACGGCTGCCCGCTGGGGAACCTCATCCCGGAGTGGAACGACCTCGCCTGGCGCGACGACTGGCGGCCGGCGATCGAGCGGCTGCACGCCACCAACAACTTCCCCGAGTTCACCGGGAGGCTCTGCCCGGCGCCGTGTGAGGGCTCCTGTGTGCTGGGCATCAACGCCGACCCGGTCACCATCAAGCAGGTGGAGGTCTCGATCATCGACCGCGCGTGGGACGAGGGCTGGGTGCAGCCGCGGCCGCCCGAGCGACTCAGCGGCAAGACGGTGGCCGTGGTCGGCTCCGGACCGTCGGGGCTGGCCGCGGCGCAGCAGCTGACCAGGGCCGGTCACACGGTCGTCGTGCTGGAGCGCGCCGACGCGGTCGGCGGCCTGCTCCGCTACGGCATCCCCGAGTTCAAGATGGAGAAGCAGCAGCTGGACCGGCGCCTCGACCAGATGCGGGCCGAGGGGACGCGCTTCAAGACCGGCGTGGACGTCGGCACCGACCTGTCCGCCGCTGCCCTGCGCGCACGGTACGACGCCGTGGTGCTCGCGATCGGGGCCACGGCCGCCCGCGACCTGCCTGTGCCCGGCCGGGAGCTCGGGGGCGTGCTGCAGGCCATGGAGTACCTGCCGCACGCCAACCGCGCGGCGCTCGACCCGACGTACACCGTGCCGGTGAGCGCCGAGGGGAAGCACGTCGTGATCATCGGCGGCGGCGACACCGGTGCCGACTGCCTGGGCACCGCACACCGTCAGCGCGCGGCCTCGGTGACCCAGCTGGAGATCCTTGCGCGGCCCGCGGACGCCCGGCCCGACGGCAACCCGTGGCCCACCTGGCCGCTGGTCTACCGCACCTCGAGTGCGCACGAGGAGGGCGGCGAGCGGGTCTACGCCGTGAGCACCAACCGGCTGGTGGGCGACGACGCCGGCCAGGTGGCCGGTCTGGAGCTGGTCGAGGTGACGATGACGGGTGGCCGGTTCGAGCCGGTGCCCGGCACCGAGCGGTCCATCCCCGCCCAGCTGGTGCTGTTGGCGATGGGGTTCACCGGCCCGCAGCAGCCCGGCCTGGTCGAGGCGCTGGAGGTCGACCTGGACGCGCGCGGCAACATCGCCCGCGACGCCGCCTTCATGACCTCGGTGCCGGGCGTGTTCGTCGCCGGTGACGCCGGCCGCGGCCAGTCGCTGATCGTCTGGGCCATCGCCGAGGGCCGCGCCGCCGCCGCCGGCGTGGACGCCTGGCTGCGTCGGGGACGTACGACCCTGCCCCGTCCGATCGAGCCGACCGCGCGCCCGCTGTCCGTCTGACCCGCTCGTCGGACCAGCGTCTCGACCCACCCCGCGTCCCGAAATGATCACGTTTACGTGATCATTGTGGACTGACCGTGGCCTGCAGGCCGCGGTCAGTCCGAGTTGATCACGTAAACGTGATCAACTCGGAGCCGCGGCGCAAAGGGGGGCGGCGGCGGCGGGGGTCAGCGGCGGGTCGGTGCCCCGGGTCGGGGTGGCGTCAGGGTCTAGGGTGACCTCGGTCACAAACCTGACATATGCCACTAGGAGGCAGCTCCGTGAGATCACCCAGACTGCTCGCCGGCGTCGCGGCCACCGCTGTCGCGCTGGCGACCGGCGCCCTGGCGTCACCCGTCGGTGCCCAGGCAGGCGACACGCCCACGGCCACCCCGGCCGGCCCGGACACCACCTTCAACGTCCTGGTCGCCGACGGCGCGAGCCGGACCGACGCCGTCCGGGCGGTCGAGGCGGAGGGCGGCACGGTGCTGCGCAGCAACAGCGATGTCGGCCTGCTCACCGTCCAGGCCCCGCGGGACGGCTTCGTCGGTGCGATGAGCGGCCACGACGCGGTGGTCGGTGCGGCACGCGCCCGCATCATCGGGCGTACGCCCGGCGCGCGACCCGTCGGGGACGACGTCGAGACCGAGGCGCAGCGGGCGACGGACCGGGGAACCGGCACGGCGCACCGGCACAAGGGCGGGGCGACGGCCGGGATGGACCCGCTGGACTACCGGCTCTGGGGTCTTCGCATGGTGCGCTCGGACAGCGCCCGCACCGTGCAGGCCGGTGACAAGGGGGTGACCGTCGGGATCCTCGACTCCGGCATCGACGCGCGCAACCCCGACCTCGCTCCCAACTTCGACGCCGGGCTGTCGCGCAACTTCGTCACCGACATCCCCGAGATCGACGGCGCCTGCGAGTTCGAGGGCTGCAAGGACCCGGTCGGCTGGGACGACTCCGGGCACGGCACGCACGTCGCCGGCACCGTCGCGGCCGCCGCGAACGGCGTCGGCGTGTCCGGCGTGGCGCCGAACGTCACGCTCGTGGAGATCCGCGGCGGCCAGGACAGCGGCTACCTGTTCCTCGAGCCGGTCGTGAACGCCCTGACGTACGGCGCCGACATCGGGCTGGACGTCATCAACATGTCGTTCTACATCGACCCGTGGCTCTACAACTGCACGGCGAACCCCGCTGACTCGCCGGAGGCGCAGTCGGAGCAGCGCACCATCATCGCCACCGTGAAGCGAGCCCTCGACTACGCGCACAAGAAGCGGGTGACGCTGGTCGGCTCCCTCGGAAACAACCACGAGGACCTCGGCCAGCCGCGGACCGACACCTCCAGCCCCGACTACGGACCGGTCGCGCCCTACGAGCGGCCGATCGACAACAGCGACTGCGTGTCTCTCCCCGTCGAGGGTCCGCACGTGGTGGGTGTGTCGGCGCTGGGCCCGTCCCAGACCAAGGCGGACTACTCCAACTACGGGCTCGAGCAGATCTCGGTGGCCGCCCCGGGCGGCTGGTTCCGCGACGGGTTCGGGACGTCGTCGTACCGGTCGAACGACAACCTGATCCTGTCCACCTACCCGGTCAACAAGCTCCAGGCCACCGGGCAGGTCGACGACACCGGCGAGATCACCCCGGTCGGCACCGCGAACGGTGTCCAGAAGGCCTGCCCGAGCGGCGCCTCGACGTACACGCAGTGCGGCTACTACGCCTACCTGCAGGGCACGTCGATGGCCTCGCCGCACGTCACGGGGGTTGCAGCCCTGATCGTCAGCCAGTTCGGCCACCGGGACGGGCGCCGCGGCGGCCTCACCCTGGACCCGCGCAGGACCGAGCGCATCCTGCTCGGTTCCGCGGCCGCGCACGCCTGCCCGACCCCGCCGCTGCAGAGCTACCAGCGTGAAGGCCGGTCGGCCGAGTTCGACGCGCTGTGCGAAGGCAGCACGGAGTTCAACGGGTTCTACGGCGCCGGCATCGTGGACGCCTACGCCGCGGTGACCGGGAAGAAGTCCGGCTGAGCACAGCTCACCCCGACGCGACCGGGCCCGGACACCTGCGTCCGGGCCCGGTCGTCGTGGTCCAGCCGGCGGACCGCCGGGCCCTGTCCCCGGCGCCGGTCTAGGCTCGGGACGTGCGTCGCGCCAAGATCGTCTGCACCCTCGGCCCAGCCACCTCCAGCGAGGCTCAGGTGAGAGCCCTCGTCGACGCCGGCATGGACGTCGCACGGCTCAACCTCTCGCACGGTGAGTACGCCGACCACGAGCAGGTCTACCGGCACGTCCGGAAGGCCTCCGACGAGTCGGGTCGCGGTGTGGCGATCCTGGTCGACCTCCAGGGCCCGAAGATCCGGGTGGGGACGTTCGCGTCCGGCCCGGTCGACCTGGTCAACGGGGCGACGTTCACCATCACCACCGAGGACGTGCCGGGCGACGTGCACGAGGTGGGCACGACGTACGACGGCCTGCCGGGGGACGTTCGGCCCGGCGACCGGCTGCTCATCGACGACGGCAAGGTCGCTCTGGAGTGCACCGCCGTGGACGGCCCGCGGGTCGTCACCAAGGTGGTCGAGGGCGGCCGGGTGTCCAACCACAAGGGGATCAACCTCCCCGGCGTGGCGGTCAGCGTCCCGGCCCTGTCCGAGAAGGACAAGGAAGACCTGCGCTGGGCGCTTCGCCTGCAGGCCGACCTCGTCGCCCTGTCCTTCGTCCGCTCCGCCGACGACGTCAAGGACGTCCGCGCCATCATGGAGGCGGAGGGCGTGCACCTCCCGGTGCTGGCGAAGGTGGAGAAGCCGCAGGCGGTCGACAACCTGGCCGAGATCGTCGATGCGTTCGACGGCATCATGGTGGCCCGCGGCGACCTGGGGGTGGAGCTCCCGCTCGAGGACGTCCCGCTGGTGCAGACCGAGGCCATCACCCTGGCTCGGCGGGCCGCCAAGCCGGTGATCGTGGCGACCCAGATGCTCGAGTCGATGATCGAGACCTCGCGCCCCACCCGGGCCGAGGCGTCCGACGTGGCCAACGCGGTGCTCGACGGCGCCGACGCACTGATGCTCTCGGGAGAGACCAGCGTCGGGAAGTTCCCCATCGTTGCCGTCGAGACCATGAGCCGGATCATCATGAAGATGGAGGAGAACGCCCTCGCGTCCATCCCTCCGCTCGGGGGGCTGCCGCGCACCAAGGGAGGCGCCATCACGAGGGCGGCGGCCGAGGTCGGCGAGCTGCTCGGTGCCCGTTTCCTCGTCGCGTTCACCCAGAGCGGCGACTCCGCCCGTCGGCTGTCCCGGCTGCGCTCCTCGATCCCGCTGCTGGCGTTCACTCCCGAGCAGGCGGTCCGCAGCCAGCTCTCGCTGGTCTGGGGCATCGAGGCCTTCCTCACGGAGTACGTCAAGCACACCGACGACATGGTCCGCCAGGTCGACCAGGCACTGCTCGGTGCCGGCCGGGTGGTCCGGGGCGACCTGGTGGTGATCGTCGCCGGCAGCCCCCCCGGGATCCCCGGCTCCACCAACGCGATGCGGGTGCACCGGATCGGTGACGCGACCGGCGCCGTCGCCGAGGGGTACCGGGACTGAGCGGCCCGCCCGGAGCCCGGGGCGCAGGTCAGGTCAGCCAGACCCCGACCAGCCAGGTGGCGACCATGAGCACCGCGGTCACCAGCTCGACCAGCATCCCCAGCCCGACGGCGCGCAGCACCGCCCAGGTGGACCGCCAGGCCGCCCGGCCGTCCTGCAGCCGGTTCAGCTCGGCCAGGTAGACCGCGCCCACCCCACCGACGACCACGCCCATCACCGGCAGGACGAAGAACCCGACGAAGGCACCGATCGCGCCGAGCGCGAGCGTCGACCGCGGCGCGCCGGCTCCGGTCGCGGACCGGGCCGGCAGCACGTACTTGGCGGCCGTACCGAGGACCAAGAGGCCGGTGAGCAGCACGCCGACGACGACCCTGGTGGGGCCGCCACCGTCCTGCCAGACCCACACCAGCCCTGCCGCCCACACCAGCGCCAGGCCGGGCAGCACCGGCACCACGACCCCGGCCACGCCGACGAGCATCACCAGCCCCACGAGCAGCTGAGCCGACGTCGACATCCGCCGAGGGTAGCGAGACGGTTGGCCGCGGCCCCCCGGACTGACAGGGTGAGGCGATGTCCACCTTGCTCGAGCAGTACGACCAGGCCCGCGCCGAGTTCGACGCCCGGGTCGCGCAGGTGGCCGACGACCAGTGGTCGGCCGCCACCCCCTGCCGGGACTGGGACGTCCGGGCGCTGGTGGCCCACCTCGTGGACGAGGCGCGGTGGGTCCCGTACCTGCTCGACGGCGGTACGCCCGCCGACGCCGGCGACCGATTTGGCTCCGACCCGCTGGGCGATGACCCTGTCGGCGCCTGGCGGGAGGCGTCGGCCGCGGCGGCGGCAGCGGTGCACGCCGACGGGGCGCTGGACCGGACCGTCTCGCTGACGGCCGGGGAGGTCGTCGGCCGCGACTACCTGTGGGACCTCATCTGTGACCTGGCGGTGCACGCCTGGGACCTGGCCCGGGCGATCGGTGCGGACGAGCGGCTGGACCCGGAGCTGGTCCGGCGCATCCACACCCAGACCGAGAAGGACCCCGACCCGCCGGGCACGTCGCCGGGACTGTTCGACCCGCCGGTGCCGGTGCCCGGTCACTCGGACCTGCAGACCCGGATGCTCGCGCTGTACGGCCGCCGGGTCTGACTCCTCCGGTCCGGTCAGGCGGGCAGCCGCTCGATCAGCCAGCGCGGGCCGACGACGGTCGCGCCGGCAGCCCCGGACCGGGACCGCAGGTCGCGGTCGGCAGTGACCACCAGCACCGGGCCGGTCCCGGCGTGCTCCGCGGCGACGGCCACCACGGCGTCGTCGCCGGACCCCTCCGCGGCCAGGACGGTCACCTCCGGGCTGCCGGCGTCGGCGGCCGGGCGCGCCGCACCCTCGACGACCACGACCACCCGCGGCCACACCCGGCTCAGGACGGCCACGTCGAGCGGGGCCGGGAGGTCGGTGGTCGACAGCCCGTCACGGGTCATCGACCGGCATGCGGCCACCAGCCGGCGGGCGGCCCCCGGCCGGTCCCGCCACCAGCCGTTCGGCGTCGACCCGACCACGTTGGCCGCGTCGACCACCAGGGTCAGCGGTCGCAGCACCGGCTGCAGCAGCGGCCACGCCCCCGCGAAGCCCGGGTGCAGGTCGATGTCCGCCAGGCGGTCCACGGCGAACCACCCGACCTCGATGCTCTCCCCGCCGGTGGCTCGGGCCGCGGTCGCCGCGGTGCCGGCCGCGAGCACCGTGGTGTAGGTCCATCCGCCGTGCTGCTCGTCGTAGCGGCCGTGGACGTCGAGCCCGTCGGCGCCGAGTCCGCCCTCCTCGGCGGCCTCGCGCAGCGCTGCCGCGACCGCGGACTCGTCGCTGTGCCGGGCCCCGCCCAGCAGCCCCCAGGTGCCGCCGTGGTGGCTCCACGTCGCCCGGTGCTGCAGCAGCACCTCCAGGCCACCGTGCCCCGGCCGGTGCACCAGCAGCCCGGCCGCGCCGAAGAGACCCCAGTGCCGGTGCCCCCGCGCGCAGTCGACCCAGCCGTCGCCGTCTCCGCGGCTGTCGGGGCGTCCGGTCATGACGTCGAGACTGCCAGGTGGGGGAGTGCCCTGCGCCGAGCCCTCCCACCGGCGACCCGTCGGCCCGACGGCCGCTCACCGCTGTCCGGGGTCCGGGTCCGGTGTCCGGGGTCGGTGGCAGTCTGTCCGGATGCGAGGGATCCGTCCGCCGGTGTGCCACATCGTCCCGCCGTACCTGCTCGAGACCATCGCCCGGCGCGGCACCGAGCGCCAGCGCGCCCTGGCCACCCGGTCGCTCGGGCTCGACCTGCTGCACCGCGCCGGCCGGGCCGGACCGCTGGCTCCGGCGACTGCCGCGGAGGCCGGGGCGCAGCGGACGGTCTCGTCCTCGGACGGCACCGAGACCCTGCCCGGGCGGACGGTGCGTGCCGAGGGCGACGACCCGAGCGGCGACCCGGCGGTCGACGAGGCCTACGACGGGCTCGGGGAGACCTACCACCTCTACCTCGACGTCTACCGACGCCGGTCGGTGGACGACGCCGGCCTGCCGCTGCCGGCGACGGTGCACTACGGCCAGGACTACGACAACGCCTTCTGGAACGGCGAACGGATGGTGTTCGGGGACGGTGACGGCGAGCTGTTCCGGCGGTTCACCATCGCCGTGGACGTCATCGGCCACGAGCTCACCCACGCGGTGACCGAGCAGACGGCGGGGCTGGTCTACCAGGGCCAGTCCGGTGCCTTGAACGAGTCGGTCTCCGACGTGTTCGGCTCGCTGGTCAAGCAGCGCGTGCTCGGCCAGGACGCCGGGGAGGCCGACTGGCTGATCGGCGCCGGGCTGTTCACCGACCAGGTCGAGGGCGTCGCGCTGCGGTCGATGAAGGCGCCCGGCACGGCGTACGACGACGACGTCCTCGGCAAGGACCCGCAGCCGTCGCACCTGCGCGACCTGGTCGAGACCACCGCCGACAACGGTGGGGTGCACCTCAACTCCGGCATCCCGAACCACGCGTTCTACCTCGCGGCGACAGCCATCGGCGGCCCGGCCTGGGAGGTGACCGGACGGATCTGGTACGACACCCTGGTCTCCGGGACGCTCGACCGGGCCGCGGACTTCGCCGCGTTCGCGGCGGCGACCGTGCGGACGGCGCGGGACCGGTCCGGCGCGGCGGCGGAGCAGGCGGTGCGCTCCGCCTGGGAGGCTGTCGGCGTGGTGTGAGGGAGGTGGCAGGTGGCGCGGATCGAGCTGGTCCGCAGCGGCGGCGTCGCGGGCCTGTCGCTGCGTTCGGCGGTCGACACCGCAGCCGATCCCGCGGTCGACGCCGAGGCCGGCTGGTACGCCGAACAGCTGGCGGGGCTGGACCTCGCGGCGCTGGCGGGCCAGCCCTCGGGCGAGCCGCAGCCGGACCGCTACCGCTACGCCCTGTCGGTCCGCGAGGACGACGGCAGCGTGCGGGACCTGGAGTTCGGCGAGACCGCACTGCCGCCGGCACTGCACCCGCTCGTCGACGCCCTCGTGGCCCGGGCCCGCTCCGGCGGCCAGCCCGGCTGACCCCGGCCCCTCCACCACCCGCGGTCGTCCCGGCCCCGCGGTCGACCACGTATACGTGGTCGACGCGCACTGGGCGGGGCGTCTGCGCCAGGACAAGCACCCTTCCGCCCCGACAAGCAGGCGTCTGCAGCCGGCCTCAGCGCGGTGTCGGGACGCCGGCCTCGGCCTGCCGCTCGTCGATCCAGTCGTCGATGCGGGCCCACCAGGCGTACAGCCAGCCGATCCGGTCCTCCGCGGCCGCAGGTACCTCGTCGGCCGGCACGATCCACCACCGCATCTGGATCTCCCGGTCCATCGGCAGCTCCCGCCAGACGTCGAGCACGGTGACCATGTGCTCCACCCCGGTGTGCGCGACGAACACGACGTCGGCGTCCTGCGCCTGGGTCAGCGCAGCGAGGACGCCGCCGGGGCGGGGCGCCATCACGTGCTTGAGCTGCTCGGCCTTCTGGGCCTCGTCGATGTGACCCCTGCGCCGCAGCCGCTCGATCGCACGCTTGCGCCGGTGCTCGCTGAAGTTGCCGCCCTCCGGGAAGAGCACGAGCGCGTCGTTGTCGTCGAGCCCGCGGCTCAGGTCGCCGATCAGCCGCTCGACGTCGCCGCCGCCCGCGCCGGGGTCCGGCCGGATGAACCGGTTGGGCAGCCGGTTCAGCACGACGTCGATGGCCGGGTCCCACTGGAGGGTGTCCTTGAGGACGATCCGCGGCTCGCGTGCGTACCAGTTGAGCAGCGCGTGCACCACGAGGAACGAGTCGCCCGGACCGGCGTGCCGGCTCAGGATCAGCAGCGGCCGCCCGTCGTACGACGCCGGGGTCGGCCCCTCGACGGCCACCCGCACGTGCAGCACCCGGCGGGTCTCGCGGAAGAGCACGTCGAGGAACCACTTGACCAGGACGTAGTGCGCCCGCTGGAACCGCGCCGACCGGATCCGCCAGCCGAACCCGCTGCCGACCCAGAGGGCGAACAGCACGATCAGGGCGGCGGCCTCGAGGAAGAGGTAGAGCAGCACCATCCACAGCAGCCGCAGCGGACGCCAGCGGCCGGGCAGGAACGTCGACGCCAGGACCGCGAGCAGCAGCAGGACGGGGAGCCCGGTGACGGCCACCACCGCCAGCACGAGCACCGCGGGGGCGAGGACGGCGCGACGGAACCACACCGGTGGCAGCATCAGCGGGCCCGCTCCGGCGCGCTGAGCAGGTACTCCGCGGTCGCCCGCTGCGCCTCGTCGATCCGCCGCTCGACGGCGCGGAAGTCGCGGTAGCGCAGCGCAGACAGGTCGCCGTAGCGCGGCGGCTCCTCCGCACCCGTCGGCAGCACGTGCACGGTGACGTCGTCCGGCAGGTCGGCCATGTCGCGGGCGAACCGGTGCCGCCGGGCGATCTCGAAGGCGACGGCGGCGACCTGCCACGGCTGCGAGGGGGCCTGCAGCGGCCGGTCGATCCGGCCGACCTGCAGGACGTAGATGGTGGCCGCGCCCACGCCCAGCGCGCGGTCGATCGGGATGGAGTTCACCAGCCCGCCGTCGAGGTAGGTCTGGTCGCCCACCCGCACGGGGGGAAGGACACCGGGGACGGCGCTGCTCGCCAGCACCGCGTCGACCAGCGGCCCGGCGGTGAACCAGTGCTCGGCCGCCCGCTCGATGCTCGCCGCGACGCACTCGAAGCGGACCGGCAGGTCCTCGATCAGCCGGTCGCCGAGGTGCTCGACCAGCAGGGCGCGCAGCGGGCCGTTCGGGTGCACGTGCGTCCTGGTGCGGGCGAAGTGGCCCACCCGGCGCAGCGCCCCGCCCGAGTACAGCCCGGTCCTCGACAGGCCCAGCCACAGGTCACGGAGCTCGTCGACGGCGGCCGGCGTGGGGTCCGCGGCGACGGCGGCCCCGTTGACGGCGCCGACCGAGGTGCCGACGACGACGTCGGGTCGGATGCCGGCGCCCAGCAGCGCGGCGAGCATGCCGACCTCGCCGGCGCCGAGGAGCCCGCCACCGCCGAGCACGAACGCGACGGTCCCGTCCCGGACGTCAGCCATGCCCGCGATCCTCCCCGGTCGTGGACGCCGGCACACCGCCGGGCCGGGGCGTCCGGTGCGGGAGGCTCCGCGACGTGCGGGTCATGACGGTGCCGGCTCCGCCGTCATGGCCAGCAGCCGGTCGAGGAGGCGGTCGTCGCTGCGCAGCCCGTCGTGGCCGAGCCGGCCGGTCTCCCAGGTGCGCAGGTTGCCCACCCTCGCCGCGGTCTCCATCGACAACGCGTGCTCCACGTACATGTCCTCGTGGAAGACCGCGGCCGCGACCGGCACCGGGTTGGCCGCCAGGCGGTCGACGTCGTAGAGCGCAGGCCACTCGTCGTACGCCGCGAGGAGCTCGGCGGTCGCCATCAGCGGCGCGACCGACCGGTCGTCGCGCACCAGCCCCGGCAGCATCATCTCGCCGGTCGGCAGCAGCGGACGGGCGGTGGGGGCGAACTCCGGCAACGCGTCGGCGACCCGTTGGGCCGCCCAGTGCGACGCGAAGCCCTGGCAGTAGATCGACTCGTGCATGACGGCGTACAGCGGCCGGTCGACGTACGTCGTGGCGGACTCGACGGCGGCAAGGAACTCGTCGGCCAGCTCGAGCCGCCTGGAGTCCACCCAGGCCGACTCGAGCAGGTAGTGCATCCGCTCGAAGCCGTCGGACCAGCCGAGCGTCAGGCCGGTCGACTGCAGCCTGCGCACCGTGAGCCGGTCGCCGCCGGGCAGCCGCACGACGTGGCCGGTGACGTGGTCGGCGATCGCGTCGAAGGTGTCGCCGTCCGCCGGGTACCGGTCCAGCCAGCCGGCGTACCGCTGACGGACCCGCTGGAAGGTCGCCCGGTAGACGTCCTCCGGCCCGCGGTCCAGCGGGGGGAGCCCGCCCGTGACGAGCACCCGGTCGAGCCCCTGCGGTGCCAGCGAGAGGTAGGTCAGCGCGACGAAGCCGCCGTAGCTCTGCCCGAGCACCGTCCAGGGGCGACCGCCGGCCAGGGAGGCGCGGAGCAGCTCGGCGTCCCGCACGATCGCGTCCGCCCGGAAGTGGGTGAGGTAGCGCGCCTGCTCGGCCGCCTCCCCGCGGGCGGACAGCGACTGCCGGGTCGCCGGAGTCGAGCGGCCGGTGCCGCGCTGGTCGAGCAGCAGCACCCGGTGCTCGACCAGCGCGCGGCCCAGCCAGCCGGTCCTGGTGGTCGGCCGCGGCGCCCGGGCGCCCGGGCCGCCCTGGAGGAACAGCAGCCACGGAAGGTCGGCGTCCCGCTTGCGCGGCGCGACGACCTCACGGGCGAACACCACGAGACGTTCGCCTGCCGGGTCGGCGTGGTCCAGCGGCACCTCGACCTCGTGGTCGGTGACGACCAGGCCGGGCAGCCGGTGGGTCGTCGCGGTGCGGGGCACAGGTCGACGGTATGACAGGCTCCCGCGGGTGGCCGGAGACGTCGTCGTACGCCGGGTGGTGGAGGACGACTGGCCGGCACTGCGCGCGGTCCGGCTGGAGATGCTGGCGGACACGCCGCTGGCCTACCTGGAGACCGTCGCCGACGCCGAGCGGCGCAGCGAGGAGGAGTGGCGGTTCCGGGCCCGCCGCGGCTCGCAGGGCGGCACCGACCTCGCGCTGGCGGCCGTCCCGCTCGACGCGTCGTCCGGGTGGGTGGCGTACCTCGCCTGCTTCGTCGACGCACCCGGCCAGGGACACCTGGTGAGCGTCTACGTGGCGCCGGCGCACCGCGGCACCGGTCTCGCGCGGGCGATGCTGGACGAGGTCCGCCGCTGGGCCCTGGGCCCGGCCGCCCTGAACCGGCTGCACCTGTTCGTGCACGAGCACAACGAGCGGGCTCGGGCGTTCTACCGCCGGTGCGGCTTCACCGAGACCGGCGCCACGATGCGCTACGAGCTCGACCAGACCACGGTCGAGATCGAGATGGCCCTGCTGCTGGACGGGGCTAGGGCTGCTGGACCAGGCCGGTGATCTGGGCGACCGTCGCGTCGTCCATCGTCATGCTCGGGTGAGCGGTCTGGTCACTCCCTAGGTCGGGCCGGCCCGTCGGCGCATCCTTGCCCGGCGTCCGGGGGCGTCAACGCCGTGCGCCGCAGGGTGCTGGTTGACTGACGCGCATGCTGCCCTGGCGTGCCGAGCTGGCCGGACGGATCGAAGAAGGCGTCGTCGACTCCGTGCTGCTGCGCGGGAACGTGCTGGGTGACCCGCACGAGCGACCGATCTGGGTCTATGTACCGCCCGGCTACGACGACGTTTCCGAGCGGTATCCGAGTGTCTACGTGATCCAGGGCTACACAGGGCACCTCACCATGTGGGCCAACCGCACGCCGTTCCGGCAGCCGTTCCTCGAGACCGCGGACCGGGTGTTCGCCGACGGCGCCGCGCCGCCGTGCATCGTGGTCTATGTCGACGCGTGGACGTCGTACGGCGGCTCGCAGTTCGTCGACTCGACCGGCACCGGCCGGTACCACTCCTACCTCTGCGACGAGGTCGTGCCGTGGGTCGACGCGCGCTACCGGACGATCGCGGACCGGGAGTCGCGCGCCATCAGCGGCAAGTCGAGCGGCGGCTTCGGCGCGATGATCACGCCGATGCTGCGGCCGGACCTGTTCGGCGCGCTGGCCACCCACGCGGGGGACACCCTCTACGAGCACTGCTACCTGCCGGACTTCGCGACCGCGACGCGGCACCTGCGCAGCTACGGCGGCGACATCTGGCGGTGGTGGGACGACTTCCGGTCCCGCCCCGCTTTCAGCAAGGAGGAGGACGAGTCGCTGATCACTGCGCTGGGCTGCGCGGCAGCCTTCTCGGCCGACGCCGAGGGCCGGCCGGTGCTGCCGTTCGACCCGCGCAGCGCAGTCGTGATCGACGAGGTGTGGCAGCGGTGGCTGGACTGGGACCCGGTCCGCATGGTCGACCGGTACGCCGATGCGCTGCGCAGCCAGCGGGCGGTGTGGATCGACGCCGGCGACAAGGACGACTACCACCTGGACCTCGGGGCACAGGCGTTCCGCGACGGGCTGGCCCGGATCGGCGTCGACGACGCCGCCGTGCACTTCGAGCTGTTCCCGGGCACCCACGCGGGCATCGACTACCGCTACCCCACCGCGCTCGCCTGGCTCGCCCACCGGCTGGCCCGCTGACCGGCGCAGCCGGCCGGGCTGCGTGCCGAAGGGTGCTGCGGAGGTCCGCCACGGACGCGCTGGCGGGGTCTGCGCGCCGCTCAGCGGTACGACGGTCCGCCACCGACGCGCAGGCGGTCGGGTAGCGTCCAGGTGTCGGGGGTGGACGAGGAGGTCTGATGTCGATCGTCGTGGGCTACGTGCCCCGGGCCGAAGGTCGTGCGGCGCTGCGCCGGGCTGCCGAGGAGGCCCGGCTCCGGCGGACCCGGCTTGTCGTGGTCAACTCCGCCCGCGGGGGCACGGCGTACCACGACGAGGACAACACCGAGCACGAGAAGGAGCTCGCCGCCGTCCGGGCCGCGCTGGACGAGGAGGGCATCGAGAACGAGGTGCGCCAGCTGGTACGCGGCCTGGACCCGGCCGAGGACCTGATCGCCGTGGCCGGCGAGACCGGTGCGGACTTCATCGTCATCGGCCTGCGCCGCCGTACGCCGGTGGGCAAGCTCATCCTCGGCTCCAACGCGCAGCGGATCCTGCTCGAGGCGCCCTGCCCGGTGCTCGCGGTGAAGGCCGACGAGGACGACTGAGCCGATGGCGCTGAACATCACCGGCGAGGCCGACGCCGACGCCCTGCTCGACCGCGACCCCTTCAGCCTGCTGGTCGGGATGCTGCTGGACCAGCAGTTCCCGATGGAGCGGGCCTTCGCCGGGCCGGCGAGGATCGCCGAGCGGCTGGGGGTCGACCGGCTCGACCCGGCCGCTGTCGCCGCTCACGACCCGGAGGCGTTCGCCGCCCTGTGCGCGACCCCGCCGGCGGTGCACCGGTACCCGGGCAGCATGGCCGCCCGGATCCAGACCCTCGCCGGCGTGGTGGTGGACCAGTACGGCGGCGACGCCGCGGCGCTGTGGCAGACCGCGCCGAGCGGCGCGGACCTGCTGGCGCGGCTGAAGGCGCTGCCCGGCTTCGGTGACGCCAAGGCGCGGATCTTCCTGGCGCTGCTCGGCAAGCAGCGCGGGGTCCGCCCTGACGGCTGGGAGAAGGCCGCCGGCGCCTACGCCGAGACGAGCGCCTACCGCTCCGTCGCCGACGTCGTCGACCAGGCCAGCCTGCTCAAGGTCCGGGCCTTCAAGCAGGAGCAGAAGGCCGCCGCCAAGGGCGGCTGAGCGACCCGGGGCCGGGCGGCACGCGCACACCCGGACGGAGCAGCCCGACACCGTGGGTAAAGCGCGCGCCGACGCTGGGTGACCCGTTAGCCTCGGGGGAGGACACGACTCGATGGGTCTGACCCGTTTCGGAGGGCTTGTGCGCAAGGCGCGCTCGACCGGCCGCGCCTCGGCCGCGAGCCCGGATCCGGGTGCCCTGGCGCCCTCCGACAGCGCCTTGCTGGACACGCTGATCCTGCAGGCGCCGGTGGCCTTCGCCTTCTACGGACCCGACCTGCGCTACCGCCGGATCAACCGGATGCTCGCCGACATCAACGGCCTGCCGATCGCGGAGCACCTGGGTCGTCGGCCCAGCGAGCTGCTCGGCGATCTCGGCGTCCAGGTCGAGGACCGGCTCCGCGAGGTGTTCGAGACGGGCGAGCTCGTGGCCGACGACGACTTCTCCGCGCCGTCGCCCGGCAGCGGGGAGCTACGGCACTACCAGTCGCAGTGGTTCCCCGCTCGTGCCGAGGGCGAGGTCATCGGGGTGGCGGTGCTGATCAGCGACGTCACCGAGCGCCGGCGTGCCGACGAGGCGCTGCGGCGCAGTGCACTGCGCAGCGGGCAGCTGCAGCGGGTCACCGCCGCCCTGGGCGGGGCGCTGACCGTCGCCGACGTACGACGGGTGGTCGCCCAGACGGCCCCCAGCGCCAGCGGGGCGGTGCGGGCGTTCCTGGTCCTGCCCGGCGACCCCGAGCCGCCGAGGGAGGCGCCAGTCCGGGTCGCCGTGGACCTGGTGCTCACCGGCGACGTGACCGGTGTCCTGGCGCTGGACTTCGAGGAGCCCGTGCCCGGGCGGGACGAGCCGTACCTGGGAGCCCTGGCCGGCCAGTGCGCCATCGCCCTGGAGCGGGCACGGCTCTACGAGCGGGAGCGGTCCACCGCGGTGACCCTGCAGCGCAGCCTGCTGCCGGCCAGCCTGCCGGAGGTCCCCGGGGTCGAGCTCGCGGCGAGCTTCCGGGCCGGCTCGGCCGAGGCCGACGTCGGGGGCGACTGGTACGACGTGTTCGCGCTGCCGGACGGCCGGCTGGTCCTCGTGGTCGGCGACGTGATGGGCAAGGGCGTGCGGGCCGCCGCCGGCATGGGCCGGCTGCGCTCGGCGCTGCGGGCGCTGGCGCACGCGAACCCGCTGCCCGAGGCGGTGCTCACGGGGCTGGACCGGGTCTTCACGGCCACCGAGGACCAGGATCAGATCGCCACCCTCGTCTACCTGCTGGTGAACCCGGTGGCCCGCCGGGCGGCCGTCGGCGCCGCCGGGCACCTGCCCCTCGTGCTGCGCCGCAGCGGCCGCGCCCCGGAGCTGGTCGACGCCGGCTCGGGCTCGACGCCGCTGGGGTGGCCCGAGCCGCGTCACCAGCGGACCCTGGAGCTGGGGCCGGGAGACGTGCTGCTGGGGCTGACGGACGGCCTGGTGGAGCGCCGCGGCCAGGACCTGGACGAGGGGCTGGCCGAGCTGCTGGCCGTGGTGGGCACCGCCGAGGAGCCCCTGGACCGGATGGTCGAACGGGTCGCGGCCGACCTGCTGCCCGACACGCCCGGGCGGGACGACGCCACCGTGCTGGCCGTGCGGTTCGCGGGCTGACGACACGGCCCGGGGACCCCGCCGCGACCGCCCCGGATCTGCGCCGGGCGTCCGTCGCGTGTCACAATGATGCGTTGCGTCGCCACGACAGCCCGCTCCCGGCGACGCAGCCCACAGACCGCACCCCCATCCACCTGGAGCATGCCCGGGCTGCTGGCTGCCCGGGCACGACGAGAGGTAGTACGTGTCGGACACGGTTCGCCCGCTCCCGCCTGAGTTCGCCGACCCCGCTGTGCAGGGTCTGCTCGAGCAGGGAAAGGACCGTGGGTACGTCGCCGCGAGCGACGTCCGGGCCGTCTTCGAGGAGGCCGGCATCCCGCCGGGCCGGCTGAAGGCGGTGCTCCGCAGCTTCAGTGACGAAGGAGTGAGCGTGATGGTCGAGGCCGAGAGCTCGGCTGCGACGCGGAAGAAGGCCGTCGCCGCGGCAACCGCGGCCAAGCGGGCCACCACCACCAAGTCGGTGGCCCCGGCCAAGAAGGCGCCTGCCAAGAAGGCGGCGACCGCCTCGAAGAAGTCGGCGACCCCGGCCGCCGCGGCGAAGAAGGCAGCGGCCCCGGCCGCGAAGTCCGCCGCGAAGAAGGCCACCGGCCCGGGCGCAGCGAAGAAGGCCGCTGCGCAGGACGGCAAGGCCGCCGACGGCGCAACCGACGAGAAGGCGGAGGGCTCCGAGGAGGAGCCGCCCGAGCCGACCGAGCCGCCTGAGGGCGAGGAGGGCGAGTCGTTCACCCTGTCCGACGAGGACGAGGAGGACGCTCCGGCCCAGCAGGTCGCCACCGCCGGCGCCACCGCCGACCCGGTGAAGGACTACCTCAAGCAGATCGGCAAGGTCGCCCTGCTCAACGCCGAGCAGGAGGTCGAGCTCGCCAAGCGCATCGAGGCCGGCCTGTTCGCCGAGGAGAAGATCAACTCCGGCGAGAAGTTCGCGCCGAAGATGAAGAAGGAGCTCGACTGGATCGCCGAGGACGGCAGACGGGCCAAGAACCACCTGCTCGAGGCGAACCTCCGACTGGTCGTCTCGCTGGCCAAGCGCTACACCGGGCGCGGCATGCTCTTCCTGGACCTGATCCAGGAGGGCAACCTCGGCCTGATCCGCGCGGTGGAGAAGTTCGACTACACCAAGGGCTACAAGTTCTCGACGTACGCCACCTGGTGGATCCGGCAGGCGATCACCCGCGCCATGGCCGACCAGGCCCGCACCATCCGCATCCCGGTGCACATGGTCGAGGTCATCAACAAGCTGGCCCGCGTCCAGCGCCAGATGCTGCAGGACCTGGGCCGAGAGCCCACCCCGGAGGAGCTCGCCAAGGAGCTCGACATGACCCCGGAGAAGGTCGTCGAGGTCCAGAAGTACGGGCGCGAGCCGATCTCCCTGCACACCCCGCTCGGCGAGGACGGCGACAGCGAGTTCGGCGACCTGATCGAGGACTCCGAGGCCGTCGTCCCGGCCGACGCCGTGTCGTTCACGCTGCTCCAGGAGCAGCTGCACTCGGTGCTGGACACCCTGTCCGAGCGCGAGGCCGGCGTGGTGTCGATGCGCTTCGGCCTCACCGACGGCCAGCCGAAGACCCTCGACGAGATCGGCAAGGTCTACGGCGTCACCCGCGAGCGGATCCGGCAGATCGAGTCGAAGACCATGTCCAAGCTGCGGCACCCGTCACGGTCGCAGGTCCTGCGCGACTACCTGGACTGAGTCACACCCGAGGCGCCGCGAGCGGTGCCTGTGAGCTGGGCGCTGGTTGCGGCGGGTCGTCGCGTCGAGCACAGTGCTCTCGGTCGGGTTGCTGAACGCGCCGTGCCGACCCATCCCCGTCGCCGATCTCCCCGCCATCTCCATGACGGGCCCAGGGTTTCCGTGAGTCCGGCAGTGGCTCAGCGTGCCCTGGTGCTCGAGCCCTTTGCCAGCCGGTACTGCACGAGCGTGGGGACGTCGTCGCGCGAGAGCGCCTCCCGGGCGTGCGCCAGGACGCCCGTCTCGATGGCGGTCCGGACCTCGCGCAGGTCAGCCCTCGGGGTCAGGTCGACCACCAGTCTCAGGTCCGGCTCGAGCGGGTCGTTCTCCAGCCGCGCCGTCGCGTCGCTGACGCCGTGGACGGCTCGAGCCTCTGCCTCCACCGCGTCCGTCAGCGCCTTGGGCGGCATGGAGGTCTGCCCCCGGGCGTCGTCTGCCTCCAGCAGGACGTCGCTGAGCCGCTCGACGCGCAGCTGCACGAGCAGCCACAGCAGCCCGACGAAGGCGGCGAGGAGACCGAGGACGAGCAGCCCCAGCTGCACCCACGTGCTCTCGTCGCGGACCCACTGCAGCAGGTCGTCGTCGAGGACCGGGCGGTCGGACGAGAAGCCGAAGGCTCCCACCGACACGACGAGCGCCAAGGCGCCGGCCGAGGCGAGCACGACGCCCACCAGCCCGATGCCGACGGGGTTGCGCCGGTCGGTGCGGGCCCTCCTGCCAGGCCGGCCCCCGGCGCTCACTTCGGGCTCCGGCGGATCGAGACCCGAGTACGCGGCTGGCGTTCCAGCATCAGCGCGTCCAGGCGTCCGGAGCAGGCGTCGGCCACCTGCTGCTCGAGGTCGCTCGTGTCCCGCAGCCTGGTCGACGCAGTCACCCGCGCCGTCCGGGAGCGCACCCGAGCCTTGCTCGACCGCACGCCGCTGACCCGTCCGGCGGTGATCTCCAGCACGCGAGCCACCTCCCCGGGCGGGATCTCGCACCGGAGGCCGTCCGGCGCCTGCATGAGCAACGGACGCGGTGGTCGGCGCAGCGCGGCGACGAGGACGAGGAGCCCGACCAGGACCGTGGCGGCGGCGGTGACGCGGACCAGCCCGTCCGACCAGGGTCGCCCGGAGAGGTCGTCCACGACGGATGAGTAGTCCACGAGCACGAACGAGCCGCGGTCCAGCAGCCGGCCTCCGGCCTCGAGCGCCAGTAGCAGCCCGAGCGCGGCGATCGCCAGGCCCAGCAGGGCTCCGAGCAGCCGCCGCTGGACCAGGACGGCGTTCATCTCACCCTCGGCTCGACGTCCGGGACCAGCGCCTCGACCACGACGTCGACCTCGGCGACCCGCAGGCCCGTCAGCTCCTCGACCCGCTGCGCCACATGACCGCGTACCTGGGCGGCGATCTCCCGCACCGGGCTCGGGTACCCCATGGACAGCGAGACGCGGGCGGTCACGACGCTGCCGTTCACGTCAGCCTGCGCGACCGGCCGCTCGGCTCCGCTGACGGCGACGCCGAGAACCCGCCGGCGCGTGCCTCCGGTCCCCGACACCTCGGCGGCCGACACGCTGACGATTCGTTGCACCACGCGATCGTGGATCCGCGTCTGGCCGCGGTCCGCCGCGTCGTCCCGGCCAGGAACGGCGACCGCCTCAGCGAGCGCTGTCACCTGTTCCGCCGGTCGGCGCTGCCGACGAGTGAGCTGAGATCGAGCTGACCCTCGAGAGCCCGCCCGACCACGAGGCCGAGGGCGGCGAGGAGCAGACAGATGGCGAACGCGTCGAACCCGCCGAAAGCTCCGGCGAAGCCGAGACCGAGACCGGTGAACAGGCCGGTGGTAGAGGGTGTCACGAGAGCTCCCTGAGGTTGCGAGTTGTGGTGCGGCTGGACGGTCACCGGACCCGGGGTGGCGGCGGCGGCTGACGCCATGCCCGCAGGATCTCGAGCAGCCGCCGGAGGCCCCGGCGGCGGTGCACGATGTGCACGGGGCCGCCCAGGCGCGGGTCGTCGTCAGCGATCGAGTGGATGTTGCGTCGAAGGGCTGCCAGCCCTTCGACGAACGTCGCGTGGTCCCCGCCCCGGTCGGGATGGTGGGTCCGGACGAACTTCAGGTACGCCCGGCGCTGGTCGTCCGTCATCCCGGTGGATCGGTCCCAGCGGCGTCGGTAGCCGCCTCGACGTCCTCGATCACGACGTCGACGGCGCGGCCGTTCGCCAGGGGGGCAACCGCGGCGCGGACGGACGCAGCCACCGGAAGCAGCGGCTGGTCGAGAGACACGGTCACGTGTACGGACACGACGTCGTCGTCGATCCGGACGCCGGGAACCTGACGTCCCGGAAGGTACGTCGCCACGGCCCCTGCGGCGCCGCCTCCGAGACCGGTGACGCCCGGCACGGACAGCGCCGCCTCGGCGACCCGGTCCGCGTCCGGCTCGACCGGCCTCACTGGACGCGCGAGGAGCTCTGCTGCTCGTCGTCGTCGCCCGCGATGTAGACGTCGTCGACCGCCACGTTCACCTCGACGACCTCGAGCCCGGTCATGCGCTCGACCGAGCTGATGACGTTGCGCCGGATGCCCTTCGCGAGGTCGGCGATGCTCACGCCGTAGTCCACGACGACGTCGACGTCGACGGCCGCCTGGGTCTCGCCCACCTCGACGGAGACACCTTGGGACACCGAGGGACCGGACGACCCGGGGATCCGCTCTCGCAGCTGGCCCATCGCACGAGCAGTCCCCTTGCCCAGCTCATGGACACCAGAGACCTCGCGGGTCGCGATCGCGGCGATCTTCGTCACGACAGTGTCGGCGATGCTGGTGCGTCCGTGCGAGCTGTCAAGCGCGCCGGTCCCCTGCGGGGCAACCGACGCGGAGCTCTCCGATGCCTTCGATGTCACGCTCGGCTTGTCCTGGGCGGTCTGAGTCATGGTTTTCCCTCCACCTGGTCTGTGCGTTCGATCGTTAGGGCCTACCCCCCTGGCAACGTCCCCCACACAGACCTCGCCCGATGTCACGAGACCGCAACACAGGGATGGTGCGAATGCGGGTTGACAGTCCATGACATGTCGTCGTTTGTTGGCCCGGCTGCGCCCGGCACGTCTGTGGCTCAGCCGCGCAGGCTGCCGCCGTCGGACACCTCGCCCCGGCCGTGGATCGACGCGGTGAGGCTGGGGGAGCCCTGCAGCACCATCATCCCGTCCGGCATGTCGATGCCGGCCGCGTTGTAGGCCTCGAGGACGGCGCTGATGACGGCGTCCTGGGTCCTGCGGATCTCTGCCTGCTCCGGAGCGGTCCAGTAGCGGATGTCGAAGTCGATCGTCGAGGCGCCGAACGTGGTCGCATACACCTGCACGGCCGGGTCGGCGAGCACGCCGTCGACAGCGGCGACGGCTTCCTCGGCCAGCGACTTCGCCCGCGGGAGGTCGGTGGAGTAGTCGACGCCGACGAGCACCGACGTGCGGACGGTGTCGTACGCGGTCTGCACGGTGATGGGGTGGGTGTAGACGGTGGCGTTGGGGATCGTGAGCCGGCGACCGTCGTACGTCTTGAGCACGGTCTCGCGCAGGTTGATCTCCACCACCGTGCCGGTGAGGCCGTCGACGGTGATCTGGTCGCCGCCGCGGAACGGGTCACGCATGAGGAGCAGCACGCCGGCGAGCAGGTTGCTGAGGATGTCCTGGAAAGCGAACCCGGCCGCGATGCCGAGGATGCCGAGGCTGGACAGCACGGCCACCGGGTCGATGCTGGGAAAGATGATCGTGACCCCGATGAGCAGGCTCACCAGCACGACCAGGCCGCCGGCGATCGACGAGAAGACCTTGGCGAAGCTCGGGCTGCGGCGCCGCGCCAGCAGGGGGCGCAGCGGGTACGGCAGCAGCCGGCCGGCCAGGACTCCGCCGACGATGACGGCCAGGCCGATGAGCACCTGGTCACGGGTGATCGGGCCGTCACCGACGGCCGTGGGCAGGACGTGGGGCGACAGGGCGATGTCCATCCCCTGCCGTACCCGCGACCGCGCCGAGGCACACGTTCCGACGCGCCGGTCTCACCCTGTCGGCGCCCGACGGGCCGAAAGGCTCCGCACGGGTGCGGCGAGATGGCCACAACTGATGTTTGTTCGCGTCAAAGGTTGCGTATTGCTGTTCAACGCGCAGGATAGAGGCATGAGCTCGCGGGCGGTCGCAGTGCTGGTGCTGATCTTCCTCGTGTTCACCGTGGTCCTCGGCAGCGCGCTGCTGCCGGTCGACGCCCCGCTGCTCGCGCGCTGACACCTGCCCGCGTCCCCGGGCCGCCGCTCAGCCAGGTCGGGCGGCCGTGGGCGTCAGCCGGTAGAGACGGCTACCTCGTCGAGCAGGCCCTGGTACTGGTCCGCCCCGGACGTCGACTTCGCCCCGAGCAGGACGGCCGAGGAGTTGGCGATCTTGCCGGTGGCCCCGGCTTTCGACCAGGAGCCGCCGTCCACCGTGAGGCGCACGCCGGTGGTGGTCCGTTGGCAGGTGATCGTGTGCCAGCGGTCGTCGGCCAGGCTCGGTCCGTGGCTGAGCGAGACCTTCCCGGACGAGCCCTGGAACAGGCAGAACGCGTACCCGGACCTCAGGATCTCCATCTTCCAGTCGCCGCCGGTCGTCGTGGAGAGCCCCTTGCGGATGATGTCGTAGTCGCCGACGGCTGCGCTGGGGAGCACGGTGAAGCGCACCCGCGCGGACACCGTGAAGGTCGCGGTGCCGGGGTTGAGCTTCGACGAGCTCACCGACACGTACGACGGTGTCTTGGCGAAGCCGAACGCCGTCGCCGCAGATCCGGGCTGGCCGGTGGCCACGTTCTTCAGCGTTCCGGTGAGCCCGTTGCCGGAGGCGTCGGTCATGGCGGAGCCGACGTCGTCCATGTGCCACAGGGCCACCACCGTCGCCGCCTGGGCGCCGGGGCTCTGGATCATCCACAGCGCCGTCGTCAGCCCCACCACCACCACGAACCGTCCCCGCATCGGTGCCGCCTCTCGTCTGGTCGCCCAGCGTGAGACTGCGACGAGCGAGCCGATCGCGCAACCCCGTAGACGGCCCGTGAGACGAAGGCAGGATCCGCGGCGTCCCGCGCCTCCGGCCGTCAGGCGGCCGGGCCCGGCCACCAGCCGAACCAACCACCCGCCACGAGGATCGCGCCGAACGCGTCAGCCGCGAGCACCAGCTGGGTCAGCCGATGGATCCGGAACCTCTTGGCGTCCTGGCGGAACAGCCGCGCGTGCTCCGGCGCCAGGGCGTCGGCGGCCTCCTGCAGGTCCAGCCCCAGCCTGAGCGCTGCCCGCCCCTGCGTCTCGGTCAGCGCCGGCGCGGCATAGTGCCGGCGCTCGACCACGGGCAGCTCGACGTACCGACGTTGCCCCATGGAAACCCCCCACCGTCGTACCTGTTCCGGACGCTAGCCCCGCCTCCGACGACCCACAAGAAGCACCTCTGCGACGACCGGTGACCGACCGTGACCGACTGGATGCGTCAGCGCTATCTGGGCAGCGGGCCGCCCGCCCGCCCCGTAGGGTCGGCGCGGTGGGGGAGACACTGACGACCGCGGCGGCGTCGCTCGCTGACACCCTCGGGGCAGCGGTCGGGCCGGTAGCGCTGGCGGTCCTGCCGCACGGAGTGCACCGGCAGCTGCACGAGCTGCGGCTGCACCCCGGAATGCTGGTGCTGGCCCTGGGGGTGCTGCTCCTGGCTGCGGCGCTGCTCGCCATCAGCCCCACCCGACCGGCTGCGGCCGTGTTCGGGGTTGCCACGCTGTTGTGGTGGACCTTCGACGGCGCCTACGACGGCCCGACGATCGTGCACATCACCAACCGGCACGGCGTCACGCTGGCCGACCTGCTGCCCGTGGCGTGCCTGCTGCCGTTGCTGCTCGTACGCCGTCGGGCACTTGCGCCCGAGCGACGCTGACCCCAGGTCAGCCCAGTCGCAGCCCGAACGCCTTCGCCAGCGAGGGAGCCGTCGCGGCCTGCCGCAGCGGCTCGGTGCCGGACACCTCGGACAGGAACGCCGACAGGCTGTAGTGCGTGAGAGGTGTGTCCACGACGGCGTGGTCGAGGCTGGCCGCTGCCACCACCGTGAGGACGCGGTTCCCGAGGTGCCGGTCGTCCTCGTCCGCGGTGATCACGACGGCCAGACGCCCGGACCGGAAGTCGGGGCTGTCGAACACCTGGGGCAGGAAGGAGTGCAGCCAACTGTCGGCCCGCGC
Source organism: uncultured Actinomycetota bacterium (assembly GCA_963807005.1). GTDB lineage: Bacteria > Actinomycetota > Actinomycetes > JACCUZ01 > JACCUZ01 > CAWDZK01. The sequence continues at coordinate 140,678 of CAWDZK010000003.1, read as the reverse complement.
AAGTGTGCACCCGTGGTCGTGCGCGTCGTTGCACGTGTCAGGGACGAGGAACCCGACCGTCGGGAGGCTGCCTGTCCGGACGTCACGGTTGAACGAGCCGTGCCGGGCTGAGTCGATGGGTACGTCGAAGCGCTGGCACAGCGACCGCTCGTCGACGAAGTAGGTCCATGGGTTGTGCCGAACGGCGTAGGTGTCCTGATCAGCGAGCGCGCAGTTGTCGGGCATCTCGTCGAGGTACATCTTCGCGGTACCGCCGGCGGTGATGGTCGACCCCAGCACCGAGCCTCCGGACAGCGGGTGCCTCCCGGGACCGGCGTCGTTGCTGATGCCGAACGTCGAGCCGCCCAGGATCGCGAGGTAGTTGGGCAGCGACGGGTGTCGGATCGCGGTCCAGCCGGTGGCGTAGCCGTACTCGTCCCCGACCGAGGCGAGATACGGCATCTGCTCCTGCATCTGGTGCAGGTTGTGGTTCTCGACGACGATCGCGAGCACCTTGGTGACACCTTGCCCGCCCGCGGCGATGTGCGGAGCCGGCTGCGCTGCGCCGATCACCGGCCCTCGAGGGACCCCCTCGGCGTGCTCGGGGTCCTGAAGGGCGGCGCGGACGGCCACCGCGGCAGCGAGCAGGACCAGCACGGCCAGCAGGGCGATCGCGGCGACGGCGGCAGCGGACGGCGGACGCCAGCCCCGGCGCGCCGGTGAGCTCGAGGTGCCCATCGATGTCCCCCTCATGTCCCGCCCCGGTGCCGCGCCTGCGCACCAGGACGGACGGCCCCATGATCCCACCCCGCAGCGCGGCGCGCCGCCGATCCGGGCATCGGCTCGGGCCCTGCCGCCGTGCGTGCAGCGTCGACCATTGCGACACGCAGCGTGACGGGCGGGTCTGGGTCGTCGACGGCGGGTCGTCCGTGGTGCATGGTGGTGCCCATGGGTCTCACGGTTGAGCCGGTGTCCCGTGTTCGCGCGCACGTGCGAGCACTCCCGACGTCCAGGTCGAAGGAGCGGGCCGCGTACCTCGGCGTCCTGGTCGGGATCCTGCTCTCGCTCCCGTTCTGGGTGCTGCTCGCGCTCGCCCTGGGCTTCGGCCGCTGACGACCGCGCCGGAGCTAGGTGCTCGGCGCGGTCTGCGCGGTGACGGCCGCCACCGCTTGCTGCAGCGGCGCCATGGTCCACGGCTTGTAGCGGCGGCGTGGTCGGCTGTACGACGCCACCCGGTCGAGGACCAGCAGGACCGCGGCGTCCAGCGGCGTCAGCTCACCGAGGCTGGTCGCACTCTGCTCGGCCAGCGGGCCGGTCAGCTGCCCGTCGACGAACGACTCCAACGACCTGGCGAGGGACGCGCCCGTGCGGCGTGAGTGCTGCCGCACGGCCGCGTAGACCGCGTCGAGCAGCAGCGGGTTGTCGGGCTCGGACCGGTTCCAGTCGATGAGGACCGGGCTGCCGTCGGTCGCGAGCAGGACGTTGCCGCCGTGCAGGTCCCCGTGTGTGGTCCCGGTGGGTAGCCGGCGGTCCGGGCCGAGGTCCAGGGCGTGCCGGAGGAGGTCCTCGGCACCGATCTCATCGACGTCCGCGCGGCCCCGCGCGGAGTCGAGCCGCCGCCACAGCGCGGTCTCACCCCACGGCGCGTCGGTTCCGGGCTGGGCGGCGAGCGCGGCGGCGAGCACGGCGTCGATCTCCGCCAGGGACGTGGGCGGCCGGTGCCGGACGCGAGGGAAGACGGCGTACGTCGCGGACGCCTCGGTGCGCAGCCGCGACCACGCGACGACGTACCGGCCCAGTGCGGACGACCGGGCGGCGTCGGTCCGGGCGACCTCGTTCGCGAGCCCCTGCCGCTCGCGATCGGAGATCGCGACCTTGACGACCGCATCCGGTGCGATCAGGGCCACCCGGGCGTCCGACAGGGTGAGGACGGGAGGCAGCGGGACACCGGACAGCTCCGGCAGCGACTCGACCACGCCGACGGGCGGCTCGCCGTCGGCGCGGGCCAGCACGAGGTGGCGACGGACGAGCAGACCCGACAGCCCCGCGCGGGCCGCGACCGCGCGGCCGCGGCTCACCATCCGGCCGCGCGATCCGGCCGCCGGACGTGGCCGGGTGAGGATGCGACGGGCGTCCTCGATCCGCACCAGCTGGCGGCTCTCCCCGCCGGCCGAGAGCTCAGCGAACCGGCGGGCCCCGCCGAAGCCGGCCGCTCTCGCGGCGGCACCCAGCCGCCTGCCCTGCCCGGCGTCCCGGACCGTGCTCCGCGCGCGCGCGGAGCGGCCGGACGGCGGCTGCTGCCCACCGCTCGCGACGGCGAGCGTGCCGTCGGAGGCGAGCACTCGATGCAGCTCGCGCAGCAGAGCAGCCAGGGCCACCGGCAGGTCTCCGACCTCGGCCAGGACGATGTCGAACGACCCGTCCGGGAACGGCAGCGGCTCTGCCGGGTCGAGGTGCACGGCGGCCTCGGGCCGCGGCAGGTGCATGATCTGGGCGTACCGCAGTCGCGCGTAGCACCAGTCGCCCCGGGTCACCGCCGCGCCGAGGGACATGAGGGCGACCGAGGTCGCTCCAGACGGGCTGGCGAGGTCCAGCACCTTGCTGCCGCGGTGCAGCGGGAGCAGGCAGGCGACCGCGCCGGCGTCCGGGTGCAGCAACCGGCGCTGCAGCGCGGCGGGCCGCTTCCGCAGGACCGCCGCCACCTCGGCGTCGGCGTCGGCGTCTGCGGTCATGACGGCGGCCGTCAGTGGGTCCGGCACCCCCGGCCACGGCGAGTCGCCGGACCGGAAGCGGACGATGCCCACCTCGTCCGGGGTGCGGTCGATCGACACAGCTGCTGGCACGCGCCCTCCTCAGGTCTCCCGATCCAACTGCACTGGGCGGCCGGGCGGGGACGAAACGCCCACCGGGGCCGGATCGGCCCAGCCGGACCTGTCCGATCGACCGAGGCGGCCCGGACCGGCGCTCGCAGCCGAGCCGGTCAGGGGTGCGGCGTCAGCGCCGCAGCGGTGTAGCGAGCGGCCGCGTTCCACAGCAGGAACGAGTCGCTCCCTGCGTCGTGCGCCGCGCGGATCTGCGCCCGGACCCGGGCCGGCCCGTAGGTGACGCCGAGGGAGAAGTCCTGCAGCCACGGCATGATCTGGGTGTCGCTGTCGCGCACCAGGCGCTGGAAGTCGGCCAGCGAGCGGCGCACGATCGGGTACGGCGAGCGGTTCGGGTTGGCCACGCCGTACTCGCCCGGGCCCCAGTGCGAGGGGTAGACCATCGGGGCGATGTAGTCGGCGCTCTTGGCCATCATCGGGATGTCCTGGGCGATCTGGGTCGGACGGGTCGCCGAGATGCCGTAGACCGACGCGCCGAGGAAGGCGCCCCGCTGCCGCACCTCGGCGCGGGTCTCCTGCATGAACTGGGCGATCACCGCCTCCGGGCTCCCGCTCCTGCCGGGGAAGCGCAGGTTGCGCAGGTCGCCGTCCGGCCGGCGTACGTAGTCGTAGAGCACGTCGTCGAAGCCGAGCTCGGCAGCCTCGGTCGCCAGCGCGACGTTGTAGCGGCGGACCTCGGCGCTGAAGGGATTCGTGAAGGAGTAGGCGCCGTACTTGCCGCCGTACGCCGCGCCGCCCGGGGTCTGGATCACCCAGTCCCGGTGACCGTGCCGCCACGCCCACCGCCCCAGCTTCGGGTCACGGAAGGCGACGATCCGGCCGACGACGCGCACCTGCATCTTGTGCAGCTGGTCGATGACCGCGCGGGCGTCGTAGTAGCCCTTGGCGGCGCCGGTGCGGCGGGCCATCGGCACCTGGGAGTCGTGGCCGACGATGCCGTCCTCGTCCTTGATGTCGAGCTCGATGGTGTCGATGCGCCCCTGCTTGGCCAGCCGCAGGATCGGCTCGCGCAGCGATGACGCGGTCCACGCGAGAGCCGTCATGTGGACGCCGCGCATGGCCGGGTGCTTGACGTGCACCGGCACCTCGGCGCGTGAGGAGTTGCCGGCTGCGTCGGTGGCGACGACCTGGACGGTCGCGGGCGGCGCGGCGAGGGTGGCCCGGAACGTGTCCTGCTCCAGCTCGGCCGTCACGTCGTTCACGGTGACCCGGTCCGCGCCCGTCACTGTTCCCTTCACGGCGAGCTCGCCGCGGAGGCTGGCGGCGTCGAGCCGGTCCGGCAGGGTCAGCTTCGGCGGTGTGGTGTCCACGGTGAACTCGTGCCGGGACGAGCTGGTCCGGCCGAGAGGGCCACGTCCTGACACCCGGACCACGAGCTCGTGCCGGCCGTCGGCGAGCGGGCCGGGCTCCAGCGCGAGCCCGGCACCGGCGGGCACCAGGTCCGCCCGCCGGCCGTCCAGCAGGACCCGCAGGGCTCCCCGCGGCACATTGCCTGTGGGCGAGATCGTGATCCGCAGGCCGTCCAGGTCGGCGGTACCCAGCACGGTCCGGTCCGGCAGCCCGGACACGGTCGCCGCCACCGGCCGGGGCCACCACGCGAGCGCCATGACGCCGCCGGCGACGAGCAGGACCGTCACCGCACCGAGCGTCAGGCGCAGGATCAGCCGGGAGCGTGTCGACACCGCACCGATGCTAGGCAGGCACTCGCGGCGTTTCGCCTTCTTCGGGGCGTGTCGGGCACCTACCTTTCCGAGCATGTCGCACTCGCCCCGCTGGCCGGTCGTGCTGGTGCTGGCCGCGGCCGTGCTCTGCGGCTGTGCCGGCGCGGACGGGTCCCGCCCGGGCGCGACCAGGCCCTCGGCTGCCGGCAGCTCGTCCGCACCGGCCCCGTCGGCGTCCGGCTCGTCTTCCGCGGACGGGGCGCCGACCACCCCGGCCGCCACGGTGACCACCGGGACCCCGCCCGGCCGACCCGACGAGCTCGGCGAGGTGCCGGTGCTCATGTACCACCAGGTGGTGGCCAGGCCACGGGGCATCTACGACATCACGCCACGGGCCTTCCGGGCCGAGCTCGAGCGGCTGGCCCGCGAGGGGTACGTGCCGGTGACCGCAGCCGACTACGCGACCGGACGTCTCGACCTGCCGGCCGGCGCCCATCCGGTGGTGCTGACCTTCGACGACTCGACCCGGTCCCAGCTCACCCTCGACGACCGCGACCAGCCGGTGGCCGGGACGGCAGTCGCGATCCTGCTGGACGTCGCCGCCGCCCACCCCGGCTTCACGCCGACAGCCACGTTCTACGTCAACCGCGACCCGTTCGCCGACAGCGGCGGAGCGCGCTACCTGGGCTGGCTGCGCGACCACGGCTTCGAGGTCGGCAACCACACCCTCGACCACGTGGCGCTGAGCCAGGTGACCGCCGACGCGGTCCGCCGGCAGCTGGCGGGCGACGACCGGCTGGTCAGGCGGGCCACCGGGGAGCCGACCACGACGATGGCCCTGCCGTTCGGGATCCGGCCCCGCAACCGCCGGCTGATGATGACCGGCAGCTCGGGCTCGGCGTCGTACGCGTTCGACGCGGCCTTCCTGGTAGGTGCCGCGCCCGCTCCGTCGCCGTACTCCCGCGACTTCGACCCCGAGGGCGTGCCGCGGATCCGGTCGCAACGCCGGCATGGCACCGACTTCCGGTTCGGGTCGTCGGTGTGGCTGGACTCGCTGGCGAGCCACCCGCGGCGGCGCTACACCTCCGACGGCGACCCCGCAGTCGTGTCCTTCCCCGCCGCCCGCCGAGGGATGCTGGGCGACGCCCGGGGCGCCGCACCCCGCCCCTACTGACCGGGCGTCGGTCCCTCCTCCGGCGGTGCGGGGCGCGCGGTGAACGCGCCACGGAGCCCGGTGCGCTGCAGCGCAGCCTCGGTCTCCGACTGCGGCGTGAGGACCAGGGTGAGGGATCGGCCGCGAGCGCGCTGCTGGGCCCGTGCCCGCACGAGCACGGCGAGGTCCAGGTGGGACATCGACCCGACCTCGCGCAGGTCGATGACCACGTCGTGGGGTCGGCCGGCCAACCCGGTCATCACGTCGCGGCGGAGCGCCTCGACCGACTGCCCTGGCGGCAGCACCAGCAGCACCGGCTCCTCCGGCGGCTGCTCGGCGGGCGGGTGGTGGTCGGCGGGGTCGGGTTCCTCGGAAGGGGGGACTGGGCGCACGGTGGCATCCCTCGTCGGGCCGGTCCGCGGGCATCACGGTGCGGGATGTCGTGGGTGCCGGATCGTCGCCAACCTACCGTCGCGCCGCGACCCGGCGCCGGCCGCCCACCGGTCAGCTGGCCCGGCCGCGCCGTCGAGCCCGACGGTGGGCCAGCTCGTCCAGCCTCCGCAGCAGGTCGCTGCGCCTCGGCAGCCGCTCGCCCCGCCGACGCAGGACCTCCTCCCGCCGGCGCCGGCGGTCCCGCGCGTCGTCCTCGTTCCCGCCCCCGTCGTCCATGCCGGGCTGGTACCCCCCGCGGGTCACGGTGAGACCGGGGCCGGTTCAGCATCTCGTCAAGGATCATCCGGGTCCGCGCCGTGCGCACGCAGGGCGGCGAGCAGGGCGTGGCCGTCCGGCCCCCGCACGACCGTCACCCCGGGTCGCTGAGGACGCTCGTGGGGTCCCTCGCCGGGCAGGGTGGTCGGCGTCCCGTGCGTGAGCAGCTGCTCGGTCTCGCTCAGCTGCCGGACCAGGACCCGCTCGATCCGGTCCGGGTGCTCGGCCGCGAGGTCGTCGTAGAGAGCGGGGTCGTGCTGGCCGTCGTCACCGACGAGGGTCCAGGTGAGCTGTGGCAGGTCCGCGAGCAGCTGCCGCAGCGCGTCGTGCTTGTGCTGGCGGCCGGATCGGAACCAGCGCTCGTCGCTGGGCCCCCAGTCGGTCATGAGCAGCGGTCCGGCCGGGTAGCCGTGCCGGCGGAGGAACCGCTCGAGGCTGGGTGCGACGTTCCACGGCCCGGTCGAGACGTACGCCGTGAAGGCGCTGTTGCCGGCGCCGGCGCCGGCCGTGAGGTGCCCGAGCAGCTCGGGCATCCCGGGGACCGGCCGGCGGGCCGACTCGTGCCGGCCGAAGGTGTTCCAGAAGGCGCGCAGCGGTCGCGGGAGGGCCGTGACCAGGACGGTGTCGTCGATGTCGCTGACCAGCCCGGTCCGTTCCTCCGGGCCCACCACCCGGACCGGACCGACGGCGACCTCGGCGTGCGCACCGGCGAGCACCGCGTCGTGCCATCCCGGGGTCAGGTCGGCGGCGATGACGTGGTCGACGTAGCCGCCCGGCCCGGTGCGCACCGATGCCGTCGCCTCGCCGACCCGCACCTCGACGGGCACGCCTTCCAGCGGGATCGTCCTGAAGCGGCGCCAGCCACGCACCAGCTCGGCCTCCGGTCCGGGCGTCCCGGTCAGCAGGGCTCGCCCGATCAGGCGCACCCACCCGGGGCGTCCGGGCTCCGCGGACACGCCGTACGACGTGAACGCGATCAACCGGACCCGCCAGCCGCGCCGCCAGAGCAGCCGGGCCACCCGTCGCTCGACGCCGCGCTCGGCGGCGGCCGCCAGCACCGCGATGTTCACGGCCCCAGCCTGTCAGTGCCGGGCGACCATCAGCGCGGGGGAGCGGCTCCGGTCGAAGTGGCCGAGGTGGCCGAGGTGGTCGAGGTGTGCGACCGGGCCTGCGCCCCCGACTGCTGCCTGCGCTGCCACGCGGCCCATGCCTTGCGGCCGAGGAACACGGCCAGCGTCCGCCACACCCATCGCCAGATCATGCCGACCACGTTCCCGGTGGTTCGGCCGCGAAACGGCCGCAGGCACGAAGGCAGGCAGTGCGGCCGCCCTACGACCGACGGGTGAGACGTCCGCTGGTGCATCCGCACCAGACCCCGGACGCCGAGAGGCCCCGGACGGTGTCCGGGGCCTCTCGGTACGCGTTCCGAGCGTGCGGTGGTCAGCGCTCCGGTTCGGGAGCCGTGGCGGGCGTCCCGGTGAGCTGCGAGCTGTCGTCGTGGATCTCCGCGGCGAGCTCGCGCAGCTTGGTCTCGTGGGCGTGGCCGTGGTGCGCGCAGAACAGCAGCTCGCCGCCGGACGGCATGGTGACGCGGATGTAGGCCTGCGCGCCGCAACGGTCGCAGCGGTCAGCAGCGGTCAGGGGAGGGTGCGAGGCAAGTGCAGAAGTCACGTCGCCCTCTCTTCTCGTCGGTGCGGTGGAGCTGTGGATGTTCTAGTCAACACTCCGTCGACACCAGTTCGTTCCCGTACCCCCAGGGTAGGGGTTCGCTCTGCGCGTAGTCGGCCATTCCATAGTTGCCCATCTCACAGCACCGACGAACCCGTTTGCCGTCACAGGTGGGTCACGGCGTGTCGCGGGGAGGCCGGCCGGGCGTGTCCCGGCCCGCAGGTAGCCTCACCAGGTGACCCAGACGCTCCACGCCCGCAGTGACGGCGAGTTCGAGCCGGACGCCTACAACGCCCGGAACCTGCTGGTCCTGGAGGGTCTGGAGGCGGTCCGCAAGCGCCCTGGCATGTACATCGGCTCCACCGACTCGCGGGGGCTGATGCACTGCCTCTGGGAGATCATCGACAACGCCGTCGACGAGGCGCTGGGCGGTCACTGCACCCGCATCGACGTCGATCTCCACCCGGATGGCTCAGTCGAGGTGCGCGACGACGGGCGTGGCATCCCGGTGGACATCGAGCCGCGCACGGGTCTGTCCGGTGTCGAGGTGGTCATGACCAAGCTGCACGCCGGCGGCAAGTTCGGCGGCGGTTCCTACGCCGCGACCGGCGGCCTGCACGGCGTCGGCGCGTCCGTCGTCAACGCGCTGTCGGTCCGGTTGGACATCGAGGTGGACCGGAACAGCAAGACGCACGCCATGAGCTTTCGCCGCGGCACGCCCGGCACGTTCGGCAACGGCACGCCCGACTCGCCGTTCGTCGAGGGTTCAGGCCCGAGGATCGTCGGCAAGGTGCCCAAGAAGCGGACCGGCACGCGGGTGCGCTACTGGCCGGACCGGCAGATCTTCCTCAAGGACGCTGCGATCTCGATCGACGAGCTGCACAACCGGGCCCGGCAGACGGCCTTCCTCGTGCCAGGGCTCACCCTCGTCGTGCGCGACGCCCGCGGTGCCGAGCCGGTCGCCGAGACGTTCCGGTACGACGGCGGCATCAGCGAGTTCTGCGAGTTCCTCGCGCCGGACCAGGCGGTCAGCGACACCCTCCGGCTGCAGGGGTCCGGCGGGTTCACCGAGACGGTCCCGGTCCTCGACGACAAGGGCCACATGACCTCGACCGACGTGCAACGACAGCTCGACGTCGACGTCGCGCTCCGGTGGGGCACGGGATACGACACGACCGTACGGTCCTACGTCAACATCATCGCCACGCCCAAAGGCGGCACGCACCTGCAGGGGTTCGAGCGATCGTTGACCAAGACCCTCAACGAGGTGCTCCGGTCGCAGCGGGTGCTGCGGGCCGCCGAGGACGACATCGTCAAGGACGACGCCCTCGAGGGCCTGACGGCGATCATCACGGTCCGTCTCGCCGAGCCGCAGTTCGAGGGGCAGACCAAGGAGGTCCTCGGCACCTCGGCCGCCTCCCGCATCGTCGCGTCGGTCGTGAGCAAAGAGCTGAAGGCAGCACTCACCAGCCCCAAGCGCGGCGGCAAGGCAGCAGCCAAGGCGGTCCTCGACAAGGTCGCCGCCGCCGCACGCACCCGGATCGCGGCCCGTCAGCACAAGGAGCTGCAGCGCCGCAAGAACGCCCTCGAGACCTCCTCGCTGCCCGCCAAGCTGGCCGACTGCCGCAGCGACGACGTGGAGCGCAGCGAGCTGTTCATCGTCGAGGGCGACTCCGCACTGGGCACCGCCAAGGTCGCCCGCGACTCCGAGGTCCAGGCGCTGCTTCCGATCCGCGGCAAGATCCTCAACGTCCAGAAGGCCTCGGCCTCGGACATGCTGAAGAACGCCGAGTGCGCAGCGATCATCCAGGTCATCGGCGCCGGTTCCGGCCGGACCTTCGACCTCGGCAACGCGCGGTACGGCCGGGTCATCCTGATGGCCGACGCGGACGTCGACGGCGCGCACATCCGCTGCCTGCTGCTGACGCTCTTCTACCGCTACATGCGGCCGATGGTGGAGGCCGGTCGGGTCTTCGCCGCCGTTCCTCCGCTGCACCGGATCGAGGTCGTCTCCGGGGGCGGCAAGAAGAACGAGGTGGTCTACACCTACACCGAGGCGCAGCTGCGCAAGACCCTCGCCGACCTGCAGCGCAAGGGCAAGCGGTACAAGGAGCCGATCCAGCGCTACAAGGGTCTGGGCGAGATGGATGCCGACCAGCTGGCCGAGACGACGATGGACCCGCGGCACCGGATGCTGCGGAAGGTCACCCTGGGCGACGTCGACGTCGCGGAGCAGGCCTTCGAGCTGCTGATGGGCAACGACGTGGCCCCGCGCCGGGACTTCATCGTGGCCGGCGCCTCCCGCGTCGACCGCGACGCCATCGACGCCTGAGCCCGGCCGCACCCCCCCGCCGCCCCGCCCCGCCCCAGACCCCCCGACCCACCCACCTCCGCTCGTTTGCGACCTGAGGCACGCGACACGCCGTACCGAGTCGGCGTGTCGCGTGAACCAGGTCGCAAACGAGCAGGTCTTCCCCCGGCCTGGCGGGTCAGTGGACGAGGTCGTGCTGCATCGCCCAGAGGGCCGCGGCGGCCCGGGTCGAGACGCCGATCTTGGTGTACACGTGCTGGATGTGGTGGTCGACGGTCTTGGCCGAGATGACGAGGCGTTCGGCGATCTCCCGTGTCCGCAGGCCTCTGGCCGCGAGCCGCAGAACCTCGAGCTCCCGTTCGGTGAGGTCGCCCACACGCTCCGGACGGCCGGACCTCGTCGTCGCCCGCCGCCCACCCTGTCCTGCCACGGTCAGAACAGCGTCGACGGGGCCGGCCTGGAGCAGGCCGCCGGCGGCCAGCCGGCGGAGCTCGGCGGCAGCCGCCTCGGCCGACCAGGCGGCTCGGTCCGCGCGGTCGGCGGTGAGCGCCACGTAGACGTCGGCGGCGATGAGCAGTCCCGCGTCCGGGACGACGGCGTCGGCGCGCAGCCGCTTGTGGTAGCCCGAGCCGTCGGCCCGCTCGTGGTGGGCCGCGGCGACGGGGTTGAGTGCGGCCAGGGCCGGTGAGCGGCCCAGCATCTGCTCGGTGAGCATCGGATGCAGCTCGACCCGGTCGCGCTCGGCCCGGGTGAGCGGCCCCGGCTTGTCCCAGATCGAGTTCGGTACTGCGGTCGTGCCGAGCTCGTGCACCAGCGCCGCCCGGCGCAGGGTGGTGACCTCGGCATCGCCCAGACCGAGCAGCCGGCCGGCGTCGGCGGAGAGCTGCGCGCACCGGCGGCTGTGGCCGGCCATGAACGGCGACTTCAGGTCGATGAAGTCGGCCACCACGAGCAGTGCCTCGTCGAGGTCGGCGCCGGACAGAGTGCGGTGCGGCTCCGGCTCGAGGCCGAGCACCTCGTCCCACGGCTCCAGCGTGTCCAACCGGGCGAACCACTCGGCGCCGTGGGCGGCGAAGATGTCGGACAGCTCCGGGTCGTAGGTGCGGGCGCGTCGCTCGCGGACGGCGTCCAACGCCTGGTCGGTCGACAGGAGCCGGCCCAGGGCCTCCATGTCGTGGCTGAGGTGGACGACCCGCATCGCCGACGGGATGTCCTCGCCGCGGGCTCCGGCGGGGTAGCCGGTGCCGTTCCACCGCTCGAACGTGTACTGCAGCGCCTCCCTGGCGTCGCGGGGCAGGTCCAGTCGTCGTAGCAGCGTGTCGGCGACCTCGCAGCCAGAGGCGAAGTTGTTCACGGCCCAGTCGTGTGCGGTCGCCCGCAGCGACTCGGCCAGCTGAACCCGCTCGTCGATCGGGTGCCCGGCGGTCGCGTAGGCAATCACGTCGCGCATGACCTCGGCCGGGTCGGCCGCGTCGTGCACCAGCGTCCGGGCGCGGATGGCGATCTCGTCGCCGAACACGGTGGCCACCTCGTGCGCGTGCCCGGTGCAGCCGACGTACCGCAGCAGCGCGACCCAGTACACCGTGTCGCGCAGGTCCTGGTCGTAGCCCGCCGCCTCGCTGAGCCACGCGGCGAGCAAGCAGGACCGCAGCTGCGACTCCAGCGGTTGGCCGAAGGCGTTGTCCTGCGCGAGGGCGAACGTGGCAACAAGCTCACCGAGCCGGAGCGAGGAGCCGGAAATGGGGAGTCCTCCCGATGTGCGTCTCCGTTGCGCGGAGACACGATGCGTGCGCCATCGAACACCCGAGAGGAGAGCACCGTGCACGAGCTCTGCACAAGAGGGGCCCAGGAGCTGGCTGGGATGATCGCGGCCGGCCAGGTCACGGCAGCCGAGGTGGTCGATGCCCACCTGGCCCGCATCGAGGAGGTCAACCCGGATATCGACGCGGTGACCGTGACCCTGGCCGACCAGGCACGGGTCGCGGCCGAGGCGGTCGACACGGCGGTGGCGGCCGGGCGACCCCTCGGAGCGCTCGCCGGTGTGCCGTTCACCGTGAAGGAGAACATCGACGTCGCCGGCTCTGCGACCACCTGGGGGGTCGGTGCGCTCGCCGAGCAGGTCGCGGCCTCCGACGCGCCGCCCGTCGCCCGGCTCCGGGATGCCGGCGCGATCCCGATAGCCCGGACCAACCTGCCGGACTTCGCCTTCCGCTGGGACACCGTCAGCGGTCGGGGCGGCCGGACCCGCAATCCGTGGGACCCGACCCGCACCGCGGGCGGCTCCTCCGGAGGCGAGGCCGCCGCGCTGGCCAGCGGCATGACGCCGCTCGGGCTCGGCAACGACCTCGGCGGGTCTCTGCGGGTGCCCTCGCAGATGTGCGGTACCGCGGCACTGCGGCCGTCCCGGGGACGGGTCGCGGATGCTGCCGTCACCCAGCCGCCGTCACCGCTGGTGTTCCAGATGACCAACTGCCAGGGACCGATGGCTCGACGCGTCGCCGACCTGCGGCTCGCCCTGGCCGTCATCAGCGCACCGGACGCGCGCGACCCGCGCTGGGTCCCGGCGCCGCTGCAGGGCCCGGCTGTCGACGGGCCGATCCGGGTCGCCGTGGTCCGGGACCCGCTGGGCGCCGGGATCGACCCGCACGTGCTCGCCGGCGTCGACCGGGCCGCCGACTGGCTCAGCGCAGCCGGGTACGACGTCGTGGACGCCGAGCCGCCGCAGGTCGCCGAGGCGGCCGCAGCCTGGGCCGACGCCATCTGGGCAGAGCTCGGACTGCTCTGGCCGGACCTGGAGCCGGTCGCCGGGAAGGACGCGCTGGAGTTCGTCGCGGCCTGTCTGGCGCACGGGGTGTTCAAGCCGGTGGACCAGTCGGCGCAGACGGCGACCTGGATCGCGGTGCACCAGCTCGGCGCGGCGTGGGCGCGCTTCCTGCAGGACCACCCGGTGGTGCTCTCCCCGGTCTGCTGCGAGCGGGCCTGGGTCGTGGACGAGGACGTGTCCCGCATCACTGAGATCGTCACCGCGATGCGCATGGTGCTGCCGGTCAACATCCTCGGGCTGCCGTCCTGTGCGGTGCCCGTCGGCAGCGACGACGGCCTGCCCCAGGGGGTACAGCTCATCGGCGCCCGCTTCCGCGAGGACCTCCTGCTCGACGCTGCCCAGGCCATCGAGGACCGGGCGCCGGTCCTCACGCCGATCCAGCCGCGGGTCGCAGCTGTACCCGCCTGAGCCCCGCCGCCCCGGCCCCACCCCCGCTCGTTTGCGACATGAGGCACGCGACACGCCGTACCGGGCCGGCGTGTCGCGCGAACCAGGTCGCAAACGAGCAGGCCTGCGGGCGGCGGGCGGCGGGCGGCGGGCGGCGGGCGCTGGACCCGCAAGTGCCGGGCCGGACCAGCCGATACCCGAAGGGTGCTGCTGTGGTCGGCTCTGGTCCTGATCGCCGCCGCCTTGGGGCTGGCGGCGCGCTGGGGGCTGCGCCGGCGGGACGGCCTGGGCCGGCCGACGCCGTTCCCGACCGTCTCGGTGGTCGCACTCGTGCTGGTCGGTGCCGCCTTGCTGGTGCCGGTCGTCCGGGCGCACCGGCTCGAGCAGCGGCTCGCCACGGTCGCGTCGGCTCTGGTCGGCGCTCCGGTCACGGTGCGCTGCCAGTCTGCGGGGCAGGAGTTCGTCGACGCGGGGGCCGAGCTCGGCTACGTCCGGTACGGCGCCGACGGCGTACCCGAGCACGCAACGCTGATCAAGCGGGCCCAGTGTGCTGCGCTGGCGGACTACCTCGGCTCCGACAAGGCCGCACCGAGCCGGGCCGCAGGTCGTCGCCGTGCACGTGCTGACGCACGAGGCGATGCACATGGCGGGCGAGACGGCGGAGGCGGTCGCCGAGTGCCGGGCGGTGCAGCGGGACGCCCGCACCGCGGAGCTGCTCGGTGCCACCTCGCAGCAGGCGCGCCGGCTGGCGGCGGCGTACGCCGGCTCCGTCCTGCCCGAGATGCCCGACGACTACCGCAGCCCCGACTGCATCCCGGGGGGAGCGCTGGACGAGCGGCTGACCACGTCGCCCTGGTAGCAACGGGCGGTCCGGACGAGCCGTCCGGATCGCGGACAGGGCTGAAGGTTCCCCGGGCAGCGGTCGATGAACCTCTCATGCTGGTCCTGCTCGCGCTGCTCACCGCGGGGTACTTCGCCGCCGTGGTCTGGGTCGTGCGGGCCAAGCGCCTGGCCCGAGTCGACGTCACGGGTGATGCCGAGTCGCGGGCCGGCTGCGTGGCCGAGCTGCCGGCCGACGACCTGCCCCCTGCCACGGCCGTGGGCTGGCCTCCCAGCGGGCGCCAGTTCACGACCTACGTCGACGAGGGCATCCGGGCCCTGGACGCCTTCCTCTCCGAGGGCTTCACCGCCTGACGGCAGCCGGCCGCCCGCCCGCCGCTCAGCCGGGCGGCACCGGCCCGCCGACAGCCGCGATCGGCTGGCCGAGGGAGGTTCCGGACCCGTCGCGCCGCCCCGGCTCCCCAGGGAGCTCGACCGCCACGCCGGTGGCCGCTGCCGCCCTCGCGGGTGCGCCACCGGCCCAGCCGAGGGTCAGGACGTCCTCGCCGCGCAGGAACCGGTGGCAGCGCACCCCGCCCGTCCCGCGGCCCTTGGCCGGGTACTCGGTGTACGGCGTGATCTTGACCGATCCTGCGTCGGTGCCCGGCAGGGCCGCCGACGACCCGGACACGGTGACCACGGTGGCGTCGGCGGACGGGTCGACCACTCCGAAGAAGACGGCCCGGGCTCCAGGGGCGAGCCGGACGCCTGCCATGCCACCGGCCGACCGGCCCTGGGGCCGCACGGCCGAGGCGGGGAAGTGCAGGAGCTGTGCGTCGGAGGTGATGAACACGAGGTCCCGGTCGTCGGAGCCGAGGTCGACTGCCCCGACCACCCGGTCGCCGGGCCTGAGCCCGATCACCTCCCACGAGTCCTTGTTCGACGGGTGGTCGGGGGCGACCCGCTTCACGACGCCCTGCTCGGTTCCGAGGGCGAGGGTGCGGTCCGCGGCCCCGTCGGTGTCGAGGCTGCACAGCGCCAGCACCTGCTCGTCCTTGTCCAGGGCGAGGAACTCGCTGATCGGCGCGCCGCCCGACAGGTGCGGGGCGGTGGCCGTGTCCGGCAGCGCCGGCATGTCGAGGACCCCGAGCCGCACCAGCCGCCCGGCGCTGGTGACGGCGGCGACCTCACCCCGCACTGTGGCGGGCACCGCGGACACGATGACGTCGTGCTTGGCGCGGGCCCCGTCCGTGGGCAGCGGGTCGTCGGTGCGGGTGCGGGCGAGGAGCCCGGTGGACGACAGCAGCACCCAGCACGGGTCGTCGGTGACCTCCAGCGGCTCGGCAGTGGTCGTGGGGACGCCGGCCGACTCGAGCAGGACGGTGCGCCGCGGCGTACCGAACTGCTTGGCGACGTCGGCGAGCTCGTCCGACACGGTCTTGCGCAGCAGCGACTCGGACTCGATGACCGCGGTCAGCTCGGTGATGAGGGCGCGCAGCTTCTCCTGCTCTGCCTCGAGCTCGATCCTCGAGTACTTCGTCAGCCGCCGCAGCGGCATGTCGAGGATGTAGGTGGCCTGCGTCTCGGTCAGCTCGAAGACCGACTGCAGCCGCTCCCGGGCCGCCCCGGCGTCGTCGCTGGTGCGGATGACCTGGATGACCTCGTCGATGTCGAGGATGGCGACGAGCAGGCCGTCGACGAGGTGCAGCCGGTCCGCGGCCTTGGTGCGGCGGAACAGGCTGCGCCGACGGACGACGTCGAGCCGGTGGGCGACGTACACCTCGAGCAGGTCCTTGAGCCCCAGTGTCCGGGGCTGGCCCTCGACCAGGGCCACGTTGTTGATGCCGAAGGTCTCCTCCAGCGGGGTCAGCCGGTAGAGCTGTTCGAGCAGCGCCTCCGGGTTGAAGCCGTTCTTCACCTCGATGACCAGCCGCAGACCCTGGTGCCGGTCGGTGTAGTCGTCGACGGCGGTGATGCCCTGGAGCTTCTTGCCGCGGACCAGGTCGGCGATCTTCTCCTTCACGCGCTCCGGCCCCACACCCCAGGGCAGCTCGGTGACGACGATGCCCTTACGGCGGGGGGTGACGTTCTCGACCCGGGCGGTCGCTCTGGTGCGGAAGGTCCCCCGGCCGGTGTCGTAGGCCTCCCGGATGCCCTCGAGGCCGACGATCTTGCCGCCGGTCGGGAGGTCCGGGCCGGGCACGAACCGCATGAGGTCGTCGAGCCCGGCGTCCGGGTGATTGATCAGGTGCCGGGCCGCCGAGACCACCTCGACCAGGTTGTGCGGCGGCATGTTGGTCGCCATGCCGACGGCGATGCCGGAGGCGCCGTTGACGAGCAGGTTCGGGAACGCCGAGGGAAGGACATCGGGCTCCATCTCGCGGTCGTCGTAGTTGGGCCTCAGGTCGACGACGCCCTCGTCGATGCCCTCGGTGACGGCCATGGCGGCGGCAGTGAGCCGGCACTCGGTGTAGCGGTAGGCGGCGGGCGGGTCGTCGTTGCCGAGACTGCCGAAGTTGCCGTGCCCGTCGACCAGCGGGAGCCGCAGCGACCACGGCTGGGCCATCCGGACCAGCGTGTCGTAGATCGCGGTGTCGCCGTGCGGGTGCAGGGTGGCCATCACGTCGCCGACGACCCGGGCACACTTCACGTGGCCGCGGTCGGGACGCAGGCCCATCTCAGCCATCCGGTACAGGATCCGCCGGTGCACCGGCTTGAGCCCGTCGCGGGCGTCCGGAAGGGCCCGGGAGTAGATGACCGAGTAGGCGTACTCGAGGTACGAGCCCTGCATCTCGTCGGAGACGTCGATGTCGACGATGTGCTCGGTGAAGTCGTCGTCGGGCGGGCTGGGGTTCTTGGTCCTGCGTGCCACGGGGGATAGCTCCTGGCTGGTCGAGAGGTACGGCGGGTACTGCGGGTCAGGCGGTCGGACCGGTCTGGCAGGGAGACGGTTGCACCGGGTGTGCTCGGCGCCGTTCCGGCCGTCCCATCCTGCCCGTCGCCCCGGACCAGCCCCGGCAGCGACCCGCGGCGACCCCGCCTGCACCGCCGCGGGCGCCACCCAGGAGTAGTCGGGAGCCAGTCAGGAGTGATCAAGGAGTGATCGTTTGCGACCTGGTTCCCGGACCCGCCGTTGTCCTCGCCGGCGTGTCGGGAATGACGTCGCAAACGATCATGTACGCCGGAGGGGCAGGCGCGGCCCTGCCCGCGGGACGGGGGCGCGGACGCGGGTCAGGCGGGAGCCGCGGCCCGGGCCCGACGGCCGGGGCGGGTGCGCCGTGCCACCGCGACGCCCACCAGGCAGAGCGCCCCGCCGGCGAAGGCGAGCGACTCGGGGGACTCACCGAGGAGCAGCCAGGCCAGCAGGATGGCGACCGGCGGGACGAGGTAGGTGGTCGCCCCCATCCTCCCGGCGGTGGTGTGGGACAGGGCGAAGGCCCAGGTGGTGAACGCGATCGCGGTCGGGAAGGCGCCGAGGTAGCAGATCCAGCCCAGGGTCGAGAGCCGGGCGTCGGCCACCTCGGACACCAGCTGGGGGGTGAACGGCAGGCAGGCCACCGCGCCGACCGTGCAGGCCAGCCAGGTCACCTCGAGCGCCGGCAGCCGGCCGAGCAGCGGCTTCTGCGCGACCACACCCACCGCGTAGCCGACGGCCGCGACGAGGCACAGCACCACGCCCGCGGTGCCGGCAGTGCGTCCCGAGGTGGCGGTGCCGATGACGAGCACCCCGGCAAAGGCGATCAGGCTGCCGAGCACCAGCCGCCGGGGGAAGCCCTCGCCGAGCAGCAGGCCGGCGAGCAGGGCGAGCACGAGCGGCCCGACATTGACCAGCATCGCTGCCGTGCCGGCGTCCACCCGCTGCTCGGCGGCGTTCAGCGCGATGTTGTAGACCCCGAACCACAGCAGGCCGCACACCACCAGCAGTGGCCAGTCGCGACGGGCGGGCCAGTGCGCCCCACGCGCCAGGACGACCGCACCCAGCACCAGGCTCCCGACGAGCAGGCGACCAAGGGTGAGGGAGCCGGGAGAGACCTCGCGGCCGATGTGCCGGATCGCGACGAACGCCGACGCCCACAGCAGCACCGTCACCGCGGCCGCGCCGAGGGCCAGTGCCGCGGTGCGGTCGGGCGCACCAACGGAAGACGGCTCGGTCCCCGGCACCCCGGGGCCCTCGCGGGTGGTGGTCACAGCGGCGACGCTAGCCGCACCCGGTGACAGCACGACGGCGGTGGGACCGGCTGCCGGCTCAGGGCGCCGGGTCGGTCACGTCGGCGACGGTGGCCCCGAGGACCGCCAGCGCCGCGTCGGCGTCGACCGCGACCGCGACCCCGTGCGCGCCGGCACCGAGCGTGATCTCGTGCCCCCGCAGCCGCTCGTCCGCGACGACCGGCCAGTCGGTCGTGGAGCCGAACGGCGTGATGGTCCCACGCTCGTATCCGGTCGCAGCCAGGGCCGCGGCGGCGTCCGGCATCGACATCCGGCTCACGCCGAGCAGCTCCCGCAGCTTGGGCCAGGCGATGGTCCGGTCGCCGGGGACCAGTACGAACAGGTAGTCGTCGTCGCCGCGGCGTACGACCAGGGTCTTGACCACCGCTGCCGGCTCGACGCCGCGCGCGACCGCCGCCTCGGCCAGGCTGCGCACCGGCCCGTGGCGGATCAGCCGGTGGGCCAGTCCGGCCGCCTCGACCGCGGCGAGCGCGCGCTGCTCACCGGTCACGGCCGCGCGCCGACCGAGGTGACCGCCCGGGCCGCCAGCCGGTTGCCGGCGGCCAGCGCCGACTCGGGCTCGGGATGCAGCAGCCAGGTGGCGAGGAAGCCGGCAGCGAACGCGTCCCCCGCGCCGGTGGTGTCGACGACCTCGACGCCTCGTTCCGCGGGAGCGCTCGCGGTGATGAAACCACCGTGCCAGAGGGCGCCGTCGGCGCCGAGCTTGACCACGACCTCGCGGTAGCTGTCGGCCAGCTGCTGGGCCGCCTGGCGCGGGTCGGAGGTGCCGGCGAGGACGGCCGCCTCGTCCCGGTTGGGCAGCAGCAGGTCGACACCTGCCGTCCACGCCAGGAACCGGGCCGCACCCACGGCGGCCAGCGGCGCGGCCGACGACGGGTCGACCGACACCGTCATGCCGACCTCACGGGCCAGCGCGAGCGCGGCCAGCCCCGCCTCCCGGCATCCCTCGTTGAGCAGGGTGTAGCCGGCCAGGTGCAGGTGGGCTCCGGGCCGGAACGGCTCGCGGGGGAGGTGGTCCGGGGTCAGTGTCGCGTTCGCTCCGGAGTCGGGGAGCATCGACCGTTCGCCGCCGGGCTGCACGAGGACCACGCAGGTGCCGGTGGCCCGTTCCGCGTCCGTGCTGACGTACGTCGTGACGCCACGGTCCACCAGTGCCGTCACCGACTCCCGGCCCAGCGCGTCGTCGCCGACCCGGCCGACGTACGTCGTGCGGACCCCCTGGTGCGCCAGCCACGCGGCCACGTTGGCCGCCGACCCGCCGCCGGCGGTCGTGATGGTCGACGGGGTGTCGCTGCCGTGTGCGAGCGGACCGGACATGGCGGCGAGCACGTCGACCATGACGTCGCCCACGACGACGACATCGAGGGTCTCGGTGCCGATCGGTCCGGTGGTCATCCGGTCACGCGGCCGCAGCCGAAGCCGCGGCGATGCGAGCGGCGAGCTCGGCGTTGTGCAGGACGATCCGGATGTTCGCCTCGAGGCTGGCGCCCTTGCTCTCGCGGTGGAAGTACTCCAGCAGGAAGGGCGTCACGTCCTTGCCCCGCACCTGCTGGGCCTCGGCCGCGGCCAGCCCGTCGTGCAGCAGCCGGTCGTGCAGGGCGGGGTCGAGCTGCTCGTCCGGCGGCAGGGGGTTGGCGACCACCACCCCGCAGCCGGCCGTGCCGAGCGCGCCGCGGGCGGTCATCACGGCCGCGACCTCCTCGGGGGTGTCGACCCGCCAGTCCACGGGGTGGCCCGAGTCACTGAGGTAGAAGCCGGGGAAGGCCGTGGTGCGGTAGCCGAGCACCGTGACGCCCAGGGTCTCCATCCGCTCGAGGGTTGCCGGCACGTCCAGGATCGACTTGACCCCTGCGCACACCACGGTGATGTCGGTCGTGGCGAGCGCCTGCAGGTCGGCCGACTCGTCCCAGGTCGCCCGGGCGTCGCGGTGCACCCCGCCGAGACCGCCGGTCGCGAAGACCCGGATGCCGGCGAGGGCCGCGAGGTGCGATGTCGCGGCGACGGTCGTGGCGCCACTGCCGTGCTTCGCAGCGACGGGGGCCAGGTCGCGAATGCTGACCTTCACCACCTCGTCGCTGGTGGCGACGTGCTCGAGCGCTGCCTGGTCGAGGCCGATGTGCGGGCTGCCCTCCACGAGGGCGATCGTCGCGGGCACGGCGCCGCCACGGCGTACGGCCTGCTCGATCTCACGGGCGACGCGCAGGTTGTCGGGGCGGGGGAGGCCGTGGCTGATGATCGTCGACTCGAGCGCGACGACGGGGGCTCCGGACGCCAGTGCGTCGGCGACCTCGGGCAGGACGGTGAGCATCCGGGCACGCTACCGGGCGGCCAGGTCCGCTCGGGTCAGACCAGGACACCGCTGACCGGCTCGGGTTCGCCGACCGTGGTGGCCGAGGTCCCGCGCCGGACCGTCTCGGTGCCGGCCGGCCACCGGACGAGGTACTGGTCGCCGGACGCGTTGTCGTAGCGGACGAACGTCACGTCCTGGGCCTCGATCGTGAACAGGTGGAAGCGGCCGACCTCCGGCGACCAGGGGAGTACCGCGGAGACCGCCTCCGCGTAGCGGCGCTGGGCGGACTCGTCGGACACCTCCTCCGCGGTACCGCGCAGCTTGAGCTCGCCGTCGCCACCGTCCGGACCGGTGACGATGCTGTGCACGAGCACCCTCGGGTCGCGCACGAGGTCGGCCGCCTTCCTGGAGCCGAGCAGCATCGACAACCACAGCTCGCCGTCCAGCACGAACGGCTCGACCGGGCTCAGCCGCGGCGTCCCGTCCCGACGGATCGTCACCACGAGCAGGACTCCCGGGCCGACCAGCCGCTCGTGGGCGATCGCCGCGAGCCGGGGCTGCTGGTCCTCGAGGTCGCGCCATCTCATGCCGACTGTCTAGGCCAGTCCCCTGACAGTCCGGGCACCAGGGCGGGACGGACGCCCGAATGCGCCGCCCGGCGCCTCGCTAGCCTCGGGGGGTGGTGGACGACGGCGAGCGCGGCTACCCGGCGCACTGGGAGGCCGACGTCGTGCTCCGCGACGGAGGAACCGCGCACCTGCGCCCGATCCTGCCCACCGACGCCGACCGGCTGCGCCGGTTCTACGACCGGCTCTCCGACGAGACGATCTACTACCGGTTCTTCTCGCTGTACCGGCAGATCTCGGACCGGGACGTGGAGAAGTTCACCGTCGTCGACCACCACGACCGCGTCGCGCTGATCGCCACCGTCGGCGAGGAGATGATCGGCGTCGTCCGCTACGAGCGGGTCGGACCCGACGAGGCCGAGGTCGCGTTCAACATCGAGGACGCCCACCAGGGCCGGGGCCTCGGCACCGTGTTCCTCGAGCACATCGCCGCCGCGGCCCGCGAGCGCGGCATCTCCCGGTTCGTCGCCGACGTGCTCCCGGCCAACCAGCGGATGCTGCGGGTGTTCCGCGACGCCGGGTACGTCGTGGACCAGGGATTCGAGGACGGCGTGGCGCGACTTTCGTTCGACCTCGAGCCGACAGAGGACTCGCTGGCCGTCACCTACGCCCGCGAGCACCGCGCCGAGGCGCGAAGCGTGCAGCTGCTGCTGCAGCCGCGCTCCGTCGTGGTGGTGGGTGCGGGGCGCGACGAGCGCTCCCTCGGCCACATGGTGCTGCGGCATCTGCTGGACGGCGGCTTCACCGGCGCCGTCCACGTGGTCAACCGGGCGGCCGACGAGATCGCCGGTGTCCGGTCCTTTCGCAGCGTCTCCGAGGTCCCACCGCCGGTCGACCTGGCGGTGGTCGCCGTGCCGGCGGCGGAGGTCGAGGACGTGGTTGCC
Source organism: uncultured Actinomycetota bacterium (assembly GCA_963807005.1). GTDB lineage: Bacteria > Actinomycetota > Actinomycetes > JACCUZ01 > JACCUZ01 > CAWDZK01. The sequence goes on along the minus strand of CAWDZK010000003.1, from coordinate 118,259 downwards.
GACTGCGCCGCCAACGGGGTCCGCGGCCTCGTCGTGGTGTCCGCCGGCTTCGCCGAGACAGGTCCCGAGGGTGCCGAGCGGCAACGCCGGCTGGTGACGCTGGCCCGCGGGAGCGGCATGCGGGTGCTCGGTCCGAGCTCGGTCGGCGTCCTGAACACCGACCCCGCTGTGTGCTTGAACGCCAGCCTGTCGCCGCACGTCCCGCCCCGCGGCCGGCTCGGGTTCTTCTCGCAGTCCGGCGCCCTCGGCATCGCGCTGCTCGAGAACGTGGTGCGGCGCGGGCTCGGCCTGTCGACGTTCGTGTCCGCGGGCAACCGGGTCGACGTGAGCGGGAACGACATGCTGCAGTTCTGGGAGGAGGACGGCGCAACCGACGCGGTCCTGCTCTACCTGGAGTCGATCGGCAACCCCCGCAAGTTCAGCCGGCTGGCCCGGCGGCTGGCCCGGCAGAAGCCGGTGGTCGTGGTGAAGTCCGGCCGGTTCCGGGGCGAGCCCCCCGGCGGGCACCAGGTCCGCGACTCCCGGGCGCCTGCGGCAGCGATCGACGCACTCTTCCGCCGCGCCGGTGTGATCCGCGCTGCGTCGATCCACGAGCTGTTCGACGTGGCCGCGCTGGTCGCCACCCAGCCGCTGCCGACCGGACGGCGGGTGGGCGTCGTCGGCAACTCCGACGCGCTCGCGCTGCTGGCGGTCGACGCGTGCGAGGAGGCCGGCCTGGACGTCGTACGGCGTCGCGACCTGGTGCCGGAGGCCGGTCCGGTCGACGTCGCTGCGGCCCTCGACGAGGTCTTCGCCGCGCCGGACCTCGACTCGGTGGTCGCGCTGTTCATCCCGCCGCATGCAGCCGCTCCGGGCACCGACATCGCCGCACAGCTCGCGGCGGTGTCGGCCGGAGCGGCAAAGACGGTGGTGTCGTCGTTCCTGGGCATCCCGGGAGTCCCGGAGACGTCCCGGGCTGCCGACGGCGCCGCCGGCTCGGTGCCGTCGTACTCGACCCCTGAGGACGCCGTCCGCGCGCTCGCCCTGGTCACGACCTACGCGGACTGGCGGGCAACCCCCGCCGGGCACACGGTCTCGCCGTCCGGGCTGGACGTCCGGGCAGCCCGGTCCCTGGTCGTCGAGCTGCTGTCCGGGACGGCCGAGGTCGACCTCGGCCACGCCCAGCTGCAACGGCTGCTCGCCTGCTACGGCATCGACCTGTGGGACGTCCGGCCGGCGCCGAGCGTCGAGGACGCGGTCGCCGCCGCCGACAGCCTGGGCTACCCGGTGGCGCTCAAGGCTGCCGCAGCCCACCTGCGGCACCGACGCGAGCTCGGCGGGGTCCGGCTGGACATCGACGACGCCGACGAGCTGCGGGGCGCCTACGCAGCCATGGCGCACCGGCTCGGCGAGGCCGCCGGGGGCTTCGTGGTGCAGGCGATGGCACCGACCGGTGTCGCCACCCGGCTGGCCACCGTCGAGGACCCGCTGTTCGGCCCGGTGGTGTCCTTCGGGCTCGGTGGGGTGGCCACCGACCTGCTCGGCGACCGGTCGTACGGCGTGCCGCCGCTGACCGACGCCGACCTCTCGACCCTGGTGCGCGGGGTGCGCGCCGCGCCACTCCTGCTGGGCCACGGGGGCAGCGCCCCGGCCGACGTCGCGGCGTTGGAGGGCCTGCTGGCCCGGCTCGCGCGACTCGCGGACGACCTGCCCGAGGTGGCCGCCCTGGAGCTGAACCCGGTGGTGGCCGCCCCGGGTGGCGCCGCGGTGCTCGCCGCCACCGGTCGGTTGGCCCGCCCGGGCACCGCCCGCGCCGAGCGCGGCGCCCGGGCTCTCGGCAGCTGACGGGCCACCGCGTCCCAGTCGGCAGGTCAGTCGTCCTCGTCCTGGTCGTCGTCCGCGGGGGCAAGGGCGTGGTGCAGGTCCCATCGGGCCACCCGGGCGCCGAGCTGGGCGCCCTTCTCGCCCGAGGTGCGGTAGTGCAGGCCGGCCCACACCCGGGCGTCGACGATCTCGTGCGTGAGGTCCGCCGCGGTGCGGTAGTGCCGCGTCGTCCCGGTGACCGAGCTGTAGATGTCGACGTCGATCCGCTGGCTGCCGACGACAGCCGCGAGGATCTGCGACTGTGCGCTCGTCAGGCAGCCGTGCGCGGCCGGGTACTCCGGGTGGTTCGGCGTCGTCAGCAGCGGTAGCCAGGCCGGGTCTGCGGCCGTTGCGGCGTTGCCGTCCGTGTCACCTGCGCGGATCGCGGTGAAGGGGCGCCAGAAGGAGTAGTGGTACTTCGCGTTCAGGCAGGCCATCAGCGAGTCCGCGCCGACCATGTTCGTCATCACCAGCGCCCGCGCAGCCTCGGCCCGGTCCAGGTGTCGGCCCACGATCACGCCGCGCATGGTGCCGTTGTAGGTCGCGCTGACGTTGGCTGACCAGAACCGGGCCACGTCTGTCTGCTCGGGTGAACGCGCCGTGCTCGTCTTGGAGCCGTATGTCTTGGTCTCGTTGTAGTCCCGGGCCCAGCGGGCGCTGCCCAGACCGGGCGGCGGGCCGGGGAGGAACTGTGACGCGCTGCGCAGAACGAAGGGCGTCATGGCGCCGACCCACGTGGTCTGCGGCACCGTGCTCGGGTTGTCGGTCGGCAGCACCCAGGCTCCTGGTCCGGAGCCGAACGTGTAGGGGACGGCGGCGTAGCTGCCGTCGCCGGTCCGGGCCGCCAGCAGCCCGTAGGCGGCGGCCTCCCCGACGGCAACCCCCTGGTCGCGTGCCACGCCAGCGGGGAGGGACGCGATGGCAGCGGAGTAGGCCGCGTCCAGGCCGGACTGCTGGGTCGGGTAGTGGAGGACGAGGATGCGGTGTGCTGCCGCGGCGACGGCTGCGTCGCCGTCGGCGCCGGCCGGGGCGCTGAGCGTGGTGGCGTACGGCTGGAACCCGCCGTCGACCGCCATCAGCGCGTCGTACACCGCCGCCTGGACGTAGCCGAGATGGATCATCCCTTCGGCCTGGAACTGGTTCGCCGCGACCACGGTGGCGACGGCGGTCTCGTTCCAGGCGAGCACGGCCGACGGGTTGTGGGCCGGCGCGGCGCCTCCACCGCGGGCCTCCGCCGGAGTCAAGGTGGCGGCCGCGAGGGTTCCCAGCGCGAGGAGTCCGACTGCCGAGGTGACGATGACCTTGCGCATGGTGCCGTCCTTCCGCGTGGTCCATCCTTGGGGTCGGGGCAGCCGTGACCGGCACTCCCCATCTGGCACGGTGCGCGTTCTTCAGCCGCCCGCCCATTCGTCAATCGGCGTATCTTCCGGACGGGGCCGGGGGAGGTGGTTCCGATGGCCGGATCTGTGAGGATGCAGACGGCGGACCTGGCCGCCCTGCTCGACGCCGTGGAGGCCGCCACCCGCGACGGGTCCGAGCTCCACGCCAGGCAGGTCCTCCGGGCGCTGGCTGCTCTGCTGCCCTGCGACGCGGTCTCGTGGCGACGGTTCGACGAGATCCGGCGGCGATCCGTCCCGCCTCACCGGGACGACACGGTCATCAGGGTGAACCTGCCCCGCCCGGGAGGGGAGCCCAACCAGCTGACGCTGGTACGCGGCCCCGGCCGGGGCTTCGACGAGCGGGACCACGTGGTCCTGAGACTCCTTCGTCCGCACCTGGCGGGCGCGCTCTCCGCCATCGTCGACGGGACTGCCTCTCCTCTGACCGCCAGGGAGCGGCAGGTGCTTGCGCTCGTCGCCTCGGGCATGAGCAACCGCGAGGTGGCCGGTTGTCTGGTGGTCTCCGTGTCGACCGTTCGCAAGCACCTCGAGAACGCCTACGCACGGCTCGGCGTGCACAGCAGGACCCAAGCTCTCGCCAGGTACGCCGACGAGCCGGACGGACCGGTCCGGAGTGTTCCGCTCCGGCTGCCGCGGCCGCGCATCAGCCCGGGGAGCTAGACCACCGCCGGACCGGTCGCGGTCGGGGGCCTGGCCGGAGCGGCCGAGCCTGGAGATGCCCCTCGGTCCGGGCGCGGGTGCAAGGATGGCCACCATGACGGACATCTCCCTGGCCGGCCTGCGCGCCGCGATCGAGCGGGCGGGCTACTACCCCGAGCTCGTCGCGGACGCGGTCGATGCTGCGGTGGCAGGGGACGAGATCGAGGCGTTCGTCGTGCACCAGGAGACGACCTTCGACGCCGAGGAGGTCCGCAGGCACATCACGGTGCTGGTGCTGACCCCGGGCCGGCTGGTCCTCGGCCACGCCGACGACCACCCCGCCGACGAGGTCACGCCCGCACCGTTCGTCACCGCGTCCACCGAGGCCGTCCCGCTCTCGTCGGTGCGATCGGTGGTCGTGAACCGGGTGGTCACCGACCCGATGCGGTACCGCGGCGGCTCCGCCCCGCAGGAGGTCACGGTCACGATCGGGTGGGGCGCGGTGAGCCGGCTCGACCTGGAACCGGCCGCGTGTGCCGACCCCGACTGCGAGGCCGACCACGGGTACACCGGCACTGCCTCGGCCGACGACATCGCGCTGCGGGTCAGCGAGGCCGCCGAGGGGGCCGACGCCGTGGCCCGGCTGCTCGGCTTCGCCGCCGCCCTGTCTCGCGCAACTGGCCGTTGACGGCCTGTCCCACCCCGCCCCGGTACGGCGGCGGCTCGCTGGCCGACGTCCTGCCTGCGGCGCTGAGCTCGCTGGGGGTCGACGGCGAGCGCCCGGGGCCGGCGCTGCCGGCCGCCGACCGCGTCGTCCTCCTGCTGGTCGACGGCCTCGGCACGCTGGCCCTGCAGACCCACGCCGACCGCGCACCCTTCCTCGCCGGCCTGCTGGCGAGCGAGGCGTCGGCCGAGATCACCACGGTGTTCCCCAGCACCACGCCGATCGCGCTGACCTCGCTCGGCACCGGCCTGACCCCGGGTGAGCACGGGATCACCGGCCTGTTCGTCCGGCTCGCCTCGGGCCAGCTCGTCAACACCCTGGCGATGCCGGCCGAGACCGACCTGCAGGCCCTGCAACCCCGCTCGACCGCGTTCGAGCGGGCGGTGGCGGCGGGCCTCGACGTGACCAGGGTCGGGCCGGCCGCCTTCGACGGGCAGGGGCTCACCGAGGCGGCCCTGCGGGGCGGGCGCTATGCCGCCGCCGAGTCGGCGGACGACCGGGCGGTGGCGACGCTGGACGCTGTCCGGGGGTCCCCGCGCGCGCTCGTCTACGCCTACTACGGCGACCTGGACGCGACCGGGCACCGGTCCGGCTGCCGTGGCGAGGCATGGCAGGAGGAGCTGACCCGGGTCGACGGCTGGGCGGCCCGGATCGCCGCCGGCCTCCCTGCCGGCACCACGCTGCTGGTCACCTCAGACCACGGGATGCTCGACGTCCCGCCCGGCAACCGGTGGGACCTGGCGTCGACCCCGGCGCTGGACCAGGGGGTGACCGCCCTCTCGGGTGACCTCCGCGGCAGCCAGGTCCACGTCCGCCCGGGGTCCCGGGACGACGTCCGGGCGGCCTGGCAGGCCACCCTGGGGGACGCATACTGGGTGGCCGACCGGGACGTCGCGGTCGACGCCGGGCTCTACGGGCCGGTCGTCGCCGACCACGTGCGGGCCCGCTTGGGTGACCTGCTGGCCCTGGCGGTGACCGACCACGTCGTGGTCGACTCGCGGGTGCTCACGCCGCAGCTGCTGGGGCTGGTGGGGATGCACGGGGGACTGACACCGGACGAGCTCGAGGTTCCGCTGCTGGTGCACCGGGCCTGAGCCGGGGCCGGTCGCCGGGATGGCACGATGGTCCGCGATCCCGTCCCGACCGGAGGAACGCGACCTGCGATGCCCGAGCTCGTCTTCTTCGCCGGCACGATGGACTGCGGCAAGTCCACCCTCGCGCTGCAGATGGACCACAACCACCGCCAGCGCGGTCGTCGCGGCCTGATCTTCACCAGGCTGGACCGGGCCGGCGCTGCGACGCTGTCCAGCCGGCTGGGGCTGTCGACCGACGCCATCGAGGTCACCGACGGCCTCGACTTCTGGGACGTCGTCGCCGACGAGCGCATCCACGGCGGCCGGGTCGACTACCTCATCTGTGACGAGGCGCAGTTCTACACCTCGACGCAGGCCGAGCAGCTGGCCAGGGTCGTCGACGAGCTGGGGGTCGACGTCTACGCCTTCGGCATCGCGGCGGACTTCCGGACCCGGCTGTTCCCGGGGTCCCAGCGGCTGATCGAGCTGGCCGACCGCGTCCAGGTCCCCCAGGTCGAGGCGCTCTGCTGGTGCGGGTCGCGCGCGACGCACAACGCGCGCACCGTCAACGGCGTCATGGTCGTCGAGGGGGAGCAGGTGGTGGTCGGGGACACTGCCGACGGCGACGCGATCGGCTACGAGGTGCTCTGCCGGCGCCACCACATGCGCCGGATGACGGCGGTCTCGCAGGAGGCACTGGTCCGGGTGGCGGCGCTGGAGGCGGACTCGCTGCCCTTCGACCTGGCGGCCTGCGCCCTCCCGCCCCGGCCGGTTCGCGCGTCCGGCTGAGGTGATCCCGACGTCGAGTGGCGCGTAGTGGCGGTTATCGGGTCGCGGAAACAGCCACTACGCGCCACTCGACGGGTGGGGGCGGAGCTAGTCGCGGCGGCGCGGGCCGAACATGATGTCGTCCCAGGACGGGACGTGCGGGCGACGGCCGCGGGACGCGCTCACTGCTTGCCGGACCGGTGCCTCGTCGCCTCCGGAGGCGCGGGCCCGGGCCTCGTCGGCCTCCCGGTCGTAGACCTCGTCGGCGGCCGCCCGTGCGGCAGAAGCCTCCACCGGCCCCTCGGCCCGCAGGTCTGCGCCACCGGGGACGGCGGACAGCCGCCGGATCGCCGCGGGCCGGTCGTCCGTGACCCGTTCGGCCGCCTCGTCCCCGGTCAGCCAGCGCGCCTCGTCGTCGGCGGCAGCCAGCACGCGCCCGCGCGGGTCGAAGGACCAGGTCGCGACCCGGTCGCGGGCAGTGCCCGGGTAGGTGACGCTGACGACCCACCGGTCGTCGTCGCCCCGCCAGGCGTCCCAAGCCAGGACGTCGGGGGAGACCTTCTGCTCGGCCAGGCGGGACGCGACCAGCTCCAGCAGAGCCGGCGCCTTGCCACCGGTCGCCCGTCGCCCCGGGGCGCGCTGGGCCTGCTCGACGACGTGGGCGCGCTCCGCGAGCACGGGGACGGCGTACCGCTCCACGCGCTCGGCGCTGATGCCCGCCGCCACGGCGACCTCGTCGACGCTGTGGCCCGCGCGCACGCGGGCCTGGATCTCGCGGGGGCTGAGCTGACTCTCCAAGGCGATCTCCAGCTGGCCGTCTCGTCGGGAACCATCGGGTCGGACGCGTTCGGGGGAGCGCAGGGCGTTGGCCAGCCGCTCGTCGATGGGCAGCCGGTACTGGTGGGTGTCGTCCTCGAGGACGAGGTGGCTGCGCTCCGGGGTGACGGCGACCAGCCGCAGGTCGGTGACCTCGGGTGTGACGTCCGCCGCGTCGCCCATCGCTGCCTCCGCATCACATCGGTCCGGTCCGACTGCCGCGAGCCTAGGACGCGGGTGCGGGCCGTCCCGGCAGGCGCGCCCGGCCCGGCGCCGATATTTGTCGACAACTCGGCAGGGACCCGCGACCGGCCGCCACCTGCCCCGGCCCCTCAGCCGGGGAGCCGCCGGTAGGCGGCCAGACCGGTGGTCAGCGCCAGGAGCCCGGACAAGGTGGCGACCGAGAACGCCCACGGGACTCCCTGGCTGTCGACGAGGTGGCCGGCGAGCCAGGTCGAGCTCGAGAAGCCGATGATCAGCCCGGTCGTGGCCCAGGTCAGCCCCTCGGTCACCGCGGACGAGGGGACGATCCGCTCGACCAGCGAGAAGCCCGAGATCAGCGTCGGAGCGATGCCGATGCCGCAGAGCACGAGCAGCACCGCGAGCAGCACGGTGCTGCGCACGAACGGCAGGACGGCCACCGTCGCGGTCATCACCGCGGCGCCCATGAGCATCGACCTCCGGCGCGGGAGGGCCGATCGGAGCGCACCGAACAACAGGCCGGACAGCATGCTGCCGCCCGCGTAGCAGGCGAGGAGCGGCCCGGCGAGGGCGCGGCGCCCGGCGTCGTCAGCGAAGGCCACCGTGCTCAGCTCGACCGCGCCGAACACCCCGCCGACGAACAGCAGCACCACCATCAGGGCCGGCAGCCCCGCGCTGCGCAGCGCCGACGGGTGCCCGTCGGCGTGGGCCGACGGCGGCGGCTCGCTGGCCCGATGCCGGACCAGCGCCGCGGTGCCGACGAGCACGACCAGCGCGGCGGCGAGAAGTCCCGCCTGCGGGGCCACCAGGGTCGCCAGGACCGTGACGATCAGCGGACCGAGCACGAAGATCAGCTCGTCGAGCACCGACTCGAACGCGTACGCCGTGCCCAGCAGCGGGTCGACGCCGAGGACGTAGCCCCAGCGAGCCCGCACCAGGGACCCGATCGAGGGTGCGAACATCGCGGCGACCACCACGGCCGCCCACTGGCTCCAGTCCGGTGCGTCCGCGCTCACCACCAGGACGAACGTGGCGAGTGCGACGCAGTGAGCCGGAACCGATCGGAGCAGCACCCGGCGCTGGCCGTAGCGGTCGACCAGCCGCGCGATGGCCGGCGCCGCCACCGAGTTGACCAGCGCGAAGGTGGCCGAGAGCGCCCCGGCACGGCTGTACCGGCCGGTCTCGGCGACGACGAGCAGGACGATGCCCAGCCCCACCATGGCGATGGGCAGCCGGGCGACGAAGGCTGCCGAGGAGAAGCGCAGTCCCCCCGGGGTCGCCAGCAGGTCGCGGTACGGCGAGAGCACGGGCCGCACCGTACGTGAGGCGCCCCGGTCGGCGCGGCCGAGTTCCGCTTGCGAGGATCAGGGTGTGAGCAACGCCACCACGCCGTACGACGCCTTCCTGCTGGTGTCCTTCGGCGGCCCCGAAGGTCCCGACGACGTGCTGCCGTTCCTCGAGAACGTCACCCGGGGGCGGGGCATCCCCCGGGAGCGGCTGCTCGAGGTCGGCGAGCACTACGTCGGCTTCGGCGGTGTCAGCCCGATCAACGCGCAGAACCGCGCCCTGGTCGCGGCTCTGGAGGCCGACTTCGCCGCCCACGGGCTCGACCTGCCGATCTACTGGGGCAACCGCAACTGGTCGCCGTACCTCACCGACGAGCTGGCCCGGATCGCCGACGACGGCCGCACCCGGGTGCTGGCGCTGCTCACCTCGGCGTACTCGTCCTACTCCGGCTGTCGGCAGTACCGCGAGAACCTGGCCGACGCGGTCGCACCGCTCGGGGACCGCGCGCCGGTGGTCGACCGGATCCGGCACTACTTCAACCACCCTGGCTTCGTCGAGGCGATGGTCGCCTCGACCGTGGTCGCGCTGGACGAGCTGCCCGACGCGGTCCGCGACGCCGCCCGGCTGGTGTACGTCACCCACTCGGTGCCGACGTCGATGGACGACAGCAGCGGCCCCCAGGGCCACGCCTACACCACCCAGCACCGTGACGTCGCCCGGCTGGTCACCGCGGGTGTGGCCGCCGCCACCGGTGTCGACCACGACCTGGACCTCGTCTACTGCAGCCGCAGCGGGCCGCCGGCGCAGCCGTGGCTGGAGCCGGACGTCAACGACCACCTCGGGGTCCTCAGCGCCGACGGTGTGCCCGCGGCGGTGCTGGTGCCCATCGGCTTCGTGTCCGACCACATGGAGGTCAGGTACGACCTCGACACCGAGGCGCTGGAGACCGCCGCGGCACTGGGTCTCCCGGTGACCCGGGCGCGCACCGTCGGCACGGCGCCGGAGTTCGTGGCGGCCGTCCGCGAGCTGGTGCTGGAACGCGCCGCGCTGGTGCGAGGGGAGCAGCCACCGCGACAGGCACTCGGCGAGCTCGGGCCGAGCCACGACATCTGCCCCGTCGGCTGCTGCCCGAACGCGCGCGACGCCGACCGGCCGGCGCTCTGCGGCGCATGACGCCGACCTCGGCCGCGGTGGACCCGCGCGCCCTCATGGAGCTCGCCGAGCGGGTCGCCCGGGAGGCGGGCCGGCTGATCGTCGACGAGCGGCCTCGGGAGTCTCGGCGTCTCGGGCACCAAGTCGACGAGCACGGACATCGTCACGGAGATGGACCACCGGTCCGAACGGCTGGTGGTCGACCGGCTCCTCGCGGCCCGCCCGGACGACGGCCTCCTCGGTGAGGAGGGTGCCGACCGCGAGGGGAGATCGGGCGTGCGGTGGGTGATCGACCCCATCGACGGCACCGTGAACTACCTGTACGAGATCCCGGCGTACGCCGTGAGCATCGCGGCGGCCGTCGGCGACCAGGTGGTCGCCGGGGCGGTCGTCAACCCGGTGGCCGGCGAGGTGTGGACGGCGGCGCGCGGGCACGGGGCCTGGCTCGACGGGGAGCCGGTGCCGACCCGTGCGGCGCCCGCCCTGTCCCTGGCCCTGGTGGCCACCGGCTTCGGCTACGACGCCCGCCGGCGGGCGCGGCAGGCCGAGCTGCTCGCTGCGGTGCTTCCCCTGGTGCGCGACGTCCGGCGGGCGGGGGCCGCGTCGCTGGACCTCTGCGCGGTGGCGACCGGTCGCGTGGACGCCTTCTACGAGCAGGGCCTCAAGCCGTGGGACCTCGCGGCGGGTGGCCTGGTCGCCGAGGAGGCCGGCGTGGGTGTGACCGGGCTGCGCGGGCGTCCGGCCGGCGAGGCGCTGGTGGTCGCGGCGCGACAGCCACTGCTGGGCGAGCTGACGACCCTGCTCGAGTCGCTGGACGCCGACCGGGACCCCCTGGCCTGAACCGGGCGCGGCCGGACGTACCGCACGGGTCCGGCCGGTCGGGTCAGGCGACGACCGCCTCGTGCTCCTGCGCGAGGCGGGTGAGCGACTCGATCTCGCCGAGGCGGATCTGCGCCAGGTAGTCGTCGCCGTCGCGCTCCGCCTCGTGCAGGGACGCCGTGGCCGACTCCAGGCGGATCTGGATCTCCTGCTGGAACTCGCTCATGCGGCCACCCTCTCATCCTCTGCGAAGCAGACAAATCGCACGCCGGGGGACAGTCGGTCCGCCTGTGAGCGATCCCTACCCGGGCCCGTCGAGGCACGAAACACCCGGATCGTGACAGCGCTCACACGGTTCCGGTCGCTCCCCGGGTGAACACTGCGTGAACTCGGACGCTTCCCGCGACCCCGCGCTGCCGCGCCGTGGACCGGGCGCAGCGCAGCCGTCGGTAATCCGCTAGTCTCCGCGCTCGCCCTACCGGCCCGGCCCCGTCGAAGCGGCCGACGAGCCGTGGGCAGCCCCGGGCACAAACCGACGGGGTCAAGCGTTACTACGCCCGCAACACACTGCACGTTCGAGCATCTGGGGTGACCTCTCCACCATGGCGACCGATTACGACTCGCCCCGCAAGACCGATGACGAGATGTCCGAGGACAGTCTCGAGGAGCTGAAGGCGCGTCGGCAGGACAAGTCCGCGAGCACCGTCGACGTGGACGAGGCCGACCTGGCCGAGTCCCTCGAGCTGCCCGGGGCCGACCTGTCGAACGAGGAGCTCTCGGTGCGGGTCCTCCCGCGCCAGGCAGACGAGTTCACCTGCTCGCGCTGCTTCCTCGTGCACCACCGCAGCCAGCTGGCCAAGGAAGTCAAGGGGCAGCTGATCTGCAAGGAGTGCGCGGCCTGATCAGGTCCGACAGGGGAACGCTCGACCCATGAGCACGCGACCAGACGACGACCCGAGCGGCGTCGGCGTCCTCGTCGCCCGGATCACCGGACGCGCCGACGACGCCGACGCCCACGTCCAGGCGCGCGACCTCGGGCAGCTCGGCCGGGCGCTGGCCACGTCGGCCCGGCGGGCCGGGCGTGCCTCGGTCCTCGGCGGGGGGTGGCTGGTCGACCTTCTGCTCGAGACCGCGCCGCGGGTCCCGGTCCGGGACGCCGACACGCTGCGGGCCCACCACCCCGGCCTCTCCGACGACGACCTGGCCCAGACGCTGATCTCGGGCGCGGCCAAGGCGACCGGCGCGGTCGGCGCCGCCGGCGGCGCCTTGGCGGCCGTCGAGTTCGCCGCGCCCCCGACGCTGCTGTCCGCTCCCGCCCAGATCGCGGCCGAGACCCTGCTGGTGGCCGCCGCCGAGGTCAAGCTGATCGCCGAGCTGCACGAGGTGTACGGCCAGCGCGCCACCGGCCCGGCGCGCTCGCGGACCCAGGCCTACCTGGTCGCCTGGACCGAACGGCGCGGGATCGATCCGCTGTCGCCCGGCAGCCTCCGCACCTCCCTCGGCGCCACCGCCAAGCGGGCGCTGCGCAAACGACTGGTGCGCCGCGCCGGCCGCAACCTCAGCACGCTGGGCCCGTTGATGACCGGAGCGGTCGCCGGCAGCCTGGTCAACCACCGCGAGACCCGGCGCCTCGGCGAGCAGGTCCGTGACGACCTGCGCAGCCGGCGGGCCGACCGCACCGTGCCCGGCGAGGTCGTCGACCACTAGACCGGATCCGCCCAGCCCCGGGCCGCCTCGACGGCCGCGGCGAGCTGCTGTGGGTGCCGGCTGGCCACGAACCAGTACGGCGTGGGGTCGGCGGCGTCGACCACCGGTGCCCTGATCCCGGCCGGCACCCAGCCACGGATCAGGTGGAACGCCGCGGGGTCGGACGCCGGCCCACGCACCTGGCGGGCGCCGTCGGCATCCAGCACCTCCACCGGCCCGAGGAGCTCGACCGGTATCCGGGCCGGCCCCGCGACCAGGTCCGCATCCACGACCTGCACCCGGGCCGCGGCCGCCCGCAGAACTGCCGAGAGCAGCACGCCCGGCACGAGCAGGCCGACCAGACCGGCGACCGGGCCGAGGGCCACCTGCACCGAGAGCCCCAGCAGCGCGGAGCCCACCCAGACCCCGAGCCAGAGCGCGACGGGGGCGGTGAGGCGTTCGTCATAGCTCACCACCGGCGCTCCACGGGAGCAGCCTCGCACGCGCCTCGCACGGCCGGTCGCGGGCCTGGGCTAGTTTGCCGGGCATGCCCATTCCGACGGGGGAACGCCCCTTCGACGCCCTGGCGGCCGAGCTGGTCGCCGACCAGTGCGCGGACAACCCGCTGCTGGGAACCGTGCTCGGCCTGACCGAGTACGACGAGCTCCTGCCGGACCTGTCGGCCGACGCCATCGCCGCCCGGAACCGCGCCGAGGACGAGTGGATCGAGCGGCTGCAGGGCCTGGACGACGGCGACCTCACCGTCGACGAGCGGATCGACCGCGACCTCGCCGTGATGGTGCTCACCGGCCGGGTCCGTATGCGCGACTGGGCCGACTGGCGGCGCAGCCCGGACCACTACGCCGGGACGGCGCTGAGCTCGGTCTTCATCCTGCTGACGCACCGGCTGCGCGGCCCGGACGAGCTCGCCGAGGCAGTCGCCGCCCGGCTGCGCGCGACGCCGGTACTGCTGGACCAGGGCGTCGACAACCTCGACCCCGCCCTGGCGCACCCCGCACTGCTGACCCGCTCGCTCGGCCAGATCGGGGCCGGCGCGGCCTACGCCCGGTCGGTGGCCGAGGAGTTCACGGACCCGGCCGCCGCGGCGCTGGTCCGCGACGCCGGTGAGCATGCGGCTGCGGCGTACGAGCGCTTCGGAACCCATGTGGAGTCGCTGGTCGAGAAGGCCACCGGCGAGTGGGCCGTGGGTGAGCAGCGGTACGACGCGCTGCTCCTCGAGGCCGAAGGCCTCGGCTACGGCACCCGCGAGCTGCGTGACAAGGGCCAGGCTGCCTACGACCAGCTCGCCGCCGACATGACCCGTCGGGCCCAGGAGCTGCGGGGGACCGACGACTTCATCTCGGTGGTCAAGAGCTTCAACGACGACCACCCGGCCACCCCCGAGGCGATGCTCGCGCTGTACCGCGAGGCGACCGACGCGGCCAGGGCGTTCTGCGTCGAGCAGGACCTGGTGACCATGCCCGACGGCGAGCACTGCGAGGTGGTGCCGTCCGCTCCGTTCAGCCGGGCGATGCTCGCGGTCGCCCACTACATGGCCCCACCGCCGTTCGCCCCGGCAGGGGCGACCACCGGCGTCGGGCACTTCTTCGTCCCCTACCCGCCGGACGGCGCCAGCCAGGAACAGGTCGACGCCCGGCTGGCGACCAACAACAACCACGGGGCCTGGTCGATCGCGGTCCACGAGGCCTACCCGGGACATCACTGGCACCTCGCTTGGTTGTCGTGGAACGCCGGCCAGGGCCGGGCCCGGCCCTTGCGCTTCGTGCTCGGCTCGACGTACTTCGTCGAGGGGTGGGGGCTGTACACCGAGGACCTGCTGCGTGAGAAGGGCTTCTTCCGCACCCCGGAGCAGGAGCTGTGCCAACGCGACTACCGGTTGTTCCGGGCCGCCCGGATCATCGTCGACACCTCGTTGCACCTGGGCGAGATGACCATCGACCAGGCCACCGAGTTCATGGCCACCCGGACCTCGCTCTCTCGGGAGACAGCCGCGGCGGAGGTGCTGCGGTACTGCGCGTGGCCGACCCAGGCGTCGTCGTACCTCACCGGCGCGCTGGAGATCGCCCGGATGCGGGACAGGTGGCAGAGCGAGGGGCGTGGTTCGCTGCGCGAGTTCCACGACCGCGCCGGTGGGTCCGGCCGGCTGCCGATCGGCCTGGTCGAGCGAGCCCTGTTCGGCTGACGGGCCGCCGGTCCACGCGGGGTAGGGTCGCCGCCGTGACGCACCTGGACCTTTCGGCCGACGGCTGGGCCGGTGAGCAGGCGGTGGAGGTGCTGGTCCGCCGGCTCGACCCCGACCTGCCGTTGCCGGCGTACGCCCATCCCGGCGACGCCGGTGCCGACCTGGTCGCCGCCGAGGACGTCGAGCTCGGCCCCGGCCAGCGCGCGATGGTGCCGACCGGCCTGGCGATCGCCCTGCCCGACGGCTTCGCGGGGTTCGTGCACCCCCGGTCCGGGTTGGCGCACCGGCTCGGCATCGGCATCGTCAACGCTCCGGGAACCGTGGACGCCGGGTACCGCGGCGAGATCAAGGTGCTGCTCGTCAACCACGACCCGGCCCGTACCGTGCGGCTGGAGCGCGGCGACCGCATCGCCCAGCTCGTGGTCCAGCGGGTGGAACGGGCCCGGTTCCACGAGGTCGAGCGTCTTCCCGGCTCGGCGCGCGGCGACGGCGGCCACGGCTCGACCGGTGGCTTCGCGGGCGCGGCTGCCACCACCGACCAGACCAGTGAGACCGAGGTGTGAGCGTGTTCCGGAAGAAGCGCCGGCAGGACGACGCCGACGACATCGACCAGGCGGAGGTGTCCGACGGCGGGCTCGAGGACGAGTCGGCCGACGGACCGGCCGACGAGGACCTCGACCCGGCCGGTCGGCCTTCGGCTGCGACCTCGGGTGCGGACTCCTCGAGACCCGCCGCCCGACCGGACGGCCCGCACGACGCGTCCGAGGTCGACGACCCGTCCGACGGCGGTTCCCGCGTCGACCTCGGCGGTCTCTGGCTGCCCGGCCACCCCGGGCTCGAGGTCCGGATCGAGGCCGACCAGCAGACCAGCGAGGTCGTGGCCGTCACGCTCGTCCTGGGTGAGAGCGCGCTCCAGGTGCAGCCGTTCGCTGCTCCTCGCAGCGAGGGCATCTGGGACGACGTACGCGCCGAGCTCCGCGCCGGGATCACCCAGCAGGGCGGCACGGTCGACGAGGTCGACGGACCGTTCGGCACCGAGCTGCGCACCCGGGTGCCGGTCCGGGGGGCGGACGGGAGCCAGGCGGTGCAGCCGGCCCGGTTCGTCGGGGTGGACGGTCCCCGCTGGTTCCTGCGCGGGGTGCTCACCGGCAAGGCAGCGGTCGAGCCGGAGACGGATGCCGAGCTGGTGGCGCTGTTCCGCGACGTCGTCGTCGTCCGGGGCGCTGACCCCATGGCCCCGCGGGACCCGATCCCGCTCCGGCTACCGGTGGACGTGCCGGAGCCGGAGGCCTGGCCGGAGGAGGAGACCGACGACTCCGCGGCCGGCTCCGCCGACGACCTCAAGCCGTTCGAGCGCGGTCCGGAGATCACCGAGATCAGGTGAGCCGGCTTCCCCGGACCGACCGGGCGGGGCGGCCGACAGCTGCCTGCATCCGGGCCTACCCTGGAGGCATGGGCAACCCGGGAGTCCTCAAGCGCGCCGTGACCCGGCTCGCGACCTCGGCGAAGGAGCACGAGGCCGCGGAGCTGCAGAAGGGCTGCCTCGAGCTGGGGGCGGTGCCCGTCAAGGACCTCCCGGACCGTGAGCTGGTGCGGGTCGCGGGAACGTTGCGCACGGTTACGCTGCGGCCGCGCGCCGGTGTGCCGGCCCTGGTCGCCGACCTCTACGACGGCAGCGGGTCCATCTGCCTGGTCTGGCTGGGCCGCCGCCAGATCCCCGGCATCGAGCCGGGCCGGGCGATGGTCGCGTTCGGCCGGGTGACCCGCGACCACGAGCAACCGGTGATCTTCAACCCGCGCTACGAGCTCCGGCCGGCCGGGGCCGAGTGAGCGACCACACTGCCGTCGGGGCCAGCAGGATCGACGCCTCGACGGTCGAGGAGGTCGTGCGCCACCGGCTCTCGGTGGCGCTCGGCGGCCGACGGGGGATGGTCGAGGGAGCGGTTCCCACCCTCGGGTTCACGGTCACCTTCCTGATCACCCGCGAGCTGCGGCTCGGTCTCTGGGTGGGCATCGGGCTCGCCGTGACGCTGTTGCTGGTCCGGATCCTGCAGCGCCAACCGGTGCAGTTCGTCATCAACAGCCTGGTCGGGATCGGTATCGCCGCGGTCTTCGCGTCGCGGACCGGCAAGGCCGAGGACGTCTTCCTCCCGGGCATCATCTACAACGCGGCGTACGCCGTCGCCATGGTCGTCTCGGTGGTGCTGCGCTGGCCGCTGGTGGGCCTGATGATCGCCTCGGTCACCGGTGACCTCACCGCCTGGCGGCGCGACCCGGCGGTGGTCCGGCTCTGCGCGAAGCTGACCTGGCTGCTGGC
The DNA here is from genome assembly GCA_963807005.1 of uncultured Actinomycetota bacterium. Taxonomy (GTDB): domain Bacteria; phylum Actinomycetota; class Actinomycetes; order JACCUZ01; family JACCUZ01; genus CAWDZK01. Next base: position 101,332 of record CAWDZK010000003.1, on the reverse strand, counting down.
CGTCCCGTGCCTGATCCGGGTCGCGGTGCAGTACCCGTTGTACCTGGCCGGGGAGGTCGGCTGGCTCGGCGTGACGAAGATCGCGCTGGGCTGGCCGGTGCAGGTGGGGGCGCTCGCGGCGATGGCCTGGCTGCTCAGCCGCAACAGCACGCCGGTGCAGCAGGGCAGCCGGGTGTTCCAGCCGGCGGTCGAGCCCACAGCCGAGCACGAGGCCGACCCCGAGGCAGCGACCTGGGCCGCGACCCAGGCCGACCCCGAGGCGCGACCGACCGAGTAACGCTCCGGCTGGCCCCGGCGGCGTGCCGCCACCGGCCCGGCGGCGCCCGTGCGCTGCCCTGACTGCGGCCAACCCGGACTGACCGTGCCCTGCAGGACCCGGTCAGTCGGAGTTGATCACGTTAACGTGATCAACTCGGGCGGGCGGACGCTCTGCTCGGGGTGGTGGGGGTCAGCGGGCGTGCGGGGCGAGCAGCTCCTCGAGCTGGGGGCCCATGTCCGGGCTCGCGACGAAGAGCAGCTCGTCCCCGGCCTCCAGCGGGTCGTCCGGCGACGGCGGGATCGGCCGGCCCTCCCGGATGATCGCCACCAGCGCGGTGTCCGGCGGCCAGTCCACGTCGCCGACCCGGGTCGCGACGACCGGGGAGTCGGCCGGCAGCGTCAGCTCCAGCATGTCGGTGTTGGACTGCTGGAAGGTGAAGATCCGCACCAGGTCCCCGACGCTGACGGCCTCCTCCACGAGAGCCGTCATGAGCCGCGGCATCGACACCGCGACGTCCACCCCCCACGCCTCGTCGAACATCCACTCGTTCTTGGGGTTGCTGACCCGGGCCACGGTGCGCGGGACGCCGTACTCCGTCTTGGCCAGCAGCGAGACCACCAGGTTGACCTTGTCGTCGCCGGTGGCGGCCACGACGACCTGGCACTCGTGCAGGCCGGCCTCCTCGAGCGAGGTCACCTCGCAGGCGTCCGCCAGCAGCCACTGGGCGTTCGGCACGGACTGCCGCTTGATGGCCTGGGGCTCCTTGTCGATGAGCAGCACCTCGTGGCCGTTCTCGAGCAGCTCCCGGGCGACCGAGCGTCCCACGCTGCCGGCACCGGCGATGGCGACCCGCATCAGTCCTCCTCCCTCGTCCGGCTGTTCAGAGCGGCCTCGACCGCGTCCACCGCCGACTCCGGCATCACGACGTGCACGAGGTCACCGTCCTGCAGCACCGTGTCCTCGCCCGGAAGCAGCCCCTCGCCGTACCGCGTGAGGAACGCGACCCGGGCGCCGCAGGCCTGCTCGATCACCCTGATGCGCTCGCCGATCCATGCCTCGTCGACGTGCACCTCGGCCAGTCGCACCGAGCCGGACGGGTCCCGCCACTCGGGCTCGCTGCCGTGGGGGAGCAGCCGGCGAAGCATCTGGTCGGCGGTCCACCGGACGGTCGCCACCGTCGGGATGCCCAGTCGCTGGTAGACCTCGGCACGCCCGGGGTCGTAGATCCGGGCCACCACGTTGTCGACCCCGAACGTCTCCCGGGCTACCCGCGCGGCGAGGATGTTGGAGTTGTCGCCGCTGCTCACGGCGGCGAACGCCTCCGCCTCCTCGATACCGGCCTCCCGCAGCGTGTCGCGGTCGAAGCCGATGCCCGTCACCCGGCGGCCGGCGAAGCTCGTCCCGAGCCGTCGGAAGGCGGTCTCGTTCGAGTCGATGACGGCCACCGAGTGGCCCTGCGCCTCCAGGATCAGTGCCAGGGACGACCCGACCCGGCCGCAGCCCATGATGACGAAGTGCACGCCTGGTCCTCTCGCACGGCCGCGGGCTGAGGGCCGTCGGACCGGCCCTGGTAGATGATCCTCGGTCTGCTCGCGGCCGACGCTAGCGCAGTCGCGGACAGGCCCGGGCCGGTGGCCTGCGAGATTGTCCCCAGCCGGACCGGCCGCGGCGGATCCGACGCCCTAGCATTCTCCGACGTGCCCCAGACGACGGATGCGCTCAAGCGCGTGCTGCTCGGCCGAGCCATGCGCAGCGACCGTCTGAGCGAGACGCTGCTGCCCAAGCGCGTCGCCCTGCCGGTCTTCGCCAGCGATGCCCTCTCGTCGGTGGCCTACGCCCCGGACGAGGTCTTCCTCACCCTCGGCATCGCGGGGTTCGCTGCCTACTCCTTCTCCTGGAAGGTCGGTCTTGCCGTCGCGCTGGTCATGCTGGTGGTCGTCGCGTCGTACCGGCAGAACGTGCACGCGTATCCCAGCGGCGGCGGCGACTACGAGGTGGCCACGGTCAACCTCGGCGCCACGCCCGGCCTGACGGTCGCGAGCGCGCTGCTCGTGGACTACGTCCTCACCGTCGCGGTCTCGATCTCCTCCGCGGCGCAGTACGCCGCGTCGACGGTCGCTGCCCTGGACGGCCACGAGGTGATCGTGGCCGTGGCCGCGACCCTGATCCTCATGTCGGCCAACCTGCGCGGGGTCCGCGAGTCGGGCACGGCCTTCGCGGTGCCGACGTACGCCTTCATGGCGGCCGTCCTGGGGATGGCGGCGTTCGGCTTCCTGCGGTTGGCCTTCGGCGACCTACCGGACGTCGAGAGCGCCCGCTTCACGCTGGTCGCAGAGGACCAGTACTCCAGCGGCCTGGCCGGCCTTGCCGGTGGCTTCCTGCTGCTGCGCGCGTTCTCCTCGGGCTGCGCGGCGCTCACCGGTGTGGAGGCGATCAGCAACGGGGTGCCGGCCTTCCGCAAGCCGAAGTCGAAGAACGCCGCGACAACCCTGCTGCTCCTCGGCACCATCGCCGTGACGATGCTCACCAGCGTCATCGTGCTGGCCAAGGTCAGCGGGCTGCGGTACGCCGAGGACATCGTCCAGCAGCTGCGGCTCGACGGCGCGCAGGGCCGGTCGCTGCGCGGCGGCGTGGAGTTCCCGGACGGCACCTACTACGCGCAGGACCCGGTGATCGGGCAGCTGGCCAAGGCGATCTTCGACAACGTCCCCCTGATGGCCGGGGTCGTCACCACGGTGACCGGCCTGATCCTGGTGCTGGCCGCGAACACCGCGTTCAACGGGTTCCCCGTGCTCGGTTCGATCCTGGCGCAGGACCGCTACCTGCCCAGGCAGCTGCACACCCGGGGCGACCGGCTTGCGTACAGCAACGGCATCGTCATCCTGGCCGCCTTCGCGATGCTGCTCATCGTGGCGTTCGACGCCGAGGTCACCCGGCTGATCCAGCTCTACATCGTCGGCGTCTTCGTGTCCTTCACGCTCAGCCAGACCGGCATGGTGCGGCACTGGACCAGGTTGCTGCGGACCGAAGCGGACCCCGCAGCGCGGTCCCGGATGCAGCGCAGCCGGGTCATCAACAGCGTCGGCCTGTCCGTCACCGGTGTCGTGCTCGTCGTCGTCCTCATCACCAAGTTCCTGCTGGGCGCCTGGATCGCGATCGCTGCGATGATCGTGCTGTTCGTGCTGATGAAGGGCATCCATCGCCACTACACGAGCGTCTCGGCCGAGCTGGTGGTGGACGAGGACGAGGACACCGTCCTGCCCTCCAGGACCCACGCGATCGTGCTGGTCTCGAAGATCCACAAGCCCACGATGCGCGCGGTCGCGTACGCCCGGGCGATGCGCCCGACGACGCTCGAGGCGATCACGGTGAGCGTCGACGCCGCGGAGACGCGGGCGCTGCAGGAGGAGTGGGACCGGCGAGAGATCCCGGTGCCGCTGAAGGTCCTCGACTCGCCGTTCCGGGAGGTCACCGACCCGGTCATCGACTACGTCCGCAGCGTCCGGCGGGGCAGCCCGCGGGACCTCGTCACGGTCCTCATCCCGGAGTACGTCGTCGGCCACTGGTGGGAGCACCTGCTGCACAACCAGAGCGCGCTCCGGCTCAAGGGCCGGCTGTTGTTCACGCCGGGTGTGATGGTGACCAGTGTCCCGTGGCAGCTGAAGAGCTCCGCGGCGCTGGCCGACCGGCCGGAGGGCTCGGCCCCGGGCGCGGTGCGTCGCGGCGGTCCCGGCCGCGGCCGGGGCCTGTCCTGAGCGTCGGGGAGGACCAGCCGGTGGCTGCCCTGGGTCACGAGGTCGAGCTGAGCGTCGGGCCCGTCGCCCACGGCGGGCACTGCGTGGCGCGCCACGACGGACGCGTCGTGTTCGTCCGGCACGCCCTCCCGGGAGAGCGGGTGCGTGCCGTCGTCACGGAGGGCCACTACGGGTCGAAGTTCTGGCGGGCCGACGCCGTCGAGGTCCTGGAGGCGTCACCGGATCGGGTCGCGCCGCCCTGCCCCTTCGCGGGGCCGGGTCGCTGCGGCGGCTGCGACTTCCAGCACGTCCGCGTCTCGGCGCAGCGGGACCTCAAGGCAGCCGTGGTCCGCGAGCAGCTGTCCCGGCTCGCCGGGCTGGACCTCGACGTGGAGGTCGAAGCGATTCCCGGGGACGATGACGGGCTGGGCTGGCGCACCCGGGTCCAGTGGGCTGTCGACGACGACGGTCGAGCCGGGTTGCGGCGGCACCGGTCGCACTCGGTCGTCCCGATCGACCACTGCCGGATCGCACATCCGCTGGTCGCCGCCGCCGATGTCACCGGCCGCACCTGGCCCGGCATCGACAGCGTCGAGGTGGCCGTGGCGCCCGACTCGGGCCAGACGCTGGTGCTGCCCGGCGGTCGTGGCACGGGTGCACTGACGGAGCACGTGGGCGATCGCACGTTCCGCGTCACCGGCGGCGGCTTCTGGCAGGTCCACCCCGGAGCCGCCCGTGCGCTGGTCGCCGCGGTCCTGGAAGGGCTCGACCCGCGGCCGGGCGAGACGGCGCTCGACCTGTACGGAGGGGTCGGGCTGTTCGCCGCCTCGCTGGCCGCGAGGATCGGCCCCCACGGCAGGGTCACCTGCGTCGAGTCCGACCGGACCGCGGTCGGGGACGCGCGGCACAACCTGGCCGACCTCACCACCGTGCGGGTGGAGCGCGGACGGGTCGACCACGTCCTGCGTCGCACCCACCTCGGTCGCGCGGACCTGGTGGTCCTCGACCCGCCGAGGTCTGGGGCCGGCAAGGCGGTCGTCGACCTGCTGTCCCGGGTGCGGGCGCGAAGGATCGCCTACGTCGCCTGCGACCCGGCGGCCCTGGCCCGCGACCTGCGCTGGTTCGACGAGCGCGGCTACCGGCTCTCGACGATCCGGGCCTTCGACCTGTTCCCGATGACTCATCACGTCGAGTGCGTGGCCCTGCTCGCGCCACACCGAAGCGGGGCCTAGTCTGATCGCCGTGCGCGAGGCGTCCGTGACTCTGTCCGCAGAGCTCAGCTCGATCGGTGCGGCCAGGACGTTCCTGCGCCAGACGCTCGCCGGCTGGGACGAGGCCGGCTACGACCACGGTGCGGCACAGGTGCTCACCGAGCTGGCCACCAACGCTGCCCTGCACACGCGCAGCCCGTACACGGTGCGCCTGGTCCTCGAGCCCACCACCCTGCTGGTCGAGGTGTCCGACTCCTCGCCTGTCCCGCCACAGGTGCGGCAGTACGGCCCGGAGGCCACGACCGGTCGTGGCATCGCCCTCGTCGAGGCGCTCGGCACCGCGTGGGGGGTGGACCGCGTTCCGACCGGCAAGACGGTGTGGTGCCGCCTCGCGCCGGACGACGCCCGGTACGGCGCGACGCGAGGCGACCGGCGCGCGCGCCCGCCCGGCGGCGGCGACCACGGTCCGCTGCTCCGGGGCGGCGGCGGCGGAGGTGGCCGCGGGAAGTCCGGGGCCAGGGCGTTGCTGCTGGTGGCGGCATGACCGAGGGCTCCGGCGAGCCGCTGGTCACCGTGTGCCTCGAGCAGCTGCCCGTCGACGTGCAGCTCGCGGCGCAGCAGCATGGCGACGAGCTCACCCGAGAGCTGCAGCTGGTCGCCGAGCGGATGCACCAGCAGGGCGACACGGGCGGCCTGCCGCAACGTTTCGTGGAGCTGGTGACGACGTTGAGCACCCGGTACTCGATGTTCACGGCCGAGCAGGAACGGCAGCTGCAGGCCGCTGTCGCCGAGGGGCGTTCGACCATCGACCTCGTGTACACCGTCCCCGTCTCGGCCGGCGCCGCCGCCGCGAGTCTCGGCGACATCTACGCCGAGGTCGACGCGTTCTGCCGGGAGGGACGGCTGTTGCTCACCCTCGAGACCCCGGCGACACTCGTGACCTACCGCCACTGGTGGCTCGACCAGTTCGTCCAGCAGACCCGGGGAGCCTCGGCCGTGTCCTGGCCCGAGTACCGCGACCACGCCGGCGCAATCTCTCGGTAGGTCGCCCGTTGACGGCTCAGCCCGGTCCGGGGGAGTAGGGCCTGGGTGCCTGGTGCTGCTGGCCGGGGCTCGCAGTTCGGCCGATGTCGTCCCACCGGTCGCCCAGCCAGGTCCGGCTACCAGCCGTGTCGAGGGCCAGCAGCAGCGCGACGGTGATCGGCACCACCAGCAGCACGATGCGGACGCCCAGCCGGCGCAGCCGGGCACGGACCCGTCGGCGCTGCCTGGTGCGCAGGGGAGCGACTCGCCCGGCGACCTGCCGCTGCAGATCGGCGAACGAGGACAGGTGGTCCAGCCCGGACCCAGGCCTGGAGACCGTGGCCACGGCCGGAGAGTACGCCGGGCCGGGGCGGCGGGCGAGGGGACAAAACAACCTCATCCGGCCCGACGGACCGTGCCGTGCCGCCCCGGACGTCAGCGCTCGTTCGCTCCCTGCGTCGGGCGGGCGATCATCGTGGCCTGCATGAGGGCCACCGGGACGTCGTCGGCACCGGCGGACACCGCGACCACCTCGGCCTGGCAGACCGTCAGGGTCCGGCCGCAGCGAGCCACCCGGGCGTCGGCACGGAACAACTCGCCACGTCCCGGCGCGAGCAGGTTGACCTTGAACTCGACGGACAGAACGTCGCTGCCGGCCGGCATCAGGCTGAGGGCGGCGTACCCGCAGGCCGAGTCGGCGATCGAGGTGACGACGCCGGCGTGCAGCAGGCCGTTCTGCTGGCAGAGGTCCGCGCGGTAGGGCAGCTCGATCCGGACGTGCCCCGGTTCGACCAGCGTCGCTGCCGCACCGAGGAGGGTCATAAACGACTGGCGCCCGAGACTGGCCCGGACCTCGGAGGCGTCTGGCATGCGGCGATCCTCCCCCGTGCGGACGGACGGTCGTGGGCCGGGCCACCGACTGCCGGTGGACAGATATCTTGATGTCGAGATACCTTGGACCCTACCGGGTGGGCCGACGCCATCGCCCGGGGGCAGGATGACGGCAGTGGGGACGGACGAGAGGAGACCCTCGTGGCGAACGAGGCGACAGGAAGCATCGACAGCTTCGGCAGCAGGGCGGCGCTGGAGGTGGGTGGCTCGTCGTACCAGATCTTCCGCCTGGACCAGGTCGAGGGAAGCGAGCGACTTCCCTACTCGCTGAAGATCCTGCTCGAGAACCTGCTGCGCACCGAGGACGGCGCGAACATCACCGCCGATCACATTCGCGCACTGGCGGGCTGGGACCCGACCGCGGAGCCGGACACCGAGATCCAGTTCACCCCCGCCCGCGTGGTCATGCAGGACTTCACCGGTGTCCCGTGCATCGTCGACCTGGCCACCATGCGTGAGGCCGTGCAGGAGCTCGGCGGGAAGCCGGAGCGGATCAACCCGCTCGCCCCGGCCGAGCTGGTCATCGACCACTCCGTCATCGCCGACCTCTTCGGCGCACCCGACTCGTTCGCCCGCAACGTCGAGCTGGAGTACCAGCGCAACACCGAGCGCTACCAGTTCCTCCGCTGGGGCCAGACCGCGTTCGACGACTTCAAGGTCGTCCCACCCGGCACCGGCATCGTCCACCAGGTCAACATCGAGTACCTGGCGCGGGTCGTGTTCGACCGCGACGGCGTCGCCTACCCGGACACCCTGGTCGGGACCGACTCGCACACGACGATGGTCAACGGGCTCGGGGTCCTCGGCTGGGGCGTCGGCGGCATCGAGGCCGAGGCCGCGATGCTCGGCCAGCCCGTGTCGATGCTCATCCCGAAGGTGGTCGGCTTCAAGCTGGCGGGCGAGCTGCCGGAGGGCGCGACGGCCACCGACCTGGTGCTGACGATCACCGAGATCCTCCGGGAGCACGGCGTCGTCGGGAAGTTCGTCGAGTTCTACGGCGAGGGCGTCTCGGCCGTCCCGCTCGCCAACCGGGCGACGATCGGCAACATGAGCCCGGAGTACGGCTCCACCGTGGCGATCTTCCCCATCGACGACGAGACCGTCCGCTACCTGCGGATGACCGGCCGCGACGAGCAGCAGGTGGCGCTGGTCGAGGCCTACGCCAAGGCCCAGGGTCTCTGGCACGACCCGGCCACAGAGCCGGCGTACAGCGAGACGATCGAGCTGGACCTGTCGACGGTGGTGCCCTCGATCGCCGGCCCGAAGCGGCCGCAGGACCGGGTGACGCTCTCGGACGCGAAGGACAGCTTCCGCGAGGCGCTCGGGTCCTACGCGGGTGACGGGGTGCGGTCCAGCGTGGACGAGAGCTCGGCGGAGTCCTTCCCCGCCAGCGACGCGCCCGCCGTCGAGCACGGGAACGGCTCCGGCGCGCCGCACGGGGCGCCGGCGCACGCCACCGACCGGCCGTCGAACCCCGCGCGGGTCAGCCTGGACGGGCAGGAGTTCGAGGTCGACCACGGCCACGTGGTCATCGCCGCGATCACCTCATGCACGAACACCTCCAACCCGTCGGTGATGATCGGCGCGGCGCTGCTGGCGAAGAAGGCGGTCGAGCGCGGCCTCTCGCGCCAGCCCTGGGTGAAGACGACCCTCGCGCCCGGCTCCAAGGTGGTCATGGACTACTACGAGCGGGCCGGCCTCACGCCGTACCTCGACAAGCTCGGGTTCAACCTCGTGGGCTACGGCTGCACGACGTGCATCGGGAACTCCGGCCCGCTGCAGGAGCCGGTGAGCAAGGCGGTCAACGACAACGACCTCGCGGTCGTCTCGGTGCTCTCCGGCAACCGCAACTTCGAGGGCCGGATCAACCCGGACGTGAAGATGAACTACCTGATGTCGCCGCCGCTTGTCGTCGCCTACGCGCTGGCCGGGTCCATGGACATCGACATCACGACCGAGCCGCTGGGCCAGGACCAGGACGGCAAGGACGTGTTCCTCAAGGACATCTGGCCCTCGAGCCAGGAGATCCAGGAGGTCGTGGACGTGGCCGTCCGGTCGGAGATGTTCAGCCGGGACTACGCCGACGTGTTCGCCGGTGACGAGACCTGGCGCAACCTGTCCACGCCGACGGGCAGCACCTTCGAGTGGGACCCCGACTCCACCTACGTGCGGAAGCCGCCGTACTTCGAGGGGATGCCCGCCGACCCGGCGCCGGTCACCGACATCGAGGGCGCGCGGGTGCTGGCAGTGCTCGGCGACTCGGTCACCACCGACCACATCTCGCCCGCAGGCTCGATCAAGGCGGACTCGCCGGCCGGTGCCTACCTGCAGGAGCACGGCGTCGATCGGCGCGACTTCAACTCCTACGGGTCCCGGCGCGGCAACCACGAGGTCATGATCCGAGGGACCTTCGCCAACATCCGGCTGCGCAACCAGCTGGCGCCGGGCACCGAGGGTGGTTTCACCCGCGACTTCACCGCCGGGGGAGAGGTCGCGACGATCTACGACGCCGCCCAGCACTACGCCGCCGCCGGTACGCCCCTGGTCGTACTGGCCGGCAAGGAGTACGGCTCCGGCTCGTCCCGTGACTGGGCAGCCAAGGGCACCGCCCTGCTCGGGGTCCGGGCGGTCATCGCCGAGTCCTACGAGCGCATCCACCGGTCGAACCTCATCGGCATGGGCGTGCTGCCGCTGCAGTTCCGGGAGGGTGAGTCCGCCGCCTCGCTCGGTCTGACCGGGGAGGAGGAGTTCGCCGTCACCGGCGTCACCGCGCTCAACGACGGGGCGTCGCCGCGGGAGGTGACGGTGCGCGCGGGCGAGACCGAGTTCGCCGCCCGGCTGCGGATCGACACCCCCGGCGAGGCGGACTACTACCGGCACGGCGGGATCATGCAGTACGTGCTCCGGTCACTGCTGCGGGACTGACGCGCCGGGCCGTCCCGTGGCGAAGCGGCACGATCTGCCGGGACGCCACGGGACGAGCCGGACGTTTCGGCCCCGTTACGAAGTTGTGACTTCCCGGTGTCGCCCATCGCCAGTACGTTGTGGCCCACAACATTCCTGCGGCCCGTTGCGGACGGTGCCGCTCCCCATCGGAAGGGCACCACGTCATGCGGATGCGAAAGATGGCGGTGGCCGGCCTGGTCGTCCTCCCGTTGCTCCTGACCGCCTGCGGCGGCAGCAGCAACGGCGGTACCAGCACCGGCGGCGACACGAGCACCGGAAAGGCGGCAGGCGGGAAGGTCGGTGTCATCCTCCCGGACGCGTCGACCTCGCCGCGCTGGGAGAACAACGACCGGCCCGCGTTGACGAAGGCGATCGAGGCGGCCGGTTACTCGGCCAACATCCAGAGCGCCTCCAAGGACGTGACCAAGTTCGCCGCGCTGTGCGACTCGATGATCAACGAGGGTGTCAACGTCCTCATGATCGTCAACCTGGACTCCGAGAGCGGTGCGGCCTGCGAGAAGAAGGCCAAGGACTCCGGCATCCCCAGCATCGACTACGACCGCCTCACGCTCGGCGGTTCGGCGGACTACTACGTGTCCTTCGACAACGTCGAGGTCGGCAAGCTGATGGGCGACGGCCTGATCGCCTGCCTGGACGGCCTCGGCAAGACCCAGGCGAACATCGCCGAGATCAACGGCGACCCGACGGACAACAACGCGGCGCTGTTCAAGCAGGGCTACGACGGTGCACTCAAGCCCAAGGTCGACTCCGGCGACTACAAGATCGTCGGCGACCAGACGGGCAAGTGGGACGCCACCGTCGCGCAGACGACCTTCGAGCAGATCTTCACCCAGAACAACGGCAAGATCGACGGCGTCATCTCGGCCAACGACACCATGGCCGGCGGCATCGTGACCGTGCTGAAGAACAACAAGCTCGCGGGCAAGGTGCCGGTCACCGGCCAGGACGCTTCCGACGAGGGTCTCCAGCGTGTCATCGCCGGTACCCAGTGCGGCACCGTCTTCAAGAACGTCGACCTCGAGGCCGAGGCGGCAGCGAAGCTGGCCATCGCGATCCTCAAGAACGACGGCTCGGCGGACTCGCTGGTCAACGGTGAGGTCGACGACACCCAGGCCAACAAGAAGGTGCCCTCGGTCTTCGCCACCCCGGTGTGGGTGACGCAGGACAACATCAAGGAGCCCTTCGACGCCGGTTACACGACGGTGGACAAGGTCTGCACCGCCGCGTTCGCAGCGGACTGCACCAAGCTCGGCCTGAGCTAGCACGGACCAGGGGCCCGGTCGGGGAGCACATCCCCGGCCGGGCTTCTGCCCCAGGCGCGCCCGAAGTGCGTAGCGTGCAACCGTCCGAGCGCGACCGGTGTCGTGGCCCGCAGAGTTCCTCTGTCGGGTGCCGACCATTCGAGGCAGGCGAGGTGTCATGACGACGACCACCACCGAGGCGGGGCGCCCCAGCTCCGCGGACTCCGCTCCGCTCCTCGAGCTGCGGGGCATCGACAAGAGCTTTGGGGCCGTCCAGGTCCTGCACGACGTCAGCCTGACCCTGCGGCTCGGCCGGGTGACGGCGCTGGTGGGTGACAACGGCGCGGGGAAGAGCACCCTGATCAAGGGCATCGCCGGCATCTACCCGTTCGACCGCGGCGAGTACCTGTTCGAGGGCAAGCCCGTGCACGTCCACAACCCCAAGCAGGCCAACGCGCTGGGGGTCGAGGTCGTCTACCAGGACCTCGCGCTGTGCGACAACCTCGACATCGTCCAGAACCTCTACCTCGGCCGGGAGACGCTGACCAACGGCCTCCTCGACGAGGTCAGCATGGAGCAGCACGCTGCCGAGACCCTGGCCAGCCTGTCGGTGCGGACGGTGAAGTCGATCCGGCAGAAGGTGGCCAGCCTGTCCGGCGGGCAGCGCCAGACCGTGGCGATCGCCCGGGCGGTGCTCTGGAACTCCAAGCTCGTCATCCTGGACGAGCCCACGGCGGCCCTCGGAGTCGCGCAGACCGAGCAGGTCCTGCGCCTGGTCCGCCGGCTGGCCGACCGCGGCCTCGCGGTCGTCCTCATCTCGCACAACATGAACGACGTCCTCGCGGTGGCCGACGACATCGCCGTCCTGTACCTGGGGCGGATGACGGCCCAGGTCGAGGCCAAGGACGTCAACCACTCCGAGGTGGTCAAGCTCATCACGGGTGGCGCGATGGGCGACGAGGAGAACGGCTCCGGCGGCACCGGCCAGGTCTCGAACCCGGCCGCACCCCGGCAACCTACGAGCACCGGCGAGAGCGAGGTCCGGCCGTGAGCACCTCCACCGACGTACCCGACGCCACCGCCAGCGACGACGAGGCGACCGCAGCCGTCGACCCGGCGCAGAGCAACCTGTCCGACGCCTTCCGGGAGTACGTGGCCCGGCTGCGCGGCGGCGACGTCGGCCCGCTGCCGGCCATCCTCGGTCTGGTCCTGCTCGTGATCGTGTTCTCGTCCCTGCGGCCGGACACGTTCACCAACCCGTTCAACTTCGCCAACCTGCTGATCCAGAGCGCTCCGGTCATCGTCATCGCGATGGGGCTGGTGTTCGTGCTGCTCATCGGCGAGATCGACCTGTCGGCCGGCTACACCGCCGGCGTCTCGGGGGCGATCCTCGGTGTGGTCGCCACCCGCAACGACATGCCGTGGTACCTGGGCGTCCTCGCCTGCCTGGCCACCGGCGCCGTGATCGGGCTGTTCATCGGCATCCTGGTGTCGCGCATCGGCATCCCGTCGTTCGTGGTGACCCTGGCGCTGTTCCTCGCGCTGCAGGGCATCCTGCTCAAGGTCATCGGCCAGGGCGGCACGATCCGGATCCAGAGCGACACGGTCCTCGCGATCATGTCCAAGAACCTGCCGATCTGGCTGGGCTGGTCCCTGCTCGTGCTCATCGTCGGCGCCTACGCCGCCCTCTCCTTCCGGCAGATGCAGTCCCGGCGGGCGCGCGGGCTGGTCACCCAGACCCCGACCGTGTGGCTGATCAAGATCGCGACCCTCACGGTGCTGCTGGGGCTGGCCACCTACTACCTGAGCATCGAGCGCAGCCGGAACGTCGCCGTGACCTCGATCAAGGGTGTTCCGCTCGTGATCCCGGTCGTGCTCGTCCTGCTCGTTCTGCTGAGCATGCTGCTCACCCGCACGGTCTTCGGTCGGCACGTCTACGCCGTCGGCGGCAACGCCGAGGCAGCCCGGCGGGCCGGCATCAACGTGGCCCGGATCCGGCTGCTCTGCTTCGTGCTCTGCTCGATGATCGCCGCCGTCGCGGGTGTTCTGCTCGCCAGCCGGGTCAACTCGGTCACCCCCTCGACCGGCGGTGGCGAGACGCTGCTGTACGCCGTCGGGGCGGCGGTCATCGGCGGCACCAGCCTCTTCGGCGGCAAGGGCCGACCGCTCGACGCGATCATCGGTGGGCTCGTGGTCGCCGTCGTCGCCAACGGCATGCTGCTGCTGAACCAGGCTGCTGCGGTGGTCTACATGGTCACGGGTGTGGTCCTGCTCCTCGCGGCCGGCGTCGACGCCCTCTCGCGGAAGCGCGCGGCGACGTCCGGGCGCGGCTAGCCAGGTCACCGGTGACGGACCTTGCTCGGGGTGCCCGTGGGGCGAGGTCCGAGGACGTGCGGCAGCGGAACCTGTCCGCGGTGCTCCGCTACGTGCACGTGCACGGGCCGACGGCGCGCAGCCGGCTCACGACGGCGCTCGGCCTCAACCGCAGCACCATCGGCGGGCTGACCGGCGACCTCGCGGCCGCCGGACTGGTGCGGGAGGACGCCGGTCGCCCCGCGAGCAGCGGCGGCCGGCCGTCGCACGTGGTGTCGCCGGAGACCGAGCGGGTGCAGGTGCTGGCGATGGACGTCGGTGTCACCCACCTCACGGTGGCCCGGGTCGGCCTCGGGGGCGATGTGCTCTCGCGGCGGGACAGCCGCTGGCCGCGACGGACGCCGGGACCGCGCGCGGCCGTTCGCGCGCTGGCGACGGAGGGCGCTGCGTTGCTCGCCGAGGTCGCCGGCGAGGGTGTCGTGGTGGCCGCCGGTGTCGCCGTGCCGGGCATGGTGCGTCGGGTGGACGGCCAGGTGCGGCTGGCTCCCAACCTCGGCTGGCAGGACGTCCCGCTCGGATACGAGCTCGCCCACGCGCTCGGGCTGACCGTGGCGGTCGGCAACGACGCCGATCTCGGCATCCGCGCCGAGCACGTCCGCGGCGCCGCGGCCGGCGTGGACGACGCCGTCTACCTGTCGGGGCACTCCGGTCTCGGCGCGGGCATCTTCGCCGGGGGGAGCCCGCTGAGCGGCCGGGCCGGGTACGCCGGCGAGGTCGGCCATGCGGTGGTGAACCCGGGGGGCCTGGCGTGCCACTGCGGCTCGACCGGCTGCTGGGAGACCGAGTGCGGCGAGGAGCGGCTCTTCGAGCTCGCCGGGCGCCCGGCCGGCGGGGGCCTCGCGGGCGTACGAGAGGTCGTCGGCGCCGCGACCGACGGGGACCCGCGCGCGCTCACGGCCCTGACGCACGTCGCGAGGTGGCTGGGCCGCGGGACCGCCAACGTGGTGAACGTCCTCAACCCGGAGGTGGTGATCATGGGCGGGGCGCTGGAAGCCGTGCTGATGGCCGCCGGAGACACCGTGCGCGCCGAGTTCCAGGCCTCGGGTCTGGCGGCACTCGTCCACCAGGTGCGCCTGGTCGCGCCCGGGCTCGGCGCCGACTCGACCCTCCTCGGGGCCGCCGAGCTCGCCTTCGACCCCTTGCTGTCCGACCCGCTTCTGGAGCTGTCCCGGCGGACGGCTTCGTAGTCCCGCATCAGAACCCACGAAGAGAGAAGACCATGAGCGACCTTCGGCCCACGTCCGCGGACAAGTTCACCTTCGGCCTCTGGACGGTGGGCTGGCAGGCCCGTGACCCGTTCGGCGACGCGACCCGGGCGCCGGTCGACCCGGTCGAGACCGTGCACCGGCTGGCCGAGATGGGTGCCTACGGCGTCACGTTCCACGACGACGACCTGATCCCCTTCGGCAGCGACGGCACGACCCGCGACGACCACATCAAGCGGTTCCGGTCGGCGCTGGACGAGACCGGGATGTCCGTCCCGATGATGACGACCAACCTGTTCACCCACCCGGTCTTCAAGGACGGCGGCTTCACCAGCAACGACCGGTCGATCCGGCGGTTCGCGCTGCGCAAGGTGATGCGCAACATGGACCTCGCCGGCGAGATGGGCGCCGAGACCTACGTCTTCTGGGGCGGCCGCGAGGGCGCCGAGACCGACGCGGCGAAGGACGTGCGGGCCGCCCTGGACCGGTACCGCGAGGGCATCGATATGCTGGCGCAGTACTCGATCGACCGGGGCTACAATCTGCGGTTCGCGATCGAGCCCAAGCCGAACGAGCCGCGCGGCGACATCCTGCTGCCGACGGTCGGCCACGCGCTGGCGTTCATCTCCAGCCTCGAGCACCACGAGATGGTCGGCCTCAACCCGGAGGTGGGCCACGAGCAGATGTCGAACCTGAACTTCGTGCACGCCATCTCGCAGGCGCTGTGGCAGGGCAAGCTGTTCCACATCGACCTCAACGGCCAGCACGGTCCCAAGTTCGACCAGGACCTGGTGTTCGGCCACGGTGACCTGCTCAGCGCCTTCTTCCTCGTCGACCTGCTGGAGAACGGCGGCCCCGCCGGTGCCCCCGCGTACGACGGTCCGCGGCACTTCGACTACAAGCCGATGCGCACGGAGGACATGAGCGGCGTCTGGGCGTCGGCGGCGGCGAACATGCGCACCTATCTGCTGCTCAAGGAGCGGGCCGCCGCGTTCCGGGCCGACCCGGAGGTCCAGGACGCGCTCGCGGCGTCGAAGGTCGGCGAGCTGGCAGTGCCGACCCTGGCAGAGGGCGAGACGTACGACGGTCTGCTCGCCGACACCAGCGCCTTCGAGTCCTTCGACGTCGAGGCGGCGGCGGCGCGTGGGTTCGGCTTCGGCCGGCTGGACCAGCTCGCCGTCGAGCACGTCCTCGGCGCCCGCTGAGCATGGCCGCTGCGGGGGAGCTGGTCGCCGGGGTCGACTCGTCCACCCAGGCCTGCAAGGTGGTCGTGCGGGACGCGGCCAGCGGGGCGCTCGTCCGGTTCGGCCGGGCGCCGCACCCGGTCGGCACCGAGGTGGACCCCGCTGCCTGGTGGGAGGCGCTCCAGGTGGCGGTCGCGGCGGCCGGCGGGCTCGACGACGTCGCCGCCCTGTCGGTCGGCGGCCAGCAGCACGGCATGGTCTGCCTGGACGGGTCGGGAGCCGTCGTACGCCCGGCGCTGCTCTGGAACGACACCCGATCGGCGGCCGCGGCCCAGGACCTCGTCGACGAGCTCGGCGGCGGGGCTGCCTGGGCCGAGGCGGTCGGCGTCGTGCCGGTCGCGTCGTTCACGGTGTCCAAGCTGCGCTGGTTCGCCGAGCACGAGCCCGACCTCGCGGCCCGAACCGAGGCGGTCTGCCTGCCGCACGACTGGCTCACCTGGACCCTGGCTGCCGACCTCGGCTCGCCCTCGGGGCTGGGGTCCCTGCGCACCGACCGCAGCGATGCGAGCGGCACCGGCTACTGGTCCGCGGTGGCCGGGGAGTACCGCCCGGACCTGCTCGAGCGCGGCTTCGGGCGCGACCTCACCGTGCCGGAGGTGGCCGGTCCGCACGACCCGGCCGCCCAGGTCGGCGGGCTGGTGCTGGGGCCGGGGGCGGGTGACAACGCTGCCGCGGCGCTCGGTGTCGGCGCCGAGCCGGGCGACGTCGTCGTCTCCATCGGCACCTCCGGCGTCGTGAGCGCGGTCGCGTCGGTCCCGGCCCGCGACCCCTCGGGCATCGTGGCGGGATTCGCCGACGCCACCGGGCGGTACCTGCCGCTGGTCTGCACCCTCAACGGCTCCCGGGTGCTGGATGCGACCGCGCGGCTGCTGGGCACCGACCACGCCGGCCTGTCCGAGCTTGCGCTCAGTGCGCCCGCCGGGGCCGACGGTCTCGTCCTCGTCCCCTACCTGGAGGGTGAGCGCACCCCGGACCGGCCGGACGCCACCGGTGCTCTGCACGGTCTCACGCTGGGATCCACCAGCCCGGCGCACCTCGCGCGAGCCGCCGTCGAGGGTCTGCTCTGCGGGCTGGCCGACGGGCTGGACGCGCTGCGCGACCAGGGCGCCGAGGTGAGCCGGGTGCTGCTCGTCGGCGGCGCAGCCAGGTCGGAGGCGGTCCGCCGGATCGCCCCGGCCGTCCTCGGCTGCCCCGTGCTGGTGCCCGAGCCAGGGGAGTACGTCGCCGACGGCGCAGCCCGGCAGGCAGCCTGGGTGCTCGCGGGCACGCCCGAGCCGCCTGCCTGGCAGGTGGCCGGGACGGAGACGTTCGAGGCGGCACCGACCCCCAGCGTCAGAGACCGATACGCGGAGGTCCGCGACCTGACGGCCCACCGCCCGAGCTGACCGCACGTGCTCATCTCCGACGGCGGCCGGGGGCTTGCGGGCGCGCCGCGACCGGGACAAAGTGGCACATCCGCGACTCAGGGAGTACTGCATGTCCGCACTGCTGCGCCGCACCGCACTGGTCGTCGCCGTCGCCGGCCTGGTCTCCGGCCTGCTCGTGGGGCCGGCTGACGCGACCGGTCGGCGCGGCCCGTCCGTCGAGCTCGACTACCAGGGCGCCACCACGATCCCGGCCGGTACGACCTTCGGGGGCACCGTCGTCGGCGGCCTGTCGTCGATGACGTACGACGCCCGGCGGCACGTCTACTACGCGCTGTCCGACGACCAGGGTGAAGGCTTCACCCCCGCCAGCTCGCCCGCGCGCTACTACACACTGCGGATCGACGTCAGCGACGGCTCACTGGACGCCGGTGACGTCAAGGTGCTGGCGGTCACGACACTGCGCGGCCCGGACGGACAGCCCTTCCCCGCGCTCAGCCTGGACCCGGAGGGACTCACCCTCACCCGGCGGGGAACCCTGGTGGTCACCTCCGAGGGCATCGCGAACCGCGGCATCGCGCCGTTCGTCCGTGAGTTCGACCTGTCCGGGCGGCAGGTGCGCGAGCTCGCGGTCCCGGACTACTTCGACCCGACCGCGACCTCAGGGGTCCGGCAGAACCTGGGATTCGAGGCCGCTGCCGTGACGCCGCGACACGGGCGCCGGCTCTTCGTGGGCACCGAGAACGCGCTGGTCCAGGACGGGCCGGCGGCGACCACCACCACCGGTAGCCCGGCGCGGGTCCTCTCCTACCGCCTCGGGCGCCGGGGCCAGCCGGACCGTGAGTACGTCTACCCGACCGAACCGGTGGTGGCCCCCTCCACGGTGTTCACAGTCAACGGTCTCGTCGAGCTGCTCCCGCTGAGCCCGAGGCTGCTCCTGTCGATGGAGCGGTCGTTCTCGGTCGGGGCAGGCAACACCATCCGCATCTACCGGGTCGCGCTGCCGGGCGCCACCAACGTGGCCGGCGTCGCGGACATCCACGACGTGCGCCGCCTCCGTCCGGTGCGCAAGAGCCTCCTGCTCGAGCTCCCAGCGCTCGTCGAGGGCCAACCGTTGGACAACGTCGAGGGGATGACCTTCGGTCCGCGGCTGCCCGACGGGCGCCGCTCGGTCCTGCTCGTCAGCGACAACAACTTCACGCCCGGCCAGGACACCCAGGTCATCCTGCTGGCGGTGGACTGACCGCACCGAGCGCGTGCTGCGGGCGCCCGACCGGGGCAGTCGCGCCGCCGGCTGACTACGGTGGTGGCCGATGAGCCCGACCGCCGCGTTCGCCGTCCTCGCGGCGGCGGTCACGCTCGGCCTTCTCGGCGGCCTCGGGTGAACCGGCCGGTCGTGCCACCAGGGTGGCCCGAGGAGGTGCGTCCCCCGGGCTCGCCGGAATGGGAGCGCACCGCGACCGGGTGGCTGTTCGACCTCTGCCCGCCTGACTACCGGGCGCACGAGGTCCTGCGCAACCATCCGGTCGTGCTGGCGCGGTTCGCCGCCCGGCACGTGGCCGCGGCGGTCGAGGCCGCCCGCCTGGGCCTGTCCACGGCGAGGGACGAGCTGCGCGACGTGGCCGACGCCACGACGGTCGCCGCGGCCGTGGCGGCCTGGGAACGCGAGGGGGCTCGCCTGGTCCGGGTGCAGCGGGCGGTCTGGCTGGTCGAGGAGGCGCTGCGCGGCACGAGGTTCCGGGCCCGGCTCTAGCCGGTCCGCGTCCGCGCCGGGCCGGGCAGGGGAACCCCTGGTGATTCCAGGGCGTCCTCGGAGGGAACGTAGACTCGGCACCGCGACCGACACCGGACCCGGCCGACACCGGACCAAGACGAGCGAGAGGAGTGCGCGTGGGCCTGCTGGACTCGATCCACTGCCCTGCGGACCTCCGACAGCTCGACCACGAGCAGCTCGGGACACTCGCGGAAGAGATCCGTACCCTCCTCGTCGCGTCGGTGTCGCGCACCGGCGGGCACCTCGGCCCCAACCTCGGCGCCGTCGAGCTCACGCTGGCCCTGCACCGGGTGTTCGACTCGCCCCGCGACCGGATCCTCTGGGACACCGGGCACCAGGCCTACGTCCACAAGATGGTCACCGGCCGGGCCACGCAGTTCGGCTCGCTGCGGCAGAAGGGCGGCCTCTCGGGCTACCCGAGCAGCGCCGAGTCCGACCACGACGTCATCGAGAACTCGCACGCCTCCACCGCGCTGTCCTACGCCGACGGCATGGCCAAGGCCTTCCAGCTGCGGGGGGAGACCGACCGCTGCGTGGTGGCCGTCGTCGGTGACGGGTCGCTGACCGGGGGGATGGCCTGGGAGGCTCTCAACAACATCGCCGCCGACCACAGCCGCCGGCTGGTCATCGTCGTCAACGACAACGAACGGTCCTACGCTCCCACGATCGGCGGTCTCGCCCACCACCTGGCGACCCTCCGGACGACCCGCGGGTACGAGCGGTTCCTCGAGTGGGGAAAGCAGGTGCTCGGCCGCACACCCGTCCTGGGGCCACCCCTGTACGACGCACTGCACGGCGTCAAGAAGGGGCTCAAGGACGTGGTTGCGCCACAGGGCATGTTCGAGGACCTCGGGCTGAAGTACATCGGCCCGGTCGACGGCCACGACATCGAGGCGATGGAACACGCTCTACGCAGGGCGCGGGGCTTTCAGGGACCGGTGCTGGTGCACGCCATCACCCGCAAGGGCCTGGGCTACAAGCATGCCGAGGACGACGTCGCCGACCACTTCCACGGTATCGGCGTCATAGACCCGGAGACCGGGCAGCCGCTGGCCGCGTCGGGCACCGCCTGGACCCAGGTCTTCTCGGACGAGCTCGTCGCGATCGGCGCGGAGCGCCCGGACGTCGTCGGCATCACTGCAGCCATGCTGATCCCGACCGGGCTGGACGCGTTCGCCGCGGCGTACCCGGACCGCATCTTCGACGTCGGCATCGCCGAGCAGCACGCGGCCACCTCGGCCGCGGGCCTGGCGCTCGGCGGGCTGCACCCGGTGGTCGCCGTCTACGCGACCTTCCTCAACCGGGCCTTCGACCAGGTCCTCATGGACGTCGCGCTGCACCGCTGCGGGGTGACCTTCTGCCTGGACCGCTCCGGCGTCACCGGACCGGACGGCGCCAGCCACCACGGGATGTGGGACATGACCGTGCTGCAGGCGGTGCCCGGCCTACGGCTGGCCGCGCCGCGCGACGCGGTGACGCTGCGCGAGGAGCTCCGAGAGGCGGTCGAAGTCGACGACGCACCCACCGTGGTGCGCTACCCGACGGGAGCGGTCGGTCCCGACCTACCTGCCCTCGAACGGGTGGGCGGGGTCGACGTCATGCGCCGCGACGGTGACGACGTCCTGCTGGTCGCCGTGGGCTCGATGGTCGAGACCTGTCTGGACGTCGCCGAGCGATGCGCCCGGCAGGGCATCGGCGTCACCGTCGTCGACCCACGGTGGGTCAAGCCGGTGCCGGACGAGGTGGTCCGGATGGCGCGTGACGTCCGAGCGGTGGTCGTGGTCGAGGACGGCCTGCGGGGCGGCGTGGCGGGTGCGGTCGCGCAAGCCCTCCGGGATGCCCGGGTCGGCACTCCGCTGCGCGACTTCGGCATCCCGCTGCGCTTCCTCGACCACGCCAAGCGCCCGGAGATCCTGGTCGAGATCGGCCTCACCGCGCAGGACATCGCACGCGACATCGTTGAGACGGTGGCCGGGCTGTCCGGCGAGGTCGAGCAGCACCACCTCGCCGACTGAATCGCGGCCCGGTCGGACGAGGCGTGGGGTGAGGTCATCGATGCCCGGGCTCGGTCAGGTGAGCATGGGGGTGGCGTGCTTGCGGTAGGTGTTCCCGAGGGGTGAGGTCCAGGTCTTGACCTGGGTGTGCGGGTCGTAGTGCAGGTGCCAGTGGCCGTGGGTCTTGGCGTTGTGGTGCTGGCGGCAGAGTGGTCCGAGGTTGGCGCGGGTCGTCTGGGCGGGGTTGCTGGTGCGGTAGGGCTGGATGTGGTCGCAGTCGCAGGCGTGGGCGGGCTGGGTGCAGCCGGGGAAGCCGCAGACCTGGTCGCGGGCGTTGACGTAGGCCTCGAGGGCGGCGCTGGGCCGGTAGCGGCGGGCGCCGCGGTCGAGCAGGGCGCCGGTGCCCGGTTCGGTGGTCCAGCGGACCCAGTCGCGGTCGGCGGCCATCGCCCGGGCGAGCTCGGCCGGGATCGCGCCGTAGCCGGGTAGGTGGCCGGGGTTGTCGGCCAGGGCGAGGGCGGTGGGCAGGTCGAGCACCACGGCTGCGGTCTGCGCGCCGCCGCAGGAACACCTCGGCAGCCGGCGGCCGGTCGCCGCGGTCGGTCCCGCCGGTCCACTCGGTGCCGTGTCGAGGCCGAGCAGGGTGTCGACGACCAGGTCGACCCGCAGCGCGTCCAGCCCGGGGTCGTCGAGCCCGGCGGCCCGGCGGGCGGCCTGCACCGCGGTGGCCCGGGCGGTGACGGCCCCCCACAGCTCGCCCTCGACGTCGGCGGCCAGCGGCAGGTACCAGCCGGTGCGGCCGTCCCGGTCCGGGACCCGCTCGATCCGCCGCTGCTCGTGGGCGGTCCTGGCCCGCTCCGCGGCGGCGGCCGGGTCGACCCGCACGACCGCGTCCCGGACCGCGCGGCGGGTCTCGGCCGGGGTCTGGGCCGGCATCACCGGCAGCACCCGCGCCTCGACCGCGGCGGCGGTGGCCTCGTCGAGGCCCTCGGTCTCGCGCACCAGGTTCGCCGCGTGCAGGTAGCCGGCCCGGCCGGTGTCCATCAGCGCCAGGGTGGCCGGGAACCGGTCCCGCAGGTCCAGGGCCACCCGCACCCGCTGGGAGGCCGTCACCGGCGAGAGCCGCAGCGCCGCCGCCAGCTCGTGCCGGGCCTCGGCCGGGTGCAGCCCGAGCGCCTCGGTGCGGTCCGCGACCAGCGCGACGGTCCGCTGCGCGACCGCGGCGACCTTCGCGGTGACCCGCTCGGTCAGCCGCAGGTACCCGACCAGCTCGCCATGCTCCAGGGCCGCGGGGTCGACCGACTCCAGCAGCCCCGCCAGCTCCGACACCGACCCGTCCAGCTGCAGGTCCAGCGCCGCCCGCTCCCAGCCGCTGCCGCGCTCGACCAAGGCCTCGACCAGGTCCAGCGCGCTCATCCCCATGCACCGAACCTACGACCACCCCCGGACACACACCCTCGACCGCGAACGATTCGAAACCGTTGTGGTGCAGCGGGATCGGACTCAGTCGAAGGACCACTCCACGTTCACCGTCACGGCCAGCTGCTGCTGGCCGGGCTGGATCTGCACGTCGCCGGCCCCGGCGCTGTCGGCGGCGTAGGCGCTCATCGGGTACGGCCGGTCGTTGCCGGTGACGGACTCGGTGACGCTGACGACCCGGCCGAGGCCGCGGCCCGCGGCGCCGCTGTAGAGCTCTGCCTTGGCCCTGGCGTCGTCGAACGCCTTGCGCCGCGCGTCGGCGAGCAGCGCGGAGTCGTCGTCGATGCGGAAGGACAGCCCGAACAACCGGGCGGCGTCGCCGCCTGCGGTCACCGCGGCGCCGATCAGCCGGCCGGCCGTGTCGACGTCGCGGAACGTCACGGTGAGCTGCTGGGCGGCCTGGTAGCCGGTGACCTGCCGGCCGTCGTTGTCGTACCGGGGGTAGATGTCCAGGCCGGCGGTCTGCAGGTCGGCCTTGTCCACGCCGCCCTTCAGCAGGGCGGCGGTGATGCGGCCGAGGGCGCGGTCGGCGCGGGCCAGTGCGTCGTCGACCGAGGCGGCCGTGGCCTCGGCGCCGAACTGCGCGACCAGGGTGTCCGGTCGGCCGGTCACCTCGCCCGTGCCGGAGACGAGGACGCCGTCGCGGGCCCGGTCACCCGAGGTGTCGGACGAACCGGCCGCCGCCGCGGAAGGCACCGTCGAGCCGCCGTGGCCGAGCAGCCAGCCGGCGACGACCAGCGCGAGCGTGCCTGACGACGGCGGCGAGGACGAGGAGCGGCGAGCGGGCACTGCGGGACATGGCGGCCTCCTGGGTCACGGACTGCGGCTTCGACGCGGCGCCGGGGCGCCTGGTTCCGTCCTGGGGCGTCGGGTGCTCCTGCGGCCGATCGGGTGCCGAGTCGGCATAGGCTCGCGGGCAGCTGCGCGCAGTCGTCCGACCCGGAGGTGCCCCGTGGCGTGGTTCGTGTTCTTCGCGGTCGTCCTGCTCGTCCCGATCGGGCTGCTGGTCTGGCGGCGTCGCGACAGCGGCCCGGGTGCGGGCGGCACGGACCCTCGAGGTCACCGCAACACGGGGTCCGCCGGCGGGCCGCCTCCGCAGGGCGACGGCTGGGGAGGAGCCGACGGCAACCTCTGACGAGGCCACCGCCGCGCGGTCAGCCGGTGGCGGCCAGTGCGGTCACGGCCGCCAGCAGGCGCGAGACGTCCTCGTTGTCGGTGTACGGCGCCAGCCCGGCGCGGACGGCACCGGTGTCGCCCAGGCCGGCCCACCGGGCCGGCTCCAGCGCGTAGAAGGTGCCGGCCGGCGCGTTGATCCGCTGCCTGCCCAGCTGCTCGTACACCTCGCGGCCGGTGTGGCCGGCCACCGAGAAGAGCACCGTCGGCGTACGCCGCTGGGGCGAGCTGTGCAGGGTCACGGCAGGGAGATCGCCCAGCCCGGCCAGCAGTCGGTCGAGAAGCCGGTCCTCGTGCGCCTCGACGGCCGCCATCGACGCCAGTACCCGAGCCCGGCGGTCGCCGGGACCCGGTGCCAGGTCGGCGATGAAGTCCACCGTGGCGACCACGCCGGCCAGCAGCTCGTAGGGGAGGGTCCCGAGCTCGAACCGCTCCGGAACGGCGTCGCTCGAGGGCAGCAGCTTGTCCGGGTGCAGCGTCTCCAGCAGGCCGGGGTCGGCCACCACGACACCCAGGTGCGGACCGAAGAACTTGTAGGCCGAGCACGCGAAGAAGTCGGCACCCAGGGCTGACACGTCGACCGGCGTGTGCGGTGCCAGGTGCACGCCGTCGACGTACACGAGAGCGCCCGCCGCGTGAGCGACTGCTGCGACGGCGGCGACGTCCGGGCGGGTGCCGAGCAGGTTCGACGCACCGGTCACAGCGACCAGCCGGGTGCGCCCGCCGATGAGACCGGTGACCTCGGCCGGGTCGAGCTCGCCGGTCGTCCGGTCGAAGCCGGCCCACCGCACCGTTGCCCCGGCAGTCTCGGCGGCGGCGACCCACGGGCGGATGTTCGCGTCGTGGTCCAGCCGGGTGACCACGACCTCGTCCCCGGGGCGCCACTGCTTGGCCAGCGCCCGGGACACGTCGTACGTGAGCTGGGTCATCGACCGGCCGAACACGACTCCCCGCGGCTCGACTCCCAGCAGGTCCGCGATCGCCGCACGAGCCCCGACGACGGTGGCGTCGGCGCGGCGCTCCGCGTCGGTGACGCTGCCGCGGTTGGAGATGCCGGCGGTGAGCGTGCGGGCGACGGCCTCGGCCACCACGCCCGGCACCTGCGAGCCACCGGGACCGTCGAAGTGCGCCACGCCATGGTCCAGCGCGGGGAATGCGGCCCGTACGCGGGCGACGTCGAGCGGAGCGGGGTGGGAGGTCATGCCGACATCCTCTCCCGAGGCGAGCAGCGTGCCCGGGGTGCACCGGGCGGTGCCGGTGAGCCGTTGCTCAGTTGTAGAGCACGGGGCGGGTGTGCGGGGTCGCGACGGCCGCGTCGCGCAGCACGATCTCGGCCGGCCGACCACCCTCGGGTGCGAGGGTGACCTCGTCGACCGTGAGCAGCAGCGGCCGGGCGAAGCCGCGTTCGGCGGGGCCGGTGGCGGCAGCGGCTGCGGCGGTGAACGCCGGGTCGATGCGGGTGAGGTCCAGCCAACCCCGGCGCAGCATCGGGACCGCGGCCGCGCGCATGCCGGTGCCGTCCTCGGCGCAGAGCGCGGCGCGCAGGGTGCGCGAGCCGAGCAGGGTGGCGACGTCGCAGTCGCCGATCGGTCGCAGGACCGGGTTGGTCCGGAGCCGTTGCGCCGCGACGCCGCCCATCCGCTCCAGGTAGTCGAGGGCCACCGGCCACCACGGCGTCGGGTCGACGCCGGCGGCGTCCAGCGCGCCCTGCGGGATGACGATCACCTCGTCGGGGTCGATGCCGACGCCCACGAAACCGAACCCGAGGTCGAGCGCGTCCCCGAGCACGCGGTGGCGGACCCAGTCCAGCCCCGGGTGCAGCGGGTGGTCGACCGGCAGCCCGACCGGCCGGGCCTGCTCGCGCAGGTGCTCGCGGTGCACGGTGGCGGCGATCCGCCGCGCGTGCAGCCACGCGCTGACCCGCAGCCGCCCCAGGTCGTCCTCGGGGTCGGCTCCGCCGAGGGCACGCCTCAGCTCGAGCCAGCTCACCTCGACGGGGACGTCGCCGGTCAGGAGCACACCGTCGTCGAGCGGGACGATGTCGACGTCGTCCAGCACCGACACCGCCAGGGCGAGTCGGCGCAGGTCGGGCGAGTCTGGTGCCTGCACCCCCCGACGGTACCCAGCCGGTGGCTCGATGAGACTCGCCCAGCAGGGTGAGACACGCTCACCCAGCGTGGTCGTACCCCTACGGCCGAGGCCCCGGCGCGCTCGTCGGACCCGTTCCCGACCCGCTACCGGCTAGGTGTCGTCGACCTGACGGCGCAGGGAGGGCGGCAGGAAGGCCGCCCCCGGACCGGCGCCTCGCGCGACCGCCGGTCCGTCCCCGGGGTTCGAGACGGCGCAGGTGCGCAGCGAGAGGCACCCGCAGCCGATGCACGAGTCCAGTCCGTCGCGCAGCGCCACCAGCCCGGCGATCTGGTCGTCGAGCCGGGACCGCCAGGACCGGCTCAGCCGGGCCCAGTCGGCCTTGGTGGGGGTCCGGCCGCGGGGGAGGGTCGCGAGCGCGTCGGCGACCTCGTCGAGGGAGAGGCCGATGTTGCGTGCGGCCCGGATGAACGCCAGCCGGCGCAGGACGCTGCGTCGGTACCGGCGTTGGCCGCCGGACGTCCGGTCGGCCTGCAGCAGACCGACGCTCTCGTAGTAGCGCAGGGCCGACGGGGCGAAGCCGCTGCGCCGTGAGACCGCACCGACGGTCAGAAGGTCCTGGGTGTCCACGGCTCCTCGCCTGTTGCTTGACCTGAAGTCAACTTCATGTTCAAGGATGCTCACGACGAACCCGAAAAGCAAGGAGACGAACCTGATGCCTGTCGCCCTGATCACCGGCGCCTCGCGCGGCCTCGGACACGCGCTCGCCCACGCTCTGTCGGAACTGGACTGGTCGCTGGTCCTCGACGCCCGCGACGCCGCCGCGCTCTCGTCCTCGGCTGTCGACCTCGACCCCGCGCGTACGCGGCTCGTGGCGGGCGACGTGACCGATGCCCGGCACCGCAAGGAGCTGCTGGCCGCCGCCGTCGACCTCGGCGGCCTCGACCTCCTGGTCAACAACGCCAGCCACCTGGGCCCCAGCCCGCAGCCGCACCTGTCCGCCTACCCGACCGACGAGCTGGCCCGGGTGTACGACGTCGACGTCCTGGCGCCGCACGCACTCCTGCGCGACGCGCTTCCGCTGCTGCGGCGGTCCCACGGGGTGGTGGTCGACGTCAGCTCGGACGCCGCCGTCGAGGCCTACGAGGGCTGGGGCGGCTACGGCTCGGCCAAGGCCGCCTTGGACCACCTGTCGGCCGTCCTGGCGGCCGAGGAGCCGGCTCTCTCGGTGTACGCCTTCGACCCGGGTGACATGCGGACGGCGATGCAGCAGGCCGCCTTCCCGGGTGAGGACATCTCGGACCGGCCGGAACCGGGGACCGTCGCCGTCCCGGCGTTGCGAGCCCTCTTGGACCGACGGCCACCGAGCGGGCGGTACCGGGCCGTCGAGCTGCTCTCCGTGGACGCGGCCCGATGACCGCCGAGGCACTGCCGGTACCGCCGGTCCGCTTCGCCAGCGAGCCGCCGGAGGCCCGGGGGCTCGCCCGGGACGAGGTGCGGCTGCTGGTCGCCCACACGTCGGGCATCTCCCACGCGGCTTTCCGCGAGATGGCGTCGTACCTGTCCGCCGGAGATCTCCTGGTGGTGAACACGTCCGAGACCCTTCCTGCCGCCGTCGACGGCACGCAGGCGGGCCGTCCGGTCACCGTGCACCTGTCCTCCGCCTTGCCGGACGGCACCTGGGCGGTCGAGCTGCGGCCTGATCGACGTGCGTCCGGCCCGCTGCGTGACGTCGTCGCCGGCGACACCGTGGCCCTGCCGGGAGCTCGGCTCCGCGTCATGACGCCCTACCCGGACGAGGGGGCGGACCCGGCGACGACCCGGCTGTGGCGGGCCCGGCTGGTCGTGCCCGGGGCCGTGCCGGAGTACCTGGCTCGGCACGGCCGGCCGATCGCGTACTCCTACGTCCCGGGCGACTGGCCCGTGGACAGCTACCGGACGGTCTTCGGCCGGGTGCCGGGCAGCGCGGAGATGCCCAGCGCCGGCCGCCCGTTCACCGCCGCCCTGGTGACCGGCCTGGTCACGACCGGCGTCGGCGTCGCGCCGCTCACCCTGCACACCGGGGTGTCGTCGCTGGAGCCGGGCGAGCCGCCGCTGCCCGAGCCGTACGTCGTCCCAGCCGCCACCGCCGCCCTGGTGAACCACACCCGGGTGCACGGCGGGCGGGTGGTCGCCGTGGGCACGACGGTCGCCCGGGCGCTGGAGACCGTCGCGGAGCCGGACGGCACCGTCCGGCCGGGCGAGGGGTGGACCGACCTGGTGCTCGGTCCGGACCGGCCGGCTCGGGTCGTGACCGGTCTGGTCACCGGGTGGCACGAGGACGGCGCCTCGCACCTGGACCTGCTCGTGGCGGTCGCGGGCGAGGTCCTGGTCGAGCAGGCGTACGCCGAGGCCCGCGCGGCGGGCTACCTGTGGCACGAGTTCGGCGACGCAGCCCTGCTGCTGCCCTGACCGCCCCCTCCCGGGTCCTCGACTGGCGGAAGTCTTCGCTTCTCAGCCGCCGCAGGCTGGAGACTTCCGCCAGTCGACGGGGACTCAGCCCTGCGGCTGGCTGATGTTCACCATCCAGGTAAGGCCGAACCGGTCGATGCACATGCCGAACTCGTCGCCCCACATCTGCTTCTCCAGCGGAACCGCCACCATGCCGCCCTCGGAGAGCGCGCCCCAGTAGCCACGCAGCTCGTCGGCGTCGTCGCCGCTGAGACTGATGGCGAAGTTGCTCCCGGGCTCGAACTTGCTGTCCGGAGGGGTGTCAGCGGCCATCAGGACGAGGCCACGATCGGTCTCGAGCTGGGCATGCATGATCTTGTCCGCATGCGGGGTGTCCGGCTGGCCGAACTCGGCGAAGGTGTTCATCGAGAGGTCACCGCCGAAGATGCCCTGGTATGCCTCGAGCGCCTCCTTGGCGTTGCCGTCGAAGCTGACGTACGGGTTGAGTCGAGTGGTCACCGCGTGCTCCTCGCCTGCAGGGGGGGTGGGATCGCTACGAACGGTAGACCGCGGGACCGACAGGGACTCATCGCTCAGGGTCTGGGTGCTGGCACGCTGGTCGGGTGACGGGGGAGTTGCTCGACGCCGAGACGCTGGCGGTTGCCGGGCTGAAATGGTTGCTCGGGTCGGCGCGACCCGGTTCCGACGGGCTGGTCTGGGCCGGGACGGCGGACGCCGACGAGGTCGACCGCACGCTCTACAGCGGTGCCGCCGGCATCCTCGTCACGCTCCTGGAGGCGCACGCGCACTTCGGCGAGGAGCGCTTCGCCGACGCGGCGGGCCGCGCCGCGGCAGCACTGGCGGCAGGTCTGGGCGCCGACGATCACTCGTCGTTGTACTTCGGCCTGACCGGTCCCGCGTTCGCGCTGCACCAGGCCGGCGTCCGGCTCGGGCAGCCGGGCCTGCTGTCGGCTGCCGAGCGCGCGCTGGCGACGGTCCGGTCCCGGTTCGACGGCGAGCGCTGGAGCGACCAGTTCGAGCTGCTCGGCGGCAACGCCGGCATCGCGCTCGGTGCGCTCGAGGCAGGTGACGTCGACCTGGCGGTCCTGGCGGTCGAGCCCTACCTGCGTACCGCCGAGTCGACGCCGTACGGCGTGCACTGGGAGGTCCGGGTGGCCACACCGGCCCGGTTCCACCACATCTCGCACGGCACCCTGGGCATCGTCCATGCCCTGGCCTCGGTCGGTGCCGCCACCGGTCGTGACGACATGCTCAGGCTGGCGCTGGCAGGGGCTGCGGACGTCGTGGGCCGGGACGAGGCCGGGCCGGACGGCTTCCTCGTGCCGCACTCCGACCCGCAGCACCGGCCGGAGCTGATCGAGAGGTACAGCTACGGCTGGTGCCATGGCCCCGCGGGGGACGCGCAGACCTTCCGCCTGCTCGCCAGGGTCACGGGCGACCCGGCCTGGTCGGGACTGGTGGACCGCTGCTGGCACACGGTCACCACGTCCGGGCTGCCGGCCCGTCTGCGCCCCGGATTCTGGGACAACAGCGGCCGCTGCTGCGGCACCGCCGGTGTGCTCGCGCTGGCCTGCGACCTCGCCGTCGAGGGTCGCACCGACCTTGCGTTCGCGCGGGTCCTGGTCGGCGACCTGGCCGGGCGCGCCACCGTGGACGACGACGGCGCCCGCTGGTCCAACCACGAGCACCGGGCGACCCCGAGCGAGCTCGCGCCGCGCCAGGGCTGGGCGATGGGCAACGCCGGGATCGTCCGTGAGCTGCTCCGGTTCGCGCGCCTGCGGGCCGGCAGCGACCCGTCGTACGCCGTTCTCTGGCCCGACCAGCCCGCCGCGTCCCAACCGCACCCTTGACTGGCGGAAGTCTTCGGTTTTCAGCCGCCTCCGACCGAAGACCTCCGCCAGTCGACGGGGGCGGGTGCGGTGGCGGCTACTCGGTCCCGAAGCGGCCGCGGTGCTCCACCGGGATGAGCGGGGTCTCGCCGCGGACCTTCAGCTGCTGGACGGTCCAGGTGTTGCCGTCCGGGTCGCTGAAACCGAAGAAGGTGCCGCCGTCGCGCTGGTCGAGCACGGTGGTCTCGCTCGCCTCGACCCCCCGGGACAGAAGCTCGGCGCGGGCCGCCTCCGCGTCGGCCACGACGAGCTGCAGCCCGCGCATCGACCCGGGCGCCATCTCGTTCTGCGACGGGTGGTCCCCGATGACGACCGAGCAGCCGGAGCCCGGAGGAGTGAGCTGCACGACGTGCATGTGCTCGTTGCGGGTGTCGTGGTCCAGGTGGAAACCGACCTGGTCGCGGTAGAAGGCCACCGCCCGGTCCATGTCTCGTACCGGGAGCACCACGACCTCGAGCGTCCAGTCCATGTGCAGTCCCCTTCGTCACCGATCGTCGGCAGGGTAGACGGCAGCGCGGACCGCGACTCATCGGCCGGTCTCGTCGCTGCGGCCTCCGGGCGGGCTGCCGTGGTTCGGCACAGCTGGACGACTCAGCGGCGGGGGAGGCTCGCCACCCCGGGCTCGAGGAACCGGCGACCGGTCACCCGTTCCGAGACACCTTCGCGGTCGAGGTACGGCGTCACCCCGCCGAGGTGGAACGGCCAGCCCGCGCCGAGCAGCATCGCCAGGTCGATGTCGCGGACGTCCTGCACCACGCCCTCGTCGAGCATCAACCGGATCTCCTCGGCCAGCGCGTCCAGCGCCCGGCGGCGGACCTCCTCCTCGGTCAGCGGCGACGTACCCTGCTGGAACAGCTCGGCGACCTCCGGGTCCACCTTCGGGGTCGCGCCCTCCCAGACGTAGACGCCCGTCTTGCCCGCCGCGACCAGACGGCCGAGGTTCTCCGAGACCGCGAAGCGGTCCGGGAACGCCTCGTGCATCGTCTCCGCCACGTGCAGCGCCACCGCCGGCCCGACCAGCTGCAGCAGGACGAACGGCGCCATCGGCAGGCCGAGCGGCGCCAGCGCCTTGTCGGCCACCTGGAAGTCGGTGCCCTCGTCGACGGCCCTGGTGACCTCTCCGAGGAAGCGGGTGAGCAGCCGGTTCACGATGAACGCCGGTCGGTCCGCGACCAGGACGCAGGACTTCTTCAGCGCCTTGCCCACGGCGAACGCGGTCGCCACGGCGGCGTCGTCGGTCCGCTCGGTGCGGGCGATCTCCAGCAACGGCAGCACTGCCACCGGGTTGAAGAAGTGGAAGCCCACGACCCGCTCCGGGTGCTCCAGCGCGGAGGCCATCTCGGTCACCGACAACGACGAGGTGTTGGTCGCGAGCACGCACTCGGGGGAGACCACGGCCTCCACCTCGGCGAACACCTGCTGCTTGACCTTCATCTCCTCGAACACGGCCTCGAGGACGAAGTCGGCGTCGGCGAAGGCGTCCTTGCCGGTGCTTCCGGTCACCAGCGCCTTGAGCCGGTTCGCCTTGTCCTGGTTGATACGGCCCTTGCCGAGCAGCTTGTCGACCTCGCCGTGCACGTAGCCGACGCCCTTGTCGACCCGCACCTGGTCGAGGTCGGTCATCACGACCGGCACCTCCAGCCGCCGGGCGAAGAGCAGCGCCAGCTGCGAGGCCATCAGGCCGGCGCCGACGATGCCGACCTTGGTGACCTCGCGGGCCAGCGACCGGTCGGGTACGCCGGCGGGGCGCTTGGCCCGGCGCTGGACCAGGTCGAACGCGTAGAGCCCGGCCCGCAGCTCCTCGCTCATCGCCAGCTCGAACAGGGCCTTGCGCTCGGCGGCGATCCCCTCGTCGTACGACGCGGTGCGGGCCAGCCCGATCAGCTCGACCGCCTTGTACGGCGCCGGGGCGGCCCCGTGCACGCGCATGTCGGCGATGCCCCTGGCGCGGGCCAGCGCCTGGTCCCAGGCCTTCCCGCGGTCGATCTCGGGTCGCTGCACGACCGTCTCCCCGCGGACGACCGCGGACGCCCAGATGAGCGACTGCTCGAGGAAGTCGGCGGGCTCCAGCAGGACGTCGGCGATGCCCAGGTCGTACGCCTGCTCGGCCCGGAGCATGCGGTTCTGGTTCATGGCGTTCTCGACGATGACCGTGACGGCCTTGTCGGCACCGACCAGGTTGGGCAGCAGCTGGCTGCCACCCCAGCCGGGGACCAGGCCGAGGAAGACCTCCGGGAACGCGACCGCGGGAACTCCGGCCGACAGGGTCCGGTAGTGGCAGTGCAGGGCGAGCTCGAGACCGCCGCCCATGACCGCACCGTTGAGGAACGCGAAGGTGGGAACCTTTGCGTCGCGCAGCTTGCGGAAGGTGTCGTGACCGAGGGCGAAGTACGCCTTCGCCTGCTCGGGCGTGGCCCCAGCCTGCATCACCTTCAGGTCGGCGCCGACCGCGAAGATGAACGGCTTGCCGGTGACGGCGACGGCCACGACGTCGTCGCGGCCCAGAGCCTCGTCGATCGCGGCACCGATGTTGGCCAGGCTCGTCGGTCCGAGAGTGGTCGGCTTGGTGTGGTCGAGGCCGTTGTCGATGGTGATCAGCGCCGCGGTGCCGCCGCCCTGCGGGAGGTCGACGTAGTGCACGGGCGCCGAGGTCACGACCTCGTCGGGGAACTGGATCATCTCGCTCACCTGCCGGCAGCTCCGTCCTGGTCCTCGCCGCTGCTGTCCTGCTCTGTGGCGCTCCAGTGCGGGTTCTCCCAGATCACCGCACCGCCCATGCCGATGCCGATGCACATGGCGGTCAGGCCGTAGCGGACCTCGGCGTGGTCCTCGAACTGCCGGGCCAGCTGGGTCATCAGCCGCACTCCGGACGACGCCAGCGGGTGGCCGACGGCGATGGCGCCGCCGTACTCGTTGACGCGGGGGTCGTCGTCGGCGATGCCGAAGTGGTCGAGGAACGCGAGCACCTGGACGGCGAACGCCTCGTTGAGCTCGAACAGCCCGATGTCGTCGATCGTGAGGCCTGCCTGGGCCAGCGCCTTCTCGGTGGCCGGAACCGGCCCCACGCCCATCACCTCCGGCTCGACGCCGACGAAGGAGAACGCCACCAGCCGCATCCGCACCGGGAGCCCGAGCTCGTCGGCGACCTCCTCCGCGGCGAGCAGGCATGCGGTCGCGCCGTCGTTGAGGCCCGCCGCGTTGCCCGCGGTCACCCGGCCGTGGGGGCGGAACGGCGTCTTCAGCGTCGCGAGGTCGGTCATCGTGGTGCCCGGCCGCGGCGGCTCGTCCGCGGTGGCGAGCCCCCAGCCCTTCTCGACGCTCCGGGTGGCCATCGGCACCAGGTCGGGCTCGACCTTGCCGTTCGCGACGGCCTTCGCGTACTTGTCCTGGCTGGCGACCGCGAACGCGTCCGCCCGCTCCTTGCTGAGGTGCGGGAACCGGTCGTGCAGGTTCTCCGCGGTGGAGCCCATGACGAGGGCGGACGGGTCGACGAGCTTCTCGGCGATGATCCGGGGGTTGGGGTCGACCCCGTCGCCCATGGGGTGGTGCCCCATGTGCTCGACCCCGCCGGCCACCACGACGTCGTAGGCGCCGAAGGCGATGCCGCTGGCGCCCGTCGTCACCGCGGTCATGGCGCCGGCACACATCCGGTCGATCGCGTACCCCGGCACCGTCTTGGGCAGTCCGGCCAGCAGCGCGGCGGTACGCCCGATGGTGAGGCCCTGGTCGCCGGTCTGGGTGGTGGCGGCGACCGCGACGTCGTCGACCCGGTCCGGTGGCAGCGAGGGGTTGCGGCGCATCAGCTCGCGGATGCAGCGGATGACCAGGTCGTCGGCCCGGGTCTCGGCGTACATCCCCTTCGGCCCGGCCTTGCCGAACGGGGTGCGGACACCGTCGACGAAGACGACGTCGCGGACCTGCCGCGGGGGACGGGACGCACGGGGACTTGCGGGCACGGGCCCTCCAGGGGTGGATCGAGAAGTCGCTGGCGCAAATGCTACTCGTCAGTAACAACGACCGCCAACCACCCGGGTCACGCTTCCGCGGGTCGGCCCCTTCCCGGCCAGGCCAGGGCGACGACCCGGCGCGGTTGCGGCGGGAACTCCGCGAGCAGCGCGACCACCTCGTCCCGGCGCTCCGGCGGCAGGCACAGCTGGCGCCGGGTGAAGTCGACCCACTGCTCGGCCAGCTCGCCGGTCCGCCGCGGCGGCTCCCGCTGCGCCTCCACCCGGCGGGGGTCGGTGATCCCGGCCTCCCGGAGGACCTCGACGGCGAGGTCGGCGGTCGGCCCGTCCGGGCGCGGCTGGTGGTGGACCCGCTCCCACATCGGCGCGAGCCGCACCAGGGGGTGCCGCTCGGTGAGCTCGACCACCACCAGGTCGCGGGCGTGCTCGGTGAGCGCCTGCACGAACGGCGGCAGGTCGGGGACGTTGTAGAGCACGTGGGCGCACACGACCACGTCGCAGACCGGCACGGCGGGGGCGAGCCCGGGCCAGGTCCCGTCGTACGTCGTCACGGCCAGCCCCCGGGCCGCCGCATCGGCCTCCAGGGCACGCAGCATCGAGGGCTGCGAGTCGACAGCGTGCAGCCGGCCGCCCGGGGGAACCAGGTGCAGGCTCGACGCGCCCGCACCGGCGCCCACGTCGAGCACCGTGCTGCCGGGTCCGAGTGCCGGAACAGCCAGCCGGTCCAGCGGCGAGGGCTCGGCGGAGAGGCCGGCGGCGAAGACCGCCGGCGGGAAGCCGTACGGCGACTCCTGCACCGACGCGAGGATCTCCGGGTCGATCTGCCAGGCGGCCAGCTGCTCGGCCCAGCGGGCGGCCGCGGTCATCCGACACCCGCGTGCTTGAGCGCCTCGCGCCGGGACAGGGCGCTGATCCGGTCGTCGTGAGCCGCGACGAAAGCCTGGACCCAGGAGGGGTCGGTCCGTGCGTACTGACGCAGTGCCCAGCCGATGGCCTTGCGGAGGAAGAAGTCCCGGTCGTCGAGGTTGGCCTCGACCGCCAGGGTCAGGAGCCCGAGGTCGGTCGCCTCCTTGGCCCCCAGCTGGCAGATGACCGACGTCCGGCGCAGCCAGCGGTCGTCGTCGGTCGCCCAGCCGACCAGGGCCGGGCGCACCTGGGCCGGGCACGCGAGCAGGAGCGGTCCGACCAGGTGCGTCGCCACGTCGTCCACCAGGTCCCACCACGCCCCTGTCACGACCAGGTGCCGGTAGAGCGGCAGCGCGGTGTGGTCCCGGTGGGCGGCGTACGTCCGGTGCCGCACCAGTGCCAGTGCGCCGTACCGCTCCTCGCGGTGGCTCGCGTCGTCCCAGAGGGCGTGCACGGTGGCACGCCAGGCCGCCCGGTCGGTGAGCGGGTGGGCAGCGAGTACCTCCCGGAAGATCACCCGGCAGGCGGGCGCCGGCACGCCGTAGTAGGGCAGCTCGGACTTCATGTACGCCTGCATCGCCGGCGCCCGGGTCGGGTCGGCGGCTGCTGCCAGCCGCCCGCGCAGCTCGCGGACCAGGCGGTCGTCCGCCCCTGCAACCATGTCCGCGAGGCTATGCCCGGCCGCCGTACAACCGCTCGTTTGCGACATCCGTCCCCGACACGCCGGGGTACGGACGGCGTGTCGGGGAACCAGGTCGCAAACGAGCGGGCCCGGGAGGGTCAGCCGACGGTGAGCTGCTGCTCGATGTCGGTGGCGCCGCCCTCGACCTTGACCGTCCAGTCACCGGCCGTGCCGAGCTCGACGACCGCCTCCCCGTCCGCGCCGGCGGCCACGTCGAACTCCGCGGCGACCTTCCCGGCCGGGTCGAGGACCTCGAGCGTGCGGGTCCCGTCCGTACCGTTGTCGAGCTTGAACTCGATCCGCTCGCCGGTGTCCGCGGTGGTGGGGTCCAGGCCGGTCAGCCCGGCGTCGTCGACGGTGAGCTCGATCTCACGGTCGTAGCCCTCCTCGGACCGGGCCGCGCTGCCGCCGGCACCGGTGACGGTCACCTGCTGGCGGATGCCGTCGCCCTTCTGGCCTGGCTTGCAGGCGACCTCGTAGGTGCCCGCGGTGAGGTCGACGGTCATGTCGCGGCTGGTGCCCGGCCCGATGTTCTCGACCTCGCTGACGACCTTGGTGAACGCGCCGTCCTTCTCGCCGTAGACGTAGACCTCGGTGACCTTGGAACCGGCGTTGGTGACCGCGAACGTCACCGCGCCGGCGTCCAGCTCGGTGTCGGCGACCGTGCAGGCGTCGTCGTCGGCGGTGACCGCGATCTCGGCACCGGAGGCGGCGGACCCACCGCAGCCGGCCAGGGCGGCGGCGAGCAGCAGCGGCGCGACGAGCAGGGGTCGCAGGGCAGGGACGTGCGCGGGCATGCGGAACTCCGTCGGTGGTGGGGGACGAGCGGGGGACAGAAGGTTGGGCGGCGGAGCTCAGCGCTGGGGGCTGCTGGCCTCGGTGGCGGGAGCCGGGGTCGGCGTCGCGGCCGTTGCCGTGGCCGTGGCGGGGGCGGCCGGGGCCGTGGCCGTGGCCGTGGCCGGGCCGTTGGCCGCCGAACGGGCCGGCGCCTTCGCCGGCCGGAAGAACAGCGCCATCACCGGGACGACGTACAGCAGCCAGGCTGCCGCCTCCAGCCAGGTGGTGGCGGGGGAGAAGTTGAAGACGCCCTTGAGCAGGGCGCCGTACCAGCTGTCCGGCGGGATCGCGCCGGAGACGTCGAAGGCGAGGGAGTTCAGGCCGGGCAGGTCGCCGGCCTCCTGCAGGTCGTGGACGCCGTAGGCGAAGACACCACCGGCGACGACGATGAGGCCGGCACCGGTCCAGGTGAAGAACCTGGCGAGGTTGATCGACACGGCCCGCTTGTAGAGCAGGTAGCCCAGCACGACGGCCGTGGCGATGCCGAAGGCCGCGCCGACGAGGGGGGTCAGGCCGTTGCCGGCCGACTGCGCGGCGGCCCAGAGGAACAGGGACGTCTCGAGGCCCTCGCGGGCGACCGCGATGAACGCCGTGACGGTGAGGGCCAGGGTGCCCATCAGCAGCGCGGCGTCGAGCTTGCCCTGGAGCTCGGACTTGAGGAAGCGCGCCGTGCGGCGCATCCAGAAGATCATCCAGGTGACGAAGATGACGGCGGTGATCGACATGATGCCGCCGAACCGCTCCTGCGCCTCGAAGCTGAGGTTGCTGGAGGTGAACGTGAGCAGCGCGCCGAACGCCAGGGAGATCGCGACGGCGGCGGCGACGCCCAGCCAGATCGGCCGGAGCCGGTCGCGGTGACCGGACTTCACCAGGTAGGCGACCAGGATGCTCACGACCAGCGTGGCCTCCAGGCCCTCACGCAGGCCGATCAGGTAGTTGGCGAGCATGGGGGTCCCTTCGCGGTCAGCTGGTCAGGTAAGGCAATGCTTACCTAAACAGATGTCCCGGGAGAAACGCAACACCGGTGTGGCCTAATGCAGCGGGAGCCTGCCTCGGGCGGTCAGTGGTCGGCGTCGGCGCGGCGCTCGCGCTACTCGGGGGCGGCGGCCGGCTCGGGCGTCGGCGCGGGCTCCGGGACCCGGGCAGTGGCGAGGGCCTCGGCCAGGACCGCGGCGGTGAGCTCGACCTGCCAGGTCCGGGCGCCATGGGCGCGCAGCACCTCGGCGACCGCCGCGGTGTCGGGCCGCTCGGCCGGTGGCGCCCAGCACAGCCGCCGGACGGTGTCGGGCGCGAGGAGGTTCTCGACCGGCAGCCCGAGCCGGTCCGCGACCGCGCCCACGCCTGCGCGGGCGGCGGCCAGCCGGGCGGCGGCCAGTGGGTCGCGCTCCGGCCAGGACCGGGCCGGTGGCGGACCCTCGTGGGTGGTCTTCTGCTCGGGCAGCTCGGACTCCGGGAGGTCGAGCGCGGCGAGGATCGACGGCAGCCACTGGGCGGTCTGGCGGCGCATGGACCGGCCACCCCATACCGGCAGGGCCACCAGGTCCTCCTCGGTGCGCGGCTGGGCCAGGGCGGCGGCGACGATGGCGGCGTCGGGGAGCACCCGGCCGGGGGCGATGTCGCGCTGCCGGGCGACCTCGTCCCGACGTTCCCAGAGCGAGCGCACCACGGCCAGCTGGCGGCGCTTGCGCACCCGGTGCAGGCCGGACGTACGCCGCCACGGGTCCACCTTGGGCGGCGACGGGGGGGCGGCCACGATGGCCGCGAACTCCTCCTCGGCCCAGGCCCGCTTCCCCTGCTCGTCCAGCTGCGCCGCCAGGACGTCGCGCAGCTCGACCAGCACCTCGACGTCGAGGGCGGCGTACCGCAACCACGGCTCCGGCAGCGGCCGGGTCGACCAGTCGGCGGCCGAGTGACCCTTCTCCAGCGACAGGCCGAGCACCTCCTCGACGATCGAGCCGAGGCCGACCTTGGGGTACCCGAGCAGCCGACCGGCCAGCTCGGTGTCGAAGACCCGGGCGGGCCGCATCCCCAGCTCGGCGAGGCAGGGCAGGTCCTGGGACGCCGCGTGCAGCACCCACTCGTCGGCTTCCATCGCGGCGCCGAGCGCGCCGAGGTCGGGCAGCTCGCGGGGGTCGATCAGGACGGTGCCGATGTCGGCGCGGCGCAGCTGGACGAGGTAGGCGGCCTGGCCGTAGCGGTAGCCGGACGCCCGCTCGGCGTCGACGGCGACCGGGCCGCTGCCCGCGGCGAGCGTGTCGACGACCCGCTCCAGCTCGGCCGGGCGCGTCAGGGGAGCCGGGACCCCGTCGCGCGGCTGGGTGAGGGGGACCGCCGCGGCAGCGGGCTCGGCGGCCTCGGCCGGCTCGGCGGCCGGAAGGGGCTCCACGGGCCCGGCGGGCTCGGTGGGCTCCGTCGCGGTCACCCGTCCACGGTACGGCGTACGTCGTACGGACCGACGCAACCGGGCGACCGGCCGCGCGTCGGACGCCGGCTCAGCGGGCCGGCAGGCGGCCCCGAGGTGCCGCTGGGTCCCGTTGGGTCCCGCTGGGTCAGACGACGACGCCGGCGCGCATGGCGACCACGACCATCTCGGCCCGGTCGCCGGTCCCGAGCTTGCGCGCGATCCGGGCCAGGTGCGACTTGACCGTGAGGGCCGACAGGCCCAGGGCCTCGCCGATCTCCTTGTTGGACCGGCCGTCGGAGACCAGCTGGAGCACCTCGACCTCGCGGCCGGAGAGCGCCTCGGCGCCGGTGAGCCGGGCCGCGCGGGGGCGGGCGTGGATCGAGGGGGCCGCTCCGGCCCGGGCGGTCGGACCGCCGGAGGACGCGGTGACGAGGAAGGCGCGGACGCCGGCCGCCAGGGCGGCCCGGACGGTGTAAGGGTCCTCGGACGCGGACAGGACGACGCCGCGGGTCCAGCCCAGCCCGCGCAGCTCGCGCACCAGGGCGATCCCGGACCCGTCCGGGAGGCTGCCGTCGACGAGCGCGAGGTCGCGGGCGCTGGTGCCCAGGGCGCGGGACCGGGCTTCGGCCAGCGAGCCCGCCTCGACGACCTCGACGGCGCCCAGGTTGCGCAGGGACCGCGACAGCGTCTCCCGGACGAACGGGCTCGCCACCACCACCATGGCGGTGAAGCGCGCGGCCCGCCCGGCGTGCGGCCCGGGGACCGTGCTGCCATGGCGTTCGACCAGTGCGGTCACGGGCTCTCCCGTCGTGCTGCAGGCCGCTGGGGCGCTCGGACGTGTGCGGGCATCGACAGCGCCGTTGCGCGCCGTCCTGACCGTCATCGGCCCGAACAGGGCGTACCTGTAGGAGTAGGCCGTGGTTCAGCGCTTCGGCGAGCGCCGCCGGGTGGGCAGCGTGACGACGCCGGGCGTCTCCGGCGGAAGCCCTGCCGTGGTGCAGAGCAGGTCGCACCAGGCCAGCAGGTGGGCGCCGAAGGTGTCGTCCAGCGGGGTCCAGGAGGCGCGGATCTCGATCTGCGCGGACGCCGGCTCGGCCGAGATGGCGCCGAAGCTCTCCGACGCCACCCGGGTGACCGTGCCGCTGGCGGCGGAGAAGGCGGCCTCGTGAGCGTCCAGCGCCTCGGTCAGCCAGGCCCAGCCCACGCCGGGCAGCAGCGGGTCGGAGGCCATCTCCTGCTCCAGCTCGGCCCGCACGTAGGTGACGACCCGGAAGGTGCCCTGCCAGGCCTCGTGACCGGCGGGGTCGTGCAGCAGCACCAGCCGGCCGGTGCCCAGCTCGGTCTCGGGGTCGTGCGGGGCGAGCACGTCGGCGGTCAGCGCCACGGCGTACGGCGCCAGCCGCTGCGGCGCCGGGGTCTCCTCCAGGACCACCTCCGTGCGCGGCCGGGCGCCACGGAGCTCCGCGAGAGCCCGGGAGAACTCCTCCGGCACCTCGTCGACCTCGCCGCGGGCGACCATTCCCGCAGCGTACGTCGGCGGGGGCCGGGGGCCGGGGAGGCGCACCAGCCCCCGCGTCCCGGCGCGTCGGACCCGCCGGGACCGGGGGGAGGGGAGCGCCGTCGTGCGGGTCGGCCCGCACCGTCTAGCCTCCGCGGGTGGCCGCCGTCCTCGCCCTGCTGTCGAGTCTGCTGTGGGGCTCGGCCGACTTCCTCGGCGGCACGCTGTCCCGGCGCCGCCGGGCGACCGTCGTCGTAGGGGTCTCCCAGGCAGCCGGGCTGGTCTCGGTGCTCGTCGTCGCCGCAGCGGCCGGCGCCTTCGGCGACGACCGCGGCTACCTGCCCTGGGCGGTGCTGTCCGGGGTCTCCGGCGTGGTCGGGCTGGTGTCCTTCTACGCCGCGCTGGCCGCGGGCACGATGGGAGTCGTCTCGCCGATCGCCGCGCTGGGTGTGGTGGTGCCGGTGGTCGTGGGGCTGGTGGAAGGTGACCGCCCGGCGCCCGGTCAGCTGGTCGGCATCGTCGTCGCCGTCGTCGGGGTGGTGCTGGCCAGCGGTCCGGAGCTGTCCGGCCGGGCCGGTGCCCGGCCGGTGCTGCTCGCCGGGGTCGCGGCGGTGGGATTCGGCGTGGCGCTGCTGGCGATCGCGAAGGGCAGCCAGTCGAGCACGCTGATGACGCTGGTGACCATGCGCGCGACCTCGGTCGGCCTGCTCACCCTGGCCCTGCTGGCGGCGCTGGCGCGCGGGCTGCCCCGCTCGGAGGTCGCGCTCGGGCCGCGCGAGCTGGGTCCGCTCGCCCTGGTCGGCGTGGGCGACCTGGCGGCCAACCTCACCTTCGGGCTGGCCAGCCGGCGCGACGCGATCTCGGTCGTCGCCGTACTCGGGTCGCTGTACCCCGTCGTCACGGTGCTGCTGGCGCGGTTCCTGCACCACGAGCGCCTCGGGCGGCTGCAGACGGTGGGCGTCGCGCTCGCCCTCGCCGGCGTCGCCCTCATCGCGGCCGGTGACAGGATCGGGGGGTGACGACCCAGCACCCGGACCTGCCGGGCTCGCCGTTCCTGCGTGCCTGCCGCGGTGAGCCGGTGCCGCACACGCCGGTCTGGTTCATGCGGCAGGCCGGCCGGTCGCTGCCGGAGTACCGCCGGGTCCGGGAGGGCATCCCGATGCTCGAGGCCTGCGCCCGGCCGGATCTCGTCGCCGAGATCACCCTGCAACCGGTCCGGCGGCACGGCACCGACGCCGCCATCCTCTTCAGCGACATCGTCGTCCCGCTCAAGGCGGTCGGGGTCGACCTCGACATCGTGCCCGGGGTGGGGCCGGTGGTGGCACGGCCGATCCGGACGCGGGCCGACCTCGACCAGCTGCGCGACCTCGACGGCACCGACGTCGGCTACGTCTCCGACGCGGTGCGGCTGCTGGTCGCCGAGCTGGGCGGGACGCCCCTGATCGGCTTCGCCGGGGCCCCGTTCACGCTGGCCTCCTACCTGGTCGAAGGCGGCCCGTCGCGCAACCACGAGCACACCAAGGCCCTGATGTACGGCGACCCGCCCCTGTGGGCGGACCTCATGTCCGTGCTGTCGCGGATCACCGCCGGGTTCCTGCGGGCGCAGGTGCTGGCCGGCGCGAGCGCGGTGCAGCTGTTCGACTCCTGGGTCGGGGCCCTGCCGGCCGCCGACTACCAGGCCCACGTGCTGCCGTACTCAGCCGCGGTGCTGGGGGAGGTCGGCGACCTCGGCGTGCCCCGGATCCACTTCGGGGTCGGCACCGGCGAGCTGCTGGCGCTGATGGGGGAGGCCGGAGCGGAGGTGGTCGGGGTCGACTTCCGGCTGCCGCTGGACGAAGCGGCCGGGCGCATCGGGCCGGGCCGCTCGGTGCAGGGCAACCTCGACCCGGCGATCGTGTTCGCGCCCTGGGAGGTGGTCGCCGAGCGCACCCGCGCGGTGCTGGCGGCCGGTCGCGCGGCCCGCGGGCACGTGTTCAACCTCGGCCACGGCGTGATCCCGGAGACCGACCCCGACGTGCTCACCCGGATCGTCGAGCTGGTGCACGCCGAGTCGGCCCGCACCCGCTAGCAGCCACCCTCTCCCACCCCCTCACGACCGCTCGTTTGCGACCTGGCTCACCGTTCCGCCGGCGTGTCGCCCGCGTGTCGGGGGCTCAGGTCGCAAACGAGCAGTTCTCGGGGTCAGGCGTCGGCGGTGGCGGACGGCGGGGCGCCGGGGGTCCGGCGGCGGGACCGCCAGACCAGCAGCAGCGGGACCGACAGCACGGCGCCGGCGGCGACGAACGGGACCACGGCCCCGAGCACGGTCAGCGCCACCAGCACGATCCCGGCGAACGCGTCCCAGCCGTCCCGCAGCCCGGAGAGGAAGCCCAGCCCCGAGTCGTACACACGGGGAGCCGGGGCCGGCTGCGGCGAGACCAGCCGCACGTCGATCGTGGCCAACGAGGTGACGTCCTCGAGCCTGGTGAGCTGGGCCTGCAACGACTCGAGGTCGGCCTCGCGCCGGGACAGCTCGGCCTCGACCTGGACGACCTCGCCGATCGTCTTGGCCTGGGCGAGCAGGGCGCGCACCCGGTCGACGCTGCGCTGCTGGCTGCGGACGCGGCTGCCGACGTCGGCGACCTGGGTGGTGACGTCCTCGGCGCTGCGTTCCCGGCTGAGCTCGCGACCCAGCCGGCCGATGCCGTCCAGCGTCGGCTTGAACGCCGAGGGCGGCACCCGCACCGTCATGGTCGCCTCGCCGTAGCGCGGTCGCCGCGGGTCGGTCGACGTCCGCTCGGAGAACACCACCCCGTCGACACCGAGCGCGAGCGACTCGACCCGGTCGGCAGCCCGGCTGACGTCCTTCACGCGCACCGCGATCGAGCCGGTGTAGACGACGTCCCGGTCGCTCGGCAGCACGCGGGCCGCGGTCGACGTCCCGGTTCCGCCCTTCGCGTCGGTGCCGTCCCCGGTGCCGGACCCGCCGGACCCGCCGGAGGCCTCGGGGGCGGCGACGTCACCGCGTCCGCCCACCGTGGCGTCGGCCGCGGCCTGTGCTCCGCCGGCCGAGCCCGACCCGGCGCCCCCGCCGCAGGCGGCGAGCGCGGCCACCAGCAGGGCGGCTCCCACTGCGGTAACGGCTCGCCGACGCGAGCCACCCCCCGCGGCGCGGCGGGCGGCGGTCGGTGCGGTGGCGGCAGTCATGTGGGAACCCCCTGGGGATGCGGTCGGGACTGCCCTGCGACGCACCTGCCCGGGGAACGGTTCCCGACCGGCA
Source organism: uncultured Actinomycetota bacterium (assembly GCA_963807005.1). Lineage (GTDB taxonomy): Bacteria > Actinomycetota > Actinomycetes > JACCUZ01 > JACCUZ01 > CAWDZK01. The sequence goes on along the minus strand of CAWDZK010000003.1, from coordinate 57,421 downwards.
GGTCGCAAGTGGGTCACGGTGCAGTACCGGTCACGGGCGGCCGGGACGATCTGCCAGGGTTGGCCCGTGCCCGACGACCGACCCGCCGAGCCGCGCCACGTGGTCGTCGTCGGCGGCGGCATCACCGGCCTCGCGGCGGCGGTCGCGCTGCACGAGGGCTCGCGCCGTGCACCGACGCCGGTCCCGCTGCGGGTCACCGTGCTGGAGGCGTCGGGTCAGGTCGGCGGCAAGCTGCGGGTCAGCGAGCTGGCCGGCGTGCCGGTCGACGAGGGAGCCGAGTCGCTGCTGCTGCGCCGGCCGGAGGCGGTGCAGCTGGCCCGGGCGGCCGGGCTGGGGCCGGACCTCGAGGACGCCGCCACGACCACGGCGGCCGTGTGGAGCCGGGGCGCGATGCACGCGCTGCCGCGGGCGACCGTGATGGGCGTGCCCAGCGACCTCCGCGCGCTCGCCGCCAGCGGGTTGCTCACCGCCCGCGAGCTGGCCCGGGTGCCGATGGACTCGTGGTTGCCGCGCACGGCCTACGGCGACGACGTCGCGGTCGGGCGCTACGTGGCCGCCCGGCTCGGTCGCGCGGTGGTCGACCGGGTCGTCGAGCCGCTGCTCGGGGGCGTCTACGCCGGCCGGGCGGACGAGCTGTCCATGGCGGCCACGGTGCCCCAGCTGGCGACGTACGCCCGCCGGCAACGGTCCCTGGTGGCGGCCGCCCGCGCCAGCCGGGCGGAGTCGGACGCGAGGCCAGGTGCCGCCGGTGCCGTCTTCGGCGCCCCGCGGGGCGGCGTCGGGCGGCTGCCGGCCGCCGTGGCCGCGCTGTCCGGAGCGGACGTCCGCGTCGGCGCCACCGTCCGCGAGCTGCGACGCACGCCGACCGGGTGGCAGCTGCTCGTCGGACCGACGCGGGACACCGAGCTGCTCGACGCGGATGCGGTCGTGCTGGCGGTCCCCGCTGCGCCCGCGGCCCGGCTGCTCCGCCCGCACACGGCCGCGGTGGCCTCGGACCTGGCCCAGATCCGGTACGCCTCGATGGCCGTGGTGGCCCTGGCGTTCCCGGTGACGGCGTTCCCGCAGCGGCCGGCCGGCTCGGGCTTCCTGGTGCCGCCGATCGAAGGGCGGTCGGTGAAGGCGCTGACCTTCTCCTCCACGAAGTGGGGGTGGTACGCCGAGCAGGCGCCCGGGCTGGTCCTGGTCCGCGCCTCGGTCGGGCGGCTGGGGGAGGAGGGCGTGCTGCAACGGGACGACGCCGAGCTGGTGGACCTGGTGCTCGCCGACCTCGCCGACGCCCTGGGCGTCACGGACCCGCCGATCGACGCGCGGGTCACCCGTTGGGGCGGCGGGTTGCCGCAGTACGCCGTGGGCCACCGCAGCCGGGTGGCCCGCATCCGGTCGGGGCTGGCGGGGCTGCCCGGCCTGGCCGTGGCGGGCGCCCCGTACGACGGCGTGGGTGTCCCGGCCTGCGTGGCATCCGGACAGCAGGCGGCCGCCGAGGTGCTGCGACAATGGCAGCCATGAGCACGAAGCCCCGCGCGCGGGACCTGAACCAGGTCGTCCGCTACACGATGTGGTCCGTGTTCCGGCTGCGGGACCGTCTCGACGGCCAGCCCCGCGACCGGGCGGCGCTCGCTGCCGAGGTCGATGGGCTGTTCGAGCAGCTGGGCGCCAAGGACGTGGTCACCCGGGGCACCTACGACGTCAGCGGGCTGCGCGCCGACGCCGACCTCATGGTCTGGTGGCACGCCCCCGACTCGGACGACCTGCAGGAGGCGTACGCGCGCTTCCGCCGCACCGGGCTCGGGGCGGCCTGCGACCCCGTGTGGTCGGTCATGGCGCTGCATCGTCCCGCAGAGTTCAACAAGAGCCACGTACCGGCCTTCCTGGCCGACGAGGAGCCACGCGACTACGTCTGCGTCTACCCGTTCGTCCGGTCCTACGACTGGTACCTGCTGCCGGACGCCGAGCGGCGGGCGATGCTTGCCGAGCACGGCCAGCAGGCCCGTGGCTACCCCGACGTCCGCGCCAACACGGTGGCCGCGTTCGCGCTGGGGGACTACGAGTGGGTGCTCGCCTTCGAGGCCGACGAGCTGCACCGCATCGTCGACCTGATGCGCGACCTGCGCGCCTCGCGGGCCCGGATGCACGTGCGCGAGGAGGTGCCGTTCTACACCGGGCGGCGCAAGCCCGTCAGCGAGCTCGTGGCAGCGCTGCCGTGAGCGTTCGGTGAGCGCGTCCCCGCACGGCACCGACGGCCACGGACCGGAGACCGACCTGCCCCAGCCGACGCAGGACCCGGGCCCGCCGGCCGCGGCCGGCGTCGCGGTCCGGGTGGACCGCCTCACCGGCGCAGTCGTGACCCGGCGCCGGATCCGGGACCAGATCGGTGCCCGTTCCCGGCTGATCGCGGTGGCGCTCACGGTGGCGCTGGTCTACGTGATCGTCGACATCTTCGTGCAGGGTCCGCTGACCCAGATCGACATCCGGCTCAACGACTGGGACGGGCAGAAGGCGCTCCCGTCGCTGGACCAGGCCGCGTGGATCTACGACAAGATGGGCCAGCGCTCGGTGCTGGTCCCGATCCTGCTCGCGGTCGCGGGCTGGTTCGCGAGGAAGCACCGCACCTGGCGGCCGGTGGTCCTGGCGGCCATGTCGTTCCTCGTGCTGAACGTCGTCGTCGGCGCGATGAAGATCCTCATCGGCCGCAGCCAGACCGAGACCGGTGATCCCTCGGTGCTGCAGGGGGACATCATCTTCCCGTCCGGCCACTCGTCGAACATGGTGCTGACCGGCGGGGTCATCGTCTACCTGATGATCCGCTACGCGAAGAACCCTCCCGCGCGCGTGGTCGCCGCGTGCTGGTCGGCGCTGACGCTGCTGACGATCCTCACAAGCCTCTACATCGGCAGCCACTGGCTGACCGACCTGATCGGCGGGGCGCTGGTCGGTGGCCTGCTGCTGCAGTCGGTGATCCTGTTCGACATCGCCACCAAGGACATCCGCTACACCCGGCCGTGGTGGTGGCGCCGTACGGTCGCCCTACTGCCCTTCCTCGAGACGGATCGAGACCGAGTTGATGCAGAAGCGGTCACCGGTGGGGGTCTGGGGGGCGTCGTCGAAGAGGTGCCCGAGGTGGGAGCCGCACCGGGCGCAGCGGACCTCCGTGCGACGCATGCCGAATGAGTGGTCCTCCAGCAGCTCGACGGCGTCGCCCTCGCTCGGCTGGTAGAAGGATGGCCAGCCGCAGTGCGAGTCGAACTTCGCGCCGCTCCGGAACAGCTCGGCTCCGCAGGCCCGGCAGCTGTACACGCCCACTGCCTTGGTGTCGGTGTACTCGCCGGTGAAGGCCCGCTCGGTGCCGGCCTCGCGCAGGACGTGGTACTCCTGCGGGCTCAGCTCGGCCCGCCACTCCTCCTCGGACTTCTGCACGGCGTAGGTCTTCCCCGGGCTGCTGTCGGTCGGCTGGCTCCTCTTGAACATGCTCACGACTCTATGTCGGGCGGAGGGCCGATTCGTTACCAGCCGATAACGTGCTGGGCATGGCGTCACCCTTCGTCGAGATCGCGGTCGGCCCGCGCACGGTCAAGGTCACCAATCCCGACAAGATGATCTTCCCGGAGCCGGGGATCACCAAGCGGGAGCTGGTGGAGTACTACCTGTCCGTCGGCGACGGGATCCTGCGGGCGCTGCAGAACCGTCCGGTGACCCTGGAGCGGTGGACGAGCGGCGTGCACGAGGGCGTCCGGCTGGCCACCCGGGCCGACGGTCGCGGCGCGGACGCGTTCTACCAGAAGCGGATCAGCAAGGGCGCCCCCGAGTGGGTCGAGACGGCGCACATCACGTTCCCGAGCGGCCGGACGGCCGACGAGGTCTGCCCGACGGAGCTGGCCACGGTCGCCTGGTGCGCGCAGCAGAACACCATCACGTTCCACCCGTGGCCGGTCCGGCGGCCCGACGTCGAGAGCCCCGACGAGCTGCGGATCGACCTGGACCCGCAGCCGGGCACCGACTTCCGCGATGCGGTCGAGGTCGCCGGGGTGGCGCGCGAGGTGCTGTCCGAGCTGGGCTGGCGCGGCTTCCCGAAGACCTCGGGCAACCGAGGCGTGCACATCTACGTGCGGGTCCAGCCACGGTGGACCTTCACCGACGTCCGGCACGCGGCGATCGCGTTCGGTCGCGAGCTGGAGCGGCGGATGCCGGGCCGGGTCACCACCAAGTGGTGGAAGGAGGAGCGCGGCGAGACGATCTTCGTCGACTACAACCAGAACGCCAGGGACCGCACCATCGCCTCGGCGTACTCGGTGCGGCCGCTGCCGCACGCACCGGTGTCGTCGCCCGTGGAGTGGGACGAGCTGCCTGACACCGACCCGCACGACCTCACGGTGCGCACGATGCCGGCACGGTTCGCCGCCAAGGGCGACCTGCACGCCGCCATCGACGACGTCGCCCACGACATGACCCCATTGCTCGAGTGGTACGAGCGGGACGAGCGCGACCACGGCCTGGGCGACATGCCCTACCCGCCCGACTACCCGAAGATGCCGGGGGAGCCGAAGCGGGTGCAGCCGTCCCGCGCCAAGCGTGCGCCGGACGACGTCACCGGCTGAGACAGGCGCGGCGCCCTAGACGACGAGGTGGAGCCGGCAGTCCGGGCAGACGATGGTCTCCCCGTCGGTCGACCAGTCCCCGAACTCCTCGGAGTCGAACGGTGGCGCGGGGCGACCGCACCGGCTGCATGCGTCGTCCATGGCGGGCCTCGTGCCCGCAACGGCCGGGGTCATGCGCGACTGGAGGCAGCAAAGCCGAGTCGGCCGCGACACGGTCGGACTCCGGCATGGGCGCAGCGAGGCCCGGCGGTCGCGACCGCCGGGCCGCGCCGGAAGGACGGGAGCCGCTGCTTGACCCCGGCCCTTCGATCGGGCTCCGCGGGGTCTCGGCGGGAGCGGTGCACGCGGGGACAAGGAGGGGTACCCCCGGTGCACCACAGCATCCTCACCCGCACAGTGGCCGCGTGCAAGGTACGAGCGTCGCGGCGGCCGGGCGTCGCGTGGCCTCCGAGCTCGAGCTCGTCGGCACCGTCGCGCAACGGTCACCCCGACTGCCTGCGCGACGGGGCCGGCTCCGGGAAGATCATGGGTAGGACCGAGGGGGGAGCTGCGTGACCGTCTGCGACGACATCGGCGGGTGGTGCCCGGGTCGGGACGCCGCATGACCATGTCCGGACCGGCTCCGGACGCTGCGGGCTCGGCGCCGCGGGCGGTCCTGCTGGAGCACGACGGGGAGTGGCGGGAGGCCGACGTCCTCTGGTCCTACGTCGACCACGGGCGGCCGCGAGGCCTCGTGCGCTTCGAGACGTCGACCGGGCTCGTGCTGCGCCAGCTGCGCTGGCTGGACGAGCTCCGCCCGATGGGCCGGCTCCTGGAGCTCCCGCTGCGCCGGCTCGAGCGGCGGGACCCGGGGCGCAGGCGCCGGCCACCTCAGGGATGGGACCGGCGCGCCCCGGCCTGACCGTCGCAGGTCGCGGTCTCGGCCGCCCGTACCGAGCCGCCCTCCCGCGAGCCGCCCGTGCCCGCGGGCAGCTCCCCGGCTTCCCGACGGTTGGCCGGCACCGAGCCGGGCAGGTGTTCGTTGCACCGAAGGACGGCGCCTGGCGTCGTCCCCCTGCTTCCCGGAGGACTCACATGACCATCGAAGGCATTCTCGGAGCCCTCGTGATCGGGCTCGTCATCGGCGCGCTCGGGCGGCTGGCGCTGCCTGGCAAGCAGAACATCCCGATCTGGCTGACCATCGTCGTCGGCATCGTCGCCGCCCTCATCGGCTCGGCCATCGTCGGACCGCTGCGTGACACCAACGGCATCGACTGGATCGAGCTGATCGTCCAGGTCGCGCTGGCCGCCGTCGGCGTCGCACTGGCCACCCAGATGTACGGGGGCCGCAAGCACCGGGTCTGAGGACCCGACCGGTCGCACCCGGCCGGGCGGCCGAACCAGGGCCGCCCGGCCGGCTCGCGTCCGGCCGGCGCCGTCCCGGGTCATGGCGGTCGACTACCGCAGGACGAAGTAGGTGACGTCCACCCGGTAGGACTCCACGTCGTACCAGTCGACGCCGGTGGTCAGGGTCTCCCAGCGCAGCACGCGGTTCCGGATGACCAGGGGTGCCGCCTTGACCCGCGGCCCGCGGTAGGTGCCGCGAGCCGGGCCGAGGCGGAAGCTGATGTCGCTGAGGTTCTGCAGCCCGTCGTAGAGGACGACCGTCGCCGTGTCGCGGTAGCGCGGGTCGGCACGGACGCCGTACGCCGACACCCGTACCGTGCCGTATCGCACAGCGGCGGGGAGCCGGACCTGGTGGTCGCCGGCGGCGTACGCGTCGCCACTGGTGCACAGGGAGCCGCTCCCGTAGGACACCCAGCCGTCGCGCGGACCGCTGGTGCGGCGGAACACGTCCGAGCAGTCATCCGTGTACGTCTCGCCCAGGGATGCCCGCGCGGTGACGGTCGTCCTGCTGGACCGCTTCACGAGCCGCTGGCCCGACACGACGACCGTGCGGGAGGCCGACCGCGACCGGTTCCCGGCCAGGTCCTGGGCGAGCAGCCGGACCCGGTAGGTCCCGGGCGCGAGCGACCCGTTGGCGCGGCGCCCGTTCCAGGTGATCCCGACCTGGCCGGCGGGCTGGGCTTTCGCCCGCACCGTGCGTACCACCGCGCCGGCGCGGGTCCGGACCTGCAGGCGCAGCCAGCGCAGCGGCTCGGTCGCGGTGCCGGAGACCGTGACGGTGTCCGCGTACCTGTCCCGGACGGGCAGCACCCGCCGTGACGAGGCGCGCGGCCGCTGCACGCGGGGGCGAGCACGGTCGACCGAGACGGTGGTGGAGGCCAGGCCGGTCAGGGTGCCGTCCGAGGTCGAGACCTCCAGCCGGAAGGCGCCGCTGGGCACCACACCGCTGCGACCGACGTTGCGGCGTCCGTCCCAGGTCGCCTGGTGGCTGCCCGCGCGCTGGCTCCCGAGCGACGCCCGGTAGACGAGGTGGCCGGCCGCGTTCTTCACCCGCAGGGTCGGCGTCTGGGTGCTGTCCAACCGGTAGGAGATGGTCGTCTCGTCGCGCCGGCCGTCGGCGTTCGGGCTGATGACCCGGGGGGAGACCCGGGTCACCGCCGGGTGCAGGCGGGTGACGGTGACTGCAACTTGTCCGCCGTGGGCGTCGTCGCAGGTGCTCTCGTCGCTGCGGCAGAGCACGGCCCGCACGGTGTGCGACCCGTCAGCGAGCCCGGCCGTGGACAGGACTGTGCTGAACGGGGCCGTGCGGTCGGTCACCGCCTCCGCGGCCCGCCCGTCGAACAGGAACCGGACCGCGGCGTCAGCCGGGGCCTGGGCGCTGACCGTGACGGTGTCGGCGCGGAGGTCGCTGCCATCGGCCGGGGTGGTGAACGCGGGAGGCACGTTGGCGACCTCGACCGTCGCTGTGGCGTCGGTAGTGCTGCACTGGCCGACGGAGCTGCAGTCGGTGGCTCGCACCCGTTGGGCCCCGGCCAGGCCGTAGGTCTCGAAGGTCGTGGCGGCGCTGCCGTCGGTGACCGGCACGGTCCTGACCTGGTCGGCCAGCTCGAGCCGGACCCGCGCAGCGCTGCTGGTCACCTCGACCGTGGTCCGCCCGGAGACGGTGCTCCCCTCAGCGGGTGCGGTCAGGGTCGGGACCGTGCCCGGCGACAGCAGGGCCAGCGAGCCGTCGACGTGCACCAGGCCGTGGGCGAAGCCGTACCTGGCGCCGTCAGTGCCGGCGACGAGAGCCTGCGCGAGGTCGGCGGCGGAGCGGCCGGGCCGGTAGCCCGCGAGCAGGGCGGCCGCGCCGGACACCAGCGGCGCGGAGTACGACGTCCCGTCGACGGTCTCGTAGCCGCCACCGGGAGTCGCCGCCACCACCGAGCGACCGGGCGCGGCCAGGTCGACCCAGGAGCCGAAGCTGGAGAACGAGGTACGGGCCGACCCGCTGGTGGTCGTGGCGCCGACGGCGAGCACGCCGGGGAGCGCTCCCGGGTACTGCTTGGCCTTGCTTCCCTCGTTCCCGGCCGCGGCGACGACGAGGACGTCGTGGGCGACGGCGTACGCGACTGCGGCGCGCTCCAGCGGGTCGGTGGTCGGGCCACCGAGGCTGAGGTTGACGACGTCGGCGCCGTGGTCGGTGGCCCAGACGATGCCGCGGGCCAGGTCGTCGGTGAAGATCCGGCCGGTGACGTCAGCGACCTTGACCGCGAGCAGGCTGCTGTTCCGCCCCGCCCCGGCGATCCCTGCGCCGTTGCCCGTGTCGGCGGCGGCGACGCTGGCGGTGCCGGTTCCGTGCCCGACGACGTCGTGGACGTCGGATCCTCCGCTGACGGCGTTGTACGTGCCGACGACCTTCCCGGCGAGGTCGGGGTGATGGACGTCGACCCCCGAGTCGACGATGGCGATGCGGACGTCCGGACTGCCGACCGCGCCCTGGTCCCAGGCCGCAGGCACCCCGATCGCCGACAGGTAGGCACTCTGCTCGGCGTACCGCGGGTCGTCGGGCACCTGGGTGAGGCGGCGGCGGTGCGCGATGCCGACGGTGGTGACGTCGGCGCGCCGGCCGAGGACGCGGCGCAGCCGGTCGGCCCGGTGGGAGCGGACCGCGAACGACAGGGCGTGCAACCGGCGGACCTGGCCCACCCTGGCGCCGCCGAGGGCCTCGGCTGCCGCGGTGACCGCCCGCGCGGCGCCCCGCTCGGTCTGCACGACGACGCGCACGGTCGCGGCGCCGCCGCCCAGCCGGCTGGTCGCTGCCGAGGCCGGCATCGCGAGCGGGAGCCCGACGACGCCCAGTGCGACAGCCAGCAGCGAGCCGAGGACGGCCCGGGCGGGTCCGGTCGTGCGCATCTGAGTCCCCTGGGTCGTCGAGCGAGGTCGTGGTGCCGGGACCTGCCGCCCGGACGTCGGGCCAGTATCCGTCACGTCGCTGGGCGCGGGGCCATATGCACCGGTTCGTTCTGCGATCGTGTCGGGGCGGGTCGTCGGCCGGTCAGGAGATGACGCGGTCTGTGCCGGACACGACGTGCAGGACCGGAAGGTGCAGCTCGTCCCGCAGCCGGGAGGCCCAGTCACGGTGCAGACCGGCCTCGACGACGTGCGGCGGGGTGACGACGATCACCTCGTCCGAGGAGTCGGCGCGGACGGCCTCGACCGCAGCGGGCACGGGGTCGGAGCCGGTGATGGACCCCTGCGCCTCCAGGCCGGCCCCCCTGAGCAGGCCCAGCGATGCGTTCACCGCGTGCATGGCGTCCTGCTCGGCACCCTGCGGGGTGGAGTCGTCGTCGTCGAACGCCTCCGCGAGCCGGCCCAGCGCGATCTCGTCCAGCGCCTCCATCAACCGGTTGTGCTCGGCGTCGGCCGGCACCAGCAGGTGCACGGTCACCTCGTCGGTGCCATGCAGCTCGGCGATGCGGCGGGCGTCGTGCTCGGTGAGAGTGGTCTCGCTGAGCAGCAGGATCGTGTACACGCGGGCCGTGGCCTTCCTGGTCGGGTGGCTCGGACGGGCTGGTCAGGTGGTGCCGAGTATCTCGGCCAGGTCGAAGCGTACGGGGCGGTCCAGCTGGTCGTAGGTGCAGGACCGGGGCTCGCGGTCGGTCCGCCAGCGCCGGAAGTGCGCCGTGTGCCGGAACCTGCTGCCCTCCATCGCGTCGTACTTGACCTCGACGACGAGGTCCGGTCGCAGCGGCACCCAGGACAGGTCCTTGCTGGAGTTCCAGCGGCTGACCGCGCCCGGCAGCCGTCCCCGCTCGTGCGCCTCCGCCTCGGCCCACTCCCGCCACGGATGATCGGTGAGGTCCGTCACGGCGTACGGCGCCAGCTCGTCGACCAGCTCGGCCCGACGCTTCATGGTGAACGACGCCGCGACACCGACGTGCTGCAGCCGACCGTCGTCGGCGTAGAGGCCGAGCAGCAGCGAGCCGATGACACCGCCGGACTTGTGCCACCGGTATCCCGCCACCACGCAGTCAGCGGTCCGCTCGTGCTTGACCTTGATCAGGCTCCGGACGTCCGGGGTGTAGACGCCGTCGTTGGGCTTGGCGACGACTCCGTCCAGGCCGGCACCCTCGAACACCTCGAACCAGCGTTGCGCCGTCTGGGCATCGTCCGTGGAGGGGGTGAGGAACACCGGTGCGTCGGCCGCGGTCATGAGCTCCTCGAGCCGAGCCCGACGCTGCGCGAACGGCGCCTGCAGGAGCGACTCGTCGTCGACGGCGAGCAGGTCGAACGCGACGAAGGACGCGGGCGTCTCGGCGGCCAGCCGGTCGACCCGGGACGCGGCCGGGTGGATCCGCTGCAGCAGCGCCTCGAAGTCGAGCCGGTCGCCGGACATGATGACGATCTCGCCGTCGACCACGCACCGGTACGGCAGGTTGGCCCGGATCGCCTCGACCACCTCGGGGAAGTACCGGGTCAGCGGCCGCTCGCCCCGGCTGGTGAGCTCGACGTCGTTCCCGTCCCGGAAGACGATGCAGCGGAACCCGTCCCACTTCGGCTCGTAGAGGTAGTCGCCGGTGGGGACGACCTTGACCGCCTTGGCGAGCATGGGCGCGACCGGGGGCATCACGGGCAGGTCCATGACCCTCATCATGGTGCACGACAAGCGCCGGCGAGCCGGCCGGGGACGGTCTGAGATGCTGCCGGCCAGTGACCTTCTGGAGGGGCACCGCGGTTCGCAGCCGAGGCGCCGCCTGTCCGGCAACGCGATCGGTGGCTCCCCATGGATGACCGGCCCACGACGGGCGGCGTCGCAGCCGGCCGGCACTGGCTGCGGCGCGCCTCGCCGTACCTGCTGTCCGGGCTTCTGGCGACGTCGGGCACGCTGCACTTCGTCGTACCCCGCACCTTCGCCTCGATCGTGCCCCCGCGCCTGCCCGAGCCGACGGCGCTGGTCTACCTCAGCGGGGTCGCCGAGCTGGCCTGCGCGGCCGGCCTCGTGCTGCCGCGCACGCGGCGGCTGGCGGGCTGGGCGGCGGCGGCGCTGTTCGTCGTGGTGTTCCCGGGAAACGTGCAGATGGCGCTGGACGCGGGCGACCGGTCGACGCTGTACCGGGCCGCGGTGTACGCCCGGCTACCGCTGCAGCTGCCCTTGATCGGGTGGGCCGCCTCGGTGGCACGGCAGGCTCGCCGTCGCGGCTGGTGAGTCCAAAGGGCCGCAACCGGGCGGCGCAGCGGCGATCGGCCGCACCGGCGCGCGGCAACTAGCCTGGCCGAGTGGTTGCCCCGCGGACGGCCGGGCGGGTCGTCGGCGTCGATGTCGCCCGCGGCACGGCCCTGCTGGGCATGGCGGCGGTGCACATCTTCCCGGCCGAGACCGAACGCGGCGTGCACCCGGCCTACCTGGTCGCCGCGGGCAGGTCGGCGGCGCTGTTCGCGGTCCTGGCCGGCGTGAGTCTGTCGCTGACCCTGGCTCGTTCGGCCTCGGTCCGGCAGTTCCGGGTGGCGACGACGATCCGTGCGGTCCTGCTCCTCGGGCTCGGTCTCGCGCTGAGCGCCATAGACTCGCCGCCGCTGGTGATCCTGGGGTACTACGCGCTGCTGTTCGTGGTGGCAGTCCCGCTGCTCGCCCTTCCGCGGCGGACCCTGGCCGGGCTCGCCGTCGCGTGGGCGTTGCTCTCGCCCCTGGTCAGTCACCTCCTCCGGGACAGCGTGGTGCCCGAGTTCACGGTGGGGGAGCCGGACCTGGGGCGGGCCCTGCCGGTGCAGCTCGCGGTCTCCGGCATCTACCCGGTGCTCACCTGGACGACGTACCTGCTGCTGGGGCTGGCCGTGGGGCAGCTGGACCTGCGCCGCACGCGACTGGCGTGGGCGCTGCTGGCCGGCGGCGCCGGAGCGGCGGTCGGGGCCCGGCTGCTGGCCCACGTCCTGCTCGGACTCGCCGGCGGCCGCACCGGTCTCGCCGAGGGGACGCCCCTCCCGCGCGCTGCGGTGGACCGGGCCCTGGACGCCGGGCTGTTCGGGGTGACGCCGACCGGTGATCCGGGCTGGCTGCTCGCCGCCGCGCCGCACAGCGGCTCCACGCTGGACCTCCTGGGCACCGCGGGGAGCGCCGTGGCCGTCCTGGGGCTGTGCCTGCTCCTCACTCGTCGTGGCGCCGGTGCCCTGCTCCCGGTGGCCTCAGCCGGCGCCATGACTCTCACGCTCTACTCGGCGCACGTGGTGGCACTGCGGCAGCCGGGCCCGCTGCTGCTCGACGACCGGCTGACGCTGTGGCTGCTGCACGTCGCCGTGGGGCTGGCCGCGGCGACCTTCTGGCGCCTGGTGGTCGGACGCGGCCCGCTGGAGGCGGTGACGACGTGGGTGTCCGCCGGGCTGGCGGCCCGGCTGGTCCGACCGGGGCAGCGTTCGCGAAGCACGACGACCTGACCTGGGCTTGGTCCGGGTCAGCCGGTGGTCCAGCGGCTGAGCAGCACGCCGTCCTGCTCCAGCAGCTCGGCCAGCGTGAGACCCACGTCCAGGCCGGGGCCGTGCGTGATGCGGGTGCCCTCGCCGCCGACCAGCTGCGGGGACAGCGTCAGGCAGAGCTCGTCGAGCCGGCCGGCCGCGGCGAGGCCGGCGAGCAGCGACGGGCCGCCCTCGCAGAGGACCCTGGACAACCCGGTGGCCGCGAGCTGGTCGAGGGCGGCGGCGATGTCCACCAAGCCCTCGCCAGCCACGACGACGTCCGCGACCTCGGCCAGCCGCTGCCTCCGGCTGCTGTCGGCGCCGGCGTGCGTGACCACCACGGTGCGCTCGACCCCGCCGAACAGCTCCGACCCCGGGTCGAGGTCCAGGCTGCCGGTCACCAGCGCGAGCGCGGGGGCGGGTCGCTGCCCCGCGGCCTGGCGCAGCGCGGCGTACGGCGCCTTGGGCCGCAGGGCGCGGTAGCCCTCGGCCCGCGCCGTCCCGGCCCCCACCAGCACGACGTCGGCGAGTCCGCGCAGGACGTCGAAGACCTGCTTGTCGGCGGCGCCGCCGAGGCCGCCGGACCGGCCCTCCTTGACCGCCGAGCCGTCCAGCGACGACACCATGTTGGCGCGCACCCACGGCCGGCCGGCCGGGTAGCGGTAGGCGGCGACGAGGGCGTCGTGGTCCAGGTCGACGGCAGGTGACGGGAGGAGGCGGCGCACGGTCCGGCGCCCTAGTGCCGCGACCCGCGAAGGGCGGCAGCGACGACCGCGACGCCGACGGCCGCGACGGTGACCTGGCAGATGAGCACCAGCAGCCACCAGTCGAAGCCGGCTGCCCGGGCGATCGCGAGGCCGGCCACCGACCCGACCACGCCGAGCAGGATCGTGAGCAGGCAGCCGATCGGCTGCCGACCGGGCACGACCAGCCGCCCGAGCGCACCGATCACCAGGCCGACCAGCAGCGCCCCGAGGATTCCTTGACCGGTCATGCGTCCGAGCCTGCCACGCGGACCACCGCGACCGCCTCGCGGGGAAGCACCAGGCTTCGGCCGGTCGTCGGCTGCCCGACGTCCCAGGAGGCGAGCAGCACGGTGCTGACGGGCTGGTCGAGCGGCACCTCTCGCGGCTCCTCGGCGAGGTTGCAGACGACCCGCAGCGGACCACGGGAGACGACGGCCCACCGGGCCGGCGCGTCGTACGCGACCGACACGAGGTCGAGTCGCGGGTCGGACAGCCACGGCTCGGCGCGACGCAGCGCCAGGAGCGAGCGGTACCAGTCGTGCATGCCGGCGTGTGGCGCGGTGCGCAGCTCGGACCAGTCCAGCCGGGACGCCGACACGGTGGACCCGGCCTGCGGGTCGGGCACGTCCTCCTCGGCCCAGCCGTGCGCAGCGAACTCGCGTCGGCGGCCGGCCCGCACCGCCTCCGCGAGGTCGGGCTCCTCGTGCGAGGTGAAGTACTGCCACGGCGTCGAGGCGGCCCACTCCTCACCCATGAAGAGCATCGGCGTGAACGGCGAGGTGAGCACGAGCGCCGCAGCGACCTTGGCCAGGCCGGGGGAGAGGCCGGTGGCCAGCCGGTCCCCGACCGCGCGGTTCCCGACCTGGTCGTGGGTCTGCGAGTAGCCGAGGAACCGCCATCCCGGAATCCGCGCCGTGTCCACCGGGGCGCCCCAGTGCTCGCCCCGGAACGACGAGTGGCTGCCGGCGTGGAAGAAGGCTCCGGTCAGGGTGCGCTGCAGGGCGGTCCACGGGTCGGCGGCGAAATCGCCGTAGTAGCCCTGTGCCTCGCCGGTGAGCAGCGTGTGCAACGCGTGGTGGAAGTCGTCGCTCCACTGCGCGGTCATGCCGAGGCCGCCGCCCTCGACCGGTGTGACGGTCGAGGGCTGGTTGAGGTCGGACTCGGCGATCAGCGACAGCGGTCGGCGGACCGCACACGACAGCGCGTCGACCTCGCGGGACATCTGCGCGAGGACGTGGACCGGCGAGTCGTCCACCAGCGCGTGTACGGCGTCTAGCCGCAGCGCGTCGACGTGGTAGTCGCGCAGCCACATCAGCGCGTTGTCGACGATCCATCGGCGCACCTCGGCGGAGCCGACGTCGTCGAGGTTGACTCCGGAGCCCCAGGGCGTGTGGTGCTTGTCGCTGAAGTACGGCCCGAACCTCGACAGGTAGTTGCCGGACGGTCCGAGGTGGTTGTAGACGACGTCGACGCAGACCCCGAGACCGCGGGCGTGGCAGGCGTCGACGAAGCGCTTCAGCGCGTCCGGGCCGCCGTACAGCGCGTGCACGGCGTACGGGTGCACCCCGTCGTACCCCCAGCCCTGCCTGCCGGGGAACGCAGCCACCGGCATCAGCTCGACCAGGTCCACTCCCAGGTCGACCAGATGGTCGAGACGCCCGGTCGCTGAGTCCAGGGTGCCGTCCTCGGTGAAGGTTCCGACGTGCAGCTCGTACAGCACCGACCCGGCCAGCTGCACGCCACGCCACCCGGCGTCGCTCCACTGGAACCGGCTGTCGTCGTACACGCGGGAGGCGCCGTGCACGCCGTGCGGCTGCCACCGGGACCGTGGGTCGGGCAGCGGGGTCGGGTCGTCGTCGACCATGAAGGCGTAGTCGCTGCCGTGCCCGGAGCTCGGCACGTCGACGCGCCACCAGCCGCCCTCGGCGCGGGCGAGCAGCACCTCGGCGCCGTCCACGAGGGCCGCGACCGACGTCGCGGACGGGGACCACACCTCGAACGTCGTCACGGCGACCGAACCTACCCAGCGGTGGCGCGGCCAACCGATCCCGCCCCTGGCCGCCGGTGGGCAGCTCTGCGACGATCTTGGGCATGCCGAAGACCGGGCCGACGAAGGGCAAGACCTCGCGAAGTGCCACCGAGTCCGCCCGTCCCGACCTGGCCCGGGTCAGCGACCTGCTCCGGCTGCCTGTCGGCCCGGTGGACCTGGGGGGCATCGACACCCGCGGAACCCCCGGCTTCGAGGGCGGCAAGTCCGACGGGAAGAAGGCGCTGCTGACGCTCGGTCCCCGGCTGGCCGACCTGCAGGAGCGGCTGTTCGCCGAGGGCCGGTCGGGCGGGACCCGCAGCCTCCTGCTGGTCCTGCAGGGCATGGACACCTCGGGCAAGGGCGGCACCGTCCGGCACGTGGTGGGCGAGGTCGACCCCCAGGGCGTGAGCATCACGTCGTTCAAGGCGCCGACGAAGGAGGAGCTGGCCCACGACTTCCTCTGGCGGATCCGCAAAAGGCTCCCCGCCCCGGGGATGATCGGGGTGTTCGACCGCTCCCACTACGAGGATGTGGTGGTCGTGCGAGTCCGCGAGCTGGTCGAGCCGCGCACCTGGAAGCGCCGCTACGACACGATCAACCGGTTCGAGGAGCGGCTGGTGGCCGGGGGCACGACCGTCGTGAAGTGCTTCCTGCACCTGTCCAAGGCCGAGTCGAAGGACCGCTTGCTCAGCCGCCTGGACCAGCCGGACAAGCTCTGGAAGTTCAACCCGGGCGACATCGACAGCCGGGCGGAGTGGGACCCGCTGGTGGAGGCCTACCAGGACGCCCTCGAGCGGTGCAGCACCGAGGTGGCGCCCTGGTACGTCGTCCCGGCCGACCGCAAGTGGTACCGCAACTGGGCGATCATGAACATCCTCGTCGAGCAGCTGGAAGCCATGGCCGTGAGCTGGCCGCCGGCCGACTTCGACGTCGACGAGCAACGGGCCCGACTGCTCGCGGGAAGCTGACGGACCACCGACGAGCCACCCGATCGGCTCAATCCGGTTGCCGTGGTGCCGATAACCCCGCGAGAGGCCTCGGACCGCCGCGGCCGACCGGACCCGGACGGGGTGACCCTGCGTGCAGCGATTCCGCGCCGCGTTGCTCGCCGTGGGCCTGGTCGCTGCCTTGGCCGGGCTCGGTGCCAGCGCCTTCCTGTCCCGGACCGCTGCGGACCGCGACCACCACCTGCGTCTGGCCGGCGCCTCCCAGGTCACCGCTCTGGACGACTACGCCGAGCGGGCCCGGTCGGCGACCCTGCTCGCCTCGCACTCGGCGTCCTTCACGAACTTCTACCGGGCGCCCGGGAGCCGCATGAGCCGGATCACCGGCCGGACCGGTCCCGACGACCTGATGTGGCGCGTGCAGCGAGTCCTGAACGACCTGGAGATCCTCTTTCCCGACAGCGTGGCCTCGGCGAGCTTCATCGACCGGTCGGGGGGCGAGAACGCCCGCGTCGTGGCCGGCCGGGCCCTCGCGGCGGAGGACCTCGACCCGGACCGCCGGGACGCGCTGTTCTTCGACCACGCGTTCGGACTGCCGTTCGACAAGGTCTACCAGTCGGCGCCCTACCGCTCCGAGTCGACGGGGGAGTGGGTGGTCGGTTTCGCCGCGAAGGTCAGCACCGGGCCCGGCGTCTCGCCCGCCATCGCCAGCTTCGAGCTGACCGTCGAGAGCTTCCGGCTCGCGGTGTACGACGAGGAGAGGGACCTGCAGGTTCGGGTGGTCGACCGCACCGACGGCCGGGTGGTCATCGACTCGAAGTACCCCCAGGACGTCGACGCGCCGCTCGGCAACCCGGACGACCACGGCCTGCGCTGGGTGCAGCTCACCAGAGAAGGCAGGATCGCGACGACGGACCACGAGCGGCACTTCGTGCGGTTCGCTCGTGCCGACCCGAAGATCGGCGCCTCGTGGGCGGTCGTCGTCTCGACCCCGGCTCGTGCCGGGCCCTGGAGCGGCCCGATCTCACCCGGTCCGGTCGGCCTCGTGCTGGCCGGCCTGCTGATGGTGACGCTGTCCAGCGTCGGCCACCTGCGGCACGGCCGGTCGATGCACCGGGCGGCGCGTCTCGACGAGCTCACCGGCCTCGTCAACCGCCGGGCCGCGCGTGAGAGCGCCGAGGAGCTGCTCGCCCGCGGCGAGCGGGTGGCAGTGCTCCTGCTGGACCTGGACCGCTTCAAGCACGTGAACGACTCACTCGGCCATCACGCGGGCGACCAGCTGCTCGTCGAAGTGGGCCGCCGGCTGGCCGAGGTGGTTCGCGAGCCCGACGACGTGGTTGCCCGGCTGGGGGGCGACGAGTTCGTCGTCCTGGCGCACGGCCTGGACGACGAGGACAGGGTCCGCGTGCTCTGTCAGCGCCTGAGCCGCGCCATCAGCGCCCCGGTGACCGTGGACGGCATCGAGGTGGCGGTCGGCGTCAGCATCGGCATTGCCCTGGCCCCTGAGCACGGGGCCGACTACGGAACCCTGCTGCGGCGGGCGGACATCGCCATGTACGACGCCAAGGGCAGGCGCTCGGGGTGGGGTCTCTTCCGCGACTCCCTTGCCAGTGCCGAGCGGGACGTCCTGGTGCTGGACGCAGAACTGCGGCGTGCGGTCAGCGCTGGTGAGCTGCTCGTCCACTACCAGCCGAGCTTCCGGCTCGACAGTGGTGCGGAGTCGCGGATCGAGGCGCTGGTCCGCTGGCAGCACCCTGAGCGGGGGTTGCTGTACCCGGGCCACTTCGTGCCCTTCGCGGAGAGCACCGGCGCGATCAAGGCGATCACCCGGGCGGTGCTCACACTGGTGCTGGACCAGGTGGTTCTGTGGAACGCCGAAGGCCGGCACGTTCCGGTCGCGGTCAACGTCTCGGCGTACGACCTGGTCGACGGGGAGTTCGCCGACATGGTCGGTGAGATGTTGCGCGTCCGCGCCCTGCCGGGCCGCAGCCTCGTCGTGGAGCTCACCGAGACCGCGCTGATGGCCGATCCCGAGGCCGCCGCGACCACCATGCGCCGGCTGGCCGACCTGGGCGTGCGGCTGGCGATCGACGACTTCGGCGCCGGCTACGCCAGCCTGCTCTACCTGCGCCGTTTCCCGGTGCACGTGCTCAAGCTGGACCGCAGCCTGGTCCAGGGCCTGCTGGAGTCCGCCACCGATGCGGCGCTGGTCCGGTGGACCATCGAGATGGCCCACGCCCTGCGGGTCACTTGCGTCGCCGAGGGCGTCGAGAACGCGCGGACGCTCGAGGCGCTGCGCGGACTGGGCTGCGACGAGGCGCAGGGCTTCCACCTCCAGGAGCCGGTGCCTGCCGCCGACCTCCGGCCCGCGGTGCCGCCTACAGACGCCAGCGGCGACGAGGCGCTAGCCGGTCTCGCGGAGAAGTAGAGCCACCGGGAGGTCCCGCAGCAGCTCGCCCAGCGGTCCGCCGCCGCTGTGGGTCGACTCCGTCAGCAGGTTTCGCCAGGTACCGGGCGGCAGCACCAGCTCCATCTCGGCGTCCCCGCCCCAGCCGAGCGACAGGCGGCTCGCGACGGTCACCACCGATGCCCGGCCGCCCGCATCTTCCCGGACGAAGGCGACCACGTGCTCCGACGCGCACGCGAGCGGGTGGTAGGCGGACCCGGCTCCGAACGCCTCCGGCAGCTCCCGGCGCACCCGCAGCGCCCGGGAGACGACCAGCAGCTTCTCGTCGTCGAGGTCCCGCGGGGCGTTCCCTGCGTCGAGCGCCGCCAGCCGCGACCGCCTGTCGCCGTAGTCGACAGCTCGTCGGTTGTCCGGGTCGACCAGCGAGAGGTCGGTGAGCTCGCAGCCCTGGTAGACGTCCGGCACTCCCGGCACGGTCAGGGCCAGCAGCTTCTGCGACAGCACGTTCGCTCGCCAGGCCGGCGCCAGCCGGTCGACGAACGCGGCGACCGCGGCCGTCGCGGCCTCGTCGGCAAGGACGGACGCGGCGAACGACGTCACGGCCTCGTCGTAGTCCGTGTCCGGCTCGGTCCAGGTCGTCCGCCGCTTGGCCTCGCGGGTGGCCTTCTCGAGGTAGTCGCCCAGGCGGTCCGCGTCGATCGGCCAGGCGCCGACGATCGTCTGCCAGAGCAGGTACTCGGTGTTCGCGTCCAGCTCCGCCGGGCGCAGACCGGCTGTGGCCGCTCGCCACTCCGTGACCGCCCGGCTCCACTCGTGCGGGAGCTCGGACAGGACCGACAGCCGGGCGCGCACGTCCTCGCTCCGCTTCGTGTCGTGGGTCGACAGCGTCGTCATCGCGTCGGGCCAGGTGGCCAGCTGGCGCGAGCACCAGGCGTGCAGCTCGTCCACCCCGACACCGAGGTGGCCAGGGTCGCCGCCGACCTCGTTGAGGGCGGACAGCCGCAGCCATCGGTAGAACGCGGTGTCCTCCACGCCCTTGGCCATCACCGGCCCGCAGGTCTGCTGGAAGCGGACCACGAACTCGTCCCTGTTCGGGCCCTCGCCCGCCTCGCCGAGGGCGAGGGCGACCAGCAGGTCCAGCGTGCCGTGCCGGTCCTCGGCCAGCCGCTCGCGGGCCACGTCGGCAGCCGCGGCCAGCGTGACGCGGGCGGCGTCGGGAGCGGGTTCCCCCGGAACGACGTACGCGCGGTACACGGGCGTGGCGACGAGCAGCTCGACCAGGGCCTCGCGCAGGCCGCTGCGGGTGTGGTCGCGCAGCTCCAGGTGGCGCTGGCACACGGTCGCCGCGACCTCGACCAGGCGGTCGATCTCCGCCCGCAGCCCGTGTCCGACGACGAACCGCTTGGCTTCTTCGACGACCGCTGCGAAGTCCCCGGTCTCCCCGGTCAGCGACGTGTAGAGGTTGGTCAGGTCGTCGGCGGCACCGCCGTCGACCAGGACCCCGCCGATGCGGAGCAGCGCGTCGTAGCCGGTGGTGCCCGCGCACGGCCAGTCGGCCGGCAGCTCCTCGTCGCCCTCGAGGATCTTCTCGACGACGACCCAGGCGCCGCCGGTGGCCCGGGCCAGCCGGCGGACGTACTCGCGCGGGTCGGCGAGGCCGTCCGGGTGGTCGATCCGCAGCCCGTCGATGCGCCCCTCGGCGACGAGCGCCAGCAGCACGGCATGGGTCTCGGCGAACACGTCCTGGTCCTCGACGCGCACGGCGGCCAGGGTGTCGATGTCGAAGAAGCGGCGGTAGTTCAGCTCCTCGTCGCCGACCCGCCAGTGCGCCAGCCGGTAGAACTGCCGATCCAGCAGGTCCGGGAGCGGTAGCTCCTCCGTGCCGGGGCGGACCGGGAAGACATGGTCGAAGTAGCGCAGCACCGGCTCGCCGGACGGGCCGCCGGTGCGGTCGATGGTGATCTCGTCGTCGGCGACGACCTCGCCGATCCGCCGTCCCAGCACCGGCATGAGCACGGCCCGCTCCTGTGCCGCCCAGTCCACGTCGAACCAGCGCGCGTACGGCGACCCCGGGCCGTGCCGCAGGACCGACCAGAGGACGGCGTTGAGCCACAGCGGGGTCGGGACCGCCATGTGGTTGGGCACCACGTCGACCACGACCCCGAGGCCGAGAGCGCGGGCCGCCTCGGAGAGGCGGTGGAACCCGGCCGCCCCACCGAGCTCGTCGTTGAGGTGGGAGTGGTCGACGACGTCGTAGCCGTGGGTGGAGCCGGGAGCCGCCTGCAGCACGGGGGACAGGTAGACGTGCGAGACACCGAGGTCGGCCAGGTAGGGCAGCACGGCCGCGGCGTCGTCGAAGCCGAAGTCTGGCCGGAGCTGGAGCCGGTAGGTGCCGGTGGGCACCCGGCGCCGCGCCACAGGGTCGTCAGACAATGCGGCGCAGCACCAGGATCGAGCGCGACTCCAGCGTGACCGCATCGCCGGCCTTGGCCGTGGGCCGGTCGTCGACCAGGGGAGACGCGGTGTCGAGCATCGTCTGCCAGCGCTCCCCGTACACCTCCTTGGGCACGGTGAAGTCCATGTCCTCGTGATGGCCGTTGAAGAACATCAGGAACGAGTCGTCGGAGACGCGAGCACCACGGGTGTCCGGCTCGACGATGGCGTCGCCGTTGAGGAAGACGGCCAGCGAGCGGGCGTAGCCGACCTGCCAGTCACCCTCGGTCATGTGCTCACCGGCGGGGGTGAACCAGGCGATGTCGCCGATCTCGCTCTCCGACCCACGGGCGGGGTCGCCCTGGAAGAACCGGCGTCGCCGGAACACCGGGTGGTCCTGCCGCAGCCTCGAGACCTTGGCCACGAAGTCGGTCAGGGCCCAGTTGTCCCGGGCATCGGCCCAGTCGACCCAGGACAGCGGGTTGTCCTGGCAGTAGACGTTGTTGTTGCCCTCCTGGGTGCGACCCATCTCGTCCCCGTGCAGCAGCATCGGGACGCCCTGGGAGAGGAACAGCGTCGTGAGGACGTTGCGCTTCTGGCGTTCCCGCAGCGTGAGGACCTCGAGGTCGTCGGTCGGCCCCTCGACACCGCAGTTCCAGGACCGGTTGTGGCTCTCGCCGTCGTTGCCGCCCTCGCCGTTGGCGTCGTTGTGCTTGTCGTTGTAGGACACCAGGTCGGTCAGGGTGAAGCCGTCGTGGGCGGTGACGAAGTTGATGGAGGCGAGCGGACGGCGTCCGTCCGCCTGGTACAGGTCGGCGGACCCGGTCAGGCGGGAGGCGAACTCCGCGAGGGTGGCCGGCTCGCCACGCCAGAAGTCGCGGGTGGTGTCGCGGTACTTCCCGTTCCACTCGGTCCACAGCGGCGGGAAGTTGCCGACCTGGTAGCCGCCCTCGCCGACGTCCCAGGGCTCGGCGATCAGCTTCACCTGAGAGATGACCGGGTCCTGCTGGACCAGGTCGAAGAACGCCGACAGGCGGTCGACCTCGTGGAACTGCCTGGCCAGCGTGGAGGCGAGGTCGAACCGGAACCCGTCGACGTGCATCTCCAGCACCCAGTAGCGCAGCGAGTCCATGATCAGCTGCAGCACGTGCGGGTGCCGCATGAGCAGGGTGTTCCCGGTGCCGGTGGTGTCGTAGTAGTGCTCCGGGCTGCCGTCGACCAGCCGGTAGTACGCCTGGTTGTCGATGCCGCGGAACGACAGCGTCGGGCCCATCTGGTTGCCCTCGGCCGTGTGGTTGTAGACGACGTCCAGGATGACCTCGATGCCCGCCGCGTGCAGCTCGCGGACCATCGCCTTGAACTCGAGCACCTGCTGGCCGCGCTGGCCGCTGGACGAGTAGGCGTTGTGCGGGGCGAAGAAGCCGATGGTGTTGTAGCCCCAGTAGTTCGACAGGCCGCGCTCGACGAGGTGGTGGTCCTGCACGAACTGGTGCACCGGCATCAGCTCGATGGCCGTCACGCCGATCTTGTGCAGGTGGTCGATGATCGCCGGGTGCCCGATGCCGGCGTACGTGCCGCGGATGTTGTCGGGCAGGTCCGGGTGGGTCATCGTCAGGCCGCGTACGTGCGCCTCGTAGATCACCGTCTGGTGGTACGGCGTGCCGGGGTGCCGGTCGTTCTGCCAGTCGAAGAACGGGTTGATGACCACCGACTTGGGGGCGTGCCGGCCGGAGTCGAGGGTGTTCACCCGGTTGGGGGCGGCGAACCGGTAGTCGAACAGCGACTCGGCCCAGTCGACCTGGCCCTCGACCGCCTTGGCGTAGGGGTCGAGCAGCAGCTTTGAAGGGTTGCACCGCAGGCCACGGCCCGGGTCCCGGGGCCCGTGCACCCGGAAGCCGTACCGCTGCCCCGGGCCGACCCGCGGCAGGTAGCCGTGCCAGACGAAGCCGTCGGCCTCGGGCAGGTCAACCTTGGTCTCGGTCAGCCGGCGGCCGCCTGCACCCGAGCTGTCGAACAGGCAGAGCTCCACCCGGTCGGCGATCTCCGAGAACAGCGCGAAGTTGGTGCCCGCCCCGTCGAAGGTCGCGCCGAGCGGGTACGCCGAGCCGGGCCAGATCTCCATGGCGGTGATTGTTCCCGATCGTCCCTGGAGGCCCGCCACGGGTCCCATCCTTCGGCGGGGCGGGGACCCGGGTGCGGGCCGGGCCGGGCCGGACTACGGCGTTCCGGACTCGTCGGACAAGGGCCGCCAAACCGCTCAAGGCGCCAGCCAACTCCGTCGACACCGGGAGCGTGGCCCGACCTCCCGCTCGAGAAGAGAGGTGGAACTCCCGGCCGGTCCAGGCGATGGCGCTGCGGACGGCCTCGTTCGCGATCCCGCTCGCGGCCTCCATCGGTGCTGGCGTCGCCGCCGCGAAGCTGCTGCCGGAACCGTCGGGACTGGGCGCGACGCTGCTGTGGTGGGTGGCTGTCATCGCGGCCTCGTCGCTGGTGATGACCGGGGTGGACCGGTTCACCCGGCGGCTGCTGCCGCTGGCGGCGCTGCTCAAGCTCTCGATGCTGTTCCCCGACCAGGCGCCCTCGCGGTACAAGTTCGCCCGCCGGATCAGCGGCAGCAAGGCGCTCGAGGCGGAGCTGGCGAAGGTCGGCCGCGGCCAGGGCTGGGCCGACCGGCAGCAGGCGGCCGAGACCATCCTCGCCCTGGTCGGGGCCCTGGGCGACTACGACAGCAGGACCAGGGGTCACTCGGAGCGCACCCAGCTGTTCGTCACGCTGCTCGCCGACGAGCTGAAGCTCAAGCAGGGGGAGCGGGACCGGCTCGTGTGGGCGGCCCTGGTCCACGACGTCGGCAAGCTCCGGGTGCCAGTCGCCGTCCTGAACAAGCCCGGGAAGCCGGACGACGACGAGTGGGCCGTGCTGCGGCGGCACCCGGCCGACGGGGCGGAGATCTGCCGGCCCATGCAGGAGTGGCTGGGCGAGTGGTTCGTCGCCATCGAGCAGCACCACGAGCGCTGGGACGGCAACGGCTACCCGCTGGGCCTGGCCGGCAGTGACATCGGCCTGGCCGGCCGGATCCTGGCCGTGGCCGACTCCTACGAGGTCATGACTGCCGCCCGGCCGTACAAGAAGCCGATGCCGGCCGGCGTCGCCCGCGAGGAGCTCACCCGGTGCGCCGGCTCGCAGTTCGACCCCGAGGTCGTGCGGGCCTTCCTCAACATCTCCCTCGGCCGGCTCCGCTGGACCGCTGGTCCGCTGTCCTGGCTCGCCCAGGCGCCCTTCCTCCGCCCCCTGCCGAACCTCGGCCAGGTCGCCGGCGCCGTGTCGTCGACCGTCGGTGCCGCGGCCGGGGTCGTCACGCTCGGCCTGGCACCGGTGCTCGGGGTGCACACGGTGGCCCCCTCCGCGGAGGCCGAGGTGCGCGAGTCCCCCCGCCCGTCCGCGACCGCCTCGCCGACGCCGACGCAGACCAGCTCGCCGGCCACTCCCGCCCCGGTCGCCGACGCGCCGCCGGAGGCGGGGGACGACGCGGGCGTGACGCCCGAGGACACCGACGTCACGCTGGCGGTGCTCGCGAACGACCTGGACCCCGACGGCGACCCGCTCGACGTCGGGATCAGCCGGCCGCCGCAGCACGGGTCGGCGGCGGTGGCCGAAAGCGGGGCCGTGACGTACGCGCCGGCCCCGGACTTCACCGGGACCGACACCCTCACCTACCGGGTGTCCGACCCCGCGGGCGGCTCCGCCGTCGCCCTGGTGACGGTCGAGGTCCTGCCGCGCAACGACGACCCGGTGGCGCGGCCGGACCGGCTGGTCACCGACGAGGGCACCAGCGCCGACGTGGACCTGCTGGCCAACGACTGGGACGTGGACGGGGACCGTCTGCTGGCCGTCCTCGTCGACGGTCCCCGGCACGGGGCCGTCACGGTGCGACCAGGGGGCCGGGCGACCTACGTCCCCGACGACGGCCGGCACGGCTCCGACACCTTCAGCTACCTCGCCATGGACGGCTACGGCGGAGAGGGCACCGCGAGGGTGTCGGTAACGGTGGCCCCCGTCAACGACGCGCCGGTGGCGGCAGCGGACACGGCTTCCGTGGCAGAGGACGGCAGCGTCGACGTGGCGGTGCTGGCCAACGACACCGACCGCGACCGGGACCCGCTGACCGCCGCTGTCCTGACCGGCCCCGGGCACGGCATCGCCACGGCAAAGCAGGGCGGCATGCTGCACTACCGGCCGGCTCCTGACTTCTTCGGCACCGACTCGTTCTCCTACCGGGTCTCGGACGGCAACGGCGGCAGCGACACCGCCAACGTCACCGTCACGGTGACCCCGGTCAACGACCCCCCGGTCGCGGTCTCTGACGCCGCAACCGTGGAGGAGGACGGCGCCGTCGGCATCGACGTGCTGGCCAACGACTCGGACGTCGACGGTGACCCGCTGACCGCCTCCGTGGACACCGGTCCGGGGCACGGGATCGCCACGGTGCAGGCGGACGGCACCCTGCGGTACCGGCCGGCCCCGGACTTCGCCGGCACCGACTCGTTCCGATACCGGGTCTCCGACGGCAACGGCGGCAGCAACACGGCCACCGTGACCGTCACGGTGACCCCGGTGAACGACCCGCCGGTTGCGGCTGATGACGTCGCGAGCGTGGCAGAGGACGGCAGCGTGGACGTGGACGTGCTGGCGAACGACACCGACGTCGACGGCGACCTTCTCGCGCCGAGCATCGCCAGCCTCCCCGCTCACGGGACGGTGGCGGTCCGACCCGACAACACGCTGCGCTACGTCCCGGAGGCGAACTACACCGGCTCCGACACGTGGACCTATGCGGTCGACGACGGTCATGGCGGGACCGCCACCGCGTCGGTGACGGTCACGGTCGACCCGGTCGGGGATCCGCCGGTCGCGCGGCAGGACGACTACACCGTGCAAACGGGGCAGCCCCTCGCCGAGAACGTGCTCGCCAACGACAGTGACGAGGACGGCGACGCGCTGACGGTGGACAGCGACACCGGTCCGCCGCCATGGCTCGCTCTGGCGTCCGACGGGACTCTCAGCGGGACAGCGGGCCCCACGGGCAGTTACACGTTCGACTACACCGTGACCGACGGGACCTCGTTCGTGACCACCACCGTGACGATCACCGTGACGGCGGGTCCGGTCACCCCCAGCTGGGCCTACCTCAACCCGACCGACACGCTCTCGGTGGGGCAGCTGACGACGGCTCAACCATCGGGGCATCCGATCCTCGTGGACCTCGACGGCGACCTGAACCCGGGTCTCACGGTGCGCTCCGGGGGCACCGACCTCAACGAGAACGACCCGACCAAGTACCAGGAGTGGGAGCTGGTCGTTCCCTCAGGCGGCCTCAACCTCAACGGGCCGGTCTCGCTGGACATCTGGACGTCGCTCGAGGGCCGGGCCGGCAAGGACCTGGACTACTCGGCCTGGGTGTTCGGGTGCAACCCCGGCTGCGGTACCCCGCTCGCGGGGACCGAGAAGCTGCACGTCGACGACTGGAGCACCACGACGACCTGGGAGGAGCGCACGGTGTCGATCGGCAGCGTGAACACGTTCCTTCCGGCCGGCTCCACGCTCCGGCTCCGCATCGGGTTCAACCACTCCGACGTCTGGATCCCGCTGGACGACAACCATCTGTCGAGGCTGATCTTCACCATCGGCTGAGAGCCGGACGTGGGTCGGACCGGTTCAGGCGGGCATGCCCGGGACGGGGAACCCGGCGGTGAACTCGCGCACCTCGACGCCGACCTTCTCGACCGCGGACTCGTCGCCCGCCGCCTCGGCGGCCACGACCGCTTCGATCCAGCCGGCGACCCGGTCCATGTCGGCGGTGCCCATGCCCCGTGAGGTGACGGCTGCGGTCCCGATGCGGACGCCCGAGGGGTCGAACGGCTTGCGCGGGTCGAACGGCACCGTGTTGTAGTTCAGCTCGATGCCGGCGCGGTCCAGCGCCTTGGCCGCAGGCTTGCCGGGGAGCCCCTTGCTCGTGAGGTCGACCAGGAGCAGGTGGTTGTCGGTGCCGCCGGAGACGAGGTCGAAGCCGCGCGACATGAGCCCGTCCGCGAGGGCCTTGGCGTTGGCGACGATCGCGTGAGCGTAGTCGCGGAACTGCGGCGTGGACGCCTCCTTGAGCGCGACCGCGATCGCCGCCGTGGTGTGGTTGTGCGGGCCGCCCTGCAGGCCGGGGAACACCGCCTTGTCCAGCGCCTTCGCGTGCTCGGCCGTGCTCATGAGCATCGCGCCCCGGGGGCCGCGCAGCGTCTTGTGCGTGGTGGTCGAGATGACGTCGGCGTGCCCGACCGGTGACGGGTGGGCGCCGCCCGCGACCAGCCCGGAGATGTGCGCGATGTCAGCGACCAGCACGGCGCCCACCTCGCGGGCGATCTCGGCGAAGGCCGGGAAGTCGATGGTGCGGGGGATCGCCGTGCCGCCGCAGAAGATCACCTTGGGCCGCTCGGCCCGGGCCAGGTCCCGCACGTCGTCCATGTCGACCCGTCCGGTCTCCTTCCGCACGCCGTACTGCACCGCTCGGAACCACTTGCCGGTCGCGGACACGCTCCAACCGTGGGTGAGATGACCCCCGGCCGGCAGCGCCATCCCCATGACCGTGTCGCCCGGGTCGAGGAAGGCGAGGAACACCGCGAGGTTGGCGGGGGAGCCGGAGTAGGGCTGCACGTTGACGTGCTCGGCCCCGAAGAGCGCCTTGGCCCGCTCGATCGCCAGCGTCTCGATCTGGTCGATGACCTGCTGGCCCTCGTAGTAGCGCTTGCCGGCGTACCCCTCGGAGTACTTGTTCGTGAGCATCGTGCCGGTGGCCTCGAGCACGGCGGCGGACACGTAGTTCTCCGAGGCGATCAGCCGGACGCTGTCGCGCTGGCGCTCGGCCTCGGCGCGGACCAGGCCGGCGATCTCCGGGTCGGCCGAGCTCAGTGCGGGGTCGGTCACGTTCTCGGTCACAGCCCTGCTCCTCGGCTCGGCGTCCACGGGACAGCTCCGAGCGTATCCACCCAGCTGCCGGCCCGGCCCCCGCCGCCACCCCCAGGGCGCTCGTTTGCGACCTGAGTCCCCGACACGCCGGCCAGTGCGCGGCGAGTCGGGGAACCAGGTCGCAAACGATCTTCGAAGGGGTGGCGGGTGGCGGGGTGGCAGTGCTCAGACGGGGACGGCGGTGTCGTAGCGGCGCAGGACCAGCTCGGCCACCTCGGGGGCGTCGGTGAGCGGATGCGAGGTGACGTCGGCGCCCGCAGCGGCGATCCGGTCGGCGAACTGCCCAGGGAACAGCAGGTAGCTCGCCACGGCCACCCTCCGGGCCCCGGCCGCCCGCACCGCGACCACGGCCTGCTCGACCGTGGGGCCGGCCGCCGACGCGAACGCCGCGCGCACGTCCCACCAGCCGGTCGCCCGCCACAGGTCGGCAAGCGCCCGGACGGCAGCGACGGCGGCCGGGTCGGAGGAGCCGGCCGCGGCCAGCACGACGCCGGTCGACGGGTCGCCCGGGGCGACCCCGGCCTCCGCGAGGCGACGTTCCAGCGCCCGCACCAGACACGGGTCCGGTCCCAGCACCTCGGTCTGGCGTGCCTCCGAGCCGGCCAGGGCGGCGGGGATGTCGACCCGGCTGTGGTACGCCGCCCCCAGCAGCAGCGGCACCACGACCGCGGTGCCGGGCAACGTCGGGGCGAGGTCGACCAGCCGTGGCCGCCCGTGGTCCAGGAAGGCGCACCGGACGTCGAGCCCCGGCCGGCGCTCCCGGACCGCGTCGAGCAGGTCCTGCGCGGCAGCCACGGCAGCCGCTGCCCGGCTGCCGTGGGCGACCGCCACGAGGGCGGGCTGGGGTGTCGTGGACGGCTGGGTCATCGGGACGATGCCCCGCCCAGGACCGCGTGCAGGTCGACCACCGAGCCGACGACGACAACAGCCGGCGCCTGCACCTGTCGGCCCCGGGCCAGCTCGCCGATCGTGGCGAGAGTTCCCACCGTGGTGCGCTGGTCGGCGGCGAAGCCACGCTCGACGATCGCCACCGGCGTGCCGGCGTCCCGTCCGTGCGCGACCAGCTCGGCCGCGGCCTTCACCAGCGCGGCGACGCCCATGAGCAGGACCAGGGTTCCCTCGACCGCTGCCAGTGCCGCCCAGTCGAGACCTTCGTGCCCGGAGGCGATCGTCACCTGCTTGGCCCGGCCGCGGTGGGTCACCGGGATACCGGCCGCGGCCGGTACCGCGACCGCACTCGTGACGCCGGGGACCACCTCGACCGCCACCCCGGCGGCGACACAGGCCAGCGCCTCCTCGCCGCCCCGGCCGAGCACGAACGGGTCGCCGCCCTTCAGCCGTACCACCCGGCGGCCGGCGCGGGCGTGCTCGACCAGCAGACGGTTGATCTCCTCCTGCGGAAGCGGGTGGTGGCCGGCGGTCTTCCCGACGTCGACGACCAGCACCTCCGAGTCCAGACCGTCGACCAGCGCCCGCGGGGCCAGCCGGTCCACCAGGACCACATCGGCCTCCGCCAGCAACCTGCGGCCGCGGACGCTGATCAGCCCCGGGTCGCCCGGTCCGCCGCCCACCAGCGCTACCCGCCCCTCGGCTCCGGGCCGGTGGTGCCGGATCGGCAGGTCGCCGGAGTCGAGGGCGAGCGCGACGGCGTCCCGCAGGCGGACCGCTCGCCGGGGATCGCCACCGGCGGTGACTGCCACCGTGACGTCCCCGGCCCGGGCCACCGCGGGGGTCCATCCAGCGGACCGCGTCGCATCGTCGGCGCGCACGCACCAGACCCGGGCGCCCCCGGCGTGCGCCGCCACCAGGTCGTCCGTGCCGGGGTCACCGGTCGCGGTATGGACCAGCCAGGCACCGTCCAGGTCGCCACCGGTGTAGTCCCGGGGCAGCCAGGTGACGGTGCCGGCGTCCGCCAGGTCGCGCAGGTCCTCGCACACCCACGGTGCCACGACCACGACGTCCGCGCCTGCATCCACCAGCGCGGCGGTCCGCCGGGAGGCTACCGGGCCACCGCCGACCACGACCGTGCGGCGACCGGTCAGGTCGAGGGTCAGCGGGTACGTCGGCGCGCTCACGTCGTCACCTCGGCGACGTGGATGCCGCACTCGGTCTTCCCGGTGCCCAGCCATCGTCCGGAGCGGGCGTCGCCCTCGGGCCCGGCCGGCCGGGTGCACGGGAAGCAGCCGATCGAGGTGAAGCCGGCGTCGAGCAGCGGGTTGGTGAGGACCTGGTGCTCCCCGATGTAGGCGTCCACGTCCGCCTGGGTCCAGCGGGCCAGCGGGTTGACCTTGACCATCCCGTTGCGCCGGTCCCAGTCGACGACCGGCGTCCGGGACCGGGCCAGCGAGTCGTCGCGGCGCAGCCCGGACGCCCACGCGTCGTAGCCGGACAGCGCGCGGTCCAGGGGCAGCACCTTGCGCAGGAAGCAGCACCGGTCCGGGTGGACGGCGAACAGGTCCCGGCCCTGCACTGCGTCCTGCTCGGCCACCGTCTGCTCCGGGGTGACCGTCAGGAGGTTGATGCGCCCGCGGTAGGCGGCGGCGACCGCATCGCGCATGGTCAGCGTCTCGTCGAAGTGGTAGCCGGTGTCGAGGAACACCACGTCCGTGCCGGGTGCCGCACGTGCGACCAGGTCGATCAGCACGGCGTCGGCCATCGACGACGTCACCGCGAACCGGCTGCCGAACGTCCGGACCGCCCAGCGGATGATCGTCGCCGGCGCGGCGTCCTCCAGCCGCCAGGCCGCCCGGTGGGCCAGCGCCTCCCGGTGCTCGGCCTGGTTGGTCGCGGGCCGGTGCGTCGGCATCGGGCTGATCAGCGTCCCGGCGGTCATGACGTCACCAGCCCGACGAGCTTCAGCGTGAACACGCGGGTGCAGGCGCGGCAGTGCCAGGCGCCGTGCGTGGCCGCGTGCGGACGGAGGTCCTCCTCGCCGCAGAACGGGCAGTAGAACGGCACGGCGCGGGCGTCGCTCATCGGGGCCTCCGCTTCAGGCGCGCAGCGAGTGATCTCATCGCAGCAACTCCTCGTCGGCCCGGGCCACCCACTGGGGGAACCGCTCGCCCGGGAGCCGCTCGTCGGCGTACCGCCGGACGACCCGCTCGACGTAGTCCGGCAGCTCGTCGGCCGTGACCTTGTGGCCGCGCAGCTTGCGGCCGAAGCCGGCGTCCAGTCCCAGGCCGCCTCCCAGGTGCACCTGGAACCCCTCGACCGGGTTGCCGTCGGCGCCCGGGACCAGCTGGCCCTTGAGACCGATGTCGGCGGTCTGGATCCGGGCGCACGAGTTGGGGCAGCCGTTCACGTTGAGCGTGATCGGGTCGTCGAGGTCCGGCAGGCGGTGCTCCAGCTCGTCCACGAGCTTGGCCGCGCGCGCCTTGGTCTCGACGATCGCGAGCTTGCAGAACTCGATCCCGGTGCAGGCCATCGTGCCCCGCCGGAAGGTGCTCGGACGGGCCTGGAGACCCAGCGCCGCGGCAGCGTCGACCAGGGCATCCACCCGGTCAGCGGGAACGTCCAGTACCACCAGCTTCTGGTGCGGGGTGGTCCGCACCCGCCGTGACCCGTGCTCCTCGGCGACGTCGGCGAGCCTCGCCAGCACGCTCCCGGAAACCCGGCCGACGGTCGGTGCGAGACCGACGTAGTAGCAGCCGTCCTGCTGGCGGTGCACCCCGATGTGGTCGCGGGGGCCGTGCGGCAGCGGGGGAGCCGGGCCGTCGAGCATCCGTCGCCCCAGGTACTCGTCCTCGAGGACCCGCCGGAACCGCTCGCCCCCCCAGTCGGCGAGGAGGAACTTGATCCGCGCCCGGGTGCGCAGCCGGCGGTAGCCGTAGTCCCGGAAGATCCCGACAACACCGGCCCACACGTCGGCGACCTCGGCCAGCGGCACCCAGGCGCCGAGCCGCTGGGCCAGCATCGGGTTGGTGGACAGGCCGCCGCCGACCCAGAGGTCGAACCCGGGACCGTGCTGCGGGTGGACCACCCCGACGAAGGAGATGTCGTTGACCTCGTGCTCGACGTCCTGCACCGGCGAGCCGCTGACGGCGGTCTTGAACTTGCGGGGCAGGTTGGAGAACTCCTTCGACCCGATGAAACGACGCTGGATCTCCTCGATAGCGGGCGTCCCGTCGAGGATCTCGTCAGCGGCGATGCCGGCGACCGGGGACCCCAGCACGACCCGGGGTGTGTCGCCACAGGCCTCGGTGGTGGAGAGACCGACCCCCTCTAGCCGACGCCAGATCTCCGGGACGTCCTCGATCCGGATCCAGTGCAGCTGGATGTTCTGCCGGTCGGTGACGTCG
Organism: uncultured Actinomycetota bacterium; assembly: GCA_963807005.1. Taxonomy (GTDB): domain Bacteria; phylum Actinomycetota; class Actinomycetes; order JACCUZ01; family JACCUZ01; genus CAWDZK01. The sequence continues at coordinate 25,146 of CAWDZK010000003.1, read as the reverse complement.
GCCGTGTCACGCGCGAAGTCGGTGGAGATCTGCGCGATGACCCGCAGCTGCTCGGTGGTGAGCCGGCCGCCGTCGATGCGGACCCGGAGCATGAAGTACTCGTCGTCCAGCTCGTGCGGCTCGAGGACGGCGGTCTTGCCCCCGTCGACGCCGGGCCGGCGCTGGGTGTAGAGGCCCCACCAACGCATCCGTCCGCGCAGGTCGGCCGGGTCGATCGAGGCGAAGCCGGCGTGGGCGTAGACGTTCTCGATCCGGGCCCGCACGTTGAGCCCGTCGTCGTCCTTCTTGACGCGCTCGTTCGGCGTGAGCGGCTCGAGATGGCCGAGGGCCCACTGGCCCTGGCCCTTGTGGGCGCTGCGGCGTGCGGCGGGACGCGGTGCGGTAATGGCCATGGCGGCGGCTCTCCGGTGAGGAGGCGCCCGGTCGCACGCGGGTACGAGCTGCCGTCGCAGACGGGCAGGTGCCGGCGGGACCGCGCGCCGGCGAACAGGGGCGGCGGGTCAGCCGCGCAGACAGACCGCGCTCGACACGTGACCGAAGTCGACGTGGAGCCGTGCGACGAGAGGCGCACCTGCGGATGGCATGGGAGAAGCCTGACACCGGTCTCAGGATCGCGCTGCCCATGTCCCACCATCCGGACCGGGGCAGCAGCGCCTCCCGCGGCTCAGTCCGGACTCGGTGTGGCGCGAGCCACGACCGGCCCGGTGTCCAGGCCGGGCGGCAGCGTCCCGAGGGCCAGTCCGGAGCCGCGCTGCCCCTCGGCCGGCAGCCGGGAGGCGCAGAAGGCGTCGGCCACGGCGGCGGGCGCGTGGCGGACCAGCAGCGACCCCTGCAGCACCAGCGCCATCGACTCGACCAGCCGCCGGGCGGATCCCTCGTCCGCGGCCGTCAGCTCCTTGTCCAGCCGGGCCATCGAGGCGTCCAGGCGAGCGTCGGCGCCCTGGGCCAGCGACACCTCGGCGCGGAACGCCTCGACCGCGCCCGGCTCGCGCGCCACGGCCCGCAGCACGTCGAGTGCGTTGACGTTGCCCGACCCCTCCCAGATCGAGTTGAGCGGCGCCTCGCGGTACAGCCGGGGCAGGCCGCTCTCCTCGACGTACCCGTTGCCGCCGAGGCACTCGAGTGCCTCGCCGACGACCGCGGGAGCGCGCTTGCACACCCAGTACTTCCCGACGGCCACTCCCAGCCGGCGCAGGTCGTCCTCGCCGGAGTCGACGGCGTGTGCCAGCCGGATTGCGAGCGCGGTGGCCGCCTCGGCCTCGACGGCGAGGTCGGCCAGCACGTTCTGCATCAGCGCCTTGTCGGCGAGCACGCCGCCGAACGCGCGACGGTGAGCGGCGTGGTGGGTCGCCTGGGCGACGGCCTGACGCATCAGTGCGGTGGATCCGAGCACGCAGTCCAGCCTGGTCGCCGACACCATCTCGATGATGGTCCGGACGCCGCGCCCCTCTTCGCCCAGCCGGCGCGCCCAGGTGCGCTCCAGCTCGACCTCGGCCGAGGCGTTCGACCGGTTGCCGAGCTTGTCCTTGAGCCGCTGCAGACGGAAGACGTTGCGGCTGCCGTCCGGGAGGACGCGCGGCACGACGAAGCAGGTGAGGCCGCCGGGTGCCTGGGCCAGCACCAGGAAGACGTCGCTCATGGGCGCGGAGCAGAACCACTTGTGCCCGGTCAGCAGGTAGCTGCCGTCCTCGCCCGTCGGCTCGGCTCGAGTGGTGTTCGCTCGGACGTCCGACCCGCCCTGCTTCTCGGTCATGCCCATGCCCGCGAGCAGACCGGACTTGTCTGCGGGCGTGCGCAGCGCAGGGTCGTACGCCGTGGACGTCAACCCGGGCAGCCACCCGTCGGAGAGGCCGGGGTCGTTGCGCAGCGCAGGCACCGCGGCGTAGGTCATCGACACCGGGCAGCCGTGCCCGGCTTCCACCTGCGACCAGACCACGAAGCCGGCGGCACGCCGGACGTGCGCGGCCGGCCCGGCCGACCAGGCGGCGCCGTGCAGGCCGGCGTCGACGGCGACCGACATGAGGGCGTGCCAGGAGGGGTGGAAGTCCACCTCGTCGACCCGGTGGCCGAACCGGTCGTGGGTGCGCAGCACCGGAGGGTGGGCATTGGCCTCGGCTCCCCAGCGCTGCGCCTCCTCGCTGCCGGCCAGGCGGCCGAGGTCGGTGAGACCGTCGAGGTGAGCCGCACCGCCGTGGTGACGCACCGCCTCGACCAGGGCCGCGTCGGAGCCGAAGACGTCGTGCCCGACCAGCGGGGGTGGCTGGTTGGTCACCTCGTGGGTCGACCCGCTCACGCGCCGCCCCCACGACGTCGCGAGCGCGGCGCCCGACCTCCCCGAGTGGTCACGTGGCCTACCGTAGAGGCGTGGCCGCAGGGACCGACAGCATCGAGCGCGCCGGTTCCGACGCCGAACCGGCTCATGCGGGCTGGGCCCAGGTCCCGAGCATCCTGTGGCGCCTGACGAAGGAGACCACCAAGGTCTGCTTCCGCTACCGGGTCACCGGGTTGGCGGCCGAGGCCGGCTTCTTCGCGCTGCTGTCCCTGCCTCCGCTGCTGCTCGGGCTGGTCGGTTCGATCAGCTACGTCGGGCAGTGGATCGGCAACGACGTGGTGACCGAGGTGCAGGACCGCATCCTGGCCGGGTCGCGGGACGTCTTCACCTCCGAGGTGGTCAGCGAGGTCATCGAGAAGACCCTGACCGACGTGTTCGCCGGTCAGCGCTTCGACCTCGTGTCGATCGGATTCCTCATCGCCCTGTGGTCCGGGTCGCGCGCCCTCAACGTCTTCATCGACACCTGCTCGATCATGTACGGCCTCGGTGGGGTCCGCGGCGTCATCCGGACCCGTGTCCTGTCGTTCAGCCTCTACGTCGTCGTCCTGCTGGTCGGGATCGTCATCCTCCCGCTGGTGCTGGCCGGGCCGAGCCTGCTCGGCAAGCTGGTGCCCGACCAGGTCGACTTCCTCAGCTCGCTCTACTGGCCGGTCGCCACCGTGCTCTCGGTCATCTCCCTGACGTCGCTGTACCACGTGAGCGTCCCGGTCCGGACCCCGTGGTGGCGTGACGTCCCGGGCTCGTTGCTCACCATCGTGATCTGGTTCGCCGGCAGCTTCCTCGTGCGCTGGGTGATCGGGAAGAGCGTCGGCGGCACCTCGATCTACGGCCCGCTGGCGACTCCGATCGTGCTGCTCATCTGGCTCTACGTGCTCTCCATCGCGGTGCTCATCGGCGCCGCCCTCAACGCCGCGGTCGAGACCGTGTGGCCACGACGCGAGATCCTGCAGGCCCGGCAGCAGCGGGCACCGGCGACCTCGGCGGCGAAGCAGAACCTCGGCATGGAGACCGGCGAGGTGGAGCTGCCCCCCAACCGGACGCCGGGAAACTCGCTCGCCGGGCCGCGCGAGCGGCGCTAACGTCTCGTCCAGCCGCAAACACCGCCCTGCCGCGACCGAAGGAGGAGAGACCGATGCCCGTCGACCGCACCCGTCCGCTCCTCCCCGGTGCCCGCTGACGCGGATCTCCGCCGCCACCCACCGCGACCTCAGCCGCGGTGCCGCTGTGGCCGGGCACCTTCCCACTCCCGAAGGGCCCACCGACGTGTCCGTTCCCCGTGACACCCATCCGCTCGACCTCAGCACCCTCGGCTGGGGCGACAGCCTCGCCGCCGACTTCGCTCCGTACGCCGCCAACCACAGAGCGGCCCGGGTCACCCGGGTCGACCGCGGCGCCTGCGACGCCCTCGGGGCGGACGGGCCGTTGCGGCTCACCTTCTCCGGCGCACTGCTGGCGGCCGGGGCCGCCGACCCCGTCAGCACCCCGTGCGTGGGGGACTGGGTCGCAGCCCGGAGCTGGCCGGACCGCCGGGACACCGCCGAGGCGGTGCTGCCGCGCCGAACGGCCTTCGTCCGGGCGTCGGTGTCGCCGGGGACCTCGCACGGTCAGGTGCTCGCGGCGAACGTCGATCTCGCTGTGGTCGTCGAACCGCTGCACCCGGAGCCCGACCTGGGCAGGATCGAGCGGTTCCTCGCCCTGGCCTGGGAGAGCGGCGCCACGCCCATGGTCGTGCTCACCAAGGCCGACCTGGTGCCGGACGCGTCCGACCAGCGTGCCGACGTAGCGGCGGCCGCCCCCGGCGTCGAGGTGGTCGCGATCAGCTCGACCACCGGCGACGGGCTGGACGAGGTCCGCGCGCAGGTCCGCCCGGGACGGACGCTCGCTCTGCTGGGTGCCTCCGGCGCCGGCAAGTCGACCCTCACGAACGCGCTCGTGGGCGACGCCGTGATGCTGACCCGCGAGCTGCGCGCCGACGGCAAGGGGCGGCACACGACCGCGCACCGTGAGCTGGTCGTGCTGCCCGGCGGCGGTCTCGTGGTCGACACTCCCGGCCTGCGCAGCGTCGGGCTCACCGACGTCGCCGAGTCCTTGGACCTGGTCTTCTCCGACGTGGAGAGGCTGGCCGACCTGTGCCGGTTCGGTGACTGTGCCCACGAGTCCGAGCCGGGGTGCGCCGTGCGCGCCGCCCTGGACTCCGGCGAGCTGCCTGAGCGGCGCTGGGCGAGCTACCGCAAGCTCCAGCGCGAGGCGCGCTGGATGGCGATGCGCCACGACGCCCGGCTGCGGGCCGAGGAGCGCTCCAAGTGGAAGCGCCTGACCAAGGACATGCGCAACCGGCCCGGCCCGATCCGTCCCTGAGGCTCCGCGCGGACCCGGCTGAGCGGCCGGAACCGGCGGTCAGGCGAGGGTGCGGGTCTGGTTCCAGTGCAGGAGGGCCGGCACGTCGCGCTCCCAGCCGAGGACGGACACCGACGCAGTCGCCAGCACCAGGTGCGATCCGGCGGCCACGTCGAGGCCGAGCCAGCGGGCGCCCAGCACCCGGCTGAAGTGCCCGTGCGAGAACGCCAGCACCGGGCCGCCCACCGACCGGACCAGCGCGATCACCCGGTCGGCACGGCCGCCCACCTCGGTGGCGGTCTCGCCGCCGGCCGGCCCTGCCGTCCACACCGTCCAGCCAGGCCGATCGGCGCGGATCTCCGCGGTGGTGCGGCCCTCGTCGTCGCCGTACTCCCACTCGCGCAGGTCGTCGACGACCTCCGGCTGCGGGTGGCCGGCGATCCCGGCCGTGCGGCGCGCCCGGAGCCGCGGGCTGCTGAGGACCCGGTCGAACGTCGCGCCGGCCAGCATCGCCGCGAGGGGGCGGGCCTCCTCCACGCCTGCGGCGACCAGGTCGAGGTCGGTCCGGCTCGTGTGCCGGCCGGATGCGCTCCACTCGGTCTCGCCGTGCCGCACCAGCCAGAGCTGGGACCGGGGCTCCTCGACAGGTCCTGAGGTGGTCATCACCGCACCGTAGCGATCAGGGTAGGAAGGACCCATGACGCAGCATGAGGTCGACGTGGTCGTGGTCGGGATGGGTCCGGGCGGCGAGGAGGTCGCCGGTCGCCTGGCCGCGGCGGGACTCGCCGTCGTCGGCGTGGAACGCGAGCTGGTGGGCGGCGAGTGCCCCTACTGGGGCTGTGTGCCGTCGAAGATGATGGTCCGCGGGTCGACGCTGCTCACCGAGGCCCGGCGGGCCGACCCCTACGCCGGCCGGACCACGGTGGAGCCGGACCTGGCGCCGGTCGCCCGGCGGATCCGCGCCGAGGCCACCGACGCCTGGGACGACACGGTGGCCGTCGACCGGTTCACCGGCAAGGGCGGCACGATGGTGCGCGGCTCGGCGCGGCTCGACGGGCCCGGCCGCGTCGTCGTCGGCGAAGACACCTACCTCGCCGCCCGCGGGGTCGTGGTCGCGACCGGATCGGCGCCGGTCGTCCCACCCATCGAGGGACTGGGCGGGACCCGGTACTGGACCAACCGCGAGGCCATCTCCGCCGAGAGCGTCCCGGCGTCGCTGCTGGTGCTCGGCGGTGGCGCGATCGGCGTGGAGCTGGCGCAGGTGTTCGCCCGGTACGGCGCCGCGGTCACGGTCATCGAGGCGACCGACGGCCTGCTCCCGCCGGAGGAGACGGCTGCCGGCCGGATCGTGCAGCAGGCGCTCGAGGAGGACGGGGTCACCGTCCGGGTCGGCGCGAGGGCGGTGCACGTCGCCAGGGACGGCGGGCCGGACGGCGACGTGGTCGTCCGGCTCGAGGACGGCACCGAGGTGCGCGGCGCGGAGCTGCTCGTCTCGGTCGGGCGCCGGGCCCGGGTCGACGACGTCGGTCTGGAGACCGTCGGGCTCGACCCGCGGGCGCGAGCGCTCGAGGTGGACGAGCGGATGCGCGCGGGCGACCGGTTGTGGGCCGTGGGTGACGTCACGGGCGTCGGGGCCTTCACCCACATCGCGATGTACCAGGCGGGAATCGCGGTCGACGACGTGCTCGGCCGGGACGGAGCGACGGCCGACTACCGCGGCCTGGCACGAGTCACGTTCACCGACCCGGAGGTCGGCTCGGTCGGACTGACCGAGCGGGCTGCCCGCGAGCAGGGCCGGACCGTCCGCACCGGCACCAGCCAGGTGGCCAGCGGGTCGCGCGGCTGGATCCACGGACCCGGCAACGCCGGGTTCATCACGCTGGTCGAGGACGTCGACGCCGGGACCCTCGTCGGGGCGACCTCGGTCGGCCCGTGGGGCGGGGAGGTGCTGTCCATGCTCACGCTGGCCGTGCACGCGCGGGTGCCGGTGGCCACCCTGCGCACGATGATCTACGCGTACCCGACCTTCCACCGCGGGGTCCTGGACGCCTTGACGGACCTGGCTGATCGGGGGGAGTAGCCGGCACCTGGCCTCGCCGGGTGGCTGTCGGCGCCTGCAGGCAGGATGGCGGGGTGCTGCTCGCCGACCTCGCCGCTGCGTCCCGGGTGGTCGCCGCGACGACGAAACGGACCGAGAAGGTCGCCGCCGTCGCCGACGCCCTGCGCCGGGCCGACGCGGACGAGGTGGCGGTCGTCGTGGCCTACCTGGCGGGGGAGCTGCGGCAACGCCGCACCGGGGTGGGCTGGGCCTCGCTGCGCGACCTCCCGGCCCCGGCCGCCGAGCCGGTCCTCGGTGTCAGCGAGGTCGACCGCACGCTCGCGAGCGTCGCTGCACTGAGCGGTGCCGGGTCCCAGGCCGAGCGGGCCCGCCGGGTGACCGACCTGTTCGCCCGTGCCACCGAGCCGGAGCAGACGCTGCTGCGCGGCCTGCTCACCGGCGAGCTGCGCCAGGGCGCCCTCGAGGGCGTGATGCTGGCGGCGGTGGCGGTCGCCGCCGGGGTCCCGCAGACCGACGTGCGCCGGGCCGCGATGCTCCGCGGCGCGGTCGGGCCGGTCGCCGAGGCGGCCCTGGCAGGGGGGACCGCCGCGCTGGAGGCGTTCCGGCTGCAGGTCGGCCGACCGGTGCAGCCGATGCTCGCCTCGACGGCCACCGACATCGCGGATGCGCTGGGCCGGCTCGGCGAGGCGGCGGTCGAGTGGAAGCTCGACGGGGTCCGGGTCCAGGTGCACCGGTCCGGCGCGGACGTGTCGGTCTGGACCCGCAGCCTGGACGAGATCACCGACCGGGTGCCCGAGGTGGTCGCGGCGGCGCTGTCCCTGCCGGCCCGGGAGCTGGTCCTCGACGGCGAGGCGATCGCCCTCCGCCCGGACGGCCGGCCGCGTCCGTTCCAGCAGACCGGCGCCCGGGTCGCCTCCCGGGTCGACGTCGCGGCCGGCCGGAGCGCGGCCCCGCTCTCGACGTTCGTCTTCGACGTCCTGCACGCCGACGGCGAGGACGTCCTGGACCGGGCCGGCCGGGACCGCTGCGCCGTGCTCGAGCGGGTCGTGCCGGAGCCGCTCCGGGTGCCGCGGGTGGTCACCGCCGACGGCGCGCAGGCGGAGGCCGTCCTGGCCGACGCCGTAGGCCGGGGACACGAGGGGGTCGTGGTGAAGTCGCTCACGGCGCCCTACGAGGCGGGGCGACGCGGGGCCGGCTGGCTCAAGGTCAAGCCGCGACACACCCTGGACCTGGTCGTGCTGGCTGCCGAGTGGGGGCACGGCCGCAGGCGGGGGCTGCTGTCCAACCTCCACCTCGGCGCGCGGGACGGCGCCGGCGGCTTCGTCATGCTCGGGAAGACGTTCAAGGGACTGACCGACGTGATGCTCGCCTGGCAGACCGAGCGGCTGCTGGAGCTGGCGGTCGAGCGCGACGACTGGGTCGTGCAGGTGCGGCCCGAGCTGGTCGTCGAGATCGCTTTCGACGGGGTGCAGACCTCGTCGCGCTACCCGGGCGGGATGGCGCTGCGGTTCGCGCGTGTGCTGCGGCACCGCCCGGACAAGACGCCCGCGGAAGCGGACACGGTCGACGCGGTCCGCGCGATCCACGCGAGGTGAGCAGGCCCGGTGTGGCCCGCGTCGGTCAGCAGCTCTGCGTCGGGCCGTCGGCGCCGCCGGCGAACGCCTTGCAGGTGTGGTCGTACATGCCGACGACCTGCGGACCCAGGGCGAACAGCGCGACCGTGATGGCGGCGGCGATCGCGAACACGATCAGGCCGTACTCCACGGAGGAGGCGCCTGCCTCGGACTGCACGCCGTTGCCTCGTCGTCCGACGACGATCCTGCGCAGCATGTGACGTGCCCCTCCCGGCGACGAGCGATTCTCTGACTCGGCTACTGACTGTGCACCAAGGGTGACATTCCGCCGTATTGGTCGGCATCCCCTGTTCGGGGGATCTTGGTGGACGAAAGGGCATGTGGGCCGGCGCTCGCCGGCCGGGCGCGAGGCCATCCTGCCGCCGAGCCGGAGCGCTGGCGCTTTCCAGGCCGAGGGGACGTCCCGTCGGCAGAACGATGGTTGACGCGCCGCCGGAGGAAGGCCACGGTGTCGGCAACCTCGGGTCGGCTGCAGACGGCGCGGGGCCAGGTCGGCCCCCTCCCAGCCCCTCCGGCGGAGGGGGCCGGCCGCTTGCCGGAGTGGGCATCGGTCCGGAAACGCCGGGAATGCCCCGGCTGGCACCACCACGTCGGGCGGGTCCGGCCGCACCCCTCGGCGGCCGGACCCACCACCGTGCTTCGACAGCCCACCGGCGTGTCTTGACCGGCCGGGGCCGGCGAGCGAGGACGCTGTCCTCACGCCCACCGGCGCGCCAACCCCCCAGGTTCGCCGGTGGGCACCGCCGCACCCGCCTCGTGTACCCGAGGCGGGTGCGGTCCGGTCTGGACCCGCTCCAGGCGCGGCAAAGACTTGGCCATCACCCGAACGGGTGATCGCCGGGGGAGCCGGCGACTGGCGACGCTGGAGGTCCGGTCACCGGCAGAACCCCTCCGCTGATGTCCGGCGGCGGCCCGTCCAGGGCCGACCGGTGTCGAGGGCCGGCCGTCGAGCCCGACGGCCGGCCCTCGTACGCCGCGACCGTCGGCGGCACGACGGGCGTGGGCCACGCGCGGTCAGGGATGACGCGGCGTCATCACCCGGGTGCGCCGGGGAACGGCCGGTCCCCCCAACGGCGGTCGCCGGGGCCGGGCCGGCCAATGGACGCTGCTCGTCAGGCGCCGCGCTCCGTCCCTGGGGGGCCAGGAACCCGCGGCGCCGCCAGCTGCCCGGCCGACCCGCTCGTGACCGGGAGAGTGTCGGGCCGGAACGGAAAGAGGCCCCCGAAGGGGGCCTCAGACCTCGTGCTCGTCGTGCCGGTGGGCGATACAGGACTTGAACCTGTGACCTCTTCCGTGTCAAGGAAGCGCGCTAGCCAGACTGCGCCAATCGCCCCTGCCAAGGGTGGTGCTCGAGGTGGAGACGGGATTTGAACCCGTGTAGACGGCTTTGCAGGCCGTTGCCTCGCCTCTCGGCCACTCCACCGAGTGAGGCCGGAAAGCCTCGGGGTTCCTCCGAGCGGACGACGGGATTCGAACCCGCGACCCTCACCTTGGCAAGGTGATGCTCTACCAACTGAGCCACGTCCGCGCGACGAACGGCGGACCTCACGGCCACGCTGTCGTGCGAGGAAGACCATAGCCGATCGGCGAGGCGGCGACCAAAGCGGGCGACCGCGCGGGGGCGGGCCTGTCGGCGCCCTCGGCCACCACTAGGTTGCCCGCCATGCGGACAGTCACGGTGACCGGTGCAGCCCTCGTCCTCGACGACCTCGTCGCGGTGGCCCGCGGTCAGGCAGGCGCCGTCCTGGGGGACGGGGTCGCGGCGCGGATGGCCCCCAGCCGGGCCGTGGTCGCCGACGCGGTCGACCGGGACACCGTCATGTACGGCATCACCACCGGCTTCGGCGCCCTGGCCGACACGCACGTGGGTCGCGGCGACCTCGAGCGGATGCAGCTGGCGCTGATCCGGTCCCACAGCGCGGGAGTGGGCGAGCCACTGCCCGACGACGTGGTGCGCGGCCTGCTGCTGCTGCGGGCCCGGACCCTGACCGCCGGCTACTCGGGCGTCCGGGTCGAGCTGCCCGCCAAGCTGCTCGAGCTGCTCGCGCACGACCTGCTGCCGGTGATCCCCGGCAAGGGCTCGGTGGGCGCGTCGGGCGACCTCGCGCAGCTCGCACACCTGGCCCAGCCGCTGGTCGGTGAGGGCCGGCTGCGCCGCCGCGGTGACACCGACCTGCGCGGCCGGCCGGCCGCCGAGCTGCTTGCCGAGGCCGGGGTCGAGCCGTTGGTCCTCGCGCCGAAGGAGGGCCTGTCCCTGATCAACGGGACCGAGCCCATGCAGGTGCTGCTCGCGCTCGCCGTCGACGAGATCGCCCTGCTCGTCAAGGTCGCCGACATCGCGGCCGCCATGAGCGTCGAGGCCCTGCTCGGGACCGACAAGCCGTACGACGAGCGGGTGCAGGTCATCCGCCCGCACCCCGGTCAGCTGGTCAGCGCGGCGAACCTGCGCCGCCTGCTGTCCGGCAGCCCGCTGGTCGCCAGCCACCGGGAGAGCGACCACGCCGTCCAGGACTCCTACTGCCTGCGCTGCGCACCCCAGGTGCACGGCGCGGTGCGCGACGTGCACTCCCACGCCCGGCGGGTGATCGACATCGAGCTCGGCTCGGTGGTGGACAACCCGGTGATCGTCCCGGACGGCGAGGTCATGTCGACCGGCAACTTCCACGGCGAGCCGCTGGCCTTCGCCGGCGACATGCTCGCGATGGCGGTCGCCGAGCTGGCGAGCATCTCGGAGCGGCGCACCGACCGGATGCTCGACCCGGCCTTCTCGCGCAGCCTGCCGGCCTTCCTCGCCCGCCGCCCCGGCACCAACTCCGGGTTCATGATCGCGCAGTACACGGCGGCCTCGCTGGTCAGCGAGAACAAGGTGCTGGCGCACCCGAGCAGCGTCGACACCATCCCGACCTCCGGCAACCAGGAGGACCATGTCTCGATGGGGTGGACCTCGATGCGCAAGCTGCGCGAGGTGGTGGCCAACGTCAGGTACGTCCTCGCCGTCGAGGTGCTGGCGGCCTCCCAGGCGCTGGACCTGCGAGCGGACGTCGCGCGTCCGGGCGCGGCCAGCGGCGCGGTGCACGCCCGCGTCCGGTCCGAGGTGCCGGTGATGGACGAGGACCGCAACGTCTCCGACCAGCTGGTCGCGGTCGAGGCGATGCTGGCCGACCTCGTCGAGGCGGCCGAGGCGGCGGTCGGTGCCCTCGACTGAGGCCTCGGCTCAGCCGTACGCCTGGTTCGACGGCCGGCTGGCCACCGGACTCGTCGAGGTCAGCGACGACCCCTCGGTCCTGGACGGCGGGGGCTGGTGGGCGGTCCTGCTCACCTTCGAGGGCACGACCGCCTGCGCCCGCTTCACGGACGTACGCGAGGCTCCGGCGCCGGAGGCGCCGTGGCCCGGGGTACCGCTCGAGGCCTGGCGCAGCTCCCTCGACCGGGCGGAGTACCAGGCCGGCGTCGCCGCCGTCCGCGACGGGATCGCCGCCGGCGACCACTACCAGGTGAACCTCTGCCGGGTGCTCAGTGCGCCGCTGCCCGCCGGCGCCGACCTGCGCGGCCTCGCGGCGCTGCTGGCCGAGGGCAACCCCGCGCCGTACGCCGGCGCCCTCCGCCTGCCCGGCCTGGGCATCGACGTGGTGACTGCCTCGCCCGAGCTGTTCCTCCGACGCGACCGGGATCTCGTGTCGTCCGGCCCGATCAAGGGCACGGCGGTGACGGCCGACGGGCTGACCGACAAGGACCGGGCAGAGAACGTCATGATCGTCGACCTGGTGCGCAACGACCTCGGCGCCGTGGCCGTCACCGGCTCGGTCGAGGTGCCGGCGCTGACCGCGGTCGAGCAGCACCCGGGCCTGGTCCACCTGGTCTCGACGGTGACGGCCAGGCTGCGCCCCCACGCCGGCTGGGCCGACCTGCTCGCCGCGTCGTTCCCGCCCGGTTCGGTGACCGGCGCGCCGAAGTCCAGCGCCCTCGCGGCGATCCGGGCGCTCGAGCCGGTGCCCCGCGGCCCGTACTGCGGGGCGGTGGGCTGGGTCGACGCGGACCGGCAGCGTGCGACCCTGGCGGTCGGCATCCGGACGTTCTGGGCGACCGGCTCCGGCACCGGGAGGCAGCGGACCCTGCACCTCGGCACCGGCGCGGGCATCACCTGGGGCTCGGACGCCGCGGCCGAGTGGGACGAGACCGAGCTCAAGGCGCGCCGGCTGCGCACGGTGGCCGCCCGCGGCGCCACCGGGCAGACACGGGAAGGACCGGCGCGATGAAGGCGTGGCTCAACGGCGAGGTCGTCGACCTCGACCAGGCGCGGGTGTCCGTGCTCGACCACGGCCTCACCGTCGGGGACGGCGTCTTCGAGACGGCCAAGGTCGTCGACGGGGTCCCGTTCGCCCTGACCCGGCACCTGCGCCGGCTGGCCGCGTCGGCGGCGGGGCTCGGCCTGGCGCCGCCTTCCGAGGCCGAGCTGCGGGCCGCGGTCGCTGCCGTCCTGGCGGCCAACACGGACGAGGCGGCGAAGCCGATGCGACTGCGGATCACGCTCACCGGTGGCACCAGCCCGCTCGGCTCCGAGCGCGGGGACGCCGGGCCCACCCTGGTGATCGCGGTCGCCCCGCTGCGCCCCTGGGCGCCCACCGCCAAGGCGGTCGTCGTCCCGTGGGTCCGCAACGAGCGGGCGGCGACTGCCGGGCTGAAGACCACGTCGTACGCCGACAACGTGGTCGCCCTGGCTCACGCCAGGGCCGCCGGCGGCACCGAGGCGCTGTTCGCGAACACCGTCGGCGAGCTCTGCGAGGGGACCGGCTCGAACGTTTTCCTGGTGCTCGACGGCGAGCTGGTGACGCCACCCCTGTCCTCAGGGTGCCTCGCGGGCGTGACCCGCGCCCTCGTGCTCGAGTGGACCGGTGCGCTCGAGCGCGACCTGCCGATGTCGGCGCTGGACGCGGCGAGCGAGGTGTTCCTCACGTCCTCCACGCGGGACGTGCAAGGCGTGCACGCTGTCGGGCAGCGCGAGCTCGGGGGGGCGCCGGGACCGGCGACCGTGGCGGCCGCCGAGGAGTTCGCCCGGCGCGCCGCGGTCGACGTCGACCCGTGACCGGCTCCTACGACCCCGGGCCACGGCGGGGCGCCTAGCGGACGGCCTGTTCCGGCAGGACGAAGGTGACCGGCCGGTCCGCGACCAGGTCGGGGGAGGTCCACATCTCGGCCAGCAGGCGGTCGGCGAACCTCAGCACCAGGGCGACCGTGAGGCGCGTGGGGGCGCCGGACGCGGCGCCCGCTTCCCGTCGGGGGGTGACCAGCTCGGCGCGGGCCAGGACGGTGTCACCGGTCGTGGCCAGGACGTCGACCATGACCTCGCTCTCCGGCATGGCCGAGCACAGGGTCATGGCCCGCTCCCGGACCCCGGGCCATCCGGGTGGCTGGCCGGGCTGGGCGGAGTGGTCCCGCACGTCGGGGTGCACCAGCCGCTGCAACGTGAGGACGTCCCCCGACACCAGGGCGCGCACCACCGCCTCGGCGAGCGAGGTCTGCACCCGTTCCCGCGTCACGCCCGCTCGCTCCCGTCCCACCTGGCCGACAAAGGACCCATGCTCCAGCAGCGGGGGCCGGCTGGGCATGGGCCGCTCGCGCGCAATCTCCTGCCCGATACGTCCGGATGCACCGGTACGAACGGCCGAGTGGCCGCGGCGGCGGAGTCCTAAGGTGGGGCCTCATGCGAGGAGCCCGACCCGTCCGCGCCCCGCGCGGGACCGAGATGACCTGCCGTTCGTGGGGCGCCGAGGCGGCCCTGCGGATGTTGCACAACAACCTCGACCCGGAGGTGGCCGAGCGCCCGGACGACCTGGTCGTGTACGGCGGCAACGGCCGCGCCGCGCGGTCGTGGGAGGCGTTCGACGCGATCGTCGCCTCGCTGCGGGAGATGGCCCCGGACGACACCCTGCTGGTGCAGTCCGGGAAGCCGGTAGGCGTCGTGCGCACCCACGAGGGCGCGCCACGGGTGCTCATCGCGAACTCCCTGCTGGTGCCGCGCTGGGCGACGCCGGAGCACTTCCGGGAGCTCGAGGACGCCGGGCTGATGATGTACGGCCAGATGACTGCCGGGTCGTGGATCTACATCGGCACCCAGGGCATCCTGCAGGGCACCTACGCCACCTTCGCGGAGGTCGCCCTCCAGCACTTCGGCGGCACCCTGGCCGGGACCGTCACGCTGACCGGCGGACTCGGCGGCATGGGGGGAGCCCAGCCGCTGGCGGTCACCGGCAACGGCGGCGCCGCCCTGTGCATCGAGGTCGACCCGTGGCGCGCGCAGCGACGCCTCGAGCACGGCTACCTCGACGAGATCGCCGACTCGCTCGACGACGGCATCGCCCGGGTGGAGGCGGCCAAGCGGGAGCGGCGGGCGCTCTCGGTCGCGGTGGTCGCGAACTGCGCCGACGTCCTGCCGGAGCTCGTCGCCCGCGGCTGGGTGCCGGACGTCGTCACCGACCAGACCTCCGCGCACGACGCCCTCAACGGCTACGTCCCGCACGGGATGTCGCTCGAGGAGGCGCTGGAGCTGCGGGCGGCCAAGCCCTCGGAGTACGTCGACCGGTCCCGCGAGTCCATGGCGGTGCACTGCCGGGCGATGGTCGACCTGCTGCACGCCGGCGCCGTCGTGTTCGACTACGGCAACGGGCTGCGCGGCCAGGCGCAGGACATGGGCTTCGCCGACGCCTTCGCCTACCCCGGTTTCGTGCTGGCCTACATCAGGCCGCTGTTCGCCCGGGGTGCCGGCCCGTTCCGGTGGGCCTGCCTGTCCGGCTCGGCGACCGACCTGGCGGCCACCGACACGGCGGTGCTCGAGGCGTTCCCGGACGACGACCAGCTGCAGCGCTGGGTGCGCTTCGCCGCGGCGAAGGTCAAGGGTCAGGGACTCCCGTCGCGGATCTGCTGGCTGGGGTACGGCGAGCGGCACGTCGCCGGGCAGGCGTTCAACGACCTGGTGGCCTCGGGTGCGGTCGAGGCACCGGTCGTGATCGGCCGGGACCACCTGGACGCCGGGTCGGTCGCCTCGCCGGAGCGCGAGACCGAGGGGATGAAGGACGGCACCGACGCGGTGGCCGACTGGCCGATCCTCAACGCCCTGCTCAACACCGCATCCGGGGCGACCTGGGTGTCGGTGCACCACGGCGGCGGGGTGGGCATCGGGAAGTCGATCCACGCGGGTGTCGTGGTCGTGGCGGACGGCACCGACGCGTCGTACGACAAGGTGACCCGGGTGCTCACCAACGACCCGGGCACCGGGGTGCTGCGGCACGCGGACGCGGGCTACGAGATCGCCGAGCGCGCCGCCCGCGAGGTCGGCATCCGGGTCCCGATGCTCGACGGCACCCACGCCCCGCCCTGGCAGCCCTGAACCCGCACTGACCAGCCTTCGCGAAATGATCACGTAAACGTGATCATTGGGGACTGACAGCGGTCTGCAGGCCGCTGTCAGTACGAGTTGATCACGTTAACGTGATCAACTCGGCGAGCCGGGGCGGACGGGGGTCGTCGGGCCGGGCGGAGGGGGTCGTCGGGCCGGTCCGGTCAGCCGGTGCGCTGGCGGGCCCGGTAGGCCGCGACGTGCAGCCGGTTGCCGCAGGTACGGCTGTCGCAGTACCGCTTCGACCGGTTGCGAGAGAGGTCGACGAGCACCCGCTCGCAGTCCGGCGCGGCGCAGGTCGCCAGCCGGGACCGCTCGCCGGCCGCGAGCACGAACGCCAGCGCCATCCCGCCGTCGGCGGCCAGGTGCTCCGCCAGCCGGGAGCCCGGCGCGTAGTAGTGGACGTGCAGCGGCCAGCCGTCGTGGTCGGTCAGCCGAGGGGTCGTCCTCGCGTCGGCGATGAGGTCGTTGACCAGCTGCACCGCGGTGGCCTCGTCGTCGGCGACGAACACGGCGCGCAGCCGGTCGCGCAGCCGTCGGACCGCCGCCAGGTCGTCCTCGCCGAGCTCCCCGGTGTCGGAGACCGCCTGCCGCGCGACGAGCTCCTCCAGCGCCGCCACGTCCGGCAGGCCCTCGTCGGAGCCCGGTCCGGGCGCGCTGTTCACCACCTCGACCAGGGTCGCCAGGGCGCACTCGGTGTCATGGCCGAAGTCCACCGGCGCTCCTTCCGCTGCTAGGGTCTCGCGCTGTCACGAGTGTAGATGCACGACGCTGCTGTCGGCTGGGAGAAGAGGGCCGTGCCGCTGACCGACCGCCCGGTGCTGGCCGCGGCCGCCGGCGCGGCCTGCATCGCGAGCTCCGCCACGCTGGTGCGCTTGGCCGACGTCGCTCCCGCCACCGCTGCCACCTTCCGCTGCCTGTACGCCCTGCCGGTGCTCGCGCTGATCATGGTCCGTGAGGACCGACGCTACGGCACCCGCCCACCGCGGGACCGCTGGTTGGCGGCGGCGGCCGGGGTGTTCTTCGCGATCGACCTCGTGCTCTGGCACCACGCGATCGCGGCCGTGGGCGCCGGCATCGCGACCGTGCTGGGCAACCTCCAGGTCGTCTTCGTCGGCCTGATCGCCTGGTGGCTGCTGCACGAGCGGCCCGGACCGCGGCTGGTGTCAGCGGTCCCGGTCGTCCTCGTCGGCGTGGTGCTGATCTCCGGCGCCGTGGGGGCGGACGCGTACGGCCAGGACCCTGCTATGGGCGTCGTCTTCGGCGTCGGCACCTCGATCGCGTACGCCGGGTTCCTGCTCCTCCTCCGTCGCGGCTCCCACGACCTGCGCCGCGCGGCGGGGCCGCTGTTCGACGCCACCGCCGTCGCCGCGGTCGTCTCGGTGGCGATGGGCCCCTGGTCGGGCGGCATCGACCTGATGCCCGAGTGGCCGGCACACGGCTGGCTGCTCGTGCTGGCCCTCACCTCCCAGGTGCTGGGCTGGCTGCTGATCGCCGTGTCCCTGCCCAGGGTGCCGGCGGTGCTGACCTCGGTGATCCTGCTCCTGCAGCCGGTGGCGTCGGTGCTGCTCGCGGCGGCCGTCCTGGCCGAGCGACCGTCCTCGGTGCAGCTGGCCGGTTGCGTGATCGTCCTGGTCGGCGTGGTCGCCGCGACGACCGGTCGCCGGGCCGGCCGGGCCGAACGAGCAGGCAGGATCGCGGCATGAACCTCACCGTGCGTGGGATCGCGCGACTGCTCACGATGACCGACGACCCGGTGGCCGGAGCGGCCCTCGTCGTCCGCGACGGCCGGGTGTCGTGGACCGGCGCGGACCGGGACCTGCCGACCGACGCCCCCGAGCAGGAGCTCGACGCAGGTGGCGCCTGCGTGGTCCCGGGATTCGTCGACGCGCACACCCACCTGGTGTTCGCCGGCGTCCGGCGGGAGGAGTTCGTCGCGCGGCTGGCCGGCACGTCGTACGACGGCGGCGGGATCCGCACGACCGTCGCCGCCACCGCCGCCGCCTCCGACGACGAGCTGCTCGACCTCGCCGCCGCGCGGGTGACCGCGGCCCTCGCCCACGGGACCACGACGATGGAGGTGAAGACCGGCTACGGGCTCACCGTCGAGTCCGAGCTGCGGCTGCTGCGCCTGGCGGGCGAGCTCGCCGACCGCACGCCGGTACGGCTGGAGCCGACCTACCTCGGCGCCCACGTGGTGCCGGCCGGGCGGGACCGCTCGGACTACGTCGACGAGGTCGTCGCCACGCTGCCGGCCGCCGCCGAGGCGGGCGCCCGCTGGGCGGACGTGTTCTGCGACCAGGGCGTCTTCACCGTGGCGGAGGCCCGGCGCATCCTCACCGCCGCGCGGGCGCAGGGGCTGGGTTTGCGGCTGCACGCCGAGGAGATCGCGCACACCGGCGCCGCCGCCCTTGCCGCAGAGCTGGGGTGCGCCAGCGCTGACCACCTCGAGCACGTCAGCCCCCAGGACGCCAGGGCGATGGCCGCGGCCGGGGTGGTGGCGGTACTGCTGCCCACGGTCACGCTGTCGCTGCGGTCGAACGCCTGGGGTCATGCGGCCGTGCTGCGGGACGCCGGGGTGGAGCTGGCCCTGGCGACAGACTGCAACCCCGGCACCTCCTGGTGCGAGTCGATGCCCTACGCCGTGCAGCTGGCCTGCCTGGCCATGGGGCTCTCCGTCGCCGAGGCGTTCCGGGCGGCGACGCTGGGCGCGGCGCACTCGCTCCGCCGGGACGACGTGGGCCACCTCGGGGTGGGCGCCCGTGCCGACCTCGCGGTGCTTGCCGCCGAGCACGAGGCCGACGTCGTCGCTCACCTCGGCGGCCGGCCGGTGACCGCGACCGTGGTCGGAGGCGTGGTTGCGGCCGGGCCAGACGCCGGATCGGCGGCGTGACCGTCGTCCGGCTGAAGGGGATCTGCTACGTCCCGCACGGCGTGCGGACCTTCACGTTGAGGTCGCTCCATCGGGCCGGGGGCGGTGCCCGGCCGCGCTTCGGCACCGTCCTCGGCGGCTGACCGCTCTGGAGCCGCGCGTCAGAAGGCGAGGAGGGCCTCGATCGCGCCGTCGATGTCGAGATGGTCCTGCTCGTGGCCCTGCGGGCAGAGGGTGTAGGTCCGGCCCAGGAAGTCGACGAGGTCACGGGTCGGGGCCTGCAGGAGCGCCTCGCCATCGGGGGAGGTGAGACCGATGAAGACCACCTCGGCACCGACGCTCCACGATGGCCAGACCCGCACGTCACCGTCGCCGCAGGGCCGGTGCACACCGAGGGTGAGCAGCTCCCGGGCGAAGACCCAGGCCACCCCCTCGGACTGACCTGTCCGGAATGTCGCGTGCACGGCGTACGGGTCGACCAGGTCGTAGTGCAGCACGACCGGCAGCGAGACCGAGCCGTCGCCGGGGGCGACGAGCTGGACGGTCATCTCCCGGGTCACCGTGCTCGGTTCCCAGCCGTTCATGGTCTGCTCCTCACGCGCACCGCGGTCGGACTGACATTCCCCACTGTGGGCGGGGGGAAAACCTGATCCTGGCGGCCATGCGACGTAGCGGCCTCCCGGGTGACCAACGAGCGGGCGGCTAAGTTGTCACGAAGGGATCGGCGCCGGCGGCAGGGGCGGTGGGGTGACAGGCATGACAGGCCAGGACCAGGGGCAGCCCGGCCGCGCCGCGGCGCAGGCCGACCGGACCCTTCTGGACGAGGTCGAGACCCGCCTCGGTTTCCGGGCGCGCTTCGCCCGGCACCCCTGGCTGGACGTCGCCTACCGGATCGCCGTGGGAGTCGTCGGCGCCGCGGTGGTGGTGATCGGCTTCGTGCTGGTCCCGCTTCCCGGGCCGGGCTGGCTCATCGTCTTCGCCGGGCTGGCGATCCTGGCCACCGAGTTCGTCTGGGCCGAGCGGCTGCTCGGGTTCGCCCGGCGCAAGGTCCACGGCTGGACCGACTGGGTGACCCGCCAGTCGCTGGTCGTGCGGGGCCTGATCGGGCTGGGAGGGCTGGCCTGCGTCGCCGCGGCCGCCTGGCTCTACCTGGAGATCAACGGCGTGCCCGACTGGCTGCCGTTCGGGTGAGCGCGATCCGGTAAGGTCTTCCGCGTCCCGCGGACCATTAGCTCAGTTGGTTAGAGCGCACGCTTCACACGCGTGAGGTCACTGGTTCGAGTCCAGTATGGTCCACCGCGCATCCCCGTAGAGTGGCTCGCGACCCGTCCACTCGCGTCCCCCGGGGGCCTTCCGGATGCCGTTCCTCCACCGCCTGTCCCTCCGGTTCCTCGTGGCGGTGGGGACCGCCACGGTGTTGGCGGTTCCGCTTGCCCCGGCGCCGGCCACCTCGGCCTCCGCCGACGTGACGCTGACGATGGTGAAACGGGTCGAGGGCCTGCTCCGGCCCACCCAGGTGACCTCCGCTCACGACGGCAGCGGCCGGCTCTTCGTGACCGAGCAGGCCGGCACGGTCCGCGTCGTCCGCGCCGGGAAGCTGGTCCGCAAGCCCTTCCTCGACCTCACCTCCCGGGTCCGCGCCGACGGTGAGGGCGGCCTGCTGAGCATCGCCTTCCATCCCGACTACGCCCATCACCCGTTCGTCTGGGTCGCCTACACCGACCTCCGCGGCGACCTGCGGGTCGCACGGTTCCGCGCCCGCAGCGCCACCTCCGACCGGGCCCGCGTCGCCACCTACAAGCCGGTCATCCGGGTCGGCCACCCGGCCCGGTACACCAACCACTTCGGTGGGCAGCTCGCCTTCGGGCAGTCAGGGCTGCTGTTCGTGTCTACCGGCGACGGGGGCGGCAGCGGCGACCCGGACAACCACGCCCAGGACCTGCGGGTGCTGCAGGGGAAGATCCTCCGGATCCGGGTGCTCGGCGCGCGGCGTGCCTGTGGCCGGTTCTTCTGCGTCCCGGCGACCAACCCGTACGCCGGCGGCGTACCCGGCAGGGGTGCGATCTGGGCGAGCGGGCTGCGCAATGCGTGGCGCTTCTCCGTCGACTCCCAGTCCGGGGACCTGTGGATCGGCGACGTCGGCCAGGCGCGCGTCGAGGAGGTCGACCGGATCCCGGCCGGCGAGGGTGGTGCGAACTTCGGCTGGTCCTGCCACGAAGGCACCACCACCTACGACGCCTCGCGCTGCTCGACGACCGCGAGCTACCGCGAGCCGGAGTGGTCGTACGGCCGGGACTACGGCGGTTCGGTCGTCGGCGGGTTCGTCTACCGGGGCTCGACCTACGACGACCTGCTCGGCGGCACCTACGTCTTCGGCGACTTCGTCTCCGGCCGGCTCTTCGTCGCCGGCACGATCGGGGTCGTCACCAGCGGCCGGCTGGACCGGGTCACCAGCTTCGGCGAGGACGACGACCGCGAGCTGTGGGCGGTCTCGCTCGACGGCGGGCTCTACCAGCTGGAGGCGAGATGACCTCCGCGCCGGAGGTCGGCCGGGTCACCCAGGTCTGGGTCTTCCCGGTGAAGTCGATGGCCGGCACGCCGGTGCAGTCCGCCGAGGTCGTCCCGGGCGGCCTCGCCGGCGACCGGTCCTGGGCAGTGGTGGACGGCGGCGGTGCGGCGGTGACGGCGGCCCAGGACCCGCGGCTGCGCGAGGTGGGCACCTTCCTGGAGGACGGCGAGCTCCGGCTCGACGTCCCGGGAGCCGCGCCCGGGCTGGCCCCGGCCGAGGCGGAAGCCGCGCTGTCCGCGTGGCTCGGCCGGCCGGTGCACCTGGCGCACCGGGAGGGCACCGGCTTCGTCGACGTCGCGCCGGTGCACATCGTCTCCCGGACCTCGATGCTCGACGCCGCCGAGCACGCCGAGAGCTGCGACGCGTGTGACATCTCCGCTCCGCGGGCCAACCTCGTGCTCGAGCTGTCGGGTCCGGGCACGGAGCGGGACTGGTCCGGCCGAGAGGTCGCGCTCGGCGGTGCGGTGCTGCGCATGGTGCAGCACCCCGACCACTGCCTGGGCGCCTACGCCGAGGTGGCCAGCGCCGGCCGGGTCGCCGTCGGTGACGCGGTCGTCCTCGGCTGAGCAGCGCCGGAAACGCAGGCGAGGCGCGCACCTGCCGGTCGATACGATCCCGGGGTCCGCACCACGTCGCCACGAGAGGGAACCCCGTGCCCGAGCTCAGCATCCACGTCGCAGGCAGCGAGCGCCAGGTCGCAGCCGGCACCACGGCGGCCGAGCTCTTCGAGGGTGACCGGGCGGTGGTCGCCGCCCGCGTCGGCGCGGAGCTGCGCGACCTCGCGCACGTCCTCGCCGACGGCGAGGTGGTGGAGCCTGTCCGGATCGACTCCGAGGACGGCCGGGCCATCCTGCGGCACTCGACCGCGCACGTGATGGCCCAGGCGGTGCAGGAGCTGCACCCCGACGCCCGGCTGGGCATCGGACCGCCGATCGAGAACGGCTTCTACTACGACTTCGACATCGCGACCCCGTTCACCCCCGACGACCTGGCTGCGATCGACAAGAAGATGCAGCAGATCGTCAAGGAGGGCCAGGCGTTCGTACGACGCGAGGTAGCCGACGAGGAGGCCCGCGCGGAGCTGTCGGCCGAGCCGTACAAGCTCGAGCTGATCGGTCTCAAGGGCGGTGCGGCCGCCGGCGCAGCGGAGGGTGCCGACGCGGAGGTGGGAGCGGGCCAGCTGACCATCTACGACAACGTCCGCAAGGACGGCTCGCTGGCCTGGAAGGACCTGTGCCGGGGACCGCACCTGCCGAGCACCCGGCACATCCCGGCGTTCAAGCTGACCCGGTCCGCTGCGGCGTACTGGCGGGGCAGCGAGAAGAACCCGCAGCTGCAGCGGATCTACGGCACCGCCTGGGAGAGCCGCGAGGCGCTCAAGGACTACCAGCAGCGGCTGGCCGAGGCCGAGAAGCGCGACCACCGCAAGCTGGGCGCCGAGCTCGACCTCTACTCCTTCCCGGACGAGCTCGGGTCCGGTCTGGCCGTGTTCCACCCCAAGGGCGGCATCGTCCGGCGGGTGATGGAGGACTACGTCCGGCAGCGGCACGAGGAGGAGGGCTTCCAGTTCGTCGCGACCCCGCACATCACCAAGCGCGGGCTCTTCGAGACCTCTGGCCATCTGCCGTACTACGCCGACGGCATGTTCCCGCCCATGCACATGGAGGGTGCCGAGTACTACCTCAAGGCCATGAACTGCCCGATGCACAACCTGATCTACCGCTCCCGCGGACGGTCCTACCGCGAGCTGCCCTTGCGGTTGTTCGAGCTCGGGGCGGTCTACCGGTTCGAGAAGTCCGGCGTGGTGCACGGCCTCACCCGGGTGCGCGGCCTGACCATGGACGACTCGCACTCCTACGTCACCGCGGAGCAGGCGGCCGGCGAGATCAAGCACCTGCTGGGCTTCCTGCTCGGGCTGCTCAAGGACTTCGGCCTGGACGACTTCTACCTCGAGCTGTCGACACGCGACGCCGACAACGACAAGTTCATCGGCACCAGCGAGCAGTGGGAGCTCGCCACCCGGGTCCTCGAGGAGGCGGCGACCGAGACCGGGCTCGAGCTGGTCCCGGACCCCGGCGGCGCGGCCTACTACGGACCCAAGATCTCCGTGCAGGCCCGGGACGCCATCGGCCGGACCTGGCAGATGTCCACTGTGCAGTACGACTTCAACCAGCCGGCCGGCTTCGGGCTCGAGTACCAGGCGGCCGACGGGTCCCGCCAGCAGCCGGTGATGATCCACTCGGCGAAGTTCGGGTCTGTCGAGCGGTTCCTGGGTGTGCTCGTCGAGCACTACGCCGGCGCGTTCCCGCCGTGGCTGGCGCCGGTCCAGGTCGTCGGCATCCCGATCACCGACGAGCACGTGCCCTACCTGCAGGACGTCGCGGCTCGGCTGCGTGCCCGGGGCGTCCGGGTGGAGGTCGACACCTCCGACGACCGGATGCAGAAGAAGATCCGGACCGCGCAGAGGCAGAAGGTCCCCTTCATGCTGCTCGCCGGCGACGAGGACGTCGCCAAGGACGCCGTGTCGTTCCGCTACCGGT
Source organism: uncultured Actinomycetota bacterium (assembly GCA_963807005.1). Classification (GTDB taxonomy): domain Bacteria; phylum Actinomycetota; class Actinomycetes; order JACCUZ01; family JACCUZ01; genus CAWDZK01. The sequence goes on along the minus strand of CAWDZK010000003.1, from coordinate 1,410 downwards.
CGGGCGAGCAGAACAACGGCGTGCCGGTCGACGATGCCGTCGAGGAGATCGTCCGGGCGGTCGCCGACCGGGTGCAGGTGTGAGCCGCCCGACCTGGCGGCTCGAGCAGACCCGATGAGCGACCCCGAGCCGCCGTACTCACCGCCGGAGGTGGTGCCCCAGGAGGGGGTGGGTGAGCCGGACCGGCTGCAGCGGCTCTGGGCGCCGCACCGGCTGGCCTATGTCACCGGCGAGGACGGCACCGGGCGCACCGCCGAGGGCGGCTGCCCGTTCTGCCGGATCCCGACCCTGGACGACCGCACCGGCCTGGTGCTGGCCCGAGGCGAGACCGTCTACGCCGTCCTCAACCTGCACCCGTACAACCCGGGCCACCTCATGGTGGTGCCGTACCGACACGTCGCCGGCCTGGACGAGCTGACCGACGAGGAGTCGGCCGAGCTGATGCGGTTCACCCGCCAGGCGGTGCAGGCCGTCCGCGACGTGTCGTCGCCGCACGGCTTCAACGTGGGGCTCAACCTCGGTGGCGTCGCCGGAGGCTCGCTGGCCGACCACCTGCACCAGCACGTGGTGCCGCGCTGGGGCGGCGACGCCAACTTCATCACCGTCCTCGCCGGGGCCAAGGTGATCCCGCAGCTGCTGGCCGAGACCCGCGACCTCGTCGCCGCCGCCTGGCCGACCTGACGTCAGGCGCGGCTGCTCCGGCTCAGTCGTCGTCGTCCGATGGCGGCGGGGGGACCTGGGTCGTGGAGCAGTTGGTGGGAGGGGTCCGGTCGATGCGTGACGAACCACCGTGCTGGACGCCGAAGAAGGTCACCGACACGACGGCGGGTGTCGTGCCGTGGTTGACGGCCGCTTGTGAGTCCCAGGGCTTCTCGACGAACGCCTCGCCGGCGCTGTGTGTCTGGACCCTGCACTTCCCGCCGCTCGTGTGCTCGCTGTAGATCGTGATCTGACCACTCTGGACCACGACCACGACGTCTCCGGGGTGCGAGTGCCAGCCTGACGTCCCACCGACGGCGAAGGTGTTCTGCACCATCACGACGTCGGTGCCTTCTTGTCCGCTGACCTCGATCTCGTGCGAGGCCAGGCCCGCTCCCAACGGCGCGGACGTCGCTCCCACGCCCCCGTCCGCGAGGGCGACCGCGCTCGTGCCCAGGGTCAGTGCGGCACACACCACTCCGATGGCTGCTGTTCTCCTGCGCATGGTGCTCTCCTCCTGCTCGTGGGTCGTGCTCAGGGCTCACGGTCAGGTCGGTCGCTGACAGCGCCCTTACGGCGCGCTGACAGCCGGTTGACGCGTGCCGGCCGACCCTTGACCGCCGGCGTAGTGTCCAGATACGGGGGAGGTGCCCGATGGACCTCGGCGTCCTGGACTTCGGTGTCCTGGGGCCCGTCCAGGTCTCCTACGAC
>CAWDZK010000002.1:0-182873 GCA_963807005.1 uncultured Actinomycetota bacterium | reverse complement strand
CCCACACGGTGCGCGGAGCCCTCTGCCTCGATGTGTGAGGCAGGGGGCTCCGGCTTCTGCGGTGCGTCGGCCGGCCAGCATGAGCGTCGAGGTCAGCACCTCTGGGTCAGCCCGAGCTGCGATGATTTCCGGCACGGACCCGGGTCTTGAGGCACATCAACCTTCCGCGCCCGCATCCGGAGGCACGCTTGAAGCTCCTGCTGACGTCCGGCGGCGTCACGAACTCCAGCATCCATGCGGCACTCGTGCAGCTCCTCGGCAAGCCGATAGCCGAGTGCCACGCCCTCTGCGTCCCGACAGCACAGTGGGGTCATCCGATGTGCGGTCCGACATCGGTACGAGGCTTCGTGGCCGCCGAGCCCGACTTCCGTCACCTGTCCGGCTTGGGCTGGGCGTCGCTGGGCGTCCTCGAGCTCACCGCACTGCGCAGCATCGGCGCCGAGCGCTGGGTGCCGTGGGTCCGCGAGGCCGACGTGCTGCTCGTCGACGGCGGGGACGCGACCTACCTGTGCCACTGGATGCGCGAGTCCGGGCTGGCGGAGCTGCTGCCGTCGCTGACCGACAAGGTCTGGGTCGGGGTGAGCGCTGGGAGCATGGTGATGACGCCGCGGATCGGCGCGGCCTTCGTCATGTGGCCGTCGGCGCCGGACGACCGAACCCTGGGCGTCGTCGACTTCTCGATCTTCCCGCACTTGGACGCCTTCCCGCAGAACACCCTGGCGGACGCGCAGCGGTGGGCCGCCGACATCGGCGTTCCGGCCTACGCCATCGACGAACAGACGGCCGTCAAGATCGTCGACGGCTCCGTCGAGGTCGTCTCCGAAGGGCAATGGACAAAGTTCGGGGGATAGCCGCCCGGTCCCGACGGCACAGTCCCAGCCCGGCTCGATGGGTGAGCGGGCCTACGCTTCGCGGATGACCCTGGAGGAGGTTGCTCGGTATGCGGAGTCGCTGCCGCAGGTCAAGCGCAAGGGAACCGAGTCGCGTCCGGCGTGGTACGTCCATGACCGCCTGCTCGTGCGCCTGCATGACCCGAACACGCTGGTGATCCGGGTCCCCCTGAGCAGACGAGAGTCGCTGCTCGAGACCTGGCCGGACAGCTTCGGTGTCCCGCCTCACATGGAGGCACACCACAAGGTCGAGGCCTATCTCGATCGGGCACAGCCTCGTGCTGTGCGCACGGCCATCGACGCTGCCTGGGAGATGCAGCGCCGCTGAAACGGCCGAAGGCGACGCACTCTCCTGCCCCGGGGCGGGCGGTCGGCAGGTTGCGCACTGCCTTGCGGCGCGGCTGGCGCGCCCCTGGTCGCCGGTTGGCCGGCCAGACTGCTGTGGGGTGACCCAGGCAGTAGAGCGGCTACGTCATGGCGGTCCGCCTCCCGGCCGGGTGAAGGCGTTGCCTGCTGGGATCCCGGTGCCTATCCTCAGGCTGTGCGTTCAGTGGGCTGTGCCCAGCACGCCAGGGGACTCGGCGTACATGACCACCTGTCCTGGCCCTACGAGGACCGGGACGACTTCGTGGAGCGGGTCCAGGAGTTCGTCGGCGACGGCCTCGCCCTCGGCCTTCGCTGCGTCTACGCGGCCGACCGCCCGCTCGAGCAGCTCGAGGCCGACCTGGCCGGCATCCCGGACCTTCACCCCGCGGTCGCCCGCGGGGCGCTCACGATCACCGTGCTCGGGGACCTCTATCCCGACGACGCCGTGATCGATCCCGACGAGATGCTGACGACATTCGCTAGCCGCCACCGAGGACGCGTTGGCCTCGGGGTACGCCGGGCTGCGCGTCGCGGCGGATGCCACCCCGCTCGTGCGCTCGCGGGAGCAGCTCGCCGCGTTCGCCACGTGGGAGCACAAGGTCGACCGCTACATGGCCGGGCAGCCGTTCTCCGGCATGTGCGGGTTCGACCGGACGGAGCTGCCGGCATATGCGGCCTCGGTGCTGGCGTGCCTGCACCCTGCGGCCCGGACCGGCATGGCCCCCTTCGGGCTGTTCGCCCCCGATGACTGCGCCGACCTGGCGCTCTTCGGAGAGCTCGACCTGTCCGTCACCGACGAGCTCCGCGCCTGCCTCGAACGAGCGTGTCCGGACGTCACGGGGGAGCTGGTCGTGGACGGCACCCGGCTCGGTTTCGTCGACCACCGGGGGCTGGAGACCATCCGCGACTTCGCGTCCGACTTCGGTGCCACGGCGGTGCTGCGCACCTCCTCGGGCCTGCCCGGCCGCCTGATCGACCTGCTCGGGCTCGAGGGCATCCGGGTCGAGCCGGCCATGACCGAGGGAGCGCCCGCGTGAGCAGCGTCGTCGGCTCCGCTCGTGAAGGACTCTTCCACGAGGCCTCGATCTACGCCTCGGACTCGCAGCTGTGCGAGACGGCCCTGCCGTTCGTGACCGAGGGGCTCGACGCCCGCGAGCCGACGTACGTCATCCTGGGCCCGCACGGAGAGGGCCTGATCCGGCGTGAGCTCGGCGAACCGGCCGGGCTGAAGTACCTCCCCGCCTCCGACGCGTACGTGAACCCCGCCAAGACGGTCAAGAGCTACCGCGACGTGCTCACCGCCGAGGTCGAAGCCGGTGCGGAGCAGATCCGCCTCATCACCGAGGTGCCTCATCCCGGCACCGGGTCGGCCTGGGACTGGTGGGGCCGTTACGAGTCCGCAGTCAACGAGATCTTCGCCGACCTGCCGGTGTGGGCGGTGTGCACGTACGACGAGCGCTCGACCCCGGCGGCCGTCCTCGACGAGGTCGTCCGCTCGCACCCCTACCTCGCCCGTCCCGGTGGCGTGCACGCAGCCAACGACGAGTACGAAGCGCCGGCCACCTTCCTGTCCCGGCGCTCGGCCGGGTACACCGACCCGCTGGAGTCGGGCGAGCCGCTGGTCGAGCTCGCCGACCCGAGCCTCGTCGACGCGCGCGGGGCCGCCCTCGAGGTCACCCGGGGGCGGTTCGGCGCGGAGACTGCCGACAACCTGGCGCTGGCGGTGTCGGAGATCGTGACCAACGCCAACCGGTACGGTCGCCCACCGGTCGAGCTGCGGCTGTGGGCCGGGCCCGACCGGGTCATCGCCGTGATCAAGGACAGCGGCGACGGGCTCGACGACCCCACTCTCGGGCTCGCCCCGGTCGACTCGGACCGCAGCGGGGGACGCGGCTTGTGGATCGCCAGCCAGCTCTGCGACCACCTGAGCATCAGCCGGTCCCACGACGGGTTCGTGGTCCGGCTGGTCGTCGGAACCCCGACCGTCGACCACTGAGCGCGGCCCGGCGCCCGCAGGCCGTGGCGGCGCCGATTCCCTTGTGGACAAACGGATTGTGGCCGGGGTGTCGGCTAGGATCGAACACATGTTCGACAGCCGCATCGATGGTGCCGAGGGACTCCGGCAGACCGCCCGGTCCCTGGCCGACCTCGGCGGTGCCTGCTCGGACCCGGAGCGCATCGACCGGCTGCGCGCGCTGGAGGAGCTGAAGGCGGCCGCGGCAGCGGCGCAGGCGGTGTTGGCGGCGGACCTGGACGCGTCGGTGCGGGCGGCGCACGCCGACGCCGGGGTGCCTGCCGAGGAGCACGGGCGCGGGGTCGCGGCGCAGGTGGCCCTGGCGCGGCGGGAGTCCCCGCACCGCGGCGGGCGTCATCTGGGGCTGGCGAAGGCGCTGGTGCACGAGATGCCGCACACGTTGGCGCTGCTGCGGGCCGGGCTGCTGTCGGAGTGGCGCGCCACCCTGCTGGTGCGCGAGACCGCCTGTCTCACCCGTGAGGACCGCGCCCTCGTCGACAAGCGGTTGTGCGCCGATCCGGCCGCCCTCGACGGCGTCGGTGACGGCGCGCTCGTGGCGAGGGCGAAGGCGCTGGTCTACTCCCTCGACCCGTCGTCGGTGGTGCGCCGCCGCGCGAAGGCCGAGCGCGACCGACGGGTGACGCTGCGCCCGGCGCCGGACTGCATGACGGCGCTGTCCGCGCTGCTGCCGGTCGCTGACGGGGTCGCCGCCTACGCCGCCCTGACCCGGGCCGCGGACAGCGCGCGCGCCGTCGGTGACGGGCGCACCCGGGGTCAGGTGATGGCCGACACCCTCGTCGACCGGGTCACCGGCCGCGACCCCGCCGCCACGGGGCATCAGGTGGCGGTTCGGCTGGTGATGACCGACCGGGCACTGCTGGCCGGCGCGGCCGACCCCGCCTACCTCCCGGGCTACGGTCCCGTCCCGTCCGAGCTCGCTCGCGACCTGCTCGCCCGCGCGGAGCGCGAGGTGTGGCTGCGACGGCTCTTCGCCGACCCCGCGACCGGTGAGCTGGTGGCGATGGACTCACGCTCCCGCCGCTACCCCCACGCCTTGCGCGAGCTGGTCGCGCTGCGGGATCAGACGTGTCGCACCCCCTGGTGCGACGCACCGATCCGCCACACCGACCACGCCGTCGAGGCAGCCACCGGCGGCGCGACGGAGATCGGCAACGCGCAAGGCCTGTGCGAGCGGTGCAACTACGACAAGCAGGCCCCCGGCTGGACCGCCCGCCCCACCCGGGACAGCCGCCCAGGCCAGCACGCCATCCGGGCAACCACCCCCACGGGGCACACCTACGTCTCCCGGCCACCACCGTTGACGGGAGTGGCGTGACTCCTCGGAGGGATCACTCGGCGAGATGTCACCACCCACCCGACCGGCTGACGCAGCCGCCTCGGCGGGGAACCACCCTCGGCTCCCCGCCGCATGGCGCATGCCGATGTCAGCGGACGATGACGGTGCCGGTCATCATCGCGCCGTGAATGGTGCACGCGTACCGGAAGCCCTTCTTGGGCGACAGCCGCATGAACCTGAGGTCGTACGGGGCTGTGGCCAGTCCGTCGGGGCCACGCACGCCGGAGGACCTCAGCCCGGTCCTGGTGCCGAAGAACTTGTGCCCGCCCTGCGGGAGGACCCCGATGGCTCGCACGTGGAACTCCACGTTCTGCGGGCCGGAAGAGCAGAACGTCGGTGGTGGTGCGTCCGGAAGTGTGTCGCCCTGCGGTCCCTCGCAGACCACGTTCTCGCCGCTGAAGTCCGTGTTCGCGAGGGAGATCGCCGTCGACCGCGGGAAGGCGCCGGCGGTACGGGGTAGCTGATCAGCGCGCTGGTCGACTACGGGCTGGCCGACCGGCCGGATGCACTCGTCGACGTCCTGGCGATGCCGGCCACGGTCGCCGAGTTCTGGATGATCGGCTACCTGCTGGCCAAGGGCATCCGTCCGGATGCCAGCCAGACGCTCTCACCGGCCGAACCCGCCGTCGTCTGAGGACCGCCATCGCGAGAGACTCACACTCCGCCCGCCAGGTCGCGGCCGTCTGCCGTGTGTGGGTTCTCGTCGATCGCCTCCACAGCAGGGGTGGGCTCGGGCTCGACGCCCGGGGGCCGGCGGTCGAGGTGGATGCCCGCGATCATGCAGCGCAGCGAGCCGCCGGCCAGCTCGATGGTGGGGATGTCGACGTCCACGATGGTGCACGACTCCTCGACGACGGCCACCTGGTCCGGACGGAGGCTGCGACGCGCCCGGGAGGACATCGCCATGATGTAGTTGCGCTTGCCGTCCGACGTACGACCGCAGAGCTCGACGGCGTTCCCGGCGAACTCGTGGACCTGCTCCTCGGTGAGCTCGACGATCCTGCGGCCGTTGACCGCGAGACGCTCGCGGACTGCCGCTCGCCGGGCCTGGTCGGGGATCATGTCGAGGGCGATCATGGCGACCTCCGTGCCTATGCACGCCATGACGTTCGTGTGGTAGACGGGCACACCGGCGGCGTCGACGGCGACGAAGGCCATCGGCTCGTAGCCGAAGTCGGTGCAGAACCGCTCCAGGACGTGGGTGTCGGCCCGGTGGCTCACTGCTGTGTAAGCGACCCGCGACACGTGGTCGAGGACCATCGCGCCGGTCCCCTCGAGGAAGATGCCGTCCGGCTCGAGGCCCGAGTAGTCGACGATGGTCTGGACGCGGTACGACGACTTGAGCATCTCCAGGATGTCGGCACGACGTTCGTGGCGACGGTTGGAGGCGTACATCGGGTAGACCGCGACATTGCCGCCCGCGTGAGTCGACAGCCAGTTGTTGGGGAACACGCTGTCCGGCCTGGTGTGGTCCGGGTCCGCGAACACGTGAACTCGCACGCCGGCGGCTGACAGGCCGGCGGCCACGGCATCGATCTCGGCCAGCGCCTTCGCCGACGTCACGTCATCGGGCTGCCCTGGCGGGACCACCGCCTGGAAGGCGTTGTCGGCGGCGGTGGCCGGGTTCGGCACGAACCTCTCGGCACGGACCAGGATCACGGCGGACGGGGCCTGAGCGCTCACGACCCGGAATCTAGACGACGACGATCACAGGTCGACTACCGAACCCAGTTCCGTGGCGGACCATCCGCCGCGGAGCCCGTCGCCCTGGCCGCGACGGTCAGGAGGGCTGGACCCTGTGGTGGTCGTCCGTCGCAGCAAGGGCGTCGACGAGCGCCTCGAGCCCGGCGGCCAGACGCTTGGCGCGCGTCGCGCCGAGCCCGTCGAGAGCTGCTGACAGGGCGGCATCGACGGCAGGTTGGAGCCGGTCGACGAGCTCACGGCCGGGCTCCGCAAGGTAGACCGCGACCCGGCGCCGGTCGTCGCGCGCCTGCCGGCGGTACACCAGGGCCCGCGACGCCAGCCGATCGGTGAGCTTGCTCAGCGTCGGGCCGTTGAGCAGGGAGATCTCGGCGAGCTCGCCCATCGAGTGGCCGTGCCCGTCGCGGAGCGCGCCGAGGACCCGCCACTCCTCGACGGTCAGCTCGGCGGCAGCCAGCGGCTCGGCGACCACCCGGGCGAGGCGCCGGTCGGCCTCGGTGAGCAGGTAGCCCAACGACGTGCGGATCCCGCTGCGCTTCACGTTCCCTCCTGCCCACGTGCGCCGTACCCTAGCCCGGACCAGCCGCCCGCGGCTGACCGCGCAAGGAGCAATGCATGCCTCCCGCTGAGGAACTGGCGCGACAAGACGACGTCGTCCGCGTCGCCGCAGTCGTGCCGTTGAGCGGCTCTCTAGGACTCTGCGGACCGTCGGCGCTGGCGTGTGCGCGCCTCGCGGCGGACGAGGTGAACGCGCGCGGCGGCCTGCTCGGCCGGGAGGTCCAGCTCGACGTCGTCGACGGCGGCAGGGACCCGGAGGACGTCGCCAGAGAAGTCGCTGCCCGCCTGGACCGGCGGGAGGTGCAGGCGGTGGTCGGGATGCACACCAGCGACGTCCGGGTCGCGATCGGCCGACGGCTGCGCGGCCGGGTGCCCTACGTGTACACGCCGCCGTACGAGGGCGGCGAACGCACTCCAGGGGTCTTCCTCGTCGGAGAGACGCCCGACCAGCAGCTCCGTCCGGTCCTCGACCACCTCGTGGTGCGCCGTCGGGCCCGACGGTGGTTCCTCCTGGGCAACGACTACGTCTGGCCGCGGCTGACCCACCTCGGGGCGGCGGCGTACCTGCGCAGGTGCGGGGGAGAGGTCGTCGGCGAGCGGTTCGTGCCGCTCGGGACGACGGACTTCGCCGCCGTCGTGGACGCCGTGGTCCGGTCCGGCGCCGATGCCGTGCTGCTCAGCCTGGTAGGCGCCGACCAGGTGGCCCTCCATCGGGGGCTGAGCGAGCACGCCGGCGCCGCGGGGCTGGTACGGCTGTCCACCAGTCTCGAGGAGAACGTCCTGCTGGGCATGGGAGGCGACGACTCCGGGGACCTCTACGCCGCCATGGGGTACTTCGCCTCCCTGGCGACCGACGACTCACTGTCGTTCCTCGGCCGCTACGTCGCCGCGTACGGCGACGAGGCGCCGGCGCTCAACGCGCACGGGCAGTCCACCTACGAGGGCGTCCTGGCCCTCGAGGCGCTGGTGCGCCGGGCCCGGTCGCTGGCCGTTCCCGACCTGGCGGCGGCCGGTCCCGGCGCCTCGTTCACCGGGGCGCGGGGCCACCGCACGGTCGCCGGCACCCACGTCGCCCAACGGGTGTACCTGGCCCGGGCCGAGGGCCTCGACCTGCAGGTGGTCGCCGGGCTGGAACGGATGCAGGCCTGACCAGCGAAATACTTTCCATTTCAGATGTTCGGGACTAGCCTCCGTCGGCGCGCACCCGCACGCCACGAGGAGGACGGCATGGACAGCAGCCCTGGTGCCCCGGGAACCGCCGCGGGCACGGACGGTCACGGAGTCGAGCGCTTCGGGTACAAGCAGGAGCTCAGCCGGTCGCTGAGCTTCACGGACCTCTTGGTCTACGGCCTGATCTTCATGGTGCCGATCGCGCCCTTCGGCATCTTCGGCAGCGTCTACTCCGCCTCCGGCGGAATGCCGGCGCTGGCGTACATCGTCGGTGGTGTGGCCATGACGTTCACCGCGCTGTCCTACGCCTCCATGTCGCGGGCGTTCCCCGTCGCCGGGTCGGTGTACTCCTACGCGGGGCGCGGCCTGCATCCCACCGCGGGGTTCCTCGGCGGCTGGATGATCCTGCTCGACTACATCCTGGTCCCGGCCCTGCTCTACATCGTGGCGGGCGTCGCGATGAACTCGTTCGTCCCCGGCATCCCGGTCTGGGCGTGGGTCATCGGGTTCATCGTCCTGAACACGTGGGTGAACTACGCCGGCATCACCATCACGGCGCGGGTCAACAAGTTCATGCTCGTGGCCGAGCTCGTCGTGCTCGCGATCTTCCTCGCGATCGGCTTCATCGCCCTCGCTTCCGGCAAGGGGAACGGTCAGGGGATCGAGCCGCTGTTCAACTCGGACACCTTTGCCGCAGGCACGGTCCTCACCGCGGTGTCGGTCGCTGTCCTCAGCTTCCTCGGCTTCGACGCCATCTCGACGCTCTCCGAAGAAACAACGGGTGACAACCGCGTCGTCGGGCGAGCGACCCTGGCGGCCCTGGGCCTCGCCGGAGTCCTGTTCGTCGTCCAGACCTGGGTCGCCTCACTCTTCGTCGCCGACCCCGGCAGGCTGATCAGTGAGGGCGACGGGGCGGGCACCGCGTTCTACGATGCCGCCGAGGTCGCCGGCGGTCACTGGCTCGGGGTGCTGACCGCGGTCGCCACCGCGATTGCGTGGGGCTTCGCCGACGCCCTGGTCGCGCAGGCCGCCACCAGCCGGCTGCTCTTCTCCATGGCTCGGGACCGGCAGCTGCCGTCCTTCCTGGCCAAGGTCGACCCCAGGCACCGGGTGCCGGTCAACGCCACCCTGCTCGTCGCCGCGATCTCGGTCGGCGTCGGGATCTGGTTCGCCCAGCGCGCCGACGGCATCACGCTGCTCTCGACGCTGGTGAACTTCGGAGCGCTGTCGGCGTTCCTTCTACTGCACGTCGCTGTGGTCAACCACTTCGCGGTCCGGCGCGGCGACGGCGCGGTCAACCCCTGGCGGCATGTCGTGTCCCCGGTGCTGGGCTTCGTCATCATCCTGTTCACCGTCATCAAGGCGAATGTCGCCGCGCAGCGCCTCGGCTTCATCTGGCTGGCCGTCGGCGTCGCCATCGTGATCGTCGCCTATGCCCGCGGCCGACGACCGCAGCTGGGCGGCCTGGACCAGGCGCACACCGAGGGAACCGGCGCCGGTGCGGGCGAGGAGATCCGCCGATGAGCATCACGGCCAGTGACCTGGAGGTCGTCACCTATCGCCCGGACAGAGCGAGTGGTCATGGGCGTTCGGACGTGGGGAGCCGGTCCGCCGGATCCGGCCTGGCTCGGTCCTCGAGGTGTACACGGAGGACTGCTTCGGGGGCCTGGTGACCGGGCCGGACACCCTGCCCTCCGAGGTGTGCGAGTTCCCCTTCCTGAACCCGGTGACCGGCCCCTTCCACGTCGAGGGCGCGGAGCCGGGCGACACGCTCGCGGTGCACTTCGTCAGCATCGAGCCGGCCCGCGACTGGGCGGTGTCCGCCACCTTCCCGCACTTCGGTGCCCTGACATCCACACACACCACGGCCTCGTTGCAGCCCCCGCTGGCCGAGCGGGTGTGGGTGTACGAGCTCGACCGCGAGGCGCGGACGGTCACGTACCGGGCCACCCGGAGCGACCACGTCCTCGAGCTGCCGATGGACCCGATGCATGGGACCGTCGGGGTCGCGCCGGCCGGCTTCGAGGCGCGGCAGTCGATCGTGCCCGACGCCCACGGCGGAAACATGGACAGTCCCGAGCTGCGCGCGGGGACCACCGTGTACTTCGGTGTGGGCCAGGAAGGCGCCATGTTCGCCCTGGGCGACGGTCACGCCCGGCAGGGCCAGGGTGAGGTATGCGGCACGGCGGTCGAGGCTGCGATGAACACCGTGATGGTGATCGACCTGGTCAAGGCGGGTGACGCCGGCGGCCCGACCGCGTGGCCGCGGTTCGAGACCGACGACGCGCTGATGTCGACCGGCTCGACCAGGCCGCTGGAGGACGCCTACCGGGTCAGCCAGCACGACCTGGTCACTTGGATGTCGGCGCTGACCGGCCTGGACGAGCTGGATGCCTACCAGCTGGTCAGCCAGGCCGGCGAGGCACCCGTGGCCAACGTCTGCGACCCGAACTACACCTTCGTCGCGAAGCTGGACAAGCAGTGGGCGCTCGGGGCGACGGCCTACGGCGGCGTCCACGCGCGCCTGAGGGACGCCGGTCGGCGCTATCTGGCACAACGCTGACCGGGCGCCGCAGCGTACCTTCCGCAGACGCCGCAGGTGCATCGCGACCGGAATCACTGAGGTCATCTGACCGAACTGGTTCTCCGGCAGCGACGCGTCAACAGGCGTTGTGAACCGTGCTGGCGGCCTCCTGAGCCGTCGGGACGTTGCGACCGACTGTGCGGGACCTTCGTCCTGCCGTCCGTCGGCTCCATGGCCGGGAGGTCGGCCGGAGGGCAAGATCGGGGCCAGTGGTCTGCCGGCCGCCGTGCCTTTCGAGGAGGGGTTGGGGACATGCGTCGAAGTCTCGGTGTTGTGGTCCTGGTGCTCGGTCTGCTGTTGGTGGTCGCGGCTCCGGTCATGCGGTGGTACGTCGCGCCGCAGCTGGCCACGGCGCCGACCGACGAGTCGTTCTCGTCGCCGGCCGAGGGCACAGCCGCGGTGCTGTTCGACCTGGCCACCGGGCAGCCGGTCCAGAACGTCCCGTTGACGTTCAACCGGGAGGTGACGCCCGACCCGACGCCAGCACGGGTGACACCGTCGTCTACGGCACGACCCAGGAGCTGAAGGGTCCGACCGGGTCCACCATCGACTCGCTCGAGACCCGGCTGGCGTTCGACGGCCACACGTCCGAGCTCGTGAACTGCTGTGACGCGGCAGTCGGGGGCGAGCCGGTCGGCGACGTGAAGGCGATCTACCCCTACAAGTTCCCGTTCGACACCAAGAAGCAGACCTACGACTACTTCGACACGACCCTGCGGGCCGCGGCGCCGATCGAGTTCCAGGGCGAGGAGAAGCTCGAGGGTCTCACCGTCTACCGGTTCCAGCAGACCATCGAGCCCACCCAGACCAGCACGGTCGACGTCCCAGGTGCGCTGCTCGGTCAGCCCGCGCCCACGGTGACGCTGCCCAGGTTCTACGGCAACACGCGCACGCTCTGGGTCGAGCCGGTGACCGGGGTCATCGTCAAGGGACAGGAGCAGCAGAAGCAGACGCTGCGTGGCCCGGACGGCAGCGAGGTGGTGACCCTGCTCGACCTCGAGCTGACCTTCACCGCCGACAACGTGGCGGACTCGGCGCAGCGGGCGAAGGACGGTCGGAACCAGCTCGCGCTGGTGACCACCTGGATCCCGCTGGGTGCCCTCGTCCTCGGGCTGATCCTCCTGGTGGTCGGTCTGCTGATGTTCCGGAGCCCCGCCCGTTCCCACGCGTAGGGCCCGGTGCCCGACCACGCACTCGTCTGACGAGTGCCCGGCGTCGACCCGATCCGGTCAGCGCGGTGGCGCGGTCAGCTCCCGGACCGCGTCCTCGACAGCTGTGTCGCCGCCGACAAGCTCCAGCACGAGCCCGGCCGTCCCCGGCTCGTCCAGCAGTGCGACGAGCGCCGCAGCCACGTCGTCGCGCGGGACCTTCCCGCGGTCCACGTGCTCGGCGAGAGCCACCCGCCCGCTGCCCGCGTCGTCGGTGAGCCCACCCGGCCGAAGCACCGTCCAGGCGAGGTCCCGCGCGCGCAGGTCGTCCTCGGCAGCGAGCTTGGCCTTCAGGTAGACCGCGAAGGTCTCGTCCATCCCGTCCGGGGTTGCCCCGTCCCGGACCGAGTCCGCACCCATCGACGACACCAGCAGGTACCGCCGTACGCCGGCCCGCTCTGCGGCGTCGGCCAGCAGGGCTGCTGCCCCACGGTCGACTGTGTCCTTCCGGGCCGCGCCGCTGCCCGGTCCGGCGCCGGCGGCGAAGACGACCGCGTCGGCACCCGCGACCGCCCGTGCGACCTGGTCGACGGACGCGTCCTCGAGGTCGAGCACGATCGGGTCGACTCCCGCGGCCTGCAGGTCGGAGCGGTGGTCGGGGTTGCGGACCAGGCCGACCACCTGGTCGCCGCGCCCGGCGAGCAGCCGGCCGAGGCGCAGGGCGATCTGACCGTGGGCTCCCGCGATGGCGACGCGCATGTCTGCACGCTATGCCGAGGTGCCCGTCGGGCCGCTGCCGGGTCTCCGGGTCGTCGCCCTGCGCCGCCGGTGACCCGGTCGGGGTCGCCGGCGGCGCAGGGTCCTCGTCGAGCGGTGCCGCCCGGATGGGGCGAAGCCGCTCATGCCGGCCACGTCAGGCGGGCGCGCAGAAGATCTCGAGCGCGAGCCCGTCAGGGTCCTTGAACGCCAGCCCCGACCCGTAGTGGGCGTCGTTGATGTCGCCGGTCTCGACGTCCAGGCTCACCAACCGCTGGCGCCAGGCGGCGAGCGTTGCCCGGTCGGGCGCGAAGAAGGCGACGTGGTCGAGCCCCGGCCGGCGCGGGTCGAACGTGCCGACCGGGCCTCCCCCCGGGAACTCGTGCAGGCCGAGCAGGGTTCCGCCGACGGCGAAGACGACGTGCCGGAACGGTCCGGTGTCCTCGTCGAGGACCGGCTCGGAGCCGATCACCTGCTGGTACCAGGGGACGCTGACGGCCAGGTCGCGCACGGTCAGCGCAACATGGCTGATCGGGCCCAGCGCCATGACGGCCGCGCCGGGTGCGCCGTCGGTGACGGCGGTGCTGAGGTGGGACATGGAACTCCTCCAGGTGTGGCGAGGGCCAGTTCCCTTCGCCGCGAGCAGAGTCGCGACCCGTGCTTCCGCCGGCCTTCCACCTGTCCCGGTCGTCCCACCCCGGCCGCGGCCGGCACCGGGAAGATCCAGGGAAGAAGCGGCTCGTAACTTGCCGTCGTCGGAGCCGACCCGGCTCCCGCTGCAGGAGAGGACGACCGTGACCGCGCCAGTAGAGCCGAGCCGGCCGTGAGGCGGCAGGACGCCGACGTCATCGTCGTCGGTGCCCGGGTCGCCGGGGCGGCCACCGCGATGCTGCTCGCGCGCCACGGGTTCCGCGTCCTCGTCCTCGACCGCGGCGAGGAGGGCGCCGACACCATCTCGACCCACGCGCTGATGCGCGGTGGCGTGCTCCAGCTCTCGAGGTGGGGCCTGCTGGACCATGTCCGCGCTGCGGGGACGCCGCCGATCCGGCGCACCGTCGTCCACTACGAGAACGACGACGTGCAGGTGACCCACAAACCGTCCCACGGCGTCGACGCCCTGTACGCACCGCGACGCAGCGTCCTGGACGGGATCCTGGTCGATGCCGCCCGGGACGCCGGGGCCGAGGTGCGCTTCGGTGTCCGGGTCACCGACCTGGTCCGCCAGGACGGCGCGGTGGCCGGCGTCATCACCGGTGACGGGCACCGGACCGGGCAGGTGCGCGCCCCGCTGACGATCGGTGCCGATGGGCTCAACTCGGTCGTTGCGGCGGTCGCCGGCGCCGGCGTCGAGCGGCGTGGCACCGCGGTGGCCACCACGCTGTACGCCTACGTCTCGGGACTTCCGGCGGAGGGCTACGAGTGGTACTTCGGCCGGCAGACCGCTGCCGGGCTCATCCCGACGAACGGCGACCGGGTGTGCGTCTTCGCCGCCACCTCGGCGCAGCGTTTCCGCGCGATGTCGGGCGCCGCGCCGCAGCGCTTCCGGGACCTGCTGTCGACGGCGTCCCCTGAGGTCGCCGCGCGGGTCGACGGCTCGACCGGTGTGGGCCATCTCCGGGGGTTCCCCGGTCAGGCCGGCTACCTGCGCACCTGCGGGGGACCGGGCTGGGCCCTGGTGGGTGACGCCGGCTGCTTCACCGATCCGCTGAGCACGTCCGGCATCACCGACGCCCTGCGGGACGCCGAGCTGCTCACCGCCGCCCTGACGACGGTGGCCGGCACCGGGGCGCCCACGGCGGTGCCCATCAGCTACCAGCAGCAGCGGGACCGCCTGTCCGAGCCGCTGTTCCGCGTCACCGACCGCCTGGCCGCCTACGACTGGGACGAGGCCTCGGTGCGCCGTCTCGTGCTGGAGCTCAGCTCGGCCATGAGCGACCAGGTCGAGGCGACGCTCGCGCGGGCAAATGACCTGAATGCGGGGAAACGTCCGGCCAGGCTGTGAGCGACCTGTCCGAAAGCCGCTATCCCCGGCACCCGTCACGTTCGTACGCTTCCCGCCGGAGCGACGTGCACGGGGTGAGCCGGCAAGGAGTGTGCAGCGTGTCCCGCGTCGAGATCTGGCTGCTGGGCGGCTTCCGCGCGCAGGTGGACGGGACCCCGGTCCCGGCCGGTCGCTGGAGCCGGCGCAGCGCCGGTGCACTGGTCAAGCTGCTCGCCCTCTCGCCCGGGCACCGGCTGCACCGCGAGCAGGTGATCGACGCGCTGTGGCCCGACCTCGGTCTGGACGAGGCGGCTCCTCGGCTGCACAAGGCCGCGCACTTCGCCCGCAAGGCCCTCGGCCTCCCCGACGCCCTGCTCGTCCGGTCCGACCTGGTGGCGCTCTGCCCGGAGCACGAGCTCACCGTCGACCTGACGCGGTTCCTGCGCGACGCCACAGAGGCCCTGACCGGGCCGGACCCCGGTGTCGGGGCCGCCGACGTTCTCGCCGGGTACGGCGGCGAGCTGCTCCCGCACGACCTGTACGAACCGTGGACGGACAACCCTCGGGCGCACACGCAGGAGGTGCACCGCCAGCTGCTGCGTGCCTGCGGCCGGTGGGACGAGCTGATCCTGCTCGACCCGTCCGATGAGGAGGCGAACGTCTCACTCATGCGTCGCTACGCCGGGGCGGGCGACCGGTCGGCGGCGCTGCGGCAGTTCGAGCGGCTCGAGCAGTCCCTGCGGCACGAGCTGGGCGTCGCCCCGGGACCCGAGGCGACCGCCCTGCGCAGACAGCTGCTGCAGGAAGTACCCGCGGGGCTCGATCGCCCGGCCCCGACCGACGCCACCGCCGTCTTCGGCCGTGGGAAGGTGCTCGCCGAGCTGCGCGCAGTCATGGCCGAGGCGTCGGCCGGGCACGGCCGCACGCTGCTGGTGCGGGGAGTGGCCGGCGCGGGGAAGTCGCACTTCCTGGAGCTGGCCCGGCGGGAAGCGATGCTGGCCGGCTGGCGCGCGGGCAGCGGTGTGGCGGCGACGATCGAAGGCGCCTGGCCGTACTCGCCGGTCCTGGAGGCGCTGGCCGACCTGTGCCGGCGCCACCCGACCCTGACCGACGCACTCGACGACGCGTACCGCGAGGAGATCGAGCGGGTCCTGAGCGGGCGGGAGCTGCACTGGTCCGGCGACGGAGGGCACCAGCGGCTGTTCGTCGCGGCCGCCGAACTGGTGCGGATCGCGGCCGCCGGGAGCGGGGCGATCCTGCTCGTCGATGACGTGCACCAGGCGGACGAGGCGAGCCTGCGGCTGCTGCACTACCTGGCTCGGACCGTGGTGAACGAGCGGGCCCTGCTGCTGCTGGCCTACCGTCCGCTGCCGGCAAGCGTGCCGCTGCAGGCCGCGCGGACGAGCCTGCTCGCCCGCGGCGCCGCTGGCGAGCTCGTCCTCACGGAACTGTCCGAGGACGACGCGCGTGCACTGCTCACCGCCGTCGCCGGGACGCCCGTCCCCGACGTCACGGTCCGGCAGGCGGTCAGCCGAGCCGGTGGCATCCCGCGCGGCCTGGTGCAGATCGCCACCGCGATCAGGTCGGGTCGGGCGGTGGACACCGACCTGGAGGTCGAGGCACCGGCACTGACCGGCCTCGCTCCCGAGATCGTGGACGGCCTGCGTGCGGTGGCCGTGCTCGGCACGGCGTTCGTGACCGACGAGTTCGTCGCGGTCCTCGGCGGCGACGACGGCGCCGCGTTCGGCTACCTGGATGCGGCCCTGGACTCCGGAGCCATCGAGCGCACCGAGGGTGGTTTCCAGATGAGCGCGTCCACCCGCGAGACGCTGCTCGGGCGGCTGCCGGCGCACCGGCTGCACGCCCTGCACCGGGCCGCCGCCGACGCTCTGCAACGGCTGCACGAGTCGCCGGGCCGGATCGGGCACCATCTGGTGCAGGCCGGCGACACGGTGGCTGCCGTCCCGCACCTGCTGGCCGCGGCCGAGACCGCCGCCGCGCTCGGGGCGTACCAGGACGCGCTCATGGTCCTGGAGCCGCTCCGGCCGGTCGTCACCGGTTCACATCGGGCCCGGCTGCTGCGTCTGCGTGCGGACCTGCTGAACGCCGTCGCCGACCCGGGGGCGGTGGCCGCCTACCGCGAGGCGGTGGAGGCGGCCGACCCGGCCGACCGGCCGCTGGTCCGCGCCCGGCTCGGCAACGCCGCCGTCGCGGCGGGCGACCTCGACACCGCCCGGGAGGCGGTGCGCGGGCTCGATCGCGGACCCGCCGCCACCGACGTGTCCGTGCTGCTCGCTCTCGGACAGGTGGCCTACTTCAGCGGTGACCTGGCCGGCGCCGCGGCCGCCACCGAGGAGGCCAGCGCGCGGATCGGCGGCGGTCAGAACTGGGGCGTGCTGGACCTCGTCTCCCTCCAGGGGCTGGTCGCCCACGACCGCGGGGAGTGGTTCACCCGGCTGCGACACGAGCTGCGGCGCACCAAGGAGGCCCCGGCCATCGCCACCGCCGTCTTCGACTCGCACCTGTGCGTGGCGGAGTACCTGCTGTACGGCCCGACGCCGTACGGCGAGGTGATGACCCTGGCCGCCGATCTGCGACAGACGGCCGAACGGGCGGGTGCGCTGCGGGCCGTCGCGTTCGCCACCACGCTCGTCGGTGAGGCTGCGCTGCTCAGCGGAGACCTGCCGACGGCGGAGCGGGAGCTGGTCGAGGCCGCCGATCTGCACCACGACCTGTCGGCCTCGTCGGGGGAGGCGCACACCTTGCAGCGCCTGGCCGAGCTGCGGCTCGTCCAGGGCGACCGGGCCGAGGCGCAGCGGCTGTTGGGCCGGGCGGTCCCGCTGGCGCGGTGGTCCCCGATCTCCGGGCACCTGCTGCAACGCATCCACGGCACGCTGGTCCGTGCCGCTGCGGATCCGCGCGCGGCCCGGACCGCGGTCGACCGGGCCGAGGCGACCTTCGGGACCGACGACTTCTGCAAGTTCTGCCAGGTCATGTTCGCGGTTCCGGCCGCCGTGGCGTGTGCCGAGGACGGCGACGTCGAGGCAGCGCGGCGGCACCTCGCGACCGCCCGACGCTCGGCGGTGCTCTGGCACGGCACGGCATGGGAGGCGGCCACCGTCGAGGCCGAGGCGCACGTGGAGCTGGCCGACGGTGACGTGGCTGCCGCCGGTGCCCGGTTCGCCGCAGCCGCGGAGATGTTCGACCAGGCCGGTCAGCCACTCGACGCAGCGCGCTGCCGCGCCAGCGCGGTCGCTCCGGCCGGAGCCGCGCCTCACGGCGACCGGGTGGACCGTGCCGCCGGAGGCGGGGCAGCCGACCCGGCTGCCCACGCCGACCTGACGACGCGTAGAGGCAGGCCCGACGTCCGTCGGTTCACGGCGTGAACGCCCGAGTCGCGCGCGCGGTCCACCAGGTCAACCTGGCGGCCATCGCACGGCGTCGGGTGGCGGCCCGGTCGGCTCGCGCGGCCGACCGGTGGCGCAGCGCCTCGGAACGGTGCATCTGCAGCTCCTCCCGGCGGCCTGCCACGGCGCGCTCCACGGGCGGGAGCGGAAGCGCAAGGTGTGCCGACGGTGAGTAGATCTGGTCCATGGGGATCTCCTCGGGGTCCGGGCCGGCTCTCCAGCCGGCGGTCCGGACGGTAGGAAGTGCACCTTCCGCCGACCGTCCGTGCCGGCCCACCGCCTCATCTCCGCCTTTCGCCTGGGGAAGTTCGAGGGAAGCGGCGCGCCATAGCGTCCGGAGCATGACGAGCGACGACCGCGAGACGACGTCCCACCTCGACGCCCTGCAGGTGACCGGGCTGGGCACAGTCCTCGGTGTCTGGGCGCATCCGGACGACGAGGCGTACCTGTCGGCCGGCGTGATGGCGATGGCCCGCGACCGGGGGCAGCGTGTCGCGGTGGCGACCGCGACGGTCGGCGAGGCCGGTGGCGTCCGGGGCAGCCGCAGACTGCGTCGCCAGGAGCTCGAGGCCGGTCTCGCCGCAGTCGGCGTCGAGGAGCACTACTGGCTGGGCTTCCACGACGGTCGGTGCGCGCAGGTCGACCCGGTCGTCGGCGTCGCCGCCGTGCAGCGGGTGCTGCGCCAGGTGGACCCGGACACGATCCTCACGTTCGGGCCGGACGGCATGACCGGGCACCCCGACCACGTCGCAGTCGGCCGCTGGGTGCGACAGGCGTGGTCGGCCGAGGGACGACGTGCCGATCTGCTCAACGCGACCCTGACCGAGGACTTCCACCGGCGGTGGGGCACGTTGAGCCGCGAGGCGGGCGTCTGGATGCCTGGAGCGCAGCCGCCGTCCGTCCCCGACGCTGCCGTCGCGCTGCGGGTCACGGTCACCGGCAGCACGTCCGAGCGCAAGCTGGCGGCGCTGCGGGCGCATGCCTCCCAGACGGAGGCTCTGCGGAAGTCGGTGGGCGAGGCGACGTACGCGCAGTGGTGGGCCGAGGAGGCCTTCGTCCGGGTGCCGCGGCAGGCGGACGCCGGACTGGACGAGGCGTCGTGACGACGACCGGCCCTCCTCGGACGCCGCAGGCCCACCGCTGGGGCGTGCTCAGGCGCCCGACGTGCGTTCGAGACGAGCCATTCCCTGTCGGAACGACCCGGCGACCGGCTTCCCACCGGTGAGCCCGATGGCCGAGGCCGCAATCCGGCCGGCGATGCCGGGGAGTTTTCCGGCCATTCCCTGACGCAGGGTGCAGTCCGTCACCGGCACCGTTGACGGCCCCGGCCGAGCGGCTCATGCTGCGGCTCGCAGGGTCCGCAGGCGGGGCCCGGATGGCCGTCGCCGCTCGTCAGCTTGGGGGGCACCACCATGGTCCGCTCTACGATCTCGCGCGCCGTCGCAGCCGTCTCTGCGCTGGTGCTGGCCGGCCTCGGACTTGCCGCTGCTGCCGGGCCTGCCGACGCCGGCATCGTCCTGAGGCCGCGGACCTACACCGCGGTGATGACGCCGACCACAGCCACACCCGGTGTGCCGGTGAACTACCAGGTGGTCGTGAAGAACACCTCGACGGTAATCTCCGCGCTGGACCGCTTCGTGCTGGCCGTCCCGACCGGGTTCACCGTGTCGGCCGGCTCGTGACCGCACCGCGGGGCGGCTGGTCCGAGGCGGTCGTCGGCACCGACCTGAAGGCATGGACCAGCCAGCCGCTGCGGTACGCCCTGCGCAAGGGCGAGTCGATGACGGTGAGGTTCACCGCCACAGACACAACGGCGTGCGACGGCTCGACCGTGACCTGGGTGCAGAAGGCGGACGGGATCATCATCGACCCGTTCATCCCCCAGAGCCCCAACCCGCAGGTGCAGATGACGCCGGTGGCCGACAACTTCCACGTCATGTCAGTGACCGACGGCAGCAACCCGCCGCTGGACCACAAGGTCGTCAAGAACGCTCCGTTCACGGTGACTGGCGTCTTCCGCTGCGGGAGCACCACCGCCAAGGCCGGGTCTCCAGGCACGGTCACTCTGATCAAGGCCTCGGGGGCGGGTGCCCTCGGCGGAACCACCACGGCGAACGTCGCGACGACCGACACCACCGCGACCGTGTCCGGCGCGACGTGGGACACCGTCGAGAACGGGGTGGGCATCAACGTCGACTGGAGCGCCAGCGCGCTGAGCCCGGACGACAGCTTCACGCTCGACGTGCTCGGTGACGCGGCCACCTCGAGCGGTGCCCCGGCAGCACCCTCAGTGTCGACGGGAGCCACAGCGATCCTCTCGAACGGTGCCAACGGACCGGTCACGCTGGTCGTCGAGAACTGCGACGGCGACCAGATCGAGACCGCGCCATGCAGCAACGGCACCCAGATCGAGCTGTCCGGCAACTTCAAGGACAACGAGGGACAGCCGCTGTACAGCAACTCCGACCCCGCCGAGATCGACTGGCTCTGCCCGGCGTCCGCCTGCCCGCACGGGCCCAATGGGACGATCGAGGCCGGCGAGCCGTCCAGCAGCTACCTCTACAACTACAACTGCCCGGGGACCCAGTGCGTCGGCGAGGGCACACTGTTCGGCGAGCGTGAGGTCGAGGAGGACTTCAACTGGTACCCGCTCTACGTCGCCATCGTCAAGAACGGCCAGCTGCAGCCCTTCGCCCGAGCTGGTCGCTGCGTCCCGCTGCCCACGTCGGGGAGCGACCCCAACAAGAACACGCTGCTCACCACCACCGGCCAGATCACCGATCCCCTGGCCGTGGCGGCCGGGTTCTGCGTCGACGTGAACGCGATCACCCGGGTCGGCAACGCGTTCGGCGGGAACCTGTCGATCCCGGTGCTGTTCGTCGAGGACCCGAAGCTACGGCCCTGACCTGGGGTAGCGCGCGCTGCCGACGAAACCCAGCAGGTCGAGGGCCTGCTCGCTCTCGGCCGCCGTCTGCGCCGCGCTGGGGCGGTCGAGCAGTCGGGCCAGCTCGGCGAGGATGAAGCCGCGCTCGGCCCGGCCGTGGGTCTCGCAGGCGTGCAGCGCCGCGGTGAGCGCGACCCGAGCTGCCTCCGGCTCTCCCGAGTCGGCCAGGGCGGCGCCGTGCAGGCGGTGCAGGGTGGGCAGCAGGTAGCCGGCGTGCAGAGACTCGGCCCGGCGGATGGCCTCGGCGCTCACCGCAGCCGCCTCCTCTGAGCTGCGTTCTATCAGCAGCGACTCAGCGATGGCCGCGTCTGTCTCGACGACCTCCGCCGTCTGACCCATGGACTCCAGGACCGACCGGGCCTCGGCGAGCCTGGCACCGGCGCCCTGCGCGTCACCGGCATGGGCCTGGACGAGTCCGAGGCCCCGCAACGCCGCTGCCGAGAAGTCGTTGGCGCCGAGGGAGCGAAGCACCAGGAGCACGTCGCGCAAGATGGTCTCCGCCTCGTTCAGGCGTCCCTGCCGCAGCAGGACGTCGCCGACGTTGTAGCGCGACGAGGCGGCGCCGAGGGTGTCCCCGGCCTCGGCCGCCGCGGTCTCGGCGCGGGCGAACATCTCCAGCGCGTCGCGGCCCCGGCCCGCCAGCCACGCCTCGATGGCCAGGTTGTTCAGCGCCGTCGACACCGCGGCCCGGTCGTCGAGCTCGGTGTACATCGCCAGCGCGAGCTCGCCGTACGGCTGCTCCGGCACGACACCGAGCATCGAGAACGACCCGTGCAGCGCCTCGTACGCATCGGCCATCGCACGCATGTCGAGCGCGGCCACCGCGTCCGCCTCGGCGCGTCGGCCCCAGGCGATCGAGTCGCGGTAGCGACCCTGGTTCTGCCGGACGACGGCGTACAGCCCGGCGACACGACTGCGCTCGGCCAGCGTCGCGGTGTCGTCCGAGGCAGCGCCGTCGAGCAGCGCGAGCGCCCGGGACAGCGTGCGCAGCGCCTGCGGCAGCCGGTTCAGCCGCTGGTCGACCTCGGCCTCCTTGCGCAGCAGGTCGGCCGTCCGCAGCAGGTCCTCGCTGACGTGCAGCCTGGCGGCCCGGAACGCCGAGCGCGCCTGGGCCAGGACACCGACCCGGAAGCGGGCGTCGCCGAGTGCCTCCTCGACCGTCGCCTGCTCGGTCCGGGGGAGGTCGGGCAGCCCCCTGGCCGCGGCGGCGGCCCGCCCGAACAGCTCGGCCGCCTCGACGTACGCGAACTTCGCCGCCGCCCGCTCGCCCGCCAGCCGCGAGTAGGTCCAGGCCTTGTCCATCCGGCCGGCGTGGAAGAAGTGCAGGGACAGCAGCTCCGACTGCTCCGCGGGGTCGACAGCCGTGGCCTCGACGGACTCGCCGACCCGACCGTGCAGCCGCTGGCGGCGCCGGAAGGGCAGGCCCTCATAGGCCGCGTCACGGACCAGCGCGTGCGGGAACCGGTACCGGCCGGCACCCTCCGGCTGGATGAAGGCGCCGAGCCGGGACAGCGTGTGCGCGTCCGCGGCGAACGGCTCGCCGGTCAGCATCGTGTCCAGCTGGCGGGTCTCGAACGTCGCGCCGAGCACCGAGGCGTACCGCAGGACGGTGCGCTCCGCGGGGGAGAGGCGGTCGATCTGGCTGGTGACGAGGTCCTCGACCGAGTCCGGCAGGCCGTCGACCGACCCGGTGGCCAGGACGGCCGCCACGAGCCCTCGGAGGAACAGCGGGTTGCCGCCGGCGCGCGTGACGAGCTGGTCCAGCTCGTGGGGGGGCAACGGGGCGTGCGCCGTGCTGGCCGAGGCGAGCGCCAGCGCGGCATCGTGGTCCAGCGGGCCGGGCCGAACCCGTGTCGCGTGCTCGGTCTCGGCGGCGAACCCGCCCTCCTGGTCCAGGCGGCGGGTGGTGACCACCAGCCACGGCCGGTCCTGGACCGTCGTGGCCAGGTGGCGCAGCAGGTCGGCGCTCGCGTCGTCCATCAGGTGGGCGTCGTCGAAGACCAGCATCGTCGGGGTCGGCAGCGCGACCGCGAGCAGGGCAGCAGTCACCTCCTGGACCCGCGCCTTGCGGAAGCGCGGGTCCAGCCGGTCCGTCTCCGGTGTCTCAGCGAAGGCCAGGTCCAGCGGTACGCCCAGCAGTGGCAGCCATGGCAGCAGCTCGGGGGCGTCGACCTCGAGGCGCTGTCGAAGCCGGGTGTAGGCGTCCTCGGCAGATACGGTGACAGGCAGGCCCAGGGCGCCGCGCAGCAGCGAGCGGAACGGGAAGTACGGCGTCGAGGACTCGTACTCCTCGCTGGCGCTCGTCAGCACGACGACATCAGCAGCCGCGGCCCTCAGCTCGGCCACCAGCCGGGACTTTCCGATGCCGGGCTCGCCGACCACCTCGACCAGCCGGCCGTGCCTGTTCCGGGCGCCCTCGAGCGCTGCGGTCAGCACCGCCATCTCCGCGGCGCGACCGACCAGAGCTGCGCCGTCGTCGGCCGGCCCCGCCTGAGCCGGCACCGTGACGGCCTCGAGTGGGCCGATCGCCAGTGCCTCCACCGGATGCGCCTTGCCCTTCACCAGGAAGGGCGGCAGCGGCGTGGTCGCGAACCTGCTCGTGACCCGGTCGACCACTGCGCGGGTGGCCAGCAGCTCGCCGGGCGCCGCCTTGCCCATCACCCGGGCCGCCAGGTTGATGGCGTCACCCTTCACCGAGTAGGTCCGGCGGAAGAACGGCCCGAAGTCGCCGGAGAACACCGGCCCCCGGTTGACCCCGACCCGCAGAGGGAGTACGCCGGCCCGCTCGACGATCAACCGGGCCGCCCGCAGCATCCGGTCCTCCTCGTGCCCGTGGCTGACGGGTGCGCCTGCGGTGAGCATGACCTTGCCGCCGTCGCGGTTGATGTCGGTCTCGAAGAACGTGACGCCGTGCGAGGCCGTCGCCTGCTGGACGTTCGCCATCGCCTCGTCCAAGGCGTCGGCGACCGCCTGCGGGCCGCGCTGCTCGAGCAGTGCGTCCGTTCCGGAGAACTGCACGAAGCCAACTGCAACGGTGCGGTGCTCGGCGTCGCCGGGCTGGGCCAGGAGGTGCTCCCGGATCGGCACCGGCAGCACCGAGCCGAGGTCGAGCTCCTGCACGTCCTTGATCGGCGGCAGCCCCACCGCGGGGACGTCGGGTGCCGAGCGAAGCAGCAGCGCCTCGCCCTTCGCCCGGCCGACGTGCCTGGGGTGCAGCAGGGCCGCGGTCTGCTGGCTGAGGCCGATCTCGCCGGCGTCGGCGGTGGCCTCCATGACCGCCGTGGTCGACGCGGCCGGGCCGGCCACGATCAGCTCCCGGTGGTACGTCGGGTCGCCGACGAGGAAGAAGTGGAACGCACCGCTGTGGATGCCCACCGACATCCGCAGCGTGATCCGGCCGACGGAGGTGTCCAGTCGGCCCACCTCCCGCAGCGTGGCCCGCATCCGGTGCGCGGCGCGGCAGGCGCGGGGCGCGTGGTCCGGCCCGTCGAACAGCAGCAGGACCGCGTCGCCGCCCCACTTCACCAGCCCGGCGCCGTCCTGGTAGGCGACGCCCAGCAGCGCCCCGAACATGGCGTCGAGGGCGTCGCTCATCTCCTCGGCGCCGACCTTGCCCCGACGCGCCAGGCGCTCGGTGAGCTTGGTGAAGCCGGAGATGTCGACGAAGGCGAGCGTGCCGTCGATCTCCCGGTGGGTGTGGTGCGGCGTGCTGCGCAGCCACTCGATCACCAGTCGCGGCACGTACGGCTTCAGCCGCTCGGACGGGTGCTCCACCACGACGGGCGAGGGCACCAGCGTGATGCCGGCCCGCCCCGTCTCGACGACCATCGCGGCGTCCCCCATCTCCCGGCCAGACCAGCCGGATGCTCCGGAGTGTAGGCAGTCCGATGTGGTCGCGTCCGCTGGAATAGCGCCGGTCGATCGGGCGGTGCGAGTGCCCATAAACAGCCAGAAACCTCGCCTTCCGCCCCATCGGCCGCATCGGGGGTCCGGTCCGGGTCGAGCCGGCGTCGGCGGTTGCCAGACCTGGGGGAGGGGAGCAGGGTGGCATGATCCGGCGGTGCCGGACGGGCGCCGCCACGGAGGAAGGCGGACCGCCGTGTTCACGCGCACCAACACGTTCGAAGCCAGTCCGGCCAGGCTCGACGACGGCCTGTCGTTCGCCCGGGACAAGGTCGCGCCACTCGTGGCGACCCTCGCGGGAAACAGAGGGATGTCCGTGCTCCTGGCCCGCGACACCGGTCGGTGCATGGTCAACAGCGTCTGGATGACGAAGGAGGCCATGCTGGCGAGCGACACTTCGCTGTCATCGCTGCGCGAGGAGGGCGGCCGGATCCTCGGCACACCCGCGGCGGTCGAGGAGTGGGAGATCGCCCTCATGCACGAGCGTCACCCCGTCGAGGTGGGCTGCGGGCTCCGCGTCACCCGGGTGACGTTCGACCCTGCGGACGCCGACGCCGTCATCGACACCATCCGCACGACGACGATCCCGTCGCTCGAGCTGCTGCCCGGGTTCTGCCGGATGACGTTCCTGATCGACCGGTCGGGTGGCAAGGCCATGGGGATCGCGTCGTTCGAGGACAACAAGGCGCTGGCAGGTAGCCGGCCGAAGGTCGACAAGATCCGTGCGGTGACCAGCGAGAAGGCGCACGCCACCGTCGAGTCGGTGCACGAGTACGACCTGGCGTTCACCTCGCTCGCGCTCGAACCCACGGACTGACGCAGGACCCGACGGCCGCGACGGGTCGCGGTCGCGAGGAGGGGGCCCCACCGGGGCCCCCTCTGACGCGCAAGTGCACTGCTGAGCGCAGACCCACTGCGCTCGCAGTCCGGCTACACCGTCGTGGTGCCGATCTTCTCGGCCATCGGCGGCGGAGGCGCCGAGAAGTCCACGCCGTGCAGCTTGGCCAGGACGTAGTCGCGGAGGTAGCGCTCGTGCTCGCCCTGCGGGTCCTGCATGACGCTGCCCATGAGTGCCCCCGCCGCCGCCTGGTCGACGCCCTCCCAGATCACGACGCCCAGGTCGCCCATCGGTGTGGGCTGGTGGACGATGTGCTCGACGGTCACCCCGCCGCGGCGCAGGAACTCCCGGTGGGCATCGGCCCGCTTCCCCGAGGTCGCCTCGGCGCAGAACTCCTTCCAGGCGTTCACATCGGTGACGGGCATGACGGCAACCGCGAACGTGTCCATGTGGCCTCCTCGGCCTGGGTCTCCCACACAAGCAGCGGGCCGCGGAGCCGTCAATGACGAGAGCCAGCCTGGGTGGCGCGGAGCCGCGGCCGGCTAGAGCCAGTCGTTGCGTCTGAAGACGGTGTACAGGACCACGGACAGGGCCACGATCAAACCGGACGAGACGACGAAGCCGCTCTCCGTGCTGAAGCCCGGGTAGGGCAGGTTCTGGCCGTAGAAGCCGGTGATCGCGGTGGGTACGGCGATGATGGCCGCCCAGCTCGTGACCTTCTTCGTGATGATGTTGAGCCGGTTCCCTTGAATGGTGAGGTTCGTCTCGAGGATGGTGCTGACGAGGTCCCGGAGACTCTCGGTCCATTCGGTGGCCCGCAGGACGTGGTCGTACACGTCCTGGTAGTACGGCGTCAGCTCGACGGGCACCAGACCGGTGTCGCGGCGCATGATGGTGTTGACCACCTCGCGCATGGGCAGCACCACTCGGCGCAGGAGCACGAGGCTCTTGCGCAGCTCGAAGCTACGGCGCTGGACGTCGGTGCCGTGCGGGCGGTCGTCGAAGAGCAGGTCCTCGAGCTGCTCGATCTCGTCGTCGAGGGACTGGACGGCGTCGAAGTGCCCGTCGACGACGAAGTCGATCAGCCCGTGGACCAGCGCGCCGACGCCGTACGTGGTCAGGTCGAGGTTGTCGTCCCACCGCCCGAGCAGTCCGTCGACGTCAAAGGCGTCGTCCTGCCGAACGGTGATCAGCGCCGACGGGGTGATGAAGGCGGCGATCTCACCCGTGAGCAGCTGGCCGGTAGCGACGTCCAGGTGCACGGCGTAGGCCGTGAGGAAGTCGTGCCCGTCGTACCGGTTGAACTTCGGCCGCTGCCGACCGGTGGCGGCATCCTCGACCGCGAGCGAGTGCAGACCCAGCTCGTCCGCGACGAGCTGGAGCTCGTCGAGATCCGGAGCCATCAGGTCCACCCACACCATCGAGGTGGGCTCGGACAGGTGCTCGGAGACGTCGGCCAGGGGGAAGCCCTCGTCGATGAGGACGCCGTTGCGGTAGCAGCGAGTTCGCGTCACCCGCCGAGTGTGGCGCGCCGGTCCCGGCCGGGTGGACAGAACCGGGCGGTCTGGCCGCCTCGCCGGCTGGCGACCTCAGGCGCTCCGGGTGCGCTCACCCCGGAGGGCGACAGCCGGGCGGTTGCCCCGCCGGGCCGAGGCCACCGCCCGCATGGCCGGCCCGAGCACGGCGCTGAGGACGACGACGTACACCGCGTGGCCGACCAGCCAGGCAGCCAGGCCGAGCTGGCGGACGCCGTAGCCGGAGCTCACCCGCTGCACCGCCGGCTCGGCCTCCCGGAATCCGAGGAGAACCACCAGCAGCAGGAAGAGGACGGTCGCGAGCAGCGCGGCGGGGAGGGCGATCACCGTGGCGCGGGGGACCGGCCGCGGCAGCCCGGCCCGGCGCCCGACCCACCAGGTCACCAGGACGGCGACCAGGACGGCCGGAAGCAGGAACATGAGGGGGGCGATCACCAGGTCGCCCGCACGACGGCCGGCCAAGGTCGCCACCGGATGGTCGGGCAGCACCCGGCGGCCGCTGAGCATCGCTTGCACCGCGTACGCCGGGTACATCACCCCTCGTCCCTGCGAGATGGCGACGGTCGCGAGGACGACGAACATGCCGAGCCCGGCGACGATCCCGCCGACGAGTGCACCGGCGAACCGGTCGAGAAGACCCACCGAGGGTTCCCGACCTTCGCTGGGCCTCGCGGTCGCGGTGGCTTCGGTCGCGAACTGCTCGGCAGACACCTGCACACCCATCGGAACTCTCCCGTTCTCCCCCCGGTGGAGCCCCCTTCGCGGTGAATCAGGCCGGTTCGGCCGCCAGTCCCTGGATGTGGCCGATGTCCACGCCGTGGCGGCGGGCCAGGTCGGTCAGGTCGGCAAGGCGGGCGGCCGCCAGGGCGGCCATGTCGGAGTCGGTGGCCTCGCGCAGCTGCCGACGGGCGGCACTGAGCTGGGCGGTCATCTCGGTGACGAACTCGGGGCTGGTCATCGGCGGGCCTCCTGCGCGGGGACGGGCGAACGATCGGACCGGTCGGTCGTCGCGAACTCGGTGGTCTCGGGCTGGTCGACGGCCAGCACGGCGGTGAGGCCGGTACGGGCCAGCAGGTCGCGGCACCGGCGGTTGGCGCCTCGGAGCTGCACCTGCCCGCCGCGCGAGCGGCAGCGCCGCGCGGCCCAGAGCAGCGCGGCGAGGCTGCGCGACGACAGGTGGCTGAGACCCGTGATGTCGACGACGACGGACCTGTTGCCCGGCCCCATCAGCTCGTCCATCCGCCACCGCAGGTCGGCGACCGCCCGCAGGAGGTTGGCGTCGTCCATCACGACGACGGGCAGCGGCGGCGACGAGGCGTCCAGCAGCTCCGGCGCGCGCGAGACCTTGTCCCGGCGTCGGGACGAGGAGCCGGGAGGGCGGATCCGCGCCCGGCGGGCACGCGTGCTGAGGACGACCACGGTGACAGGCTGCCCACAAACTGTTGCGAGCGTCCGGGTGAGCAGATTGCGGTTCTGTGACGACGTGCCGGACGGTGTGCGCGGAACCCGAGGATGACACGATGGGCGCGATGCCACGACTGCTGCTGCTCGAGGACGACGACGGAATCCGCACCTCGCTGCGGATGGCCCTCGAGGACGAGGGCTTCGAGGTCACAGAGGCGGCCCGGGCCGAGGACGCCCTGGAGCTGCTGGCGCGCGAGCCGGCCGACCTCGTCCTCGTGGACCTCATGCTGGGCGGGATGGACGGCTTCACGTTCATCCGCCGGGCCCGCCCGACCAGCGACGCCCCGTTCATCGTGCTCTCGGCGCGCGCCGAGACCGTCGACATCGTTGCCGCGCTCGAAGCCGGCGCAGACGACTACGTCACCAAGCCGTTCGTCGTCGAGGAGGTGACGGCCCGACTGCGCGCCCTGCTCCGCCGCGCGCCGGCAGCGGCGCCGAGCTCCCCCGAGCCCGACAACGACGCCGGTCGGGTCGTGCTGGACAGCATCGAGCCCGCCCTGGTGCTCGACACCGCGGCGGGGACGGTGCGGCGCGGCGAGTCCGAGGTGCACCTCACCGTCACCGAGTACCGGCTGCTCTGCGAGCTCGCCTCGCCGCCAGGCCGCGTCCGCAGCCGGGCGTCGCTGCTGGACTCGGTGTGGGACCGCGGCTTCTTCGGCGACGAGCGGATCGTCGACGTGCACATCCGCCGGCTGCGGACCAAGGTCGAGGCCGACCCCGGCGAACCGCAGGTCGTCGTCACGGTTCGCGGCCTGGGATACCGGCTGGACCGACGGTGATCAGCACCGGCGACGCGACCGGACGGCGCCGGCGGCTGAGCCTGCGCACCACGATCATGCTGTCCTTCGCCCTGGGCGGCCTTCTGCTCTCGACCACGATGGCGCTGGGCACCTATCTGGCGGCGCGGGCGTTCCTCGTGGACCAGCGTGAACGCACCGCCACCCGGCAGGCGTTCACGGACGCGTCGTTCGTCCGCGACGGGTTGCTGACCCGCGGGGCCAAGGTCAGCGACGTCCTCGGCCTGGTCTCCCTGCCCGCCGACGCAGCGATCGTCGTGCGTCGCGGGGACCGGTGGTTCTCCTCATCGCTGGAGGTCGGCGAGGCGGACGTACCCGCCGCTCTGCGCCAGGCCGCTGCCGACGGGTCCGCGTCGATGTCCTGGGTGGACGGTCCCGATGGTTCGGCGCTCATGGTCGAGGTGCCGCTCCCCGCGGTGGGCGTCCAGCTCTTCGAGCGGACCAGCGCCAAGGAGCTCTCGAACACCCTCGACGCCCTGCGTGTCGTGCTCATGGTCGTCGCGGCGCTGACCGCGGTCGCGGCCGCGGTGCTCGGCCGGTGGGCGGCCCGCCGGGTGGTGGCGCCGCTGGACGACGTGGCCGCGGCGGCCGCCCAGATCGCGTCGGGCGCGCTCGACACCCGGCTGGCCAGCACCGACGACCCGGAGCTGTCGACCATCGTCGCGTCGTTCAACAGCATGGTCGACGCAGTGCACGAGCGGATCGAGCGGGACGCCCGGTTCGCCGCGGACGTCAGCCACGAGCTGAGGTCGCCGCTCACGGCCCTCGTCACCAGTGTCGACGTTCTCAAGCGGCGCAGGGACCAGCTGCCCGAGCGGTCCCGTGAGGCGTTGGACCTGATCGAGCGGGACCTGACCCGGTTCCAGCGAGCCGTCGAGGACCTGCTCGACCTCGGTCGGCTGGAGGCAGGCGCGGCGGCGCTGGTCATGACACCGGTCGACGTCCGCGACCTGGTCCGGCAGGTCGCCGACACCAGCGGGGTGCCCAGCAGCCAGCTGGTGCTCCCGACCGGTGCCGCGCCGGTGACCGTCCGGGTGGACAAGCCGACCATGCACCGCGCACTGCTCAACCTGGTGGAGAACGCCGAGCGGCACGGTCGCGGCCTGAGCGCCATCACCGTGGGCACAGCCGAAGGGTCGGTCGTGATCGCCGTCGACGACCGCGGGCCCGGCGTCTCACCCGTAGACCGGGTGCGGATCTTCGAGCGGTTCGTGCGCGGAGGCTCCCGAGGCTCGTTGCCGGGGACCGGGCTCGGTCTGAGCCTGGTCGCCGAGACGGTCCGCGCGCACGGCGGGGCCGTCTGGTGCACGAGCGGACCGGAGGAGGTCGGCAGCCGGTTCGTCGTCCAGCTCCCGGCGGTCGACGCCGCTCTGGTTGACGACGACTCTCCGAGGCGGGAGGTACGGACATGACCCGACCACGCCGACCAGGCCCAGCCGCCCGCCGGGCCATGGCTGCGCTGCTCGCGCTGCTGGCCGTGCTGCTGGTCTCCGGCTGCGGGGTGCCCGGCGCCGGCACCACCCGCGCGGTCGCGGACGACGAGGTCCCCTACCGTCTGCTCGACCCCTCGCCGACCGCCTCGGCGTCCACCACCGCTCTGCCGGGTGAGGCGGTCAGCCTCCCGCAGGTATACCTCGTCGACGCGGAGGGCCTGCTCCGGGCCGAGCCGATCGAGGTGGTGACCGGCACGGCGCTCCAGGTCGAGGACAGCGTGCTCGCGGCGCTCGCGGCCGGGCCGACCGAAGCCCAGCGGGCGGCCGGATTGAGCAGCGCTCTCGGTCCCGGGGTCGCGCTCAGGATCCTCGACGTGGTGGCCGGCACGGCCCTGGTCGACGTCCAGGTGCCGGTGGGCGCCCCGACGGCGGACCGGCTGCCCCTGGCCGTCGGTCAGGTGGTCCTCACCGCGACGTCCGTGCAGGGAGTGGAACGGGTGCTGCTCGTCCGGGACGGCCAACCGCTCGAGGCGCCGCTGCCGGACGGCGAGCAGACCTCCGAGCCGCTGGTGGCCTCGGACTACGCGAGCCTGCTCGCGCCGGGCAGCCTGTCCGCCGCCAAGGCCAGCACCGCTCCGGCGCCGACGCCGACGCCGACGCCGACCCCCTGGACCCTGACCCGCCAGCCGGTTCAGACGGTGAAGCGAACGACGGCAACGGCTCCGGTGACGGATCCGGCCAGCAGCCGCCGGGCCAGCTCCGGGAGGTCCAGGCGCCGGGCCGACTCCGCGTCGGTGAGCAGGTCGACCAGCACCTGCGGCTCGGCGTCCAGCAGTGCAGCGGACCGCAGGACCAGCAGGTCGCCGGGCCGCATCGGAGCGGCCCCGTACGTGCTGCCGTCGCCGGGAACCAGACGAACCTCGTTCCCCGTGAGCAGCATCGCCGGCGGGGCGCAGCGCGCGGTGACGTGCGCGACGCCGGCCGGGGAAAGGCGCGCGGAGAGCAGGCTCCGCAAGGCGGGCACCGGCCCGCCGTCGGCGTCGGCCAGCCTGTCCGGACGGTTGACCTGGTCACCCACACGGACCTGGACGTCGTCCCCGGCGCGGCTGACGCGGGTGAGTCCCGGCTGCCGGCCCAGCGTCTCCACCTGCCAGCAGTCGGCCGCCGTCGCGGCCGTGGGCTGCGACAGCACGGAGTGGGCGGTCACCCGTGCCGCCAGAGCGAGTCGGGTGCGGCGTCCCGGACGACGGTGAACAGCCCGTCCAGGGCGCAGCGCTGCAGCAGGCCGCGGCTGCGGGCGTCCTGGGCCCGCAGCACGATGCGGGCCCCCCTCGCCGTCGCCTCCCGCCGGGCCCCCAGAAGGGCGCTGACGACGTCGGCAGACAGGGTCTGAAGTCCGGTGACGTCGACGACCACCGTGCGCGTGCCCTCGGTCAGCAGGGCGCACAGGTCGGCTCCGAGCTGGGCGGCCGGGACCACCGTCCTGGCCCGGTCGTCCAGACTGACGATCGTGCATGCCGGTTGCTGACCGGTCACCGTCATGAGTGTCATGCCCTGTGCCCTCCCGCCGCGTCTCTGGCCGATGGTCCGCCTGATGGCCTGCCTGCCGGTCAGGGACGACACGACGATGGAACGGCGACATTGCGGCCGACCTGCCCGCTTCTTTGCGGTCTCGTGACGACTCCTCGCGGAGGGTGTCGCGGTCGCGTGCCGGGACAGGTAGCGCCCATGAGCGCAGGGGCCGTGCTGGTCGTCGCGACCGGCGCCGTGCCGTCCCGGAGCAGCCTCACGGTCGGTGACCGGCTGCGGTTCGCGGATGTCGACGACGCCGGCGCGCTGGCCGCTGCGGCCGTGCGATGGCTGGTGACGACCCCTGCCGTCCAGCTCGCTGCGGTCGGCGTCCTCCTGGTGGTGGTGGGCGCCGGCTGGTGGGACCGTCAGCAGCGCCGCAGCGAGCAGGCCGCGCAGAGCGCGTACGGCACAGGATGGTTCTGGGACGATCTGGGCACTCCGCTCGAGCCGATCGTCGCCGAGGATGCGGCAGACGTGCCGGCGCGGCCGGGAGCCGAGCCCTGGGCGGCGCGGCTGCGCGCCGTCACGAGACCGCAAAGCCGTCGTCACCGGCCCGCATGACGCCCTGGGGAAGGTCGAGAGCATGGTTGCTCTCAACATCCTGGACCTGAACGACAACGGCGTGCTCGGCCTCCCGGACGGGCTGGGCTGGCTGTTCTTCGGCACCGTAGGGCTGCTCGGCCTCGCGGTCTGCGTCGGCGTCGTGCTGATGGTGCTGGCGCTGCTCGGCCACGGAGCCAAGGCGGCCGCGGAGAAGGTTGCTGAGGTGGCGCTGCCCGAGAACGACGCAGCCGATCACTCGACGCCCGCCACGGCTTCGGCGCGAGACGCCTCCAGCGGGCGGCTGCACGAAGCCGGACGCTGACGCACCCGGAGGCAGACCGGCGGGGCTCAGGCGGCGCACAGGATCACGAGGCATGCTGGTGACGTGCCTCGCAACCCGCTCCTGACGCGCCGGCCCCGGCTGGCGTGGGCCCTGCCCGTCGCTGTCGCCGCCGTCGTGGCCGTGGCCCTGACCATCCCCAAGGTCGCCAGCGCGACGCCGTCCCTCCCACCGCGCTCGGCGGCCCAGCTGCTGGTCGACGTGTCGAGAGCCACCGGCACGCCGCTGTCGGGCACGGTGGTCCAGACCGCCCGGCTCGGTCTGCCGGCTCTCCCGCAGACCGGCGGGACCTCCATCACGCTGACGTCCCTGCTGTCGGGTTCCCACACAGCGCGCGTCTGGTACGACGGCGCCAGCAAGGCGCGGGTCGCCGTTCTCGGGGACCTCGCCGAGACGGACCTGGTCCGCAACGGGCGGGACGTGTGGCTGTGGACCAGCGGCGCCAACACCGTCCAGCACGCGACCCTGCCGGCGCACCGTGCCGACGGCGCAGGAGCCGGAGCCGCTGCGGAGTCGCTGACCCCGCAGCAGGCGGCCCTCCGGGCGCTTGCCGCGATCGACCCGACCACCGAGGTCACGGTGGACGGGACCGTGTCGCTGGCCGGCCGACCGGCGTACGAGCTGGTGCTGCGGCCGCGCGACACCCGCTCCCTGGTCGGTGACGTGCGGATCGCCGTGGACAGCGCGACCGGCGTCCCGCTGCGCGTCCAGGTGCACGCCGCCGGGAGCACGGGCGGACCGGCGTTCGAGACGGCGTTCACGTCCGTGTCGTTCGGCAAGCCCTCGGCCGGGGTGTTCCGGTTCTCGCCACCCGAGGGCGCGCGGGTCAGCGAGCTCGCCGGACCCGGCGGCAACCGGAAGTCCGCTGGGTCGCCGGCAGACGACCACGCGCGGTCCCGCACCGAGGGTGATCGGCACCGGCTGGACGGCCGTTCTCGAGCTGCCGGCTGCCGCTGCGAGTCCCGCGTCCGGAGGCTCCGGCGACACGCCGGCCTCCACGGCTGACCCCCTGTCGGCCCTCACCCAGGCGATGACGCCGGTACAGGGGGCTTTCGGCAGCGGACGGGTGCTGCGCACGGCGCTGGTGTCGGTGCTGGTGCTGGACGACGGCCGGACCTTCCTCGGGTCGGTCCCGCCCTCCGTGCTGGAGCAGGCGGCCGCCGGGTGACCGTCGCTACGGAGCGCGCCGAGCGCGCCGCGGGGCAGCCAGAGGGCTCGGATGGCGGTGCGGCTGTCCGGACCCGCGGGTTGACCAAGCGCTTCCCGGGCGGCCAGGTGGCGGTCGACGCCGTCGACCTCGACGTCCCGCGCGGCGCCGTCTACGGGTTCCTCGGCCCGAACGGCTCAGGCAAGACGACGACGATCCGGATGCTGCTCGGCCTGGTGATGCCGACCGCGGGTAGCCACGAGGTCCTCGGCCGGTCGATGCCGCACGCCGCTGCCGCGGTGCTGCCGCGGGTCGGTGCGCTGGTCGAGGGTCCGGCGTTCCACCCCTATCTCAACGGTCGCGACAACCTGCTGCGGCTCGACGCCGGCGACCGCACCGTGTCGGGCCGGGGGTCGCGGGCGCGGGTGGACAAGGCGCTGGAGCGGGTCGGGCTCACGGCTGCCGCGGGCAAGCGGTACCGGAAGTACTCGCTGGGGATGCGGCAACGCCTCGGGCTCGCGGCGGCGCTGCTCCGGCCCCGGGACCTGCTCGTGCTCGACGAGCCGACCAACGGTCTGGACCCGCAGGGCACCCGCGAGGTGCGGAACCTGCTCCGGGAGGTGGCGGCCGAAGGATCGACGGTGTTCGTGTCCTCCCACCTGCTCAGCGAGATCGAGCAGGTGTGCACCGACGTGGGCGTGATGAGCCACGGCCGGCTGGTGTTCCAGGGGTCGCTGCCGCAGCTGCGGGCGGCGGCGGGTGCCCGGGTGCGGGTCGAGACGTCCCGGCCCGAGGCGGCAGCGGAGGTGCTGTCGCGCCTCGGCACCGGTCGGGCCGAGCTCCGGGCGGACGGCGTGCAGGCCGAGCTGGGGGATGTGCCCAGCGACCGCGTCACGGCGGCTCTCGTCCAGGCGGGCATCGACGTCCGGCAGCTCGTGGTCGAACGCCCCGATCTCGAGGAGTTGTTCGTCGCGCTGACGGGGGAGGGGTTCGATGTCGACGAGTGACACGCTGATCCCCCCTGTCGCGTCCCGAGGCCGGTCGGTGTCCGACTCGGCTCCTCGACGCGGCCCGGACCTGCGGCTCGTCCGGTCCGAGCTGCGCCTGGTTCTCGGGCGGCGCCGCAACATCGCCCTGCTGGCGGTGTTGTGCTGCTTCCCGATCCTCATCGGGGTCGCGGTGAAGGTGTCGGCACCCAGCGACGGCGAGGGACCACCGTTCCTCAACCAGGTGACCGGCAACGGATTGTTCCTCGCCTTCACGGCGCTGACGGTCCTGCTGCCGTTCTTCCTGCCGCTCGCGGTGGCGGTGGCGTCGGGGGAGGCGATCGCCGGCGAGGCGAACATCGGCACCCTGCGCAACCTGCTCGTGGTCCCGGTCTCCCGCACCCGGCTGCTTCTCGTGAAGTACGTCGGCTGCGTGGTGTTCGCCCTGCTCTGCACGACCGCGGTGGCGCTCGTGGGGGTGCTGGTCGGGCTCGCCCTGTTCCCTCACGGCGACGTCACCCTGCTGTCCGGCAGCACGATCCCCTACGGGGTGGCACTCGGTCGCGCCCTGCTCGTGGTGCTGTACGTGACCGTGATGCTGGCCGGGCTGTGCGCGATCGGGCTGTTCGTCTCGACGCTGACCGAGGTGCCGATCGGAGCGATGGCGGCCACCGCAGTGCTGGCCATCGTCAGTCAGATCGCCGACGCCATCCCGCAGATCAGCGTCGTGCACCCGTACCTGTTCTCCCACACCTGGCTGGGTTTCGGCGACCTGCTGCGCTCGCCGGTCCACTGGGACGGGCTGCAGACCGGGGTGCTCACCCAGCTCGCGTACATCGCCGTGTTCCTGCCCGCCGCCTGGGCCCGGCTGCGGACGAAGGACATCACGGCCTGACACCCGCCGCGGCGGCGCGGGCGTCCGTGCCGGCACCGGGGGCGGCCGGGTCAGCCGCGGCGCAGGTGCATCTCACCCCGCGGCAGCAGGGTCAGCCCGGTGCGCACCTCCGGCTGACCACGGACGGCGGTCAGGCGTCCGTCGCAGAACGGCTCCAGCGCGGTGGTGAGCATCAGCCGGGCCAGGTGCGCGCCGAGGCAGGTCCGCTCACCGGCCGCGAAGGGGATCAGCCCCCACGCAGGGACGCTGCCCCCGCCGAACCGACCGGGGTCGAACCGGTGCGGGTCGGGCCAGAGGTCCGGGTCGTGGTGGGTGAGCCATGGCGCGTAGAAGACGAGCGTCCCCGCCGGGATCTCGACGCCGTCGTACACCACGGCCCGGGTCGTCTCACGGCTGCCCAACCAGCCGACCGGGTACATCCGCAGGGTCTCGTCGACGACCTGGGGGAGCAGGTCGGGGTCGGCCCAGCCCGGGGAACCGGCCAGGTGCCACAACGCCCAAGCCAACGTGTGGGTCGTCGTGTCGTAGCCCGCGGCGAAGGAGACCCGCACCTCCTCCACGGCGCGGTCGACCGAGTCGCGGACGTGGGCCGCGAGACTGCCGGCAGGTGCGACGGCGACGGCGTCGGCGACGGCCCGGGTCATCGCTCGGAAGAGCAGCGGGCGAGGGAGCAGCGGCGCCGGCATCGGCCGGTCCAACGGGTGCACGAACCGTGCCAGCAGTGCTGGGTCGACCGACCGGCCGGTGCCGAAGAAGGCGCGCTGCAGCATCGCCTGCACGGTCCGGGAGGCCCAGGCCGACGCCTCGAAGCCGCCCGTCGGCACGCGTGCGGCGACCACGTCACGAAGGTCGTCGCGCAGCGTCTCGAGCGCGCGCGCGTGGAAGGCGGGGTTCAGCGCGGCGCGTCGGGGCCGGTGCTCGGGGGCGTCGGTGAGGACGGCGCCGCCGGCGAGGTAGGGCGTGCGCTGGCTGAGACTGCCGTGGCTGCGGAAGGTATCGAGGTCCTTGAGCAGCAACCGGTTCCACTCGGGGCTGTACCCGACGACCGCCCGCCGCCAGAGCCGCAGCTCGAACACCTTGCCGAGGGTGGCGCCCTCCTCGATCAGCGCGAGCGGGTCGATCCCGAACCGGCCGAGATGGCCGACGAGCGGCTGTGGCCGCGGCGCGGGGAAGCGTGCAGGCGTCGGCCGGCTCACCTGAGCACGCGACCCTTCCATGTCAGCCGGCGACGCAGGGCGACCGCGTACACGGGCAACGCGGCCAGCGGGGTGGCGGGAACCAGCAGCGCCTCCCAGTACGACCCGCGCCCGGTCGCCGCGTTGAGGACGAGCCGCTGCAGGGGGCCGGCTGCGGCTGCCGCCGCCCAGCCGCGGTCCCGGCGCGCGAGCAGCCACGGCAGCGTGTACGAGACGAGGTGCCCAGCGGCGGTCACGCCCATCAGGGCTCGGGAGCCGCCGTGAGCGGCGCGCACCGACTTGCCGAGCCCCCGGACGGTGGCGGGGTAGCCCTCGTACATGCGGACCTGCACCAGGCCGGCGCCGAGCGCAAGGCCGAGACGCAGCCCTGCCTTGCGTGCGGTGTACGCCAGCCGGACGTCCTCGACGACGGCGCCGCGCACGGCGGCGTGACCGCCGACCGCGTCGTAGGCCTCGCGCCGGAACGCCAGCAGCTGCCCGTTGGCGGTGGCGGCCTCGGGCACCGGGAGGGACAGCAGGCGGTAGGGCAGGAAGGCGAGCAGCACGTCGTCGATGAGAGGGACCAGCAGCCGCTCCCCGAGACCACGTGTGCGCTGGCGGGGGAACACGGAGAAGACGTCGGCGCCCTGCTCCCGTGCGGCGGCCACGATGGCGCGCACCGCGCCCGGATGCAGCTCCACGTCGGCGTCGCAGAAGACGAGCAGGTCGCCGCTCGCCGCGGCCGCCAGCTGGTGGCAGGCCCAGGTCTTGCCGCGCCAGCCGTCGGGCAGCGGTGCCCCGGTCAGGACGCGCAGCCGCGGGTCGTCCGCCGCCAGGCGGGCCGCGAGCTCGGCGGTCCCGTCGGACGACCCGTCGTCGAGCACCAGGATCTCGGTCACGGCCTGGTCCAGCCAGGTCGGCAGGGTCCGGCGGAGGTTGGCGGCCTCGTCCCGGGCCGGCACGAGCAGGGAGACCGACGGCAGCGGGTGGGTCGGTCCGCGTCGCAGCCGCGGGAAGACCACGGAGTTCGCGACCAGCGAGACCGTCTTGAGCCCGTGGAAGGCCAGCACCCCCGTTCTCAGCGTCCGAAGCGCGCGGCCCACCGCTGCAGTCTCTCGTCCGTGCTGCGTCGGCCGTGCACGACCTCGGTGAAACCGGGCAACGGTGCGCGCGGGTCGGTCGTGGCGATCGCCGCGTCGAGGCCCGCCAGCCGCTCACCCAGCAGCTGGGCGAGCGAGTCGGTTGCCGCGGCCACCTCGGCGCGGGAGCGGCCCGGCGGCCTCGGGACCGGGCTGAGGTCGACGTATGCCTCGCTGGACTGGTGCCCGCGAGCAGCCACTCGCACCGCCGCGGCCACCAGCGGTACCCCGCCCCGGGCAGCGAGCCAGGCGGCCCCCTCGGCCAGCGGATGCAGCGGTCCGGCCGGCAGCAGCTCGCGCTCGGGGAAGACGATCACGACGTGCCCGACGGCAAGGTGGGCCAGCCCCTGGCGCAGCTCGCCGGTCCCGAACACCCCGACCCGGCGCAGGAACGTGAAGTCGCGCAGGTTGTCCTGGTCCATGACCAGCGAAGGTGTCCGGCCCGCCTGTGCCAGCAGTGCGGCAGCGACGAAGGGGTCCCACCAGCTCTGGTGCGGAGCGGCCCACACGAATCCGCCGGGGGGCAGCTCGCCGCGCAGCCAGACGCCTCGGAGGCCTCGCCGGACCAGACGCTCGAACCCGTGCAGCAGCAGTCCGCCGCCCGGCACCGGCCCGGGGTCGCTACCGCCCCGTCCGTCGCCCCGGTCCACTGCTGGACCGTAGCGTGCCGTGCTGCGCGTCAGTGGCCGAGCCGCGGCGGCCCCGGCCGAGCCAGACCCAGACCGACTGGGTCAGCAGGATGAGAGCGAAGCCGAACAGCAGGTCCTCCACGGGCGCCCAGGCGATGCGCGGACCGAGGATGTCCCCGCTGCTGTAGCGCACGACCTCCCGGCCGGTGAGGACGCCGTTCATGGCGAGCTGGAAGACCACGATGATGGCGTAGCCGGCCCAGAACACCCGGCGCCGGACCAGCCGCGTCCGCAACACTGCGAGGTCGAGCGCCAGGGCACCCGCGACTCCCAGCAGCGCCGCAGCCGTGTAGCTCACTCGTCACCCACCCGCCAGCCGGTCAGGGTCCGGACCGCCTCCAAGGTCAGCAGGGCGCAGATCGGGATGACGACGAAGAACAAGGCCTCCTCGACCGGGAGCCGGCCGGGCAGGAGGACGTCGACGGTCTGGCGCGGGTCGTAGGTCCAGTGACCTGCGCTGATCGCGGCGGTGTCCCAGGCGTAGAAGACCACCACGACCGGGAGCAAGGTGAGCACCAGCCGGCGCGGCTGCCGGTAGACCCGGGCGCCGAGGACGAGCTCGAGCGGCAGCGTCACCAGCAGGCAGCCGGCGAGCAGGCCGAGGTAGATCCACACACCGACGAACGTAGCCGGTGGCATGCCGCGACGGCCGCGCCGGACCTGCCGGCCTCGTCGTGGTCCGGCGGGCGGCTCGCGATCAGTACGCCGCGATCAGGGGGTCGCGGCCGCGGACCTGCGGGCGGGCCGGGGGAGCAGCCGCCACAGACGTCCGGCCAGCACGGTGCCGAGGATCCACAACAGGTAGCAGAGCGGGGTCCAGGCGCCGCCGACCGAGGTGCCTCTGCCGTCGGCGAAGGTGTAGGTGACCTCGGACTGGAGGTAGGCGATGCCCGCCCAGTCGTACGACCCGGTGGCATGCGGGTCCGCGGCGGTGATCCCGGCCCCGAAAGCCAGCGCCGCCTCGCCCAGGACGTAGGTCAGCAGGAACGGCACCGTGCCGGCGAAGATCCCGGCCGCGACCCAGGAGTGCCGTGGCCCGTCACCGAACTCGGCCGACAGGTACTCCACCGCGAGCGCGCGGCTGTCGCCGAGCTGCCGCAGCGCCGGCCCGGTGCCCACGTCGGACGCGGCGGTGAGCAGGTTGGCCCGCACGTCCCGGCGCTTCTCGATGCGGGACCTGCGGGGCAGGTCGTAGAGACGTTGGTCGAGCAGCCACACAACCCGCTCGATGCGCAGGCGGTCGAGAAGGCTCACGGGGTGGGGCATGTCAGGCTCCTTCGGCCGGGGTCGCGGGGACCGGGCGGGTCAGGACGGCAGCCACCACGGCGGCCAGCGAGGACCAGCTCGCCGCCCCAGCCGCCAGGGCGTCGTAGCCGGCGGGGGTGGGGCGGTAGTACTTGCGGGCGGGGCCGGCGCTGGAGGCGACCAGGCGGGAGGAGACCCGCCGCTCGCGCTCGAGCCGGGCGAGGGCGGGGTAGACCGTGCCCTCCAGCACGTCGGTCAGGCCGATCGCGTGCAGTCGCTGGACCACCTCGTACCCGTAGGACTCCTGCTCGGCGAGCAGCTGCAGCAGCAGCAAGGACAGGACGCCCTTGAGCAGCTGGGGGTCATGGGTGGCGGTGGCGGGCACGGATGCAGACTAGGCCCACTACTTGAGTACGTCAAGTAGTGGCCACCGGCGAGTACCGGGAGGTCAGCGGCCTGTGGCCGAACCTGCGTCGCGATCGCTCCAGCCCCCCGGCGTCGGGAACCGGCGCCGGCGGACCACGGGACGCTCTGTGCGTGGGGCGGAGGTCAGTCCGGCAGGTAGTCGAACTCGTCGGGGTCGGGCCCGGTGCGGCCGGCCTCGCCCTTGTTCAGCCCGGTGATCGCCCGCATGTCGGCGTCGTCGAGCGCGAAGTCGAACAGCGCGAGGTTCTCGGCCATCCGGGCCGGGTCGACCGACTTGGGGAACACGATGTCCCCGCGCTGGAGGTGCCAGCGGAGCGTGACCTGGGCCGGTGTGCGGCCGGTCTGCTCCGCGACCTTGACGATCGTCTCGTCGTCGAGGACCGCGCCCTGCGCGAGCGGCGACCAGGCCTCGGTGGCGATGCCGTGCTCGGCGTCGTACGCCCGGACCGTGTCGTTGGTCCAGTACGGGTGCACCTCGATCTGGTTGACCGACGGAACGGTGCCCGTCTCGGCAGCCAGCCGCTCGAGGTGGGCGACCTGGAAGTTGGAGACGCCGATCGAGCGCGCCCGCCCGCCGGCAGCGAACTCCTCCATCGTCCTCCACGTCGAGACGTAGTCGCCGTCGTAGAGCGTCGGCAGCGGCCAGTGGATCAGGAACAGGTCGACGTGGTCCATGCCCAGCGCCGCCAGGGTCCGGTCGAACGCGCGGCGGGCGTCGTCGGGCCGGTGGAACCCGTTGTTCAGCTTGCTGGTGACGAACACCTCGTCCCGGGCGAGCCCGGACGCCGCGATCGCCCGACCGACGCCCTCCTCGTTCCCGTACATCTCGGCCGTGTCGATGTGCCGGTAGCCGACCTCGAGGGCATGGGTGACGGCCTTCTCGGTCTCGGCCGGGGGCACCTGGAACACGCCGAACCCCAGCTGGGGGATCTGCACGCCGTCGTTCAGTGTGATCTGTGGCACAGAAGTCACGAGCTGCCGTCCTTCGTCTCGGTGGTGTCTGCGGAACCGGTCCGAGTCTGCTCCTGCCCGGT
Organism: uncultured Actinomycetota bacterium; assembly: GCA_963807005.1. Classification (GTDB taxonomy): domain Bacteria; phylum Actinomycetota; class Actinomycetes; order JACCUZ01; family JACCUZ01; genus CAWDZK01. The sequence goes on along the minus strand of CAWDZK010000002.1, from coordinate 140,836 downwards.
CTGTACGGACCCATGCCGCCGGCAGCACTCCGGCGCCGCACCGACCGGACCGATGAGTCCACGCCGGTGGCGGGGTCAACCGGGGAAACGGGCGTGGACCAGGAGGCCGGATGACCCAGGGGCGACCGAGTCGGCCGGCGAGGGCATGACGACGCCCAACGGTCTGCCGCCGGTGCTCACCAGGGGGGGCGCACTGCTGGAGCGTTCACTCGGCTTCACCCTCGGCGGCCTGCTGCTCGTCACCCCGGAGGCGATGACCCGGGACACCCCCTGCATCGCGTGGGACCTCGAGCAGCTGCTGCTGCACATGAACCGCTCGCTGCTGGCGCTGCACGAGGCGATCGCGGTCGGACACCTCGATCTCGACCCCGAGACTGGCCTCGGTGCCGTGTACGCCGACTACGGCGATCCTCGCACCGACCCGGTCAGCGCCCTCAAGAACCGGGCCTGCCGGCTGGTCGGCGACTGGCTGGGGCCGAGCCGGGCCGGCACCGTCACCGTCGCCGACCGGTCGCTCCGGACCGAGGTGGTCGCAGCCGCCGGCGCGGTGGAGGTGACGGTGCACGGCTGGGACGTCGGCCGTGCCTGCGGGGCGGACCGGCCGGTCCCGGCGGCGCTCGCCGTCGAGCTGCTCCAGGTGTGCGCCCTCCTCGTGGACGACGACGACCGGCCGCACCGGTTCGGGCCGCCGGTTCCAGTGGCGACGGCGGCCCCGGCCGGTGACCGGCTCGTGGCGCTGCTCGGCCGGTCGCCGGGGTGGGGACCTGCCGGTCCGGCGCCCGCGAGGTAGCCGGGTAGTCGTGCAGGTCAGGAGGGGGAGCCGGATCCGACCGCCCGCCGGACCACCAGGATCGCGACGTCGTCCGCGGTGGCATCGGTCCGGCCGAGCTCGTCGACCCGGCCCATGTCGCTCACCGCCCGGCCGGCCACCTCCGCGGGGGACAGGTCGGAGGCCATGGCATCGGTCAGGACCCGGCACAGCGTCGCCAGCCCGTCGCCGACCGGCTGGTCGCGCGCCTCGACCAGGCCGTCGGTGAACATCACCAGGGTTCCGCCGGGAGGCAGCAGCCCCTCGGTCGGTGCGTATGCCGCGTCGGGCACCCCGAGTGGCGGGCCGGGGTCCAGCGGCAGCAGCCGGCAGTCGCTGTCGGGGGTGACGATGGCGGGCGGAGGGTGCCCGGCGGCGGCCAGCTGCAGCACCCCGGACGACACGTCGAGCATGGCCACGAGGCAGGTCACGATGGCGGACTCCTCCAGCGCCGCGACGGTCACGTTCAATCCCCCCAGCACCCCGACCGGACCGTGCCCCTCCAGCGCGTAGGCCCGCAGCGCCGTCCGGACCTGGCCCATGATGGCGGCGGCCCGGACTCCGTGGCCCATCACGTCGCCGATGGCAAGGAACAGCAGCCCGTCGTCGCGCAGGACGGCCTCGTAGAAGTCGCCGCCGACCTCGGTGCCGCCCGCTCCGGGCAGGTAGAGGGGCGCCAGCTCGATCCCGGGGACGTCCGGCAGGTGCCGCGGGAGGAGGGACCGCTGCAGCGTCACCGCCACCTCCCGCTGGCGCGAGTACAGCCGCGCGTTGTCGAGGGCGAGCGACGCCCGGGCAGCCACGTCGTCGACAAGTGACCGGAGGTCGCCGAGGCTCGCGTTCCGAGCCAGGTCCGTGGTGTCCGGGCCGCCTGTCGCTGCCGGCAGCGACAGGCTCAAGGCCCCGAACGTGGTCCCTCGCGCGGCCAACGGGACGCACACACCGCGCGCGACCTGGAGCGACCTCAGGCCGGACAGCGAGTCCGGAGAGCCGTCAGCCAGCTGGACCAGCATGCTGTCGTCCACGTGCGGCAGCTCGTCGGCCTCGCCGGTGGCGATGACGTGACCGGCACCGACGGGTTGGCTGGTCGTGACCTCGAACCCGCCGAGCACCTGGTCGAGCAGCCGCTGCTCGGCGTTGTCGCGATGGCGGGCCCCGGCGAGAACGATCGCTCCGCCCGCCGGGTCGACCAGGTGCACGGCGGCCCAGGTCGCGATCCCGGGCACGAGGAGATCGAGAACCTTTGCGACCGTCGCGCGGGAGTCGAGGCCACCGGAGAGCAGCTCGCCGGCTCCGGCGAGCAGCTCGAGCCGGCGTCCCATCGCCGCCCGCTCGCGCTCCAGCGCGCGGGTAGCCGTGACCTCCACCGAGCTCAGGGCCACCCCGAGCACCGCGCCGTCCGGCCCGACGAGCCGGTAGGCCGACAGCGTCCAGACGTGCTCGACGTCCTCGCCCGGGACCCGGCCGGTGACGTCGTGGCCGAGCAGCGGCTCGCCGGTCGCCAGAACCTCCTCGACCCGGACGGTCAGGTCGCTGTAGTCCGGGAACATCTCGTGCACCGAGCGCCCGAGCATGGTCTCCACCGGCGTGTTGGCCATGGCGGCCATCTGGTCGTTGACCAGCAGGTAGCGCAGATCGGTGTCGAACAGCAGCAGCCCGGTGGGGAACTGCTGGAACGCCGCCCACAGGAGCGCCGGGTCTGCGGGCGCGGCGGGCGATCCGGCCGGCGCGGTGGGATGGCTCACGGGACCTTCTCGGTGTGGCCGGCACGGGTCCGGGCGCCCGGCGCTGGTCCCTGTTCTAGCGCATCCCGCCGGTCCGCGCAGCCTGTCGCCGGCGGGAGTCAGCCCTTGTTCTTGCGGGCGGTCGCCCGGCCGCCCTTGCGGCCCGCCTCCTTCTTCTGCGCCGAGCTGCCACCCTGGTGCGGGTCGCTGCCCTTGCCGGACTGCTCTCCGCCGTGCTTGGACGAGTCCGGTGCGTTGGAGATGCGAGCCGCGCGCTCCTTGGTCATCCCCTTGTTCTTCAGTGCCTCGTACTGCTTCTCGTTCTTGATGCTCGACGACGGCATGGTGGGTCTCCTTGTCTCGAACGGTGTTTTCAACTGCCGTGCTGCTGAGCTTGAGGACGTTGCAGGTCCTCATGGCTCCTGCGTCCGGTGTCCACATCGTCAGCCGGTGCCGGGAACGTCCGTCGCCGTATCTCCACGGCCGCGGCGGCACCGACGGCCAGAGCACCACCGCCCACAGCGCGCAGCCAGTGCCGTCCCCAGCGACCGTGCACGGCCTCGCCGCCGGGTGAAGCGGTGAAGACGTTGCCGTGATGGGGTGCTACCGGTTCGCGGGACAGCCCGCCGGCGCGCATGAGCGGGACGACCAATGCGTCGAAGACGGGTGGCAGCAGCGTGAACCCGGCGCGCGCGATCACATTGACCGGGCCGACGGACCGGCGGGCCCGATGGTCGGACAGGGACCGGATGATCGCGCGGGCCACCTTCTCCGGCGGGTCAACCGGCGGCGGCGGCCGGCCCACCTGGCCGGCGTAGTTGGCGGCCTGCAGGTAGATCGGGGTGTCCACGCCACCGGGGGAGACGACGCACACGTGCACGTCCGGGGTCTGCCGGGCCTCGACGGACAGCACCCGGGCCAGCCCGCGCACGGCCCACTTCGAGGTCACGTAGCTGCTCATGTACGGCGTCGCGATCTCACCGAGGAGCGACCCGGTCAGCACCAGGGTGCCGTGACCCTGCCCGCGGAACTGGCGCAGCGCCACCCGGGCGACGTGGACCGAGCCGTGCACGTTGGTGTCCAGGACCCGGCGGAAGGTCTCGGCCGGGACGTCCTCGAACCGGCCGTAGGCGACGACAGCGGCCGTGTGCACCCATCCGTCGACCCCACCGAACCGCGCGACGGCGGCTGCGCGCACTCGCTCCACGTCGGCCTCGTCACACACGTCCCCAACCACCGCGACCACCTCGGCGCCGCGGGCCCGGCAGTCGACCGCAGCCGCCTCCAAGGAGGTCGCGGACCGGGACGACAGGACCAGCCTCTCGCCCCGGTCGGCCAGCGCGAGGGCGGTCGCCCGGCCGATGCCGCTGGAAGCGCCGGTCACGACCAGCGTGCGCGGCTCGGCACCCGTCACGGCGCGAGGACGACCTTGATGCAGTCGTCCTGCTTCTGCTGGAACACCTCGTACATGTGCGGTGCGTCCTCGAGCGGCACCCGGTGGGTGGTGAGGTCGAGGACACCCAAGGGGTCGGCGTCGTCCGAGACGAGCGGGAGGATGTCGTCTACCCAGCGCTTGACGTGCGCCTGGCCCATCCGGAGCTGGATTCCACGGTCGAACATCTCCATCATCGGCATCGGGTCGACCTCGCCGCCGTAGACGCCCGACACCGACACGGTCCCGCCGCGGCGCACCCCCTTGAGCGCGGCGTAGAGCGCGTCCATCCGGTCCACCGCGACCTTGTCGGTGAGGGACCGAGCCATCCGGTCCGGGAGCAGGCCGACCGCAGACTGCGCGATCCTGGCCGCGGTGCCGGTCGCCGAGCCGTGCGCCTCCATGCCGACGGCCTCGATCACCGCATCGGGTCCCCGGCCGCTGGTCCGCTCGATCAGTGCCTTGGCGACGTCGTCGACGTCGCGCATGTCCAGGGTCTCGACGCCGTGCCGGGCAGCCATCTGCAGTCGCGCGTCGACCGAGTCGACACCGATGACCCGCTCCGCCCCGAGATACCGGCCGATCCTGGTGGCCATCTGCCCGATCGGGCCGAGCCCGAGGACTGCCAGGGTCCCGCCAGCCGGGACGTCCGCGTACCGCACCGCCTGCCAGGCCGTGGGCAGGACGTCGGAGAGGAAGAGGAACTGCTCGTCCGGAGTCCCTTCCGGCACCTTGATCGGCCCGAAGTGGGCCTGCGGCACCCTCAGGTACTCGGCCTGGCCTCCAGGCACCGAGCCGTACAGCGAGGTGTAGCCGAACAACGACGCGCCCTTCCCGTGCTCGCGGACCTGGGTGGTCTCGCACTGCGCGAACAGCCCACGCGAGCACATCCAGCACGATCCGCAGGAGATGTTGAACGGGATGACGACCCGGTCGCCGGGCTTGATGCCGGTCACCTTGGGCCCGACCTCCTCCACCACCCCCATCGGCTCGTGACCGAGGATGTCCCCCGCTTCCAGGTAGGGACCGAGCACCTCGTAGAGGTGCAGGTCGGATCCGCAGATCGCGGTCGAGGTGATCCGGACGATGGCGTCGGTCGGCTGCTGGATGCTGGGGTCGGGGACCGTGTCGACGCGGACGTCTCGCCGACCCTGCCAGGTCAGTGCTCGCACGGGCTGCTCCTCGCGGTGCTCGGGGTGTGGGGATGATCGGGTCGCCGACCCGCGCGTACCCCGACGTCGCCCGCTCACGCATCGCCGGGCCGGTTCGATGTGCTGGATCCGGGCAGGGCAGGGTGGAGGGCGGGAGGTCCAGGTGGCGTTCAGGTACGACGCGGTCGTGGTCGGGGCGGGGCCGAACGGGCTGGTGGCCGCCAACCTTCTCGTCGATGCGGGCTGGAGCGTCGTCCTGCTCGAGGAGCAGGAGGAGCCCGGAGGCGCCGTCCGCAGCGCGAGCGACCATCCGGTGCCCGGCTACACGGCCGACCGCTTCAGCGCCTTCTACCCCCTCGCCGCGGCGTCCCCCGTGCTGACGGCCATGGGGCTCGACCAGCACGGCCTGTCGTGGGAGCACGCGCCGCTGGTCCTCGGGCACGCGTTCGACGACGGCCGGGCCGTCGTGCTCTCCCGTGACCTCGACGAGACCGCAGCGAGCGTGGAGCAGTTCGCAGCCGGAGACGGTGCTGCGTGGCGCGCGGCAGTGGCCCAGTGGCAGGAGATCGAGCAGCCCGCGCTGGACGCCCTGTTCCGGCCGTTCCCCCCGGTGCGCGCGGGGCTCTCGCTCGCCCGCCGGCTCGGCCCCGCGCGAGCGGTGCGGGCTGCCCGGCTGGGGGTGCTGCCGACCCGGACCTTCGTGCAGGAGCAGTTCGCCGGGGAGGGCGCTGCGATGCTCGTCGCCGGCAACACCATGCACACCGACCTCGGCCCGGAGTCGGCCATCGGGGCTGTCTACGGGCTGCTGCTGGCGATGCTCGGCCAGACGCGGGGGTTCCCCGTCCCGCGCGGCGGCTCCGGCAGGCTGACCGACGCGCTGGTGTCCCGGCTGCGCACCCGTGGGGGCGAGCTGCGCTGCGCGGCCCGGGTGACCTCCGTGCTGCTCGGCCCCGACGGCGTGACTGGCGTGGAGCTCGGCTCGGGAGAGCGGCTGGAGGCGGCCACGGTGCTCGCCGACGTACCGGCGCCGCACCTGTTCCGCTCGCTCGTCGGCACCGACCGGCTTCCGGCGCGGCTGCGGAGCGACCTCGACCGGTTCGACTGGGACAGTGGGACGGTCAAGGTGAACTGGGCGACCTCGGCCCCCATCCCGTGGCGCAACGAGCACTTGGCGGGTGCCGGGACGGTGCACCTCGGCGGCGGCCTGGACGACCTCAGCCGGGTCGCGTTCGAGCTGGCCACGTCCCGGGTGCCCGAACGACCGTTCGTCCTGCTCGGCCAGATGACCACTACCGACCCGTCCCGGTCACCGGCCGGCACCGAGTCGGTGTGGGCCTACGCCCACCTCCCGCACGGCGCACACGCCCCGGAGGTCGTCTCCGCGTTCGCCGAGCGGATCGAGGACGAGGTCGAGCGCCAGGCTCCCGGGTTCCGCGACCTGGTGGTGGGCCGGTCGGTGCAGTCCTCCGCCGACCTGGAGGCGAGCGACCGCGCGCTCGACGGTGGTGCCCTCGGAGGCGGCACCGCCGCGCTGCACCAGCAGCTGGTGTTCCGGCCCACGCCGGGGCTGGGCCGCCCGGACACCTTCGTCCCCGGCCTCTTCCTGGCAGGGTCCTCGGCGCACCCCGGAGGAGGGGTGCACGGCGCGTGCGGTGCGAACGCGGCGCGCGCCGCGCTGCGGCGGGCGCGAGTCGGTCGACGGGTCTACGACGCCTCGGTGGGCTGGGCGCAGCGCCGGCTGTCCTGACCGGCGCGGCCGTCGGTGGTCGGCAGCCCGGTCACCGCCCGTCCCGGCGGTGTCCCTCCACCAGCCGCCGCAGCCGGTCCAGTGTCTCCGCCAGGCGCAGGGCACCGACCCGGTCCAGGAGCCGGTTGTGCAGCCAGGCGCCCGGGCCGCTGGTCGGCACCTCGTCCATCTCGACCCGGGTCCGGTCACCCTCGTCGTGCAGGACCAGCTCCACGGTCGCCTCGCCGGCCGGCCAGCCGCGGGCCTGCATCAGCAGACGGCGCTTCGGCTCGCACTCGAGCACCTGGGTGTCGTCCTCGATCGTCAGCGGCCAGAGCCCGACTCCGTGGTGCAGCCTGCTGCCGGGATCGGGCCAGTTGCGGTCGACGTCGCGGATCTTCACGGTGCCGACGACCCAGTTCGCGTAGGTCCAGGCGTCCTCCAGCACCTTCCACACGTCGTCGACCGGGGCCTCGATGTACCTGCTGACGCGCGCCATGGCTCCCTGTGCCCGGCCCGGCGGCCCCCAACACCCCTGCGCCTCGCGACGTACGGTCGGGCCATGGGTTTCTACGGCGAGCAGGTGCTGCCCCGCGTGATCGACCGGGCGTGCGGGCCGCGCAGCACCACCGACACCCGGCGACGGGTGTGCGCCGGGCTGTCCGGCGAGGTCGTGGAGATCGGGTTCGGCTCGGGTCTCAACGTGCCGTACTACCCGCCGTCGGTCGTGTCCGTGGACGCGGTCGAACCGGTCGACACCGCCTGGCAGCTCGCCGGCCGGCGGCTGGCGGCCTCCCCGGTGCGGGTGCGCCGGGCCGGGCGGGACGGGCAGCGGCTCCCCTTCGCCGACGACTCCTTCGACGCCGCGCTGTCGACCTGGACCATGTGCACGATCCCGGACGTCGCGGCCGCGCTGGCCGAGCTGCGCCGGGTGCTGCGCCCCGGCGCTGGGCTGCACTTCGTCGAGCACGGGCTCGCACCGGACGACGGGGTTCGCCGCTGGCAGCACCGCCTCGAACCGGTGCAGAAGCGGGTGGCCGGCGGCTGCCATCTCACCCGCCCGGTGGTGCCGATGCTCGAGCGGGCCGGCTTCGAGGTGGTGGAGCTGGACGTGTTCTACGAGAAGGGTGCCCCACGTTTCCTCGCAGCGGAGTCGCTCGGTGTCGCCGTCTCGCCATGAGCCGGCTGACCTGGGTGCCCAGGGTGCTCGCTGCGCTGTCGCTCGCAGTGGTGGCCGGCTGCACGTCGGACGGGGGGAGCGCGTCCGGGCCGGCGGTGGGCGGCTCGTCGGCACTGCCGACGGAAGATCCGGCCTCGCCGCCCGGGTCGTCGTCCGGGCCGTCAGTTGCGGCGTCAGGGGAGGCGCTCCAGAGTTCGCCGGCCGTCGTCGACCCGGTGTCGCTACCGGCGCTGATGGCCCGGGAGTACGACGGCCGCGCGCTGCGCACCCGTGGGGTGCTGGCCCGCACCTCTGCGTACACGCGCTACTCGGTCACCTTCCGCAGCGGGGACCTGCGCATCTCCGGGGTCATGAACGTGCCCGCCGGGAGCGGGCCGTTCCCGGTGGCGGTCCTGCTGCACGGCTACATCGACCCGGACGTGTACGTCACCGGCCAGGGACTCGCGCGCGAGCAGGACTACCTCGCCCGCCGCGGCTACGTGGCGCTGCACGTCGACTACCGCGGCCACGCCGGCTCCGACCCGGCGCCCGGGGCCGAGGAGCGGCTCCGCCTCGGCTACACGGTCGACGCGATCAACGCCGTGCTGGCGGTGCAGAAGTCGTCGCTGCCCTACCTGGACGGTGACCGGATCGGTCTCGTCGGACGGTCGATGGGCGGCGGCGTGCTCTACAACGTGCTGGTCGCCCAGCCCGGCCTGGTCGACGCCGCGGTGGCGTTCGCGCCGGTCAGCTCCGACACGGTCGACAACTTCGAGCGATGGACCCGGCCGGAGCGCGGCGAGGTCGCCCGCCGGATCATCGCCCGGTACGGCGAGCCGGCGGACGCGCCGGAGTTCTGGCGCGGGGTCAGCCCGCGGACGTACGTCGACCGGATCACCGAGCCGGTGCTCATCCACCACGGCACGTCCGACGACAGCTGTCCGATCCGCTGGAGCAGGGCGACCATGCGCGCCCTGCGCGCCGCCGACCGGGACGCCCGGTTGTTCGTCTACCCGGGCGAGGAGCACGCGTTCGGGCCGCAGTGGCCCCTGTCCATGCGCCGCACCGTGCGGTTCCTGGACCGCCACCTCGCCGCCTGACGGCCTGGGGTCAGGACGCCATCACGTCGGCGTCCACCGGCCAGGCGGCGCCCATCTCGGCCGCGATGGTTCCGAAGTCCGCCTCCGACACCTCGAAGAGGCCCCGTCGGAACGGCAGCCCCCAGCGCTCCGGGTCAGGGACGAACGACAGCCGTCCCAGTAGCGGGCGGGCGGCTGCCGGCCTGGAAGGCAGGAACCGCACCGCGGTCCGCCACGGGTGGACGTCGGCTGACATCTCGACCTGGTACGGCTCGTCGCCGGTGACCATGCCCAGCGCCGAGAACTGCTGCAGCGGGTCGCCGTTCTCGAACGACGTCCGCGGCGAGTAGAAGGCCAGCCCGTCGCCCGGGCGCAGCCGACCCAGTCGGGACCGCGACCCGTGGCCGGCCTGGGTGAACCCACCCGCCACCGCGATCCGGACGTGGTCCAGGCTGACCGTGTTGACCCAGTAGCGCGCGATCGTCCCCATAGGGCAGTTCTATCGGCTACGACCGACAGTTCCGGCAGCCTCGTCGGCGTGGGACTCCGCCTCGATCGCGTCGAGGTCGCGCACGGCGAAGCGGTGGTGCTCCCACTCCTCCTGGAAGATCGTGTGCAGGCACGACAGGGTGGTCTCCTCGTACTCGGGCGCCCACGGGTTCCGGCGCGCCGCCGCGAGCTCGTCCGGTGTGACGGTGGCGAGGAAGTCATGCACCATGGCGACACGTCCCGCGCGAACCTCGAGCACCTCGGGGTAGGAGGGTGTGACCGTCGTGAAGACGGACATGTCGTTGCCGTCGGTCTCGTACTCGACGTTCGGCTGGCCGATCGGGTGGTACGGCTGCTCCACCTCCAGGATCGCCCGGCCCAGCCACACGTCCGTGGCCATGACCAGGTGCCGCAGTGTCTGCGCGAACGACCACTCGCCGCCCATCGAGACGTCGACCGTGCCCGCCGGCATCGCCGCGACGCGATCGAGGGTGGCCGCCCAGGTGCGCTCGAGCGAGGCCCAGGCTGCGCGCAGGCCGTCCGGATCCTCGGCGCGGCGGTCGGCGCGGCCGGGAAAGCGGCGGTTCAGCTCGGCCTCGACCAAGGGGATCACGTCGACGCCGTTCACGCGCAGGAAGCCCTCGCCGTCGAAGAGCCATGGAGCGTCGATGTCCGCTCCCTGGACATCGACCGCGCGCATCACGGCGCCGGACAGGTCAGCCCGGACGAACCGGGCGCCGCGCAGGTCGGCGTCGACGAACTCCGCGCCCCGCAGCTCGTCGGAACCGGTGAAGGTGGCCACGACTTCTCCTTCTCTAGTGGCTGGACTGTCGGGGCAGAAACTACCGGCGACCGCGGCGGCACCCCGACGTCGAACGATCAGCGGGTGGGGTCCGGCGGCTCAGTGGCCGAAGCGACCCAGGATCGTCGCGCGGGCCAGGGTGTGCTGGGAGAGGTTGAAGCCGAGGTAGGCCGGGCTGGCGTCCGGCGGCAGGCCGAGGCTCTCGACGTCGACCGCGTGCACGACGATGTAGTAGCGGTGGGTGCCGTGCCCCGGCGGCGGCGCGGCACCGACGTACCCGACGGTTCCGGCGTCGTTGCGCAGCGCGAACGCCGGCGCGGGCAGGTCGCCGCCCGGGTCCCCGGCCCCGGCCGGGAGAGACGTCACCTCGGCCGGGACGTCGGCGACCGCCCAGTGCCAGAACCCGCTGGCGGTCGGCGCGCAAGGGTCGTAGACGGTGACGGCGAAGCTGCGCGTGCCGTCGGGGAAGCCGGACCAGGACAGCTGCGGGGAGCGGTCCTCGCCACCCTCGACGCCCATCGCTCCGGAGCGCTGCGGGGGCTTCAGCTCCTCGCCGTCGGCGAGGTCGTCGCTGGTGACGCTGAACGAGGGGACGGGCTCGAGGAACTGGTAGGGGTCGGGGAAGCTGTCCGCTGCGGTCATGCCCAGAGCCTGCCATCCGGACGGGAGCGGCAAACGGCCCACCGGGTTGCCCGTGGCACCGGCCGGTGTCAGGGTCAGCAGATGGCCAGCAGCACCTCCGCGACCGACAGCACCGACAGCACCGACAGCACCGGCACCACCGACGCAGTGGCGTTCACTGGTTTCTCCGACCGCGCACTGGAGTTCTACGCCGGTCTCGAGGCCGACAACAGCAGGACCTACTGGGCCGAGCACAAGGTGGTCTGGGAGTCCGAGGTCCGCGACCCGATGCGCGCTCTGATGGCGGCGCTGGCCGACGAGTTCGGCGATGCCAAGCTGTTCCGGCCGTACCGCGACATCCGGTTCAGCAAGGACAAGACCCCGTACAAGACCCACCAGGGTGCCTTCGTGGGGGACGGCACCCTCGGGATCGGCTGGTACGTCCAGGTCGACAAGGACGGCCTGCTCGCCGGCGGCGGGTGGCGGTCGCACGAGTCGGCGCAGGTGACGCGGTTCCGCGCCGCCGTCGACGACGCCGCCGCTGGCGCCGAGCTGGAGCAGGTCGTGGGTCGGCTGCGGACCGATGGCTTCGAGGTGAACGGCGACCCGACGAAGACCCGGCCCCGTGGTTTCCCCGCCGACCACCCGAGACTGGACCTGCTGCGGTACCGGTCCCTGATGGTCTCGCGCCGGTACGGCGCCCCGGACTGGCTGGCGAGCCCGCAGGCACTCGACGAGGTGCGCACGGCCTGGCGGGCGGTGCGGCCGTTGGCCGAGTGGATGCAGCGGCACGTCGACGGCTGATCTGGCAGGCGGTCTGTCGGAGGCTCGGCCTAGGGTGGCTGCCGAGAGGGTCGGTGGACGTTGCCGGCGCACGAGCGGGGAAGGGCGACATGACCGAGATCGCGAGCAAGGCGGCCGTCCCGGCGGCGCGCCCCGAGCTGGACCCCGGCCTGGAGGCGCACCGGACCGAGCTCACCGGGTACTGCTACCGGATGCTCGGCTCGTCCTTCGAGGCCGAGGACGCCGTGCAGGACACGATGGTCCGCGCCTGGAGGGCGGTCGAGAAGTTCGAGGGCCGGTCCTCGATGCGGTCCTGGCTGTACAAGATCGCCACCAACGTCTGCTTCGACATGCTCGACGGCCGCAAGCGGCGGGCCCTCCCGATGGACCTGGGACCGGCCGGCACCGTCGAGGCCGGGCTTGCTGCACCACTGCCCGAGGTGGCCTGGCTGCAGCCCGTTCCGGACGCTCGGGTGATCCCCAGCAGCGCCGACCCGGCTGCGATCGCCGAGCTGCGCGACTCGATCCGGCTGGCGTTCGTCTCCGCGCTGCAGCTGCTGCCGCCCAACCAGCGTGCGGTCCTGGTGCTGCGCGAGGTGCTGGCCTGGTCCGCCGCCGACGTCGCCGACCTGCTCGGCACCTCGGTGCCGTCGGTCAACAGCGCCCTGCAGCGGGCCCGGGCCACCCTCGCCGCCCGGCGCATCGACCCCGACGCTGCCGCTGCGCAGGACCTGGACGAGGACAAGCGTCGGCTGCTCGCGCGGTACGTGGAGGCGTTCGAGTCCTACGACATGGACCGGCTCACGGCCCTGCTGACCGAGGAGGCCTCCTGGTCGATGCCGCCGTACGAGCTGTGGCTGCAGACCCACGACGACATCCGGGCCTTCTGCCTCGGGCCCGGCTACGCCTGCGCGGGGTCGCGGCTGGTGCCGGTGCAAGCCAACGGCTCGCCGGCCTTCGCGCAGTACAAGCCGGACCCCGACGGCGGCTTCAGCGCCTGGTCGCTGCAGGTGCTCGAGGTGGGCGAGCGGGGGATCGACGGCGTCATGTTCTTCCTCGACACCCCGGCGATCTTCCCGCTGTTCGACCTCCCCCTGCGCATCGACGCCTGACCGCCGCAGCAACAACGAGCGCTCCCGGGGGGCGGTCGGGGGAGGGCTGTGGTCAGCCCACGGGGGCTGCCAGGCCCTCGACGACCTCGGCGCCGGGCAGGGCCGCGACGGCGTGGCCAGGCAGGACCAGCTTGGACCGGCGCACCCCGGACCCGACCACGACCAGCGGTGACCCGGCCACGGCGGCGTCGACCAGGAGCAGCCAGCCGTCCGGCAGCCCCAGCGGGGTGATGCCGCCGTGCTCCATCCCCGTCTCGGCGACCGCCACGTCCATCGCCGCGAACGACGCCTTGCGGGCGTCCAGCCGACGGCGGACCACGCCGTTGACGTCGGCCCGGGTGGTCGCCAGCACCACGCACGCGGCGAACCGGGTCTCCCCGCCCCGCCGACCGGCGACCACCACGCAGTTCGCCGAGACGTCCAGGCCGACGCGGTAGCGCTCGCAGAAGGCGGCGGTGTCCGCGAGGTCGGGGTCGATCTCGGCCACCCGTACGTCGAGACCGGGCCGGGCGGCGAGCGCCGCCGCCACGGGGGGCGCGAGCAGGTCCGGGCGCTCGCCCGCCGCCTGCAGCTCGAGGAGTCCAGGGAGCGCCGCCATGCGCAGGACCCTAGGGGAGCCCGACGGGCGCAGACGCCCGGATCCCGGCCGAGGTTCGGCCAGCCGGTCGTCCACGTGTCGGACCTCACGGCGGGCGGCGGAATGCAACCTGCCTGACGTGTCCTTGCACCTGATCGACGCCTGCGCCCGCCAGGGCTGGGCGCGACGACCAGCTGCTCACGGAGGGATCCACCATGTCCTCGCGCCAGCCCGCGGCCCCGCCGCGCGCCGGTTCCGCCGCCGGGTCGACGGTGCGCCCGCTCCCGTCCCGGCCCACGGCCACCTTCCGGGGCCGGGAGGTGCCGGTCTGGCTCAGCCTGGTCGCGCTGGCCGTCGGCGGCTTCGCGATCGGGACGACCGAGTTCGCGAGCATGGGGATCCTGCCGGACATCGCCCGCGACCTGGACGTGTCGATCCCGACGGCCGGTCACGCCATCACGGCGTACGCCCTGGGTGTGGTGGTCGGCGCGCCGCTGTTCGCGGTGCTGGGCGCCCGGATGCCGCGCAAGGGGATGCTGCTCGGGCTGATGGTGGCGCTGACGGTGGCCAACCTGGCTTCCGCGCTAGCCCCGACCTTCGGCACGTTCGTGCTGGCGCGGTTCGCCAGCGGCTTCCCGCACGGCGCGTACTTCGGCATCGGCGCCGTCGTCGCCTCCTCGCTCGTCCCGCGGGAGCGACGGGCCCGGGCGGTCGCCATGACGATGATGGGGCTGATGGTGGCCAACATCGTCGGGGTCCCGCTCACCACGCTGCTGGGCCAGGCGGCCGGGTGGCGCACCACGTACCTCACCGTCGTGGCGGTCGGGCTGCTGACCCTGGTCACGGTGGGGCTGTTCGTCCCGCGGGTGGTGGTGCACGAGAGCGCCAGCCCGATGCGTGAGCTGTCCGCGCTGCGCCGTACGCAGGTGTGGCTGACCCTGCTCGTCGGCGCGGTCGGCTTCGGCGGGTTCTTCGCGATCTACAGCTACATCGCGCCGACGCTGACGGAGGTGTCCGGCTTCGCCGACCGCGGCGTCCCGCTCGTGCTGGCGCTCTTCGGCGTCGGCATGACCCTCGGGACGATGGTCGGCGGCCGGCTCGCCGACTGGTCGGTGCCTACGCACCCTGGTGCTCGCCCCCGGTGCCACCTTGCTCGTCCAGCTCCTGTTCGCCGTCACGGCGCGCTCGGCGGTCCCCGCCGCGCTGACCCTGATGCTGCTGGCGTTCACCTCGTCGATGAGCCTGCCCGCGATCACCGCCCGGCTGCTGGACGTGTCCGGCGACGGCAAGGCGCTCGCGTCGACGCTGAACCACTCCGCGCTCAACGTCGCCAACGCCATCGGTGCCGCCCTCGGTGGCGCCGTCATCGCCGCCGGGTACGGCTACACCGCGCCGGCCGTCGTCGGCGCGGGGCTGTCGGCGGCAGGTCTGGTCGTGCTCGCCGTCTCGATCGCGCTGGAACGGCGCTCGCGGCGGATGCCTTCCGCGCTCGAGCCGCAGGCGGCCTGACCACGGTCGACCCTGATCAGGGCCGGCGCGCCAGGACCTTCAGCCACGGTCCGTACGTCGGGTCCGTCGGCCCCAGCAAAAACGGGTCCCACCCCGCGCCGAGCAGCACGTCCCGCAACGGCTCGGCCCGCCAGTAGGTGAAGTGCCGCGGCCGCTCGACCTTGTGGCTGCTCCACCCCTCGCCGTCGCCCTTCTTGAGCGACATCGCGAGCAGCCCGCCCGGACGGACCGCGGCGAGCAGCCGCCGCAGCACGCGCGGCAGCTCGTCCCGGTCGATGTGCAGCAGCACGGCGTGGGCGAACACGACGTCGTACGGGCCGCCGAGGTCGTCGGTGCGGACGTCGAGCACGTCCGCCTGGTGCCCGTCGGCGCGCAGCATCTCGACGAACGCCCGGGTCGCGTCGGTCCGCCGGACCGCGAAGCCGTGCGCCTCGAGTCGATGCGCGTCGTGTCCGGGGCCGCTCCCCACCTCCAGCACGCTCGCGCCCGCAGGGGCGTGCGTGGTCACCAGCCCGACGAGGTCGCCGGACTTGTCGTCACGACGGACGGTCCGCTCGCGGTAGAGGCCGGCCACTCGCTCGTAGGTCGCCAGGGTCTCGGCGTTGGCGTCGCTCACCCGGGGCACCCTACGAGGACCCGCGGACTGCACAGACCAGGGCAAACATGAAGGTTTCATGACAGCCCGGTCCGGGAACCGTGGCCGATGGCCTTCCGGGCTGACCGGTCCGGAGGCACCCAACGGGTGGAGGTAGCGGATGTCCGGGACGGTCGGGAGCGCGGTGGACCAGGCCGCTGTGACACGTGGCCAGCGGCGTCGAGCCGTGTTCGCGAGCACCGTGGGCACCAGCATCGAGTGGTACGACTTCTTCCTCTACGGCACCGCTGCCGCCCTGGTCTTCCCGCAGCTGTTCTTCCCGGACCAGTCCCGCTTCGCCGGCATCTTGTTGTCGTACGGCACCCAGTTCGTCGGCTTCGCCGCCCGCCCGATCGGTGCTGCGATCTTCGGCCACTTCGGCGACCGGATCGGGCGCAAGGGCACCCTGGTCGCGACCCTGCTGCTCATGGGCATCGGCACGTTCCTCATCGGCTGCCTGCCGACGTACGCGACGATCGGCGTGCTCGCGCCGGTCCTGCTCGTGCTGCTGCGGGTCGCCCAGGGCATCGGTGTGGGCGGCGAGTGGGGCGGGTCGGTCCTGCTCGCGATGGAGTGGGGCTCGCGCAAGCGGCGCGGCCTGATGGCCAGCTTCCCGCAGATGGGCGTGCCCATGGGCCTGCTGCTCGCCACCGCCGCGGTGAAGATCGTCGAAGCGTGGGCCGGTGACGGCTTCCTCGCCTGGGCCTGGCGGCTGCCGTTCCTCGTCAGCGCCGTCCTGGTCCTGATCGGGCTCTACGTGCGGCTGCGCGTGCTGGAGAGCCCGGAGTTCGCGGCGGTCCGCAAGAGCCAGACGGTCGTCAAGCAGCCGGTGCTCGAGGTGATCCGGACCCAGCCGCGGGAGATCCTCACCTCGGCGTTCGTGCGGCTGTCCGAGCAGGCGCCGTTCTACCTGTTCATCACGTTCGTGCTCACGTACGGCGTGGAGAAGGTCGGGCTGGACAAGGGCAACCTGCTCAACTACACCCTGGTCGCCGCGGCCCTGGGCCTGGTGTCGGTGCCCCTGTTCGGCTACGTCTCCGACCTGATCGGCCGCCGCCTCATGTACGGCATCGGGATCGTCGGCACCGCGCTGTTCGCGTTTCCGTACTACGGCCTGCTCGACACCGGGAAGGCCGGCTTCGTGCTGCTCGCGATCGTCGCGTCGCTGATCTTCCACGACATGCAGTACGGCCCGCAGGCCGCGCTGATCGCCGAGCGGTTCGGCACCAACGTCCGGTACTCCGGTGCGGGGCTGGGCTACCAGCTGGCCTCGGTCATCGCCGGCGGCCCCGCACCGCTGATCGCCGCGAAGATCCTGCAGGAGACCGGGTCGAGCACCTGGATCAGCTGGTACATCGTCGGCTGCTGCGCGGTGGCGATGGTTGCCCTGCTGGCCATGCCGGACCACCGCGTCATGTCCGACGAGGAGAAGGTCATCGACCTCGACGACGTCGCCGCGAGCCGGGTCGTCGGCAGCGCAGCCCGGTGACCGGGCGCACCCGCCGCGCGCTGGTCACCGGGGGCGCCAGCGGCATCGGCGCCGCCGTCGCGCGGCGACTCGCGGGGGACGGGCTGCACGTCGTGGTGGCCGACGTCGACGGCGAGGCAGCCGAGAAGGTCGCCGGCGACGTCGGGGGGGATGCGTGGCAGGTCGACCTGGCCGACACCGCCGCACTGGCCACGCTGTCCTTCGACGTCGACGTCGTCGTCAACAACGCCGGCATCCAGCACGTCGCGCCGGTGCACGAGTTCCCGCCGGACCGGTTCGCAGCCATCCTCGCCCTGATGGTGGAGGCGCCGTTCCTGCTGGTGCGGGCCGCGTTGCCCGGCATGTACGAGCGCGGGTTCGGTCGGGTCGTCAACATCTCGTCGGTGCACGGGCTGGTCGCCTCGCCGTTCAAGTCGGCCTACGTCGCGGCCAAGCACGCGCTCGAGGGGCTGTCCAAGGTGGTGGCGCTGGAGGGCGGCGAGCGCGGCGTCACCAGCAACTGCGTCAACCCCGGCTACGTGCGGACCCCGCTGGTGGAGAAGCAGATCGCCGACCAGGCGCGGCTGCACGACCTGCCCGAGTCCGAGGTCGTCGAGAAGGTCATGCTCACCGAGACCGCCATCAAGCGGCTGGTCGAGCCGACCGAGGTGGCCGAGCTGGTCGCCTGGGTGGCCGGCCCGCACGCGGCGTACGTCAACGGCGCCTCGCTGGCGATGGACGGCGGCTGGACCGCGCGCTGACCTTCGCTGCCGTCAGCGAGCCGGTGCGCCGCGAGCCGTGACCGTCATAGGCTCCGCGGCATGCCGTGGCTGCCCGACGACTTCGTCCACCCGGCCCGCGTCGAGCTCGCCACCGGCGAGCACCTGCGGCCGATCCGCGAGAGCGACGCCGACATCGACATGCCAGCGGTCATGGGCTCGCAGGAGCGGCTGTTCTCGGTCTTCGGACCGGCGTGGGGCTGGCCGCCGGCCACGATGACCCATGAGCAGGACCGCGAGGACCTGGCCCGGCACGAGCGGGAGATCGAAGCCCACGAGTCGTTCAACTACGCGCTGCTCGACAGTGACGAGACCGAGCTGCTCGGCTGCGTGTACGTCGACCCGGCGGAGAAGCAGGGCGCCGACGCGGAGATCTCGTGGTGGGTCGTCGACCGGCTCGTCGGGTCGGACACGGAGGCGGCGCTCGACGACCTGGTGCCGCGGTGGATCTCCGACGAGTGGCCGTTCACGGCCCCGCGGTACCTGGGCGTCGGCAAGCACCGGCAGCTGACCTTCGCCGAGTGGCTGACCCTGCCGGACGTGGAGAGGCCCGCTACCGGCTGAGCGAGTGATCCGGTCGGTCGCTGCCCGGGCTCAACCAGGCGTGACCTGGTCGAGCTCGGCGACCAGCCTGGCGGCGAAGTCGTCGGGGTAGCGGTGCTCGAGGCCGTCGACGGTCTCCAGCCGCAGCCCGGCCGCCTCCAGCCGGCCCGCCATCGCCTGCACCGGGCCGGCGAGGTGGTCGTCTGCGCCCAGCAGCACGAGACCGGGCACCCGGTCGGCCGGCTCGGCCGGCAGCTGCTCCGGCACGACCGCCGGCGCGACCACCAGCAGCCGGGCGACCGGCACCGGCTCCGCCGTGAGCGCCCAGAGCAGGGCGGCCCGACCGCCGGCCGAGAACCCGCCGGCCAGCAACGGGAGAGCACGGAGGTCGTCGTCGAGGAAGGTCAGCGCGTGCCGGACGTCCCGGGCGGCCGTGCCCTGGTCCGGCCAGCTGGTGTGCGTCGGCGTGCTGCGCTGGCTGGAGGCGACGGCCAGCACGGCGTAGCCCTCGGCGGTCGCGGCCGACCAGGTCCCGGCGGTCGGTCCGGCCCGTTGTCCCGAGCCGTGCAGCACCACCGCGACGCCGCGGGCGGCGCGAGCCGGCCGCAGCAGCACCGGGGGCTCGAGCGGTGCCGAGGCGTTGTAGGCGGCTGCCCTGGCCTCCGCCTCGCGTACCAGCGCGTCGAAGGCAGGAAGCGCGCGGACGGCGGCGAGGTCGTCGTCCTCCACGAGGATCCGCCGAGACCACCAGTCGCCCTGGTCCAGGGCCAGGCGCAGGGTGGCCAGCGCCTCCTCGGGCCGGCCGGCCACCGACTGCAGGCAGGCGGTGAGGTGCGCGAGGTCGGCCGTCCAGTGCTCCAGGCCGGCGCTGTCTGCCGCGAGCCGCTCCAGCGCCTGGTCGTACCGGCCGAGGGAGTAGAGCGCGACCACCTCGTCGGAGAGCGCGTCGTAACGGGTCTGCTCCGCCGGCGTCGGGCCCGGCGCAGCGTCGCTCACCCGCCGTAGTCTGGCAGCCGTTCGGGTCGGGCACCGAGCGAGTTCTGGACGCCGACGGCACGCGTGGCCCTCCGGCGCAAGGCGACGCACCGCCCGATTGGTCAAGTTTTACCCGCTTGTGGGACAAGAGGGGTTCAGGTGGTGCCTGGGACGGCCGACCATGATCGTGATCGTGTCCACGACCGCCTCCAGGAGCTCCCGTCCCGATGCCTTGGGTCCACCACACCGTCCGCCCCGCCCTGCGCACGCTCGCCGGAACCCTCGTGGGAGCCCTGCTCCTCGGGGTCGGGTCCGTCGCCCACGCCGCCGTCGCCGATCCGGTGCCCGAAAGCTGCCGCGCCGGCCGTCGTCGAGGGGTTCTCGCCCTACCTCCCGCAGGTGTCCTGCGACGCCGTGGTCAAGCCCGGGCTGGACGCGCTGCGCAACCTGCTGCTCGCGACGTACGGCGGCCGAGACCTCGGGGTCACCCGGGGCTGCTCGATCGGCGGGACCAGCGAGCACAAGGAGGGCCGGGCCTGGGACTGGGGACTGAACTCCGCGGTCCCCGCCGAGAAGGCGGTCGCGGACCAGTTCCTCGCCTGGCTGCTCGCACCCGGACCCAACGGGATGGCCGGGTACAACGCCCGCCGGCTCGGTGTCATGTACGTCATCTACAACAGGCAGATCTGGAGCTCGTACCGCGCGTCCGCGGGCTGGCGGAAGTACAACGGCGGTGAGTCGCACGCCGACCACATCCACATCTCGCTGGACTGGGCCGGCGCGATGAAGCGCAGCTCCTGGTGGACCGGCAAGGCCGCGGCCGTCGACTACGGGCCGTGCGTCGAGGTGGTGGGCACTCCGGCGCCGCCGTACTCCGGCCCGCGCAGCGCCCCGTGCCCGGTGCCGGTCAGCCCTGCGTCGCTGACCGGGACACCGCTGCTGAGCCAGGGTGTCACCAGCCCCTACGTCACCCAGCTGCAGCAGCTGCTCGGGGTGACCCCCGTGACGGGGTACTTCGGACCGCTCACCTACGCCGCGCTGGTGGCCTTCCAGAAGGCGCACGGTCTCCCGGCGACCGGCACCACGACACCTGCGACCTGGTCAGCGGTGCGGTCGCCGACCGCCGCTCCCGCTCCCGCGCAGCCGGTCACGTCCGGCACCCAGACCGTGACCGCGGCCCGGTCGCTGCCGTCGGCGATGCGCTACCGGGTGCGCAAGGGCGACTCGCTGTCCCGGATCGCCAAGGTGTGGCGGTCGTCGGTCCCGGCCATCCGGTCCGCCAGCAAGCTCCGCAGCGACACGATCCGGGTCGGGCAGGTCATCAAGGTGCCCGTCCGCTCGGGCATCACCAAGTTCACCTGGACCACCCTGCGCAAGGGCGACCGCGGCGTCGCGGTGAAGGCCCTGCAGACCTCGCTGCGGATGAAGAAGAAGTACCGGACCGGCTACTTCGGTCCGCTCACCAAGCGCAAGGTGAAGAAGCTCGAACGCGCCCGCGGCTGGCCCGTGGACGGGGTCGCCGGCGCCGGCGTCTGGCGCGCCCTCGGCGCCTGAGCGCCGCAGGGCCGGTTGCCCCGGCGTACGGCCTAGGCTCGCGGCATGACGGACAGCGCGAGCGGGACCGAGCGCACCACCTACCTCGTCGTCGACGGCGAGAACATCGACGCCACCCTCGGCATGTCGGTGCTCAACCGCCGCCCCAACCCCGACGAGCGTCCCCGCTGGGAGCGGGTGCGCGAGTTCGCCGAGGCGCGGTGGGGGCAGCCGGTCAAGGGGCTGTTCTTCCTCAACGCCACGAACGGGCACGTCCCCATGCCGTTCGTGTCGGCGCTGCTGGCGATGCAGTACCGGCCGATCCCGCTCGCCGGGGACCCCGGCCAGAAGGTCGTCGACATGGCGGTGCAGCGCACGCTCGACGCGATCGGCGACCGCGAGGGAGACGTCCTCCTCGCCAGCCATGACGGCGACTTCCTGCCTCAGGTCGAGGCGCTCCTGGGCGGCGACCGCCGGGTCGGGCTGCTGGGCTTCCGCGAGTTCGTCAACCTCCGGCTCACCGAGCTCGTCGACAAGGGCCTGGAGGTCTTCGACCTCGAGGACGACGTGCGCTGCTTCACCGGGGTCCTGCCGCGGGTCCGCATCATCCCGATCGACGAGTTCGACCCGGTCCGCTTCCTCTGAGGGGGGCGTGGCCTGCGTCACAGTCCACCCCTGCAACCTGCCGTACGGGTGGGGCGTCATCACCTCTGCAGCGTCCGGGAGAGGCCCGGGCGGAACCGGCCCTCCCGGGCCACAGAGGAGACCACGATGTCCCGCTCCATCGCACGCACCCGTCGTCCCGCGACGATCGCCGCCGCCGTGCTCGCGACCAGCGCTGTCACCGCCGGCGTCATGACCGGTGCCCTGGCCGGCAGCGCGGCAGCCGACGAGGGCAGCGTCACCGTCTCGACCGCGGTCGACCCCAACGACGCCCTCCTGCGGGCCGGTCAGATGCCGGTCCCGAACCAGGAACAGGACTGGGCCCGGGTCGCGACCCGGCACCGACGGGTGAGCAACGCCCAGCCGGCGGCTCTCAAGGCCCTCGGGTTCGAGGACAAGGCCCGCCGCGACTTCGCGATCGCCGGTGGTCAGGCGACCAACGTCGTCCTGACCTTCGCCGACGCGGCGGCGGCCAAGGACGCCTACGCCGAGATCAAGGGCTGGCGCTCGCACACCGGCGACAACGTCCCGGCGAAGGGCACGCTCCTGTTCACCGACAAGCGGCGGCCGGTCGAGGTCGAGGCCGGACGTGGCTCGTACTTCTCCTTCGTCTTCAAGTCGGACAAGGACGCGCTCGAGGGCACCTTCGAGTGGCTCGGCGTGACGCGCCGCGGCGACGCGGTGTCGATCGTGGCGTGGCGGATCGGCGGCCAGGACGCGACCTACGAGGTCGACCCGACCATCGCGTCGGTCAAGACCGCGAACGCGAAGCTGGCCCGACTGGGCTGACGAGCCCGCACCCGCAGGGGCGCACCGGTACGCCGGTGCGCCCCTGCGGTCGTTCGTCTGCCGGCGCGCCGGCGGTGCCACACCCGGTGGCACAGCCCGGCCGGGTCCACCGGCCGGGCACCAACGACGGCGCAACCCGGCCCCAGGCTCGTTCCGGCGCCGGGACCGGGTCGTTGTGCCGTCGTCCGTGGTCGCGCGCCGCCGTTCGCTCGGTGGTTTGACGTCGGCCACCTTGCGCGGGGCAGACCTGGGTCCCGTAGCTCGGCCGCCCGATCAGGACCGAGCGGCTTGTGCTCCGTGAGCCCCAGGCCGGGACTCGGGACCTGGTCGAGGTCACCCGTGGTCTCGGATCGTCTTGCGGAGCGAGCGTCGGTTGCGGGGCTGGGCGCGGTTCTTCGCGTCGGTGAGCTGGCGGATGAGATCGTCGCGCACCTCGGTCAGAGCGTTGTCGAGGTCGGGTTGCTCCGACGTCGCCACGAGCCGATCGCTCCCGGCGATCCACGCTTCAAGCACCGTCCGCTGGCTCGGCGTCGCGCGCTCCTTGACCGACAGCTCCAGCTCGACCGTGCCCTGACGGAATGACGCCAAGCGACCGGTGAGGTTGCCCCAGCCCGCAACGATGCGGTCCCGTTCATCGGCGTCGAACCCGCTGCCGAGCCGGAGGCTCGACTCCACCGACGCGCTGTCGTCGTGTTCGCTCATGGCTGTCCTGTTCGTTGGGCCGGGCTCGTGCCGGGTGGTGTCGTCGATCCCGGAGCCGGGAGGTTCCTCAGGAGCGAGGCAAGCCGCACCATGCATCCGAGACCGGATCGACACTCTGACCGTACGCGCAGGGCAGGCCGCCCGCGGACCCACCGGCGGGTCACCAGCGACGGCGCAACCCGCTCCCAGGCTGGTTCCGGGGGGCCGAGCCGGTCGTTGTGCCGTCGTTGGTGCCCGCGCCGGTCGCCGTCAGCCGCTCGGTCGGCGCGTACCGTTGTGGGGTGACCCCGGAGGAGATCGCCGACCTCGCCCACCTGCGCCGGGCGCGGGACCTGATGGACCGCGACTACGCGCAGCCCCTCGACGTCCCGGCGATGGCGCGCGCCGCGCTGATGTCGCCGGCGCACTTCTCGCGCAAGTTCCGGGGGGCGTACGGCGAGACGCCGTACTCGTACCTGATGACGCGGCGCATCGAGCGCGCGAAGTCCCTGCTGCGCCAGGGGATGTCGGTCACCGACACCTGCATCGCCGTCGGGTGCACGTCGCTCGGGTCGTTCAGCTCGCGGTTCACCGAGATCGTCGGCCAGACCCCGTCGCAGTACCTCGCCACGGATCACCGCGACCTCGAGGTGGTGCCGTCCTGCGTGGCCAAGGTCGCCACCCGGCCGCGGCGTACGAGAGCTTCGGTCTGAGCGCCGCCGCCTGCTGGGGCGCGTCCGGCCGACTGCCGGCTACCGGCGCCCGACCCGGGCACCGAGCAGGTTCGGAGAAGCGTGCGACGGGTCGCCAGTCCTAGGGTCGACGCATGACAGTCACCGTGTCCGCCATGTTCATCCCCGTCCACGACCCCGACGAGGCGCTCCTCTTCTACCGTGACGCGCTCGGCCTCGAGGTCCGCCTCGACGTCGCGTCCGACGGCTTCCGCTGGGTCACCGTCGGCGCCCCGGGGCAGGATCTCGACGTCGTCCTGTTCCAGCCGCACGGCGGCCGCTCACAGGTGGAAGGCGACGCACTCCTGTCGCTGGTGACGAAGGGGTCGCTGCAGGCAGCGATCTTCCGCTCGGACGACCTCGACACCACCTTCGAGAAGGTGCGGGCGTCCGGCGCCGAGGTGCTCCAGGAGCCGGCGTCGCAGCCCTGGGGCGCCCGCGACTGCGCGTTCCGGGACCCCTCGGGCAACATGGTGCGGATCGCGCAGGCCTGACCGCCGCCCACCCCAGGGCGTGCCGCACGCGCGTCCTGGGGTGGCGCACGCCACGAGACCGCGCGGTCCGGACACCCACACGGAGGAGCACACGATGAGCGCGGCGACGAGGAAGGGCACCCGGACGCCTGCGGTGCACGTGGCGGACAGTCACGACGTGATCCGGGTGCACGGCGCCCGGGTGAACAACCTCAAGGACCTCAGCATCGAGATCCCGAAGCGCCGGCTGACGGTGTTCACCGGTGTCTCCGGCTCGGGCAAGAGCTCGCTCGTGTTCGGCACCATCGCCGCGGAGTCGCAGCGGCTGATCAACGAGACCTACAGCGCCTTCGTGCAGGGCTTCATGCCGACGTCGGCCCGACCCGACGTCGACGTGCTGGACGGCCTGACCACCGCCATCATCGTCGACCAGGAGCGGATGGGCTCGAACCCGCGGTCCACCGTCGGGACGGCCACCGATGCCCATGCGATGCTGCGCATCCTGTTCAGCAGGGTGGGGAAGCCGCACGTCGGCCCGCCGACCGCTTTCTCGTTCAACGTCCCCACGCGGACCGCGAGCGGGGCGATGACCGTCGACAAGGGCAAGGGCGAGCGGGTCGTGGTGCGCAAAGCCGTCTACCAGGGCGGCATGTGCCCTCGGTGCGAGGGCATGGGCGCCGTCACCGACTTCGACCTGACCGCGCTGTACGACGACAGCAAGTCGCTCGGCGAAGGCGCCCTGACGATCCCGGGCTACAGCATGGACGGCTGGTACGGCCGGATCTTCAGCGGCTCCGGCTACTTCGACATGGACAAGCCGATCCGGAAGTACACCAAGAAGGAGCTCGACGACCTGCTCTACCGGGAGCCGACGAAGATCAAGGTCGAGGGCATCAACCTCACCTACGAGGGCCTGGTCCCGAAGATCCAGAAGTCGATGCTGGCCAAGGACGTCGACTCCATGCAGCCGCACGTCCGTGCCTTCGTCGAGCGGGCGGTGACGTTCACGACCTGCCCCGACTGCGACGGCACCCGGCTGAACGGGGAGGCGAGGTCGGCAAAGATCCACGGCAAGAACATCGCCGACGTCACCGCGATGCAGATCAGCGACCTGGCCGAGTGGTCCCGGGATCTGGCCGAGCCGTCGGTGGCTCCCTTGCTCGCCGGACTGCAGCACCTGCTCGACTCGTTCGCGGAGATCGGGCTGGGGTACCTCTCGCTCGACCGTCCGTCGGGGACGTTGTCGGGGGGAGAGGCCCAGCGCACCAAGATGATCCGGCACCTCGGCTCGTCGCTGACCGACGTCACCTACGTCTTCGACGAACCCACGATCGGTCTGCACCCCCATGACATCGAGCGGATGAACCAGCTGCTCCTGCAGCTGCGGGACAAGGGCAACACCGTGCTCGTCGTCGAGCACAAGCCGGAGACGATCGCGATCGCGGACCACGTCGTCGACCTCGGCCCCGGCGCCGGGACTGCCGGTGGCAAGGTCGTGTTCGCCGGCAGCCTCGAAGGGCTGCGCGCCAGCGACACCGTCACCGGCCGGCACCTGGACGACCGCGCGAGACTCAAGGAGTCGGTCCGGTCGTCTGCAGGCGCGCTGGAGATCCGAGGTGCGACGACCCACAACCTGAAGGACGTCGACGTGGACATCCCGCTCGGCGTCGTATGCGTGGTGACGGGCGTCGCCGGGTCCGGCAAGAGCTCGCTGATCAACGGCTCGGTCGCCGGCCGCGACGGCGTGGTGGTGGTCGACCAGGGGGCGATCCGCGGCTCGCGACGGAGCAACCCGGCGACGTACACCGGACTCCTTGACCCGATCCGCAAGGCCTTCGCGAAGGCGAACGGCGTCAAGCCGGCACTCTTCAGCTCCAACTCCGAGGGCGCCTGCCCTGCCTGCAACGGCGCCGGCGTCATCTACACCGAGCTGGGCGTGATGGCGACGGTCGAGTCCACCTGCGAGGAGTGCGAGGGGAAGCGGTTCCAGGCCGCGGTACTGGAGCACGCCCTGGGCGGGCGGAACATCGCCGAGGTGCTCGCCATGTCGGTCACCGAGGCGGCGGAGTTCTTCGGCGACGGCGAGGCGAGTACGCCGGCCGCCTCCAAGGTCCTCGACCGGCTCTCCGACGTCGGGCTGGGCTACCTCAGCCTCGGCCAGCCCCTCACGACGCTGTCGGGCGGTGAGCGGCAGCGGCTCAAGCTGGCCACCCACCTGGGCGAGAAGGGCGGGGTCTACGTCCTCGACGAACCGACCGCCGGCCTGCACCTCGCCGACGTCGACCAGCTGCTCGGGTTGCTCGACCGGCTCGTCGACTCCGGCAAGTCGGTCGTCGTCATCGAGCACCACCAGGCGGTCATGGCGCACGCCGACTGGATCGTCGACCTCGGCCCCGGTGCCGGCCACGACGGCGGCCGGGTCGTGTTCGAGGGCACCCCCGCCGACCTCGTCGCGGCGCGCTCCACCCTCACCGGCGAGCACCTCGCTGCCTACGTCAGCACCTGACCCCGTTGATCGCGGACGCTCAGGAGACTGGGCCGAAGGCCCCTCTGATCGTCAGCGCCACGCGTCGTAGCGTGACCACATGACAGTCGACCTCTTCGCGGGGCTGCCGGTGAGCGACTACCGGCGTGCGCTGGCCTGGTACGAGCGGTTGCTCGGCGCGGAACCCGCGTTCCTACCCAACGAGACGGAAGCGGTCTGGGAGCTCGCTGAGCATCGGTACCTGTACATCGAGGAGCTGCCCGGGCGCGCCGGCCACGGCCTGCACACGCTGTTCGTCGACGACCTCGACGAGCGGGTCCAGAGCATCGGTACCCGCGGACTGCAGCCCGCCTCCAGGGAGACCTACGGCAACGGCGTCCGCAAGGTGATCTACCGCGACCCGGACGGCAACGAGATCGGCTTCGGCGGCGCCCCACTCGCGTAGGGTGCGCGCGGTCGACAGCGACAGCGACAGCGACAGACGCCGAGCCATCTGTCCTGGGAGCTGAGCGGGCAGACCTCGTTTCCTCGGGGGGTCGCGAGCACGGTCCGGGTCAGCGCGGAACGCCCGGGCCGTCGTCGGCCTCGTCGTCCGGCGCGAGAGGCAGCGTGGTCCGGTACGCCGTGCTGCCCCGCACCGGCGGCGGCGACACGTCGGTGGCGCCGGGTCCCGCCGGCAGGACCGAGACGGCCCGGAACGCGAAGCCGTCCTGCTCGGCCGGCTCGAAGGTGAACGTGACCGGGTCGCCGGGAGTCAGCGCGTGGTACCCGGGCACCTGCAGCTGCGAGAAGTGCGCCCAGCACCCGCCCGGCGTCTCGGGGGAGTCGAGCACTCCCCAGCCGAGCTCGTCGTGCCACACCCGCACCGTTCCGGCGACCATCCTCCGATGATGCACCGGCACGGCCGGTAGTCAGTCCTCGGAGGACCAGGCACCGTCCAACCGGTCGACGGCGGTGACCACGACGACGGCCGCACCCGCCTCGTCCGACGCGGCCAGGTCGACCCGGGCCGAGACACCCCAGTCGTGGTCGCCGGCCGGGTCGTGGAACGCCTGCCGCACCGTCCACGCCTCCGCTCCCTCGGCGACGGAGAGCAGCGCCGGGCCGCGCGCGTCGGGATCGGTCAGCAAGGCGTCGTGCTCGGCCCAGTAGCCCGCCATCGCCTCCGCCCAGGCGTCGGCGTCGTAGCCCGACTCGGCGTCCAGCTCGCCGAGCAGGTCGTAGCGCCGCAGCGCTGCCAGCTCGACCCGGCGGAACATCGCGTTCCGTACCAGCACCCGGAAGGCGCGCACGTTGCTCGTGACCGCCGGTGGCTTGTCGTCGCGCACCAGGGCGCGCTCGTCCGCCTCCTCCTCGGCGGGAGCCGTCAGGCGCTCCCACTCGTCGAGCAGGCTCGAGTCGACCTGGCGCACGAGCTCGCCGAGCCACTCGATGAGGTCGCTCAGCTCCTCGGTGCGGGCCGGCTCGGGCACCGTCTGCTTCAGTGCCTTGTAGGCGTCCGCGAGGTAGCGCAGGACCAGCCCCTCGGACCGGGCCAGGTTGTAGAACCCGACGTACTCGGTGAAGGTCATGGCGCGCTCGCTCATGTCGCGCGCGACGGACTTGGGCTTCAGCTCGTGGTCGGCCACCCACGGGTGCCCCTGCCGGTACGCGTCGTAGGCGTGGTCCAGCAGGTCGGCGAGCGGCCGGGGATGGGTCACCTCCTCGAGCAGCTCCATCCGCTCGTCGTACTCGATGCCCTCGGCCTTCATCGCGGCGACCGCCTCGCCGCGCGCCTTGCTGCGCTGGGCGGCGAGCACCTGGCGCGGGTTCTCCAGGATCGACTCCATCACCGACACCACGTCCAGCGCGTACGTCGGGGAGTCCCGGTCGAGCAGGTCGAGCGCGGCCATCGCGAACGGCGACAGCGGCTGGTTGAGCGCGAAGTCCGGCTGCAGGTCGACCGTCAGCGCCCAGCGTCGGCCGTCCGGAGCAGGCGGGTCGACCCGTTGCACGACCCCGCCCGCGACCAGGGCGCGGAAGATCGAGATCGCGTGCCGGATGTGCCGCAGCTGCGCCGCGCGCGGCTCGTGGTTGTCCTCGAGCAGGTGCCGCATCGCGAGGTACGGGTCGCCGGGCCGGGCCAGCACGTTGAGCAGCATCGCGTGCGTGACCCGGAAGCTCGACCGCAGCTGCTCGGGCGGGGCCACGACCAGCCGCTCGAAGGTCGGCTCGCCCCATGACACGAAGCCCTCCGGCGCCTTCTTCCGCACCAGCTTCTTCAGCTTCTTCGCGTCGTCGCCCGCCTTGACCCGCAGCCGCTCGTTCTCCACGTCGTGGTCGGGGGCCTGCACGACCACGGTCCCCGCTGTGTCGAAGCCGGCCCGGCCTGCCCGGCCGGCGACCTGATGGAACTCGCGGGCGGTCAGGTGCCGGACCCGGGTCCCGTCGAACTTGGTCAGCGAGGTCATGAGCACGGTGCGGATCGGGACGTTGATGCCGACGCCGAGGGTGTCGGTGCCGCAGACGACCTTGAGCAGACCGGCCTGGGCGAGGGTCTCGACCAGCCGCCGGTAGCGGGGCAGGATCCCGGCGTGGTGCACGCCGACCCCGTGCCGGACCAGCCGCGACAGCGTGGTCCCGAAGCCGGAGCGGAACCGGAACGCGCCGAGCGCCGAAGCGATCTCGTCCCGCTGGGCCCGACTGGCGACGTTGACGCTGGTCAGCGCCTGGGCACGTTCCAGTGCGGCGGCCTGGGTGGGGTGCACGACGTACACCGGTGCCCGGTCGGTGCTCAGCAGCTCCTCGAGCGTCTCGTGGACAGGCGTCTTCGCGTAGTAGTAGGTCAGCGGCACCGGCCGCTCGACCGACTCGACCACCGCCGTGCTGCGCCCGGTCCGCCTGGTGAGGTCCTCGCGGAAGAAGCCGACGTCGCCCAGGGTCGCCGACATGAGCAGGAACTGGGACCGGGTCAGCTCGAGCATCGGCACCTGCCAGGCCCAGCCCCGCTCCGGGTCGGCGTAGTAGTGGAACTCGTCCATCACGACCAGGCCGAGGTCGGAGGCCGCTCCGTCCCGCAACGCGTGGTTGGCCACGACCTCGGCGGTGGCCGTGAGCAGCGGCGCGTCCGGGTTCACCGACGCGTCCCCGGTGAGCATGCCGACGTTCTCCGCCCCGAAGACGGCGCACAGCGCGAAGAACTTCTCCGACACCAGCGCCTTGATCGGCGCCGTCCACACCGCCCGGCGGCCCTCGGCGAACGCCGCGAACAGGGCGCCGGTGGCGACCAGGCTCTTGCCCGACCCGGTGGGCGTCGCGAGCACGACGTTGCTCCCGGAGACCAGCTCGATCAGCGCCTCGGTCTGGGCCGGATAGAGCTCCAGCCCCTCGGACGACGTCCAGCCGGCGAAGGCGTCGAAGACCGCGTCCGGTTCGGACGAGTCGGGCAGTCGGTCCAGAAGACGCACCGCGCAGACGATACGGCCAGGCCGCGCGAGCCCTCGTGACCGCCGGAACCGACCTGCCCGGACGACCTTCTCGTGGGGCGGACCGGATGACAGGCTGGGCCGCGTGACGACGTCGTACGCCGAGGTGGAGCGCGAGCTCGCCGTGCTGCTGCGGCGGGCCCGTGCCTGGAACCGGGAGGTGGCCTCCGTGGTGCACCCGGAGCTGCAGCCGAGCGCCTATGCCCTCCTGGCCCGGGTCGACGAGCTCGGGAGCCTGCGGGCCAGCGACCTGTCGGGCTACTTCGGCATCGACAAGGGCGCGGTCAGCCGTCATGTGCGGCTGCTCGAGCGGATCGGGCTGGTGGCCCGAGAGCCCGATCCGGCCGACGGGCGGGCCCAACGGCTCGTCGTCACCGGGGAGGGCCGTGCGCGCCTCGCCCTGGCCCGGGACGGTCGGCGCCGGCTGGTCCGGGAGCAGCTGGGCCGCTGGCCGGACGCCGACGTGGCCTCCTTCGCCGACCTGCTCGGCCGCTTCAACACCCAGATGGATGCCGCCGTCGGCCCGGAGCGTGACGGCTGAGCCGGACATCCCGCGCCTCCGGGCGGGAAGGGATCGGGGCCCCGGCGAGTTGGCACCGAGGATGACTGCCACCCGAGAGCCCGGCATCCCGCCGGTACCGACTGCGCGGGCCGCGGTCGGGCTGCGTTCCGAGCGTGGCCCGGTGCTCGTCGGGGTGATGCTGGCGACCGCCCTCGTCGCGCTCGACGCGACGATCATCGCCACCGCGGTCCCGTCCATCGTCCGCGACGTCGGCGGCTTCTCGCAGTTCCCGTGGCTGTTCTCGATCTACCTGTTGACCCAGGCCGTCACCACACCGCTGTACGGCAAGGTCTCGGACGTCATCGGGCGCAAGCCGGTGCTGTTCCTGGGCATCGGCATCTTCCTGCTCGGGTCCATCCTGTGCGGGGTCGCCTGGAGCATGCCGACGCTGATCGTGGCCCGGGCGGTCCAGGGGATCGGCGCCGGCGCCGTGCTGCCGGTCACCATCACGATCGTCGGCGACCTCTACTCGGTCGAGGAGCGCGCCCGGGTCCAGGGCTACGTGGCCAGCGTCTGGGGGCTGTCCTCGGTCATCGGCCCGACCCTGGGCGGTGTCTTCTCCGAGTACCTCAGCTGGCGCTGGATCTTCTTCGTCAACCTGCCGGTCGGCGCGGTCGCGACCTGGATGCTGTGGCGGGCCTTCCACGAGAAGGTCGAGCGGCGCAAGCACGACTTCGACCTGCTCGGCGCCACCCTGCTCATCGTCGGCTGCAGCCTGCTCATCCTCGGGCTGCTCGAAGGCGGCGTGGCGTGGGCCTGGGGCTCGCCCGTGAGCCTTGCCGTCTTCGGCGTCGGGGCAGCCGCCCTCGTCGCGTTCCTCTTCGTGGAGCGGCGGGCGGCCGAGCCGGTCCTGCCCCTGTGGGTCTTCAGCCGACGGGTGCTGCTGGGCGGCAACCTCGCGTCGCTCGCCATCGGTGCGACCCTGATCGGCCTCACGTCCTACATCCCGACGTACGCCCAGGGCGTGCTCGGCACCGGCGCGCTGGTCGCGGGCTTCGCGCTCGCGGCCATGACGGTCGGCTGGCCGCTCGCCGCCTCGATGTCCGGTCGGCTGTACCTGCGGATCGGCTTCCGCGACACCGCGCTGATCGGAGCAGGGATCGCCGTCCTGGGGGCGGTGCTCGTGGCCATGCTGGGCGCCGGCTCGGCCGTCGTCACGGTCGCGCTCGCCTGTTTCGTCGTCGGCGTCGGCCTCGGGTTCTGGTCCGCCCCCACCATGGTCGCCGTCCAGTCCGCGGTCGACTGGAGTCGGCGCGGCGTCGTGACCGGCACCAACATGTTCAGCCGGAACCTGGGCAGTGCGGTCGGCGTCGCCGTGTTCGGGGCGATCGCGAACGCCACGCTGCTGCGCCGGCTGGCTGACCCGCCGGCCGCGGTCGCCGGGGCGTTGCCCGACAGCGCGAACGCCGAACGGCTGCTGCTCGACGGCCGGCTCACCGGCCCGGCCGAGGCGTTCGTCCGCTCGGCGCTCAACGACGCCGCGCACCACGTCTTCCTCGGCGTCGTGGCGGCCGCGGTGGTCGGCGGCCTGGTGCTGTGGCTGATGCCGAGGCGGACCGAGCCGCTCGACCTCGACTGAGGGAGTGCCGCGGCGCGCCGCTCAGGGCAGCCGTGCGCTCAGGACGGACATGCCGTCCCCGCCGAGGTCCGGGAGCCCGGCGCGCCGGCCGGACAGCGCGAGCAGCAGACCGATGGCCGGGCCGGAGACGGTCGGCCCGCTGCCGTGCTCCCAGCCGACGTCGGTGGCGACGAGGTGCAGGCCCTCCGCCCGCTGCCGGCCCCCGATCAGCGGCTGGGCCCGGACGTAGAAGTCCAGGCAGGCCACCAGGGCCTGCGGGGATCGGTCGAGGGTCCGGCCGAGCGCACGGGCGACGTCCTCCGAGTGCACGACGATCTCGGACAACGGGACTTCCGGCGGCCCCGGCGGTGCAGTGCTCCGCCCGGCCGACGCGCGCGTCCGCTCCACCAGCTCGGCAGGGGTGCCAGCGCCGTACTTGCGGATGTTCTTCTCGGACAGGGCATGGAACCGGAAGCCGACTCCGGCCAGCCCCAGGATGAACGCGGGCGCTGTCATGTGCGCGGTCGCGAGGCAGTGCCCCACGACGTCCTTGACCGTCCAGCCGGCGACCAGCGACTGGGCGGACCACTCGTCGGGTCGCAGCGCGCCGAGCAGGTCGGCGAACGTCTCGCGCTCGCGGTGGGTGAGGGGCCAGAGATCGGCGGTCGCCATGACCGCACGCTAGTCCCGTCGCAGGCCGGTGGGGCCGTGCTCGGGTCAGCCGCCGGCGGCGTCCATGGCGCGGTAGATGCGCTTCTCCGACACCGGGTACGGCGTGCCGAGCTGCTGGGCGAACACGCTGACCCGCAGCTCCTCGAGCATCCACGCCACCTCGCGGACGGCCGGCTCGGCGCGGCGCTCGGGGCGCAGCCGGGCGAGCCACGTCTGGTGCTCCCGTTCCACCTGCTCGACCCGGCCCAGACGCTCCCGGTCCCGCGCGGGCGCGGCGGCGAGCAGCTCCAGCCGCCGGCCGTCGGCGGCGAGGTAGCGCGCCAGGTCGTCCAGCCGGCCGGCGCCCGCGCGCTGACGAACCCGGCGTGCACCAGCCGGCCCACGTGGGCCCGGACGTCGAGCACCGACGGCACGGCGGCCGCCGGGGTGCTGCCGGCGGCCCGCCTCATGACGTCGCCGGCCGCGGCGAGCACCCGGGCGGTCGCGCGCACCACGTCGTACGTCGTCTCCGGCAGCTCGGCCCGCACCGCCTCCCTGAGCCGGCGGAAGCCGGCCTCGTCCGAAGGGCCGCCGCCGTGCCGGGCGATGAGCAGGTCCAGCGCCGCCGTGACGCAGTCGTCCAGCAGTGCCGGGACCGAGCCGTAGGGGTTGTCGCCCAGTGCCAGCTTGGCGGCGTTGTCCAACCGGGCGACGACGCCCTTGACCGGTGGCGGGACGGAGAGGGCGAGCAGGCGCCGGACCCCGGCCCGGGTCGATTCCTCGGCCTCGGCGGCCGAGCCCAGCACCCGGAGCGCGACCGTCGTCCCCTCGTCGACGAGGGCGGGAAAGCCCTGCACGGTGCGTCCGTCGACGTCGCCGGTGAAGGTCGCCGGCAGCTCGCCGAACGTCCAGGACGTGAGCCCGGTGCGCTCGACCTCAGCTGCCGCCCGCGACACGGTCTCCCGCACGGCGGGGGCCAGCGTGCGCCGCAGCGCATCGAGGTCCTTGCCCTCGGCGGCGATGCTGCCGTCGTCGCGCTCGACCCGGACCGTGACGCGCAGGTGCTCGGGCACCTTGCCGAGGTCCCACTCGTCGTGGCGCACCTCGACGCCGGTGGCGTCGCGCAGCTCGCGGGCGAGGGCGTCGGTGAGGGGTTCGTCGCGCACGCCGGGGCCGATCCGGGCCAGCGCGGCGGCAGCGCTGTCCGGGGCCGGGACGAAGGCCTTGCGCAGCTGCTTCGGCAGGGACCGGACGAGTGCGGTCGCGAGCTCGAGCCGGAGACCGGGGACCTGCCAGTCGAACGCGGCCGGTGGGAGTCGGTTCAGCACCGAGAGCGGCACGTGCACGGTGACGCCGTCGGCGGCGGTCCCGGGCTCGAACTGGTAGGTGAGGGGCAGGCGCAGGTCGTCGACCACCCAGGTGTCCGGGTAGTCCTCGGCACTGATCCGGTCGGCGTCGTCCCGCACCAGCATGGCCGGGTCGAACGTCAGCAGGTCCGGCTGGGACCGGCGGGCCTTCTTCCACCAGGCGTCGAAGTGCCGCGCCGACACGACCTCGGATGGCAGCCGCTGGTCGTAGAACGACTCCAGGGTCTCGTCGTCGACGAGGATGTCCCGCCGCCGGGCGCGGTGCTCCAGGTCCTCCACGTCGTCGAGCAGCTCGCGGTTGCGGTGGAAGAACTCGTGATGGGTGCGCCACTCGCCCTGCACCAGGGCGTGCCGGATGAAGAGCTCACGGGAGAGCACGGGGTCGATCCGGCTGTAGGGGACCCGCCGCTGGGCGACCAACGGCACTCCGTAGAGCAGCACCTTCTCGTAGGCCATCGCGGCGCCGCTCCTGGCCGACCAGTGCGGCTCGCTCCAGCTGCGCTTGAGCACGTGCTCGGCCAGCGGCTCGACCCACTCCGGCTCGACCCGGCCGAGGTCGCGGCCCCACAGCCGGGAGGTCTCGACCAGCTCTCCGGCCATCACCCATCGCGGTGGCTTCTTGAACAGGGCCGACCCCGGCCAGGGGGCGAACCGCGCCCCGCGCGCCCCGACGTACTCGCGCTTGTCCGGGTCCCAGAGGCCGATGTGCGAGAGCAGGCCGGGCAGCAACGACTCGTGCACCGGTCGGGGGTCGTCGCCCGGCTGCGACGGCTCACCGCGGGCGTCCAGCCCGATGGAGCGGCAGACCTGCCGCAGCTGGGCGACCAGGTCCTGCCACTCGCGGACCCGCAGGTAGTGCAGGAACTCCTGCCGACAGAGCCGCCGGAACGCGCTGCCGGAGAGGTCCTTCTGCTGCTGGCGCAGGTAGAGCCACAAGTTCCGGTAAGCGAGGAAGTCCGACCGGTCGTCGGCGAACCGACGGTGCTTCTCGTCGGCGGCCTGCTGGTGCTCGGCAGGGCGCTCGCGCGGGTCCTGGATCGACATAGCCGCGGCGATGACCAGGACGTCGGGCAGGCACCCGTTCCCGTCGGCGGCGAGCACCATCCGGCCCAGCCGTGGGTCCACCGGCAGCCGCGCCAGCTTCTTCCCCAACGGCGTCAGCCGGCGGACCGGGCCCGCGGCGGCGGTGTCCAGCGCACCCAGCTCCTCGAGCAGCGCGACGCCGTCCTTGACCTGTCGGTGGTCGGGCGGCTCGACGAACGGGAACGCCGCCACGTCCCCCAGTCCCAGCGCGGTCATGGCGAGGATGACCGACGCCAGGTTGGTGCGCAGGATCTCCGGCTCGGTGAACTCGGGCCGTGCCTCGAAGTCCTCCTCGGTGTAGAGCCGCAGGCAGATGCCGTCGGAGGTGCGGCCGCAGCGACCGGCGCGCTGGTTCGCGCTGGCCCGGCTGACCCGCTCGATCGGCAGCCGCTGCACCTTGAGGCGGTGGCTGTAGCGCGACACCCGCGCGGTCCCGGCGTCGACGACGTAGCGGATGCCGGGCACCGTGAGCGAGGTCTCCGCCACGTTGGTGGCGAGCACCACCCGGCGTACGGCGTGCGGGCGGAACACCGCGTGCTGCTCGGCGGCGGACAGCCGCGCGTACAGCGGCAGGATCTCCACCGGCTCGCGGCGGCCGGCCAGGTGCGCCCGCAGGCCGTCGGCGGTGTCCCGGATCTCGCGCTCGCCGGAGAGGAAGACGAGCACGTCGCCGTCTCCGGAGCCTTCGGCGAGGAGCTCGTCGACGGCGTCCAGGACGCCCTGCACCTGGTCGCGCTCCTCGTCGTCCGGCCGGTCCGGGTCGACGAGCGGCCGGTAGCGGACCTCCACCGGGTAGGTGCGGCCGGTGACCTCCACGACGGGGGCGTCGTCGAAGTGCGCGGCGAACCGGGCGGTGTCGATGGTGGCGGAGGTGACCACCAGCTTGAGGTCGGGTCGCCGGGGGAGCAGCGACTTGAGGTAGCCGAGCAGGAAGTCGATGTTGAGGCTGCGCTCGTGCGCCTCGTCGATGATGATCGTGTCGTAGCGGCGCAGCTCCCGGTCCCGCTGGATCTCAGCGAGCAGGATGCCGTCGGTCATCAGCCGCACCGCGGTGTCCGGGCCGGCCTTGTCGGTGAAGCGCACCGAGTACCCGACCAGGCCGCCGAGCGGTACGGCGAGCTCCTCGGCGATCCGCTCCGCCACCGTCCGGGCCGCGATCCGGCGTGGCTGGGTGTGACCGATCAGCCCCGCCTGGCCGCGGCCGAGCTCGAGGCAGATCTTCGGCAGCTGGGTGGTCTTGCCGGAGCCGGTCTCCCCGGCGACGACGACGACCTGGTGGTCCCGGATGGCGGCCGCGATGTCGTCGCGCCGGGCCGCGACCGGGAGGTCGGGGTAGGTGATCGGCGGCACTGCGACCCGGGAGGGGCGGCTCGGCTGGTCGGCGGTCGTGGGCGGCATGCGGCGTCGAGCGTAACCGGCAGGGCCCGTCCCGGTCGCGGGAAATGTCCGGCGCAGATGTCGATCCGGGGTGTCCCCGGCCGTCGAGATGGTGTCAGAGTCGAACCGATGACCGGTCACGCTACGAGTGGGAGACGGACCATGAGCGAGTACCTGATTCTCATCTACGAGGACGAGAAGAGCTGGGCCGAGGCAGGGCAGGAGGCCATGCAGAAGGCCATGGAGGACCACGGCCGGTTCGCCGAGCAGGTGGTCGAGCTCGGGGCCAAGATCGTCGGCGGGAACGCGCTGCAGCCGACGGGCACGGCGACCTCGGTACGAGGAGACACCGTCACGGACGGCCCGTTCGCCGAGACCAAGGAGGTTCTGGGCGGCTACTACCTGATCGAGGCCTCCGACCTCGACCAGGCGCTGGCGGTCGCCAAGGCCTGCCCGGCGCCGTTCGGCGGGGTCGAGGTCCGGCCCATCATGGAGTTCCCGGACGCGTGACCAGCAGTCAGCCGTGACACCCGACGTCCCTGAGGACGTCGCCGCCGCCGTCGCTGACGCGCACCGGCACGAGTGGGGTTTCGTCCTCGCCGCGACGGTGCGCGTCGCCGGCAGCATCGACCTCGCCGAGGAGTGCGTCCAGGACGCGTACGGCGCCGCGCTGGACGCCTGGCGCCGGCAGGGCGTCCCGCGCTCGCCGGGAGCGTGGCTGACCACCACGGCTCGCCGACGGGCGCTCGACGTGCTGCGCCGCGAGCAGACGCTGCGGCGGAAGCTGCCGATGTTGCTGGAGCCGGCGACGGCCGAGGGGCCGGAGGACATGGTGGACGACACCGACCCCGACGACGTGCTCACCGACGAACGCCTCCGGTTGGTGTTCACGTGTTGCCACCCCGCGCTGGCGCGGGAGGCGCAGGTCGCGCTCACCCTTCGGCTGCTCTGCGGCGTCACGACCGTCGAGATCGCGGCCGCCTTCCTCGTGCCCGAGGCCACCATGGCGGCCCGGGTGACCCGGGCGAAGAAGAAGATCACGGGTGCCCGGATCCCGTACCGGGTGCCTGGGGCGGCCGAGCTGCCGGAGCGGCTGGATGCCGTGCTGACCGTGCTGCACCTGGTGTTCACCACCGGCCACACAGCGCCCTCCGGCGAGGCCCTGGTGCGCACCGACCTCGTGCAGCGAGCCCTCGACCTGGGCCGGGTGCTCGGCGCGCTGATGCCGGACGAGCCAGAGGTGCGTGGCCTGCTGGCGCTGATGCTGCTCACCGACTCGCGCCGGGACACCCGGGTCGACGACGCCGGCAGGCTGGTACTTCTCGCCGACCAGGACCGCTCCCGCTGGGACCGGGACGAGGTGCTCGAGGGGCTGGCGCTGGTGAGCGACCTGCACCACAGCCGGGTGGGCCGGTTCGGCATCCAGGCGGCCATCGCGGCCGAGCACGCGGTCGCGCCGTCGTACGCCGAGACGCGCTGGACCCGGGTGCTCGCGCTCTACGACGCCCTGCTGCGGGAGTGGCCGTCACCGGTGGTGGCGCTCAACCGGGCGGTGGCGCTGGCCGAGGTCGCCGGTCCCGAGGCCGCACTCGCCGAGGTCGAGCGACTTGCGGCCGACGGACGGCTGGACGGCTACCGCTACCTGGCCGCAACCCGGGCGGACCTGCTCCGCCGGCTCGGCCGGGCCCAGGAGGCGGCCGCCGCGTACCAGGAGGCCCTCGCGCTGGCCGGCAACGCCGCCGAGCGCGACTTCCTCACCGGCCGCCTCGAGGAGACCCGCGGCCGCTGACCACCCCGACCACCCCGACCACCCCGACCACCCCGACCACCCCGACGAGTGGCGCGTAGTGGCTGCTCCGGACCCGCAGAAGCAGCCACTACGCGCCACTCACGGGCTCACCCGGGGGCGGGGGCGGCGGGGGAGCAGGGAGACCAGCGCGACGGCGAAGACGGCGGCGGCGGCCACCTCGACGGTGAACCGGTGCACCTCCTCGTCCTGGATGCGGGCGTGCACGGCGTCGAACCAGCGGGGAAAGGGGGAGCGGCCGAAGAACTGCCGCCCCGGCTTGTCCAGGTCGGGCAGGCAGGCGCCGAAGATGCCGGCCAGGACCGGCGCCATCCGGTCCCGCGGGGTGGCGCGCACGATGACGCCGATCGCGGCCAGGCCCGTCAGGCCGTCGGGGACGGCCACCTTCATGAGGTGCTCGTCGTCGACGCCGAAGTGCGGCAGGCCGTCCAGGACGAAGTGCGAGAGGAACCCGAGCGACACGGCCTGACCGACGTCAGGAGCGACCGCGCCGATCACCGCTCCCGACAGGACGTGGTTCGTGATCAGCACCCCTGCAGGGTGCCAGAGTCAGCAGGCGGCGCGGCAGGGGTACATGTACCAGGCCCGGAGGTCGCCGTTCGGGTCGAACAGCCAGGCGCCGTCGCCCATCGACGTACGGCCGTTGGTGACGTTGGCGAAGATCGGGATGTCCAGCCCCCAGTAGAGGACGCCGCCGCTGTCGTTGCCGCGGCCGACCTTGAGGCGGAGCCGGTCGCCGGGAGCGACGACCGTGCCGGCCGGGAAGGTGTAGCCGTGCGCCTTGTAGCCGCGGTACGCCGCGTCGCGCACCCACCAGCCGGACAGGTCCACCGGGTTGGCGCCGAGGTTCGTGACGTCCACCCACTCGCCGTTGACGTTCTGGCCGTCGTTGCCGTCGGCGTCCCAGTTCACGTCGACCTTGAGCTGGTCGTCCTGCGAGGGGCCGGCGCCGC
The DNA here is from genome assembly GCA_963807005.1 of uncultured Actinomycetota bacterium. Lineage (GTDB taxonomy): Bacteria > Actinomycetota > Actinomycetes > JACCUZ01 > JACCUZ01 > CAWDZK01. The sequence goes on along the minus strand of CAWDZK010000002.1, from coordinate 101,288 downwards.
AGCGGGTCGGGTTGCCCCAGAACCCCACGCCGTTGGCCGCGGCCGACTGGGCGCGGCGGGAGTAGTCCAGGTTGTGGCTGTACTCGTCCGGGATCAGGTCCGGCAGGACCAGGCCCGCGTCCACCTGCAGCCCGCCCACGTCGGTCCACCGGCCGTCGACCTTCACCGCGACGAACCGCCGCGGCCGGATGTTCCGGGCCGAGGCGCTGCTGGCCTTGCGGGCCGTGAGGCGCACCCGCTTGCCGTCGATCAGGGCGTGCAGGTTCTTGGCCGCGTCGACACCCCAGCACTCACCCCGCAGCTTGGACAGCGTGTGGCTGTACTTGTGCAGCTCCATCGCCTGGATCCCGATGAACCGCACCCGCACCGGCTTGCGGGTGCCGTCTCGGGCGATGTCGACGTCGATGGTGTCGCCGTCCGCGACGAACTTGACCTTGCCGTACTGCTTCACCGACGTCGCTGCCTGCGCCGGCAGCGTGGTCAGCAGCATCGGGGCGACCAGCGCGACCGTCGCGGTCAGAGCGGCGTTCACGAGCCGCAGCGGGCGGTGGTGGTTCGTCATGGTTCGTTCTGCTCCGTACCTGTCCGGGTGCCTGGTCTCACCCTGAATGTCGGAAGGTCACGGGGCGGTCTTGACTCGGCCAAACGGAGGTCAGTTCCTCGGCCCGGTGCCGCGGTGGTGGCCGGTGAGGTCGTGGTCGTAGCCCTCCGGGTCGGCGTGCACCAGCGCGGCGTGCAGCCGCGGGACGTCGTGCAGCAGCCGGTGCTCCGTGGCCTCGGCCACCTCGTGCGCGGCGACGACGGTGAGCTCAGGGTCGACCACGATCTCCAGCTCGGCGCGCAGCTGGTGCCCGATCCAGCGCAGCCGGACGTCCCCGACGGCCCGCACGCCCTCGGTCGCCCGGGCCGAGGTCTCCACCAGGTCCACCAGGGCCGGGTCGACGGCGTCCATCAGGCGCCGGTAGACGTCACGGGCGGCGTCGCGCAGCACGGCGAGGATGGCCAGGGTGATGAGCAGCCCGACGAGGGCGTCACCGCGGACGAAGCCGACCCAGGCCAGCAGGGCGCTGAGCACCACGCCCAGCGAGGTGAAGCCGTCGGTGCGCGCGTGCAGTCCGTCGGCCACCAGTGCGGCCGAGCCGATCTCGCGGCCGACCTTGATCCGGTACCGGGCGACGAGCTCGTTGCCGAGGAAGCCGACCACCCCCGCTGCGGTCAGGAGAGCGAGGTTGTCCAGCTCCCGCGGATCGGCCAGCCGGCGGATCGCCTCGACGGCGGCGAGCACCGCCGAGGCGGCGATCACCAGCACCACCACGACCCCGGCGATGTCCTCCGCCCGGCCGAAGCCGTAGGTGTAGCGGCGGGTGGCCGCCCGGCGGCCGAGCGTGAACGCCACCGCGATCGGCAGTGCCGTCAGGGCGTCCGCCACGTTGTGCAGGGTGTCGACCAGCAGCGCCACCGAGCCGCTGACCAGGTACACCAGGGCCTGGAGGGCCGCGGTGACGGTGAGAGCGGCGAACGAGAGCAGCAGCGCGCGCATCCCGCGCCGGCTGGTCTCCAGCTCGCTGTCCATCGCGACTGCGGCGTCGTGGCTGTGCGGGGCGACCAGGTGCCGGAGCCGCCCCACCAGACCGCCGTGCGCGTCGTGGTCGTGCGCGTCGTGGTCGTGGCCGTCGTGGACCTCGCCGTGCCGGTGGTCGGTCACGGCTGCCCGCTGTGCCCGACGTCGTGCAGGTGGTGGACCCAGTCGTGGGTGGCGTACCGGCCGAGCGTCTCGACCGTGAACCGGGCGCCGTCGCTGCGTCGTCCGGTGCGCAGCCACTGCTCGCCCTCGACGGCGTCGAAGCGGTCGGCGAGCGCCGCGGCCGCGGCGGTCAGCTCGTCCGCGACGGTGGCCGGGTCCTGCTCGCCGTAGCGGTCGCGGACCGCGGTCTCGTCCTGGTCCCAGTTCTCGAACCGCGGGTCGTCCTCCTCGAGCATCCGCTGCAGGCGGCCGTCGAACCGACGGTGGACGTCGCGGACATGGCAGGCGTACTCCAGGGGTGACCAGACGCCCGGAGCCGGCCGGTCGGTGACGTCGGCGCGCGCGAGCACCAGCCGCCAGGCCGCGGCGTTGTCCCGGGCGATCGTCCCGACCTGGGTCCCCTCGATGGCCGAGGCGTCCAGGCCGCACTCGGCGCATGGCCGGGTGAGCACCCAGGTCCAGTCCTTGGTGTCCGGTACGGGGTCCTCGACGGGCATGCACGGCACCCTAGGCGGCGCGAGAGGATGGCGCCCATGTCGCCGCGCGTCTTCGTCGCCCTGGGCGACTCCTTCACGGAGGGCCTGGAGGACGACCTCGGTCCGGAGGGCCGGCACCTGGGCTGGGCCGACCGGGTCGCGGCCGCGCTCGCCACCCGGGACGGAGCCCTTCGCTACGCCAACCTGGCCGTGCGCGGCCGGCTGCTGGACCAGGTCGTCTCCGAGCAGGTGCCGGCCGCCCTGGCGCTGGGCCCGGACCTGGTGTCCTTCCACGCCGGCCCGAACGACGTGCTGCGCCCCGGTCGGGACGTCGACGACGTGGTGGCCCGGTACGCCGCCGCCGTCGCCGGGCTCTGCGGGGCCGGGGTGCAGGTGCTGCTCTTCACGGTCATCGAACGGGCGGGGGGCACCGGGCGGACGGCCGCCCGGCTGGCCGAGCGGTTCGCCCGGTTCAACGCCGGGGTCCGGCGGGCCGCGCGGGAGAGCGGAGCGCTCGTGGTGGACACGGGCAGCGTCCCGGCGCTGCAGGACCGTCGGCTGTGGAACGAGGACCGGCTGCACCTGGCGCCGGAGGGGCACGCGCGGGTCGCCGCCGCGGTGCTGGAGGCGCTCGGGGTCGACGACCCCGCCCTCCTGGGCGGCCCGGTGGGCTGGTGGCGCGACCCGCTGGCACCCGGCGTACCCGCGGGGCGCCGGGCCGACCTGGTGGGCGACGTGCGGTGGGTGCGACGCCACCTCACCCCGTGGGTGCTGCGCCGGCTGCGGGGCCGGTCCAGCGGTGACGGGCTGTCGCCCAAGCACGTCGAGCTGGTCGACGTGCTGCCTCGCGGGCGGGGGTCAGTCGGCGGCTGACGCGATCCGCTGCTGGTAGAGCCGGAGGGCGAGCACGCGGGTCGCGGCCTCGTCCAGCCGCGCGGAGGGCAGCCGACCGGACCGGACCGCCCGGACCAGCGCTCGTCGCGCCCGGCCCGGGTACGGCGAGTTCAGCACCAGGTCGTCGCCGGCCAGGATCGAGCGCACCGCGCCCTCGGCCGAGTTGTACGGGCCGTTGATCGGTCCCATGCCCTGCGAGTCGGTCACCGCCACTCCCTGGAAGCCGAGGGTGTCCCGCAGCAGCCCTGTGACGACGCCCTCGCTGATCGACCCGGGCATGCCCGGCTCGATCGCGTCCACGGCCACGTGCCCGGTCATCACCACCGGCGCCCCGGCCTCGATGGCGGCGGCGAAGGTGACCAGGTCCGTCCGGCGCAGCCGGGCCAGCGACTTCGCCTGCACCGGCAGGGAGTGGTGGCTGTCGCCGGACACGGAGCCGAGGCCGGGGAAGTGCTTGACGACCGGGATCACACCGGCGCGCAGGTAGCCCGCGACCGTTGCCGTCACCATCCGTGCGGCGACCGCCGGGTCGGGGGAGTAGGTCCGCGATCCCATCACCGAGCGGCCGTCCGGGTCGACGTCGGCGACCGGCGCCATCACCATCGTCACGCCGAGCCGGCGCAGGGTGCGGCCGTTGTCGCGGGCGACCTGGCGGGCGTACGCCGGGTCGCCGCGCTGCCCCACCGACGCGGCCGAGGGCACCGTCGCGACACCGGCCTTGAGGCGCTGCACGACACCGCCCTCCTGGTCGATCGAGACCAGCAGCGGCAGGCCCTCGGGCCGGTCCCCTGCGCGGTGCAGCTGGCCGTCGAGGGCGCCGACCTGGGTGGCGTCCGCGATCACCTCGGGCCGCAGGAACACCCCGCCGAACGGGTGCGCCGCGAGCGCCTCGGCCGCCGAGCCGACGCCGTGCATGGTCCGGTTGCGCAGGGCCTCGGCCGCCGTGGGCCGGTCGGCGTCGTACCCCCAGAAACCGGGCATCAGGACGGTGCTGGCGCGCGCGCCGGTGCTCATCGCGGCCACCAGGTCGGCCGCCCGCTGCACCTCGCCCTGCGTCGGCCCCCAGCCGCTGGGAGCGTCCGGGTCGGCCGGTCGGGTCGACCCCTGGCCGGTGGTCGCGGTGGCCGCCGAGCCGTCCGGGCCGCCGGCTGCCCCGCGGCCGGTGCCGCTCCCGGGGTCGGCCGCCGAGCCGGAGCAGGCGGTCAGCACGAGCGCGAGAAGCGCGGCAGCGAACGTCCGGGGCGAGGTGGTGGTGCGCATCGGCGCCCACTGTGTCACCCGGAGCCGCGTGGCCGGGCACCGACATAGTCTGCGGAGGTGGCCGATGCGCTGGCGCCGCGTGCGCTGACCCAGCCGCACCCCTCGCGGCTCGCCGACGACGCTCCCGGCCGCGCCCGGGTGCTGGCCGCCCACGCCGCCGCGCTGGCCGCGGGTGAGGCGGGATACCTCGACCCCGGCTCGGGCTTGTTCGTCCTCACCGCCGGCTTCCTCGCCGGCCGCGGCACCTGCTGCGGCCGCGGCTGCCGGCACTGCCCGTACGTCGACGACTGACCGGCGGAAGCAGCGGCCGTGCGGCGGTCCGCGGGCCCGGTCGGACCGTCCGGATGCTGGACGTTCGGCTCGGCCCCTGTGGATGGAACGGTGGACGAGCGGTGGACAACCGCAGGAGTCGGGGGACAACCTGACCCGCACCTGTGGACCGTCCTGTGGACGCTGCAGAACGCCGAAATTGCCGCCGGAAACCCCTTGTCGCGCTTGCCCGACGGCTACTAGACATCTCCTTGTCACCGGGAACGGGGACCGGCCGGGAGGGCGACCTCCTGGGCGAGGCAGGCAGCGGGAGACCGCCGGTTGCCTCGGGTTCACGGGTACCGGAGATGGGTTCCGAGGTATGGACAGGCGAGCGATCGCCTGGACCGCCCCGGTCACCCGTCCCGCGACGACACGCCCTGAGCGATCAGGGCGCGGCGAGGCGGGGCAGTCCCGCGCTGGCGGGCCGCGAGTGATCGCGGCAGGGTCGGCGGGACACCGCTTCACGCAGGGTCTGGACCTGAGCGATCAGGACCGGGCGACCACGAGGAGTGGGCTCCGCGGAGGAGTCGGACCCGAGCGATCGGGACCGGAGGCCACGCGGGGCACCCGCACCGTGCAGGTGCTGGACCCGAGCGATCGGGACCGGCGGGCCACAGGGTGCACGTCCCACGCAGGTGCCGGGCCCGAGCGATCGGGACCGGTGACCACGTGGGGCAGCTCCACGGAGGTGCCGGGCCCGAGCGATCGGGACCGGTCACCCACCGAGGGCACCGCTCCACGCAGGTGGCGGAGCCGAGCGATCGGAACCGCAGGCCACGAGGGGCACCTGTTCCGCGACGGCGGGCACCGAGCGATCGGGGCACGTGCGAGCGGAGCAGTCCGGCGAGGCCGGCGGCAGCTTCGGCAGTCGCGGGCACGCAGGACCGGCGAGGCCCCTCCAACTCATGCGTGGAGGGGCCTTCGTCGTGTCCGGGCAGACGCGCGCATCCCTCCACCCGGCGGGTGTCGGGGCTGCGGTCCGGTGAGCGGCTCGGACGTCCGTGACCCGGGCGTGCTGGCGTGGCTCAGTCCAGGGCCGGGGCTGCGGTCGGGTGAGCGGTACGGACGTCGGCCACCCCGGTCGGGCGGGGGCCGGCTGCGGGCTAGGCCTGGTCGGGGAGGTGCATCTCGACGACGACGAGGTCGGCCTCGACCACCTCGGTGGCCCGGGCGTGCGCCTTCTCCACGGTGGTCCGCCGGATCTCCGCCGCTGCCCGGCGGCTGTCCTCGAGCGACACCCGGTCGGCGAACGTGACCAGGGTGACACCCTTCCCGTGCTCGAGGTCGATCAGCAGCGCGGCGCTGGCGAAGCCCTCGATCAGGCTCAGTGCGGGCGCCGTGGTGGTCCGGAAGACGTCCACCAGGTGCTCGGCGTCGGCGGGGCGGAACTCGACCCGGGTGGATCGGCTGGCGAAGCCGGCCTCCGGCCGACGGGTGCGGTAGAGCTCGGCCAGCTCCCACTCCTCGACGAGGGGAGCGCCTCCCAGCAGGTCCGCCACCTCGGCGCGCAGGGTCCCGAGCGGCGCAGCGCTGGCCTCGAGCGCGGCTCGGGTGCCCCACAGGCTGCTGGTGACCGTGCGCCCGGTCGCCCGGTTCACCAGCATGGTCGCCCCGTGGCTCCCGTCGAGGGTCTCCAGCAGGGGGATGACTCGGGAGCGGACCAGGTCGATCGCGTCGGGGACGCGGGCCGGCTCGAGGTCGAGGACGGTGCTGCGGACGAACATGACAGGAGCTCCTCACACAGGGGACTTCGCCCGGCGCCGACGGCGGCAGGGCACCCCCCAGGTTCGACCCGGGAGGCCGCCCTGTCCACCACTGTCCGAACCGCGGTGGCCGGGCCGGGGATCTGACCGGGGACCGGCAGCGTCCGCACAGGAATCTCCCAGCCGGACCCGCCACGGTAGGCAGCATGACCACGCTGCTCCCGGCGCCGCCACGGTCGGCCGGCACCGCTCTCCGACCGACCGGCCGACGGCCGGCACGTCCCGGCTCCAACGGGGGCGACCTCGTCCTGGCCGTCGTGGCCCTCTCGGTCGCCGTGGTCCTCGGCCTCTGGGTGGCCCACCGCGGCGGCCAGGACCTGCTGGGTGGCACCGGCGCCGCCCTCACCTCGCTCGGCCGGGTGACCGGTCTGGTCGCGGCGGACCTGCTGCTGGTCCAGGTGCTCGCGATGGCCCGGATCCCGGCCGCGGAGCGCGCCTTCGGCCAGGACCGGCTGGCCCGGTGGCACCGGCTGCTGGGCTTCACCTCGTTCTCGCTCATGCTCGCCCACGTCGTGCTCATCACCCTCGGGTACGCCGCGACGGCGCAGGCGGGCGTGGCGGGCGAGCTGTGGTCGCTGGTCTGGACCTACCCGGGCATGCTGCTCGCCACCGCCGGGACCGGGCTGCTCGTCCTCGTGGTGGTGACCTCGGTACGGGCCGCGCGCCGCCGGCTCCGGTACGAGTCCTGGCACCTGCTGCACCTGTACGCCTACCTCGGCGTCGGCCTGGCGCTGCCGCACCAGCTGTGGACAGGCACCGACTTCGTGTTCTCGCCGTGGGCCCGGGCCTACTGGTGGACGCTGTACGGCCTCGCGCTCGGCATGGTGCTGGCATACCGGCTCGGCGTCCCGCTGGTGCGGACCCTGAGGCACCGGGTCGTCGTCTCCCGGGTGGTCGAGGAGGGGCCTGGCGTGGTGAGCCTGCACCTGACCGGCCGGCGGCTGAACCGGCTCTCGGCGCGGTCCGGGCAGTTCTTCGTCTGGCGGTTCCTCGACGGTCCCGGCTGGAGCCGTGGCCACCCGTTCTCCCTGTCGGCGCGGCCGCACCACTCGATGCTGCGGATCACGGTCAAGGACCTCGGCGACGGCAGCCGGTCGCTGGCCGAGATCCCGCCGGGCACCCGGGTCCTGCTCGAGGGCCCGTACGGCGCCCTCACCGCCGACCGCCGTACGCGCACATCGGCCACGCTGATGGCTGCGGGCATCGGCATCACACCGCTGCGCGCGCTGCTCGAGGAGATGCCGCCCGGCGCGACCCTGATCTACCGGGCCCGGGACGAGTCCGAGCTGGTTCTGCGCGTCGAGCTGGACGCGCTGGCGGCGCGGCACGGGCACCGGATCGTGTACCTGCTCGGCCCCCGGGCCGGCGACGCGTCGTGGCTGCCGGAGTCGTGGGGACACGTCGACGACGCCACCGCCCTGCGCCACCTGGTGCCCGACATCGCCGACCACGACGTCTTCGTCTGCGGGCCGGAGGCCTGGACCGACGCAGCGCTCGCGGCCCTGGCCGCGGCCGGCGTACCGGACGACCAGGTGCACCTCGAGCGCTTCACCTACTGACCGAGCCGGGCAACCGGAAGGAGCACGTCGTGCGCAAGATCGTGGTGGCCGTCGCGGGCACGATCTCCGGGCTGATCATGCTGTTCAGCTACCACACCTCCCTGGGGGGAGCGGGCACCACGGTGGCGGCCCCCATCGGCACCGGGACCTCGACCTCGTCCGGCAGCGGTGGTGCCACCAGCGGCGGCACCGGCTCGGCGGGCAGCTCCGCCGGCTCGAGCTCGGCGGGATCCTCGGGCGCGACGAGCACGGTGACCGGCGACACCGTCCAGACCCGGTGGGGCCCGGTCCAGGTCCGGATCACCGTCTCGGCCGGCAGGATCACCGACGTCACCGCCGTCCAGTACCCCAACAGCAACGGGCGCGACCAGCAGATCAGCTCCTACGCCCTGCCCGTGCTCGCCGAAGAGGCGCTGGCCGCCCAGAGCGCACAGATCGACCACGTCAGCGGTGCCACCTACACCAGCGACGGCTACGTGCAGTCGCTGCAGTCGGCCCTCGACCGGGCGAACCTGTGAACGCGACCGCGGTGGCGCCCACCGTCGCGGCCCCGGCGCCGCGGCGGGCCTTCGTCGAACACGTGATGGGCATGCCGGTGAGCATCCACCTGCGCGGTGCCGGCGTGCGCTCGGCCGCGGCCGAGTCCCGGGTGCAGGCCGGGTACGACGAGCTGCGGGCCATCGACGTGGTCTTCTCGCCCTACCTCCCGGACAGCGACGTCAGCCAGGTGGACCGCGGCGAGCTGACTGTGGACCGGGCGCACCCGCTCATGGCGGAGGTGGTCGAGCTGTGCGAGACCGCACGCAGCCTCACCGGTGGCGCCTTCGACGCCTGGCGGCCCGACGCCGACGGCCGGCGCCGGTTCGACCCCACGGGGCTGGTCAAGGGCTGGGCCGTGGAACGGGCCGCCCAGCACCTGTCGGCGGGGATGGCCTGCGACGTCACGGTCAACGCCGGCGGCGACATCGCCGTCCGACCCGGCGCGGACCCGCAGCCGTGGCGGGTGGGCATCGAGGACCCGCGCGACCCGCTGCACGTCCTCGCCGTGCTGCCGGTGACCAGCGGGGGTGTCGCGACCTCGGGCACCGCCCACCGTGGGACGCACATCGTCGACCCGCGGACCGGCTCGGCACCGGACGCCGTGCTGTCGGTGACGGTCGTCGGCCCGTCGCTGATGTGGGCCGACGTGCTCGCCACCGCCGCGTTCGTGCTCGGTCGCGACGGCCTGGACCTGGTCGAGGGTGTCGTCGGCTACGAGGCGTTCGTGGTGGGCCGGGACCAGGTCCGCATGACGACCGGCCTCACTGCGGCCGCGCCACTTTTCGCTCCTAGCACCGCGTAACGGTCCAGAGCGCCGCTCGCGCCGTTGACAGATCTCCCCGACCGGCTCACAGTCCGGGCGTCGTGCACCGCGCCGCCCGGCCCAGCAGGGGGATCTCATGCGAGCGCTCCGCCGTACGTTCCTGGTCACCGCACTTCTGTCGCTCGGCCTGGTTGCTGTCGCGCTGCCCGCACAGGCGGGCGCGCCGGACTACTTCGACCCACCCACTCGCTACGACGACACCTACTCCTTCGACCCCGAGTGCGACGGGCTGAACATGATCGTGACGGGGCGGACCCACGGCGTGTACGCCAACCTCAACGTCGCGGGGTCGAACGGTCAGGCCTTCCTGAGCCGGAACCGCTACTGGTATCGCGAGGTGTGGAAGAACCTCGACACCCGCGAGCGGTTCGTCGTCTCCGGGCACGGCTACTTCCGCGAGGTCAAGGCGACGTTCGTGCCGACCGACCAGGTCCCGCCCGAGCTGGTGCCGCCGGAAGGGATCGTCGGTCCGGTGTACCTGTTCCGTGCGGTCGAGACCGGGAACCCGCTCACGGTGACCGACGACGACGGACACCTGGTCGTCAAGGACGTAGGCCGGTTGGTCTCGGAGAACCTGTTCGACACGCTGGGCGACTCGCAGCCCGGTGGCACCAGCCTCAGGTTCGAGTTCGTCCAGATCGTCGGACCGCACCCCGGTATCGACCTCGACCTCTGCACCCTCGCGGCCGACCTCACCGTCGACGACGACGACTGAGAGGTCGGTCCCGGCGGCTCCGGCCCGCGTCGACGACGGGTCGGCATGACGCAGAGATGGTCGGGGCGCGTCACGAGGCGCCGAGCAGACGCAGCGGAGGACGCTCGTCGGCGACCATCCGCAGCAGCCCACGGTAGGTCTCGACGACCTCGGCCGGCGGGCGGCCGAGCCGGTCGGCGGCTGCCTCCGCCAACGCCGCACAGAGCTCGGCCAGCTGCAGCACGGTGTCGACGAGGACCGCGGGGTGCCGCTGCACGTCGGCGAGCGCGTCGTGGCCCGCGCCGGCCGGGACGGCGTCGAGCTGGCTGCGGACAAGGGCGAGGACAGGGTCGTGGGTCATGTCCGGCAGGGTGCCCAGGACCCTGGACACAACGACGGCCCCGGGAGCTCACCCCCGCCGTCGTAGGCTCGAGAGGTCAGCTCACAGCGACCGCACAGGAAGTGCCCAGGTGCTCACCAGTCCGTTCGCCGACGATCCCCCCATGAGCGCGACGACGACCGAGGGACGATCCGTGACTGCAGACCGCGACCGCACGCCGGAGGCCCGGCTGCTGGTGGTCGACGACGAGCCGAACATCCTCGAGCTGCTGGCCACCAGCCTGCGCTTCGCCGGCTTCGACGTGACCACCGCGACCAACGGCCGCGAGGCGCTGGCCGAGGCGCGGCGGCTCCGGCCGGACCTGGTGGTGCTCGACGTGATGATGCCGGACATGGACGGCTTCTCCGTCGTCCGCCGGATGCGCGGCGAAGGCACCACGGCGCCGGTGCTCTTCCTCACCGCGCGGGACGCCACCGAGGACAAGGTCACCGGCCTCACCGTCGGCGGCGACGACTACGTCACCAAGCCGTTCTCGCTGGAGGAGATCGTCGCCCGGATCCGTGCTGTGCTGCGCCGGACGTCCGGTGCGGCCGCGGGCGGCGACGAGCAGGCTCGCCTGGTGTTCGCCGACCTCGAGCTCGACGACGACACGCACGAGGTGTGGAAGGCGGGCGAGCTGGTCGCGCTGTCTCCGACCGAGTTCAAGCTGCTGCGGTACTTCATGCAGAACGCCGGCCGGGTGCTGTCCAAGGCGCAGATCCTCGACCACGTCTGGCACTACGACTTCGGTGGCGAGGCGAACGTCGTCGAGTCCTACGTCTCCTACCTGCGCAGGAAGATCGACACGACCGAGCCGAGGCTGCTGCACACCCTGCGTGGTGTCGGGTACGTCCTGCGGGTGCCGCGCGGGTGAACCCCGCCCCCTCGTCGCGCGCACTCCTGCAGCGGGTCCCGCTGCGGGTGACACTGGTCGTCGCCCTCGTGCTGCTCGCGGCGGTCGGGCTGACCGCGACGGCGTGCGTGGTCACCACCCAGCTGCGCGGCTACCTCGTCGACCAGGTCGACCAGGACCTCACCCGGCTCGCCGGCGGCCGGGCGGACTCGACCTGCGCGGCGGGCCGGACGGACGGCGAGGACAACCCCTTCGAGACCAGCCGCGACGAGTACTACGCGCTGGCGTCTCCCCGGGGGCCGGGTGGCGTCGGTCAACGAGTACACGACGAACGACGCGGCCCCGCCCCAGCCTCCGCTTCCGCCATCGCCGCGGCCTGAACCGGCACCGTTCACCGTCCCGGTCGTCGGGTCCGGGCACGAGTGGCGGGTCATCGTGCGGCCCACCGTCGCCCAGGCAGGCGACGAGCGGACAGCCCGTCGCCGCGCTGAAGGTCCGGGCGATCTCCCTCGGCGACGTCGAGGACACGACCGGCCGGCTGGTGCTGGCCGAGCTGCTCGTCGGTGGTGTGGTGCTCGCGCTGCTCGGCGGACTCGCGTACGTCGTCGTGCGCAGCTCGCTGCGGCCGCTGCGCGAGGTCGAGGCCACGGCTGCCGAGATCGCGGCCGGTGACCTGACCCGGCGGGTGCCCGAGAGCGACCCCCGGACCGAGGTCGGCCGCCTCTCGCTGGCGTTCAACGGCATGCTCGGCCAGATCGAGCAGGCGTTCCGCGCCCGCGAGGCGTCGGAGAGCTCGGCGCTGGCCTCGGAGGCGCGGATGCGGCGGTTCGTCGCCGACGCCAGCCACGAGCTGCGCACGCCGCTGACCTCGATCCGGGGCTTCGCCGAGCTGTACCGGCAGGGCGCCGTGGCAGGCCCGGACGAACCTCGACCGGGTGATGGGCCGGGTCGAGCAGGAGGCCGCCCGGATGGGCCTGCTCGTCGAGGACCTGCTGCTGCTCGCCCGGCTGGACCAGCAACGGCCCCTGGCCCAGGAGCCGGTGGACCTGCTCGACGTCGTCAGCGACGCGGTCCACGACGCGCGGGTGCTGGCGCCGGACCGTGCCATCGAGCTGGAGGTCGGCGCCGGTGCGCCCGTCGTCCTGGGCGACGAGAGCCGGCTGCGGCAGATCGTGACCAACCTGGTCTCGAACGCGCTCACCCACACTCCGACCGGTACCCCGGTGTCGGTGTCGCTGGAGGTCACGCCCGCGGCCGACGACGGGCCGGACCGGGTGCTGCTCGCGGTGGCCGACCGTGGGCCGGGGCTGTCGGAGGAGGACCGGGCGCAGGTGTTCGAGCGCTTCTACCGGGCCGACCCGTCCCGCACCCGCGCGGCCGGGGGCAGCGGCCTGGGCCTGTCCATCGTCGCCGCGCTGGTGGCCGCGCACGGCGGGCGGGTCGGCGTGCAGTCCGCACCCGGGGCGGGGAGCCGTTTCCTCGTCGAGCTGCCGCAGCACGGCGGCGGCGCCACGACGGAAGCCGAACTACCAGCCGGCTCACAGGCCGGTCACAGGTTCGCTGCCGATGATCGAAGCGACCGCCGTACCGTCTGAGACCGAGGAGACTCCCCGTGTCCTTCCCCGAACCGCCTCCGGTGGAGCGTCCCGACCCCGACGACACGACCCCGTTGGCCGGCCCGGCCGACGCGCTCGACTCCCACCGGCCCTCGGCCGCCGGGCATCCCGGCGGCCGACGCGGCGTGGTCGCGGCCGGGATGGCGGTCCTGGCCCTGGTCGCCGCCGGCGGCACCGGGGCCGTGCTCGCTCGCGGCGGGGCCGACGACCCGACGGCGCTGGCCGCGTCGACGTCGTCCTCCAGCGCGTCCCCCTCGACCGGAGACAACGGCAAGCGGTTCGACCATCGCGGCCTCCGCGGTGGTCCGGGGATGCTGGGCCTGGCCGGTGCCGTCCACGGCGAGCTCGTGGTGCCGGACGGGAGCGGCGGCTACCGCACGCTCGTCGTCCAGCGCGGCACGGCCACCGAGGTGGGCGCCGACGCGATCACGGTGAAGAGTGAGGACGGCTTCACCAAGACCTACATGGTGCCGGCCGACGCCGGCGTCGGTGCCCTCCGCGAGGGTCTGAGCAGCATCGAGACCGGCGCGAACGTCGTGGTGATGGCGGACAAGGACGGCAGCACGCTGACCGCCACCCACGTCATGAACCTGGACACCGTCGGGCGCGGCATGGGCGGCTTCGGCCGGGGCCTCGGCGACCACGGTCCCGGTGGGCGCAAGGCGCCCGCGCCGTCGACCGACGCGCAGGGCAGCCTGTTCGGCATCTGAGCAGGACGCCGCCTGACGGCCTGGCGCGGCGAGTGCGACCGGTGCCTCGTAGGCTCGGCCGGGTGACCGCACCCGCAGCTCCGCCGACGTCGTCGGTCCTCTCCTCGGGCGTGCTCGCCCGCTACCGGGTGATGGCCTACGTCACCGGGGTGGTGCTGGCGGTGAGCTGCCTGGTCGGCCTGAGCGTCTGGCCCTGGTACGTCGGCGAGGGACCGGCCGGAGTGCTGTGGACCGCGCACGGCTGGCTGTACGTGCTCTACGTCCTGGCGGCCTTCCACCTGGCCTACCGGCTGCGCTGGAAGCCGGTCCGCACGCTGCTCGTCCTGCTGGCCGGGACCGTGCCGCTCATGTCGTTCGTCGCGGAGCGACGAGTGACGGCGGATCTGCGTCACCAGGCGGACTCGGCGGACTCGGCGCCGAGGGCGGGTCCGCCCGCTCCAGCGCCGCCCGCCTGAGCACGATCCACCAGAAGAAGACCGCGGCGCCGGCGAAGACCCACCACTGCAGCGCGTAGGCGAGGTTTCGCCAACGACCGACGCCGCCTGTCCCGGCAAGCTGCGCCTGGACCGGCTCGGGGCGGACGACGGGTGTCGGGTCCTCCGCACGCAGGGCCAGGAAGCCGTCGTAGAGCTCGTCCGCGCGGTAGGGCAGTGCGTCCAGGACCGTCACCGTCGCGACGTACGGCAGCCGCCCCGGCCCGGAGTCCGCGGCACCCCCGCCGGTGCCGCCGCCGTCCTCGCTGCGCTGCAGCAGGCCCCGCACGGCGACCTGGCCCGGAGGGGCCGTGCTGCCGGCGTCCTGCACTCTCGGCACCCAGCCCCGCACCACGGGCAGGACGCCGGCATCGGTGCGCAGGGGGGTGACCACGAGGAAGCCGGTGCGGTCGCCGTCGGGCTCGGGACGGTCCGGCACCACGAGGGTCCGGGCGCCGTCGTAGCTGCCGACCGTCCGGACGCTCCGGCCGAGGTCGTCCTGCCCGAGCCGGCCGCCGGGCCGGGTCAGCGAGTCCAGGGCGACCGTTCGGCGGGCACCTGCCGCCAGGTCGCCGGCCTTGTGCTCGAAGGCCCCGAGCTGCCACCGGCCCAACCAGGTGAACGAGACCAGGACCACCACGACCAGCAGGTGCCAGGCGAGCCAGCGCGGCTGCAGGGCGAACCGGGTCACCGCACCAACCTACGGGCTGCCAGGATCGTCACCATGCCCCAGTCGGTCGACGAGCTGCTCGCCCTGCTCGACCTCGAGCCCCTCGGGAACGGCAGCTTCCAGGGCCATCAGCCGGTCACCGCCCTGCAGCGCGTGTTCGGGGGACAGGTCGCCGGCCAGGCGCTGGTCGCCGCAGCCCGCACGACCGACGGCGACCGGCTGGTGCACTCGCTGCACGCCTACTTCCTGCGCGCCGGCGACACCCGGGTCCCGATCGTCTACGACGTCGAGCGCACCCGGGACGGCCGCGCCTTCAGCACCCGCCGGGTCGTGGCACGCCAGCACGGCCCGGACGGGCCGCCGATCTTCTACATGTCGGCCTCCTTCCAGACTCCCGAGCAGGGACTGGACCACCAGGACCCGATGCCGGTGGTCGCCGCGCCGGAGGAGTGCCCGGAGCTCGGCGCGGTCCTGGCGGACCTCACGCGGCGGCCACGGGAGGAGTGGGACCGGGAGTGGGCGGCGCTGGACGTCAGGTACGCCGGTGACAGCCGGTCCAGCGACGCGATGGACGCCGGCGTCCACCCCGCGCAGTCCCGGGTCTGGCTGCGGGCGGCCGGCCCGCTCGGCGACGACCCGGCCGTGCACGCCGCGGTGCTGGCCTACGCGTCCGACCTCACGCTGCTCTCGGCCAGCGTGCTGCCGCACGGCACCTGGATCGGTGACCCCCGTCTGCAGCCGGCGTCGCTGGACCACGCGATGTGGTTCCACCGGCCGCTGCGCGCCGACGAGTGGCTGCTCTACGACCAGGTGTCCCCGTCGGCCTCAGGAGGACGCGGGTTCGCGACCGGCCATCTCTTCGCCCGCGACGGCCGGCTGGTCGCCACCGCCGTCCAGGAGGGGCTGGTCCGGTTCCGCGGCTGATCCCCCGGGTGCCGCCCCGCCGGAAGCCGGCGCCCAGCGGCGCTCGGGGTGGGTGCGCGCCATCCGGCTGCGCGCCCCTTCGAGCAGCGAGGTGGAGGCCGGCGCATCCGTCAGGGACTCGAGGAAGGTCTCGGCGTCGATGCGCAGCAGCGTGCTCGGCGCCGAGCTGGTCACCGTCGCCGTGCGGGGGATCCTCCCCAGCACACCGATCTCGCCGAAGCAGGTGCCCGGCCCCATGCTCGGCAGGTCCTGCTCGACCCCTGACTCGCCTCTCGCCCGGACGGCCATCTCACCCGAGACCAGCACGTACAGCGCGTCCGCCGGGTCGCCCTCGCGGATCACCGTGGTGCCGGCCGGGACGTCGATCTCGTCAGCGGCTCGGGCCAGCCGCTCCAGGACCGGGCGGGTCGCCTCCGCGAAGATGCCGGTGCTCCCGAGCAGCGCGACCCGCGGCTCGAGCCGGGCCGCCTGGACGACGTTCGCGTCGTCCATCCGCCGCAGCAGCGGCCAGCCGAGGACGCACAGCGCCGGCAGCAGCGCACCGGCCAGCCACAGGCTGGGGTCCAGCCCCAGGAGGGAGATCACCGGCGGCGTCAGGAGCGCGCCCAGCGAGATCGCGAGCAGCACCAGGGTGAAGAAGGCGCCGAAGACCCTGGCCAGCACCTCCCGGGGGAGCGAGCGCTGCAGCGCCGTGACCGCCAGCACGTCGACGACCAGGGTGCCGGCACCGCGGATCGCCTCGACGACGAACGCCGCGATCGGCCGGTCCAGCACCAGGAACAGCAGCGTCGGCAGGCAGTAGACGCCCATCCCGGCGAGGATCACCGGACCGAGCCGAGGCCTGGCCGCCAGCCGGTTCACCAGCCCGGCCGCGGCGATCCCGCCGACGCCGAGACCGGCGAGCAGGTAGCCGTAGCCGGAGGCGCCGGTGCCCAGCCGCTGCTCCGAGAGCACCACGAACTGCACGGTGTCCACGCCGTACACGAAGCTCGCGATCACGCTGTAGGCGACCAGCGTCGTCGCGGTCGCCGACGACCCGATGGCCCGGAACCCGACGGCCATCTGCTGCAGCGGCCGCTCCTTGCCTCCACCGGTCACGTCCACCGGACGGCTGCGCACCCGCATCCGGCGGACCAGCAGCGCCGAGACCACGAAGCTCGCCGAGTTGGCGGCGAAGGCCAGTGCGGGTGGCCCTGCGAGCAGCAGCAGGCCTCCGAGTGCCGGGCCGGCGACGATGGCCACGTTGTCGACCGTGTTGCGCAGCGTGTTCGCGGCCGCCAGGTCCGACTCGGCCACGGTGTCCGGGGTGATGGCCGCCACCGCCGGCTCGTAGACGACGCTGGTGAGCGAGGTGAGCCCCGCCAGCACGATGGCCAGCAGCACCGGCCCCTCGAGGGCGGCGACGACAGTGAGCAGCGCCACCCACAGGGCGCAGAGCCAGTCCACGCGGACCATCAGCGCGACCCGCTCGAACCGCTCGGCCAGCACCCCGCCGTATGAGCCGAGCACGAGCGACGGGACGAACCGGCCGATGGTGGCGGCGCCGACCCACGCGGGTGAGTGGGTCTGGTCGTAGACGAAGACGGCGAGACCGACGTTGTAGGCCCACGACCCGGCGGCGCTGATCGCGAAGCCGGTCATCAGCAGACGGAAGTCGTGGTGCCGCATGGGGGCGAGGACGCCGCGACCGTGCGGTCTTCGCCGCCGTCCGGCCGAGCGCCGCCCACGTGCCGTTCGCCGCATCTGTCTCCCTTGTCGCGGGTCCGGAGCCGTGACGCGGTCGGACGCGCACACGCTAGGCCCGCCGGGCACGGCGCGCTCACGAATCGGCAATCCTGCCCGGCGCGGAGCCGGTGCGCTGCTAGGTTCCGTGGCCGTGGATGGCCGGTGAGACTCGACCTGCTCGGAGTTCGCGGCTCGACTGCCGCGCCCGGGGCCGACTTCGTGCGCTACGGGGGGCACACGTCCTGCATCGCGGTACGGGCCGAGGCCGACGCGCCGCCGACGCTCGTGCTGGACGCCGGCACCGGGCTGCGGGGGCTGTCAGGGCTGCTCGACGGAGCGCCGTACGACGGGTCGATCCTGCTCAGCCACCTGCACTGGGACCACATGCAGGGGCTGCCGTTCTTCGTCGCGGGCGACCGCGACGACAGCCGGGTCGACCTCTACCTCCCGGCGCAGGACGGCCGGTCCGGCCGCGACCTGCTGGCCCAGAGCTTCGCACCGCCGGCGTTCCCGATCACCCCGGAGGGCCTGAAGGGGCGGTGGGCCTGGCACGCGCTGGAGGCCGGAGCCCACCAGGTGGAGGGCTTCGCGGTGACCGCCGTCGACGTCGTGCACAAGGGTGGCCGGACCTACGGCTATCGCATCAGCGACGAGCACGGGTCGGTGGCCTACCTGCCCGACCACGCTCCTGCGGCGGGCATGTCCGACGACCTCGTGGCTGCGCTGCAGGGGGTGGACGTGCTCGTGCACGACGCGCAGTTCGTGGAGAGCGAACGGCACCTGGCCGTCGCCTACGGCCACGCCACCATCGAGGACTGCATCCGGCTGGCCGGTGACTGCGGTGCGAGCACGCTGGTGCTCTTCCACCACTCGCCGGTGCGCACCGACGAGGCGCTGGACGCGATCGCCGAGTGGGCAGCTGTCCTGGCCCGGGAGACGGTCGGTGACCTCGACGTGGTCGTCGCGCGCCAGGGCGTGACGCTGGACGTCGGGCCTCAGTCGGCGGTGCCGTCCTCGGCGTAGTCGCCGCGGTCACGGGAGGTGGTGTCGCCCTGGCCGGTCCCGTCGTGGGCGGTGTCGTCAGCGGGACCTGCGTCAGGCTCGCGCTCGCGCTCGCCTTCGGCGTCGGCGGCCAACCAGGCCTGGGCGACCTGCTCGGCCGCCGCCCGGCCGGCACCGGGACCGCCGAGAGAACCGAGGAACTGCTCGCGGCCCAGCGCGACCAGCCGGACCGGTCCCTCTGACCGCACCGTCGCCGTGCGCGGTGAGCCGTAGAGCAGTGCGATCTCGCCGAAGGACTCGCCCGGCCCGAGCCGGCGCACGTCCCGGCCGAGCCGGGACACGATGACGTCGCCGTCGATGACGACGTAGACCTTGTCCCCGGGGTCACCTTCGCGCACCACAGCCTGCCCGGGCAGCAGCTGGACCTCCACGGCGTCCCGGCTCAGCTGTTCGAGGGTCGGCAGCGGCACCATCCGCAGGGTGGGGACGCTGCGCAGCAGGTGCATGTGCGGTCCGGGCGGCAGGGCGAGCCGGTCCAGCAGGCGCAGCCAGCGCCATCCGGCGGCGCCCATGATCGGCAGGAGGCTCCCGGTCGCGATGCAGGGCGCCGTACCGACCCAGGCTGTCGACGGCGAGGGGAGCCAGCGCCGCGCCGGCGGCCAGCGAGGCCGTCATCACGGCCTCCTCGATGCCGAACACCCGGGCCAGGACCGCGTCGGGCACGGCCCGCTGCAGCAGGGTGTGCCCGGCGACGTCGAAGAACGCCTTTCCGGCGCCGGAGACAGCGAGCAGGGCGGCGACGCTGGCCGGTATGCCGCCGAGCGCCAGAAGGGCGAGCGGTGCGCCGGTGACCAGCAACCCGATGCCCAGGGCCGGGGCCAGGCGGCGGCGGCCGACCAGCAGGACGGTGGCGACCCCGCCGAGGATCGCGCCGATGCCCAGCGCGCTGCTGAGCAGCCCCGGGCCCGAGCTGTCGGTGCCGAGCACGTCCAGCGCCAGGACGAGGATGAGGATGTCCATCGCGCCGACCACGACGTACTGCCCGGCGACCATCGACATCAGGACCACGGCCCCGGGCTCCCGACCGAGCTCGCGGGCACCCGCGGCGGCGGTGCGCACCGCACCGGCCCCGGCTGCCGGCGGGGTTCCCGACCCGGCGTCGATCCCGGCCACCCGCGCGGCCGCGACCAGCATGACGAGACCGAACAGGGCCAGGACCAGCTCGGCGCCGCCCCAGGTGATCAGCAGTCCGCAGGCGAGCGGGCCCAGGAACGCGCCCACCCCCTCGGCCGTGCTGGTCGCCGAGTTGCCGGCCACCAGCCGGGCGGCGCTGGCCGCCAGGGACGGCAGCGCGGCCCGGTGCACTGGGCGGGTCAGGGTGATCGCGCAGGTGAGGACCGCCGCGGCGGTGGCGCCCAGCGCCAGGTCGGCCCCGAGCCCGATCGCCGCTGCGGTCCCGAGCATGGCGCCGCCCTGCAGCAGGTAGCCCAGCGCGAGGGCCTGGGCGCGGGGCAGCCGGTCGCCGAGCGCCGACCCGAGCGGCGCGACGAGGACAGCCGGCACCAGCTGGGCGACTGACACCAGCGACGCCGCCCCCACGCCGCCCTTCTCGTAGGCCCAGACGAGCACGGCGATCCAGCAGGCCCACTCCGCCACGGCGAACCCGAGGAACGCCAGCAGGGCACGCCGCAGGTGGGGCGAGCCGATCGCCTCGGTCGCGGCGCGGACGGCGTCCCTCACGGCACCCGGCTCCTGCCGACGGACGTGCCCCCAGGCCGGGGCGGCTGGTCCTTCCCGCTCACCCGCCCCCACGTCATCGGGGCACTCTCCCGGCCCGGCCGGGTGGTGGCAAGCGGGAACGAAGAACGTCTCGCCGGTTCCTTCCGTCCGGGCCGGTGCGGAGGCATCCTGGAGGGCGAAGGAGGGCGACGTGGCCTGGTTGGTGGTCGGACTGGCGGGGTTCGTTCTCACGGCCGCCGGTCTGCTGGGCCACCTCGACCGGGTCGGCCGCCTCGCCGTCCGGACCTGGGACCGGTGGCACCCACCGCGTCCGGCGACGGACAACGTCAGCGTCGAGCAGCTGGCCGCCGACCTGCGCCGGCTGGCAGCCCACCTCGAGAGCACCTTCACCCTGGACCAGCCGGCGAAGATGGAGCGGCTCGCCGCGGCGTCCCTGGCCTACGACTGGGTGCTGCTGTCGGCCTGCCGGACCCTGGACGTCCCCGTTCCCGGTCCCGCCCCGCTGGACGGCCTGACCCGGTTGGAGGCCGAGGCGGCCCTCGCCGCGCAGGGCCTCGACTGGTAGCGGCAGCCGTCGCTGGCACAGTGGTGCCGTGCGCTGGCCCTCGCTCCTGGTGGCCCGACGCGGCCGGGTGCGGCTGCGCGGTGTCCGGACGCTGAAGTCGACCGGCGCGTGCGTCGCGGCCTACGTCGCGGCGATCCCGCTCTCGGACAACCCGCGGCCGATCCTGGCGCCCCTGACCGCGCTGCTCGTCGTCCAGCTGACCCTCTACGACACGCTCCGACGCGGCCTGCGCCGGGTCATCAGCGTGGTGCTCGGTGTCCTGGTGGCGGGCGCCCTGTCGGCGTTCGTGCCGCTCACCTGGTGGAGCCTGGGCATCGCCATCGCGGTCTCCCTGGTGATCGGCCGGTTGATGCGCCTCGGCGACGAGATCGCCGAGGTGCCGATCAGCGCCATGCTGGTGCTGGCCGTGGGTGGCTCCGGCACTGCCGCCGAGGGCAGGGTCGCCGAGACAGTCATCGGCGCCGTGGTCGGCGTGCTCGTCGGCGCCGTGTTCGCACCCCCGCTCTACGTGCGCCCCGCCAGCGACGCCGTGCAGGACGTCGCGGAGGGCGTCGCCGACGTGATGCGCCGGGTGGCCCGTGAGGTGCGCGCGGAGTACACGGTCGAGCAGGCTGTCGACTGGCTGGCCGCCGCCCGCGGCCTGGGCCGGGACGTCCTGCGGGCGGATGCGGCGCTCGGAACGGCCGAGGCCAGCCTGCGCTACAACCCGCGGGCGCGCAGCCGGCCGCACGCGCGAGCCAGCCTGCGGTCCGGGCTTGATGCGGTGGAACGGGCTGCCGTCTCGCTCCGCGGCGTGTGCCGGGCACTGGCCGACCTGGTGCGCGGGCCGGGTGAGGAGCGGGTCTACGGCGCGGATGTCCGCGCGGCGCTGTCGGACCTGCTGGCCGACCTGGGGGACGCCGTCGAGGCGTACGGCGGTCTCGTCGGCTCCGAGGTCGTCGGCGCCGGGCCCGAGGACCAGAAGCTGCGGGAGGCGCTCGCGGCAGCCTGGGCCGACCGGCACCGGCTGGCCGGGATGCTCCGCCACGACGACCGGATGCGCCGCGACGAGTGGCAGCTGCACGGAGCCCTCACCGCGCACGTCGACCAGCTGCTGCGCGACGTCGACAGCGAGGCCCGGGCCGAGCTGCGACGCGGCTGGCCGCAGCCCGAGCCAGGGCTGCAGCCGGCACTGTCCCGCTCGATGCGCACCGCCAGGGACCGGATCCGCCGCCCGACCTGACCCGCTCCGCCGGCGGACGTCACCCGGACCGTTGCGCCCGACCGGTCCGCCGGTGCGCCGGTCCGACAGGCTCAGACCGTCGCGAGGCCGGTGAGGCCGGGCGGCAGCGGGTCCGAGTGCAGCACCCGCAGCCGCTGGGTGGGCCGGGTCAGCGCGACGTACAGGTCGTTGGCGCCGCGGGCCGAGGCGGCCAGCACGTCGCCCGGCTCGATCACGACCACCGCGTCGAACTCCAGGCCCTTGACCTCTTCGACCGTGAGCACCGAGACCGCGGCCTCCAGGGTCGCGCGGCCCGAGCCGATCGTGCCGGCGGGCAGGGACTCGGAGAGCCGGGCGCGCAGGTCGTCGGCGGCTCCCCGCGCGGTGACCACGGCGAGGCGGCCCTCGCCGAGCAGGTCCAGCTCGGCGTGGAGCGCGTCGAGGACACCGGTCAGGTCGTCGCGGCGGATCTGCTGCGCCAGCGGCTTCCAGTCGCCTTCGCGCACCGACTCGGGGGTGGGGGCGTCCACTCCGGCGGCGGCCAGCATGTCGCTGGCCAGCTGCATCACCTGGGCGGGTGTGCGGTAGTTCACGGTGAGCAGCTCGATCCGCCAGCGGTCCTGCACGTAGCGGTCCAGCACCTCGCCCCAGGAGGACGCGCCCGCGGCGGACCCGACCTGCGCGACGTCGCCGACGAGCGTCATCGACCGGGAGGGGCAGCGGCGCATCAGCAGCCGCCAGGTCATCGGGGACAGCTCCTGCGCCTCGTCGACCACCAGGTGCCCGTAGGCCCAGGTCCGGTCCGCCTCGGCCCGCTCGGCGACCGTCAGCGACGGGTCGCTCTCGGCGAACCGGTCGGCCAGCTGCTCGGCCGACGGCCGGATCGCGGAGTCCACGTTGCGCAGCGCGGCCGCGGCGTTGGCGAGGTCCTCCGCCCGCTGCGCGCGGGCGGCGGCCTCGGCTGCCCGGTCGGTGCCCCGGACGTCGCCGAGCAGCTCGGCCAGCTCGTCCAGCAGCGCGACGTCGGCGACCGTCCACGCTGCGCCCGGCTCGCGGTGCAGGAGCGCCAGCTCGTGGCGGTCGAGGTCCTCGGCACCGGCCGCGGCCAGCCGGTCGGGGTCGGCGAACAGGGCCGAGAGCACCTGTTCGGGCGTGAGCGGCATCCAAGCCAGGTTGAGCTCGCGGCGTACGTCCGCCGAGTCCCGCAGCTCCTCCTGCATGTCCTCGCGGTTGTCGTCGGTGAGCGTGGTGCCGATCGCGGCGGCCAACCGGCCGGCGAGCAGGCCGAGCAGGTCGCGGAGGAAGCCCTCACGCGCCTGGTTGTGCGGCTTGCGGCTGCGCCGCGCCCGTGACCGGGCACCGGCAACGTCCCCGGGCGTGAGGGTGAGCCGCTGGCTGCCGACGGCGAGGGTCCGGCTGCCCTGCGGGACCCGCTGCCGGGCTCGCACGGCGCGGGCCAGCACCCGGGCCATCCGCAGGTCTCCCTTGAGGGCGGCCACCTCGGCGTCGGTCTCCTCGACACCCACGACGCCGGGGTACAGCTCGGCCGCGGTCGACAGCACGACGCCGGTCTCGCCGAGCGAGGGCAGCACCTGCTCGATGTAGCGAAGGAACAGCGGGTTCGGCCCGACGAGCAGCACGCCGTGCCGGGCCAGCCGCTCGCGGTGGGTGTAGAGCAGGTACGCCGCGCGGTGCAGCGCGACGGCGGTCTTGCCTGTTCCCGGGCCGCCCTGCACGACCAGCGGACCGGCCAGGTCGCTGCGGATGACCCGGTCCTGCTCGGCCTGGATGGTCGCGACGATGTCGCCCATCCGACCGGTCCGGTGTGCCCCGACAGCGGCCAGCAGGGCGCCCTCGCCGGTGAGCGAGCTGCGCTGCGCGTTGTCCAGGGCGTCCAGGTCGAGCGCCTCGTCCTCGACGCCGGTCACGGCCCGGCCGCGGGTCGCCAGGTGCCGGCGTCGGACGACCTCGCCGGGGGAGGCCGCGGTCGCCTGGTAGAAGTCGCGCGAGGCCGGGGCGCGCCAGTCGACGAGGAGCTGGGTCTGCTCGTCGTCGGACAGCCCGATCCGGCCGATGTAGCGGCTGGCCCCGTCGCGCAGGTCGACCCGGCCGAACGCCAGCCGGTCCTCGACCGCCTCGAGCTGGGCCAGCCGCATCTCGTGCAGGGTGGCGAACGAGTCACGCTCGGAGCGGTTCTGGTGGGTCCCCGACGGCCCGGCGCGGCGGACCGAGGCGAGCTCGGTGGCCGTGCGGGAGCGCAGGTCGTCAAGCCGCCGGTACAGGATGTCGACGTACTCCTGCTCGAGCGCGACCTCGTCGCTCATCTGGTGCGGATCCCCGGGGACATGGCCGTCCATCTTGCCGCACCCGGGGCGTCCGTGCCTGCCGGACCCCACAACCCGCCTGCTCAGCCCGGTGGTCGTTTGCGAGGATGCCGTCCATGACGACCGAACCGGCCTACCGGCCCGCCGCGGACCGCTACGGACCGCACCCCTACCGCCGCTGCGGCCGCAGCGGTCTCGTGCTTCCGGCGGTCTCGCTGGGGCTGTGGCACAACTTCGGCGACGACAAGCCGCTCGAGACGCAGCGGGCGATCCTGCGCCGGGCCTTCGACCGCGGGGTCACGCACTTCGACCTCGCCAACAACTACGGCCCGCCGTACGGCTCGGCCGAGACCAACTTCGGCCGGATCATGCGCGAGGACTTCCGGCCGTACCGCGACGAGCTGGTCATCTCGACCAAGGCGGGCTACGACATGTGGCCCGGGCCGTACGGCGACGGCGGCTCCCGGAAGTACCTGCTGGGCTCGCTGGACCAGAGCCTGGCCCGGCTCGGCCTGGACCACGTCGACATCTTCTACTCCCACCGCAGTGACCCGGACACCCCGCTCGAGGAGACGATGGGGGCGCTGGCGGACGCGGTGCGGTCCGGCCGGGCCACCTATGCCGGCATCTCGTCGTACTCCGCTGAGCGGACCCGGGAGGCGGCGGCGCTGATGCGGGACCTGGGCGTGCCGCTGCTCATCCACCAGCCGTCGTACTCGATGCTCAACCGCTGGGTCGAGGACGGCGACCCGTCGCTGCTCGACGTGCTCGGCGAGGAGGGCATCGGCTGCATCGCGTTCTCGCCGCTCGCCCAGGGGATGCTCACGGACCGGTACCTGAACGGCATCCCCGAGGGGTCGCGGGCAGCACAGGGAAAGTCGCTCGACCCGGAGCTGCTCAGCGACGCGAGCCTGGCGCACGTGCGCGCGTTGAACGAGATCGCCCGGGGGCGCGGTCAGACCCTCGCCCAGATGGCCTTGGCCTGGATCCTGCGCGACAGTCGTGTCACGTCGGTGCTCATCGGGGCGAGCAGCGTCGGCCAGCTCGACGACAACCTCGCCGCGGCCGACCGGCTCGGCTTCACCGACGAGGAGCTGGCCGAGATAGAGCAGCACGCCGTCGACAGCGGCATCAACCTCTGGGCCCGCTCCAGCGCCACCTGACCCACCGCGACCCGCCCGCCCCCCAACACACACCCCCCGCCCCCCACCACCCACCCACCCCCCCCGCGAGTGGTGGGTTCGGCACCCTTCATGCCCGGATCTGCCTGCCGGACCCACCACTCGGCGACGGCGTAGCGGGCGTAGCGGGCGAGGCGGCAGGCGGCAGCGGCAGGCGGCAGCGCCCCGGTGCGGCCGGTTAGGGTCGGGCGTGTGGAGGAGCTGCGGGCCCGACGGGTCGTCGACGCGCTGCGGGCGCGCGGTGTCGACGCCGGCCTGGAGAAGGTGAACGTCTACCAGTTCGGCATCGCGGTGCGGCTCCCCGGTGGGCGCACCGCGGTGTGGGACAGCGACGGCACCCTGCACCTGGAGGCCCAGGTGATGCGCGACGGGATGCTGGTCGGCTTCGTGCCGCAGATCGAGGGCTCCGAGGACTTCGACGACGAGCAGGTCATCGACGCGATCGTCCGCACCGACTACGACAAGCCGGTCGCCCGGCAGCGCCCGACGGCGCCGCCGCCGGCCGCGCCGTTGCCCCGCGAAGGCGGTGTGTTCCGCCGCTTCCTCGGCGGCTTCCGGCACGACTGAGCCCGGCCCGGCCGACCACCACACCCCGCGCCCAAGCCACCCCGGGGTGCTCGTTTGCGACCTGGCGCCCCGACACGCCGTCCAAGGGACGGCGTGTCGGGGGCGGAGGTCGCAAACGAGCGGTCTGTGGGCGCGTGCGGTCTGTGGGCGGGTGCGGTCTGCGGGCGGGTGCGGTCTGTGGGCGGGTACGGCGGGCGGTGGGCTAGCGGTCGGTGCCGGCCTCGGCGCGGGCGGCGCGCAGCTCGCGCTCGTGCACCGCGTGCTCGTCGGTCTGCGCGTCGTAACGCCAGAAGTCGCGCAGCCAGGCCGTTGTGGCCGCCACGCCGACGACGCAGAGGACGCCGCCGCTCACGATCGAGGTCCGCACCGTGGTGGCGTCGGCGACCAGACCCGAGCGCGCCTGCCCGCCGAGCGGCCCGATGGAGTACGAGAGCATCTCGATGCCCGCCAGCCGGCCGCGCTTCTCGTCCGGGATGGTCTGGTGCCAGATCGTGCCGCGGAAGATGCCGCTGATCATGTCGGCGCCGCCGGCGACCACCAGGAACACCAGCGCCACCCACACCGACGGGGCCAGCCCGGCCAGCGCGATGGCGCCGCCCCACACCATCGAGGCCACGACGACCGCCCGGCCGTGGTGGTGGAAGCGTGAGGTCCAGCCGCTGGTGAGGGTCGCGATCATCGTGCCGACGCTCTCGGCGGTGTAGAGCAGCCCGAGCGCCTTCGGCTGCTCGAGGACGTCCTGGGCGAAGGCGGGGAACAGCACGATCGGCATCGCCATGAACATCGCGACCATGTCGATCACGTACGTTCCGAGCAGGTCCTTGCGTCCGACGGCGTAGCGGATGCCCTCGACGATCCCGGCGATGCTCGGAGGGGTGCTGGTGTCCGTCGGCGGGTAGCGGCGCAGCGCCGCGAACAACATGGTGGCCAGCACGAGACCGGTGGTGTCGACGGCGTACGCCCACGGCACGCCGACGGTGGCGACGAGCAGGCCGCCCAGCGCCGGACCGAGGAGGGTCCCGATCTGCATGCCGAGCGACGACACCGCGACGGCCGCCGGCAGCTCGTCGTGCCGGACGGTGCGCGGGATCAGTGCCTCGCGCGAGGGCCGCTGCAGCGACTGCGCGATCGACATCAGGAAGCCCACGACGTAGATCGCCCAGACGCTGGGGTCGGCCAGCAGTGCGTTTGCGAGCAGTGCGCCGGTGAGCACGACCTGGGCGACGGCCGTCCAGATGAGCAGCGTGCGCCGGTCGGCGTGGTCGGCCAGCGCACCGCCGTACAGACCGAAGACGACCAGCGGCGCCAGCTCGACCAGCCCCATCGCACCGACCGCGAAGTTCGACCCGGTCAGCTGGTAGATCTGGTACGGCAGCGCGACGTAGCTGACCATGCCGCCGAGGTAGAACACCGTCCCGGCCCAGAACAACAGGCGGAAGTCGCGCGAGGTACGCAGCGGGGTGAGGTCGACCCGCAGGCCCGCCAGCCGCCGGCGGAGGGTCCGCCGCGGGTCGACGGCAGGCTGGTCGGCGGGCACGAGGCCTCAGGGTTCCATCGCGCGTCGGCGGGCGCACGGCGATTTCGGTCAGGGCTGCGGGAAGCTCCAGCCCAGGGCGTCCTCGCCGACGTCCTCGGTGACCACCCGGGACACCCGTTCGACGGTGCCGTCCCGGCTGACGCGGACGACGGCCGCCTTGCCCTTGCGCCAGGTGTGGGCGAGGAAGGAGCCGTTGCGCTCCCAGTAGGGGAAGACGAAGAAGCCACCGGTCCGCAGGGTGGCCCGGACTTCGTTGGTCGCGGCGCTGCGCACCTGCAGCAGTCCGGTGCCGGGACCGTCGGCCTCGATGTTGGTCGTCACCATCCGGCGACCGTCGGGGGAGAAGGAGAGCGGCCGGTCGGTGCAGGACCGCCACAGGAGGGTGCCGGGGTCGGAGAGCCGCGCGTAGCCGAAGCAGATCCCGTCATAGCCGTTCGCCAGGTCCTCGACGACGACGACGGCTCGGTCTGCGCCCAGGTCGGCGTGGCTCAGCCGCAGGCCGCGGCGGACGCTGACCCGGTCCGTCACCGGCCGCCACCGCAGCGTCCGGTCGGGCTGGATGCCGTCCAGGAGGACCCGCTTGCCGACGTCGAGCACCTCGAGGTAGCCGCGGAACCGGCGGGCGTCCACGAGGGTGCCGTCGGAGGTCCGGACCACGATGACCCTGGTGCGGTCCCGGCGCTGGTCGGTCCAGGCCGCCCGGGTGCCGCGCGGCGAGAGCCGTACGTCGTCACCCGCGTCGCCCAGCCTCCGCAGCCGGTGCGCAGTCCCGGACGGGTCGACCCGCCAGAGGGTGTGGTCGCGGCCGTCGTCGGCCTGCGTCGTGACGACGTAGCCCGACCTGGCGCGCCCCACCAGCTGCAGGCGGCCCTCCAGGCTGGTGCGTACCCGCTGCCGCCCGTCGACGATCCAGCGGCCCTCGCTGTGCAGAGCTGTCACCCTCGGACCGCGCGGCAGGCTCGCCGGGTCGATCCGGGACCGGTCGGGGAAGGCAGCCGGCCGGACCGATGCCGCCGACGCCGTCGATGCCGCCGACGCCGTCGATGCCGCCGACGCCGTCGATGCCGCCGACGCCGCCGACGCCGTCGATGCCGTCGACGCCGTCGCCGGGACCAGCGCCAGGGTCAGCCCGAGTGCCACCGTCACCGCCGCCGGCGGGAGCACTCGGGTGCGGATGGTGGTCATGTGGGCTCCCCCTCGGACTTGTCCTCGATCTCCCAGACATGGTCCAGCACGTGCCAGGCGGCGCGGCGCAGGAAGTACCGCGCCGGCCAGCCCGTCTCGACGGCGCCGGACCGGGCCGCCCGGAGCACCCGTTCGATCTCGGCGCGGCAGGCCCGCACGGCGGCCGGGTCGCCGTGGTACGGCGGGTGCCGGACGCCGATCGTACGGGCGTAGGAGCGCTCGGCCTCCAGCACGTGGGCCACCACCTGGTCCCGGTCCCGGCCGCCCCCGCGCGGGCCTTTGCGCAGCCGCTCCGGGGCCTCGACGGCCAGCCGGTCCAGGGCGTCCCAGCACGCGCGCAGCAGCCGTACCTGGCGGTCGGCCTCGGCGCGGGTCAGGTTCCGCGAGTCCGTGGGTGCCGGACGGCTCGGCGCGCCGAAGCCGGTGGTCGCGTCGCCGGGCGTCTCGTGGACGACGGTGAGCTCGTCGGCCGCCGCGGCGGCGAACCGCGCGCGGGCCGACCGGGCGACCAGGGCGTACCGGTCGGCGTACGCCGCCAGCTCGCGCAGCGCGTCGTCCGGGGTGCGCCCGCTCCGGCACCAGCCGGGCCAGTCCACGGCTGAGGCGAACGCCCGGGTGGGCACCACCTCGAGGACCACCTCGGTGGGGCGGCGGCCGGGGGTCATGCCCGCGAGCATGGCGCAGATCGGTCGAAACCGTCCACGTCCGACCCGGGTGGGTGAGGATCGTGCCGTGCGCCCCCACCCGGTCCTCCTCGCGACAGCCGTCCTCGCCGCGTCGGCGCTCGCCGGCTCCGGGGCGGCGGCGGCCGCCCCGGAGAGCGCCGCATCCCTCCCGCTCGCCGGCCGGGTCGTCGCCCTGGACCCCGGTCACCAGCTGGGCAACGGCCGGCACCCTCGGCAGGTCAACCGGCTCGTCTACGTGGGCATCTGGAAGCCGTGCAACACGACCGGCACCGCCACCCACGGCGGCTTCCCCGAGGCGACGTTCACCTGGCGCACCGCGCGAGCGCTCCGGCGCCGTCTGGTGGCGCTGGGTGCCACCGTGCGGATGACCCGCACCACGAACTCGGCCCGCGACTGGGGCCCCTGCGTGGGGACGCGGGGCCGGTTCGGTGCGCGGGTGGGCGCGGACGTCGAGGTGTCCCTCCACGGCGACGGTGCCGCCGCGTCCACCCACGGGTTCTTCGTGATCCGGCCGGGGCTGCGACGCGGCTGGACCGACGACATCCTCCGGCCGTCCAAGCGGCTCGCCGTCCGGGTCCGGGCGGGACTGCTCGCCGCAGGATTCCCGGTGTCGTCGGCGTACGGCGGCGACGGCCTGGACGTCCGACGGGACCTCGGCACCCTCAACGCGGCCGATGTCCCGACCGTGCTGGTCGAGCTGGGCAACATGCGCAACCGCGGGGACGCGCGCTGCATGACCTCGCGCGCCTGCCGGGACCGCTACGCCGCCGGGATCGCCGCCGGGATCGTCGCGCAGATCGGCCGCTGACCGGCAGCCGACCTGCCCCCGGAGCCGAACCCGGAGGCGCGGCCGTCCCGGGACTTGCCAGGATGGGGGGCGACAGCAGCATCGGCGACGACCCAGGGCAGGTGCGGACCGTGGCGGCCAAGAAGCCCGCGAAGACCGAGAACGACGTGCAGCGCAGGATGCGTGAGGCGCTGGAGGCGAAGCAGGCCAAGGACAAGGCCGCCCACGGGGAGGACCACCTGTCCGGGCACGGGGCGCCGGCGGCCAGCAACGACGTCACCAAGCGCCAGTTCCGTCGCAAGTCCGGCGGCTAGCGTCCCCACCGGCCGCTGGCCGCACCGTGACGGTGGCTCACCGCCGGCTCGCAGCCGGGTTCCGGCGGCTGGTCAGGGCTCGGCGACCACGCACATCTCGAGGTCGTCCGTGCGCGCCTCGGCCCGGGCGCCGGACCGGCGGGTGGCCAGCACCGAGCCGGCCAGGACGAGCCCGAACCCGAGCGCGGTGGCGGCTGTGAACCGCTCGTCGAGCAGGGACACCCCGAGCAGCAACGCGACGACCGGGTTGACGTAGGTGATCACGGTGGCCCGGGTCGGGCCGACCTCGGCGATCAGCGCGAAGAACACGAGGAACGCCACCGCCGTGCACACCACGCCCAGCGTGAGCACCGCCAGCAGGACGTCGCCCGAGGGCCGGGTCGACGGTGCCTGGGCGAGCCCGATCGGGAGGTAGACCAGGGTGGTCAGGGCGAGGGACGCGGTGATGACCCCGAGCCCGGACAGGTGGGCCAGCCACCGCGACAGGATCAGCGGGCCGACGGCGTAGCAGATGGCGACGACCGCCACCGCGACCGCGGCGTGGGCGTCCCCACCGTCGACCTCGAAGCCGACCAGGGCGGCGACGCCGGCGAAGCCGAGCAGCAGCCCGACCAGGCGGCGGCCGTCGAGCCGGTCGTCGGACCGGGCGAGCACCGCCAGCGCGGCGCCCACCAGCGGGACACCGGCGATGAGCAGTCCGGTCAGCGAGCTGGACAGCCGCTGCTCGGCCACGCCGAGCAGCAGCCACGGGGCCATGACCTCGACAGCGGCGAAGACCAGGACCGGTCGCCAGGCCCGGGCCACCTCGCCGAGGCGGCCGCGCGCGAGCGCGACCGGCAGCAGCAGCACGACCGCCACGGCGGTCCGGCCGAGCACCAGCGTGCTCGGGGCCAGCTCGTCCACCGCCACCTTGATGAGCAGGTACGGGATGCCCCAGATGACGCCCATCGCCGCGAACAGCAGCCAGCCTCGCCTGCTCACCAGGCCCTCCTCGCGCGGGTCGCCTGCACCGGTTCTGTCAGCAGTCAGTGTGGACCATGCCCCTGACAGCCCGCACCCTGCTTTCCCCCTCCCCGTCGAGTGGCGCGTAGTGGCGGTCGTGTACCGGTACAGATCCGCCACTACGCGCCACTCGAGACGTCGGGGGAGGGGTCGCGGAGGCTGCGGGCGGGCGGCCGGGTCCACCGAACGGCCAGATGTACAGGTGCGACCGCCGCACGCCGATGGGCTGAACGTGCCGCTCGCCGTCGCGACCCGCCTCGACCGCCTGCGCGCCGTCCGGTGGACGGTGCGTCTCGTCGGCGTCGCGCTCGTCGCCCTGGTGCTCACGTCGGTGGCCGGCTCCTACCTGGTGCGTACGGCGACCGCGCTCGCGACGGCGGGAGTGCTGCTCGTCGCCGCCCGGCGGGGCGACGGCATGGCGGCCGGGCGGCGGCTGCTGGCCGCGTCGCTGCTCGTCGGGGCCGCGTCCGGGCTGCTGGCGGCGGCCTACCTGCTGGCGACCGGTCACCCGGCGCCCACGGGCTGGCTGAACGACTGGGTCTACCTCTGCTACGCCCCGCTGGCCGTGGCCGGCGCGCTGGCGCTGCCGCGCGCGGCCGTCCGCCGCGACGGCGTCGTCCGGGCGCTGGCGGACGGGACGGTGGCGGCGGCTGCGCTCTGGTACCTCGTCTCCGCGCTCGTCGTCGAGCCGCACCAGCTGGGCGCCGACCTGCCGTGGCCGGCCCAGACCATCACGCTGGCCTACCCGCTGCTGCCGGCATTCGTCCTGGCGGTGCTGCTGTCCGCGCTGCCCCGCGTCGCGGCGCCGGCCCGGCCGTTCCTGGTCCGGGCTGCGGCCGGCATCGGTCTGCTCGGCATCTCCGACATGGCCTTCACCGTCGCCGTGTCCACGACCGGCTACCAGCCGACCTCCTGGATCGCCGGGCTGAACCAGCTCGGGCTGCTCCTGCTGCTCGACGCCGCGCTCGTCGGCACGTCCGCCTCCGCGGTGAGCGCCGGGCGAGACGGCGCGGACACCGCGGTCCCGTCCGCCCGCTGGCAGCTCGTGCCGTACCTGCCGATGCTGGTCGTGCTGGGAGCGGTCGCCTACGACGTCGTCGCCGGCGAGGCGGTCCCCGCCCGGCGGCTCCCGACGGTGGTGCTGGCGGGGCTCGGGCTGTTCGTGCGGCACCTCGCGGAGAGCCGCGAGACCGGCCGGCTGCTCGACCGGCTCGCCCGGCGAGAGCGACACGCCCGGCTGCTGGCCACCACCGACTCGTTGACGGGTCTGCCCAACCGGCAGGCGTTCCTGGACGCGTTGGACGTCGCGCTTCGTGACCCCTCCTGCCACCCGGTCGCGGTGGCCCTGCTCGACCTCAACGACTTCAAGGACATCAACGACACCCACGGCCACGACACCGGCGACGAGGTGCTCCGGCACACCGCGTCGAGGCTGCGCACGGCCCTGCCGGCCGGCGGGCAGGTCGCCCGGCTCGGCGGCGACGAGTTCGCGGCGTTCGCACCGGCGACCGCCGACGGCGGCACCGGCCTGGGCGCCCTGGTCGCCAGGGCCTTCGACACGGCGATGGTGGTCGGCACCCGTCCGTTCCGGGTCCGGCCCAGCGTGGGGGTGGTGGTCGACGAACGACCGTCCGGCGCGGCCCGGAGCGGCGACGCGGCCCACCTGCTGGCGCACGCGGACGTCGCCATGTACGAGGCGAAGCGCACGAAGGGGGTGCACGCGGTGCCGGTGGCCGTCCTCACCGGGCAGGCCCGCGCGTCCGCCGCCGCGACCATCAAGATCCGTGAGGAGGTCGGGGCTCCGGACCTCGCCCAGTTCCGGGTCGCCTACCAGCCGGTGGTCGACCTGGTGACCGGGGAGATCCGGGCGGCCGAGGCCCTGTTGCGGTGGCAGCACCCGCTGTACGGAGCGATCGGCCCCGAGACCTTCGTCCCGCTGGCCGAGCGGGTCGGCAGCATCACGGTGCTCGGGGAGTTCGTCTTCCGCACCGCCCTGGACGACCTGGCCCGGTGGACCGCGGCGAGCGGCACCGACCTCACCGTGGGCGTCAACGTCTCGCCGCGGCAGCTGACCGACCCGTCGCTGCCGGACGCCCTGGTGGCGGCCCTCGCCCTGCGAGGTCTCGACCCGCGCCAGCTCGGCGTCGAGGTGACCGAGGAGGCGATCGTCGACGACATCGACGCGGTCGCCGGAGTCGTCACCGCGTTGCGCGATGCCGGCATCAGCGTCGCCGTCGACGACTTCGGGACGGGCTACTCCTCGCTGCGGTACCTGCGCCGCTTCGACGCCAACATCGTCAAGATCGACCGGGAGTTCGTGCAGTCGGCACCGGACGAACCGCGCACCGAGGCACTCGTCGGCTCGGTGGTCACGATGGCCCAGGCCCTCGACGTCATCTGTGTCGCCGAAGGCATCGAGACCCTCGAGCAGCTGGCACTGGTGCGGGCCAGGGGCTGCCACTTCGGCCAGGGCTACCTGTTCGCGAAGCCGATGCCGGCCGACCAGCTGGAACGGCTGCTGGTGACCCGGCACGTCTACCCCATCGGGCTCGGCGCGCCCGCCGCCCAGACGGCCCGGCGCGACGCCACGGTCGTGCCGATCACCCGGTCCGGCAGCTGACGCGTTGGGCTGGCGGGTTGACCGAGCGGCCGCTCAAGGCAGTGGGCGCCCCATCCAGACGACGGCCCGCGCGTGGTCGAGCTCGTGGAACCCCAGGCGCTGGTAGAAGCGCTGGGCCCGGTGGTTGCCCGGACCCACACCCAGGTGCACCCCGGTGGCGCCGGCTCCGGCCACCAGGCCGCACACGCGGCTGAGCAGTGCGCGCCCGAGACCGCGACCCTGGACCCGCGGCAGCAGGTCGATGTGCAGCTGGGCCGGAAACCGGGCGACGACGTCGTCCGGTGACCGCGGCGGGTGGTGCAGCAGGTGTGCCAGCCGCTGGTCCGGCGACCACCCGGCGGCGTCACCCGGCGGCTCGGCGTACCGCTCGCGCAACGCCGGCCACCAGTCGCGTTCGCACGCCGCCTCGAACGCCCGCGTCTCGGCCGTGGCCACGCAGTAGCCCGCGACGCCCTCGGCGTCCTCCAGCACCATGGCGTGCTCCGGCTCGAGCGCGAGGAACGGGCCGGCCCAGACGTGCCCCAGCAGGTCCCGCACCCGGTGCCGACCAGTGGCGTCGGCGCCCTCCGCGCCGACGCGCAGACAGATCTCGTAGACGGCCTCGACGTCGGCCGGCCGGAAGCCGCGCAGCACGGGGTCGGCCGCGGCGCTCAGAGGACGGACCTCACGGCCCGCTCGAGCAGCGCTCCGACGTCGCCCAGCAGCAGGTGCTCTCCGCCGGCCACCACCCGGCGGCCGGCGACGACCACGTCGGTCACGTCCGCGGCGGTGCCGGCGAACACCACCCGGTCCAGCGCGTCCGCGGTGTCGCCGCCTGCGGTCCGCACCGAGTCGAGGCGGACCGCGACCAGGTCCGCCACTGCACCGACGTCCAGAACGCCGACGTCCGGCCGGCCGAGGGACTGGTGCCCGGCCCGGGTCGCCGCGTCGACCAGCGCCGCCGCCGACCAGTGGCCGCGCTGCTCGGTCGCGAGCCGCTCGTCGAGCTCCACCGCGCGGGCCTCCTCCAGCAGGTCGATCACGGCGTGGCTGTCCGAGCCGAGGGTCACGGGGGAGCCGGCCTCGCGCACCCGGCCGGCCGGCCCGACGCCGTCGGCCAGGTCCCGCTCGGTCGTCGGGCACATGCACACGGCGGTGCCCGTGCTGCCGAGCAGCTCGACGTCGTCGTCGGTGAGGTGGGTGGCATGCACGGCCGACGTCCGCGGGCCGAGCACGCCGTGGTCGTGCAGCAGCCTGGTGGGAGTTCCGCCGTACGCCGCGCGGCACTGGTCGTTCTCGGCGCGCTGCTCGGACACGTGCACGTGCAGCGGCGCCTCGTGCCGCTGCGCCCAGTCCGCCACCGTGTCCAGCTGCTCCGCCGGTACCGCGCGGACCGAGTGCACGGCCGCCCCGACGACGACGTCGGCGTCGTCGGCGTACGCACGGTGCAGGTCCTCGGCCCGGGACGCCCAGCGGTCGGCGTCGCCGTCGCCGAAGCGCAGCTGCACCGCCTCCAGCGGTGCGCCGATCCCGCCGGCGAGATAGGCCGTGTCCAGCAGCGCGATCCGCAGGCCGGCCTCCCGGGCGGCCTGGACCAGCGCGTGGCCCATCGCGTTCGGGTCGTCGTAGGACCGGCCGCCCGGCGCGTGGTGCAGGTAGTGGAACTCGCCCACCGTGGTGATGCCGGCCAGCGTCATCTCGGCGTACGTCGCACGGGCCAGCTCGAGATAGCGCTCCGGGTCGAGCCGGTGGGCGACGTCGTACATCTGCCCGCGCCAGGTCCAGAACGAGCCCTCGCCCCCGGTCGCCGCCTGGGTGCGGCCCCGCAGGGCGCGGTGGAACGCGTGCGAGTGGGCGTCGGCCAGGCCGGGCAGCACCAGCCCGGCGAGGTGCTCGGCGCCGGGGGACGGCTCGCCCTCGCGCACCTCGGCGAACACACCGGCCTCGACCACCAGCGTCACGTCCCTGGCCAGCCTGCCGGGCGGCAGCCAGGCCAGCTCGGCGTGGAAGGCCGTCATGCGTGGCCGCCCGCCGCGGGGCCGGGGCCTGCGGTGGACCCGGTCAACCCGGTGAGAACCGTGGCCAGGGCCCGCACGCCGGCCGCGCAGTCGTCGTCCTCGGCGTGCTCGGCGGGGGAGTGGCTCACGCCGGTCGGGTTGCGCACGAACAGCATCGCCGCCTCGACCCCGGCCGCGGCCAGGATCCCGGCGTCGTGCCCGGCCGCTGTCGGGAGCACCGGCGCGTCGTCGAGCAGGGCGGCGAGCCGGTCGCGCAGCCCGGCCGCGAAGGTGACCTCCGGTGTCCACGACTCCTCGACGGCGGTGCTCCCCGCTGCCTCGGCGACCTCGGTGACCACGGCCCGCACGTCCGACTCGTCGGCGCCCCGGGCGTCCAGCCACGCCCGCACCGAGGACGGGATGGCGTTGGTGCCGTTCGGGTGCACCGAGAGCCGGCCGATGGTCGCGACCGCGCCGTGCCCGGTGGCGGCCGCGCGGGCGGCCAGCACCGCGGCCGCCAGCCGGAGCATCGGGTCGTCCCGGTCCTCGAGCCGGGTGGTGCCGGCGTGGTTGCCCTCACCGGTGAGGTCCAGCCGCCAGCGCCCGTGCGGCCGGATGCCGGTCGCCACCCCGACCGGGGCAGCGAGGTCGACGAGCGCCCGGCCCTGCTCGACGTGCAGCTCCACCAGCGTGCCGACCCGGCGCAGCGACTCCGCGTCCCGGCCGAGGTGGGACGGATCCTGGCCGGCGGCGGCCATCGCCTCGGCGAGAGTGGTGCCGTCCCCGTCGGCGAGGCCCCGGGCCCGGTCGGGGTCCAGGGTCCCGGTGAGCAGCCTCGACCCCGCGCAGGCGATGCCGAAGCGGGCGCCCTCCTCGTCGGTGAAGTTGACGATGCCGATCGGGCGGGCCGGGCGGTGACCGTGGTCGCGGATCAGGTCCACGGCGGCGAACGCCGACACGACTCCCAGTGGGCCGTCGTAGGCGCCGCCGTCCGGCACCGAGTCGAGGTGGCTGCCGGTCACCACGCCCGGGCCCTCGGCGTCCGGGTCGCCCCACCAGGCCCACTGGTTGCCGTTGCGGTCGACGGTGAGGTCGAGCCCTCGGCGTACGGCCTGGGCGTGGAACCACTCGCGGCAGGCGAGGTCCGCGGGGGACCAGGCCGGGCGCCGGTAGCCGCCGGTGGCCGGGTTGCGCCCGACGGGCAGCAGGTCGGCCCACAGGTCGGCCCAGCCGGT
Source organism: uncultured Actinomycetota bacterium (assembly GCA_963807005.1). Taxonomy (GTDB): domain Bacteria; phylum Actinomycetota; class Actinomycetes; order JACCUZ01; family JACCUZ01; genus CAWDZK01. The sequence continues at coordinate 63,951 of CAWDZK010000002.1, read as the reverse complement.
GCTGTCGCGACCCGTCCCCACGCCCGTCACGGCGCCACCCTAGGGGTGGCCGCGCCGGACGATCGCCCGGCCGCGGCCCGGGAGGTGGCAGGATGCTGCGTCCCGGGAGCCGCCGCGTGGCGGCCCGCCCGGCGCACGACGACTCGGGCGACGCGACCCGGGCGGGACCGAGGAGAACCATGCGTCTGCTGCTGATCGGTGCGCCCGGCGCGGGCAAGGGCACCCAGGCGGTGCGGCTCGCCGAGCACTTCGGCGTGACCCACATCTCCAGCGGCGACCTGCTCCGCCAGCACGTCACCGACCACACCTCCTTCGGCGCCCAGGTGAAGCAGTACGTGTCCGCCGGCGACCTCGTCCCGGACCAGCTGGTCCTCGACATGCTGCGCAAGCCGATCGTCGAGGCGAGCGCGCGCGGCGGCTACGTCCTCGACGGGTTCCCCCGCACCGTGCAGCAGGCCGGCATCGCGTACGAGACCGCTCGCGAGCTCGGCGTCGCGGTGCAGGTCGCGGCCTACCTGCACGTGGACAGCGAGGAGCTGGTCCGGCGGCTGCTGGCCCGGGGCCGCGGCACCGACGACACCCAGGCCGTGATCGAGCACCGGCTCGAGGTCTACGAGGCCAAGACCCGGCCGATGATCGAGTACTACGAGGACCGCGGGATCCTCGTCCGGGTGGACGGCACCCAGCCGGAGGACGCCGTCACCGCGGATCTCGTGCAGAAGATCGAGCAGCACCAGAAGGCCGTCTCCCGCGACTGACCCCCGCCCCCCCGGCAGCCCCGCCCCCCCCCCCCGCAGGGACGTCGACTGGCGGAACTCTTCGGTTCTGTACCGGTACACAACTGAAGAGTTCCGCCAGTCAACGGCAGAGCTACGGAGGGGGAACGGGGGAGGGGGTGGCGGGCGGTGCTAGCGGGGGCGCGAGGGGGCGGACGCGGTGAGGCGGGCCAGCAGAGCCTGGCCGTAGGCCTCGCTCGGGTTCGCGCCGGTGGTGCGGGTCTGCCCGGCGGGGGTCCCGTCGGTCGCCAGCAGGACGACGTCGTACCCGTCCGCGGAGCGCTCCAGCCGGAGGAACGCACCGCCCAGCAGGTCGCGCAGCTGGTGCTCGGCCGGGAGCCACAGGGCGTCCTCCTGGTCGAGGGAGTCCAGGGCCCACTCGGTCGTTCCGTTGAAGCCGATCACCGGTCCGGTCGGGAAGTGCTGCAGCTCGACGGTCATGTCCGACAGCACGAACACCTGGTCGTCCATGTCGCGGTCGGCGACCACGAACCGGTCGCCGTGGGCGGGCGTCCAGCGCAGGCCGGCGTCCCGCAGGGCCCGCGCCAGCCGCACCGAGATCACCTGTCGACGGTAGCCCGGCGCGTCGGCTCCCGCCGCCGGCCCTTCTAGGGTGGGCCGGGTGGCTGGACGCGGGCGCGGGGGCGGGGGCGGCCCCGAGGGCGGGAAGGTCCGGGTGGGGATCTCCGGCTGGACCTACCCGCCCTGGCGCGGGGTGTTCTACCCCCCCGGCCTGCCGCACCGCCTGGAGCTGGAGCACGCTGCCGCCCTGCTGACCACCATCGAGATCAACGGGTCGTTCTACGCGCTGCAGAAGCCCGAGTCGTACCAGGACTGGTACCGGCGCACGCCCGACGACTTCCTCTTCTCGGTCAAGGGCGGCCGCTTCGTCACGCACATGAAGAAGCTGCGCGACGTCGAGACCCCGCTGGCGAACTTCTTCGCCTCCGGCGTGCTCGCCCTGGGGGACAAGCTGGGCCCGTTCCTGTGGCAGCTGCCGCCCACCCTCGGGTACGACGCCGCGCGGCTGGCCGACTTCTTCGCCCTGCTGCCGCGCACCACGGCCGAGGCGGCCGCGCTCGCCCTGCGCCATGACGAGCGGATGGCGGGCCGGGCGCTGGCCGTCGCCGACGCCGACCGGCCGATCCGGCACGCGCTGGAGGTGCGCCACCCGACGTTCGAGACGACCGAGTTCCTCGCGCTGCTGCGCGAGCACCGGATCGCCGTGGTCACGGCGGACACCGCCGGTCGGTGGCCGATGCTGCTGGAGCCCACGACCGACGACCTGGCGTACGTCCGCCTGCACGGTGCGGAGGAGCTGTACGCCAGCGGCTACGACGACGCCGCGCTGGACCAGTGGGCCGCGCGGGTCGCGGCCTGGCGGGACTCCGGCCGGGACGTGGTCGTGTACTTCGACAACGACGTCAAGGTCCGGGCGCCGTTCGACGCCCAGCGGCTGGCCGAGCGACTCGGCGTCGGCCCACCCGCACCCTGACCGCGGTCCGGCCCGCTCGCCGCGGCCGGGTGCGAGTGCCGCAGGCAACCGGGTTGCGCTCCCGCGCAATACTTGTATGCTCCATCCAGTTAGATGCAGCATGCAAGCAGATGCCCCGGCTCGGCCCGTGCCCGGCCGGGCAGCCACCCCCGCCGGAGGAGCGCACCCATGAGCGTGGACGCCGCCACCGTGGCCGCCCTCAGCGAGCAGGTCCTGCGCCTGCACCGCGCCTTCAACAGCATGCGCCAGCAGCTCACGGCGGCCAACGCCACCAGCCGCGACGGCGTCGAGTGGGCGGCCTACGGGTTGCTCTTCCAGCTGGTCAACGACGGACCTCGCCGCAGCTCGGCGCTGGCGGACGCTGCCTGCGTCGACCCGTCCACCGTGAGCCGACAGGTCGCCCAGCTGGTGGCCGCCGGCCTGGTCGAGCGCCAGCCCGACCCGGAGGACGGTCGGGCCAGCCTGCTCGTCGCCACCGACCGCGGCCTGGCGGCGTACGCCGCCAAGCAGGAGCACCGCGAGCGGTTGTTCGCCCACGTGCTCGAGAGCTGGCCGGAGACCGACGCGCTCGCCCTGGCCGACCTGCTGACCCGCTTCAACGACAGCTTCGTCGAGCAGCGCGCCACCTTGCACGAGGTAGCACTGGACTCGGCGACCCACACCGCGCACCCGATCGAGGAGAACGCATGAGCACCACCCCGACCGCCGCCGCGGTGGCGCCGGCGCGCAGCGCGGGCGAGCTGAGCCACCGACAGATCCTCACGATCCTGTCGGGGCTGATGGCGGGGATGTTCCTCGCCGCTCTCGACCAGACGATCGTGGCGACGTCGATCCGCACCATCGCCGACGACCTGCAGGGGCTGTCCGTGCAGGCGTGGGTGACCACGGCGTACCTCGTCACCGCGACGATCAGCACCCCGCTCTACGGCAAGCTCTCCGACCTGTACGGCCGCCGGCCCTTCTTCCTGGCGGCCATCTCGATCTTCGTCCTCGGCTCGGCACTGAGCGGCTTCGCGACCTCGATGGGCCAGCTCGCCGCGTTCCGGGCCTTCCAGGGTCTCGGCGCCGGCGGTCTCTTCTCGCTGGCGCTGACGATCATCGGCGACATCGTGCCGCCCCGGGAGCGGGCGAAGTACCAGGGCTACTTCCTCGCCGTGTTCGGTACGTCGAGCGTCCTCGGTCCGGTCGTCGGCGGGTTCCTCGCCGGGCAGTCGTCCATCTTCGGGGTCACCGGCTGGCGCTGGGTGTTCCTGGTCAACGTCCCGGTCGGCTTCTTCGCCCTGCTGCTGGTCATGCGCAGCCTGCACCTGCCGCACACCCGCCGCGACCACCGGATCGACTGGCCCGGCGCCCTGCTGCTCATCGTGGGCCTGGTGCCGCTTCTCGTCATCGCCGAGCAGGGCCGGGACTGGGGCTGGGGCTCCGGTCGCGCGCTGACCGCCTACGTCGTCGGCGCGCTGGGCATCGCGGCCTTCGTGTGGGACCAGAGGCGCTACGGCGACGACGCGCTGATCCCGCTGCGGCTGTTCCGCGGCCGGACCTTCGGCATCGGCTCGCTGATGAACTTCATCCTCGGCATGGGGATGTTCGGTGGCCTGGCCGCCCTGCCGCTCTACCTGCAGATCGTCAAGGGCGTCTCGCCCACCGAGGCCGGCCTGCTGCTGCTGCCGCTGACGATGGGCATCATGGGCGCCTCGATCTTCTCCGGCCAGGTCATCAGCCGCACCGAGCGCTACAAGAAGTTCCCCGTCATCGGCTCCGGTCTGCTCGTCCTGGCGATGCTCGGCCTGTCCCAGGTCGGGACCGACACCAGCATCCAGCTGACGCTCGCGCTGGCCTTCCTCTTCGGCGTCGGCCTGGGCTTCAACATGCAGCCGCTGGTCCTGGCGGTGCAGAACGCCGTGCCGCCGCAGGACATGGGGGTCGCGACGTCGTCAGCGACGTTCTTCCGCCAGATGGGCGGGACCATGGGCACCGCCATCTTCCTGTCCATCCTCTTCTCGAGCGCGGGCACGAAGATCGCGGACGCCTTCCGGGCCGACGCCGCGACGCCTGCGTTCCAGGCCGCGCTGAAGGATCCGCAGCTCTTGGCGAACCCTGCTGACCGTCGGATCATCGACGCTGTCACGGGCGGCGGTGGGCTGCCGAAGGGGGCGCTGGACGACACCTCGTTCCTGTCGACGATCGACCAGCGGCTCGCCCGACCGTTCCTCGACGGGTTCTCCTCGGCGATCGACCTGGTCTTCCTCACCGCATCGGGCGTCCTGCTGCTCGCGTTCGTGGTGGTCTTCTTCCTCCCTGAGGAGAAGCTGCGCACGATGTCCGGCATCCAGGCGCGGCAGCAGCAGGAAGCCGCCCAGGCGAAGCTGCCGCCGCCGGACACCGCACCCGGTCACGACTCGAGCGCCGCCGCCGCCGTGTCGGCGCCGTCCAGCCAGATGGTCGACGGCGCCACCATCGAGGAGGCCGCGCTGGACGGGCCCGCGGGTCGCTGACCCCGCGCGACCCCGGTCGTGGGGGGTGCCGGCGGTGGCCGGGTCAGCCGAAGACGAACCAGACGTACTTGCCGTCCGGGTCGGGCTCGGCGCCCCACTCGTCCGACATCGCCGCGACCAGCGCCAGTCCGCGGCCGTTCTCGTCGCCCTTCTCGGCGTCGCGCGGCGTCGGCAGCTCGGACGACCCGTCGCGCACCCGCACCTGCAGGCGCTCCCCGTCGCAGTCGACGGCGACGACCAACGGTGGTCCGCCGTGCAGGACGGAGTTCGTGACCAGCTCGCTGGTCAGCAGCAGGGCGTCGTCGACCAGGGCGCTGTGGTGCACGCTGCAGGTCGCGGAGCGCAGGAACTCCCGCGCCATCGCGGGGGAGTGGTGCGAGACCGGTAGCTCGCGCTCGGCGCGCGGCGTGGCCTCGCACATATGGCTGTCCTCCTAGCGGCTGTCCCCGGGGTGTGCGCGTCGCTGACGACGTCTCAGCCTGGTGTCTGCCCGGAGCGCGCGGGTGCGACACCTCGCGCTCGACCCGGGATGGTGTCGTGTCCCTCACGGCACCATCCAGCCCAGCACGCTGGTGGGCTGCAGGAACACCAGCAGGCACATGCCGGCGGTGACCCGCGCACTCCACAGCCGGGCACCCGCGGAACGGCTCAGGGAACCGGTGTCGCTGCGCCTGCCCCGGTGGCCGGCAGCGCCAGCTCCCGCCTCATCTGGCCGACGGTCCGGCCACGCAGTGACGCGTCGAGGACCTCGACGGTGTGCGCCAGCCCGATCCGGCCGCCCTGCCGGGAGACGGCTGCCGCCACCTGCAGCAGGCAGCCGGGGTTGGCGGTGACGAGCAGCTCGGCGCCGGTCGCCAGGACGGCGCCGGCCTTGCGGTCACCGAGCTCGCCGGCCGCCGCCGGCTGGAGCAGGTTGTAGACCCCGGCCGAGCCGCAGCAGATGTCCGGGTCGGCGACCTCGCGCAGCTCGAGTCCGGGGACCGCTCGCAGCAGGTCACGCGGCTGGCTGCGGATCCCCTGCGCATGAGCAAGGTGGCAGGCGTCGTGGTAGGCGACGGTCATGGGCAGCGGGTGCCGTGCGGCGGCCGGCCCGAGCTCGGCCAGCAGCTCGGACACGTCCCGGACCGAGCCGGCGAACCGGCGCGCCTTGTCGGCGTACGCCGGGTCGTCGGACAGCAGGTCGGCGTACTCCTTCATCGACGACCCGCAGCCGGCCGCGTTCACGACGACGTGCTCCACACCGGCGGCCTCGAACACCTCCACCGTGCGCCGGGCGAACGCCTGCGCCTCGGCCTCCCGGCCGTTGTGGACACTGAGCGCCCCGCAGCAGCCCTGACCGCGGGGGATGACCACGTCGCAGCCCTCCATCGCGAGGACGCGGGCCGTTGCGGCGTTGACCCGCGGGAAGAACTCCCGCTGCACGCAGCCGGTGAGCATCCCGACGACCGCCCGGCGGTCGCCGCGCGCCCGGACCCGCTCGGGCAGCCGCGGTGCGGGCCGGACGGCAGGCGCGAGCGACGCCATCGCGGCCAGGGTGGGTGAGACCCGGTCGAGCACCCCGCTGCGCTGCACGACCCGCTGCAGGCCGGTCCGTCGGTAGGCGGCGAGTGGGCCGCGGAGGAGGCGCAGCCGCTGCGGGTGCGGGAAGAGCGCGAAGATGGCTGCGCGCAGGAGCCGGTCGACCGGGGGTCGGCGGTGCCGTCGCTCGACCTGGGCCCGGGTGGCCTCGATCAGCCGGTCGTACTGCACGCCGGACGGACAGGCCGTGACGCAGGCCATGCAGCCGAGGCAGGCGTCGACATGACCGACCATGGAGTCGGTGAGCGGGTCGCCCTCGAGGCCGGCCTGGATCAGCGAGATCCGTCCCCGCGGGCTGTCCATCTCCTCGCCCCAGAGGACGTACGTCGGGCAGGTGGGCAGGCAGAACCCGCAGTGCACGCAGTCCGACGCGAGCTCGGCGGAGGGCGGCCGGTGCGCGTCGAAGGCAGGTGCACCGGGAGACGTGCGCACCCGTTGGGGGGCGTCGTCGCCAAGGGTGCCGTGGGTGGCGTCGAAGGGTGCGTGCCCCGCTCCGTGCCGCGACTCGTCCGGCATCTCAGATCCCTCCGACGAACCGGCCGGGGGACAACCGCCTGGCCGGGTCCAGCTCGGCCTTGAGCCGGCGCATGAGGTCCAGGCCGGGCACCGCGCCCCACAGGTCGACCTGCTCCCGGACCGGTCCCGGCGCGGTGAGCACCGTGACGGTGCCGTCGTACGGTGCCGCGACCGCACGCAGCCGCTCGACCACCGTCGCCACCGCCACCGGGTCGGCGCCGGGACCGGTGCCGGCGTGCAGCACCCCGGCCGCCGAGCCGCGCACCGCAAGGTCGAGCCCGTGCTCGCGGAAGAGCCGCTGGGTCGCCGCGAGCACCGGGCCGACGCCGCTCAGCGACGCGGTGACCTTGAGCCCGGTGCCGTCGGCATCGAAGGGCAGCGCCGCGAAACCCTCGGGCGGCTCGTCGGCCGTCGTGGTGCCGGCACCGAGCAGGGCCAGCACCGTCTCGGTGCGTGAGCCGACCCCGGCCGGTACGCCCTCCAGCAGGACGGTCACCCGCACCGTCGCCGGGCCGACCTCGAGCTCGACTGCGGTCGGCACCACCTGCGAGCCCAGCACGGCGAGCGCGAGCCGGCCGGCGGTCGTTGCGTCCGGGGCGTCGACGGACACGTACCGGCGGGCGGCCGGGAGCGGGTGCAGCCGGAAGACCGCCTCGGTGATGACGCCGAGGGTGCCGTACGAGCCGGTGAGCAGCTTCCCGAAGTCGTAGCCGGCGACGTTCTTCACCACCTTGCCGCCGGCCGCGGCCACGACGCCGTCGGCCCGGACGAAGGTCACGCCGATGAGCAGGTCGCGCGCGGTTCCGTAGAGCAGGCGGCGCGGACCGCTGGTGGCCACGGCGAGGGCGCCGCCGACGGTCGCGTCCGGGTACGGCGTGTCCAGCGCCAGCTGCTGCCCGGCGCCGGCCACCACCGACTGCAGCTCGGAGACCGGCGTGCCGGCCCGGACCACCACCACCAGGTCCCCGGCCGCGTGCTCGACCACACCACGCAGACCGGTGGTGTCGAGCACGACGTCGACGCGTTCGGGCGGCGCTCCCCACCCCAGCGTGGTGCCGGCGCCGCGGGCCACCACGGTGAGGTCGTGCCGGGCTGCCGCGCGGAGCACGCCGGCGACCTGCTCGGTCGAGGACGGCGACACGACGGCGGCGGCCGCGACCCCGGCCACGGCGTCGCTGTCGGTCGCGGCCCTCGTGGTCGCGGCCGCGGCCAGGTCCGGCCCGGCGTCGCCGCGCACCAGGGACCCCGCACCGGTACCGGCCACCTCAGAACACCTCCGCCACACCCGCCGCCTGCAACGGGTGCGGGCCCTTGTGCCGGCCGGGCACCTCGCCACAGAGGCGCGGCGTGGGGAAGACCTTGCCGGGGTTCGACAGGTGCTGGGGGTCGAAGGCGCACCGCAGCATCTGCATGGTGTCGAGGTCGTCGTCGGTGTACATCCGCGGCATGTACCGGGCCTTGTCGACGCCCACGCCGTGCTCGCCGGTGATCGAGCCGCCCTGCGCGATGCACAGGTCGAGGATGGCGCCGGACACCCGCTCGGCCTCCTCGGCCTGTCCCGGCACCGCCTCGTCGAAGAGCACCAGCGGGTGCAGGTTGCCGTCGCCGGCGTGGAACACGTTCGCCACCCGGACACCGGATCCTGCCGACAGGTCCGCGATCCGCCGGAGGACCTCGGGCAGCGCGGTCCGCGGGATGACGCCGTCCTGCACGATGTAGTCCGGGCTGATCCGGCCGACCGCGGCGAAGGCGGACTTGCGGCCCTTCCAGAACAACGCCCGCTGCGCCTCGTCGGCCGCGATCCGGATCTCGAAGGCGGCGTTGTCGCGGCAGTGCCTTTCGACCTCGGTGAACTGGGCCGCGACCTCGGCCTCCGGACCGTCGAGCTCGACGATCAGCACCGCGCCGGCGCCGCCCGGGTAGTCGCAGTGCACGGCCGCCTCGGCCGCCTCGATCGCGAGGGCGTCCATCATCTCGATCGCTGCAGGCACGACACCGGCGCCGATGATTGCTGACACCGCACCACCGGCCTCGTCGGTGGACGGGAAGGCGGCCAGCAGCGTGCGTACCGTCTCGGGCGCGCGCATCAACCGGACGGTGACCTCGGTGGCGATGCCCAGCGTGCCCTCGGACCCGACGAACGCACCGAGCAGGTCGTAGCCGGGCGGGTCCGGTGCCCGGCCGCCGAGTCGCACGACCGTTCCGTCCGGCGCGACCAGCTCGATGCCGGTGACGTGGTGGGTGGTGAAGCCGTACTTCAGGCAGTGCGCCCCGCCGGAGTTCTCCGCGACGTTGCCGCCGATGGAGCAGACCTGCTGGCTGGACGGGTCCGGTGCGTAGTAGTAGCCGGACGGACGAGCGGCGGCGGTCACGTCCAGGTTGATGACGCCGGGCTGCACGACGGCGCGCTGGTCGACGACGTCGACGGCGAGGACGTCGCGCAGCTGCGACGTCACGACCAGGACCCCGTCGGCGTGCGGGAGGGCGCCGCCCGAGAGTCCGGTGCCCGAGCCGCGGGCGACGAACGGGACGCCGTGGGCCGTGCAGGCGCGCACCACGTCGGCAACCTGTGCCGTGGTGCGGGGGAGGACCACCAGGGCCGGTGTCACCTTGTACTGGGCCAGACCGTCGCACTCGTAGGTCCGCAGCCGGGTGCGGTCGGCGATGACGGCGTCGGGCCCGAGCTCGGTCCGCAGCCGGGCGGCCACCCGCTCGACCGCCTGGCCGTCGGTGCGGGCCACGCTGCCGGTCGGATCGGTGCTCGTCGTCACCGGGTCACGGCATCCGTTCGTACGCCGGAAGGGTGAGGAAGTCCTCGAAGTCCTCGGCCAGTGCCATCTCGGTGAACAGCGACCGTGCGTCGTCCCATCGGCCCCGGGCGAACGCGGCTCCGACTCCTTCGCGGATGGCGGTCATCTCCTCGTCGATGAGTCGCTCGACCAGGTCACGGGTGACGGTCTGGCCGTCGTCGAGCCGGACGTCGTTGTGCAGCCACTGCCACACCTGGGACCGGGAGATCTCGGCCGTGGCGGCGTCCTCCATCATGTTGTTGATCCCGACGGCTCCTGAGCCGCGCAGCCACGCCTCGAGGTACTGCACCCCGACCCGGATGTTGCTCCGTAGGCCCGCCTCGGTCACCGTGCCGGGCGTCGAGGCCACGTCCAGAAGCTGCTCGGCGGTGACCTTGACGTCCTCGCGCAGCCGGTCGACCTGGTGAGGCCGGTCGCCGAGGACGGCGTCGAACACCTCGGTGCACAGCGGGACCATCGCCGGGTGAGCGACCCAGGAGCCGTCGAACCCGTCGCCCGCCTCCCTGGTCTTGTCGTCGCGCACCTTCTCGAACGCGGCCCGGTTGGTCGCCTCGTCCTTGCTCGGGATGAACGCGGCCATGCCGCCGATGGCGTGCGCACCACGCTTGTGGCAGCTGCGCACGAGCAGCTCGGTGTACGCGCGCATGAAAGGCACGGTCATGGTCACCGAGTTGCGGTCGGGCAGCATGAAGTCGGCGCCGCGGTTCCGGAACTTCTTGATGACCGAGAACATGTAGTCCCACCGGCCGGCGTTGAGCCCGGCCGAGTGCTCGCGCAGCTCGTAGAGGATCTCTTCCATCTCGAAGGCCGCCGGGTAGGTCTCGATCAGCACGGTCGCGCGGATGCTGCCCTGCGGGATGCCGAGAGCCTCCTGGGCGTGCACGAAGACGTCGTTCCAGAGCCGTGCCTCGAGGTGGCTCTCCATCTTTGCGAGGTAGAAGTACGGGCCGAGGCCGCGGTCCAGCTGGCGCCGGGCGCAGTGGAAGAAGTACAGCCCGAAGTCGGTCAGCGACCCGGAGGTGCGCTCGCCGTCGACCAGGATGTGCTTCTCGGGGAGGTGCCACCCGCGCGGCCGGACGACGATGGTCGCGAGCTCGTCGGCCAGCGCGTACGACTTGCCTTCGGGGGAGGTGAAGTCGATGGTGCGGTCGATCGCGTCGCGCAGGTTGAGCTGCCCCTCGATCATGTTCTCCCAGAGCGGGGTGTTGGCGTCCTCGAGGTCGGCCAGCCAGACCTTCGCGCCGGAGTTGAGGGCGTTGATGGTCATCTTCCGGTCGGTCGGACCGGTGATCTCGGCCCGGCGGTCGACCAGGCCGGGTGCGTGCGGAGCGACCCGCCAGGAGTCGTCGTCCCGCACCTGAGCGGTCTCGGGCAGGAAGTCGAGCAGGCCGCCGTCGGACAACGCCGCGTAGCGCTCGGCCCGGAGGTCGAGCAGCTCGCGGCGTCGTGCGTCGAAGGCCCGGTGCAGACCGGCGAGGAACGCCAGGGCGTCGTCGGTGAGGATCTCGTCGTACCTGTCCTTCATGGGGGCGGTGACGCGGACGCCCTCGGCTGTGGTGCCACTCATGACGGGCTCCTCGTGGTCGTGCGGGTGGGCAGGTGCTGCACCGCTGCACCGAAAGCATGCTCGGCCAGCGACTCCAGGAGGCGGGCGGCGTCCCGCTGGGCGACGGCCGGATCCGGCTCGAGGTCGACCAGCGCATGGATGCCGATGGCGCCGAGGCGACCGAGCGCTGCCCGGCCGTCGTCGTCGAGGTCCACCCGGCCGGCGAGCACCAGCACCGGTACTCCCGCCGCGTGCGCGCGCCGCGCGACGCCGAGCGGCGCCTTGCCGGACAGCGTCTGGGCGTCCACCGATCCCTCACCCGTGACGACCAGGTCGGTGCTCGCGAGAGCGGCGTCGAAACCCACCAGGTCGAGCAGCAGGTCGATGCCGGGCGTGATCCGGGCGCCGAGGAAGGCCAGCGCGCCGGCGCCGGCACCGCCGGCCGCCCCAGCGCCGGCGACGTGCTCGACGTCGACACCCAGGTCGCGCCGGACCACCTCCGCCAACCGCGAGAGGCCGGCCTCCAGCCGTACGACCTCGTCGGGGGTCGCCCCCTTCTGCGGACCGTAGACGGCCGCGGCGCCGAGAGGACCGGTCAGCGGGTTGTCGACGTCGGAGGCGACGACCACCTCGACCCCGGCCAGCCGGGGGTCCAGAGCGGTGACGTCGACGCGGGCGAGGTCGCTCAGGGCGCCGCCGCCCGGCGGGAGGAACCGGCCGTCGCGGTCGAGGAAACGCGCACCTAGCGCGGCGGCCATGCCGGTGCCGCCGTCGGTGCTCGCGCTCCCCCCGAGGGCGAGGACGACTCGCCCGACGCCCGCGTCGAGGGCGGCCGCGACGAGCTGACCGGTCCCGTACGTCGTGGCCGACAACGGGTCCGTGCGGCCACCGGGCAGCAGTCCCAGCCCGGACGCGGCGGCCAGCTCGACGATCGCGGTGCGCGGGCCGGTGGTCGAGCGGTCCGCGGGTGCGACCGCGAGGGTCGCGGTCACGCGGCTCCCGGTCGGGCCGACGACCAGCGCACCGACCGGAGCCCAGCCCGCGGCCAGCACCGTCGCGACGGTGCCCTCGCCGCCGTCGGCCACCGGTCGCAGCACGACGTCGAGCCGCAGCCCCGCCGCGGCTGCCGCCGAGTACAGCCCGGTCCGGATCGCGTCCGCGGCGTCGTGAGCAGGCAGGCTGCCCTTGAACGAGTCCGGCGCGACGAGGACGGCGACCTGGGCCGCAGGGGTCACTCGAACCAGTCCTTCCGCGCCGGGGACGGCACCCCTGTGTCCGCCGGACTCTAGGGAGCCGATGGTTGCCCGGTCAAGGATGTTTGGTGATGGTTTGTCCACCTACGGTGGCGGCCCCTGACGGCGTACGGTAGTCGCGTGCCCCTTGCGCCGGCCTCCGACGCTTTCTCCCACGAGGCCTTCTTCTATGCGGATCTGGGCGAGTTCCTCGACCAGACCTGCGGCTTCGTGCGTGAGGGCCTCGATCGGGACGAGGCGGTGCTCGTGGCCACCGGCGGGGAGCGGCTGTCCGCTCTGCGGAACATCTTCGGGGACCGGACCGAGGTAGCGCTGGCCGACATGGCCGAGGTCGGTACCAACCCGGCGCGGATCATCCCGTTGTGGCGGGCCTTCGTCGACGACAACACGGCCGCCGGACGTCGGGTCCGCGGCATCGGTGAGCCGGTCTGGTCCGGCCGCAGCGACGCCGAGCTGGCCGAGTGCCACCAGCACGAGTCGCTGCTGAACGTCGCCTTCGCCGGTGGACCGGGCTGGCGGCTGGTCTGCCCGTACGACGTCTCGACGCTGACCGCCGACGACCTCGCCGAGGCGCGCGCGAACCACCCGGTCCTGCTCGAGGGCGGACAGGTCAGCCGCAGCGACGTCTACCACCCGGAGGCCGCACCGCGGGCACTGCGGCACCGTCCGCTGCCGCCGCCACCCGCCGGAGCCAGCGAGCTCGACTTCGGTGCCGGTGAGCTCGGCGCCGTACGCCGCCTCGTCTGCTCCGCTGCCCACGGTGCCGGCCTCGGGCCGGACCGCACCGACGACCTGGTGCTGTGCGCGGACGAGATGGCGGCCAACAGCCTGCTGCACGCAGGTGGTCGCGGCGTCCTGCGGGTGTGGCGGGACAACGGCTCACTCGTGACCGAGGTCAGTGACAAGGGTGTGATCGACGACCCGCTGGCGGGCCGGTCGGTGCCCTCACCCGAGCGCACCGGCGGGCGCGGTCTGTGGCTGGCCAACCAGCTGTGCGACCTGGTGCAGCTGCGGTCCGGTGCCGCCGGCACCGTCGTCCGCCTGCACGTCCACCTGCCCTGACCCGTTCCGACCCTCCGCCGAGTGATGATCGGCGCGGCGCGGCGCGGTCGACGGGCACGGACGACGGCGCAACCGGCCCGGTCGCGCGTCGGGGACCGGCTCGAAGCGGTTCTGCCGTCGTTGGTGCCCGGACGGCTACCGCTGACCGGATCCCCGTCCGGGGCGCGCGGGACGGTCAGGACGCGCCCTATGCGACGAGTTGTGCCGGGGTCGCGACAACGAGGTGATCCGGCGCTCTTGACCCGCGAGCGCAGCGGTCTAGGTTGCGGACTGGCCTGCTCGCACGGGGGCTCGTAGTCGAGCCGGCCCCTACCGAGGGGAGGAGTCGTCATGACGACGACGCGTCGTGTGCTGCACTCGCTTCACAGCTCCGGGCCCGGACTGGTGGTCGGGGTGTTGGTACTGGTCCTGGTGGTGGGCAGCGGTGGTGCCTGGGCGGCCGGCAAGATCGGCTTCAAGGACATCAAGCGGAACGCCGTGCACTCCAAGCAGATCAAGAACGGTGCCGTGCACACCCGAGACCTTGCCAACTCCGCGGTGACCGCGTCCAAGGTGGCCGCGAACGCCTTGACCGGCGAGCAGATCGACGAGTCGACGCTCGGGCAGGTCCCCGACGCGGCCAAGCTCGGTGGGCGCCTGCCGGCGACGTTCCTCAACAACACCATCTACAAGACCGAGGCTCCGACCACGACCGGCACCCGGCTCGGGGACAACACGAACGTGATCTCGTTCGCGTGCAACCCGGGTGACGTCCTGCTGTCCGGCGGCCCAGCGAGCGTCGCCGCCACCAGCGACCTGCTGGAGAGCTTCCCGACCCCCGGGTCGACGAACAGCTGGACGGCGCGGATCTACGACAACGGGGTTGCGGACGCCTTCACGGTGGTGATCCTCTGCGTCGACCAGTGAGGGCCGGGGCGGTACCGGTACGCGTACCGGTACCGCCCGCCGCTCCCGGCCGCCGCGTCTGGGCGGCCCCGGCGCCGGGCACGGACGACGGCGCAACCGTCACGGTCGCGCTTCAGGGACCGGCAAGGGGCGGTTGCGCCGTCGTTGGTGTCCGGACGGTCGAGCGTCGCGCCGTCGGCGTCGCCGGGTCGTGCGGTCCGTGACACCCGGTGCCGGGCGGGGCATGATCGGGAGCCCGATCGCGTGAGGAGGACGAGTCGTCGCGATGGAGTTCCTGGCACCGGCCACCTGGCCCGACGCGCTCGCGGCGCGCTCCGAGCTCCCCGACGCGGTCGCGATCGCCGGCGGTACCGACGTGATGGTGGAGCTCAACTTCGACCGGCACCGGCCGCCCGCGCTGCTCGACCTGACCCGGGTGCCGGAGCTGGTGCAGTGGTCGAGGTCCGACGACGGAGGGCTCCGCCTCGGCGCCGGCGTGAGCTACGCGAGAGTGATGAGCGAGCTCGCCGACGTGGCGCCGGGCCTGGTGATGGCCTCGCGCACGGTCGGCTCCCCGCAGATCCGGGCGCGCGGCACCGTCGGCGGCAACCTCGGGTCCGCCTCTCCCGCGGGCGACTGCCACCCGGTGCTGCTCGCCGTCGACGCCGTGGTCGAGGTCGAGTCGGTGCGGGGAAGCCGCACCGTCCCGGTCGCCGACTTCTTCACCGGGGTCAAGAAGAACGCGCTGGCGCCGGACGAGCTCATCGCCGCGGTGCTGCTGCCGCCGGGTGCCGGGCTCGAGCAGTTCGCCAAGATCGGCACCCGCAACGCGATGGTGATCGCGGTGACGTCGTTCGGCCTCGCGCTGCACCCGGAACGGCGGTCGGTCGGCGCGGCGATCGGCTCGGCTGCTCCCACCCCGCGGCACGCCCGCGGGGCTGAGGAGTTCCTCGCGCAGGCCCTGGCGGACGACGGGCTGTGGGAGTCCCGCGGCGCGTTGCCGGCGAGCACGGCCGGTCGCTTCGGCGAGCTGGTCGCCGCCGAGGCGGCACCCATCGACGACGTGCGCGGCACCGCCGACTACCGGCGGCACGCGCTGTCCGTGCTGGCCCGGCGCACGCTGGGCTGGGCGTGGACCGACTACCAGACGAAGGCGGCCTGACGTGCGGGTGGAGCTGACGGTCAACGGGGACGTGCGACAGGCCGACGACGTGTGGGAGGGCGAGAGCCTGCTCTACCTGCTGCGCGAGCGGCTAGGGCTGCCCGGCTCCAAGAACGCCTGCGAGCAGGGGGAGTGCGGCTCCTGCTCGGTCTACCTCGACGGTGTCGTCGTGTGCGCCTGCCTGGTCGCCGCGGGACAGGCCCAGGGCCGCGACGTCGTCACGGTCGAAGGGCTGGCCGACGGCGACCAGCTCGACCCGGTGCAGCAGGCGTTCCTCGACGCCGGTGCGGTCCAGTGCGGCTTCTGCACGCCCGGCCTCGTCGTCGCGGTGCACGACCTGCTCGCGCGGGTTCCGCAGCCGGACGACGACACGGTGCGCGAGGCGCTGGCGGGCAACCTCTGCCGCTGCACCGGGTACGAGTCGATCCTCGACGCGGTCCGGATCGCCGCGCGGCGCACATGATCCGCTCGGCGGAGGACGTCCTCGTCGTCGAGGGCGCGACGGTGGTGACTGTCGACGCCGCAGGCACCGAGCACGCGACCGGCCACGTCGTGGTCGAGGGCAGCCAGGTCGCGGCGGTGGGACCCGGTCCCGCACCCGACGACGTACGCCGGTCGGCGACCCGGGTCGTCGACGGCGGCGGCTGCGTCCTGACACCGGGCCTGGTCAACACCCACCAGCACCTGTACCAGTGGGCGACCCGCGGGTTGGCCGTCGACGCGACGCTGTTCGAGTGGCTGACCGAGCTGTACCCGGTCTGGGCCGGCATCGACGAGGAGGTCGTGCGCGCGGCGTCCGCCGCTGCCCTCGGGTGGCTGGCCCGCACCGGCTGCACGACGAGCACCGACCACCACTACGTGTTCCCGGCCGGCGGCGGGGACCTGCTCGCCGCCGAGGTCTCGTCTGCGTCGGCGGTCGGGCTGCGGTTCCACCCGACGCGCGGCTCGATGGACCTCGGCCGCAGCCAGGGCGGTCTGCCCCCGGACTCGGTGGTCGAGGACCTCGACGCGGTGCTCAGCGCGACCGAGGACGCGATCACGCGCTTCCACGACCCGTCGCCCGGCGCGATGGTGCGGGTCGCGGTCGCGCCCTGCTCGCCGTTCTCGGTCACCGCCAAGCTGATGACCGAGGCCGCCGCGCTGGCACGCCGGCACGGAGTCCGGTTGCACACCCATCTCGCCGAGACCGCCGACGAGGAGGAGTTCTGCCGCGAGCGGTTCGGCGCCACCCCGACCGAGTACGTCGACTCGCTGGGCTGGCTCGGGCCGGACGTCTGGATGGCCCACGCGGTGCACCTCGACGACGCTGCGGTCACGCGGTTCGCCGCCACCGGCACCGGTGTCGCGCACTGCCCGTCGTCCAACGCCCGGCTCGGTGCCGGGGTGGCGCGCACCCGTGACCTGGTCGACGCCGGCGTACCGGTCGGCCTCGGCGTCGACGGGGCCGCGTCCAACGAGGCCGGCTCGCTGGTCGAGGAGCTGCGGCACGCCGCGCTGTTCGCCAGAGCCCGCGGCGGCCCGGCTGCGCTCGGGGTCAGGGACGCGATCCGGCTCGCCACCCACGGGGGCGCGCGGGTGCTCGGCCGCGACGACGAGCTCGGCAGCATCGAGGTCGGCAAGCTCGCCGACCTGGCCCTCTGGCGGGTCGACACGCTGCCCCACGCGGGCCTGGCCGACCCGGTCGCCGCCCTGGCCCTGGCCACGGCGCCGCCGCTGCAGCTCCTGCTCGTCGGTGGCCGGCCGGTCGTGGAGCAGGACCGGCTGGTGGCCGTGGACGAGGACGAGCTGGCCCGCGACGCGGCGGCCGCGTCGCGTCGGCTGCTCGAGAGGGCGGGAGTGCAGCGATGACCACGACGACCACGACCGTGACCACGACAGACACGGCGCCGGCCGGACTCGACCAGCGCACGGCGCCCGGCGGCGTGGGGTCGGATGCGGCCCGGCCCGACGGCGTGCTCAAGGTCAGCGGCGAGTTCGCCTACGGCAGCGACCTGTGGGCCGACGAGATGCTCTGGGGCGTCACGGTGCGCAGCCCGCACCCGTCGGCGCGGATCCGGTCCATCGACCTCGGGCCGGCGCTGGCGGTACCGGGTGTGTACGCCGTGCTGACCGCCGACGACGTACCGGGAGCCAAGCGCTACGGCCTCGAGGTCGACGACCAGCCGGTGCTCGCGATGGGCGTCGTGCGCTACCAGGGCGAGCCGGTCGCCCTGGTGGCCGCCGAGCACCCCGAGACGGCGCGCCGCGCTGCGGCGCGGATCGTCGTCGACTACGAGGTGCTCGTGCCCGTGACCGACGCCAGGGCCGCGCTCGAGCCCGGCGCTCCGCTGCTGCACCCCGAGCCGACGCCGGTCGTCGAACGCTCGCGCGAGGACGTGCACCTGCGGCCGAGCGGCAACCTGTTCCGCCACCTGAAGATCCGCAAGGGTGACGCCGAGCCCACCGCGGAGGTGGTGGTCGAGGGCGACTACGAGGTCGGCATGCAGGACCAGGCCTTCCTCGGCCCCGAGTCCGGCCTCGCGGTGCCCGCGGAGGACGGCGGCGTCGACCTGTTCGTCGCCACCCAGTGGCTGCACGTCGACCAGCAGCAGATCTGCCGCGCGCTGGACCTGCCGCCGGAGCAGGTGCGGCTGACGCTGGCCGGTGTCGGCGGCGCGTTCGGCGGCCGCGAGGACCTCTCCATGCACGTGCACGCGTGCCTGCTCGCGCTGCACACCGGCAAACCGGTGAAGATGTCGTACAACCGCGAGGAGTCCTTCTTCGGCCACGTGCACCGGCACCCCGCGACGATGCACTACCAGCACGGCTTCACCCGCGACGGCGATCTGGTGTTCGTGCGGGCGCAGATCTGGCTGGACGGCGGCGCGTACCTGTCCAGCAGTGCCGCCGTGGTCGGCAACGCCGGTCTGATGGGCATCGGGCCCTACGTCGTGCCGCACGTCCGGATGGACTGCTACGGCGCCTACACGAACAACCCGCCGTGCGGCGCGATGCGCGGCTTCGGCGCGGTGCAGGCGGCGTTCGCCTACGAGTCGCAGATGGACAAGGCCGCGGCGGCGCTGGGGATGGACCCGGTCGACCTGCGCTGCCGCAACGCGATGGAGGAGGGCTCGGTCGCGCCCACCGGGCAGGTGCTGGACAGCCCCGCGCCGGTCGTCGAGCTGCTCCGTCGCCTGCAGCGGATGCCGCTGCCCGACCCGCCCGCGTCGCGCGGGCACGACCTGCGCCGGCTCCCCGGCGGCGTGGCGAACTCCACCCACGGCGAGGGCGTGCGCCGCGGGGTCGGGTACGCCGTGGCGTACAAGAACATCGGCTTCTCCGAGGGCTTCGACGACTACTCGACCGCCCGGGTGCGCCTCGAGGTCGTCGCCGGTGAGCCGGTCGCCACCGTGCACACGGCCGCGGCCGAGGTCGGCCAGGGCCTGGTCACGGTCCAGCAGCAGATCGCCCGGACCGAGCTCGGCGTCGAGCGGGTCGTGGTGGCCCCGGCCGACACCGCCGTCGGCAGCGGTGGCTCGTCGTCGGCGTCCCGGCAGACCTACGTGACCGGCGGCGCCGTCCGGGAGGCGTGCCGGCGGGTGCGCCAGGCGGTGCTCGACCGCACCGGCGCGGAGAGCTGGGACGACGTCGACCTGACCGCGGCGCTCGGAGCGGACCACGTCGAGGAGACGGTGGAGTGGCGGCACCGGCCGACCGAGGCGGTCGACCCCGAGACCGGGCAGGGCTTCGCGCACGTGCAGTACGCCTTCGCCGCGCACCGGGCCGTGGTCGACGTCGACGTCGAGCTGGGGCTGGTCAAGGTCGTCGAGATGGCGTGCGCCCAGGACGTCGGCAAGGCGGTCAACCCGCAGGCGGTCGTCGGCCAGATCCACGGCGGCAGCGCGCAGGGCATGGGCCTGGCGCTGATGGAGGAGGTCGTGGTCACCGACGGCATCATCCGCAACCCGTCGTTCACCGACTACCTGATCCCGACGATCCTCGACATGCCACCGATGCAGGTCGACGTGCTCGAGCTGCCCGACCCGCACGCGCCGTACGGCCTGCGCGGCGTCGGTGAGCCGCCGACGATCTCCTCCGGACCAGCCGTGCTGGCCGCGGTGCGGGCCGCCACCGGGCAGTTTCTCACCAGGGTCCCGGTGCGGCCGGAGCACATCGTCTCCCGGTGACCCCCGACCTGGTCGTCCACGCCCCCCGCGCTGTCCTCGGGCGGCGCGCGGAGCCGGCCATCGCGGCCGGGCCGGTCACGGTCGTGGTGTCGGGCGGCTCCGTGGCCGAGGTGCGCCCGCAGGACCTCTCGGTCCGCGGTGCCGAGACCGTCGAGCTCCGCGACGACGTGGTGCTGCTCCCCGGCCTGGTGGACAGCCACGTGCACGTCAACGAGCCGGGCCGGACCGAGTGGGAGGGCTTCGCCACCGCGACGCGGGCCGCCGCGGCCGGCGGCGTCACCACCATCGTCGACATGCCGCTGAACAGCCTGCCGCCGACCCTGGACCCGCAGGCGCTGGCGGTGAAGCGGGCCGCGGCGCGCGGCCAGTGCCACGTGGACGTCGGCTTCTGGGGCGGCGCGGTCCCGGGGAACCTCGGCCGGCTGCGGCCGTTGCTCGACGCCGGCGTCTTCGGGGTGAAGTGCTTCCTGCCCGACTCGGGGGTCGAGGAGTTCCCTGCCCTGACCGGCGACGGCCTGCGGCGCGCGGCCGAGGAGGTCGCCGGTGCCGACGGTCTGCTGCTCGTGCACGCCGAGGACCCGACGGTGCTCGCCGGAGCGCCGGCCCCCCACGGCGGGTCGTACGACGCCTTCCTCGCCTCCCGGCCGGCGGCGGCCGAGGACACCGCGATCGAGCGCGTCATCGACGCGGCCCGGCGCACCGGGGCGCGCGCGCACATCGTGCACCTGTCCAGCGCGTCGGCGCTGCCGGCGATCGCGGCGGCGCGGGCCGACGGCGTGCGCCTCACGGTCGAGACCTGCCCGCACTACCTCGTGCTGCGCGCCGAGGACGTGCCCGACCGCGGCACGCCGTTCAAGTGCTGCCCGCCGGTGCGCGGCGACGCGAACCGCGACGCGCTGTGGGCCGGACTGGCCAGCGGCACGATCGACCTGGTGGTCAGCGACCACTCGCCCTGCACCGCCGACCTCAAGGCGCTGGACACCGGCGACTTCGGCACCGCCTGGGGCGGGATCTCGTCCCTGCAGCTCGGTCTGCCGCTGGTGTGGACCGAGGCGCGCCGGCGCGGCCACACCCTGGACGAGGTCGTGGGCTGGATGGCCGCCGGGCCGGCCGCGCTGCTGGGGCTGCGGACCAAGGGGTCGGTGCACGTGGGCGCGGCGGCCGACCTGGTGGCGTTCGCCCCGGACGACGAGCTGGTCGTCGACCCGGGCCGGCTGCACCACCGCAACGCGGTGTCGCCGTACGCCGGTGCGCGGCTCACCGGCACCGTGCGCACGACGTGGTTGGCTGGGCGTCGTCTGGACCCGGCCGTCGACGGCGACCCGCCGGGTGGTCGGCTGCTGGTGCGAGGGGAGGCATGACGATGACCGACTCGTCGTCGGAGGTGGACCCGCTGTCGCTGCCCGACCTGGCCGTGCGCACCTTCGGCGGGGCGGCGGTCTGGGCCAACGACGAGCTGTTCGCGGGCCGGGAGAACCTCGTCAGCCCCGGGCCTGCCGTGTTCACCCCGCGCACGTTCGGCGCCAAGGGGCAGGTCTACGACGGCTGGGAGACCCGGCGACGCAGGCCCTCGCACGAGGGTGACCACGACGAGGCCGTCGTCCGGCTCGGCGCCCCGGGCGTCGTCCGCGCCGTGGTGGTGGACACCAGCCACTTCACCGGCAACTTCCCGAGCGCGGCCTCCGTCGACGGCCTCTGCCACGACGGCACGCCGTCGACCGCCGAGCTGCTGGGCGCGACCTGGACGCCCCTGGTGCCGCGTTCCCCCCTGCAGGGCGACACGGCCAACGTCTTCGCCGTCGACTCGCCGCAACGGTGGACCCACCTGCGGCTGTCGATCCACCCCGACGGCGGGGTCGCCCGGTTCCGCGTGCACGGCGAGGTGGTGGCCGACCCCCGTCTGGTCGAGGCGCTCGGCACCGTCGACCTGGCCTCGCTCGAGCTGGGCGGCCGGGTGGTCGGCTGCAGCAACCTCTTCTACGGCTCGCCGGACCGGCTGATCGCGCCGGGTCTGGCCCGGTCGATGGGCGAGGGCTGGGAGACCGCCCGGCGGCGCGACGACGCCAACGACTGGGTCGAGGTCCGCCTCGCCGCGCGGGGCACGGTGCGGGTGGTGGAGCTGGACACCACCTGGTTCCTGGGCAACGCGCCCGGTGAGGCGGCGCTGTCGACGTACGACGCCCCCGACAGCGACAGGGACGCCTCGCCCGACCCCGCGGGCTGGACCAGGCTGCTGGAGCGGACCCCGCTGCAGCCGGACACCAGGCACCGCGTCGTCCTGCCGGCGGCCTCTGCGCCCGCGACGCACGTCCGCCTGGACGTGTACCCGGACGGGGGGATGGCCCGGCTGCGCCTGTGGGGGACGCCGACCGACGACGGCATGGTGGCGCTGCGTGACCGGTGGGACACCACCTCATGACCCTGCCGGACGGCGTGCTCGGGGAGCTGGACGCGCTGCTGACCCCGTGGGACACCGCGCTGGCCGCCGGCTGGCCGGGCGAGCCCGCGACACCGCAGCCGGTGCACACCCTCTACCTGCCCGCCGACCGGATCGGCGCCGACGTGCTCGACCGTGTCGGCGCCGAGGCGCTGGCCGCGGTCGAGGGCGAGGACGCCGCGACCATGACCGGCATCACCGGGCTCGGCCCGGCGCTGGTCGCCGAGGTCTGGCCACGGGTCGTCGACAAGCTCGCCCGCCAGCCGGTGGAGGACCTGCGGGCCGACCTCGAGGACGGCTACGGCCACCGGCCCGACGAGGAGGAGGACCGGCACGCGACCGCCGCCGGCCAGGTCCTCGCCACCTTGGCCGGTCCGGCCGCGCCGCTGGTGCGCGGCGTGCGGGTGAAGTCCATGGAGGCGGCCACCCGGCGCCGCGGCGTGCGCTCGCTCGACCTGGTGCTGGCCGAGCTGGGCAGCAGCCTGCCGCCCGGTTTCGTGGTGACCCTGCCGAAGGTGACCTCGGTCGAGCAGGTGCGCGCGATGGTGCTGCTCTGCGACCGGCTCGAGGTCTCGCACGGGCTGCCCGCCGGGACGCTGCGGTTCGAGGTCCAGGTCGAGACGCCCCAGGCGGTGCTCGGAGCTGACGGCACCGCCACGCTCGCGCAGGTCGTGCACGCGTCCGCCGGCCGCTGCACCGGCCTGCACTACGGCACCTACGACTACAGCGCCTCGCTCGGGGTGGCCCCGGCGCACCAGGCGATGGACCACCCGGTGGCCGACCACGCCAAGGACGTCATGCAGGTCGCCGCGGCGCAGACCGGCGTCCGGGTCAGTGACGGCTCGACCAACGTGCTGCCGGTGGGGGACCGGGACCACGTCGAGGCGGCCTGGGCCCTGCACTCGCGGCTGGTGCGCCGGTCGCTCGAGCGGGGCATCTACCAGGGGTGGGACCTGCACCCCGCGCAGCTGCCGACCCGCTACCTGGCGACGTTCGCGTTCTACCGCTCCGGACTGCGCGCCGCGCTGGCCCGCCTCCGGGCCTACCTGGACCGCCGGGAGAGCGGCGTCCTCGACGAGCCGGCCACCGCGTTCGCGCTGGCCGCCTTCGTCCTGCGCGCTGTGGACTGCGGCGCGGTCGACGCCGACGAGATCGCGCTGGCAGGGGGCCCGGAGCCCGCTGAGCTGCGCCGGCTGGCCCGACGGGCGCCCAGCCCCGAGCCGCTCGCGCTGGACGAGCTGCCCGCGGACGCGCTGCGCGAGGCACTGCTGGCCGTCTGCGCGTCGCGGCGGTGGGTGGACCTGGTGTCGGGCGCCGCGCCGTACGGCGACCTCCCGGCCCTGCTGCGGACCGCCGACGCCGCACTGGCAGCACTGGACGAGAGCGACCTCGACGAGGCGATGGCCGGCCACCCGCGGATCGGCGAGCGCAGCGAGCACGCGTCGTCGCAGCGCGAGCAGTCCGGTGTGGGCGAGGAGACCAAGGCCGCGCTGGCCGAGGGAAACCGGGAGTACGAGGAGCGGTTCGGCCACGTCTACCTGGTCTGCGCGAGCGGTCGCTCCGGGGCCGAGCTGCTGGCCGTGCTGCGGTCGCGGCTGGCCAACGAGCCGGCGTACGAGCGCACCGTCGTACGCCGCGAGCTGGGGAAGATCAACGCGCTGCGGCTGGAGCGGCTGGCCACCGAAGGGAGCACCGCATGAGCCTGGTCACGACCCACGTGCTCGACACGGTCACCGGTCTGCCCGCAGCCGGCATGCCGGTCGTGCTGGAAGGCGGCGGCGTCCACGCGGAGGGCCGCACCGACGACGACGGGCGGCTGCGCGACCTCGGCCCGGACCGGCTCGAGCCCGGCATCTACCGGATCCGGTTCGCGACCTGGGAGTGGTTCCTCGGGCAGGGACGCGAGTCGTTCTACCCGGAGGTCGTCGTCACCTTCGCGGTGACCGAGTCGGACGAGCACCTGCACGTGCCGCTGCTGCTGTCGCCGTACTCCTTCTCGACCTACCGCGGGAGCTGAGCACCGATGGCGATCCGGCTGGGAGACACCAGGTACGGGAAGTCGGAGTCACGGCTGGTGCGGGTCGTGCGCGACACGGCCCGGCACGAGCTGCGCGACCTCACGGTCTCGTCGTCGCTGCGCGGCGACTTCGCAGCGGCGCACCTCGCGGGCGACCAGACGAAGGTGCTGCCGACCGACACCCAGAAGAACACCGTCTACGCGTTCGCCGCGCAGCACGGGGTCGGCACCGTGGAGGAGTTCGCCCTGCTGCTCGCCCGGCACTTCGTCGACGACGTGGCGCCGGTGACCTCGGCGCAGGTGCGGGTCGAGGAGGCCGGTGGGACCGCGCGGCGGTAGATGGCGTGGCGCACGACCACACCTTCGTCCGCAGCGGCGCCGAGACGCGAACAGCGGCGGTCACGGCGTACGACGGGGGAGCGCACGTGGTGTCCGGGCTCACCGGGCTGGTGCTGCTCAAGTCGACCGGCTCGGAGTTCAAGGACTTCCTGGTCGACGAGTGGACCACCCTGCCGCCCACCGACGACCGCGTGCTGGCGACCGCTCTGACGGCGCGCTGGCGGTGGTCCGCCGTCCCGGCCGACGGCTACGACGCGGCGTACGACGAGATCCGCGCGCTGCTGGTGTCCCGGTTCGGCTCCGTGCACAGCCTCGCCCTGCAGCAGAGCCTGTGGGAGATGGGACGGGCCGTTCTCGACGCCCGCGGCGACGTCGCCGAGCTGCGGATGTCGGCGCCGAACAAGCACCACTACCTGGTCGACCTGGCACCGTTCGGCCTGGACAACCCGGGGGAGGTGTTCGTCGCCGGCGACCGGCCCTACGGGCTGATCGAGGTGGTCGTGGAGCGCGACGACGTCGCCCCGGAGCCCGCCGCCTGGCGCGACCTGCCCGGCTTCGTCTGACGCCCGCCTCCCCCTCCCTCCCGCACACCCCCGGCCGCGAGTGGTGGGTTCGGCACCCGAGATGTCCGCTCCCGGCTGCCGAACCCACCACTCGCGGCAGAACTGCTAGCGCTGGGTGGGCAGCGTGACCTCGGCCGGGATCCGGTGGTTGGCGTGCAGGACCCCGGCCGGGTCGACGGTCGCGCGTACCGCCTGCAGCCGGGCCCAGGACACCTCGTCGTAGCCGGCCCTGGGGTCCCAGGCGTGCTCGACGAAGTTGAGGTACTGCGTCCCGTTGGCCCACGGCGACATCGCGGCGACGAGCGTGTCCGCGTCGGCCTGGCCGGCGGCGCCCATCTCCGGGGTCGCCGCGATCGCGACGGCGAACAGCACGAACTGGCCGTCCACCATCGGCACCGCGCCGGCGTCCTCGGCCGGGCGGCCGAGCGCGCCACCGAGCTGCCGCAGCTCGGCGGCCAGCAGCGACTGGCTGGTCCCGTGGCCGACCACCTCGAGGAAGGCGTCGACCGCGGCGTCCGGCATCGAGCCGAGCACGGCGGTGGAGCTGACGCCGGGGGTGGGGCCCTCGGGGTCCATGTGCAGGCGGACCAGTGACGCCGACGGCACCCGGCCGAAGGTGTCCATCTCCGGGGAGAGCGCCCGCAGGTCGGCGAGCACCTCGGCGGCCCGGTCGTCGTCGGCCAGCACGGCACCGTCGATCATCACCAGCTGGCGGCCCCGCACCGGCTCCGGGATCTCCTCGAACGGCGGCAGCTGCAGCACCCGAAGCGACGTGGTCACGCAGTCCGGGGCGTCGACCGCCCACCGGGCCCAGGCGCGCACGACCCGGTCGGCCTCGGACCGGTCCCACACCAGCATCCCGGCGTACGCCGTGTCGATCGGGAACAGCCGGAACTCCAGCGCTGTGACGACGCCGAAGTTCCCGCCGCCGCCGCGGACGGCCCAGAACAGGTCCGGCTCGGTCTCGGCGGTGGCCCGCACCAGCCGGCCGTCGCCGGTCACGAGCTCCACGGCAGTGATGTTGTTGGTGGCCAGGCCCAGCTCGCGGGCGTACCAGCCCATGCCGCCGCCGACGGAGTAGCCGACGACGCCGACGTCGGGGGACGAGCCGTGCAGTGCGGCCAGCCCGTGCGGGGCCACCGCGTCCACGACGTCGATCCAGAGGGCACCGGCCCCGGCCCGGGCCGTCCGGGCCTCGACGTCGACGGTGACCTCGCACATGCCGGAGGTCCGCAGCAGGACGGTCTGCCCGAGGTCGCCCAGGGGGCCGGCGTTGTGACCGGTGCCCTGTGGCGCGACCTGCAGCCCCGCCGCCGCCGCGGCCCGGACGACCTCGGCCACCTCGGCCGCGTCGGCCGGGTAGGCCACTGCAGCCGGGCGCTGCTGGACGGCGACGTTCCACGGCATCCGGGCGTCGTCGTAGCCAGGGTCACCAGGCAGGTGTACGGCGCCGCCGCACAGCCCACGCAGGGACGAGGCGTCGGCGAGCGGGCCGGCGGTCCGCTCGGGAACGAGGGGTGAAGCGGTCACGGAGTCCTCCTGGGACTGCTGGTATCGGGTCCGGCGCAGGCCGGCGGGCTCGGGAACAGCGTGCGAGCGGGGACTTGGTGCCCCCTTGTGAGGGACTTGCGGTGCCACGCGCGGCAGTCGGGGGCGGCGCGCCGGTGGTCATCGTCGGGGGGCCGCCACCGCCTCGGCGAGCTCCGCGTCGGTGCCCGCGCCGAGCCGCTCGCGCAGCTCGGCCAGGGTGCGCTCGACCAGGTGCGGGGTCAGGAACAGCGCCTGGGCGATCTCCCGCGGTCCGGCCCCGTCGGCCGTCAGCTCCAGCATCCTGCGCTCGGTCGAGGTCACCACGACGGCGTCGCCGGCCTCGGCCGGGACGTCGACGCCGGCCGCGTGCAGCAGCGTCGCCGTCTCGCGGTACAGGCCAGGGGAGCCGCAGTCCAGCGCGCCGGCCAGGGCCGAGCGCAGCAGCCGCTCGCGCTCCTCACCGGACGGCAGCACCCGCGCCAGCTCCAGCTCGGCCCGGGCAGTCTCCAGCTGGGCGCGTGACCCGTGCAGCACCGTGACGGCTTCCCGGAGCTCGATCTCGCCGTCCTCGCCGTGCCGGAACAGCAGGGTGCCGAGGCGGCGCAGCGTCTCACCGAGCAGGCTCGGGGCGCCCCAGGTGCGGGCGAGCCGAACCTCCTCGCGGACCAGGTCGACCGCCTCGTCCAGCTGGCCCAGGCCGGCCAGCGCCACCGCCCGGTACGAGCGCCACGGTGCCCACATCGGGTTCTGCACGGCGTCCCGCAGCCAGAGCCGGGCCAGGTCGAACGCGGCCAGCGCCTCCTCGTACCGGTGCTCGGCGACCAGGACCTTCCCCTCGGCCTCGAGGAACAGCCGGGCACCGTCGCCGAGCCGCGGATCGTCGCGGTAGCGGTCGAGGTAGGCGCGGGCTCCGGCGACATCGCCCATGTCGAGCAGGACCCCGGCGATGCCGGCGTGGCCGTAGGCGGTGCCGACCGTCGGCATGCCCCACATCACGCTCTGCTCGTTCCCGGTCGTCAACGACTGCAGTGCCTCGCGCAGGTCGCCCTGGCGCCACTTCATCCAGCCCCGCCACAGGTGCACCGAGAGGGTGGAGAACAGCGACCCTCTGGCGTGGGCGTGCCGCAGCGCGGTGTCCCAGAACTCCGTGACGTCCTCGTCGGACAGCTGCTGCACCATGGCGGCGACCACCCACAGCAGTCCGGTGTCGACCTGGAGCAGCTCGCCGTCGGCCAGGGCGAAGGTCGCCAGCTCGATGGCGCGCTCGCGCTCGCGGCCGTCGACGAACAGCTCCCAGGACAGCTCGGCGGCGAGCATCCGCGCCCCCAGGCCCTCGCCGTCGACGCTGTCGCGGTCCTGCCGCCACTCGGCCGGGGGCAGTCCGTGCATGAAGCCGCTGATCCCCTCCAGCGCGCGCAGCCCGCACCGGAGGTCGCCGAGGTCGTCGTCGGACAGCTCGGTCCGCGCCGCGCGGGCGAAGCGGGTGGCCTCGCCGTGGGCGCCGGCGAAGACCAGGGTGCGGGCCAGGGTCGTGGCGATCGCCCCGCGCCGCGCCCGGTCGGTCGTCAGGGCGTACGCCGACCGCAGGTGGTCGACCGCGAGGACGCCGTCGCTCATCGCAGCCACCTCCCCGACGGCGGTGTGCAGGCCGGGCCGCAGGTCGGCCGGCGGCGGCTCGTCCAGGGCGCGCCGTAGGTAGGTGATGGCGTTGTCGGCGGCTCCGCGGTCGGCCGCCCGGGCGGCCGCCTCGCGCAGCACCTCCACCGTGCGCGGCTCACCGCGTCGTGGCACCTGGAGGAGGTGCGCGGCCACCTGCTCGGGGGCGGCGCCGCGGGCGTCGAGGACCCGGGCCGCCCGTTCGTGGTGCAGCTCGCGCTCGGCGGCCGGCAGGTCGCCGTACACGGCCTCGCCGACCAGCGGGTGCACGAAGCCGAGGGGGTGCTCGGCCCGAAGGACCTCCGCGCGGGCCAGGGTGGCGAGCGCTGCGGCGGTCTCGTCGTCGGGGAGCCGGGCGAGGGCGGCGACAGCCGGGAGCTCGGCGCCGTCGCCCAGCACCGCGACGGCCCGGGCTGCCGCAGTGCACGTCGCCGGCAGCCGGCGCAGCCGCATGAGGACCATGCTGGACACCGCCCGCGAGCCGATCGCCTTGACCGTGTCCGCGTGCGAGGCGTCCGGCCGCACCCCCTCGACCTCCAGCGCCCGGAGCAGCTGACGCAGCAGCAGCGGGTTGCCGGCCGTGGTCCGGTGGCAGGCGGCCAGGAACGCGTCGTGGGCATCGGCACCCAGCCGTCCCCGGACGACGTGCGCGGTCGCCTGCGCCGACAGGGGCGCCGGGCTCACCGCGACGGTCGCGAGGTCCTCCGCCAGCTCGGCGAGCAGCGTCTCTTCCTCCCACGGCTCACCGGTGCGGAGGGTGGCCGCGATGAGAACCGGGAGGCCTTCCAGCCGTCGCAGGAGGAACGCCAGCGCCCGCACCGAGCCGGCGTCGCACCACTGGACGTCGTCGACCGCGAGCACCAGCGGCTGCATGGCGCTGAGGTTCACGGTCAGCCAGTACAGACCGTGCAGCACCGCGAACGAGCCGTCAGCACGCGCGTGCGGGTCGCCGGCGACGTCGTCGAAGACGGTCGCCGCGGAGGTGGCTGCCCCGGTGAGCAGCGTGGCACGACGGTCGGGGTCGGCGAGCTGACCCTCGAACAGCTGCCGCGCGGCGCCGAACGCGAACTCCCGCTCGAGCTGGCTGCCCCGCGCGGTGAGCACCAGCGCTCCCCGCGCGACCGCCTCTGACCGCAGCTCGGCGAGCAGCCGGCTCTTTCCGATACCGGCCGGACCCTGGATCAGGGCGAGGCGGCCCTGGCCGTCGACCGCCTCCCGCAGCGCGGCCCGCAGGGTCTGCATCTCGCGGTCCCGGTCGACCATCTCCTCCGTCGGCGGATCGGGCCGCTCCACCCGGGTCGCGGGCCGTCCCGGCGCGGCCGGGGCGCCGGTGTGCGTCGGCGGCGGCCGCTCCGGAGCGTCCAGCGTGGGGGACTGCGCCAGCACCTCCGCCTCGATCGCCCGCAGCGCCGGGCCCGGGTCGACCCCCAGCTCGTCGGCCAGCGTGGTGCGCGCCCGGCGCAGTGCCGCCAGCGCGTCGGCCTGCCGGTGGGCCCGGTAGAGCGCGAGGACGAGCAGCCGCCATCTCTCCTCGCGCAGTGGGTCGTCGGCGACCAGCGCCTCGATCTCGGGCACCAGGACGGCTGACTCACCCTGCCCGAGCCGGGCCTCCAGCAGCTGCTCGCGGGCCACCGCCCGAAGACCGGTCAGCCGGGCGACCTCGGCGTCGGCCCAGTTCTCGCCGGCATGGTCGGCGTACGCCGGCCCGCGCCAGAGCCCGAGGGCCTGCTCGAGCAGCCGGTGCGCGACCGCCGGGTCCGACCGCAGGTGCTGGTCCGCCTGCCGCAGCAGCCGCTCGAACCGCCAGGCGTCCACCGCGTCGTCGTCGACGCGCAGGGCGTAGCCAGGGCCCTGCCGGGCCAGCACCCCCTGGCGGTCGCGCGGCCCCCGGTCCGGCTCGAGCCGCTTGCGCAGGTGCGACACGTAGGCCTGCAGGGCGCTGCTGGCGCTGGGCGGCGTCGCGTCGCCCCACAGCGCGTCGACGAGCCGGTCGGCCGGCACGACGTCGCCCCGGGCGAGCACCAGCAGCGCGAGGACCGCGCGCTGCCGCGGGCCGCCCAGCTCGAGGCGGGCGTCCCCTCGGGTCGCGGTGAGCTGGCCGAGGACTCCGATCTGCAGGACCTCGGCGCCGGCCACCTCGACGCTGCTGCGTGCGTCGGGCAGCGGCGTCCGGTCCGATCTCACCGACATGTCCACCGACCGTCCTCGTGGGATGGACGGCAGCCTAGAGGCCGGGACCGCTCCCAGGACCAGTTCCGAGCAGGCAGTTGCGACCCGTCCGTCGGCCGGCGGGTAGCGTCGCCCGCCGTGCTCGTCCTGCTGCCGCCGTCCGAGGCCAAGACCGCCGGTGGCGAGGGCCCACCGGTGGGCCGACGACCGTCCCTCAGCACACCCGGGCTGGCCGCACCCCGCGCCGCGCTGCTCGCCGCGGTGCGCCGGGCTGCGCGGACCGACCGGCCCGGGCTGGCCGCCGGCCTCCGGCTCCCGGCGTCCCTCGCCCGGGAGTCGCTTCGGGTCACCCTGGCGGCCGGGTCGGCGCCGACGATGGCCGCCCTCGACCGCTACGCCGGTGTCGTCTACCAGGCGCTGGACGCCGCGACGCTGGGCCCGGCCGCCCTCCGGAGGGCCCGGGAGTCGGTCCTCGTGGTGAGCGGCCTCTGGGGCGTCGTCCGGGCCGGGGACCTGGTGCCGGACTACCGGGTGCCGGCGTCCGGAACGGTCCCCGGCCATGGGGGCGTCGCCGCGCACTGGCGCGGAGCGCTCGCCGAGGCCATGCCCGCCCTCGTGGGCGACCAGCCCGTGGTGGACCTGCGGTCCACCGACTACCGGGGCATGTGGCGACCGGCGGCCGGTCTGCGCGACCAGCTCGTGGCCGTCCGCGTCCTCGCCGAGCGGCCCGGCGGCGACGTGGGCCCGGTCAGCTACCACGCCAAGTGGGTCAAGGGACTCGTCGTCCGCCACCTGGTGACCTCGCGGCGGCTGCCCGCCGACCCGGTCGCTGCCCTGGCCTCGGCCGCCGACGTGCTCGGGCTGCGCCTGGTCGACACCTCGTCGTCCGCGCAGCGGTCGGTCGACCTGGTCGGCCGCTACGGCTGACCAGGTCGACCGGGCCCGGGCCCCGGGCCGCTGCGGTACGGCGTCAGGCGTGCGCGGGCTGGCGCGGGACCTCGGCGGCGACGGAGTCCCGGCCCACCTGACCGGTCAGCACGGCACCGGCGACGATCAGCCAGACCGGCATGACGAGGTAGACCGCGAAGCCGCCTATCCCGGTGAGGCCGAGCAGGCCGAGCACGAGGGTGGGCCAGGACAGCCAGCTGGGCAGGCCGGCCGTCCGAAGTCCGCCGAGACCGAGGGCGACGAAGAGCACGATCGCCCCCATCAGCCAGGGCAGCCAGGCCAGCGATGTCAGGTGTGCCAGCGTCTGCACCGCAGCGCGGTCGCCGGCCCTCACGGCGGAGGCCTGGGCCAGGGACAGGAACGACCACAGCCCGGAGGCGGAAGCCACCATCACGCCGCCGGCGAAAGCCGCACTGCTGTACGTCGACTCGCCCGGCTCGCCGGACCGGATCGCCTGGCGCAACGCCGCGGTGAAGAACGCCATCAGCACCGCGACCAGTGCGAGGGCGAAACCGGCGACCTCGCTGCGGGTCTCGTGCGTCGACCCCCAGGCCGTCACCGTGGTCACGTCGGTGCCGTTCGGCGCGTCCCACGTGAGGATGTTCACCGCCAGGAACGCGACGCCGGCGAGGACGCCGGCGAGCGGGAGGAATCGGTCGAAGCGGCTGGGTGTCATGGCGGTCTCCTCGTGTCACGGTCCGCCGTCGTCAGGCGGGCTCCCCACCGACCGTCGCCGCCCGGGCGCCCGGGCGCCGCGGCCCGGTGTCCCGACCTTGCCGGGAACCGTTCCCGAGTCCGTTCCGCGAGGGGCGTCGAGGGTCCACACTCGGAGCTGCCATGGACCAGCGGACCAGCGGTGCCCACACCCGCGACGCTCGACGGGTCCGGCTGCTCGCGGCGCTCGCGCTGCTCTGGGTGGTCGGCTGGACCGCCTCGGGCACCTGGCTGCGGAGAGACCAGCTGCCAGGAGTGATGCCTGCCGTGCTCCTGGTGCTGCTCGAGTCGGTGACGGCGCTCGTCGTCGGCCTGCTGGTCCTGCGGCGGCACCCGCGCCACGTCGTCGGCTGGCTCCTCGTCGCGCATGCACTCGCTGCCGCCCTCGTCCTGAGCGGCGACTCGAGCGCGACCGGGAGCAGGATCGGTGCGTGGGCCACCCAGCTCGGGCAGGGGTCGTGGGTCCTGCTCTACGTGTTCCTCGCGCTGGTCGGCTACGTGTTCCCGACCGGCAGCTTCCTCAGCCACCGGTGGCGACGGTACGTCACGGCCTGCCTGCTGGGGCACGTCGTGTTCCTCGTCCTCGCTGCGCTGGACGTGTCGTCGTTCCGGCAGGCCAACCCGGGGGTGACGCCACCGCTCGACGGGCTGCCCGCCCCACCAGTGGCCCTCCAGCTGGTCGCGGACGTGGTCGGAGTGGGTTCCGTGCCGGCTCTCCTGCTCGGCGCGGTGGTCTGCGCCGTGGTCCGGCTGCGCCGGGCCGTCGGCGAGGAGCGCGTGCAGCTGCTCTGGTTCGCCTGGGCCGCCACGAGCATCCCCGGGGGCCTCGCGCTGTGCTGGCTGGACTACTGGCTGGGCGCAGGCGGTGTGCTGCAGTTCCTGGGCGTCACGGTGCTCGGCACCGTCCTTCCTCTCGCCATCGGGGTGGCGATGTTGCGCAGCCGCCTGTTCGACATCCAGCTGGTGCTCAGCCGGACGGTGACGTACGGCGTCCTCACCGTGCTCGTGGTGGCCACGTATGCGGCGGCCCTGGCATCGGTCCGGGCCCTCGCGGGCGGCGGCGAGGTCGCCGGGCTGCTCGCCGTGGGTGTGGTCGCGGTCGCCGTCCACCCCGTGCAGGCGCGAGTCCGCCGCCGGGTCGACCGCTGGGTCTACGGCGACCGGGCTGACCCCTACGCCGCGCTGCGCCGGCTGTCCGACCGGCTGCAGGGCACCGCGGACCCCGAGCAGGTGGTGCGCACGGTCGCGGCCACGGTGGCCGAGGCGCTGCGGGTGGACCGGGTGGACGTGCAGGTCGACCGGGCCGGTGCGGCCGCAGGCGGGCCGCCGGCCGACCCGGCGGCAGAGCAGGTGGTCGTTCCGCTGGAGCACCACGGCCAGCCGCTCGGCCGGCTGGTGGTGCACGTCCCGCCGGGTCGGGGCCTGTCGGCCGCCGACCGGGGGCTGCTCGACGAGCTGGCCCGGCACGCCGGGGTCGTCGTCGACGCGGTGTTCCTCGCCCTGGACCTGCAGCAGTCCCGGGTCCGGCTCGTGACGGCCCGCGAGGAGGAGCGCCGACGCATCCGGCGCGACCTGCACGACGGGCTGGGGCCGTCGCTCGCGGCCATCGTGCTCAAGCTCAACGCGGTCAGCGGCCTGGTCGGCGACGAGCGCGCCGGACGGCTGCTGCAGCAGCTGCGCCGGGAGACCCGTGACGCCATCGACGACATCCGCCGCCTGGTGGACGACCTGCGTCCGCCGGCACTGGACGAGGTCGGCCTGGTCGACGCGCTCCGGCAGCGCGCCGCGATGCTGACCCGCGCCGGCAGTGCCGGCCCGTCGTTCGAGGTCGAGGGCCCCTCCCCGGCGCCGAGCCTGCCCGCGGCCGCCGAGGTGGCGGCGTACCGGATCGCCACCGAGGCGATGGCCAACGCGCTGCGGCACTCCGGTGCGACCGCCTGCCTCGTGACCGTAGGGGTCAACGGCGCGCTCGAGCTGACGGTGTCCGACGACGGCTCACGGCCGTGGGACCTCACTCGCGCCGGCGTCGGCTGGGCCTCGATGCGCGAGCGCGCCGCCGAGCTCGGCGGGTCGTGCACGGTGGCCCGGCGGTCCGGCGGCGGCACGGTGGTGAAGGCGGTGCTGCCGTTGGCGATGCCTGCTCCGCTGCCGGTTCCCGCGTTGCCGCTGCCCGCACCGGCCGGAGCCGTCGACGACCCGGTTGCCCCGTGACGCCCGAGCCGGTGCGGGTGCTCGTCGCCGACGACCACCCCGCCTTCCGCGCCGGGCTGCAGCTGATGCTGGCCGAGGCCGCCGACGTCGAGGTGGTGGGCCTCGCCGAGGACGGGCTGCAGGCCGTGGAGCTCGCCGAGCCGCTCCGGCCGGACGTCGTGCTCATGGACCTCCGGATGCCCGGCCTGGACGGCATCGAGGCCACCCGACGGCTGCTCCGGCTGCGGCCCGGGGTCGGGGTCGTCGTGCTCACGATGTTCGAGGACGACGAGTCGGTGTTCGCGGCGATGCGCGCGGGAGCGCGCGGCTACCTGCTCAAGGGAGCCGAGCAGGACGAGATCCTGCGGGCCGTCCGGGCGGTCGCGGCCGGCGAGGTGCTGCTCGGCCAGTCGGTCGCGCGGCGAGTGATCGAGCACTTCTCCGCCGGTGACGGCTCGGCGCGCGCCGCGTTCCCGTCCCTCACCGACCGGGAGCGCCAGGTGCTGGACCTCATCGCCGCAGGCAAGGGCAACGCGGTGATCGCCCACGAGCTGGTGCTGTCGCTGAAGACGATCCGCAACCACGTGTCGAACATCTTCACCAAGCTCCAGGTGCCGGACCGGGCCGCGGCGATCGTCAAGGCGCGCGAGGCCGGGTTCGGCTCCGCCGCCCGGCACTGACCGGCGGACCCGACGTACGCTCGGTCGGGTGAGCAACCTCGACCAGCGACCGGCGGAGAGCGCTCTGGGTGTCCTGCCCCAGCAGGGCGCGGAGTCCCTGGTCCTCGCGCCGCGCGAGGTCCCGCTCGGCGGGCCGCGGGCGATGGTGGTCCGCCGGACTCTGCCGCACCGCGCCCTGCGGACCGTCGGTGCCTGGTGCTTCCTCGACGACTACGGCCCGCACGAGGTGAGCGGGTCGTCCGGCATGCACGTGCCGCCGCACCCGCACACCGGTCTGCAGACGGTGACCTGGCTGCTGGACGGCGAGGTCCGGCACCGCGACAGCCTCGGCAACGATGCCGAGGTGCGCCCGGGGGAGCTCAACCTGATGACCGCCGGCCGCGGCATCAGCCACGCCGAGACGTCGTCCGCGGCGTACGCCGGCCCGCTGCGCGGGCTGCAGCTCTGGGTGGCGCTGCCGGCGCAGCAGCGCGACATCGCACCAGGCTTCGCCCACCACGCCGACCTGCCGTGCGTCAGCGCCGACGGCCTCACCGTCCGCGTCGTCCTCGGCACCCTCGCCGGGCACCGGTCACCGGCCGCGGCGTACACCCCGATCGTGGGCGCGGAGCTGACGCTGGCGGCGTCCGCCGGCACCGGCCTCGAGCTGGAGCCGGCGTTCGAGCACGCGGTGCTCGCCCTCGACGACGTCACCGTCGGCCGCGAGCCGCTCCCCGCGGGGTCGCTGGCCTACCTGCCGCCCGGAGCCAGGTCGCTGCGCGTCGGCGCCGGGGACCAGGGCGGCCGGGCGTTCCTCGTCGGCGGCGAGCCGTTCGACGAGGACCTGCTGATGTGGTGGAACTTCGTGGCGCGCAGCCACGACGAGATCGTTGCCGCGCGCGAGGAGTGGATGGCCGCGGTCGACGGCGCCGAGACCAGGTTCGGCCGGGTCACGGCGTACGACGGTCCGGCGCTGTCCGCGCCGGCGCTGCCCACCAGCCGGCTGCGCCCCCGCCGCCGGACCTGAGCGCCCGGCCGGGTGACGGACGTCCGCACTCCGTGAGCGGCGCGGACGCCCGCCACCCCACCGCGCGCTGTGCCACGCGGTCGTGCGGTGGCTCCCTCAGGCCTTGTCCCGCCGGACCTCGTCGAGATTGAGGAACCGCGGCTCTCCGTCGCACAGAGCGCGCATCCGGGCGGCGAACGACTGGGTCTCCGGAAGCTCGTTGTTGCGCATGGCCGCCTCGTAGCTCGGGAACTCCACGATGGTCACGTAGTGGCCGTCCTGCTCCCGGTCGCGGCAGGTGACCGCGTTCGCGGTCGAACGGCGCCCCTCGGTGCTGTCCCGCCACTCGTCCATGAGTGCCTCGATCTCGGCCCCCTTGCTGGTGCGGTAGTCGATCACCTGGATGAACGTCGACACGGCGACCTCCTTGTCCGTCGGCTGCCCCCGTCGCCCTCCGGCCTACTCCTGCATCCCGACCGGCTCAAGGGGACGTACCGGGCGCCGGCTCCCCGGCCATCGCCGCACGCACGCCGCCGGCACCGGGCGCGGTCTGCCCGGCCAGGCCGGCGACGACCCCGTCCTGGTCGGCGTCCGACCGGTTCTGGCTGAGCTTCCACTTGGCCTCGACCCGGCTGATCTCGACCTCGACGCCCACGATCGCGCGCAGCTGCCCGGTGAGGTAGGCCGGCGGCGCGTCGTCGACCGACCACGGCTCGCGCAGCCCGGCCTCGTGCTTCGCGGTCAGGCGGCGGACGACCGCCTCGACCCAGGACGGGTCGTCGTGCACGACCAGCCGGCCGTAGACGTGCGCGGTGACGTAGTTCCAGGTGGGCACCACCCGGCCGTGCTCGCGCTTGGTCGCGTACCAGGACGGCGACACGTACGCGTCCGGGCCGCGCACGATGACCAGCGCCTCGGTCGTGGCGGGCACCCGCCACTGGTCGTTCGGCCGGGCGACGTGCCCGAGCAGCCGCCCGGGCTGCTCGCCCTCCGGTTCGTCGTAGACGAACGGCAGCAACGACGCGAGCAGGCCCTGCTCGGTGCTGGTCACCAGGTCGGCCGCACCGTGGCGGTGCAGCAGGTCGTGCACCGCGCGCTCGTCGGGTGCCGCGAAGTGCCGGGGGACGTACATGCCGCGAGGGTACGACGGGGACGGGGGCTGGGCCTGCTCGGCTCCGGTCGGCTAGGCCGGCGCCGTGCCCCGGCCTCGCTGCGGCCCGCGCACGGGCCACACGTAGGGCAGTTCCGGGTCGGCGTCCGGGAACTGCGGTCCGTAGTGGGCCGGGTCCTTGCGCACCAGGGCGGACCGGTGACTGCGGTGGAACGCGTCGTCCCCCAGCCACCGCGGCAGCGCTCCCGCCGCGGCCAGCTCGGCCTGCGGCCGCACGGTCGACAGGCCGGCAGCGGCCGCCTCGCTCGTCAGCGAGTCCAGCACGGTGTCGGCGCCGCCGCGCCCGGTCCACACGA
Source organism: uncultured Actinomycetota bacterium (assembly GCA_963807005.1). Lineage (GTDB taxonomy): Bacteria > Actinomycetota > Actinomycetes > JACCUZ01 > JACCUZ01 > CAWDZK01. The sequence goes on along the minus strand of CAWDZK010000002.1, from coordinate 26,512 downwards.
CGCACATCACCCGTCCGTACGACGTCAGCGCCTCGGTGTGCCCCACCCACATCCGGACCGCCGGATGGTGCTTCCAGCCGTAGACCGGCCGCACCAGCGCCCGCAGCACCTGCAAGGCCTCGACGCGCTGCTTGCCGAGCCGTCGGTCGTCGAGCGCCTGCGCGCTGGCGACGAAGTCCGGGTACGGCAGGAAGGTCTGCACCGCTACCAGCGGTCGTGGACGTGCTCGCGGACCTGCTCGTCGTAGACGGCGCGCAGCGCGTCGAGGGTGCCGCCGTCCAGCGGCGCGAGGGCGCCGGCTGCCGCGTTGCCGCGCGCCTGGTCGGCGTTGCGCGCCCCCGGGATCACCGTGGTGACGCCGGGCTGGTCGACCACCCAGCGCAGCGCCAGCTGCGCGGTCGTGGCGCCCTCGGGCGTGAGCGCGGCCACGGCACGGGCGGCCTGCACGCCGACGTCGAAGGGGACGCCGCTGAACGTCTCGCCGACGTCGAACGCCTCGCCGCCCCGGTTGTAGGTGCGATGGTCGTCCGCGGCGAACGTGGTCGACTCGTCGTACTTCCCGGACAGCAGCCCGGACGCGAGCGGCACCCGGGCGATGATCCCGACGCCCGCCTCCTGCGCCGCAGGCAGCACGCGCTCCAGCGGCTTGCGGCGGAAGGCGTTCAGGATGATCTGCACGGACGCGACGTGCGGACGGGCGATCGCGGTCAGCGCCTCGTCGACGGTCTCCACCGACACCCCGTACGCCGCCACCACCTGCTCGTCGACCAGCCGGTCGAGCGCGTCGTACACCGCGTCGTCGGAGAACACCGACGTGGGCGGGCAGTGCAGCTGGACCAGGTCGATCGTGTCTACCCCGAGGTTCCTCCGGCTGCGGTCCAGCCAGCCGCGGAACGCGTCGAGGGTGAACGCGCCCGCCTCGAACGGGTCGGCGCGCCGGCCCATCTTGGTGGCCACCGTGACGCCCTGGTCCTGCTGGCCGCGGTCGCGCAGCACCCGCCCGATCAGGGACTCGCTGCGGCCGTCGCCGTAGACGTCGGCGGTGTCCAGGAAGGTCACCCCGCTGTCCAGTGCGGCGTGCAGCACGGCCATCGCGTCCGCCTCGCCGACGTCGCCCCAGTCGGCGCCGAGCTGCCAGCAGCCGAGGCCGACGACGGACACCTGGCGGCCGGTCCGGCCGAGCGTGCGCTGCTCCATGCCGGCGACCCTACGTCCGCGCCCAGTCCGCCCCCCTTCCCCCCTCGGATCTTGAGACGACGCACCGCGCTCGGTACGGCGTGTCGCCTCAAGATCCGCGGAGGGGCGGCCGCGAGGCCGCACGACGATGACATCGGCGTCCACGTGCGGCTCGCCCCTCCCGCTCCGGGTGGTCGTCCACAGCCGGGCCTTGTCCACCGAGCTGGGCCGGGCTCTGCTCGGCACCCTCCCACGGCCCGAGGCTCGAGGCATGGACACGGGCAGCAACAGAGGCGTTCCGGCGCGACGACGTGGTGGTTCGGCAGCCGGTGGGCGCACGGTGGTCCGGCTGCGCGGCCCGGACGACGTGCTCGGCGTCCTGCCGTGGCGGCTCGGCTTCCATCCCCGCGAGAGCCTCGTCGTGGTGGTGCTGGAGGGCAGCCGCCTGCGGGACCGACTCGTCATGCGGCTGGACCTGCCCCTGGCCGAGGACGAGGCGGCGGTAGCCAGGGACACCGCCCGTCGCGCCGCCCAGGCCGGCGCCGACGCGGTGCTCGCCGTGGTCTACACCGCAGCTCCGGACGTGGGCGGCGAGCTCCCGCGGTGCGATCTCGTGGACGACCTGGCCGGGGCGCTCGACGACCACGAGGTCGAGCTGTGCGAGGCGATGCTGGTGCGCGGCGGTCGGAGGTGGTCCTACCTGTGCCGCGACCTGGGGTGCTGCCCGACCGAGGGGGTGCCGTTGCCGGACCGGCCGACCGCCGCGGCCGACGCGTACGCCGCGGAGGCCGTGGGGCAGGGCGCGACGGTGCTGCCCGACCGGGAGTCGCTGCGGGGCAGGGTGGAGCCGTCGGACCACGCGCTGGCCCGGGCGGTCCGGGTGCAGGCGGCCGGCGAGCTGGACGAGATGGTCGACCGCGCCCAGGCAAGCGGGGGAGGAGGCATGCGGACTGTGGCCGCCGCGCGGCTCGCGCTGCTACGGGAGCGCTACGCCGACGGTGACCGCGAGCCGCCGTCCGGCCTCGACGCGCTCCTGGTCGCAGTGCTGCTGCACGACACGCGCGTCCGCGACGGTCTGATGACGGCGGCACTGGACGACGACGCCGACACGCTGCTCGAGCTGCTCGGTCAGGTCGCGAGGCTGGTGGACGACGACGTCGCCGCGCCCGTCTGCACCGTGCTCGCCTGGCTCGCCTACGCCGCCGGTGACGGCGCACTCGCCCTCGTCGCGGTGGAACGCGCGCTGCGGGCGGACCCCGGCGCCACCATGGCGCGGCTGCTGCTGGACGGCATCGACCGCATGGTGCGGCCGGCCGAGCTGCGCGAGGTGAGCCGCGCAGTACGCGCCGAGCTCGACGGTGGCGGCCCGGGGGTCGGGGACGGGGACGCCGCCGCGTGCTGGCCGTGACGCCCCTCCGTCGGGTGGTGACCGGCCGGGACGCGTCGGCCCGCACCGGTCCTGCTGTGCAGCGGACCGCTACGTCGCGGCCTGCGACATCCGGACCGTCCGGCCCGGTGTGCCGGACCGATGGACGGGCAGGGGTACGTGCAGCAGGGAGACCCCTGCCGGCACCGCCTCAGCCGACGTCGCGCGTGCCAACCGCTCACCTTCCGACCAGCGCCAGGAGCCCCACCGTGGCCCAGACCGGCACCCACCGCACTGCCCCCGGGCGCCGGCCCGGCTCGCCCGGCTCCGCCGCCGCCACCGGGACGGACCCCACGCCGGCCCAGCAGCAGGCGCTCGCGATCTACCTCAATGACCACCTGGCCGGCCTCACCGGGGTCGTGGAGCTGGCGCGACGGGCGGCCCGTGGCGAGGGGTCGTCACCGCTCGCGCCGCCGCTGCGGACCCTGGCCGCGGACCTCGCGGCCGACCGTGACGCGCTGCGCGAGCTGATGGGCCGTCTCGGGGTGCGGGTCGCCGCGTACAAGGTGGGTGGCGGGTGGGTCGCGGAGAAGCTCGGCCGGCTGAAGCTCAACGGGGCCTGGCTGCACCGGTCCGCACTGGCGCCGGTCGTCGAGCTCGAGGGGCTCGGGCTGGGCATCGCGGCGAACGCCGCGACCTGGCGGGTTCTCCGCGGGCTGGCGGCGTCCGCGCCGGCGCTGGACCCGGTGGACGACGTCGCCCGGTTGGACCGCCTCCTCGACCGGTCGGCCCAGCAGGCTGCGCTGGTCGAGCGGCTCGGGCTGCAGGCGGCCGCGTCCGCCCTCGGTGGCCGGCTCCCGGGCTGAGGGCTCGCAGGTGACCGGCCGGCCACCGGCGACCCGACGCTGGCTCGCGGTGCTGGGGCCGGCGACGGCGCCCCGGCACGAGGAGACCCGGCTGGTCGAGACCCGGCTGGTCGAGACCCGGCGACGGGTGGTCGTCGGCCTCACCGCCGTGGTGGGCGCGGTGCTCCTGGGCCTCACCCTGCGGGCCGGGCCGGGCGGGTCGGCGTTCTACCTGTGGGGGTTCGCCCTGGCGGCGACGTGGGGGGTCGGGGCACTGCTGTCCGGCCCCCTGCACCTGGGGCGGCTCGACGGCCGGCGGCATCTGCTCGGTCCCGCCGCGCTCGGGGTGGTTGCGTTCGGCGGCTTCGCCGGGGCGGCGGTGGTGGTCCGGCAGGTGCCCGCCCTGGACGACTGGGTGGCGGAGGTCATCGGCCGCGCGGACGCGGGCCGGCTCGGGCTGGTGCTGGCCGTCGCGCTGACCAACGGCCTGGCCGAGGAGCTGTTCTTCCGCGGCGCCCTCTACAGCGCCTTCGGCCGGCACCGGCCCTGGCTGTGGTCGACCCTGACGTACGTCGTCGTCACCGCTGCCACCGGCAACGCGGCGCTCGTCCTCGCCGCTGCCGTCATGGGCACGCTGTTCGCGCTCGAGCGGCGCTCCACCCGCGGGGTGCTGGCACCGGCCACGACCCATCTGGTCTGGTCGGTGCTGATGGTCCTCTTCCTGCCGCGCTGACCCGCACGGGGAGGCGTTCGCATCCGGTAATAAATTGCGGGAACAATATCTGAGCGCTCAACCTTCTTCCGGCTGTCAGCGTCCACCGCCAGCCCAGGAGACCTCCCGTGCCTCAGTTGTTCCGTCTCGATGCCAGTCTCAACCCGGAGCGATCGGTCTCCCGGTCCGTTGCCGACACCTTCGAGCGGGTCTGGTCGCTGGAGCACCCCGACGGCGTCGTCGTCCGGCGTGACCTCGGTGCCGCGCCCGTGCCGCTGATCGACGCGACCGCGGTCGGCGCACGGTTCGTGGACGCCGACGACCGCAGCCTCGAGCAGGCTGCCGCGGTCGCGCTCGCCGAGACGCTGACCGCCGAGCTGGTCGGGTCGGACGCGTTCCTGTTCGCCGTCCCGCTGTACAACTGGTCGAACCCGGCCTCGGTCCAGGCCTGGCTTGACCGGCTCTTCACGGTCGAGCCGCTGCGCAACGGCGGCCCCGACCCGATCGCCGGGCGGCCCGCGGTGGTCGTGCACTCGCGCGGCGGCGGCTACGGTCCGGGCACTCCGCGGGAGGGCTGGGACCACGGCGAGGCGTACCTGCGTCGCGTCCTCGCCGACGTCTGGAAGCTGGACGTCACCTTCGTGACGGCTGAGCTCACGCTCGCGCGGACCAACCCGGTGATGGCTCACCTGGTCGACGCGGCGGACGCGTCCCTTCAGGCCGCGCACGTGGCGGCCGAGGACCAGGCGCGCCGCATCGCCGAGCTGGTCGCCGCTGGTGACCCGGCGGTCGACCTCGAGGCCCTTCGCCAGTCCGCCTGACCGGGCCGGTGGCCAACCGGAGCAACTGACCCGTCGGTCAGCACCGGGACCACCTGCTGGCTCTAGGCTCCCGCCATGAGCGAGACCCTCCTGCCGCAGCGCGCCCGCGTCGTCGTCGTCGGTGGTGGGGTGATCGGCTCGTCGGTGGCCTACCACCTGGCCCACCTGGGCGAGGACGTGCTGCTGCTGGAGCGGGACCGCCTGACCAGTGGCACCACGTGGCACGCGGCCGGCCTGATGGTGACCTTCGGGTCGACGTCGGAGACCTCCACGGAGATGCGGAAGTACACCCGCGACCTGTACTCCCGGCTGGAGGCCGAGACCGGACTCGCGACCGGGTTCAAGCCGGTCGGGTTCATCGAGGTCGCCACCGACGCCGACCGCCTCGAGGAGTACCGGCGGGTGTCGGCGTTCAACCGCTGGTGCGGCGTGGACGTGCAGGAGATCTCGCCGCGCGAGGTGCACGAGATGTTCCCGTTGGCACGCACCGACGACGTGCTCGCCGGCTTCTACGTCGCCGGCGACGGCCGGGCCAACCCCGTCGACGTCACGATGTCGCTGGCCCGCGGCGCGAAGCAGGCCGGCGCCGAGGTGCTGGAGGGCGTCAGCGTCCTCGACGTGCTTACCTCGCGGGGAGCGGTGTCCGGGGTGCGCACCACAGCCGGCGACGTCGAGTGCGAGGTGGTCGTCAACTGCGCGGGGATGTGGGCCCGGCAGCTGGCCGAGCGCAGCGGGGTGACGGTGCCGCTGCAGGCTGCGGAGCACTACTACCTCATCACCGAGCCGGTCGACGGCGTCTCCGGCGACTGGCCGGTGCTCGAGGACCCGGCCAGCCACGGGTACTACCGCGAGGAGGGCGGCGGCCTGATGGTGGGCCTCTTCGAGCCGGTGTGCGCGCCGTGGAAGGTCGAGGGCGTTCCGGCCGACTTCTCCTTCGGCCAGCTGGCGCCGGACTGGGACCGGATGGGCCCCTACCTCGAGACCGCGATGAGCCGGGTGCCGGTGACCGCCGACGTCGGCATCAAGACGTTCTTCTGCGGGCCGGAGAGCTTCACGCCCGACCTGCAGCCGGTGGTCGGCGAGGCACCCGAGGTACGCAACTACTTCGTGGCGGCCGGCCTCAACTCCATCGGCATCCTCACCGGCGGCGGACTCGGCCGGGCGATGGCCCAGTGGATCGTCGACGGCCGGCCGGACATCGACGTGACCGGCATGAACATCGACCGGCTGCACGCCTACCAGGCCAACCCGGAGTACCGCGCCACCCGCACCGTCGAGTCGCTCGGCATGGTCTACCAGTGCCACTACCCGAACCGCTCGATGCAGACGGCGCGCGGCGCCAAGGTCTCGCCGCTGCACGAGCGGTTGGTGGCGAACGGCGCGTACTTCCGCGACGTGAGCGGGTGGGAGGGCGCGGACTGGTACCACCCCTGGGGCGTGGACCACCCCGACGCCGGACCACTCACCTGGAACCGGCCGATGTGGTTCGACTGGTGGGCGCAGGAGCACCGCGCGGCGCGCGAGGACGTGATCTGCATGGACATGGCCTTCATGGCCAAGTTCCTCGTGCAGGGCCGGGACGCCGGCCGGCTGCTGCAACGGCTGTCGGCGAACCACGTCGACGGTGACCCCGGCGTCATCACCTACACCCAGTGGCTGAACGAGGGCGGAACGCTGGAGGCGGACCTCACCGTCACGAAGCTCGACGACGAGCGGTTCTGGGTGGTCGCCTCGGACACCGCGCACCGGCACGTGGAGACCTGGATGCGCCGGCACGCCGGCGACCTGCACGCCACGGTGACCGACGTCACCTCCGGCTGGGCCCAGCTCAACGTGCAGGGGCCGCGGTCGCGTGAGCTGCTTCAGTCGTTGACGACGGTGGACCTGTCGGACGAGGCGTTCCCCTTCCGCACCGCCCGGCCGGTGGACATCGGCTTCGCCCGCGCACTCTGCGTACGCATCACCTACCTCGGCGAGCTGGGCTACGAGCTCTACGTCCCGGCCGAGCAGGCGCTGCACCTGTACGACCGGGTGGTGGCCGCCGGACCGTCGTACGGGCTGCGGCACGCAGGGCTCAAGGCCCTCGCGAGCCTGCGGATGGAGAAGGGCTACCGCGACTACGGCCACGACATCGACAACACCGACTCGGTGCTCGAGGCCGGCCTCGGCTTCGCGGTGTCGTGGGAGCACGACGGTGTCGAGCACGACTTCATCGGCCGCAAGGCGGTCGAGGCGAAGAAGGCGGCCGGACCGTTGACCCGGCGGCTGGTCCAGGTGCTGCTGTCCGACCCGGAGCCGATGCTGCACCACGCCGAGCCGGTGCTGCGCGACGGCACGGCGGTCGGGTACCTGCGCGCGGCGTCGTACGGGCACACGCTCGGGGGAGCGGTCGGCCTGGCGATGGTGCAGGCGCACGACGCGGTCGACAAGGCGTGGCTGGACGGCGCCGACTGGCAGGTCCAGGTGGCCGACCGGCTGGTGCCTGCCACGGTGTCGCTGCGGCCGCTCTACGACCCGACGAACCTCAAGATCAAGTCCTGACCGGCCCGGCGTCGGTTGTCCACAACCCGGCACGGCAGCACCAGCTCACCGCGGTGGCCGGTCGCCTGCGGTAATGCACGTGGCGACGCGTGCACCTGGTCCCGGTCGTCGTGCAGCCGGCTGAGCACCGACGACGGCTGAACGGCCTCCCTGGCCCGATGCCGGGGCCGATCGGCTCGTTGTGCCGTCGTCCGTGCTCGCGCCCCCCGCCGCTGGTCGCTCGGTTCGCCAGGGCATCGGGCGCCGCCGGGTCCGCAGAGGGGTCGCCCTGCGCTGGACGAGTCTCGCGGCGGCGATCGGCGTGTCGCACCCGAGCGGTGGCAGGACTCACCGATCAGAGTCATCGCGCTGGCCCGGCGGTCCTGGCCGCCAGTGGCCGGTGGACACCCGGCGTCGGCGCGGGACATCCAGCCGGCCGGCTGCCTGCTCGCCAGAACGTTCCGTTTCGCGGACGACACACGTTTCATGTAACGCTGTGCCGTCTCCGGCAAATGGATAGGTATGAGCCACAGCCTCGACGTCGCCATCGTCGGCACCGACCCCGACGCGTTCGAGGCGTTCTATCGCGAGCATGTCGAGGCGGTTCAGCGGTTCGTCGCGCGTCGAGTCAGCGATCCGCATGTCGCGGCAGACCTGACGGCAGACGTCTTCGTGGCTGTCATCGAGACGGCAGCCGGTTACCGAGCCGAGTCCGGGTCACCCCGAGCATGGCTGTTCGGTGTCGCTCGGAACGTGGTGTCCATGGAGTTGCGCCGGCGGCGCCGCCACGCCCACGCTGTGGATCGGCTGCAAGGCCGTCGGCAGCTCCAGACGGACGCGATGGCGCGCGCCGTCGAACGGATCGATGCTGCCCGCGATGCCCGCACGGTGCTGGGTCGGCTGCACGCGCTCAGCCCGGCACTTCTCGCAGTGTTCGAACTGACGGTGATCGACGGCCTCGACATCGCGGACACGGCGCAGGCCTTGGGCATCGAGGTGAGCACCGCCAGAGTCCGCTTGCACCGAGCCAGAAAACAGTTGCGTGCGACCCAGAACGACCCTCAGAGTCGCGCCGTTGCACGGGAGGCATCCACATGACCGACACGCTGGACTCCTTCGAGACCGAGCTGCTCGGTGAGCTGCGTGAGGTGGTCGCAGCACGTGCGGCATCGGCCAAGCCGACGCGAGCGTCCGTGAGTCACGGACATGCTTCTCGGCCACCGACGCGTCGTCGCCGTGCGCGCGTGGCTTCGCTCGTTGCTGCCACCGTGGGTGTGGCAGCGGCGGTGATCGTGCCTGGGCTCATCGGCAGCCCGGCCTTCGCCGTGCAGGGAGGGCCCAGCGGAACGATCACGGTGCAGGTCAACCGCCTGGAGGACGCCGCCGGGTTGGCGGACGCGCTTCGCAACCTGGGAGTGAAAGCCGACATTCAGTACCTGGGCCGCGACATGAGGTGCGCGCAGCCTCGCTACGCGGACGCGCCCTCCGCCTCAGCCAGCGCGACCCGTTTCAGGGTCGGGCAAGGCGGCATCGAGATCATCCTGGACCGACGTGACGTGGCGCACGGAGAGACGGTGGTCATCGCCGCCTCGAACATCCACGACGACGGCGTGTACGGCGAGGTCGGGATCGCCGCCGGGCCGGTCGCGCCGTGCCAGCCACGACCGCTACCGTCCGACCAACGGTGATCTGCTCGGTCAGAGCGGCAGTGGATGGTGCCGGACATCAGCTGCCCTGCGGGTCCGCCACGAGGGTCGTCCAGCGATGGACGAGGTTCACCGCGGTGGTCGGTCGCCTGCGGTCAGCCACGTGGCGACGAGTGCACGCTGTCCCGGTCGGTCGTGCAGCCGGCTGAGCACCGACGACGGCTGAACGGCCTCCCCAGGCCCGATACCGGGCCCGATCGGATCGTTGTGCCGTGGTTGGAGTCCCGGGCCCGGGCGGTGTGTACGCGGGAAGTGGTACCGGATGTCGACGACCACCGCCACCCGCGGAGCGGCGCGCATACTGACGCCATGATGACGGCACGGTCCCAGCTGGCGTCCGCTCCGCTGGTCCCGAGATTCGCGGCGTTGGGCCTGGTCGCTGCCGGCGTCCTCGGCGGTGTCGTGGGACTGGTCCTCGGCCTGCGTGCGCACCCCGCGACGGCATGGTTCGCCGTGCTCGAGGTCGCGGTGCCGGCCGCAGTCGCCGGCGCGGTCCTCGGGGCATTCGCCGGAGTGGTCGCCGTCGTTGTGCAGAGGCTCGTCCACGACTAGAGGTCCCGGACAGCCGGCAGGCGGTCACCAGGTGGCATCAGCCGAGCGTCGAGACGGTCCGAGCGGTGGGTCACACCAGCTGGAACACGTAGGCGAACGCGGTCCTGGTGTAGGCGATCCCGCGCCCCCGTCGACGGATGAGGTCGGGGTCGGCGGCGGCCGGGGTCTTCGGTTCGAGATAGCTGTCGAGTGAGCTCCTGTCGAGGCGGTAGGTGTCGTCGCGGTGGTGCACGGCGCCCACCAGGTCGAGCCGGGGATCGAGCGCAGCGACGCTGCCGTCGCCGTGGCTGGTGTTGGCCAGGAGCAGCCCGCCCGGGCCGAGGTACTGCCTGCAGTGGTCCCACACCGAACCGGCGTAGAGGGAGATGAGCAGGTCGAATCCGGCGGCGGGCAGGGGGAGGGCGGTGGTGTAGTCGGCGTGCAGGAAGGTCACCTCGGCCCCGGCCCCGTCACGGGTCCGACCTTCCAGCTCGGCAGCCACTCGCTCCCGATCGGCGAAGAATCGCGCGGCGCGGCGATCGTTGTCGACGTAGGTGACCGACGGGATCGCCGTCGAGGGTGACAGGTCGAGGTAGCTGCCCGGGTACAGCGCCCGCGACGGTGCCCAGACCCGCGTGAGAGCCGCGAACAGCCCCGACCTGTCCCCGATGGTCTGCCGGTAGGTCGCCCACGAGGGCCCTGCTGAGCGGTCACCCCCGTGTGCGCGGGCGCTCATCTGACGGGCCGCGTGGGCGTCGACTCGTGAGGTCCTTCACGGCCTCCGCCGTCCCCGGACGTCGAAGCGGTCAGTACGTGATCACCCGGTCGGCCTCGAACGCGAGCTGGACCAGCCGGTTCGGCATCGCCATCTCGGCCGGCTTGCCCTCGAGGTCCGCGGCATCCACGCCGCGCGCCTTGCTGGACATGCCGGAGACGTAGAAGCGGCCACCACCAGCGACCACCGCGTCGAAGGACTCGCGCAGGGACCCGGTGCCCAGGCCCGCGAGCGAGTCCAGCACGGCGTCCCTGATCAGCTGGACCCCGTCGCCGGCCAGGAACACGCGGACCTCGTGGCCCTCGTCGACAGCAGCCTTGGCGACCAGGACGCCGAGCGCAGCGCGGGTGGGGGCCTCCGGCCCGCAGGTGATGTGAACGAGCAGCGTGCTCATCGTCGCCTCCCGACGCCGGTGGGCAGAACTGTGCCCAATCACGGGCCGCACAGCAAGGATTCGGCCGTCGCCGCCGGCCGTGTCCGCATGCACCCGCGCGACCGGACCGAGCCGGAGACCGTTCGCGCGGCCGCGAGCTGCTCGGGTCGGCCGGTCGTCAGCCGCCGAGAGCGGTCAGCAGCTGCTGGAAGGTGGGTACGTCGAGACGGCACTGCGCGCCCGAGGCGGGCGGCCGCCCGGTCACCACGTCGCTGCCGTCGACCAGGACAGTGGGTGACGGGTGGTCCCCGATGAGCTCCACCACGCGGACGTCCAGGTGCAGCAGGTCGAGCGCCCTGCCGAGGTCGGATCGCACCCGATCCGCGTTCGGGCACCCCGGGACGGTCAGCAGCTCGATCGCCGCTGCCCTGCCCGGGAGGGCGGGATGCTGCCCCGGCCGTGCGCTGGTCCACGCCTCGACCCCGTCGCGGCGCGGGAGCCCGCACGGTTGTGTTGCCGTTCGGTCTCCCACGCGTCGATCGGGGTGAACGGCAGGCAGCCCAGGTAGTCGCGCCTTCTCCCTCGAGCCGAGCTCGCTGATCAGGGGGCAGGCGCCCGGTGGCCGGGCCGAGTCGCACTCGGTGACGAAGCGCCGCAGCGTGTCGCGCATGGCCGTCATGCCGAGGATCTGCCGCTCCAGCTCGTCGACCTTCTGCTGGGCGAGCTGCTGGGCGGCCGCGCAGTCGGTGACGCGTCCGGCTTCCAGGTGCAGCAGCACCTGCACCTCGTCGAGGCTGAAGCCCACGGCCTGGGCCGCCTTGATGAACCGCACCCGGCTGACGGTCTCGTCGGGGTAGCTGCGGTAACCCGACGGCGTGCGCTCCGGCTCGGGGATGAGGCCCCGCCGTTCGTAGTAGCGGAGCGTCTGGGGGTTCACGTCGGCGCCGGCGGCCGCTTCGCCTGCTCTCATGCCGCCATCATCAACCTGGAAGTCAGGTACCGGGTCAAGCCCGCCCCGCGGACCGGCGAGCTGCCGGCGGTCGACGTCCCGTCCGAGCGGCCCGACATAGCCTGGAGGTGTGTCCACCTTCCCCACCGCGCCGGTGGCTGCGCTCACCCTCGTCGTCGGCTACCTCGTGGCCGACCTGACCGGCGTGCGCGCGCTCGGGGGAGCTGTGCTGGTTGCCGGCCTGGTGATCTGCGCCGACCGCTGGCGTCGACGGGTGGGGCTGACCCGCACCGTGGTGCTCGTCGTCGTCTTCCTCGTCCTGTTCGGGCTGTCGCACCTGCTCGCGACGGCGGTCGGCGCCTGGCCGGCCGTGCTCACGGTGGCTGCGGCGATGTTCGCGGTGACCTTCGTCGTCGCCGACCGGGAGCCGGAGCCGGCTCGCCTGCTCTGACCGGCACGACCGGGATCGTCGGCGACGTCCGCTCGATGCCCGTCACGTCACCGAGGCGGGAGATCGAGCCCGCCAGTCCGGCCCCGGTCACCGCCCAGCCGACCGGACCGGGCACCGCGGACGCGGCGGTGACCGCCACCTGCTCCCACTGGCCGGTGGCCGCGTAGTGGAGAACGTCGCCGGCGACCACCGCAGAGCCGATGCCCGGCACCAGTGCGACGAGGTCCAGTGCCAGCCGGCCGTCGACGTGCTGGCGGAGGACCCGGCGCCCGGAGAGCGACGTCAACGCGGTAGTGAGCTCGGCGGCCGCCCGGTCGTACGTCGTGCACGCCTCGACGGCCCGGGCGCGGGCCCGATCGAGCAGCCCCACCGCGTCCGGGGCGTAGAGCGAACCGTCCGGCCGACGCCCGAGGGCTCCGGCGTCGCGGCTGCGTGCGGCGGCGGGGTCCAGCAGGTCCGCCCGCGTCTGGGCCGCCCGCGCGGCGGCGACCAGCCGCCGCGCGTCGTCGGCGGCGTCTCGCGACAGCCGCACCTGCCGGCTGAAGGTCTCGACCGCGTCGGCCGCCTGCCGCAACCGCGCCTGCTCCAGCCGCAGCACCAGCCCGCACCCGCCGAGCCGACGGTCGGCCGCGGCGGAGGCCACCCCCGACCACCGGCCGACGCCGACCATGGCAGCGACCCGGGCGCCCTGGACGCCCAGCCGGTCCGCGAGCAGCCGGAGGTGCCCGGCGAGCGGGGCCGTGTCCGCAGGGTCGTCGCGCGGCAGCGGAGGCCCGAGCAGCGGGTCGTCGTACGTGGTCATGGCGCGGCCCGCGCCTCGGCGCGCGCGTAGTCGGCGGCCGCCGCCTCGACCAGGACCGCCGCGCCGAGCAGGGCGGCGGACAGGTCGTGACGCTGCTCGTCCACGACCCGCAGCAGCATGCGGAGCGCGTCGCCGGCCGCCACGCTCTCGGGGTCGGGCGCCCGGGGCAGCACCAGACCGCCGACGGCGGCCGCGGCCTGCCGTACGGCGCCCGCGACGCCGGTCAGCTCCTCGGTGTCCACGTCGATCTGCACCTGCCCCAGGCTGCCGCGGGCCGGACCTGCTCGCAGGCGCCGTCCACAGGGGCTTCCGCTGCCGGCGCCCAGGAAGGGGTTGTCCACAGCCGCCGCGAGGCGCCGCGGCGGCGGGCGGGCGACACTGGCGGTCATGTGGGACGTGGCGGTGGTCGGCGCCGGCCCGGCCGGCGCGGCTGCCGCGGTCGCCGCGCTGCGGCGCCGCCCGCACGCGCGGGTCCTGCTGCTCGACCGCGACGCCTTCCCGCGGGACAAGGCCTGCGGCGACGGCGTGGCCCCGCACGCGGTCGACGTCCTGGCCGGGCTGGGCGTGGACCTCGGGGACCGCGACGTGCCCGTCGACCTCCTTCGGCTGGGGTTCCCCGCCGGGCCGTACGTCGCTGCACGGATGCGGCGACCGGCCTACGTCGTGCCCCGGACCGACCTCGACGCCCGCCTGGTCCGGGCGGCGGTGGGCGCCGGCGCGGTCCTGCGCCGCGCCCGGGTCCGCTCGCTCGACGTCCGGGCCGACCACGTCGTCGTCGACGGGGAACGGGCGCGCGTCGTCGTCGGCGCCGACGGGGCGAACGGCGTCACCCGGGCCCTGGCCGGTGCCGCGCCGCCGCTCGCAGGGACCGTCGCGGTCGCGATCCGTGGCTACGCGCCGGTGCGGCCGGACCTCGCGGCCGAGCAGGCCATCGTGTTCGCCCCGGTGGGCTGGCCGGCGTACGCGTGGTCCTTCCCGGTCGGGGACGGCCGGGCCAACGTCGGCTACGGCGAGCTGCTCGCCGGGGGACCGCGCCCGACCCGGCGGCACCTGCTCGACCGGCTGGACCTCCTGCTGCCGGGCTGCTCCACCGGGGCGACCCGCTGGCGGGCTCACCGCCTGCCGCTGTCGTCCGGTCGTCCGCGCCAGCCCGACGGCCGACTGCTGCTCGCCGGTGACGCGCTGTCGCTGGTGAACCCGATGACAGGTGAGGGCATCTACTACGCCGTCCTGTCCGGTGCCCTCGCGGGGGAGGCGGCGGTGGGCGCCGCGGACGGCCGGGCGGATCCGGGAGACCCGGGACGCGCCTACCGCACCGCCCTGCGCGCCGCGCTGGGCCGGCACCTGCGGCACACCGACGTCGCAGCCCGCCTGGCCCGCAGCCACCGGGTGGTCCGGGCGGGCGTCCTGGCCGCCCAGCGGGACCAGCGGGTCTTCGACGACCTGGTCGAGCTGGGGCTGGGCCGCGGGCTGCTCGGGCCGCGCCTGCTCGGCGGGCTCGGCCGGGCGCTGATCCGCTGATCCGCAGGTCGGGTGTGTCGTAGTTTGCCGGCATGGACGTCGAGGTGGGGGAGCCGGGCATCCGCCTCGGGCAGCTGCTCAAGCTGGCCGGTCTGGTGGAGTCCGGCGGCGCCGCCCGGGCGCTGCTGACGTCCGGGGACGTGCGTGTCAACGGCCAGGTCGAGACCCGCCGGGGACGTCAGCTCGCCGTCGGTGACGTGGTCGAGGCAGCCGGTCAGCGGCTCGCCCTGACCTGATCGGAGCGCTCGGATGCACACTCCGGGCCGATCTGCTGATACCGTCGTTCCTGGTTGCAGTGTGCATCTCCCCGAACGTTTCTGACGCCCGCGGATTTTCAGACACCGCGGGCCTTTCTGTACCCCGACCAATGTCGGGCCGCAGAACGGTCCACGAGCAGCCCGAGTCCGCACAGTTCGCGTTCTCGACCGTTCATTACAAGGAGACAGCACATGGCTCAGGGCACCGTGAAGTGGTTCAACGCTGAGAAGGGCTTCGGTTTCATCGCGCAGGACGGCGGCGGCGCCGACGTCTTCGTGCACTTCTCGGCAATCCAGGGCGACGGCTACAAGTCGCTCGACGAGAACCAGCGCGTGGAGTTCGACATCACCCAGGGCCAGCGCGGCCCGCAGGCGGAGTCCGTCCGCCCCGTCTGACCTCAGACACCCGAAGGCCCCCGTCGTCCGCGACGGGGGCCTTCGTCGTCCGGCGGCACCGCCGCTACGGTCGTGCGGGTGGGCAGCCCCGATCTCGACGTGCTGGCGCGCCGGGTCGTCATGGGCTCCTTCGCCGGACCGGACCTGCCGCCCTGGCTGGCCCGGATGCTCGACGGCGGCCTCGGCTCGGTCTGCCTGTTCGGCTCCAACGTCGGCACCGACGGTGACCTCGCGCGACTGACAGCCGATCTGCACGCCCGGTCCCCCGACCTGCTGGTGGCCACCGACGAGGAGGGCGGCGACGTCACCCGGCTGCACCACGCCGACGGCTCGCCGTACCCCGGCAACGCTGCGCTGGGCGCGGTCGACGACGTCGGCCTCACCGAGCTCGTCGCCCGCGCGATCGGCGCCGAGCTCCGCGCCGCCGGCGTCGACCTCGACCTCGCGCCGGTCGTCGACATCGCCTCCGACCCGCGCAACCCGGTCGTCGGGGTGCGCAGCTTCGGCGCCGACCCGGGGCTGGTCTCCCGGCACGCCGCGGCCTACGTCGCCGGCCTGCAGTCCGCCGGGGTCGGGGCGTGCGTGAAGCACTTCCCGGGGCACGGCGACACGGCGGTCGACTCGCACCACGCCCTGCCCGTCGTCGCCGCGTCGCCGGCCACCCTGCGGGAGCGTGAGCTCGTCCCGTTCGCGGCCGCGGTCGCCGCGGGGACTCTCGCGGTGATGGCCGGGCACCTGCTGCTCCCCGCCCTCGACCGACGGCTGCCCGCGACGGTGTCGCCCACGGTCGTCGCGGTGCTGCGCGACGAGCTCGGCTTCGACGGGCTGCTCGTCAGCGACGCGCTGGACATGCGCGGCGCCGGCCGGCTCGGCGACGTCCCGGCCATCGCCGTCCGGGCGCTGGCCGCCGGCTGCGACCTGGTCTGCCTCGGTGCTGACAAGGACGCGGAGCTGCACCTGGCGGTGGTGGCGGCCGTCGTCGACGCCGTCCGCTCCGGTGTGCTGCCCGAGACGCGGCTGGTCGCGGCCGCCGGGCGGGTCGAGCGCGCGAGCGAGCACGCGCGGCGGCTGCGCGCCGCCGCCACGGCCACCGCACCCGACGGCGAGGCGGCCGGCCGCGCGGCACGCGCCGCGATCCGCGTCACCGGGACGCCGCCGCCCCTGCGCGGCGCGACGGTGCTCCGGTTCGTCACCAGCCGCAGCCCGGTCGCCGACGGTACGCCCTGGGGGCTGCCGCTCGACGGCAGCGTGTGCGGCGAGCGGGTCGACGTCGTCGAGGACGACCCGGTGCGGCGGCTCGTCTCGCCGGCCGCCGAGCGGCCGGTCGTCGCCCTGGTTCGGGATGCCGCGCGGCATCCCTGGGTGCTCGACCGGCTCAGGGCGATCGCGGCCGCGCGGCCCGACCTGGTGACCGTGGAGATGGGCTGGCCCGGGGACGTGCCGCTGCCCGGGGCGTCGGTCGTGTCGACCTACGGGGCGGGACGGGTCACCGGCGACGCCCTCGAGACCATGCTGTCGGGCGGGACGCGGTGAGGCGGCTCGGCGTGCAGCAGGCCGTCGTCGAGGGCGTGCTGGTGCCGGGCGACGTCGGCGTCGAGGACGGCGTCGTCGCGGCCGTCGGACTCGCGACCTCGGGCGGGCGGGGCACCGCCGTCCCCGGCCTGGTCGACCTGCAGGTCAACGGCTACGCCGGCGTGGACTTCCTCACCGCACCGGCGGAGGAGTGGGCGGTCGCGGCGCGGGCGATGGCCCGGGACGGCGTCACCTCGTTCGTGGCGAACCTCATCACCGCGCCCGAGGACGCGTCCGCCCGGGCGCTGCGGGTGGCGGCCGAGGTGGCCGGTGCCGGCCAGCCGGGCGCCGCGAGATGTCTCGGCGCCCACCTGGAGGGCCCGTTCCTCTCCCCGGCGCGCAACGGGACCCATCCGCCCGCGCACCTCCGCGAGCCGGACCTCCCCCTCGTGCAGCGCCTGATCGCGGCCGGCCCGGTGGTCGGCCTCACACTCGCTCCCGAGCTCGCCGGCGCGCTTGACCTGGTCACCTGGCTGAGTGCCCGAGGGATACTGGTGGCCCTGGGCCACAGCGACGCGGACTCCGTGGCTGCCCAGGCCGGCTTCGACGCCGGTGCCCGGACGGTGACGCACGTCTTCAACGGCATGACCGCGCCGACCTCGCGTGAGCCCGGGCTGGCCGGGGTCGCGCTGGCCCGGCGGGACGTCGCCGTGCAGATGATCTGCGACCTCGTGCACCTCGCCCCCGAGACGGCGGCGCTGGTCATCGCGGCTGCCCGGTCGCGGTTCGTGCTGGTGACCGACGCGATGTGCGGCGCTAGCGCGCCCGACGGGCGCTACCGGCTGGGTGATGTCGGCGTGACCGTCGCCGACGGCGTGGCGCGCAACGAGGCAGGCGGGCTGGCCGGCAGCGTGCTGCGGCTGCACCGGGCCGTCCGGCTCGCGCAGGACGCCGGTGCGGGCTTCGCCGACGCGGTGGCGGCCGCGACCAGCCGCCCGGCCGACCTCCTCGGCCGCCACGACCTCGGTCGGCTGCACCCCGGCTCCCAGGCGGACATCGCCGTTCTCGACGACGAGGGCGACGTGCTCGCCACCTTCGTCGGGGGGCAGCCGACGCACGACCCGCAGTGACGAAGGTCCCGTCCGGTCGAGCAGGTCCGCCCTGTCGGTCGGCGGCCGCGGCGGGCAGTGTGCTGCGAGACAGGGGAGTCCCGCAGGGGAGGTCGTATGCCACGGTCGCGCGACCTGCTCCAACGTTTCCGGCCCGCCGGTACGCCGGGAGCTGCCGCCGCCGGCGGAGTGCCGGCCGACCGGGTGGCGGAGATCTCCGCCGAGCTCGAGCCGGTGCTGGCGCTGCTGGCGGACGTCGAGGCCGAGGCTCAGCGGATCAGGGCTGATGCCCGCACGGAGGCGGCTCGGCGCCGCGACCGGGCCCGGGAGCAGGCGCGAGCACGGGTCGCGGACGCTCGGCGGGAGGCCGAGGCCGAACGGGTCGACGCCGCGGCACGGTTGACGAGACGAGCCGAGGCCGAGACCGCCGCCGTGCTCGAGGCGGGGAACCGCGAAGCCGAGCTCGTCCGCACCCGTTCGGCCGGCGCCATGGCGGCCTACGTGGAGCGGGTCCGGCGCGACGTGCGGCGCGCACTCGAGGAGGAGGCGTGAGCGGTTCGTGGGTGGCGGGAACCGTCCGTGCCAAGGCGCTGGCCCGGAGGCGGCTGGGCGCCGGCGCGGCGCGCTCGCTCGCCGCGAGCCCTGACCTGGCCACGGCACTGGCCGGCCTCGGGGCCACGCCGTACCGCCACGACGTGCGACCCGACCACTCGCTCGCCGAGGCGCAGCACGCGGTCGGCGCCACCCTGCTCTGGCACCTGCGGGTGCTGACCGGCTGGCTCCCACGGTCCGGCGCCGAGGTGACCCGCGACCTCGCGGCCGGCTTCGAGATCGCCAACCTGGACGACCACGTGCAGGGACTGGAGGGTCTCGCCACGACGCCGGCGTACCGGCTCGGAGCGCTCGAGACCGCGTGGTCCCGGCTCGCCGGGAGCAGCACGCTGGCGCAGGCCCGCGAGAGCCTTGCCGGGTCACCGTGGGGGGAGGTCGGCGAGCCGACGGCGCGTGCGATCTACCTGGGGGTCCGGGTCGCCTGGGCCGACCGGCTCGTCGGTGCGGTCCCGGAGGCTGCTCCGTGGGCCAGGGCGGCGACCGCGCTGCTCCTCACCCGCGAGTGCACGCTGCGGGGCCGGCGCCTGCCGGAACCGGTGGCGCTCCGCGCGTCGTACGTGGTGGGGCCGGCCTTCGTCGAGGCGGTGCAGGCGCACACCACCAGCCTCGAGGGACTGACCCGCCTCCTTCCCTCCGACGCTCGCTGGGTACTGCGTGACGTGTCGGCACCGGACGACCTGTGGCTTGCCGAGGCCGCCTGGTGGCACCGGGTGGAGCACGACGGCTTCCAGCTCTTGCGTGACTCCGCGTTCAGCCGGCGTCCGGTGGTGGGAGCGGTCGCCGTCCTGGCAGCCGACGCCTGGCGGCTACGAGCGGCCCTCGAGGTCTCGGCGCGCAGCCGGCCAGCGGCGCCCGGGAGGTCCGGGACGCCGGCGACGCCCGACGTTGCGCTGGAGGCGTTCGATGCCGTGGCGTGAAGCGACCGAGCCGGTCCGGATGCAGCGGGTTGCCCTGGTCTGCCCGGCCGACGCGATCCGCGAGCTGCTCGTCCGGGTGGCCGACGCCGGGAGCGTCGAGATCGACCGCGTCACCGGGCCCGGCCAGACCACCGACCGCACCACCGGCGAGGCGGGCGGGCGGCTGCAGCGGCTGCGCCCCGAGCCCGTTCCGGCCGCCCTGCTGGCGGCCGCCCCGCCCGACCTCGACGTCCTCGAGCGGGACGGGCGCGCCGACCTGCTGGCCGGGGAGGCCGAGCTCGAGTCGTACGCCGCGGAGGCCGTCGTTCGCGGGGAGCTCGCCGCGCTGGCCGGGTGGATGCCCGCCGGCGAGATCGCCCGGCTGGCAGCCGGGATCGACGGAGCCGGGGGCGGTGTCGTGCCGCTGCCCACCCCGAGGGGCGTCGACCCGCCCACCCTGCTCCGGCCCGGCGGCACGGTCCGTCAGTCCTTCGCGCCACTGGTCCGGACCTACGGCACCGTCCCGTACGAGGACGTCGACCCGACGTTCCTCGCCGGCCTGGCCTACGTCTTCATGTTCGGGATGATGTTCGGGGACGCCGGTCACGGCGCGCTGCTGGTGGTGGCCGGGCTGCTGCTGCGTCGGGGGGTGCCGCGTCGCCTCCGGGCCCTGCAGCGGGTCTGGCCGTTCGTCGTGGGGGCCGGTGGGTTCGCGATCGTGTTCGGACTGCTGTTCGGCGAGTTCTTCGGTCCCACCGGCGTCGTGCCGGTGCTCTGGTTGGCCCCTCTCGACGAGCCGGTGACGCTGCTGGCGGCGGCGCTGGGGGTCGGCGCGGTGCTGCTCGCCGGCGCCTACGTGGTGGGCGGTGTCAACCGTTGGCGCGAGGGCGGGTGGCCGCGCGCGTTGAGCGCACCGTCCGGCATCGCCGGTGCGGCGCTGTTCGCCGGGCTCGGGTTCGTGCTGCTCGGGGCCGACCTCGGCAGCCCCTGGCTGGTCACCGCCGGCGTGGTCGTGGCCGCGGCCGGCGTCGTCCTCGTCTACCTGGGGCTGCTGGCCGCTTCGGGAGGCGGCGCGACCGGGGTCACCCAGGCCACGGTCGAGCTGTTCGACGCCGTCATCCGGCTGGGCACCAACATCGTCTCGTTCGCGCGCCTGGCCGCCTTCGGCCTCACTCATGCCGCGCTGGGGGCCATCGTCTGGGACGGCACGGCGAGCCTCTGGGGATCCGGTGGCCTGCTCGTCCCGGCCGCGCTGGTCGTCTTCCTGGCCGGCAACGCGGTGGCCTTCGGGCTGGAGGCCCTGGTGGCCGGGGTGCAGGCCCTGCGCCTGGAGTACTACGAGCTCTTCTCCCGCGTCTTCACCGCCGAGGGCCGACCGTTCCGGCCCTGGCACGTCCCGGCGGACCCCGTTCCTGCCGCAACCACGAGGAGTGTCCCGTGACGATCTGGCTCTTGGCGCTGCCCGTTGTCCTCCTGGTGTCGGCGGGAAGTCGCTTCGCGCTGCGCCGGCGCGGCAGGGCAGCGCTCATCCCGCTGCTGGCCGTTGACGGGGTGCTGCTGCTCGCCGCGCTCGTCGTGATCATGGTCGCGACACGAGGGGGCGCGGCCACCGACCCGGTCGTGCCCGCGGCGCTCGCCCAGGCGGCCACCGGCACCACCTCGAACTGGGCGGCCCTCCTGGGTGCAGCGGTCGCCGTGGCGGGGTCGTCCATCGGCGCCGCCATCGCCGTCGCCTACACGGGTGCCGCCGCCCTCGCGGCGATGAGCGAGCGACCGGAGCTGTTCGGGCGCGCGATGGTCATCGTCGGCCTGGCGGAGGGCATCGCCATCTACGGCCTCGTCGTGGCCATCATCCTCATCGGCAAGGCGTGACCGTCATGGCGCGGGTAGCGGTTCTCGGCGAGCAGGTCAGGTCGCAGGGCTTCGGGCTGGCCGGTGTGCTGGTGCTGGGGGCCGAGGACGACGACGCCGTCCGCGCGGCCTGGGATGCTCTCCCGGTCGATGTCGGAGTCGTCGTCCTCACCCCACGTGCCGCGGCAGCGCTCGGTGCCGAACGTACGTCGGTCCTGAACCCGCTCAGCGTGGTGCTGCCCTGATGACCGTCCTCGACGCCCTCGTCGGCATCGATCCGCTCAGCCCGGTGCGCAGGGCGCTGGTGAGCAGGGCCAGGGCCGTGTCCGAGGGGTGGCTGGCCGACGCCGACGGCGAGGCGGCGGAGGTGCTCGCCCAGGCCGAGCGGGAAGCGTCGGCGATCCGCGAGCAGGCGCGCGCACAGGGGGAGGCCGACGCCGAGGCCGTTCTCACGAGCGAGCGGACCAGGGCCCGCCGGCAGGCGCGCGGTGCCGTCCTGCGCGCGCAGCGCGAGTCCTCCGAGGAGCTTCGCCGTCGGGTGCTCGCGGAGGTGGCCGCGCTGCGAGAGGACCCCGACTACCCCCGGCTGCGGGAGCGGCTGGCCGCCCGCGCGCGCCGGACCCTCGGACCGGACGCCGTCGTCACCGACGCCCCCGGTGGTGGTGTCGTGGCGGAGTCGGCTGGTCGGCGGGTCGTCGTTGACCCTGGAGTCGCTCGCCGACCGGGCGATCGAGCAGCTCGGCCCGGACGTGGACGGGCTGTGGGCCCGGTGACCGGCCGCGTCGTGCGGGTCTCGGGGTCCCTGGTCGAGGTCGAGCAGCTGGCCGACGTGGCGATGAACGACCTCGTCTCCCTCGGGCCGGCCCGGCTGGCCGGCGAGGTGGTCGCCATCGCGGACGGCCGGGTGTCGGTGCAGGCGTACGAGGACACCGGAGGGCTGGGTCCCGGGGCCTCCGCCGTCGCCGACGGAACGCCGCTGGCCGCACCGCTGGGGCCGGGACTGCTGGGTGGCGTGTTCGACGGGCTGCTGCGTCCGCTGTCCGGTGCGGGGACGTGGCTCGTGCCGGGGGCCGTCCGGGCCGACGGCCCGGTCCGCCGGTGGGACTTCGTCCCGACGGTGGCGCAGGGTGCGCCGGTGTCGGCGGGCGACGAGGTCGGGGCCGTGCGCGACGGCGGCCCGCTGGCGCTGCGCGTGCTCGTGCCCCCGGGGGTCGGGGGCGCGGTCGAGCGGGTCGCGGCAGCAGGGTCGTACGCGGCGGACGACACCGTCGCCGTGGTCGACGGCCACGAGGTCGGGCTGACGACGACCTGGCCGGTGCGGGAGCCCCGCCCGTACCAGGAGCGGCTGGACGCGGCCGAGACGCTGGAGACCGGTCAGCGGGTCCTGGACCTGCTGTACCCGGTGGCGCGGGGCAGCACTGCGGCGGTGCCGGGTGGCTTCGGGACCGGGAAGACGGTGCTGCTGCAGCAGATCGCGAAGTGGTGCGACGCCGACGTGATCGTCTACGTCGGCTGCGGGGAGCGCGGCAACGAGATGGCCGACGTGGTGGCTGAGCTCACCGAGCTCACCGACCCGCGCACCGGCGACTCGCTGTCGCGCCGCACCGTCGTCATCGCCAACACCTCGAACATGCCGATGATGGCGCGGGAGGCCAGCATCTACACCGGCGTCACCGTCGCCGAGTACTTCCGCGACATGGGCTACGACGTCGTGGTCATCGCCGACTCGACGTCACGGTGGGCCGAGGCACTGCGGGAGTTCGCCTCACGCACCGGTGCGCTCCCGGTCGAGGAGGGCTACCCGGCCGGGCTGGCCTCGGCGCTCGCGGCGTTCTACGAGCGGGCCGGACGTGTCGTCACGCTCGGCGGGCGCACCGGCTCCGTCACCGTGGTCGGGGCCGTCTCGCCGGCGGGCGGGGACATGACCGAGCCGGTCACCGCGCACACGCAGCGGTTCGTCCGCTGCACCTGGATGCTGGACCGGGACCTCGCGTACGCCCGGCACTACCCGGCCGTGGCGTGGACCGGTTCGTTCTCCCGGGACGCGGACGGGCTGGGAGGGTGGCATGCCCGGCACGGTGACCCTGGGTGGGCGCGCCGCCGCGGCCGGGTCACGGCCCTGCTGGCGGACGCCGACCGCCTGGCGGCCCTGTCCGACCTGGTCGGGATCGCCGCGCTGCCCGGCGCCGAGCGGATGGTCATGCTGGCGGCCAGGCTGCTGCGCGAGGGCGTGCTGCAGCAGAGCGCGCTCAGCGCCAACGACGCCTTCTGCTCGGCCGCGAAGGGGGCCGCGCTCGTCGAAGCCGTGTTCGTCGTCGCCGACCGCTGCGAGGCGCTCGTCGGCACCGGCGTTCCCGCGTCCACGGTCGAGGACCTGGACTTCGGGCCGCTCGTCCGGGCCCGCGAGGAGACCGGCGCGGACGACGTCGAGGGCGTGCAGCGGCTCCGGGACGTGGTGCTGACCCGGCTGGAGGCACTGGCATGAGCGCGGGGTCCGAGCGCACGTCGGCCCCGTTCGGCGCGGTCGAGTACGCCGGGGTCGCCGAGCTGCGCGGACCACTGCTGGTCGTCAGCGGTGTCTCGGGCGTCGGCTGGGACGAGTGCGACGCGGATCCGGCTCGACTCCGGCGAGGTCCGGCACGGCCTCGTCCTGGAGGTCGACCGGGACCTGGCTGTCGTCCAGGTCTTCGAGGGCACCGAGGGCATGCGCACCGCCGGGTCGCACGTCACGTTCGCGGGGGAGACCCTGCACATCCCCGTCGGCGAGGGCTGGCTGGGACGGGTGTGCAACGGCCGCGGCGACCCGGTCGACGGGGGTCCCGAGGTCCGCGGCAGCGACCGTGCCGCGGTGTCCGGTCGCCCGCTCAACCCCACCCGGCGCCAACCCCCGGCCGACCCGGTGATCACCGGCGTCTCGGCGATCGACGGGCTCACCACCCTGGTGCGCGGTCAGAAACTGCCCGTGTTCTCCGTCGCCGGGCTGCCGCACCTGGAGCTCGCGACCCAGATCGCCGCGCAGGCCTCCGTCGGGGACGAGCCGTTCTCGGTGGTCTTCGCGGCCATGGGACTGACCCACCCGGACGCCGCCACGGTGCGCGACGCCCTCGAGCAGCGGTCGTCCGCGGGCGAGCTGGTCATGCTGCTCAACACCGCGGACGACCCGGTCGTCGAGCGGGTGCTCACTCCTCGGCTCGCGCTCACCATCGCCGAGGACCTCGCGTTCGCGCGGGGCCGGCACGTGCTGGTGGTGATGGCCGACATGACGTCGTACGCGGAAGCCCTGCGGGAGGTGTCCGCGGCCCGCGGGGAGATCCCCGGTCGGCGCGCCTACCCGGGCTACCTCTACAGCGACCTCGCCTCGCTCTACGAGCGGTGCGGCCGGATCCACGGGCTCCCGGGCTCGGTCACCGTCCTGCCCGTCCTCACGATGCCCGGTGGGGACATCACCCACCCCGTGCCCGACCTCACCGGCTACATCACCGAGGGGCAGATCGTGCTGTCCCCGGAGCTGCACGCCGCGGGGGTCTACCCACCGGTCGACGTGCTGGGCTCGCTGTCCCGGCTGATGCGCAAGGGCGCCGGACCCGGCCGGACCCGGGACGACCACCTGGACCTGGCTGCGCAGACCCTGGCCTCGCTCTCCCGGTCCCGGCAGGTCCGTGAGCTGGCCGAGCTCGTGGGAGAGGAGGCGCTCAGCGTGACCGACCGGTGCTACCTGTCGTTCGACGAAGCCGTTCGGAGGCGCTTCCTCGACCAGCGGCAGGACGAGGCGCGTTCCCTGGACGCGACGCTGGACCGCGCCTGGGACGCGCTGTCCGTCCTGCCGGCGCGCGAGCTGACGATGCTGCCGCCGGCCCTGGTCGAGCGCCACCTGCCGGGCAGTGCCTCCACGGTTGGCGAGGGCACCGGGCCGGCGGACGACGTGCGGCCCGTGGGCCGGTGAGCGCCGTGTCGACACTGCGTCGAGTGCCGCCGGGGCGTGCCGGACGGCTCTGGCTCGAGCATCGGCTCGACGTTGCCGAGCGCGGCGCCGAGCTGCTGGACCACAAGCTGCGCATCCTGCACGCCGAGCGGCAACGGATGAGCCTGCGGGAAGCGCAGACCGCCCTCACGTGGGAGGCCGCCGTCCGCGAGGCCGAGACCTGGCTGCTGCGCAGCGTGCTCCTCGGCGGGCAGCGGGGGCTGCGGCTGGCGCAGGGTGGACCGTTCGTCGACGTCGAGGTGCGATGGGCGGGGTCGATGGGTGTCCGCTACCCGGTCGAGGCGTCCTGCCGCCTGTCGTCGCGCTCATCCGATGCCGTCCCCGACGGCAGCGCGGCCCTGTTCCAGGCGAGGGACAGCTACCTGCGGGCCGTGCAGGCGGCCGCGGCTCATGCCGCCGCGCAGGGTGCACTGCGTGTGGTCGCCGCGGAGGAGCGGGTGACCCGTCGCCGCCTGCGGGCGATCGAGGACAGGTGGGTTCCGCGCCTCCGAGGGGCACTGGCCGAGGCAAGGCTCGCACTGGAGGAGCAGGAGCACGCCGACGGCATCCGGTTGCGGTGGGCCGCGGCGGCGGGGGACGGCGCACGACGGGGCACATCGAGCAGGGGGACGGGGACCGCATGACGCCGTCGCTCCCGGCGCAGGCTGCGCGCCCGGTCCGGGTGCTGGTCGCCCTCGACGACTCGCCGGCGGCGCTGGCCGCGCTCGAGGTGGCGGTGGCGCTGGCGACCCCGATCGGGGCCGGGCTGTGCCTCGTGCACGTCCTGCAGGACGGGGAGCTCGTGCGCGCACTCGCCGCGATGGGGCGCGAGGCGGGAGTGGCGGAGCGACGGGAGGCGGACGCCGACTCGCTGCTCCAGCGCGGAGCGGACCTCGCCCGGCGGCACGGGCTCGACGTGGACACGCTGGCGGTCGACGGCGAGCCGGCCCGGTGCATCCTGCAGCAGGCCTCCGACTGGGCAGCCGACGTCGTGGTGGTGGGCCGCTCCGACGTCCGGGGCCCCGGACAGCCGTACGTCGGTTCGGTCACCCGACACGTCCTCGAGTTCTCTCCGCGCCCGGTCCTGGTCGTGCCCCGGCCCGAGGGCGCCCGGTCCGGCCTGGTCGCGGACCCCTGAGGCGTCGGTCGACGCGCGCACTCGGTTGCTGCGACGACTGAGCCCGGCGAGACTCGCTGACCGTGCCCACCAGCCCGGCTGCCCGGCCGTCGCGCGCCGACCTGCTCGCGGCCGCCGGGCGCCCGGTGCCTCCCGTCGTCGGTCCGGACCTGCGGGTGCTCTTCTGCGGCATCAACCCGGGCCTGTACACGGCCTGGGCGGGCCACCACTTCGCCCGGCCGGGCAACCGGTT
>CAWDZK010000001.1:0-1148686 GCA_963807005.1 uncultured Actinomycetota bacterium | reverse complement strand
AAATCATCGGGGCTTCACGTCGCCTGACCCGGCGCGCTGCGTGAAAGCGCACACCCGCACAAGAGCTTCTCCAGCAGCCGCCCCCGCAACCCGGCCAGCGGCTCCTGCGCGGGCGCCCCGAGGACCTCCCGGATCCGCCCGCTCGGGCGGATCGCGAGCAGCCCGATCCCCAGCCGGGACGCCACCACCTCCTCCTCGTCGGAGAACATAGTCGACCACTTGGCGCGTAGCTGCGAGTTGCTCGATCACCTGACCATTGGCTCCAGCTCGCAGGGCGGAACCTGCGCCGTGGTGGGAGAGCTCCCCCTGTCCGACGACTGCGCCGAGCGACCGGCACGCCACGGATCGGCGGCAGAGGACGGGCGGCGTCGTACTGGTGTGTCTCGTCCCCGCCGGTGACCACCAGCCAGGTGCTCAAGTGACGCCGAGATGGGCGACGCGCCGGTTGAACGTGTCGAGCAGCGCGGTGTCCTCGCGGTTCTTCCCCCGACGCACCCGGAGGCACATCACCCAGGCGAGGTCAGGTCCGACCAGGTCGTCCGGGCCGAGCGCGACGCCGGTCTTCTGGAAGTCCTCGAAGCAGACGCCGCCGCGTTCTCCGATCAAGCGCCAGTGCGCACCGGGCGCGACCCGCAGGGCAACATCGTTCAGGTAGTGGCCCAGCTCGTCAGCCACGGCGAACAGCGTGTCGGGTAGGTCCTTCTCCTGCGGCTGGTCGCCGCGCGCGAACCAGGGCGGCAGTTCTGCAGGGGCCGCCGCGTGACCAGCGTCGTACCAGGCCACGTACCAGCGCCACAGCGGGACGAGACTCGGCAGGCTGCCGTCCAGGGCGGTGGGGTCGCCGCCGGTGGCGGCGACCCGCTGCCGCAAGCGGTCCACGACCGCGTCGTGGCGGTCGAGCTCCGCCCGGTGCAGCTCCTGCGCCTGGTCAGGGCTGAGCTGGGTGTAGTCGAGCATCGGCACCGGCTCAGCCTGTCACGGCAGGTGGAAGAAGTTACGGGATGTCTGCCGCGTCGAGCGCATCGAGGATTCGAGGGTCGGCGCCGATGGTGCCGGTGCTCCCGGCGAAGAAGTGCCACTCCACCTCGTCGACGCGCCCGGAGTCCAGCAGATCCCGGTCCTTGGCGGTCTGGTCCAGGGTGTCGGTGAGGCGTGCCTCGATCAGCTGAGTTCCTGGGAAGGTGCCGCCGTCCGCACCCCGTCGACTGAGCCCTGTACACCACGGAGCCCCGGCCTCACTTCAAGGCCGGGGCTCCGGTCGTTCGTTCACCTGGACGAATGTCCCTGTGACCGTTCCCGGGACATTGCTGACCGATCCTGCGGGGACATTTCCTGACCGTTCACACTAGCTGCAGCCGGAGGTGCTGCCGCAGCCTTCGCAGACGTAGCAGGAGCCGGCGGGGCGCATCTTGATGCCGCAGGTCATGCACAGCGGGGCGTCGGACACCTGGCCGGTGATGACCTCGAGCAGCTCGGCCGACGAGTGCGCCTCGGCGGGAGCCTCCTTGGCGGCCGCGGTGGCCGGCTTCTCCTCGGCCTTGGGTGCCTCGGTCACCGGCGCGGACTGCGCGAGCGACTCCAGCTCCTCCTCGACGTCGTCGTCGTCCTCGTTGGGGAGGTAGGACCCGGTCTCGAGCTGGCGGGACCGCTCCTCGGCCGAGTAGATGCCGTACGCCGAGCGGGTGTCGAAGTCGAGGTGGTCCAGGGCCAACCGGCGGAACACGTAGTCCATGATCGACTGCGCCATCCGGACGTCCGGGTCGTCGGTGAGTCCGGCCGGCTCGAAGCGCATGTTGACGAACTTCGAGACGAACGTCTCCAGCGGGACGCCGTACTGCAGGCCGATCGAGATCGCGATCGAGAACGCGTCCATGACGCCGGCCAGGGTCGAGCCCTGCTTCGACATCTTGAGGAAGATCTCGCCGAGACCGTCGTCCGGGTAGGACGACGCGGTCATGTAGCCCTCGGCGCCGCCGACGGCGAACGACGTCATCTGCGCCGGGCGCTTCTTCGGCAGCCGCTTGCGGGTCGGCCGGTACTCGACGACCTTCTCGACCTCGGCCGGGGAGGCCGACTTCGCCTTGCCGTCGGACAACGGCTGCCCGACCTTGCAGTTGTCGCGGTAGACAGCCAGCGCCTTGAGGCCGAGCTTCCAGCCCTGGAAGTGGACGTCCTCGATCTCCTCGACCGTGGCCGTCTCCGGCAGGTTGACGGTCTTGGAGATGGCGCCGGACAGGAACGGCTGCACCGCGGCCATCATCCGCACGTGCCCCATGGGCGCGATCGAGCGCTCGCCCATGGCGCAGTCGAAGACCTCGTAGTGCTCCTGCCGCAGGCCGGGTGCGTCGATCACGTGGCCGTGCTCGGCGATGAACTCGACGATCGCCTCGACCGTCTCCTCGGTGTAGCCGAGCTTGCGCAGCGCCCGCGGGATCGTCTGGTTGACGATCTGCATCGAGCCGCCGCCGACCAGCTTCTTGAACTTGACCAGCGAGAAGTCCGGCTCGATGCCGGTCGTGTCGCAGTCCATCATGAAGCCGATGGTGCCGGTCGGGGCGAGCACCGACGCCTGGGCGTTGCGGTAGCCGTTGCTCTCCCCGGTCTTGACGACCGCGTCCCAGGCCTTGTTGGCCTCGCGCTGCACGTCGGTGTCCAGCGCGTCGACCCCGCGGATCGCGTCGTTCGCCGCGGCGTGCTTGCGCATGACCCGCTTGTGCGCGTCGGCGTTGCGGGCGTAGCCCTCGTACGGGCCGACGATCCCGGCGAGCTCAGCGGACCGCTTGTACGACGTGCCGGTCATCAGCGAGGTGATGCTGGCGGCGAGCGCGCGGCCGCCGTCGGAGTCGTACCCGCGGCCGGTCGCCATCAGCAGCGCGCCGAGGTTGGCGTAGCCGATGCCGAGCTGGCGGTACTTGCGGGTGGTGTCGCCGATCGCCTCGGTCGGGAAGTCGGCGAAGCAGATCGAGATGTCCATCGCGGTGATGACCAGCTCGACGACCTTGGCGAAGGTCGGGGCGTCGAACGTGTCGTCGTCGCGCAGGAACTTCAGCAGGTTCAGCGAGGCCAGGTTGCAGGAGGAGTTGTCCAGCGACATGTACTCCGAGCACGGGTTGGACGCGGTGATCCGGCCGGTCTCGGGGTTGGTGTGCCAGTCGTTGATGGTGTCGTCGTACTGGATGCCCGGGTCGGCGCACTCCCAGGATGCGACGGCGATCTTCTTCCACAGGGTGCGCGCGTCGACGGTGTCGATGACCTCGCCGGTGCTGCGCGCACGCAGGCCGAACTCGGTGCCCTGCTCCACCGCGCGCATGAACTCGTCGGTGACCCGCACCGAGTTGTTGGCGTTCTGGTACTGGACCGAGGTGATGTCCTTGCCGCCGAGGTCCATGTCGAACCCGGCGTCGCGCAGGGCCCGGATCTTGTTCTCCTCGCGCGCCTTGGTCTCGACGAACTCCTCGATGTCGGGGTGGTCGACGTCGAGGACGACCATCTTCGCCGCGCGCCGGGTGGCGCCGCCGGACTTGATGGTGCCCGCCGACGCGTCGGCGCCGCGCATGAAGGAGACCGGCCCGGAGGCGGTGCCGCCCGAGGACAGCAGCTCCTTGGACGAGCGGATCCGGGACAGGTTGAGCCCGGCGCCGGAGCCGCCCTTGAAGATCAGCCCCTCCTCGCGGTACCAGTTCAGGATCGAGTCCATCCGGTCGTCGACCGCGAGGATGAAGCAGGCCGAGACCTGCTGCGGGCTCGGGGTGCCCACGTTGAACCACACCGGCGAGTTGAACGAGAACACCTGGTGCAGCAGGGCCCAGGTCAGCTCGTGCTCGAACACCTCGGCGTCGGCCGGGGTGGCGAAGTAGCCGTGCTCCTCGCCGGCCCGGCGGTAGGTGAGCACCACCCGGTCGATGAGCTGGCGCAGGCTGGTCTCACGGATGTCGGTGCCGAGGGCGCCGCGGAAGTACTTGGTGGTGACGATCGTGGAGGCGTTCACCGACCAGAAGTCGGGGAACTCGACCCCGCGCTGCTCGAAGATCGTCTCGCCGGTCTTCCAGTTCTGCTGGACGACGTCGCGTCGCTCCCAGGTCACCTCGTCGTAAGGGTGCACCCCGGCGGTCGTGTAGATCCGCTCGATGGTGAGCCCGGCGGCACGGTTGCCGCGACCACCCTGGCCGGCCTGGCCGTTGGTGCCCTGCCGGACCACCTGGGGCTTGTCGTGCGACGTCTCCGTCATCCCTGCTCCTCCCGAACCGCTTATGAATTCAACACTTCTGCACCGACAGGCCATCCCGATCCGCGGGCGCCCAGGTGGACTTCTAGGGGTGGGGCTGGCCCCGGCCGGGCGTCCCGACGGCGCCGGCCGCCCCGGCGTCGCGACTGAGGTCGTGCTCGGCGCGCAGCAGCGCGATCTCGGCCTCGAACGCCTCGAGGTCCTCGAAGGCGCGGTAGACCGAGGCGAAGCGCAGGTACGCGACCTCGTCCAGCTCGCGCAGCGGCGGCAGCACGGCCATGCCGACCTCGTGCGCCTCGATCTCGGCGACTCCGCTGGCCCGCACCGTCTCCTCGACCCGCTGGGCCAGCAGGGCCAGGTCGTCCTCGCTGACCGGCCGGCCCTGGCAGGCCTTGCGCACCCCGACCAGCACCTTGTCCCGGCTGAACGGCTCGCTGGCGCCGGACCGCTTGGTCACCGACAGTGACGCGGTCTCCAGGGTGGTGAACCGCTTGGCGCACGCGTCGTGCATGCACTGCCGACGCCGGCGGATCGACGTGCCGTCGTCCGAGGCGCGGCTGTCGACCACCCGGCTGTCGCTGTGCCGGCAGAACGGACAGTGCATGTCGATGGCCTCCCTCGGCGCTCGGCTGTGGACGGATCTGGGGACCGGGCCCGGGACAACCTGTGGATCGGGGCCAGATCCTGGGGACTACATGTGGATAACTACAGCAGTGTCATTCACAAGATGTAGTGGGACGGTATGCCCGGCACCACCACATGTGCAAGCGGTCCGGGGACATCCGTTCGGTTGATTTTGCCCGGCACCCCGGGACCAGGGCGTTCCCGGACATCGCCGCAGGTCAGCGCGCCAGAACGGGCGTCCGTAGACCGTCCGGAGAGTGGGACACGGCGTGTCGGGCACCGTCGTCGTGGCCAGCCGCGGCGGGGACGCAGGTCGCCGTCGGGCTACGGCAGCAGAAGCGCCGTACCGGCCTCGACCTGGGCGGTCTGCAGCCCGTTCAGGTCGAGGATCCGCTGCACCGTCTCGCGCGGGTCGGCACCGGGGGCGCTGCGCTCGGCGATCTGCCACAGCGTCTGCCCGGGCAGCACCGTCACCCGCTCGTGCGCCACCGTCGGCTGGTCGGTGCCGGCCAGCGCCGAGGCTCCCCCGGTGAGCACGACCGCCGCCGCCACCGCCATGAGGAGCAGGACCAGGGTCACCAGCAGCCGGCCCCGACGGGTGACCCGCACCGCCGGGCTCGCCGGAGGCGACGCCGTCGGAGCGAGCGGGCGGCCGGCCCGGAGCGGGCGGGCGAACCCCGAGCTTCTGATCTCCGTGCTCACGGTCATCGTGCTCATCGCGGCCTCCCGGCTCTGTCCTCGTGCCTGTCCTGGTGCCTGTCCTGGTGCCTGTCCTCGTGCCTGTCCTGCTGCTGTCCCGACCTTCGGCCGAACACCTGTTCGATCGAACGCCTGTACGAGTTGTACCCCATTCCGGGGACAAAAACCAGCGACACTTCGAACAGGTGTTTGATCCCGGCGCTCAGGATCGCTAGCGTTGCCTCTCGGACGCACCCAGTCGGGAGCGGTCGCCCGGGCCGTCGGCGAGCACGTCGTGGTCATGGCTGCACCGTCCTCGCGGGGTCGGACACAACCCCGTCGGCGGAGGCCGCCGGGGCCACGGCGGACGAGGAGGCACCCGGTGGCGCGAGGGGACACGGACGGCAGCGACGGGACCGGCGCGGTGGTCACCGAGATCCCTGACGGGCCCCCGGACGAGGCCGGACTGACGCCGCGGCAGCGGCGGGTGCTCGAGGTGATCCGGGCCGCGGTGGAGCGGCAGGGGTACCCGCCGAGCATGCGCGAGATCGGCGAGGCCGTCGGGCTGACCAGCTCCTCCAGCGTGTCCCACCAGCTGGCGATGCTGGAGAAGAAGGGCTTCCTGCGCCGCGACCCGCACCGACCGCGCGCCATCGAGGTCCGCAGCCCCGACCCCCGGCCGGCGCTGTCACCGTCCTACGACGGCGGCGGCAGCGTCCACGACCTGGAGACCGGCAGCGGGGACGCCCGGCCGGCCGCGGCGTACGTGCCGCTTGTCGGGCAGATCGCCGCCGGCGGGCCGATCCTCGCCGAGCAGGCGGTGGAGGACGTGTTCCCGCTGCCCCGTCAGGTCGTCGGCGAGGGGACGCTGTTCCTCCTCCAGGTCCGCGGCGACTCGATGGTCGACGCCGCGATCTGCGACGGCGACTGGGTCGTGGTCCGCCAGCAGCAGGTGGCCGACAACGGCGACATCGTCGCGGCGATGATCGACGGCGAGGCCACCGTGAAGACGTTCAAGCGTCGCGACGGGCACGTGTGGCTGATGCCGCACAACCCGGCGTACGCGCCGATCCCCGGCGACGACGCAGCCGTGCTGGGCAAGGTGACGGCGGTCCTGCGCCGGGTCTGAACACGCCGACGGGTTCGCGCCGGGCGGGGGGTCATGTGTTTGACTCGTCCCACCGCCCACCGATCCGCACCGGAGTGATCACGCTGCCTGCCGGCCGTCACCGCAAGACCACGTCCGCCCCCGTCCGGCTCCGCCGGTGGGGCGCGCTGACGGTCCCGGTGCTGGCCGTGGGCGCAGTGGTCCCGGCCGCCACGGCGCTCGAGCCCACCGCCGGCCGGTCCGTGACGGCCGCCTTCTCCGGCCCCGCCCCGGACCGCCGCGACGCGACGGCCGCGTCCCGGTCGTACGCGCGGCCGGAGACTCCTCCCCCGCAGCTCGGCCAGGTCGAGGGGCTGGCCGAACGCGCGGTGGCCACCAGCAGCGCTGCGCTGACGCCCCGGTGGACGACGGACGACCTGGTGGTGTGGTCCGATCCCGGCCAGGGCTCCCGGTTCGCCGGCCGGATCGACGCCGGCCGCAAGGTGCTGGTCACCGGAGCCGTGCAGGGCCGCTGGGCCCAGATCGCGCGCGGACAGCGGCTGGCCTGGGTCCGCCGGGCCGACCTGGCCCAGGCCCGGCCCACCTCCGCCCCCGGCGCCACCGGGCGGCCGACCGTCAGCAGCGTGCCGAAGGGCATCTCCGGCGCGGCCTGCCCGGACGGGTCCGGTGTCGAGAGCGGCCTGACGGCCAACGCCATCAACGTCTACCGCGCGGTGTGCGCCGCCTTCCCGCAGGTCAGCGCCTGGGGCGGAAGGTCCGGCGGCGGAGACCACGGGTCCGGCCACGCCCTGGACATCATGTCCTCCGGGGCCCTCGGCAGCAGCATCGCGGCGTACCTGCGTGCGAACGCCGGCCGGCTCGGCGTCAGCTACGTGATCTTCGCGCAGCGCATCTGGACGGTCGAGCGGAGCAGCGAGGGCTGGCGGGCGATGCCGGACCGCGGGTCGACCACGGCCAACCACTACGACCACGTGCACGTCACCGTCTACTGAGCCTCCCCGCCCCTCGAGTGGCGCGTAGTGGTGGTCGGCACTCGATTGCGGACAGCCACAACGCGCCACTCATACGAAAAGGGGACGGCGTCAGGGCTCCCGCACGACCTCGTCGGGGGACTTGTCCGGGCGCAGCCCGCGCCAGGCCGGGTGGCGGAGCATGCCGTCGCGGGTCCACTCGGTGAAGGCCACCTCGCCCACCAGCCGGGGCCGCACCCAGTGGGCGCCCCTCGCGTGCAGTCGTGGCACCGGGTCGACGAACGGCGACTCGTCCACCTCGTCCGCCCGCAGCTGCTCGGCCAGGTCGGCCAGCGCCCGTTCGGTGAACCCGGTGCCGACGTGACCGGCGTAGACGAGTCGCCCGTCGGCGTCCGGCACCCCGAGCAGCAACGAGCCGACCCCGCCCTGGCGCCGGCCCTGACCGGGTGACCAGCCGCCGACGACGACCTCCTGCATGCGGACGTGCTTGACCTTGACCCACTGCGGGGACCTGCGCCCGGGCAGGTACGGCGAGTCGTGCCGCTTGGCCACCACGCCTTCGAGCCCCTGCGCCCGCGAGACCGCGAGAGCGTCGGCGCCCTGGCCGTCGAACGCCGGCGGCACCGCCCACCGCTCCCCCGCGAGCCCGAGCCCTTCGAGGGCCTGCCGGCGTTCGTCGTACGGCAGCGGCACCAGCGTGGTTCCGTCGAGGTGCAGCAGGTCGAAGACCAGCAGGCTCACGGGCACCCGGGCCAGCAGCTGCCGGCTCGGGGCCTGCACGTGCATCCGGTTCTGCAGCTCCCCGAAGCTGGGCCGGCCGGCTTCGTCGAAGGCCACCAGCTCGCCGTCGAGCACCAGCCGGTGCGCGGTCAGCTCGACCGCGAGGCCGCGCAGCTCGGGGTAGGTGGCCGAGACCTCGCGGTCGTTGCGGGTCAGCACCCGCAGGTCGCCGCGGTCGAGGTAGACGACGGCCCGCACGCCGTCCCACTTCATCTCGAACGCCCAGCGGTCCTCCTGACCCTCCGGTGGCAGCTGCCCGGCCGTGGCCAGCATCGGCCGCACCAGCGGCAGGGCGTCGTCGGGCACCGCCCTTTCGTACCGCACCGGACCGGAGACGGCGAGGGCCGGGGCACAGACCTCGTGCCCCGGCCCTCGCCGGTCGTCGATGCAACCTCAGCGGCGCGTCAGCGCATCGTGAAGTACGCCGTCGCGGTCCGGCCGCTCGCGTCGTTCATCGTGAACGCGAACGCCTGGCAGGTGCCCGACCACGACTTCGACGTCTTCCACACGAAGGAGTAGGAGCCGGTCTGCCCGTGCTGCTTCAGGCCGCCGCCGTTGGCCGCGGCGGGGACGGGGGTCCCGATCGGCGCCAGGGTGGTGCAGTCCACCGGGGTGACCGACGGACCGGCGGCGAAGACGTCCAGACCGCGGTCGGCGCCGAGGCTGAACTTCACGGGGACCGCCGAGCCGGCCTTGACGTCGTTGACCGCCGGCGGGTTCTCGACCGGAGCGGAGAACCCGGAGAAGGCGTAGGGCACGGTGAGGTCGAGGTCGACCAGCACCGGGTCGTGGTCGGAGATGCGGAACTCGTCCGGCGCGTACAGCGAGGCGACCTGGCCGGCCGACTTGAAGTCGGTGTTGTAGTCCAGCACGCCCGGCTCGTCGGCGTTGATGTGCCACTCCACCACGCCGCTGACCTGGCGCTCCATCGAGTCGTTGGCCAGGGCGTGGTCGAGGTAGCCCCACTGGCCGTCGAAGACGTAGGAGTACGCCTCGTCGCCGACCCGCTCCTCGATCAGGTTGCGGAACCCAGCCGCCTTCAGCGTGGTGATCGGGTCCTCCTGCGCGTAGGAGTTGAGGTCGCCGACGATCAGCGCGTCCGGGTCACCGGTGCCGGTCGGGTCGCTCTTCAGCCAGTCGGCGAGCAGCTGCGCGGAGCGCTCCCGCACCGCGTTGCAGTTGGCCTGCCCGTCGCCGGTGTCCGGCTCCTGGCAGGCGCTGCCCTTGCTCTTGAGGTGGTTGACGCTCACGACGAACCGGGAGCCCGTCGCGTTGTCCTCGAACGCCTGCGCCAGCGCCGGGCGGTTGCGCGGCGCGCTGTCGCCACCGTTGACGAACGCCACGGAGTTCAGTGCCGCCGTCTGCCCGACGGGCGTCACCGCGGCCGGCTTGTAGACCAGGCCGACCTTGATGGCGTCGTCGCCGAGTGCGTCGACCTGCCCGGTCAGGGCGTCCGCGTCCACGAACGCGTACGTGCCGGCGCCGGCCGCGGCGTTCAGGTTGTCCACGAGGTACTGGATCGCGCTGTCCGGGCCGTAGCCGTCGTTCTCGATCTCCACCACACCGACCACGTCGGCATCGGTTCCCGTCACGGCCGCCACCGTCTTGGCGGTCTGCCGCTGCAGCTCGAGCGCCGTGTCGGCGCCCCGGCAGTCGACGGGTGTCTGCGGCTGGGAGACGCCGTCGTAGCACTGGTCGCCGCCGGCGCCGTCGTCGAGGTCGTCGAAGAAGTTGAGCAGGTTCATCCCGGCCACCCGGACGTCGACGTTCCCGCCGCGAGCCGGAGCACCCGACGGTCGGGGGTTGGCCGGCTGGAAGTCCGGCACGCCGCCCCCGAGTGCGCCGACCGGGCGGACCCGGAAGGCGTTCGGGCTGGCACCGTTGCCGCCCCAGGTGTAGGTCATGACGCCGACGACCCCGGTGGCGGTGTCACCGCCGCGCAGCGTGTTGCTCGCGGACAGCGGCTGGCCGCCCCGACCGAACAGGATCGGGTCCGGGTTCTGGTTCTGCAGCGGGTCGTCGAACAGGATCTTGTTGAGGTCGTTGGCGGCCTGCATCGCCTGCGCTGCCGCACCGGGCGCCACGACGTTGGTCGGCTGCTGCAGCCGGCCGCCGGAGGACATCAGCACCTGGCCGAACCGCCCGAGCTGGAAGTGCTCGGTCACCGACAAGGTCTGCGGCATCCGGACCAGCATGCCCTCGTACCGCTCGGGGAAGTCCGCCGAGGCGAACGGCAACGTGACGTCGACCGGGTCGACCGTCGCCGTGCCGCAGTGCGCTATCGGCGTGCTGAACGTCCGCGAGACCTGCGTCTGGTCCTGGAAGTCGCCGGCATTGCCGGAGACCCGCACCACGTCGCCGAGCGCCACGTCGTCGTTGCTGCCGTTGAAGACGAAGACGGCGTCGGACGTCGCGGTGTCACCGTCGCCGGAGACGTCCTGCAGGTAGAAGCCGCGCAGCGCCGGGGACGGGCCTTCGTAGTCGCCCACGACGACGCCCTCGGTGGTGACCGGGCCGGTGACCGCGGCGGACGGGCCGGAGCCCTGGATGGCGTAAGCCGGGGTGTAGGGCGCCAGGCAGGCGTCGCCGGCGCTGAAGGACATGGTGAAGTCCGAGGTCATGGTGTCCGGCGGGTCGACGGTGTCGTCGTCGGAGATCTTGGTCGCCAGGACGGTCAGCGTGCACGCGTCACCGTCGGCGAAGTCGCTCGTCGGGTCCAGCGTGTAGGTGTCCCCCGAGCCGGAGACCGTGACCGGCTTCGCGGTGCCGTTGCAGACCAGGTCGAACGCGTCCGTGGCAGGTGTCACGGCCTCGGAGAAGGTCACGGTGACGTTCGAGCCCTTGTCGACCCCGCTCGCTCCGTCGACCGGCGTGGTGCCCGTGACCGAGGGGGGGTCGTCGGTGCTCGCGTAGCCGCGCGGCGTCAGCGAGAAGTCGTCGACAGCCAGCCCGTCGTCGGCGCCGCTCGCGTTGAAGTCCGTCCAGCGCAGCCACAGGGTGGCTCCCTGGGTGAGCTCG
Organism: uncultured Actinomycetota bacterium; assembly: GCA_963807005.1. Taxonomy (GTDB): domain Bacteria; phylum Actinomycetota; class Actinomycetes; order JACCUZ01; family JACCUZ01; genus CAWDZK01. The sequence continues at coordinate 1,137,282 of CAWDZK010000001.1, read as the reverse complement.
AGCCCACTGATGCTGCCGGTCACGGCGGTCCGGTTCGCCGTCGCGTTGCCGTCCAGCGCGCCGGTGGCCACGGTGTTCGGGCTGCTGAAGTCGAGCTCGTCGACGTCGGTCCAGGTGCCTGTCGTCAACGACGATGCGTCGGTGCTGAGCTGGAAGTCCATCCGGTCGGCGCGGCCAGCCGTCCCCAGCCTCCACTGCTCGCCCGTGTAGGCGATGTCGAGCGAGGTGATCGTGCCGCCGGTGTTGTTGGTGAATCCCGCCCCCACCGTTGGGGTCAGCGAACCGCTCAGCAGGCCGCCGAAGGCCCGCTCCGCGGTGCTTGCCGCGCCGAAACTGTAGGTGTTTCCGGCGTTGCTCGATCCAGTCCCGGCCGCGTACGTGCCATCAGCGTTCGTCCCGGTCTCGGCGAGAGCCCAGCCACTGGGAGTGACCGACGACGTGCCGGTGCTCGCCAGACTGTTGAAGTCCTGAGTGTAGGCGGAGTCGAGGGCCGAGAGGCTCACCGAGCCGGCGGCCAGGGCCGGCGGGGCGGCGACGAGGGTGCCCAAGGCGGTGGCCAAGGCGACGGAGGCGGCACCCAGTGCTCGAATCGGTGTCAGACGCACGGATCGTGTCCTTGTCTGCAGATGACGGGATCCGGGCACCCTAGACCCGGAGCTGTCAGATGGGGAGGCCCTCAGTTCACCCCGGGGTGGCCGCGGGGCGAACGTCCGGTGCGTCCAGCCGACGCAGCGCGCCGACGGCGGTGTCGTGGTCGGTCGTGAACCAGAACGGCGGCAGCGACGAGCGTAGGAACCCGGCATATCGGGCGGTCGCCAGCCGGGAGTCGAGCACCGCGACCACCCCCCGGTCGCTCGACCGGCGGACCAGCCGGCCGGCGCCCTGGGCCAGCCGGAGCGCGGCGTGGGTGGCCGAGACCGTGACGAAACCGTTACCTCCGGCCGCCTCGACGGCCTGGGCGCGGGCCGACATCAGCGGGTCGTCGGGCCGCGGGAACGGGATCCGGTCGATGACGACGAGCCGGCAGGCGTCGCCGGGCACGTCGACCCCCTGCCAGAGGGAGAGGGTGCCGAACAGGCAGGTCGGCTCGTCGGCCGCGAACGCCGCCACCAGCGCGGCGGTGCGGTCGTCCCCCTGGCACAGCACCGGGACGTCCAGCCGCTCCCGCATCTCGGCCGCTGCGGCCTCGGCCGCGCGCATCGACGAGAACAGCCCCAGCGTCCGGCCGCCCGCAGCCTCGACCAGCGTGGCCAGCTCGTCCACGGCCGCGGGCGAGGCGCCGTCGCGGCCCGGCGGCGGCAGCCGGCGCGCGACGTAGAGGATCGCCTGCCGCGGGTAGTCGAACGGCGACCCGACGTCCAGCCCGGTCCACTCCGGTGCGTCGTCGCCGGTGAGCCCGACCTGCCGGGCGATCGCATCGAACGACCCCCCGAGCTCCAGGGTCGCGCTGGTGAGCACCACCGACCGATCGGCGAACAGCGCCTCGCGCAGCAGCCCGTTGACCGACAGCGGGGCGACCTTGAGCACCGGCCCGCGGCGCTGGTCGTGCGACACCCAGGTGACGTCGTACGGCGAGTGCGCCGCGACCCGCTCGGCCGTCTCGTGCACCGCGCCGGTCGCGGCGAGCGCGAACCGGCGGGCGCCGTCGTCGGCGCCCTTGACCCGCGTCAGCTCGGAGACCACGGCCCGCGCGGCGTCGCGGACCAGGGCGACGGCGGTGGCGAGCTCCTCGGGCAGGTCGACGACCCGGCCGTCGGGCACCGCGGCCAGCGCCAGCTCGAGTGTCTCGGCGGCGTCGGCCAGGTCGTCGGTGTCGTCGACCAGGCGGCGGGACCGCGCCGCGGCCCGCTGCACCAGGGTGGGGGTCAGCTCGTCGGTGGCGACCCCGGTGACCCGGTCGACCAGCTCGTGCCCCTCGTCGACGACGACCACGTCGTGCTCGGGGAGCACGCTGAAGCTCTCCAGCGCGTCGATCGCCAGCATGGCGTGGTTGGTGACGACGACGTCCGCGGCGGCCGCCCGCTCCCGGGACAGCTCGGCGAAGCAGTCGGCACCGTGCGGGCACTTCTGCGCCCCCAGGCACTCCCGCGCCGAGACGCTCACCTGCCGCCAGGCCCGGTCCGAGACACCGGGGTCGAGCTCGTCCCGGTCACCGGTCTCGGTGTCGTCGACCCACCCGCGCAGCCGCACGACGTCCCGACCGAGCGCGGTGGTGGGCGACGGGTCGAACAGCCCGTCCTGGTCGTCGTCCGGCATGCCGCCGAGGACCTTGTTCCGGCACACGTAGTTGGCCCGGCCCTTGAGGATCGCGTACGTCGGCCGCCGGCCCAGCAGCGGCGCGGCGGCGTCGACCAGCGCGGGCAGGTCCCGGTCGACCACCTGCTGCTGGAGCGCGATGGTGGCGGTGGCGACCACCACCCGGTCCTGGTGCAGCAGCGCCGGGACCAGGTAGGCGAGCGACTTGCCGGTGCCGGTGCCGGCCTGCACGAGCAGGTGCCGGCCCTCGGCCATCGCCGCGGCCACCTCCTCGGCCATCTGCACCTGGCCCGGCCGCTCGGCGCCCCCGAGGGCCTCGACCGCGGCGGCGAGGAGGTCCCGCACGGACGGGCCGTCGTCGTCCGTCGACGCCGCCGGTGCGGTGTCGGCGGGCTCTGGGTCGGTCACCTCAGGAGGCTACCGACGAGCGCCGGGTCCCGGACGTGCCCCGTCCACTGCCAGCGGCGGCTCGGACCCGGCCCGGTGGGGCCAGCCGTCGTGAGCACCGACGACGGCAGAACAGCCGCCGCGGGCCCGCGAGGCCGGCCGACAGGCTGGTTTCGCCGTCGTTGGTGCCGGCCGGCCAGCCAGCGGGTCGTTGCGCGGGAGCGGACCGCCGGCACGCGCCGCGACGTCCCGACCGGGCAGCGAAGGTCAGGACGCGGTGAGCTCGGCCGGTGCCGTGTCGACAGCGGTGCCGACAGCGGTGCCGACAGCGGTGCCGACAGCGGTGCCGACAGCGGTGTCGACAGCGGTGTCGGCGGCGGCATCGGTGGCAGCCTGCTCCTCGAGCAGGGCGTCCAGCTTCTCGACCGGCAGCGGGTGCGCGAACAGGTAGCCCTGGCCGAACGTGCAGCCCATCGCGGTCAGGGCGTCGCGCTGGTCCACGGTCTCGATGCCCTCCGCCACGGTGTCCAGTCCCAGCGACTCCCCGAGCCGCACGATGGTGTGCACCAGCGCGCTCTGCCCGCCGCCGCCACTGAGGTGCTGCACGAACGACTGGTCGATCTTGAGGATGTCGACCGGGAACCGCGAGAGGTAGGACAGCGAGGAGTACCCGGTGCCGAAGTCGTCGACGGCCAGGCGCAGGCCGAGCGTCTTCATCCGGTGGAGCAGGTCGACCATCTCGTCGGTGCGCTCCATCAGGACGCTCTCGGTCATCTCCAGGGTGAGCGCCGGCCCCGGCATCCCGGTGGCCGCGAGGACGTCGCGCACCTGACGGGGCAGACCGGCGTCCAGCTGCCGCGCGGAGACGTTCACGGCGACCTTGAACAGCTCGCCGGGCGCCGCGTAGCGCTGCCACCGGACACCCTGTCGGCAGCTCTCCTCCAGGGCCCATCGACCGATCTCGTTCACCAGGCCGGTCTCCTCGGCGAGGTCGATGAAGTCCCCCGGCGAGATGAGGCCCCGCTCGTGGTGCCGCCAGCGCACCAGCGCCTCCACCCCGACGATGCGGCTCGTGGTGAGCTCGACCACCGGCTGGAAGTACAGGACCAGGTCGCCGCCGGCGACCGCCAGCCGCAGGTCCGACTCCGCCGTCATCCGGGCCATCAGCGCGTCGTGCATCGCGGCCTCGAAGCGCACGAAGGACTGGTCGCGGTGGCTCTTGGCGCGGTACATCGCCAGGTCGGCGTTGCGCAACAGCTGGTCGGCGGTCTCGTCGCCGTCGTCGCTTACCGCGATCCCGGTCGAGGCACCGAGCAGCAGCTCGCGCCCGTCGACGACGAACGGCGCGGCCAGAGCCCGGCGGACCCGCTCGGCGGCCCCGACCGCTCCGCTCTCGGCGTCCCGGCCGGTGACCAGGATCGCGAACTCGTCGCCGCCCAGCCGCGCGACGACATCGCCGGGACGGACCGAGCTGGACAGCCTTCGCGCCACGATGCCCAGCACCTGGTCGCCGATGTGGTGTCCTTGCGCGTCGTTGACGGCCTTGAAGCCGTCCAGGTCCAGGAAGAGGACTGCGACCTCGCCGCTGCCCAGGGCGACGACGAGAGCGTCCTCGACCTTCGAGCGGAACAGGGACCGGTTCGCCAGGCCGGTGAGCCCGTCGGAGTAGGCCTGCTGGGTGAGCTGCTCCTCCAGCCGGCGCCGCTCGGACACGTCGCGGGTGTTCAGCACGAGCCCGCGGATGTCGGGGTCGTGGACCAGCGAGGTGACCGTCGTCTCGGTGTCCTGCCACGCCCCGGAAGCGCTCCAGATCGGGAACTCCAGGGTGATCGCGCGACCTGGGCTACGTGCGGCGGAGGCGAGGGCCGCGTCGAGGCGCCGGCCGTCGCCCGGGCGCAGCAGGGTGCTGAACCGGGTTCCGAGCAGCTGGCGCGGGTCGTGGCCGAGGATCTGGGTGACCGACGGGGTGAGGTAGCGGATCGTGCCGCGGACGTCCACGACGGTGATGACGTCGGAGGAGTTCTGCACCAGCGCGCGGAACCACTTCTCCCGGCTGCCGATGCTGACGGTGCGCTTCAGGACGAGATCGTCGAGCAGCCGCTCGGTGGACAGGTGGTCCAGCCGGGCCAGCACGCCGCCGGTGACCAGGGTTGCCGCCAGCAGCATCGAGCAGGTCAGAGCGGCCGGGCCGATGGGCTCGTGCAGCACGGTGGCCGCCAGCAGCAGCGCGGCTGCGCCGGACACCGGTGCGAGCGGTACGAGCACGGCGATCCGCTCGCGCCACAGCATCTCGACGTCGGTCTCGGGTCCGTCGCCGGGGAGCCAGGCGCCGAACCCCCAGAGCGCGAGCCCGATGCAGACCAGCGCGAGCACCTCCGGGCGGGCTGCGCCGTCCCGCTCGAGCAGGTCGCTCAGGGCGATCAGGACGGTGCCCAGGGTCAACGCCACCACCGGGCGCACCGCCAGCCCGCCCGTCCGACGGGACCGGGAGATCACCGCGATCGCGACCGTGGCGAGCAGCACGTCGGCCAGCGGGTGCATCAGGGTGTCGGCGTGCTGCAGCACGCCGCCGAGACGGGGCGGCAGCACGAGCTGCGCCGCAGGCACGGCCAACGCGAGTCCCGCGGCTGCTGCGTCCAGCGCGGTGCGCAGCGCGCCGGTCCGGTCCGGGGACGCCGGCAGCAGCCACAGTGCCCCGGCGACCATCGCGGCGAGGACGAGATGGGTCGACAGGTCGGCGGCGCCGCCATGGCCTGGACGCGAGAGCAGTACCCACGCCGCCTGGCCCGGGCACGCCGCCGCCAGCAGCAGCCAGGCCCAGCGCTCCCGGCCGGAGGCGGCCCGGGTCCGGCGGGCGAGGGCCAGCAGGGCAAGCCCGCCCGCTACGACCACCGGCAGGCCGCCGGCGGCGCCCGCGACGGAGACCCCGCGGCCGGCGGGCACGGCGATGGCGGCCGCGGCCCCGAGCGCGAGCAGCACCAGACCGACGGCCCGCACCACCCACCGGGCGCGGGTCGGGCTCGTCATGTCCTGGACATCGGTACGGACGGGGCCGGGGTGAATCCCACGAACGGCTGCAACGTCGCCCGAAAAGGACCGGTTAGGGAGGGTTCCCCGCGCGCGGCGCGGTCAGCCGGTGGGCGCGGTGCTGCGGTCGTACGCCGCCAGCTCGCCCGCGAGGGCCGCGGGCACCAGCGCCCGGACCCGGGTGCCGTCGGCCCCGTGGTCCTGCTCGAGCAGCTCGCCCTCGTCGTGCACCCGGGAGACCAGGTCCCCCCGGTCATACGGCAGCAGGACGTCGACCGGCACGGAGGGCCGCGGCAGCTCGCGGGCCAGGAGCAGGGCGAGCTGGTCCATGCCGGCACCGGTCCGCGCCGACACGACGACGCAGTGCTTCTCCCGCCGCCGCAGCCGGTCGATGACCAGTGGGTCGGCGACGTCGGCCTTGTTGATCACGACCAGCTCGGGCACGTCCTGGGCGTCGACGTCGGCGAGCACCGCACGGACCGCGGCCAGCTGGGACTCCGGGTCGGCGTCCGAGCCGTCGACCACGTGCAGGATCAGGTCGGCCTCGGCCACCTCCTCCAGTGTCGAGCGGAACGCCTCGACCAGCTGGTGGGGCAGGTGCCGGACGAACCCGACGGTGTCGACCAGGGTGTAGTCGCGGCCGTCCGGGGTCTGTGCGCGGCGCACCGTCGGGTCGAGCGTGGCGAACAGCGCGTTCTCGACGAGCACGCCGGCATCGGTGAGCCGGTTGAGCAGCGAGGACTTGCCGGCGTTGGTGTAGCCGGCGATGGCGACCGACGGCACCTCGCGCCGCTTGCGCTCCTTGCGCTTGGTGTCGCGTGCGACCTTCATCGCGGTGATCTCACGCCGGAGCTTGGCCATCCGGGTCCGGATCCGTCGACGGTCGGTCTCGATCTTGGTCTCGCCGGGTCCCCGGGTGCCCACGCCGCCGGACGCCGACCCACCGGCGCCGCCGGCCTGGCGGGACATCGACTGCCCCCACCCGCGCAGCCTCGGGAGCATGTACTCCATCTGCGCCAGGGACACCTGCGCCTTGCCCTCTCGGCTGCTCGCGTGCTGGGCGAAGATGTCGAGGATCAGCGCCGTCCGGTCGACGACCTTCACCTTCACGACGGCCTCGAGCTGGCTGAGCTGGCCCGGCGTCAGCTCGCCGTCGCAGATGACGGTGTCGGCACCGGTCGAGACGACGATGTCGCGCAGCTCGCGCGCCTTGCCCGAGCCGACGAAGGTCGCCGGGTCGGGCCGGTCTCGGCGCTGGATGAGGGCTTCGAGTACCCGCGACCCCGCGGTCTCGGCCAGCGCGGCAAGCTCGGCCAGCGAGTTCTCCGCCTCCTGCGAGGACCCCTCGGTCCACACCCCGATGAGCACGACCCGCTCGAGGCGCAGCTGGCGGTACTCGACCTCGGTGACGTCCTGCAGCTCGGTGGACAGGCCGGCGACCCGGCGCAGCGCCTGCCGGTCGGCACGGTCCAGCTGCTCGCCGTCGTGGTCGCGCGGGTCGGAGGTGTAGAGCGGTGCGGGGCGCTCGTCGTCGAGCTGCTCAGGCACCGCGGGGTCCGGGTCGTCGAAGGCGGAGGTCATCCCCACCAGGGTGACACGCCTGGCACCGCTTCGTCGCGCCGGTTACGCCCGAGACAGGTCGGCCGGATCCCTTGACGACCTGCCCATGGATCACTAACTTCACCACTAAATTTACTGTCGAAGTAAGGAGCCTGCTGTGTGGCGAGGGGACCTGGTGCCGTCCGCGGTCCTGGGACTGCTCGGCACCCGCGGTCCGAGCTCGCGGACGGATCTGGCCCGCGCGCTGGGGGTCAGCGCGGCCACCCTCACCCAGATCACCAAGAACCTGCTGGCCAGAGGCCTGGTGGAGGAGCTCGATCTCGTCCCGTCGCAGGGCGGCCGGCCGGCCCGCCTGATCGGGCTGGTCGAGTCGGCCGGAGCGGTCGTGGGCGCCAAGGTGACCGCCGACCACGTCGTCGTCGTCGAGGCCGGCTTGGACGGATCTGTGCGTCGCTCGACCACCCACCCGTTCCGCCCGCGCGCCGACGCCGCGCTCGACACGCTGGTCGAGATCCTCGCCTCCGCGATCGCCGGTCAGGAGACGACCATCCTCGGCATCGGTGTCGGCGTCCCCGGCTCGGTCGACTCCCTGGCCTCGGGCGTGGTCGATGCGCCGACCATCGGCTGGAGCCGCGTCCCGGTCGGGCCGGCGCTGCGCGCGTCCCTCGACGTCCCGGTGCTGGTGGACAACGACGTCAACACTCTCGCGGCGGCCGAGCGGCTCTACGGCGTAGGACGCGAGCTGTCCTCCTACTTCGTGGTGACCATCGGGCGCGGCGTGGGCTGTGGCATCGTCATCGACGGCTCCGTCTACCGGGGCGCGGCAGGGGGCGCCGGCGAGCTCGGCCACGTTCCGGTCCTGCCGGACGGTCCACTGTGCGGGTGCGGGTCGCGGGGGTGCCTCGAGGGGTACGTCGGCGAGCCCGCCCTGCTCCGCCAGGCGGTTGAGCAGGGCGTCATCGGGCCTCGTGGCACGTCTCGCACGTTGCTGCGAGCGGCGTTCGCCGGAGATGAGCGGGCGGTGGCCATCTACCGCGAGGCGGGTGACCTGCTCGGCCGGGCGCTGTGCGGTGTCGTGCACGTCCTCGACCCGGAGACGGTCGTCCTGCTCGGCGAGGGCATCGACGCCTGGCAGTTCTGGCAGCCGGGGTTCGACGCCGCGCTGCGCCGCTATCTGATGCCTGCCCGCCGCGACCTCCCGGTCGTCGTCGAGACCTGGACAGAGGACAGCTGGGCACTGGGTGCCGCCTCCCTCGTGCTTGCAGCGCCGTTCGACGCTGCGGCCGGTGGCGAGCAGGCCCGGCTGGTCCGGGCCCGGCTGCAGAAGACCCCGCTGGTCGCCGTCACGTGAGCGGCACCGAGGTTGCCGCACCGCCCGCGCGGTCCGGCCCTGGTCGGGTCCCGAGCCCCGTGCGCGCGGCGCGCGGCACCTGGCCCCCCAGGGGCGGTCGTCGCGGTAGTGGCCGCCGAGACCGCTGGCGCAACGCCGGCTGGGTGCTGTTCTTCCTGCTCCCCAGCGCCGTTCCGCTGCTCGTCTTCACGCTGGTGCCGATGCTGGCGTCGCTGTGGGTGAGCCTGCATCAGTGGAACCTCATCTCCCCGATGACCTGGGTCGGGGCGGACAACTACCGGCGCCTGCTCGCCGATCCGGGCACGGCCCGGGTCTTCCTGCACACCTTGGCCTTCGTGGCGGGCTACCTCCCCCTGGTCTACGCCGGTGGCCTCGGTCTCGCGGTGGTGCTCAACAGGGCGATGCGCGGCCGGACCGTCCTGCGGGCGGCCTACTTCCTGCCGGTCGTCACCAGCTGGGTCGTGGTCGCGCTCGTGTGGAAGTGGCTGCTCAACCCGCGCGGCGGCCTGGTCAACAGCGTTCTCGGGACGCTGCACCTCGGGCAGCCCGGCTGGTGGACCGACCCGGGCTGGGCCCTCCCCTCGGTCATCCTCGCCTCGGCGTGGAAGGACCTCGGGTTCGTGATGGTCATCATGCTCGCGGGTCTTCAAGCGGTCCCGGGTGACCTGCTCGAGGCGGCGACCGTCGACGGTGCGAACGCCTGGCAGCGCTTCTGGCGGATCACGTTCCCTCTCCTGACCCCCAGCACGTTCTTCGTCGTCGTCGTGTCGCTGATCAACGGCTTCCAGGTCTTCGACCAGGTCTACGTGATGACCGGGGGCGGCCCTGGCGACGCCAGCCAGGTCGTGGTCGGCAGCATCTACGACCTCACCTTCCGGTACGGGCGGGGAGGCGAGGCCTCCGCGCTCAGCTGGCTCCTGTTCGTGGCGATCCTCGTGGTGACCGCCGTGCAGGTCCGGGGCCAGCGTCGTTGGGTGCACAGTGACTGACCTCGCGCTGGGCTCGAAGGCTCACCGTTCCGGCCGGTCGGCGGCGTTGACGGTCCTCACAGTCCTGGGCGCCGCCGTCATGCTGTTCCCGTTCCTCTGGACGGTCGTCACCTCGGTCACCCCCGAGGGCACCCTCGCCGGCGGACCAACACTTCTCGTCAAGGACCCGACGCTCGCGGCCTACCGCGCCCTGCTCGACACTCTTCCGGTCTGGCGGATCGTGGCGAACTCCTTCGGAGTCGCCCTGGTGGCCACCCTCGCGCAGCTGGTGACCGGGTCTATGGCCGCGTACTGCTTCGCCCGGCTCAGCTTCCCCGGCAAGACCGTCGTCTTCGGTTTCTACCTCGCGACGCTGATGGTGCCCCTGCAGGTCCTCGTGGTGCCGCTGTTCATCGAGATGAAGACCTTCCAGCTGCAGGACACCTACTTCGCGCTCCTCGCACCCTCGCTCGCGTCCGCGTTCGGAGTGTTCCTGCTCAAGCAGGCCATCGAGGGAGTGCCGCGGGAGCTGGACGAAGCCGCCACCATCGACGGGGCCAGCCACCTGCGCATCTTCCTCACGATCGTGCTGCCGCTCGTCCGCCCTGCCCTCGCGACGGTCGGCGTCTTCGCGTTCATGAACAGCTGGAACAGCTTCCTGTGGCCGCTCGTGGTCATCCGCTCGCCGGAGCTGATGACCCTGCCGCTCGGCCTGTCGACGCTGCAGGGCCAGTTCACGACCCGGTGGGACGTCGTGATGGCCGGCTCCGTCGTGTCGATCCTCCCCATCGCCGCCGTGTACGCCCTGACCCAACGCCACGTCATCGCCGGCGTGGCGCACACCGGCATCAAGTGACCACCGCCTCGTCCCCGACCGACTGCCACCCCGGCGCTCGGCACCGCACGAAAGGGAACCCATGAGATCCATCAGTCGACGCAGCGTTGCGCCCGTGCTCGCGGGCATGCTCGCGATGTCCCTTGCCGCCTGCTCGCAGGGAACAGCGTCGCGGGCCGACGACGACAGCGGCTCCTCGGGCAGCACCACCGTGCGGTACATGAACTTCTCGGCCAACGACGGGCACGAGCAGGACCTCGCCGCGATCGTCAGCGCCTTCGAGAAGTCCAACCCGGGCATCACCGTCCAGGTGGAGACGATTCCCTACGCGGACTACTTCACCAAGCTGCAGACGGCCGTTGCGGGGGGCACGGCGGCGGACGCCTTCGAGCTGAACTACGAGAACTTCGTCACCTACGCGCGCAACGGGTCGCTCGCCGAGCTGTCGGACGTGGACGGGGCGTCCTACAAGACCTCGCTGCTGGACGCGTTCACGCAGGACGGCAAGCAGCTCGGACTGCCCGAGTCGTTCTCCAACGTCGTGCTCTTCTACAACAAGGACCTCTTCGACTCGGCGGGCGTCGCCACGCCGACCTCCGACTGGACCTGGGCCGACGAGAAGGCTGCGGCGGTGAAGCTCACCAACAAGAAGAAGGGCGTCTGGGGCGACTACCAGCCGATCACCTTCCACGAGTTCTACAAGGCACTCGCCCAGTCCGGCGGCAGCTTCCTGGACGCGGCTGGTGACCGGGCAGCGTTCGACTCGGCGGAGGGCAAGGCCGCGGCCAGCTGGCTCGTGGACAAGGTGGGCTCGGTGATGCCGACCGAGGCCGACGGAGCCGGGACCCCCGACTACGACTCGAACTTGTTCAAGTCCGGCAAGCTGGCGATGTGGCACACCGGCATCTGGATGTTCGGCGCCATGGCGGATGCACCGTTCGCATGGGACGTCGCCGTCGAGCCGGGCAACTCCCAGCGCGCGTCGGCGATGTTCACCAACGGCGCCGTCGTGAACGCTGCCAGCAAGAAGGCCGACGCGGCCCAGAAGTGGATCACCTTCCTCACCTCCTCCCCCGAGATGACCAAGATCCGGCTGGCGACGTCCTGGGAGCTTCCTCCTGTGGCCGACGAGTCCCAGCTCAGTTCCTACCTGGACCAGGGGGCACCGGCGAACCGCCAGGCGGTCTTCGACTCCCTCGAGGCGACGGTCCTGCCGCCCGTCGTGGAGCGCCAGCAGGAGATGCAGGACGCCATGACCGCGGAGCTGACGTCCGCCGCCGCCGGCCGCACGTCGGTGGCCTCGTCGCTGAGCGCCGCGCAGAAGGAGATCGACTCGTTGCTCGAGTGATCTCCCTCGGCAGGGCGGTCCGGTACCTTCCCCGGGTCGCCCTGCCGTGTCTGCCTTGACCCTCCTCCGCCAGAAGGACAGCTCCAGATGACAGCAGTGCCCGACGCCGACAGCCGCGCTCTGGCGCCGGACGAGCGGGAGCGGCTGGCCCGGCTGGCCCGCCGCAGCCACGACATCGTCGCGGGGCTGCAGCAGCCCGGCGGCGCGTACCCGGCGGCGCCCTCGTTCTCCGCCTACCAGGGGTACGCCTGGCTGCGGGACGGCGGCTTCACCGCCGACGGGATGTCCCGCTATGGCGCAGAGTCCAGCGCCGACGCATTCCACGACTGGGCCGCCCGGACCCTCGCGGAAAGACGCGGGCAGGTCGACCGGTTGGTGGGCGAGGCGAGGGCCGGCAACCCGCCGCCCAACCAGCGCATGCTCCCGACCCGCTTCACCTTCGACGGGCAGGACGGCTCCGACCCGTGGTGGGACTTCCAGACCGACGGGTACGGCACCTGGCTCTGGTCGGTCGTCACCCACGCGGACCGTCACGACAGCGACCTCGACCGGTGGCGAGCCGGGATCGAGGTCGCCGTCGACTACCTCCTCGAGTTCTGGGACCGACCCTGCTTCGACTGGTGGGAGGAGCACGACGAGCATCGCCACACGTCCACCCTGGCCGCGGTGCGCGGTGGCCTCGTGGCGGTCGCGAGGGCCGGTCTGGCAGACCCGGGGCGCAACGAGCGGATCGAGGAGACGGACCGCGCGGTGTGCGATCTGGTGGCCACCGACGGCGTGTCGGACGGCCATCTCACCAAGTGGCTCGGTGGGACCACCGTCGACGCCTCCCTGCTGTCCTGCCTCGTCCCGTTCCACCTGGTCGATCCCGACGACGAGCGCGCCGCGGCGACGCTCGACGCGGTACGCCGAGACCTGGACGACGGCGGCGGCGTGCACCGGTTTCGGGCCGACGTCTTCTACGGCGGAGGCCGATGGCCCCTGCTGTCGGCCCTGCTCGGCTGGAACCTCGCCTCGCGCGGCGACATCGACGCGGCTCTGAGCCACCTGCGCTGGGTGGCCGGTACCGCGGGGCCCGAGGGAGAGCTGCCGGAGCAGGTCAGTGACCGGCTGCTGCACCCGGACACGCATGCCGAGTGGGTGGACAGGTGGGGCACCGTCGCGACCCCGCTGCTCTGGTCGCACGGGATGTACCTGGTCCTCGCGGACGCCCTGGGCCTGGCCGACGGGCCGGTGTCGCCGTGACCACCGACGCCGCGGAAGCGCCAGGGCTCGTCACACACCGTCCCTTCGGGCTCGAGCACCCGTACGCCGCCTCACCGGACCAGCGCGTACCGGCCGTGCCGCTCGTCGGCCAGGACGTCCGCCTCGGGGTGACGGCGGCCGGAGAGGTCGTCTCGGTCACCTGCCTCTGGGAACGGACCGGCCCCGACGGTGCCTCCGTCGACGAGCTGACCATGGCAGTCGGCAACGTTGCAGCGGCGGACACGGCGGCGCTGGCTGGGGGCGAGGGTCATCTGGCCGACGCGCAGGCAGCCGCGCTCGGCGACTCGGGCGGCTGGGTCGTGCAGCCCCCGACGCTTGAGGCCAACTGCTCCTACCGCTACCGCTTCCGGGCGACCACCGACCGGGGGCGCACCCAGGACGGGCCGTGGTTCGACCTCGAACCCGCGTTCTGGACGGGCCAGCCCCTGGGGGCCGTCGACGGCGCCGGCGCGCGCCTGGTCCCGGGCAGTGTCGAGTGGTTGGTCGCCGGCAACCGAGCCGTGCGGGCGAGGTTCGCCCTGACCCTGCCGGACGGTGCGCACGTGGCCGGGTTCGGCGAGCGGTTCGACGCGCTGGACCAGGCCGGCCGCCGCCTCGACGCGGTGGTGTTCGAGCAGTACAAGTCCCAGGCCGCCTACGGCCGCACCTACCTGCCGATGCCGTTCGCGCACGTCATCGCCCCCGACGGCGCCGGGTGGGGCTTTCATGTCCGCACCACCCGCCGTACCTGGTACGACGTCGGGGCGACCGCTGCGGACCGGCTGGTCGTCGAGGTCGACCTCGGTGTCGACGGCCCGCCGGCCGTGGCCGTCTCGATGTACGACGGGTCCCCGACCGAGGTGCTGTCCGCCTTCCTCGACGAGGCGGGGCGCGCGACCGAGCTGCCGGAGTGGGTGCTGCGACTCTGGGCCTCGGGCAACGAGTGGAACACCCAGGAGCTCGTCATGCGCGAGCTGGATCGGCATCGCGACGAGGACGTGCCCGTCGGTGTCGTCGTGATCGAGGCATGGAGCGACGAGGAAGGCATCACGGTCTTCCGCGACGCGCAGTACGACGTGACCGAGGACGGGAGCGCCCACACCGGGGCTGACTACCAGTATCCAGCCGGCGGGGCGTGGCCGGACCCGGCCGGCATGGTCGCCGAGCTGCACTCCCGGGGCGTCAAGGTGGTGCTCTGGCAGATCCCCCTGCACAAGACCGACCACGGGCTCGGAGCTCAGGCCACGGCCGACGGCGAGGCGATGGTCCGCGAGGGGCACGCCGTCCTCGAGTCGGACGGATCCGCGTACCGCAACCGCGGCTGGTGGTTCCCGCAGGCGCTGATGGCCGACCTCACCGTCCAGCGCAGCCGCGACTGGTGGACCGAGAAGCGGCGCTACCTGGTGCGTGACCTCGACGTCGACGGCTTCAAGACCGATGGCGGGGAGCACGCCTGGGGACGGGACCTGCGCTACGGCGACGGCCGACGTGGGGACGAGGGCAACAACCTCTACCCCGTGCACTACGCCCGCGCCTTCGGCGACCTCCTGCGCAGCGAGGGCAAGGCGCCGGTGACGTTCTCGCGCGCCGGCTTCACCGGCAGCCAGGCGCACGGCATCGTCTGGGCCGGCGACGAGGACTCGACCTGGGAGGCGTTCCGCGCCTCCCTGACGGCAGGGCTCACCGCGGCGTCCTGCGGGCTCGTCTACTGGGGGTGGGACCTGGCCGGGTTCTCCGGCCCGGTGCCTGAGCCGGAGCTCTACCTCCGCGCCGCTGCGGCCTCGGTGTTCGTGCCGGTGATGCAGTACCACTCGGAGTTCAACCACCACCGGGCCCCGGCTCGCGACCGGACCCCGTGGCACGTCGCAGCCATGCATGGCGACGACTCGGTCGTGCCCGCTTTCCGGGTGCTGGCGCACCGCCGCGAGCGGCTGGTGCCGTACCTGGCCGAGCAGGCCCGGGTCGCCGTCCGGACCGACCGGCCGCTCATGCGACCGTTGTTCTTCGACCATCCGGACGACATGCGGGTCTGGGACCACCCGCTGCAGTGGATGCTGGGCGACGACCTCCTCGTCGCCCCGGTCACCCAACCCGGTCGGTCGAGCTGGGACGTCTACCTACCCGCGGGCGGCTGGGTCGACATCCGCTCCGGCGTCGAGGTCGGGGGCGGTCGGGCCGTCAGCGTGGAGGTGCCCGAGGCCGTCGACGTCCCGGTCTGGTGCCGCGCGGACCGCTGGACGGACCGGGCGACGTTGTTCGCCTGAGCCGGTCCGGTTACGCCCGGCTGGCTCGGGCAACCCGCCTCCGGGTCACACCAGGTCGGTGTGGCCGCGGGCGACCAGCACCGCCGGGCCGGAGAGCTCGACCTGCCCGTCGGCCCGCTCGGTGACGGTCAGCCGGCCCCCGGGGACGTCGACGAGGTACGTCGACCCGGCGGGCACGCCGTCGCGGCGGGCCGCGGCCACCATGGCTGCGCAGGCACCGGTCCCGCACGACCGGGTCTCGCCGACCCCACGCTCGTGCACCCGCATCGCGACGTGCCGCTCCCCGCGGCGTACGACCAGCTCGACGTTGACGCCCTCGGGGAAGGCGGGCTCGACCACCGGCGCCGCGCGCAGGTCCCCCGCCTCGGCCAGGTCGTCGACGAACACCACCGCGTGCGGGTTGCCCATGTCGACCTCGACCGCCGACCAGGACCGGTCGCCGACCAGCACCTTCCGGTCGGTGCCGGGCAGCCGGGCCGGCCCCATCTCGACGCTGACGTCACCCTCGGCGCCGAGCCGAACCGTCTTGACGCCGTCGCGGGTGAGCACCGGCAGCTCGCCGGGCTCCGCCAGCCCCTCGTCGACCAGGAAGCGGGCAAAGACCCGGATGCCGTTGCCGCACATCTCGGCGGCCGAGCCGTCGGCGTTGCGGTAGTCCATGAACCATGTCGTGCCGGCGGCGCCGGGGAGCCGGCCGGCCTCGTCGTCGGCCCCGGTGCGCACCACGCGCAGCACGCCGTCGCCACCGATGCCGGCCCGGCGGTCGCAGACCGCCCGCACCTGCTCGTCGGTCAACGACAGCGCACCGTCGGGGTCGGGCAGCAGCACGAAGTCGTTCTCCGTGCCGTGCCCCTTGACGAATGCGGTCACCCCCCGAGGGTACGGCGCGGCGGGCGCCCGTCAGCGGCGCCGGACCACCCGGGCGTCGCCGCCGCCCCGACGCACCGGCTCGGCGGCGGCGACCATGCGGCCGCGCCGACCGAACGAGATCGCGGTCACGGCCCCGATCTCCCCGGGTGCGGGCGGGTCGACGAAGGCGTGTCCGTACGCCGTGAGGCCGGCGCGGTCGAAGGCCGGCTCGGCCTGCACCGCGGCGGTGTTGCGCTGGCTGGCCCGCGGCGCGGCCACGGCCCGCGGCAGCGACATCCCGAAGTCGAGCCGGTTGAGCAGCACCTGGAGCACGGTCGTGATGATGGTCGAGCCACCGGGCGAGCCGACGGCGAGCACCGGGCGGCCGCCCCTCGCCGGGTCGGTGACGACCGTGGGTGACATCGACGACCGCGGCCGCTTGCCGCCGCCGGGCGCGTTGGGGGCGTCCGCCGACGTCGGCGCGAGGTCGAAGTCGGTGAGCTCGTTGTTGAGCAGGAAGCCGCGGCCCGGCACGGTCAGTGCGCTCCCGCCGGTCTGCTCGATGGTCAGGGTGTAGGTGACGACGTTGCCCCACCGGTCGGACACGGTGAGGTGCGAGGTCGAGAGCCCCTCGTGGTCCGCCCTGCTGGGTGCCGTGCCCGTGCTGCCGTCACAGCTCGTCGCGTAGGACCCGTCGGGCGAGCCCGCAGGCACCGGCTTGGTCGCGGCCGCGCTCGGGTCGAGCGCGCAGAACCGCTCGTCGGCGAAGCCCTGCGACAGGATCTCGTGCAGGACGCCGGGCCGCATGGCGCGGGGCGACCCCACGTAGGCGCCGCGGTCGGCGAACGCCAGGGCGCTGGCCTCCAGGTAGTCGTGCAGCGCCTGCGTCCGGTCCGACCGGTAGGTGCCGGTGAGGTCGACGTTCTCCAGGATGTTGAGCGCCTCGCCGACGGTCGAGCCACCGCTGGAGGGCGGCGCCATCCCCCAGACCCGCAGGCCGCGGTAGCGGACGCTGGTGGGCCGGCGGAGGGGCGCCCGGTACCGGGCCAGGTCGGCCCGGGTCATGAGACCGGGACGGACGTTGCGGGTGGCGGCGGGGTCCTTCGGCGGGTGCTGGACGGTCCGGACGATCTGGCGGGCGAGCGCGCCGTCGTAGAGCCAGTCGACGCCCTTGCGGCCCAGGGTGCGATAGGTGTCGGCCAGGTCCCGGTTGCGGAACACCGACCCGACCACCGGCAGCTGGCCGCCCGGCAGGAACAGCTCCCGGGTGGGCGTGATGTCGCGGAACCGCGCCTCGTTGGCGGCGGTCTGGTCGTGGAAGGTCTGGTCGACCACGAACCCGCGCCGGGCCACCCGCTCGGCCGGGCGCAGAGCCTGCGCGAGACTCCGGGTGCCCCAGCGGCGCAGCGCCTCGGCCCAGGTGCGTGGCGTCCCGGGGACGCCGACGGACAGGCCGCTGTTCACGGCCTCGTCGAAGGTGAGACCGCGGTAGGTGTCCGGGCCGGTGCGCATCGGCGCGGTCTCGCGGCCGTCCAGGGTCCGCACCCGGTGCGCCTTGGCGTCGTAGAAGACGAAGAAGCCGCCGCCGCCGATGCCGGTGGAGTACGGCTCGGTCACGCCCAGCGTGGCCGCCGCGGCGACCGCCGCGTCGACCGCGTTGCCGCCGTGGCGCAGCACCCGCAGGCCGGCCCTGGTGGCCTCCGGGTCGACCGTGGCGACGGCCCCGCCCCGGCCGGCGGCGGTGGGGTGCTTGACCGTGGCGCGGCCGGACCCGGCGGCGTCCGCGGCGGGCGGGCCGGCCAGCAGCGCGGCGGGGACGACGAGCGCGGTCGCCGCGGCAAGAGCGGCCCGCCGGGGGGACGGGAAGGTCAACAGAGTCATCCCGACACTGTGTCAGGAAAGGGACGAATCGGACACCCCTCGCCGGACCACGTCCAGCGCCAGGGCGGGCAGGTCGTCCCGGTCGGCGTCCAGCCACACCACCCGCGGGTCGCGGCGGAACCAGGACTCCTGCCGCCGCGCGAACCGCCGGGTCGCGCGCACCGTCTCCTCTCGCGCCTGCTCCTCGGTCCACTCCCCCGCGAGGTGCCGCAGGACCTGGGCGTAGCCGAGCGCCCGGCTGGCGGACCGGCCGGCCCGGAGGCCCGCGTCGGCGAGCCGGCGTACCTCCTCGACCAGGCCGCGCTCCCACATGACGTCCACCCGGCGGGCGATCCGCTCGTCCAGCACCGGCCGCGGCAGGCTCAGCCCGACCTGGACCGCCGGCACCTCGTACACGTGCTCCGGCAGCGACGCGGTGAACGGGCGCCCGGTCAGCTCGATCACCTCCAGGGCCCGCACCAGCCGCCGGCCGTTGCTGGGCAGGATGGCCCGCGCTGCCGCCGGGTCCCGCTCGGCGAGCCGGCTGTGCAGCGCTGCCGGGCCGTATGCCGCCAGCTCGCCCTCGATCCGCTCCCGCACGGCCGGGTCGGTGCCGGGGAAGTCCAGCCGGTCCAGCGCCGCCCGCACGTAGAGCCCGGATCCGCCCACGAGGACCGGCACCGCGCCGCGGGCCCAGGTGGCGGCGAACGCGGACCGGGCCATCCGCTGGTAGCCGGCGACGTTGGCCTCGGCGGTCAGCTCCCAGACGTCGAGGACGTGGTGGACGACGCCGCCCTGCTCGGCCTCGGACAGCTTGGCCGTGCCGACGTCCATGCCGCGGTAGAGCTGCATCGAGTCGGCGTTGACGACCTCGCCGCCCAGCGCGCGGGCCAGCGCCACACCCAGGTCGCTCTTGCCGACGGCGGTCGCGCCGACGACCGCGACCACCGCTGGCTCCACGACGGGAGTCTCGCGCACCCGGCACTACGGTGGGGCCATGGGCATCTTCGACAACATCAAGAAGAAGGCCGCGAAAGCCGTCGACGACCACGGCGACAAGATCGGCTCCGGCATCGACAAGGCCGCCGACATGGCGGACAAGAAGACGGGCGGCAAACGCAGCGGCCAGATCGCGTCCGGCGCAGCGAAGGCCAAGGACGCGCTGGACGGGCTCGACGGCCGCGACGACGACATCCCGGACGAGACACCAGGGTCCGGCGCCGCCCCCAGGGCCTGACCCTGGGCCTGACTGGCCGTCCGGGTGGGGGCCTCAGCCGGACGGCCGCCAGGTGGCCACCAGGTAGGTGACGCCGTACGGCGCACCGACCCAGGTGACGCTCGAGGTCCACGAGCGGCTTCGGGCTGCGCCGGCGAGCACCTGCCAGGGCGCCCGGCCGGCGGCCATCAGCCGCTCGGCCCGGTCCGGCGCCAGCGCTGCGAGCCCGGCCGGGTCGCCGTCGCGCAGGGCTGCCTCCGCCTCGGCGTCGAACGGCGCGGCGTCCGGGTCGAGGTGACCCGGCCCCTTGACGCTGCGGCGGGCGCTGCCGTCGCCCATGACGAGCAGTGCCACCCGGTCGGCCCGGTCGCCCAGCGCCTCGCCCAGCGCCAGGCAGCGGTCGGTCGGCGCCTGCGGCTCTACCCCGAACAACAGGCTCGGCACCGCGGTGGCGCTCCGGTCGAGCAGCCATCGGGCCAGCGTGAGGGCCAGCGGCAGCGTGGGCGCTCCGGTGCCGGAGCCGACCGGGACGGTCACGCCGTACGGCGCGAGGCTCCCCCACGCGCCGACCGGGAACGGCCCGACGGCGGGAGCGCCCCCGACCGCGACGACGAGGTCCGCCTGCGCATCGAGCAGGTCGGCGACTGCGGCGTCGCAGGCCGCCCGCAGCCCGTCGAGCTCGCCCGACGCCCCGGCTCCCACGCCCGGCACCAGCAGCGGTGGGTGCGGGCACACCGCGGCGGCGACCAGCACCGGTCAGCCGCAGCCGGAGGCGGCCGCAGCCGCCGGCACACCCACCGTGGGCATGCCCAGTGGCACACCAGCCGCGGCGGGAGCGACGGCCCCCGGCCGGCGCTGCTGCCACGCGTCCCCGGCCCGGGTGCGGCGCACCCCACCGAAGGTGCCGTCGGCGACCAGGTGGTGCGGCGCCGCGTAGGTCACCTGGACGGTGGCGACGTCGCCCGGCCGGGGGGCCTCGACGCCGGGCGGCACCGCGAAGTGGACCAGCCGGTTGTCCGGCGCCCGGCCGGAGAGCCGGTGCGTCGCGCCGTCCTTGCGTCCCTCGCCCTCGGCGGCCAGGACGTCCAGGGTCCGGCCGACCTGGCGGGTGTTCTCGGCCCAGGACACCTCGTCCTGCAGGGCGACCAGCCGCTCGTACCGCTCCTGCACGACGCTCTTGGGCAGCTGGTCGGGCAGCTCGGCCGCGGGGGTGCCCGGGCGCTGGGAGTACTGGAAGGTGAAGGCGCCGGCGAACCGGGCCTCGCGCACCACCTCGAGGGTCTGGGCGAAGTCGGCCTCCGTCTCGCCCGGGAAGCCGACGATGACGTCGGTGGTGATCGCGGCGTCCGGCATCGCGGCCCGGACCCGGTCGATGATGCCGAGGTAGCGGTCCCGCCGGTACGACCGCCGCATCGCCCGCAGCACGGAGTCGGACCCGGACTGCAGCGGCATGTGCAGCGAGTGCATCACGTTGGGCGTCTCGGCCATCGCCGCGATGACGTCGTCGGTGAAGTCCTTCGGGTGCGGTGAGGTGAACCGCACCCGCTCGAGGCCGTCGACCTCGCCGCAGGCCCGCAGCAGCTTGCCGAACGCCCGCCGGTCGCCGAACTCCACGCCGTAGGAGTTGACGTTCTGGCCGAGCAGGGTCACCTCGAGGACACCCTCGGCGACCAGCGCCTCGATCTCGGCCAGCACGTCGCCCGGCCGGCGGTCCTTCTCGGTGCCGCGCAGCGACGGGACGATGCAGAACGTGCAGGTGTTGTTGCAGCCGACGCTGATGGAGACCCACGCCGCGTACGGCGACTCGCGCCGGGTCGGCAGGGTGGAGGGGAAGACCTCGAGCGACTCGACGATCTCGACCTGCGCCTCGTCGTTGTGCCGGGCGCGTGCGAGCAGCGCCGGCAGCGATCCGATGTTGTGGGTGCCGAAGACGACGTCGACCCACGGTGCCCGCCGGGTGATCTCGCCCCGGTCCTTCTGCGCGAGGCAGCCGCCGACCGCGATCTGCATGGCCGGGTTGGCCCGCTTGGCCGGTGCCAGGTGGCCGAGGTTGCCGTACAGCTTGTTGTCGGCGTTCTCGCGGACCGCGCAGGTGTTGAAGACGACAACGTCGGCCGGCGCTCCCTCGGCGGCGCGGACGTATCCGGCCTCCTCGAGCAGCCCGGACAGCCGCTCGGAGTCGTGCACGTTCATCTGGCACCCGTAGGTGCGGACCTCGTAGCTGCGTGCGTCCATGGCGTCGTCCAGGGTACGGCCGGTCAGCCCGGCAGCCGCACGGACTGCGGGAACCGGAAGACGTCGTCGGGGTCATAGCGCGCCTTCACCCACTGCAGCCGCGGGTAGTTGCCGCCGTAGTAGGCCTGCTCCCACCCCGCGAGGCTGGGGTCGGCGTAGTTGACGTACGCCGCGTTGCCGACGTACGGCGTCAGTGCGGCCCGGAACCCCTGCAGCCAGGCCAGGTCCCGCCGGACCGCCCGCTCAGCCTGCCCGAGCGGCCAGCCGACCGTGTACTGCGCGACGGCCAGGGCCTGCCGGTGGGGGAACGCGGTGGCGTCGGGTGCGAGGTCGGCGACAGCGCCGCCGAGCACGTCGAAGGACACCCCCGCCTGCTTGGGGTGGCCGCCCCGGTGACGCCGGGCGACCTCGTCCACCGCTGCGCGCACCGCTGGGCCGGGGGCAGCGGACAGCAGCACGTGCGAGGTCGCGCCGAAGGTGGTCCGCGGGGTGCTGCAGCGGGCGGCGGCGACGGTCGAGCAGCCGGCCATCGCCAGCATCGTCGCGAGGTAGCCCCGGGACGCGCGGGTGGCCGCAGCCGGACGGCGCCCGACGGCGTCGCCGAGGCGGCCGAGCTCGGCGTCCAGCCCACGAGAGGTTCCGAGCCAGGTGCCGCTGACCTGTGCCGACGGGGTCGCCTCGCCCGGCCGGGTGAGCAGCTTGCAGGTCGACCACAGCTCGCGTGGCGCTCCGGCCGCCCACCGCTGCCACCCGGCGAGCACGTCGGCGGCGTGCCGGTAGTCCCAGCGCTGGTACCAGGCGGTGACGTCGGGCGCCGGGCGCAGTCGGAACCGGAAGCCGGTCACCACCCCGAAGCTGCCGCCCCCACCGCCGCGACACGCCCAGAGGAGGTCGGGTTCGCTGTCGGCGTCGGCGGCGACCAGCCTGCCGTCCGCCGTGACCACCTCGACCGCGGTCAGGTTGTCGCAGGTCAGCCCCCAGGCGCGGGTCAGCACGCCCTGGCCGCCGCCGAGGGTCAGCCCGGCGACCCCGACCGTCGGGCAGGACCCCGCAGGCAGCGCCTGTCCGCCCTCGGCCACCCCGGCGTACACGTCGACCAGCCGCGCACCCGCTCCGACCGCGGCGGTCCCCCCGGTCACCCGGACGCCGTCGATCCGGCTCACGTCCAGCAGCACGCCGGGGCCGGTGGACCACCCGCCGTAGCTGTGGCCGCCGGAGCGCAGTGCCAGCGGCAGGCCCGCGTCCCGGGCGAAGGTCACTGTGGTCGCCACGTCCGCAGCTGTACGGCAGAGGACGACGGCCCGGGGCCGGACGCCGTCGAACCGGGGGTCGAACAGCTCTTTGGCCCGGTCGTATCGGGCGTCGCCGGGGCGGACCACGTCGCCCTCGAGAGCCGCCGCGAGCCGGCTCCAGTCCGGCTCGGCGGTACCGGCGGAGCTCCGCGCAGGCGTGCTAGCCGTCGTCGACGCAGTGGTGGAGGACGACCCGGGTGCCGACCGACCGGTCGAGGCCGCGGTGCAGCCGGTCAGGGCCGCCGCCGCGGCACCGCCGGCGAGCCGCAGGAGGTCGCGGCGGCGCGGTCCGGCGGGCACGCCGGTCATCCTGTCGCACCCCGTGCACCGCCCCGCTCACCGGCAGGCGAGTGCCCGGGCGCGGTGGCATTTCTCCTGGTCTGGAAGTTGGGTTGACATCGGTTTGGCATCTTTTGTTGCCTCCGTACGGCCTCGCTTCGCTAGGTTGCTGAAGCATGACGGCGCCAGCGGAGCAGACGGAACGGCCCGAGACCGGCGCGCCGCTGGTCGTCCTGGAGCACGTCGACAAGCACTTCGGCGACCTGCACGTGCTCAAGGACATCGACCTGACCATCCATCGCGGCGAGGTCGTCGTGGTGATCGGCCCGTCCGGGTCCGGCAAGTCGACCCTCTGCCGCACGATCAACCGGCTCGAGCCGATCGACAGCGGCAGCATCAGCCTCGACGGTCAGGAGCTGCCTGCCGAGGGCAAGGCGCTGGCGCGGTTGCGCGCCGATGTCGGGATGGTCTTCCAGTCCTTCAACCTGTTCGCTCACAAGACCGTGCTGCAGAACGTCACGCTCGGGCCGGTCAAGGTGCGGGGCAAGGACAAGGCCGCCGCCGAGAAGCGGGCCCGCGAGCTGCTCGAGCGGGTCGGGGTGGCCCAGCAGGCCGACAAGTTCCCGGCGCAGCTCTCCGGCGGGCAGCAGCAGCGGGTGGCGATCGCTCGCGCGCTCGCGATGGACCCCAAGGTGATGCTCTTCGACGAGCCGACCTCGGCGCTCGACCCGGAGATGATCAACGAGGTGCTGGAGGCCATGGTCTCGCTCGCCGAGGAGGGCATGACGATGGTCGTGGTCACCCACGAGATGGGATTCGCCCGGAGGGCCGCCCACCGGGTGGTCTTCATGGACGAGGGCGCCATCG
This sequence comes from uncultured Actinomycetota bacterium, assembly GCA_963807005.1. Lineage (GTDB taxonomy): Bacteria > Actinomycetota > Actinomycetes > JACCUZ01 > JACCUZ01 > CAWDZK01. The sequence goes on along the minus strand of CAWDZK010000001.1, from coordinate 1,113,443 downwards.
TGGAGGAGGCCACGCCGGAGGAGTTCTTCACCAACGCCCGCAGCGACCGGGCCAAGGACTTCCTGTCCAAGATCCTCACGCACTGACAAGACCCCGACGTACGCACTGATGTCACGACGAGAAGAGGGACGGATGAGACACACAGGGATCAAGACGTTCGCCGCCGCCGCCGTACTGGCGCTGGGCCTCGCGGCCTGCGGCGGGAGCGACGGGGGCGCCGTCACCGACGTCTCGAAGGACGCGAAGTTCGACGCCGGCACCACGATGGCCAAGCTCAACGAGGCCGGCAAGGTGAAGATCGGCGTGAAGTTCGACCAGCCCGGCATCGGCTTCCGTGAGCCGGGTGCGGACGCACCGACCGGCTTCGACATCGAGATCGCCAAGATCGTCGCAGCCAAGCTGGGCATCGACGCCGGCGACATCGAGTGGTCCGAGACGGTGTCGAAGAACCGAGAGCCGTTCCTGGAGAACGGCACCGTGGACCTGGTCGCGGCCAGCTACTCGATCACCGACGACCGCCGCGGTGTCGTCGGGCAGGCTGGGCCCTACTACGTGACCGGCCAGCAGCTGCTGGTGCGCAAGGACGACGACACCATCAACGGACCGGACGACCTGTCCGGCAAGAAGGTCTGCTCGGTCACCGGCTCCACGTCGATCGCCACGGTCGAGGAGCAGTACGGCGCCCAGCCGGCACCGTTCGCGACGTACAGCGAGTGCGTGCAGAACCTGCTCAACGACCAGGTCGACGCGGTCACCACCGACGGCGCGATCCTGCTCGGCTACGCGGCCCAGGACCCGGACAAGCTCAAGGTCGTCGGGGAGCCGTTCAGCGAGGAGCGCTACGGCATCGGGTTCAAGAAGGGCGACACCGCGATGTGCGACTTCCTGAACACCACGCTGACCGACGCGTTCAAGGACGGTTCCTGGAAGGCGGCGTACGAGGCGACGCTCGGCAAGTCGGGCGACCCGGCCCCGGAACCGCCGACCGTGGACCCCAACTGCGGCGCCTGACCGCATGACCGGTGGGGGTCGGGGCTTCGGCCGCCGGCCCCCTCCGGTCGCACCATTCATCCCATGACCCGCGCGCCGTCCGGGAGGTGACCGTCCTGCCATGGACGTGCTGATCGACAACCTCCCGACCATCCTGCGCGGCTTCCTCAAGACGCTCCAGCTGCTCGGCGTCTCGGCCGCCATCGCCGTGGTCCTCGGCGTGCTGCTCGCGGCGATGCGGGTCGCGCCGGTCGCCGTGATGCGCGGCGTCGGCACGGCCTACGTCAACGTCTTCCGCAACATCCCGCTGCTGCTCCTCTTCCTCCTCACCACCCAGGGCATCCCGGTGGTCGTCAAGGGCCTGTCCTTCTTCACCCTCGGGGTGCTGGCGCTGAGCCTCTACACGGCCGCCTTCATCTGCGAGGCGGTGCGCTCCGGCATCAACGCGGTCAACGTCGGTCAGGCTGAGGCGGCCCGCGCCGTCGGGATGACGTTCGGGCAGACCATGGCGACCATCGTCCTGCCGCAGGCGGTCCGCTCGGTGATCCCGCCGCTGGCCAGCATCCTGATCGCGCTGACCAAGAACACCGCCATCGCCGAGGTGTTCGGCATCACCGAGGCGACCTACCGCCTCGACGACCTCGGGCGGCAGTTCCCGAGCGCCCTGTACTGGCTGTTCGCCGGCATCTCGCTCGGCTACGTCCTCATCGTCTTCGCGATCTCCGGCGTCGCGCAGGTCCTCGAGCGCCGCCTGGTGGTGCTTCGATGAGCGCGTCCGTCCTGTACGACGTCCCCGGACCCCGTTCGGTCCGCCGGCATCGTCTCTACGCGGTCGCGACCGTCGCTGTGCTGCTGGCCATAGCCGCCTACGTCGGGGTGATCCTCGCCGACAAGGGGCAGCTCGACTCGCAGAAGTGGGACTTCCTGGCGAAGGAGAGCACGTGGCGCGCGCTGCGCGTCGGGTTCACCAACACCTTCCAGGCCGCGATCGTGGCGATCCTGCTGTCGCTGGTCTTCGGTGCGGTCTTCGCGTCGGCCCGGCTTTCCGAGAAGGCCTGGCTGCGGTGGCCGTCCGTCGTGGTCGTCGAGTTCTTCCGCGCCGTACCCCTGCTGCTGCTCATCCTGTTCGTGTTCCTGGCCTACGGCGGCCCGCTGACCAAGTTCTGGTCCCTCGTCCTCGCGCTGATGCTCTACAACGGCTCGGTCCTGGCGGAGATCTTCCGCGCCGGCATCGCGTCGGTGCCGCGGGGACAGGCCGAGGCGGCGTACGCACTGGGGATGCGCAAGTACCAGGTGATGATCCTGGTGCTGATCCCGCAGTCGGTGCGCATCATGCTGCCGGCCATCATCAGCCAGAGCGTCGTGGCACTGAAGGACACCTCGTTGGGCTTCATCATCGCCTACGAGGAGGCGGCCCGGGTGACCTCGGCGCTGTTCAACGCCTACCGGAACCCGCTGCAGGCGGGTCTCGTGGTGGCCGCCATCTACGTCCTCATCAACTACTCCCTGTCCCGGCTGGCGGTGCTGCTGGAGGCCCGGCAGCGGCGTACCCCAGGGGGTCGACCCTCAGCGAGCACGACATCGAGCGAGGGCGGCACCGTGCAGACCGGAGGCCCGGGCGTCTGACCACTCGCGCGGCAGACAGCAACGACGGCGCAAGGCGCTCCACCCCGCGCTGGTGGTCCACCACGACGCCTTCTGCCGTCGTTGGTGTCCGTCCGTGCCGTCCCGGGAGCCGGGCCCCGGCCGATGGCACCGACGGCCCGTCAGCGCCAGCCGTGGTCCTGGCGCAGCGCAGCCGCCACCCGGTCGAAGCGACTCCGGTCGAGGACGGCACCCTCACGACGGATCCCGTCCTCCGGGACGTCGACCACCCGGTCCAGCCGCACCCAGCTCGGCCGTTGCTCGGCGTCCCACCCGCCGGCCCCGAGGGACATCCAGTCCGGGTCGCCGTCGTGGTAGTCGCGGCTGGAGAGCATCAGCCCGAGCAGCGCATCCCGGTCCCGCCCGACGACCAGGACCGGGCGGTCCTTTCCCTGGGTGACGTCCTCCTCGTACGGCACCCAGGTCCACACCACCTCACCCGGGTCGGCTCGGCCGTCGAGGTCAGGCGCGTAGTCGAGGTGGCGGCCGGCGGGTGCCCCCCGCGGCCGCACCCGGGCAGCCGGTCGGCGTTCCCGGCCGGTCGGCGAACCCGTGCCGCGCCGACCGGCCGTCGACTGCCGGAGCAGCCTCGGCGCCTCGCGGACCGCGATCCGCAGGGCCCGGCCGGTCAGGTGGCGCCAGGTGCTCATCCGGCGACCCTACGGCGCCGCCCTCGGGAGCCCGGCCGTTCACCGGCACCGCCGCCGCCATCCATCCGTCGGCCCGCAGCCCTGATCGCGGCGGGTCAGCGGGCGATCTCGATCGCCCGGGACTCCCGGACCACGGTCACCTTCACCTGGCCGGGATAGCTCAGGTCGTGCTCCACCTGCTTCGCGATCTCGCGCGCCAGCACCTGCGCCTGGATGTCGTCGACGGACTCGGGCAGGACCATCACCCGGAGGTCGTGGCCGGAGTGCATCGCGAAGGCCCGCTCCACGCCGGCGTAGGAACCGGCGATCTGCTCGAGCTTCTGCATCCGGGTGACGAAGGCCTCGGTCGAGTCGCGTCGCGCTCCCGGCCGGCTGCCGCTGATGGCATCCGCCGCCTGGGTGAGCACCGCCTCGAGCGTGTTCGGCGGCACCTCCCCGTGGTGGGCCTCGATGGCGTGCACCACGTCCGGGTGCTCGCCATGGCGCCGGGCGAGGTCTGCACCGACCGCCGCGTGCGAGCCGTCGGAGTCGTGCGTGAGCGCCTTGCCGACGTCGTGCAGGAGCCCGCAGCGGCGCAGCAACGCGGCGTCCAGCCCGAGCTCGTGGGCCATCAGCCCGGCCAGGTGCGCGGTCTCGACGACGTGGGCCAGCACGTTCTGCCCGTACGACGTGCGGTACTTCAGCAGCCCGAGGTGGCGGACCAGCTCGGGGTCCAGGTCGGCGACACCGACCTCCGCGAGCGCGTCCTCGGCGGCGCGCAGACAGCGCGCCTCGACCTCTTTGCTCGCCACCCGGTAGGCGTCCTCGATCCGCTGCGGGTGGATCCGGCCGTCCAGCACGAGCGCCTCGAGCGTCGCCCGGGCGGTCTCCCGTCGCACCGGGTCGAAGCAGGAGACCAGCACAGAGTCCGGCGCCTCGTCGACGATGAGGTTCGTGCCGGTGACCGACTCGAACGTCCTGATGTTGCGACCCTCGCGGCCGATGATCCGCCCCTTCATGTCGTCACCGGACAGCGTGACCGACGCCACCACCGACTCGGCCGTCTGGGCCGCGGCGACCCGCTGGACGGCGGCCACCACCACCTCCCGGGCCCGCCGGTCCGCCTCGGTACGGGCGGCGCGCTCGGCGTCGCGGACCGTCAAGGCTGCGGCCGTACGCGCCTCCCTCTCGACCTCCGCCAGCAGCTCGGCGCGGGCGGCGTCGGCGGAGATCCCGGCCACCCGCTCGAGCGCCGCCCGCCGGTCCGCGGCCAGCCGCTCCAGCTCCCGGCCGCGGTCCTCGAGCTCCGCCTCCCGACGGGTCAGGTTCCGGGCCCGCTCCTCCAGCTGGTGGCCCCGGTCGTCCAACCGGTCCTCGCGCACCGACAGCCGCTGCTCGCGGCGGTCCAGGTCGAACCGCCGGGTGCGGCCGGCATGCACGAGGGCGAGCGCGAGCAGAGCGAGCGCTGCGAGCGTGACACCCGCCAGCAGGACCACCGGTGCCGTATCGGCCAGCTCGCTCACGTCCGCCTCCTCGTCCGGCGGTCGCGAGTCGGCCACGGCCGCGCGGCAGGACCGGGCACGGGCAGCCGCGGCGGGTTCCGTCGCACGCCGCGTCGGGGCAGACGGGCGCCGCCTGGGCGGCGCACGGACCCGCTCCTCGTGCCGTGCAGTGACCACAGCTTCGGCCGGCCGAGGATCCGGCCGCCCGGGTCAGGAATCTCTCGCAGCCCGCTCGCGCGGGTGTCCCACATCCAGCACGGGCACCCGTCGCCGGGTGCCCGTGCTCGGAGGCTACGACCGCCCCGCGGAGCGGTCAAGCCGCCCGTCGTCGCAGGTCAGGTGGCTGGAAACCGGTCGGCCGACGCGTCGTCGTCCGGGTCGGTCCCCTCGGCGGAGAGCGCGTCCCGGACCACCCGCATCGCGAGGCCGCCCGGGTAGCCCTTGCGAGCCAGCTGCCCGACCAGCCGGCGTAGCCGCGCCTCGACCGGCAGGCCGCGCGTCGCCGCCAGGCGGCGGGCGACCAGCGCGCGGGCGGCGTCCACTTCGGCGTCGTCGTCGATGGTCTCGACCGCGCAGGACACGGTCTCCTCGTCCACCCCCTTCGCACGCAGCTCCTGGCGCAGCGCCCGCCGGGACAGCCCCCGACCGGCATGCCGGGACCGGACCCACGCCTCGGCGAAGGCCGCGTCGTCGACGAGGCCCACCTCGGTGAACCGGTCGAGGACCGCCGCGGCCACGTCGTCGGGGACGTCGCGGGCCGCGAGGTCGGCCGCGAGCTGCGCGCGGGACCGCGGGGCCGCGGTGAGCTTGCGCAGCACGATGCTGCGGGCCACCGACGCCGGGTCCGGCTCGGGTCCCTCCGCCGCGAGGCTGCCGGGGGTCGGCCCGTCCGGGTCGACCCCGGCAGCCGCCGACCGGGGTCCTGTCCGCCGTGTGGTGGTGCGCACGCCGGGACGCTCAGATGTCGGAGGGCGACACGGCCGGCGGCGCGTCGGCCGGAGCATCGGCCGGCGCGTCGACCTGGGCCCCGATGCCGAGCTTCTCCTTGATGCGCTTCTCCAGCTCGTCGGTGAGGTCGGGGTTGTCGCGCAGGAAGGCGCGAGCGTTCTCCTTGCCCTGACCGAGCTGGTCGCCGTCGTAGGTGTACCAGGCGCCGGCCTTGCGGACGAAGCCCTGCTCGACACCGACGTCGATGAGGCCACCCTCGCGACTGATGCCGGACCCGAACATGAGGTCCATCTCGGCCTGCCGGAACGGTGGGGACACCTTGTTCTTGACGACCTTGACCCGGACCCGGTTTCCGACCGCCTCCTGGCCGTCCTTCAGGGTCTCGATCCGGCGGACGTCGAGGCGCACCGAGGCGTAGAACTTCAGCGCCTTGCCACCCGAGGTGGTCTCGGGCGAGCCGAACATCACCCCGATCTTCTCGCGCAGCTGGTTGATGAAGATCGCGGTCGTCTTGGAGTTGTGCAGGGCTCCGGTGAGCTTGCGCAGCGCCTGGCTCATCAGCCGGGCCTGCAGGCCGACATGGCTGTCGCCCATCTCGCCCTCGATCTCGGCGCGCGGCACGAGCGCGGCGACCGAGTCGATGACGATGATGTCCAGCGCGTTGGACCGGATGAGCATGTCGGCGATCTCCAGCGCCTGCTCACCGGTGTCCGGCTGGGACACCAGCAGCGCGTCGGTGTCGACGCCGAGCTTCTGCGCGTAGTCGGGGTCCAGCGCGTGCTCGGCGTCGATGAACGCCGCGATGCCCCCCGCCTTCTGCGCGTTGGCGATCGCGTGCAGCGCGACCGTCGTCTTGCCGGAGCTCTCCGGGCCGTAGATCTCGACGACCCGGCCGCGCGGGAGACCGCCGATCCCGAGGGCGATGTCGAGGGCGATCGACCCGGTGGGGATCACCTCGATCGGCGCCCGCACGTCGTCGCCGAGGCGCATGACCGAGCCCTTGCCGAACTGGCGGTCGATCTGGGCGAGCGCGGCGTCGAGGGCCTTGTCGCGGTCTGCTGCAGGAGCCATGGGTGCCGTCCCGGTGGAGGAGGTTCGCGATGTCTTCGTCACGTGCCCGAACCTAGAACCGGCCCCGGACACAACACCGGTCTCGCGACCGAGTTGTGGACCGGGAGCACCAGGTCCGACACCTGTGGAGATTACCCGAACAGGTGTTCGATCACGGGCCAGGACACCCGCGACACGCCGGTGCCGAACTCCGCCCGAGCAGTGCCCCCGGGATCAGCGGTGCGCGGCGGGCACGTCGTGACCCTCGCAGACCGCGCGCCAGACCACCTGGGTCGACTCCCCCGCGGCCAGCGCCTCCGCAGGCGTCCGGCCGTCCAGCTCACGCAGGACGTGCAGCTCGACGACGGACTCGGCGTGCGGCCCGAAGACCGCCCGCATCCGCTCCCAGAAGTCGGTCCGACGCACCGGTCCAGTATCCCTGCCCGAGGTACCGGAGGGCACCGCGACCGGGGGTCCTAGGCTGCGGGCGTGCCAGACATGGACTCCTCGGGCAACGAGCCCGTCGCAGACGACACGACCTTCGCCGACGTCCTCGCGGCCAACGACAGCTTCGCGGGCAGCGTGCAGCCCTCGAAGCTCGAGGCCCGGGCTGCGCGCGGCCTCGCCGTGCTCACCTGCATGGACTCCCGGATCGACCCGCTGCGGATGCTCGGACTGGTCCCCGGCGACGCCAAGATCCTGCGCAACGCGGGCGCCCGGGTCACCGACGACGTGCTCCGCACCCTGGTGCTGGCGCGCTACCTGCTCGGCGTCGACCGGGTGATGGTGGTGGCCCACACCGGCTGCCGGATGGCCACCGGCGACGAGTCCGACGTGCACGCGGCGGTGGCGGCCGCCGGCGGCCCGGACACCCGCAGCATCTCCTTCCTGACCACCGACGACCAGGAGCAGGCGCTGCGCCAGGACACCCAGCGGGTCCGGTCGTGGCCGTACCTGCGGGACCTGCCGGTCGGGGGATTCCTCTACGACCTCGACACGGCCCGGGTGCACCGGGTCTGCTGACCGGGCGACGAGACGACCTGCACGGGCAACCTTTTGCACCCGTGAGACGTCGCAAGGGGCGTGATGGCTGACGAGCAGGACGCGTTCGACGCGTTCGCACGCGGCCGGATGCGCGAGCTGCTGCGGTTCGCCCACCTCCTCACCGGCGACCCGCACCGTGCCGCGGACCTGGTCCAGGACGCGCTGGAGCGCACGTTGATGTCCTGGGACCGGGTGGTGCGCAAGGACGACCCGGTCGCGTACGTCCGGCGCGCGATCGTGAACCGGCACGTGAGCGTCTGGCGGCGCTACCGCCGGGAGCGCCTGGTCGCGGACGCCCCGGACGCGGCGTACGACCCACGGGTCGCCGAGCGCGCCTTCGACGCCGACCTGTGGGCCGCCCTGGCGACCCTGCCGCCGCGGCAGCGGGCCGTCCTGGTGCTGCGCTACTACGAGGACCTGTCCGAGGCCGACACCGCCGCGACGCTGGGCTGCTCGGTCGGCACGGTGAAGAGCTCGACCTTCCGGGCGCTCGCGAAGCTGCGCGAGCGTGCCACCACCGACTCCGAGGGGGTGCGCACATGGACCCGCTAGACCGCGACCCGCTGGAGCGCGACCTGCGCGACCTGCTGACCGACGACCGGCTGACGTTGCCGACGCACCTGGTGGGCATCCCGGCGATCCGGGCCGGCGTGACGCGGCGCCGTCGTCGTCGGGCCGCCGCCGGCGCCGTCGCCGCGACAGCCGTCGTCGCCGTCGTCGTCGGGAGCGCCGCGCTCTCGCACCCCGAGGTGCTGACGTCGGGGCCGGTGGACAGTGCGGCATCACCCACCTCCGGGCGGCCGACCAGCACCGCCAGTCCCACGCCGACCGCGCCGGCCGGGGTCGGGCTCGCACAGCCGTGGAGCGACGCGGGCGTGACGTCGGTGACGGCGATCAGCACCCGCACCCTCGTCGCGCTCGGCCGGACCACCGGCCGCTGCGACCCGAGCTGTCTCCGGCTGGCCGAGTCACGGGACGGCGGGGACACCTGGTCCGGGCTGCCCGTGCCCGCGGACGCCACGGCTGTCAACGACGTCGAGGGCGTCCGGGCCGGGAACGCGGCGTACGTCCGGTTCGGCAGCGCCACCGACGGGTGGCTGTTCGGCGGCGGTCTCTGGTCGACGCACGACGGCGGCCAGGGCTGGTCGGAGGTCACCCTTCCCGGCCAGGTGCACCGGCTCGAGGCCGCGGCCGGCACGGTCTGGGCGCTGGTGGACGTCGGCGGCTCGCACGAGCAGCTGTGGAGCTCTCCTGTCGGCAGCGACGACTGGCAGCGAGCCGACGGCATCGACGTGACCGGACCGGCCGACCTCGCCGTCCAGGGGACCCGGGTGGTGGTCCTCGGCACCGGCGACGCTGCCTGGACGAACGCCTCCGGCGACTTCGCCCGGGTGCCGAACCCGTGCGCCTCCGCGGTCGACGTCCGCCTGTCCGGGTCGGGCAGCCTGTGGGCCACCTGCGTCACCGGCACCGCCGCCTTCCTGGCGACCTCGGGCGACGACGGCAGCTCGTGGACCACCGTCCCGGTGGACACCGGTCAGGGCGCGCTGCCCAACTCCGTCAGCGTCGGGGCGCGCATGCCCGACGAGGCGGTCGTCGCGATCCCCCAGCAACCGCTGTCACGGCTCTCGGCCGACGGTCGGCTGGCCGCCGTGTCCGACCCGCCGACCGGCGGCGGCGACGTGGGCTACCTGGGGTTCACCAGCGGGGACGTCGGGTACGCCGTCGTCGGCAGCGCGCTCTGGCGCACCGACGACGGGGCCGAGACCTGGCACCGGCTGGAGATCACGACGTCCTAGGTGAGCAGCAGCTTCTCCAGGCGGCGGCCGGTGACGACCATGCCGACGAGGCCGAGGGCCACCAGCACGGCGACGTGCGCGAACGAGTCCAGCCCGACGGTGCCGGTGGTGAGCTCGCGGAGCAGCGTCGCCGAGTGGTACAGCGGCGAGCTCCGGACGACCCACTGCAACGACTCGGGGTAGACCGACAGCGGGTAGAACGTAGCGGAGAACAGGAAGATCGGCAGCTGCACGAGGGTGATGTAGCTGAAGTCCTGCCATGACCGCATGTACGTCGTGCAGGCGGTGCCGATCGCGGCGAACGCGAACCCGGTGAGGACGACCACGGGGATCGCGAGCACCGCCCACCAGGACGAGATCAGCCCCATCAGCAGCATGACCACGACGAACGAGATCGAGTAGAGCGACCCGCGCATCAGCGCCCAGGTGATCTCACCGATCGCGACGTCGACGGGAGTCACCGGCGTGGCGAGCACGGCGTCGTAGAGCTTGTTGTACTTCAGCTTGAAGAACAGGCTGAACGTCGCGTCGATGATGGCGCCGTTCATGGCGCTGGCTGCGAGCATCGCCGGCGCGACGAACGCGGTGTAGGTGACCACCTCGCCGCCCGGCAGCGCCACGTCGCCCACCAGCTTCGCGACGCCGATGCCGAGCGAGAACAGGTAGAAGATCGGCTCGAGGAACCCGGAGACCAGCACCAGCCACTCGCGCCGGTAGACGCGCGCGTTGCGCTCCACGAGGTGTCGCGCGCCGCCCGTTCCGACGAAGCGCTGCAGCAGCGGCGGCGTGAGCCGCATGGAGGACGGCTGCACGGCGGGCGCGCTCACGTGACCAGCCGCTTCGAGAACGTCCGCAGCGCGAGGGCGTAGCCACCCGCCACCCAGAGCAGCAGGTACGCCACGTGCCCGAGCGACGGGAGCAGTGACGCCGTGCCGAGAGCGAGGTCGCGGCACAGGTCGACGCCGTGCCATAGCGGCACCGCGTAGGCCACCGGCTCCAGCCAGTCGGGCAGCTGGGACACCGGGAAGAACGTCCCGGAGAACAGGAACATCGGCATGATGGCGAACCGGAACATCAGCGCGAAGCCGCTGTCGGTCTCGAGCGTCGCGGCGTAGGCGAAGATCCCCGGGACGAACGCCATCCCTGTCAGCACCGCCGCCGGCAGGCAGAGCACCGCCCACCAGGAGTGGAACGTCGTGAACAGTGCCATCACGACGAGGAAGACCAGCGCGCTGATGCCGAGCCGGACCGCCACCCAGAGCAGGTGGCCGGTCAGGGCGTCGCGCACGCGCAGCGGCGTCGCGAGCTGTGCGTGGTACTGCTTGGCCCACTTGATCGCACCGAGCACGGGATAGCTCGACTCGAAGCTCGCCTGCTGCATGATCGAGGCGGCGAGCAGGCCCGGCGCGATGAAGTCGAGGTAGCTGACCCCGCCCAGGTTCGCAGCACCGGAGCCGTTGTCGACGATCGAGCCGAGGCCGAGGCCCATGGCCGCGAGGAAGCCGAGCGGTGTGAGCACGGTGCTGGCCCACGTGCCCCGCCAGGTGCGGCGGAACTGCATCCGCCAGAAGTCCAGCGCCCGCCCGACGAGGCGCGCCGTCGACGGTGCCGGCGGCAGCGCCGGTGCGGTGGCGGCGGTGGAGAGTGTCGTGGTCACTCCACCAGGCTCCGTCCGGTGAGCCGGAGGAACACGTCCTCGAGGCTGCTGCGCCGCACCAGCACCGAGTCGGGCGACACCCCGGCGCCGTGCAGCTCACCGACCGTCGCGTCGCCGTCGTCGCTGTAGAGCAGCACCCGGTCCGGCAGCACCTCGACCCGGCTCACGAGCTTCTGCAGCGGCCGCCCGGCCTGGGCGACCAGCTCCTCGACCTTCTCGCCGTGCGACTCGTTGTCACCGGCCGTGAACCGCAGCTCGACGACCTCGCGGGTGGACCACTCGCGGATCAGGGCGATCGGCGACCCCTCGGCCGCGATCCGCCCGCGGTCCATGACGACGAGGCGGTCGCACAGCTGCTCGGCCTCGTCCATGTAGTGCGTCGTCAGCACGAGCGTCACGCCGCGCTGCTTGAGCCGGAACAGCCGGTCCCAGACCACGTGCCGCGCCTGCGGGTCCAGGCCGGTGGTCGGCTCGTCGAGCAGCAGGAGGTCGGGGTCGTTGATGAGGGACCGGGCGATCGTGAGCCGGCGCTTCATCCCGCCGGACATCGACTCGACCTGGCTGTTCGCCCGCTCCTCGAGCTGGACGAACTCCAGCAGCTCGCGGCCGCGCTGGGCGGCCTGCTTGTGCGACATCCCGAAGTACCGGCCGTAGACGACGAGGTTCTCCATCACCGACAGCTCGAGGTCGAGGGTGTCCTCCTGCGGTACGACGCCGAGCCGGGCCCGGATGCGGGCGCCGTCGACTGCGGGGTCGTGGCCGAGCACCCGCAACGTGCCGTCGGTCACCGGTGAGACGCAGCCGATCATGCGCATGGTGGAGGACTTCCCGGCGCCGTTCGGGCCGAGGAAGCCGAAGGCCTCCCCGCGCTCGACCAGCACGTCGATGCCGTCGACCGCCGTGAAGTCGCCGAACCGCTTCACCAGCCCGGCGGCCTCGATCATCGGCGTGGTCGCTGGATTCCTGTCGGGCACGCGCCGAGGGTAGGCCAGACCTCGGACAACCGACGACCGATTTGTCCCCCGCCAGGTCGTCGAGTGGCGGGTAGTGGCTGCTCCAGCGGCCCCACCGCAGCCAGTACGCGCCACTCAACGGTCGGGGCGGCGGATGTCGGTGCGGTGGGCGAGGATGACCCGGTGAGCGAGGACGGGCAGGCCGGCCGGGAGACGCGGTTCTCGACGGCCACCCAGGCGTGGTTCGACGCGTCCTTCGCCGCCCCGACCGCTGCCCAGCAGGGCGCCTGGGACGCCGTCTCGGCCGGACGCAACGCCCTGGTGGTGGCCCCCACCGGCTCCGGCAAGACCCTCGCCGCGTTCCTCTGGTCGATCGACCGGCTGGCCGCGGAGCCGCCGCCGGCCGAGCCGCAGCGTCGCTGCCGGGTGCTCTACGTGAGCCCGATGAAGGCCCTGGCGGTCGACGTCGAGCGGAACCTCCGGGCACCGCTGGCGGGCATCCGGCACGCGGCCACCCGGCTCGGCCTGCCCGAGCCCGACCTCACGGTCGGCGTCCGATCGGGAGACACCCCCGCCGACGAGCGGCGCAGGTTCGGCCGCACCCCGCCGGACATCCTGATCACCACGCCCGAGTCCCTCTTCCTGATCCTCACCTCGCAGGCACGGGAGTCGCTGCGCGGCATCGAGACCGTGATCGTCGACGAGGTGCACGCCGTCTCCGGGACCAAGCGCGGCGCCCACCTCGCACTGTCGCTGGAGCGCCTCGACCATCTTCTCGACCGGCCGGCCCAGCGGATCGGCCTGTCCGCGACGGTCCGGCCGGTGGAGGAGGTCGCCCGCTTCCTCGGCGGCCCGCACGACGTCGAGGTCGTCCAGCCCCCGTCGGCCAAGACCGTCGAGCTGGAGGTGGTCGTCCCGGTCGAGGACCTCGGCGAGCTCGGGCAGACCACCGGCGAGGTCAGCGGCTCGGCCGCGGGCGAGGAACGCCGCACGTCGATCTGGCCGCACGTCGAGGAGCGCATCGTCGACCTCGTCCAGGCCCACCGGTCGACCATCGTGTTCGCCAACTCCCGCCGGCTGGCCGAGCGGCTGTGCGCCCGCCTCAACGAGATCGCCTACGAGCGGGCGACCGGCGAGCCGCTGCCCGAGCCAGGCAGCCAGCAGCCGGCGCAGGTGATGGCGCAGGCCGGTGCGAGCGTCGCCCGGCCGGACGCCGCGGTGCCCGAGATCGCGCGCGCCCACCACGGGTCGGTCTCCAAGGAGCAGCGGGCCCAGATCGAGGAGGCGCTCAAGGCCGGCCGGCTGCCCGCCGTGGTCGCGACGTCCAGCCTCGAGCTCGGCATCGACATGGGCGCGGTCGACCTCGTGATCCAGGTCGAGTCGCCCCCGTCGGTGGCCAGCGGCCTGCAGCGCGTCGGCCGGGCCGGCCACCAGGTCGGCGCCGTGTCCCGCGGCGTCATCTTCCCGAAGTACCGCGGGGACCTGGTGCAGACCGCCGTCGTCGCCGAGCGGATGCGCGCCGGCCAGATCGAGTCCCTCCGCTACCCGCGCAACCCGCTCGACGTGCTCGCCCAGCAGGTCGTGGCGATGGTCAGCCTCGACGAGTGGGAGGTCGAGGTGATGTACGACGTGGTGCGCCGCGCCGCGCCGTACGCCTCGCTCCCCCGCAGCGCGTTCGAGTCGGTGCTGGACATGCTCGCCGGGCGCTACCCCAGCGACGAGTTCGCCGAGCTGCGGCCGCGCCTGGTCTGGGACCGGGTCGGTGGGACCCTCACCGGACGCCCCGGGGCGCAACGGCTCGCGGTGACGAGCGGCGGCACCATCCCGGACCGCGGCCTCTTCGGCGTCTTCCTGGTCGGGGAGAAGAAGAGCCGAGTCGGCGAGCTGGACGAGGAGATGGTCTACGAGTCGCGGGTCGGCGACGTCTTCACCCTCGGGTCCACCTCGTGGCGGATCGAGGACATCACCCACGACCAGGTGCTGGTCACGCCTGCACCGGGTCAGCCCGGGCGGCTGCCGTTCTGGAAGGGGGACACTCTCGGCCGGCCGGTCGAGCTCGGCCGCGCTCTCGGCGCCTTCACCCGTGAGGTGAGTGCGCTGTCGCCGGCGAAGGCCCGCGACCGCGTCCTCGCCTCCGGGCTGGACGAGTGGGCGGCCGACAACCTGCTGCGCTACCTCGACGAGCAGCGCGCCGCCACCGGCCACCTGCCCGACGACCGGACCATCGTGGTCGAGCGGTTCCGCGACGAGCTCGGCGACTGGCGGGTGGCGATCCACTCGCCGTTCGGTTCGCCGGTGCACGCGCCATGGGCGCTCGTCGTGTCGGCCCGGCTGCGCGAGCGGTACGGCGTGGACGTCCAGGCGATGCACTCCGACGACGGCATCGTGCTGCGGCTGCCCGACATCGAGCTCGACGAGGACGACGCGTCCCGCACCGGCACCGAGATGGCGGTCGTCGAGCCGGACGAGGTCGAGCCGCTGGTGACCGCCGAGGTCGGCGGGTCGGCGCTGTTCGCATCCCGCTTCCGCGAGTGCGCGGCACGCGCCCTGCTGCTGCCGCGGCGCAACCCCGGCCGGCGCAGTCCCCTGTGGCAGCAGCGCCAGCGGTCGGCCCAGCTGCTCTCGGTCGCCAGCGACTACGGCTCGTTCCCGGTGATCCTCGAGACGATGCGCGAGTGCCTGCAGGACGTGTTCGACGTCCCCGGGCTGGTCGGCCTGATGCGCGAGGTCCAGGAGCGGACGGTGCGCTTCGTCGAGGTCGAGACCGCTCAGCCGTCGCCGTTCGCCCGGTCGCTGCTGTTCGGCTACGTCGCGCAGTTCCTCTACGAGGGCGACTCGCCCCTGGCCGAGCGGCGGGCCACCGCGCTGTCGCTGGACCAGACGCTGCTGGCCGAGCTGCTCGGGCAGCAGGGGTACGGCGGCCTGCGCGAGCTGCTCGACCCGACGGCGATCGCGTCGTTGGCCGCCGACCTGCAGCGGGTCTCCGAGGACCGGCGGGCCCGCGACGTCGAGGGCGTGGCCGACCTGCTGCGGGTTCTCGGCCCGCTCAGCACCGCCGAGGCGGTCACCCGCGGCGCCCAGCCGGCCTGGCTGGCAGACCTGGAGGAGGCGCGCCGGGCCGTCCGCCTGCGGGTCGCCGGCGAGGAGCGCTGGGTCGCTGTCGAGGACGCCGGCCGGCTGCGGGACGCGCTGGGGACGCCGATGCCGGTGGGCATCCCGCAGGCCTTCCTCGAACCGCTCCGCGACCCGATCGGCGACCTGGTGGGGCGCTACGCCCGTACCCACGTCCCCTTCACCACAGCCGACGTCGCCGACCGGTTCGGCCTCGGTGTGGCGGTCGTCGAGCAGACCCTGCATCGGCTGGCGACCAGCGGCCGGGTGCTGTCCGGCGAGTTCCTGCCCGGTGGGTCCGGGGCCGAGTGGTGCGACGCGGAGGTGCTCCGCACCCTGCGCCGCCGGTCGCTCGCGGTGCTGCGCCAGGAGGTCGAGCCGGTCCCGGTCGAGGCCCTGGCGTCGTTCCTGCCTGCGTGGCAGCAGGTCGGCAGCCGGCTGCGCGGCGCCGAGGGGGTCCTCCGGGTGGTCGAGCAGCTGCAGGGAGCCCAGGTCCCGGCGTCGGCCCTCGAGTCGCTGGTCCTGCCGGCCCGGGTGCAGGGCTACTCACCCGCGCTGCTCGACGAGCTGTGCGCGGCCGGGGAGGTGCTCTGGCGCGGCCACGGGCCACTGCCGGGCTCCGACGGGTGGGTGTCCCTGCACCTGGCCGACGCCGCCCACCTCACCCTGACCGAGCCGGACGCGGCCGCCGTGGCCACACCGCTGCACGAGGCGGTGCTCGCAGCGCTCACCGGCGGTGGGGCGTTCTTCTTCCGCCGACTGTCCGACGTCGTGGAGTCGACCGACGACGAGGCGCTGGTGGCGGCGTTGTGGGACCTCGTCTGGTCGGGGCACCTCAGCAACGACACCCTCGCGCCGCTGCGGACGATGGTGGCAGGACGCGGCGCGCACCGGCCGCGGCGGGCCACGCCACGCGGCCGCTACGGCCGCGCGCCCCGGCCGGGCCGGGCGCCGGTGCCCAGCCGCACCGGTCCACCCACCGCCGCCGGCCGATGGTCACTGCTCCCGGACGTCGAGACCGACCCGACCCGCCGGGCCGCGACGCTCGCCGAGATCCTGCTCGACCGGCACGGGGTCGTGGTGCGCGGCGCCACCCAGGCCGAGCGGGCCCCCGGCGGGTTCGCGGCGGTGTACCGGGTGCTGGCCACGTTCGAGGAGTCCGGTCGGTGCCGGCGCGGCTACTTCGTCGAGGGCCTGGGGGCCGCGCAGTTCGCCCTGCCCGGCGCGGTCGACCGGCTGCGCGCGATCTCGTCGGCGCTGGAGCGGGCCGGGGAGGAGCCGGTCGCGCGGGCCGCGTCGGTGGAGATCCCCCGGGCCCTCGTGCTCGCCGCCACCGATCCCGCCAACCCGTTCGGCGCCGCGGTCCCGTGGCCGAAACGGGAGTCCGGTGGCGAGGACGCCGGGCACCGGCCGGGCCGCAAGTCCGGCGCCCTGGTGGTGCTGGTCGACGGCCGGCTGGTCCTCTACGTCGAGCGCGGCGGCCGGACCCTACTCACCTGGGTCGACGACCCGGCGCTGCTGCAGCCGGCGGTCGACGCTCTGTCGCTCGCGGTGCGCGAGGGGCTGCTCGGCCGGCTGACCGTCGAGCGCGCTGACGGCGCCGGCGTGCTCGACTCGCCGCTTGGCCGGGCGCTGGAGGAGGCCGGTTTCCACGCGACGCCCCGCGGCCTCAGACTTCGGTCATGACCTCCCCTGAGGACGACTGGGCGGCGCGCCGGCGGGACGCCGCGGCCGAGCAGGTCGCCCGGCAGGAGCGGGTCCGGGCCGCCGAGTCCGAGCAGGCCCGCGCGCTGCTGGCCGGCTTCGTCCGCGACGCCCGGGAGCTCGGCCTGCCGACTCTGCCGCTCAAGGCCCGTGCCATGAACGGCCGCACGCTCTACCGCACCGGGCTGACCGGCTGGTACCTCAAGCGCAACCGCTCGCTCGCCGTCGACGAGGACGGCCACTTCTACGTGCTGTCCGCCCCCACCCGGGCCGTCGCCCGGTGGCGCGGCACCGTCGTGCCGCCGAGCGACCCGCCGCTGGTCGTGGGTGTCGGTGGCCGCGACGGCGAGTCGATGCCGCTGGAGCAGCTGCTCGCCCAGCGCCTCGCCGCCGGGAAGGACTGGGACCGGTGACCCTGCGCAACTGGGCCGGGAACGTCACCTTCGGAGCTACCGAGCTGCACCGGCCGACCTCGGTCGAGCAGGTGCAGGAGCTCGTCGCCCGCAGCCGGAAGATACGGGCCCTCGGCAGCGGGCACTCGTTCAGCCGGGTCGCCGACACCTCCCACGAGCTGGTCACGCTCGCCGGGCTGCCCGCCCGGGTCGAGGTCTCCGACGACCGCGGGTCGGTGACGGTCAGCGCCGGCCTGCGCTACGGCGAGGTCGCGCCGCGGCTGCACGCAGCCGGTCTCGCGCTGCACAACCTGGGGTCACTGCCGCACATCTGCGTCGCGGGAGCGGTCGCGACCGGCACCCACGGCTCGGGCGACCGCAACGGCTGTCTCGCCGCCGCCGTCGTCGGGCTCGACCTGGTCACCGCCACCGGGGAGCTGCTGCACCTCGACCGGTCCGACCAGAGGTTCCCCGGTGCGGTGGTCGCGCTCGGCTCCCTCGGCGTGGTCACCGCCGTCACGCTGGCCGTCGAGCCGACGTACGACGTGGCGCAGCGGGTCGTCGACGACGTCCCGCTCGCCACCCTGCGGGACCGCCTCGGCGAGGCCTTCTCGGCCGGGGACAGCGTGAGCATCTTCACCGCCTGGGGCACCGACGACCTCGGCCAGGTCTGGGTCAAGCGCCGCACCGACCGGCCGCGGCCGCCCCTCGGCGACGACTGGCTCGGCGGGTCGCCGGCGACGGGTCCGCGCCACCCGGTGCCGGGGGTCGGCGCCGAGGCGTGCACCGCGCAGCTCGGCGAGGCCGGGCCGTGGCACGAGCGGCTGCCGCACTTCCGGCTGGACCACACCCCGAGCAGCGGCAGCGAGCTGCAGACCGAGTACCTCGTGGCGCGGGAGCACGCCGAGGCTGCCGTCGCGGCGGTGCGCGCGATCCGCGACCGGGTCGCGCCCGTCCTGCAGATCAGTGAGCTGCGCACCGTCGCCGCCGACGACCTGTGGCTCAGCCCGGCGTACGGCGTCGACTCGCTCGCCGTGCACTTCACCTGGGTCGACGACACCGCCGCGGTGCTGCCGGTGGTGGCCCAGGTCGAGGCCGCGCTCGCGCCGTTCGGCCCGCGGCCGCACTGGGGCAAGGTGTTCACCCTGGACCCGGCCGCCGTCGCCGCGCGCTACCCGAAGGTGGCCGACGCCACGGCACTGCGGCGCGAGCTGGACCCCGACGACGTCTTCGGCAACGCCTTCCTCGACAGCCACCTGCCGCGCTGAGCCGACGGCGGCCGCGGCGGGGAGCCGGCACTGCCGAACGGTTGGTCCCGCCACGACGTACCGAGGTCCAGGACGAGCACCGACGACGGCGAAACCACGCCCCAGACCCGGTTCCTGGACCGATACGGTGGTTGTCCCGTCGCTGGTGTTCGCGCCGGCAGGCCATGCGGGCTGCATCCGAAAGCGGGAGGGCCGATGCCGAGCGCCGAAGAGATTCGGGACGGCCAGCGAGCCACGTGGGCCGGGCTGTCTGCCGGCTGGCAGAAGTGGGACTCGATCATCATGGACCAGCTGGGCCCGGTCGGCGCAGCGATGATCGAGCGACTGGACATCGCCGACGACCAGCAGCACCTCGACATCGCCGCGGGCACTGGTGAGCCGGGACTGACCGTCGCCAGGCTCGCGCCGAGGGGACACGTTGTCCTGACCGACCTCGCGCCTGAGATGCTCGCCATCGCGACCCGACGCGCGAGCGCGCAGGGGCTCACCAACTTCGAGACCAGGGTATGCAGCGCCGACGACCTGCCGTTCGACGACGCCACCTTCGACAGCGTGTCCGTGCGGTTCGGATACATGTTCCTTCCCGACGTCGCCAAGGCGACCGCCGAGTTCACGCGGGTGCTCAAGCCGGGCGGACGACTCTGCTCGTCGGTGTGGGTGAAGCCCGAACAGAACCCGTGGACGACGATCGCCATGCAGGCCATCGCGACGGAGTCGCTGCTGGCGCCCCCCGACCCGGACGGGCCGAGCATGTTCCGGTGCGCTGCCCCGGGATACGTGAGCGCCCTGTACGAGGCTGCGGGGCTGCGGGACATTGCCGAGTGGGACGTCGACGTCGAGCTCGTGACGCGCTCGCCTGCGCAGTACTGGGAGATGATCAGCGAGCACGTCTCGCTTGCCGCCGCAGCGCTTCAGCAGGTCGACGAGCCGGCACGGGAGCGGATCGCGAGGACCGTCATCGCCGAGGTCAGCACCTACGAGGAGGACGGCAAGGTAAGGATTCCAGGCGTTGCCCGCTGCATCGTCGGCACGAAGTAGGGCGCGCGCTCGAGCAGCGGCGCCTGGCCGTGTACGCGTGGGTGGGCCAGCGTCCCGTTGTCGGCAGCGCTGAGCCGGCACGACCGAGCCGGAGCGCGGTCCGTTCTGCTCCGCACGGCATCTACGGCGCGAGGACCTACCGTGGCCCAGGACGAGCACCAACGACGGCGCAACGACATCCCTGGCGCGTGTCGGGCGACTGTTCCACCCGTTCTTCCGTCGTTTGTGCTCGGGCTGTCCGCCGCCGGTCGTTCGGTAGGTCGCTCGCGGCTGTCGTCAGGGCAGCGGGCGCTCGTACCAGCGCACGTCGACCCAGCGGCCCTGCTTGCGCCCCACCTCGGTGTACGTCCCCAGCACACGGAACCCGAGCCGCCGGTGCAGCGCTTCGGAGGCGTCGTTGGGCAGGGCGACACCGGCATAGGCCCGGTGCACGTCCTCGTGACCGAGGACGTCGAGGAGAGCGGTGTACAGCGCGGTGCCGAGCCCGCGCCCGGTCGCGGACGGGTCGCAGTAGACCGTCGTCTCCACCGAGGTCGCATAGCCGGGCTTGACCCGGAACCTGCTGCTCGTCGCGTACCCCGCCACGGCGCCGTCCAGCTCGCCGACCAGCAGCCGGTACGGCCCCGCGACGTCGTACTGGTCGAACCAGTCCCGACGCTGGTCGACGGTGAACGGCTCGACGTCGAAGGTGACGATGGTGTGCACGACGAAGTGGTTGTAGATCGCTGTCAGGGCCGCCAGGTCCGCCACCCGGCCGGCCCGGACCACGGGCTCGCCGGTCAGCGCGTCGCCTTCACGGCGAGCACCGGGCAGTCCAGCCCGAGCAGGATCTGCTGCGACGTGCTGCCGAGCACCAGCTTGCCGACCGCGGTCCTGCGGCGCAGACCGATCACGACGACCTCCGCCGCGGTCTCGGCGGCGACGGAGACGACCACGTCCGCCGGGTTCGTGCCCGCGGGCAGCTGGCGGATCTCGGCGTCGATGCCTGCAGCGGCGAAGCGCTGCTGGACGGCGTCCAGCACCTGTTCCTCGGAGTACGGCGACCCGTCGGCCGGCTCGAGCCTGGTCACGTGCACGACGACCGCGTCGGTGTCCCGCCGGGCCGCCTCCTCCAGAGCGGTGGCCAGTGCCGCGTCCCCCTCGGGGGTCGCGATGTAGGCGAGCAGGACGGTCACGGACGCCACCTTCCGACGGATGTCGATGTCGCCGTCATCCTGCCCGATGGCACCTCGGGCGGAAGGGTCGTCTCACCGCAACCGCGCTGCTCGCACCGCTCGCCGGGTGGGTCAGAACACCTCGAGCGTCGCCCGCCGGCGGCTCTCCCACTCGAAGTAGGACAGCATCACCATGCCGACGAGCACATAGACCGCGCCGAGGGCGCCCTCGCGGACCAGGTCGCCCCCGACCGAGCCGAGGGTGGCACCGTCGGCCAGCTGCCGGGCGGCGTCGATGCCGTGGGTGAGGGGGAGCCAGGGCGACACCGCAGACATCCAGCCGGGCAACGAGTCCAGTGGCACGTTCACGCCACAGAAGATGAGCAGGAACCCGAAGATGACGTTGGCCAGCACCGCGGTCTCCCGTACCCGGAGGGCGAGCGCGGCGGTGACCAGCCCGAGCCCGGTGCAGGCGAACGACGCGACCAGGGCGGTCACCGCGATGGGCAGGTACGACGACGCCGGGACGTCGATGGAGAAGATCGCGCCGCCCACCACCAGCGCGAACAGCGCCACCAGGAACCCGTTGGCGATCACGGGCAGCGCCCGGCCGAGGAACAGCGGCACCCGGGGTGCCGGCGTCGACAGGATGATGCCGAGGGTCTTCTCCTGCCGCTCGTCGCCGATCGTGTTGCCCATCGCGAACAGGCACGGGATGGCGGCGTACTGCAGTGAGTTGCCGATCACGAAGAACTCGTCCGAGCCCACTCCCGCGTTGCGGCCGAGGTAGGCGAAGAGCAGGATCTGGGCGATCGGGCCCACCAGGAACGACGGGATGAGGATCCACGGCGACAGCCAGTGGAACAGCGCCCGGTAGCTCATCATCCCGCCGAGGACGAAGATCCGGGCCGCGTTGAGGACCGCGCTCATGACAGCGACAGGGTCGCGTTGCGGCGGGCCGAGCGCAGGATGCCGCCGGCCGCCAGGACGCCGATGGCCAGGTAGGCGCTGCCGAGCAGCAGGCACAGCAGCAGGTCCGGCAGCGGCTGGCCGCCCAGTGCCGACTCCCGGATGGCCCGGACCCCCCAGGTCGGCGCGAGCAGCCAGGAGATCGGGCGCACCCAGTCGGGCAGGATGCTGATCGGCACCAGGAAGCCGGAGACCAGCCAGACCGGCATCTCGAAGGCGTTGCCCAGCGCCCACCCGCTGCGGTAGCGGACCACCGTGACGCTGAGCAGGAAGCCGAGCATGCCGATCGCGAGCACGGTGACCGGCACCGACAGGGCGAACAGCCAGGGGTGCTCGATGGTCACGTCGATGCCGAACAGCAGCCGACCCCAGAGCAGGGTGGCGGCCATCGCGTAGAGCCCGACCGTGGCCATCGCGGTGGTGATGGGCAGCAGCACGGCGGCGAGCGGAACGGGTGCCGCGACGAGCAGCTCGAGGGTCCCCTGCCAGCGTTCGCGCTGGACCGCTCCGCTGCCCGACGTGCTGACCGCGGACCAGACCCCCATCACGCTGGCGCCGATCGAGGCGAACAGCAGCGTGCGGTCGTCGCCACCCAGCCCGTACATGAGGAAGGCGATGGTGGCGAAGAACAGCGGCCAGAGGATCTGCAGGACGCCGTTGAACGCCGACCGCGACAGCATCTTCAGGTGGAACCACCAGCCCACCGCGAGCACGCGCAGCAGGTGCGCCGACCCGGCGGTCATGCCGACTCCACCAGCTCGACGTAGGCGTCCTCGAGCGTCGGCTGCCGGGTGGAGACCCGCCCGAGAGCGATGCCGTCCAGGCAGGCAAGGACCGGCTGAGTCACCTCGGCGCCGGGCTCGGCACGCACCACCAGCACCTGGACCTGGCCGCGCTCCTCCATCAGGGCCGTCCGCACGCCGGCCAGCGCCTGGACCCGTTCGAGGGCGCCGTTCGGCGCGCCGAACAGCTCGACCTCGACCACCGAGCCCTCACCGACCCGGCCCTTGAGGTCGGACGGCGTCCCCTCGGCCACGATCCGGCCGTCGGCGATCACCGCGATCCGGTCGCACAGCTCGTCTGCCTCGAACATGTAGTGGGTGGTCAGCAGGATGGTGGTCCCGGAGGCACGCAGGTTCGCCACCGTGGCGCGCAGCTCGCGGGCGCCGACCGGGTCGATGCCGATCGACGGCTCGTCGAGGAACAGCACCTCGGGCCGGTGCAGCAGCCCGCGGGCGATGTGCAGCCGCTGCCGCATCCCGCGGGAGTAGCCCTCCACCCGCTCCTTCTCCCGGCCGGTGAGCCCGGCCAGCTCGAGCAGCTCGGCGATGCGCGCCTTCTGCTCCCGGGCCGGCACGCCGTACAGCTCGGCGAAGTAGCGCAGGTTGTCCAGCCCGGACAGCCGCTCGTAGAGCCCGCGGTCCCCGCCGAAGACGTACCCCACCCGGCGGCGCACCTCGCGTGGCGACTCGACCACGTCGTGCCCGAGCACCCGAGCGGTGCCGGCCGTCGGCAGCAGCAGCGTGATGAGCATCTTGATCGTCGTGGTCTTGCCGGCGCCGTTCGGCCCCAGCAGGCCGAACAGCTCACCGCGCTCGACCGCGAAGTCGACGCCGCGGACGGCCTCGACCTCCCGGGTGGCCCGGCGCCAGGGACTGGTGCGGGTTCGGTAGGTGCGACGCAGTCCGCTGGCCTCGATGACGGTCACTGCGCCAGCTCCTCGGCGGTGAGCGCACGCAGCACGCAGAACTCGTTGCCGTCCGGGTCGGCCAGTACCACCCAGGTGGCGTCCTCGCCCTGCCCCACCGACACCCGGGTGGCGCCGAGCGCCTCCAGCCGGGCCACCTCGGCCGCCTGGTCGTCCGGGCGCAGGTCGATGTGCAGCCGGTTCTTGACCGTCTTCTGCTCAGGGACCCGCAGGACCAGGATGTCCGGCGCGACGCCGTCCTCCGGGCTGCCCGCAGGGGGCTCCAGGACGACCTCGTCCGGCGTGTCGTAGGTACGACGCCAGCCCAGCGCCTGCTCCCAGAAGCGGGCGATCGGGTCGGGGTCGGTCGCGTCGATGCACAGGCACTGCCAGCGGATGCTCACGGCCGGGAAGCCAACCGGACAACACCGACAATTGTCGAATCAGTTGTCGGCCACCCAGGGCGACAGGTCAGTCGAAGCCCATCCTCCACGAGCCGCCGGGGGCCACGCCCGGGACGCCGAGCCAGGCGGCACCCTGATGACCGCCCGCCGCGCGACCGACGTCCTCGACCGGGCCTGCCCCGAGCAGGGCCCGGGTCACCGCCTGCCCGGCGTCGAGCAGGTCGTCGAGGGCCGCCGTGACGACGTCGACGGTCAGCGGTGCGCCTGGACCACTCCCCCGCGTGAGCGACTCCAGCACCGCCCGACGGACCAGCTCCTTGACGAACGAGGCGGTCACTCCCTGCATCCGGGCGACGACCTCGTCCAGCTCGGCGTCGTCCATCGCGACCTCGAGGCCGCGGGTGTACAGCTCGACCAGCCGGCGCCGGCCGTCGTCGTCCGGCAACGGGATCTCCACCGCGACGTCGACCCGCCCGGGACGGGCCGCCAGCGCCGGCTCGAGCAGGTCGGCCCGGTTGGTGGTGAGCAGGAAGAGCAGGTCGGCGTCCTCGGCGGCACCGTCCATCGCGTCCAGCAGGGTGAACAGCACCGGGCTCGGCCCGGGCCCGTAGCCCCGGTCCTCCGCGACCAGGTCGACGTCCTCGAGCACGATCACCGCCGGCTGGAGGTCCCGGGCCAGCTGGGTGACCGCGCCGACGGCGTGCAGAGACTGGCCCGACAGCATGAGCACGGTGGCGCCGGAGAGCTGCTGCACCAGGTAGCGGGTGGTGTGCGTCTTGCCCGTGCCCGGCGGACCGAAGAGCAGCAGGCCGCGCTTGAGGTGCTGACCGGCCTGGCGCAGGGCGTCGCGATGGGCGACGACGTCGAGCGTGTGGCGCTCGACCCGGCGGAGCGTGGGCTCGGGCAGGACGACGTCGTCCCGACGGGTGACGGCCAGCACCGGGAACACCATGGTCATGCCCTGGGGGCCGGGTACCAGCTCCACCACCTGCCCGCGGTAGACGTTGAGCCGCAGCCGGAGCTCGGCCAGCTCGCGGAGCACCCCCTGCGCGACGGCCGTGGGCAGGCCGGCGACCTCGAGCGACAGGACCGGCTCGCCGTGCCGGTCGGGGACCCGGATCATCACGGCGTACCGTCCCCGGGCGTCGTCGACCAGCAGGACGGCGCGGCGCAGGCAGGCCGTCGTCCGTCCCGGCCCGGACGGCAGGTCGACCAGGTCGGGTGCGGAGGAGCGGACCGGCCCGAGGGCCTCGCCGAGCACGAGGTGCTGCAGGGTGGGTGCCTCGTAGTGCGGCGGGACGGAGATGCCGTGCACGGCGACGGTGCGGCCGTCCTCCGCAGCCCACGCGTCGAGCGCGGTCTGCACGTTGACGTGCTCGAACGGCGGCAGCTCGTGGGTCAGGACCGACAGCCCGGCACCGGCACCGAGGTGGTCTTGGACCAGCGCCGCCACCGGGTTGTCGCGTTCCCCCGCCGTGCCCTGATGGACCCATTCGAGGAACTCGCGGTAGGCCCGCGCGAACTCCCGGGCCTCGTCCGCGCTGGCAACGCTCGGCTGCTCCCCCGGGTCCGGCACGGGATCAACCAACCAGGGCGGCCGCACGCGGGCAACCCCCGTCCTACGGAACGGTTGTTGCGAATCTCCGGACACCAACGACGGCGCAACGGAGCGGAGCGCTGCGCGGGAGCCGCGGACGAGGTGTTGTGCCGTCGTCCGTGCCGGGCTGGGGTCAGCCCTCGGCGAGAGCCCTGGCCCGGGCCGTGGCGTGCTCGTCCTCGGAGATCACGCCGCGCGAATGCAGGTCGTCGAGCTCACGCAGCCGCTCCTCCAGAGGGCGACGCGGTGCCAGCAGGTCGCTGTTGGCCGCGCGAGCGGCCAGCTGGGCCTGCGCCGCCAACGGGTCGAGCCCGCCGGCCTCCAGCGCGCGCTTGCTGCGGGCGGCCGCGGTCACCATGAAGAACACCACGCCGACGAACATCAGCACGAACAGCACGAAGAACGCCACGAGGAGGACCTCGACACCACCGAACACTGCGCCCTCCGGGCCTCGGGCCGGTCGGGACGACCGGTCAGCGACCACCGTAGAGGAAGCGGCGGAACAACCGGGTGATCCGGGGCATCACGACCCAGGTCATCAGCCCGGTGAGGGTCCCGGAGAACACGAGGGCGCGGGCGACCAGCGGCCAGCCGGCGAGGTGCGGCACGACCAGGATGTTCATCAGCAGCACCAGGGGCACGATGGCCGCCAGGGTGACCAGGGCCATCTTCCACTTCGGCGGCGCCGGGGCGGTCCGCCCCGGCATCGCGAACCAGGTCTCCAGACCCGTGACCTGACGGACCCCGGTCTCCTCGGCCAGGTCGTCGGCCCGGCGCAGCCACTCGGCCCGCTCCGGCGACTGCTCCCAGCGGCTGAGCGAGGCGGGGTCGGCGAACCGGTAGACCACGTGCCAGTCCTGCTCGGCCGTGTGCGGGCGCAGGACGCCGGAGCCCAGGAAGCCCGGGAAGCGGCCGGCGGCGCCGATGATGCCGTCGTACCACTGCTCGAACTCGTGCTCGCGGCCCGCGGCGACGCGCCGCGCCACCGTGACGGTGACCGGCTCTGCGGTACGGGACAGGAGGCTCATCTCCTTGTCGAACAGGTGGACCCCACGGGTGTCTTCCCCCGCCCGCGGGAGACGATGCTCACACCATGCCCGAGGGAGACACCGTCTGGCTGGCCGGACGCCGCCTGGACGCGGCCCTGGCCGGCGGCGTCCTGACCCGTTCGGACTTCCGGGTCCCCCAGCTGGCCACCGTGGACCTCACCGGTCGCACCGTCACGGAGGTGGTCAGCCGCGGCAAGCACCTGCTGACCCGGCTGGACGACGACCTCACCCTGCACACGCACTTCCGGATGGACGGGTCGTGGCACCTGTACCGGCCGGGAGCCCGCTGGCACGGGGGGCCGGACTGGCAGGTGCGGCTGCTGCTGAGCACGAGCGAGTGGGACGCCGTGGGCTACCGGCTGCCCGTCATCGAGCTGCTGCCGCGGACCCGGGAGTCCGACGCGGTCGGGCATCTCGGTCCGGACCTGCTGGGTCCCGACTGGGACCCCGACGAGGCGGTACGACGGCTGGCCGCCGACCCGGACCGGGAGCTCGGCCAGGCGCTGCTCGACCAGCGCAACCTGGCCGGCATCGGCAACCTCTACAAGGCCGAGGTCTGCTTCCTGGAGGGCGTCTCGCCGTGGACCCCGGTGCGCGAGGTGGACCTGGCCGCGGCCGTGGCGCGGGCGCACCGGCTGCTCGACCTCAACAAGGCGCACGTCCAGCAGACGACCACGGGGACCGACCGGCGCGGTCAGGACCACTGGGTGTTCGAGCGGGCGGGCCGCCCCTGCCTGCGCTGCGGCACCACCGTGGTCTCGGCCGAGCAGGGCGCCCCGCCGTACCAGCGGATCGCGTACTGGTGCCCGCGCTGCCAGCCGGGGCCGGCACCGGACCCGCGGCCGCCGCCGCGACGGGACGACCGTCCGACCGGCCGGACCCGCTACCGGCCCTAGCCGTGATGGCGGACGCCCGTCCACACCCCCGTTGACGATGGGGTGGACGGGCGTCCGACGGCCGGTAGGTACCCGCCCGCGGCACCGGCGAACCGTGTCGCGCGGTGGCGGGAGGTGGTCAGCGGGTCAGGCGGTCAGCAGGTCGGGAGGTCGGAGGTCAGGAGGTCAGGTCAGGCGGTCAGCAGGTCAGGAGGTCAGGCGGCGAGGTCGGTGACCTGCAGCGACGAGGGCACCGTCGACGGGACCGGCGCGAGCGGCTCGACCGAGGACACGGCCTCGGCGAGGGCGAGGTTGTCGCTCACCTCGCGCAGCAGCTCGGACATCGGGACGTCCAGCGCCTCGCAGATCGAGCCGAGCAGCTCGGAGGAGGCTTCCTTCTGCCCGCGCTCGACCTCGGACAGGTAGCCGAGCGAGACGCGCGCGACGGAGGACACCTCGCGCAGGGTGCGGCCCTGCTCCTGGCGGCGCTCACGCAGGACGTCGCCCAGCAGGCGGCGGAGCAGGATCATCGCGGTTCCCTCCTTCTCGGTCCGGTCGGTGATCACCGTAGCCGGTGCTGCGGACAGGCGGGCCGCGCGACCCGCGCCCACCGGGACCGCCAAGTGTAACGCTGTAATCATCCTGCTGCGTCCCGGTCCTCGGCCAGGGTGTCGCGCAGGAAGGCGAGGGCGGCGACGACGGCCGCCGCCCGGATCCCGGCCCGGTCGCCCTCGAGCTGCAGCGACCGGACGCGCAGCCGCCGGCGTCCCCCACCCGCCAGCCCCAGGTGGACCTCCCCCGGGGGGTGACCGTCCTGCGGGTCCGGGCCGGCGACACCCGTCGTCGCGAGCCCGTACGACGCCTGCAGCAGGATCCGGACACCCGAGGCCATGTTCCCCGCCACGACCCGGTCGACCGGACCGCTCAGGGCGAGAGCCTCGGCGTCGACGCCGAGCACCGAGGACTTCACGTCGGTGGCGTAGGCGACGACTCCGCCGCGGAAGGTCGCGGACACCCCGGGCACCGCGGTGATCGTGGCGCCGAGCAGGCCGCCGGTGAGCGACTCGGCCACAGCGACGGTCTCGCCGCGGGACAGGAGCGCGTCGTGCACCTGCCGCGCGAGCTCGACCGCAGCCGGGTCCGGCGTCACGAGCGGCCCGGTCGGCCCGCCCGTCGGGCCCGCTGGCGCGCCGTCCGGTCGGAGGTCCGCCGCAGCCGGAGAGCGCGCTGCACGTAGTCGGCCCCGGTGACGACGGTGACCACCACGGCGACGTACATGACGAGCAGGGCGACCGCGTGCAGGACACCGCCGAGCGGGAGCACGAGCAGGCCGATGCCGACCGCCTGCAGCAGGGTCTTGAGCTTGCCACCGCGGCTGGCCGGCATCACCCCGTGCCGGATCACGACGAACCGGAGCGCCGTGACCCCGACCTCACGCACCAGCACGAGCACCGTGACCCACCAGGGCAGCTCGTCGAGCAGCGAGAGCCCCACCAGCGCGGCCCCGATGAGCGCCTTGTCGGCGATCGGGTCGGCGATCTTGCCGAAGTCGGTCACCAGCCCCCGCTTGCGCGCGATCTCACCGTCGACCCGGTCGGTCACCGAGGCGACGGCGAAGGCGACCCAGGCGACCACCCGCCAGCCGGCGTCCTGACCGTCCTCGACGAACAGCGCCGCGAGGAAGACCGGGACCAGCGCCAGCCGTAGCACGGTCAGGGCGTTGGCGACGTTCCACGCGCTGGCCTGCGGCTGCGCCGGGACCGACGGCAGGGGGTCGGTCACGAGCGCCGGGCCACCAGGTCGGCCCCTTCCGACCCGACCACGGTCGCCGTCACCAGGGCACCGACCTGCAGTCCGGCGGCGTCGAGCAGCGTGGTGCTGCCGTCGACCTCCGGGCCCTGGTGCGCGGCGCGGCCCTCGGCGGTGCCGCCGACCGGGTCGACCTCCTCGACCAGCACCTCCACCGTCTGCCCGACCCGTTCCTCGGCGCGCTGCGCGACCAGCTCGTCCGTCAGCGCGGTGAGGCGCTCGACCCGGTCGTGCACGACGTCCTCGGAGAGCGCACCGTCGAGCGTCGCGGCCTCGGTGCCGTCCTCGTCGGAGTAGCCGAACACCCCCACCACGTCGAGGCGCGCCTCGGTGAGGAACCGCTCCAGCTCGGCGAGGTCGTCCTCGGTCTCGCCGGGGAAGCCGACGATCACGTTGGACCGCAGTCCCGCCTCGGGCGACGCGGCGCGGACGGAGGCCACCAGCTCCAGGAACCGGTCGGTGTCCCCGAAGCGTCGCATCCGGCGCAGCACCGGAGCACTGCTGTGCTGGAACGACAGGTCGAAGTACGGCGCGACGCCGGGGGTGGAGGTCATCGCGGTGACCAGCCCGGGGCGCATCTCCGCCGGTTGGAGATAGCTGACGCGGACCCGGGCGACCCCGGGGACCGAGGTCAGCTCGGGCAGCAGGGTCTCCAGCAGCCGCAGGTCGCCGAGGTCCTTGCCGTACGACGTGGAGTTCTCGCTGACCAGCACCAGCTCGCGGACGCCCTGCTCGGCCAGCCAGGCCGCCTCGGCGAGGACGTCTGCCGGCCGGCGGGACACGAAGGCGCCGCGGAAGGTCGGGATCGCGCAGAACGAGCAGCGCCGGTCGCAGCCGCTGGCCAGCTTGAGGGCCGCGGTCGGGCCGTCACCGAGCCGCATCCGAACCGGCCGGGGGCCGGCGGCCGGCGCCAGCCCTTCGGGGAGGTCGGGACGGGACACCTCGGGTGCCGGCGCGGGCCTGGCTGCGGCGCGGTCGGCCGGCGCGAGCGGGAGCAGCCGGCGCCGGTCCCGTGGCACGTGCGGGACGTGCGCCTCGCCGGCGAGGATCGACTGCAGCCGGCCGGAGATGTCGGCGTAGTCGTCGAAGCCGAGGACGGCGTCGGTCTCGGGCATCGACGCGGCGAGCTGGTCGCCGTACCGCTCAGCGAGGCACCCGACCGCGACGACGGCCTGGGTCCGGCTGCTGCCCTTGAGGTCCGCGGCCGCCAGCAGGGTGTCGATGGAGTCCTTCTTGGCCGCCTCGACGAAGCCGCAGGTGTTGACGACGGCCACGTCCGCGTCAGCCGCCTCGGCGACCAGCAGCCAGCCGTCGGCGGCGAGCCGCCCGGCCAGCTCCTCGGAGTCGACCTCGTTGCGGCCGCAGCCGAGCGTGACCAGCGCGACGCGCCGGCCGGACGAGGGGGCCATGCCCCGCAGCCTAGTTGGCGCGCCCGGGCGGGCTCGTCAGGCGCCGGCTGGGTCCTGGGGGGTGAACTGCAGCCGGGCGACCTGCCCGCGCCGCCCGGGCGCGCCGATCCCGGTGCCGTTCACGGTGAGCTCGACGCCGCCGGCGTTGCCGACCACGAGCCGCAGCTGCTGCTTGTCGGAGAACGACTTGCTGGTGCCGGATTCCATCAGCCCCTGGTACAGCTCCTGCCCGGTGCCCGTGGTCACCTGCACCCAGCTCTTCTCCGTGGCGCTCACCTCGACCGTCACCTTGCCGCGGGGTGCCTGGGCCACGGCGCTGCCGCCGTCGCCGGTCGGGGTGGGGTTGGGCGAGCCGGACGCCGGCGCGGAGGGGGAACCGGTCTGCGCTGGTCCGCCGCCGCTCAACCGCGGCTGGTCCTGGCTGCCGCCGCTGAAGGCCTGCACGATCCCGAACACGACGACGAGCACCAGGGCCGCGGCCATCGCTGCGCTCCAGTTGGGACCCCGCCGCTCCGGCCGCACCCGCTCCGGCTCGAAGACGTCTGTGGTCCGGGGGGACTCCGGCGGCCGGGCGGCGTCGAACTCCACCAGCAGAGGAGCCGGGTCGACGCCGAGCTTCGTCGCGAGCGTGCGGACGTGCCCGCGGGCGTAGAAGTCGCCGCCGCAGGCGGAGAAGTCGTCGTTCTCGATGCCGAGCAGGAGGGTACGTCGGATCCGGGTCGCGTGAGCGACCTCGTCCACGCTGAGCCCGGCAGACTCCCGCGCCTGCGCGAGGGTCGTGCCGATGGACACCGTGTGCTCCTCCCGTGCTGAGGCCCCAGTCTACGGGGCCGGGTGCGCTCGGCTACTCACCCCGTAGGGTGAACAGCACGCCGTCCAGCTCGTCCGGCTGGACCAGCACGTCCCGTGCCTTGGACCCCTCCGAGGGGCCGACGATGCCGCGGCTCTCCATCAGGTCCATCAGCCGACCGGCCTTGGCGAAGCCGACCCGCAGCTTGCGCTGGAGCATCGACGTCGACCCGAACTGGGTGGTCACCACGAGCTCGGCGGCCTGGCAGAGCAGGTCCAGGTCGTCGCCGACCTCCTCGTCGATCTCCCGCCGGGAGCTCTGCGGCGCAGTGACGTCCTCGCGGTAGGTCGGCTGCAGCTGGGACTTGCAGTGCTCGACCACCGAGACGATCTCGGCCTCGGTGACCCAGGCGCCCTGCATGCGCATCGGCTTGCTCGCGCCCATCGGCAGGAACAGCCCGTCACCCTGGCCGACCAGCTTCTCGGCGCCGGGCTGGTCGAGGATGACCCGGCTGTCGGCCAGGCTGCTGGTCGCGAAGGCGAGGCGGGACGGCACGTTGGCCTTGATCAGGCCGGTGACCACGTCGACCGACGGCCGCTGGGTGGCCAGCACCAGGTGGATGCCCGCGGCCCGGGCCAGCTGGGTGATCCGGACGATGGCGTCCTCGACGTCGCGGGGGGCGACCATCATGAGGTCGGCGAGCTCGTCGACGACCACCAGCAGGTAGGGGTACGGCGTCAGCACCCGCTCGCTGCCCGGCGGCGGCGTGACCTTGCCGGTCTTCACCGCCTTGTTGAAGTCGTCGACGTGCCGGAAGCCGAAGGCCGCCAGGTCGTCGTAGCGCAGGTCCATCTCCCGCACGACCCACTGCAGCGCCTCGGCGGCCTTC
Organism: uncultured Actinomycetota bacterium; assembly: GCA_963807005.1. Classification (GTDB taxonomy): domain Bacteria; phylum Actinomycetota; class Actinomycetes; order JACCUZ01; family JACCUZ01; genus CAWDZK01. Next base: position 1,081,082 of record CAWDZK010000001.1, on the reverse strand, counting down.
TTCGGGCTGGTGATGATCGGCGTGATGAGGTGCGGCACGCCTTCGTACGCCGTGAGCTCGACCCGCTTGGGGTCGACCAGCACCATCCGCACCTCGTCCGGCGTCGCCCGCAGCAGCAGGGAGGTGATCATCGAGTTGATGAAGCTGGACTTGCCGGATCCGGTGGCGCCGGCGACCAGCAGGTGCGGCATCTTCGCGAGGTTCGCCACGACGAACCCGCCCTCGACGTCCTTGCCGAGGGAGACCAGCATCGGGTGGTGGTCGTTGCGGGCGACCGCCGAGCGCATGACGTCGCCGAGGCTGACGACCTCCTTGTCGACGTTCGGGATCTCGATGCCGATCGCGGACTTGCCGGGGATCGGCGAGAGGATGCGGACGTCGGCGCTGGCGACGGCGTACGCGATGTTCTTCGACAGCGCGGTGACCCGCTCCACCTTGACCGCGTTGCCGAGCTCGACCTCGTAGCGGGTGACGGTCGGGCCACGGGTGTAGCCGGTGACCTGGGCGTCGATGCCGAACTGCTCGAGGACCTGCGTGAGCGACTCGACCACGGCGTCGCTGGCCTTCGACCGGGCGCGGTGCGGCGAGCCCTCCTGCAGCGTGTCTGCCGGCGGGAGCGTGTAGGTCACGTCGCCCGAGAGCAGCAGCTGCTCGACCCGGACCGGCATCGGCGAGTGGTCGGGCGGGGACTTCTCGTCGTCGGAGCCGTCCGGCGGCGCGGCCGTCGCGCCGCTGCGCTCGGCGGCCGCGGCCGCGGCGGCACGGGCGACCACCGAGTCGTCGTACGGCGTGTCGGAGCCGTCCGGCTCCTCGCCGACGGCCACCCCCTGCCGGCGGCGCGGACGGCGCCGCTTGAGCGGCTCCAGCGGCTCGACGGCGGGCAGCCCCTCCTCGTCGCCCTCGTCGGAGGCAGGGTCCTCCTCGGGGCGGTGCATCAGCCAGGCGAGCACCGCCTTGGCCCGGTCCGGCAGGGCGTGCAGCGGCGTGGCGGTCACCACGAGCAGGCCGAAGACCATCAGCAGGACGAGCAGCGGGACCGCGACGAAGGCCGACACCGCCGAGACCAGCGGTGAGCTGACCAGGTAGCCGAGGTAGCCGCCGGCCTCCCGCAGCTGCACCGGCTGGCCGGGGTCCGGCAGCCCGCGGGCGATGTGCACGAGGCCGAGCACGCTGAGCACGAGGGCGCTCAGGCCGATGCCGATCCGGCCGCCGGCCTCGGCGTCCTGCGGGTGCCGCAGGATCCGGACCGCGAGCCCGAGCAGCACCAGCGGCAGCACCAGCCCCACCCGGCCGAAGGAGCCGGAGACCACCGCGTGCACGACGGCGCCGACCGGGCCCTCGAGCTGCCACCACTCGACGGCGGCCACCACCGTGGCCAGGCCGAGCAGCAGCAGGCCGATGCCGTCCCGGCGGTGGGCCGGGTCGAGGTCCCGGGCACTGCTGCCGATCCGGCGGGCCAGTGCACCGACGAGGTGGGCCAGACCCAGCCACAGACCGCGGACCACCCGCAGCGGCCAGGGCGGACCGGTCCGGACCGGGCGCCTCGAGGCGCGGCCCGAGCGGCTCCGGGCGGTCGTGCGGGTGGACTTCCGCGACGCCGGCTTCGCGGTGCCGCGCGAGCTGGTGGCGCGTGGGCGCGTGGGCGTACGGGTGGCCATGCCGCGAGGCTACCCGTCCGTCCCCCCTGCACCACAGGTCACAGCCGTCACGCCGCCCGCGTGTCGCCCCTCCCGCCGCACCCCCATCCCCCTCGTCGAGTGGCGCGTAGTGGCTGCCGGCGGCCCCGATTCTCGACCACTACGCGCCACTCGACCGGGTGGGGGCGGTTCTCCCCAGGCGGCCCGGGGGTCACCCGTCGTCCACCGACGCCGGCGCCCGCGGTCGCGTCGGCCCGCGGGGCGCCAGCCTGGACAGATGCTCGCCCCGCGACCCGACGCGACGCCCGAGGCGGCGCTGCGCTTCCTCCAGGCCCAGCAGCTGGGCATCGGTCGTGGCCGGCTGCGCGGCCGGGGCTGGCACCGGCTGAGCCGGGGGCTCTACCTGCCCGCCGGCAGGCCGAGCGACCCGGGCATCGAGCTGGGCGCGTTCACGAAGGTGCTGCCCCGAGACAGCGGCTTCGGGCACCTCACCTCGGCCGCCACCCGGGGGTGGTGGCTCCCGCACCGGCTGGGCCGGCCGCCGCTCGTGTTCGCGAGCACGACGAGCAAGGTCCACGTCCAGCGGTCCGGGATGTACGTCCGCAGATCGGCGTACACCCAGGTCGACGAGTGGGACGACCTGCCGGTCGTGTCGGTGCCGGAGACGCTGCTCGAGCTGGCCCAGGACCTGTCCCTCGTCGACCTCGTCCCCATGGTCGACTGCGCGCTGGCCGGCGGCACGAGCGTCTCCGACATCCTGGCCGCCGCCCGGCCACGGGCCCGCGGCGCCGTCGTCCTGCGGCGGGCCGTTGCGCTCGCCGACCCGCGCAGCGAGTCGTGGTGGGAGTCGGTGCTTCGGCTGCTGCACGTCGTGACCGGTCTCGGCCCGGTGGAGTGCCAGGTCGAGGTCCGGGACGCGGCCGGGTTCGTCGGGCGAGCCGATCTGCACCTGGTGGGGACGAGCCGGTACCCGGAGTGCGACGGGGGTGAGCACCGGGACGTCGCGCGGCACCGGCGGGACCTGCGGCGCGACAAGGCACTGCTGAGGCTGGGGGCCGAGCGCTTCGGCTACACCCCGGCCGAGATCGCGCACCAGCCGCTGATGATCATCCGGGACGCCGAGGACGCTCGCGGCCTGGCCCCCGACCCCGCGCGGGCCGCCCGCTGGTGGCGACTCGCCCGCGCCTCGTCGCTCACCGGCCACGGCCGGGCCCGCCTCCAGGCTCGTCTCCGGCGGTACCACCGCGCCGCCACCCGTTGAGTGGCGCGTAGTGGCTGCCCGAGGCCGGATTGCCGACCACTACGCGCCACTCGACGCAGGAGGGGCGGGGGCGGGGGGCGGGGGCGGGGGCGGGGGTAGTGGAGGGTCGGTACTGGTGGGGTGGGTGCAGGTCAGACCTCGACGACGAGGGGGATGATCATCGGCCGGCGCCGGTAGGTGTCGCTGACCCACTTGCCGGTCGTACGGCGCACCAGCTGCTCGAGCTGGCGGCTGTCGCCGATGCCCTCCGAGGCCGCCTTCTCCAGCGCCTGCTCGATCTTGGCCCGTACGCCGTCGAAGACGCTGTCGTCCTCGGCGAACCCGCGGGCGTGGATCTCCGGGCCGCCCTGCACCTTGCCGGTGACCGAGTCGACCACCACGACCACCGAGATGAAGCCCTCGTCCCGAAGGATCCGCCGGTCCTTCAGGGATGCCTCGGTGACGTCACCGACACTGGAGCCGTCGACGTAGACGTACCCGCAGGGCACGGTGCCGACGATGCTGGCCCGGCCGTCGACCAGGTCGACGACGACGCCGTCCTCGGCGAGCACCACCCGGTCGCGCGGCACCCCGGTCTGCACCGCAAGCTCCGCGTTGGCCCGCATGTGCCGCCACTCGCCGTGCACCGGCAGGACGTTGCTCGGCCGGACGATGTTGTAGACGTAGAGCAGCTCGCCGGCGGATGCGTGGCCGGACACGTGCACCAGGGCGTTGGACTTGTGCACGACCGTGGCGCCCCACCGGGTCAGGCCGTTGATGACCCGGAAGACGGAGTTCTCGTTGCCGGGGATCAGCGACGAGGCGAGGATCACCGTGTCGCCCTCGCCCACGCGGATCACGTGGTCACGGTTGGCGATCCGCGAGAGAGCGGACATCGGCTCGCCCTGCGACCCGGTGCAGACGAGCACCACCTTGTTCTCGGGCAGGTCGTCGAGCGCCTTCGGGTCGACCATCAACCCTCCCGGCACGTCGAGGTAGCCGAGGTCGCGGGCCACGCCCATGTTCCGGACCATCGAGCGACCGACGAAAGCGACCTTGCGCCCGTGCTTCTGGGCGGTGTCCAGCACCTGCTGAACCCGGTGCACGTGGCTCGCGAACGACGCCACGATGATCCGCTTGCTGGCCTGGGCGAACACCCGGTCGAGCACCGGGGTGATCTGCCGCTCCGGGGTGGTGAACCCGGGCACCTCGGCGTTGGTCGAGTCGGAGAGCAGCAGGTCGACGCCCTCGTCGCCGAGCCGGGCGAACGCCCGCAGGTCGGTGAGCCGGCCGTCGAGGGGCAGCTGGTCCATCTTGAAGTCGCCGGTGTGCAGGACAAGCCCGGCGGCGGTCCGGATCGCCACCGCGAGGGCGTCCGGGATGGAGTGGTTGACCGAGACGAACTCGAGGCCGAACGGGCCGACCTGCTCGCGGTCGCCCTCCTTCACCTCGAGCGTGTACGGCGTGATCCGGTGCTCCTGCAGCTTGGCCTCGATCATGGCCAGGGTGAGCCGGGAACCGATCACCGGGATGTCGGGTTTCTCACGCAGCAGGTACGGCACCGCGCCGATGTGGTCCTCGTGGCCGTGGGTGAGCACGATGCCGTCGACCAGCTCGAGCCGGTCCCGGATGTAGTCGAAGTCCGGGAGGATCAGGTCGACGCCGGGCTGGAAGTCCTCGGGGAACAGCACCCCGCAGTCGACGACCAGCAGCCGCCCCGCGTGCTCGAAGACGGTCATGTTCCGGCCGACCTCGCCCAGGCCGCCGAGCGCGACGATGCGAAGGCCGCCCTCGGGCAGCTCGGGGGGCGGCCCGAGCTCCGGGTGCGGGTGGCTCACGCGACGACCCCGAGGGCCTCACGCAGACGGGCCACCTCGTCGTCCGAGGCGTCCAGCAACGGGGGCCGGACGGTGCGCTCGGGGATCAGCCCGAGCAGCTGGAGCGCGGCCTTGACGCGGATCGCCCCCTGCGAGGACCGGTCCATGATCGCGCGGACGACGGGGATGAGGCGGCGGTGGATCGCCAGCGCGCCGCTCAGGTCGCCGCGGTCGACGGCCGCGACCATGTCGGCGTAGTCGGCACCCCGCACATGGCCGACGACCGACACCACGCCGGTGCCGCCGTGGGTGAGCCAGGCCAGGTTCATCGCGTCGTCGCCGGAGTAGTAGGCGAGGTCGGTCTCCGCCATCACCCGCGACCCCTGGAACAGGTCGCCCTTCGCGTCCTTCACGGCGAGGATCCGGTCGTGCCCGGACAGCCGGACCAGCGAGTCGTACTCGATCGGCGTGCCGGTGCGGACCGGGATGTCGTACAGCATCACCGGGAGGTCGACGGAGTCCGCCGCGGCGACGAAGTGCCGGACCAGCGCCTCCTGCGGCGGCCTGTTGTAGTACGGCGTCACCAGCAGCAGGCCGTGGGCGCCGGCCTTCTCGGCCGCCCGGCTCAGCTCGACCGTGTGGCGGGTGTCGTTGGTGCCGGAGCCGGCCACCACCCGGGCCCGGTCACCGACCGCCTCGACCACGGCTCGCAGGAGCTGCTCCTGCTCCTGGTCGCTGGTGGTCGGCGACTCCCCCGTGGTGCCGCTGATGACCAGACCGTCGTGGCCCTGGTCGACCAGGTGGGCGGCCAGCCGTTGGGCCGCCTCGAGGTCGAGGGAGCCGTCGGACCGGAACGGGGTGACCATCGCGGTGAGGACGCGCCCGAAGGCGGTCGCCGCTGCTGTGCTCGACATGGCTCCCAAACTACCGGCCCGCCCCCGTGGGCCCACCGGTGCCGCTCCCCCGCGCGGGTCCCGCCGCCCGCCCGGAGTCCTTGCGCCAGGTGACGACACGGAACCCCAGCCCCCCGCGCGACGGGTGGAACCCGGTCGCCGGGTCGAGCGCGGCGACCCGCCAGGGCGGCCCGACCACCGGCGCGGTCGTGTCGCCGTCGACGTCCCGGTCGATCTCGGTGACGACCAGCACGTCGGCGTACGCCATGGCCTCGCGGTAGACGCTGGCTCCGCCCACGACCCAGACGTCGCCGTCGTGGTCCAGCGCCTCGCGGACCGTGTGCGCGACGTCCGCGCCGTCGGCCGACCACCCCTCCTGCCGCGTGAGCACCACGTTGCGACGGCCGGGCAGCGGGCGCACCGACGCGGGCAGCGAGTCCCAGGTGGCGCGTCCCATCACGACGGTGGCGCCGGTCGTCAGGGCCTTGAAGCGGGCCAGGTCCTCCGGCAGGTGCCAGGGCAGCGTGCCGTCGCGGCCGATGACGCCGTTCGCGGCCTGGGCCCAGACCAGGCCGATCACGTCCGGCGCGGGGTCACACCGCCACCGGCGCCCGAAGGGCGGGGTGGTGCTGGTAGCCGACGACCTCGAGGTCGTCGTAGTCGTGGTCGAACAGCGACGCCGCCGGCTTGACCACGAGCTGCGGGAACGGGAAGGCGTCGCGGGACAGCTGCTCGCGGACCTGCTCCACGTGGTTGTCATAGATGTGGCAGTCGCCACCGGTCCAGACGAAGTCGCCGGGCTGCAGCCCGACCTGCTGGGCGACGAGGTGCACGAGCAGCGCGTAGCTCGCGATGTTGAACGGTACGCCGAGGAACAGGTCCGCGCTTCGCTGGTACAGCTGGCAGGAGAGCCGGCCGTCGGCGACGTAGAACTGGAACATCATGTGGCACGGCGGCAGCGCCATCTGGTCGAGCTCACCGACGTTCCACGCCGAGACGATGATCCGCCGCGAGGTCGGGTCGGTGCGCAGCTGCTCCAGCACCCGGCTGACCTGGTCGATGTGGCCGCCGTCAGGAGTGGGCCAGGACCGCCACTGCACTCCGTAGACCGGGCCGAGCTCGCCGTCGGCAGCGGCCCACTCGTCCCAGATGGTGACCTTGCGCTCCTGCAGCCAGCGGACGTTGCTGTCGCCGCGGAGGAACCAGAGCAGCTCGTAGGCGATCGAGCGGAAGTGCACCCGCTTGGTGGTGATCAACGGGAAGCCCCGGGACAGGTCGTAGCGCATCTGGTGGCCGAAGATGCTCCGCGACCCGGTGCCGGTGCGGTCCGGGCGGCTGGCACCGTGCTCGAGCACGTGCCGGAGGAGGTCCTCGTACTGGGTGTCGACGGGCACGGGCCAAGGGTAGGCCCGACCGCTGTCAGCATGGGCCCATGAGCTGCGACCCGCGACACGTCACCGTCCCGCTCCCTCGCGACACCCGCTCCCCGGAGCAGGCTCGCCAGGACGCGTCGACCTTCGTCGCGCTCATGTCGAGCCGGCGCACCGTGCGCGACTTCTCCCCCGGCCGGTCCCGTTCGAGCTGGTCGAGGACGCGGTCCGAGCGGCCGGCACCGCCCCGAGCGGCGCGCACGTGCAGCCGTGGCGGTTCGTCGTGGTCAGCGACCCGGACCTCAAGCGCCGGATGCGAGCGGCGGCCGAGGAGGAGGAGCGGGCCTTCTACGACGGGCGGGCCTCCGAGGAGTGGCTCGAGGCGGTCGCCCCCCTCGGCACCGACTGGCGCAAGCCGTTCCTCGAGGTGGCGCCGTACGTGATCGTCGTGATGGAGGTGCACAAGGGGCCGGCCAGCCCCCGGCCGTACTACGTCAAGGAGTCGGTCGGCATCGCGGTCGGGCTGCTGCTGGCCGCGCTGCACGCAGCCGGGCTCTCCACCCTCACGCACACCCCGAGCCCGATGCGGTTCCTCAACGAGGTGCTCGGCCGGCCGCGCGAGGAGCGCCCGTTCCTGGTCGTGCCGGTCGGCTACCCCGCGGACGACGCGCAGGTGCCCGACCTGCACCGCAAGCCGCTGAGCGGAGATCTTGGTGCACCTGGGCTGAGCCGCTGCGCCGGTCCGGCTGAGAGGATCCTCGGCATGGCCGACGTGAGCGTGCGCCCTGCGACCGCCAGTGACGCCGCCGACCTGGCCCGGATCCAGGCCGCCGTCTGGTCGGCGGTGCACGGCGACGGGCTGCCCGCCGACGTCGTCGAGGCCGTCGGGTCCGCGGCCGCCGCGGAGCGGTGGGCCGCCGCCGCCGCGGAGCCGCCCTCGCCGCGGCACCGGGTGCTCACCGCCCTCGCCGGCGAGCAGGTGGTCGGCTTCGCCGCTCTCGCCCCGGCGTCCGACCCGGACACCATCCCGGCGCTGGACGGCGAGCTGCTGGCCCTGTGCGTCGACCCGGCCGCGACCGGCCACGGGCACGGGAGCCGGCTGGTCAACGCCGTGGCCGACCTCGCGCGGATCGACGGCGTCCACCACCTGCACGTCTGGCTCACCGACGCGGAGCGCGACCTGCGCGAGTTCCTCGCCGGCGCGGGGTGGGACGCCGACGGCGCCAGCCGCAGCCTGGACCTGCGCGGCGACGGGGCGGTCCTGGTCGACCAGTCCCGCTGGCGGACAGCCCTGGTCGAGCTGTGAGCGAGGCGACCGTTCCCGGCTGGGAGGACGTCCGCGGGCAGGTCGTGCGGACCGCGCTTTCGGTCGGCGTCGCGACCGGCGCGTACGGCCTGTCCTTCGGTGCCCTCGGCACCGCGGCCGGCCTGTCGGTCGCCCAGACCTGCGCCCTGTCCGTGCTGATCTTCAGCGGCGGGTCGCAGTTCGCCCTGATCGGGGTGATCGGCAGTGGCGGCGCACTGGCCTCCGGCACGGCGTCGGCGGTCCTGCTCGGCGTGCGGAACCTGGTCTACGGCGTGCGCCTGGCCCCGATGCTGCAGCTGCGCGGTCTGCGTCGGCTCGTCGGCGCCCAGCTGGTCATCGACGAGTCGACCGCGGTGGCCCTCGGCGGCGAGGCGGTGGGCGGGGACCGGCTCGGGCGACCGGCCGGCCGGCTCGGCTTCTGGGCCACCGGACTGTCGATCTTCGTGCTCTGGAACACCGGGACCCTGATCGGTGCCCTGGCCGGCACGGTCATCGGCGACCCCCGGGACCTCGGGCTCGACGCCGCGGTGCCGGCGGCGTTCCTGGCGCTGCTGGCGCCCCGGCTGCAGGGTCGGCCGATGTGGCTGACCGCACTGGTTGCGGCGCTGGTCGCGGTCGCGGTCGTCCCCGTCGTCCCGGCCGGCGTACCGGTGCTCGTTGCGGCGCTGGTGCCGGTCGCGATGGTGGTCGGGCGACGCCGGGTCCCGACTGGAGACGAGGGGCGCACGCCATGACGTGGGCGGCGATTCTGGTCACCGCGGCCTGCTGCTACCTGCTCAAGCTGGCCGGCCTCTCGGTGCCGCGGCGGGTGCTCGAGGACCCGGTGATCCAGCGGGTGTCCGCGCTGCTGCCGGTCGCGCTGCTGGCTGCGCTGGCGGCCGTCCAGACCGTCGCGGACGGGACCCGGCTCGTGATCGACGCGCGGCTGGCCGGCCTCGCGGTCGCCGCGGTCGCGCTCGCGTTCCGCGCGCCGTTCCTCGTGGTCGTCGGGGCCGCTGCCGTGACCGCGGCCCTCATCCGCCTCGCGACCTGAGGAGCCTGAGCCGGCTCACAGTGCTCGAGCGGCAGTGCTGAACCGGCCGCCGAGGGCGGTCAGTCGTCCAGGCCGAGAAGGGGCTCGAGACCGACGGTGAGACCGGGCCGCGACCCGACGGCTCGGACCGCGAGCAGGACACCGGGCATGAACGAGGCACGGTCGTAGGAGTCGTGCCGGATGGTCAGGGTCTCGCCGGCAGTGCCGAGCAGCACCTCCTGGTGCGCGACCAGGCCGCGAGCGCGCACCGAGTGCACCGGCACGCCGGCGACGGCAGCGCCCCGCGCGCCGTCGAGCCCGGCCGCCGTGGCGTCGGGCTGGGCGCCGAGCCCGGCTGCTGCCCGTGCCTCGGCCACCAGCTCGGCCGTACGACGAGCGGTGCCACTCGGTGCGTCGGCCTTGTCCGGGTGGTGCAGCTCGACGATCTCGGTCGACTCGAAGAACCGGGCGGCCTGGGCGGCGAACCGCATCATCAGCACGGCGCCGACCGCGAAGTTCGGCGCGACCACGACTCCCACACCCGGCGCTGCGTCGAGCCAGCCGCGGATCGTCGCGAGCCGGTCGGCGTCCAGCCCGCTGGTGCCGACGACGGTGTGGATGCCGTGCTCGACGCAGAACCGGACGTTGTCCATCACGGCGTCAGGACGGGTCAGCTCGACGGCCACCTGCACCCCCGGCTCGACCAGGAGGTCCAACGCGTCGCCGGACCCCACCCTGGCCACCAGCTCCAGGTCGCCGGCGGCCTCGACGGCCCGGCAGGCTTCGCTGCCCATCCGCCCACCGGCGCCGACCACCCCCACCCGCGTCATGCGCTGCTCACGCGATCGCCCGGGCGAAGTCGCGGTCCTCGTCGAACGGTCCGACCACCGCCAGGGTCGGTGTCCGGGTGAGCAGGTCGGCGGCGACCGCGGACACCTCCTCCTGGGTCACGGCGTCGATCCGCGCCAGTACCTCGTCGACCGAGAGCAGCTCACCGTGCACCAGCTCGGCCTTGCCGATGCGGCTCATCCGCGAGCCGGTGTCCTCGAGGCCGAGGACGAGGGAGCCGCGCAGCTGGCCCTTGCCGCGCTCGATCTCGTCCGGCGTGAGGCCGTTGGCGGCGACCTTCGCGACCTCGTCGCGGCAGATCGCGAGGACCTCGTCGACCTTGCGCGGCACGCAGCCTGCGTAGACGCCGAAGAGCCCGGTGTCGGCGTACTGCGCGTGGTAGCTGTAGACGGAGTAGGCCAGGCCGCGCTTCTCCCGGACCTCCTGGAACAGCCGCGACGACATCCCGCCACCGAGTGCTGAGTTGAGGACGCCGAGGGCGAACCGTCGCTCGTCGGTACGCGCGACACCAGGACCGCCCAGCACGACGTTCGCCTGCTCGGTGGTGCGGCGGATCACCCGGGTGCCGCCCCAGGTACGGAGCAGGCGGCCGGCGCGTGGCGCGGTCGGCTCGTGGTCGCCTTCGAGCATGCCGGCCGCACCGAAGGCCTTCCGGACCAGACGGACGACGGTTGCATGGTCGACGTTGCCGGCCACAGCGACCACCATGTCCTGCGGGCGGTAGCGGCGCCGGTAGTAGCCGTTGATCGCGGCCCGGCCGATCGACTCGATCGACTCGACCGTGCCGAGCACCGGCCGTGAGAGCGGGCCGTCGCCGAAGAGGACCTGCGCGAAGTGGTCGTGGACCATGTCGGTGGGGTCGTCCTCGTGCATGGCGATCTCTTCGAGGATCACGCCCCGCTCTGCGTCGACGTCTGAGGCGCGGATCACCGACGAGGTCACCAGGTCGCCGATGACGTCGACCGCGAGCGGCAGGTCGTCGTCGAGGACCCGGGCGTAGAAGCAGGTGTACTCCTTCGACGTGAAGGCGTTCATCTCGCCACCGACCGCGTCGAGTGCCGAGGAGATGGCCATCGCGTCGCGCCTGCGGGTGCCCTTGAACAGCAGGTGCTCGAGGTAGTGGGAGGCGCCCGCGAGCGAGGACGCCTCGTCGCGGGAGCCCACGCCGACCCACACGCCGAACGTCACCGAGCGGACGGTGGGCACCGCCTCGCTGACGACGCGCAGCCCACCGGGCAGGACGGTGTGGCGGACGAGTCCGCCACCTCCGTCCGCCCGGTGGAGCGTGCGGGTGGCCTGTCGGCCCAAGGGGACTAGGCCTCGGCCGGTGCGTCGGCCGCGGGGGCCTCGGCGCCGTCGGCCTCGACCGGGACCAGAGAGAGCTTGCCTCGGGAGTCGACCTCGGCGATCTGGACCTGGACCTTGTCGCCGACCTTCACGACGTCGTCGACGTTGTCGACCCGCTTGCCGCCGGCCAGCGCCCGCAGCTTGGAGATGTGCAGGAGACCGTCACGACCCGGCATCAGCGACACGAAGGCGCCGAACGTCGTGGTCTTCACGACGGTGCCCAGGTAGCGCTCGCCGACCTCGGGCATCGTGGGGTTCGCGATGCCGTTGATCATCGTGCGGGCGGCCTCGGCCTTGGGACCGTCGGTGGCGCCGATGTAGATGGTGCCGTCGTCCTCGATGCTGATCTCGGCGCCGGTGTCGTCCTGGATCTGGTTGATCATCTTGCCCTTGGGCCCGATGACGGCACCGATCTGGTCGACCGGGATCTTGATGGTGATGATCCGCGGAGCGTGCGGCGACATCTCGTCCGGGGCGTCGATCGCCTCGTGCATGACGTCGAGGATGTGCAGCCGGGCCTCCTTGGCCTGGGTGAGCGCCGAGGCGAGCACCGAGGCCGGGATCCCGTCGAGCTTGGTGTCGAGCTGGATCGCCGTGACGAAGTCACGGGTACCGGCGACCTTGAAGTCCATGTCGCCGAACGCGTCCTCGGCACCGAGGATGTCGGTCAGCGCCGCGTACTCGGTCTCGCCGTCGACGGTGTCGGAGATCAGGCCCATCGCGATGCCGGCGACCGGCGCGCGCAGCGGCACACCGGCCTGCAGGAGCGACATGGTCGAGGCGCAGACCGAGCCCATCGACGTCGAGCCGTTGGAGCCGAGGGCCTCGGACACCTGGCGGATCGCGTAGGGGAACTCCTCGCGGGCGGGGAGCACGGGCAGGATCGCCCGCTCGGCCAGCGCGCCATGACCGATCTCGCGGCGCTTCGGCGAGCCCACCCGGCCGGTCTCACCGGTCGAGTAGGGCGGGAAGTTGTAGTTGTGCATGTAGCGCTTGCGGTTCTCGGGGTTGAGCGTGTCGATCATCTGCTCCATGCGGAGCATGTTGAGCGTGGTCACCCCGAGGATCTGCGTCTCGCCGCGCTCGAACAGCGCCGACCCGTGCACCCGCGGGAGCACCTCGACCTCGGCCGAGAGCGTGCGGATGTCGGACAGGCCGCGGCCGTCGATGCGGACCTTGTCGCGCAGGATCCGCTGCCGGACGAGCGACTTGGTGACCGACCGGTAGGCCGCACCGATCTCCTTCTCGCGACCCTCGAACTGGCCCGCCAGCTTCTCCTTGGCGGAGTCCTTGATGCGGTCGAGCTCGGTCTCGCGCTCCTGCTTGGCGGCGATCGTGAGCGCCTGGCCCAGCTCGTCGCTGACCAGGTCGCTCACGGCCTGCAGGACGTCGTCCTGGTAGTCGAGGAACCGCGGGAACTCGGCCGTGGGCTTGGCGGCGGCCGCAGCAAGCTGCTGCTGCGCCTCGCACAGGGACTTGATGAACGGCTTGGCGGCCTCGAGACCCTGGGCGACGATCTCCTCGGTCGGAGCGGTCTTCCCGTCGTCCTTGATGAGGTGCCAGGCCGCCATGGTCGCCTCGGCCTCGACCATCATGATCGCGACGTCGTCACCCGCGATCCGGCCGGCCACGACCATGTCGAACACGGCCGACTCGAGCTGCTCGTGGGTCGGGAACGCCACCCACTGGTCGTCGATGAGGGCGACCCGGGTCGCGCCGACCGGGCCGCTGAACGGCAGGCCGGAGAGCTGCGTGCTCGCCGACGCGGCGTTGATCGCCACGACGTCGTACATGTCCTTGGGGTCCAGGGCCATGACGGTGATGACGACCTGCACCTCGTTGCGCAGGCCCTTGGCGAACGTCGGGCGCAGCGGGCGGTCGATGAGGCGGCAGGTGAGGATCGCGTCCTCGCTCGGCCGGCCTTCGCGGCGGAAGAACGAGCCGGGGATGCGCCCGGCGGCGTACATCCGCTCCTCGACGTCGACCGTGAGCGGGAAGAAGTCGAGGTTCTCCTTGGGGTGCTTGCCGGCCGTGGTGGCCGACAGCAGCATCGTGTCGTCGTCGAGGTAGGCGGCGACCGATCCGGCAGCCTGCCGGGCGAGCCGACCGGTCTCGAAGCGGACCGTGCGGGTGCCGAAGGTGCCGTTGTCGATGACTGCTTCGGCGGTGTGGACGGACTGTCCATCCATAAGTGGTGTCTCCTGATCCTTGGGATGAGGAGCAGGTCGCCCGGAACTATCAGCCGGTCTTCGATGGAAGCCTGCGGGACGGGGAGGGCGGCTCTCGCCGCGACGACCGTCGGGTCCGCCGGCCACTACCGAGGACCAGACGCCGAGGCGAGCCGCTCCTCCGAGTGGGGGTACTAGCGGCGGAGGCCGAGCTTCTCGATCAACGCGCGGTAGCGGTTGATGTCGGTCTTGGCCAGGTAGTTCAGCAGCCGGCGGCGCCGGCCGACGAGGAGCAGCAGGCCACGACGCGAGTGGTGGTCGTGCTTGTGCTCCTTGAGGTGCTGGGTCAGGTCCGCGATGCGGCGCGAGAGGAGCGCGACCTGGACCTCCGGGGTGCCGGTGTCGGCGCCGGAGGTGCCGTGCTCGTCGATGATCTGCTTCTTGATGGCGGTGTCGAGTGACACAACTCTCCCTGAGTCTGTTTCTGGTGAGCGCTGCCTGGTCGGAATCACGGGCAGACATGGGTAACTCACGCCGCGTGCACGGCAGTGACCGAGGCTACCAGCCAGGGGGTGCCCCGGCCGAATCGGCGCGGGTGGGGCTGGGCGGCCCTCAGATCTCCCGCTCGCGCTGCTCCCGGCCGGCCGGGCCGTAGGGGTAGTCGGCCGGTGCCGGGTCGCTGGCGGCGTCCAGGGCGGTCGTGGTGGCCTCGTCGAGGCGCAGTCCGGCGGCGGCCAGGTTCGCTCTGAGCTGGTCGGTGGTCCGGGCGCCCAGGATGACCGAGGAGACCCCCGGCCGGTCGTGCACCCACGCCAGCGCCACGGCCGCCATCGAGGCTCCGGCCGACTCGGCGGCCCGCTGGACGGCGTCGACGACCGCCCAGGTGCGCTCGCTGGCCGACCTCTTGTCGTAGGCCTCCACGCCGCGGCCGGGGTCCTCGCCGAGGCGGGTGGCGCCGGTGGGCCGCTGGTCGCGGGTGTACTTGCCGGTCAGCCAGCCACCGCCCAGCGGCGACCACGGCAGCAGGCCGAGGCCGTTCGCCAGGGCGGCCGGGACGATCTCCCACTCGATCTCGCGGGCCAGCAGGTTGTACTGCGGCTGCAGGGTGACCGGTCGCGGGAGGTGCCGGTGCTCGGCGACGTCGACGGCGCGCTGCAGCTGCCAGCCGGTGTAGTTGGACAGGCCGGCGTAGCGCACCTTGCCGGCCCTGACGGCGTCGTCGAAGAAGCCGAGGGTCTCCTCGATCGGCGTCGCCGGGTCCCAGGCGTGCACCTGGTACAGGTCCACGCTGTCGACCCGCAGTCGTTGCAGCGAGGCGTCCAGCGCCCGGCTCAGGTGTCGCCGGGACAGGCCCGCGTCGTTGCGGTCCGCTCCCATGGGGAACCGGGCCTTGGTGGCGAGCACCACCCGGTCGGTCACCTCTGACGGACGGTCGTCCAGCCACCGGCCGATGATCTCCTCGCTGGCGCCCGCCGTGTAGACGTCGGCGGTGTCGATGAGCGTGCCGCCGGACTCGAGGAACAGGTCGAGCTGCTCGTGGCTGCCCTCCTCGTCGGTCTCGTTGCCGAAGGTCATGGTGCCGAGGGCCAGGGTCGAGACGACGGCGCCGCTGCGGCCGAGGGTGCGGTACTCCATGTCCGGCACCTTAGGGACCGGACCCGGCGGACCTGCGCCGCAGGGCCAGGTAGGCGGCTCGCACGCCCACGGCGCGCTCCAGCTCGTGGGTGATCTCGTGGAAGAACTGCTCCCGGTAGCTGGCGTCGGTGACCGCGTAGACGGTGAAGTACAGCCCCGAGAACGCGGACAGGAAGATCGAGACCTGGAGCAGCTCGCGGGAGAAGCCGAGGTCGCCGAGCAGGCGCGGGAAGTGCGGCGCCCCCGCACCCACCCAGCTGTTGACCACGCTGTCGTCGATCGCGACCCGGCCGAAGACCAGGAAGAAGGCCCAGACGGCGACCGAGAGCACCAGTACCTGGGAGGCCTGGGTGATGAGCAGGACGAGCAGGAGGTTGGTGCGTTGGCGCCGGTCCAGCGGCTCAGTGCGCACGTCGTCCAGGTCGTCGAGGTGCGGCTCGAGCGGGGTGCCGCGGACCGCACGCCGGACGACGGCCGGGTCGAGGTCGTCGTTGACCGCGGACACCTCCTCGGGGAGCCGGGCGAGGAGGAAGCCGACGGCGAGCAGGCCGAAGAAGGCCACTGCGAGCCAGAGCACCGGCCGGGACAGGGCCGACGACACCTGCCACACCTCGGTGTTGATGAACAGGAACGTCGTGAACAGGAGCAGCATGGGCAGAGCCCTCGTGACCAGCCGGAACAGCGAGCCCAGCTCGGCAAACGTGCGCACGAGCGCCCAACGCGCGATGGGGGCGACGTCGAGCACCTCGGCAGCCGCGACGGCGCCGAGGACGGTCAGGTCCCCCAGCAGGACCGCGAGGGTCAGGTCGGCGTCGTGTCTCAGCGTGGCGACGACGGCCGCCGGCCCCAGTGCGAACAGAGCCACCTCGACGGCACCGACCCGACGCGGACGCTCCAGGGCGCGTTGGCGGCGCGCCAGGTTCGCGACCGCCCAGACGGCCACCAGCGCCACCACCCCGACCGCGGCCAGAGCCGCACGGACCGGCCACGAGCGGTCCGGCGGCACGGCGAGCAGCAGCGACCCGACGTAGGCCAGCGCGAGCACCACGACCGAGCGTCCGCGGACCAGGTCGTCGGCGGTGATGCGCCGGCCCTCGACGAAGAACGGCAACCCGTGCTCGAGGAACCAGTCCTCGGTCTCCCGGGCGGCCCGGGCGGGCCCGATCTCGGTCACGTGCCTGCGGCAGCGCCGGTCAGCACCCGAGTGCGCGCCACGTCCTCGGCCATCTGCACGAGCAGCGGCTCGACCCCGTCGAACGTCACGGTCTCGCGCAGCCGGGCGAGGAAGTCCACCGCGACGTGCTCGCCGTAGAGCTCGAGGTCGTCGCGGTCGAGGGCGTACGCCTCCACCCGCCGATGGGTCCCCCCGAAGGTCGGGTTCGTCCCGATCGAGATCGCGGCCGGCAACCGGGTCCCGTCGGCCCGGGTGAGCCACCCGGCGTACACGCCGTCGGCGGGGATCGCCGTGCCCGGCGGCAGCTCGAGGTTGGCGGTGGGGTACCCGAGCTCGCGGCCGCGCCGGTCGCCCTCGACGACCGGCCCCTCGACCCGGTGCGGTCGGCCGAGGGCCTCAGCGGCGCCGGCGACGTCGCCCTCGGCCAGGCACTGCCGGACGTACGTCGAGGACCACCGGGTCGCGTCCCCGGCCAGGGGCAGCGCCACCACCTCGAAGCCGTCGGGACCGTGGCGCTCGCCCTCGGTCCGCAGGGTCGTCACGTCGCCCGCGGCGCGGTGGCCGAAGCGGAAGTTCTCCCCCACCCGGACCTCACCGGCGCGCAGGCCGCGGACGAGGACCCGGGCCACGAACTCGGCCGGCTCCCACTTCGAGAGCTCAGCGGTGAAGGGCAGAACCAGCACGGCGTCGACGCCGCACTCCGCCAGCAGGTCCAACCGGTGCTCCAGCGTGGTCAGGCGCGGCGGCGCCGAGTCCGGGTGGATGACGGTCATCGGGTGCGGGTCGAAGGTGGTCACCACCGAGCGGCGGCCCGTCTCGCGGGCCCGGGCGACCACGCCTGCGAGCAGGTGCCGGTGACCCAGGTGGACGCCGTCGAAGTTGCCGATGGTCACGACGGACCTCGGCCCGTCGCCGTCGACCTCGTCAAGGGCACGCCACACCAGCACGCGGCAAGGGTAGAGGTCCCTTACGGTTCAGGCATGGACGTGGTGGAGCGGCTGCGGGCCGCCGCGTCGGAGCGGGGTCTGCACCTGCGGCCGCGACTGTCCGCGGACGAGATCGCGACGGTCCAGGCCGGCTACCCGGTGCCGCTGCCCGAGGAGCTCGTGCGGCTGATGTCGGCCACCTCCGGTGTCGAGTCGCTGCGGGACCTGGACCTCACCGGGGACCGGCACAACGTCGAGGCCGGCGAGCTGCTCCCGGCGGGTCACCCCATCGCCGCTGACGGCTTCGGGAACTTCTGGCTGCTCGACCTCACCCCGGACACCACCGAGACGGCCCCGGTCTTCTTCCTCAGCCATGACCCTCCGGTGCTGGTCTACCAGGCGCCGGACCTCTCGACGTTCCTGGCGCAGGCGCTCGAAGGGGCGCCCGGCGACGAGGCCCACGTCGTGTGGCGCACCAGTCCCGGCGCCCAGCCCTTCGAGGCGGCGACGAGGTCCGGTGACCAGGCCCTGCGCGACTTCGCCGGATCGCTGGGCGCAGCCTGGACGTTCGTGGACCTCCGGCACCGCACGATGGGTGACGGGGTGGCATGGGGACGCCACGGCCCGCGCACCCTGCTGGCACGGCACGGCTGGGAGCGGATCTTCGCCTACGCGCCGTACGAGAAGCCGCGCAGGCGGCGCCCCCGGTTCGGGATCTCGGTCCTCCGCAAGGCCGGGTGAGATCGTGACCGGGCGCCACCCCGTGGCCGTCGCTGCCGGCGACCTTCGCGAGCCGGACCCGGCCGCCACGTTCCCGCACCGGTGGACCGACGAGGGCGTCACCGTCGTGACGTCGGGCCGAGGTGCCCCGTGCGCTGCGCTCCGCCGTACCCGCGCGGCGGGTGGACCAGGTCAGGTGACCGTGCCGCGGCGGGACCAGACCGGGTCCAGGTGCTCCCCCGACTCGACCACGGCGACCATCTGCTCGACCCCTGCTACGACGTCGACGTGCCGGACGTACAGCGGCGCGAACCCCAGCCGCACCAGGTCCGGCTCGCGGTAGTCCCCGACGACGCCGCGCCGGATCAGCGCCTGCACCACGCCGTACGCGACCTCGTGACGCAACGACACCTGGCTGCCACGATCTTCGCTCCGACGCGGGGACACCGGTTGGAAGCCCAGCGGCGCGAGCACCTCGTCGGCGACGTCGAGGAAGAACGAGGTCAGCGAGACGCTCTTGGTCCGCACGTCGGACATCGCGAGCCCGTCGAAGGCCGCCAGGGCCGCCTCCAGCGCGAGCAGCGACAGCATCGGCGGCGTCCCGTTGCGCATCCGGTCGATCCCGGGCGCCGGCTCGTAGCTCCGCTCCATCGCGAACGGTCGGGCGTGCCCGGTCCAGCCCGAGAGCGGCGAGCGCACGTCCTGCTGGTGACGTCGGGCGACGTAGACGTACGCCGGTGCGCCGGGGCCGCCGTTGAGGTACTTGTATCCGCACCCCACGGCGAGGTCGACGTCGCAGCCGCCGAGGTCCACCGGCAGGGCGCCGGCCGAGTGCGAGAGGTCCCACACCGCGAGCGCACCGGCCTCGTGGACCGCGGCCGTGACACCGGCCATGTCGTGGACCCGGCCGGTGCGGTAGTCGACGTGCGAGAAGCAGACGGCCGCGACGTCCTCGTCCAGCACCGCCCCGACCTCCCCCGGCTCCACCCGCACCAGCCGCAGGCCCAGCAGCTCGCTGACCGCCTCGGCCATGTAGAGGTCGGCGGGGAAGTTGCCGGGCTCGACGACCAGGCTGTCCCGGCCGGGCCGCAGGCGGGCGGCCGCGACCAGGACCTTGAAGACGTTCGCCGAGGTCGAGTCGGCGACGACGACCTCGTCGTCGTTGGCGCCGATCAGCTCGGCCAGCCGGCCGCCGACCCGCCGCGGCGCGTCCCACCAGTCGTGCACGTTCCACGACGTGATGAGGTCGCGGCCCCACTGCTGCTCGACGACGTCGCGAACGGCCTCGGGCACGCCGACGGGGAGGGCGCCGAGCGAGTTCCCGTCGAGGTACACCAGCCCGTCGGGCAACGTGAACCGCGACCGGGCATGCCCGATCTGGTCGGCCGCGTCCAGCTCGGCAGCACGGGCGCGGGCGGCGGCGAGATCCACCTTCGCACCCTACGCAGCCGCCCGTGAGACCGGGGACAGCTGCCCTGCCGCGAAGTGCTAGCTGTGGGCCTCGATGTACTCGTCCGGGTCCCGCGGCTCCCGGTCGACGCCCCGTCCGCCGGGGTGCGCGGCGTACTGGCGCCGGAACCACTCGTGGTCGTCCATGATCAACGAGGTGATGTCGGCGGTCGCGATGTCGGGGGCGTCGTCTGTCATGACCGCCCCGTGCCTGGGTACGGCCCCGGATGAACCTCAGACGAAGACGGCCAGCGCCTTGGTCGTCTCGCCACGGTCCTCGACCAGGGCGAGGAAGGTCCCGTCCGGGCCGAACACCGCGACCGTCCCGTCCCGACCGGACGCCGGCAACGGGCCACCGTGGGAGATGACACCGGCAGCGGCGGCGTCCAGGTCACGCGCCGGGAACGCCGCCCGGGCGGCCGCGGCGATCGGCAGCAGGACGAGGTCGTCCTCGAGCTCCTCGAGGGAGTGCGCGACGTCCAACGCGTAGGGACCGACCCGAGTCCGCCGCAACGCCGTGAGGTGACCTCCGACGCCGAGCCCGGCGCCCAGGTCGCGGGCGAGCGCCCGGACGTACGTGCCGCTGGAGCACTCGACGCGGACGTCGACGTCGAGGAAGCCGGCCTCGCGACGCGAGCCGAGCACCTCGAAGGACCGCACCGTCACGGGTCGCGGCGGGAGCACGACGTCCTCGCCGTCCCGGACCCGCTGGTAGGACCGTCGGCCGTCGACCTTCACGGCGCTGACCGCCGACGGGACCTGCTGCAGGTCACCGGTCAGCGCGGCGGCACCGGCGCTCAACGCCTCGGTGGTCACCCCGTTCGCGTCGACCGTGGCCACGACCTCGCCCTCGGCGTCGTCGGTCACCGTGGTGGCGCCGAGCCGGATCGTGGCGTCGTAGGCCTTCTCGGTGAGCGCCAGGTGCCCGAGGAGCCGGGTGGCCCGGTTGACCCCGATCACCAGCACCCCGGTCGCCATCGGGTCGAGGGTGCCGGCGTGCCCGACCCGGCGGGTACCGGCCAGCCGCCGGACCCGGGCCACGACGTCGTGGGACGTGAGGCCGCCGGGCTTGTCGACGACGACGAGGCCGTCGCCGGTCCCGCCGGGACCCGGTGCACCGAACGGCACCGAGCCGTCTCGCCCGGCGCTCATGCGGCACTCATGCGGTGCGGTCGTCGCCCAGGTCGGCCCCGTCGGCCCCGTCGGCCTCGTCGGCGTCGACCTCGTCCCGCGGCGCCTTGTACGGGTCGGCGTCGCCGGCGTACGTCGCGCCCGCAGCAGCACGGTGCACCTCGGCGTCGGCGGCCGCCACCTGGGCGAGCAGGTCCTCGATGTGCGCGGCGTTCTCGGGCACGGCGTCGGCGACGAAGGCCAGCGACGGCGTGTGCCGGACCCCGGTCTGACGGCCCACCTCGGAGCGCAGGACGCCCTTCGCGCTCTCGAGCGCCGCAGCCGTCTCGGTCCGGGCCTCGTCGTCCCCGAGGACGGTGTAGAACACGGTGGCCTGCTGCAGGTCCCCGGTCAGCCGGACGTCGGTGATCGTGATGAAGCCCAGCCGCGGGTCCTTCACCCGCATCTCGAGGGTCTCGGCGACCACGACCTTGATCCGGTCGGCCAGCTTGCGCGCCCGCGCTGCATCCACCACGGCTACTCGTCTCCCTCGGTCCAGAACCGGTCGTCGGTTCCGCTGAACAGCTGCCGACGTGCCGACAGCAGGTCCATCTCAGGTCGCGCCGCCGCCAGCCGCTCGCACGCGTCCAGGACGTCGACGACGTGCGCGCGGTCGGCGGCCACGACCGCCACCCCGACGAGAGCGCGGCGGTGCAGGTCGAGGTGACCTGCCTCCGCCGCGCTCACGTCGTACTTCCGGCGCAGCTCGGCGACCAGGGGCCGCACGAGCGAGCGCTTCTGCTTCAGCGACCGGACGTCGCCGAGCAGCAGGTCCAGGGACATGCTGCCGACGAACACCCGGGGACTCCTCTCCGAGTCAGCCGTTCAGCCCTTCGGCCGTCAGGCCGGACCGGTCAGGCCCTGGCCTTCTCGCGCATCTCGTAGGTCTCGATCACGTCGTCGACCTTGATGTCGTTGAACGACCCCAGGCCGATACCGCACTCGTAGCCCTCGCGCACCTCGGTGGCGTCGTCCTTGAACCGCTTGAGCGAGTCGACCGAGAGGTTCTCCGCGACGACGGCGCCGTCACGGATGAGACGTGCCTTGGCGTTGCGGCGGATCTCGCCGCTGCGCACCAGGGCACCTGCGATGTTGCCGAACTTGCTGGACCGGAACACCTCGCGGATCTCGGCGGTGCCGAGCGAGGCCTCCTCGTACTCGGGCTTGAGCATGCCCTTCAGGGCGGCTTCGACCTCGTCGATCGCCTGGTAGATGACCGAGTAGTAGCGGACGTCGACGCCCTCACGCTCGATGAGGTCGTTGACGCGCTCGGCCGGGCGCACGTTGAAGCCGATGATGACGGCCTCGGACGCGACAGCCAGGTTCACGTCGTTCTGCGTGATGGCACCGACCCCACGGTCGATCACCCGCAGCTCGACCTCGTCGCCGACCTCGATGTTGAGGAGGGCGTCCTCGAGGGCCTCGACCGAACCTGAGCCGTCGCCCTTGAGGATGAGGTTGAGCGTGTCGACCTTGCTCTGCTCCAGCCAGTCCTCCAGCGAGACCCGCTTGCGGGCCTTGGCGAGGGCCGCGTTGCGCTGCATCGCCTGACGCTTCTCGGCGATCTGGCGTGCGATGCGGTCCTCGTCCGCGACGAGGAACTTGTCGCCGGCGCCGGGGACGGAGGTGAAGCCGAGCACCTGGACCGGACGGGACGGGAGCGCCACGTCGAGGTTCTCGCCGTGCTCGTCGAGCATGGCGCGGACCCGGCCGTAGGCGTCACCGGCGACGATCGAGTCGCCGACCGCCAGGGTGCCGCGCTGCACGAGCACGGTCGCCACCGGGCCTCGGCCGCGGTCGAGGTGCGCCTCGATGGCCACACCACGAGCCGGTGCGTCCGCGACGGCCCGGAGGTCGAGCGCGGCGTCGGCCGTGAGCAGGATCGACTCGAGCAGCTGGTCGATGTTCTGACCCTGCTTGGCCGACACGTCGACGAAGATGGTCTCGCCGCCGTACTCCTCGGCCACCAGGTTGTACTCGGTGAGCTGCTGGCGGACCTTCGCCGGGTTGGCGCCTTCGGCGTCGACCTTGTTGACCGCGACCACGATGGGCACGTCGGCCGCCTGGGCGTGGTTGAGCGCCTCGATCGTCTGCGGCATGACGCCGTCGTCAGCCGCTACCACCAGCACCGCGATGTCGGTGACCTTCGCGCCACGGGCTCGCATGGCGGTGAACGCCTCGTGACCCGGGGTGTCGATGAAGGTGATGGCCCGCTCGACGCCCTCGTGGGTCGCGTGGACCTGGTAGGCACCGATCGACTGGGTGATGCCGCCGGCCTCGCCGGAGATGACGTCGGTCTTGCGGATCGCGTCCAGCAGCCGGGTCTTTCCGTGGTCGACGTGACCCATGACGGTGACGACCGGAGGACGTGCCTCGAGGTCGTCGTCGTCCCAGTCCTCACCGAGGAAGTCGATGTCGAACGAGTCGAGGATCTCGCGGTCCTCGTCCTCCGGACTGACGATCTGGATCTTGTAGCCCAGCTCCGCGCCGAGCAGCGCGAAGGTCTCCTCGTCCAGCGACTGGGTCGCGGTGGCCATCTCACCGAGGTGGATCAGCACCGTCACGAGCGACGCCGGCACGGCGTCGATCTTGTCGGCGAAGTCCGTCAGCGACGAGCCGCGCGCGAGCCGCACGACCGTCTCGCCGTCACCGTGCGGGACCTGGACGCCGCCGATGGTCGGCGCCGCCATGTTGTCGAACTCCTGGCGCCGCTGCTTCTTCGACTTCCGGCCACGACGGGGCGGGCCGCCGGGACGCCCGAAGGCTCCCGCGGTGCCACCGCGACGGGGGCCACCGCCGCGACCGCCGCCGAAGCCGCCGCCGGGACGACCGCCGCCAGGCGCGCCGCCGTACCCGCCGCCACCACCGCCGCCGGGACGGCCGGCGCCACCGGGGGCGCCCGGGCGGCCGCGGCCGCCCGGCGCACCGGGACGACCGCCGCCAGGGGCGGGACGCCCGACGCCGGGCGCGGGGCGCGTCGGCATCATGCCGGGGTTGGGGCGCGGGCCGCCGGGGCCGCCCGGACCGCCGGCGCCACCGGGACGCGGCGCCGGACGGGTACCGCCGCCGGGACGGGGCATGCCGGTGCTGCCGCCGGTGGAGTACGGGTTGTTGCCCGGCCGCGGGGCCGCGGGGCGGCCCATGCCGGACGAGCTGCCCGACGAGAACGGGTTGTTGCCCGGCCGGGGGCCGGCGGGGCGGGGCCCGGCCGGACGCGGCGGGGCGTCCGCAGAGGCTGCGGCCGCTGCCGGCTGCTCGGGTGCGGCGGGCTGCTCGGGGGCGGCGGGCTGCTCGGGGGCAGCAGGCTGCTCGGGGGCAACTGGCGCCGCGGGAGCCGGAGCCTCGGCGACTGGGACGGGCGCCTCGACCGGCGCGGGGGTGGGAGCCGCGGGTGCGGCAGGGGCCGCCTTCTTCGCGGCCGCCTTCTTGGCGGGAGCCTTCGCCGCCGCGTCCGCCGGTGCGGCGGGCGCTGCGGCGGGAAGGGCGTCCCGCAGCTTGCGTACGACGGGGGGCTCGACCGTCGAGGAGGCCGACCGGACGAACTCACCGAGCTCGTTCAGCTTGGCCATGACGGTCTTGCTCTCGACCCCGAGCTCCTTGGCGAGCTCGTAGACCCGGACCTTAGCCACATCTCTCCTGTCTCGGCCCGGGCCGGATCATGACCGGCGACGGACCGTCGTTACTGCATGGGGGCACTCATGGGTGCGTGCTCATCGGGTGCTCATGGCGCTTCGACTCGCTTCCGGATGGACGGTCGTGCACTGACTCGTGCCGCGGGCGCACGTCAGCCGTGCCTGTCAGGCAACGGGTGCGGGGATCTGCTCGCGGCCCTGGTCATCCTAACGCGCCGGCCCCCTCGGAGCATCCCGGGCGGCCTCGGGGTGCTCACGGGCGTCAGACCACGATGCCGGCCGGCGCGGTGACCGGGCGGGTGCCGGGTAGCCCCTCGGCCAGCTCGGCCAGCAGCTCGACCGCCCGGTCCAGCACCGGAACCGGCTGCGTGAACGGCAGCCGCAGGCGGTCCTCGAACGCGTGCCCGGTACCGAAGCGCGGGCCTGCGGCCAGAGCGAGACCCGCCGGCTCGGCAGCGGTCACGAGAGACGAGGACCACGGGCCGGGGAGCCGGCACCACAGGACAAGTCCCCCGGCGGGGGTGCGCACCTCCCAGTCCGGCAGCCTCCGCCGCAGCCCCGCCAGCAGTGCGTCGCGGCCGGTCCGCAGGTCCCGCCGCCGCTGCGCGAAGGACCTCGTCGGCCGCGTCCAGCAGGTGGCAGGCGGCCAGCTGCTCCAGCACCGGCCCGGACAGCTGGCTGTAGCCGGCAGCGACCGCGAGCCGGCGGACGAGGTCGGCCTCGGCCCGCAGCCACCCGACCCGCAGCCCGCCCCAGAAGCTCTTGCTCAGGGACCCGACCGAGACGACCGCGCCCGGGCGGGCGAACGCGGCGAACGGCGCCGGCGGCTCGCCGTCGGGTCCCCTGTCGGGGCCGATGTCGGGGCCGGTGTCGGGGCCGGTGTCGAGGCCCAGGTCGACCAGGGTCTCGTCGACGACCGCAACGGTCCCGGCCTGCTCCAGGCCGGCCGCCAGCCGGCGCCGGTGGGACTCGTCGAGCAGCATGCCGGTCGGGTTCTGGAAGTCCGGCATCAGGTAGGCCAGGCCCGGCCTGGTCGACCGCACCGCCCGGGTGAGGTCGCGTACGGCCCCGTCCGGGTCGTCCGCCGACACCGCCACCGGGACGGCCCGCCGGCCGCGCACGCGGACCGCGTCCAGCGCGTTCGGGTACGTCGGGTGCTCGACCAGGACCCGCTCCCCCCGGCGGGCCAGCGCCTCGACGGCGACGGTCACGCCGTGCAGAGCCCCGGCGGTCACGAGCACCTCCTCGGGACGGGTCGGGAGCCCTCGGTCGGTGTAGCGCGCCGCGACCCGGGCCCGCAGCTCCGGCAGGCCCTGCGGGTGGTAGCCGTGGCCGGGCAGCAGCCGCGGCAGCTCGTCCAGGGCGGCGGCGAACGCCGCCGGCACCTGCGGCGGCGCCGCCGGCGCGGCGTGCGCGAGGTCGAGGACCCCGGGCCGGGCCGGCTCGGGGAGCCAGGCGCCGCGCGACGGGCCGACCGGCAGCCGGGTCCAGGTGCCCGACCCCTGCCGGGCGTCGGCCCAGCCCTGGTCGCGCAGCAGCCGGTAGGCGGCCGCCACGGTCGCGCGGCTCAGGTGCAGCGCCCCGGCCAGCTCGCGCTCGGCGGGCAGCCGGTCGCCGACGGGCAGCCGGCCGTCCGCGACCAGCAGCCGGAGCCGGCCGGCCAGGTTCACGTACGCCGGGGACCGGTCGCCCGTCAGGTCTCCCACCAGCTCCCGGACCCGCGCGGTGCCCACGACGCTCACGCCAGCCACTGTCCCGCAAATGGACTGCTTGTGCCAGGCCAATCGTGGCGCAGCATGGAGACCGTGAGCGCCGATCCCCTGCCCCTCGCACTCCCGGCAGCACCGCAGTCGCCGGAACCGGCCGCCCCGGCGTCCGGACACCGCGGCCTGCCCCGCCGGCTGGTCCAGCTCTACCTCGGCCTCGCGCTGTACGGGGTCTCGATGGCGCTGCTCGTCCGGGCCGGCCTCGGTGTCATGCCCTGGGACGTCCTGCACCAGGGGCTGGCCCGCACGGTGGGCGGCTCGCTGGGCCTGGTCTCGGCGGTCGTCGGCGCGCTCGTCCTGCTGCTGTGGATCCCGCTGCGCCAGCGCCCGGGGTTCGGGACGGTCAGCAACGTCGTGGTCATCGGGGTAGCGGTCGACCTGGCCCTTGCCGTGATCCCGGAGGCGCACTCCCTCACCCTGCGGGTGCTGCTGGTCCCCGCCGGCATCGTCCTCAACGCGGTGGCGACCGCCGCCTACATCGGCGTACGGCTCGGTCCCGGCCCGCGCGACGGGCTGATGACCGGGCTGGTGGCCCGCACCGGGACGTCGGTGCGACTGGTGCGCACCGGGATCGAGGTGACCGTCGTGGCCACCGGGTGGCTGCTCGGCGGGACGCTCGGCCCGGCCACCGTGCTGTACGCCGTCGCCATCGGCCCGCTGGTCCAGCCACTGCTCCCCCGCCTCACGGTGGCCACCCGCCCGCCCACGTGACCCACCCCCGCCCAGGTGACCCACCCCCCGTCGACTGGCGGAAGTCTGCAGTTCTGGACCGGTACAGCACTGAAGACTTCCGCCAGTCGAGGGCTACGGGGGGCCGGGGGTGAGCGCGGCGCGGACGGCTGAGGTGTCCAGCGGCCCCGGCACCCGCAGCGCGCGCGGGAAGGCCCGCCGCTTCTCGGCCAGGTCGAGGCACGCGGCCACCGGGTGGACGTGCGCGCCGCGGCCGGGCAGCCGGCGCGACGGGTCGGGCAGCACGGCTCCCGCGCCGGCGACGACCCGCAGCAGCTCGGCGGCGTCGGCCCGCTGCCGGCAGCCCACGCAGGTACGGACCGGTCTGCTCACTCCGCGGGTTCGACCGGGCCCGGCGCGGTGGCAGCCGCCGCGGCGCCGGCCACGACGTCGGGCCGGATGTCGATCCGCCAGCCGGTGAGCCGGGCCGCCAGCCGGGCGTTCTGACCCTCGCGCCCGATCGCCAGCGAGAGCTGGTAGTCGGGGACGATGATCTGGGCCGAGCGCGCCTCGGCGTCGACGATGACGACCTTGCTGACCCGCGCCGGCTGCAGCGCCTCGGCGAGGAACCGCGAGGAGTCGTCGGACCAGTCGACGATGTCGATCTTCTCGCCGTGCAGCTCGGCCATCACGGCCCTGGCGCGGGCGCCCATCGGGCCGATGCAGGAGCCCTTGGCGTTCACCCCGGACCTCGTGGAGTGGACGGCGATCTTCGTCCGGTGGCCGGCCTCGCGCGCGATCGCCTTGATCTCCACGGTGCCGTCGGCGATCTCGGGCACCTCCAGCGCGAACAGCTTCTTCACCAGGTTGGGGTGGGTACGGGAGAGGACGATCGACGGCCCCCGGGGACCCTTCCGGACCTGCACGACGTAACAGCGCAGCCGCATGCCGTGCTCGTAGGTCTCCCCCGGCACCTGCTCGGGCGGCGGTACGACGGCCTCGACCCGGCCGAGGTCGACGTAGACGTTCTTGGCGTCCCGGCCCTGCTGGACGACACCGCTGACGATGTCGCCCTCCTTGCCGGAGAACTCCCCGAAGGTCTGCTCGTCCTCGGCGTCGCGCAGCCGCTGCAGGATGACCTGCTTGGCGGTGGTCGCCGCGATCCGGCCGAAGCCGGTCGGGGTGTCGTCGTACTCGCGCAGGACGTTGCCCTCGTCGTCGGTCTCCGCCGCCCACACCGTCACGTGCCCGGTCTTGCGGTCGAGCTCGACCCGGGCCTTCGGCTGGTGGCCCTCGGTGCGCTGGTAGGCGATCAGCAGGGCCGACTCGATGGCCTCGACCAGGAGCGGGAACGAGATCTCCTTCTCCCGCTCGAGCCCGCGCAGCGCGCTCATGTCGATGTCCACGACTCAGCCCTCCTCAGTGCTCTCGCCAGCCGCGGGTGTGCGGCTGAACTCCACCTGCACCCGCCCGCTGGACACCCGGTCCCAGTCCAGGCGGGTGCGGGCGCCGTCCGAGTCCACCTCGATGCCCTCGTCGTCGACAGCCACGAGGCGGCCTTCGAGCGCCGTCCCCTCGACCGTCGCGACCTTCACCAGCCGGGTGCGGGCGCGGCGCCAGTGGCGCGGCGCGGTCAGCGGGCGGTCGACACCGGGCGAGGTCACCTCGAGGACGTACGGCGCACCGCCCATCGCGTCGGTGTCGTCGAGGGCGGCGGCGACCGCCGTACTGACGTCGGCGACGACGTCGAGCCCGACGCCGCCGTCCTTGTCCACGACGACGCGCAGCAGGCGGCGCTTCCCGGCCGGGGTGACGACGACGTCCTCGAGGTCCAGGCCCCGGCCCGAGACCACGGGTGCGAGCAGCGTGACGAGCGAGTCCCGGTCCGCCTTGCCCATCAGGGCCTCCTCGCTGTGCTGTTGTCGTCGTACGGCCGGCCGGCTCGAGGGCCGCCCGGCAGGTCGAGCCTAGCCGGTCGACGGCATGGGACCATCAAGGGACGTACGTCGGTGGGAGCCGGCACCGGACGCACGAGAAGGGTCACCGCATGCGCGAGGCGAACCCCTCGCGGCGAGCGGTCCTCGCCTCGGCAGGTGCCCTCGCGCTCTCCGGGTGCCTGCCGTCGTCGGACGGCCCGGCACCCCGACCGGACCCGGACCTGCGCCTGCGGACCCGGGTGGCCGCCGAGGTCGTCGAGCTGGTGGCCGCCTACGCGGCGGCGGCCGCGGCGTTCCCCGCGCTGGCCGGCCGGCTGGCACCGCTGGCCGCGGAGACCGAGGCGCACGTCGCCGCCCTGCGCGGACCGGAGCCGGGGCCGACGCCCGGCCAGGGCCCGAGGCGCACCGCGCGCCCGGCACAGGGCGCGTCGTCGGGCACCGCCCCGACCGCCTCCGCCGCCCCGGCGCCCACGGTGCCGACCACCAGCGCGGCGGCCGTCGCCTGGCTGGCCGGACTCGAGCGGCGGGCGGCGCGCCGCCGGGGGCGGCAGCTGCTGACTGCAGGCCCGGACCTGTCCCGGTTGCTCGCGTCGGTGGGCGCCTGCGAGTCGGTGCACGCGGCGCTGCTCGGAGCGGGCGCATGAGCCGCACCCGCGACCGCCGCGCCCTGCAGGACCTGCTCGGCGCCGAGCACGCGGTGGTCTACGGCTACGGCGTCGCCGGAGCCCGTCTGACCGGAGCCGCCCGCGACCGGGCCGAACGCGCCTGGACCGCGCACCGGGCGCGCCGGGACCGGATCGTGGCCCTGGTCGCGGAGCGAGGTGGCACGCCCGAGCCGCCGGCGGCCACGTACGCCCTGCCGTTCCGCGTGCGTACGGCGGCCGACGCCCGCTCGCTCGTGACCCTCCTCGAGGAACGGCTCGCGGCGACCTGGGCCGACGCCGTGGCAACGCTGAGCGGCGACCTGCGGACCTTCGCGGCCGACGGCCTCACCGCCGCGGCCGGAACGGCGGCGCGCTGGCGCGGCGGCAGCGTGCCGTTCCCCGGACTGCCGGAGCGGCAGGGCGGCTCACCCGATGGCACGTAGCGAGGCCACCTGCCGCGGGGACCACTGCTCGAGCCAGGCGGTGAAGTCGTGGGCCGCCATCGGCCGGGCCATCCAGTAGCCCTGCGCCGAGTCGCAACCGAGCAGCTGCAGCTGGCGCCAGGCGGCTTCGGTCTCGACCCCTTCGGCGACCACGTGCCGGCCGAGGCGGTGGCCCATGTCGACGATGGCCCCGACCAGCGCGAGGCCGTCCTCGCCCGACTGCGGTTCGAGGAAGGACCGGTCGATCTTGACCTCGGTGACGGGGAGGCGCTGCAGGTAGGCCAGTGACGAGTAGCCGGTGCCCAGGTCGTCGATCGACAGCCGGATGCCGAGGTCACGCAACCGCTGCAAGGCCTCGATCGCCCGTTCCGGGTCGGCCATCAGGCTCGACTCGGTGATCTCCAAGGTCAGGGCCGATGCCGGGACCTCCACGACGGCCAGGGCACGCGCCACCTCGTCGACGAAGGAAGGCTCCAGGAGGCTGCGCGGTGAGATGTTGACGGCCACCTCCATCGCACGTCCGGTGCGGCGCCAGCCGGCGCACGCGTCGAGGGCCTGGCGGAGCACCGCGAACGTCAGCGGGGTGATCAGTCCGCTGTGCTCGGCCACCGGGATGAACTCGTCCGGCCCGATGAAGCCGCGCTCGGGGTGCACCCAGCGGACCAGGGCCTCCGCGCCGAGAACCTCGCCGTCGTGCAGTCGCAGCTTGGGCTGGAAGTAGACCGTCAGGTCACCGCTGGTGATGGCTCGACGGAGCTCAGTGAGCAGCGTCAGCCGCTGGGGGCTGCCCACCTGGAGCTCGTCGCGGTAGGTCTCCGCGCCGGTCCGGCGGGTCTTGGCCGCCACCATCGCGATGTCGGCGTGCCGCAGAGCCTCCGACGGGGCATCGCCGCCGCCGGAGCGCGCGACGCCGAGGCTGGCATCGACGGTCACCTGCAGCTCGCCCAGGGCGAACGGGACCGCGAACGCGTGCCGCACCATCGCCACGACCGAGGCCGTGGCTGCCTCGTCGGCACCCAGCATCAGCACCGCGAACTCGTCGCCCCCGAGGTGTGCCACCAGGGCTTCCGGGGGCACGCTGCGTTGCAGCCGGTCGGCCACCATGCGCAGCAGCTCGTCCCCGGCGTGGTGGCCCAGCGAGTCGTTGATGTCCTTGAACCGGTCGAGGTCCAGCAGCATCGTCGTCGCCGACCCGTCACCGGCCAGGTGCTCGGCGAGCTGCTGCTCCAGGCACCTGCGGTTGGGCAGCCCGGTCAGGTCGTCGTGCAACGAGCGGCGGAGCTGGTCGTCAGCGTGCTCCCGGATCAGGTCGGCGCGACGGGCGTTCCGCAGCGTCACGCCGAGGTGGTTGCCGATCGCGACCAGCTCGCGCAGGTCGCTCGGACCGAACGTCTCCACGTCGCCCAGCCGGTCGGCGACCATCAGGGTCCCCATGACGTGACCGTCACCCTGCAGGGGCATGACCATGGCGTCCCGCCGACCGGTCGAGCGGAGGGCGCCGGCCAGGGCCCTGTCCCGGACGCCGGAGCGCACCAGCACCGGCCCGGAAGCGAGCCACGGCGCCAGCACCGCTGCGTCGCCCGCCACGGTCAGCTCTGTCACGGCACCGTCGTACCGGCCCTGCCAGGTCCGGGACTCACCGGCGAACTCGTCGGTCAGCGACAGCTCGACGACCTCGGCCTTCAGGACGGCAGTCATCCACACCAAGGCGGTCCGGACGGCGGACTCGACGTCGAGCTGGCCGCCGACCTGCCCGGTGAAGGCACTCAGCTGCTCGAGGCTCTCCGTGCGCCGGCGCAGCGAGTTGTAGGACCGTTGGGCGAAGACCAGCACGGCGACCACGACGCAGACCGCCCACAGGGCCCGCCAGTCGGCCGTGGTGACGTAGACGATCACGAGTGCGGCGCTGGCGTTGACGGCCGCGACCGCAGGATTGGCCTCGGACAAGACCTCCCGGGCCTGGGGCGTGGACCCCGAGTCGACGGCCATCACCAGCGAGATGAGGGCAGTGCCCAGCACGTCGAGCAGGATCGTGACGGCGCCCGCAGCGAACCAGGTGGCTGGGCCCACGTCGGCGGCCCCGGCGACGACGAGATCCCAGAGCAGAACCGCCGCCGTGACCTCCACGCCGAACCAGGCGACGTTGAAGACCAGCTTGCGCGGGCTGCGCCGGTTCCGCAGCGCGAGCGGCACGAAGGCACCGAGGACCCTGGTCAGGACGAGGACGACGGGTGCGAGGAAGAACAGCCCGACGACCAGCGGGATGTCGCTGAGCGTCAACGTGTAGGTGTTCCGGCCGACCGGGACGTGCACGACACCGAGCTCGGCCAGCGCGAAGGCCAGGAAGAGCGCCAGCACGACCGGCATCGTCGGCAGCCGGTCGGACAGCACGGCGGTCCCGTCCAGCGGGAGCACACCGAAGACGAACAGGCCGGCACCGACGAGGGCGACGACGCAGAGCAGCAGCCACACGGCCAGCGGGCGGCCGTCGCGGGCCGAGCCGTCCCCGGAGGTGACGACCGGCGCCGCGGAGCCGCCCGGCGTCACGGCGGGCCCCACCCCGCGGCGGACCACGACTTGCCGGACCACGACTTGCCGGTCCAGGAGTCGCCCGACCAGCCGCCACTCGACCAGGACTTCCCGGACCACCCGGCCGAGGACCACGACTTGCCCGACCACGACTTGCCCGACCACGACTTCCCGGACCACGTGGAGCCGGACCAGGACTTGCCCGACCACGACTTCCCGGACCAGGAGGAGTCGCACCAGCAGCCGGCCGTCCACTCGCTGCCTGCCCAGGTGCCGCCCCGCCAGGCGGTGAAGGTGGCGCTGGCCGGTGCCCACTTCTTGGCGTTGAAGATGCCGAGCACGTGCCTCTCGCCGGTCAGCTCCACGCCGTCGTCGGCGACGTGCTGACTGCCCCGCGCCTGCTCGAGCGAGCCGAGCCCGGTCGAGGGGGCCCAGGTCTGGGGGGTCGACGGCGCGGACCGCTGGTAGGCGGCGAAGACGTCCAGCTCACCGGAGCCGCGACCCGCCGCGTCGGCGGCGGGCATGGCCTCGGCCGAGGCGCGCAGCATCGCCTTGACCTGGTCCGGCCGGAGCGAGGGCCGGGCCTCCAGGAGCAGGGCCACGGCGCCGGAGACCACGGCCGCGGCCTGCGAGGAACCGCTGCCCTTGAAGAACCGGTCGTCGACCCGGGCGCTCGGGTGCGCCTCGTCGACGTAGGAGCCGGGGACGCGGAGCGACTTGATGGACCGCCCCGGTGCGACCAGGTCGACCCGGCGGGCGCTGCTGCCGCGACTGCTGAAGTCCGGCACCACGTCGTCGCTGGCCGCCACCGTGCCCGCGGTGTCCGAGGCGCCGACGGCCAGCACGTACGGGTCGTACGCCGGGTTGTCCAGCCGCGGCAGGTCGGTGCCGTTGTTGCCACCGGACACCACCACCACGATGCCCGCCCGCCAGGCGTTCTCGACCGCGTGGGTCAGCGGGTCGACCCGGTAGTCCTGCGAGCCGTCGGTGCCGTAGGACAGGTTCAGCACCCGGATCGGGTTGTCCGGGTCGTCGTCGCGGTGGGCCACCACCCAGTCCACCGCCGCGACGACCTGGGAGACGTCGACCGCGCCCTCCGTGCTGGCCACCTTGAGGCTGGTGAGCGTCGCGTCCGGCGCGATGCCCTGGAAGCGGTCACGGCCGAGCAGCGTCCGCGGGTCGTTGCCGGCGATGATCCCGGCCATGTGGGTGCCGTGCCCGAAGGTGTCGAGGTAGCGCTGCGGCTCGTTCTGGCTCTCGAAGGAGAGGTCCGGCCCGTTGACCACGTTCCCGGACGTCAGCCCCTTGACGGGGACGACGCCGGTGTCGACCAGAGCGACCCCGACTCCGTGGCCGGTGAACCCGCGCGCGTACATCCGGTCGGCACCGATGACCGCAGCCACGTGGTCGAGGTCGGTGACACCGTCGTCGACGATCCAGCCGGTGGGGCCGAGCAGGCTGCCGACGGTCCCCGACACGAGCGAGGTCGTCGCGCCCACCACGCCGGTCACCGTGCCGGTGAGGGTGCCGATCAGGCCGGCCTGCGCCGGTGCCGCCGGGAGGCCGAGCGCAGCGACGGAGAGCGCCGCGACGGCAGCCGTGACGGCAGCACGGCGACCGCGGTCGTGACGCGCCATCCGGACACCTCCCGAGGTCGACCGGCGGGGTGCCGGCACAGGGACCATCGGGTAAAGAATGGGCAATGTTTACTGTCAGTGGTTGACTAAACACACAAAGTTACGCCATCCGGGTGACCGCACGACGTCCACGTACGGCGCGCTACGGCGCGAGGGCGACCGCCACGTCCTCGAGGCCGAGCTCCCACCCGACGACGCAGCGGGCGAACAGCCACAGCCGCAGCCGCTCGGCGTCCACCCCGCACAAGCCGGCAACCCGGCTCACCAAGCCCGGTGGGTCGGCGTGCAGCCGGGCCGGGCAGTTGAGCAGGTGCTGCATGGGGTCGTACGTCGGGTCGCCGACGTAGGGCTTGGGGTCGATGACCAGCCACGGCTCGCGCTCGGCCGCCAGCACGTTCTCCGCGTGCAGGTCGGTGAGCAGCAGCCGGTCGGCAGCTGTCGGGACGGCCAGGCTGCGGAACAGCTCGACGCCCGCACGCGCGACGCCCGCGTCCAGGGTCGGGCTCGGCGCGGCCTCGTACTCGTCCGCCCACTCGGCGCACATCTGCGCGAGCGGACGGAACGGGTGACCCGCGGGCGGCTCGACCCACAGCCGGCGAAGCAGCCCGGCGACCACCTCGTCCTGACGCTCCGCCGGCTCACCGGACAGGTCGCGTCCCTCGACTCCCCTCTCCAGCAGCAGGAACGTCGTGGACCCGTCCTTCTCGCCGCGATGGAGGCGCACCGTGCCGTGCCCGTCCCAGACCCGCAGCCCCTCGAGCTCGTGCTCGCTCTCGTTGTCGGAGTAGGCGACCTTGAGCACGAGCTCGCGCCCGCCCCCGGTCCGGACCGGTGCCACCCACGAGCACACCCCGCCGGGCTGGAACGGCGGCCCGAGGGTCAGCCCCCACCGGTGCGCGATGTCCCGGACCAACGCGGGCAGGCGCGCGGCCCACTCGCGGCGCTCGTCGGTGCGGTCTGCCGCGAGCGACTCGACCAGCCGCATCGGCAGCTCGAGCGCGTCAGCCATCAGTCGCCTCCCACCACGTCATAGCCGAGGCGCAGCACCAGCGCAGCGACGACGGCGAGGAACACCACCCGGACGAAACGGTTGCCCCGCGAGATGGCGGTGTGGGCTCCCAGCCACCCGCCGGCGACGTTGCAGGCACCCATCGCCAACCCGAGTCGCCACAGCGGCGCCCCCTGCGGGATGAACACCAGCAGCGCGCCGAGGTTGGTGGCCAGGTTGACGATCCGCGCCTTGGCCGAGGCCTGGATCAGCGAGTAGCCGAGCAGGGCGACCAGCAGCACGACGAGGAACGCCCCGGTCCCGGGACCGAAGATGCCGTCGTAGAAGCCGATGACCGCGCCCCCGACTCCCGCCGCCGTGTGGTGCCGGTGCCCGGCCCACCGCAGTGCCTGCGCCTGCCCGAAGTCCGGTCGCGCCGCCGTGAACGCACCGACCGCTACCAGGAGCACCAGCACGATAGGCGTGAAGACCGACCGCGGGATCAGCGAGGCGCTCAGCGCTCCGAGCGCCGCCCCGGCGAGCGCGAAGCCGGCCATCGGCAGGGCGGTCCGCAGGTCCGGCCGGACCCGGCGGTGGTAGGTCAGGGCGGCGGCCGACGTGCCGCAGATGCTGGACAGCTTGTTGGTCGCCAGCACCGTCGCGGGCGCCGCCCCGGGGAACGCGAGCAGCAGGGCCGGCAGCTGCACCAGCCCCCCACCGCCGGAGACGGCGTCGACCCAGCCGGCGAACCCGGCGGCCAGGCACAGCAGCAGGACCTCGTGCAGCTCCGGCACGTCGACCGTCCGTCAGAGCCAGGCGTCGACGACGGCGAGCACGTCGGCCAGCCGGTCCACGACGGCGTCGGGGTCGCCTTCGACGTGACCCTTCTGCTGGTCCGGGATGGTGCTGTGCGGCACCAGCACCGCCCGCATGCCGACCTGCTTCGCGCCGTGGATGTCGTCGTAGGGCCGGTCGCCGACGAAGACCGCGCGACCGGGGGCGGCGACACCGACGGCCGCCAGGGCAGCGTGGAACGCCTCCGGGTGCGGCTTGGTCCACGGCAGCTCGCTGGAGTAGACCGCGCCGTCGATGAGCTCGAGGACGCCGTCGCGGCGGAAGACCGCCTCGTGGTGCTCCCGGCTCCACAGCGTGTTGGACAGGACGCCGACCCGGACCCCGCGGTCCCTCAGTCCGGTGAGCAGCTCCGGGACGTCGGGGTCGGTCCAGGTGTGCGGCTCCCAGAACGCGTGGTAAGCCGCCATGGCCCGTTCGTGCCGCGGGCTGGCGGTGTCGACTCCGGCCGCGCGCAGCATCCCGTCGAGCGTCGCCGAACGCTGGTGGTCACGACCGGCCTGCCATGCGGCGTCCTCGGCAGCGAGGATCCGGTCCGCCAGCGCGCCGGCATCCTCGGGGTCGTACACCTCGGCGTAGTGCCGCCACTGCTCCAGCAGGTCGATCGTGTGCCACGGCGTGAGGGTGCCGCCCCAGTCGAAGACGACCGCGTCGACCCCGGTCACGACCGGACGACGCCGACCACGTGCGCCGCCGCGACGTCGACCGCGACCTCCTCGCGGTCACCGGTTCGCCGGTCGCGCACCTCGACGACCCCGTCGGCGAGCCCCTTGCCGACGACCACGATGGTCGGCATGCCGAGCAGCTCCGCGTCCTTGAACTTCACCCCCGGCGAGACCCCGCGTCGGTCGTCGTAGAGGACGTCGAGGCCCTGCGCCACCAGGCCGTCGGCGAGCGTCTGGGCAGCCTCGAACACCGAGTCGTCCTTGCCGGTCGCGACCACGTGCACGTCGGCCGGTGCGACCGCCCGCGGCCAGCACAGCCCGATGTCGTCGAGGGTCGCCTCCGCGATGGCGGCCACGGCACGCGACGGGCCGATCCCGTAGGAACCCATCGTGACGACGACCTGCTTGCCGTGCTCGTCCAGGACCTTGAGGTCGAGCGCGTCGGCGAAGATGCGGCCGAGCTGGAAGATGTGGCCCATCTCGATGCCACGCGCCGGCACCAGGGTGCCCCCGTCGCCGTTGGGGCACGGGTCGCCCTCGAACACCGAGGCCGCCTCGATGGTGCCGTCTCCGGTGAAGTCCCGGCCGAGGACCAGGTCGAAGACGTGCCGGCCAGGCTCGTTCGCTCCGGTGATCCACCGGGTGCCCTCGACGACCCGGGGGTCCAGCAGGTAGCGCACCCCGGCCGGCTTGTCGGCGCCGAGCGCCGCCGGGCCGATGTAGCCGCGGACGAGACCGGGGTGCTGCGCGAAGTCCTCGTCGGTGAACGGCTCGACCACCGAGGGATGGACCACGGCCTCCAGCCGCTTCGCGTCGACGTCGCGGTCGCCGGGAAGCCCGACCGCCAGCGGTTCGGTCTTGCCGTCCGGGTGCCGGAGCTTGACGACGACGTTCTTCAGCGTGTCGCCGGCACTCCAGTCCCGGTCCGGCCGACGCAGGTCCGCGCGGGAGTTGGCCAGCGCGACGAGAGTCTCGATCGTGGGGGTGTCCGGGGTGTCCTCGACGTGCGCCGCCGGCACGTCGTCGTACTCCTGGGTCGGGGGTACGAGGGTGCGCAGGGCCTCGACGTTGGCCGCGTAGTCGCAGGACGTGCACCGCACGTAGGTGTCCTCGCCGACGGCCGCCGGGGTGAGGAACTCCTCGCTCTTGGACCCGCCCATGGCCCCCGAGAGCGCGGACACGATGACGTAGTCCAGGCCGAGACGGTCGAAGATCCGGATGTAGGCCTCGCGGTGAGCCGCGTAGGACCGGTCCAGGCCGGCGTCGTCCACGTCGAAGGAGTAGGAGTCCTTCATGACGAACTCGCGACCGCGGAGCAGACCCGCCCGGGGCCGCGCCTCGTCCCGGAACTTCGTCTGGATCTGGTAGATCCACAGCGGCAGGTCCTTGTACGACGAGTACAGGTCCTTGACCAGCAGGGTGAAGAACTCCTCGTGGGTCGGGCCGAGCATGTAGTCGGCGCCCTTGCGGTCCTGCAGCCGGAACACGTCGTCGCCGTACTCGGTCCAGCGGTTGGAGCGGTCGTAGGGCTCCTTGGGCAGCAGCGCCGGGAAGTTGACCTCCTGCGCCCCCATGGCGTCCATCTCCTCGCGGATCACCGTCTCGATCTTGCGCAGGACCCGCCAGCCCAGGGGCAGCCAGGCGTACCCGCCCGGGGCGACCCGGCGGATGTAGCCGGCCCGGACGAGCAGCCGGTGGCTCGGGACCTCCGCATCGGCCGGGTCCTCGCGAAGGGTGCGCAGGAACAGGGTCGACATGCGGAGCAGCACGGGGGGTCCCCTCGGAGGTGGAGTGTCGCCCGAGGATAACGACCGGGGCGGCGAAGGTCCGAGCGTGTTTCGGCCGGCGGCCCCCCGCTCAGCGGAAGGCGGCCGACTGGATCCCGTACAGCTCGGCGTACCGGCCACCGAGAGCCATCAGCTGCTCGTGGCTGCCGACCTCCGCCACCCGCGCCCCGTCGAGCACGACGATGACGTCGGCCATCCGGACCGTGGAGAACCGGTGCGAGACCAGGACGGTGACCCGGCCGTTGCCGACCTCGCCGCGGGCGGCCGCGGCGAAGCGCTCGAACAACGCGTGCTCGGTCTCGGCATCCAGCGCGGCGGTCGGCTCGTCGAGCACCAGCAGCAGCGGTTCGTCGCGCATGAACCCGCGCGCCAGCGCGAGCTTCTGCCACTGGCCGAACGAGACCTCGACACCGGCGTCCCAGCTCGGCCCGAGCTGGGTGTCCAGCCCCGCGGGCAGCCGGCCGACGACGTCGTCGGCTCCCGCGCGTCCGACCGCGGCACCCACGGCGTCACGGTCCCCCAGCCGGGCCAGCTCCCCCAGCCCGACGCTGTCCAGCGCCCGCAGCTCGAACCGGAAGAAGTCCTGGAAGGCGCCCGCCAGTCGGTCCCGCCACTCCGGCACCGACATCGAGGCCAGGTCGACGCCGTCGACGTCGATCCGGCCGGAGTCGGGGTCGTACATCCGGGCGAGCAGCTTGACCAGCGTGGTCTTGCCGGCCCCGTTGTCGCCCACCACCGCCACCACGGAGCCGGCCGGCAGGTCCAGCGACACGTCGTCGAGCACCAGCCGGTCGGTGCCGGGGTAGCGGAACGAGACGTGGTCCAGCCGGATGCCGCTGGTGAGCCGGTCCGGCGGCGTGCCGTCGGACCGGGCGTCCACGGCAGCGGCGTAGTCCTCCAGCCACATCAGCCGGCGGGAGATGTCCAGCCACATGCTCCGCAGGAAGCCGAGCTCGCCGACCGCGGCGGCCACGAACTGGGACAGCTGGCTGCCGATGACC
Organism: uncultured Actinomycetota bacterium; assembly: GCA_963807005.1. GTDB lineage: Bacteria > Actinomycetota > Actinomycetes > JACCUZ01 > JACCUZ01 > CAWDZK01. The sequence continues at coordinate 1,041,819 of CAWDZK010000001.1, read as the reverse complement.
AGCACCAGCACCACGTTGCCGGCCGAGGCGTCCAGCGCGGTGGCGGTGAGCACGACCGCACCGACGTACCCGAGCCCGAACACGGCCCAGGCCGCGGCGCTCCACGCAGCCGTGACCCAGGTGACCCGGGCCATCGGCCGGAACGCCCGGCGCCACTCCTCCTGCCGGAGCCGGGCCAGCTCGGCCCCGTTGCCGGTGACCCGAAGCTCCTTGCCGGGCGCCGCGGTGGTGCCCAGGACGAACAGGTGCCTGGCCCGCCGCTCGTGCGATGAGTAGTGCTCGATCACCGACCGCTCGACGCCCGGTCGCCAGGTGGCCACGACCACCGTGGGCACCGCGAACAGCACGAGCAGGCCCAGACCCGGGTGCACCCGGGTCATGAGCAGCGCCTCGACCACGGCCAGCCGGATGACCCAGCCGAGCGTCGCGAACAGGGCGTTGAAGAGGTGGTCCAGGCCAAAGGTGTTGCGGCGCAGGATCTCCAGCCGGGCCAGGTGCTCGGGCCGCTCCTGGTGCGCGATGGTCGCCACCGTGGCGTGCAGCTGGGCGACGTGCGCCTCCATCGCTATCGAGATCCGGTCGCGGAAGCGGCGGCTGAGCCGGTCGAAGACCACCTGCAGCCACCAGACGAGGGTCGCGGACAGCGCCAGCCCCGCGGCCGCGAGGAGGACCCTGCTGCGGTCGCTGTCGCGGACGCCGTCGACGAGCAGCGCCAGCCACAGCCCGATCAGGGACGTCGGCAGGGCCAGTGCCAGGGTCATGACGAGCGAGACCATGAGCAGTCGCGGCTCGATCCGGTAGGCCAGCCGCACCATCCGCCACAGGGACTGCAGCGAGGGCGGGAGGTCGTCGTCCGTGGCCCGTCGCGGGTCAGTCGAGAGAGTCATGGACGACCTCCTCCCCCTGCTCGTCGTACTCGACGAACCGGGCCGCCTGCAGGTCGAACATCGTGCGGTAGCGGCCGCCCAGGTCCATCAGCTCCTCGTGGCTGCCGAGCTCGACCACCCGGCCGTGCTCGAGCACGCAGATCCGGTCCGCCTTGCGCACGGTGGAGAACCGGTGCGACACCAGGATCGTGGTGCAGTCCCGGGTCTCGGCCAGGATCCGGTCGAAGATCTCCGCCTCGCCGCGGACGTCCAGGGCGGCGGTCGGCTCGTCCAGCAGGACGATACGGGCACCGGTGCGGACCGCGGCCAGCGCCCGGGCCAGCGCGACCCGCTGCCACTGGCCGCCGGAGAGGTCCGTTCCGTTGTCATAGCCGCGCGCCAGCACGGTCTCCAGCGTCGCCAGGCCGCTCGCGCCGGCAGCCTGGAGAGACGCCTCGACCACCGGGTCGGGGGCGTGCCGCGGCGCGACGTTGTCCCGCAGCGGCAGCTCGTAGCGGACGAAGTCCTGGAACACGGCCGTCACCCTCGAGCGGTACTCGTCGACGTCGAGGTCGCGCAGGTCGACGCCGTCGGCCTCGACCGCGCCGGACTGCGGGTCGTAGAGCCGGCACACGAGCTTGGCCAGGGTGGTCTTGCCGGCGCCGTTCACTCCCACCACCGCCATCGAGGTGCCCGCCGGGACCGTGAGGTCGACGTGGTCCAGCACCGGCTGGGAGCTGGAGGGGTAGCCGAAGACAACGTCGCGGAACCGCAGCTCCGGGGCGTCGGTCGTCGGCAGCCGGCCGGGACCGCTCAGGAGCGCACCCGCCCGCGCCATCGCCGACGGCAGCCGGAGTGTGGCGGCGGCGGGGGCCGCGGCCCCGTCCACCGCCCAGCTCAGGCCGCCGAAGGCGACCGCGCTCGCCCCGACGGCCGCCTGCAGGTACGTCGTCGCCGCACCGAGTCCGACCCGGCCGTCGAGCACGGCGTCGGCCAGGACCAGGAAGACCAGTGCGTTCCCGGCCAGCACCAGCGCGAGGGCGCCGGCCAGCGGCCGCTCACGCAACCGGGTCGCCTCCCACTGCAGCCGGTAGAGCTCTGTCCGCCGGGCGGTGAACCGCTCGATCACCCAGCCGGCCAGGCCGAACATCCGCAGCTCCTTGGCGGCGGGCGGCTCGACGGCCAGGTCGTATGCGTAGGCGGCGTGCCGCTGCGCCTCCCGCACGGCGGGGGTGTTGCGGGCGCGCCACACGCCGCTCTCGCGCAGCAGCCAGTGGGTCGAGCCCCAGACCGCGAGCAGCACCACAGGCGCCCACCAGGCGAACGCCACCAGGACCAGCGCGGACAGGATCCCGGAGAGCAGCTGCACCAGCCCGGCGGCGATGAAGTCCATCGCCACCCGAAGCGGCGGGCCGGTGCGACCCAGGTCGAAGTCGCGGGCCATCGCCATGTCCTCCGCGAGCTCAGGGTCCTCCAGGTGCCCCATCCCGGCCGGCGCCACCGCGCCGGTCATCAGGGTGTCGTTGAGCCAGTCCGCCGTGGCGGCTCCCAGCACCTTGCTCGCACCCTGCTGCACCGGCGTCAGCACCTGCAGGGCGACGAACACCACGCCGACCAGGGTGAGCGGTCCGGTGAGCGACGAGCCGGCCCGGACCGCGCCGACCACCAGCCCGGTCGCCACCGCGAGCAGCGCCGGCATCGCCCCTCGCAGGACCAGCAGAGCCCACCAGGCGGTCGCGAGCCGGGGTGACGCCCGGTACAGCGCCCGGCAGAAGGCGACCTCCGGCCGGTCACGAAGTCGTGCGAGCACCTGCCACCTCCCCCGCAGTCGGGCCTCTTCGCGCCACAGTGTGCGCCCTGCCCATGACAGGCCGGCGAGAGACTCCAGGAACCGCGCCGGGTGAGAGCGACCTCGAGGCTTCCCTGGTCAGTACCGCTAGAACAGCACGGACATGAAGGCGCCGATGTCGGAGAACCCCACCCGCCGGTACGTCGCCCGGGCGGCCTCGTTGAACTCGTTGACGTACAGGCTCACCACGGGGGCGATCTCCAGCCGGGCGATCTCGGCCACCGTCGCCATCCCCGGCGCCGCGAGCCCCTTCCCGCGCAGGTCCGGCGGCACCCAGACGCCCTGCACCTGGCAGGCCGCCGTAGTGGCCGAGCCGATCTCGGCCTTGAAGACGACCCGGCCGCCGTCGATCCGGGCGAAGGCGCGGCCGCTGCGCACCAGCTCGGCGACCCGGGAGCGGTAGGACGCCCCGCCGTCGGTGCCGACCGGCGACACGCCCACCTCCTCGGTGAACATCTCGACGCAGGCCGGCACGAGCAGGTCGAGCTCGCTCATCCGGACCCGACGCACCAGCGGGTCGGGGACCACCGCCACCGGCCCGCTCAGCGCCATCAGCGGTTGCGGGTCGCGGACCTCCCGGGCCGGCCCCCAGGCCGGCTCGAGCTCGGCCCACATGGCCGCCACAGCCTCGCGCTCCCCGACGATGGAGGCGCAGCGACGGCCGAGCCGACGAGCCCGCTCGGCGAAGGCGGCAGCGGCCTCGGGGCCGGCCTGGACCGGGACGAGGTTCGCACCGGCGTGGCAGAGCGACTCGAGCCGGCCGTCCACGGCGTAGCCCCACATCTCGCCGCCGAGGCGCGCGGGGTCGACGCCCGCGACCGCCACCCGGGAGGCGACGAAGACGTCGGCGACCGGGTTGCGCGAGAGGACGTCGCGAGCCGCGGCGAGGTCCTCGGGACGCAGCACCCGCAGCGACGTGCTGCGCAGCATCCCGGGCTCCTCCAACGTCGGGCGGGCGCTAGCTGACGCTCACCGCGGGTTCGCCAGAGGCTACGCCCTCGAGCTCCATCGCCTCGGCGATCCGCATGGCTTCCTCGATCAGCGTCTCGACGATCTGGGACTCGGGCACGGTCTTGATGACCTCGCCCTTGACGAAGATCTGCCCCTTGCCGTTGCCGGAGGCGACACCGAGGTCGGCCTCCCGGGCCTCGCCGGGGCCGTTGACGACACAGCCCATGACGGCGACCCGCAGCGGCACGGTCAGCCCCTCCAGCCCGGCGGTCACCTGGTCGGCCAGCGTGTAGACGTCGACCTGGGCCCGACCACAGGAAGGGCAGGAGACGATCTCGAGGCCGCGCTGCTTGAGCCCCAGCGACTCGAGGATCTGGTTGCCGACCTTGACCTCCTCGACCGGCGGCGCGGACAGCGAGACGCGGATGGTGTCCCCGATGCCCTCGGCCAGCAGGGCGCCGAAGGCGACAGCCGACTTGATGGTGCCTTGGAAGGCCGGGCCGGCCTCGGTGACGCCGAGATGCAGGGGGTAGTCGCACTGCCCGGCGAGCAGCCGATAGGCGTTGATCATGACCACCGGGTCGTTGTGCTTGACCGAGATCTTGATGTCGCGGAAGCCGTGCTCCTCGAACAGCGAGCACTCCCAGAGCGCCGACTCGACCAGCGCCTCCGGGGTCGCCTTGCCGTACTTCGCGAGCAGCCGCTTGTCCAGGGAGCCGGCGTTGACGCCGATGCGGATGGGCACCCCGGCGTCACCGGCAGCCTTGGCGATCTCCTTGACCTTGTCGTCGAAGGCCTTGATGTTCCCCGGGTTGACCCGGACGGCGGCGCACCCGGCGTCGATGGCGGCGAAGACGTACTTCGGCTGGAAGTGGATGTCGGCGATGACCGGGATCTGCGACTTCCTCGCGATGATCGGCAGCGCCTCGGCGTCGTCCTGGCTGGGGCAGGCGACGCGCACGATCTGGCAGCCGGAGGCGGTGAGCTCGGCGATCTGCTGCAGCGTGGCGTTGATGTCCGTGGTGGGGGTGGTCGTCATCGACTGAACCGACACCGGCGCGTCGCCCCCCACGAGCACTCCCCCGACGTCGATCTGGCGGGACACCCGCCGGGTCGCGAGCGGCCGCGGCGGGGTCTCGGGCATGCCGAGGTTGACGGTCATGTCCCTCAGTATCGCCCGCCGCACGGGATGCCGCCGCGGGACGGCCCCCTACGGGCGCCCTACTGGCGCAGGGAGATGGGGTTGACGATGTCGGCCGTCAGGGTCAGCAGGGTGATGCCCCCGAACGCGAGGATGACGAGGTAGGTCACCGGCAGCAGCTTGTTGTAGTCGACCCGGCCCGGGTCCGGCCGTCCGCGCCGGGCAGCGACCCAGGACCGCACCCGCTCGTACCAGGCGACCGCCACGTGCCCGCCGTCCAGCGGGAGCAGCGGGAACAGGTTGAAGACGCCGATGAAGACGTTCAGGCCGCCGAGCAGGACGAGGAAGAAGATCGGTTCACCGATCTGGATGGCCTCGCCGCCGACCCGGCTGGCGCCCACGACGCTTATCGGGGTCTCCGGGTCGCGCTGGCCGCCCTGGATTGCGTCGACGAGCTTGGGGATCTTCGAGGGGAACTTGCCCACGGCGGTGAAGGTCTGGTCGATGCTGCTGCCGAGGAACGACACCGATGCCGCCACCCCGTCGGCCGCGCCGTAGTGGTTGATGAACCGCGGCAGCCGGACCGACAGGCCGATCGCCGAGACCGTCGTGAGCTCCGTGCTGCCGGCCGGGGCGTCGAGCGCCGGCCGCTGGGTGGCGACCAGGTCGGCGGTCGTGGTGCGGTCCTGCCCGTCCCGCCGGTAGGTGATCTCGACCGGGCCCGGCGGCGTGGCGCGGACGGCCCGCACGAACGCGCCGTACGTCGGCACGTCCTTGCCCCCGACGGCGAGCACGAGGTCGCCGCGGCGGAGTCCCGCGGCGCGGGCCGGGGCCGCCGGGTCGTCGGGCCGGCAGGCGCGCAGGCCGCCGTCGGTGGCCAGGGTGTAGTCGGTGACGACGCAGTCCGAGACGCTGCCGATGACCGGCTTGGCCTTCAGCACCTCGAAGTCCTGCGCGGCCAGGTTCGGCAGGCCGGTGGTCATCCCGGCGATGTAGAAGATGACGACGGCGAGGGCGAAGTGCGTCGCCGACCCGGCGACCAGGACCACCGTGCGCTGCCAGAGCGGGAACCGCCAGAAGGCGCGGGGCTGGTCCTCGGGCGAGACCTCCTCCAGCGGGGTCATGCCGACGATCTTCACGAAGCCGCCGGCCGGCACCGCCTTGAGGCCGTACTCCGTCTCGCCGCGGCGGAAGGAGAACACCGTCGGGCCGAAGCCGGCGAAGTACTGGGTGGCCTTCATGCCGAAGCGCTTGGCGGTGAGCAGGTGGCCCGCCTCGTGCAGGCAGACCGACACGAGGATGCCGACAGCGAAGATCAGCACCCCGATCCAGAAGCTCATCTGCTGTTCCTCACCTGCCGCTCGTCAGTGCCGTGGCCCGGTCCCGGGCCCAGCTCTCGGCGGCCATGACGTCCAGAACGTCGCGAACGTTCCCGACCTCGTGCTCGTCGAGCACCTGGTCGACCGTGTCGACGATACCGGTGAACCGGAGCCGGCCCGCCACGAACGCGCCCACGGACACCTCGTTGGCGGCGTTGTAGACCGCTGGTGCGGTGCCGCCCGCCTTCCCGGCGGCGCGGGCCAGCCGGACCGCAGGGAACGCCTCGTCGTCCAGCGGCAGGAACTCCCACGTCGACGCGGTGGACCAGTCGCAGCCGGGAGCCGCTCCGGGCACCCGGTCGGGCCATCCCAGCCCGAGGGCGATCGGCAGCCGCATGTCCGGCGGGCTGGCCTGGGCCAGCGTCGAACCGTCGACGAACTCCACCATCGAGTGGACGACAGACTGCGGGTGCACGACCACGTCGACCCGGTCGAGCGGGACGTCGAAGAGCAGATGCGCCTCCAGCACCTCGAGACCCTTGTTGACCAGGGTCGCGGAGTTGATCGTCACCACCGGGCCCATGTCCCAGGTGGGGTGCGCCAGCGCCTGCACGACGGTGACCTCGTGCAGTTCGTCGCGTCTGCGGCCACGAAAGGGTCCGCCGCTGGCGGTCAGCACGAGGCGGCGGACCTCCCCGCGGTCGCCCCCGCGCAGGCACTGCGCCAGCGCCGAGTGCTCGGAGTCGACCGGCACGATCTGACCGGGTCGCTGGACCGCCGCCTTGACCAGTGGTCCGCCGGCGACCAGCGACTCCTTGTTCGCCAGCGCCAGGGTGTGCCCCGCCCCGAGCGCGGCGAGAGTCGGACCCAGGCCGATCGAGCCGGTGATGCCGTTGAGGACGACGTCGCACGGCCGCCGAGCCAGCTCGGTGGCGGCGTCCGGACCGGCGAGGATCGCGGGGACCGGGTGCTCTCCGGCGGAGTACCCGCCCGACTTGGCGGCCGCGTAGAACGCCAGCTGGAGGTCCTGCGCCGCGCTGGCCCGGGACACCGCCACGGCCTCGACACCGAGCTCGAGCGCCTGCCGGGCCAGCAGCTCGACGTTGCCGCCGCCGGCCCCCAGCCCGACCACCCGGAACCGGTCCGGTGCCGATCGCACGATGTCGAGGGCCTGGGTGCCGATCGACCCGGTCGACCCGAGGACGATCACATCGCGACGGGCCGTGGAGGTCACCGGTCCAGTGTCCCGCACTCCCGTCCGGCGGGACGGCTCCGGTCGACCGGACCGGTCACGGCAGCCGCACCTCGCCGTCGCTCGTCGCGCGGGGATGGCGCCGCTGCGCCCGGCGCACCATCAACCGGTAGCCGATGATGAGCATCGCGTTGACCAGCAGCAGCCACAGCCCGAGCAGGACCGCGGTGGCGAGCCAGGACGCTCCGTACCGCTGCTCGAAGCCGGCGAAGAGCCGCAGGTAGAGCAGGTAGGCACCACTGACCAGCGAGATCAGGGTGGAGGCCACCAGCGCGCCCCACGCGATGTCACTGGCCTCGGTGCTGAGCAGCCTGAACAGCGTGAACACCAGGCCGGTCAGCGCCAGCAGGGCGAGGTAGCCACCGAACGCGAGCAGCACGGCGAGCCACGGACCGGCGTCGGGAAGCAGTCGCGGCCCGACGAACGAGACCGCCAGCGCGCCGAAGACCACCAGCGGCATGAGCGCCACGATCACCAGCGCCATCGCCCGCCCCTTCCACCCGCGCATCCGGCGCTCCCGGTCCGGGGTGACGCGGCCGAAAGCGCGCGCGAGGGCGGCGCCGTAGGCCGTGGCGGGCCACAGCGCCCCGAGCACCGAGGCGAAGCCGAGCCCGGTGGCCACGTCGATGAGCCGCCGCAGCAGGTCGGCCACCGGCAGGCTGTCCGGCGAGGTCTGCTCGACGTCGGAGCCCAGCCGCTGCAGCGAGGAGTCCGGGACCACCGCACCGGCCACCCAGAGCGCCACCAGCGCCATCGGCGCCAGCGACACCATGGCGTAGAAGGCGAGGCTGGCACTGGTCGTGAGGAAGTCGTCGCTGCGTAGCCAGCGCACGAAAGCCTGCACCGGGTCCGGGACCGCCCGGTCCACCCGCTGCTCGACGGCCTGCAGCACCCGGTCCCGCCGGTCCACGACGTCTGCTCGCATGCCGGACCGTTGCCCGCCGGTCGCCGGTTTCATCCCGACGCCCGGCCGTCGGTCCGCCCGTCGGACCCTGACCAAGTGCAGAACCTGACATTAAGCACATTTGGGATAAATGCCACCTAGGTTCGACCCGCCGGCGGCACGGGTCGCCGACACCGTCTCGGGCAGAGCCGCCCGACGTCGCACGGGAGGAACCGCACACATGTCCCGACCACGACTCACCGCCCGCGCCGGAATCGCCGGAATCGCCGCGCTCGCCGCGCTGCTCCTCGGCGCGCTCGGCGCCGCACCGGGCAGCGCGTCCGCCGCCGGTCCGCAGGTCACCTCGGCGTCCGCCGCCACCACCCGAGCGGCCGCCGCGAAGGTGGCCGGCTACTGGACGAGTGCCCGCATGCACGCGGCCCGGGTCGCCGACCAGCCGTCACCGGCATCGGCCTCGTCCGGCCGGGCCGCCCGCGGCGCGACCCAGCAGGTCGGCACCAGCAAGCCCTCCGGCGGCTCGCTGACGGCGGCCTCGGTCACGGCCACGACCGGCAAGGTCTTCTTCACCCTCGGCGGTACCGACTACGTCTGCTCCGGCGCGGCCACGTCCAGCTCCAACCGCGACGTCGTCACGACGGCCGGCCACTGCGTGAACGAAGGCCCGGGCGCGTTCGCCACGAACTGGGCATTCGTCCCGGCGTACAACAACGGCAGCCGGCCCTACGGGACCTGGACGGCGCGCACACTGGTGACGACCAGCGCCTGGGCGAACTCCGGCGACATCAACTACGACGGCGGCTTTGCGGTGATGAACACCCTCAACGGCCAGCACCTCACCGACGTGGTCGGCGGGCAGGGCATCGCCTTCAACCTGGCCCGTGGCCTGTCCTACACCGCGTACGGCTACCCGGCTGCTCCCCCGTTCAACGGCGAGACGCTCAAGTCGTGCTCCGGCACCGCCCAGGACGACGTCTACGGCGGCACGCAGAGCCAGAGCATCCCGTGCAACATGACCGGAGGCTCCAGCGGCGGCCCGTGGATCACCGGGTCCAGCATCAACTCGGTCAACAGCTTCGGCTACAGCTCGGTGCCGAACCGGATGTTCGGGCCGTACTTCGGCAGCACGATCCAGTCGGCGTACAACTCCGCGGCGGCGAGCTGACGGTGCTCCTGCTCGCGTCGTTGCTGTCCCGGCTGGTCCGCCTGGTCCGCCGGCGGCGGGTCAGCGGCGGCGCGACCGCACCGGGCGGGGTGGTCACCTCAACGGTGACCACCCCGCCGGAGCAGGTCCGGGAGTACTGGACCGACGAGCGGGTCAGGTCGGCCGAGCCGCGGGAGCAGCGGCTCGACCCGCCGACCGGCTAGACCCGGACCTCGTCCTCGGCCGGCCGGCGCCCGGCCGGCAGCACCACCACCTCGTCGGACTCGCGGATCCCGTACCGGGCCCAGAAGCGGGCCAGCGGCGCAGGGGCCCACCAGTTCCACCGGCCGAGCAGCCGCATCGTGGCCGGCACCAGCAGCGCACGGACGATGGTCGCGTCGACGACGATGGCGATGACCATCCCGACGCCGATCATCTTGATGAAGACGATGCCCGACGTCGAGAACGCACCGATCACCACCACCAGCAGGAGTGCCGCGCTGGTGATGATCCGCCCGGTGCGCTGCAGACCACCCGCCACCGCGAGGGTGTTGTCGCCGGTGCGGTCCCACTGCTCGCGCACGCGGGACAGCAGGAACACCTCGTAGTCCATCGAGAGCCCGAACGCCATGGCCAGCATGAGGATCGGCTGGGTCGCCTCGATGGCTCCGGTGCTGGTGAACCCCAGCACCGAGGACAGGTGCCCGTCCTGGAAGATCCACACCAGTGCCCCGAACGAGGCCGACAGCGACAGGACGTTCATGGCGATCGCCTTGAGCGGCAGGATCACCGAGCCGAACGCGAGGAAGAGCAGCACCAGCGTCACGCCGACCACGAAGAGCCCCATCCAGGGCAGCGTGGCGCCCAGGCTGGCCAGCAGGTCGCGCAGGTCGGCGGCGCGGCCGCCCACCAGCACCTCCGCGCCGGTCGGCGCGGGCACGTCGCGGACCTCGCCGACCAGCCCGCGGGCCTCCGTCGAGAGGCCCTCGAAGCCGTGCCGCACCGACAGGAGGGCGGTCCCGCCCTTCTCGCCGGTCACCTCCGCCGACTCGACGCCGGGGAGCGCCGCGAGCCGGTCGACGTACGCCCCCAGCTGGGCCTCGTCGACGGTGCCGTCGCGGAAGGTCACGACCGGGTCGATCGTCGTGGTGCCGCCGCCCGGGAACTCGCGCAGCAGCGTCTCGGACACCACCCGGCTCTCGGTGCCGGCCGGTAGCGCCCGGTGGTCCACCCCGCCGAACTCCACCCGCAGGAACGGCAGGCCGGCGAGCAGCAGGACGGGCACGATCACGGCGACGTAGACCACCGGCCTGCGCATGACGCTGCGGGCCAGCCGGTACCACGCGCCGTGCGGCTCGGACGTCGTCGCTGCCCGGCGCCGGCGCAGGAGCGGGATCCGCAGCGAGTCGACGCGGGGGCCGAGGACGGCGAGCAGTGCAGGCAGCACCGTGAGCGCACCGACCATGGCGACGAGCACTGCTGCCATCCCGCCGAACCCCATCGACCGCAGGAAGACCTGCGGGAAGAACAGCAGCGACGCGAGCGAGATGGCCACGGTCAGCCCGGAGAAGGCGACCGTCCGGCCGGCGGTGGCCATGGTGGTGCGCAGCGCGTGCTCGGTGTCCTTCCCGGAGCGGATCTCCTCCCGGAACCTGCTGACGACGAACAGCGCATAGTCGATCGCCAGGCCGAGGCCGAGCATCGTGACGATGTTCACGGCGAACACCGAGACGTCGGTGGCCAGGCTGAGCAGCCGCAGCATGGTGAACGCCCCGAGGATCGCCATGCCACCGACTGCGAGCGGGAGGCTGGCCGCGGTGAGCCCACCGAAGATCACGACGAGCAGCACGAGCACGATCGGCAGGGAGATCTGCTCGGCCCGCGCGATGTCCTCGCCCACCTGGGTGGTGATGTCGCTGCTGATCGCCTCGTCCCCCCCGAGTCGGACGTCGAGGCCGGCCGGGGCGTCCCGCAGAGCCGGCTCCAGGTCGGCGTAGGCCTCCATCAGGGCGTCCTCGTCGTCACCGCTCAGCTGCAGCACGGCGTACGTCGACCGGCCGTCCGCCGAGACGAACCGCGAGGCCTCGGGCCCGGCTGTCCAGTAGGTCGTCGTCGAGGCGACGAGGTCGCGCGGCAGCCCGGCGAGGTGGTCCTCGACCGCCCTCCGGAACGACGGGTCGTCGACCGACCGCACGCGGTCGCGGTAGAGCACCACGACGTCGGCGCCGCCCCGCCCGACGGTGGCCTCGCTGCGGGCCAGGGCCCGGGCCGACTCGCTGCCCGGGGTGTCGAAGCCGCTGCTGGTCATGGAACCGAAGACGCCGGTTCCCCACAGGGCACCGACCGCGAGGAAGGCGGCGGCCAGGGCCAGCACGGCCCGGCGGTGGCGGAAGGTGACGTGTCCCAGCCGGTCGAACATGACGCGGTCCCCTACTCTGTGAACGACGGTTGTCTTGGTGAACGCCGTTCACTATGATGACGCTGTTTACATCTGTCAATACCGTTCACGAACTGTTCCACAAGGAGGTCGCCGTGACGGTCCGGACTCCCGCCCCGGGTGCCAGCCGCCGCGCCCGCGCACGCGAGGCGACCACCGCCGAGATCAAGGACACCGCCCGCCGACTGCTCGTCGAGGAGGGTGCGGACGCGCTGACGCTGCGCGCGATAGCCCGCGCGATGGGGATGACGGCACCGGCGCTCTACCGCTACTTCGACAGCCACGAGGAGATCGTCGGCGGGCTCTGCGCCGACGTCCTGGCCGAGATCACCGCCACCCTGGAGCAGGCCCGCGACTCGGTCGGCCGGGACGACCCGGTGGGCCGGTTGATGGCCACCTGCCGAGCGTTCCGGGGGTGGGCGCTGACCCACCCGCGCGAGTTCCAGCTCGTCTTCGCCTCCGCCGTCGACGGGCCGCCGCCCGGACACGAGCAGCCGGACGAGGACCTGTCCTTCGGGGCGGTCTTCCTCGGCATCTTCGTCGAGATCTGGGCCGCAGCGCCGTTCGCGGTCCCGCCGGACCCGAGCCTGCCCGAGCCGCTGGCCGGCCAGCTGGCCACCTTCTCCCGTCTCGTCGGGGACGTCCTGCCGCTCGGTGCGCTCGCCGCCTACCTGTCCGGCTGGGTCCGGCTGTACGGCGCCGTGACCATCGAGGTGTTCGGCCACCTCGGGTTCGCCCTCACCGACGCGGAGCCGATGTTCGAGGCGATGCTGGCCGACATGCGCCGGCAGCTCACGGCCCCGCCGCAGTGATGACCCCGGCGCGGGAGGTCAAGGTCCCGGGGCTGCGCGCCGATCCTGAGGTCATGTCCGATTTCGTCCGGCACGAGCCCAACACGCTGCTCAGCCTCGAGCAGGTGGCCGTGATCGCACGGGTCGACGAGGCCGTGATCCTCGCCGCCGTGCGCGACCGGAAGCTGCCGTCCAGCGAGCAGCGCGGGGAACGGGTCGTGCGGGTACGCGACCTGCGCAGGTGGCTGGCCCGGCGCTGAGCCTCGGGCTCGTCGCTCAGAGCGCCGCCCGACCGGCCGCTGCCGGCGGTGCACCCACGACGGCACAAGCCGGCCGCCGTCCACCGATCCGCGGACCGGACGCCGTTCTGCCGTCGTTGCTGCCCCGTGCTCGTGTCGGAGCTTCCGGTGGTCAGAGGTCGACGCCGGTGAGGACCATCACCCGCTCGTAGGTCAGGTCGTCCATCGCGGCGCGGACACCCTCGCGGCCGACCCCGGAGTCCTTGGCGCCGCCATAAGGCATCTGGTCGGCCCGGAACGACGGCACGTCGCCGATCACGACACCGCCGACCTCGAGGTCGCGGTGGGCCCGGAAGGCGACCTGCAGGTCGTGGGTGAACACCCCCGCCTGCAACCCGTAGCGCGAGTCGTTGACGGCGGACAGCCCGGCGGCCACGCCGTCGAACGCCGACACGACCAGGATCGGGCCGAACACCTCTTCGCGCACGACCTTCGCGTCGTCCGGTGCGTCGAGCAGGACGGTCGGGGCGTACGTCGTCCCGCTCCGGGTCCCGCCGGCGAGCAGCGTGGCGCCGGCGTCGACGGCCTCCTGCACCCAGCCCTCGACCCGCACGGCCGACGCCTCGTCGATGAGCGGGCCGACCACCGTCGCGTCGTCAGCCGGGTCGCCGACGGCCAGGTCGTCGACGGCCGCGACCAGCCGTGGCAGGAACGAGTCGAGCAGCGAGGCGTCGACGAGCACGCGCTGCACCGAGATGCAGGACTGGCCGCCCTGGTAGGTGCCGAACGTGGCGATCCGCGTTGCCGCAAGGTCGAGGTCGGCGTCGGAGGACCAGTCGGCACAGACGACCGCGGCCGCGTTGCCGCCGAGCTCGAGGGTCACGTGCTTGTGCGGCACGGCCTGCTGGATGCGGGCGCCCACGCCGGCCGAGCCGGTGAAGGAGACGACCGGCAGCCGCGGGTCGGCGACCAGGTCCGGGGCCGCGGAGTCCGGCACGACCACCACGGACACGGCGGCCGGGTGCAGGTCGGTCTCCGCGAACAGCTCGCCCAGGACGAGGGCCGAGAGCGGGGTCTTCGGGGCGGGCTTGAGCACGATCGGGGCGCCGACCGCGACCGCGGGCGCCAGCTTGTGAGCCACCAGGTTGAGCGGGAAGTTGAACGGCGAGATGCCGAGGACCGGCCCACGGGCGAACCGCCGGACCAGGCCGACCCGCCCGTCAGCGGCCGGGTCGGTGTCCAGCCGCTGGATCTCCCCGCCGAACCGGCGCGCCTCCTCGGCGCCCCAGCGGAAGGTCGACACCGCACGGGCGACCTCGGCGCGGGCCCACACCACGGGCTTGCCGGACTCGGCCACGATCAGCCGGGCGACCTCGTCGGCCCGCTCGGCCAGCCGGGCCGACACGTGCGCCAGCGCCTCCGCCCGCACGTGCGCCGGGCCGGCGCCCACCTCGCGGCGGCCGTCGTGGGCGTTGGCGACCGCCTCCTCGACCTGGTCCGGCTCGGCCCAGGCGACCTCGGCCACGAGGGCCTGGTCGTACGGGTGGCGCACCTGGAGGCGGTCTCCGGCGCCCACGGGTAGCCGGCTGCCGCCCACCCAGCCGGTCCAGACGTCAGCCATGCCGGCTCCTACGGATTCCGTCGTGAACAAGCACTGTCGCTTGCGAGGACGTCACAGTACCCTGCCCTTCATGACTGTTTCCGGTGGTCCCAGCCTGCCGCAGGAGCGGCGTCTCGTCACCTCGATCCCCGGGCCGCGCTCCACCGAGCTGTTCGCCCGGCGCGGTGCGGTGGTGGCGCGGGGCGTCGGCACGACGCTGCCGGTGTTCATCGACAGCGCCGGCGGCGGCGTCCTGGTCGACGTCGACGGCAACTCGCTGATCGACTTCGGTTCCGGGATCGCGGTGACCGGGGTCGGCAACAGCGCGGACGCGGTGGTCCGCCGGGTGCAGGAGCAGGTGGCCCGCTTCACCCACACCTGCTTCATGGTCACGCCCTACAGCGGGTACGTCGAGGTGTGCGAGGCCCTGCACCGGCTCACCCCGGGCGACCACGAGAAGCGGTCGGCACTGTTCAACTCCGGCGCCGAGGCGGTCGAGAACGCCGTCAAGATCGCCCGCGCCCACACCCGTCGGCAGGCGGTGGTGGTCTTCGACCACGGCTACCACGGCCGGACCAACCTGACCATGGCGCTCACCGCCAAGAACATGCCCTACAAGCACTCGTTCGGGCCGTTCGCCCCCGAGGTCTACCGGGTGCCGATGTCCTACCCGTTCCGCGACCCGGAGGGCATGACCGGCAAGCAGGCCGCGGCCCGCGCGCTGGAGCTGGTCGAGAAGCAGGTCGGTGCCGACGAGGTGGCCTGCATCGTCATCGAGCCGGTGCAGGGCGAGGGCGGCTTCATCGTGCCTGCGCCGGGCTTCCTGCCCGCTGTCGCGGACTGGTGCACCGCCAACGGCGCAGTGTTCGTCGCCGACGAGATCCAGTCCGGTTTCGCGCGTACCGGCGACTGGTTCGCGTGCGACCACGAGGGCGTGGTGCCCGACCTCGTCACCACCGCCAAGGGCATCGCCGGCGGCCTGCCGCTCGCCGGGGTCACCGGTCGCGCCGAGATCATGGACGCGGCCCACGTCGGTGGCCTCGGCGGCACCTACGGCGGCAACCCGGTGGCGTGCGCCGCCGCGCTGGGCAGCATCGAGACGATGGAGTCGCTCGACCTGTGCGCAGCGTCACGACGGATCGGCGGGCTCATGACCGGGCGGCTGCGCGAGCTCGCCGCGACGTACGCCGTCGTCGGCGACGTGCGGGGCCGGGGCGCGATGGTCGCCATCGAGCTGACCAGCCCCGGCACCCTCGAGCCGGACGCCGCCACGGCGGCAGCGGTCGCGAAGGCCTGCCACGCCGACGGCCTGGTGGTCCTCACCTGCGGCACCTACGGCAACGTGCTGCGGTTCCTGCCCCCGATGGTCATGCCCGAGCCCTTGCTCGAGGAGGGGCTGGGCATCCTCGAGAAGGCGTTCGCGTCGCTGGGCTGAGACCACCGAACCAGCAGCCGGCCGGCGCCGTCCTCGTCGGTGTGAGCGTGGCCGCCACCGCGGCTCACGGCCCGGCGGGGTGGCCGTGATCCGCGGGCGGACCGCGCGGGCTCAGACCGGGCGGGCGTCGACGACCGCCGCGAGCGGGAGCGGGCCGTAGACGTGCGGGAACGCCTCCGAGTCGCTGTCGGCGCCGACCGGGACCTCGACGACGAGTGGCACGCCGAGCAGGTCGGGATCGATCTCCAGCAGGACAAGGGGCTCGTCGACGTCGGTGTAGAAAGCAGCCCGCACGCCCTGCCACTGGTGGCGCGAAGGACGCGTGCAGGAAGCCCTCCTCCGCCAGGGTCCGGCCCAGCGTCGACACCCGGTAGTCGCCGGCTGCCTGCGCCGCCTCCCAGTCCGAGGCCAGCGCCAGGTGGAACACGTGCTCAGTGGCCACGTGCGACCCACTCGGCGAGGTGCGGAGCCTCGGCGCCGATCGTGGTGTCGGCCCCGTGCCCGGAGTGCACGACGGTCGCCATCGGCAGGGTCAGCAGCGAGCTGCGGATCGAGGCGATGATCGTCGGGAAGTCGCTGAACGACCGCCCGGTCGCGCCCGGACCGCCCTGGAACAGGGTGTCGCCCGAGAACACCACGCCTAGGTCCGGCGCGTAGAGGCAGACGGCACCCGGCGAATGGCCAGGTGTGTGCAGGACCCCCAGCCGGATGCCCGCCACCTCGAACGAGTCGCCGTCGGCCAGCTCGAGGTCGGGGTGGAGGTCGTCGCCGTACTCGACCGCCCAGAGCATCCGGTCGGCCGGGTGCAGCGCGATCTCGGCGTCCTTGTCCGCCGCGACCTCGACGGCGGCGTTGATGTGGTCGTTGTGCCCGTGGGTGAGCACGACGGCGACGACCCGGCGGTCGCCCACCGCCGCGAGGATCGCACCGGCGTCGTGCGCTGCGTCGACGACGAGGACCTCGTCGTCGTCGCCGACCAGCCAGACGTTGTTGTCGACCTGCCACTCGCCACCGTCGAGCGAGAACGAGCCCGAGGTGACGACCTGCTCGACCCGGGCGGCCATCAGAGCACGACCACCGATCGCAGGACGTCGCCGCGGTGCATCTTCTCGAACGCCGCCTCCACGTCGCCGAGCCCGATCGTCTCGGAGACGAACCCCTCCAGGTCGAACCGGCCCTGTCGGTACAGGTCGACCAGCATCGGGAAGTCGCGGCTCGGCAGGCAGTCGCCGTACCAGCTCGACTTCAGGGCTCCCCCGCGACCGAACACCTCGATCATCGGCAGCTCGATGGTGAGGTCGGGCGTCGGCACGCCGACCAGAACGACCGTGCCGGCCAGGTCTCGGGCGTAGAAGGCCTGCTCGTAGGTCTCCGGCCGGCCGACCGCCTCGACGACGACGTCCGCGCCGAACCCGCCGGTGAGCTCACGGATCCGTTCGACGGCGTTCTCGTCGCGGCTGTTCACCGTGTGGGTGGCGCCGAACCGTCGGGCCTGTTCGAGCTTGCGGTCGTCGACGTCGACGGCGATCACGGTCGTGGCCCCGGCGATCCGCGACCCAGCGACGGCGGCGTTGCCGACGCCGCCGCAGCCGATGACCGCCACGCTGTCGCCGCGGCCCACGTTGCCGGTGTTGACCGCCGCGCCGAAGCCCGCCATGACCCCGCAGCCCAGGAGGCCGGCGGCCGTCGCGGGTGCCTCCGGGTCGACCTTGGTGCACTGACCGGCGGCCACCAGCGTCTTCTCCAGGAATGCACCGATGCCCAGCGCCGGGCTGAGCTCGGTCCCGTCAGCGAGGGTCATCTTCTGGCTGGCGTTGTGGGTGGCGAAGCAGTACCAGGGCCGGCCCCGCCGGCAGGCCCGGCACTGCCCGCACACCGCGCGCCAGTTGAGGACCACGAAGTCACCCGGCGCGACCTCGGTGACGCCGTCGCCGACAGCCTCGACCACACCGGCCGCCTCGTGGCCGAGCAGGAACGGGAAGTCGTCGTTGATGCCGCCGTCGCGGTAGTGCAGGTCGGTGTGGCAGACACCGCAGGCCTGCACCTGCACCAGCGCCTCACCCGGCCCGGGGTCGGGCACGATCACGGTCTCCAGCGACACCGGTCGGCCCTTGGCCATGGCCACGACACCCTGCACCTCGTGCGGCACGAGCAACCCTCCAGCGATCGGACGACGACGACACGCGCGGCGGACCTGTCGGCCGGCCGGCCCGACCCTAGCCGCCCTCGCGCATCCCCCACGGCGAGCCGTACGCGGTGAGCAGGTCGAGGAACGGCACGGCGTCGAAGGCCTCCGGGCCGAGGACACCGGCACCCGACCAGGTGCCGCCGGAAAGCAGCTCGAGGGCCACCACCGGGTTGACGGCGGTCTGCCAGACCACGGCCTGCGAGCCGTACTCGGCCATCGACCACTCGTTGTCGACCACGTGGTAGAGGTACACCTGCCGGTCGGCGCCGTCCTTGCGCCCGGTGACCCAGGTCCCGGCACAGGTCTTGCCGCGCATCCGGTCCCCCAGCGTGGCCGGGTCGGGCAGGCAGGCCGCGACGACGTCCCGGGGGGACACCTCGGCGCCGCCCACGCGGACCTTGTCGGTCCGGTCCAGGCCGATCTTGTGCAGCACCTCCAGCACGGTGATGAACTCCTCACCGAGGCCGTACTTGAACGTGACCCGCTTGGCGTCGACCCACCGCGGGATGAGGAGGACCTCCTCGTGCTCGACGTTGACGCACTCGACCGGACCGATCCCGTCGGGGAACTCGAACACCTCGGGCTCGCTGAACGGCGCCGTGGTGAACCAGCCGCGGTCCTTCTCCCAGACGACCGGTGGGTTGAGGCACTCCTCGATCGTGGTCCAGATGGAGAACGACGGCGCGAAGTCGTACCCGTCGACCTCGAGGTTGGCGCCGTCCCGCACCCCGATCTCGTCGATCTGGTCGAACAGGTGGTCCGCCGCGTAGCGGGCGAAGACGTCGGACAGCCCGGGCTCGATGCCGATGCCGGCCAGGCACAGCCGACCCGCTGCCTCCCACTCGCCGGCCTTGGCGAACTGCTCGTCGCCCAGCATCACGCCGGTCTTCTCGTACGGCGACTCCGGGTGCGGTCGCGAGAGCGACATCGCCATGTCGAGGTAGTCGGCACCGGCGGCGAACGCCCCGTCGAAGATCGGCATCACGAACCGGGGGTCGACCGCGTTGAGGACATGGGTGATGCCGTGCTCGTGGCAGAGCGCCGCCACCGCGTCAGCGCTGGAGGCGTCCACCTGCGCGGCGACGAACCTGTCGTCACCGGCGTGCCGCTCGAGTGCCCTCCTGGCCCGACCGAAGTCGTAGTCGGCGACGACCATCGCCTCGAAGAAGTCGCGCCGGGCCGCGATGCCGACAGCGGCCGACCCGACACCACCTGCGCCCACCAGCAGGATCCGCATCGGACTACTCCTCGTCCTCGAGCCGGTCGGCCAGCAGCGGGCGCCGCGGGTCGGTGGTGAGTCCCTGCCGTCGGGCCGCGACGCCGGAGAGCGCCTCGAGCACCACCCGGTTGGCCAGGGCGGCGGTGATGTCGGCGTGGTCGTAGGGCGGCGACACCTCCACGACGTCCACGCCGACCACGGGGAGCTCGAGGCCGACCCGGCGGACGGCGTCGAGCAGCTGTCGCGCGGTGAGCCCACCGGGCTCGGGGGTGCCCGTGCCCGGCGCGTGCCCTGGGTCGGCGACGTCGATGTCGACGGAGAGGAAGACGCCGTCGCAGTCGTCGACTGCGATGGCGAACGCCTCGTCGAGGCAGTCGTCCAGCCCGCGGGCGCCGATCTCGGTCATCTCGAAGGAGCGCATCTGCTGCTGGGCCATCCAGTCCAGTGTCTCCGGACCCGGCCAGTAGCCGCGCAGCCCGATCTGCAGGAAACGGTCACCGCGGGCCGCACCGGACTCGATCAGCCGCCTCATCGGCTGCCCGTGCCCGTACAGCGAGCCGAACTCGATGTCGCCGGTGTCGGCGTGCGCGTCGAAGTGCACGACCGAGACCCGACCGGCACCATGGTGGCGCGCCACACCGGTGACGTCCGCCAGGGTGATGGAGTGGTCGCCGCCGAGCACGACCGGCATCACCCCGCTCGTCGCGATCGTTCCCACTGCCTCGGTGAGAGCGGCCAGCGACCGCTCGATGTCACCGGGAGGCATCTCCACGTCGCCGGCGTCGAGCACGCGCAGGTCCTGCAGGGGATCCACCCGCAGCGCGAGATGCGGGCGGGACGCGTCGTGGCCGAGGTAGTCGGTCGAGCGGATCGCCTGCGGACCGAACCTGGTGCCCGGCCGGTGCGAGGTGCCGCCGTCGAACGGGGCGCCCAGCACGACGACATCGGCGTCGGCGAACGACGTGGGCTCGGCGAGGTCGCACCGCTCCACCCCGAGGAAGGTGATGTCCGGGCCGAACATCGGGCCGTACCTAGCCATCTGCGTCTCCGCTCACGAGTCGAAGCCCAGGCCGAGGGCGTCCAGGGTGCGCAGCCAGGCACCGCGCCGGCCTTCTCGGGCGTCGGCCCGGGCGACGGCCCGCCGGGTGAGCTCGACGCCGGCCCACCGCACCGGCTCGGGCGGGAACGGCAGCGGCTTGCGGCGCACCATCTCCAGCTCGGTGCGCTCGGTCGAGCGCCCGTCCAGCAGGTCCAGCATGACCTGGCCGCCGAACCTGGTGGCGCCGACGCCCAGCCCGGTGTAGCCCGCGACGTACCCGACCCGTCCCTGGTGGGCGGTGCCCCAGAACGCGGAGAACCGCGAGCAGGTGTCGATCACACCGCCCCAGGCATGGGTGAACTGCAGCCCGTCGAGCTGGGGGAAGGTGGCGAAGAAGTGCTCGGCCAGGGTCAGGAAGGTCTCCGGGCTGCGCTCGAGCCGGTCGTCGGTGCGCCCGCCGTAGTGGTAGACCGCGTCGTACCCGCCCCAGAGGATCCGCCAGTCGTCGGTGACCCGGTAGTAGTGGAACAGGTTGCCGGCGTCCGAGAGCCCGTGCCGGTCGGACCAGCCGACCGCCGCCCGCTGCTCGGGTGAGAGCGGCTCGGTCATCAGCGCGTAGTCCCACACCGGGACGACGTAGGACGACAGCCGGCGCAGCAGCGGTGGCAGGACCGCGTTCGTGCCCAGCGCCACGCGGTCCGCGGTGACCCGTCCGTACGGCGTGCGGAGCACGGTCGAGCTGCCCGATCTCTCCAGCGCCTGGACGGGGGTGTTCTCGTGGATCCGCACGCCCAGCCGCACGCACGCGTCGCGTAGACCCCGCGCCAGCCGCGCGGGGTCGACCATGGCGCAGCCACTCTCGTCCAGGACACCGCCCAGGTACGTCGGCGAGTCGACCTTGGCGCGGACCGTGTCGGCGTCGAGCCACTCCACCCTGCCGCCCACCTGCGAGGCCAGCGCCGGCAGCTCCCGCAGCTCGTCCGCCTGCCACCGGGCCGTCGCCACCGTGAGCTCGCCGGTGCGCTCGAACGAGCAGTCGATGCCGTACGAGGCCACGGCGGCCTCGATGCCGTCGAGGTTCTCCCGGCCCAGGCGCTCCAGGGTGCGCATCTCGGCCGGGAAGCGGTCCAGACCGTTGCGCAAGCCGTGGGTGAGGCTGGCCGAGCAGAAGCCGCCGTTCCTGCCCGAGGCGGCCCAGCCGACGGTCCGGGCCTCGACCAGCAGCACGTCGCGCCCCGGGTCGGCCTCCTTGGCCAGCAGTGCGGTCCACAGCCCGGTGTACCCCCCGCCGACCACGGCGAGGTCGGCGCGTGCCGGGCCGGCCAGTGCGGGCGCCGGTTCCGGCTCCGGGCCGTCGAGCCAGTACGGGACGTGCCGCACGCCGACCAGGGCGGCGGCTGCATGCTTCTGCCTGCCGTCGCCGGGTGCAGTCACGGCATCAGCCCGACTTCCGCCGCCCGCTGACGACCTGGCCCACCACGACCGCGAACAGCGCGAGGAAGAACATGAAGGAAGCGATCACGTTGGCCTGCGCGGGGATGCCCCGCAGCGACGACACGAAGACGAACTTGGGGAAGGTGTTGACAGCGCCGGAGTTGAAGTTCGTGATGATGAAGTCGTCGAACGACAAGGAGAACGCGAGCAGCGCCGCGGCGAGGATGCCGGGAGCGACGAGCGGCAGCGTGATCCGGCGGAAGGTCTGGAACTCGTTGGCATAGAGGTCCATCGCGGCCTGCTCCAGCCGGGGGTCGAGCCCGGCGATGCGGGCCTTCACCGTCACCACCACGAACGAGATGCAGAACATCACGTGCGCGATGACGATCGTGGTGAAGCCGAGCTGGATCCGAAGGTTGAGGAACAGGGCCAGCAGCGAGGCGCCGAGGACGACCTCCGGCGTGGCCATCGGCAGGAAGATGGTGAGGTTGGTCGTGGTCCGCCCCCGGAACCGGTGCCGGGCGAGGGCAAAGGCGATCATCGTGCCCAGGACGGTGGCGACCACCGTCGCCAGGGCTCCGATCTTCAGGCTGTTGCCCAGCGCGCTGCACACGTCCGGCGCGCCGCACGGGTTCTTCCACTTGTCGAGGGTGAAGCCCCGCCAGGAGATGTTCGACTTGCCGGAGTCGTTGAACGAGAAGACCAATGTGTAGGCGACCGGGATGAACAGGTAGGTGAAGCCGAACAGCGCGTACAAGCGGATGGCGTTGCGGGAGAACCATCTCGCCACCCGCTGGCCCGGGGACCGGCGGCGATGCGGCGCCGAGGAGGACGACGTCGCCGCGGGCACCGTCGAGGTGGTCATACCAGCTCCTCCGTCCCCGAGCGGCGGATGTAGATCCCGACGAGAACCAGGATCGAGACCATCAGCGTCACCGAGAGCACGGCGGCGGTGGGGTAGTCGACGACCCGCAGGAACCGCGAGTCGATGACGTTGCCGACCATGGTCGTGTCGCGGTTGCCCAGCAACGCCGCATTGACGTAGTCGCCCGCCGCCGGGATGAACGTGAGCAGCGTGCCGGCGACGACGCCGGGCAGGGAGAGCGGGAAGGTCACCTTGCGCAGGGTCGTGAGCCCGTTCGCGTAGAGATCGCCGGCCGCCTCCATGAACCGCGGGTCGACGCGCTCCAGCGACGCGTAGATCGGCAGGATCATGAACGGCAGGAAGTTGTAGGTGATGCCGATGACGACGGCGGGAGCGGTGTTGATGATCCTGCCGTCCGGCCCGAGCAGGTGGACGAACCGCAGGGTGTCGGCGACCCAGGCGCCGTCGGCGAGGATCTGCTTCCAGGCAACTGTGCGCAGCAGGAAGCTGACGAAGAACGGCGCGACGACCAGCACGAGCAGGACGTTGCGGTACTTCCCCGCCTTGAAGGCGATCGCGTAGGCCAGCGGGTAGGAGATTGCCAGCGCGAGGACCGTCGCGATGAGGGCGTACAGGAACGACCGGCCGAACACCGTGAGGTACTCGTCCAGCGTGTCGACATAGTTCGCGAACCGGAACGTCTGGGTGTACTCGCCGATCTCGGCGCCTGCCGGCCGGGTCTGCGTCGAGGTGGACAGCAGGGTGGCGATCGGGACGATGAAGAAGACCAGCAGCCACAGCATCCCGGGCAGCAGCAGAAAGTACGGGGTGAGGCGGCGGCGACCGCCTCCGCCGTCGTCCGCGGGCGGCGGCTTGTCGGCGTCGTACTGCCGTTCGCCGGCGCCGATCCCCTGGGCGACGCTCATGACAGCGCCATCTCAGCCGACCGGGAGGCGCTCGGCGCCCTCACGCTCGACTCCGGCGTTGACGTCCCCGGTGCCGTCGAGGGCGAAGGTGTGCAGCGGCTCCCAGTGCAGGTCCACCGTGGTGCCCGGCCGCAGCACGCCGCCCGCGCCGAGGTTCTGGGCGAAGACCATGAGCTCCTGTCCCCACGGCATCCGGACGAGGTACTGGGTGCTGACACCGGTGAAGCTGGCGTCGGTGACCACCCCTCCGGGGAGCACGTTGCGCCCTGCCTCGGACGCGTCGTCCTCCGGGCGCACGAGATGGATCTTCTCCGGCCGGACTCCGATCAGCAGGTCGGTGTCGCCGCTGCTGCGGCGGGCTGCCGGCATCGCGATCTTCTGGCCCTGGACGTCGAGCACCAGCTGGTCGCCGTCGGCACCGGAGACGGTCGCGTGCACCATGTTGGACTGGCCGAGGAAGTTGGCGACGAACGTCGTGTCGGGAGCCTCGTAGAGCTCGGTCGGGCCGCCGAGCTGCTCGATCCGGCCGTGGTTCATGACCGCGATGGTGTCGGCCATGGTCATGGCCTCCTCCTGGTCGTGGGTCACGTGCACGAAGGTGAGCCCGACCTCGGTCTGGATCCGCTTGAGCTCGATCTGCATCTGCCGGCGCAGCTTGAGGTCGAGGGCGCCGAGTGGCTCGTCGAGCAGGAGCACGGCCGGCCGGTTGACGATGGCCCGGGCCAGCGCCACCCGCTGCTGCTGGCCACCCGAGAGCTGGCCCGGCTTGCGCCGGGCCATCTCACCGAGCTCGACGAGCTCGAGCGCCTCGTGCACCTGTGCCTTGACGTCCTTGCTGCCTCGGCGCCGCAGCCCGAAGGCGACGTTCTCGAAGATGTCGAGGTGCGGGAACAGGGCGTAGCTCTGGAACACCGTGTTGACCGGCCGCTTGTACGGCTTGGTGTCGGTGACGTCCTGGTCGCCGATCAGGATGGTGCCCTCGGTGGGCTCCTCGAGCCCGGCCACCATCCGCAGCGTGGTCGTCTTCCCGCAGCCGGACGGGCCGAGCAGCGCGAAGAACGAGCCCGACGGGATCGTCAGCGACAGGTCGTCGACGGCGGTGAACGTGGCGAAGCGCTTGGTGATGCGCTCCAGCCGCAGGTCCTGGCCCCCGGCGCCGGACTCCTTCGCAGACATCACTGGCCGCTCCTTCTCCGCTCGTCCCTCGCTGCCTCGTCGCCGCGCGTCAGTTGCCGATCACCTTCTGGAAGGACTCGGAGAACGTCGTCTCCTCGTCGGGGCTCAGGCTCGGGAACACGCTGACCTTGGCCAGGTCCGCTTCGGTCGGGAAGATCAGCGGGCTGTCCACGAGCTCCGGGTCGATCTTCTCCATGGCGGCCTGGGCTCCTTCCACCGGGCAGATGTAGTTCACGTAGGCGGCGACCTCCGCGGCGATCTCCGGCTGGTAGTAGAAGTCCATGAGCTTCTCGGCGTTGGTCTTGTGCGGCGACCCGATCGGGATCATGAGGTTGTCGGACCAGAGCGTGCCACCGGTCTCCGGGAGCTGGAAGACGTAGTTGGGGTCGTCCTCCTCGAACTGGGCGAGCAGGATGTCGCCGGACCAGGCGATCGCCGCGATGGCGTTCCCGCTGCGCATGTCCTCGAGGTAGGAGTTGCCCTTGACCTGCCGGATCTGGCCGGAGTCGACCTGCTTCTGCAGCA
Source organism: uncultured Actinomycetota bacterium (assembly GCA_963807005.1). GTDB lineage: Bacteria > Actinomycetota > Actinomycetes > JACCUZ01 > JACCUZ01 > CAWDZK01. The sequence goes on along the minus strand of CAWDZK010000001.1, from coordinate 1,016,522 downwards.
CGTCCAGCGCCTTGTTGAACTGGTCCTCGGTCACGCCCTGGGAGATGTCGACCCCCTGCGAGAGCATGATCAGGCCCACCGTGTCGCGCATCTCGGAGAGCACCACCACCTTGCCCTTGAGGTCGGGGGCCCAGAGGTCGTCGATCGTCTTGAGGTCGCGGCCGACCTTGTCCTTGCGGTAGCCGATGCCGGCGTAGCCGCTCTGCCAGGTCAGCGAGTACTTGCGGCCCGGGTCGAAGTCGACGTCCTGCAGCTTCGGGTTGAGGTTCGTCGCGTTCGGGATGACCGCCTTGTCCAGCTCCTGGACGTAGCCCTGCCGGATCATCCGGCCGGCCATCCAGTCGGTGAGCGTGATGACGTCCTTGCCGATGTCGTCGCCGTTCTTGAGCTGGCCCTGGATCTTGCCGTAGTACGAGTCGTTGTCGTCGATGTCCTCGGCGTAGGTCGCCTTGATGCCCGTCTCCTGCTGGAACTTCTCCAGCGTCGGGTACTTCTTCGTGTCCTCGTCGTAGTCGAGGTAGGCCGGCCAGTTCGCCCAGCGCACCACCTTCTCGGTGGCGGACTTGTCCTTGACCGCGGCCGACGGCTTGCTGCTCGTGCCGGTGCCGCCGGTGCCGCAGGCCGCGAGTGCAGCGGCGACGCCCACCCCACCTGCTCCCCGCAGTACCGAGCGCCTGGTCAGCTGGGCACGCACCAGCGCGCGGAACTTCGGGTCCTGTCGGTGGTCAGTCACGTGATGTCTCCTCGGTGCTGTCTCGTACAGGGTCGTCTCGGCGGTGGTCTGGGCCGGTGAATATGGTGCGGTGCCAGTCCTTGCGGACCGCGGCCGTCCCGTCGTACATGACGTGCTTGATGCAGGTGTACTCGTCCATCGAGTACTGGGACATGTCCTTGCCGTTGCCGGAGGCCTTGTAGCCCCCGTGCGGCATCTCGCTGATGATCGGGATGTGGTCGTTGACCCACACGCAGCCGGCCCGGATCTCGCGGGTCGCCCGCATCGCCCGGAACACGTCGCGGGTCCAGGCGGAGGCCGCCAGGCCGAACGGCGTGTCGTTGGCCAGCCGCAGCCCCTCGTCGTCGCCGTCGAAGGGCAGCACGACGAGCACCGGGCCGAAGACCTCGTCCTGGACGATCTCGGAGTCCTGCGCGGCGTCGACCACGAGGGTGGGCTCGTAGTAGGCCCCACGGCTCAGCGCGCCCTGCGGCACGGCACCTCCTCGCACGACCTTCGCGCCCGCGGCACGAGCCCGGTCGACGAACCCCGCGACCCGCTCCTGCTGGAGCCGGGACACGAGGGGACCCTGGTCGGTCCGCTCGTCCAACGGATCACCGAGCACCACGGTGCCCATGACGTCGGCGACGCCGGCGACGAAGGCGTCGTACAGCGGGCGCTGGACGTAGGCGCGGGTGGCGGCGGTGCAGTCCTGGCCGGTGTTGATCAGGGCGCCGGCCACCGCGCCCTGGACCGCTGCGGCCAGGTCGGCGTCGTCGAAGACGACGAACGGGGCCTTGCCGCCCAGCTCGAGGTGCACTCGCTTCGGCCCGCCGGGCGACACCGCGGCCAGCTCCATCACCCGGCGGCCCACGCTCGAGGACCCGGTGAACGACACCATGTCGACGTCGGGGTGAGCGATCAGCGCCTCCCCGGCAACCCTGCCGGCGCCGGTCACGACGTTGATCACACCGTCCGGGAAGCCCGCCTCGGTCGCCGCCTCGGCCATCATCAGGGTCGTCAGCGGGGTCAGCTCCGCCGGCTTGAGCACGATCGTGTTGCCGGCCGCGACCGCCGGCAGGATCTTCCAGGCGGCCATCTGCAGCGGGTAGTTCCACGGGGCCACCGAGCCGACCACGCCGACCGCCTCACGCCGGACGTAGGAGGTGTGGTCGCCGGAGTACTCCGCGGCCGCCTTGCCCTCGAGGGCTCGCGCTGCCCCGGCGAAGAACGAGACGTTGTCGACTGTCCCTGGGACGTCGAACCCGGTGGCCAGCCTGATCGGCTTGCCGGTCTGGCGGGACTCGGTGTGCGCCAGGTCGCCGGCGCGCTCGTCGAGCAGCGCGGCCAGCCGGGTGAGCGCGGCCGACCGCTCGACCGGCGGGGCGGCCGACCAGGCCGGAAAGGCAGCCCTGGCCGCCACGACCGCGGCCTCCACGTCATCGGGCCCGGCAAGAGCGACCTGCTCGACCGTCTCACCGGTCGCCGGGTCGGTCACGTCGAAGGTCTCGCCCGACCCACCGGTGCGTCGACTCCCGGCGATGAACTGGTGCACGCGACTGGGCTCCCTGGATGCTCGTCAGCGGCAGGACCGGGCTGATCGTCTGGCGGAGCGCCCGGCCGCTCGGCCGTGGACGATCCTGACAGAGAGCCCGGCCTCGGACAAGGGATTCCGTGGCGATACCGGATTGTGACCACGAAATCACGCGGAAAATGGTGCGGTTGCAGCAGCGATCCGGCTGCGGGCCGACGGTCCGCCGCGGACCCGGCGAAGCGCGCCCCTCGGCACGCGGGACCCGTGCCGCTCCGCCGGATCACGCCGCCGCGGGGTCCCAGGTGCGGCGGCCGCCGAGCCAGGTGCCGCGGACCGTCAGGTCCGGCCAGCGCTCCGGGTCGGTGGCGGTCGGGTCACCGTCGAGCCAGACCAGGTCGGCCCGCCGGCCGACGTCGACCGTCCCCCACGAGCTCTCCTCGAAGGCCTGGTAGGCCACGCCCTGCGTGTAGGCGGACAGCGCGGCCGGCACCGGGAGCCGCTCGTCCGGCACCCAGCCACCGGCCGGTACGCCGTCCCGGGTCTGGCGGGTCACGGCGACCGCCAGCCCCTCGAGCGGCCGGTAGGAGCTCACCGGCCAGTCGCTGCCGAAGGACAGCAGCGCCCCGGAGGCCAGCAGCGAGGCCATGGGGTACTGCAGCCGACCGCGGTGGTGCCCGAGACGCGGCAGGGTGAGGTCGACCTGCAGCGGGTCGAGCTGTGCCCACAGCGGCTCGAGGTTGGCGATCACGCCGAGCTCGGCGAACCTCGTGACGTCGGCCGGGTCGACGCACTGGGTGTGCGCGACGACCGAGCGGCGGTCGCGGGGACCGTTGACCTGCGGCAGCCGGGCGAGCGCGTCGAGGGTGTCGCGGACCGCCGCGTCACCGATGGCGTGGACGTGCAGCTGGAACCCGTCGGCGTCGAACGCCGCCACGGCGGCGGCCAGCTCGTCCGGGGACCAGACGGGGTGGCCACAGGAGCCGGCCGGGTCCCCGAGCGCCCCGTCGTACGGGGCGAGCATCGACGCGGTGCCTGCCTCGACGACCCCGTCGGCGAAGATCTTCACCGTCCGCGCCGACACCTGGTGGGCTGCTGCGGATCCCTCGGCTGCGCGCCGCGCGGCCAGGAACTCGCCGCGCTGGTCCGGCCAGCGACCCGGGTCGGCCCGCAGCGCCACGTTGGCCCGCACCGCGAGCCGGCCGGTGGTGGCCGCGGCGAGGTAGACCTCCACGTCGGACGGTGACAGAGCCGCGTCCTGCACCCAGGTCAGCCCGGCAGCCGCGAGCAGCTCGGCGGCCCGCAGCAGTCCGGTCCGCTTCTCGTCGAAGGTGGCGGCCGGGGCGTGCCGCAGCACGAGGTCCATGGCGGTCCACTCGACCAGCGTCCCGAGAGCGCTGCCGTCGGGTCGCCTGGCCACCCGACCGGCCGGCGGGTCCGGGGTGCCGCCATCGACCCCGGCCCGCCGGAGGGCCTCGGAGTTCACCCAGGCGCAGTGGTGGTCGGCGGACTGCAGGACCACCGGTCGGTCGGCGACCGCCTCGTCCAGCCACCGCGCGTCGAACCGGCCGGCGGGCGCAAGGCTCGGGTCGTAGGGGCCACCCTGGACCCACTCGACCTCGGGGTGCGCCTGTGCCCAGCGCCGGACCGCCTCGACGACCTGCGCCACGCTCGTCGCCTCGCGCACCGCGGGACCGGCCAGCTCGACGCCGCCCCAGAGCGGGTGGACGTGCCCGTCGCCGAAGGACGGGAGCACCGCCCCGCCGTCGAGGTCCAGCTTGCTCGTGGCGCCCGGCAGCAGGTCCAGCGCGTCCCGGTCCAGCGCCACGACGCCGCCGTCATGGACGGCCACAGCCCGTGCGCGCGGCGCCCCGGGCAACCCGGTGACGACCGTCCCGCCGTGCAGGACGAGATCGACCCCCACGTCCGCGTTCCGGGTCAGGCCTCGATGTTGGACATCACGTGCTTGACGCGGGTGTAGTCCTCGAAGCCGTACATCGAGAGGTCCTTGCCGTAGCCCGAGTGCTTGAAGCCGCCGTGCGGCATCTCGGCGACCAGCGGGATGTGGGTGTTGATCCAGACGCAGCCGAAGTCCAGCCGCTTGGCCATCCGCATGGCGCGACCGTGGTCCTTGGTCCACACCGACGACGCGAGTCCGTACTGCACCCCGTTGGCCCAGCGGACTGCCTCGTCCTCGTCGGAGAAGCGCTGCACCGTGATGACCGGTCCGAACACCTCGTCCTGCACCAGCTCGTCGTCCTGGCGCAGGCCACTGACGACGGTTGCCTCGTGGAAGAAGCCCTCGGACAGGTCACCGCCGATCCGATGGCCCCCGGCCGCGACCGCCGCGTGCTCGGGGGCACGCGAGAGCAGCCCCATCACCCGGTCCAGCTGGTTGACGTTGTTGAGCGGCCCGAAGAGCACGTCCTCGTCGTCGGGCCGCCCGGTCTTGGCGCTCTCGCGCGCCTGCTGAGCGAGCGCAGCGACGAAGTCGTCGTGGATGCCGGGGGCCGCCAGGACCCGGGTCGCGGCGGTGCAGTCCTGCCCGGCGTTGAAGTAGCCGGCGACCGCGATCGCCTCCGCGGCCGCTTCGAGGTCGGCGTCGTCGAAGACCACGACCGGCGCCTTGCCGCCGAGCTCGAGGTGCACCCTCTTGAGGTCGGTGGCCGCGGAACCGGCCACCTCGACACCCGCGCGCACCGAGCCGGTGATCGACACCATCTGCGGCGTGCGGTGCTCGACCAGGGCGCGACCGGTGTCGCGGTCGCCGCAGACGACGTTGAACACGCCTTCCGGGAGGAACTCGGCCATGATCTCGGCCATCAGCAGCGTCGACACCGGCGTGGTGTCCGACGGCTTGAGCACCACCGTGTTGCCCGCGGCGATGGCCGGTGCCCACTTCCAGACCGCCATCATCATCGGGTAGTTCCACGGCGTCACCTGGGCGCAGACGCCGATCGGCTCGCGGCGCACGAACGACGTGTGACCGGCCATGTACTCCCCGGCCGAGCGACCCTCGAGCACCCTTGCTGCGCCGGCGAAGAACCGGATCTGGTCGACCATCGGCGGGATCTCCTCCGAGTGGGTCAGCGACACCGGCTTACCGGTGTTCTCCACCTCGGCCGCCACCAGCTCGTCGGCGCGGGCCTCGATCGCGTCGGCGATCCGGATCAGGGCCTTCTGCCGCTCGCTGGGGGTGCTGTCGCGCCAGCCGTCGAACGCCGCCTCGGCGGCCGACATGGCCAGGTCCACGTCCGCGGCCGACGACACCGGCGCGTGGGCGAAGACCTTCCCGGTGCTCGGGTCGACCAGGTCCGAGGTGCGGCCGTCGACGGTGTCGACCGGCTTGCCGCCGACGAAGTTGGACAGGGTGCGGGTCTCAGGCACGGCGGGCTCCTCGCAGGCGGCGCTGGGTGGTCCGGGTTCGGCGGGAGCCTAACCCGGGGTCTCCGTTCTCAACAGTCGGGAGGCATCTGGACGACAGATTCAGCAATTTTCGAGCGTATCCGCCACGGATTCACTTGCCAACCACCCCGTCGGGGAGCGAGGATCGCCGGTATGGCGACCAAGGAACGGGGCGGCGGCATCGTCCTCGACGACGTCTCCAAGGCGATCATCGAGCAGCTGCAGGAAGACGGGCGGCGCGCCTACGCCGCGATCGGGAAGGCCGTCGGGCTGTCCGAGGCGGCGGTCCGGCAACGGGTCCAGCGGCTGCTGGACGCCGGCGTCATGCAGATCGTCGCGGTGACCGACCCGCTCCAGGTGGGCTTCCCGCGCCAGGCCATGATCGGCATCTCCTGCGAGGGAGACGTCGAGGCCGTGGCCGAGAAGATCGCCGACATGGCCGAGGTCGACTACGTGGTCATCACCGCCGGCAGCTTCGACCTGCTGGTCGAGGTGGTCTGCGAGGACGACGACCACCTGCTCGAGCTCGTGTCCAAGCGCATCCGCGCAGTGCCCTCGGTGCGCAGCACCGAGTCGTTCGTCTACCTCAAGCTCCGTAAGCAGCTCTACAACTGGGGAACCAGATGACCCTGACCACCGAACCCACCACCGCCTTCGACTCGGCGGCCCTGGCCGCCTCGGCCCGCGACCACCTGTGGATGCACTTCACCCGGATGGGCGCGTACCAGAACGTCGACGTGCCGGTCATCACGCGTGGGGAAGGCCCCTACGTGTGGGACGCCTCGGGCAAGCGCTACCTCGACGGTCTCGCCGGCCTGTTCGTCGTGCAGGCCGGACACGGCCGGACCGAGCTCGCCGAGGTGGCCGCCAAGCAGGCCAGCGAGCTCGCCTTCTTCCCGCTGTGGTCCTACGCGCACCCGAAGGCGATCGAGCTCGCCGAGCGGCTGGCCCACCTCGCACCGGGCGACCTCAACCGGGTGTTCTTCACCACCGGCGGCGGCGAAGCGGTCGAGTCGGCCTGGAAGGTCGCCAAGCAGTACTACAAGCTCATCGGCAAGCCGTTGAAGCACAAGGTGATCAGCCGGTCGATCGCCTACCACGGCACCCCGCAGGGGGCACTGTCGATCACCGGTATCCCGGACGCCAAGGCGATGTTCGAGCCGCTGGTGCCCGGGGCCCACAAGGTGCCCAACACCAACTTCTACCGGGCGACCGAGCACGGCGACGACCTCGAGGCCTTCGGTCTCTGGGCCGCCGACCGGATCGCCGAGGCGATCGAGTTCGAAGGTCCTGACACGGTGGCTGCCGTGTTCCTCGAGCCGGTGCAGAACTCCGGTGGCTGCTTCCCGCCGCCGCCCAACTACTTCGCCCGGGTCCGCGAGATCTGCGACCGCTACGACGTGCTGCTGGTGTCCGACGAGGTCATCTGCGCCTTCGGACGGCTCGGGTACTACTTCGGGTCCGAACGCTTCGGCTACCAGCCGGACATCGTCACCTGCGCCAAGGGCATGACCTCCGGCTACTCGCCGATCGGTGCCATGATCGCGACCGACCGGATCATGGAGCCCTTCCTCAAGGGCAACACCGCCTTCGCCCACGGCTACACCTTCGGCGGTCACCCGGTGTCGGCCGCGGTGGCGCTGGCCAACCTCGACATCTTCGAGCGCGAGAAGCTCAACGAGCACGTCCGCGACACCACCGGTGACTTCCGGCGGACGCTGGAGAAGCTCACCGACCTGCCGATCGTCGGCGACGTGCGCGGCGACGGCTTCTTCTTCGGCATCGAGATGGTCAAGGACAAGGCGACTCGCGAGACGTTCGACGACGACGAGGCCGAGCGACTGCTGCGCGGGTTCCTGTCCAAGGCGCTGTTCGAGGCGGGTCTCTACTGCCGTGCCGACGACCGCGGCGACCCCGTCATCCAGCTGTCCCCGCCGCTGGTCTGCGACCAGTCGCACTTCGACGAGATGGAGCAGATCCTGCGCTCGGTGCTCACCGAGGCCTGGTCGCGGCTCTGAGCAGATGACCACCGACCGGACCACGGTCCGGCGGCTGCCGGAGAAGCAGGTGCAGGACCGCGGCGTGCTCGACGCGGTCCTCGACGCCGGCCGGGTCGCGCACGTCGCCGTCGCGGACCCGGGTGGCTCCGACGGGTCGCCGGGCCAGCCGTACGTCGTTCCCGTCGCGTACGCGCGCGACGGCGACCAGGTCCTCTTCCACGGCTCCACCGGCAGCCGGCTGTTCCGCGGCCTGGCCCAGGGCGCGCCCACCTGCCTGACCGTCACCCTGCTCGACGGGCTGCTCGCGGCCCGGTCGGTGTTCGAGTCCTCGATGCACTACCGCTGCGCGATGGTGCTCGGGGTCGCGACCGTGCTCGAGGGCGACGCCCAGGTGGCCGCGCTGGAACGGGTCACCGAGCACCTGTTGCCGGGACGCTGGGCCGACGCCCGGCAGCCGAACCGCAAGGAGCTCGCGGCGACCCTCGTGCTCTCGCTGCCCCTGTCGGAGTGGTCGGTCAAGGTGAGCGACGGGCCGCCGGACGACGCGGCCGAGGACCTCGACCTCCCGGTCTGGGCCGGCGTCGTGCCGCTGCACGAGGTGGCCGGTGCACCGCGACCGGCTCCGGACCTGCGCGGCTCTCCCCCGGTGCCGTCGTACGTCGCCTCGTGGACCCGATGACCACGAGTCCGGCCGGCACCGACTACCGCCGGCTGTCGCTCTGGCACGACACCGCCGGGGAGGAGCTGGCGGCCCGCGCGGCGCTCGGCGGGGACCTCGACGTCGACGTCGCGATCGTCGGAGGCGGCTACACCGGGCTCTGGACGGCCTACTACCTGGCGGTCGCCGACCCGACGCTGCGGATCGCGGTGCTGGAGCGAGAGATCGCCGGCTTCGGGGCCAGCGGGCGCAACGGCGGCTGGTGCTCGGCGCTGTTCCCGGCATCGCTCGGGTGGCTGGCGCAGCGCTACGGCCGCGACCGGGCGGTGGCCCAGCACCGGGCGATGCAGGGTGCGGTCGACGAGGTCGGCACCGTGGCTGCCGGCGAGGGCATCGAGTGCCACTACGCCAAGGGCGGCACCGTCGTCGCCGCCCGGACCCCGGTCCAGCTGGACCGGGCCCGTGCAGAGGTGGCCGAGGCACGCACCTGGGGGTTCGGCGAGGACGACCTCGCCCTGCTCGACGCCGACGAGGCACGCGGACGGCTGCAGGCCGCCGACGTGCTCGGCGCGACGTACACCCCGCACTGCGCAGCGATCCACCCGGCGCGGCTGGCACGGGGCCTGGCGGCCGCCGTCGAGCGGCGCGGTGTGCGCGTCTACGAGCACACCCCGGTGACCGCGATCGAGCCGCGGGCTGCGGTCACGCCGCTCGGCACGGTCCGGGCCGAGGTGGTCGTCCGGGCCACCGAGGCCTTCACCGCCGGCCTGCCCGGGATGCGTCGTGACCTGGCACCGGTCTACTCGCTGATGGTCGCGACCGAGCCGCTGCCGCCCGCCGTCTGGGACCGGATCGGCCTGCGGGAGCGGGAGACGTTCAGCGACTTCCGGCACCTGGTCGTCTACGGCCAGCGCACGGTCGACGGGCGGCTCGCCTTCGGTGGCCGCGGGGCGCCGTACCGCATGGGCTCGCGGATGCGGCCGGAGCAGGACCACGACCCTGCCGTGTTCGCCGCGCTGCACCGCACCCTGGTCGACCTGCTCCCGGCCGTCGAGGGCGCGGCGTTCACCCACGCGTGGGGCGGGGCCGTCGGCATCGCCCGCGACTGGTGCGCCTCGGTCGGCCTCGACCGTCCGCACCGGACTGGGCTGGGCCGGAGGCTACGTCGGCGACGGCGTGTCCACCACGAACCTGGCCGGCCGGACCCTTGCCGACCTGGTCCTGCGGCGGGACACCGACCTGACACACCTGCCGTGGGTGGGACACCGCTCCCGGCCCTGGGAGCCGGAGCCGCTGCGCTGGCTCGGGGTGAACGCGTCGCTGAAGGTGATGACGGGCGCGGACGCCGAGGAGGCGCGGTCCGGTCGGCCGTCACGGCGGGCCGCGCTGATGGAGCGGGTGCTCGGTCGCTGACCGGCGAGGCGGCCCCCGCGCCAGCGGTACCGCCGCCTTGCGACGATGGGGGCATGAGCCACCGTCCCGACGTCCCGACGCCGCGCGGAGCGACGTACCGTCTCTGCTTCGTGTGCAGCGGCAACATCTGCCGGTCGCCGATGGCTGCAGTGGTGATGCAACGGCTCGTCGACGACGCCGGCCTGGCCCCGCGGGTGCAGGTCGACTCGGCGGGAACGGTGGCCTTCCACGTCGGGGACCCGGCCGACAGCAGGGCGTTGGCGGTGCTGGCAGGTGGCGGGTACGACGGGCGCGGGCACCGGGCCCGGATGTTCGAGCCGGCGTGGCTGGCCGACCGCGACCTCGTCCTGGCGCTGGACCGCGGGCACCTGCACGAGCTACGGGCCATGGCCGGGACCGACGAGCAGCGGGGCCGGGTTCGGCTGCTGCGGTCCTTCGACCCGGACGCACCGGACGGCGCCGAGGTGGCTGACCCGTACTTCGGTGACGAGCGCGGGTTCGTCGAGGTGCTGGACCAGGTGCAGCGCGCGTGCCGCGGCCTGCTCGACGCGGTGGCCGCCGTGCTGCCGGACCGGGTCTGACGTGGCGTTGCAGCCGGACGGCCTACCGGCGGCCGCGCTCCAGTTCCTCGCCGAGCGACACCTGGCGACGCTCACGACGCTGCGCGCCGACGGGACCCCGCACGTGGTGCCGGTCGGCTTCACCTGGGACCCCGAGCACCGGCTGGCCCGGGTGATCGCCAGCCGGACGACGAGCAAGGTCCGGCACGCAGCAGCCGGGTCGCGGGCCGTGCTCTGCCAGGTCGAGCGCCGGCGCTGGCTGTCCCTGGAGGGGTCGGCGTCGGTGCTGGAGGACGCCGAGTCGGTCGCCGAGGCCGAGCGGCGGTACGCCGAGCGCTACCGGGTGCCGCGGCCCAACCCGCAGCGGGTGGTGCTCGTCGTCGCCGTGGACCGGGTGCTGGGCGACTCGACGGTCGTCGGGTGACGGCAGGGCCGGTGACGTTCACCAAGACCCGGCCGGACGCGCCACCTGGGTTCTTCGCCGTGGAGGCGGCCGGCCTCGCCTGGCTGGGTGCTGCCGGCGCCCTGCGGGTGCCGGCCGTGATCGATGTCGCCGCGGACCGGATCGTGCTGGAGCGGGTCGGTGAGGTCCCGCCGAGCCCCGCGGCGGCGGAGGCCCTCGGCCGGGGGCTGGCCGAGGTGCACCGGGCGGGGGCGGCGCACCACGGCTCGGCACCGGCGGGCTGGGCCGGCGACGGGTTCATCGCGACGCTCCCTCTGCCGCACCTGACGGCCGCCGGGACGTCGTGGCAAGCCTTCTACGCGCAGTGCCGGCTGACGCCGTACGTCCGGCCGGCAAGCGACCGGGGTGCGCTGGACGCGGACGGCGCGGGTGTGGTCGACCGGGTGGTCGAGCGGCTGCGCGCCGGCTCCCTCGGCGTGCCCGACGCCGTACCCGCGCGGCTGCACGGCGACCTGTGGGCGGGCAACGTGCTGTGGTCGGCCGACGGGCCGGTGCTGGTCGACCCGGCGGCGCACGGCGGCCACCGGGAGACCGACCTGGCGATGCTCGACCTGTTCGGCCTGCCGCACCTCGACCGGGTGCTTGCGGCGTACGACGAGGCCTGGCCGCTCGACGACGGCTGGCGCGAGCGGGTCGCGCTGCACCAGCTGCACCCCCTGCTCGTGCACGCCGCGCTGTTCGGCAGCGGCTACGGGGCGCAGGCGGTGGCCGCCGCCCGCCGCTACCGCTGACCTGGTCTCCCGGACCCGCGACACCAACGACGGCTCAACCGCCGACACCCGGCCCCCGAGCTCCACTGCACGGCGTTTCGCCGTCGTCGGTGCTGGGGCCACGGCCGGTGCACGGCCTCGCGGTCCCCGGCTGTTGCCGAGCGCCTCCCGGACCGGCGAGAGTGGTCTCCGAGGTGAGGCCGGTGAGTCAGACCACCCAGCAGCGGGTGTCGGTCGAGCGGCCAGCGGGACTGCTGGTGGTCCTGCTCGGCGCCGCTGTCGCCGTCGCCGTCGGCGCGTACGCCGGGCTGCACGACCCGGCGGCGCGGCCGTTCGCGACGTTCGGCTTCTCCGGCATGCTGCAGATGAAGGCCTGGCTGTCGACCGTCACGGCCGTCCTGGTCCTGGTCCAGCTCGCGACGGCGCTGTGGATGTGGGGCCGGCTGCCGGGCGCTTCGCAGCGCGCGCCGTCATGGGTCGGACCGGTGCACCGGTGGTCGGGGGCGACGGCGTTCACGGTCTCGCTGCCGGTCGCGCTGCACTGCATCTGGGCGCTCGGCTTCGGCACCGGCAGCACTCGGGTGCTGGTGCACGGGCTGGCCGGCTGCCTGTTCTACGGCGCCTACGCGGCGAAGATGCTCGGCCTCCGGGTGCGCGGGCTGCCCGGCTGGTCGCTGCCAGTGCTCGGCGGTACCGTGCTGAGCACCTTCGTGCTGGTGTGGCTGACCTCGGCGCTGTGGTTCTTCACCCGGTCGGGGGTGCCGCTGACATGACGTCTCCTCCCACCCGTCGCAACGTGCTGCGCGGCTCGGGCGTCGTCCTCGTGGGCGCCGTGGTCGGGTTCGCGCTCGCGCGTAGCAGCGACGCGGCCCGGGGCACCGGTGCCGCCGCGGCCGCGAACGCGTACGGCCCGGCACCGGACGGCAAGCACCGGAACGGTCCTGGCTCCGCTCGCCGACGTCCCGGACGGCGGCGGGCTGGTGCTGGCGGACGAGCACATCGTGCTGACGCGCTCCGGCGAGCAGGTCCGCGGGTTCTCCGCGACCTGCACCCACCAGGGCTGCACGGTCGACGTCGTCGCCGACGGCGAGATCACCTGCCCGTGCCACGACAGCGTCTTCGACGCCGCGACCGGCGCCGTGATCAGCGGGCCGGCGACGACGCCCTTGCCGCCGGTCGACGTCGACGGTCGTCGACGGATCGGTGTCGCTGGCAGGAGGTGCGTGAGGTGTCGCCTCGGTCGCTGCCGACGCTGCTCTGGCTGCTCGCCCTCGGCCTCGCCATCGGAGCCCTGGTCGCCCTGTCCTGACCGACGCGGCAACTACCCCCGTCGACTGGCGGAAGTGTTCAGCCGGCGGCGGCTGACAACCGAAGACCTCCGCCAGTCGACGGTCAAACGGGACGGCGGGCTACCGGGCGAGGGACGGACCCGCGTCGGGTCGCCGGGGTGCCGGATCGCCGCCGAGCCGGCGCACGAGCAGCAGGTGCTCGATCACCCGGTCCATCGCGTCGTCGACGGAATCCTCGCGGTAGCCACCGCGCTTGGGCCGGAACGGCACCTGCCGGACGTCATCGAGGGTCAGCGACCCGTCGCCGTCGAGAGCGGCCACGATGGCGTCGACGAAGTCGTCGACGTCGTCGACGTGGTAGCCGCGGCGGAGCAGCCTGGCCCGAGGGAACCGCCTCATGTACGGCGCGTCGAGGAGCTCGCGCAGGTATGCGGCGTCGGCGGCCGGGTCCACCTTGCCCCGGCGACCGCCCCTGACGCCCTGGGCCGCGACGACCTTCTCCTCGAGCGCGTCGAGGTGGTCGTCGACCTCGCCGACGTCGTAGCCGTTGCGCACCAGCTCGAAGCCGGCCTGACGCACGTCGCTGGCGGTCGGGGACGGGAAGACGCCGCTCAGCGACACCTCGACGTGGTTGAGGAACGCGTCGACCTGCCGCCGGTGGTAGCCCTTGTGCAGCAGGCCGACGCGGCGGAACCGGTCGTGGTGGCTCACGCCGACGCCTCAGGTGAGCCCGCAGGGCTGACCGCTGCCAGCTGCCCGCACGCACCGTCGATCTCGCGACCCCGGGTGTCGCGGACCGTCGTGGGGATGCCGTGTGCCCGCAGCCGCTCCACGAAGGTGCGCTCGACGTCGTGGTCGCTGGCGGTCCACTTGGAGCCGGGCGTGGGGTTGAGCGGGATCGGGTTGACGTGCACCCAGCCGCGGCCGCGTCGGTTGAGCTCGGTGCCGAGCAGGTCGGCCCGCCACCGGTGGTCGTTGATGTCCCGGATCAGCGCGTACTCGATGCTCACGCGTCGCCCGGTCACCTCGAAGTAGCGGCGTGCGGCGTCGAGCACCTCGGCGACCTTCCACCGGGTGTTCACCGGCACCAGCTCGTCACGCAGCTCGTCGTCCGGCGCGTGCAGGGACAGCGCAAGGGTGACGTTGAGGCCCTCGGCGGTCAGCTTGTCCATCGCCGGGACCAGGCCCACGGTGGACACGGTGACGTTGCGCTGCGAGAGACCCAGACCGTCGGGGGACGGGTCGGTGAGCCGGCGTACGGCGCCGATCACGGCCTTGTAGTTGGCCATCGGCTCGCCCATGCCCATGAAGACGACGTTGGAGACCCGGCCGGGACCGCCCGCGATCTCGCCGTTCTGCAGCATGCGGGCGCCCGCCACGACCTGGTCGACGATCTCGCCGGCCGACATGTTGCGGGTCAGCCCCGCCTGGCCGGTCGCGCAGAACGGGCAGTTCATGCCGCAGCCGGCCTGGGACGAGACGCACATCGTCACCCGGCCGGGGTAGCGCATGAGGACGCTCTCGACCGTGGCACCGTCGAAGAGCCGCCACACGGTCTTGCGGGTGCGACCACCGTCGCAGTCGAGGTGGCGGACCGGCGTGAGCAGCGCCGGCAGCAGGGCCTCCGCGAGCCTCGAGCGGGAAGCCTTCGGGACGTCGGTCATCTGCTCGGGGTCCTCGCCGAGCCGGGCGAAGTAGTGGGTGGCCAGCTGACCGGCGCGGAACGGCTTCTCCCCGAGCGCGGCGACGACCTCGCGACGCTCGCCGGGCGCGAGGTCGGCGAGGTGGCGCGGCGGCTTGGCGCGGCGGGGGGCGGCGAACACGAGCTCACCGGGGGCGACGGGCACGGTCCCTCTCTCGGGTCACGCCGGGACCAGCCAGGCGAGCAGCAGGTAGGCCACCGGGGCGGCGGGCAGCAGGGAGTCGAGGCGGTCCATGATGCCGCCGTGACCCGGGAGCAGGCTGCCCATGTCCTTGATGCCGAGATCGCGCTTGATGAGTGACTCGCCGAGGTCGCCGAGGGTGGCGGTGAGCATGAGCGCCAGCCCGATCAGCGCCCCCTGCCAGGCGATGCCGTCGAGCAGCACGGGCACGGCGACCGCTCCCCCGGTCGCGCAGAACAGCGCCGACCCGGCGAAGCCCTCCCAGGACTTCTTCGGGCTGACGGTCGGCGCCATCGGGTGCCGGCCGAACAGGACGCCGGCGGCGTAGCCGCCGATGTCGCTGAGCACGACCAGCGCGATGAACACCACGACGCGGTCCGCGCCGTCGTCGGCTCGCAGCAGCAACGCCGCGAAGGCGGCGAGGAAGGGCACGTACAGCGCGGCGAACATGGCGGCGCTGACGTCGCGGACGTACCCCTTCGCGTTCTCGGGCGCCCGCCACAGCATCGCCGCCAGCACAGTGAGCGTCAGCGCCACCAGCATCGCCTCGCTGCCGCCGGCGTACGCCGACACGACGATCGCCGCGGCGCCCACCGACAGGGGCACGAGCGGGAGCCGCACCCGGTCCTGGGCGAAGGCGTGCCCCAGCTCCCAGACGCCGAGCACCGCGGCCGCGACGACCACGACGACGAAGGACGGCTTCCAGAGGAAGAGGGTGCCGAGAATGACCACGCCGAGACCCAGGCCGACCCCGATCGCCGCGGGCAGGTTGCGCCCGGCCCGGGTACGCCGCTCCGGGGGCGGAACCGGCTGCATCGGGACGGGGTCGAGCGGTGAGCCGCCCTGCGCCTCCTGGTCGGTCGTCATGATGGTCTGCTCGGTCCTCGGGTGCCGACCCCTCAGACTTCGAGGAGCTCGGCCTCCTTGTGCTTGACCAGCTCGTCGACGGTCGCGACGTGCCTCTGGGTGACCTTCTCCAGCTCCTTCTCTGCCCGGGTGACGTCGTCCTCGCCGGTCTCGCCGTCCTTGGCCAGACGGTCGAGCTCGTCCTTGGCGTGGCGGCGCACGTTGCGGATCGAGATCCGGGCGTCCTCCGCCTTCTTGTGCGCCACCTTGATGAACTCCTTGCGCCGCTCCTCGGTGAGCTGCGGGAAGACCACCCGGATGATCGCGCCGTCGTTGGTCGGGTTCACGCCCAGGTCCGAGTCGCGGATCGCCTTCTCGATGGCGGCCATCGCGCTCTTGTCGAACGGCGTGAGCGTGAGCATCCGGGGGTCCGCGACGTGGAAGGACGCGAGCTGGTTCACCGGTGTGGGGGCGCCGTAGTAGTCGACCAGGATCTTGCTGAACATGCTCGGGTTGGCCCGGCCGGTGCGGATCGCGGCCAGGTCCTCCTTCGCGACGGAGACGGCCTTCTCCATCTTCTCCTCGGCCTCGAAGAGGGTCTCGTCGATCACGTGGTCTCCTGCGTCGGTGTCGTGTGCGGTCTGGTGCGTCGGGGTGCGTCGGTCGCCGCGCCGCTCAGGCGTCCGGTCCGATGATGGTGCCGATCTTCTCTCCGTGGACCGCGCGGGCGATGTTGCCCTCGGCGGTCATGTTGAACACGACGATCGGGAGCCGGTTGTCGCGGCACAGGCTGATCGCGGTGGCATCGGCGACCCTGAGGCCGCGGGCGAGGAACTCGTCGTAGGACAGCCGGTCGTAGCGCACGGCGTCCGGGTGCTTGGCCGGGTCGGCGTCGTACACGCCGTCGACGCCCTTCTTGCCCATGAGGATGACCTGGGCGCCGATCTCCAGCGCGCGCTGCGCGGCCACCGTGTCGGTCGAGAAGTAGGGCATGCCGGCGCCGGCACCGAAGATGACCACACGGCCCTTGTCCAGGTGGCGCATGGCGCGGCGGGGGATGTAGGGCTCGGCGACCTGGCCCATCGCGATCGCCGTCTGGACCCGCGTCTCGACGTCCTGCTTCTCCAGGAAGTCCTGCAGCGCCAGGCAGTTCATCACGGTGCCGAGCATGCCCATGTAGTCGGCCCGGGCCCGGTCCATGCCACGCTGGGACAGCTCGGCGCCGCGGAAGAAGTTGCCGCCGCCGACGACGATCGCGACCTGCACGCCGGCGCGCACCACGTCGGCGATCTGCCGGGCGATGGTGGCCACGACGTCCGGGTCGACGCCGAGCTTGCCACCGCCGAACACCTCGCCGGACAGCTTGAGCACGACCCGGCGGTAGGTGGTGGGCTCGCCGTCCCCGGACGCGGACGAGGCCGCGACCGTGTCGGTGTCCTCCGTGGATCCCTGCACGATCGCGGCCTCCTCGTCGTCGTGGTGCGCTGCCCCGCGTCCGGTCTGCTGCTCAGTCTGCCAGCACGGCCCTCAGGCCCCGCCGACCTCGAACCGGGAGAAGCTCTTCACGGTGACGCCGGCAGCGTCGAGCACGGCCTTGACCGTCTTCTTGTTGTCCTGCACCGACGGCTGCTCCAGCAGCGTGACGTCCTTGAAGAAGCCGTTGACCCGGCCCTCGACGATCTTGGGCAGCGCCTGCTCGGGCTTGCCCTCCTCGCGGGCGGTCGCCTCGGCGATGCGCCGCTCGTTGTCGACGACCTCGGCGGGCACCTGGTCCCGGGTGACGTACCGCGGGCGCATCGCCGCGATCTGCATGGCGGCGCCGCGGGCGGCCTCGAGGTCGGACCCCTCGAACTCCACCAGGACACCGACCTGGGCGGGCAGGTCCGACGAGCGCCGGTGCATGTACGACGCCACCTGGGTGCCCTCGGCGCCGAGGACGACCACGGCGGTGAGCTCGAGCTTCTCGCCGATGACGGCGGCGACGGAGTCGATGTTCTCCGCGACCGTGCGGCCGTCGGCCAGCGACTCGGTCAGCAGCTTCTGCACGTCGTCCGTGCCGGTCTTCGCGGCATGGGAGACGATGTCGGCGGCGAGCTGCTGGAACTGCTCGTTCTTGGCGACGAAGTCGGTCTCGCAGTTGAGCTGGATCATGGCGCCGTCGGCGGCGGCGACCAGGCCGTTGGTGGCGTTGCGCTCGGCGCCACGCTCCTTGACCTTGGTCTCGCCCTTGATGCGCAGCAGCTCGGCGGCCTGGTCCTGGTCGCCGCCGGCCTCCTCGAGGGCCTTCTTCGCAGCCATCATCCCGGCGCCGGTGGCGTCGCGGAGCTTCTTGACCTCAGCGGCGGTGATGTTCGCCATGGCGTGGTGGGTCTCGCTCTCTTCTCGGATCGGAACACGGTGGCCGGCCGCAGGGCCGCCGCCCGGCCCCCTCAGGGAACGGGCGGCGACCCTCGGCTCAGGCCTGAGCGGGTTCGGTGCTGGTGCCGTCGCCCTCGGCGGCAGGTGCCTCGGCGGCCGGCGCCTCGGTGGCAGACGCCTCGGCAGCAGCCGCCGCCTCGGTGGCAGATGCCTCAGCAGCCGGCGCCTCGGTGGCAGACGCCTCAGCAGCCGGTGCCTCGGTGGCAGACGCCTCAGCAGCCGGCGCCTCGGTGGCAGACGCCTCAGCAGCCGGCGCCTCGGTGGCAGACGCCTCAGCAGCCGGTGCCTCGGCGGCAGACGCCTCGGCGCCCGCGCCCTCGACGGTCTCGCCCGCGGCCGGCGTGCCCTCGGCCGCCGTACCGCTCTGCAGCAGCTCCTGCTCCCACGCGGCGAGCGGCTCGTCGACCGCGAGGCCCTCGGGCTTCTCGTCGCCGTCCTGGCTGGTGCGGACCCGGGCCATCAGACCCTCGGCGACCGCGTCGGCGATCACCCGGGTGAGCAGGGTGACCGAGCGGATGGCGTCGTCGTTGCCCGGGATCTTGTAGTCGACCTCGTCCGGGTCGCAGTTGGTGTCGAGGATCGCGACGACCGGGATGTGCAGCTTGTGCGCCTCGCCGACGGCGATGTGCTCCTTCTTGGTGTCGATGATCCACACCGCGCTGGGCACCCGCGACATGTCGCGGATGCCGCCCAGGGTCTTGTCGAGCTTGTCCTTCTCGCGCTTGAGGACCAGCAGCTCCTTCTTCGTCATGCCGGAGCCGGGCACGTCGTCGAAGTCGAGCTGCTCGAGCTCCTTGAGGCGCTGCAGACGGCCGTGGACCGTCTGGAAGTTGGTGAGCATGCCGCCCAGCCAGCGCTGGTTGACGTAGGGCATGCCGACCCGGGTCGCCTGCTCGGCGATCGCCTCCTGGGCCTGCTTCTTGGTGCCGATGAACATCACCGAGCCGCCGTGGGCGACGGTCTCCTTGACGAACTCGTAGGCGCGGTCGATGTACGACAGCGACTGCTGCAGGTCGATGATGTAGATGCCGTTGCGCTCGGTGAAGATGAAGCGCTTCATCTTCGGGTTCCACCGGCGGGTCTGGTGTCCGAAGTGCACGCCGCTCTCGAGCAGCTGCTTCATGGAGACGACCTGGTTGGCCACGGTCGTGCCTGCCTTTCCTGGCGCCCGGGGTGCCCGCTGGCGCGGGCGCCGAGAGGCGCGCGTCGGTTCCTGGTGCGCGACCGGACGGCCACCCACCCCCTGACGCCCGGAGGTGCGCTCGCCACCTCCCCGAGACCAGGTGCGTCGCGGGGCCGGAGGACCGGTGAGCGCGCCCCCGCCGGTGGGCGGGCCCGAGGGCCTGTCCGGTGGCGGATACGGGCGTGCGAAGTCGACCCGCCGAGACGGGCCGCTGCCAGCAGTGTACGCCGCGCTGCAGCCCGGTCTGAAATCGTGCCCTCTGGGCCGGTCGCGCGTTCGTCCACAGCCCGGCTGCATGCTCACGTCGTCCACCGAAGCCGCCCGGGCCGCCTCGACCGGCCTTCAGGTCCCCCAGCCTGGGCGGATGGACCTTGCCCACCGGCCGAGGCGAAGGCTCGGCAGCGCCGGCCCCGGCCGGGCGCTCCGGCGGGGCGTGTGCGCCGGCACGCTGGCCTCGGCAGCGGTGCTGCTGGGCGGCTGGCATGCCGAGGCCGCCGCCGTGGGGCAACCGGACTGGCGAGCGCCGCTGGAGGGCGCCCCGGCCGTCGTCAGGGCGTTCCTGGCGCCGGTGGACCGCTACGCGCCGGGGCACCGGGGCGTCGACCTGGCCGCAGCGCCTGGAGCCCGGGTGGTGGCGGCCGGGCCGGGCGTGGTGGCGTTCGCCGGCCCGGTGGCGGGCCGCGGGGTCGTGTCGGTCGAGCACCCGGGCGGCCTGCGGACGACGTACGAGCCGGTCGTAGCCGTGGTCCGCCCCGGCGACCCGGTCGCGGCCGGAACTCTGCTCGGGCTGCTCGCGGGCGCCGGCGGGCACTGCCTCCCGGGCTGCCTGCACTGGGGGGCGCGACGGGCGGCCGGCTACCTCGACCCGATGTCGCTGCTGGGACCGGTGCGGGTCCGCCTCCTGCCGGTCTGGACCGCCGGTGCGGCGGCCGTGCCGAGCCGCGTGCCACGGGTCCCCGCCTCGGCAGCTGGTGGGACCTTCCGGGCGTCTCGTACGCCGGGACCGGCCTCGACCGGCGACCGCCTCCCGGCCGGCGCTGCGGCGCTCGGTCTGGCGGCCGCGGCGGCGTGGGCGCTGCGACGCGCACCGCCGTGACGTGGCGGGCATGCTGGGGCGATGACCCCACCTGTGCAACCGGCGGACCCGGTCGACCTGGCCGCCGCTCTCGCGACCGTCGCCGAGCCGTGGTCGCCGAGGACCGTGGCGACGCTCAACGACTACGACGTCCGGGTGGTCCGGACCCTCGGCGAGTTCACCCGGCACGCCCACCCCGACACCGACGAGGTCTTCCTCGTCCTGACCGGCTCGCTGACGATCGAGCTCGACGACGCTGCGGTGACGCTTGGCCCGGGCCAGCTGTACGTGGTGCCCCGCGGCGTCCCGCACCGCCCTCGGTCCGAGCACGGCGCCGAGGTGCTCCTGGTGGAACCGAGCGAGACGGTCAACACCGGCGACACCCCGAGCCGCCTCACCGCCGAGCGCCGCAGCCTCTGAGGGCCGGCGCAGCCTGTCAGAGCAGGGACGGCAGGTCGGCCGCGAGCCGCCGGTAGTCCGCCGGGGCGTTGTAGGCATGCGCCGAGAGCCGGACGAAGCCGCGGCCCGCCCAGCAGGTGATGGCGACCTCGACCGCGGACTCGGTCCCGATCCGGTCCTGCAGGGCCGCTGCGTCCTCCCGGGTGGCGGCGATGCCCTCCGGAAGGGGGACCAGCTGCATCGACACCGCCGCGTCGCGCGGCAGGTCGGCGGCCGGCAGGTCGAGCGCCCGGGCCACCTCCTGCTGACCGAGGACCGCGAGCTCGACGTTGTGCCGACGCAGCCGCTCCAGGTCGAGCTGGGCGAGCACGCGCAGCGCGCGTGGTGCGGACAGCCAGGCGGTGGGGTCCTCGGTGCCGGTGTCGTCGAAGGCGAGGGGAAAGCCCTCGTGCTCCGCCCAGGACGCCACGAGGGGGCGCAGGGCCGGCCGCCACCGGGAAGCCGCGTGCAGCACGGCGGTGCCCCGCGGCGCGCACACCCACTTGTGCAGGTTCCCGACGTAGAAGTCGGCGCCGACCCGCTCGAGGTCGAGGTCGAGCATGCCGGGGGCGTGCGCACCGTCGACCAGCACCGCGACGCCGCGCTCCTGCAGGGCGGGGATCAGCGGAACCAGCGGCAGCCGGCGCGCGGTCGGCGAGGTCACGTGGTCCAGCACGACCAGCCTGGTGCGCTCCCCGGCCGCGGCCAGCACGGCGGCCGCGGCCTCGGCGTCGTCCGCCTGCAGCGGCACGTGCACCGTGTCCACGGCGACGCCGCGGTCCCCGGCGAACCGGTCGGCCGCGATCCGGACCGCGCCGTAGCCGTGGTCGGTGAGCAGGACACGGTCGCCGGGCTCGAGCGGGAAGGCGGCCAGGACCGTACTGACTGCGCTGGTGGCGTTGCGCACGAACGCGAGCGAACCCTCCGACGCGCCGAGGAACTCCCCCACCTCCGCCCGGGCACTCGCCAGGGCAGCCGGCAGCTCACGGACGAAGAACCGGTCCGGGTTGGCCTCCATCCGCTCCCGCCACGACCGCTGCTCGTCCAGCACCGGGGCGGGCACCGCGCCGTACGACCCGTGGTTGAGGTGCGCGACGGTCTGCTCCAACGGCCAGAGGTCGCGGACCTGCGGCCAGTCGGCACCCCAGACCGGGTTGGGGACCTCCTCCGTCACGGTCGGGGGCTCGGGTGGCATGCGGGCCACCCTAGGGTCGGGCAGACCGGACGAACCGTCGCCCCCCGGTGCCGGGGTCCAGTCAGTCCTTGCTCTCGGCCAGCTTCCCACGCAGCTGCAGCACGGCCTTCGTGTGCATCTGGCAGATCCGGCTCTCGGTGACCCCGAGCACCTGACCGATCTCCGCCAGCGTGAGGCCCTCGTAGTAGTAGAGCGTCACGACGATCTTCTCCCGCTCCGGCAGGGTATTGATCGCCTTGGCGAGCAGGAACTTGGTCTCCTCGGACTCGAACGCGAGGACCGGGTCCTCCGCCTTGGTGTCCTCGAGGGTGTCGACCAGGCTGAGCTTGTCGCCCTTCTCACCGCCGACGCTGAGCAGCTCGTCGAGCGCGACCACGTTCACGAAGGACACCTGGCTGAAGATCGAGTGCAGGTCCTCGAGCTTGATGCCCATCTCCGCCGCCACCTCGGCCTCGCTGGGCGTGCGGTGCAGCTGGGCCTCGAGGGAGGCGTAGGCCTTCTCGACCTCGCGGGCCTTGTAGCGGACCGAGCGCGGGATCCAGTCGATCGCGCGCAGCTCGTCGATGATCGCGCCGCGGATGCGGCTGATGGCGTAGGTCTCGAACTTGATGGCGCGCTCGAGGTCGAACTTCTCGATCGCGTCGATCAGGCCGAAGATGCCGTAGGAGACGAGGTCGGCCTGCTCGATGTTCGGTGGGAGCCCGACACCGACCCGGCCGGCGACGTACTTGACCAGCGGCGAGTAGTGCAGGATCAGCCGCTCGCGCAGCGGCCCTTCGCCGGTCTTCTTGAAGTCCTGCCACAGCTCACGCAGAGCCGCCTCGGCAGCACTCTTCTCGGCGACCGCCTCGTCGACGACGATGTCGTCTGCGGCGCCCACTCCCCCGGAGGGCGTGACGGCAGCAGCCTGCTGCACGTCAGGCCCGTGGGTGCGCTTGGTCATACGTTGCCTTCAGCCTGTCGACGGACACATGGGTATAGATCTGCGTCGTTGCGAGCGTAGCGTGACCGAGTAGTTCCTGAACGCTTCTCAGGTCGGCTCCCCCTTCCAGCAGGTGGGTGGCAGCCGAATGGCGGAGGCCGTGCGGCCCCAGATCGGGTGCCCCGGGCACGTGCGCGAGCAGGGCGTGCACCACCCGGCGCACCGTGCGGGGGTCGATCCGGCCCCCGCGCGCTCCGAGGAACAGCGCGGGGCCGCTGCCCGGCCCCCGCAGCCGCGGGCGGCCCTCGGACAGCCAGCGGTCCACCGCCCGAACGGCCGGCGCGCCGACCGGCACGGTCCGCTCCTTGGCCCCCTTGCCGAGCACGCGCAGCACCCGACGGCCCCGGTCGACGTCGTCCAGGTCGAGGCCGCAGAGCTCGCCCACCCGGATCCCGGACGCGTAGAGCACCTCGAGCACGGCCAGGTCGCGCACCGCGGTAGGGCTGTCGTCGTCGGCCGCCAGCCCCGCCACGTGCAGCAGGGCGTCGGCCTCGTCCCGGCGCAGCACACCGGGCAGCGTCCGGCCGGTGCGCGGGGTGGCCAGCAGTGCCCCCACGTCCTTCTCGACCAGCCCCTCGCGCCGGGCCCAGGCGGTGAAGCCGCGGGCAGCGGCTGCTCGTCGGGCCAGGGTCGAGCGGGACATCCCCCGGCTGGCCTGCCCGGCCAGCCAGCTGCGCAGGACCAGCAGGTCGAGGGCAGAGGGGACGGCACGGCCCATCCGGCGGCCGTGCTCGAGCAGCGTGGCGACGTCGCCGCCGTACGCCCGCACCGAGTGCTCGCTCATGCCACGCTCGGACCGCAGGTACCGGGTGTAGCCGTCCAGGGCGTCCGCCAGCGCGGCCGGCAGGCCGGCGTCGCCGGCCACCTCCGCCGCAGCCACGCCCTGACCGTCCACGCCTGACACCGTGACCTGAGATGGTGCGCCATGCAAGGACCGCCGCGCCGGACCAGGGCCCGACCCCAGCGGCTGCACACCGGCCGCGGTTCGGCCGAAGGGCCGCCTGGCGCGGGCGGGACCGCCCGGCAGCCGACCGGGCTGTCCTCAGCCGCCGGGAGGCCCGCCCGCCCCCACGGTGCGGCGCCAGCGGCCCTCGTGGCTGTCGGCGAGCCCGAGCGCGGCCAGCAGCGCCAGAGCGCGCAGCACCGCGGGCGCGTCCAGACCGGCGACCCGCCCGACGCTGTCGGGCGCGGCCCGGCGGCGCAGCGGCAGCGCCTCGAGCACCCGCAGCGAGAGAGGGTCCAGCCCGTCGTGGGACCGGGTCTCGCCGCGCCCCGGCTCGCTCGCGTCCTGACCGACAGGTGCGAGCAGATCGACGACGTCGGCCGCCGACGTGACCAGCGACGCGCCGAGCGCGCGCACCAGCTGGTGGGCGCCGGCCGAGGCGGCGGAGGTCACCGGCCCCGGCACCGCCATCACCGTCCGGGACAGTCGCTCGGCGTGGCCGGCCGTGTTCAGGGCCCCGCTGCGTAGGGCGGCCTCGACCACGACCGTCCCCCGACCCAGCGCCGCGATCACCCGGTTCCGCTCGAGGAAGCGCATCCGGGTCGGCCGCGCCCCCGGCGGGAGCTCGGTGACGACGCAGCCGGTCGCCCGGACCGACTCGAGCAGCCGCTCGTGCGCCGCCGGGTAGGCGACGTCCACCCCGCAGGCGAGCACCGCCACGGTGGGGGCGTCGACCGCCAGCGCTCCCCGGTGGGCCGCGGCGTCGATGCCGTACGCACCGCCGGACACCACCGTCCAGCCCCGGTCGGCCAGCCCCGAGGCGAGCTCCGCCGCCACCGTCTCGCCGTAGCCGGTGCACGCTCGCGCCCCGACCACGGCCACCGCGCGGCGCGCCGCGTCGGACAGTGCCGCCTCCCCGGCCACCCAGAGGGCCAGCGGTGCCCGGTCCTCGAGGTCGTCGAGCGCGGCAGGCCACTCGTCGTCGCCTGGCACCACGACCCGGGCGCCCGCGCGCTCGGCGAGGTCGGCGTCGGCGCCCAGTGAGGGCAGCCGGACCCGGTAGTGCGCCAGCCGGTCCGGCTCCCCCTCGCGCGGCACCCGCACCCGCTCGAGGACGGCGGCGGCACCGATCCCGGCCACCGCCCGGCCCAGCCAGGGGTCACCCGGCTCGGCCAGCCGGGCCAGTGCCGCCCGGGCGGCCCGCTCCTCGTCGTCACACGGCCCCCGGACCGGCACTGGACTGCCGGAGGATGCGTCGGCGGTCACGCGGCCCACCGCGCCACGCCCCGGCAGTCCAGCGCCACCCGGACGTCACCGGCGTCCGGTGCGTCCCGACCGGCGAGGTCCGCGACCGTCCAGGCCACCCGCAGGACGCGGTCCACGCCGCGAGCGGTCAGCGCGCCGCGGTCGAGCAGCCGCTCGGCCTCGCCGACCACCTCCCAGGGCAGCCGCCACAGGCGTCGGAGCACGTGGCCCGGGACCTCGCCGTTGACCCGCCAGGGCGTGCCGGCCAACCGTGCGGCCATCCGCTCGCGGGCGGCGGCGACCCGCTCGGCTACCACCGCCGTGCTCTCGGCCGACCCCGGCTCCGCTCGCAGGTCCGCCCGCGAGGCCGCGAGCATCTCGATCTTGAGGTCGACCCGGTCCAGCAGGGGGCCGGACAGTCGGCCCAGGTAGCGCAGCCGGGCCATCGGGGTGCACCGGCAGGCCGACACCGCGCCGGGCGCCGTGATCGCCAGCCCGCAGGGGCAGGGGTTGGCGGCCAGCACCAGCTGGAACCGGGCCGGGAACCGGACCCGGGCCGCCAGCCGCGCGACCGTGATCTGTCCGGACTCCAACGGCTCCCGCAGGGCGTCGAGCACGGCTGGGGCGAACTCCGGCGCCTCGTCCATGAACAGCACGCCGCGGTGCGCCAGCGAGGCGGCTCCCGGGCGGACCTGGGTCGAGCCGCCGCCGACGATCGCCGCCACGGACGCGGTGTGGTGCGGCGCCTGGAACGGGGCCCGGTCCACCAGCGGCCGGGCGCCCTCGTCGAGGGCGCCCGCCACCGAGTGCACCGCGGTGACCTCGAGGGCAGCGGCCCGGTCCAGGGCGGGCAGCAGACCCGGCAGCCGCTCGGCGAGCATCGTCTTGCCCGCCCCTGGCGGCCCGAGCATCAGCAGGTGGTGGCCGCCGGCCGCGGCGACCTCCACGAGGTAGCGCGCGGTCGCCTGTCCCAGGACGTCGGACAGGTCCGGCCGGTGCACCGGCGAGGCATCCTCCGGCCGCGGCGCCTCCGGCTCCTCCACCAGCTCCGCGTCCGGCGGCTCCTCGCGTCGGGCCAGTGCCACCAGCCCGGCCAGGGTCCGCACCCCGGTGACCTGCACGCCGGGCACCAGCGACGCCTCCTCGGCGTTGCCCTGCGGCACCACCGCCGCCAGCGCCCCGGCCCGGACCGCGGCCGCCACCGAGGGCAGGACGCCGCGCACCGGCCGCACCCGGCCGTCCAGACCCAGCTCGCCGAGCAGCACCGCGCCGTCGAACGCCCCCGCCGGGACCACCTGCTGCGCGGCGAGGATCGCCACCGCGATCGGCAGGTCGAACGACGAGCCGCGCTTGGGCAGCGACGCCGGCGAGAGGTTCACGGTCACCCGCTTGGTGGCGGGCCAGTCCTGGCCGCTGTTGACCATGGCGGCCCGCACCCGGTCGCGCGACTCGGCCAGCGAGGCGTCGGGCAGCCCGACCAGCGTGTACGACGGCACGCCCACGCCGAGGTCGGCCTCCACCTCGACCAGGTGCCCCTCGACACCGACGAGCGCCACCCCCCGGGTCCGAGCGAGCCCCACTCAGGCCACCCCCCGCAGATGCTCCACCGACGAGTGCCCGCGCCGGGGCCGGAGAACGCCGACGAGATCGATGCGTACCTCGGCCGGATGCACCCGGCGGGCCTCGATCCAGGCGGCCGCGAGGGTGTGCAGCCGGGCCGCCTTGGTGGCCGTCACCGCCTCCAGCGGGTGGCCGCGGCCGGTGCCGGACCGGGTCTTCACCTCGCACACCACGAGCACGTCGCCGTCCCGCGCGACGATGTCGAGCTCGCCGAGCGGGCAACGCCAGTTCGTCTCGAGCACCGTCATGCCGACCGCCCGCAGGTGGGCGGCAGCCACCCGCTCGCCGTACGCCCCGAGGGCATCCTGCTCGCGCACCACGTGTCCGTCCGTCACGACGACGAGCCTCGCGCCGACCGGCCGCACCGCTGGTCGGCTGCGGGTGATCTGTGGACAGGGCCGAGCAGCCGGACCGGCTGTGGACGAGGACGGTGCGGGGTGGCGAGGGCCGTCACCGCCGCCAGCGGGACAGGCCGGCGGCCGACGCCCCCGCCGACCGTGCGGGCACGAGACCGGGGCGCCGCGCCGCCCTTCCGCCGACCCTTGGCTGCGGCGCCTGACCGCGGCGTTCCCTGACTGACCGAGGCCTGCAGGCCGCGGGCAGTCCGAGTTGATCACGTTTACGTGATCAACTCGGACGCTGGGTGGCGTGGTCAGCCGGGGTCGGAGGGGAGCTCCACCGAGAGCTCGTGCCGGGCCAGCTCCTCGACGTTGACGTCCTTGAACGTCAGCACCCGCACGTTCTTGACGAACCGGGCCGGGCGGTACATGTCCCAGACCCAGGCGTCGGACATGGTCACCTCGAAGTACACCTCGCCGCCGTCGGTGCTGCGCGGGGTCACCTCGACGGCGTTGGTGAGGTAGAAGCGGCGCTCGGTCTCGACGACGTAGCCGAACAGCCCCACCACGTCGCGGTACTCGCGGTAGAGCTGCAGCTCCATCTCGGTCTCGTACTTCTCCAGGTCCTCCGCGCTCACCGGGTCAGCACCTCCTCGGCCTCCGTCGCCGCCAGCTCGATGTCCCGGTCGATGTCCCGGTCGATGTCCCGGTCGATGTCCCCGTCGATGTCCCCGTCGACGGTGTCGACGTCCTCGTCGATGTCGACCGCGTCGTCGGGCAGCTCGGCCAGCCGGGTCAGCGTGCGCGCCGGCACCCGGTGGTCGTCGGGCGCCCGGCGGGCGACGTTGACGTAGGAGAACCGGTGCTCGGCGCACGGGCCGTGCGCGTCCAGCGCTGCGTTGTGCACCGGTGTGACGTAGCCCTTGTGCCCGAGGAAGTCGTAGTGCGGGTACTGCTCGTGCAGCCCCGCCATGATGCGGTCCCGGGTGACCTTCGCGAGCACCGACGCCGCCGCGATGGACGCGCTGACCCGGTCGCCCTTCCAGACCGCGAGCCCGGGCGCGGGCAGCCCGCGCACCGGGAACCCGTCGGTGAGCACGTACGACGGGGCGACGGACAGCTGCACCAGCGCCCGTCGCATCCCCTCGACGTTGCACACGTGCAGGCCGAGCCGGTCCACCTCCTGCGGCGGGACGACCACCACGGAGTAGGCCGCCGCCCGCCGCAGCACCTCGTCGTGCACCCGGTCCCTCGCGGCCGGGGTGAGCAGCTTGGAGTCGGCCAGCCCGGGCACCTGGCCACGCCGGCCGGTCGGCAGCACCACGGCGGCCACCACCAGCGGGCCGGCGCAGGCCCCCCGCCCGGCCTCGTCGGCGCCGGCCACCGGGGTCAGGGCAGCGCGTTCGAGCGCGCGCTCGTAGGCGTAGAGGCCGCCCTCACGCCGTACGACGAACTTCCGCACCATGCCCATCGCGAGGAGCCTACGACGGCGGCCGCACCGAACCGGGTCAGCGACCGGCTGCGGCGAGCCCGGGCTGGTCGAAGGTGGCCGGGCGGTGCAGCAGCTGGCCCCGTCCCAGCGGCCAGACGATGACGAAGGCGCGACCGATGACGTCGTCGACCGGCACGAACCCCTTGCCGGGCTGCTGCTGGTGGGCCCGGCTGTCCTCGGACACCGACCGGTGGTCGCCCATGACCCAGAGCGAGCCGTCCGGAACCGTGGCGGAGAACGTCTCGCCGGAAGGGTCGTCGCCGGGGTGCAGGTACGGCTCGTCCAGCGGGACGCCGTTGACGGTGATGCGGCCGGCGTCGCAGCAGGCGACCTTGTCCCCGCCGACACCGATGACCCGCTTGATGAGGTCCTCCTCACCGGCGGCGGGGGCCAGACCGACGAACACCAGCACCCTGCGCACCGCCCCCACCAGGCTGCCGTTGTCCGCCGCGGCGCCGGAGCCGCCGAGCCAGCCGCCCGGGTCGCGGAACACCACGATGTCGCCGCGGTGGATCTCGTCGGGCTTGTCGGCGAGCTTGTTGACCAGGACCCGGTCGTTGACCAGCAGGGTGTTCTCCATCGAGCCCGACGGGATGTAGAACGCCTGGACGAGGAAGGTCTTGATCAGGACCGAGATGACCAGGGCGGTGATCACGATGCCGGGAAGCTCGCGCAGGAACGACTTGCGCTTCGCCGGAGCACGGCGGGTGCGCACCTGCCCGCGGCTGCCGGGAGCGGCAGGCGGTGGCGGGGTGGCGCTGTGCCGCGGCCCGCTCGAGGTCCGGCTCGAGGCGTCGGCAGCGCGCGGACCGTCCTCGGTGGTCATCGCGTCCGCCCTTCCGTCCCCGTCGCTCCTGCCGCGCTCGGCCGGGCCGGGCGTGCGGCGAAGCCTACGTGGGCGCCGGCTCCGGAGCCGAAACGGTCCAGCGGCCAGACAACGACGAGAACGCGCCCGATGACCTTGTCGACCGGGACGAACCCGCCGCCCGGGTCGCCGAGGTGGGCCCGCGAGTCGAGGGAGTCGGATCGGTGGTCGCCCATCAGCCACAGGTGGTCCGGCGGCACCCGGACGTCGAAGCGCAGCTCGGACGGGTCGTCGCCCGGGTGCAGGTAGCCGCCCTCGTCCAGCGGACGGCCGTTGACGGTGATCCTGCCCTGGTCGTCGCAGCAGACGACGTGGTCGCCCGGCAGCCCGACCACCCGCTTCACGTAGTCGGTGGTCCCCCCGCCGTTGAGGGAGCCGAAGGCCTGGGTGCCGTCGAAGACCACCGCGTCCCCACGGCGTACGTCGTGCAGCCGGTAGG
Organism: uncultured Actinomycetota bacterium; assembly: GCA_963807005.1. Lineage (GTDB taxonomy): Bacteria > Actinomycetota > Actinomycetes > JACCUZ01 > JACCUZ01 > CAWDZK01. The sequence goes on along the minus strand of CAWDZK010000001.1, from coordinate 986,819 downwards.
ACAGCCGGTCGACCAGGATGCGGTCACCCGGCCGCAGGGTGTTCTCCATCGAGCCGGAGGGGATGGAGAAGGGGGCGACCAGGTAGCTGCGGACCAGCCAGGTGGCGAGGACGGCGAGGACCAGGAGCACGGCGAGGTCCAGCCACATCCTGGTGCGCGACGGCGCCCGGCCCTCCACGTGCTCCGGCGGTGGAGGGGTGCGCTCGTCGGGAGGCGCGGTCAGCTGGCCGGACGCGCGTCGCGCCGCTCCTTGATCTTGGCTGCCTTCCCGCGCAGCTCGCGCAGGTAGTAGAGCTTGGCCCGGCGGACGTCACCGCGGGTCACGACCTCGATCTTGTCGATGACCGGGGTGTGCACCGGGAACGTGCGCTCCACGCCCACGCCGAAGCTGACCTTGCGGACCGTGAAGGTCTCGCGCACGCCGGCGCCCTGGCGGCGGATGACCACGCCCTGGAAGACCTGGATGCGAGAGCGGGTGCCCTCGATGACCTTGACGTGGACCTTGAGGGTGTCACCGGGTCGGAACTCGGGGATGTCCGAGCGCTTCGAGGCGGCGTCGAGGGCGTCCAGCGTCTGCATCGGGTTCTCTTCTCTCGCGGTGCCACAGGTCACCCACGGTGGGTGGGGGTGCAGTTGTGTGGCGGCCTGGTCGTGAAACAGCACCCTCCCTGTGGCGGGGGTGCTCGCGGCTGACCGCAGTCGGTCAGTCTGCCACAGGCCCGGCCGGGCGAGCCAATCCGCCGTCGGCGGCGGGCACCCAGCCGAGCTGCGCCAGCAGGGCCAGGTCGTGCCGGTCCAGCGACGCCGGGTCCAGGGCGGCGACGAGGTCCGGCCGGCGCTCGGCGGTGCGGCGCAGCGACTCGTCCCGGCGCCACCGGGCGATCCGGGCGTGGTCGCCGGACAACAGCACCTCGGGGACCTCCCGGTCGCGCCAGGTGGCGGGCTTGGTGAAGCCGGGCGCCTCCAGCAGACCTCCCGACGACTCGGCGTGCGACTCGTCCACCAGCGACGCGGCGTTGCCGATCACGCCGGGCAGCAGGCGGGCGACCGCCTCGACGATCGCCAGCGCCGCCACCTCGCCGCCGTTGAGCACGTAGTCGCCCAGGCTCACCTCGGTCACCCGGCTGACCCGGGACCGGCTGCCGGCGTCGTCCAGCACGCGCTGGTCGATGCCCTCGTAGCGCCCGCAGGCGAACAGCAGCCACGGGTCCCGCGCGAGCTCGTGCGCCATCGCCTGGGTGAACGGCGCACCGCCGGGGGTCGGGACCAGGACGTGGGCGCTGCCGGCACCGGAGTCGAGCACCGCGTCGAGGGCCTCGCCCCACGGTTCGGGCCGCATGAGCATCCCGGGGCCGCCGCCGTACGGCGTGTCGTCGACGCTGCGGTGCCGGTCGGAGGTCCAGTCGCGCAGGTCGTGGACCCGCAGGTCGAGCAGGCCGTCCTCGACCGCGCGGCCGATGAGGGACAGCCGGAGCGGGTCGAGGTAGTCCGGGAAGATCGTGACCACGTCGACCCTCATGTCCGGCTCGAGCCGCACGTCACCCGTCCTCGGCGCTGACGGCATCGTCGGGGAGGTCGGCGAGCAGCCCGGGCGGGGGGTCGAGCAGGACCTCGCCCGCGTCGAGGTCGACGGTCGGGACCATCGCCGCCACGAAAGGCACCAGCACCTCGGTGCCGTCCGGTCGCCGCACCGCGAGGACGTCCTGGCCGGGGAGGTGCAGCACCTCGGCCAGCTCGCCGACGGTCTCGCCGTCGACGGTGCGGACGGCGAGGCCGACCAGCTGCGAGTCGAGGAACTCGTCCGGGTCGTCCAGCCGCTCGTTCGGGTCGACGTCGGCGACCAGGAGCACGCCCCGCAGCCCCTCGGCTGCGGCCCGGTCGGCGTACCCCTCGAAGCGGAGCAGCAGCCGGCCGGAGTGCACCCGTCCGTCGACGATGGTCAGCGGCCCGGCGCCTGCGGGGTCGGTGCGTACCGCCATCCCGGGGGCGAGCCGGCCCTCCGGGTCGTCGGTGCGCACCTCCACCGAGACGGCACCGTGGATGCCGTGCGGACGGCCGATCCGCGCGACGACCACCTCCACCACGGGAGACCGCCGGCTAGCGCTCGTCGACGTCGAGGAAGTCGACGCGGACGCTCCGGCCGTTGCCGAGCGCACCGATCACGGTGCGCAGAGCCTTGGCGGTGCGGCCGCCACGGCCGATGACCTTGCCGAGGTCGTCAGGGTGCACCCGCACCTCGAGGGTGCGGCCGCGCCGGTTGGTGCGGTCCTGCACCGAGACGTCGTCCGGGTTGTCGACGATGCCGCGGACCAGGTGCTCGAGGGCCTCCTCGAGCACGGCTTACGCCTCGTCCTTGACGGTCTCGGTCTCGGGCAGGGAGGTGGTCTCCTCGACGGCGGGCGCGCCCTGGGCCGAGTCGACCGACGCCTTGGCGGCGCCGTCGTCGGCCGGCTCCGCGGCCGGAGCGTCCTCGTTCTTCGGCTCCTCGACGACACCGGTCTCGGCGGTGGGCGCCTCGGGCTCGGGGGCCGGAGCGGCCTTCTTCGCGGCCCGCTTCTTCGGCGTGGTGGCGCCGTCCTTGGCCTCGCCGGCCGAGTCCTTGGCCGCCTGCTCGAACAGGGCCTTCTTGTCGGCCTTGTCCTCGGGGTGACGCAGCGTGCCCTCGGCACCCGGCAGGCCCTTGAACTTCTGCCAGTCGCCGGTGACCTTGAGGATCGCGGCGACCGGCTCGGTCGGCTGCGCGCCGACGGAGAGCCAGTACTGCGCGCGGTCCGAGTCGACCTCGATCAGCGAGGGCTCGCGGGTGGGGTGGTACTTGCCGATCTCCTCGATGGCCCGACCGTCACGCTTGGTGCGCGAGTCGGCGACGACGATGCGGTAGTACGGCGCACGGATCTTGCCCATGCGCATCAGCTTGATCTTGACAGCCACGGTTGAGGAAGCTCCTGCTTCTGCGAGCGGGGTGGCGGTACGGACCGCGTGGGGGTGCGGTCGTTCCCGGCCGGGGGACGCGGCGCGCGCCGGGATGAGAGGGCCCGTCGTACACCGAGTACAGCGGGTCATCATGCCAGACGGCCCGCGTCCTGCCGAATCGCGCCCGGTGCGGGAGCGTCCGTCGGCCGGGCGCCTCAGCCGACGACGCGACCGCGGAGGACGACGGCGCGGGGGTGGGCCAGGACGCGCAGGTCGGCACGCGGGTCGGTGTCGTACACCACCAGGTCGGCCGACTCCCCGACCACGAGCCCGGGCCGGTCGAGCCAGTCGCGGGCGGCCCAGGACGCGGCGCCCAGGGCCACCTCGGCCGGCAGCCCCACCTGCTCGTGCAGGGCCAGCACCTCCCGGCCGACCAGCCCGTGCGGCAGCACTCCCCCTGCGTCGGTGCCGCAGTAGATCGCCACCCCCGCGTCGTAAGCCGCTCGCAGCGTCGCGTCGCAGCGGGCGTGCAGGTCGCGCATGTGCGCGGCGTACGCCGGGAACCTGGCCCCGCCCTGCTCGGCGTACGCCGGGAAGTTGTCCAGCTGCACCCGGGTCGGCACCAGCGCGGTGCCCCGGCGAGCCATCTCGTCGATCACCTCCGCGGTGACCCCGGTGCCGTGCTCGATGCAGTCGATGCCGGCGGCGACCAGCTCGGCCACCGACTGCTCGCCGAAGCAGTGTGCCGTGACCCGGGCGCCGAGCTCGTGCGCCCGGGCGATCGCCGCGGCCGCCACGTCCGCCGGCCAGCACGGCGTGAGGTCACCCGCCTCCCGGTCGATCCAGTCGCCGACCAGCTTGACCCAGCCGTCCCCCCGCGGCGCCTGGGTCTCGACCTGGGCGACCAGCTCCTCGGGCTCGACCTCGGCCCCGTAGTTGCGGATGTAGCGCTTGCTGCGCGCGATGTGCCGGCCGGCCCGGATCACCCGCGGCAGGTCCGGCCGGTCGTCCATCCAGTGCGTGTCGACGGGGACGCCGGCGTCGCGCAGCAGGAGCGCGCCTGCGTCGCGGTCGGCGATGGCCTGGGCCTCGGTGGTCGCCTCGTCCACCCCGCCGTGGGCGTCCAGCCCGACGTGGCAGTGCGCGTCCACCAGACCCGGGACCACCCAGCCGTCGGTCGTCACGGTCTGCGCACCGGGCACCTCGTCGGCGCGCAGCAGGCCACGGTCGTCGACCCACAGGTCCCGCTGCTCGCCCTCGGGCAGCACCGCCGCTCTCAGGTGCAGGGGGGTGACCACTCCACGCTCACTCACGCGGGCCACCCTGCCAGAGCGACTCGTGGACCCGTCGAGTGGCGCGTAGTGGTCCCCCCGGAGTCCCTGGAGCAGCCACTACGCGCCACTCGACCGCAGACGGGGATCGGTCAACGGGGTCGGTCCGCGGGGTCGGTTCGGCGAGGTGGGTCAGAAAGTGGGGTCAGTGCTGGGTCGGCGGCAGCAGGCCCTTGAGCTCCTCGGGCAGCTCGAAGTCCTGCGGCAGCTCGGGCAGGCCCTCTCCGCTCGCCCGGGCCTCCGCCTGCTTCTGCTCCAGGGCCCGCTTGGCCGGGTTGCCGGAACGGCCCCCCTTGACCTTCTTGGGAGCGGCCTGCTTCCCCTTGGCCTTCTTTCCCCGGCCCATGCCTGGGATCCCCGGCATGCCCGGCATCCCGGGCATGCCGCCGCCCGCCGCAAGCTGGCGCATCATCTTCTGGGCCTCGGTGAACCGCTCGACCAAGCCGTTGACGTCGGCGACCGTGCGCCCGGAGCCGCGGGCGATGCGCTGCCGTCGCGAGGCGTTGAGGATCTTGTGGTTGCGGCGCTCCTCGGGCGTCATCGACGTGATGATCGCGGTGGTGCGGTCGACCTCGCGCTCGTCGAGGTTCTCGATCTGCTCGCGCATCGCGCCCATGCCCGGCAGCATCCCGAGCAGCTTGGACATCGAGCCCATCTTGCGGACGCTCTCCATCTGCGCCAGGAAGTCCTCGAAGGTGAAGTCGTCGCCGCGGCCGAACTTGGCCGCCATCTCCTCGGCCTGGCCCTTGTCGAACGCCTTCTCGGCCTGCTCGATCAGCGTCAGCACGTCGCCCATGCCGAGGATGCGCTGGGCCATCCGGTCGGGGTGGAAGGTGTCGAAGTCGTCGAGCTTCTCGCCGTTCGAGGCGAACATCACCTGGCGGCCGGTGACCTTCGCGACCGAGAGCGCCGCGCCGCCGCGGGCGTCGCCGTCGAGCTTGGTCAGCACGACCCCGTCGAAGCCGACCCCGTCGAGGAAGGCCTGGGCGGTGACGACCGCGTCCTGTCCGATCATCGCGTCGACCACGAACAGCGTCTCGTCCGGCGTGACCGCGTCGCGGATGTCCGCCGCCTGCTGCATCAGCTCGGCGTCGACGCCGAGGCGACCGGCGGTGTCGACGATGACGACGTCGTACATCTTCTGCTTGGCGTGCTCGAGCGCCTGGCGGGCGACCGCGACCGGGTCGCCGACGCCGTTGCCCGGCTCGGGTGCGAACACCGGCACCCCGGCCCGCTCGCCGACGACCTGGAGCTGGGTGACGGCGTTGGGCCGCTGGAGGTCGGCCGCCACGAGCACCGGCTGGTGGCCCTGGCCCTTGAGCCAGTGCGCGAGCTTGCCGGCCAGCGTCGTCTTGCCGGAGCCCTGGAGGCCGGCGAGCATGATCACGCTGGGCGGGTTCTTGGCGAACCGCAGCCGGCGGGTCTCCCCGCCGAGGATCGCGACGAGCTCCTCGTCGACGATCTTGATGATCTGCTGGGCCGGGTTGAGCGCCTGGCTGACCTCGATGCCGCGGGCCCGCTCGCGCACGGCCGCGATGAAGTCCTTGACCACCGGGAGCGCCACGTCGGCCTCGAGCAGGGCCACCCGGATCTCCCGGGTGGTCGCGTCGATGTCGTCGTCGGTGAGCCGCCCCTTGCCGCGCAGGGTCTTGAACGTGGCGGCGAGGCGGTCGGAGAGGGTGGCGAACACGCGAGTCCTTCGGAGGTACGGCGGGTGGTCGGGCCGGGTCGGGCAGGGGACCAGCCTAGACGGGAGTGCTGCCCGAGCCCGCCGTGCAACCCTTCGGGCCACCGGTCCGTAGTGAGGGGTGGAAGGGATCGAAGACGCCCGAGGGGTGCACTGCATGAACGACAGACGCAGGCATGGCGGCCGAGACGCCGAGTTCGGCGCGTTCGTGCACACCCGGCGGTCGGCCCTCCTGCGACTCGCCACCTTGCTCGCCGCCGGCGACGCGCACCTCGCGGAGGACCTGGTCCAGACCGCCCTCACCCGGCTGTACGTCGCCTGGTGGCGGGTCGAGAAGGACCAGGGGGCCGAGGCGTACTGCCGCCGGATCCTCGTCAACGTCCTCGTCGACGAGCGCCGCCGGCCGTGGCGGCGCACCGAGACCAGCCGGGCAGAGGTCCCCGACGTCCCGGTCGCCGAGGGCGGCTCGCCCGAGGACCGGGACGCCGTACGCGCCGCGCTCGGCAAGCTCGGCCCGCGGATGCGGGCGGCCGTCGTGCTGCGCCACTGGCTCGGCTACGACGTCGCCGAGTGCGCACAGCTGCTCGGCTGCAGCGAAGGCACCGTCAAGAGCCAGACCGCGCGCGGCCTCGACCGGCTGCGGCTCCTCCTGTCCGACGACCTCACCGTCACCACCAGCTCCGGGAGCCCTCGATGACCGACCTGACCGACCTCCTCGACTCCGCGGCCGGCGCTCCGGGCGCCCCGAGCCACGACGTCGTCCATGCCGACCTGGTCCGCGGACGGCGCGCACTGGTGCGCCGCCGATGGGCGCGGACCTCGGCGGCGACCCTCATCACCGCCGCCGCGGTCAGCGCAGCCTTCGTGGCACCTCTGGGCGGCTCGGGCGATGCGCATGTCGGCATCCGCATCCCTGCTGCTGGCCAGACCCACGAGGACCCGCCGAACCCGGGGGTCGATCTCGTGGGTTTCGATGGCCGGCTGGGCGGCGCCAAGTTCCGACCGGCCGAGATCCCCGCGGGCTGGTCCGTGTCCGGTGACGCCTACAGGCTCCTCATCAGCCCGCCGAACATCTCGACGAGCGACCACGACTTCGTCGGCAAGATCCACGTCTTCATGTTCGAGCCGCTCTCAGGCGAACCGTTGCCGAAGGACGCCGAGGTCGCCGTGGGAGACCGCACCGGCTATGTGAACCGGTCCGACCCGTCGGCGCTGCAGGTGTGGCTCCCGCTGCCGAACGGCGACGCGCTGCGGGCGTCGGCACCTGCCAGCACCGGGTGGGACGAGGCGACGCTCGGGCGGTTCCTCGGCGGTGTCGCAGTGCTGGACGGCGCCAAGGTGCGCCCGGTCTGACGACGCAGCCTCAGCCGACCTGCCGGTCCGGGCGGAAGGTGCTGCGGTACGCACTGGGCGGCACGCCGACGGCGGCGGCCATCTGGGCCCGGAGAGCCGCGGCGGTGCCGAACCCGGCGTGCCGGGCCACCTGGTCCACCGGCAGGTCGGTGGTCTCCAGCAGGTGCCGCGCCCGGTCCACCCGCTGCTGCGCCAGCCAGCGGGCCGGGCTCAGGCCGGTCTCCTCGCGGAACCTGCGGGTGAACGTCCGGACGCTCATGTGCGCCCGGGCCGCCATCGCGGCCAGGTCGACGGCCTGGTCGAGGTGCCCGAGTGCCCAGTCACGGGCTGCCGTGGTCGAAGCAGCGTTCGCCCGCGGGACGGCCCGCTCGATGTACTGCGACTGCCCACCCGCCCGCCACGGCGGGACGACGCAGCGGCGGGCGGCGCGGTTGGCGACCGCGGCCCCGTGGTCGCTGCGGACCAGGTGCAGGCACAGGTCGACCCCCGCGCCGACGCCCGCCGAGGTCAGGACGTCGCCGTCGTCGACGAAGAGCACGTCGGGGTCCAGCCGGACCTGCGGGTGCAGGGCGCGGAACCGATCGGCCCAGAACCAGTGCGTGGTCGCCGGCCGGTCGTCCAGGAGCCCGGCGGCAGCCAGCACGAAGGCGCCGGTGCAGATCGAGACCGTGCGACGGCGCCCTGCGGTGTCGCGCAGGGCGGCGAGCGCGTCCTCGGGGAACGGGCCGGCGGTGCGAGGGCCCTCGACGCCCGCGACGACGACGGTGTCCGCCCAGGCCAGCGCCTCGAGGCCGTGCTCCGGCAGCACCGCGTAGCCGGACGCCGAGGCCACCGGTCCGCCCGGCCCGCAGACCCGCACGTCGTACAGCCGGCGACCGCTCTCGTCCCGGGCCGACCCGAACACCTGGGGCGGTGTGCCGAGGTCGAACCCGACGACGCCGTCCAGCGCGAGGACGGCGACCCGGTGGGCGCCCGGCGCCGTCTGGCTGTCGGGTGACGAGGACAGGTGGTCGCGACGGGCCGGCATGGCCGGATTCTTGCACATGGTGGCCGTCCGGCCACTGGCGCCCGCCCTCTCCGCCGGGCACTGTCTCCGGGTGTCCGTCACCAGCGACTCCGCACGGCGCCCCCGCAGCGGTTCCCCGCGCCTGCACCGCGCCTGGCCGGTGGCGGCGGTGGCGTTCGTCGCGCTGGTCGGCGCCGCCGGCTTCCGGTCCACGCCGGGAGCCCTGATCGACCCGCTGCAGACCGAGTTCGGCTGGTCGCGCGGCACCATCTCGCTGGCGGTCTCGGTCAACCTGTTGCTCTTCGGCCTCACTGCGCCGTTCGCGGCTGCCCTGATGAACCGGTTCGGCATCCGCAGGGTGGTCGCCAGTGCGCTCGTGCTGGTGTCCGCCGGGTCGGGCCTGACGGTCTTCATGCAGTCGAGCTGGCAGCTGCTGCTGCTCTGGGGCGTGCTCGTGGGCCTCGGCACCGGGTCGATGGCCCTGGCGTTCGTCGCCACAGTGGCCGGCCGATGGTTCGTGCGCAGCCGTGGCCTGGTCACCGGCATCCTCACCGCCGGCGGTGCCACCGGGCAGCTGGTCTTCCTGCCGGTGGTGGCCTGGCTCGCCGAGCACCACGGCTGGCGCTCGGCGGCCCTCGTGGTCGCCGCGGGCGCCCTCGCCGTCGTGCCGCTCGTCCTCCTGCTGATGCGCGACCACCCCTACGACGTCGGGCTGCCGCCGTACGGCGGGGACGAGCTGGTGGTGCCGCCGCCGCCCACTGGCAACGCCGCCACGGCGGCGCTCGTCGCCCTGCGCACAGCCTCCCGCACCTCGCCGTTCTGGCTGCTCGCCGGTGGCTTCGCCATCTGCGGTGCGACGACCAACGGTCTGGTCGGCACCCACTTCATTCCTGCGGCGCACGACCACGGGATGCCCACGACGACTGCCGCGGGGCTGCTCGCGCTGGTCGGGCTGTTCGACATCGCCGGGACAGTGGCGTCCGGCTGGCTCACCGACCGGGTCGACTCCCGGCTCCTGCTCGCGGGCTACTACGCCGGCCGCGGCGTCTCGCTGCTGGTCCTCTCCCAGCTCTTCGCCGCGTCGCCGCACCCGAGCATGCTGGTCTTCATCGTCTTCTACGGCCTGGACTGGGTCGCGACCGTGCCGCCGACAGTGGCGCTGTGCCGGCAGTACTTCGGCGAGGCGGGGCCGGTCGTGTTCGGCTGGGTGTTCGCCGCACACCAGGTCGGCGCAGCGATCGCCGCCACCGCGGCCGGAGTGACCCGGGACCAGCTCGGCAGCTACGGACCGGTCTGGTACCTCGCCGGGGGGATCTGCCTGGTGGCCGCGTCGTTCTCGGCGCGACTGCCCGCGCCGGACGGACGGGACGCGCAGCCGGTCATGGCTCAGCTCAGCCGGCGGCGTCCGTGAGCAGCCGCACCGCCTCGCGGACCGCGGCGTCGGTGAGCGGCCGGCCGGCCGAGTCCTGCAGGTAGAACACGTCGACCGCCTCGGCTCCGAGCGTCACCACCCGGGCCCCTCGGATGTTCACGCCCATCAGGGCGAGCGCGCGACCCAGCCGGTAGAGCAGCCCCGGCCGGTCGGCGGTCCGCACCTCGAGCACGGTCGCGGTGTCCGAGGCCGCCACGACCTCCTCGACCCTGGCCGGGGGCGGTGCCACCGCTGGTGGGCGCCGCGAGCCGTCCCGGGCCACCAGCCGCTGGGTCAGGTCGAGATCGCCGTCGAGGGCACGGGCGATGTCGGTGCGCAACGCCTCAGACCTCGGCTCGTGGTCACGGTCGGGCACGACCGTCCACAGGTCCAGGGCCACCCCGGCCTCGGTGCGGGCCTGGGCCGAGCGGACCGAGAGGCGGTGCAGGGCCAGGACGCCGGCGATGGCGCTGAACAGGCCGGTCCGGTCGGGCGCGGCCACCGTGACCGACCAGGTGACGGCCTCGTCGGGCTCGGCGACCACCGCCAGGCGACCGGCCCGGACCAGCCCCGCCTGTTCAGGGGTGAGCGCCGGCGGCGGCGGCGCGGGTACGCCGTGCATCCGCAGCGCACTACGTCGTACGAGGTCCTCCACGAGGCCCGCCTTCCACTCGCTCCACGCCGCCGGCCCGGTGGCCAGCGCGTCGGCCAGGGTCAGGGCCGACATCAGCTCGAGCACCTCGGTGGTGCCGAGCAGGTCCGCGACGGCGGCCACCGTGGCGGGGTCGTCGAGGTCACGCTTGGTCGCGCTGTCGACGAGCAGCAGGTGATGCCGGACGACGAGGGCCAGCGTGGCGACGTCGTCCGCGTCGAAGCCCATCCGGGTCGCCGCCTGGAGTGCGAGGGGCGCGCCGGCCTCGCTGTGGTCGCCCGGCGACCCCTTGCCGATGTCGTGCAGCAGCGCCGCGACCAGCAGCAGGTCCGGCCGGTGCACGTCGCGGACCAGCGGGCCGGCGCGCACCGCGCACTCGAGCAGGTGCCGGTCGACGCTGTACCGGTGCACGGCGTTGCGCTGCGGCAGGTTCCGCACCGGACCCCATTCCGGCATGAGGCGGTCGAGCAGGCCGGCCTGGTCCAGCGACTCCCACACGGGGACCAGAGGAGGACCGGAGCCGAGCAGCTCGACGAACAGGTGTCGAGCAGACTCCGGCCACGGCTCGGGCAGCGTCGGGGCGTCGGCCGCGAGCCGGTCCACCGAGCTCGGCGACAGCGGCAGCCCGGCCCGGGCGGCCCGCGCCGCCATCCGCAGCGCCAGCAGCGGGTCCGACCGCGGGTCGGCCTGGGCGGTGAGCACGGCCTCGCCGTCGTGCTCGGCCAGTCCGGGCCCCAGCAGCCGGAGCACGGGGCGGCGGCCACGGACGAACCGCGACCGCTGCGGCCGGGTGGCCTGCAGGGCGCGGCGCCAGGTCACGTCGGCGGCGTGCGTGACAGCCGCGGCCGAGGCCCCGACCGTGCGCAGCAGGTCGTCGGCGCCGGGGAGGCCGAGGTCGGCGGCCACGTGGTCCTGCTCCTGCAGCAGCAGCTTGTTGCCGGGCCGCGCCGTCACCAGGTGCAGGGAGTCGCGGACGTCGGCCAGCCGGCGCACCGCGTCGTCGACGTCGCGGTGCGGCCGGTCGGCCACCCACGACGCGGCGACGGCGCGCAGCGACACGACGTCGCGCAACCCACCTCTCCCCTCCTTGAGGTCGGGCTCGACGTCGTGCCGCAGGTCCCCCGCCCGCTCCCCGCGCGCGTCCCAGGACTCCCGCAGCTCCGGAAGCCGGCGGCGCGCGGCCGCTCGCCAGTCGCCGAGCACCGCCGTCCGCAGCCGGCCGACCATGGCCTGGTCACCCGCCACCGGCCGGGCGTCCAGCAGCCCGAGCAGCACCGCGAGGTCCGAGCCGGCCAGTCGCCGGGCCTCCTCGAAGGTGCGCACCGCGTGGTCCAGGTGCACACCGGAGTCCCACACCGGGTACCAGATCTTCTCCGCCAGCGCCCCCACCGCGTCGCGGTCGGCGTGCAGCAGCACCAGGTCCAGGTCGCTCCCCGGTGCGAGCTCGCCACGGCCGTAGCCGCCGACGGCGACGAGGGCCGCCTTGGCCGGGTCGCCCCCCGTTGCCTCGACCGCGTCCTCGAACACCCGGCGCAGCCACGAGTCGGTCAGCGCCGCCAGGCCGCGACGGCGCATGGCGCTCCCGGCACCCGTCCCGCGCCCCTCGGTCAGCAGCTCCCGTCGGCGGGCTGCGTACTCCGAGGGCAGGGCGGGGGTGAGAGCGGTCATGCCGTCCTCCTCCCCGCCCTGCCGTCGGTCGTGGTGATCTGTGCCGGTCAGCGACCGGTCAGAGCGCCTCGACGCCGCGCTCGCCGGTGCGCACCCGGACCACGGTGTCGACCGGCACCGACCAGACCTTCCCGTCCCCGATCCGTCCGGTCTGGGCCGACTTGGTGACGACCTCGATCACGTCGTCGGCGTCGGCGTCCTCGACCAGCACCTCGATCCGCACCTTCGGCACGAGGTCGACCGTGTACTCCGCCCCCCGGTAGACCTCGGTGTGGCCCTTCTGCCGGCCGTACCCGCTGGCCTCGGTGACGGTGATGCCGTGGACCCCGAAGGACTCCAGGGCACTCTTCACGTCGTCGAGCTTGAACGGCTTGATGACAGCGGTGATGAGCTTCATGCGTCCACCCTCTCCTTCGAGGCGCCCACGCCGGCGCCGGTGTGGAAACCGCTGCCGGAGAAGGACCCGAGCTCGTACGCCGACTCGGCGTGCGTGGCCAGGTCGACCCCGGTGACCTCGGACTCCTCGTCGATGCGGAAGCCGATGGTCCTGTCGATGACCGTGCCGATGAGGTAGGCCAGCACGAACGAGAAGGCCAGCACCGCACCCGCCGCGACGGCCTGCCGCCACAGCTGGTCGACGCCGCCGCCGTACAGCAGGCCGTCGACCCCGGCCGGGGCCTTGGCCGTGGCGAGGATGCCGATGAGCAGCGTCCCGACGATGCCGCCGACCAGGTGGACGCCGACGACGTCCAGCGAGTCGTCGTAGCCCCACCGGAACTTCAGCGCGACAGCGAGCGCGCACAGGACACCGGCGATCGCGCCGACGAGGATCGCCCCTACCGGGTTGACCGCGGAGCAGGCGGGCGTGATCGCGACGAGACCGGCCACGACCCCGGACGCCGCGCCGAGCGAGGTCGCGTGCCCGTCCCGGACCCTCTCGGTGGCCAGCCAGGCCAGGGACGCGGCCGCCGTGGCGACCAGCGTGTTGATCCAGGCCACCGCGGCGACGTCACCGGCGCCCAGCGCCGACCCGGCGTTGAACCCGAACCAGCCGAACCACAGCAGGCCGGCACCGATCATCACCAGGGTGAGGTTGTGCGGCCGCAGCGCCTCCTTGCCGAAGCCGATCCGCTTGCCGAGCACCAGCGCGAGCGCCAGACCGGCCGCCCCGGCGTTGATGTGCACGGCGGTGCCGCCGGCGAAGTCGATCGCCTTGAGGTCGTTCGCGATCCAGCCACCCACCTGAGCGGTGTATCCGTCGAAGGAGAAGACCCAGTGCGCGACCGGGAAGTAGACGACGGTCGCCCAGACGCCGGCGAACACCATCCACGAGCCGAACTTCGCCCGGTCGGCGATGGCGCCGCTGATCAGGGCGACGGTGATGATGGCGAACACGGCCTGGAAGCCGACGAACGCCAGGGGTGGGAGACCGGCGGCCTCCCCGGCGACGCCGCCGAGCGGGGCCGCCGCGAGCAGCCCCTTGAGGCCGACGAAGTCGAGGTTGCCGAGCAGTCCTCCGCCGACGTCGTTGCCGAAGGCGAACGAGTAGCCGTAGAGGACCCACAGGATGCTGATGAGCCCGAGGGCACCGAAGCTCATCATCATCATGTTCAGGACGCTCTTGGCGCGGACCATGCCGCCGTAGAAGAGCGCGAGGCCGGGGGTCATGAGCAGCACGAGGGCGGCGCTGGTGAGGACCCAGGCGGTGTCGCCGGAGCTGGGTGTCACGAGATGTTCCTCCAATGGGGACGGCGGCAGGCCGGTGGTTCTGCCCAGGAGGCTGGTCGGGACGGGTTACCGCGCGGCGCGCGCCAGGTTTCGTCGCGGTGACGAAGTCGCGGCTCGTGTTACGGGATGGTTTCGCGCCGCGGGGCGGTCCGGATCGCGAGAACCGTCCGGCAGGTCAGCGACGCCGCGACCGGCGGCTGCGGCGGTCAGCGGCGGCGGCGGAACAGCAGCGTGACCGCCGTCGCGGCCAGCAAGGCACCGATCCCGCCGGAGGTGGCCCGCAGGAACGGCAGCACGGCGAACAGCACCCACACCCCGGCGCCCGAGACGGCGCCGACGACCAGCGCCGACCGGACCCGGCTCATGACCCGGCCGGGGCCGTCAGCGGCCGAGTCGAGGGGTTGCACCGAGCGGCCCTTGGGGCTGGGACCGGCGAGCATGCCGTCCACCTCGGCGAGCAGCCGCTCGGTCTCGCTGGGTTCCCGGTTGTCGGCCATGCCCCCATGGTGCCTCTGCCGAGGCCCCGCTGCAGAGCAGCTGCGCCCACCGCGGCTGGTCGGCGTCGGCGGCCATGGCTACGGCGACGGGTCCGGGTCCCCCAGCAGCGCGTCGACGAACACCTCCGGGTCGAACGGCGCCAGGTCGTCGACTCCCTCGCCGAGCCCGACGAGCTTGACCGGGACGTCCAGCTCGCGCTGGACGGCGACCACGATGCCGCCCTTGGCCGTGCCGTCGAGCTTGGTCAGGACGATGCCACTGACGTCGACGACCTCGGCGAAGACCCGGGCCTGGACCAGGCCGTTCTGCCCGGTCGTCGCGTCGAGGACGAGCAGCACCTCGTCGACCGGACCGTGCCGCTCGACGACCCGCTTGACCTTCCCGAGCTCGTCCATCAGCCCGACCTTGTTCTGCAGCCGGCCGGCGGTGTCGACGAGTACGACGTCGTAGCCGCCCTCGCTGCCCTGCTTCACCGCGTCGAACGCGACGCTGGCCGGATCGCCGCCCTCCGGGCCGCGGACGACGGGTGCGCCGACCCGCTCCCCCCAGGTGCTCAGCTGGTCGGCGGCGGCGGCCCGGAACGTGTCCGCCGCGCCCAGGAGGACGGTCCGCCCGTCGGCCACCAGCACCCGCGCCAGCTTGCCGACCGTGGTCGTCTTGCCGGTGCCGTTGACGCCGACCACCAGGACCACGGCCGGTCGGCCGTCGGCCCCCGCGGTCTGCAGCGACCGGTCGGTGGCCGGACCCACCAGGGCGAGCAGCTCCTCGCGCAGCAGGGCGCGGACCGCGGCGGGGTCGTGGTTGCCCAGCTCCTTCACCCGCGTCCGCAGCCGGTCGACGAGCTCCTGGGTGGGCGCGACGCCGACGTCCGCCGCGAGCAGGACGTCCTCGACCTCCTCCCAGGTGGCCTCGTCGAGGGTGTCCCGGGAGAGCAGGCCGAGCAGGCCCTTGCCCAGCACGCCCTGCGAGCGGCCGAGGCGCGTCCGCAGCCGCGCCATCCGGCCCTCGACCGGGGCCGGCCGCTCGACGGTGGGCGCAGTGGACGACTCGGCCGTCTCCGGCGCGAGGACCCGGACGTCGCCGGAGGGCTCGGCGGCGCGCTCGCCGGGACGCTCCTCGAGATCGGTGAGCGGCGGAAGGGGTGCCTTGGTCCGGCGGCCCCGGGTCAGGGCCAGCCCGCCGCCCACCAGGACGACGGCACCGACCGCGGCCAGGACGATGACAAGAGTGAGGGTGTCCATCGCCGGTCAGTCTCTCAGGTGCGGCTGCGTCGGCTGCCGCGGCTCCTCGTCGACGCGCGGCCTCGCCGTCGATGATCGTTTGCGACCTGGTGCACCGACACGCGGGCGGTACGCCCGGCGTGTCGGGAGGTCACGTCGCAAACGAGCGCCCTTCGGGGGCGCGGGGCTCGGGAAGTCAGCGACGGCCGGGGGTGACCAGCCGGCGCACCCGCTGCTCGGCGCGTTCGAACCGCGCCGACATGGCGCGCGACTTCTCTGGGGTGGACAGCACGCCCAGCGGGTGCGCCTCGCCCGGGTCCACCCGGTCCCGCAGGTCGACGACCCGCTCGGTCAGCCGCCCGGTCCGCGGCACGGACCGACCGCGGTAGGGGAAGGCCACGAACCCGACGACCAGCAGGGCGAGGAGTCCGAGGACCAGGTGGATGATCAGCAGGGTCTGCACCCCCTCCACGTTACCGGCAGAAACCTGCCCCAAACGCCACCGGCGAGGTGCCCACACCTTGCGGGCCGCGGCCCGACGTGCCGGTGGGCGGCAGGCAGCCCCGCCACCGGTCGCTCGGGGTCAGGCCGGCTCGGGCTCCCGCAGCCGCTGGCCGATCACGGTGGTGATGCCGTCACCGCGCATCGACACGCCGTAGAGCGCGTCGGCGACCTCCATCGTCCGCTTCTGGTGGGTGATCACGATGAGCTGGGACGCCTCCCGCAGCTCCTCCATGATCGCGATCAGCCGGCCCAGGTTGGTGTCGTCGAGGGCTGCCTCGACCTCGTCCATGACGTAGAACGGGCTCGGCCGCGCCCTGAAGATCGCCACCAGCAGCGCGACGGCCGTCAGCGACCGCTCGCCGCCGGAGAGCAGCGAGAGCCGCTTGACCTTCTTGCCCGGCGGACGGGCCTCCACCTCGATGCCGGTCGTGAGCATGTCCCCCGGCTCGGTGAGCACCAGACGGCCCTCGCCGCCCGGGAACAGCCGGGCGAAAACGCTCTCGAACTCGCGGGCCGTGTCGTGGAAGGCCGCGGTGAAGACCTGCTCCACCCGCTCGTCGACCTCGCGGATGATGTCCATGAGGTCGCGCCGGGTCGCCTTGAGGTCCTCGAGCTGCTCGGCCAGGAACTGGTGGCGCTCCTCCAGCGCGGCGTACTCCTCCAGCGCGAGCGGGTTCACCCGGCCCAGCAGGGCGAGCGCGCGCTCCGCCGCGCGCAGCCGCTTCTCCTGCTCCGCCCGCACGTACGGCGCCGGGTCGGGCTCCACCTCGCGCTCCTCGCCCGGGTCGGGTGGCGACGGCGGTACCAGCCGGTGCGGGCCGTACTCGTCCAGCAGCGCCTCGGGCTCGACGCCGAGGTCCTCCAGCGCCTTCTGCTGCAGGGCCTCGATCCGCAGCCGCTGCTCGGCCCGGGCCACCTCGTCCCGGTGCACGCTGTCGGTGAGCCGCTCCAGCTCGGTGCCCAGCTCGCGCAGCCGGGTCCGCAGGACACCCAGCTCGGCGTCCCGCTCGGCCCGGGCCTGCTCGGCCTGCTCCCGGGCCTCGGCGGCCCGGGCCAGGGAGTGCTCCAGGTGCCCGAGAGCCGCCTGCGCGGCCAGCGCCACCTCGCGGGCCACCGCGGCCTCCCGGGCCCGGCGGGCCCGGCGCGCCTCGGCCAGGGCCCGGTTCTCCCGCTCCTGGGCCGCGGCCCGGGCCAGCTGGTCGGCCCGGCCGGCCAGGGCACGCACCCGCTCCTCGCCGGTGCGCACCGCGAGCCGCGCGTCCATCTCGGCCTGCCGGGCGCTCCTGCCGGCGTGCTCGAGCTCGTCCCGGTGGCTGGTGTCCGGCTCGCCCTCCTCGGGAGCCGACAGGGCCGCCTCGTGCCGGGCTTCGAGCTCGGCCAGCGCCGCCCGGTCGGCCTCGAGCGCCTCGGCCGCGGCCGCGACCGCGCGCTGCAGCCGCTCGGACTCCCCGCGGGCGGCCCGGGCCTGGGCACCGAGCTGGCCGAGCTGCTCGGCCACGGCCGACATCCGGGCGTCGGACTCGTGCAACCGGTCCAGCGCAGCCTGCACGTCGCGGGTGGTGACGGCCTGCTCGTCGAGAGCGGCCTGCAGCTGGAAGCGCACGCGGTCGAGCCGGTGGCCGGCCTCGGTGAGCTGGTGCGCCGCCTCGTCGACGGCACCCTGCACCTCGAGCAGGCTGGGCGCGGACGCCGAGCCGCCGGCGGCGCGGTCCCGGCCCAGGACGTCGCCGTCGCGGGTGACGGCGGACAGCTCCGGCTGCGCCTCGACCACCCGGCGGGCCGCGGCCAGGTCCTCGACGACGACCACACCGGCGAGCAGCCGGGTCACCGCGGACCGCAGCGAAGCCGGCACCGTCACGACGTCGAGGGCGCGCCGCGCGCCCGGCGGCAGGTCGGTCGATCGCTCGTCGTACGACGCCGCGTCGGCCTCGACGAGCAGTCCGGCGCGACCGGCGTCGTCGTGCTTCAGCAGCCGGATCGCGTCCTCGGCTGCCGCGAGGTCCCGCACGACCACGGCGTCGGCGGCCGACCCGAGGGCCGCCGCGACCGCCGTCTCGAACCCGGGCTCGACGGTGAGCAGCGCCGCGACCGAGCCGAGCACCCCGGAGAGCCGGTCGCTCGCAGCCAGCAGGGTGCCGGCGCCGTCCTTGCGGGCCAGCCCGAGCTCGAGGGCCTCCTTGCGCGCGGTGAGTGCGGCCCGCTCGCGCTCGGCGTCACGCTCCTCCTGCCGCAGCGCCGTGACCTTCTCCTCGGCGGCGGCCAGCCGCAGCGCCGCCTCCTCGTGGTCGGTGTCGAGGTCCTCCTCGCCGGCGTCCAGCCCCGCGACCTGGGTCTCCAGCGTCGTGAACTCGTGCTCGGCGACCCGGGCCCGCTCGGCGGCCTCGTCGCGGGCGGGGGTGAGCCGGCCGAGCTCGGCCTCGCCGCCCTCGACCCGGCTGCGGCGGGCAGCGACCTGGCCGGCCAGTCGGGCCAGGCCTTCGCGCCGGTCGGCGGCCGCCCGGGCGGCCGCGGCGACCCGCTGCTGCTCCTCGGCCAGGGCCTGCTCGACCTGCTGGCGGGCGGTCACGGCAGCGGCCAGCGCCGCACTGTCCCGGTCGACGCCGGCCTGGAACTCCGACTCCTCCGCCCGGACCCGCTGCGCCTCGGCGTCCAGCTGGTCGGGGTCGCGCAGGTCGCCGGACTGCTGGGCCGCGAGCCGGTTCCCGTCCTGGTCGTCGGGATCTGCCAGGTGCCGGACCCGCTCCGCGGCCAGCGACCCGGTGCCGCGGAAGCGCTCACGCAGCGACGACAGGCGGTACCAGGTCTCCTGCGCCCGGGCGAGGGTCGGTGCCTCCGCCGCCCGCGCCTGCTCGAGCAGGGCCTCGCGCTCGCCGGCCTCGGCCAGCGCGGCCTCCACCTCGCCGCGCCGACGGCGCAGCGCCGTCTCGTCGGCCACCTCGGCCTCGAGGGTCGCAGTGAGCTGCACCAGGTCGTCGGCGAGGATCCGCAGCCGGGAGTCGCGCAGGTCGGACTGGATGACCGCGGCCCGGCGGGCGACCTCGGCCTGCCGCCCCAACGGCTTGAGCTGGCGGCGCAGCTCGACGGTGAGGTCCTGGACACGCGTGAGGTTGGCCTGCATCGAGTCCAGCTTCCGCAGCGCCTTCTCCTTGCGCTTGCGGTGCTTGAGGACGCCGGCCGCCTCCTCGATGAAGCCGCGGCGCTCCTCCGGGCCGGCCGAGAGGACCGCGTCGAGCTGGCCCTGGCCGACGATGACGTGCATCTCCCGGCCGATCCCGGAGTCGGACAGCAGCTCCTGGACGTCGAGCAGCCGGCACGGCTGGCCGTTGATCGAGTACTCGGAGCCGCCGTTGCGGAACATGATCCGCGAGATCGTGACCTCGGCGTAGTCGATGGGCAGCGCGCCGTCGGCGTTGTCGATCGTGAGCGCCACCTCGGCCCGGCCCAGCGGCGCCCGCCCGGCAGCCCCGTCCTTGCCGGCGCTGCCGGCGAAGATGACGTCCTCCATCTTGCCGCCGCGCAGGGACTTCGCGCCCTGCTCGCCCATGACCCAGGCCAGGGCGTCGACGACGTTGGACTTGCCCGAGCCGTTCGGCCCGACGACGGCCGTGATACCCGGCTCGAAGTGGAACGTGGTGGCCGACGCGAAGGACTTGAACCCCTTGAGGGTGAGGCTCTTCAGGTGCACGAGCTGAGCTCCTCAGGCCCCGCGCACGACCGTCCGGCCGGAGGGCGGACGGGGTACGGCGGGTGGTACGTCGGCGGGGAAGGCCGAGGCAGAGCCTACCGGCCGCTCCCCCGCACCGGCGCCAGGCGGCGGCGGCGCGCCGTTCCCAGCCCGGCCAGGGCGACCACCGTCAGCGCGGCCAGCGCGAGCGCGGGGTCGGGGCCCTGGGGGCCGCCGGCACCCAGCAGCCCGGTCAGACCGGTCAGCACCCCACCGCCGGAGCCGCCGGAGCCCGGCAGGTCCACCGTGTAGACGTCCAGGCCGCGCACGGCGTCGACGGTGTAGACGATGTTGGTCTTCTTGTCACCGGTCGCGACGCCGGCGGCGTTGCGCTGCGGGACCCAGTACGCGTCCCACACCTCCGACAGCCCGCTGGCGACGTAGCCGTACTCCTTGATGTCGCTCGGGTCCCGCACGTCGAGCAGGCGCAGGCCGCCCTCGTAGAAGCCCTCGGCCACGATGCCGCTGGGGTGGTAGTCGAACCAGTGCGCCGAGCAGAACGCCATGTGGGGGGCGGAGACACCCTCGCCGGCGTCCACGGGGTTGATCCGGTCCAGCGGGGTGATCGTGCCGGGCGTGCCGTCGGGACTTCCCAGCTGCCCCCCGACGTACCACGTCTGGAAGCTCCCGGCCGTGGCGCAGTCGGTGTTCTCGTAGTCCTCCTCGGTGACCAGCAGGACGTTGCCGTTCTCGACGCTGGGGGCCTGGCCCGGCGTGAAGCGCGACGCGTTCGGCCGCAGCGAGTTGTGGTGGATGAAGTCGTTCCAGGGTCCCTGCACGCCGTGCTCGTCGGTCGTCGCGACCAGCCGCGGGTGGATCGGGTCGGACACGTCGAACATCGCGCTGCCGCCGGAGCCGACGTGGGTGCCGTAGCCGGCGTCGTCGAAGTTCCACTTGTGCCCGGCGCCGTTGGTGAAGGCCGCGTTGGGGCCGCCGGCGGGCGAGGTGAAGGGCTGGGTGCCGTCCATCGTCGGGTCCGAGTCGACCTCGACGGGATGGTCCAGGTCGGAGAGGTCCACGATCGAGAACTGGCCGTTGCGCCCCGCGGTGTAGGCGTACCGGCAGTCGGTCTCGTGGATGCAGCTCACCGTGTGGGTGTTGGTGGTGGTGGCGACCCGGGAGCGGATCCGCGGGTTGGCCGGGTCGGTGACGTCGACGACCATCACCTCGTTGGACCGCCCGATGTGGTCCGGCGCTGTCGGGCTGGCCTCGATCAGGTCGGCGCCCACCAGGACGAAGCGGTTGACGGCGCCGTCGACCTTCTTCTCGCCGTAGTTCATCGCCTCGTTCTCGAAGACCAGGTTGGGCAGCACCCCGGTGGGCGTCGGGTGGGTGGGGTCGCTGACGTCGTACACGGTGATGCTGTCGGTGCTGGAGACGTAGAAGTACGGCGCCGAGCGGGCGAACACCCCGGAGATGCCGGCCGTGTCCGGGACGTTCGTGACCAGCCGGATGTTCGGCGAGGACACGATCGGCACCGAGACGCCGTCCTGGAACTGCTGGCGCTTGCTGTTCTGGGCCGCTCCGCCGCCCCCGTGGGCGGAGGCGGAGGTCGGCGCGACCAGGCCGAGGCCGAGGGCGGCGAGGGCGAGGGCGGCGGTGGCCAGCGAGCGGGCGGCGGGGCGGCGGGTGTGCGGCATGCCGTGACCAACGAGCGGAGGTGACGGACGTCACGTTCTCCCCGAAAACGGGCGAAAGCCGCAGGGAACCGCCGGCCCGGACCGTTCCTGGCATGAGGGAGGGGACGTCGCCGGGGCGACGTCCCCTCGGGTGTCCGGTGCTCCTGCTGCGTGGTGCTGGGGGTGCTGCGCGACTCAGGCGAGCGCGGGCTCCTTGACCTCGATCGACATCAGCGACTCCTCCGCGGCACCGGCGGCCAGCCGGTCGTTCTCCGCGCGAAGCCGCACGACCTCGGTCTCAAGGCTGCGTACTCGTTCCTGCAGACGCCGCATCTCCATGATCACGCGGGTGTCGGGGCCACCGACATGACCGATGAGAGCCTTCGCCATGCGGGTTTCCTCCACCTGCGGTCCGGCCCGCCTCGTTGCGGGACGTGTGAGCCGATCCGCCCTGCCTCGCGCGCAGCGACCGGGCATGGTCACCGGCCGGGGCGGCGTGGGGGGCTCAAATCCAGGGTGACACCCGTGCTCCGACCGGTCAAGAGGTCACAGGGAGGTGACAGCGAACCGGTAGCCCGAACGGGTGAGTCCAGGCGAGGACAGCGTCCCCTTTCGCCGCGAAAGGGCCGGGAAAGGCCCGAAGCCGGCAGCAAACGACCTGGTCAGCGGCCTTCGGCCGGCCCGGTACGACTGCCCCGCGGCCGGCGGTCGCGGCTGCCGCGCGGCGCGGGTCACCGGTGCCAGCCCAGGTAACAGACTGCCTCGTACGCGGCCGCGTCGGCGTCGGCCGTCGGCGGGGTCACGGCGAGCTGCTCACCGCCCGGCGGGCCCAGCCAGACCAGGAAGGCGTAGGGCTTCTTGATCTCCCCGCGGGCGTGCCCGTCGCAGCGCGCCTGCCGCAGCAGGACGGGTACCCGGGCGCTGGGCTCGGCCGGCGTGAGGTGGGCCAACGGGCGCGCCGACGGGTCGGCCGGCAGCAGGTCGAACAGCACCGAGCCGGCAAGCTGGGTGATGTCTATCGGCCGGTCGGCGTGCAGCCGGGCCCGCAGGGTGCCGTGCAGGACGGTGTCGTCCCCACTGCCGGTGCGCCGCCACGGGCCGAAGGAGAGCGTGACCTCCCGCGTCAGCCGCTCGGCCAGGCAGGTCGACGCGGCGATCCCCTGCACCAGGCCGCGCGGGTCGGTCGGGCGGACCGTCACCGTGAACGACGTCGGGTCCGACTCCCGCCGGACCCGGAGCACGACGGACGGCTCACCCACCTGCACCTCCCCCGTCTGCGGGCAGCTCACGTCGCCGTACGGCGTGGGCAGGTTGACGACCTGCCCGGGCGGGAGCGGCTCGTCCTTCTGCTGGGGACCGCCACCGGAGTAGCCGTCGACCCGCAGCTCCACGGTCTGGATCTCGATCGGGACCTTCGCGTGGTTGGTCACGGCGATCTCGACCCGCTGCAGCACCTCGTCGCGGCGCAGCTGGACCACCTCGGCGGACACAGCGGGCGCCGCCGGCCCCGGGGGCGGCGACGGGTCGCTGCCGCCCAGGCAGCCGGTCAGCAGCAGACCGAGTACAAGGCCCGGCGCGCCGCCTGCCACCGCCCGTCGGGGTCCCACAGGGCGAAGCGTAAGGGTGGTCAGCCGCAGACGCAGACCAGCCGGGAATCCGGCGGGAAGCTCCCCGCCGGGCGGACCGGGACAGCGGAGTTCGGGGAGGTCGGGTCCCAGACCAGCGGCTGCGGGTCACCGCCGCCGGCCGGGTCGCGCAGTAGGTAGACCGACCCACGCGGGCCGTCGGCGAGGTCGGCGGAGAGCCGGACCCGGTCGGTGCCGGGGACCAGCAGGGCGTTGTCGCCGCCCGGCACCAGTCGGGCCATCGCGACCTCACCGGTGCGCGTCCCACCGGGGTCGATCCGCCCTACGGGGACGAGCGCCTCGTGGGTGCGGCCGGCGATCGGGCCACCGAGGAAGGTCCAGCCGGACGGCGGGGAGACCGCGCGGGCCTGGGTGGTGTCCCGGGTGACACTGATCACGACCAGCCGGCAGGACGCACCCGGGCAGTCCGGGGACAGCGTGACGGCCCAGTCGTCGGCGATGCCCAGGAGCTCGCCGTAGATGCCGAGGTCCCGGACGGCCTCCCGCTGGCCGGACTCGACCAGTGCCCGCGGAGCCGCCAGCGCCAGGGCCGTCTGGTCGTCGCCGACCGGCCGGGACATGAGCAGCGAGCCGACACCTGCGCCGCCGAGGAGCCCCTGGGCGGTCCACTGCCCCGGCACGAACCCTGGGAAGGGCTGGGGGTCGACGACCGACCCGGTGGAGACCTCCACCTCCTGCAGGCTGCCGTCCCGATCGACGATCACCCGGGCCGGCGACAGCGCCGCACCGACGACGCTGTCGGCTGACCCGAGGTCCCGCCAACGTGTCCGGCCGGGGTCGGCGCGGAACAGCCGACCGTCGACGACACCGACCACCGGGCCAGGGGCGTCGGCGCCCGCACCCGCGTCGTTGCCTCCTGCGCGGACCGGCACGAGGACGGCGTCGCCGGGCAGGCCGGGCGGAAGGCTGACCCCCGGCCGGGCCGCGCCGCGCGCCGCGAGCACCAGCCGGTCGCCGACCCGGGCGACCAGCCGCGGGGCGCCGCCGGGTGCGGCACCGCTGGCCGAGCCGGACGGGGAAGGCTCCGGGGCGGGCGCGGGCTGGTCGGAGGAGAGCAGGCCGGTGCGGGACAGGACGGCACCGGCGACGAGCACGGCTGCGACCAGAGCCGCTCGTCGGAGCCAGGAGGGCTGGGACGAGGTGGTCGTGTCGTCAGGACCCTGCCCGACGACGTCCTCGCCCTCCGCTGGTGCCATCCCCCGAGTATCGCCGCCGGGGCCGCCTGCGCCCGCGGCCGCTACCACCGGGGGTCTCGGGGAGTGCGCTGGCACCGCGGGCAACGGAAGGACGAGCGGTTCATGAAGTGCTCTCGCACGACCAGGGCGCCGCACCGGTCGCACGGCTCGCCGACCCGGCCGTACACCCGCAGCCGCCGGTCGAAGTAGCCGCTCTCGCCGTTGACGTTGACGTACAGCGAGTCGAACGACGTTCCGCCTTCGTCGAGGGCGGCGCTCATCACCTCGCGGGCCGCGTCCAGCACGGCCAGCGCCTTCGCCCGAGGCAGCGAGTCGGTGGCCCGGGCCCAGTGCAGCCGGGCCCGCCAGAGCGCCTCGTCGGCGTAGATGTTCCCGATCCCGCTGGCCAGCGTCTGGTCCAGCAGGGCCCTCTTGAGACCGGTGCGGCGGCGGCGCAGCGCAGCCGCCCACGCCAGGTCGTCGAACGACGGGTCGAGCGGGTCGCGGGCGATGTGGGCGACCGGGACCGGCACCCCGTGGACCAGGTCGGCCAGGGCGAGTCCCCCGAAGGTCCGCTGGTCCACGAACCGCAGCTCCGGGCCGGCGTCGTCGAAGCCGAGCCGGACCCGCAGGTGGGTCTCGTCCGGGTCGCCGGGTGCCCGGACCAGCAGCTGGCCGCTCATGCCGAGGTGGGCCAGGACCGCCTCGGTGCCGCCGTCGAGGGGCAGCCACAGGTACTTGCCGCGACGACCGGTGCCGGTGACGGAGCGGCCGACCAGGCGGGTCGCGAAGTCGGCGCCGCCCGCGACGTGACGGCGCACGGCGCGGGGATGGGCCACGTCCACCGTCGCCACGGTGCGACCGGTGACCCACCGGTCGAGGCCGCGCCGGACCACCTCGACCTCGGGCAGCTCGGGCACGGGTCAGCTGGTGGTGGGGGCCGGCAGGTCGTCGTCGGGCAGCTCGGCCCGCAGGTGCCGCCAGGCCGTCGCGGCAGCCTCCTGCTCGGCCTCCTTCTTGCTGCGGCCGATGCCCTCGCCGTACGCCTCGCCGCCGAGCTGGACGACCGCGGTGAAGATCTTCTCGTGGTCGGGCCCGGTCTCGGAGACGAGGTACTCGGGTACGCCGAGCGTCGCGGTGGCGCTGAGCTCCTGGAGGCTGGTCTTCCAGTCGAGGCCGGCCCCGAGGGTGGCCGCCTGGTCGATCAGAGGGTCGAAGAGCCGATGCACCAGCACGGCGGCTGCCTCGAGCCCCTGGTCGATGTAGACCGCGCCGAGGACGGCCTCCAGGGTGTCGGCGAGGATCGAGGACTTGTCCCGCCCGCCGGTGGTCTCCTCGCCGCGGCCCAGCCGGACGAGCTCGCCGAGGCCGAGGTCGCGACCCACGTCGGCCAGGGCACGCATGTTGACGACGGCGGCGCGCAGCTTCGCGAGCTGACCCTCCGGCAGCTCGGGATGGCTGCGGAACAGCGTGTCCGTGACGACCAGGCCGAGGACCGAGTCGCCGAGGAACTCCAGCCGCTCGTTGGTCGGCAGGCCGCCGTTCTCGTACGCGAACGAGCGGTGGGTCAGGGCGCGTTCAGCCAAGGCGGGGTCGACCAGGACGCCGATCGCCTCGGCGAGGCGGGCGCGGAGGTCGTCGCCCGGAGCCGTCTGAGCGGTCACCGACCGCTCAGACGTCGAGGACGTCGCGGCCGTTGTAGGTGCCACAGGTGGGGCAGGCAACGTGCGCGAGCTTGGGTTCACGGCAGCGGTTGCACGCCACCAGGGGCGCAGCCGTCGTCTTCCAGTTCGCGCGACGCGAGCGCGTGTTGCTGCGCGACATCTTCCGCTTGGGAACGGCCACGGGTGATCTCTCCTGATCTCGGTACGTCGGTGGTGCTCGGTGCTGCTCGGTGCTGCTCGGTGCTGCGGTGGTGGCCCGGTCGTGCTCAGCCCGTGCCGTCGTGCTCGGTGCCGGTGGCCAGGCCCCGCAGGGCCTCCCACCGGACGTCCACCTGGTCGTGCGCGTGCTCCGGGTCGTCCGCCAACTGCGCCCCGCACTGCGGGCACAGACCGGGGCAGTCGTCCCGGCACAACGGCTGCAGCGGCAGTGCGAGCACTACCGCGTCCCGTACCGCCGGCTCGATGTCCAACAGGACACCGTCCATCTCCGGCAGCGGCTCGGTGTCGTCGTCCTCCTCGATCTCGCGGCCCGGGTGGGCGTAGAGCTCCTGGAGGTCGACCACGACCGGGATCGTGACCGGGTCGAGACAGCGGACGCACTCTCCCGCCGCGGTGCCGGACACCGTGCCGGAGACGAGGACGCCCTCGACCACCGACTCGAGCCGGAGGTCCAGCTCGAGCGGTGACCCTTCCGGGAGACCGAGGACGTCATTACCGAGGTGGGCCGGTGCCGGAACAGATCGGGAGACCGGGCGCATCGACCCGGGCCGGCGCCCCAGCTCGCGTGTGTCGAGAACGAGGGGCGAGCGCGGGTCGAGGCGGGGCGTGGGTCTCCTGCTCTCTTCGGGCATGCTCATGTCGGACGGAACGGCCTCGGTCCCTGGACGGGACCGCCAGGAAGGCTACCTGACCGGTCGGGGGCCAGTCACATCGTCGCCACCGCCCGCGCCGGGCGCCCGGGTCAGGACCGGCGCTACGAGCCGAACCCGTCCGGGCCGGTGTCGTCGTCGGGGAACGGCCCTTCCAGGTCACCGACGGTGCTGCGGCCGCTGAGCTTGTCCCGGCCCCGGCGGACGGCAGACAGGGTCTTCTCCAGCACCACCTCGAAGTTGGCCAGCTTGGTGTCGACGTAGTCGTCGACCTCCCCCCGCATGGCGCGCACCTCCTCGGCCGCCTCCTGCCGGATCCGCTCGGCCTGCCGCTCCGACTCGGCGACCACCTCGGTCTCGGCCGTGAGGGCCAGCCGCTCCTCTTCGGCGCGGGTGATGATCCGCTCCGCCTCCCGGCGGCCCTCGTCGACCACCGACTCACGGTCCGCCAGCAGCATCCGGGCGTGCCGGAGGTCCTCCGGCAGCAGCCCGCGGATCTCCTCCAGCAGCCCGAGCACCTCGCCCCGGTTGACGATGCAGGACGCCGACATCGGCATGGCGCGTGAGTTCTCGACGACGGCGATCAGCTCGTCGAGCTTGTCGTGGACGTCCACGGGCGGGTGCCTCCGCGATGAGGTCGGGCGGGCGGTGGGGGACGGCGCAGCTGCCGCCGGCTCGTCAGGTGCGGTCGAGCCGGGCGCGGAGGCGGGGAAGCACGGCATCCGGGACCAGCCCGGCGACGTCGCCGCCCCACGTCGCGACCTCCTTGACGAGACTAGAGGAGAGGAAGGAGTACTCCGGGTTGGTCGCCACGAACAACGTCTCGAGTCCCGTGAGCCGGTTGTTCATCTGCGACATCTGCAGCTCGTAGTCGAAGTCGCTCACGGCTCGGAGGCCCTTCACCACGACCGGGATCCCGCGTTCCCGGCAGTAGTCCACCAGCAGGCCCTGGAACGAGTCGATGGTGACGTTGCCGAGACCTGCGGTCACCTCCCGCAGCATGTCGATCCGCTCGGGCACCTCGAACAGGCCGGCCTTGGACTGGTTGACCAGGACCGCCACGGTCACCTGGTCGTAGAGCCTGCTGGCCCGCTCGACCACGTCGAGGTGACCGTTGGTCACCGGGTCGAAGGATCCCGGGCAGACGCAGCGACGCTCGCTCATGGGTGGTCCCCGCAAGAACCCGGACGCCCGCAGCGTCGTCGTGGGGGACTCATGCGCGGCTCTCCTGGGTCGTCGGACGTCCGCTGTCCCGGACCCCTCCGAGGTCCGCCGTCGCAGCCTCGTGGCCGCCGGTCCCGGAGGTGGCGCGACCGTACCAAAGGGTGGCCTCGCCGTAGCGCCGGGAACGCAGACCGTCGTAGCCCGCTGGCCAGACCCAGTCACCCCCGCGACTGGCCCGTTCGACCGCGACGACCGCGCCGTCGGCCAGGTGCGGTCGCAGGTCCGTCAGGACGGCGCGCAGCGCGTCGTCGGCCAGGTCGTACGGCGGGTCCGCGAACACCACGTCGTAGGCCGGCCCGGGAAGCCCGTCGGCGACCAGGCGCTCCACCCGACCACGGCGCACCTCGGCGCCGGGCAGCCCGAGCGTCGCCACGTTCGCGGCGAGGGTGCCCACCGCGGCCGGGTCGGACTCCACGAGCAGGGCGTGCGCGGCCCCCCGGCTGAGCGCCTCGAGCCCGACCGCCCCGCTGCCGGCGTACAGGTCGAGGAACCGGCGACCGGCCCAGGCGCCGACGAGCGAGCCCAGGCTCGAGAACAGCCCCTCCCGCGCCCGGTCCGAGGTGGGCCGGGTCCCCCCACCGGGCGGCACCGTCAGCCGGCGTCCGCGCGCCGACCCACCGACGACCCGCGTCACCGGCGACCCGGTCCGGGCCGGGCTCCCGCTCCGGACAGCGGCGGGTCATGACGCTGCGCTGTCAGGCGTAGCGAAAACTGCGACCAGCCTTGTACGGGGCCGGTGCCGGTGGCAGCCTGCCGGTGCCGCAGCGCCGGAGCCCCGTCGGACGGGACCTCGTCGGCGCCGCGGTCACGGATGCGGGCCCACGACCGGCCCGTCGACACGGGGGACGGGCAGGTGCCGGGTGCGCGAGCTGTGCGAGGACCGAGGGCCGGAGCACGGCCACCCGGCGCCGCGACCGCCCCTCGTCGCCGGCCCGGGACCGGGGTGCCGGCATGACCGATGACGTAGCCGCGCGGGTGCTGCGGGAGAAGCAGTCCTACCAGCGCGGGCTCCAGCGCGCGGGCTACAACCGGGTCTTCAGCCACGCCAAGCACCACACCAGAGTGCATCGGCTTCGCCTCTCCCACGAGGCGCTGCAGGGTCGTGCGATCCATCGCGTCCTCGAAATCGGCCGGCAGATGTTCCCCGACTACCTCGAGGGCGACGGCATCCTGCCCGAGGAGGTCTACTGCATCAACATCTCGGAGAAGGAGCTGGCCACCGGAGCCAAGCGGGCCGAGGGCCTGCGGCTCAAGCCGCACTTCGTCGTGATGGACGCCCACGCCCTGGACTTCCCGGCGAACCACTTCGACCTCGTCTGCGGCCTGGGCGTCCTGCACCACCTCGACCTCGACGTCGCTCTCG
Source organism: uncultured Actinomycetota bacterium (assembly GCA_963807005.1). Taxonomy (GTDB): domain Bacteria; phylum Actinomycetota; class Actinomycetes; order JACCUZ01; family JACCUZ01; genus CAWDZK01. Next base: position 957,564 of record CAWDZK010000001.1, on the reverse strand, counting down.
AGGAGATCGCACGGGTGCTGCGTCCCGGTGGGGTCTTCATGTTCTCGGAGCCGCTCGACAACAACCCGGTCGGCCGGGTCGTCCGGCGGCTGACGCCCAGCGCCCGGACCGAGGACGAACGTCCGCTGCGGCACGAGCACCTGGCCATGATCCAGCGGCTTTTCGACTGCGAGTTCCACTACGAGCAGGCCTTCGCTGTCCCCGCCGGCATCGCCTCGGCGCTGCTGCTGCGCGGCCCGGACAACCGGCTGATGCGGGCGGCGCACCGGATCGATGCGGCCGTGCTGCGCAGCCTGCCCCGGGTGGGGCCGATGTTCCGCGGGGTGACCATCATCGGGACACCCCGGGCCTGACGATCCGGGTGGCGCTCCCCCGGCCCGCGACCGGACCGCGGATCACGCCTTCTCCAGGTAGTCGGCGTTCTGCTCGGCGAGCACGCGCTCTACGGCCTCCCGCAGCGCCTCGTGCCGGCCCAGCCGCGGGTCGCCGGCCACGACCGCCGCGGCGTCCTCGCGCGCCTCGGCGATGAGGTCCTCGTCCCGCAGCACGGACAGCAGCCGCAGGCTGGACCTGCGCCCTGACTGTGAGGCGCCGAGAACGTCGCCCTCGCGGCGGGTCTCGAGGTCGAGGCGGGACAGCGCGAACCCGTCGAGGGTGGCTGCCACCGCATCCAGCCGCTCGCGGGGCGGGGAGCCAGCTTCGGCGTCGGTGACCAGCAGGCACAGTCCCGGTGCGCTGCCCCGGCCCACCCGGCCGCGGAGCTGGTGCAGCTGGGAGACGCCGAAGCGGTCGGCGTCCATGACGACCATCCCGGTTGCGTTCGCGACGTCGACCCCGACCTCGACGACCGTGGTGGCGACCAGCACGTCGACCTCGCCGTCGGCGAACCGGCGCATGACGTCGTCCTTGGTGTCGGACGGGAGCCGGCCGTGCAGGACCTCGACCCGCAGCCCGGCGAGCGGTCCGTCGGTGAGCATCGGCGCCACATCGAGCACGGCCAGGGCGGGGCGCAGGCCGGCGCCGTTCTCGTCCAGCGCGGGCTCGCCGCCGGTGCTGTCGTCCACGGCCGCGTCGCCCCCGCCCCCGATGCGGGGGCACACGACGTAGACCTGGTGGCCGGAGGAGACCTCCTCCCGGACCCGCGCCCAGGCCCGGTCCAGGAAGTGCGGCTTCTCCCCCGCCGGCACCACGTGCGACGAGATCGGCGACCGGCCGGCCGGCAGCTCGGTCAGCGTCGACACGTCGAGGTCGCCGAAGACCGTCATGGCCACGGTCCGCGGGATCGGCGTGGCCGTCATCACGAGCAGGTGCGGGGGGACCTTCGCCTTGGCGCGCAGGGCGTCGCGCTGCTCGACACCGAACCGGTGCTGCTCGTCGACCACCACGAGGCCGAGGTCCTGGAAGTCGACCGTGTCCTGGATCAGCGCGTGCGTGCCCACGACGATCCCGGCGTCGCCGCTGGCGGTGTCGAGCAGGTTCGTACGCCGGGCAGCGGTGCCTTGCGAGCCCGTGAGCAGCGCGACCCGGGTGCCGATGTCGGAGCCCCCGAGCAGGCCGCGCTCGGCCAGCGGCCCCAGCATGGCCGTGATCGACCGGTGGTGCTGCTGGGCCAGGACCTCCGTCGGCGCGAGCAGCGCCGCCTGACCCCCGGCGTCGACCACCGCGAGCATGGCCCGTAGCGCCACGACCGTCTTCCCGGAGCCGACCTCGCCCTGGAGCAGCCGGTGCATCGGGTGCTCGCGGGCCAGGTCCGCGCTGAGCGCGGCCGCGACCTCCTGCTGGCCGGAGGTGAGGGTGAACGGCAGGCGGGCGTCGAACGCCGCGAGCAGCCCGTCCGGACGCTCGAGCCGGGCGGTGGCGGGTTCTGCCATCACGTCGGCCCGCCGGCGGGCCAGCACGGTCTGCAGCACGAACGCCTCGTCGAAGCGCAGCCGCCGTTGCGACCGGCGTACGTCGTCGTAGGTGTCGGGACGGTGGACCAGGCGCAGGGCGTCGGCCAGTCCCATCAGCCCCCGACGCAGCCGGACCTCGGCCGGCAGCGGGTCGGGCAGCGCGCCCTCGTCGGACAGCGCGACGTCCAGCGCGATCTTGACGGCCTTGCTCAGGCGCCAGGACGGCAGCTTCGCGGTGGCCGGGTAGACCGGGACGAGACGTCCCGCGAAGTCCTCCGCGTCGTCCCCGGCGGCGATCTCGGGGTTGGTGAGCGTCAGCTTGCCCTTGAACACCTCGACCTTGCCCGCCAGGAAGACCTCGGTGCCGGGGTGCAGGCCCTTCTCCCGCCACCGCTGGTTGAAGAAGGTGATGGTGGTCCGGGTCCGCCCGTCGGTGAGCACGACGTCGAGCTTGTGCAGCTTGGGGCGGATCTGCCGGCCGGAGACCGAGTGGACGGTCGCCTGCACGGTCGCCAGCTCTCCGGGCCGGAGCTGGGACAGGTCGGTGAGCTCACCGCGCTCGTAATAGCGACGGGGATAGTGCCGGAGCAGGTCCTCGACGCTGGCGACGCCGAGCTTGTCGGTCAGCTCCTTCGCGGTGGGACCGCCGACGACCGCCTTCACCGGGGCGCGCAGGGAGACCATCTCAGCGGCCGCTGGTCACTCGACGCCGATGAGCAGCGGGTAGCGCGGCTGGCCGCCGTCGTAGAGGACGGTGTCGACCGCCGGGCGGCCGTGCCGGGCGTGCGTGGCCACGGCCTCGGCCAGCGCGGGGTCGCCGTCGGCACCGGTGAGCAGGGTCACGAGCTCGCCGCCCGAGCCGAGCATGCGGTCGACGACGGTGCGGGCGACGTCGACGAGGTCGCTGCCGATGATGGCGAAGTCGCCGTCGACGATGCCGAGCACGTCGCCGGGCCGGCAGACGCCGGCCATCGTCACCGCCTCGCGTGCCGCCACCGTGACCCCGCCGTGCCGGCAGTGCCCGGCAGCCGCGGTCATGGCGACGACGTCGTCCTCGAACCGCCGGCCAGGGTCGTGGACAGCGAGCGCGGCCAGCGCCTGCACGGTCGCCCGGGTCGGGATCACCGCGACCCGGAGCCCCTCGTCGCGCGCCTTGACCGCGGCGGCCTCGGCGACGGCGAGGCTGTCGGAGTCGTTGGGCAGCACCACGAGGTCTCGGGCCCGCGCCCGGCGCAGGCCGGTGAGCAGCTCAGCGGTGGAGGCCCGCCGGCCGGGGCCGCCGGGCACGACGGTCGCACCCGCAGCCTCGAACAGTGCGGCGAGGCCGTCCCCCGCGACGACCGACACGACGCCGCGGCTGTCGCTCGCCAGCTCGCCGACCGTGGCCCGGGCCGCGTCCCGGAAGTGGGTGACCCGGATCCGGTGCGGCCGGCCGGCCTCGACGCCGGCCTCCACCGCGGCGCCCACGTCGTCGACGTGCACGTGCACGTTCCAGGTCGGCTCGGCGCCGACGACGACCAGCGAGTCGCCGAGCGGGGTCAGCGCCTCGCGCAGCGCGTGGACCGCGTCGGCGGAGGCGTCCAGCAGGTACATCACCTCGTACGTCGGTCCGTGCGCGTCGGGGTCGTCGACGTCGAGACCGCTGCGGGGCCGGACCGCCTCCGTCTCGACGGCCGGCCGACGCGTCTCGATCGCCGCCGGGGTGGACCCGGTCACCACCGAGGCGAGGGCGTCGAGCAGGACGCAGACCCCCCTTCCCCCGGCGTCGACCACGCCGGCCCGGGCCAGCACGTCGAGCTGCTGAGGGGTCTCGGCCAGCGCACCGCGAGCCCCTTCGGCCGCGGCGGTGACGACAGCGGCAAGCGCCTCCGGCTCGCCCGGGAGGTCCTCGACGGCGCCCGCGGCGCGTTCGGCTGCCACCCGGGCGACCGTGAGCATGGTGCCCTCCACCGGGTGCGCGACGGCCTCGTAGGCGGCTGCGGCGCCGGTGGTCAGGGCCTGGGACAGCGCGGCAGCGTCGACCGACCCGGTCAACCCGTCGAAGCCGTCGGCCATGCCGCGCAGCAGCTGGGACAGGATGACGCCCGAGTTGCCCCGGGCCCCCATCAGCGCACCCTGGGCCAGGGCCGACATCAGCCGCCGGGGAGTGGGCGTCTCGGTGTCGTCACCGCGCATCGAGGAGCCGGCCAGCGACTCCACGGCGGCCGCGACGGTCAGGTGCAGGTTGGTGCCGGTGTCGCCGTCGGGCACCGGGTAGACGTTGAGCTCGTCGATCTCCTCGCGGGCCGCCTCGAGGGCGTCCCGGGCCGCCGTGGCCCAGCGCGCGACGGATCCGCCGTCCAGGCGGGCCAGGGTGGCGGTCACCTGCGTGAATCTAGTGGTGTCCCCTGACCCGGAGTGGCCCGGAGCGCAGCAGCGGGCGCTCGGTTGGCGTGCCGGCGCGCTGGTCGGTTACCCTTCTGCGGTTGCCCGACGACCGGGCGTCCCCGTCTGTCCGTCGCGGCCCCAGCGGCCGTGCGCCCGCCTGGCCATCGCACCGACCAAGACACCGATCGCGCCGCGATCGAGAACCATCGAGGAGTTGTTCACCGTGGCTGCAACCTGCGACGTCTGCGGCAAGGGTCCGGGCTTCGGTCACAGCATCTCGCACTCGCACCGGCGCACGAAGCGCCGCTGGAACCCCAACATCCAGACCGTGCGTGCGATGGTCGGCCGGACCCCCAAGAAGCTCAACGTGTGCACCTCCTGCATCAAGGCGGGGAAGGTCACCCGGTAGCGAGACGCGTCCCGACGGCCGGTCCCCCAGGGGGCCGGCCGTCGTCGTCCCCGGGGTCGGCGGCTGCGCCGCGGCGGTGACCGGTCAGGCCGGCGGCCGGCGGTCGGCCGGGACCGGGCCGCCCGCGTCGGCCCAGACCTCGACGAGGTGGACCACCCGCCCGTCCCGCACCCGCGCGAAGGCCGCCGTGACGGCCGCCTCGGACCCGTCGGTGACCCGGGCCCGGGCCACCGCACGGTCCCCGGCGCCGAGCACCTCCTCGACCGTGATGCGCCAACGACCCGGGTACTCGCGGTTCACCCGCACCATGCCCTCCCGGTCGAAGCGCTCACCGGTGTGCGGCCACTCCACCTGCAGGTCCGGGTCGAGCAGGTCGGCGAAGCCGTCCCAGTCCTGGGCGTCCAGCCGTTCGAACAGGCGCCGCAGGACGACTTCTGCCTCAACGGGCACTGCTGTCCCTGCTGGCTGCGCTGGCTGCTCGGTCATGGCCGAGATCCTGCCCGGAGCCACCGACGGGCCGGCCGCAGGAAGCCGTCAGGCCGTCGAGGACCGTCAGCAGCCGGCGTCGCAGCGAGGCGCCCTGCTCGGCGAACCTCCGCTGGTGCCGCACGTACTCCGACCTGCCCTCGGCCGTCTCGACCCGGATGGGCCGGTAGCCGAGGCGGGCCAGGTCGTACGGCGAGGCACGCATGTCCACCTCACGGATGGCGCGGGCGTGGGCGAAGCAGTCGGCCACCAGCTCGCTGGCCACGAACGGGGTGAACAGCGCGGCCCACCGGTACAGGTCCATGCCCGCGTGCAGGCAGCCGGGCTGCTCGTCGCGCACCTGGCCGGCCCGGGTCGGCGTCGTCGCGTTGCGAGGCGCGGCGTCGCCGGTGAAGAAGCGGTAGGCATCGACGTGCGTGCACCGGAGCGGATGCTCGTCGACCACGGCGTCGGTGCCGGCGCTGCCCAGCCGGAGCGGGAGCTGTTCGTGCCGGACCGCGTCCGGCGGCAGCCGGTAGACCATCGCCCACTCGTGCAGGCCGAAGCAGCCGTACGCGGGTGCCCGGCCCGCCGTGGCACGCAGCAGGCGGCGGACGTCCGCCAGCCGGCCCGCGTGCCGCACGAGCCGGTCCGGGTCGGGCGCGGCCCACGAGCCGTCCGGCGGAACCCGCCAGTCGGCGAGCCCGGCGTACCGGCCCACCGCCCGGCCGCCGGCGAGTGCGGTGCCCAGGCCCGGGCTCCAGCGCCGGAGCCGACCCGGCGAGTGGTGGTAGTAGTCGAAGAGGAAGTCCTCCACGGGGTGCTTCTCGCCCCGCCGCCGGCGGTCCAGGTGGGGCCGGACCCACGCGTCGACCCGCCGTTCGTGCGCGGCGGCGTGCGGCAGCCACTCGTCCTCCGCCAGTACCCGCACCATCAGAACGACCGCCAGCCACCTGGCCCGTCGAACACTGTCCCGTCGACCAGCACGCCCTCGCCGTCCTCGACCCGGCCGATCACGCTCCACGCCATCGGGAGGTCGACGTCCGGCGGGAACGTCGCGGCGAGGGCGTGGTCCTCACCGCCGGTGAGCAGCCACTGCATCGGGTCCGCGTTGAGGGCGCGGGCGGTGTCGGTGAACTCCTGCGGGACGTGGAACGCGTCGGTCTCGAGCCGGATCGCCACCCCGCTGGCCCGGGCGACGTGGCCGAGGTCGCTGACGAGGCCGTCCGAGACGTCGACCAGCGACGTGGCCCCGAGCCCGGCGGCTCGCGGGCCCTCGTCGTACGGCGGCGCCGGGCGACGGTGCGCGTCGACCAGGCTCCGCGGCGACCGGAAGCCGCGGGACAGCACGGCGAACCCGGCGGCCGACCAGCCCAGGCGGCCGGCGACCGCGACCAGGTCGCCCGGCCGGGCACCGCCGCGGGTCACCGGGGCGCGGCCCTCGAGGCTGCCGAGGGCGGTGACGGCGATCGTGATGAGGTCTCCCCGCACCAGGTCGCCGCCGGCCACGGCGGCTCCGGCCCGAGCGGCCTCCTCGCCGAGCCCGTCAGCCAGCTCGAGCGCCCACTGCACCGGCAGGTCAGGTGGCACCGCCAGCCCCACGAGCAGGGCGGTCGGCACCGCCCCCATCGCGGCGATGTCGGCGAGGTTGGCTGCCGCGGCGCGCACCCCGACGTCGGTGCCGGTGGACCAGTCCCGCTTGAAGTGCCGGCCCTCGACGAGCACGTCGGTGGTCGCGACCACCCGGCCGTCGGCCGCCGCCACGACCGCCGCGTCGTCACCGGGGCCGAGCAGCAGCGTGTCGCTGCTGCCCAGGCGGTCGAGGACGGCCGCGATCAGCGCCACCTCACCGAGGTCGCCGACGGTGTCGCTCACCCTGAGCACCTCGCGCTCGGCGGCAGGGGACCTGTCACGGGGGCCGACATGGTTCACATCCCTTTCCGGTAGGTTCGCTCGCGAGCGACGCCGCTGGGCGACGCACGCGACCGCCAGACTCTACGAAGGAAGGGGCCACCGATGGTCGTCCAGGCCTACATCCTGATCCAGACCGAGGTCGGCAAGGCCGCGGCCGTCGCCCGCGAGATCGCGAACCTCAAGGGCGTCACCCAGGCCGAGGACGTCACCGGCCCGTACGACGTCATCGTGCGCGCCGAGGCCAAGAACGTCGACGAGCTCGGCAAGATGGTCGTCGCCCGGGTGCAGAGCGTCGACGGCATCACCCGCACGCTGACCTGCCCCGTCGTCCACCTCTAGCCCCACTCACCCCCTTTGTGGACGCCGACTTCCCGCGTGGTCGGCGGGTCCGGCGCGCAGGCGTCCACAGGTGGCTGGCCCTGATGTCGCTGGCGCCGCTGCTCGTGGCCTGCGGGTCGGCGCCGGCGGTGCAGGTCCCGGTCCCGACCGGGCCGGGCCGCGGGTGCGCCCGGCTGCACCCGGAGCTGCCGTCCCGGCTGGACGGGCGCGACGCGCGCGAGGTCTCGCCGGCGTCGCGCCGGACCGCCGCCTGGGGCAGACCCGCGGTGGTCCTCCGCTGCGGTGTCCCCCGCCCGGCCGGGCTCACCGCCACCTCCGAGCTGGTCGAGGTGAACGGCGTCGACTGGTTCCTCGCGGAACGCCCGTCGGCTTACGTGTTCACCGCGACGGGGCGCGGCACCTACCTGCAGGTGCGGGTGCCCGCGTCGGTGGACCGCGCCTCGGCCACCGCACCCCTCGTGGGCCTGGCCGGCGCGGTGAAGGCGGCGCTGCCGGCCCGGTGACCGGTCAGCGGAGCAGGCCGGGGTCGCGGGCCAGTGCAGACCGGACCAGTCGGTCGACCAGCGCGGGGTAGTCCAGGCCGGACGCCTTCCACATGAGCGGGAACATCGACGTCGGGGTGAAGCCGGGCATGGTGTTGACCTCGTTGACCACCGGTCCGTCCTCGGTGAGGAAGAAGTCGACCCGGGCGAGACCCTCGCACGCCAGCGCCTCGAACGCCTGGACGGCGAGCCGCTGGACCTGCTCCACCACGTCGGCAGACAGGTCGGCGGGCACGACCAGGTCGGTGCCCTCGTCCGGGAGGTACTTGGCTGCGAAGTCGTAGAACTCGTGGTCGCCGCCGACGACGACCTCGCCCGGCACGCTGGCCTCGGGCGCGGCGCCGTCGAGGCCGTCGAGCACCCCGCACTCGATCTCCCGCCCCGCCACCATCGCCTCGACGACGACCCGCGGGTCGTGGCGGCGTGCGACCTCGATCGCGTCGTCCAGCTCCGCGGGCCCGTGGACCTTGCTGATACCGACGCTGCTGCCGGCCCGCGCGGGCTTGACGAAGCACGGGAAGCCCAGCCCGGCGACCGTCGCACGGACCGCGGCCGGCTCGGTGGCCCAGGCCCGCGGCGTGACGACGGCGTAGGGCCCCACGGGCAGCCCCGCGCCGCGGAGCAGGGTCTTCATGTGGCCCTTGTCCATGGAGGCGGCCGAGGCGAACACGCCGGAGCCGACGTAGGGCACGCCGGCGAGCTCGAGCAGGCCCTGCAGGGTGCCGTCCTCGCCGTAGGGACCGTGCAGCAGCGGCAGGACGACGTCGACCGCACCGAGCTCCTGCGGGACCTCGCCCGGCTCGTAGACGGTCAGGCCACGGTGGGTGGGGTCGCCGGCGAGCACCACCTGTGAGCCGGTCGACTCGACCTCGGGCAGCTTGTCGCCGCTGATCGCCAGCCGCTCCGGCTCGTCGGCAGCCAGCACCCACCGGCCGTCGGGCGAGATGCCCAACGGGACGACGTCGTAGCTGTTCCGGTCGATCGCGCTCAGGACGCTCCCTGCCGACACGCAGGAGATCGCGTGCTCGGTGCTGCGGCCGCCGAACACGACGGCCACGCGGGGCTTGCGCCCGGGCTGCTGGGGTGACAGGTCAGTCATGGTTGTCCCAACGGTACCCAGCCCGCCGCCGGCTACCTGTTTACTCCTCGGCATGTCCCCTTCGCAGGAGCCGTCGCCGGCCACGTCCATGGCACTGGCCACGCTCGCGGTGTCCGCCGGCCGACCGCCTCGGATGCCCGACGGCCCGCTCAACCCGCCGCTGGTGCTGGCCTCGACGTACCACGCGGGGGGCGACGTCGGGTACGGCCGGTACGGCAACCCGACGTGGGAGATGCTGGAGAGCGCGGTCGGCGCCCTCGAGGGCGGGGTCGCCACATCGTTCGCCTCCGGCATCGCAGCGGTGTCCGCCGTGCTCGAGCTGGTGCCGCAGGGCGGCGTCGTCGTCGCCCCGCCGGACGCGTACTACGGCTCGCTGGCGGTCCTGCGGCGGCTGGAGTCGCAGGGGCGACTCACCGTGCGCACGGTCGACCTCACCGACGTCGCTGCCGCCGCGGCCGCCGTCGACGGCGCCGACCTGGTCTGGGCCGAGACCCCCACCAACCCGATGCTCAAGGTGGTCGACCTGGCGGCCCTGGCCGGCCGGTGCGCGGCCGCCGGCGCGGTGCTCGCGGTCGACAGCACCTTCGCCACGCCCGTCCTGCAACGGCCGCTCGAGCTGGGCGCGGACGTGGTCGTGCACAGCGCCACCAAGTACCTGTCGGGTCATGCCGACGTGCTGCTGGGGGTCGCCGTCGCCCATGACGCCGACGTCGCAGCCCGCCTCGTCGACGTCCGCTCGGTGCTCGGCGCCATCCCCGGGACGTTCGAGTCCTGGCTGGCGCTGCGTGGCCTGCGCACCCTGCACCTGCGGGTCGAGCGCGCCTCGGCGAACGCCGCCGAGCTGGCCGCCCGGCTGGCAGCCCACCCGTCGGTGACGGCGGTGCACTACCCGGGTCTGGGCGCCGTGCTGTCGGTCGAGCTGTCGGCGGCTCCGCAGGCCGTCGAGCTGGCCTGCGACTCCACCGAGGTGTGGGTGCACGCCACCAGCCTGGGTGGGGTCGAGTCCTCACTGGAGCGGCGCCGCCGCTGGGACGGCGAGAGCCTCGACGTTCCGGAGACGCTGCTGCGGCTCTCCGTCGGCGTCGAGGACGTCGAGGACCTGTGGGCCGACCTCACCCAGGCGCTCCCGCGCGGCTGAGGCAGGTCGTCGTGGCCGGCCGGCAGGGTCCCTCTGCGCGCCCGCTCCCCCGCGACCCGGTCGGCCTCAGCCGGCTCCGGCGAGCGCGGTGAGCGTCGCGCCGAGCGGTGCGTGCACCTTCCAGCTGGCGTGCTCGTCGCCGCGGGTCCAGCCCTGGTTGACGATCGCGACCGGGCGTCCCAGCGACGCCGCGCGCCGGACGAACCGCAGCCCCGACATCACCGCAAGGGACGAGCCGAGGACCAGCAGCGCGCGGGACCGCTCCACCAGGTCGTAGCAGTGCGCCACCTTCGCCGGTGGGACGTTCTCGCCGAAGAACACGACGTCCGGCTTGAGCAGCCCACCGCAGTCGAGGCAGTCGACGACCTGGAAGCTCTCGACGACGCGCTCCTCCAGTGTGACGTCGCCGTCGGGGTTGACCGCTGTCGCCACCGCCTCCCAGCCCAGGTTCGCCTCGCGCAGCCGGACGTCGAGCTCGTTCCTCGGAGTACGAGCGAGGCAGCCGAGGCACATCACCCGGTCGAGGCTGCCGTGCAGCTCGACCACGTCTTCCGCGCCGCCCGCCTGGTGCAACCCGTCGACGTTCTGGGTGACGACTGCCGACAGAGAGCCTCTGGCCTGCAGCGCCGCCACGGCCCGGTGCCCGTCGTTGGGCTCGGCCCGGGCAATCGTCCGCCAGCCGAGCTGGGACCGGGCCCAGTAGCGGCGGCGGGCCAGCGGGTCACGGGTGAAGGTCTGGTAGGTCATCGGCAGGGACCTGCGCAGGGCTCCGGTCGGCCCGCGGTAGTCCGGTATCCCCGACTCGGTGGACAGGCCGGCGCCTGAGAGCACCAGCACGTCACCCGCGGCGACCAGGTCGGCGAGAGCTGCCAGCGCGACCTCGTCCGTCGCGTGGCCGTCGGCATCAGGCGCCAGGGCTGGTGCGTCCATCCCACCAGTCTGCCCGGCTGCTCGACCGAACCCCAGGACCGGCAGCCCGGACCGGGGCGGAGCACCGCACCCGTCGAGTGGCGCGTTGTGGTCGTCCTACGGCGTCCCGAGCAGCCAGAACGCGCCACTCGGCGTGGGGCGCCGGGCCGGCTACGCGGTCTCGGCCTTGGTCGACCGGCTCATGATCCGGCGGACGATCTCGTCCGGGGGGAGCCCGTCGTGGACGGCGGCAGCGACGTGCTCGACGATCGGCATGTCGACGCCGTGTGCCCGCGCGAGCGCCAGGATCGACTCGGCCGACTTCACGCCCTCGGCAACCTGTGACGTCGAGGCGAGGATCTCCTCGACGGTCTGGCCCTGGCCCAGCCGCTCGCCGAACGTCCGGTTGCGCGACAGCGGCGAGAGGCAGGTCGCGACCAGGTCACCGACGCCGGCCAGGCCGGCGAAGGTCGCCGCATCCGCGCCCTGGGCCAACCCGAGCCGGGTGATCTCCGCCAGCCCGCGGGTGACGATCGACGCCTGCGAGTTGTCACCCATGCCCATGCCCTTGGCGATGCCGACAGCCAGGGCGATGACGTTCTTGACGGCCCCGCCCAGCTCGACCCCGACCACGTCGGTGTTGGTGTACGGCCGGAAGTAGGGCGTGACGCAGACCTGCTGCAGCTTCTCGGCCACGGCCTCGTCCGCGCAGGCGACCACCGACGCCGCCGGCTGGCGTTGCGCGATCTCCTTGGCGAGGTTCGGCCCGGACACCGCCACGACCCGCTCCGGTGGCGCTCCGGTGACCTCGGCGACGACCTCGCTCATGCGTCTGGTCGTCCCGATCTCGATCCCCTTCATGAGCGACACCAGCACCGCGTCGGCCGGCAGCAGCGGAACCCACCCCTGGAGGTTCGCCCGAAGGGTCTGCGACGGCACGGCGAGGACGACCACCTCTGCGCCCGCGACCGCCTGCTCCGCCGCCCCGGTAGCCGTGATCGTGTCCGGGAGCGCGATGCCCGGCAGGTAGTCGGGGTTCTCGTGGGTGCGCGTGATCGCCCGGCACAGCTCCTCGCGCCGGCCCCACATGGTCACGTCGTTGCCGGCGTCGGCCAGCACCATGGAGAAGGCCGTCCCCCACGACCCCGTCCCGAACACCGCCACCCGGGTCATGCAGGATCTCCGACCGAGCCCGTCGTCGAGCGGCCTACCGCGGGGTGAGCCGCACGAGCCTGCGGTGTGGTCATGAGGCCCTCCGGGGAAGCTTGGGGTCACCGGTGCGTGGGAGCTCCGTGCTGCGCAGGTCGAACCGTACGTCGGGAGCCCTCTCGCCGCGGATGTCCTCCAGCAGCGAGGTGATGTCCGCCATGATGCGCTCGGTCACCTCCTGCAGCAGCTGACCGTCGATCCGGCGGCCCCTGAACTCCGCCAGGTCGACCGGCGGCCCGGCCCACACGTGCATCGTCGGCCGGGGGAACAGCCTGGGCCGCTTGGCGTAGGGAGCGAGCAGCTCCTGCGGCCCCCACTGGGCGATCGGGATGACCGGAGCCCCCGTCTCGAGCGCGACCCGAGCGGCCCCCGTCTTCCCGACCATCGGCCAGAGGTCCGGGTCGCGGGTGAGCGTGGCCTCCGGATAGATGCCGACGCACTCGCCGTCGCGGACCGCCTGCACCGCTGCCGAGAACGCCCGGCTGGCATCGGTCGACTCGCGGTACACCGGGATCTGGCGCGCACCCCTGAGCACGGCTCCGACGAAGAAGACCCGGAACAGCACCTCCTTGCCCAGGAACCGCGGCAGCCGACCGTGGTCGTACAGGAAGTGCGCGAACGTGAGCGGGTCGACATGGGACACGTGGTTGGTCACGACGACGACACCACCGGTGGCGGGAAGGTGCTCGGCACCGCGCCAGTCCCGCTTGGTCAGCAGGGTGAGCAACGGCTTGAGGATCACGACTGCCAGGCGGTACCAGAACCCGATCCGTCGCGGTCGCCGCCGCTGCGACCTGGTCTGGCTCACCGGCTCCTCTTCCCGTCGACGTCCCGACGTGACCCATCCTCCCGTCCGCCGCTCGACCATGTCGAGCAGGGGTCGCGGGCCGGTGGCAGGGTGGCGGGATGGACGTTGCCCGGCGCTGGTGCCTCGTGGTGCCGGTCAAGCGCCTGAGCGTCGCGAAGACCCGTCTCGGGCCGCCGTACGACGCCCAGCGTCGCGCGCTCGCCCTCGCGTTCGCGCTGGACACCACGATCGCCGCGCTCGCCTGCCCACTCGTGACGTCGGTGCAGGTGGTGACGGACGAGCCGGAGGCTGCGGCTGCACTGCGGGCGGTGGGGGCGGTGGTGACCGGGGACCACCCCGACGCCGGGCTGAACCCGGCGCTGGCCCACGGCGCCGCGCAGGCTGCCGGGGCCCACCCCGGCTCGTACGTCGGGACCCTGGCTGCGGACCTGCCGGCGCTGCGGCCGGCCGAGCTCTCCGCCGCGCTCCAGCTGGCCGCGCGGCACCAGCGGGCCTTCGTCCGCGACGCGCAGGGCAGCGGCACCACGCTGCTCCTGGCCCGGCACACCGAGCTCCTGCGGCCGATGTTCGGGCCGGACTCCGCGGCGCGGCACGCGGCGTCCGGTGCGGTCGAGGTCCCGGCCGACACCTTGCCCTCACTTCGTCGCGACGTCGACACCGCCGACGACCTGGACGCGGCCGCGACGCTGGGGGTGGGTCCATGGACCGCGCGGGCCCTCGCCGACGTCGGCGCCAGGTCGCAGGCCGGGTAACGTCGGGCCCGTGCAGGCGACGGTGCGCACGTTCGACCCGGTCACCCGCTCGGGCACGGTCCTGCTCGACGACGGCACCGAGCTCGGCTACGACGACCCGGCGTTCGACCTCGGCGACGTCCGGCTTCTCCGCGTCGGCCAGCGGGTCCGCATCGAGGTCCAGGACGACGGCGGTGTCCGCCGGGTCACCTACCTCACGATCGCCACCCTCCCCGACCGCCGCTGACCGCTGACCGCCCCGACCGGCGGAGCGGCCCAGCACGAGGCCCGGCCGCCCCCATGGGGCGACCGGGCCTCGGAACGTGCCAGGGCTCTAGCGCTTGCGCGCGGGAGCCTTCTTCGCCGTCTTCTTGGCCGGCGCCTTCTTCGCCGGAGCCTTCTTGGCCGGCGCCTTCTTCGCGGTCGTCTTCTTCGCCGTGGTCTTCTTCGCCGTGGTCTTCTTCGCCGTGGTCTTCTTCGCCGTGGTCTTCTTCGCCGGAGCCGTCCCCGTGGCGGCACGCGCCGTCGCCACCGCGGCCTTCGGCAGCTTCTTGGCGCCGGAGACGACGTCCTTGAAGCCCTGGCCGGCCTTGAACTTCGGCACGGTGGTCTTCTTGATCTTGACCGCCGCTCCGGTGCGCGGGTTGCGGCCCGTACGCGCCGGACGGGCGACCTTCTCGAAGACGCCGAAGCCGGTGATGGCGACGCGCTCGCCGGAAGCCACGGCGCGGGTGATGGTGTCGACGACGGCATCGACCGCGTCGTTCGCGGCCTTCTTGCTGCCGAGCTGCGCTGACAGCTTGTCGATCAGCTGAGCCTTGTTCACGTAGAACCCCTTGAGGATGCGGAGGTCGAGCAGGTCGCTCGATTCGATGGCGACGTTAGGCGTAGATCAGTCCTTGCACAAACACCGACAGGCGGATTTCCCGTTGGGTCGCAAAGGTTTTCCGGCCCAGACCGTGCACAGACCATGCTCAGGACGTCGTCAAGACCTGGTCAGGACGCGGGCGGGTCAGACGGTCGTCGCCGACCAGGACGGCCGACCGGCCTCGAACGCGGTGATCTCCGGCTCGTTCCGGAGGGTCAGGTCCACGTCGTCCAGCCCCTCCATCAGGCGCCAGCGGGTGTAGTCGTCGATGTCGAACGCGGCGGTGCCACGGCTGGCGCCGGCCGGCCACGAGACGGTCCGGTCGGCCAGGTCGACCGTCACCTCGAGCGCCGGGTCGTCCTCGAGGGCGAGCCACAGCCGCTCGACGTCCTTCTGCTCGACCTGCGCGGTGACCAGGCCACCCTTGCCGGCGTTGCCGCGGAAGATGTCGGCGAAACGGGCCGAGACCACGACCCGGAAGCCCCAGTCCCGCAGCGCCCACACGGCGTGCTCGCGGGACGAGCCGGTGCCGAAGTCGGGTCCGGCGACCAGGATCGAGGCTCCCTGGGACGAGGGCCGGTTCAGCACGAACTCGGGGTCGTTGCGCCAGGCCGCGAACAGCCCGTCGTCGAAGCCGGACCGCGTCACCCGCTTGAGGTAGACGGCGGGGATGATCTGGTCGGTGTCGACGTTGCTGCGGCGCAGCGGGACAGCAGTCCCGCTGTGCACGGTGATCGGCTCCATGTCAGCTCCCGTCCCCTGCGCCGGCTCCGACCGGCGACACCAGGTCCGCCGGCGAGGAGAGCGTGCCCCGGACCGCGGTGGCGGCAGCGACCAGCGGGGACACCAGATGGGTGCGGCCGCCCTTGCCCTGGCGGCCCTCGAAGTTCCGGTTGGACGTCGAGGCACTCCGCTCCCCCGGCGCCAGCTGGTCCGGGTTCATCCCCAGGCACATGGAACAGCCGGCATGGCGCCACTCGGCTCCCGCCTCCTTGAACACGACGTCGAGCCCCTCCGTCTCGGCCGCCAGGCGCACCCGTGCGGAGCCGGGCACGACGAGCACCCGGACCCCGTCGGCGACGGTGCGGCCACGCAGCACGTCGGCGGCTGCCCGCAGGTCCTCGATCCGGCCGTTCGTGCACGAGCCGATGAAGACCGTGTCCACCCGGATGTCGCGCAGCGGCGTGCCCGGGACGAGGTCCATGTACTCCAGGGCACGCTCGGCCGCGGTCCGGTCGTGCTCGTCGTCGTACGACGCGGGGTCCGGCACCGCGTCGGACAGCGGCAGCCCCTGGCCGGGATTCGTGCCCCAGGTGACGAACGGTGCCAGCGAGGCGGCGTCCAGGACGACCTCCTTGTCGAACCTCGCCCCGTCGTCGGTGGACAGCTGGCGCCAGGCTGCGACCGCGGCGTCCCAGTCCTGGCCCTGCGGTGCCCGCGGGCGCCCCTTCAGGTAGGCGAAGGTCGTCTCGTCCGGTGCCACCATGCCGGCCCGGGCCCCGGCCTCGATCGACATGTTGCACACGGTCATCCGCGCCTCCATCGACAGGCTGCGGATGGCCTCGCCGCGGTACTCGATGACGTACCCCTGGCCACCGCCGGTGCCGATCTCGGCGATCACGGCCAGGATGAGGTCCTTGGCCGTCACTCCCGCCGGCAGCTTGCCGTCGATCGTCACCGCCATCGTCCGGAACGGCGTCAGCGGGAGCGTCTGGGTCGCCAGCACGTGCTCGACCTCGCTGGTGCCGATGCCCAGCGCCAGCGCACCGAAAGCGCCGTGCGTCGAGGTGTGCGAGTCGCCGCACACCACGGTCATGCCGGGCTGGGTCAGGCCGAGCTGCGGGCCGACGACGTGCACGATGCCCTGGTCCCGGTCGCCCAGGCGGTACAGCGGGACGCCGAACTCCGCACAGTTGGCGCGCAGCGTGTCGACCTGCACCCGCGAGACCGGGTCGGCGATGGGCGCCTCGATGTCGAGGGTCGGGACGTTGTGGTCCTCGGTGGCGAGGGTGAGGTCGGGCCGTCGCACCGGCCGCCCGGCGAGGCGCAGCCCGTCGAAGGCCTGGGGGCTGGTGACCTCGTGCACCAGGTGCAGGTCGACGTACAGCAGGTCGGGCTCGCCCTCGGCGCGTCGGACGACGTGGGACTCCCAGACCTTCTCGGCCAAGGTGCTCGGCACGGTTCTCTCCCTGTGAGACGGGGACCTACTTGCGTCTCGACGGTTGAGACGGCAGTATCGGTACATGGACAACTCTAGCGGAGTCGGCGTCCTGGACAAGGCCGCCATCGTTCTGGGTGCCCTGGAGGCCGGCCCTGCCAGCCTTGCCTCCCTGGTCGCGGCCACCGGCCTGGCCAGGCCCACGGCGCACCGGCTCGCCACCGCGCTCGAGCACCACCGGCTGGTGGCACGGGACCTGCAGGGCCGGTTCGTGCTCGGTCCGCGGCTGCGGGAGCTCGCCACAGCTGCCGGCGAGGACCGGCTCCTCGAGGCGGCCAACCCGGTGCTCGCGCGGCTGCGCGACATCACCGGGGAGAGCGCCCAGCTGTACCGCCGCCAGGGCGACAGCCGCGTGTGCGTGGCGGGCGCCGAACGGCTCACGGGTCTGCGGGACACCGTCCCGGTGGGCGCGACCCTGACCATGAAGGCGGGCTCGGCGGCGCAGATCCTGCTCGCCTGGGAGGAGCCGGACCGGCTGCACCGCGGGCTGCGTGAGGCCAAGTTCACGGCGACCATGCTCTCGGCGGTACGCCGCCGCGGCTGGGCGCAGAGCGTCGGCGAGCGCGAGCCCGGCGTCGCGTCGGTGTCGGCCCCGGTCCGTGGCCCGGGCGGCCGGATCGTCGCCGCCGTCTCGGTGTCCGGTCCGGTCGAGCGACTCAGCCGGCAGCCGGGGCGGCTGCACGCCCAGATCGTCTGCGCCGCGGCGGCCAAGCTCAGCGACGTGCTCCAGCACCAGCAGGCCCAGCAGCAGGCTCAGGCGGTCGGCGCAGCGCCCGAGGCTGAAGGCGGCAAGTCACCGGCGGGTCGCCAGGCCCCGGCCCGGCCGGCTGCCGCACGGCCGGTCGCCGGCCGCCCCGCCTGACCTCGGTCGGCTTCGGAGGACGGCGCGAGATTCAGTGCGGGTCGCCGTCCGGGCGGCTCGCCACCAGCCGGCTCCCGCCGCGTTCGGTCAGCGTGATCGCGTGGATCTCCCCCTGCCGGACGGTGAGGTCCCGGCCGGAGAGCTCGCCCCGCGTCACCAGCCCCTCCACGAGCCGGGCGACGTCGCCCGGCTCGACTCCCGGGTATGCCTGCGCTATCCCGGCGACGTGCACGCACGCCTCCCGCTCGACGGCGCGCAGCACCTCGATCTCGACCTCGTCCCGGACGTCCACGCGGTCACCCCTCTCGCGGTTCCCCCACGCTAGGCCGAGTCCGCTCCCGGCGCACCCCGGCGTCCGTTGACGGCCGCAGGTCGTCGCAGGATGCTGGAGCCCACGGTCTGGCCCCCTGGAGGGACGATGAAGGTCGCGACAGCCCTTGACCTTGCCGTGATCGGGCTGCTCCTGCTCGGTTGCGCGCTGGCCGTGTCGGTCACGGTGACCGGTCCGCACCTCGGCGGCATGGAGCGAGTGGTGACCGGCGCGCTCGGCGTCGCACTGACCTGGCTGACCGCCCTCCGGGTCGCCCGACTGAGCCGCCGTCCGACCTGAGACGGCTCGGCAGTCGCGAGACCCCTCCACGTCCGGGTTCGGTCGCGCGGCCGCTGAGTACTGGCGCTCATGCGCGTGGCGCGGGGCGCGGCGCACCATCGGGGCATGAGACTGCTGCACATCCTGGTCCGGGCGGTTGCCGTCTGGCTGCCCGGGGCACTGATCCCCGTCCGCCCTGCGGACATCGGTGGCTCGGCGCTGGCCGTGCTCGCCTCCCTCCTGGTCGCGCTGGTCTGGGGCTGGTACGACGGCCGCCACCCGTCCGGTGCGAACGTGTGGGTCAGGTGGACGTGGGTCGCGGGCCTGCTGGGGGCGGCGGCCGCGGTCAAGGACGTCGTCGTCAACGGCCCGAGCCCGGCACCACTGGTGGCGTTCGCGCTCATCGGGTGCATCGTGCTGGCTCCGGCCGCGGTCGGGCTGGCGGTAGGCGGGTCCGCCCGTGACCGCCGTGCCCGCCGTGCGCACAGCTGACCAGGCGGCGGCGCGCGGACCTGACCCACCTGTGCGGCCGGGCTGGCTCGCTGACGGCGATCTTGCTGGCCCGAACGGGCTATGGCAGCCGCGTCGACGCCGTCGCATGATCATTTGACCCACCTCATCGGGCCGAGGAGCCGCGGTGAAGACGAAGCGTCTGCGCACGGCGGCAGGTCAGGTCCAGCGCGGCGCGCTCGAGTGCCTCGGCCGGAGACCGACCATCGACTTCCTCGTTGTCGGGGCGCAGAAGTCGGGCACGACGACCCTGTACGAGATGCTCGGCCGGCACCCGGAGGTCGCCCTGGCCTACCGCAAGGAGCTGCACTACTTCGACAACCAGTACGAGCGCGGTCTCGGCTGGTACCGCCGGCAGATGCCCGTCGAGGCGACCCACCCGTCGATCCAGACGGGTGAGGCGACGCCGTACTACCTGTTCCACCCCGAGGTCCCCGCGCGGGTCGCGGCACAGCTGCCGGACGTGAAGCTGATCGCGCTGCTGCGCGACCCCACTGCACGGGCCTACTCGCACTACCAGCACAACCTGCGACGAGGCGTACCGCTCACCTGCTTCGCCCACGCACTGCTGCTCGAGGACCAGCTGGTGGCGGACCGCGGCCACCTGCCCGGGTTCGCCGACGAACCGGCCCGCCACCAGCACTCCTACCGAGCTCGCGGTGTCTACGTCGAGCAGCTGGAGCGCTGGTACCGGCTCTTCCCGCCGGAGCAGCTGCTGGTCCTGCGCAGCGAGACGTTCTTCGCCGACCCGGGGGCGACGGACCGCGTCCGCGAGTTCCTCGGCCTCGCGCCGACGCCGATCGGGCCGCAGGCGGTCCACCACGCCGGCGGGTACGAGATCGCGCCGGCGGACGTGCCCGCCCTCGAGGAGCTCCGGGAGTACTTCCGGCCGTACAACACCAGGCTCGGCGTCCTCCTGGGCGAGGACTTCCGCGCGTGGGACACCTCCCCCGCGCCGATGCCCCCGCAGCGGACCGGTCAGACCCGCCATGGCACAACCTCGCAGCCGGCCGGCTCGCTCGACCCGGCGCAGCCCGTCGGCTGACCGGACATGTCCGCGGGACGGGAGAACCCCCAGGTCGCGGACTGCCGCTCACCTGGGGGTTCTCGTGGTAGCCCCGACGGGATTCGAACCCGCGCTACCGCCTTGAGAGGGCGGCGTGCTAGGCCGCTACACAACGGGGCCACGATGGACGCGCCTACCGCCCCGGGGGGGCCGCGCGCGAGCAGGAACTCTAGCGGACTGCTCCGCGGACCTGCCGAGCTGGGGTACCTGGACTCGAACCAAGACTAACTGAACCAGAATCAGTCGGGCTGCCAATTACCCCATACCCCATGGGCTTGCGTCGTCCCCCGCTGGCGGCGGGGTGGACGGGCGTCGCTCAGGATAGCCGACCTGCGGGGCGGGGGACAAAACCCGCAACCGGGCCGGGCGCGAGCGACGCACCAGCAGGTCCACGGCCACCGCGAAGACCAGCATCGACGCCACGTCGAGCAGGGCGAACTGCCACTCCAGCGTCGACAGCGACAGCGACTCCCCCAGCGTGCCGGCGAAGGCGCCTGCCCCCAGGCTGAGGAGGTTGTTCGCCGCGTGCAGCGCCACCGGCGCCTCCAGCCCGCCCGTACGCCACGCCAGCCAGGACGCGACCAGGCCGAACGCGAGCCGGTCGGAGAACAGCGACAGGTCCTGCGTGCCGTGCGCGAGGGCGAAGAGGAGAGCGCTCACGGTCACGCCGGCAGTGATGCCGACGCGGGGACGACCGGCCCACGACGCGACAGCCTGGGTCAGGTAGCCGCGGAAGCCGACCTCCTCGGCCAACGACTGCAGCGGGGTGGTGACGAGGATCACCGCCAGGGTGGCGAGCAGCGCGCCGGTCGACGGCGCCGTGCCGTCCAGCGAGACCGACGTCGGCACGAGGTACGAGACGCCGTAGCCGGCCAGGACGACGACCAGCGCGAGCCCGAAGCAGCGCACCAGCAGACCCCACCGCGGCCGTGCCGTCACCGAGAACAGCCAGCCGACGCGCTCGCGGTGCACGACCAGCACCGCGACCATCACCGCGGGCACCAGGGTGAGGATCACCAGGTTGTTGGCGAGCAGGCCCTGCCAGGTGCCCGGGTCGAGCGCGTCCGTGGTGCGTTCGTCGACCGGTCCGCTCCCGACGAGCAGGGTGGCCACGAGGACGACGACGACCGCCGCGACGACGACCACGAGAGCGGCGAGGATCAGCCCGAGCACCGGCCGCCACCACCGGGCCCGGGGCGTGCTCAGCAACCTGGGGTGCGGGTCGGCCGCGAGTGCCACGTCCCCGCCGTGCCAGGTGTGCTCGTACGGCGGCGCCGACCCGGTCACCCCAGCACCTCCTCGAGCTCGCCCAGCGACCGCACCCGTAGGACGCCGTCGGGAACCTCCGCGTGGCCTGCCCCACCACGGTCCAGCCAGACCGCGAGCAGCCCCGCGTCGCGGGCTCCGACGGCGTCGTGGTCCAGCCGGTCACCGACGAACGCGGTCTGCGCCGGGTCGGTTCCCAGCAGGCCGCAGGCGTGCCGGAACACCGCCGGGTCGGGCTTCCCTACCCCGAGCGTGTCGAGCCCGACCAGAACCTCGAACCGGTCTCCGAGCCCGACTCGCTCCAGCTTGCGACGCTGACGAGGGGCGTCGAGGTTGGTGACGACGCCCAGTGGGAGGCCGAGTGCGTCCAGGGTCGCGAGGGCGGTGAGGACGTCGTCGAAACAGGCCCAGGCCGCCTCGAACCGCTCGGTGTAGGCCTCGAACCAGGCGTCGGCGGCCAGGTCGTCCAGCGGGGCCGAGACGCCGTCCTCGAGCAGGTCGCGGACCCTGGCCCGGCGCTGCTCCTGGAAGCCCAGCTCGCCGGCCAGGAACCGGGCGAAGTGCCGCTCCTCCAGCGCCCGCCACCGCTCCGCGGCAGCCGGACCGCTGGGGAGCCCGAGGCCGCTCAGGTGGGCGAGGATCGCCGTCCGGCCGGCGCCGGCGTGGTCGACGAGGGTGTCGTCGACGTCGAACAGCACGCCCTGGACCACGCGCAGCCCGGCCTACTCGTCGCTGATCGCGAGCGCCGCACGCAGCCGGTCCAGCGACCGGTCGCGCCCGAGCAGCTCGAGCGACTCGAACAGCGGCGGCGACACCCGCCGCCCGGTCACGGACACCCGCACCGGCCCGAACGCCAGCTTCGGCTTGAGACCGAGACCCTCCACCAGGGCGGTCCGCAGCGCGGCCTCGATCTCCGGGTGGGTCCAGGACTCCAGGGCCGTCAGGGCCGAGACGGCTGCCTCGAGAACCGGCCGCGAATCCGGCCCCAGCGCCTTCGCCGCGTCGTCCTGGTCGACCCGGAAGTCGGCGTCGGCGACCAGCAGGAAACCGAGCATCGACTCGGCCTCCGACAGCACCTGCATCCGCTCGTTCACCAGCGGCGTGGCGGCCTCGACCAGGGCGCGCTGCTCGGGCGTCGGCTCCTGCGGCAGCAGCCCGACGCGGACCAGGTGCTCGGTGATCCGGCCGGCCAGGTCAGCCAGCGTGAGCTGGCGCAGGTAGTGACCGTTGAGCCAGCCCAGCTTGTCCAGGTCGAAGACCGGTCCGACGGTGTTGACCCGGCCCCAGTCGAAGTCCCTGACCATGTCGTCGAAGGTGAAGATCTCCTCGCCGTCGGGCTGCGAGTAGCCCATCAGCGCGAGGAAGTTGCGCAGCGCCTCCGGCAGGTAGCCCTGCTCCTGGAACCACAGCAGCCGCGCCGCGGGGTTCTTGCGCTTGGAGATCTTCGACTTGTCGGTGTTGCGGAGCAGCGGCATGTGGGCGAACTTCGGCCGCTGCCAGCCGAGCCAGTCGTAGAGCAGCACGTGCTTGGGAGTCGAGGAGATCCACTCCTCGCCCCGCACCACGTGCGTGATGCCCATCTCGTGGTCGTCGACGACGTTGGCCAGGTGGTAGGTCGGGAAGCCGTCCGCCTTGACGATGACCTGGTCGTCGGGTCGGGGTGCCTTCACCTCGCCGCGGATCACGTCGTCGAACACGAGCGGGGCGTCGTCGGGGATCAGCATCCGGACCACCGGCGCGTCGCTGAACCCGTCGAGCTGCGCCCGCTCGTCCCTCGTCCTGCCCACGCACAGCCGGTCGTAGCCGGTGGGCAGCTTGGCCTTCTGCTGCTCCTCGCGCATCTGCGCCAGCCGCTCGGTCGAGCACCAGCAGTGGTAGGCGTGCCCGCTGGCCAGCAGCTGGTCGACGTACGTCGAGTAGGTCGCCGACCGCTCGGACTGCCGGTACGGCGCGAACGGACCGCCCTTGTCCGGGCCCTCGTCCCAGTCGAGGCCGAGCCACCGCAAGGTGTCGAAGATCTGCTGCTCGCTGGACTCGACGTACCGTGCCCGGTCGGTGTCCTCGATCCGCAGCAGGAACTGGCCGCCCTGCTGTCGGGCGAAGGCGAGGTTGAACAGCGACATGTACGCGGTGCCGACGTGCGGGTCGCCGGTCGGCGACGGTGCGACGCGGACCCGCACCGGCCCCAGGCGCGTGCCGGGCGCGTCAGCCACGGGCCACCACCCGGTTGGTCAGGGTGCCGACCTGCTCGATCGTCACGGACACCTCGTCGCCGACGGACAGCGGGCCGACGCCGGCCGGCGTCCCTGTGAGGACGACGTCGCCGGGCAGCAGCGTCATCGCCTGGCTGACGTGCGCGACGAGCTCGTCGACCCCGCGAACCATCTGCGCTGTACGGCCGGACTGCTTGAGCTCGCCGTTGACCGTGGTCGTGAGGGCGAGGTCGCTGGGGTCGAGGTCGGTGACGACCCAAGGGCCGATCGGGCAGAAGGTGTCGAAGCCCTTGGCCCGGCCCCACTGCGCCTCGGTGCGCTGCAGGTCTCGAGCGGTCACGTCGTTGGCGCAGGTGAACCCGAGGACGACGTCGCGGACGCGCTCGGCCGGGACCTCCCGGCACAGCCGGGCGATCACGACGGCCAGCTCGCCCTCGTAGGACAGCTCCTCGGAGACGCCGACCGGGTACTGCACCGCGTCGTTCGGCCCGACCACGGACGTGGACGGCTTGAGGAAGACCACCGGCGGCTCGGAGGCCGGGTCGGCGGTGCCGCCCATCTCGCGGACGTGGTCGGCGTAGTTGCGACCGACCGCGACGACCTTGCTCGGCAGCACCGGAGCCAGCAGCCGGACCTCGTTCAGCGGCAGCGGGTCGCCGACGAGCTGGAACGGCGCGAACGGGTGGCCGTCGATGCGCCGGACGCTCAGCGCGTCCTCGTCGTCGCCCTCCACGACGCCGAAGGCGGCCCCGTCTCCTGTGGTGAACCTCGCGATGCGCACCCGCAGAGGCTAGCCGTGGACGGTCACGGCCCTGTCATGCAGGCCCGCGTACTCAGGCGCCCGGCCCGGCCCCGCTGCGATGCTGCGGAGATGACGACCACTCCGACGTCCGACCGGCAGCCGGGCCGCGCGCGAGTGCGCCGGCACGGGCCGGTCCTGGCCGCGGTGTCGGCCCTGGCGGCGATGGTGCCCGTCGGCTTCTTCTACGCCGCGTCGGGGCTGGTGGTCCCCGGCCCGTACCTCTACCTGTTCTGGTTGATCTACGTCGCACTCCTGGGCGCCGCACTCTGGCTGTCCGTACGCCGCTCGTACCTCGTCCTGTCAGTACCGGTCGTGGCCGCGGTGACCTGGGTCTCCGCGGTCAGCCTCGGCGAGGCCGTGCTCGGCTGGACCGCCTGAGCACAAGCCTCAGGCGTGCTCGCCGCGGTGCCGGAGCAGGCCGTAGGTCACGGCGTCGAGCAGCGCCTCCCAGGACGCCTCGATGATGTTGGCGTGGACGCCCACCGTCTCCCACGACGTCTCGCCGTCGGAGGTCTCCACGAGGACCCGGGTGACCGCGTCGGTGCCGTGCGCGGCGTCCACGATGCGCACCCGGTAGTCGATCAGCTCGAGCTTCGCCAGCTCCGGGTAGGCCGGGGCCAGCGCCGAGCGCAGGGCGTGGTCGAGCGCATTGACCGGGCCGTTGCCCTCGCCGACGGCCACCACCCGCTCCCCGCCGGCCCAGACCTTCACGGTCGCCTCCGCCGTCGCCGAGCTGCCCTCGGTGTGCGCGTCGGTGTGCGCGTCGACGATGACCCGCCACGACTCGACCCGGAACAGGTCGGGCACGCCGCCCTCGACCTCGGCCCGGAGCAGCAGCTCGAACGACGCGTCGGCCGCCTCGAACGTGTAGCCCTTGGCCTCCAGCTCCTTGACCTTCGTCGTCACCCGGGACAGCAGCTCGTCGTTGCCCGAGAGGTCGTAGCCCAGCTCGCGGCCCTTGAGCTCGATGCTCGCCCGACCAGCCATGTCGGAGACGAGCATCCGCATGTCGTTCCCCACCGACTCCGGCCGCTCGTGCTGGTAGAGCATCGGGTCGACCCGGACGGCGCTGGCGTGCAGCCCCGCCTTGTGCGCGAACGCCGACGCGCCGACGTACGGCTGCCGGCTGTACGGCGGCACGTTGGCGAGCTCGGACACGGCGTGGGTGACCCGGGTCGCCTCGCGCAGCCGCCCCTCGGGCAGGACCTGACGCGCCCGCTTCAGCTCGAGGTTGGCCACGACGGTCAGGATGTCGGCGTTCCCGGTGCGCTCGCCGTATCCGTTGAGGGTGCCCTGCACGTGGGACGCACCGGCTTCCACCGCGGCGAGCGAGTTGGCCACCGCGCAGCCGGCGTCGTTGTGGCAGTGGATGCCGAGCCGGGCACTGGTCGCCGCGCGCACCGCGTTCACGACGTCGGCGACCTCGTCCGGCAGCCGGCCACCGTTCGTGTCGCAGAGCACAGCGACGTCGGCGCCGGCCTCGACCGCGACGCGCAGCACCTCGAGCGCGTAGGCCGGGTCGGCGGCGTACCCGTCGAAGAAGTGCTCGGCGTCGAGGAACACCCGCCGGCCCTCGGAGTTCAGGTGGGTCACCGAGTCGCGCACCATCGCGAGGTTCTCCTCCAGGGTCGTGCGCAGGGCGAGCTCGACGTGGCGGGCGTGGCTCTTGGCCACCAGCGTCACCACACCGGCCCCGGAGTTCCGCAGGGCGGCCACCTGTGGGTCGTCGGCGGCCTTCGCACCGGGTCGGCGGGTCGCGCCGAACGCGGCGAGCTGCGCATGCTTCAGGTCGAGCTGGGTCGCAGCCCGCCGGAAGAACTCCGTGTCCTTGGGGTTGGCGCCGGGCCAGCCCCCCTCGATGAAGCCGACCCCGAGGTCGTCCAGGTGCGCGGCGACAGCCAGCTTGTCCTCGACCGAGAACGCGAGGCCCTCCTGCTGCGCGCCGTCGCGCAACGTCGTGTCGTAGACGTGGAAGGCGTCGTCCACGCCACGCAGGGGGTCGGCCGCCGTGCCACCGGTGGTGCCGCTCATCAGGTCTCCCGCCAAACAAAAAGACCCCCCGCGGTCGCGGGAGGTCTGCGCGTCGGCCGGGTGCGGGGTCCGCAGCGCCGGCGGGCGCGCTCAGCTCGTAATGCAGAGGGTGGTGCACATGACGACTCCAGAGTGCCCGAGCCAGCCCACCCTGCGGAACCGCCGTCTCACCACCTGGTCACAGCGACGCTCGGCTGGCTCGTCTCCCCAGGTGGTGAACCGGCTCGGCGATGGCCGGAGGGCTCGTCCTCACCCCGTCCGACGGGGTGAGGGCGAGCTCGAAGGGGGCTCTGCCCCCGGATGACGCGCCGGCCGGCGAGGTCAGCCGGCGGTGCCGTCGACGTACGCCGGGAGCGAGCGGACGGCGTCCGGGGGCAGCGTGAGGCCGTCCTCGGTGCCCGGGTTGACGGCCAGCCACAGCTCGTCGGAGGGCCAGCTCGCGGCCAGCTCGGCGACGTTGACCGAGACCGAGTCGTCGATGTCCGGCGCGGCGCTGGCCATGGTGGCGGCGGAGGTGAAGACCGGGACGTAGGAGGTGCCGTCCTGCTCGATCACGGGAAGCGAGATCGAGCCGTCCGGGGCGTCCTCGGGCGTGCCGCCGGCCTGAGGGACGACCACCTCGGTGGTGGCGACCGCGCGCATCACGGCCTCGGTGTCGCCGGCGGCCATGCCGGCCGCGATCACGGCCTCGGTCTGCGAGCCGGTGGGCGTGCTGTCAGCGGGCGTGGTCATACCGCGTGGTCCTCTCAGCGGCGCCAGGTCGACGCCTCGTGTCGGGTGCCAGAAGCACCACCCACCATCCCCGCTGTGGGCAGACCTGGCAAATCGCCCGCCGTCCGCGCGAGTTGGCGGAGGGTATGCCGGTCGGGGGCACGGGGCGTCCGCCACCGGTCCGGGCGACGGCCTGCCTGGGCCGCTCAGGCGATCCGGTGCATCCAGCCGTGCGGGTCCGGCGCGGTGCCGTGCTGGATGCCCAGGAGTGCCTCGCGGACCTTCATCGTCACCGCGCCCGGCTGGCCGTCCGCGACGGTGAACTCACCGGCGGCGTGCTTGACCCGGCCGACCGGGGTGACGACCGCAGCCGTGCCGCAGGCGAACACCTCGGTGATGGTGCCGTCCCGGCTGCCCGCTTCCCACTCCTCGGTGGAGACCCGACGCTCCTCGACCTCCAGCCCCATGTCCGCGCCGAGCTGGATGATCGAGTCGCGGGTGACGCCGGGGAGCAGGGTGCCGGTCAGCGCCGGCGTGACCAGCCGGCCGTCGGACCGCACGAAGTACAGGTTCATGCCGCCCATCTCCTCGACGTAGCGGTGCTCCACCGCGTCGAGCCAGACGACCTGGTCGCACCCCTTCTCGGCAGCCTGAGCCTGCGCGACGAGCGAGGCGGCGTAGTTCCCGGCGCACTTCGCCTCGCCGGTGCCCCCTGGTGCGGCGCGCGTGTACTCCGTCGAGAGCCAGACGGTCACCGGCTGGACGCCGCCGGAGAAGTACGCGCCGGCCGGCGAGGCGAACAGCAGGAACTGGTACTCGCGCGACGGCCGGACGCCCAGGAACGGGTCGAGGGCGAACTCCAGCGGCCGCAGGTAGAGCGACTCACCCGGCCTCGTCGGCACCCAGTCGCGGTCGGCCGTGACCAGGGCGCTGACCGCGTCGAGGAACAGCTGCTCGGGCAGCTCGGCCATGGCGAGCCGTCGGGCGGACCGCTGGAAGCGGCGGGCGTTCTGCTCGGGACGGAACACCGCGATCGAGCCGTCGGGCTGGTGGTAGGCCTTGAGCCCCTCGAAGATCGCCTGGCCGTAGTGCAGCGCCGAGGTCGCCGGGTCCAGCGTGAGCGGCGCGTACGCCGTCAGCCGGGCGTCGTGCCAGCTCGATCCGGGCGAGTAGCGGGCGGTGACCATGTGGTCGGTGAAGACCTGGCCGAACCCAGGGTCCTGCAGCAGGCCGGCGCGTTCCTCGGCCGGGCGCGGTGAGGTCGAGGGGCTCAGCTCGATGGTCAGGTCACTCATGATCCGACGGTACCTCTCAGGGCGTTCGAGGCGCCCCTGGGTAGCCGTTCGTGCTGCTCAGAGGCGTTCGAGGACGGCGTCGCCGACCTCGCGGGTGCTGCGCCGGGCGTCGCCCCGCGCCGCCAGGTCGGAGGCGACGGCCCGCTCGACGGCGGACGCGGCGTCCGGCAGTCCTACCTGCTCGAGCAGCAGCGCGACGGACAGGATGGTCGCTGTCGGGTCGGCGGTGCCGGTGCCGGCGATGTCCGGGGCCGACCCGTGTACCGGCTCGAACATCGACGGGTTGCTGCCGCTCACGTCGAGGTTCCCGCTCGCCGCCAGGCCGATGCCCCCGGTGATCGCTGCGGCGAGGTCGGTGACGATGTCGCCGAAGAGGTTGTCGGTGACGATGACGTCGAACCGCTGTGGCTGACTGACCAGGAAGATCGACGCCGCGTCGACGTGCAGGTAGTCGGTGGTCACCTCGGGGAAGTCGGCCGCGACCGCGGCGAAGGTCCGGGCCCAGAGGCCGCCCGCGTGCACGAGGACGTTCGTCTTGTGCACCAGCGTGAGGTGGCGTCGCGGCCGGGCCGCCGCGCGGCGGAACGCGTCTCGCACGACCCGCTCCACGCCGTATGCGGTGTTGACGCTCACCTCGGTGGCGATCTCGTGCGGGGTGCCCTCGCGCACGGTGCCCCCGTTGCCGACGTACGGGCCCTCGGTGCCCTCACGGACGACGACGAAGTCGATCTCGCGTCCGTCGACGAGCGGCGAAGCCACCCCGGGGTAGAGCCGCGCCGGGCGAAGGTTGACGTGGTGGTCGAAGGCGAACCGCAGCTTGAGCAGCAGGCCGCGCTCGAGCACGCCGCTGGGCACCGTCGGGTCGCCGACGGCGCCGAGCAGGATGGCGTCGTGCCCCCGTAGCTCGGCGAGCACGCCGTCCGGGAGGGTCTCCCCCGTGGCGTGCCACCGACGCGCGCCGAGGTCGTACTCGGTGGTCTCGAGCTTGACCTCGGCCGCGCGGGTCGCCGCGTCGAGGACGCGCACGCCTTCGGCGACGACCTCGGGTCCGATGCCGTCGCCGGGGACCAGCGCGACGCGCAGGGCGGTGGGAGTGGGCACGCTCAGTGGCCGGTCTCGCCGCCGTTGTCGCGGCGGTCCATCGACTCCTGCACGGCCTGCTGGACGGCCTGCTTCTGCTGCGCGGAGGTGCGGGTCGCGCGATGGGTGCGGGTCATGTCGGGGCTCCTCGTGGAAGGTCGCGTGGGCGGGCCAGCGCCGGTCTCCGCGACGGGGAGCCGGCCCTGCTAGCGGGCCCCGCCGCGGCGGCGAAGTACGAGGATCTGCCGCTCCATGTCCGTCACGGTAGCTCCGCTGTCACAGCGCTGTCCCGCCAGTTGGCGCCCCGTTCCGGATGCTGGGACACGAGCCGCCGAGCCGCCGCCCACTCCCCGCTCGAGTGGCGCGTAGTGGCTGCTGAACCGGCGTCCCAGCAGCCACTACGCGCCACTGGACGGGCGGGGGGAGGTGGGTGAGGCCAGCCACACCGAGGTCGTGGGCACTGCTACTCGGTGAGGTCCACCTGGCGTGCCTTCTCGGCGCCGATCTCGCGGGCCAGCTCCTCGAGCACCCCGGTCGGGATCGCCGAGTCCACCGTCATCGCCACCAGCGCGTGCCCGCCACGACGGTCCCGGCTCACCTGCATCCCGGCGATGTTCACGCCGGCCTCGCCCAGCACCCGGCCGACGGCCCCGACGATGCCGGGTCGGTCCTCGTAGGTGAACACGGCCATGTGCTCGGACAGCGCCACCTCGACGTCGAAGCCGTCGACCTCGACGATCTTCTCGACGTGCCGGGTGCCGGTGAGCGTCCCGGACACCGAGACCAGGGTCCCGTCGGCCAGGGTGCCGCGCAGGGACACCAGGTTGCGGTAGTCGGGTGACTCGGCGTCGGTGCGGAGGCGCACCTGCACGCCGCGGTCCGCGGCCAGCACCGGCGCGTTGACGTAGGAGACCGGGTCCTCGACGACGTCGGTGAACAGGCCCTTGAGCGCGGCGAGCTCCAGCACCCGCACGTCGTGCGCGGCGATCTCGCCACGGACCTCGATGTCCAGCTGCTCCGGTACGGCGGCGGCGACGGCCGTGAGGAAGCGGCCCAGGTGCTCGGCCAGCGGGATGCCGGGCCGGACGTCTTCCGCGATGATGCCGCCCTGCACGTTGACCGCGTCGGGGACCAGGTCGCCCGCCAGCGCCAGCCGGACCGACCGCGCGACCGCGACGCCGGCCTTCTCCTGCGCTTCGTCGGTGCTCGCGCCGAGGTGCGGTGTCGCCACGACGTTCTCCAGCTCGAACAGCGGGGAGTCGGTGCACGGCTCGCTCGCGTAGACGTCGAGACCGGCAGCGGCGACCCGTCCCTCCTTGAGGGCGGCGTGCAGGGCCGCCTCGTCGACGATGCCGCCGCGGGCGGCGTTGACCAGGATGAGCGACGGCTTGACCGTGGCCAGCTGCTCGGCGCCGATGATGCCCACCGTCTCGGCGGTCTTGGGCAGGTGCACCGAGACGACGTCGGCGGTCCGGAGCAGCTCGTCCAGCGAGACGAGCCGCACGCCCATCTGCGCGGCGCGTCCGGCTGCGACGAACGGGTCGTACGCGACGACGGTCATGCCGAACGCCGACAGGCGCTGAGCGACCAGTGCGCCGATCCGGCCCAGCCCCACGATCCCCGCGGTCTTCTCGTACAGCTCGACGCCGGAGTACTTGCTGCGCTTCCACTCCCCCTGCTTGAGGGCGGCGGTCGCCGGCGCGATGTGACGGGCCGCGGCGAGCAGCAGCCCCACAGCGAGCTCGGCGGCGCTCACGATGTTGGACTGCGGTGCGTTGACCACCATGACGCCGGCCAGGGTGGCGGCCTTGACGTCGACGTTGTCGAGTCCGACGCCGGCGCGGGCCACCACGCGCAGCCTTCTCGCGGCCCGCAGGACCTCGGCGTCGACCTGGGTGGCGCTGCGGACGAGAAGGGCCTCCGCGTCCGCCACCGCGGACAGCAGCGCCGGCCGGTCGGTGCCGTCCACGGTGCGCACCTCGAAGTCGGGACCGAGGGCGGCGACGGTGGCGGGCGAGAGCTCTTCGGCGATGAGGACGACGGGACGTCGGGCGTCGGACGCGAGGGACCCGGGCGCGGCTGGCGTAGTCACCCGGCCATCGTAGGCACCGGCTTGTGAACGCTTTCACAACCGTCCACGCAGCGGACAGGGGACGCCCCGGGCGGGCCGGTGAGCAGGCTCAGCCGGCGTCGTCCCCTTGGCCCTCCTGACCCTCCGGCGGCGGCTGCAGCGGCCGCCAGTGCATCCAGGCCAGGAATGCCAGGCCGAACACCCCCATGCCCAGCCCGGTCCAGATGTTGATGTCGATGCCCGCGGCCTGGTCCGAGGCGGCCGCGCCGTCGAGCACGCCGGCGACCAGCAGCACCACGCCGTAGAGCGTGAACAGGCCCCCGATGATCCGGCGGATGTCGAACAGCCGGGCCGCCTCGGACTTCTCCGCCGCCTGCTCGCTGTTGCGAATGGCGTCGTCGTCGCTCATGTCGGTCCGCCCGTCACGCGAAGGGGATGTAGAGGAGCAGCGAGATCGCCACGGCGCCCAGACCGAGCGGCACCGGGTTCCGCCACCAGACGTCGTCGCCGTGCGCGAGCTCACCGTGGTCGACCGTCGTCCCGTAGACCAGGCCTTCGAGCTCGGCCACGGGTTTCGGGGCGGTCATGAACGTGACCGCGACGCTCACCAGCGCGTCGCACGCGAACGCGACCACGGCACCCCAGAAGCTGGCCGCGAGCCCGGAGCCGAACGTGAACAGCAGCGGCTGGTCGAAGCCGAAGGAGTCCACGCCGCTCTCGGAGGTGACGAAGACGAAGCCGGCGCCGAGCGTCCCGGCGACGAGCCCGGCGATGCCGGCAGCCGAGGTCATCCGCTTCCAGAACATGCCGATGATGAAGGTCGCGAACAGCGGCGCGTTGAAGATCGAGAAGAGCGCCTGGATGTAGTTCATGATGTTGCTGTAGCCGGCCGCGATGAACGCGGTGCCCACGCCGATGACGACGCCCGCCACGGTCACGAGGCGGCCGAACCGGAGGTAGTAGTCGTCCGGCCGGTCCTTCTGCACGTAGTCCTGCCAGATGTCGTACGTGAAGACCGTGTTGAAGCTGGACACGTTGGCAGCCATGCCGGCCATGAACGCGGCGAGCAGCGCGGTCACCGCGACGCCGAGCACACCGTTCGGCAGGTACTTCTCCATGAGCAGAGGGATTGCGTTGTTGTACTGGAGGTCGCCGGAGCTCGCACCGAGCTTCGGGAACTCCACCAGGGCGATCAGACCGGGGATGACCGTGAGCGCCGGGATGAAGATCTTCGGGTAGGCGCCGATGATGGGCGTACGCCGGGCGGCCGACATGTCCTTGGCCGACAGTGCCCTTTGCACCTCGGCGAAGTTCGTCGTCCAGTAGCCGAACGACAGGACGAAGCCGAGGCCGAGCACGATCGCGATCCAGTCGGCGCCGATCGGGTTCGTCACGTTGCCGACGCCGGTCCCGCCCCAGGCCGACAGGAACGAGTCGCCCCCGTTCGGGTTGCCGACGACCTTCTCCTTGAGCCCGGACCACCCGCCGTTCGCGGTCAGCCCGACGACGACCAGCGGGACCAGCCCGGCCAGGATGAGGAAGAACTGCAGCACCTCGTTGTAGATGGCCGACGAGAGGCCGCCCAGGGTGATGTAGGCGAGGACGAACGTCGCCGACACCACGATCGCCAGCCACACCGGCCATCCCAGCAGTGCCTGGATGACGATGGCGAGCGCGTAGAGGTTGACCCCGGCGATGAGCACCGATGCAACGGCGAAGGTGATGGCGTTGAACAGGTGGGACCGGTTGTCGAAGCGCAGTCGCAGGTACTCCGGGACGCTGCGCACCTTGGAGCCGTAGTAGAAGGGCATCATCACGATGCCCAGGAAGACCATCGCGGGGATAGCGCCGACCCAGTAGAAGTGCACGGTCGCGATGCCGTACTGCGCGCCGTTGGCGGCCATGCCCAGGATCTCGATCGCGCCGAGGTTGGCGGCGATGAACGCCAGCCCGGTCACCCACGCCGGCAGCGAGCGCCCGGAGAGGAAGAAGTCGAGACTGCTCTTGATGCTGCGACGGGCGGCGAAGCCGATGCCGATGACCACGGCGAAGTACGTCGCGAGGATCAGGTAGTCCAACCAGTTCATGTCGAGCCGGAGTGAACCGCCCATGAGCACCTCGCAGGTCCGGAGCAGGAGTGGCGCGGGCTTCCTGCTCACACGGATCACCGCTCAAACCTGGAGGTCCCCGAGACCTGTCAGCCCCCGGACTCCGGGTGGGGAGTCCGGGGGCTGACCGGCTCAGTAGGGGCTGGGCCCCTCAGTCGTCCTCGCCGATCCAGCTCATCATGGGGCGCAGGTTCCGGCCGGTCTGCTCGACCCGGTGCTCGGTGTTCTCCTGGTAGTACCGCTTGTAGTTGCTCAGACCCGAGTCGTACTCGTTCATCCACTCCCGGGCGAACGACCCGTCGGTGATCTCGCCGAGGATCTTCTTCATCTCGGCGCGCGTCTGGTCGGTGATCACCCGGGGCCCGCGGGTGTAGCCGCCGTACTCCGCGGTCTCGGAGACCGACCAGTACATCTTCGAGATGCCGCCCTCGTACATCAGGTCGACGATGAGCTTCACCTCGTGCAGGCACTCGAAGTAGGCGATCTCAGGCTGGTACCCGGCGTCCACCAAGGTGTCGAAGCCGGACTTGATGAGCTCGGACAGCCCCCCGCAGAGGACGACCTGCTCGCCGAACAGGTCGGTCTCGGTCTCCTCGGTGAACGTCGTCCGGATCGCCCCGGCCCGGGTGCCGCCGATCGCCTTCGCGTAGGACTTGACCAGGTCCCAGGCGTTCCCTGTCGCGTCCTGCTCCACGGCGACGAGGACCGGGACACCCCGGCCGTCGACGAACTGACGCCGGACCAGGTGTCCCGGGCCCTTCGGGGCCACCATGCACACGTCGACCCCGGCCGGCGGCTTCACCAGGTCGTAGCGGATGTTGAGGCCGTGACCGAAGAAGAGCGCGTCCCCGTCGACGAGGTTCGGCTCGATCGCCTCGGCGAAGAGCTTGCGCTGCACCGGGTCGGGCGCGAGGACCATGACCAGGTCGGCCTCCTCGCAGGCCTCGAACGGTGTGACGACACGCAGGCCCTCGGCGTCTGCCCGCTCGCGGCTCTTGGAGCCCTCCGGCAGACCGACGCGCACGTCCACCCCGGAGTCACGCAGGGACAGTGCGTGGGCGTGACCCTGGCTGCCGTAGCCCAGCACGGCCACGTTGCGTGCCTGGATCACGGACAGGTCGGCGTCGTCGTCGTAGTACAGCTCGGCCACGGTCTCTCGTCTCCTCGTGCGTCGTCGGAAGGGGATGGCGTACGGCGGTCAGCGGGCGATCGGGGTGATGCTGCTCGGTCGGGCGGCCCGGTCGGTCATCGAGCGCGAGCCCCGCCCGACCGCAACCATGCCCGACTGCACCAGCTCACGGACGCCGTACGGCTCGAGGACGCGCAGGAGCGCCTCGAGCTTGTCGGTGCTGCCGGTGGCCTCGATCGTGACGGCGTCGGGTGCCACGTCGACGACCTTGGCCCGGAACAGCTGCACCGTCTCGAGGACGTGCGACCGGGTGGACTTGTCGGCCGCCACCTTCACCAGGAGCAGCTCGCGCTGGACCGACGTGGACGCGTCCAGCTCGACGATCTTGATGACTTCGACCAGCTTGTTGAGCTGCTTGGTCACCTGCTCGAGCGGGAGCTCCTCGACGTTGACCAGGATCGTCATCCGGGAGATGTCGTCGTGCTCGGTCGGCCCCACCGCGAGCGAGTCGATGTTGAAGCCCCGGCGCGAGAACAGGCCGGCGATCCGGGCGAGGACGCCGGGCTTGTTCTCGACCAGGACGGAGAGCGTGTGCCTGCTCATGACCGGGTCTCCCCTGCCTCGGTGTCCCACTGTGGTGCCATGTCGCGCGCCACCTGGATCTGGTCGTTGCTGGTGCCGGCCGGGACCATCGGCCAGACCATGGCGTCCTGGTGCACGGTGAAGTCGACCACCACCGGCCGGTCGTCGATGCCCATGGCCTGCTCGATCGTCGCGTCCACGTCGCCGGCCTTCTCGCAGCGCAGCCCGATGCAGCCGTAGGCCTCGGCCAGCTTGACGAAGTCCGGGATGTGCTCGACCCGGGTCCCGGCGGCGGCTGCGCTGCGGCCGGCACCGCCGAGGTCGGTGTTGGAGTAGCGCTCGTTGTAGAACAGCGTCTGCCACTGCCGGACCATCCCGAGGCTGCCGTTGTTGATGATCGCGACCTTGATCGGGATGTCGTTGATGGCGCAGGTGGCCAGCTCCTGGTTGGTCATCTGGAAGCAGCCGTCGCCGTCGATGGCCCACACGGTGGCCTCCGGCCGACCGGCCTTCGCGCCCATCGCCGCGGGCACCGCATAGCCCATGGTCCCCAGGCCGCCGGAGTTCAGCCAGGTCCCGGGGTTCTCGTACCCGATGAACTGGGCGGCCCACATCTGGTGCTGGCCCACGCCGGCCACGTACAGCGCCTCGGGTCCGGCGATGGCACCGAGCCGCTCGATGACGTACTGGGGCGCGAGGGAGCCGTCGGCCGGCTGCTCGTAGCCCAGCGGGTACGTCGTGCGCCACCGGTCGACCTGGGCCCACCACGCCTCGTAGTCGCCGTGGTTCCCGGCGTCGTGCTCGGCCTTGAGGGCAACGACGAGCTCCGTGATGACCTCGCGAGCGTCGCCGACGATCGGCACGTCGGCGGTCCGGTTCTTGGAGATCTCCGCCGGGTCGATGTCGGCGTGCACCACCTTCGCGTCGGGGGCGAAGCTGGACAGCTTGCCGGTCACCCGGTCGTCGAACCGCGCACCGAGGCTGATGATGAGGTCGGACTTCTGCAGCGCGGTCACCGCCGCCACCGTCCCGTGCATGCCCGGCATGCCGAGGTGCTGGGGGTGGCTGTCCGGGAACGCACCGCGGGCCATCAGGGTCGTCACGACCGGGATGCCGCTGAGCTCGGCGAGCGTCCGCAGCTCGGCCCAGGCGCGAGCCTTGAGCACCCCGCCGCCGACGTAGAGCACCGGACGCCGTGACCCGACGATCAGCCGGGCGGCCTCGCGCACCTGCTTGGCGTGTGGCTTGCTGACCGGCCGGTAGCCCGGGAGGTCGACGGTGCTCGGCCAGGCGAAGGTCGTCATGGCCTGCATCGCGTCCTTCGCGATGTCCACCAGCACCGGGCCGGGCCGGCCGGTGGAGGCGATGTGGAACGCCTCGGCGATCGTCCGCGGGATCTCCGCCGGGTCCGTCACCAGGTAGTTGTGCTTGGTGATCGGCATGGTGATGCCGCGGATGTCCG
Source organism: uncultured Actinomycetota bacterium (assembly GCA_963807005.1). Lineage (GTDB taxonomy): Bacteria > Actinomycetota > Actinomycetes > JACCUZ01 > JACCUZ01 > CAWDZK01. The sequence goes on along the minus strand of CAWDZK010000001.1, from coordinate 920,879 downwards.
CCTCCTGGAAGGCGTCGGTGCCGATCGAGGCACTGGGCACCTGGCCGGTGACCGCCACGATCGGGACGCTGTCCATGTAGGCATCCGCGATGGGCGTGACGAGGTTCGTCGCGCCGGGCCCGCTGGTCGCCATGCAGACACCGACCCGGCCGGTTGCCTGCGCGTAGCCGGTGGCGGCGTGCCCGGCGCCCTGCTCGTGCCGGACCAGAACGTGCCGGATCTGCGACGAGTCCATCAGCGGGTCGTAGAGCGGGAGGATCGCGCCGCCGGGGATCCCGAAGACGGTGTCTACGCCGGCCGACTCCAGCGACCGGACGATGCTCTGGGCACCCGACATCGACTCGCTGACCTGCTCGGGCATCGGTGGGACCTCTCGTGGTGACGGTTCGGTGCAACAAAAAACCCCTCTTGTCCGACATCGGACAGCGAGGGGTCGCGCGCTCGGCTGACGGGCGTCAGACGGCGCGCCCGGGAAGTACGACCAGGCGGGTCACGTGCACAGCCTCGCTACCGCGCCCCACCTGTGTCAACGCGTGGCACTCGGCGTCTCGCATGCCGGGCCGGCGCGGTCGCCACCGCTTTCTGCGGTTTCACCCGGGCGGAGCATCCGTTCCGCCGCCGTCGATGCCGACTGTAAAGGGGAGGCCAAGAACTGGGGGACGCTCGTGACGAGCCGGGACGGGAAGCAGGACCAGGCACCGGGCCGCTGGCGCAGCCATGCGTTCGGAGCCGCGGCCCTTCGGCTGACCGTGATGTGCGGCCCGGTGGTCGCATCCTTCGCCGCTGCCTGGGGCGTGCACAGCGTGCTGCCGCCGGTCCGCAACCACCTGGACCGCGGCTGGCACCTCGCGGTGCTCGTCGCCGTCTCGACGCTGGTGATGCTCGGCGTCGACCGGCTCAGCCGGAAGCTGCTGCCGCTCGTCACCCTGCTCGACCTCAGCATGCTCTTCCCGGACCGGGCACCCTCCCGGGTCAAGGTGGCGCGGGAGGCGATCCGGCGCCGGCCGATCGAGGAGCAGCTGGCCCGGGTGCGCAAGGCCGGGGCGGACCCCGGCGCCGTGGCCCGCGAGATCCTCACCCTGGTCGCAGCGCTGAGCGCCCACGACAAGCCGACCCGCGGCCACGCCGAGCGGGTCCGGATGTTCACCGACCTGCTCGCCGAGCAGATGGGTCTCCCCCGCCGCGACCGCGACCTGCTGCGCTGGGCGGCGATCCTGCACGACATCGGCAAGCTCCAGGTGCCGGCAACGCTGCTCAACAAGCCGGGCAAGCCCACCGAGGAGGAGTGGGCGGTCCTCAAGTCCCACCCCACCCACGGGGCGGAGATGGCTGCCGGGCTGCTGCCGTGGCTGGGCGAGTGGGCGGACTGCATCATCCAGCACCACGAGCGCTACGACGGCACGGGCTACCCGAACGGGGTGGCCGGCCAGCAGATCAGCCTCGGCGCCCGGATCGTCTCGGTGGCCGACGCCTACGACGTGATGACCGCCGCCCGCGCGTACAAGCGGCCGGTGTCGCGGTCCGCGGCGCTGCAGGAGCTGGTGAAGTGGTCCGGGACCCAGTTCGACCCTCAGGTCGTCCGGGCCATGGTCGCAGTCGGGGCACCCCGGCTGCGGCGCGCCCAGGGCGTCATCGCGTGGGTGGCCGACATCCCGCTGGTCGCGGGTGCGGTCCCGGCCGCCACCATCGCCCGGGTCGTCGGCGCCGGGGCTCTGGCCACCGGCGCGGTGGCCTCCGGGGTCGGCGTCGTGTCCCTGCCCGCGGCGACCACACCGGCGGCAGCAGCGCAGTCGGCCCCGTCCACCGCTCCCGCCTCGGCCGGGTCCGAGACCGCACGCCCGTCCGGTGCGGCACGCGGCCGGTCCGACCTGCCCGCCGCCGACCGGGCCGCTCCGGCCGCCGCCGGCGGCAGCGCGGACGGTACGCCCGCGGCCGACGGCTCCGGCGGCACCGACGCGGGCAAGAAGGACCCGGCGGACACCAGCACGTCCGCACCCCCGTCCAAGGACCCGGGCCCGGCGGACCCGACGCCGAAGCTGCCCACCCCCACCCCCACCCCGAAGGTCACCCTGCCCACGGTCCCCGTCCCCGTCCCGACCTCTCCCGTTCCGACCGGTGGCGTCGGCGGGCTGGTCGACGACGTGACGGGCACGGTCGGTGGTGTCGTGAAGGACCCCGTCGGCACGGTCGGCGGGGTGGTGAAGGACCCGGTCGGCACGGTCGGCGGGACGGTGGGCAGCGTCGGTGGTGCGGTCACCGGGGCGGCCGGCTCGCTGCTCGGTGGCAAGGGCAGCAGCGGCTCCGGCAACAGCGGACCCGGCTCCGGCAACAGCGGACCCGGCTCGGGCACTCCCAGCAGCACCCCGAGCAGCACCCCCGGCTCCGGCGGTCTGCTCGGCGGTCTGCTCGGCAAGTGACTGCTGGGCGGGACGTTCCCGCCGACCGGTCGGCTCAGGTGCAGACGGCGCCGTGCGCTGCTGACCCCACCAGCTTGACGTACTTCGCGAGCACTCCCCCGGTGTAGACCGGCGGCAGGGGCTCCCAGCCGCTGCGCCGGCGGTCGAGCTCGTCGTCGTCGACCAGGAGGTCGAGCGTGCGGGAGGCGACGTCCAGCCGGATCCGGTCGCCGTCGCGGACCAGGGCGACCGGGCCACCGTCAACGGCCTCCGGCGCCACGTGCCCGACGCAGAGGCCGGTCGTACCGCCGGAGAACCGGCCGTCGGTGAGCAGCAGCACCTCCTTGCCGAGCCCCGCTCCCTTGATCGCACCCGTGATCGCGAGCATCTCGCGCATGCCAGGGCCGCCCTTGGGCCCTTCGTAGCGGATCACGACGGCGTCACCGGCGACGATCGTGCCGTCCGCGAGCGCGTCCATCGCAGCGCGCTCGCGGTCGAAGACCCGTGCCGTGCCCTCGAACACGTCGGCGTCGAAGCCGGCCGTCTTCACCACGGCGCCGTCCGGGGCCAGCGAGCCGCGCAGGATGGTGAGGCCGCCGGTGGCATGGATCGGCCGGGACATGGCGCGCAGCACCTTCCCGTCGACGTCCGGCGGGGCGATGTCGGCCAGGTTCTCGGCCAGGGTCCGACCGGTGACCGTCAGGACGTCGCCGTGCAGCAGACCGGCGTCCAGCAGAGCCCGCATGACGACCGGCACGCCCCCCACCCGGTCGACGTCGGTCATGACGTACTGGCCGAACGGCTTCACGTCGGCCAGGTGAGGCACCTTGGCCCCGATCCGGTTGAAGTCGTCGAGGTCCAGCTGCACCTCGGCCTCGTACGCGATCGCGAGCAGGTGCAGCACCGCGTTCGTCGATCCGCCGAACGCCATCACCACGGCGATGGCGTTCTCGAACGCCTCCCGGACCATCACGTCGCGGGCGGTGATGCCGCGGCGCAGCATCCCGACAACCGCCTCGCCGGAGCGGCGGGCGAAACCGTCGCGGCGCCGGTCGGTGGCGGGTGGGGCGGCGCTGCCGGGCAGGGACATGCCCAGCGCCTCCGCCGCGCTGGCCATCGTGTTGGCGGTGTACATACCGCCACAAGCGCCTTCACCGGGACAGATCGCCCGTTCGATCGCGTCCACGTCCTCGCGGCTCATCAGACCGCGGGCGCACGCGCCCACGGCCTCGAACGCGTCGATGATCGTCACCTGCCTCTCGGTGCCGTCCGAGAGCTTCGCGATCCCGGGCAGGATCGACCCGGCGTACAGGAACACGCTGGCGAGGTCGAGCCGCGCGGCAGCCATGAGCATGCCGGGCAGGGACTTGTCGCAGCCGGCGAGCAGCACCGAGCCGTCCAGCCGCTCGGCCTGCATGACGACCTCGACCGAGTCGGCGATCACCTCGCGGGAGACCAGCGAGAAGTGCATGCCTTCGTGGCCCATCGCGATGCCGTCGGAGACGGAGATCGTCCCGAACTCGAGCGGGTACCCGCCGGCGGCGTGGACCCCGTCCTTGGCCGCCTTCGCGAGGCGGTCGAGGGACAGGTTGCAGGGCGTGATCTCGTTCCAGGAGGACGCCACCCCGATCTGCGGCTTGGCGAAGTCCTCGTCGGACAGCCCGACGGCTCTGAGCATGCCGCGGGCAGCCGTCTTCTCCAGGCCGTCCGTGACGTCCCGCGAGCGTGGCTTGATGTCGGGTTCTCCGCTGGAGGAATGTGTCGGCACGCTCCGATGCTGCCACTGCTGGGAACCCGAGCGGGCGATGTCCCGGCCGCCGAGACCACCAGCGACGACCGCAGCCGGCGGCCGCCGGACCCGGTGCCAGTGGGCTGCAACCCGGCTGCAAGCCGGGGCGCGCCTCATGGGGTCGGGACCACCCGGCGGTGCCCGCGCCGAAACGGGTTGGCAGGACGCAGACCGACGACGGAGGATCGAGGCCATGTCCACGTGCGAGCTCGGCGCCCCGCGGACGCCGTCCGTCGTCGGCCGGGTGCCGCGATGGCTGCGCGAGGTGCTCCTGCTCGCCCTGCTGTACCTCGCCTACAGCGGCGCCCGGCTGCTCGGCGGTGGCAGCCTGCCCGCAGCGCTGGCCCGGGCCGAGGACCTGCTGGCGGTCGAGCGCCTGCTGCACCTGGACATCGAGGGCTCGGCCAACGCGGCCCTGCAGGCCGTACCCGCCCTCGCGCTGGCCGCGAGCTACTGGTACTCGCTGCTGCACTACCTCGTGACTCCGGTGGTGATGGTCTGGGCCTACCGCAGCCACCACCGGTTCTACCCGCAGGCCCGCAACGCCCTGGTGCTGTCCTCCGCCATCGGGCTGGTGGGCTTCACCCTGGTGCCGATGGCGCCGCCACGGATGCTGCCGGGCTTCGTCGACACGCTGGCGAGCACCGCAGGGCACGGCTGGTGGGGCAGCGAGGCCAGTGCCCCCCGCGGGCTCGGCGAGCTCACCAACCAGCTGGCGGCCATGCCCTCGTTGCACGTCGGGTGGGCGGTCTGGGTCGCCTGGGTGGTCTTCCGGCTGGCCCGGCGCGGCTGGGTCCGCGCGCTCGCCGTCGCCTACCCGGTCGTCACCACGGTCGTCGTCGTCTCGACCGCGAACCACTACCTGCTCGACGCAGTCGCCGGCGCGGCTGTCGTCGCGGCAGGCATCCGGCTGGCCCGCAGGTGGGGGCCATGCCCCGACGAGCCGGTCGTCGCGGCGACCTCGGCCCGGCAGCCGGAGCGCGAGCCCGCGGCCGTCGCCTGAGGCAGCAGAAGGCGGTCAGCCCCGGGACAGCGCCAGCGGGTCGTCGACCCCGGTCCGGGTGAGGGTCGTGCGGAACAGCTCGTTGCCGGCCGGGTCGAGCAACACCACCCTGGCACCGCGGGCCGTGGGTGGCGTCGGCCCCGGCTCCATCAGCCCGACCGCGCCGCTGGGACCGACCGACAGCCGGATGGCCGGCCCGGGCGGCCGGCGGTAGACCACGGTGCCGGCGCCGGTGGGGAGGAGCAGGAAGGTGGGGTCCTGCGCGGAGAACGGCTCGAGCAGCCAAGGGGTCCGGTCCGGGTCGTCGGCCGGGAGGCCCCGCACCCCGGCCGAGAACGCGTTCCCGCCGTACTGGCCGACCAGGGCCTGCAGCCGGACCCCGTCGGGCCGGGTCAGCAGTACCAGTGCCAGCGGCCGCAGCTTCCACGGCGCGCCGCTCCAGAGCACGCGGGGCCTGGCCCGGGCCAGGTCGACCAGGCTCCCTGCCCCCTGCTGGAGACCGCGCACCAGCAGCTCGGTCCGCGGGCCGGTGTACGTCGGGTCGTCCACCCCGTCGACGACGACCGGGGCTGCCGGGGGCCCGGAGCGCAGGACCGGGACGACCTCGGACAGGGGGAACACGCCGTCGCCGGCGGCACGGATGGCCACCACCGGGTCCACGTCCAGGCCCAGGTCGACCACGGCCAGCCCTTCGCCGGAACGGACCGTCGACCAGCGGCGGCTCGCCTGACCAAGAGCATCGAAGCGGACCGCGCCGGACACCTGGAACCGCACCGGCCCCGGGCGCGCCAACAGCACGGCGTACACGTGCCCGTCGACCCCGCGAGCGGCCCACACCAGCAGCCGCTGCGAGCCGCTCATGGCGCTCAGGTCGACGACCGACGCGTCGGCTACGGCTGAACCCGGCGGGACGAGCAGGGCGTGCACGGCGGTGGCGACCACGCCGCGGACCACGTCGGTGCCGGCCAGCGCCAGTCGGCTGCCGTCGGGCAGCCGGCCGGCGAAGAACACCCGGGCGACCTCCGGTCGGTCCTGGCGGATCCGGCGGACCGCCTCGCCCAGGAAGGAGGTCTGCTGGGCCAGGTTCCCTCGGGTGTCCCAGACGACGGTGCCCAGGGCCGATCCCGGGTCCGAGGGGCTCGACACCCCGGGGGACGGTTGCGCACCGTCGGGCGGCTCGGCGTGCAGGCTCAGCCCGGGCCGGACGACCGCCAGCGCCACGCCGGCGACAACGACGGCCACCAGCATCCCGGGCCGGTGGCGTGGCCGCGCAGACGCCTCCTCCGGCCCGGCGACGAGCTCGTCCTCGCGCGGCACGGGCTCCATCAGCGGAGCCTACGTCAGCGCTCAGTACGCCGCGGTGATCACGTTGGCGAGCGGTTCGCCGGCCACGTACCGGGCGACCTGCTCGGCCACCAGGCGGCGCGCCCGCGGCTGGAACGCCGTCGAGTTCCCACCCACGTGCGGGCTGATCAGGGCCCCTGAGCTCCACAACGGGTGTCCGGGGGGCAGCGGCTCGGGGTCGGTGACGTCCAGCGCCGCCCGAAGCCGCCCTGTGGCGAGCTCGGCGACCAGGTCGTCGGTGACCACGACCGGCCCACGGGCGACGTTGACGACGAGCGCACCGTCGGGCAGGGCCGCGAGGAACGCTGCGTCGACCAGACCGCGGGTCTCGTCGGTCATCGGCACCGTGAGCACGACGACCTCGGCCCACGGCAGCAGCGACGGAAGCGACTCGTACGGCTCGACACCCGCACGTGCCCGCAGGGCGACCCGCCGGACGTCGCACTCGAACCCGGCCAGCCGGGCCTCGACGGCCGCACCGACCGACCCGTAGCCGACGAGCAGGACCCGGCGGTCGGCCAGCGACGGCCGGGTGTCGTGCGCCCACTCCCCCTGTCCGGCGGCCCGGACGTGGTCCGGGATGCCCCGCTGGGCGGCGAGGACCAGGGCCAACGCGAGCTCCGCGGTCGAGGCGTCGTGCACCCCGCGCGCGTTGCACAGCGTGACCCCCTCGGGAACGTGCGGCCGGACGTCGTCGATGCCGGCGGTGAGCGTCTGCGCCACCCGCAGCGTCGGCAGGTCCGCCATCAGCTGTGCCGGAGCGGCGCCGGCCATGTACGGCAGGACGTACATCTCGACCGGGCTGGTCGGCGGCGCGCCGTGTCCGTCGTACACGTCGACCTCGACACCCGCCGGCAGGTCCAGCGCGTCCGGCCAGTCGGCGTACGGGACCCAGAGCCTCACGCATCACCCGGGGAGCTGCGGCAGGTCCGGAGGTAGCGCGACCAGTCCCAGCCCGACAGGAAGTCGCCGGCCGCCTGGTGGCCGGCGAGGAGCAGCTGCTCCTGCTGCTCGTCGGTGATGCCGAAGTCGACCGGCGAGATGCCTCCGGTCTCGACGAAGACGCTGCGTGCCTGCACACACGGGTCGTCGATGTGCTGGGCGTCGCAGGCCTCGAGCATGGTCTCGACCAGGGACAGCGCCAGCGACACCGTGCCGCGCACCTCGGTGGTGCTCGCACGGCCGTCGGGTCGCATCGAGAGCCGGACGCCGAACGTCGGCCAGCGCGGCGGCTGCCCGTCGGTGCGGTCGAACAACGCGATCGGGAAGTTCGACAGCACGCCGCCGTCGACCAACGTCGACACCTGTGACGCGGAGCCATGCGAGCGCAGGGTGACCGGCTCGAAGAAGAAGGGGATGGAGGCCGAGGCGCGCACGGCGTCGGCGACCTCCTGCTCGTCGGGGTCCATGTCGTAGAGCGGGTAGTCCCACGGCAGCCGGACGAAGCGCTTTCGTGAGACGTCACTGGCCGTCACGACCAGGGAGTACCGCTGCTCCGCCGGCATGCTGCTGTCGGGATCGTCCTGGCGCAGGTCGCCGAAGGTGTGCACGCCCAGGTCGGCCAGCGCGCCCTTGACCCAGGAGCGCAGGTAGTCCCCCTCGAAGACGCCGCCGTCGAACGCCAGCGAGAACCCGTCGACCACCCGGGCCAGCGGCCCGGCCGCCCGGCCGACGAGCCCGCGGTCCCGCAGGCGCCGGTAGTCGAGGCTCCGGGCGATCTCCTCGAGCCGCTCGGCCGGCTCGCCCGCCCGCTGCAGGGCGACGAGGAAGGCGGCGACGACCGCGCCCGCCGACGTGCCGGCGACCCGAGGGAAGGTGTAGCCGGCCCGGCTGAGCGTGGCGGCGGCCCCGGACAGCGCGATGCCCTTGACGCCGCCGCCCTCGAGCACGAGGTCGGCCCGCCGTGGTGCGGGTGCCGGCTCGACCGGCGCCGTCGACATGGCTCGACCCTAACGATCGGGTCACGTCGGCCACCGGGGTGGCGCCACGGGTCGCCGCAGGTGAGGCTCGACCGATGGGACCCGAACGGCCGCACGGGCGTGCTGCCCTGCGCCGAGCCGCCACTGGTGTCGTCGCCCTCGCCCTGTCCGCTTCGACGCTCGCGGCGTGCAGCGGCGACCAGGATGCCTCTCAGCCAGGTCAGTCGTCGGGACCGGCCGGGTCGCGGTCCGCGGCCGCCCCCTCCGGTTCCGGGTCGTCGGCCGCGGCGGCTCCCGCGCCGCGGCCGCAGGTCGCCGGCGTGGTGGCGACCGGGCTGGACGCGCCGTGGGACATCGCGTTCCTCCCCGACGGCTCGGCGCTGGTCAGCGAGCGGGACCAGGCCCGGATCGTGCGGGTCACGCCGGCCGGGGACGTCACCGACGTCGGGCGGGTAGACGGGGTCGACGGCAGCGGTGAGGGCGGCCTCCTCGGGGTCGCGCTGTCGCCGTCGTACGAGCAGGACCGGACGCTGTTCGCGTACTTCACGGCCGGTCGGGAGAACGTCGTGGCCCGGATCACCTACGACGGCAGCGGGCTGTCCGGCCAGCGCACGATCTTCGCCGGCATCCCGGCCGGGCCGATCCACAACGGCGGTCGGATCGCGTTCGGGCCGGACGGGTTCCTCTACGTCGCCACCGGCGAGAGCGGCCGCACCCAGGCGAGCCAGGAGCCCGACGACCTCGGCGGCAAGATCCTGCGCATCACACCGGACGGTGACCCGGCGCCGGGCAACCCGACCGAGGGGTCGCCGGTGTGGAGCCTCGGCCACCGCAACGTGCAGGGCCTGGCCTGGGACGCCCGTGGGCGGATGTGGGCCTCCGAGTTCGGCCAGAACACCTGGGACGAGCTGAACCGGATCGTTCCCGGGGCGAACTACGGCTGGCCCGAGGTCGAGGGCCGCGGCGGTGGGAGCCGGTTCCGCGACCCGGTCCGCCAGTGGCGCACCGACCGAGCCTCCCCGAGTGGGATCGCCGTCGCCCAGGGGTCGGTCTTCATGGCCTCGCTGCGCGGCCAGCGGCTCTGGCAGGTGCCGCTGCTCGCGTCCGGTACCGGAAAGCCGCGCGCCCTGCTCACCGATCGGTACGGCCGGCTGCGGGCGGTCGCCGTCGCGCCGGACGGCTCGCTCTGGGTGCTCACGAACAACACCGACGGGCGGGGGTCGCCGCGCAACGGCGACGACCGCGTCGTCCGGCTCACCTTTCCCTGACCGAGACCGGACCGGGCCGATCGGGGCGTCCGCCGCACGACCGGCTCGGGTCGGCGGATCATGGCCAACGTGACGACGACGAGGCCCGGCCCGATCGCGCTGGTCGGCAGCGGCGAGTACCTGCCGGTGATGGAGCCGCTCGAGCGGCGGCTGCTCGACGGCCGGCCGCCGCGGTACGTGCAGCTCGCCACCGCAGCGGCACCGGAGGGAGTCGACTCGCTGGCGCGGTGGCACCGGCTGGGCCAGGAGTCGGCCGAGCGGCTCGGCGTCGAACAGGTCGTGGTCCCGGTGGTCGACCGCATCAGCGCCGACGACGAGGCGGTGGCGGGCCTCGTCGACGGCGCGGGCCTGGTGTACCTCTCCGGCGGCAGCCCGCCCTTCCTGGCGACGACGCTGCAGGGCACCGCGGTGTGGGCGGCGATCGAGCGGGCCTGGCGTGCTGGTGCGGCCCTGGCCGGCTGCAGTGCGGGCGCGATGGCGCTGTGCGGCGAGGTGCCGGACATCCGGCACCCGTTCAAGGGGCCGGTCGACGGGCTCGGCGCCGTCCCCGGGCTGACCGTGCTGCCGCACTTCGACCGGTTCGCCCACCTGCTGCCGGACGCGGTGCTGCGGAGGGTGTCCAGCCCGGCGGCCGGGGTCGTCGCGGTGGGCATCGACGAGGACACCGCGCTGGTCGGCGGCTGGCGGGACGATCCCGAGGAGTGGGAGGTCGTCGGGACGGCGTCGGTGTGGCTGCTGACCCCCGACGGCCGGGAGGAGTGGAAGTCCGGCAGCGTGGTCCGCCTCCCGGCACCGGCCTGACCGCCCTCGCCGCCCACCCACACCCGGTTGATGCCCCCTCCCCCCAAGGCTGCTCGTTTGCGACCTGGCTCCCCGACACGCCGACCGAACCCGGCGTGTCGGGGCCTCAGGTCGCAAACGAGCGGTCCACCGCTGGGCGCGGCCCCCTGCGCGGCCGGTGGGGCGGGGCTCAGGCCTGGCCGCAGCGCTCGAGGACCAGCTCGCGGACCCGGCCGGCGTCGGCCTTGCCCTGGGTCGCCTTCATGACGGCGCCGACCACGGCCCCGGCGGCAGCGACCTTCCCGCCGCGGATCTTCTCCGCCACGTCGGGGTTCGCCGCCAGCGCCTCGTCGACGGCCGCGAGCAGCGCCGTGTCGTCGCTGACCACGGCGAGCCCTCGAGCCGCGACCACAGCGTCGGGCTCGCCCTCCCCCAGCAGCACGCCCTCGATGACCTGGCGGGCCAGCTTGTCGTTGAGCGCCCCCGAGTCCACGATCGCGACGACCTGCGCCACCTGCGCCGGCGTGATGGGCAGCTCGGCGAGGTCGACCTGGCGCTCGTTGGCGTGCCGGGCCAGCTCGCCCAGCCACCACTTCCGGGCCGCCTCGGACGCCGCGCCCGCGGCGACGGTGCTCTCGACCAGGTCGACCGCACCGGCGTTGACCAGCGACTGCATCTCGAGGTCGCTGACCCCCCACGCGTCCTGCAACGCGCGGTGGCGCACGGCGGGCGAGGGCGGCAGGTCGGCGCGCAGCTGCTCCACCCAGGTGCGGTCCGGCGCTACGGGGACCAGGTCCGGCTCCGGGAAGTACCGGTAGTCCTCGGCCTGCTCCTTCGACCGGCCGGACGTCGTGCTGCCGGTGTCCTCGTGCCAGTGCCGGGTCTCCTGCACCACCCGGCCGCCTGCCTCGAGCAGCGCTGCCTGACGGCGGATCTCGTGCCGCACGGCTCGCTCCACGGAGCGCAGCGAGTTGACGTTCTTCGTCTCCGAGCGGGTGCCCAGCGGGTCGGACGGCGACCGCCGCAGCGACAGGTTCGCGTCGCAGCGAAGCGAGCCCTGCTCCATCCGCACGTCCGACACCCCGAGGGTGCGCATCAGCTCGCGCAGGGTGGTGACGTAGGCGCGGGCGACCTGCGGCGCCAGCGACCCGGTGCCCTCGACCGGCTTGGTGACGATCTCGATGAGCGGGATCCCGGCGCGGTTGTAGTCGACCAGCGAGTAGTCGGCGCCGTGGATGCGCCCGGTGGAGCCGCCGACGTGCAGCGACTTCCCGGTGTCCTCCTCCATGTGCACGCGCTCGATCTCGATCCGGAACGACCGCGGCCCGTCGTCGGTCGCCACCTCGATGTCGAGGTGGCCGTCGGTGCAGATCGGCTCGTCGTACTGCGAGGTCTGGAAGTTCTTCGGCATGTCCGGGTAGAAGTAGTTCTTGCGCGCGAAGCGGCACCACTCGGCGATGTCGCAGCCGAGGGCCAGCCCGACCCGCACCGTCGACTCGACCGCCGTCTCGTTCAGCACGGGGAGCGAGCCGGGCAGGCCGAGGCAGGTCGGACAGGTCTGGCTGTTGGGCGGGGCGCCGAACTCGGTGGCGCAGCCGCAGAACATCTTCGACGCGGTGCCGAGCTCGACATGCACCTCGAGCCCGAGGACCGGGTCGAACCGGGTGACGGCGTCGTCGTAGTCGAGCAGCTCGGCGGCGGCGACCGTCATCTAGGCCTCGTCCTCGCCGCGACGCAGCCGCCGCACGATGATGATGGTGCCGGTCACGAGCACGATGGCATTGAGGACCGCGTCCACCAGCTCGAGCCGGTCACCGTCCTCGCGCGCCTGCCGCAGCCGCTGGATCGCGGTCCGGCCGGCCATCACGGTCGTGACGAGGGTGACGATCGACTTGACGCTCTTCACGGTGATACCTCCGCGGCCGTGGTCAGGGTGGCGAGGTCCGGGGCCTCGTCGATGAGCAGGTGGCCCCACCGGTCGGCCAGCGCCGCCTCGAGGGCGCCGCCGAGCCGGTACAGCCGGTCGTCGTGCATGGGCGGGGCCATCACCTGCAGGCCGACCGGGAGGCCGTCCTCGGGCGCGAGCCCGACGGGCAGCGACATCGAGGCGTTGCCCGCCAGGTTGGACGGGATGGTGCACAGGTCGGCCAGGTACATCGCCATCGGGTCGTCGATGCGCTCCCCGATGCGGAACGCCGTGGTCGGCGTGGTCGGCGAGACGAGCACGTCGGCCTGGGCGAACGCGGCGTCGAAGTCCCGCACGACCAGGGTGCGCACCTTCTGCGCCTGGCCGTAGTAGGCGTCGTAGTAGCCGCTGGACAGGGCGTAGGTGCCGAGCATGATGCGCCGCTTGGCCTCGGCCCCGAAACCTGCCTCACGGGTGAGTGACATGACGTCCTCGGCACTCCCGGTGCCGTCGTCGCCGACCCGCAGGCCGTAGCGCATCGCGTCGAACCGGGCGAGGTTCGACGAGCACTCGCTCGGCAGGATCAGGTAGTACGCCGGCAGCGCGTACGCGAAGTGCGGGCAGTCGACCTCGACCACCTCGGCCCCCAGCGACGAGAGCAGGTCGACCGCCTCGCGGAACCGCTGCTCGACGCCTGCCTGGTAGCCCTCGCCGCCGAGCTGGCGGACGACCCCGACCCGCATGCCGGCGAGCTCCTGCCGCTTGGCCGCGGCGACGACGTCGGGCACCGGCGCGTCGATCGAGGTGCTGTCCCGCGGGTCGTGGCCGCCGATGGTCGCGTGCAGCAGAGCGGCGTCGAGCACGGTGCGCGCGCACGGACCGGCCTGGTCCAGCGACGAGGCGAGGGCGACCAGCCCGTAACGGCTCACCCCGCCGTAGGTCGGCTTGACGCCCACGGTGCCGGTGACGGCGGCCGGTTGGCGGATCGAGCCGCCGGTGTCGGTGCCCACCGCGAGCGGAGCCTCGAAGGCGGCGACCGCCGCCGCGGACCCGCCCCCGGAACCTCCCGGGATGCGGTCGAGGTCCCACGGGTTGTGGGAGGGCCCGTAGGCGGAGTGCTCGGTGGAGCTCCCCATGGCGAACTCGTCCATGTTGGTCTTCCCGAGGGGCACGACACCGGCGGCACGCAGCCGCGACACGACGGTGGCGTCGTACGGCGGTCGCCAGCCCTCGAGCATCCGTGAGCCGCAGGTGGTCGGGACGCCCTCGGTGGCCAGCACGTCCTTGAGGGCGATGGGCACGCCGGCGAGCGGTCCGAGCTGCTCCCCTGCCGCGCGCCGGGCGTCGACGCGGCGGGCCGCCTCGCGCGCACCCGGCTCGTCGACGTGCAGGAAGGCGTGCACGGCCGGGTCGACCTCGGCGATCCGGGCCAGGTGGGCCTCGGTGACCTCCAGCGCGCTGGCCTGACCGCCGGCCACGGCCGCGGCGGTCTCGGCGGCGGTGAGCCGGGTCAGGTCGCTCATGCCGCGCCCCAGCCGGACGGTGTGCCCGCTCGGAGGTGGCGCTCGCTGTCCCGCCGGTGCCTGCTCACGGGTGGGGCGGTCACGCCTCCTCCTCGAGGATGCGCGGGACGCGGAACCGGCCGTCCTCGGACGCCGGAGCGCCGGACAGGGCCTGGGCCTGGGTGAGCCCGGGCCGGACCTGGTCCGGCCGGGTCACGTTGGTCAGCGGCAAGGCGTGCGAGGTCGGGGGCACGTCGGCGGTGTCGAGGTCGCCGATCCGGGATATCGCCGAGACGATCGCGTCGAGCTGGCCGCCGAAGCGGTCCAGCTCGTCCGGCTCGAGGGCCAGCCGCGCCAGCCGGGCGAGGTGCGCCACCTCGTCCCGCGTGATCGCGGTGGCACCGTGCGGCGCGCCGTCGGGTGCAGGGTCGGACATCGCGGGGCTCGGCTCCTCAGGCTGGGGGCGGGCGGCAAGCGCCGGGCGGCCATCCTAGTGAGCGGCCGCAGCGACCCCTTCGACCGCGTCGCCCGCGTCAGCCGAGGCGGGCGAGCGGAAGGGCGTCGGCATCGCCATCGGCGTGCAGGGACAGCCAGCGGGCCAGCTCGGGCGCCGGCAGGGGACGGCTGACGAGGTAGCCCTGGGCCAGGTCGCACCCCAGCGCCTCCAGTGCCTGCCAGGTGTCCATCGTCTCCACCCCCTCGGCGACGACCCGCAGCCCCAGCGAGTGGGCCAGGTCGATGATGGAGCGCACGATGACGGCGTCGTCGGCGTCGGCCGTCATCCGCTGGACGAACGACCGGTCGATCTTGATCTCGGACACCGGCAGCCGCTTGAGGTGCACGAGGGACGAGTAGCCGGTGCCGAAGTCGTCAAGGCTGAGGTCCACACCCAGCCGGTCCATCGACTCCAGCGCGGTGGTCATCCGTGCCGGGTCGGCCATCAGGACGTGTTCGGTGATCTCCAGCCTCAGCGCCCGGGCGGGGAGGTCGTGCACTGCCAGCAGCTCGGACACGACCGTGGCGAACGAGGTGTCGGTGAGGTCGCGCACCGACACGTTGACCGAGACCGACAGCTCCATGCCGGCCGCCCACAGGGTGGCGACCTGGCCCAGCGACTTGGCCAGCGCGATGTGGGTGAGCTGGCGCAGCAGGCCCGACTGCTCGACCAGCTCGAGGAACTCGTCGGGGAACAGCAGGCCTCGTTCGGGGTGGTCCCACCGCACCAGCGCCTCGAGTCCGACCGGTCGACCGCCCGGGAACGCGACCACCGGCTGGAAGTGCATGACGAGCTCGTCGGACTCGATCGCGCGGCGTACCGAGCTGAGCAGGTCGAGGCGGTGCGGGGTGTGGATGTCCCGTTCCGGCCGGTAGATCTCGACGCCGGTGCGCTCCTCCTTCGCCTGGTACATCGCCACGTCCGCGAGCTGCAGCAGCCGCGGGACGTTGTCGGTGTGCTGGGGGTACAGCGCGACGCCGATGCTGGTCTCCACCTGCAGCGTCATGCCGTCGAGGTGGAAGGGCTCGGCCAGCGCCGCCCGGATCCGCTCCGCCGCGTCCATCGCGTCGTCCGCGTCCGGGACCTCGGTGAGCAGCACGGCGAACTCGTCGCCGCCGAGCCGGGCCACCGTGTCCTCCGGCCGGACGGCCCGGACCAGCCGGTGGGCGGCGATCTCGAGCAGCCGGTCGCCGGTGTGGTGCCCGAGGGTGTCGTTGATCTCCTTGAAACGGTCCAGGTCGAGCAGGCACAGTGCCATCGGCCGCCCGCTGCGCAGCGAGATCTCCCCGGCGGCGGCCATCTGCTCGGTCAGCCGCTTGCGGTTGGCCAAACCGGTGAGCGCGTCGTGCAGGGCGGCCTTCTCCTTCTCCCGGGAGATCGAGGCCGTCTTGTACACGAGGAAGAGCGGCAGCAGCAGGAGCGGGATGAGCTGCCAGGAGGCGATGGTCACCACGACGACGAGGGGCGAGAGAGCCAGCACGGCAAAGGTCGTGACCGCGTAGTAGCCGATCTCGTCGACGAACTCGTCCCACCACGAGGTCCCCTCGCGCAGCGAGATCGCGGTGGCGACCATGGCGAGGTTCGCGAGGAAGTAGACGCCCCAGGCCAGGGCGAGCACCGGCAGCTGGTGGATCGACATCTCGGCGGTCGGGTGATCGGGGGTGGGACGCACGCCGGCCAGCCACAGCACTCCGGCGGCGAGACAGAGGCTGGTGAGGTACTGGCCGGTGTTGAAGACGACCTTCCAGACCGGCTTCCGCTTGGCCAGCTCTCCGAGCAGGATGCCGGCGCCGTGCACGAGCAGTGCCGGCCACGGCCCCCAGTAGGAGAGGATCGCGAAGACGAACGCGGTCGAGACGGTGACCCCCTGGGGGTCGTACGACCCGGCGGTCACCACCGGCCGCAGCTCGGCCAGCAGGACCAGCCCGGCGATCAGCGCCAGCGGTGCCCCGCGGTGCAGGGGGTACGAGGCCGCGTGTCCCAGTGCGTAGCCGAGGACCAGAACCGCCAGCACCCCATGCAAGGCGATCCAGCCCCAGAACCACCAGCCACGGACCGCGCCCGCGACGGGTCGGGGGACGCGCGACACCGGGGTAGTGACGGTGCCGGGTCCCGCCATGCCACCCCCTCGTGCCGTGACGTCGCGGCACCCAGGACCGCCCTCAGGTGTCATGTCGGCTGCGGAGCTGGGCTCCTGTAGGCGGGTGGCCCGGCGATCTTTCGGTCGCCTCAGGCGCCCGGTGGCTCCTGCCGGGCGAGCGCCCGAGCGGCGTCCGGGCCCTCGTCGAGCAGGGCGTGGAAGCCGGTCTCGTCCAGCACGGGCACGCCGAGCTGCACGGCCTTGTCGTACTTCGAGCCGGGGCTGTCGCCCACCACCACGAAGTCGGTCTTCTTCGAGACCGAGCCTGCCGCTTTGCCGCCGCGGGACTGGATGGCCTCCTTCGCGCCGTCGCGGGACCAGTCCTCCAGCGAGCCGGTGACGACGATGCTCAGACCTTCCAGCGGCCTCGGGGCGTCGTCGCCGCCCTCCTCCTCGAGCCGTACGCCGGAGGCCCGCCACTTCTCGACGATCGCGCGGTGCCAGTCGACCTCCCACCACTCGCGCAGGGCGTCGGCGATGACCGGGCCGACGCCGTCGACGGCCGCCAGCCGGTCGGAGTCCGCGGCGAACACCGCCTGCACCGAGCGCAGCTCCCGCGCCAGGGCCTGCGCCGCGGTAGGCCCGACGTGCCGCACCGACAGGGCCACCAGCACCCGCCACAGCGGCCGCTGCTTGGCGGCCTCAACCGCCGTGAGCAGCTTGGTCCCGTTGGCGCTCAGGCCGCCGTCCTTGCGCCGGAAGAGGGCTGCCTTCAGCAGCCTGTCCTCGTCCAGGTCGAAGACGTCGCCCTCGTCCTGCACCACCCCCGCGTCCAGCAGCGCGGCAGCGGCCTCGTAGCCGAGCACGTCGATGTCGAAGGCGCCCCGGCCGGCCAGGTGGAACAGCCGCTCCCGCAGCTGGGCCGGGCAGGAGCGGGTGTTCGGGCAACGGATGTCGGCGTCGCCCTCCTTCTCCGGCGCCAGCGTGGTCCCGCACGCGGGGCACTCGGTCGGCATGACGAACGCGCGCTGCGACCCGTCCCGCAGGTCGACGACCGGGCCGACGATCTCAGGGATCACGTCGCCCGCCTTGCGCAGCACGACCGTGTCCCCGATCAGGACCCCTTTGCGCTCGACCTCGGAGGCGTTGTGCAGCGTGGCCTGCTCGACGGTGGAGCCGCTGACGAAGACCGGCTCCATGACGCCGTACGGCGTCACGCGACCGGTGCGCCCGACGTTGACCCGGATGTCGAGCAGCGTCGTGGTGACCTCCTCCGGCGGGTACTTGAACGCGATGGCCCAGCGCGGCGCGCGCGACGTCGACCCCAGCCTGCGCTGAACCGACACCTCGTCGACCTTGACCACGACTCCGTCGATCTCGTGCTCGACGTCGTGCCGGTGCTCCTCGTAGTGGTCGATGAAGCCCTGGACACCGGCGAGGTCGTCGACCACACGGAACCGGTCGCTCACCGGGAGCCCGAGCGCGCGCAGGGCGTCGTACGCCTCGGACTGGCGGGTGACGGTGAAGCCCTCGCGGGCGCCGACCCCGTGCACCACGATCCGCAGCGGCCGGGTCGCGGTGACGCGCGGGTCCTTCTGCCGCAGTGAGCCGGCGGCGGCGTTGCGGGGGTTGGCGAACGGCGCCTTGCCGGCCTCGACCAGCGCGGCGTTCAGGTCGGCGAACGCGGCGACCGGGAAGTACACCTCGCCGCGCACCTCGAGCAGGGCGGGCGCGTCCGCCCCGGACAACCGGTCCGGGACCGAGTCGAGGGTGCGGATGTTGAGGGTGACGTCCTCACCGGTCGTGCCGTTGCCCCGGGTCAGCGCACGGGTGAGGCGACCGTTCTCGTAGAGCAGGTTGATGGCGACGCCGTCGACCTTGATCTCGCAGAGGTAGTGCACCGCCGCAGCGCCCTTGTCCCGCTCGACCCGTTCGGCCCAGGCGGCCAGCTCCTCCGCCGAGAACGCGTTGTCCAGGCTCATCATGCGCTCGAGGTGGTCGACCGCGGTGAACTCGGTGGAGTAGGTGCCGCCGACGGACTGGGTCGGCGAGTCCGGGGTGCGCAGCTCGGGATGGGCGGACTCGAGGTCCTCGAGCTCCCGCATCAAGGTGTCGTAGGCGCCGTCCGCGAGGGTGGGGGCGTCGCGCAGGTAGTAGTCGAACCGGGCCCGGTCGATGGTCTCCACCAGCTCGGCGTGCCGGTGCTGCGGTTCGTTCTCGCTCGCCTGCTTCGGGCTCACCGGTCCTCCAGCTCGGTCAGGGCGTGGGCGGCGTCGCGCGCCCCGGCCATGGCGGCGCGGGCGTAGGCCGGGGTGGCCCCTGCCAGCCCGCAGGTGGGAGTGACGACGACCTGCCGGGCGAGCCGTTCGTGGTCGAGGCCGAGTCGCTGCCAGAGCCGTCGTACCGGCTCGACGGTAGACCGCACGTCCGACGGCCCGCGGGACCGGCCGGAGACCGGAGTGGGCGGGACGGCCGGGACGAGGCCGGCCAGCAGCGTCAGCCCGGCCTCGACCGCCTCGCCGAGCTCGTCGTCCCGGCTCTCGGCCACGAGCAGCAGGTCCAGCGACAGGCCGGCGACCCCGGCCCGGCGGAGCAGGGCCACCGGCGGCCGGGCTGCACAGCAGTGCACCACCGTCGCCGCTCCCGCGGCATCGACCAGGGCGTGCAGCACGTCCTCGACGACGGTCTCGGCCATCGGCCCGATGGCGGTCGCCCCCGACGAGCGGCGGACCTCGCCCGCGAGGACGGCCGGGAGGGACGGCTCGTCGAGCTGCAGCACCGGAACCGCGCCCGGGAGGCGCTTCCGCAGCTCGGCGACGTGGCCGCGCACGGCTTCGGTGAGCGAGTCGACGAGGTCCCGGACCGCCCCGCGGTCGGTGAGGACCGGCTCGCCGCGGGGCAGCTGCAGCGCGGCCGCGAGCGTCCACGGGCCGGCGACCTGCAGCTTGACCGGACCGACCACGCCGTCGGCGTGCTCCTCCAGCTCGTCCAGGTCCTGCGCGAGGTAGCCCCGGGCCCGGCGCTCGTCCATCCCGGCCCGGTCGACCAGCCGCCAGCCGGACGGCTGCAGGTCGACGTGCAGGTCGACCAGCAGCGCGGCCGACCTGCCCACGAGGTCGGCGCCGGGGCCGCGTGCCGGCAGCTCCGCCAGGTGCGGCAGGTCGGGCAGCTCGCCGACCACCAGCGCCGCGGTCTCGCGCGGATCGGTACCGGGCATCGAGCCGACGCCGGTGGCGACCCCGCCGGGCAGGGCCGCCGGGGGCGGGGCCGCCCCCTTCTCCTCAGTACTCAACGCGGTCGGTGTCGGCCAGCCAGGCCTCGAACGGCGTCACGGCCGAGTCGACCCGGTTCTGGGCGACCGGCACCGGCCACTCGTGGCGTGGCGTCTCGAACAGCTCGTAGAAGGCGCGGTCGTCGAAGCCCGCCCGGGCCGCGTCGTCGCGGTCGGCGGCGTACACCACCCGGTCGACCCGGGCCCACAGCGCGGCCGCGATGCACAGCGGGCACGGCTCGCAGGACGAGACCAGCACGGCGCCGGCGAGCACGTGGTCGTCGACGGCCAGGCAGGCGGCCCGGATCGCCACGACCTCGGCGTGCGCGGTGGGGTCGTGGTCGCGGGTGACCCGGTTGACGCCTTCGGCGAGCGCTGCTCCGTCGCGCACCACCACCGCGGCGAACGGGCCACCGCCCTCGGCGACGTTGCGGGTCGCGCGGGCGACGACGGTGTCCAGCCAGCGGTTGTCCGAATCGGTCACGGCGCCCACCGTAGTCAGCCGGCCGGGCGGGCCCTGCCCACCGACTAGCCGATCTGCGGGAGCCGCAACCGGCGGGCGGACCCCGGCACGAACAGGTTGCCGGCGGGACGCCGGTCGGCGCCGGTCCAGGCGACGGCGGGCCCGCCATGCGAGGTCGACAGCGACGGTGCGGACGTGGGAGCCGGCCCGTCCGCGCCGGGTTGCTCGGCGCTGAGCAGGCTGGGTCCGTAGACGACGGCCGCAGCGAGAACCACGAGGGCGAGTCCTGCCCGGGCCGCTGGCTGCATGTCCCCGAGGCTACGCGCGGCGCTCCGACCCGGCCGATGAGTTCGGCCGGGACGCCCGGTCACCATGGGCGGGACAGACCAGCAATCCCCACAACCAGGAACCTCGCAGCAGGAACCAGCCCGGACGGAGCACGACCCATGCGACTCACGGTGACGGAGTTCATGACCATCGACGGTGTCGTGCAGGCGCCCGGTGGCCCGGAGGAGGACCGCCGCGGCGGCTTCGACCTCGGCGGCTGGGCGGTGCCGTTCGCCGACGGGGAGGTCGACGACTTCGTGGACGGCGTCTTCGACGAGGCGGACGCGTTCCTGCTCGGCCGCGGTACCTACGAGAGCTGGGCGAGCTACTGGCCGGCCCAGGGCGACCGCAGCCGGCCGTCCACCGCCCTCAACACCCGACCCAAGCACGTCGCCTCGACCACGCTGACCGAGACCTCCTGGGCCGGGTCGTCGCTGCTGGCCGGCGACCTCGACGAGGCGGTGCGCGGGCTGAAGGCGAAGCCCGGGCGGGAGCTGCAGGTGCATGGCAGCTGCGGGTTGGTGCAGTCGCTGGCCCGACTCGACCTGGTCGACGGCTACCGCCTCATCGTCGTCCCGGTGGTGGCCGGCTCGGGCAGGCGGCTGTTCGAACCGGGCTCGGCACCGGTGGCCTTCGGGCTGGAGTCGCGCACGACCAGCCGCGGGGTGGCGCTGCAGACCTACGAGCGCACCGGGCCGGTCGAGACAGGAACCTGGGTGCCCTGAGCGGCTGACGTCGTGTCGATGGTCGCCGAGCCGATCACGAACTGCCCGTCGTAGAGCACGACGGCCTGACCCGGCGCCACGCCCCGCAGCGGCTCGGCCAGCTCGACGACGAGGCGGTCGTCTTCACACCAGGCGACTGCCTCGACCGGTTCACCGTGCGCCCGCACCTGCGCCAGGCACGGGGTCGGCCCGGTGGGTGCCGGGCCGCTCCACACCGGCCGGCTCCCGGTGACAGCCGAGACGTCGAGCTCCTCGGCCGTGCCGACGGTCACCGTGCGGGTGACCGGGGAGACGTCCAGCACGTAGCGCGGCTTGCCGTCGGCGGCCGGCCGGCCGATCCGCAGCCCCCGCCGCTGCCCGACGGTGAAGGCGAAGGCGCCGTCGTGCTCGCCCACCTGGACCCCGTCGGTGTCGACGACCGGACCGGGCTCCGCGCCGATCCGCGCGGCGAGAAAGCCAGCGGTGTCGCCGTCGGCGATGAAACAGATGTCGTGGCTGTCCGGCTTGGCGGCCACCGCCAGCCCGCGGCGCTGCGCCTCGGCCCGCACCTCGTCCTTGCGGGTGTCGCCGAGGGGGAACATCGCATGGCTGACCTGATCGGCGGTGAGCACGCCCAGCACGTAGGACTGGTCCTTGCCCGCGTCGACCGCGCGCAGGAGCCGGCCGTCCACGACCTGCGCGTAGTGGCCGGTGCAGACCGCGTCGAACCCGAGCGCGAGCGCCTTGTCCAGCACCGCCGAGAACTTGATCTTCTCGTTGCACCGCAGGCAGGGGTTCGGGGTGCGGCCGGCGGCGTACTCCGCCACGAAGTCCTCGACGACGTCCTGCCGGAACCGGTCGGCGAGGTCCCAGACGTAGAACGGGATACCGATCACGTCCGCCGCACGCCGGGCGTCGCGCGCGTCCTCGAGGGTGCAGCAACCGCGCGCGCCGGTACGGAAGGACTGAGGGTTGCTCGACAGCGCGAGATGCACGCCGGTGACGTCGTGGCCCGCCTCGGCCGCTCGTGCGGCGGCGACCGCGGAGTCGACTCCCCCGGACATGGCTGCAAGCACCTTCACGAGCGCCTCAGGCTCTCAGCCCGCCGGTACGGCCGGCGCGGCGAGCGCGCTCGACGACCGGGCCGATGGCCTCGACGACGGCGTCGACATCGGCCGCTGTCGACGTGTGACCGAACGAGAACCGCAGCGAGCCGCGGGCCAGGTCCTCGGGCACCCCCATCGCCAGCAGCACGTGACTGGGCTGCGGCACACCCGCGGAGCAGGCCGAGCCGGTGGAGACCTCGATGCCGCGGGCATCGAGGAGCAGCAGCAGGGCGTCGCCCTCGCAGCCGGGGAAGGAGAAGTGCGCGTTGCCGGGCAGGCGGCTCTCGCGGGACAGGCTGGGGTCGCCGCCGACGACGACGTCCGGGACCACGTCCCGGACCCGGCGGACCAGGTCGTCCCGGAGCGCAGCGACGGCGTCGGCGTGCTCCACCCGGCGCTTGACCGCCACCTCGGCGGCGGCCGCCAGACCGACGATCGCCGGCGTGTCCAGCGTGCCGGACCGGACGTCACGCTCCTGGCCGCCACCGTGCAGCACCGGGACCAGGTCCTGGGCGCGGTCGAGCACGAGTACGCCGACCCCGAGCGGGCCGCCGATCTTGTGCCCGGTGACGGTCAGGGCGTCCAGGCCGCTGGCCGCGAACTCGACCGGCAGCGACCCGAGGGCCTGCACCGCGTCGGAGTGCATCGGCACGCCGTACGACATGGCCACCGCGGCCAGCTCGGCGACCGGCTGGACGGTACCGACCTCGTTGTTGGCCCACATGACGGTGACCAGCGACACCGTCTCCGGGTCGGCCGCCAGCGCGGACGCGAGGGTCTCGGGGTGCACCCGGCCGGTGGCGTCGACGGGCAGCCACTCGACCGTCGCTCCCTCGTGCTCGGCGAGCCAGAGCACGGCGTCCATCACGGCGTGGTGCTCCACGGCGCTGGCCAGCACCCGCCGCCGGGCCGGGTCCTCGCTGCGGCGCTGCCAGTACAGACCCTTGACCGCGAGGTTGTCGCTCTCGGTGCCGCCGCCGGTGAAGAGGACCTCGCTCGGCCGGGCCCCGAGGGCCGCCGCGACGGTCTCACGGGACTCCTCCACCAGACGGCGCGCGGCTCGACCGGAAGCGTGCAGCGAGGACGGGTTGCCGATCTGCGGTCGGGCCAGCAGCTCGGTCATCGCCTCCCTCGCCTCGGGCAGCATCGGCGTGGTGGCCGCATGGTCGAGGTAGATGGTGCGCGGAGTCGCTGTCATCGCCGGACGAGCATACGTCGCCCCGGTCGCCGCCCCCGAAGCCGTCGCGCCGGACGTGTCGAGGGGGTGAGCCGGCCGGCGCCCTCAGCCCTTGCGGGCCTTGACCTTGTCCGTCAGCGCGGGCACCACCTGGTGCAGGTCCCCGACGACGCCGTAGTCGACGAGCTCGAAGATCGGGGCCTCCGGGTCCTTGTTGATGGCCACGATGGTCTTGGACGTCTGCATCCCGGCCCGGTGCTGGATCGCACCGGAGATGCCGGCGGCGACGTACAGCTGCGGCGAGACCGTCTTGCCGGTCTGCCCGACCTGGTGCTGGTGCGGGTACCAGCCGGCGTCGGTGGCCGCGCGCGAGGCTCCGACGGCCGCGCCGAGCGCGTCCGCCAGCGCCTCGATGACCGAGAAGTTCTCGGCCGAGCCGACCCCGCGGCCGCCGGAGACCACGATCGCTGCCTCTGTCAGCTCGGGCCGCTCGCCCTTCTCCTCCACCACCCGGTCGGTGATCCGGGCCGCCTTGGCGGCGTCGGTGAGCTGCACGGTCACGTCGACCCGCTCGGCCGCCCCCGCTGCGGTCTCCGCCGCGACGCTGTTGGGCCGGACGGTGATGATCGGCGTGCCGGTCGTGACCTTGGAGCGCACGATGGTCGACCCGCCGAACACCTGCTGCTCGGCCGTGACGCCGTCGTCGGCGACCAGGTCGGTGGCGTCGGTGATGAGGCCCGAGCCGGTCTTCAGGGCCAGCCGGGCGGCGATCTCCTTGCCCTCGGCCCCGGAGGCCAGCAGCACCGCTGCCGGCGAGCCGTCGGCCACGATGCTCGCGAGCACCTCGGCCGCCGGCGCGACGAGGTATGACGCCACCTCTGGGTCCTCGGCGACGTAGACCTTGGCCGCGCCGTACGCCGCGAGCGCCTCCTTCGCGGCGTCGAAGCCGCTGCCGAGGAAGACCGCCGAGGGCTCGCCGAGCCGGGCGGCCAGGGTCAGCAGCTCGCTGGTGACCTTCTTGACCTCGCCGTCGGTGTGCTCGACGAGAACCAGAACCTCTGCCATGTCCGTGTCTCCTCAGGTCTCGTCGGGTCTCAGACGAACTTCTTCGACGCGAGGAAGTCGACGAGCTTGTCGGCCCCGTCCCCCTCGTCCTTCACCACGGTGCCGGCCTCCCGCGGGGGCGCCGACTCGAACGCGGCGACCGCGCTCCACGCGCCGCCGAGGCCCACCTCTGCGGCGTCGATGCCGAGGTCGGCCAGACCATAGGACTCGACCGGCTTCTTCTTCGCCGCCATGATCCCCTTGAACGACGGGTACCGCGGCTCGTTGATCTTCTCGACCACGCTGACCACTGCGGGCGTCGAGGCCGTCACGACCTGGTAGCCGTCGTCGGTGAGCCGCTTGATGCTCACGGTCGAGCCGTCCACGGTGACCTCCTTGGCGAAGGTCAGCTGCGGCAGGCCGAGGCGCTCGGCGAGCATCGCGGGCACCACGCTCATCCGCGCGTCGGAGGACTCCGAGCCGAGCAGGACGAGGTCGACCGGCGAGGACTCCCCTGCCTTCTCGACCGCCTTGGCCAGCGCGAGCGAGGTCGCGACGGCGTCGGAACCGTGCAGGGCGTCGTCGATCACGTGAACGGCCTTGTCCGCACCCATCGACAGGGCCTTGCGCACCGTCTCGGTGGCGGCGTCCGGCCCCATGCAGAGGATGGTCACCTCGCCGCCGTGCGCCTCCTGGAGCTTGAGGGCCTCCTCGACGGCGTACTCGTCCATCTCGTTCATGACCGGGTCGGTGGCGGCCCGGTCCAGCGTCGAGTCCGACGCCGAGAGCTTCTTCTCCGACCAGGTGTCAGGCACCTGCTTCACACAGACGACGATGTTCATGCGGCTGCCGGTCTCCTCCGTGACGGGAACGGGCTCACCCTGCCAGCCGAGGTCTCGGCCCCGGCGCCCGGGTGGTGCTCCGGCCGCTATGTTACCCGTCAGTAGCACCAGTGCTGCCCCAGGCGGCTCTGGGCGCCCCTGGCAGCTCACACCCGGCCCGACCTGCGAGCCGAGTCCAGCGCCACGCGCAGAGCGGGCGCTGCGGCCCGGGGTCCGCCCGGGGCACGCGCTTCGCCCAGTGCCGTGCGCAGCGCCGTGGCCACCTCGGCGGGCAGCGGCTGCTGGGTCTCGTCCATCATCCGCCGAGCGCACTCCACGGCGACGCGCACGTCGTCTTCAGCCGTCTCGCCACGGGCGGTGTCGCGGGTGAGTGCGGTGCCGAGCAGGGGCAGGCAGGCCATCCAGTCGAACGGATAGCGAGCGGCCGCCTCGTCCCAGGTCGCCAACGCCGAACCCGCCCACCGCTCGCACTCCTGCTGGTCGGCGCGCCGATAGGCGATCCAGGCCCTGGTCGCCGCGGCGATGGCGCGGTACTCCGGGAGGCCCGCCTCCCATGCCGCTGCCTCCACGTCGTCGACCAGGGCGGCTGCGTCGTCGACCTCGCCGCGGAGCCGTTCGCGAACCAGCAGGTAGGTGATCGCCCGCGAGCGCAGCTGGACGTCCTCCAACCGGGAGGCCTCGTCGGCGGTCCGCCGAAGCGGGGGCAGGGCGTCATCGAGCCGGCCGCACCACAGGAGGGTGAAGCCGTGGCTGAACTCCGCCCAGGCCCGCACCCTGGGATCGGGGTCGCGTCGCCGATGGCTGTAGATGAGCCCGTCCAGCTCGAGCACCTCGGGGGACCCGGAGTAGCGCGTGCGCCGCCACGCGGCGGTGCGCTGCGATTCGTAGAAGTCCACCCGCTGGTCGGCATCGGCCAGCTGCTCGACGACCGGCCGGGCCCGTTCCAGCAGCGCGAGGTGCGCGTCGTGCTCGCCCCGCCAGTAGTGGATCTCGCCCCGGCGCAGCTGGATGTCCAGCCAGCACGGGAAGCCGTCGGGGGCGCGAACGAGGTCTTCGAGGGCGCGCTCGGCGACGACCAGCTCCGTGAGCGCGGCGTCGAAGTGGTGCCCGTCGATCAAGGCGCCGGCGATGTCGACCTGCAGCCGGGCGATGTCGATCGGCTGGTCCACGAAAGTGAGCGCCGCACGTAGCGCGACCACTGCGTCGTCGTACCGCGACAGGTGGCGCAGCGCGCCGCCGCGCACGACATGCAGCTCCCTCAGCGACGACCGGTCGCCGTCGACGGCTGCGCCCTCGACCAGGTCCAGGGCCTCCCCCGCCAGTGCCGCCGCCTCCTCGTTCGCGTAGGTGGCCGCGGCGCCACGCGCCGCGCTCAGCAGCAGCGGAACGGCCCGACCAGGTTCGCCGGCGGCGGCCAGGTGCCGACCGAGCCTGGCCGCGACCTCGTCCTCACGGCCGCGGTAGGCAGCGGCGAGCGCTGCCGCGGCGCGAGCATTGAGCTCGGCCCGGCGACCCCGGACAAGACTGCGGTGTACGGCCTCCCGGACGAGCGCATGCCGGAAGGCGAGCCTCCCCTGGATCCCGTCGTGCCCGTCGAGCAGCATCCCCGCTGCCACCAGGCCGGCCACGGCGCCGTCCGCCGAGTGCCCGGCGACGTCCTGCAGCAGCGATCGGTCGAACGCGGTGCCCAGCACCGACGCCGCGAGGAGGACCTCGCGTGCCGGCTCGGCCAGCAGGTCGACCCGTGCGATGACGGCGCGCTCCACCGTCGGGGCGACCTCGACCCGACGACCGCCGGCGAACCGCCACGTCGCACCGTCACGCACCAGTGCCCCGCCCGCGACGAGCCCTCGTACCTGCTCCTCGAGGAACAGCGGGTTACCGGCGGTGGTGCGCAGCAACTCCTGCTCCAGCCGCCGGGGCAGCGTCGCCCCGGCCAGCAGCTCGCGAAGGAGGCGTCGGTCTTGGCCGGCCGGCAGCGCGGCCAGGTCGATCCGGTGCATCCGCAGGGGGGCCAGCGCCGACAAACGGTCCGTCAACGCGAGGGGACCTGACTCAGGTCGAGCGGTCAGTATCAGCAGCAGCGGCTGGTCCGCCGTCAGCGGCACGACGCTCTCCAGGAGTGCGACGCTCGACGCGTCGGCCCAGTGCACGTCCTCGACGACCAGAACGCTGGGCATCAGGCCGGCCAGACCGGCCAACGAGTCGCGCACCGCGGAGAAGGCCTCTCGCTGGACCGTCATCGGGTCGTCGGTCCCGGAGCGGTGGGCGGCAGAGAGGGCGTCGGCCACCGGGACCAGCAGGTCGGGAGGCACGCGGCCGGGGGCTGCGGCTCGCGCGGCGGCGAGCTCGTCCTCCGGCGACCGGCCGAGCAGGTCGAGCACCAGGTGCCGGAACGGCAGCAACGGCAGCTCGGACGCGTAGGAGTGGCAAGCTGCCGGAAGCCACGTCAGCCCCGCCGCGGCAGCGTGGGAGCGGGCACCGTTGACGAGCCTGGACTTCCCGACGCCGGGCTCGCCGAGAACGACCGCCACACCACCGACGCCCGCTGCGAGCCCGGTCAGCACCCGTGAGAGCCGGGACAGCTCCTCGTCGCGGCCCACGAGAGGTGCCCCGACGTCGCCGGCCGCGCCCGGGACGCCCCGGTAGCTGCGCGCGACCACGGCGCCGACGGGGTCGGCCTTGCCCTTGAGCCTGAGGCTGCGGGTCTCGCCCCAGACGAAGCGGTCCACCACCATCGTCCGGGTGGACTCGCTGACCAGCACCGTGCCGACGTCCGCCTGCCCCTGGAGCCGCGCGGCCGTGTTGACGACGTCGCCGACCGCCCCGTACTCCACCCGGTGACCGCCACCCACCGGGCCGAGCACGGCGACGCCGGTGTCGATGCCCACCCGCGCCGCCAGGTCCTGCCCGCCCCGCGCCGCCTCGCCGTGACGGCGCACCGCAATGACCACCCGCAGCCCGCAGAGCACCGCGCGTTCCGCGTCGTCCTCGTGCGCGATCGGAGCGCCGAAGAGGGCCAGCACGCCGTCTCCGGCCAGGTCCTTGACCGTGCCGCCGAGAGCCTCGACATGCTCCACGACCAGCCGCACCGCGCCACCCAGCAGGTCGCGGGCGTCCTCGGGATCCATCGACTCCACCAGTGCCGTCGAGCCCGCGAGGTCGACGAAGACGGCCGTCACGATCCGCCGTTCCTCGCGCCAGCCGTCCGAGGCGTCCGGTGTCACGGCCACGTCCCAGCGATACGCACGCCAGCACCTCGCCCCCGCCCGGCGGGCTCGTCGAGGCAGCCTCGGTCGCCGGGCTCCGCACGTAGTGTGAGCGTCGCCGGGGCGGCTGACAACGCGCTGCGGCCGCGTCCGGATGGCGCCACCGCCCTGGCGACTCGACGACCAGGCAGGAGACCTGTCGTGCGGCTGGCCGGCCGGGTCGTGGCGCTCGTGCGCCGAGGGCTACGGCGCAGGCTGCATGGTGATGGCCTGGTAGTACCCGGACCCGAAGAGGCCGTTGGAGACGACCGCCAGGCCGCGACCGCTGCCGGCCCAGTCCGGGACGATCGAGACCTGGTCCCCCTGGCCGTTCATGGGTGAGCCGGACCCGGTGTCAGGTGGCTGCGGCACCGGGTGCGCGGTGAAGGACGTGGTGCCGGGGGATCCGGTCCACTGCAGGACCACGTCCGGCCACTGCCGGGTCTGGCCGGATGTCCAGCCGTCGACGAGGTAGACGTCGCGACCGTCGCCGCGGCCGAACATGTCGCCCACGGCGAGGGACCGGCCTTCCTTCAGGGCCAGCTGGTAGCTGATCTGCGCGTACGAGTCGACCGGCCCGGACCACAGTCGGACGGTGAACCGGGTGCGCCCGACGGTGGCCAGGTCGAGATGGCCGTCGCCGTTGAAGTCCTTCAGCGCCACGTCGCGCAGCGCCTCGTTGCTCGGGACGCCGAGCGAGGCTCGCACGTCGACCAGGCCGTCGACCGTGTTGGCGAGGAAGTAGGGCCGCGTCGTCGTGCAGACCACGATGTCGGTGCGCCCGTCGCCGTTGAAGTCGCCGGTGCGCACGCAGGCGGTCGCGGTCTGCAGGGTGGCGTCCGGGTCGCCCCGCTCGACGAAGCCCGGAGCGAGGTTCTGGTAGACCCGGTTGGGCTCGACGTAGAGCGTGGACACCTGGTTGGTCAGGTAGATGTCGTCGTCGCCGTCGGCGTCGACGTCGACGGTCACGGCGTCCCGGCCGCGGCCGTGCGGGTCGTCGACACCGAGCGCGGCAGCCCCCTCGGCGAAGCTGCCGTCAGGTCGCTGCACGTACAGGTTGTTGGGGTAGGGCTTGGTGCAGTTCCCCTGGCAGGCGCCCGTCGTCGTGTAGAAGTCGACCCGCCCGTCCGGTGGGCCGAACGAGCCGTCGGCCCGGACGCTGGCGAAGTCGCCGCTGGCGCAGGAGTGCCGGTCGGTCACCGGTCCGAACAGCACCGAGGGCGAGAACGTGCCGTCCGCAGCCTGGCGCATCAGCGGCCACAGGTCCTGCCCGTGCTTGGACAGCACGACGTCGGCGCGCCCGTCGGCATCGGCGTCGACGACGCAGAGGTGCCCTTCGGTACCGGTCTTGACCCGCAGACCGACGGTGGAGGCGACGTCGACGGCCTGCCAGGCACCCGGGGGCGCCGCGACCTGGACGGTCCACGTCGCAGTCGCCGGCGACTCGTCGACGTTGCCGGCCGCGTCGGTCGCGCGCACCTGCACCTCGTGGCCGCCGTCGGCCAGGCCCGAGTAGCTCTGCGGCGAGACGCACGAGGCGAACGCCGCCGAGTCCAGCCGGCACTCGAACGTCGCCGGCTCGTCGGCGGTGAAGGCCACGCTGGCGGTACGCACACCCACGGTGCCCTGCGGGGCGGAGGTGATCACCGTCTCGGGCGGCGTCGTGTCAGGAACCCCGGTGTCCACCGTCCAGGTGGCACTGGCCGGCGTCGCGTCGACGTTGCCGGCAGTGTCGGTCGCCCGCACCAGCACCTCGTGGCCGCCGTCGGCCAGGCCCGAGTAGCTCTGCGGCGAGACGCACGGCGCGAACGCCGCCGAGTCCAGCCGGCACTCGAACGTCGCCGGCTCGTCGGCGGTGAAGGCCACGCTGGCCGTGCGCACACCCACCGTGCCCTGCGGGGCGGAGGTGATCAGGGTCTCGGGAGGGGCCGTGTCCGCGGCGGCGCCGTCGTCGACCGTCAGCACGAGCTGTGGCCGCCGCGAGGAGGTGCCGTTCTCGCGGGAGGCGAAGACGGTGGCGTCCGCGGACGTCTGGGCCAGGTCGAAGCTGTAGGTACCGGCGCCGGGCACCGCGGACGTGACGTCGTACTCCGACCAGCTGCCGGTCGCGATCTTCGCCTTGTCGTCGAGGGCGGCGCCGGTGCGCGCGGGGCGCACGTTCCAGGTGATCTTGGTCTCGCTCCACGACGTCGCGGAGGGGTAGACCGCAGGGCCGTCGGCCGACCCGTCCGTCGCATACAGCCGGAGGACCGCCCGGGTCACGGCCCCGGTAATGGGAACGGTCGCCGGGACGGTGAACTTCAGGTAGCTCTCCAGGACGGGCGAGCCGTCGACGCCCAGCGTGGTGGCGGTGCCGACGTTCGCGTTGGGCGACCCCTTCGATACCCGGGCGTCCGCACCGGCCTTGACGACGACAGTGCTGGTTGCCGCCTGTGCCGCGGACGAGGTGAGCGCCGCGGGGGCGAGGGCCGCCGTGACCGCCAACACGATCAGGCCAGCCAGGCCGGAGACCGCCCGTCGCCTCCGCAGTGCCACGATGCCCCGTGCCCGGCCGTTGTGAGCGCCCCGATGCCGGGCGGTTCGTTCCCCCATGTCGAACAGGAGGCCACGTCGTTCGGACGGTCGTCACTAGTCAGATGGGATGGGTGACCGTGCGTGTCCGCAGTGTCACCCCGATGGGCTAGTGCCACGCTCGCCCGCCGCACGTGTCGCGTCGCGCGAAACGGTCGGGACGGTCTGCGTCGTCCTGCACACCCACCTGCCCTGGCTTCCGCACCACGGCACCTGGCCGGTGGGCGAGGAGTGGCTGCACCAGGCCTGGGCGAGCTGCTACCTGCCGCTGGTCGAGCTGCTGGACGCGCTGGCGGCCGAGGGGCGCCGTGACCTGCTCAGCCTCGGCGTCACGCCCGTCCTGGCAGCAGCCCTGGACGACCCGTACGCCCTGCGGGAGCACCACGGCTGGCTCGGGCGCTGGCAGCTGCGGGCCGAGGAGCTGGCGACGGACCGCGACCCGGCGCTGCGGCGCACCGCTCGCGAGGAGTTCCGGGCCGCCACCCACGCGCGGACGGTGTTCGAGGCGCGGTGGCGTCACGGCGGCTCGGCCGCGCTGCGACCGCTGGTCGACGCCGGCGCGCTGGAGCTGCTCGGTGGCCCGCTGACCCACCCGATCCTGCCGCTGCTCCGGCCCGAGGTGGCGGCGTTCGCGCTCGGCGCCGGGCTGGACGACGCCGCGCTGCGCCTCGGCCGACGGCCCCGCGGCATCTGGGCGCCGGAGTGCGCCTGGTCCCCCGCGCTCAGGGACGTGCTCGGCGCCCAGGGAGTCGACCACCTGCTCCTCGACGAGTCGACCGTGCGGGCCGCCGGTGGGACCACCGACCGGCCGTGGCGGGTGGCCGGCTCCTCGGTCGCGGTCGCCGGTCGCGACCTGGCGCTGACCGACCTGGTGTGGTCGTCCCGGTCCGGGTTCCCGCGCGGCCCGGACTACCGCGACTTCCACGGCGTGCACCCGAGCGGGCTGCGCCCGTCCCGCGTGACCGACCCGCAGCAGCCGAGCAAGCAGCCCTACGACCCTGGCGCCGGCGCGGCCGCCGCCCGGCGCGACGCGGCCCGCTTCGTCTCGGCGGCCCGGGACCGGCTGACGGCCTGGCGAGCACGGCGGCCGGGCGGGCCACCACCGGTGGCCGTGGTCGCCTGGGACACCGAGCTGTTCGGGCACTGGTGGCATGAAGGACCGCAGTTCCTCGGGCACGTGCTGCGCCTGCTGCCGCAGGCAGGGGTCCGGCTCGCGACGCTCGGCCAGGTGACCGCCGACGCCGTCGACCGGCTCGACCTGCCGCCCGGCTCGTGGGGTGCGGGGAAGGACTTCCGCCTGTGGGAGGGCGGGCCGGTCGCCGACCTCGCGGCGGACGCGCGGGCGGTGGCAGACCGGCTGCTCGACGTCGTACGCCGATGCGCCCCACCGGGCTCGGCGCGGCGTCCCGAGCTGGACGACCTGGCCCGCGAGGCGCTGCTCGCCCTGTCCAGCGACTGGGCGTTCATGGTCTCCCGGGACAGCGCCGCCGGCTACGCAAGGGACCGGCACCGGGACCACGTCGGCCGGTTCCACGCCCTGGCCGACCATCTCGAGGGGCGCGGCCCGCACCCCGGCACCTCGGTGGACCTCGCCCTGGCGTCCCATCTGGACGCCCGGATGCTGGTCTCCGGGGCACGACCGGCTTGAGCCGGACGTCGGAGGGGGAGGAACGTGGTGCCCGATCCTGCTCACCCGCGAGGTCCCGTTGTCCCGACTGGTTGCGCTGCTCGTCCTCGTGGCCGCCTTCGCCCCGGCGGCCGTCCTCGGCGCGCTGCCCCTGGTGCTGCTGACCCTGGTGTCCGGCGGCTCGATGCTCGCCGCGGTCATGCTCGCGGCGCCGATGCGCCGGTCCGGACCCGCTCCGGTGACCCTGCAGGCGCCGCGCGACCCGCGCTAGGTCCGGCCGCTCCGGCCGGTCCGTTCGTGCTTGGCGGCCATGTCCGCCAGGGCCGCCCGATGCTCCGCCGCGGCGACCCAGGACTCGGCCCGGTCCCGCACCACCCGGCCCGGGACGCCCGCGACCACGCTGCCCGGCGGCACCTCCCCCTTGACCACGGTGTGCGCCGCGAGGACGCAGCCGTCACCCACGTCCGCCCCGCGCAGCACCGAGGCCTTGACCCCGATCCAGACGTCCGCTCCGACCCGGACCGGCGACTTCACGATCCCCTGGTCCTTGATCGGCACGTGCAGGTCGTCGTAGCGGTGGTCGAAGTCGCCGACGTACACCCAGTCGGCCACGATGCAGCCCGGACCGATGTCGAGGTCGAGGTAGCAGTTGAGGGTGTCCTCGCGCCCCAGCACCGTCTTGGCGCCGATGCGCAGGGTGCCCTCGTGGGCGCGCAGCGAGCACCGGTCACCGAGGTGCACCCAAGGGCCGAGGACGACCCGGCCGTACCCGCGTCTGGCCGCCACCTCGACGTCGCGGCCCAGGAAGACGAAACCCTCGGTGACGACGTCCGGGTGCCGCAGGCGCAACCGGAGGAAGCGCCAGTACCGCACCAGGTAGTACGGCGTCAGCGCCCGGTGGCGGACCACCCAGCGCAGGCTCTCCGGCGAGAGGAAGGCTCGCAGCGGGACCTGCCGCGGGTCCCGACGGCGGCGGGCTCTCATCGTCGGCGTGGTCACGGCCGGGTCCCGGTGAGCAGCACGTTGTAGAACAGCCGCTGCGGCAGCACCCGGCCGAGCGCGCGGTCCAGCGCCGAGAGCCGTTGCCACGACCGGTAGGCGAACACCGCCCACCGCCAGCCGAGCCGGTCGGGGTTGACCGCCGCCTCGAAGGTGCGCACCGGCCACCCGAGGAACGCCGCGGTGAGCTCCTCGGTCGCGGTCCGGACGTCGACCGCACCGGCCCGCAGGGCGGTGGCGGCGAGGTCCCCGGGGTCGAACGTGTGCAGGTCGACCACCGACTCCAGCGCGGCTGCCCGCGAGGACTCGGCCAGCACCTCGGCCGGCCGGGCCCACCCCGCCCGCAGCGGCGCGAGCCGGGTCACCGCCGTGGTGGCCTGCCAGGTGAGGCGGCCGAGCCGTCGCGCGTACCAGTCGCCGATGGTGGTGGGCTCGCCGGCGAAGACGAACCGGCCGCCCGGCCTGAGCACCCGGAGCACCTCGCGCAGGGCGAGCTCGACGTCCGGGATGTGGTGCAGCACGGCGTGACCGACCACGAGGTCGAAGGACGCGTCGGCGTACGGGATCGACTCGGCGTCCGCGACCCTGCCGTCGACGTCGAGGCCGAGCGCTGTCCCGTTGCGCACGGCCGCCGCGACCATTCCGGGTGACAGGTCCGTCACGTGCCCGCGAGCCGCGACCCCGGCCTGCATGAGGTTGAGCAGGAAGAAGCCGGTGCCGCTGCCGAGCTCGAGGGCGTCGCCGTACGGCCAGGTCTGGTCCGGCCCCCCGGCGATGGCGACGAACCGGTCGCGGGCGTAGTCGATGCACCGCGCGTCGTAGGAGATCGACCACTTCTCGTCGTAGGTCGACGCCTCCCAGTCGTGGTAGAGCACGTTCGCCAGCTTGGGGTCAGCCCGGGCGCGCTCGACCTCGGCGGCACTCGGCTCCGGTGCCGGCGCGGGCCCCGTCATCGTCCGGTGAAGCGGGCCTTGCCCGGGCCGTTCTCGACGAACGACTCCATGCCGATGCGCCGGTCGTCGGTGGCGAACAACCCCGAGAACTGCAGCCGCTCCAGCTCCAGGCCGCTGGCCAGGTCCACCTCGAGGCCACGGTCGACGGACTCCTTCGCCGCGCGCAGGGCGAGCGCCGGGCCGCCGACGAAGCGTCCCGCCATCTCGCGCGCCTTGGGGTAGACCTCGTCGGCGGGGACCACCGCGTCGACCAGTCCGATCGCCAGCGCCTCCTGGGCGTCCACGAACCGGCCGGTGAAGATGATGTCCTTCGCCCGCGCCGGGCCGACCAGTCGCGGCAGCCGCTGGGTGCCGCCCGCGCCGGGGATGACGCCGAGCTGGATCTCCGGCTGGCCCAGCTTGGCGTTGTCGCCCGCGACCCGGAAGTCGGCGCAGAGGGCGAGCTCGCAGCCACCTCCGAGGGCGTAGCCGGTCACCGCCGCGACGACCGGTTTCGGGATCGTGGCGACGGCGGTGAACGAGGACTGGAGGGCACCTGACCGTGCCACCATGTCGGCGTAGGACATGGCGGCCATCTCCTTGATGTCCGCCCCCGCGGCGAACACCTTCTCGCCGCCGTAGAGGACGACGGCGGCGACGTCCGACCGCTCCCCGGCCTCGTGCGCGGCGGCCCGCAGCTCCTCCTGGACCTGGACGTTCAGGGCGTTCATCGGCGGGCGGTCCAGGCGGATCGTGCCGATGCCGCCCTCGACCTCGAGCCGGACGAGTGCAGAAGTCATGGCCGTCACCGTAACGACCGACGCCGGATCGCCTACCGTGGCCCGGTGCCGCCCCGACCCCTGGTGCCGCGACTCGGCGCCCACCCCGACGACGACGGCACGGCCTTCGCCGTGTTCAGTCGGGGCGAGGCGGTCGAGCTGTGCCTGCTCGACGACGACGGCGCCGAGCGACGGGTGGCCCTTCCCGAGCGAACCGGCGACGTGTGGCACGGGTACGTGCCCGGCGTCCGGCCGGGACAGCGGTACGGCTTCCGGGTGCACGGACCGTGGGACCCCGGGCACGGGCACCGGTTCAACCCCGCCAAGCTGCTTCTCGACCCCTACGCCCGCTCGATCGACGGCACGCTCCGGGCCGACCCCGCGGTGCTCGGGCCCGAGCCCGGCGACGACGACCGGGTGCCGGACGGGCGGGACTCGGCGCCGTACGTGCCGCAGGCGGTGGTGTTCCACCCCGGGTACGACTGGCAGGGCGACCAGCCCCCCTCGGTGCCGTGGGCCGACACCGTCGTCTACGAGGCGCACGTGAAGGGGCTCACGGCCCGCCACCCGGACGTCCCCGAGCACCTGCGCGGCACCTA
This sequence comes from uncultured Actinomycetota bacterium, assembly GCA_963807005.1. Lineage (GTDB taxonomy): Bacteria > Actinomycetota > Actinomycetes > JACCUZ01 > JACCUZ01 > CAWDZK01. Next base: position 884,707 of record CAWDZK010000001.1, on the reverse strand, counting down.
CGCCGGTCTCGCCCACCCGGCCGTGGTCGAGCACCTGGTCTCGCTCGGCGTGACGACGGTCGAGCTCCTCCCGGTGCAGCAGGTGGCGAGCGAGCCGACGCTGCTGCGCCGCGGCCGGAGCAACTACTGGGGCTACAACACCCTCGGCTTCTTCTCCCCTCATGCCGGCTACAGCTCGTCCGGCGCCCGCGGACAGCAGGTCACCGAGTTCCGCGACATGGTGCGCGCGCTGCACGCCGCGGGGCTCGAGGTCGTCCTCGACGTCGTCTACAACCACACCGCGGAGGGCGGGAGCGACGGGCCGACGCTCGCGTGGCGCGGCCTGGACAACACGGCGTACTACCGGCTGGTCGGTGGCCGCCGCTACCTCGACGTCACGGGCTGCGGGAACACGCTGGACCTCCGGCACCCGCGCACGCTGGCGATGGTCACCGACTCGCTGCGCTACTGGGTCGAGGAGATGCACGTCGACGGCTTCCGGTTCGACCTCGCGCCGGCGCTGGCCCGGGCCGACGACGGCTTCGAGGCGAACGGCACGTTCCTCTCGGTCATCGCGCAGGACCCTGTCCTGTGCCGGGTGAAGCTGGTCGCCGAGCCGTGGGACGTCGGACCTGGCGGCTACCAGCTGGGCGCGTTCCCGGCACCCTGGGCGGAGTGGAACGACCGGTTCCGCGACACCGTGCGGGACTCCTGGCTCGGCGGACACCGTGGCGGCCGCAGCCACACCGGCGGCGTCCGCGACCTGGCCTACCGCCTGTCCGGGTCGTCGGACCTGTTCGCCTCCCGCGGTCCGCTGGCCTCGGTCAACTTCGTCACCGCGCACGACGGCTTCACCCTGCACGACCTGGTCTCCTACGACCGCAAGCACAACGAGGTCAACGGCGAGGACAACCGCGACGGCTCCGACAACAACCACAGCTGGAACTGCGGGACGGAGGGGCCCACCGACGACGACGACGTGCTCGGCCTGCGCCGGCGGATGATGCGCAACCTGCTCGCCACCCTGCTCGTCTCCACGGGTGTGCCGATGCTGACCGCCGGCGACGAGACCGGAAGGACCCAGCACGGCAACAACAACGCGTACTGCCTCGACGACGAGACGGCATGGCTGTCCTGGGACCACGAGGGCTGGCGGAGCGACCTGCTGGAGTGGACCCGCGCGCTGACGAACCTGCGCCGGTCGCACGCCGTCCTGCGGCACGACGAGGTCTTCGAAGGGCGGCCCGCCCATGCTGACGGCACCAAGGACCTTGCCTGGTTCGGCCTCGACGGCGAGGAGATGTCGCCCGAGCGCTGGTTCGACCACGACCTGGGACAGCTCGGCATGTACCTCTCGGGCAAGCCCGCCCCCGACGGCAGCTCACCGGACCCGCTGCTGGTGCTGCTCAACACCGACGCCGACGACGCTGAGGTGCAGCTGCCGGGGAAGTCCTGGGCGACGTCGTACGACGTGCTGCTCGACACGGGCGACGAGAAGCCCACACCTGGCGGCCGCTACGACGGCGGCGCCGACCTGGTCCTGGCGGGTCGCTCGGTCGTGGTCCTGCTCGCCCACCGCTGACCGTCACCTCCGGCCGCGCGCCCGTCGACCCAGGACCGCTCGTTTGCGACCTGGCTCCCCGACACGCCGTGCCGAGACCGGCGTGTCGGTGACCTACGTCGCAAACGAGCGCCCGTTGCCGGGGTGGGGCTAGCGGAGGACGCCGGACTCCATCCCGGCCGACTCCGCCGGCAGCGCGGCCAGCCCGAGCTCGGCCGCCGAGGCGGTGAGCCGGTGGTGCGGCACGACCCGCGCGGTGTAGCCGAACGGTCCCGGCCGGTCGAGGCTCAGGCCGCCGACGTACCGGTGCCGGCCACCCTCGTAGGACTCCTCGTGCCGCAGCGAGACGGCCGAGGTGCCGGTGATCTGGTCGTTGTCGTCGACCCGCCCGTGCACGACCTGGACGTCGACGTCCTGGGGCGACAGCTGGCCGAGCGAGACGAACGCCCGGACCTCGAGCGTGCTGCCGACCTCGGCGGCGTCGTCGACGCCGGACGCCTCGACGTGGTCGACCCGCACCGACGGCCAGGCCGCCCGCACCTTCGACTTCCAGGCAGCCAGCTCGCGGGCACCGTCGAAGCCGCCGTCCAGCGCCTGCCCGGAGCGGTACGCCGGGGCGTAGAGACCGACGACGTAGTCCCGGACCATCCGGCTGGCCAGCACCTTCGGGCCGAGGGTGCGCAGCGTGTGACGCACCATCTCGATCCAGCGGGCCGGCAGACCCTCCGCGTCCCGGTCGTAGAACAGCGGCGCGACGGTCTTCTCGAGCAGGTCGTAGAGCGCCGACGCCTCGAGGTCGTCGCGGTGGTCGGCGTCGGAGACACCGTCCGCGGTCGGGATCGCCCAGCCGTTGTGACCGTCGAACCACTCGTCCCACCAGCCGTCGAGGACCGAGAGGTTGAGGCAGCCGTTCAGCGCCGCCTTCATGCCGGACGTCCCGCACGCCTCGAGCGGCCGCAGCGGGTTGTTGAGCCAGACGTCGCAGCCGGGGTAGAGGTTCTGCGCCATGGCGATGTCGTAGTTCGGGAGGAAGACGATGCGGTCCCGGAGGTCCTTCGCGTCGGCGAACCGGACCAGCTCCTGGATCAGCTTCTTGCCGCCGTCGTCGGCCGGGTGCGCCTTGCCGGCGACCACGATCTGGATCGGCCGCTCGGGGTGGCGCAGCAGCGCGGCGAGCCGCTCCTGGTCGCGGAGCATGAGGGTGAGCCGCTTGTACGACGGCACCCGGCGGGCGAAGCCGATGGTCAGCACGTCCGGGTCGAGGATCTTGTCCACCCAGCCGAGCTCCGCCTCGCTGGCCCCGCGCTGCACCCAGGACTGCCGCACCCGGCGCCGGGCGTCGGCGACCAGCCGGGTGCGAAGCAGCCCGCGGACCGACCAGATCTCTGCGTCCGAGACCTGCGAGACGGCGTCCCACGCCGACTCGTCGGTGGGCCGCTGGACCAGGTCGGGCCCGGCCAGGTCCAGCACCTCCGGCGCCACCCACGTGGGCGCATGGACGCCGTTGGTGATGTAGCCGATCGGCACCTCCGGCTCGTCGAAACCTGGCCAGAGCCGGGAGAACATCTCCCGCGCGACGTGCCCGTGCAGCTCGGAGACGCCGTTGGCCCGCTGGGCCAGCCGGAAGCCCATCACCGCCATGTTGAACACGGTCGGGTCGCCGCCCTCGTAGTCCTCGGCGCCGAGCGCGAGGATGTGCTCGACCGGCACGCCGGGGGCCGCGTTGTCACCACCGAAGTGCTGGGCCACCAGGTCCCGGGCGAAGCGGTCGATGCCCGCCGGCACCGGCGTGTGCGTCGTGAACAGCGTGGCGGACCGAGCCGCCTCGACCGCCTCCTCGAAGGTCAGGCCGTGGGTCTCGGTGAGCTCGCGGATCCGCTCGACGCCCAGGAAGCCCGCGTGCCCCTCGTTGGTGTGGAACACCTCCGGCGCGGGCGCGCCGGTGAGCCGGCTGTACGCGCGCAGCGCGCGCACGCCCCCGATGCCCAGCAGCATCTCCTGCAGCAGGCGGTGCTCACTGCCGCCGCCGTACAGCCGGTCGGTGACATCGCGCTCGGCGGGGGCGTTGTCCTCCACGTCGGAGTCCAGCAGCAGCAGGGGCACCCGGCCGACCTGCGCCTTCCAGACCTGGGCCACCAGGCGGCGCTCGCCGGGCAGCCCGACCTCGACCTTCAGCGGCTCGCCGTCGGGCTCGCGCAGCAGCGAGATCGGCAGGCCGTCCGGGTCCAGCACCGGGTACCGCTCCTGCTGCCAGCCCTCGCGGGACAGCGACTGGGCGAAGTAGCCGGACCGGTAGAGCAGGCCCACGGCCACGATCGGGACACCCAGGTCGGACGCCGCCTTGAGGTGGTCCCCGGCGAGGATGCCGAGACCGCCGGAGTACTGCGGCAGAGCGGCGGCGATGCCGTACTCGGGCGAGAAGTAGGCGATGGCCCGCGGGACGGCGTCGTCCTCGCCCGTCGCCGACGCGGCGAGCTCCTGGTACCAGCGGTCGCCGTCCAGGTAGGACCTCAGGTCGTGCGCGGCCGCCTCGACCTGCCCGACGACCGCGGGGTCCCCGGCCAGCGACGCGAGCCGCTCCGGGCCGAGCGCGCCGAGCAGATGGACCGGGTCGCCACCGACCTCGTCCCACAGGACGGGGTCGAGCCCCTCGAAGAGCCGCTGGGTCGTGGTGTCCCAGGACCAGCGCAGGTTCAGAGCCAGCTCTCCCAGCGGGGCGAGAGCAGGGGGCAGCACGGTACGGACGGTGAACCGTCGGATCGCCTTCACCGGCGGGAGGATAACCGGCGATCCGGCCTGTTCCGCCACCTGCCCGCGCACCGGACCTGCTCCTGGTGCACCCGCACCGGTGGTGGTCCACCACTCGTACGACTGGGACCGCGGCTCCGCCCGGGTGCGCACCTACCGGGACGAGACGGACGCGGAGTGTGCAGCGCAGCCCCGCCTGGGTAGGTTCGTGAGCAATGATCGGACGCATCCCCATCCTCGACGTCCAGCCGGTGGTCGCCTGCGGCCGCTGGCCGGCCAAGGCTGTCGTCGGCGAGACCTTCACCGTCACCGCGTCGGTCTTCCGCGAGGGCCACGACATGGTCAACGCCAACGTGGTCCTCCGGGACCCGCAGGGCCGCAAGGGCCCGTACACCCCCATGACGCCGGGGGCCCCGGGCACCGACCGCTGGTCGGCCGAGGTCACCCCCACGAGCGAGGGCCGTTGGACCTTTGCAGTGGAGGCCTGGAGCGACCCGGTGGGGACCTGGCAGCACGACGCGCACATCAAGATCGAGGCCGGCGTCGACGTCGAGCTGATGCTCGAGGAGGGCGCCCGGGTCCTCGAACGGGCGGCCGCGGCCTCGCGACCCGCGCCGGGTCGCAGGTCGCTGCTGGACGCGGTCACCGCCCTGCGGGACACCGATCGCCCGGTGCCGGCACGGCTCGCCGCGGCTGACGCGCACGACGTCCTGGCCACGCTGACCGAGCACCCCCTCCGCGACATGGTCTCCAGCTCCGAGCGGATGCCGCTGTGGGTCGACCGCGAGCGCGCCCTCTACGGGAGCTGGTACGAGTTCTTCCCCCGGTCGGAGGGCGCGGCCCCCGACGCGGACGGCGTCCTGCGGTCCGGAACCTTCCGGACGGCGGCCGAGCGCCTGCCCGCCGTCGCGGCCATGGGCTTCGACGTCGTCTACCTGCCGCCCGTCCACCCGATCGGGCGCACGAACCGCAAGGGGCCCAACAACACGCTCACACCCGGCCCGGACGACGTCGGCTCACCCTGGGCCATCGGCGGCCCCGAGGGAGGGCACGACGCGATCCACCCCGACCTCGGGACCGAGAAGGACTTCGTCGCCTTCGTGAAGAGGGCCACCGACCTCGGCATGGAGGTCGCGCTGGACTTCGCCCTCCAGGCGACGCCGGACCATCCGTGGGTGAGCACCCACCCGGAGTGGTTCACCGAGCTGGCCGACGGCACGATCGCCTACGCCGAGAACCCGCCGAAGAAGTACCAGGACATCTACCCGGTCAACTTCGACCGCGACCCCGAGGGCATCTACGCCGAGTGCCTGCGGGTCGTACGCCGGTGGATGGACCTCGGGGTCCGCATCTTCCGGGTCGACAACCCGCACACCAAGCCGGTGAACTTCTGGGAGTGGCTGCTCGGCGAGGTACGCAAGACCGACCCGGACGTGCTCTTCCTCGCGGAGGCGTTCACCCGCCCGGCGATGATGCAGACCCTGGCCCGGGTCGGGTTCCACCAGTCCTACACGTACTTCACCTGGCGCAACGAGAAGTGGGAGCTGGAGGAGTACCTCACCGAGCTGACCACCGAGACCGGCCACTTCCTGCGCCCGAACTTCTTCACCAACACCCCCGACATCCTGCACGCGTACCTCCAGTACGGCGGCCCGCCCGCCTTCAAGATCCGGGCCGTCCTCGCCGGCACCCTGTCCCCCACGTACGGCGTCTATGCGGGCTACGAGCTCTACGAGCACGTCGCGCTGCGGCCGGGCAGCGAGGAGTACCTCGACACCGAGAAGTTCCAGCTCCGTCCCCGCGACTGGGCCGCGGCCGAGGCCGAGGGGCGCAGCCTCGCGCCGTACCTCACCCTGCTCAACCGGCTGCGGCGCCAGCACCCCGCGTTGCAGCGGCTGCGCAACCTGACGTTCCACCACACCGACAGCGACCAGATCATCTGCTACTCCAAGGCCGAGGGCGAGGACCTCGTCCTGGTGGTGGTCAATCTCGATCCGCACGGGGCCCGGGAGACGACGGTGCGGCTGGACATGCCGGCGCTGGGGATGGAATGGGACGACACGATGGCCGTGCATGACGAGATCGGCGGCGAGAGCTACGTCTGGGGTCAGAGCAACTACGTGCGGCTGGACCCCTTCGTGGAGCCCGCGCACGTGTTCCGCGTCGAGCGGCGCGGCCGCGACGCGGGGGCGGGCCAGTGACCGACGCGACGCCGACCACCTCCCCCGCAGTCGCCTCGAGCGATGCGCACGCGATCGACAACTTCGCGGACCTTCCGGACGAGGAGCGCGACCCGCACTGGTACAAGCGCGCCGTCTTCTACGAGGTGCTGGTCCGGTCGTTCAAGGACAGCAACGGTGACGGCAACGGCGACCTGCTGGGCCTGATGGCGAAGCTGGACTACATCCAGTGGCTCGGGGTCGACTGCATCTGGCTGCCGCCGTTCTTCAAGTCACCGCTGCGCGACGGCGGCTACGACGTGTCGGACTACACCGACGTGCTGCCGGACTTCGGCACGCTCGGCGACTTCGTGCAGTTCGTCGACGCGGCGCACGAGCGCGGCATCAGGGTGATCATCGACTTCGTCATGAACCACACGTCCGACCAGCACCCGTGGTTCCAGGCCTCCCGCAACGACCCGGACGGTCCCTACGGCGACTTCTACGTCTGGGCCGACACCGACGAGCAGTACGCCGACGCGCGGATCATCTTCGTCGACACCGAGTCGTCCAACTGGACCTTCGACCCGGTGCGCAAGCAGTACTTCTGGCACCGGTTCTTCAGCCACCAGCCCGACCTGAACTTCGAGAACCCGCGCGTGCAGGAGTCGATGATCGAGGCGCTGAAGTTCTGGCTGGACCTCGGCATCGACGGGTTCCGCCTGGACGCCGTGCCCTACCTGTTCGAGGAGGAGGGCACCAACTGCGAGAACCTCCCCCGCACCCACGAGATGCTCAAGCGGGTGCGCAAGGAGATCGACTCCCAGTACCCCGACCGTGTCCTGCTGTGCGAGGCGAACCAGTGGCCGGCCGACGTCGTGGAGTACTTCGGCGACGACGGGGACGAGTGCCAGATGGCGTTCCACTTCCCGGTCATGCCCCGGCTCTTCATGGGTGTCCGGCGCGAGTCGCGCTACCCGATCTCGGAGATCATGGCCCAGACCCCGGCCATCCCCGACAGCTGTCAGTGGGGGATCTTCCTGCGCAACCACGACGAGCTGACCCTCGAGATGGTGACCGACGAGGAACGCGACTACATGTGGGGCGAGTACGCCAAGGACCCCCGCATGAAGGCCAACATCGGCATCCGGCGTCGGCTCGCGCCGCTGCTGGACAACGACCGCAACCAGCTCGAGCTGTTCACGGCCCTGCTGCTCTCACTGCCCGGCTCCCCCGTCCTGTACTACGGGGACGAGATCGGCATGGGCGACAACATCTGGCTCGGCGACCGTGACGGGGTGCGGACGCCGATGCAGTGGACGCCCGACCGCAACGCCGGCTTCTCCACGGCCAACCCCGGCCAGCTCTCCCTGCCGGTGATCATGGACCCGCTCTACGGGCACCAGGTGACCAACGTCGAGGCCCAGCTCGCGAGCACGACGTCGTTCCTGCACTGGACCCGGCGCATGATCGAGGTGCGCAAGCAGAACCCCGCGTTCGGCATGGGGACCTGGGAGGACCTCGGCGGCAGCAACCCGAGCGTGCTGTCGTTCGTGCGCGCCTTCGGCGACGACATCGTCCTGTGCGTCAACAACCTGTCGCGGTTCCCCCAGCCGGTCGAGCTCGACCTGCGGCGCTGGGAGGCGTGGACGCCGATCGAGCTGCTCGGCACCGTGCACTTCCCGCTGATCGGTGAGCTCCCCTACTTCCTCACCCTGGCCGGGCACGGTTTCTACTGGTTCCGCCTGACCCCTCCGGAAGGAGAACGCTGATGTCTGCGCCGGCCGGTCCAGGGGACCTCGGCGGACGCGAGCACCTCGACCTCACGTCCTACCTCGCCAACCAGCGGTGGTTCGCCGGCAAGGGACGGACCTGGCAGGTCACCGGGACTGAGACGGTGGGCCGACTGTCCGGGTCCGGGCTTCCGGAGGTGCGGATCGACGTCGTCACCGTCGCGTACGACGACGGCGAGACCGAGACCTACCAGCTCCCCCTGGCGGGCTACCCCGACGTGCAGGAGCACCTTGCGCACGCCTACCTCGGCGAGGAGACCGATGCGGCGGGCGGCCACCGTCACCTCTACGACGCCTTGCACGACAAGGAGGCGACGGTGCACTGGATCGCCGGCGTCGCCGGCGACCTGACGGTCCCGGGCCTGGCGTTCCGCCGCGACCCGTCCCTCGCCGAGCTGCCGCCCGCGGGGCCCTCGATCGTGGTGACCGGCGAGCAGTCCAACTCGTCGGTGATCTTCGGCGACACAGTGATCATGAAGGTGTTCCGCAAGGTGTCGCCGGGGCCGAACCCGGACATCGAGGTGCACTCGGCCCTCGCGGCCGCCGGCAGCAGCCACATCGCCGCTCCGCTGGGATGGGTCGAGGGCTCCTGGACCGACGCGCAGGGCGCGGAGGTGACGGCCAGCCTCGCGATGCTGCAGACGTTCCTCAAGGACGCGACCGACGGCTGGGAGCTGGCTCTGACCAGCGTCCGCGACCTCTACGCGGAGGCCGACCTGCACGCCGACGAGGTCGGTGGCGACTTCGCCAGCGAGTCCGAGCGGTTGGGCGTGGCGACCGCCGAGGTGCACCTGGCCCTGGCCGAGGTCCTGCCCACGGCGACGCTGGAGGCCAAGGAGCTGGCCGCGCTGGCGGAGGCCATGAGGTCCCGCCTGGACCGGACCGCCGCCGAGGTCGGCGAGCTCTCGCCGTACGTGCAGGCGCTGGGGACGGCGTTCGAGGACCTCGCCGCGCTGCGCGAGCCGGTCGCCGTCCAGCGGGTGCACGGCGACTACCACCTCGGTCAGGTGATGCGGACCATGGCCGGCTGGCGCCTGCTGGACTTCGAGGGCGAGCCGGCCCGGCCGCTCGCCGAGCGTCGCGCGCTGGAGTCCCCGCTGAAGGACGTGGCCGGGATGCTCCGGTCCTTCGACTACGCCGCCCGGCACCTGCTCGCCGACCACCCGGTCGACCCGCAGCGCGAGTACCGTGCCGCCGAGTGGGCAGGCCGTAACCGGGACGCGTTCTGCGTGGGCTACGGCCGTGCGGGCGGCGTCGACCCACGGACCCACACGGTTCTGCTGCGGGCGTTCGAGACCGACAAGGCGGTCTACGAAGTCCTGTACGAGGCACGCAACCGACCGACCTGGCTAGAGATCCCCATGGCGGCGATCCGCAGGCTCGCCGCGACCGAGGAGTGAGCAGCATGCCGACCACCCCCCAGGGCGACAGCGCGGGGACCGGCCGACCGGCCGGCACCCCCGCGGGCACCGGCCCCAGCAGCCCGACGACGACGGCCTCGGGTGCGCCGGTGGTCGCCGCTCCGGCGGTCCGGCCGGTGTCCGAGGGGGACCTGCACCGGCTGGTGTCCGGCGTGCACCACGACCCGCACTCCGTCCTCGGGCCGCACCCGCACGACGGCGGGGTGACGGTCCGCACCCTGCGACCGTGGGCCACGTCGGTCCGGGTGGCGATCGGCGACGAGCGGTTCGACCTCAGGCACGAGTCCTACGGGGTCTGGGTGGGCGTACTGCCCGGCGCAGACGTGCCGGACTACCGGCTCGAGGTGGCCTACGACGGACCCGTCTCCCTCGTGGACGACCCGTACCGGTTCCTGCCGACGCTGGGCGAGATCGACCTGCACCTCATCGGCGAGGGGCGCCACGAGGAGCTGTGGACCGTCCTCGGTGCGCACCCGCGCTCGTACGACGGCATCGCCGGCACCGTGCACGGCACCTCGTTCGCCGTCTGGGCCCCCAGCGCCCAGGGCGTCCGCCTCACCGGGGACTTCAACTACTGGGACGGCCGGGCCCACCCGATGCGTGCCATGGGGTCCACGGGTGTCTGGGAGCTGTTCGTGCCGGGCATCGGGGACGGCGCCCACTACAAGTACGAGGTCCTCGGTCAGGACGGGGTCTGGCGGCAGAAGGCCGACCCGGTCGCCTTCCGGGCCGAGGTCCCGCCGGCCACCGCCTCGGTGGTGTTCAGCTCGGACTACGAGTGGGGCGACGACGAGTGGCTGCGGCGGCGCACCGAGCAGGACCCGCTGACCTCGCCGATGTCGGTCTACGAGGTGCACCTGGGCTCCTGGCGGCAGGGGCTGAGCTACCGCGACCTGGCCGAGCAGCTCGTGGGTCACGTGACGTACCTCGGCTTCACCCATGTCGAGCTGCTGCCGGTCGCCGAGCACCCGTTCGGCGGGTCCTGGGGCTACCAGGTGTCGTCGTACTTCGCCCCGACGTCGCGGTTCGGCTCCCCCGACGACTTCCGCTACTTCGTCGACGCCCTGCACCAGGCCGGCATCGGCGTGATCGTCGACTGGGTGCCCGCGCACTTCCCCAAGGACGCGTGGGCGCTGGCCCGCTTCGACGGGACCGCCCTCTACGAGCACCCGGACCCGCGCAAGGGCGAGCAGCTCGACTGGGGCACCTACGTCTTCAACTTCGGCCGCACCGAGGTCCGGAACTTCCTCGTCGCCAACGCGCTGTACTGGCTGGAGGAGTTCCACATCGACGGCCTGCGGGTCGACGCGGTCGCCTCGATGCTCTACCTCGACTACTCGCGCGAGGAGGGCCAGTGGGAGCCGAACGAGTTCGGCGGCCGGGAGAACCTCGATGCGGTGTCGTTCCTGCAGGAGGTCAACGCCACGGCGTACAAGCGGGTGCCGGGCATCATGACCATCGCCGAGGAGTCGACCGCCTGGCCGGGCGTCACCAGGCCGACCCACCTGGGCGGCCTCGGCTTCGGCTTCAAGTGGAACATGGGCTGGATGCACGACTCGCTGAGCTACCTGGCCCACGAGCCGATCTACCGGCAGTACCACCACCACGAGATGACCTTCTCGCTGGTCTACGCCTACTCCGAGCACTACGTGCTGCCGATCAGCCACGACGAGGTCGTGCACGGCAAGGGCTCGCTGGTGCGCAAGATGCCCGGCGACCGGTGGCAGCAGCTGGCGAACCTGCGCGCCTTCCTGGCCTTCATGTGGGCGCACCCGGGCAAGCAGCTGCTCTTCATGGGATCCGAGTTCGGCCAGGAGTCGGAGTGGGCCGAGTCCCGCTCGCTGGACTGGTGGCTCACCGAGAACCCCGACCATCGCGGTGTCCAGACGCTGGTGCACGACCTCAACCGCGCCTACGTGGAGAACCGGGGCCTGTGGTCACGCGACAGCGACCCGGGCGGGTTCGCCTGGATCGACGCCAACGATGCCGGCAACAACGTGTTCTCGTTCCTGCGCTGGGGTGACGACGGCTCCGTGGTGGCGTGCATCGCCAACTTCTCGTCGGTCCCTCACGAGGGCTACCGGCTGGGGCTGCCGTTCACCGGACGGTGGGACGAGGTGCTCAACACCGATGCCGAGGCGTACGTCGGCAGCGGCGTCGGCAACCTCGGCGGCGTCGACGCGACGGGTGAGGCCTGGCACGGCCAGTCGGCCTCGGCGACGCTGCGGGTGCCACCGCTGGGCACGGTCTGGCTGCGGCACACGCCGGTGTGACCGGCGCCTTCGGTCCGCCCACCCCCGCCCACCATCCGCTCGTTTGCGACATGGATCCCCGACACGCCGCGGTTGCTGCGGCGTGTCGGGGACTGAGGTCGCAAACGAGCAGAAGTGGGGGCTGGTGAGGTGGGCGTCCGGCTCGTCTTCGAGACGCATGCCACGACGGTCGACAACGAGAACGGGGTTGCGACCGGGTGGCTGCCCGGCGAGCTGTCCGAGTCCGGGCTGGCCCAGGCCCGTGACCTCGGCCGGCGGCGCCGTGCGGACGGGATCGACCTGGTTCTGACCTCGGACCTGCACCGCGCCGTGCGCACGGCCGACATCGGCTTCGACGGGACGGGCCTCCCGGTGCGCACCGACGTACGGCTGCGCGAGGTCGACTACGGCGACCTGACCGGCGCCCCGTTCTCCGTCGTCCACCCGCAGCGGCGGTCCCGGGTCGACCGGCCCTACCCGGGCGGGCAGAGCTACCGGGACGTGGTCGCCGGCGTCGACGAGCTCCTCGGCGAGCTGCGGGCCGGCTACGACGGGGCGCGGGTGCTGGTCGTCGGTCACGCCGCCACCCGGTACGCGCTGGACCACCTGCTCGCCGCCCGACCCCTGGAGGCCGCGGTCGAGGCACCGTTCGTGTGGCGGCCGGGCTGGGAGTACCTGCTCGACCGCGACCGTCCCGTGCTGGAGCTGCTCGACGGCACGGCCGCGCTGGCAGTCGCCGGCGAGCTGGTGGCGACCTACCGGGCGGCGTTCACCGCGCCGCCGTACGGCGAGACCGAGGAGCAGGTGCAGCGCTTCGCCACGGAGACGCTGCCGCCGCACTCGGGGCGGCCCGGCTTCCGGCTGGTGCTGGTGCGGGAGGCGGGCCTGGTGCGCGGGTTCGGCTACGGCCACACCGGCGAGGCCGGCACGTGGTGGGTCGAGCGGGTCCGCGAGACGGCTTCGCCCGAGGCCGGGCCCGTGGTCGAGCAGTGGCTGGGCGGCCACTTCGAGGTGGTCGAGCTCGCCGTCGACCCGGTGGCCCAGGGCCGGGGGTTCGGCCGGTCGTTGATGGAGGCCCTGCTGCTGGGCCTGCCGCACGATCGCGCGCTGCTCTCGACGTACGCCGCCGACCGGCCGGCGCCGCGGCTGTACGCCCGGCTCGGCTGGGAGCGTCTCGCCCGCGGCGTGCTCGACGGCGCCAGCGACCTCTGGGGCATCCGGCTGCGGCCTCCCCAGCGCACGCACTGAGCCGGGCGAGGCGGCCCGCGGGCGGTCCCGCTCCTCTCCCGTCTGGCTCGTCTGCCCCGTCTGGCACGTCTGCCCCGTCCGGCACGTTTGGCCGGACCGAGCCAGGAGACAAGGACCGAGCACCCTGCCCTCCAGTGATCGGAGCCCTGATGAACACCCGGACCATCGCCATCCTGGCGCTCGTCATCGCCGTCGTCCTGCTGATCATCTTCCTGTTCTAGCCCGGAGCACCCGCGCGACGGCCGCCCCTCCCGCACGGGAACGGGCGGCCGTCGTCGTGTCCGGGGGACGCCAGCGTGCCCCGGCCAGACCGACGGCCAGCGTCTGGTGCCTTAGCACCACCGCCCCCTGTGTTCCATGTAGTTCCCGGATTCCACCACCGTTGCATTCGGATTGGTCCTATTGGCGGACTTCTTGCGACCTGTCCGGCCGATCGCCAGGGATCCTTGACCGCGGCCAGACTCCCACCTGGCACCGGACAGTCCGATGCCAGAGCGAACGCGATGACCCACCGTGGCGAACTGGTCGCCCGACGGCCCGGTGGCGAGCTAGTGGCGAAACCGGCGCTCGGCACTCCCAAGGAGGAGCACGGGTGAGCATGAACAGAATCTTGAAGGTGGGCGGGTTCATCGGGACACTGGCCGCTGGCGCGGCTCTGGTGGGGTCCGCGGTCACCGGCACGGGGGCATGGTTCTCCGACAGTCGGGACGGCAACCTCTCGGCCAGCACCGGCCGGCTGCATCTCAACACGAGCAACACCAACCTGACCTTCGACAACCTGGTCCCGGGCGAGTACAAGACGCGCAACATCGACGTCAGCCTCCCCGGCAACAACAGCACCAACTCGGACGTCTGGCTGACCTTTGACGGCTCGGACGCCGCCTACCTGCAGTTCAGCGGGGACAAGGGCAACACCGCCTACCCTGACGGCGGTCTTGGCCGGTACGGGCACTTCGCGGTGTCCGTCAACGGCGGCGCGCCTGTTTTCCAGTCCTACAACCTGGCCAACGGTCCGGCAGCCCAGTCGTGCGGCGTGGACGGCAACGGCAACGGCGGCAGTTCGCAGCAGGCAAGCAGCCCGGCGGACACTCCGCCGTACTGCGGGGTCCCGACCGCGATCAAGCTCGCGTCGAACCTGTCCCCCGGTGATGTCCGCACGATCAACCTCATCTTCGGCGTCACGGGACGGTGGACGGCGCAGAACGTGCCGGTCACGAACGTGCCCTTCAAGGTGGTGGCCACCCAGGTGGGCATCCGTCCGGGCGCTGCCAACTTCTAGGCCGTACGGCCGAGGCTGGGGATCCCGCCCTCGCGGGCTCCCCAGCCTCGACTGAGGACCACGTCGAGGGCGAGGAGGGCACGTGAGGATCGCAAAGGTAGCTGCATGGGCGCTCCTGGCGAGCCTCGTGCTGCTCATCGGCGCGGGAGGCGTGCTGTACGGGCAGGGCTATCGGGTCTACGCGGTCCGGACGGGGTCGATGACGCCGACCTACCCGACCGGCTCGCTCGTCGTCGATCGCCCGGTTGATCCTGGCGCCCGGCTGCAGGTGGGGAGGGTCGTCACCTTCCGGACCCACGAGGGTCTGGTGACCCACCGCGTGGCCGCGAGGGTCACCGGTGGGCTCCAGACGAAGGGGGACGCCAACCGCAGCGTCGATCCTTGGACTCTGCCGCCGCAGAACGTGGTGGGCGAAGTCGTCGGCGGCGTCACGGGCGGGGGCTACGTCCTTGTCTTCCTGCACCAGCCCACCGGCGTGCCCTCGCTGGTCCTGTTGGTGATCAGCGTGACGCTGGCGTGGCACGTCTTCTTCGGCGCGACATCCGACCAAGAGCCTCGTCGGGGACATCGCCGGCGAAGGCGCCGGCCGCCCTTGGCCGTCCCGACAGCGATCGGGACGGGGCTCCTGCTGCTGGTCGCGGGTGCAACAGGCGTCGCAGATCTCGGTGCGCACTCCACCGGCGCCTACTTCAGCGACGCGACCGTCGGCAGCCTGACGTTGGACGTCGGCTGCGAGGACACACACGACCACGGCCAGGGGCCGGACAACGGCAACGGACACCAGAAGTGTCGCGGCAAGGGCCATACCAAGGACAGCGCGGACCCGGCTCTGCCCTGACCAGGATCAGAACAGGGCGTTGGCGAGGGCGGTGCGGGCTCTCGCGACCCGGTCGTCCTGGTTGCCGACGAGCTCGAACAGCCCGACGAGGTGGGTGCGGGCGGCGTCGCGATCGCTGCCGGACACCCGTCGGACCAGTTCCAGCATCCGGGCGAACGCCTCCTCGACGTTCCCGCCGAGCAGGTCCAGGTCGGCGGCCGCGCTCTGGGCCGCGACGTCGTCGGGGTGATCCGCGGCCGCCTTGCGGACGGCCCGCTCGTCGACCCCCTGGGTGCGCCGGAGCAGCTCGACCTGCCCCAGGCCGGCCTGCGCGTCGGGATCGGCGGGGTTGTCCGCCAGCAGCGCCCGGTAGGCGTCCGCCGCGACGTCGAGGTCACCGCGCTCGATCGCGTCGTACGCCTCGTCGTAGCGCGAGTCACCCGCGGCCTCGTCCTCGTCCTCGACTGCGTCCGGGGCCTGGCCGTCGGAAGTGAGCCGGCCGCTGACGCCGTTCTCCTCGGCGACCCGGAGCAGCTCGTCGAGGTACTGCCGGACCTGGGCCTCGGGCAGGGCACCCTGGAACAACGGGATGGGCTGGCCCTTCACGACCGCGAACACGGCCGGGATGCTCTGCACCTGGAACGCCTGGCCCAGCCGGGGGTTGGCGTCGAGGTCGATCTTGGCCAGCAGCCACCGGCCGTCGTCGGCCGCCGCGAGACGCTCGAGCACCGGGCTCAGCTGCTTGCACGGCCCGCACCAGTCGGCCCAGAAGTCGATGACGACCGGGACGGTCAGCGACTGCTCGAGGACGACCGCCTGGAAGTCGGCCTCGGCGACGTCCACGACGAACCCGTCCGGTGCCGCCGTCCCGCCGCTCGGCGCGGCCGCCGGGCTACCGGGAGCGGGCGTACGGGTGAGGGCGGAGAGGTCGACGGCGCCGTACGGGTTGATGCTCGACTGGGACATGTCCCCCATCCTCCCTCACGCCGCCAGGAGCCTCGGCCCACCCCCGGCGCCCCGCTGCCCCGTCGAGTGGCGGGTAGTGGCTGTCGTCCAGGGCTCGGAGCAGCCACTACGCGCCACTCGATGGCTGACGGGCAGCAGAGCTCAGAAGCGCGGCGGCTCGCGGTAGTCGCCCCACTCGGCGCGCAGGGCGTCGCAGATCTCGCCGAGGGTGGCCTCGGCGCGGACGGCCTCGAGCATCGCGGGCACCATGTTCTCCTCGGTGCGGGCGACCTCGGCCATCCGGGCGACCGCGGCCCGGGCGGCGGCGTCGTCACGCTCGGCCCGCCGGGCACCGAGCACGCGGTTCTGCTCCCGCTCGACCTCGTGCGAGACGCGCAGGATCTCCAGCGGCTCCTCGACGGTGGTGGTGTGCACGTTGACCCCGACCACCTTCTTCTCGCCCTTCTCGAGGGCGGTCTGGTAGACGAACGCGGCCTCGGCGATCTCGGACATGAACCAGCCGTCCTCGATGCCGCGCAGCAGCCCGGAGGTGATCGAGCCGTCCGAGCCCATCTCCCTGATCCGGGTGAACACCGCCTCGGCCTCGGCCTCGATCCGGTCGGTCAGCGCCTCGACGTACCAGGAGCCGCCCAGCGGGTCCGCGACGTTCACCACGCCGGTCTCCTCCATGATCACCTGCTGGGTGCGCAGGGCGATCTCGGCGGCCTTCTCGCTCGGCAGCGCCAGGACCTCGTCCAGGGCGTTGGTGTGCAGCGAGTTGGTCCCGCCGAGCACGGCGGCCAGAGCCTCCACGGCGGTGCGGACGATGTTGTTGTCCGGCTGCTGCGCGGTCAGCGACACCCCGGCGGTCTGGGTGTGGAAGCGCAGCCACTGCGCCTTCTCCGTCTTCGCGCCGTAGACGTCGCGCAGCCACCGGGCCCAGATCCGCCGGGCGGCGCGGAACTTGGCGATCTCCTCGAAGAAGTCCAGGTGCGCGTCGAAGAAGAACGACAGCCCGGGCGCGAACTCGTCGACGTCCAGGCCACGGGACAGCCCCAGCTCCACGTAGCCGAAGCCGTCGGCCAGGGTGAACGCGAGCTCCTGCGCGGCCGTCGACCCGGCCTCACGGATGTGGTAGCCCGACACCGACAGCGGCTTGTACGCCGGGATGTTCTCCACGCAGTACTGCATCAGGTCGCCGATCAGACGCAGGTGCGGCTCCGGCGGGAACAGCCACTCCTTCTGCGCGATGTACTCCTTGAAGATGTCGGTCTGCAGGGTGCCGTTGAGCACACCGAGGTCGACCCCCTGCCGCTCCGCCGCGACCAGGTACATGCAGAACACCGGCACCGCCGGGCCGCTGATCGTCATCGACGTCGTGACCTCGCCCAGCGGGATGTCGGAGAAGAGCAGCTCCATGTCCGCCGCCGAGTCGATCGCCACCCCGCAGTGGCCCACCTCGCCCAGCGACTGCGGGTCGTCGGAGTCCCGACCCATCAATGTCGGCATGTCGAAGGCCACCGACAGCCCACCACCGCCGGCCGCCAGGATCATCTTGTACCGCTCGTTGGTCTGCTCGGCGTTGCCGAACCCGGCGAACTGCCGGATCGTCCAGGTCCGCCCCCGGTACCCCGTCGGGTACAGGCCGCGGGTGAACGGGAACTCCCCCGGCCAGCCGATCCGCTCGAACCCCTCGACCGTGTCGCCAGGGCCCGGCCCGTAGACCGGGTCCACCGGCACACCGGACAGCGTCGTGAAGTCCGCCTCCCGCACCCGCGCAGCGTCGTAGCGGCGCTGCCAGCGCTCGCGTCCCTGCTGGATCTCCTCGGCGTCCACCACTCGACTCCCTGCCACTCGGGCACCCTCGGCCTGACGACGGGGTTCGCCGCGGCCGCGTATGACATGACGCCGGCACTGGAACCGACTCGCCGTCATGTCCGCTTCGTCACCGAGGGTACCCGCCTGGGGGACTACCCTCGCTCGGATGGAGACGGGCGACCGGCTCCCCGGGACGGGGACGACCGGCTGCGCGCAGGACCGAGGGGACCTGACGCGTCAGGTGAACCCGAGGACGTCGTCAGACGTCCTCGGGTCGTGGCCGTCATGGTGACCGCGGGAACCTCCCGCACCCACGCCGTCGCGGCAGCTGCCGCGGCCGCGCGGGAGGACGCCGCCCGGGCCCTGTGGAACGAGCAGTACGCCCCGCTGGCCGGCTGGTGTGCCGCGCTGGTCGGCGACCGGGACGCCGCGCACGACATCGCCTCCGAGGCCTTCACCCGGCTGCTGTCGCGCTGGCTGACGGTGCGCGACCCCAAGGGCTACCTCTACGTCACGGCCACCAACCTGGTCCGCGACCGCTGGCGGCGCGAGCAGCGCGACCGCAAGCTGCAGGCCCGCCTGGAGGAGACGGCGCCGGTGAGCACCCCGGCGGCCGACCCCTGGCTGCGGGACCTGGTCGAGCGGCTCCCGGACCGGCTGCGCAAGCCGGTGCTCCTGCACTACTACGCCGACATGAGCGTGGCCGAGGTGGCGTCGGCGCTGCGGCGACCCGAGGGGACGATCAAGCGGATGCTGCACGACGCGCGGGGCCGCCTGGCCGGTTGGCTGGAGGACGCCCGGTGACCTCACCCGACCGGCGTCGCCGGGTCGAGCCGCTCGCTCCGCCGCCCGGTCGCTTCGACAGCGTGATGGCCCAAGCACGGTCCCGCCGCTACCAGCGGGCGACCGCCGCCTGCGGCATCACCGGCGTGTTCCTGGCCGGCATCGTCGGCGGGCTGTCTCTCGGGGGCGGCGTCACCGGGGTCCGGGACCGCATCCTCGCGGTCGCCGGCGACGCCGCCGGTCCGGCTGCGACCTCCCCGGCTCCCGCCGCCACGTCCCCGGACCAGAGCAGCCAGGCCTCCGTCGTCCCGCCCACCGGCGGCACGGCCAGCAGCAGCGACACCGCCGGCGCCGGTGCGGCGAGCGCAGCCGACACCGCCGCGGCGACATCCGCAGCGCCCGAGGCGGCCTCGTCGGTCCTACGCGGCCGCGTCGTGGACCCGGCCGGGGCACCGGTGGCCGGCGTCTACGTCTGGACCGGGCAAGCCACTGCGGCGGGGGGTTTCCTGCCGGACCGCGCGGTCACGACCACGGACGCCAAGGGGCGCTACGAGGTGTCCTGCTCCGGCGCGCCGGTGCTCGTGACGTCCTGGCCGGTGAACCGCAGCCTCGGCACCTCGGCCACCGGCACGTGGGCCGCCACCTTCGTCGACGACGCCCGCTGCTCGGCGCCGCCGGACCGGCGGGTCACCGTGCTCCAGCGCGGCGGCGTCGTCGAGGGCCGGGTGCAGACAGACGTCGGTTGTCCCGACGTCCGCTTCCCGCTGTGGCTCTGGCTGGGCGGCGACCGCGGTGTCGCGGTGCGGCTCGGCGATCTCGCCGAGGGCGACCGCTACCTGATCTCGGGTGCGCCCGACGGAACGTCGGTGCTCGGCGCCCGCGGCCGCACGACGAGCGTGACCGTCGAGGCCGGTGGCACGGTCGAGCAGGACGTCACCTTCGCCTGCCCGTCGCTGCCGGCCCCGACCCCTGACCCCACGACCACGCCGCTGCCCACCCCGAGCGAGACCCCCACGGCCCCCAGCGGCTCGGCGACCACGCCCGCCGCCAGCGGCTCGACCGCCACCGGCAGCGCGGGAGCGGCCCAGCGCGGGGGCCCGACCCCATAGGGACGGACCCGGCACAGGTGCGCGGATGCCTGCCGTCGCCGCACCCGGCCCCGCCGCCCGTCGCAGTCCGCCCACCCGCCTCGCCGGAGCAGCTCGACGGACCAGCTCGCCGGACCCGGGGTGCAGCAGCGGGCCGGTCACCGCGAGGTGACCGGCCCGCGTGCTCTCAGGCTCAGCTGCCGGCCAGGCCGGCAGCCGCCGGCGTCAGGACAGCGTGACGAGCTTCCACATGCCCATCGCGACGTGCGGCATCCCGGTGAAGTAGTCCGGCCAGAAGCAGGCGACGAGGTACTTGCCCGCGGGCAGGTCGTACGTCAGCAGCTGGGACTTCCCGGGCGAGACCACACCGGAGTCCGCGGACCCCTTGAGCACCCAGGGCGGGTTCTTCTGCGAGCCGGTGGCGAGGTACCGGCGGACCTTGGCGTTGGTGGTGGAGGACTTGACCCGCTGGATCACCAGGAAGTGCGGCTGGTCGGCCTGGTTCTTGAACTTCACCATGCCGCTCGCCGGCAGGCGCCTGGAGTGGCCCCAGCCGAACGAGTACGCCGCATACGTCCCGGTGTGGGCGACCCGCGCCTGCTTCTTCGGTGCCGTTCCGGTCACCTCGAGCAGCGCGCCGCGTCGCCGTTCTGGTCCATGGCCATGAGCTGAGCGGGACGCAGCCTGACCACCATGTCGCCGGGGTGCTTCGGCCCGGCGGAGGCGCCACCCAGGAACACCACCCCGTTGTCGATCCGCTGGACCGCATCGACGTTGCCACCGAACGCATCGTTGAAGTCGGCCTGCGCCTGGTCCGGCGTGTAGCCGTTGCGGAACCGGACCAGCTGCAGCGCGTGGCCGCCCTGCTTGCTCACCACGTGGAAGCGGTAGCGGCCGGCGCGCAACGTGGTCGCCCCGTCGGCCGTGGTCGCGCCGCCCCCCGAGAAGGTGATGGCGCTGGCGCTCATGTGCACCGTGACGGTCGGGACAGCGGTCGCGGCGCTGGCCGCCGGCGCCGCGGTCATGGCCAGGGCGGTGGCCGAGACGAAGGCGGCCCCAGTGGCGATGGCCTTGGTCCTGTGCAGACGGATCCCCATGAAGGGCCCCCTAGATCAACGGGATGGTGGCGACCGGAATGTAGACCGCGCCGACCACTTCGACCAGTGCTTGCACATAACGATGTCACCGACGGCCCGGACCAGAAATCCGTCACCCACAACCGGGTGCCCTGTGCCAGTATCCGAGCCGTGCCGCGAGGACATCGGCGACACCTCGTCGCCGCAGCCGCCATCGGGGTGCTCAGCGTCGGGCTCGGGGCCGCGGTCGCTCCCGACCTCGAGGCCGGGCCCGCGCACGCCGTCGTGCTCGCCGACGCCCCGGCGGCGGTCACGATCCGGATCGACCCGCACGCCTCGCAGCACGGCTTCGCCACCCCGGACATCACCCTGGCCAAGGGCGGCACCCTCACCGTCGTCAACTTCGACGGCGCCCGGCACTCGGTGACCTCCGACGACCGGGACGCCGGCGGCAGCCCGCTGTTCAACGTGGTGGTCAACCCCGAGTCGACCGCGACGATCGACGCGGTCAGCCTGCTGGCCCCGGGCACCTACCCCTTCCACTGCATCTTCCATGTCGCGACCATGCGCGGCACCCTGACGATCACGGGCACCGACGGCGGCGTCCAGCCCGCGCCGCAGTCGTTCGACCAGCCACTGGTCCAGCCGCCGACGCTGCGGGCCGCCAGACCGAGGATCCCGGTCGTGCAGGCCGGCGTCCGGGTGATGCCGACCGGCCCGCTGACGACGATGTGGACCTACGGCGGCACCTACCCCGGCCCCACGATCATCCGGCGGGCCGGGAAGGACACCCGGGTCACCTTCGTGAACCGGTTGCCGAGCAGCTCGCGCCTGAGCGTCCACCTGCACGGGGACCACCACCCGGCCGCGTCCGACGGCCAGCCCACCCGGTACCCGGTCCGGCCGGGAAAGGCGCGGACCTACCACTACCCGCTGGTCGACGGCGGCCGTCCCGAGCGGGCGTCCTTCCTCTGGTACCACGACCACCGGATGTCGGTGACGACCCGCAACAACTGGATGGGGCTGCAGGGCATGTTCCTCGTCACGGACGGCTGGACCCGCAAGCTGGGCCTGCCCACCGGTCGCTACGACGTCCCGCTGATGGTCTCCGAGCGCACCCTGGACGCCGACAACCAGCTCGTCCCGGTCATGCCGCACATGATGCCGATGACCGGTCCGATGGCCCCGCCCGACGACGCGACCGTCGGCGACCGAACCCTCGTCAACGGTCGCTACGCGCCGTACCTCGACGTGGACACCCATCGCTACCGGCTCAGGCTGCTCAACTCCTCACCCTTCACCGCCTACGACTTCGCGCTGTCCGACGGCCGACCGTTCGTCCAGGTCGGCACCGGCGACGGGCTGCTGCCCAAGGCCGTGGTCCGCCAGGACATCCTGCTCGGCCCGGCACAGCGTGCCGACGTCGTGGTGGACTTCGCGGGCGAGCTGGGCAAGGACGTCGTCCTGCAGAGCATCCCCCGGCCGAAAGCACCGGCGGGGGCCGCGGGGTCGCCGTCCGCCCAGATCATGCAGTTCCGGGTGCGCCACCAGGTGACCGACAGCAGCCGGCTGCCGTCGAAGCTCGAGCCGGCGCAGCGCATCCGGGCCCCGAAGAAGGTCTCAGCAGTCTGGACGGTCGGGCTGAAGGGCAACCCGAGCACCGGCAGCGCTTGGACGTTCAACGGCAAGCCGTTCGCCCCCAAGAGCGTCGTCTACAAGGTGGCCAAGGACGCCACCCAGACGTGGGAGCTGCGCAACGACACGACGATGACCCACTTCATCCACCTGCACGAGGAGCAGTGGCGCACCGTGTCCCGCAACGGCAGGCCGCCCCCTGCGTGGGAGCGCGGCCTGGAGGACACCTGGCGGCTGGACCCCGGCGAGCGGGTCCGGGTGGCTGCGACCTTCACCGACTACACCGGCGTCTTCATGGTCCACTGCCACATGCTCGACCACGAGGACGACGGGCTGATGGCGCAGTTCGCGGTGGTCAACCCGCGCACCGGGAAGCTGCCGAAGGGCTACCACTACCACCCGAGGGGTGGCCCGGCGGCGGTGGCGAAGAAGACCTGAGCCGACCGACGGTCAGCCGCCGATGAGGCCGGCCAGCAGTCGGTCGGCAGCGGCGTACGGGTCGGTCCGGCCGGCGGCGACATCGGCTGCCAGGGCGTCGAGGTTCGCCTCGCCCTCACGGGTCCGCAGGTCGCCCACCCGCTGCCTCAGCGCCGTCACGGCGATAGCCTCGACCTCGTCGGCGGCGCGGTGCAGCCGGCGCTCGTGCAGGGTGCCGGTCTCCTCCAGCCAGGCGCGGTGCTTGTCCAGCGCCTCGAGCAGCTCGTCCATCCCCTCCCCCCGGGACGCGACGGTCTTGACGATGGGCGGGCGCCACTCCCCCGGCGATCGACGCTCTCCGAGCGTCAGCATGTGGCGCAGCTCGCGAACGGTCGAGTCGGCGCCGTCGCGGTCGGCCTTGTTGACGACGTACACGTCGCCGACCTCGAGGATGCCGGCCTTGGCCGCCTGGATGGCGTCGCCCATGCCCGGCGCGAGCAGCACCACGGTCGTGTCCGCCGTCCGGGCCACCTCGACCTCGCTCTGTCCCACCCCGACCGTCTCGACCAGGACCACGTCGCAGCCGGCCGCGTCCAGCACGCGCAGGGCCTGCGGGGTCGCCCAGGACAGGCCGCCGAGATGGCCCCGGCTGGCCATCGACCGGATGTACACGTCGCGGTCGAGCGCGTGCTCCTGCATCCGCACCCGGTCCCCGAGCAGGGCTCCGCCGGAGAACGGCGACGACGGGTCCACGGCCAGCACACCGACCCGCTTTCCACGGGCGCGGAAGGCCGTCACCAGCGCCGAGGTGGACGTGGACTTGCCCACACCGGGGGCGCCGGTGAGACCGATCACCATGGCGCGGCCGCCGTACGGCGCCAGCGCAGCCATCGCCTCACGCAGCCGAGGCGACGCGTCCTCGACGAGGGAGATGAGCCGCGCCACGGACCGGGCATCGCCCGCTCTGGCTTGCTCGACCAGCGCGCCGACCTCCGGCGCGAGTGTCACTGGCACCCGACGGCAGGTCAGCCGGCTGCCGGCACGCGCAGCACGAGCGCGTCGCCCTGGCCGCCGCCGCCGCACAGGGCTGCCGCCCCCAGGCCGCCGCCGCGCCGCTTGAGCTCGAGCGCCAGGTGCAGGGCGATCCGGGCACCGGACATGCCGATGGGGTGACCCAGGGCGATGGCACCGCCGTTGACGTTGACCTTGTCCTCGTCCACCCCGAGGTCACGCACCGACTTGATGCCGACGCTGGCGAACGCCTCGTTGATCTCGACCAGGTCGAGGTCGGCGGGGCTGATGCCGTCCTTGGCGCAGGCCTTCCTGATGGCGGCGGACGGCTGCGACTGCAGGGTCGAGTCGGGTCCGGCCACGACGCCGTGGGCGCCGATCTCGGCGAGCCACTCGATGCCGAGCTCCTCGGCCTTGGCCTTGCTCATCACGACCACCGCGGCAGCGCCGTCGGAGATCTGGGACGCGGACCCAGCAGTGATGGTGCCCTCCTTGGAGAACGCCGGGCGCAGCTTCGCCAGGCTCTCCGCCGTGGTGTCGGCGCGGATGCCCTCGTCCTCCTTGAAGTGGACCGGGTCGCCCTTGCGCTGCGGGATCTCGACGGCGACGACCTCGTCGTCGAACAGGCCGTTCTTCCAGGCCTCGGCCGCGCGCTGGTGCGACCGGGCCGAGAACGCGTCCTGCTCCTCGCGGGAGATGCCGAGCTCGGCGTTGCACGCCTCGGTGAGGGCGCCCATGGCCTGGGTGGTGAAGACGTCCCAGAGCCCGTCGTACGACATGGAGTCGACCAGCTTGACGTCGCCGAACTTCACGCCCTCGCGGGACTTCGGCAGGAAGTGCGGCGCCTGCGTCATCGACTCCATGCCACCGGCGACGACGATCTCGAACTCGCCGGCCCGGATCAGCTGGTCGGCGAGGGCGATCGCGTCGATGCCGGACAGGCAGACCTTGTTGATCGTGAGCGCGGGGACGGACATGGGGATGCCGGCCTTGACCGCGGCCTGGCGGGCGGGGATCTGGCCCACGCCCGCCTGGAGCACCTGGCCCATGATGACGTACTCGACCTGCTCGGGCGCCACGCCGGCCTTCTCCAGCGCACCCTTGATGGCGACACCGCCGAGGTCTGCTGCGGAGAAGTCCTTGAGCGAGCCGAGCAGCCGGCCCATGGGCGTGCGGGCGCCGGCGACGATGACGGAACCGGTCATGGGTGTTACCTCCTGCGCGGCTTCGGGGGGAGCACTGTCACGATAGCCGCATGCTGACCCGCATCGACCACGTCGGTCTGGCGGTGCCCGACCTCGACGAGGCCATCGCCTTCTACGCCCGGACCTTCGACGTGCAGGTGGTGCACGAGGAGGTCAACGAGGAGCAGGGGGTCCGCGAGGCCATGCTCGACGTCGGCGGCTCGGGCGCGTGCATCCAGCTGCTGGCGCCGCTGTCCCCCGAGTCGCCCATCGCACGGTTCCTCGACCGCTCCGGTCCCGGCGTCCAGCAGGTGGCGTACGGCGTCGACGACATCGACGCCGCCAGCGCCGAGCTGCGGGCCAGGGGGGTCCGGCTGCTCTACGACGAGCCGAGGCGCGGCACCGCCGGGTCCCGGGTCAACTTCGTGCACCCGAAGGACGCCATGGGCGTGCTCGTCGAGCTGGTCGAGGCCGCTCCCGACGCCGGAGGGCACTGACGGACCGTCGGCCCCCGCTACCGGCGTGGGTTACTCGCCAGTAGCATCGACCCGACCCGAGCGCCCGTCCGACCCAGGAGCCCCGGAGGCCGACGTGAAGGAGATCCTCGAGGCGGTGCTGGCCGGCGCCTCCGCGGCCGAGCTGGCGGCGCTGCCCGTGCCGGAGTCCTACCGTGCCGTGACCGTGCACGAGGACGAGGTCGGGATGTTCGAGGGCCGGACCTCCCGGGACAAGGACCCGCGGGAGTCGCTGCACGTCGAGGACGTGCCCACCCCCGAGCTCGGGCCGGGCGAGGCGTTGGTCGCGGTGATGGCCTCCGCGATCAACTACAACACGGTGTGGTCCGCGATCTTCGAGCCGGTGCCGACGTTCGCCTTCCTCTCCCGCTACGGGCGGCTGTCGCCGCTGTCGAAGCGGCACGACCTGCCCTACCACGTGCTCGGCTCGGACCTGTCCGGTGTGGTCCTGCGCACCGGACCGGGCGTGCACGCCTGGCACCCCGGGGACGAGGTGGTGGCGCACTGCCTGTCGGTGGAGCTGGAGTCACCCGACGGTCACAACGACACGATGCTCGACCCGGAGCAGCGGATCTGGGGCTTCGAGACCAACTTCGGCGGGCTTGCCCACCTGGCGCTGGTGAAGTCCAACCAGCTGATGCCCAAGCCGGCCCACCTCACCTGGGAGGAGGCCGCCAGCCCCGGGCTGGTGAACTCCACGGCGTACCGGCAGCTGGTGTCGCGCAACGGCGCCGGGATGAAGCAGGGCGACGTCGTGCTGATCTGGGGCGCGTCGGGCGGCCTCGGCTCCTACGCCACCCAGCTGGCGGTCAACGGCGGCGCCACCCCGGTGTGCGTCGTGTCCAGCGAGGAGAAGGCCGCGATCGCCCGCTCGATGGGCGCCGAGCTGGTCATCGACCGCAGCCCGTCGACCGGTGAGGGCTACCGGTTCTGGAAGGACGAGACCACCCAGGACCCCAAGGAGTGGACCCGGTTCGGCAAGAAGATCCGCGAGCTCACCGGTGGCGACGACGTCGACATCGTGTTCGAGCACCCCGGCCGGGAGACCTTCGGCGCGTCGGTGTTCGTGGCCCGCAAGGGCGGCACGATCGTCACCTGTGCCTCGACCAGCGGCTACCTGCACGAGTACGACAACCGGTACCTCTGGATGAGCCTCAAGCGGATCATCGGGTCGCACTTCGCCAACTACCGCGAGGCCTGGGAGGCGAACCGGCTGATCGCCCGCGGCAAGATCCACCCGACCCTGTCGCGCACCTACCCGCTGGACCAGGTCGGGCAGGCCGCGCACGACGTGCACGGCAACGTGCACCAGGGCAAGGTCGGGGTCCTCTGCCTGGCACCCGAGGAGGGGCTGGGCGTCCGGGACCCTGACCTCCGGGCCCGGCACCTGGCCGCCATCAACCGGTTCCGGGACGTCTGACGCCGGCCGTCGCCGGGTGACCAGTCGCCGGGCGACCAGTCGCTAGGAGACCAGGACTCCGAGCAGCGCCACCAGCCCGACCAGCACGAGCAGACCGACCACTGCGACGGCCGAGCCCATGACTGCCCCACGCCGGAAACCGGGGATCCGCCGGCTGCCGAGGACCAGCCAGCCGAGCATCGCCACGAAGGCGGCGAGCAGCCACCAGGGGAAGGTCGTCTCGGGGTTCCAGGACTCGCCGCCGACGGCACCGGAGATGGTCGCGAGCAGGCCGGCAGCGATCCAGGGGACGATGGCCAGCCCGAGCCCGGACAGCCAGCCGAACACCCGGCCGTTCACCTGCTCGACCTCGGGGGGACGGACCTGGCCCATGACCCCACGCTCGCGCGCGCGACGCGTCCCGACCAGGGTCGAACGACCCGGCCGACCCGCCGGTCGGAGGGACGGGGTCTGACAGGTCGGTGCAGGGTCTGACACGATGCCGCACATGGGGCAGGACCTGTCGTCGGACGTCGACGAACCGGTCGCGGAGCGCGCCGGTCGGCTGCTGTACGCCGCCCAGGCGCAGGCCGACCGCCTCCGTGAGCAGACCGAGCGCGAGGTCGAGGCCCGACGCGCCGAGGCGAACGCCCTTCGCGCGGACGCCGCCCGCCTGCGCGACGAGATCGCCGAGAAGCACGCCTCCGCGGCCCGGCTCGAGGAGGAGGCCGTCCGGCGGCGGGCGGACGCACTGGAGGAGGCCGCCCGCCGGCTGGAGGCGGCTCTGGTCGAGACCGAGCGGCTGCGGGCCGAGACCGCCGAGGAGGCCCACCAGCTGCTGGCCGACGCCGCCGACCAGGCTGCCCTCGTGGTCACCTCCGCGTCCGGGACCGCGGACGACCTGGTGGCCCGGGCCCAGACCGAGGCCGGCACCCTGCGCGACGTGGCCGCCGCGGACGCCGAGTCCACCCGGGCCCAGGCGCAGGCCGTCCGCGACAAGGCGCACCAGGACGCCGACGCCATCGTCACGGAGGCCCGCGAGGACGCAGCCCGGCGGCGGCGCGAGGCCGAGCAGGAGGCCGCCGAGCGGTCCGCCCAGGTGCAGCAGGAGGTGGAGGCCCTGGTCGCCGCGGCCCGGGAGGAGGCCGACGCGGTGCTGGCCGACGCCCAGGAGGAGGCTCGGCGCGTCCGGGACGAGCTGGCCGCGGGCGCCGACCTGGCCCGGGACGAGGCGGCGGCGGAGGTCGCCGCGGGCGCCGAGGAGGCCGAGCGGCACCGCGTCGCGGCCCGCGAGGAGGCCGACAGACTGCTGGCCGAGGCCGCCGAGCAGACCGCGTGGGCCAAGCGCACCGTGGACGAGGTGCTGGCCGCCGCCGCCACCGACGCCGACCGCATCAGGTCCGAGGCCCACGCCGAGGGAGCCCGGGCGGTCGCCGACCGGCGGGCCCAGGCCGAGCAGCTGCTCGCGCGCACCGAGGAGTCGACCCAGCAGCGGATCCAGCAGGCGGAGGCCCGCGCGGCGACCCTGGAGGCCGAGGCCGACCAGGTGCTCGCGGCCGCGCAGGCCGAGGCCGAGCGGCGACTGACCGACGCCAGCCACCGGGCCACCCGCACGGTGGAGGAGGCGGCCGCGAAGGTCAGCGAGATCGACTCGCGGGCCGGCCGCCGCGAAGCCGAGGCCGAGGCGAACGCCAGGGCCCTCCGGGAGCGGGTCGCCGAGCAGGCCGCCGAGGCGCAGCGGGAGACCGAGGAGCTCCGGCGGTCGGCCCGGGCCGAGGCCGTCCGCATCGTGGGCGTGGCCCGGGTGGAGGCCGACGAGGTCCGCACCCAGGCCCAGCAGATGCTCGATGACGCCCGGGCCGAGGTGGCTGACCTCACCACCCGCCGGGACGAGATCGCGGCCGAGCTCGGCCGCCTCTCCGGGGTCATCGACGCCCTCTCCGTGCCCGGGGCACCGACCCGGGACCCCTCCGGCGCCGACGTGGCACGATGACCGGAGCCCCGCTCCCCAGAGATGTAGACGACAGGACCTGATCCATGACCCAGACGCCCGCCCAGTCCTTCGAGGTAGTCCGCCGCGGCTACGAGCCGTCCCAGGTCGACCGACACGTCAGCGCGCTGCAGCGCGAGCTGGAGACCCTCCGGCGCCGCGCCGAGGAGGCCGAGCGGCGGGCTCAGGCGCACGAGGCCGACGAGCCGACCGAGGCCGGCTCGAGGTTCGCCGGTCTGGGCGCCCGGATCGAGCAGATCCTCGCGACGGCCGAGGAGGAGGCGGCCGCTCTGCGAGCCAGCGCCGCCGACGAGGCGAGCCAGCACCGGGCCCTCACCGAGCAGGACGCCGACAAGCTGCGCCGTGAGGCCGAGCGGTTCGCCCACGAGCGGCGCACCGACGCCGAGACCGAGGCGGCCCGGGTGCTGCAGGAGGCCAAGAAGCAGGCGGACACCCTGCGCGACGACTCCGAGCGCGACGCGAAGGCCCGCCGCGAGGAGGCCGAAGCGCTCTTCGAGAACAACCGGGCAAAGGCCGCCCAGGCCGCCGCCGACTTCGAGACCACCCTGGCGCACCGCCGCGAGCAGTCCGAGCGCGACTTCACCGAGCAGATGAAGGCCAACGAGCAGCAGCTCGGGGTCGTCAGCCAGCGCGCCGAGCAGCTGCGGCTCGAGGCCGAGAAGCTGCGCGCCGATGCCGACCGCAAGTCGCAGCGCACCCTCGACGAGGCGGCCCGGCAGGCCGACGACATCGTCGCGGAGGCCAAGGCCACCGCCGAGCGCATCCGCACCGAGTCCGAGCGCGAGCTCACCGCTGCCACCCAGCGGCGCGACAGCATCAACTCCCAGCTCACCAACGTGCGCCAGATGCTGGCCACCCTGACGGGAGCATCACTGCCCGACCCGCTGGGCGACGACCCCGTGCACCCGGCGGCGAGCGCGCCGGCAGCCGTCGCCGCCGCCGAGGACACCGCCGCCGAGGACACCGACGACAGCGGTTCGGACGCCGAGGCCGGGGAGAGCG
Organism: uncultured Actinomycetota bacterium; assembly: GCA_963807005.1. GTDB lineage: Bacteria > Actinomycetota > Actinomycetes > JACCUZ01 > JACCUZ01 > CAWDZK01. The sequence continues at coordinate 854,566 of CAWDZK010000001.1, read as the reverse complement.
ACGAGCCCGACGCGCAGGCGTCCGAGGACGCGCCGGACCAGACCACGGGTGGGTCGACCACCGCGATCGCCCCGGAGAAGTCCTCCGCAGCAAAGCGCTAGCTCCCGGTGGAGCAGGCAGAGGGGCCGGGCGGGAAACCGTCCGGCCCCAGCCGGGAGAGCGCGACCGAGCAGGCGCGGGACGACGCCGAGACGGCGCGGCACGAGGCCGAGCAGGCGCGCGACGGAGCCGAGGAGGCGCGGGACGACGCCGAGGTCGCCGAAGCCGCTGCCCACGACTCGGCGCTCCGAGCCGAACGTGACGAGCGCGGGAGCAGCGAGGACCCTGCGTTCGGGCGGCTCGGCCGGCCGCTGCGGCGCGACTCGCCGTTCATGCTCGGGTTCCTCGGTGCCCTCGGCGTCTTCGTCGCCTACGTCCTGGTGCAGGCGGTCGTCGAGGCCCGCAGCGTCATCGTCCTGATCGTCGTTGCTCTGTTCCTGGCGATCGGGCTCAGCCCCGTCACCGAGCTGCTGATCGCCCGCGGCATGCGGCGGGGCGGCGCCGTCGCCGTCGTCTTCCTCCTCGTCATCGGCCTGTTCGTCGGCTTCGGGTTCGCGGTCGTCCCACCGGTGATCGAGCAGACCAACGCGTTCGTCAAGGAGCTGCCGACCCTGCTCGACGACCTGCGCAAGAACCCCACGATCCGGCGATTCGACGACGACTACGGCGTCATCGAGCGCGCGCAGGCCTACGTGAGCTCGGGTGACCTCGGTCAGCGGATGTTCGGCGGTCTGGTGGGTGTCGGGCGGATCGTCCTCAACGCCGTGTTCAGCGCGTTCTCGCTGCTCATCATGACGCTGTACTTCCTCGCCGCGCTCCCCAGCATGAAGCGGCAGGCGTACCGGCTGGTGCCGGCGTCCAGGCGGGAGCGGGTCACGCTGCTCAGCGACGAGGTCATCAACCGGATCGGCGGCTTCGTGAGCGGCGCGCTGACCGTGGCGTTCGTGGCCGGTGCGACGTCGTACGCCTTCCTGGTGGCGACCGGCCTCCCCTACGCCCTCGCTCTCGCGGTGTTCGTGGCGCTGTTCGACCTCATCCCGCTGGTGGGCGCGACCATCGCCGCAGTCGTCGTCTCGCTGCTGGGCTTCACCCAGTCCGTGACCATCGGCATCGTCTGCGTCGTGTTCTACGTCGCCTACCAGCAGTTCGAGAACTACGTGGTCTACCCGCACGTCATGCGCAGGTCGGTCGACGTGCCGGCTCCCCTCACCGTCGTGGCCGTGCTCCTCGGCGGCGCCCTGCTCGGCGTGGTAGGCGCCCTGCTCGCGATCCCGGTGGCCGCCGCCGTGCTGCTCGTGATCCGCCAGGTGGCGATCCCCCGGATGGACCGTACGTAGACAGGGCTACGTTGCGCCCATGAGAGTCGTCGTCCTCGGGGCGGGTTTCGGCGGTCTGCAGCTGGCTGCACACCTGTCGGAGCACGTTGCCGACCGGGTCGAGGTCGCTCCTGGTGGACCAGGCAGAGGAGTTCGTCTTCGGCTTCTCCAAGCTGGACGTCATGTTCGGACGGGCGCCGGCCGAGCACGTGCGGCACCCCTACGCCGACCTGTCGCTGCCCGGCGTCCAGTTCCTCCGCGCCACGGTTTTGGCGATCGACCCGGCCGCCCGGCGGGTGACCACCGACGCGGGTGAGCTCGCCGCCGACGTCCTGGTGCTGGCTCTCGGCGCCGACCTCGACCCGGCCGCGACACCAGGGCTGGTCGAGGGTGGCCACGAGTTCTACTCGGTGGCCGGTGCCTTCGCGGCGAGGGACGCTCTCGCCGGCTTCGAGGGCGGCCGCGTCCTGCTCGGCGTCACCAGCGCGCCGTTCAAGTGCCCGCCGGCACCGAGCGAGGCGACCCTGCTCACCCACGACCTCCTCGGCTCCCGCCACCTGCTGGAGCGCTCGGAGGTCGCGTTGGTGATGCCGATGGGCGCCCCGATCCCGCCGTCACCCGCGGCGTCCCGAGCCGTCCTCGCCGCGTTCGAGCAGCGCGGGATCGGCTGGCACCCCGGACGTCTGGTCACGTCGCTGGACCCGGAGCGGCGGGTCGCGCTGCTCGGCGACGGCGGCGAGCTGGCGTACGACCTGTTCCTCGGCGTCCCGAAGCACGTGCCGCCCCGCGTCGTGGTCGACTCCGGCCTCACCGTCGACGGCTGGGTGCCGGTCGACCCGGCGACCCTGCAGACCCGGTTCCCCGGCGTCTACGCCGTGGGTGACGTCGCCCACGTCGGGACGCCGAAGGCGGGCACCTTCGCCGAGGGACAGGCCGACGTGGTTGCCGCCGCCGTGGTCGCCCAGGTACGTGACGAGGAGTCGACCGCGGCGTACGACGGGCGAGGCGTCTGCTACCTGGACATGGGCCGCGAGGGCGTCGGCCGGGTGAACGTCCAGTTCCGTCGCGGCCAGCCTCCGGTGGGCGAGCTCGAGGGACCGTCGCCGGAGCTGGTGGCAGACAAGGCCGCCTTCGGCGCCGAGCGCATCGCGCGCTGGTTCGGCCGGACCTGGAGCCCGCTCCCGGCCACCTGAGGGCCACCGCACGGCCCCGCTCCCCGAGCGGTGCGCGCATCGACACGAGGAAAGCGTCTGGCGGCCGACGCCACCGGGCGCGAGCGATCGGCCGTACGGCGGGCCCGATGCCGGGCGCCGGACCGGCGGTCGCACCGGCTGGGGCGGACGGCTCAGCCGGCGAGACCGTCGAGGAACTCCGTGACCGCCGCATCGAAGGCGCCCGGCACCTCGACCGCTGTGAGGTGGCCGGCTCCGGGCAGCACCACGAGACGACCCTGGGGCAGCGCCTCGACCATCGCCTCGGCATCCGCCTGCGACGACAGTGCGTCCTCCTCGCCCCGGATCACCAGCGCCGGGACGTCGGCCGTGCGCAACGTCGCCAGCGAGTCCGGCCGGGCCGCCATCGCCCGTTGCGCCCAGGCGGCGGCCGCCGGCGGCGCGGAGCCGACCATCTCCGTCACCCGGCCGATCACCTCCGGGCGGTCCCGGCCGGTCGTCGGGCCCAGCAGCGCCGGCAGCACGTCCTCGACCAGCACGTCGGCGCTCCGGTCGGACTCGAGTCGCGCGGCGATGCGTCTCCGGTTGGCGGCGGCGGCCTCCGGGTCGGCGCCCGCCTTCGTGTCCGCGAGCACGAGGGCCTGCGCCCGGCCCGGGTGCCGGCGCAGGAACGCCATGGTCACGTAGCCGCCCATCGACAGCCCGCCGAGCACCACGCGGTCCAGGCCGAGGCGGTCCAGCAGCGCGGCGACGTCGTCGGCGACGGCGTCCAGCGAGGGCTGGTCGTCTCCCAGGCGGGACTGCCCGAAGCCCCGCAGGTCGGGGGTGATCACGCGCCAGCGGTCCGCCAGCGTCGCACGGTTGCCGGCCCACATGTCCGCCGACAACGGGAAGGCGTGCAGGAGGACGACGGGCGGCCCCGCACCGCTCTCGTGGACGTGCAGCGCGACGGTCATGTCCGGCGACGCTACCCGCCGCGGCCCGAGTCCGGCAGCAGCCGCGAGGGGCACTGACGACGGCCGAACCGCCGCCGTTCGGCCGGTCGGCGGTCCCTGGCCCGTTGTGCCGTCGCCCGTGCCCGTACGGCGCGGGGTGCCGCTACGCCTCGGCGGTCGGGGTCCCGGCGGGGACGGTCGTGGGCAGCGGGTACGCCTCGGGCGCGACCCGCCGCACGATCTCGTCCAGCACCCGCCGGACGGCGGGCTCGCCCACCCACAGGTGCTTCGCCCCGTCGACACCGACCACCTCCGCCTGCGGGACCCGCCCGAACCGCTCGCGGGCCTCCGGCGGCTGCAGGTAGTCGTCGTGCTCGGGCACCAGAGCCAGCACCGGCTTCCCGGACGCCGCCCAGGCGTCCAGGTGCTCGTCACCGCTGAACCGCAGCGGCGGCGACAGCAGGATCAGCCCCGTGACCGAGGGGTCCAGGCCGTGCATGAGTGCCAGGTCGGTGCCGAACGACCAGCCCAGCAGCCATCGGTTCGGCAGCGGCGGGTCGTCGTGGAACTCGGCGTACTCGATGGCGGCCGCGACGTCGAAGCGCTCACCGACGGCGTTGTCGAAGGCACCCTCGCTCGTCCCGGCCGGCGACGACGTTCCCCGGGTGTTGAAGCGCAGCACAGCCACCCCGGCCAGGGCCGGCAGCCGGTACGACGCCTTGCGCAGCACGTGGCTGTCCATGAACCCGCCGTGCGTGGGCAGCGGGTGCAGGCACACCAGGGTGGCCACGGGCGCCCGGCCGACCGGCAGGGCCAGCTCTCCCACCAGCCGCAGCCCGTCAGCGGTGTGCAGCTCGACCGGTCTGCGGTCGGCCGGCAGCACCGTCCCGGCCCGCAGCTCTTCGGCGCCGTACGTCGACAGGTGGTGCTCGCTCATCGGTGTCCTCAGTACCGCGGCGCGTTGCGCGACCGCTGGGTGCGCGGAGCCCGCCGGTCCCGGGCCCGCCAGCAGGCGGTGTGCCAGTGCCGCCGCTCGCCGAGGCCGGCGTCCTCGTCGACGCCGCCGTCGTCGTCGGCCGCCACGGGCCACGCGACCACGTGCGGGGTCGCCGGACGGATCTCGTGGTCGCAGCCGGGACAGCGGTACGCCCGGGTCGCGGCCGACCCGGTGACCTGGCGGACCACCCACTCCTCGTCGCTCACCGCGGCACGTCAGCGGTAGTCGCGGAACCCGCGGCCGGACTTGCGCCCCAGGTAACCGGCGGTCACCAGCTGCTCCAGCAGTGGAGCCGGCGCGAAGCCGGGCTCGCGGAACTCGAGGTACAGCGTGCGCTGGATGGCGAACGCCACGTCGAGGCCGACCACGTCGAGCAGGTCGAAGGGACCCATCGGGTAGCCGCAGCCGACGATCATGGCGGCGTCGATGTCCTCGACGCCGGCGTAGTGGGCCTGCAGCATCTTCACCGCGTCGTTGAGGTAGGGGAAGAGCAGGGCGTTGACGATGAACCCGGCCCGGTCCCCGCACTCGACGGCGTGCTTGCCGGCCCGCTCGCAGACCTGACGCACGGTGGCGACCACGTCGTCCGCGGTCGACACGGTCCGCACCACCTCCACCAGCGTCATCACCGGCGCGGGGTTGAAGAAGTGCAGCCCGACCACGTCGGCCGGGCGGTGGGTCGCCGCGGCCAGCTCCACCACCGGCAGCGACGAGGTGGTCGTCGCCAGCACGGCGCCGGGCCGGCAGATCTCGTCCAGGGTGGCGAACAGCGCCTGCTTGACCGACAGCTCCTCGACGACGGCCTCGAGGACCAGGTCCCGGTCGCCGAGGTCGTCGAGCCGGGCCGAGCCGGTGACCCGGGCCAGCGCGGCGTCGCGGTCGGACTGCTCCAGCTTGCCGCGCAGCACCGCCTTGTCGAGCGACCGCTCGAGGTCGGCCCGCACCCGGGCGACCTTCTCCTCGCCCCGCGTGACGTAGAGAACGTCGTACCCGGCCTTGGCGAGAACCTCGACGATGCCTGTCGCCATCGTCCCGGAGCCGACGACGCCGACCTTGCTCACGTCCCGACCGGCCTCGTGCGCACCGGTCGCACCCGGTGTCATCGCGTCGTCGACGACCTTGGGCGAGTCCGGCTTCTCGTAGGTGTAGAAGCCGCGTCCGGTCTTGCGCCCGCGCAGACCCGCGGTGACCATCTGCTTGAGGATCGGTGCGGGTGCGTGCAGGCGGTCGCGCGACTGCCGGTACATCGTGTCGAGGATCTCGTACGCCGTGTCGAGCCCGATCAGGTCGAGCAGCGCGAGGGGACCCATCGGGTAGCCGCACCCCAGCCGCATGGCCGCGTCGATGTCCTCGCGGGTCGCATAGCGCGACTCGAGCATCGCCACCGCGTGGTTGAGGTAGCCGAACAGCAGGGCGTTGGCGATGAAACCGGCCTTGTCCCCGATGACCACCGGCTTCTTGCCGAGCCGCTGGGCCAGCGCCGACACGTCGTCGACGACCTCCTGCTCGGTGACGACGGTGCGCACGACCTCGACCAGCTTCAGCACCGGCGCCGGGTTGAACCAGTGCATCCCGACGACCTTCGACGGCCGTGCGGTGGCCACCGAGATCTCGGTCACCGAGAGCGAGGAGGTGTTCGTGGCGAGGATCGTGTCCGGCCGGCAGATCTTGTCCGCGGCCGCGAACACCTCCTGCTTGAGGTCCAGCCGCTCCGGCACCGCCTCGACCAGCAGGTCGACGTCGGCGAGGTCCTCCATCGACGTCGTGAACCGCACCCGGTCCATCAGGGCGTCCCGGTCGGCCTCGGTGAGCTTGCCGCGGCTCACGGCCCGGTCGGTCGAGCTGCGCAGGTGCCCGCGGCCGCGCTCGAGTGCCTCCTCGGTGGGCTCCACGCCCACGACCTGCACTCCCTCACGGGCAAAGACCTCGACGATGCCGGCGCCCATGGTGCCCAGGCCCACGACGCCGACGGTGCGGAACTCTCGCGACATGCCTGCGATCCTCCCAGGTCCGGTCGGCGAGGCGTGGCGCGGGTCGGACGGGGTACACACGCGGCACGCGCCGCCCGGTCGGCGCGTCCAGACGACCCGACGGGGCGGTCGTCGTGGCAGAGGGAGCACGGGGCGTGCGGAGCGCGCAGTCGAGCCTGGCCGTCGACGTCCGCCCGGACGGCCCCACCGTCGCGGTCCGGCTCGAAGGTGAGCTGGACATGACCAGCTCACCGCTGCTGCAAGCGGTCGTGGACCAGGCCCTGGCCGCCCGCAGGGCTCCCCTGTGCACCCGGCTGGTCGTGGACATGAGCGGGGTCGGCTTCGCCGACGCCTCCGGGATCTCCCCGCTGCTGCTGGCGCGCGCGGTGCTCGCCAAGCGCTCCGGCACGATCGAGCTGCGACGCTGCCGCCGCGCCGTGCTCCGGCTGGTCCGGCTGCTCGACCTCGAGGACATGCTCGCCGCCGAGGAGGTCGCCGAAGGCGTCGGCTAGCCTCGCTCGTCGTGCGGCTCGTCATCGCGCGGTGCACGGTCGACTACGTCGGCCGGCTCACCGCCCACCTCCCGAGCGCCCCCCGGCTGATCCTGGTGAAGTCCGACGGCTCGGTCTCCGTCCACGCCGACGACCGGGCGTACAAGCCGCTGAACTGGATGAGCCCGCCCTGCCAGCTGAAGGTGGGCTCCGGCGACGACGAGGGGCTCTGGACCGTCACCAACAAGGCCGGCGAGCGGCTGGTCATCACGGTCGAGGAGGTCCTGCACGACTCCAGCCACGAGCTGGGGGTGGACCCCGGGCTGGTCAAGGACGGGGTCGAGGCGCACCTGCAGGCGCTGCTGGCCGAGCAGATCGAGACGCTGGGCGAGGGCTGGCGGCTGGTCCGCCGCGAGTACCCGACCGCGATCGGGCCGGTCGACCTGCTGGCGCGGGACCACCGGGGCGCCGCCGTGGCGGTGGAGATCAAGCGCCGGGGTGAGATCGACGGGGTCGAACAGCTCACCCGCTACCTCGAGCTGCTGAACCGGGACCCGCACCTGACGCCGGTTCGCGGGGTGTTCGCCGCGCAGGAGATCAAGCCGCAGGCCCGGGTGCTGGCCACCGACCGCGGCATCGACTGCGTCGTCCTCGACTACGAGGCCATGCGCGGACTCGACGACGTGACCGCCCGCCTGTTCTGACCCCCCGCCCTCCAGCCGCCCACCCGCGGTCGACCACGTAGACGTGGTCGACACGTGCTTGGCGGGGCGCTGGCACCCCTCCTAGTGCTGCTCCGCCGCGACCAGCCGGGGCGGAGCAGAGTCGGCGACCGCATCGGTCGGCTCGCCGCTACGGCGCAGCAGCACCAGCCCGGCCAGCGAGCACAGGGTCGCGGCCAGCCCGGCCACGACGTACGTCGGGCGGATGCCGACGTGGTCGGCTGCGAGGGCCGTGACCACCACCGACAGCGGCTGCGCCGCGGTGGCGGCCACCCAGTCCAGCGACGACACCCGGCCACGCAGCTCCCGTGGGACCCGGGCGCCGAGCACGCTGTCCTGGAAGAGGTTCCCGGCAGTCGCGCCGACGAAGAACACCGCCATGAACGCCGCCGCCAGCACCGGCCCCGGCGCCAGACCGAGCCCGGCCACCGCACCGAGACCGAGCGCGTAGGACGTGTACGACGCGTGCAGTGGCCGTCGTGGTGGCCGGCGCGACCCGACCACCACCGCCGCGAGGGTCGCGGCCGCGCCCCCCACGGCCAGGAGGTAGCCGAAGACCGCGGTCGGCGCGTGGTAGCCCGCGCGGACCAGGAAGGGCAGCATCGTCATGGTCCCGGACACCGTGAAGGTGATCACCAACCCGGCCAGCATGTTGGTCGCGAGCCACGGCGTGCGCCGCACGTAGCGAAGACCCTCGCGGAACTGCGCCCAGGGCAGCGGCCGCGGTGCGGCCCGGTCGTGCACGCGGCGCGGCCGCAGCAGCAGCACGCAGAGCGCGGACACCGCGAAGGTGGCGGCGTCCAGCAGCAGCGCCAGGCCGACGTCGTACGCCGCCAGCACACCGCCGAGCACCGGGCCGGCCACCAGCTGGGCCAGCGGGCTCACCGATCCGAGCAGCCCGTTCGCCGCGACCAGCTCGTCCTCCTCGACCAGGTCGGGCAGGATCGCGCTGAACGCCGGCGCCGCCGCCCCGGATGCGGCTCCCAGCGGGACCACCAGCACCAGCAGCAGCCACAGCGGAGGCTCGCTGCCGAGCAGCAGCAGGCCCAGCACGGTCACCACGGCCAGCCGGGCGAGGTCGCAGACCGCCAGCACCGCCCGCCGGCTGACCCGGTCGGCGAGCAGCCCGCCGTACAGGCCGAACACCACCCGCGGTACCAGGTTGGCCACCGCCATCGCCGCCAGCGCGGAGGCCGTCCCGGCGACGTGCAGCACCGCCACCGCCATCGCCACCGAGTAGACGCCGTCCCCGACCAGGGACACGGTGGACCCGGTGAGCAGCAGCCGCAGGTCGCGGCGGCGCAGCGACCGGGCCAGCGCCGTCATCGCCCCGGCTCCTCGAGCACCTCGGGCACGGCGACGTAGGTGACCGAGAACCAGGCCTCGCCCGGCCCGGGCTCGCTCTCCTGCCGGTAGCGGTCGAGCAGCGCCCCGACGTCCTCGGCCAGCCGCTCGGCCCGCTCGGCGGTCAGCACCAGCCGGGTCAGCGCGAACGTCGACGAGTCCCCCACCGGCGAGTCCGCCGCCGGCCCCGCGGCCAGGTAGGCGTCCTGCTCGGCCCGCGCGTCGGCCAGCAGCGCGGCCAGCATCGCCCCACCCGGGCTCGCGACCGGGGGCGCGCCGCCGTCGTCGGAGCGCACCCGGAGCTGGTCGTACGTCGTGCGCCACGGCTTGTGCCGCCGGGTGGCGCCCGGCACCGGGTCCGGCTCGATGAAGCCGTGGCGGGCCAGCACCGAGAGGTGGTAGCTCACGCTGGCCGACGACTGGCCGGTCAGCTGCGCCAGCTCGGCCCCGGTGACCGGACGGTGGGCCCGCACCAGCCGGAGCAGCCGGAGCCGGAACGGATGGGCGAGCGCGCGCAGCGCGGTGGGGTCGGTGACGTCGAGGATGCGGTCGGCCATGGGTCCGAGAGTGCCATGCCAAGAGTTCTTTGCCAAGATATCTTGGCAAAGAACTCTTGGTGTTCTTTGTCGTTGCCAGGATCGCTGCAGGATTCGGACATCCGGGTGACACACTGGCCCCTCGCGACAGGGGCGCCCGCGCCCCTCCGTCCATGGACCCGGGTGGAGGCTGCCGTGCACGACCTGCGCGACTTCCAGCTGAGCGACATGGTCCGGCTGGACGCGGCGCTACGAGCCGCCGGCCGGGACGCAGGCTCGATGGAGCAGTCCGCCCGGCGCGTCGTGCGACACCTGGCCGACCAGCTGGTGGACAAGGAGAGCGGGGAGAAGTCCTGCCTGCTGGTGCGGCTGTTCGCGACCCTCCCGCTGGGGCGGCTGGAGCCCGGGCTCCGGGAGATCGCGCAGGCTGGTGTCGCGGCCGGCAGCGTCGAACCGGCGGACCTGGCCGGCGTCCGCTGCCTGACCCTGCTCGGCACCACCGGGGTCGAGCCGGACTGGCAGTCGAGGCAGCGGTCCCGGGCCCACCAGGTGATCCCGCTCCCCAGCCCGCAGGCGGTGGCGGGCTCACCGATGATCGCCGAGCTGGTCCGCCAGCTGGGCGTGGACGTGGGAGCTCTCGCAGCCGCCGGCGGGCCGGACGGCCTGATGGTCGGCCACACGGCCGGCGCGCTGGACGTCTTCCTCGTCGAGGACGCCGTCGGCAGCCCGTTCGTCCCTGCCCAGGACTTCGTGCACCGCTACGGCGTCCGCTCGGTGCTGGGCTTCGGTGGCATCCTGCCCGACGGCGAGCTGTACGCGGTCATCTGCTTCTCCCGCTCGCCCGTGCCGCGTGACACGGCGGAGAAGTTCTCCACCGTCGCCTCCAGCGTCGGGCTGGTCCTGCTGACGCACGCCGGTGGCCGGGTCTTCGACAGCGACCCCGCGCCCGAGGGCGCCGCCCCGGACCCCACCCGGGAGGCGTGGCGGGCGAACGCCACGGGGCAGCTGCTCGCGGTGCACGAGGCGAGCGTCCTCGAGCAGTCGCTGCTGCTGGAGGAGGCCGTCAGCAGCCTGGCCGACCGGGCCATCGAGCTGGACCAGGCACGTCAGAACGCCAGTCGCAGCGAGGCACTCAAGTCCGCGATGCTGGCCTCGGCCCTGGACGCGGTCATCTCCATCGATGCCGACGGGACGATCATCGAGTGGAACCCCTCCGCCGAGCGCACGTTCGGCCACCGGCGCGACGACGTGCTCGGGCAGCAGATGGCCGAGATCCTGGTGCCCGAGCGTCACCGGGCGGCGCACCGGCGCGGGTTCGCCCGGCACCTGGTCACCGGTGAGCAGGTGATCCTCGGCAGACGGGTCGAGATCGAGGCCCTGCACGCCGACGGGCACGAGGTCCCGGTGGAGCTCACCGTCTCCCGGCCCCCCGTCGCCGGGCCTCCCGTCTTCACCGCGTTCCTGCGCGACGTGACCGAACCCCGCAGGGCGGCCGAGCAGCGCCAGGCTCTGCTCGCCTCGGAACGGGCGGCCCGGGAGGCGGCCGAGGAGTCCGCCCTGCAGGTCCGGCGCCTGTACGAGCTCGGGTCGGCCCTCGGCGACGCCGAGTCACCTGCCGACGTCGCCCGCATCGTGCTGGCGGCGGTCATCACCCAGATCGGGGCCTCGACCGGCGCCCTGTGGCTGCTCGACGAGTCCACCGAGCTGCTGCGTCCGGTCCACGCGGTCGGGACGAGCATCGGCCTGCTCGACCAGGGGCCGGTGCCGCTGGCCTCGGACCTGCCGGTCGCCGCCGCGGTCCGACGCGACGAAGCCGCCTGGGTCGGGTCCCGCGAGCAGTCCCACGACCTGTGGCCCGGTTCACCCGGCAACGGCGAGGCCGAGGCGTTCGCGGTCCTGCCCCTCACCGCCGAGGGCAGGCGCTTCGGCTCGCTCGTCGTCGGCTTCGACGCGCCCCGCGACTTTGCCGACGCCGAGCGCACCTTCCTGCTCTCGGTGGCGGGTCTGTGCGGTCAGGCGCTGCAACGCGCCATGTTGCGCGACCGTGAGTCGGCGGCCGCTGCCGGGCTGGCGTTCCTCGCCGAGGCCGGGCGGACGCTCGGAACCTCCCTGGACCATCACCTGACCCTGCAGCAGGTGACCGAGCTGAGCCTGACCGTGCTGGGCCAGATGTGCGTCGTCCACCTGCTGGACCAGACCGGTGACCAGCTGCACCAGGTCGCCTCGGCCCACCAGGACCCGGGGGCGGCCCGGCTGCTCAGCCAGATGGTCCACTACCGCCCTCCCCCCGGATCGCCGCTGGACCAGGTGCTGCGGACCGGACGGACCCTGTCGCTCCCGGCCCTGAGCGAGGCCGAGCTGCGGGCGGCCACCACGACCGACGAGGAGTTCGCCGTCGGGCAGGCGATGGCGGTCGGCCCGACGCGTCACCGTGCCCTTGGTCGCGAGATCGGCTGTCATCGGGACGATCACCCTGGGACGGTCGCAGGACCAGCCTGCCTACGACCAGGAGTCGGTCGCTCTCGTGGAGGCCCTGGCCGAACGCGCCGCCGCGGCGATCGACAACTCCCGGGCCCACGCGGCCAGCACCGAGGTCGCCCTGACGCTGCAGCGCAGCCTGATGCCGCTCGACCTCGCCACTCCCCCGTGGCTGGAGCTCGGCTTCCGGTACCAGCCCGGCAGTGTGGACACCGAGGTCGGCGGCGACTGGTTCGACGTGATCCCGCTCAGCCTCGGCCGCACCGCACTGGTGATCGGCGACGTCATGGGGCGCGGCATCCACGCGGCGGCGGTGATGGGCCAGCTGCGGGCCGCCGTCCGGGCCTACGCCGCCCTGGACCTGGCACCGGATCGACTGATGACCGAGCTGGACCGGCTGGTCCAGGGGCTCGGCGACGGCGCGCTGGTGACCTGCGTGTACGGCGTGCTGGACGCCACCACCGGCGAGCTGACCTTCTGCAACGCGGGGCATCTGCCTCCGGTGCAGGTGTCCGCGGACGGCGCCCGGGCTCTCGAGCTGCCCACGGGCGCGCCGCTCGGCGTCGGCGGCGTCCCGTTCGAGACGACCTCGTCGATGATGAGGCCCGGCGAGGTGCTGGTGCTCTACACCGACGGGCTGGTCGAGTCGCGTGAGCGAGACGTCCACTCCGGCATCGTCGAGCTCACCGACCGGCTGCGGGGTCCGCACCGCGATCTCGACGCCCTGTGCGGTGCGGCCCTGGAGGCGATGGTCGGCCCGGACGGTCACGACGACGACGCCGCGGTGCTCGCCATCGGCCTCCGCGGCGAAGGCGGCCGGCTGCAGGCCTGGCAGCTGAGCGTCGCCGACGGTGTCGCGCCGGTACCGCGCGTCCGCGCCGAGGTCGCGGCCACGCTGACCGGCTGGGGGCTGGACAGCGCCGTCCCGGGCTGCCAGCAGCTCGTCGGGGAGCTGCTCGCCAATGCGGTCCGGCACGGCCAGGACGGCGTCCAGCTCCGCATCGGCCAGCTGGACGACACCCTCCGGGTCGAGGTGCGCGACGACGGACCGGACCTCCCGCGGCTGTCCCGCGCCGGACCCGACCAGGAGTCGGGTCGAGGTCTCGTCCTGGTCGACGCGATGGCCCGGCGATGGGGCGTCGACCGGGACCCGGACGGCGGCAAGACCGTCTGGTTCGAGCTCTCGGCCGACGCCGACCGCTGACCGTCCCGCGTCCACCGCCCGGCCCGTCGCGCACGGCGCAGGTCGCGCAGGGACGACAGCCGGGCCCGGGCCGGGCAGACTGGGCGCCGTGCGGGTGATCGTCGTGGGCGCCGGAGTCGTGGGGCTGACCTGCGCCGTCCGGCTGGTCGAGGCCGGCCACGAGGCGCACGTGCTGGCCCGGGACCTGCCGCCGGAGACGACGTCCTCGGTCGCGGCCGCCCTGTGGTACCCGTACCGCGCCCTCCCGCAGGACAAGGTGACCGCCTGGGCGGCGCGGACCTACCAGGTGCTCAGCGGGCTCGCCGGCACCGACGGCACCGGTGTCCGGGTCCGCGACGGCGTCGAGCTGCTCGGCGCCGGGGCACCCGAGCAGCCATGGTGGCGCTCGGCGGTGCCGGCGGTGGTCACGGTCGAGGACCCGGCGCCCGGCTACCCCCGGGGCTGGCGGTTGCCCCTCCCGATCGCCGAGATGGACACCTACCTGGGGTACCTCGCGGCCCGGTTGGAGCGAGCCGGCGGCACCGTGACCCGCAGCCGGCTGGCCGCCCTGCCCACCTCCGGCGTCGTGGTCAACGCCACCGGGCTCGCGTCCCGCGCCCTGGCGTCGGACACCTCGCTGCACCCGGTGCGTGGCCAGGTGGTCCGGGTCGCGCAGACCGGCGTCGAGGAGTGGCTGCTGGTGTCGGAGACCTCGGCCGCCGAGCGGCCGATGTACGTCGTCCCGCGCGAGCGCGACGTCGTGATCGGCGGCACGGCGCAGGACGGGGACTGGACGCTGCAGCCCGACCCCGCGACCGCGCGGGAGATCCTCGCCCGCGCCGTCGAGATGGTGCCCGCGCTGCGCGGCGCCGAGGTCCTCGGCCACCGGGTGGGCCTGCGACCGGCCCGGCCGTCGGTGCGGCTGGAGGCCGTGGCGCACGTCGACGGGTCCCCGGGGGGCGTCGTGCACTGCTACGGCCACGGCGGCGCCGGGGTCACCCTGTCGTGGGGCTGCGCGGACGACGTGCTCACCGAGGTCGAGGCGCTGGTGGGGGCGCCGGTCAGCCAGCCGGCCGGTGCATGTCCGTGAGCAGGCCCAGCACCCGGAACCCCGCGGACGTATAGGCCCGCACCGCGCCCTCGTTCGAGGCGGGCGTCGCGACAGCCACGCTCGCGGCGCCCGCCGCAGCGAGCTGGGCGCACAGCCCGGCCAGCAGCCGTCGGCCGTGACCGAGCCGCTGGTGGTCGCGGTGCGTCCCCACCGGCTCGAGCACCGCGCACCGTCCGGGGCCGGCCGACCACGCCGTTCCTGCCGCCACCGGTGTGCCGTCCGCGTCCCGCGCCAGCAGGTCCAGCTCGTGGTGGTACGTCGGGCCGTCGGCCATCTGGCCCCAGCGCGCCACCGTGAAGGTGGAGCCCTCGAACGCCGCCCGCTGCACCGCCACCCGGTCGGCGACGTCGTGCTCTCCGGCCACCGGCGCGACCCCCGCAGGCAGCGACCCGCCCGAGCCGGCGAGCGAGCGGTGCAGGGCGACCCAGCTGTCGGAGGCGGCCCGCCAGCCGCGGTCTGCCAGGGCCGCCCGCCAGGCGGCGAGCGGCGCGCCGTCGGCCCACGCCTCGCCCTCGCCGACGACGTCCTCGAGGGCGTCGGCGAGAGAGCCGGCCAGCGCCGGGTCGTGCGAGCGCGCCGGGTCGACGGCCAGCCGGAGGGCGTGCGGACCGTCCACCAGACCGACCGCGACGACCGTCCTCGCGTCCCGGACCACGAGGAACGACCCGTCCACCTGGTCGTCCTCCAGCCGGAGCTGCCAGCCCACGTCGCCGGGGTGGAGCTGGCCGGCCCAGGTCGGCGGGGTCCAGGCTGCGAGCGCGGCTGCCAGCCCGGCGGCCTCGGATCGTCCGGCGCGAGCAGCGAGGTACCGGGGTGCGGGCATGGGCCGCGACCCTAGGGCGCGCTCCCGGGCCCGTCCACGGCATTGTCCGGCGTACGGGCCCGGTAGCGGCGGAGAGCCGGGGAGAACACCGCCAGCACGGCCACCACCACGACGCAGGCGATCCCGCCGCCCACCCAGGACGCCTCCGCTCCCACCACCGCCGCGGTCGCGCCGGAGCGCACGTCGCCGAGTCGCGGACCGCCTGCCACCACCACGATGAACACGCCCTGCAGCCGCCCGCGCATCTCGTCCGGCGCGAACACCTGCAGGATCGTCTGCCGGAAGACCCCGGAGACCAGGTCGGCCGCACCGGCGACCGCCAGGAGCAGGACCACCAGCCACAGCGCGTGAGCGAGCCCGGCGACCGCCACCGCCGTCCCCCACACCGCGATCGCTCCGACCAGCGCCACACCCTGGCGGTCGACCCGGCCGATCCACCCCGAGGCGAGGCCGGCCGCCACCGCGCCGATGCTGATCGCCGCGAACAACCACGCGGCGCCCCCCGCGCCGCCGAACCGCTCGTCCGCGACCTCGGGGAACAGCGCGCGCGGCAGCGCCAGCACCATGGCCACGATGTCGACGGCGAACGACATCACCAGGATCGGCCGGGCGCCGATGAACCGCAGCCCGGCCACCACCGAGCGCAGCCCCGGACGGACGACGTGTCCCAGCGGCTTGATCGACGGGAGCCGCACGGCGGCGTAGAGGCCGGCACCGAACAGCGCGGCGTCGATCCCGTAGGCCCAGGCGTAGCCGCCGTGCACGAGGACGACGCCGGCGATCAGCGGGCCGAGCACGGCTCCGAGGTTGCTCATGGTGAAGTTGAGGGTGTTTCCGGCCGGCACCAGCTCGAGCGGGAGCAGCCGCGGCACCAGGGCACCACGGGTGGGCGACGACATCGCGAACGCCCCCGACTGCAGCGCCACCAGGGCCAGCAGGATCCAGCGGTCGCCTGGCCCGAGCAGCGCCTGCAGCAGCAGCCCGCCGGTGACCACCCAGGCCACCAGGGACGCCGAGACCAGCAGCGTCCGCCGGTCCACCGCGTCCGAGACCGACCCGCCGTACAGGCCGAGCAGGACGAGCGGCACGAGAGCGGCCAGCCCGATCAGCCCGACCCAGGCCGAGGAGCGGGTCACGGCGTACATCTGCACCGGCACGGCGACCGCGGTCAGCTGGAAGCCGACGAACGCGACACCCTGCCCGAGGAAGAGCCGCCGGAAGTCCGGGTGCTGCAGCGGCCGCACGTCGAGCGCGGCCCGCTGCAGGACACCGGCGACCGGACCGCGCGTGCGCACCCGCCCCCTCCCTCCGTTTGGCATGCTCGGACCATGGGTCCCGACGCAACGGCCGTCACGGTACGCGGCCTCGTCCGCCACTACGGCGAGCGGAAGGCCGTGGACGGCATCGACCTCGACATCGTCCGCGGCGAGGTCTTCGCGCTGCTCGGGCCGAACGGCGCCGGCAAGACCACGACGGTGGAGATCCTCGAGGGCTACCGCCGTCGTGACGCCGGCGAGGTGTCGGTGCTGGGCGTCGACCCGGCCCGCGCCACCCCGCGGTGGCGCTCGAAAGTGGGCATCGTGCTCCAGTCGGTGACCGACCTCTCGGAGCTCACGGTGGCCGAGACGGTGCGCCATTTCGCCCGCTACTACCCGGCCGCCCGGGACCCCGACGAGGCCATCGCACTGGTCGGTCTCTCGGAGAGCGCCGGTCAGCGAAGCCGGCTGCTGTCCGGCGGCCAGCGGCGACGGCTCGACGTCGCGCTCGGCATCCTCGGCCGGCCCGAGCTGCTGTTCCTCGACGAGCCCACGACCGGTTTCGACCCCGCGGCCCGCCGGCAGTTCTGGGACCTCGTCGAGACCCTCGAGAAGGAAGGAACGACCATCCTGCTGACGACGCACTACCTCGAGGAGGCCGAACGGCTCGCCCACCGGGTGGGAGTCATCAGCGGTGGCCGCATCATCGAGGTGTCCGAGCCTTCGGCCCTCGGAGGCCGCCAGCAGGCCGACGCGACGGTGACCTGGACCGACCGGGACGGCACCGCGAAGTCGGTGCGGACCTCGGAGCCGACCCGCGCCGTCGCCGAGCTGGCGGCTGTCTTCGACGGGGAGGTCCCCGACCTCGCCGTGACCAGACCGACGCTCGAGGACGTCTACCTCGCCATGGTGGGTCGGCAGTGACGCCACAGGCGGAGGTCACGGCCGCCCGGCTGCCGGGAACCTGGTCGGTCGGGCTGAGCCGGGCCAGGATCGAGCTGCTGTCGTTCTCACGCGACCGCGAGGCTGCCTTCTTCACGCTGCTGCTGCCGGTGCTGCTGCTCGTCGTGTTCGGCTCGGCCTTCTCCGGGGACGTCGCTCCCGGGGTGCCGTTCAGCCAGTACTTCCTCGCCGGGATGCTGGCCTCCGGCATCGTCTACACGTCGTTCCAGAACCTGGCGATCGTCATTCCCCAGGAGCGCGACGACGGGACGCTCAAGCGGCTCCAAGGCACCCCGATGCCGCCCACCGCCTACTTCATCGGCAAGGTGGGGCTGGTCCTGGCGGTCTACCTGGTGCAGGTGGTCACCATGCTGGCGATCGGCGTGCTGCTCTTCGGCGTGACCCTGCCGACCGGGCCGGCGGACTGGTGGGTGTTCACCTGGGTCAGCGCCCTCGGGCTGGTCTGCTGCACGCTGCTCGGCATCGCCTTCTCGGCCGTCGCACGCAACGGTCGCGGTGCGTCCGCGCTGGTCACGCCGGTCGTCCTGGTCCTCCAGTTCACCTCCGGGGTGTTCTTCCAGTACGACGAGCTGCCGCCGTGGATGCAGCAGATGGCCGCACTGTTCCCGTTGAAGTGGCTGTGCCAGGGCATGCGGTCGGTGTTCCTGCCGGACTCCTTCCAGCGTCAGGAGCTGGCCGGGTCGTGGGAGCTCGGGCGCACGGCGTTGGTGCTCGCCGTGTGGGCGGTGGCCGCCCTGCTCCTGTCCCGGCGCTACTTCCGGTTCCGCCGCCGGGAGGACAGCTAGCCAGCGGGTCGGCTCGCCGGCAGGCCGGCCGACTCCCGCACGATCTCCACGATCCGCCGGATGATCTCGGTGATGCCGTAGTCCTTGGGTGTGAACACCCCGGCGACCCCGCGCTCGAGCAGCCACTGCGCGTCGGCAGCCGGGATGATCCCGCCGACCACGACCGGGACGTCACCGCCACCCGCCTCGCGCAGGAGGCCGAGCACGTCGGGGACCAGCTCGCGGTGCGAGCCGGACAGGATGGAAAGGCCGACGCAGTGCACCCCCTCCTCCACCGCGGCCGACGCGATCTGGGCCGGGGTGAGCCGGATGCCCTGGTACACGACCTCGAGGCCGGCGTCGCGTGCCCGGACCGCGATCTGCTCCGCACCGTTGGAGTGGCCGTCGAGCCCGGGCTTGCCGACCAGCAGCCGCAGCCGGGTCCCGAGCTCGTCCCCGGTGCGACGCACAAGGTCGCGCAGGGCGAGCAGGTCGCCGTCCGCCTCCGTCGTCCCCACCGCCGCGGCCACGCCGGTCGGCGCCCGGTAGGAGCCGAACACCTCGCGCAGGACCCCGGCCCACTCCCCCGTTGTGACGCCGGCACGCGCGCACGCCAGGGTCGCGGGGACCAGGTTGTCGGTGCCCGCCGCGGTGGCCCGCAACGCTGAGAGGCTGGAGTCGACGGTCGCGCCGTCGCGACCGGCGCGCCACGCCCGCACGGCCGCGACGGCGCGCTGCTCGACGCCCGGGTCGACGGTCTGGATCGCGGTGCCGAGGTCGGCGGTCAACGGGCTCGGCTCGGTCTCGGTGAACCGGTTGACGCCCACGACCACGTCCGTGCCCGCCTCGACCCGGGCCCGGCGACGGGAGTGCGAGGCGACCAGCTCGGACTTGAGGTAGCCGTTCTCGACCGCGGCCACCGCGCCGCCCATCTGCTCGATCCGGGACATCTCCGTCCTCGCGGCTCCGGCGAGCTCGGCGACCTTCGCCTCCACCACGGTCGAGCCGGCGAACAGGTCGTCGTACTCGAGCAGGTCGGACTCGTAGGCCAGCACCTGCTGGATGCGCAGCGACCACTGCTGGTCCCACGGCCGGGGCAGACCGAGCGCCTCGTTCCACGCCGGCAGCTGCACCGCTCGCGCCCGCGCGTCCTTGGAGAGGGTCACCGCAAGCATCTCCAGCACGATGCGCGCCACGTTGTTCTCGGGTTGCGCCTCGGTCAGACCGAGCGAGTTCACCTGCACGCCGTAGCGCAGCCGCCGCGCCTTCGGGTCGGTGACGCCGTAGCGGTCGCTGGTGGTCTCGTCCCAGAGCTGGACGAGCGCCCGCAGCTTGCACATCTCCTCGACGAAGCGCACGCCGGCGTTCACGAAGAACGAGACCCGCGCGACGACCTCGGGGAACCGGTCCGGCGGCACCTGGCCCGAGTCGCGCACGGCGTCCAGCACCGCGACCGCCGTCGACATCGCGAAGGAGATCTCCTGCACCGGCGTGGCGCCGGCCTCCTGCAGGTGGTAGCTGCAGATGTTGATCGGGTTGAACCGCGGGACCTGCGCGACCGTGTAGGCGATGAGGTCGGTGGTGAGGCGCATCGACGCAGCCGGCGGGAAGGCGTAGGTCCCGCGGGACAGGTACTCCTTGACGATGTCGTTCTGGGTGGTGCCGGCCAGCTGGGCGCGCACCTCGGTGGCGGCCGGGTCGGCCGGGTCGACGCCCGCCTGCTCGAGGGCGACGGACTCGTAGAGCGCGAACAGCCACATGGCCGTGGCGTTGATGGTCATCGAGGTGTTCATCCCGGTGAGCGGGATGCCGTCGAACAACGCGCGTACGTCACCGAGGTGGCTGACCGGGACGCCGACCTTCCCGACCTCACCGCGGGACAGCTCGTGGTCGGGGTCGTACCCGGTCTGGGTCGGGAGGTCGAAGGCCACCGACAGGCCGGTCTGGCCCTTGTCGAGGTTGCGCCGGAACAGCGCGTTGGACTCAGCAGCCGAGGAGTGCCCGGCGTAGGTCCGCATGACCCAGGGTTGGTCCCGCACAGGGCGGATCCTACTCACCGGTAACCGGGCGGCCGGGACTACCCGGCTCGGGGTCAGACCGCCAGGTGCTCCTCGGCGGCGTCGAGCGTGAGGACCCGGTGCAGCCGGGTGACCCGCAGGATGCGCCGGACCCGGGGGGCGGCGTCGCGCAGGACGATCCGCCGCCCCATCAGCTTGGCCCGGCGGTCGGCGCCGAGCAGGACGCCCAGGCCGGTGGCGTCGACGAGGTCGACCGCGGCGAGGTCGACCGCCAGGTCACCGGCGCCCAGGTCGATGGCCTCGTGCAGAGCCGCCCGGACGTCGGCCGCGGTGCTGACGTCCAGCCGGCCGGACAGCACGACCTCGCGTTCGGTCGCGACGACGACAGCCATCCCCACCACCCTCCCTCGCTCCTACCCCTATGACGCGTGAGGGCGAGACGAGGTTGCCCCACCGCTCTTACGAGCGACGGTACGACCGGGACTTGAGGATTTCTTGACGCCACGCTGGGACGGCTGTGACTTGTGTTACTCCTGGGACGGCCGTCGGCCGTCGGTGGCGGCGCTAGCCGTCGTAGGCGTAGAAGCCCCGGCCGGACTTGCGGCCCAGGTCGCCGGCCGCGACCATCCGCGACAGCGACTCCGGCGGGAAGAACTTCTCGTCCGCGGTGTCGGTGTAGATGTTCATGCTCGCGTTGCGCAGGATGTCGACCCCGGTGAGGTCGATCGTCGCCAGCGGCCCCATCGCGTGGCCGAAGCCCAGCCGGCACGCGGTGTCGATGTCCTCGGCGGTCGCGACGCCGGTCTCGACCAGCCGGACCGCCTCCATCGCCAGCGCACTGATCAACCGGGTCGTGACGAACCCCGCGACATCGCGGTTCACGACGACGCAGGTCTTGCCGACGCCCTCGGCGAAGGCCCGGGCGGCTGCCAGCGTCTCGTCGCTGGTCTTGTAGCCGCGCACCAGCTCGCAGAGCGCCATCATCGGCACCGGTGAGAAGAAGTGGGTCCCCACGACGGCCTCGGGTCGTCCCGTCACCGCCGCGATCGTCGTGATCGGGATGGCGCTGGTGTTGGTGCCGAGCACGGCTCCGTCGCGGCAGATCCGGTCCAGCTCCCGGAACACCTCCTGCTTGACCTCGAGACTCTCGAAGGCCGCCTCGACGACGACATCGGCGGCACCGGCCGCGTCGAGGTCGGTCGTGGTGGTGATCCGCCCGAGGGCGGCCTCAGCGTCGGCCGGGTCGAGGGTGCCCTTGGCGACGAAGCGGGTCAGCGACTTCTCGATCGCGGCTCTTCCCCGGCCGAGAGCCTCGTCGGTCACGTCGCGCAGCACGACGTCGTGTCCCGCTGCCGCGGAGACCTGGGCGATGCCGGAGCCCATGAGGCCAGCTCCGACGACGGCGACAGTTGTTCCGGTCATGGTGCGGGAGCCTAATCAGCCGGGATGGGCGACACTGGACCGGTGCCGGACTGGAGCGCCCTCATCACCTCGGTGGCGGTCGTCGGCCTGCTCGCCCTGATCCTCCGCTGGGCCTACAGCGGCCGCAGCACGTCCCTGGTGGAGCGCAAGGCCGGTCGCGGCGGCGCCGAGGAGTACGGCCTCATGGTCGCGGTCGCCGCCCCGATGACGTTCATCGAAGGTGAGGTCGATCGGCAGCGCCTGCAGGCCGGCGGCATCCGCGCCCGGCTGGTCACGACCACCGACGGGCCGCGCCTGATGGTCCTGGAGGAGGACGAGAGCAGGGCCCGGGCCCTGCTCGCCGCGTCCTGAGCCGGCCGGAGCGCCGGTCGCGGCAGCTCACTGGTCGAACGCGGCGTCCGGGTCGGGCTCCCGGGTGACGTCGGCACCGAGCGCGCGCAGGGCCGCGTCGAAACCGGGGTAGCCGCGGTCCACGTGGAAGATGTCGTAGACGTGCGTGACGCCCTCACCGACCAGGCCGGCGATGGTGAGCGCAGCCCCGGCCCTGATGTCGCTGGCGCGCACGGGAGCGCCCGAGAGCCGCTCGACGCCGCGGACCACCGCGTGGTGCCCGTCGGTCCGCACGTGCGCACCGAGCCGGGCCAGCTCGCTGGCGAAGACGAAGCGACCCTCGAAGATGTTCTCGGTGATCATGGCTGCGCCGTCGGCGACCGAGTTCAGCGCCATGACCAGCGGCTGCAGGTCGGTGGCCAGGCCCGGGTACGGCAGGGTGACCGCGTCGACCGCGATCGGCCGGTTCTCCTGCACGACGCGGAACCCGTCGGCGATGCTCTCGATCCGGGCACCGGCGGTCCGCAGCTTGTCCAGTGCGATCTCGAGGTGCTCGGGCCGGGCGTTGTGGACCGACACGTCACCCCGGGTCATGGCAGCGGCGAAGGCCCAGGTCCCCGCGACGATCCGGTCCGGGACGATCTCGTGGGTGGCTGGCGCCAGCCGGTCCACCCCCTCGATGGTCAGCGTCGACGTACCGACGCCGTCGATCTGCGCCCCCATCTGCAGCAGCATCTGGCAGAGGTCGACGATCTCGGGCTCGCGGGCGGCGTTGTCGACGACGGTGCTGCCCTGCGCCAGCACCGCGGCCATGAGCACGTTCTCGGTCGCCCCGACGCTGGGGAAGTCCAGCCACACGCTCGCGCCCGTCAGGCCCTTCGGCGTCCGGCCGACGATGTACCCGTGCTCGTTGTCGAGCTCGGCGCCGAGCTTGGTCAGGCCGGCCATGTGGAAGTCGAGCGGCCGGTTGCCGATCGCGTCCCCGCCGGGCATCGCGACCTCCGCCTGGCCGCATCGCGCGAGCAGCGGCCCGAGCACGCAGATGGACGCCCGGATGCGACGGACCAGGTCGTAGTCGGCCTGGTGCCCCAGCTCGGCAGGCACGTCGATGTGGACGGTGGCGTCGGTCGGGTCGTAGTCGACCGTGCAGCCGAGCCGGCGCAGCAGCTCGCCCATGATCTCGACGTCGAGGATGTGCGGCACCTCGGTCAGCGTGGTCCGGCCCTCCGCGAGCAGGGCTGCCGCCATCGTCTTCAGCACGCTGTTCTTGGCGCCGGTCACCCGGACGTCGCCGTCGAGCCGGGCGCCACCGACGACGCGGAACCTCTCCATGGCGAGCATCGTAGGTGGGCGGCCCAGCCAGGACGCGGGGGACGATCGGAGGCGGAGCGCAGGACCTGCCTAGAGTGGCGGCATGGTCAACCTCACCCGCATCTACACGCGCACCGGCGACGACGGGTCGACCGGCTGGGGCGGGCGGGGCCGGATCTCCAAGAACGACGCCCGGCTGGAGGCCTACGCCGACTGCGACGAGGCCGGTGCGTTCCTCGGCGTGGCCCTCGCATCGGGCGGGCTGCCCGAGGACGTCGCCGCCGTGGTGAGCCGGGTCCAGAACGACCTGTTCGACGTCGGCGCCGACCTCTGCAACCCGGTGCAGCCCGACCCGGAGTACCCCCCGCTGCGCGTCGTGCAGGCCCAGGTCGACGCCCTGGAGGCTGAGATCGACCGGTTCAACGCCGAGCTCGAGCCGCTGAGGTCGTTCGTCCTCGCCGGCGGTACGCCGGCAGCGGCCCACCTGCACGTGGCGCGCACGGTCGTCCGGCGGGCCGAGCGCGCCACCTGGCGGGCCGTCGAGGAGCACCGCGAGACGGTGAACCCGCTCACCGCGACCTACCTCAACCGGCTCTCCGACCTGCTCTTCGTGCTGGCGCGCTACGTCAACCGCGAGGTCGGCGACGTGCTGTGGGTGCCGGGCGCGAACCGCTGACGCCCCCCCTCGCCCCGCACCCCCTCCCCCGCGAGTGGTGGGTTCCGCACCCGAGACGCCCGTTCTGACCTGCCGAACCCACCACTCGGCGGGATCGTCCCGGCCCACCCTCCAGTCGGCGGGAGTCGTCGGGTCAGGGCCGCGGGATGCCGGGCGGCGACGACTCGACCCACGAGAGGAAGCCGGTGAGGGTGTCCTGGCTCATGGCGAACTCCACCGGGCCACCTGCCGCGATGCAGCGCACGACGACCGCGCCGGAGAGCAGCGAGAAGACCTCGGCACCCTGCGGGTCGCGCCGGTCGACGACCTGGAGGTCGCGTCGCCCCAGGACCCGCTTGGGCCGCAGGGCGTAGGAGAAGACGCGGTACCACTCCAGCGTGTCACCCGAGTAGCGAGCGATTCCGAGGGTCCAGCCCTGACCGGTGCGCGCGTTGGACGTCATCCGCAGCCGGAGGCTGCAGTCGAAGGTTCCGCCGCTGCGGCTGAGGAACCGGCGCCGCAGCACGAGCAGCCCGAGAGCCAGCAGCCCCAGCGCCACCAGGACCGCGAGAGCGTCGACCACCCCGATCAGGCCCATCAGGCCTCCGGGACGGACGACGTGGTCAACGCCTAGAAGGCCATGCCGTGCGCGCGGATCCGGGCCTCGGCCCGGCGGACCTGGTGCGCGGCGTCGTCGTCGGCCGACCCCTGGGCGCTCGCGAGGGCCTGCTGGGCCTCCGCCAGGTCGATGTCCTGGGCCAGGTCGCACTCCTCGGCCAGGATGCCGACCCGGTTGTCGGCCACGGACAGGAAGCCGCCGTGCACGACCGCGACCACCGGGTCGCCGCTCTGCTGCCGGATCAGGACCGCCCCGTCGGCAAGGGTGCCGAGCAACGGCGCGTGGTGCGGCAGGATGCCGACGTCGCCGTCCGCCGTACGGGCCAGCACCATCGTGCCCTCGCCCGTCCACACGGTGCGGTCGGCGGCGACCAGCTCCACCTCGAGCAGGTCGCTCGAGTCGTCAGCCATTCTTCTCCAGCTCCTTGGCCTTTGCCTCCACGTCCTCGAGGCCGCCGCACATGAAGAAGGCCTGCTCGGGGATGTGGTCGTACTCCCCCTCGGCCAGCTTCTTGAACGCGTCGATGGTCTCGTCGATCGGGACGAACGATCCCTCGAGGCCGGTGAAGGCCTTCGCCACGAAGGTGTTCTGCGACAGGAACCGCTGGATCCGCCGGGCCCGCTGGACCAGGATCTTGTCCTCCTCCGAGAGCTCGTCGATGCCGAGGATCGCGATGATGTCCTGCAGGTCCTTGTAGCGCTGCAGGATCTCCTTGGTGCGGGCCGCCACCCGATAGTGGTCCTCGGAGATGTAGCGCGGGTCCAGGATCCGCGAGGTGGAGTCCAGCGGGTCCACGGCCGGGTAGATGCCCTGCTCGGAGATCGGTCGCGAGAGAACCGTGGTCGCATCGAGGTGGGCGAACGTGGTGTGCGGCGCCGGGTCGGTGATGTCGTCGGCGGGAACGTAGATGGCCTGCATCGAGGTGATCGAGTGCCCCCGGGTCGACGTGATGCGCTCCTGCAGCAGACCCATCTCGTCGGCCAGCGTCGGCTGGTAGCCCACGGCGGAGGGCATCCGCCCGAGCAGCGTCGACACCTCGGACCCGGCCTGGGTGAACCGGAAGATGTTGTCGATGAACAGCAGCACGTCCTGCTTCTGCACGTCGCGGAAGTACTCCGCCATCGTGAGCGCGGCCAGGGCGACGCGCAGCCGGGTGCCGGGCGGCTCGTCCATCTGACCGAAGACCAGGGCCGTCTTGTCGATGACGCCGGTCTCGGTCATCTCCGTGATGAGGTCGTTGCCCTCGCGGGTGCGCTCGCCGACGCCGGCGAACACCGAGACACCACCGAAGTTCTCGGCGACGCGATAGATCATCTCCTGGATCAGGACGGTCTTGCCAACTCCTGCACCGCCGAACAGACCGATCTTGCCGCCCTGCACGTAAGGGGTCAGCAGGTCGATGACCTTGATGCCGGTCTCGAACATCTCGGTCTTCGACTCGAGCTGGTCGAACTTCGGCGGCGTGCGGTGGATCTCCCACCGCTCCTTGATGTCGAGCGTGGACTCGTCGACGTCCAGCGGCTTGCCGAGCGTGTTGAAGACGTGTCCCTTGGTGACGTCTCCCACCGGCACGGTGATCGGGCTGCCGGTGTCGGTCACGGGCGCACCCCGGACCAGTCCGTCGGTGGGCTGCATCGAGATCGCGCGCACGAGGCTGTCGCCCAGGTGCTGGGCGACCTCGAGGGTGAGCATCTTCTCCTCACCCCCGAGGGTGACGTCCACCTGCAGGGCGTTGTACATCTCGGGCATCGTGTCGACGCTGAACTCCACGTCGACGACCGGCCCGATGACCCGGGCGACCCGCCCGGTGCCCTCCGGCGTTCCGGCGTCCTTGGTGTTCTCGGCTACAGCAGTCATGTCTCACTCACTCCCGGCAGTCGCGCTGGCGAGCGCGTCCGCGCCACCGACGATCTCGCTGATCTCTTGGGTGATCTCGGCCTGTCGGGCCGCGTTGGCCTTGCGTGTGTAGGTCTTGATGAGCTCGGTGGCGTTGTCGGTGGCGGACTTCATTGCCCGGCGACGGGCGGCGAGCTCGGACGCCGCCGACTGGAGCAGCGCGTTGTAGACGCGGCTCTCGACGTAGCGCGGGAGCAGCGCGTCCAGCACAGCCTCCGCGGACGGCTCGAACTCGTAGAGCGGGAAGGACCCGCCCTCGGGCTCCTCCTCGGTCTCCTCGACCTCCAGCGGCAGCAACCGCCGGGTCACGGTCTTCTGGGTGACCATGTTGACGAACTGGGTGTACACGAGGTGGATCTCGTCGACCCCGCCCTCCTCGTTCGGAGTGAGGAACGCCTCGATGACCGCGTCAGCCACCTCCTTGGCGTCGGCGTAGGTCGGGTTCTCCGAGAAACCGGTCCACTCAGCCGCCGCCTCGCGGTTGCGGAACCGGTAGAACCCGACCGCCTTGCGACCGACGAGGAACGGCACGACCTCGCTGCCCTTGTCGCGCAGCAGGTTCGTCAGCCGCTCCCCCTCCTTGATGGCGTTGGAGCTGTAGGCACCGGCCAGCCCACGGTCGCTCGTGATGAGCAGCACCGCCGCCCGCGCCGGGCCCTCGTGGTCATCGCGTTCCGAGGCGGGGGCGGTCCCGGTAAGGGGGTGCTCCACGTCGGAGAAGCTGGCGACCGCCGACACCGCACGGGTGATCGCCTCGGCGTACGGCGTCGACTGGGACACCCGCTGCTGCGCCTTGACGATGCGCGAGGCAGCGATGAGCTCCATCGCCTTGGTGATCTTCTTGGTCGCGTTCACCGACCTGATGCGTCGGCGGTAGACCCGCAGCTGGGCACCCATCGGCTAGCTCTTCTTCGCCGGCTTGCGGACGTGCTTCTTGATGGTCTCCTGCTCGACCTCGTCCTCGTCCATGGAGCCGACCGGCTCCTCGTTGATGAGCAGCTCGCCGGAGGAGGTCTCGAACTGCTTCTTGAAGTCCGCGACCGCGTCCTCGAGAGAGGAGACCGTGTCGTCGCCCAGCTCCTTGGTCTCACGCAGGCCGTCGACCAGACCCTTGTGCTCCCGGTGCAGGTAGTCGAGCAGCTCGCCCTCGAACCGGCTGATGTCCTCCACCGGGACGTCGTCGAGCTTGCCGGTGGTACCCGCCCAGATCGAGATGACCTCGTGCTCGACGGGGAACGGCGAGTACTGGCCCTGCTTGAGCAGCTCGACCAGCCGGGCACCGCGGGCCAGCTGGGCCTTGGACCCGGCGTCCAGGTCCGACCCGAAGGCGGCGAAGGCCTCCAGCTCGCGGTACTGCGCCAGGTCGAGGCGCAGCCGACCGGCCACCTTGCGCAGGGCCTTGACCTGCGCTGAGCCACCGACCCGGGAGACCGAGACACCGACGTTGATGGCCGGTCGCACACCCGAGTTGAACAGGTCGGTCTCGAGGAAGCACTGCCCGTCGGTGATCGAGATGCAGTTGGTCGGGATGAAGGCCGACACGTCGTTGCCCTTGGTCTCGATGATCGGCAGGCCGGTCATCGAGCCGCCGCCCATCTCGTCGGACAGCTTGGCGCAGCGCTCGAGCAGGCGGGAGTGCAGGTAGAACACGTCACCCGGGTACGCCTCGCGGCCCGGCGGACGGCGCAGCAGCAGCGACACGGCGCGGTAGGCGTCGGCCTGCTTCGACAGGTCGTCGAAGACGATCAGCACGTGCTGCCCCTGGTACATCCAGTGCTGGCCGATGGCCGAGCCGGTGTACGGCGCGAGGTACTTGAAGCCGGCCGGGTCGGAGGCCGGGGCAGCGATGATGGTCGTGTACTCCAGCGCGCCGTTCTCCTCCAGCGCCTGGCGCACCGAGGCGATCGTCGAGCCCTTCTGGCCGACGGCGACGTAGATGCACTTCACCTGACGCTTGGGGTCGCCGGACTCCCAGTCGGCCTTCTGGTTGATGATCGTGTCCAGGCAGACGGCGGTCTTGCCGGTCTGCCGGTCACCGATGATCAGCTGCCGCTGGCCCCGGCCGATGGCGGTCATGGCGTCGATCGCCTTGATGCCGGTCTGCATCGGCTCCTTGACGCTCTGTCGCTGGACCACCGACGCCGCCTGCAGCTCCAGCGCCCGGCGCTCGGTGGTCTCGATCGGCCCCTTGCCGTCCAGCGGGTTGCCCAGCGGGTCGACGACCCGCCCGAGGAAGGCGTCGCCCACGGGCACCGAGAGGATCTCGCCGGTCCGCTTGACCGGCTGGCCCTCCTCGATGCCGCGGAACTCCCCCAGCACGACGGCGCCGATCTCTCGCACGTCGAGGTTCAGGGCCAGCCCCAGCGTGCCGTCCTCGAACTCGAGCAGCTCGTTGGTCATCGTCGAGGGCAGGCCCTCGATGCGCGCGATGCCGTCACCGGCCTCGGTGACGTGCCCGACCTCCTCGCGCCCGGCGTTCTCCGGCTCGTACGACGAGACGAAGCGCTCGAGTGCGTCCCGGATCTCCTCCGGCCGGATGGTCAGCTCGGCCATGTCGCGTTCCCTGCTCTCTTCTCGGTCGTGCCTGTGGTCACGTGTGGGACTTCTAGCCGACGAGTCGTCGACGGGCGTCGTCGAGGCGGTCGACGATCGAGCCGTCGATCACCTCGTCGCCGATCTCGACCCGGATGCCGCCTACGAGGGCGGGGTCGAGCTGGACGTTGAGGTGGACGTCGTGGCCGTACATCTGCTGGAGCGCACGGCCGAGACGGCCACGCTGCTCCTCGGTGAGGGGCACGGTCGCGGTGACGGTCGCCACCATCCGCTGTCGGCGGTCGGCAGCGACCTGAGCGTACGTCTCGACAGTGCGGTCGAACGTGCGGCCACGAGGTGCGACCACCGCCTGGCGGACCAGGCGTCGGGTCTCCTCGGTCGTGCGGCCACCGAGCAGCCCCTCGATCAGGGCCGCACGGCTCTCGACCGGAGCCGAGCGGTCCGACAGCGCGGTGCGCAGGTCGCCCGAGCCAGCCACGATCCGGCTGGTCCGGAACAGCTCGTCCTCGACGTCGTCCAGCCGGCCGCCCTGCTGGGCAGCGGCGACCTGCGCCTCCACCGCCAGCAGCTCCAGCGCGTCGGCGAGGTCCCGGGGCGCGGACCAGCGGGCCCGGACGACCCAGGCGAGAAGGTCGGCGGTGGCGCTGCCGACCTGGTCGCCGAGCACGGCCCGGGCCAGCCCGGCGCGAGCGTCGCCGTCGCGGGCCGGGTCCGTGAGCGCGCGGCGCAGCGCGTGCTCGGAGTCGAGCACAGCAGTCACCGCGAACAGCTCGTCCGCGACGGTCCCGAGGTCGGTGTCGCCGGAACCGATGAGGGTGCCCAACGTCTCCCGGGCCGCCGCGAGCGACTCACGGCTGGCGCCCTGAAGGCCCGCTGCACTCATGCGCGCGTGCTCTCGCTGCCCGAGACGGAGGCCGTACCGGCGTCGGCCCGGCTCTCCAGCTCGTCCAGGAACCGGTCGACCACCCGGCGCTGCCGGGCATCGTCCTCGAGCGACTCGCCGACGATCCGGCCGGCGAGGTCGGTGGCCAACGCGCCCACCTGGGTGCGCAGCTGGACCAGCGCCGAGGACTTGTCGGCCTCGATCTGCTGGTGCGCCTGCTCGGTGATGCGGCGCGCCTCGGCCTGGGCCTGCTCGCGCATCTCGGCGATGATCGCCGCCCCCTGTTCCCGCGCGTCCTCGCGCAGGCGGGCGGCCTCGTGCCGGGCGTCGGCCAGCTGCTCGCGGTACTGCGCGAGCGTCTCCTTCGCCTCCTCCTCGGCCGTCTTGGCCCGCTCCATGCCGCCCTCGATCGCGTCACGGCGCTCGGCGTAGGTCTTCTCGAAGATCGGGAAGACCTTGGCCCGCAGGAAGAGGAACAGCAGGACGAAGGCGATGGTGCCGACGATGAGCTCGGACGTGTGCGGCAGCAGGGGGTTGGGTTCCCCCTCGGCCGCGAGCACGGTGGCGAGCGTCTGCATGTGCTGGCCTCTCGTTGGGTGGGCCGGTTACTACAGGACGAAGGCGAGGCCGATGCCGATGATGGCCAGCGCCTCGGCGAGGGCGAAGCCCAGGATCGCGATGCCCTGCAGGACGCCACGGGCCTCGGGCTGCCGGGCCACGCCGTTGATGTAAGCGGCGAAGATCAGGCCGATGCCGACGCCCGGGCCGATGGCCGCGAGGCCGTAGCCGATCATGTTGAGACTGCCGTTGATGTCGCCGGTCACTGGGGGTCCCTTCTCGGAAACTTCGTCAGGTCGTGGTGGAGCTGAGGTGGATCAGTGCTCGTCGGCGAGTGCGCCGGCGATGTAGAGGGCGGACAGCAGGACGAACACGTAGGCCTGCAGGAGCTGCACGAAAGCCTCGAAGAACGTCAGCAGGATGCCGAAGCCGAAAGCGATCGGACTGAGCAGGGCCAGCGCTCCGCCCTTCTCGATCAGCAGGTACTCGCCGCCGAGGATGCAGACCAGCAGCACCAGGTGACCGGCGAACATGTTCAGCGTGAGTCGCAGGGTGAGCGTGATCGGCCGGATGATGAACGTCGACAGGAACTCGAGCGGAGCCAGCAGCACGTAGATCGGCTTCGGCAGGCCGGGCGGGAACATCATCGCCTTGAAGTAGCCGAGGAAGCCGTGCTTGCGGATGCCGACGTAGTTGAAGGTCGCCCACGAGATCAGGGCCAGGAACAGCGGGAACGCGATCTTGCCGTTGGCCGGCAGCTGGAGCACCGGCACGATTCCGGAGATGTTGTTGATGGCGATGAAGCAGAAGAGGGTGGCGAGGTACGGGACGAACTTTCGTCCCTCGCTGCCGATGGTGTCGCCGACGATGTCGTTGCGGACGAAGCCGTAGATGCTCTCGCCGACGTACTGCAGCTTGGCCGGGACGAGAGCCGCTCCCCGGGAGGCGAGGTAGAAGAAGGCGCCCACGAAGAGCGTGCCGAGCACGACGATGAGCATCGGCTTGGTGAAGAAGGTGCCCTCGCCGAACAGCGGAGGGAACTCGAAGTCGCCGGGTCCCGGGGGCTGGAACGAGTCCCCCTCGGCCGCCTGCACGAGCCTGGTGGAGGCGTCGACCAGGTGTGTGACCAGGTGCAAGGCGTCTCCTTCGGCGCGGTGCATCGGGTGTCGCAGACGATGTCGGACATCTGCTGTCGCAGGACCTGCGAAAAGTGCAACGGGATCAAGGCTTACTGTACCGGAGCCATACCAACCAGATTCCGCCGGCTGCCCCCAGCACGATGCCCACTCCGACCAGGCCGCGCGTGCCGAGCCAGGAGTCGAGCAACCATCCGATCCCGCCGTACAGGATCACCCCGGACAGCAGGTAACTGATCACCGCCCAGGCGTCGACTTCCCGTAGCGGCGGCGGGTCGGACGCATCTCCAGGTGACCCTGGGGAGACGTCGTCGTCGCCGTCAGTCCGGTCGTCGACCATCGCGCGAAGGACCCTATCAGCGCGATGACGGCGTCTCGTCCGCCGGGACCCCGCCGGACGGCTCCGGCGACGACGGCAGCTCGACGTCGACGACCGGCGGCCGCCACCGCAGGAACGAGAACACGACCCCGGCCGTCCAGCCGAGCGCGACCACCATCACGGTGCCCCCGAGCACCTCCCGGTCCAGGGTGCCGTCCACGACGACCAGGACGAAGACCACGACGAGCAGGACGACCCGGCTGAGGTAGCCCACGAGCAGCAGGCCCGCGGCCAGCACACCGCGCCCCCGCGCCGCCTGGGTGATCGGCAGCTGGCCGACGAGCAGGAAGACCAGGACCAGGCTGCCGCCGAGGCCGGCCGCTGCCAGTCCGGCCGCGCCGTCGACGACCCCCGCCGTGACCACGGCCGGAAGCCAGGCGAGCGCCGCGCCCAGCACGGCCGGTGACAGCAGTGCCCGCGCGCCGGTGCCGCGGCGTCGGGCGGTCACCGGACCCTCCCCCGGCGCAGCCCGGTGAAGGTGCCCTCGGAACGGCGCAGCCGCGGGATGTTCATGGTGGCGAGCACGGCGACGACGCACACGCCCGCCAGGCTCACGAGCAGGGCCGGTGTCGCCAGGAAGCCGGACGCCGTCCAGCCGAACGCGATCACGGCCGACCACAGGTACATCACGAGCACTGCCCGGGCGTGGCTGTGCCCGCGCTCGAGCAGCCGGTGGTGCAGGTGCTGCTTGTCAGGGGCGAACGGCGAGCGTCCGGCGAGGGTGCGCCGGACGATCGCGAGCACGACGTCGAGGAAGGGCAGCGCCATCACGGCGAACGGCAGCACCAGCGGGAGCAGCGCCGGCCCCAACGGGGTGGTGACCGCGTTGGGCCCCACCGTCCCGGTGAGGGTGACCGTGGTGGAGGCGAGCAGCAGGCCGAGCACCATCGAGCCGGAGTCCCCCATGAACACGCGGGCCGGGCTGAAGTTGTGCGGCAGGAACCCCACGCACGCCCCCACCAGTGCCGCGGCGACGACCCCGGACGTGGTCGCGCGGGTCAGCCCCTCCTCGACCGTGAGCACGTAGGAGAAGACGAAGAACGCCGCCGCGGCGATGGCCACGATGCCTGCCGCGAGCCCGTCCAGCCCGTCCACGAAGTTCACCGCGTTCACCGTCGCGACGACCAGGACGATCGTGAGCACGGTGCCCTCGACCGGTCCGAGGACGAAGGTGCTGGGGAAGTCCGAGTCCGAGCTGCTGCCGAAGAAGCCGATCGGCAGGTAGAGCATCTGCACGCCCCCGACGACCATGACACCGGAGGCGAGCACCTGACCGGCGAGCTTGGTGAGGGCGTCCAGCTCCCAGCGGTCGTCGGCGATGCCGAGCAGGCAGATCAGCCCGGCACCGGCCAGCAGCGGCAGGGTCTGCCGGGCATCGGCCAGCCGCGGCCCCAGGAACGGCATCTGGCTCGCCACGAGCATCCCGGCTCCGAAGCCACCGAGCATCGCGATGCCACCCAGCCGAGGTGTCGGGATCGCGTGCACGTCCCGGTCGCGGACCGGGGTCAGGGCGCCCCACCGCAGCGCGATCCGCCGGGCGACGGGGGTGAGCAGGTAGGTGACCGACGCAGCCACCACCAGGGTGAGTATGTACTCGCGCACGAGTGCGGACCGACCCCCGGGCTCAGGCCGACGCGTCGCGCGCGAGGTGCCCGGGCATGCCGGCGGCCGCCTCCGGGACGGGGGTCGCACGCTGCGTCATGACGCCTCACCGTAGTCCCCGGGGTCGAGGTCGGGCACGACCTCGCGGAGCAGGTCCAGACCCACCGCTCCCAACCGCCGCACCCGGGGGACGGCCCCGGTGACGTCGACGATGGTGGAGGCCACCGGGTCGCCGCAGTGGCCGCCGTCGAGGTAGACCGACACCGACTCGCCCAGCTGCTCGACCGCCTCGTCGCAGGTCGTGGGAGCCGGGTGGCCGGAGAGGTTGGCGCTGCTCACCCCCATCGGGCCGGTGGCCTGCAGCAGCTCGATCGCCACCGGGTGCAGGGGCATCCGGACCGCGACCGTGCCGCCGGTCTCACCGAGGTCCCACTGCAGCGACGGCTGCGCGCGGGTCACCAGGGTCAGGCCGCCGGGCCAGAAGGCCTCGACCAGGTCGCGGGCGGCCTGGGTCAGCCCCGCCGCGATGCCGTCCAGCGTGCGTGGCGAGCCGACGAGGACGGGGACCGGCATGTCCCGGCCGCGCCGCTTGGCGGCGAGCAGCCCGGCGACGGCGTCCGGCGAGAAGGCGTCGGTGCCCAGGCCGTACACCGTGTCGGTCGGCAGCACGACGAGCTCGCCGCGGCGCACGGCGTCGCGGGCCAGGTCGAGCCCGACCGGCCGCTCGGTCGGCTCGGCCATGTCGTAGCGCCGGATCCAGCCCATCGGTCTCCTTCCTCGTCGTAGCCGGTCGGCCCTTACCGCGGTTTCCCCGGACTGACCGTGGCCTGCAGGCCGCGGTCAGTCCGAGTTGATCACGTAAACGTGATCAACTCGGGCCGGCCGGGGTCGGGCCGGCCGGGGTCGTGCTGGCCGGGGTGGTCGTCCGTACGGCGGTCAGGTAGCGGTCGCGTCCGGCCAGGTCCTGATGGTCGCGCACGTCGGTCCAGCCGCCGGCGGCGGTGAAGACCGCGGGCGCCGACTTCCCCTGGAGGTCGGCGTGCTCGACCACCACGTGGCCGCCCCGGCGCAGCAGCCGAGCCGCGACCCGCTGCACCACCCGCACGGCGTCCAGACCGTCTGCCCCCGACCAGAGCGCCGGCGCCGGGTCGTGGGCCGCGACCTCGGGGTCGCGCACCACGGCTCCGACCGGGATGTACGGCGGGTTGCTCACCACCACGTCGACCGTGCCGTCCAGCTCGGGGAACGCGTCGGCCATGTCGCCCAGCCGGAGGTCGACCGTCGAGCCGGCGCAGTTGCGCACCGCCCAGGCGTGCGCGCCGGGGTCGGCCTCGACGGCCTGGACCCGGCTGCCGGGTGCCTCGGTGGCCACCGCGAGCGCGATCGCGCCGGACCCGGTGCCCAGGTCGACGACCAGGGGCCGGTCGAGCCCGGCCAGCCGGGCCAGGACCGCGTCGACGACGACCTCGGTCTCGGGTCGCGGGACGAACACCCCCGGGCCCACCAGCAGGTCCAGGTGCCGGAACGGCGCCGTGCCGGTGATGTGCTGGAGCGGTTCGCGCCGCGCCCGACGGTCGACGTACGCCGGGAAGCCGGGGCCGGGCTCGGCGAAGCGCCAGAGGTCACGTCGCTCGACGCCGAGGGAGTGCGCCGCCAGGACCTCGGCGTCGTGGCGGGCCGATGGCACGCCGGCCGCCGCCAGTCGGGTCGCCGCCCCGGTGATCGCCGCGCGCAGCGTCGCGCTGGTCGTCACGAGGGGCTCCTCCTCACCAGCGGTCACGAGCGGTCGCGTCCCCGCTGCGGCTCGCCCCCGCCGCTGTGCAGCCGGGCCTCCGTGTCGGCGTCGACCAGTGCCTGCACCACGGAGTCCAGGTCGCCGTCGAGGACCTGGTCGAGATTGTGCGCCTTGTAGTTGACCCGGTGGTCGGCGATCCGGTTCTCCGGGTAGTTGTAGGTGCGGACCCGCTCCGACCGGTCCACCGTCCGCACCTGCGACCGGCGGGCGTCCGACGCCTCCTGGTCGGCCGCCTCCTGCGCGGCCGCCAGCAGCCGGGCCCGCAGGATCCGCATCGCCTGCTCGCGGTTCTGCAGCTGGGACTTCTCGTTCTGGCAGGACGCCACGATACCGCTGGGGACGTGCGTGATGCGCACGGCGGAGTCGGTGGTGTTCACGCTCTGCCCGCCCGGGCCGGACGACCGGTAGACGTCGATACGCAGGTCGTTGGGATCGATCGCGACGTCGACCTCTTCGGCCTCGGGCAGCACGAGCACACCGGCGGCGCTGGTGTGGATCCGCCCCTGGGACTCGGTGACCGGCACTCGCTGCACCCGGTGCACGCCGCCCTCGTACTTCAACCGGGCCCAGACGCCGTGGCCGGGCTGCGGGGTGCCCCGCGACTTCACCGCGAGCTGGACGTCCTTGTAGCCGCCCATGTCGGTCTCGGTGGCCTCGATCACCTCGGTGCGCCAGCCGACCCGCTCGGCGTAGCGGAGGTACATCCGGAGCAGGTCGCCGGCGAACAGCGCCGACTCCTCGCCACCCTCGCCCGCCTTGATCTCGACGATCACGTCCTTGTCGTCGTTGTCGTCGCGGGGCAGCAGCAGCGTCCGGAGCCGCGCCTCGAGCTCCTCCTGGCGGGCCTCCATGACAGGGACCTCGGCCCGGAACGACTCGTCGTCGGCCGCCAGCTCGCGTGCGGTCGCCAGGTCTCCGGCCAGCGCCTGCAGCTCGCGGTGCGTCTCGACCACCGGGGTCAGCTCGGCGTACCGCTTCCCCAGCGCCCGGGCCCGGGCCTGGTCGCCGTGCACGGCGGGGTCGGCGAGCTCCCGCTCCACCTGGGCGTGCTCGGCCAGCATCTCGGCGGGTGCTTCGAGCACGGCGGGCTCCTCGGGAAGGGCACAGGGGACACACGACGACGGCCCCGGTCCGCGCCCTCGAGGGGCGGACCGGGGCCGACGGGACAGCTACTTGGAGCCGGAGGCAGCCTTGCCGAAGCGCTTCTCGAACCGGGCCACGCGGCCGCCGGTGTCGAGGATCTTCTGCTTGCCGGTGTAGAAGGGGTGGCACTGCGAGCAGACCTCGGCGTGGATCACGCCGTTCGTCGCGGTGCTGCGGGTGGTGAACGTCGCACCGCAGGTGCAGGTGGCGGTGGTGTCGACGTACTCGGGGTGGATGTCGGCCTTCACGGGTGATGCTCTCCTCACGGTGGGGACGGTCGCCGGGTCGTTCCCGCGCGCGTGCGGAGACGTGAACCGGAACCAGCGGACCAGTGTGCCAGAGCAGGGTCCGATCCTCACAACCCGCTGACGGCAGCGGCTGTTCCCGCCGCGGCGCCAGCGGCACCCGTTGCCACGGCCCGGAGCAGCTCGGCCGCCTCGGCGAAGGTCGCCACGGTGCGCCAGGGGCGGTCTTCGCCGTCGGGCACGCCGGCGTACTCCCCGGTGCTGACCCGGATGCAGCGCATCCCGGCCGCCGCGGCCCCGCGCACGTCCTTCCCCGGGCGGTCCCCCACGTGCACGACCCCGGCCGGCGCCCGGCCGAGGAGGTCCAGCGCACGGTGGAACGGGGTGGGGTCAGGCTTGCGCAGGTGCCGGCCACCGAGCTCGTCGGAGACCACGACCGCCGCGACCAGGTCGGCGAGGCCGAGCGCCTCCACCTTCGCGCGCTGCACCGGCGGGATGCCGTCGGTGACGACCACGACGGGAAGCACCTGGGTCAGCTCCCACAGGGCCCGCACCACCCCGGGGTACGGGTTCAGGACCCGCGGACGGTGGGCGGCGAACACGGCGACCAGGGGCGGGACCAGCTCGGCGACGCCCTCGGCGGCGACCCCGACGTCGACCAGCGCGCGGTCCACGATGCCGCCGCGGTCGGAGCCCGCCGCGCACGCGCGGAGCAGCGACCCGTGCAGGGCTTGCGCATCCAGACCGCGATGGCCGGCTGCGTCGGCGACCGCCCGCCAGGCGCCGGCCAGCCAGTCGGCCTGGGGGTAGAGCGTGTCGTCGAGGTCCACGGTCACCGCGGTGACCGGGGCACCGGCCGTCGAGGTCACGGCGCGACCCGGTGGGGGAGCTCGGTGCTCAGCCTCGGCTCGGCCGGGGTCAGCAGCGCCCGGACGGCCGGGTCGTCGAGGACCTCGACCACCCGCTCCGCGGTGCGGCCGTCGCCATAGGGGCACGGCAGCGCGGCCACCCGGGCCAGGGCCTCGTCGTCGGCGAACCGCGAGGCCGCCGCCAGGACCCGGTCCTCGTCGAGGCCGGTCAGGACGGCCGCGCCGGTCCGGACGCCCTCCCAGCGCGGCGTCGTGGTCCGCATGACGACGACGGGGACGCCGAGGAAGGACGCCTCCTCCTGGATGCCGCCGCTGTCGGTGACCACCATCCGGCTGGCCGCCAGGGCACGCAGCAGGTCGCCGTAGCCCATCGGCTCCACCAGCCGGATCCCTTCCGCGAGAGACCGGGCCTCGAGCGGGGTCCACAGTCCGGCCGCGGCGAGCCGGTCCCGGGTCCGCGGGTGCACGGGGAACAGCACGCCGCCGTGCCGGCGGGCGAGCGCCTCGACGAGGCGGACGAGGACGGCGAGCCGCTCGGGGTCGTCGACGTTGCCGGCGCGGTGCGCCGTCACCAGGACCCCGGACCGCCCGTCGAGCGGGACCGGCCGCACCCCCTCGGACCGGACGGCGTCCAGGACGGGGTTGCCCACGACCCGGACCCGGGCCGGCTCGACACCCTCCTGCAGGAGGAAGTCACGTGCCAGCTCGGTCGGGGCCAGGTGCAGGGTCGCCAGCGACGCCATCATCCGGCGGTTCGACTCCTCCATGGACACGTCGTTGAAGGAGCGCAGGCCGGCCTCCACGTGCACCACACCGACCCCGGCGCGTCGTGCCGCCATCGCCACGAGGGGCGCCGTGTAGGTGTCACCCAGCACCAGGACGACGTCGGGTCGGTGCTGCTCCAGGTCGGCGTAGGCGTGCGCCAGCAGCCGACCCACCCGCTCACCCTCGCTGCCGGACAGCTGCCAGCCCGCGTCCGGCGGGCAGCCGAGCTCGGCGAACAGGTCGGCGTACAGCAGCGGGTCGCTGTGCTGCCCGGTGGCCACGCAGCGGACCTGGTGACCGGCGTGGCGCAGCGCGCTGATGACCGGCGCCAGCTTGATGATCTCCGGCCTGGTGCCCACCGGGACGGTGACGCCCAGGCCGGTCACCCGGAGAACACCTCGCAGAAGTACCGGCTCATGCTGACGTCGGGACGGGGCACCAGACGCTCCGGCCGGACCGGCAGGCCCATCATGTCGCGCAGGTACTCCTCGACCAGGTCGCACCCGGCCGCCAGGGTCAGCGGCAGCCCGCCCGAGAACCGCGGGTTGATCTCGTGCACCGTCACCGAGCCGTCCTCGGACACGAAACCCTGCACGTTCGCCGGCCCGACGAGGCCGACCGACTTCAGAGCGAGCGAGGCCGCCTGGCTGACGGCGGGGTCGACGAACGTGGTCCCCTTCGTGGAGATGCCGCCACGGGTCTCGTTGCGCCAGCGCGGCGCGGTGCCCACGACCGCCCCGCCGCTGTCCACGAGGGCGTCGCAGGTGAACTCCCGGCCGGACAGCAGGGTCTGCACGATGGGCTGCGGCACGGTGCGCAGCGCGCTGGCGAGCTGGGTCCGGGTCGTGCAGAGGACGACGTCGCGCGAGCCGCGCCCGAACCTCGGCTTGACGACCCACGGACCGTGGATCCCCTCGGCGGTGCCGAGGCCGGTCTCCGGCGTGGGGAACGCCTCGCCGCGCAGGTGCTCGGCGAACGCCCACTTGTCCAGGCACAGCTCGACCGACTGCAGGTCGGGCATCAGGGTCCGGATCTGGGCTTCCTGCAGGTACTCGGTGGCACCGGTGAGGGCGCCGTACTCCTCCGCCACGGTGCAGATCAGCGCCTGGATGTCGGTGACGGTCGCCACGCGGAGCACCGCGGCCAGGTAGTGCGGGTCGTCCGCGCGCGGGACGAGATGTCCCTCGTCGGCCAACCGCAGGCCGGCGGCGCTGGGGTCCGAGTCGACCGCCACGACGCGGTGGCCGTGCCGGCGCAGAGCCTGGATCACGGCCACTCCGGCCGGGCCGCCGGCACCGGTCACCAGCACCCGGACCGGGCCCATCCGGTCGTCGTCGTCAGGTGGCCCGTACCGCAGCTCCGGCTCCGCCGGCCCGTTCAGGTCCGGGACCTGGTCCTGCCGGGTGCGGAACTCCTCGGCCCGCGCCGGGTCGAGGGAGGGGGCGGGGACGGCACCGACCACGCCCGGCAGCATGGGCGCAGACGAGGTCCCTCGCCGCAGCTCGGGATGCTTCTCGGCGTAGGCGCGCGCCCACAGCCGCAGCTCGACGATGCCCGCCGTCGAGGCGGGCTCCCACTGCCGGCCGGCGACCGCCCGTACGACGGCAGCCAGCACGGCCGGGTCCGCCTCGGCGCGGACGGCCCGGAGCAGCATGCCGGCCGTCGTGGCGAGGCCCATGTCGGCGGCCTGGACCACGGCCACCTCGCGGACACCGGGATCGCTGTGCCGCAGCCCCGCGACGATCCCCCGCCGGACGCGAAGCCGGCGGACCGTGCGCCAAGCCAGGGCCATGACCAGCGCGGACATGCCGACAAGGACCGCCAGCAGCGCTGGATCCGGCCCGGCGGGAGCCGCCTGGATCATGAGGTGGGTCACACTGCTCCAATCGGATGAACGCTCAGCGACCTTTAGAGGGTGTCGCTGACACGCGCCGCACGCGGGATCTTGGCGGTGGCGCTCGGGAGGAGCAGATACAGCATCAGGAAGAAGCCGGCCATCGTGTAGGCCAGCGCGAAGAAGGTGCCGATCCAGTCGTGGAAGAGCACGAGCGCGCCGCCGCCGAACTCGTACCCCATCCACAGCGAGCCGCTGATGCGCAGCACGTTGCAGGCCAGGACCACAACCGCGGCGGTACCGACGGACAGCAGGCGTCGCGGCCAGGTCCCGCTCAGGATGAACAGCCCGATGGCGGCCAGCGCCAGCACCGGGATCACCGACGAGCAGTACGGCGTCAGCTGGGCGCGGAACGCCTCCTGGTCCGGGGGCAGAAGCTGGAAGTAGGTGCCCACCACCGACGCGCGGTCGCCGACCGGGCGCAGCAGCTGCATCACCAGGTTCATCTCGAGGACACGGGCCGGGCCGGTGAGCAGCCGGAAGCCCAAGACGGCCAGCAGGAGGGACAGCGCCAGCGCCCCGAACACCCGCCTCCGGCGCCCGCTCATGCCGCCGCCTCGACGGCCGCACCGGGAGCAGCGGTGGCGGACTCCGCCTCGCTGCCCTCGAGCGCCGACCAGGACGACCGGGCCGTCTTCACCCAGGAGTAGGGCCGGCCGAGCAGGCCGTCGACCCACGCCTTGGTGCAGACCAGCATGAACACCACGAAGATCGGCGTCATCCAGGCGATCGACCAGGCGGACCGACGGGGAGCGCGACCGACGATCAGCCCCACCGCCAGCTCGCAGAACGGCCCGGCGAAGAGCAGCGCCGCCAGGGGCAGCAGCTCGAACACCGTGACGTTCGGTCCGACGCCGAGTACCCGCGCGACGGTGAGCAGCAGCGTCATCGTGCACAGCACCGGGACGTGGTAGACGAGCAGGAACATCACCGTCTCGAGCCGCTCCAGGGCGGACAGGTGCGGCGTCCGGAGCACGAACGTGCGGTAGTCGCGCCACACCTGCTGGTGGCCCCGCGCCCACCGGTAGCGCTGCTTGACGAAGCGGCCCAGCGTGGTGGCGCCTTCCTCGGTGTCGACCGCGGTGATGTCGTAGCGGACCCGCTCCCCCAGCATGACCACGCGCAGGGTCAGGTCGGTGTCCTCCGTGACACTCTCCGTGTTCCACCCGCCGAGACGACGCAGCGTGGAGGTGCGGACCGCGCAGTTCGCGCCGCCGTACGCCGGCAGCTCGAACAGCGCCTGACGGCCGTACTCGTTGACGAGGTAGCCGGAGAAGTAGTCGATCGCGATCGACCGGGCCAGCCGGGACTGCACCGAGTTGCGCACGACGCAGCGGCCCTGGACCGCAGACACCCGCGGGTCCTGGAAGTGCCGGACCAGCCGCTCCACCACGTTGCGGCGGGGGATGTGGTCGGCGTCGAAGATGACGATGACCTCGCCTCGAGCGACGGCGGCGGCGTCGTTGAGCGCGCCGGACTTGCCACCTCCGGCGCCGGCCTCGCGCCGGAGCACCTGGATGTGCCGCTCCCCCGCGGTCAGCCGTTCGAGGAGGTCGCCCGTGCCGTCGGTCGAGGCGTCGTCGACGAGGATGATCTCCAGCCGGGAACGGGGGTAGTGCAGCGCGCGCAGCCCGCGGACCAGCGACTCGGCCACCAGGGCCTCGTTGTGACACGCGACCAGCACGCTGACGTTCGGCCGGTAGTCGAGATCGACCTCGGCCTCC
The DNA here is from genome assembly GCA_963807005.1 of uncultured Actinomycetota bacterium. GTDB lineage: Bacteria > Actinomycetota > Actinomycetes > JACCUZ01 > JACCUZ01 > CAWDZK01. Next base: position 812,669 of record CAWDZK010000001.1, on the reverse strand, counting down.
TCGTAGAGGTCGACGCCGGCCCAGCGGACCGCCGCCGAGGCGAAGGCGACGTGCCGCAGGAAGAACGCGAGGAACGAGAGGTTCACCACGACCGAGGCGGCGAGGATCGCGCGGTCGACTCCCACCGCCGCGACGAGCAGCGCGGCTCCGGCGAGCATGAACAGCAGCGTCCACGGTGCCGCGTCGCCCATGGCTCCGTGCGGCACGACGACAGGCGCCGCGTGCTGATCGCTCATCATCAGCCGGGGATCGAGACCAGCTCGCCGTCCCCGGCGGTCGCGTCGGCCGGCTGGCCGGCGGCGTCGGCCGGGGCCTGCGTGGCAGCCCGCGACTCCGCCCCGATCTCCCACACGAACCGCGGGGTCTCGAACGCCTCGGCATAGGAGACCTTGGCCCGGCTGCCCCAGTACCGAGCACCGACCTCCACCGCCTCGAGGTCGACCATGGCGCACTGCATCACCTGGGACCAGTGCGCGCGGAGCGCCGTCAGCTTGTCCGCCAGCGAGCGCTCCACGTCGACGAAGACGGTCGGGTTGAACGTCGTCGTGGACGGCGACTGGTAGAAGAGCACGCGGGCCAGCCGGCGACCGGCGGCCAGAGCCGCAGCCGAGGTCGCGACGTGGTCCTGGTGGGTGTCGTGGGGGGCGTGGGCGTAGATCACGTCCGCTCCGACCCGGGCGACGACCTCGTCGACGAGGGCCACCGCCTCGCGTCCGTGCGGGACCGACCCGTCGGAGAAGGGCCCCCAGACCAGCTGCGCGCCGAGGACGGCCGCGGCCGCCTCCTGCTCGCGGACCCGGGAGGTGAGCCCTTGCGGACCCATCTCACCGGGCGTCATCACGAGCATGGTGACCTCGTCGCCGGCCGCGACGTGGCGGGCCAGCGCTCCACCACAGCCGAGCTCGATGTCGTCGGGGTGCGCCCCGATCGCAAGGACCTTCATGCGTGCACCACCTGGGGACGAGGACGGGCGGAGGCGATCAACAGCATGCCGACCAGGAGGGCGACCCCGACGACGAGCAGGGGGCCGACGCTGCCGAGCTGCGGGACCGGCTTGGTCGCGCACGCAGGGACGTTCTTGTCGATCTGGACGGTGCTGTTCCCGAGCCGCCAGCTGGCGCTGCTGCCCGAGTAGGTCGTGGTGAAGATGTTCCGGGCCCGGCCGGGCGGGAACAGCGTCGGCTGGCCCTGGTTGGCCGGCGAGGGCGACATGCTGTTCTTGTTCCCGACCGCGATGCGGGCCGTGTCGGTGGTCGGGTTGTTCCAGCCCCACAGGGCGGTGCTGGTGCCGTTCTTGTTGTCCCAGACGCACTCTGCCACCGGCGTGATCGTCTTGCAGACGCTGCTGCTCATGGGGGGGCAGTCATAGGTGGCCGCCTGCGCCGGCGACGCCCCCAGGACGCCGGCGCCGAGGACGGTTCCCACCGCAGCAGCCACCACGAGGTGACGGACCGCGCGCAGGAGCCGCCCCGCGCGGCGGGTCACGTGCCGTCCCCGACCGGGCCGCGCCGGCGTCGGCGCCGATCCCCCATCAGAGCGGAGCCCGCGACGGTGACGACCGCGGCGAACGCCAGCACCGCGAGCGCGTTGCCCTCGGCGGGAACCGGGCGCGAGCTGCACCGGGTCCAGTTGGCGAGCTGGACGTCGTTCCCCGTCAGCGTCCAGTTGATGTTGTTGAAGACCTCGTTCCAGGTGACGGTGGCCGCCCAGACGTTGTCGTGCGTCCCCGGGCTGAACGACGTCGGCTGGCCGCGGTTCGCGGCGCCGAGAGTGACCCGGTTGTCCGTGCCGACGGGAACCGTGACCGTGCCACTGTTCTTGCTGGTCACCCCGACACTGAACGTGACGGTGCCGTCCTGGTTGTCGAAGTAGCAGCTCACGTACGGCGTGAGCGACCCCGCGGGTGCGGCCGCCTGGGCGCCGGGTGCTGCGGCGACCCAGAACGCGGCCGTGGCCAGGAGAGCCACTGCGAACCTGCCGACGTGCTTGCTCTGGCCCCTGCCGTACCGCACCAACATCTCCTCGTCCCCGTGGTCTCGGCCGCCTGGGCGGCCACGATCGTGCTCGTCTAGGAACTCTCGGCAGGCGGCCGCGGGTCCTGGATAGTCCTCCCGGCAACTTCTGCGCGGTGAGCGACCTAGCCCGATCGGGTGTATCCGCTGGTGGGCCCCGCGGGCCGTCAGGCGGCGTCGTGACCGAACCGGCGGCGCCGGCGGCCACCCATCAGGGCCGCGCCGCCGACCGTGACGAGACCGCTGAAGGCCAGGATCGCGAGGAGGTTCCCCTCGGCGGTCACCGTGGTGGTCGGGCAGACGGTCGTGGTGGCGAGGTCGTAGTCACCGCCGTTGAGCTTCCACTTCGCCTTCTTGACATCGTCGGCGGCGAAGGTCGCGACGTAGGCGTTGTCGGTGACCCCGGAGTTGAACGTCGTCGGCTGGCCCTGGTCGTCCTTGCCCGGATCGATCTTGTTCTCGCCGCCGTAGTCGATGAAGACGGGGCTCGGGTTCGTGCTGGTGACGCGGACCACGATCGAGACGGTCCCGTCGGGGTTGGTGAAGTAGCAGGTCGGCGAGGGGACCACGGTCTTCTTGTCCACACCGGCGGCAGAGGCAGCGGGAGCGGTCGTCAACATGGCCGAACCCATCAGTGCCAGAACTGCGGGCACCGGCGCCCACCGTCGCAGAGCCTTCGTCGCGCTGCGCATCGCTGCTGCCTCTCGGTCGTCCCTCGGTGAGGTCGCAGACGCTCCTCCGCAACCCTTCGGAGGGAACTTCGGCGCGGCCGGACCGCATCTGAATCGCCCCGTCGGCCAGGACGGGTGGCCGGAACGGACTACGCCGCCCGGGTGACCGGGCGGCGTAGTCGGGTGAGGCGAGGCTGGGGCAGGAGCCGTCAGGCCTCTTCGCCGCTGGCGCCGTTGCCGGGCATCGGCATGGTCTGCTGGACCTGGCGGAGGAACTCGGCGTTGCTGCTGGTCTTCTTCATCCGGTCCAGCAGCAGGTCCAGCGCCTGGCCGGTCTCCAGCGCGTGCAGGACCCGCCGGAGCTTCCAGACGACCTGCAGCTCGTCCTTGCCCATGAGGATGTCCTCGCGCCGGGTGCCCGAGGCGTCCACGTCGACCGCAGGGAAGACCCGCTTGTCCGCGAGCTTGCGGTCCAGCTTGAGCTCCATGTTTCCGGTGCCCTTGAACTCCTCGAAGATCACCTCGTCCATCCGGGACCCGGTCTCGACCAGGGCGGTGGCGAGGATCGTCAGCGAGCCGCCGTTCTCGATGTTGCGCGCCGCTCCGAAGAACCGCTTCGGCGGGTAGAGCGCGGTCGAGTCGACGCCGCCGGAGAGGATCCGGCCGCTGGCGGGGGCGGCCAGGTTGTAGGCCCGGCCGAGCCGGGTGATGCCGTCGAGCAGGATGACGACGTCGTGGCCGAGCTCGACCAGGCGCTTGGCCCGCTCGATCGACAGCTCGGCGACGATCGTGTGGTCCTCGGCAGGGCGGTCGAAGGTCGAGGCGATGACCTCGCCCTTGACCGCGCGCTGCATGTCGGTGACCTCCTCCGGCCGCTCGTCGACCAGCACGACCATGAGGTGGACCTCAGGGTTGTTGGTCGAGATGGCGTTGGCGATCGCCTGCATGACCATCGTCTTGCCGGACTTGGACGGAGAGACGATCAGGCCGCGCTGGCCCTTGCCGATCGGGGCCACCAGGTCGATGACCCGGGTGGTCAGCAGGCTCGGCTCGGTCTCGAGGCGCAGGCGGTCCTGCGGGTAGAGCGGGGTCAGCGTGCTGAACTCGACCCGGGACCTGGCCTTGTCCGGGTCGGCGCCGTTCACGCTGTCGAGTCGGACCAGCGCGTTGAACTTCTCCTTGCGCTCGTTGTCCTGCGGCGCCTTTACCGCGCCGGTGATGGCGTCGCCCTTGCGCAGCCCCGCCTTCCGGACATGGGCCATCGAGACGTAGACGTCGTTCGGGCCGGGCAGGTAGCCCGACGTACGTACGAACGCGTAGTTGTCGCGGATGTCGAGGATGCCGGCGACCGGGATCAGGACGTCGTCCTCGCTGATCTCCGGAAGGCTGCCGTCGCCGCTGTCCTGCTGGGCGAAGCCGTCCCGGCCACCGCGCCGGTTGCGGTTGCGGTCCCGGTAGCGACCGCGACGCCGGCCGCGCCCGCCACCCTCGAAGTCGTCGTCGGGCTGGCTGCCACCGCCACCCTGCTGCTGGGTGCGGGCCTGGTTGCCGCCGCCCTGCTGCGGGGTGCGGTTCTGGTTGCCGCCACCCTGCTGCTGGTTGCGGTCGCCGCGGTCGCGCTGCCGGTCACCCCGGTCGCGCTGGCGGTCGGCCTCGTCCCTGCCCTGCCGGGCGCCCTGGCTGTCCCTGCCGCCGTCGGCGTCGATCTCGTTGTCGCTTACCGCCGTGACGTCGGAGGTGTCGCTCGCAGGGTTGCTGGTGGAGCGCCGCTTGCGCTCGCCCCGTCCCGGGCGCTCGGCCCGGGCCGGCGGGCCGTCGTCGGCCGGACCCTGCGGTTCGGCGCCGTGCCGTGCCCGGTCGTTGCGCTCGCGACGGGCGCGCGGAGCGGGCTCGGCGGTCGCCTGCGCCTCGCCGTCGGAGCGGCGCGCGCCAGCGGGGGCGGAGCTGCCGGCCTGGCGCTCCTTGATGGCTTCGATCAGCTGGCCCTTGCGCATCTTGGCGGTCCCGCTGATTCCCAGCTCGCCGGCCAGGCCCTGCAGCTCGGCGAGCACCATGCCGGACAGGCCGGCGGAGCGCTTGCGGGCTGGTGCCTTGGCGGCAGTGGTGTCCTCGGAGCCCGCTGCCGAGGCCGCGGGCGCGTCGAGGAGATCGGTGCTGTCGGACACAGAGTGGTCCTTCCTGGCGACGGGCCGCGTCGCGGCGGCTCCGGTCGGTCTGCTGCGTCCGCTTCCGGGACGCGGGAAAGGGGAAGCGCTCACCAGGTTCCGCCGACTGCGCGCGCGGGTGGCCCTGCCGTCCCCGTGGTCTCCTCCACCCGCTGCCCCGGACGTCCGGGGTGAGCGCGGTGGGGGGGCCACGGTCGTCGTACGACGTGGACTCCCGACGCCGAGAACAGACCGGCAACCGGGAAATCGTGGCGGGGCACCGGCCACGTGCCGTGGCTGCTGGTGCGCTGTCGAGACTAACACCACCCGGCCCTGGTTCGTTCCCGACCTGGCCGAATCGGCCCGTCTCGCCGGGGTCGGGCGGATCAGGTCAACGTGACGTGACGGAGGCGCCGGCGAGCTCGACGGCCAGCGGGAGCACCCGCCAGCCGGGCGGGACGGACATCGGCGGCGGCTCCCCCTCGTCCAGCACGAGGATGCTGGGTCCCGCCCCGGAGACGACGGCGGCCCGGCCGGCAGCGCGAAGCTCAGCGACCAGCTCCGCGGTCGCCGGCATGGCCGGTGCGCGCTGCGTCTGGTGCAGCCGGTCCTCGGTCGCCGCGAGCAGTACCCCGGGGGCCTCGGTCATGGCGGCCACGAGCAACGCGGCCCGGCCAGCCGTGAACGCCGCATCGGTGTGCGGGACCGAGGCGGGGAGCAGCCCACGTGCGGCTTCGGTCGAGAGCTGCACGTCGGGGACGAGCACCGTCGCCCGCACGTCCGGCCGCGGCTCGAGCCGTACCGCGCGCACCGCGCCGTGCTCCGACCAGGCGAGGGTCAGCCCGCCGAGCAAGGCGGCGGCGGCGTTGTCCGGGTGGCCCTCCATCGCGGTCGCCAGACCGAGCAGAGCGCTGTCGTCGAGGCGGTCGGCGCCGTCGGTGACCAGCGCCCGCCCGGCCAGCAGGCCGGCCACCACCGCCGCCGCGGACGACCCGAGCCCCCGGCCGTGCGGGATCTGGTTCCTGCAGTGCAGGGTCAACGAGACGTGCGGCTCGCCGAGGGACCCGAGGGCCGCGTGCACGGCGCGGACCACCAGGTGGGTCGCGTCGGCGGGGACGGCGCCCGCGCCCTCGCCGGTGACCGTGAGCTCGACGCCCACGCCGCCGCCGGGCGGGGACGGGCTGCCCGCGGTCACCTCGATCTCGTCGTGCAGGGCGAGGGCCAGCCCGAGGCAGTCGAAGCCCGGGCCGAGGTTGGCGCTGGTGGCGGGCACCCGGACCGTGACCGGCCCCGTGACGAGGCTCATGCGGGCAGCAGCCCGAGCACACCGGCGGCCGTCCGCACGTCGGCGGGCACCGTGTGGGTCTCGATGCTGATCTCGCGCAACGCGGTCTCGGTGTCCTTGAGGCCGTTACCCGTGACGGTGCACACCACCTGCTGACCCGGGTCCAGCAGCCCCTGCTCGTGGCACTGCAGCAGCCCGGCGACCGAAGCCGCACTGGCCGGCTCGACGAACACGCCCTCGCGTGCGGAGAGCAGTCGCTGCGCGTCGAGGATGGCGCGGTCGCTGACCGCGTCGATGCGCCCGCCGGACTCGTCCCGGGCGGCCACCGCACCCGACCAGGACGCCGGGTCGCCGATGCGGATCGCAGTCGCGACCGTCTCGGGAGAGGCGACCCGTTCGCCGCGCACGATCGGCGCCGCCCCCTCGGCCTGGAAGCCCCACATCCGCGGCCGGCTGCACAGCCCGTCGGCGGCGTACTCGCCGTAGCCGCGCCAGTAGGCGGTGATGTTGCCGGCGTTGCCCACCGGCAGGCAGTGGATGTCCGGGGCCCGGCCGAGGGCGTCGACCACCTCGAACGCCGCCGACTTCTGCCCCTCGATCCGGTAGTCGTTGACCGAGTTGACCAGGGCGACCGGGAGCTCGTCGGCCAGTCCGCGAGCGAGCCGCAGGCAGTCGTCGAACCCGCCCTCCACCTGCAGCAGCCGGGACCCGTGGACGATCGCCTGCGCGAGCTTGCCGGCGGCGATCCGCCCGTGCGGGACCAGCACGACGCAGTCGAGGCCGGCCTTGCCGGCGTACGCCGCGGCCGAGGCGCTGGTGTTGCCGGTGGAGGCGCAGATGACCGCGGTCGCGCCCTCCTCGACCGCCTTGGAGATGGCCATCGTCATGCCGCGGTCCTTGAACGACCCGGTGGGGTTGGCACCTTCCACCTTGAGATGCACGTCGCAGCCGGTCAGCTCGGACAGGTGATGGGCGCGGACCAGCGGCGTGCCGCCCTCGCCCAGGGTGACGACCGGCGTGCCGGGCCCGACCGGGAGCCGGTCGCCGTACTCGGTGATGACGCCGCGCCAGAGCTGTGCCACGGTCAGCGGCCCTCGACCCGCATGACGCTGAGCACCCGGCGCACGACGTCGAGGCCGCGCAGCGACTCGACAGTGGCGCTCAGCGCGGCGTCGGTGGCGTCGTGGGTGACGATGACCAGCACCGCGTCGTCCTCGCCGTGCTTCTCCTGCCGCACCGTCTCGATCGAGACCTCGTGAGCGGCGAAGGCGGTGGCCACCTTGGCGAGCACGCCCGAGCGGTCGGCGACGTCGAGGCTCACGTGGTAGCGCGTCACCGTCTCGCCCATGGGACGCAGGCGCAGGTCGGCGTACGACGACTCGCCTGGACCGCGGCCGCCGGAGACCTTGTGCCGGGCCACCGCGACGATGTCGCCGAGGACTGCACTCGCGGTCGGGGAGCCGCCGGCGCCTCGGCCGTAGAACATCAGCTCACCGGCCGCCTCGCACTCGACGAAGACGGCGTTGAACGCCTCACGTACCGAGGCCAGCGGGTGGCTCAGGGGGATCATCGCCGGGTGGGCGCGCACGCCGACGCTGGTGCCGTCGGCAGACAGCTCGGCGATCGCGAGCAGCTTGACCACGCAGCCCATCGCCTTGGCGCTGGCGACGTCGGCACTGGTCACCTCGGTCATCCCCTCGCGGTGCACGTCGGCAGCGGTGACCCGGGTGTGGAAGGCGAGGGCGGCGAGGATGGCAGCCTTCGCGGCGGCGTCGAACGCCTCCACGTCGGCGGTCGGGTCGGCCTCGGCGTAGCCGAGGGCCTGGGCCTCCTCGAGGGCATCGGTGAAGCTCGCGCCGCTCTCGGTCATCCGGGTGAGGATGTAGTTCGTCGTGCCGTTGACGATGCCCAGCACCCGGCGGACCCGGTCGCCGGCGAGGGACTCCCGCAGCGGCCGCAGCAGCGGGATCGCGCCGGCGACCGCCGCCTCGTAGTAGAGGTCGGCGGCGTGCTTCTCGGCTGCCTCGAACAGCGTCGCGCCGTCCTCGGCGAGCAGTGCCTTGTTGGCGGTCACCACCGAGGCGCCGGACTCCAGCGCGGCGAGGATCAGGGTGCGAGCCGGCTCGAGGCCACCGATGACCTCCACGACCAGGTCGACGTCCTCGCGGGTGGCCAACGCCAGCGCGTCCGTGGTGAAGAGGGCCGGGTCGACCGGGAGGTCCCCGCGGTCGCGCGCCGTCCGGCGTACGGCGATGCCGGCCAGCTCGAGTGGCCGGCCGACCCTGGCGGCCAGGTCGTCCGCGTGGGTGGTGAGCAGCCGGGCCACCTCGCTGCCGACGGTGCCGCACCCCAGCAGCGCGACCCGTAGCGCCTGTCCCATGCGTCCCAGCCTGTCAGACCCGGCCGGCCGTGCCCGTGCATGACCGCGATCCGGTCCCGCGCGCGTCCACCCCAGGGACCTCGTTTGCGACCTTGGTACCCGACACGCCGAGGCTTCGCCCGGCGTGTCGGGGAAACAGGTCGCAAACGATCTTGCTCGGGGTGCGCTCGATCGTTTGGCGGGGCGCCGGCTGGTCAGCCGAGGTCGAGGGCGAGCAGGTCCTCGACCGTCTCGCGGCGGAGGATGACCCGGCTGCCGGACTCGGCGACGGCGACCACCGGCGGGCGCGGAAGGTGGTTGTAGGTCGAGGCCATCGACCGGCAGTACGCACCGGTGGCAGCCACGGCGAGCAGGTCGCCCGGCTCGACGTCGGCGGGCAGCCAGGCGTCCTTGACGACGACGTCGCCGCTCTCGCAGTGCTTGCCGACCACGCGGGCCAGCATCGGCGGTGCCGCCGAGCCCCGGTTGGCGAGCACGACGGTGTAGTCGGCGTCGTACAGCGCGGTGCGGATGTTGTCGCTCATGCCGCCGTCCACCGACACGAAGGTCCGGACGCCGTCGACCGGCTTGACGGTGCCGACCTCGTAGACCGTCACCGTGCCCGGGCCGACGATCCCCCGGCCGGGCTCGATCGCCAGGGCAGGGAGGGCGAGACCGGCCGCGGCGCACTCGCGCTCGACGATCGCCCGCAGCGAGCGACCCATCTCCACGACGTCGGCCGGGTCGTCCGCGCTGGTGTAGGCGATTCCGAGGCCGCCGCCGAGGTTCAGCTCGGGCAGCTCGACGCCGATCTCGTCGCGCACCTCGGCCAGCAGTCCGACGACCCGGTGAGCCGCGACCTCGAAGCCGCCGGCGTCGAAGATCTGCGAGCCGATGTGCGAGTGCAGCCCGACGAGCTCGAGCCCCGGGGAGCCGCGTACGAGGCGGATGGCGCGCAGCGCGTCCCCGCCGGCGAGGGAGAAGCCGAACTTCTGGTCCTCGTGCGCGGTCGCGATGAACTCGTGGGTGTGCGCCTCGACGCCCACCGTGGCACGCACCAGGACCCGCTGGGTCGTGCCGCGCTCGGCGCACAGCCGGCTGAGACGCTCGATCTCGACCAGCGAGTCGACCACGACCCGGCCGACCCCGGCGTCGAGGGCGGCGGCCAGCTCGGGCACCGACTTGTTGTTGCCGTGCAGCAGCAGCCGCTCCCCCGGGAAGCCGGCCCGTACGGCGACCGCCAGCTCCCCACCGGTGCACACGTCGAGGCCGAGTCCCTCCTCCTCCACCCAGCGCGCGACTGCTGTGCTGAGGAACGCCTTGGCCGCGTAGAAGACCATCGCACCGCCGAAGGCGTCGCGGTAGTCGCGGCAACGGCGTCGCAGGTCGGCCTCGTCCATGAGGAACGCCGGGCTGCCGTGCTCGGTCACCAGGGCGCGCAGGTCGTGACCGCGCAGCACGAGGTGGCCGTCGTCCGAGCGGGAGAGGCCGAGCGGCCACACCGCCGGGTCGAGAGCACCGAGGTCGTCCGGTGGCCCTCCGTGCAGCCCCTCGTGGGCGAGCTCGCCGGACCTCGGTCCGGCCGGGTGGACGCGCATCCGGCGAGGCTAGTGCTGACCCGGAACCGCACGGAAAGCGATCCGGCTGCCGGGACGCGCCTGCGCGGCGAGGTCGGTCGCGGCGTCCGGCACGACCGCGACGACGGGGTACCCGCCGGTGACCGGGTGGTCGGCGAGGAACAGCAGCGGCTGGCCGGAGGGCGGGACCTGCACGGCGCCGCGCACCAGGCCTTCGCTGGCGAGCTCGTCGCCGGTACGCCGGAGCAGGCGCTCGCCCTGCAGCCGCAGCGCGACCCGGTTGCTGTCGGGTGTCACGACGTACGGCGCCGCGAGCAGCCGCTCGAACGTCCCGGTGGCGAACAGGCGCAGCCGCGGACCCGGCATCAGCGGCAGGTCGATCCCGTCGGTGACCGCGACCGGGTCGGGCACGGGGACTGCGTGGGAAGGGTTCGCGCCGACGGGCAGTGCGTCGCCCCGGCGCAGCGGCGGAGGGCCGAGACCGGACAGCTGGTCGGTGGACCGGGAGCCGAGGACCGGCGCGACGTCGATGCCACCGCGTACGGCGAGATAGGTCCGGACCCCGACCGCCGGCCGGGCCAGGCGCAGCGTGGCCCCGTCCGCGAGCACCAGCGGACCGGCACCCGCATCGTCGTCGCCCACGGTCACGGCCACCGGCGCGCCGGCCACCGCGACCTCGCAGCTGCCGCGGGCGACCAGACGCAGGCCGCCGAGGGTGACCTCGAGGACGGCCGCGCCGGCCGGGTTGCGCACCAGCGCGTTCGCCCGGCGGGCGGCGGCCCGGTCGGCGGCACCGGACGGGCCCACGCCCAGCGAGGCGAGGCCGGGGCGCCCGAGGTCCTGCACGGTGCACAACGGGCCGGGGTCTACCACTTCGAGGACCGAGCTCACCGAGCCTCCTCGAACCGGACCCGGGTGCCCGGCGTGAGGAGCGCCGCGGGGTCGCGGGCGAGGTCCCAGACGGCGAGGTCGGTGCGGCCCAGCAGACGCCAGCCGCCGGGACTGGCCGACGGGTAGACGCCGGCGTACCGACCGGCCACGGCGACCGACCCGGCGGGCACCGAGGTGCGCGGGTCGGCCCGTCGCGGGACCTCCGGCCAGTCGGCGTCGGGCACGAGGTAGCCGAAACCGGGCGCGAACCCGACGAACGCCACCCGCCAGGAGAGCTCGCTGGTGGGCCGCGACGAGCTGGTCCACCGACCAGCCGAGGTCCCCGGCGACGTCCGCGACGTCGGCACCGTCGTAGGTCACCGGGACGGTGACGACCGGACCGTCGGCGACGCCGCGGCTGCGCGGGGTACGGCCGGCGAGGTCGGCGCGCCAGCGTGTCGACCGTGGTCACCGACGGGTCCACCCGCACCAGCACGGTGCGCTCAGCCGGGACCACGTCGACGGTCCCCGCCGGCGGCCGGTCCCGCAGGTCCGCGTGCAGCGCCAGCGCCGCGTCGAGGTCGGCGACCTCGACGAGCACGGCGGCGTCGCCGTACGGCAGGAGACGCAGACCCGTCACGGGGCGCCGCCCGGCGGGGCGAACGGCGCGAGGACGACGCCCGCCTCCGTGAGCGAGGCGCGGACGGCGGCTGCCAGCACCACGGCGCCGGCGGTGTCCCCGTGCACGCAGACGGACTCGGCGTCGACGCGCAGCCGGCTGCCGTCGACGGCCAGCACCTCGTGCGCGGTCGCCAGGCGCAGGCAGCGCACGACGACCTCCGCCGGATCGGTCAGGACGGCTCCCGGCCGGCCGCGCGGGACGAGCGTCCCGTCGGGCGCGTACGCGCGGTCGGCGAACGCCTCGCGCACCGGCCGGAGGCCAGCGGCCTCGGCGAGCACCAGCCAGCGGGACCCCGGGAGGCCGAGCACCGCGAGCGAGCCGTCGAAGGCCCGGACCCCCGCGACCACGGCGGCCGCCTGCTTCTCGTGGTGGACGATCGCGTTGTACAGCGCTCCGTGCGGCTTCACGTACCCGACCCGGCCGCCGACCTCGCGGGCCAGCGTGTCCAGCGCGCCGACCTGTTCGAGGACCTCGTCCGCCAGCGTCGCCGGGTCGACGTCGAGGAACCGACGGCCGAAGCCTTCGCGGTCCCGGTAGGACACCTGCGCCCCGATCGCGACGCCGTGAGAGACGCACAGCGCGCTGACGCGGCGCATCGTCGCCGCGTCGCCCGGAGTGGAAGCCGCAGGCCACGTTGGCGCTCGTGACGACCCGGGCCAGCCCGGCGTCGTCCGTGGGGACCCCGTCGAGCACCTCACCCAGGTCGGCGTTGAGGTCCACGGCGGCAGCCGTCCCGCCCGGTCGCTACATCCGGTCCGGCGCGGTGACCCCGAGCAGGGCCAGACCGTTGGCCAGCACGGTGCGGGTCGCCTCGACCAGCCAGAGCCGGGCCCGGTGCACGTCGGTGGTCTCCTCGTCGCCGCGGGGCAGCACCCGGCAGGCGTCGTAGAACCGGTGGTACGTGCCGGCGAGCTCCTCGAGGTAGCGGGCCACCCGGTGCGGCTCGCGCAGCTCGGCCGCGGTGGCCACCACCCGTCGGGTACTCCCCCAGCGCGCCGAGAAGGTCGCCCTCGCGGTCGTGGTCGAGCAGCTCGGGGTGCAGCTCGCCCTTGTCGACACCGAGGTCGGCCGCGTTGCGCAGCAGGCTGGCCACCCGGGCGTGCGCGTACTGCACGTAGTAGACGGGGTTGTCGTTCGTCCGCCGTGCCCACGCGTCCAGGTCGAGGTCGATCGGGCTGTCGGTGGAGAACCGGCCCAACGCGTAGCGACCGGCGTCGGCACCGATCGCCTCGACCAGCTCCTCCAGGGTCACGGTGGTGCCGGCGCGCTTGCTCATCCGCAGCGGCTTGCCGTCCTTGAAGAGGTTGACCAGCTGGCCGATGAGGATCTCGAGGTTGACCTCGGGGTCGTCGCCGTAGGCCGCGGCCAGCGCCTTGTACCGGCCGACGTACCCGTGGTGGTCGGCACCCAACATGATGACGACGCGGTCGAAGCCCCGCTCCCGCTTGTCGAGGTAGTAGGCGCAGTCGGCCAGGAAGTACGTCGGCTCGCCGTTGGTACGCACCAGCACCCGGTCGCGGTCGTCGCCGAAGGTGGTGGTCCGCAGCCAGGTCGCGCCGTCCTTCTCGAAGACGTGCCCCGCCGAGGTGAGCCGCTCCAGCGCGGCCGTCAGCTCACCCTTGTCGTGCAGGTCCTTCTCGTTGAAGTAGACGTCGAAGCGCACGCCGAAGTCCGCCAGGGACTGGCGGATCTCGGCGAACATCAGGTCCAGGCCGTCAGTACGGAACGTCGCGAGCGCGGCGGCGGCGTCCAGCCCGAGGACGTCGGGGTGCCGGGCCACCACCTGGGCGGCGATCTCACCGATGTAGTCGCCGCCGTACCCGTCCTCCGGCGTCGGCTCCCCCTTCGCCGCCGCCATCAGCGACTGGGCGTACCGGTCGATCTGGACTCCCGCGTCGTTGAAGTAGTACTCGCGGGTGACGTCGGCACCGGCAGCCTCGAGCACACGGGCCAGGGCATCTCCCACGGCCGCCCACCGGACATGACCGAGGTGGAGCGGGCCGGTGGGGTTGGCCGAGACGAACTCGAGGTTGAACCGGTGCCCGGCCACCGTCGTGGTCCGCCCGTAGGCCGCGCCCGCGGTCACGACGGTGCGGGCCAGCTCGCCCTGGGCTGCGGAGTCGAGGGTGATGTTGAGGAAGCCCGGGCCGGCCACGTCGACCTGGGCGACGCCGGCCGCCTCCCGCAGCCGGGCCGCGACGGACTCCGCGACCTCCCGGGGCGGCTTCCCGGCCGGCTTGGCCAGCTGCAGCGCCACCGAGGTCGCGTAGTCGCCGTGCTCCCTGACCTTGGGTCGTTCCACCTTGACCTCGTCCGGCACCGGGACGGCCAGGTCACCCGCGTCGACGGCGGCCTGGACGGCAGCCCGGACGGCGGTGGAGAGCTCGGCGGGAGTCACCGGCCCAGGCTATCGACCGCTCCCGCCCCTCCCACCCGCCCCCAACCCTCCGGATCTTGAGACGACACGCCCACTCCGCAACGGTGTGTCGCCTCAAGATCCGCGGAGGGGTGGCGGGGGAAGGGTCAACAGCAGCGGTGCTCGGCGAGCTCGCGGACCGTGCGCACCAGCGCGGTGGGGTCGAACGGCTTGGTGACGTACGCGTCGACACCGACCTGGTCGCCACGGCGGAGATCGGCCTCCTGGGCGCACGCCGTGACCATGGCGATCTTGAGGTCCTGGGTGCGGGGGTCCGCCCGGATCCGCTCGACGGTGTCGAAGCCGTCCAACCGCGGCATCACCACATCGATCGTCATGACGTCCGGCCGCACCTCGAGGACCTTCTCCAAGGCCTCCTGCCCGTCGACGGCCTGGACCACCTCGAAGCCCTCCAGCTCGAGGTTGACCGTGATGAGGGTGCGGATGACGGCGCTGTCGTCGACCACGAGGACCCGGCGGCGATCACTGCGGTCCGCGCCGGCTCCGGAGCCGGCGTCGTCGGCAGTCTCCTCGGTCACGAGCGGAGGCTAACCGGCACAGCGGCGTGCCGAAGTGGTCTTGGCAGACTGATAACCTCGGTCCTCGCCCAGAGCCCCCGTAGCTCAGGGGATAGAGCACCGCCCTCCGGAGGCGGTGGCGCAGGTTCGAATCCTGCCGGGGGCACCGATCGGACCCTCCCCGCCTCGGACGAGCTCGCGGAGGACGACGGCGCCGGAAGCGCTCTCGGTGATCAACGCCGCAGCCGCCGGATGGCCAGGGTCGACCCTGAGAGCGGCACCGGGGTGCGGTCGGGGGAGGGTCAGGGGCCGTCACCGATGCGCGACCAGGCCCGTCGACCGCACGCTTGTCGGCATGATCACCATTCAGTCACTCACCAAGTCGTACGGCGCCTTCACGGCCGTCGACGACATCAGCTTCTCGGCCCGGGCCGGTCGCGTGACCGGCTTCCTCGGGCCCAACGGCGCCGGCAAGTCGACCACCATGCGGGTCATCGCCGGCCTGACCCCGCCCACCTCGGGAACGGCGACCTTCGCCGGACGCACGTTCCGAGAGCTGCCCAATCCCGGCATCGAGGTCGGCGTGCTGCTCGAGGCCTCGGCGCTGCATGCCGGTCGCACCGGTCGGGAGACCCTCACCATCGTCCAGAAGACGATGGGGCTGCCACGCCGCCGCGTCGGCGAGATGCTGGACCTGGTCAGCCTGACCGGGGCCGAGGCGAACCGACGGGTCCGGGACTACTCGCTGGGCATGCGCCAGCGGCTGGGCATCGCCACCGCGCTGATCGGCGACCCGTACGCCCTGGTCCTCGACGAGCCGGCGAACGGTCTGGATCCGGCCGGCATCCGCTGGATGCGGGACCTGCTGCGCCGCTACGCGGACGGCGGCGGCACCGTGCTGCTGTCGTCGCACCTTCTGCACGAGATCGAGATCATCGCCGACGACATCGTGGTGATCGGCAAGGGACGGATCGTGGCGCAGGGCACCAAGACCGAGCTGCTGCGTGCCGCCGGCACGGTGGTCCGTGCCACCCGCCTGGGCGAGCTCGCCCGGGCCCTGGCCGGAGCAGGTATCGGAACCACCGCGTCCGGAGACGGCCCCTGCGCGTCGACGCGGAGCCCGACCTGGTCGGGAAAGTGGCGTTGGCGGCCGGAGTGGCAGTGACCGAGCTGCGCTCTGCCGGCGGTGCCGGCCTCGAGGAGATGTTCCTCGAGCTCACAGCAGAGACCCAGCGAGAAGGAGCAGCAGCATGACCGCCGTCGCCGTCGAGACCGAGACCGTCCAGAAGCCGCGGGTGACAGGACGAGCGATCCCCCTGTCGCGGATCTGCACGGTCGAGCTGCGCAAGATGTTCGACACCCGCTCCGGTTTCTGGCTGATGGCCAGCGTCGCCGTCACCTCTCTGCTCGCCACCGGAGCAGTGATCCTGTTCGCGCCCGACGACCAGCTGACGTACGCGACCTTCGGTTCGGCGATCGGGTTCCCGATCGCGGTCATCCTCCCGATGATCGCGATCCTGTCCGTCACCAGCGAATGGAGCCAGCGCAGCGGGTTGACGACCTTCACCCTGGTCCCGAACCGGAGCCGGGTGATCCTTGCGAAGGCGATCGCGTCGGTCGGAGTAGGGGTCGTCTCGATGCTGGTCGCCATCGCGATCGGCGCTCTCGGCAACGTCGTGGGCACCGCGATCACCGGCACCGCAACGGTGTGGGACGTCTCCTTCGCACAGTCCGTCAACCTCGTGATCGGCAACGTCCTCGGGCTGATGACCGGATTCATGCTCGGCCTGCTGATCCGCAGCTCGGCCGGCGCGATCGTCGCGTACTTCGTCTACTCGCTCATCCTTCCGGGCGCCTTCGGCTTCCTGGCATCCGTCCAGGTCTGGTTCCGCGACCTGCAGCCGTGGGTCGACGTCAACTTCGCCCAGGGACAGCTCTTCCAGTTCGACACCGCCGTGACCGGCGAGCAGTGGGCCAACCTGGCCGTCACCGAGGCGACGTGGCTGCTGCTGCCGCTCGCGGTCGGGCTCGTGCTGCTGCGGAGGTCCGAGATCAAGTAGGGCGACCGCGGGGCGGGGCGGGCGTCGGGGCACGATGTGACCGGACGCCACGCCCCCGCCGCGTCCTGGAGGTCGCTGTGAGAGTTGCCGTGGTCGGGTCAGGGCCCGCTGGTGTGTACGCCGCCGAAGCCCTGGTCCGGTCCGGCGACGACGTGCAGGTGGACGTGCTGGACCGGCTGCCCACGCCGTTCGGTCTCGTGCGGTACGGCGTGGCCCCGGACCACCCGCGGACGCAGACCATCAGCGCAGCACTCGCGACCGTGCTGGCCCAGCCCGCGGTGCGCTTCCTCGGCAACGTGGAGGTGGGCAACGACCTGACCCTCGCCGATCTGCACGAGCACTACGACGCCGTCGTGATCACGACAGGGGCGGCCGTCGACCGCCGGCTGGGAGTACCCGGCGAGGACCTGCCGGGGAGTGTCTCGGCCACCGAGTTCGTCGCCTGGTACTGCGGCCATCCCGACGTCCACCCGGACCGCTTCACGCTGGACGCGCGCGGCGTCGCCGTCGTCGGGGCCGGCAACGTCGCCGGTGACGTGGCACGGATGCTCGCGAGGTCCGCCGGGGAGCTGAGCGGGACCGACGCCCCCGAGCACGTGCTGGAGACCTTCGCCACCAGCTCGGTGCAGGACGTGCACGTGCTGGTGCGGCGCGGACCGGTGCAGGCCCGGTTCACCACGCGGGAGCTGCGCGAGCTGGGTGAGATGGCCGACGCAGACGTCCTGGTCGACCCGGCCGAGCTGGAGCTCGACGACGTCAGCCGGGAGCAGCTGGTCACCGACGCCGCGGCGCGCCGCAACCTCGAGCTGCTGCAGACCTGGGCCGGTCGACCGTCCGCGGGCCGGTCCCGACGGGTGCACCTGCACTTCTTCTGCCGGCCGGTGGAGATCCTCGGTGACCGGCACGTCACCGGGGTCCGGGCGGAGCGCACCCGCCTGGCCCCGGACGGCTCCACCCAGGGCACCGGGACGACGCACGTCCTGGACGTGCGAATGGTGCTCCGCGCCGTCGGCTACCGGGGTGCGCCCCTCGACGGGCTGCCGTTCGACGAGTCGTCCGGGGTGGTGCCGAACGACGGCGGCCGGGTCCTGCGCGACGGCCAGCCGTCACCTGGCGAGTACGTCGCCGGCTGGGCCAAGCGCGGGCCGACCGGGGTGATCGGCACCAACAAGCACGACGCGCGGGAGACCGTCCGCAGCCTGCTGGCCGACCTCGCTGAGAGGCCTGCCTCCAGGGTCACCGACCCCGACGCGGTGCTGGACCTGCTCGTCTCGCGCGGCTGCACCGTCGTCGGCTGGAGCGGGTGGCTGGCCATCGAACGGGCCGAGGCCGAGCTCGGCCGGGCCCAGGGCCGCGACCGGGCGAAGATCGCTGACCGGGAGACCCTCCTGCGGCTTGCCGCGACCGCAGCTCCCGTGCCCGCGCGCTGAGCCACCGGCGCAGCCAGCCACCCAGCATCGACTGGCGGAAGTCTTCACTTCTGAGGCCGCCGGAACCGAAGACTTCCGCCAGTCGACGGGGTCAGGGCGGCCGGGAGACCGGATGTCAGAGGAGTCCGGCCGCCAGGCGGGCGATGTCGTCGGAGCCGACCCGGCAGCAGCCGCCGACGTACCGGGCACCGGCAGCCACCCAGCGCTGCGCCAGGGCGACGTCGACCACCTGCCCGGCTCCGCCCCACGACCGGCTCCCGCCGTCCCAGGACTCACCGCTGTTCGGGTAGGCGACGGCCGGCTTGCCGGACGCGGCGACCGCTGTCGACACCAGCTGCTCGACGTACGACGGCGCGGTGCAGTTCACGCCGACCGCGACGACCGCGTCGTGCCCGCGGGCCAGCCCGAACACCCGATCGACCGGCTCCCCCGCACGGGTCGTGGCCTCGTCGGCACAGGTCAGCGACAGCCACGCCGGCACAGGCGAGCCGATGGCGGACAGCGCGTCCAGCAGGACCTCGACCTCCTGCTCGGAGGGCACGGTCTCGACGGCGAGCAGGTCCGGACCGGCGCCGACCAGCACCTCGAGCCGGGCCCGGTGGAAGGACCGGAGCGCGGCGTCGGTGACCCCGTAGTGGCCGTGGTACTCCGAGCCGTCGGCCAGGACCGCGCCGTACGGGCCGACCGACGCGGCCACCAGCCGCGGCACCCCGTCCTCGGCCGTGGCCTGCTCGGCCGCCTCCATGGCCAGCTCCACCGACAGCCGGATCAGCGCCGCCGACTCCTCCCGCGACAGTCCGTGGGACTCGAACCCCTTGAACGACGCCTGGTAGCTCGCCGTCGTCGCCACCCGGGCCCCGGCGCGGTAGAACGCCAGGTGGGTCGCGCGGATCTCGTCCGGGTCGTCGATGAGCAGCCGGGCCGACCACAGGTCGTCGGACAGGTCGTGGCCGCGCCGCTCCAGCTCGGTGGCGAAACCACCGTCGAGCAGCACCACGCGGGCGTCGGAGTCCACAGCGTTAGGTTACGGAACATGACGACGAGCACCGGGACGACCTCCCACCGCGAGACCCTCGAGCGAGCCCTCACCGCGATCCGGGAGCGCACCTACTGGTCTGCCTACCCCGAGAGCCTCAAGGCGTACGGCGAGGACGCCACCTCCGGGACGCAGTCGGCCGCCGAGGGCAAGGCCGCCTTCGACGGCTACCTCGGGCAGCCCTTCCCGCTGGACCAGCCCGGCTCCGACGGCACCGTCGAGGGCGAGCGCTCGCCGTACGGCGTGGACCTCGGCACGGGCTACCCGCACAAGCCGGTCGACGCGCTGATGAGCGACGCGACGGCCGCCATCCCGGCCTGGCGGGCGGCCGGCCCCGACACCCGGGCCGAGCTCGGCATCGAGATCCTGACCCGCATCAACGCGCGCAGCCACGAGATGGCGCAGGCGGTCATGCACACCTCCGGGCAGGCCTACGCGATGGCGTTCCAGGCCGGCGGCCCGCACGCTCAGGACCGCGCGCTGGAGGCCATCGCCTACGCGTACGCCGAGATGACCCGGCACGCGCCGACCGCGACCTGGGAGAAGCCCCAGGGCAAGCGGCCGCCGCAGCGGATGGCCAAGACGTTCACCGTGGTGCCGCGCGGGGTCGCCCTCGTGATCGGCTGCAACACGTTCCCGACCTGGAACTCCTACCCCGGTCTGTTCGCCAGCCTGGTCACCGGCAACGCAGTCGTCGTCAAGCCGCACCCCCGGGCCGTGCTGCCGCTCGCGCTCACGGTGCAGGTAGCCCGCGGACGTCCTCGCCGAGCACGGCTACTCCCCCGACCTGGTGCAGCTGGCCGCCGAGCGTCCCGGGGAGGGGCTCGCCAAGGTGCTCGCCCTGCGTCCCGAGGTGAAGGTCATCGACTACACCGGCTCGACCGGGTTCGGCACCTGGCTGGAGCGGAACGCCCACCAGGCCGTGGTCTTCACCGAGAAGGCCGGGGTCAACACCGTCGTCATCGACTCGACCGACGACTACCGGGGGATGCTGGCGAACCTTGCGTTCTCGCTGTCGCTCTACACCGGGCAGATGTGCACCACACCGCAGAACCTGCTGGTGCCTCGCGACGGCATCACCGCCGACGGCGCGCACAAGTCGGTCGACGAGCTCGCCGCCGACCTGGCCGCCGCCGTGGACGGGCTGCTCGGCGACGAGGCCCGCGCGAACGCCCTGCTCGGTGCGGTCGTCAACGACGACGTCCTGGAGCGGCTGGCGAAGGCCCCGTCGTACGGCGAGGTCGTGCTCGCCAGCCGGCCGGTGGCCAACCCGGACTTCCCGGACGCGACCGTGCGGACGCCGACCATCGTGAAGGTCGACGCCGCCGACACCGATGCCTTCCTGCAGGAGTGCTTCGGACCGGTGGCCTTCCTCGTCGTCACCGGCAGCACGGCCGACTCGGTCGACCTGCTCCGCGACACGGTGCGCGAGCACGGCGCCATCACCGCGGCCGTGTACTCCACCGACGACAAGGTGCTCGAGGCCGCCGAGGAGGCCGCTCTGGACGCCGGTGTCGCCCTCTCGGAGAACCTGACCGAGAGCGTCTACGTCAACCAGTCGGCGGCGTTCAGCGACTTCCACGCCACCGGGGCCAACCCTGCGGCGAACAGCGCGCTGACCGACTCCGCCTACGTCGCCAGCCGGTTCCGCATCGTTCAGTCCCGTCGGCACCTCGCCCCCGAGCCCGCCCACGACTGACCACCAGCACCCCCAGACACACCCCGCCGAGTGGTGGGTTAGGCATCCGGAGACCGACATTCCGGCCGCGGAACCCACCACTCGGCGGGCATGAGTGGGGGGTCGACGGGGCGGTCGGTCGATCCCAGGGGTTCGCCCGAGCGTGTTGCGGGGGGGCGGGACACGATCTATCGTCGAGGAGCACTGAGGCAGTTCGGTGTCCGGGTCCGCCCACACCTCAGGAGGCCGTCATGGCGGTCGATGCATCCCTTCCCCCCGCCGCGGGGTCCAGCGTCGTCCGCCTTCCCGCTGAGATCGACCTGGCCACCGCGCCCGCGGTGCGCGACGACATGATGGCGGCGCTCAACCGCGACGGTGCGCACCTCTTGGTCGACGCCAGCGACGTGACCTTCATGGACTCCAGCGGAATCAACGCCCTGGTCCGGGCGCACGAGCGGGCGGTCGCGCTCGGTGGGTCGCTGCACGTCGTCGCCCCCGGCTCGGCCGTACGCCGGGTGCTGCAGATCACCGCCCTGGAGCAGCGCCTCGGCGTGGTCGGCACGCTCGAGGCGGCCTACGCCTGCGTGCAGCACCCGGAGACCCTGCACACCTGCGACCCCGGCACCTGATCGATCTCGTCCCGCAGGTTTCCGCCGCGACGTCGCGGGCAGTCCGCGGACATGAGCACAGTCGAGCAGTCAATCGAGGTCGCCGTCCCGGTGACCACCGCCTACAACCAGTGGACGCAGTTCGAGTCCTTCCCCCAGTTCATGTCCGGAGTCGAGCGGATCGAGCAGACCGGCGACACCATGACGCACTGGGTGACGAAGGTGAACGGCGTGAGCCGTGAGTTCGACGCCAAGATCACCGAGCAGCTGCCGGACGAGCGGGTCGCCTGGACCTCCGTCGACGGGCCCAAGCAGTCCGGCGTCGTGACGTTCCACCGGATCTCCGACGACCGCACCAAGGTGATGGTGCAGATGGACGTCGAGCCGGAAGGGATCGTCGAGACGGCCGCGGACCACCTGGGGTTCGTGAGCCGCCAGGTCAAGGGTGACCTGGGCCGGTTCAAGGAGTTCATCGAGGAGCGCGGCGCCGAGTCCGGCGGGTGGCGCGGCGAGGTGCAGCGACCCTGACGCGGTAGGGCGGGCGGCTCCGGGAGGGTCTGCCGACAGCTGACGCGGTGCCGGAGAAGGGCCGGCGGCCTCTCATCGAGTCCGCGCCTGGACCCGTGCCGCCCGTGTCGCCCGCCCGCCCGGCCGGCAGAACTCCACGGCTCCGTGGCCTCGGACACCGAGTGGGTCGAACGGGTGGCCTCGGCCGGTCCGGTGCGCGCAGTCTGAGACATGCCCGACCACCACCTGCCCGACCGACCCGACGACGACCGGCCCGACGACCGGCCCGACGGCAGGACCCGCGACAGCGGCCACCGGAGGACCGGTTCCCACGAGCCCGAGCGGCACGAGACCGAGGACGAAGGCGCCGACCGCCGCTACCAGGAGCTCCTGCAGGAGCTCCGGGTGGCCCAGACCGGCGTCCAGTTCCTCTTCGCGTTCATCCTCACCCTCGCGTTCACCCAGCGCTTCACCGAGATCACCACCGCCCAGCGCTGGCTGTACGTCGGGACGCTGGTCGTGACGGCCGCCTCCTCGGCGCTGCTCATCGGCCCGGTCCCGATGCACCGGATCCTGTTCCGGCGTGGCATGAAGCCCAACCTGGTCCGCGGTGCCGACCTGATGGCCAGGTCCGGCTTGGTGCTGCTGCTCGTCGGGATCAACAGCGCGCTCCTGCTCATCCTCGACGTCGTCCTCGACGGGTGGCTGCCCTATCTGCTCTCGGGCGCGACGCTGGCGTTCTTCGTGCTCGTGTGGGGCGTCGTGCCCTGGGTGGTCCGCCTCGGATGGCCGGTTCGCCGGGACTGAGAGCAGGCGTCCGGAATGACCGGCTTGGCTCGGGGTACGTCCTTGCTGTGCCCAGCAGCATCACCCGGGTCGTCCGGGATGACCACGAGCGCCTTCCCCGGCTGCTTCGACGCGTCGTCGTCCCCGGACCGAGCCAGCAGCGTTGGCGCGAGGAGCTGGTGCGGCTGCTGCACGCCCATCGCCGCGCAGAACGCGCCGTCCTGACCCCGGAGGTCCTCGCGCCGGCGGGCGACGCAGCTGCCGGCGCCGTTCGGGACCTGGCCGTCCTGGACGCCGACATCGACGCCACGACCGAGGCACTCGTCGCCACCGCGGTGGACTCCCCCGACCTGGCGGGGCTCGGCGAACGCCTCGGTGTCCTCCTCGCCCAGCACGCCGCACTGGTGGACGACCTGACCCGGCAGCTGGAGTCAGTCGTCGCCCGTAAGCAGGTCCGTCTGCTCGGCGGCGAGTACGCCGGGGCCCGCGACGCCGCGCTTCAGGACGACGGCGCCGGCCGCGTCCCGCGCCGGCTGGACCTCTCCCGCGCCGAGCTCTACGAGCTGGCGCGCAAGGCGGGCATCGAGGGCCGGTCGGCGATGAGCCGGGGCGAGCTGATCGCCCGGCTGCAGCAGCTCCAGCAGCACGAGCGCGCCTGACGGGCGGGGGGAGCCGGCCGCGCCGGGTCAGCCGCTGGTTTGGCAGGACCCGCGCCGTGGCAGGAGTGGGTGACCGCGCGCGCTGCAGACACCGGTGCGCTGCCCCGGCCGGGGAGCACCCCGGGGACCCGAAGGTGAGCCAGCATGCGCGTCACCCTGCTCTGCTGCCAGTCGCACGACCTCACCGTGACATGGGTGGAGAGCGGCCTGCAGGCGCTCGGGCACGACGTCGAGACCGTGCACCGACCCGGGCTCCGGGTCGCCGATGCCGGCACCCTGGGCTACCAGGTGGCCGACGCCTGGTCCGCCGCTCCGCACGCGGTCATGGCGCTCGACGCCGTCGCGGGCGTGGCCGCGACGGTCGCGACCCGCGAGCGGTCGACCCGGTTGGTGGTACGGCTCCCGCGCGCGGGCCGCTCGGGCGACCCCGCGACCACCCGGGTCGAAGCAGCGGTCACCCGCAACGCACACACCGTCCTCGGCACCTCGGCGGGCGAGCTCGAGCGCCTGGTGCAGCTCGGCGCCACCCGGTCCCGCCTGCGCGTGCTGCCGGAGGCCGTGGACCTCTCCTCGGTGCCGACCGGCACCGAAGCGGACGACCCGGATCCGGTGGTGGCTGTGGACGACCAGCCCGAGGCGGTGCACGACCTCCTCCGGGGCATGGCGGCCGGGCGACCCGCCGTCGTGCTGGACGTCGGCTCCCTCCCGGACCTGGTGGCCGAGTCGGTCAGCGGCATCGTCGTCCCGACGCCGGCCGACGTCCGCCCGGCTCTCGTGGCGCTGTCCACCGACAGCCTTCGGCGCGCGGCCATGGGCATGGGCGCCGCCGACCGGGTCGCCGCCTGCTACGACACGTCGGTGGTCGTCCCCGCGCTCGACCGCCTGCTCGACGCCGCCGGCAGCGGCGGGGTCCGCACCGCGGCCTGACCCGCCCGGCCGAGTCGGAGCCCCCACGGGGTCAAGCCGGGGCGTCCCGCGGCCGACGACTCAGGTGAGGCCCGGCCGACCCCGGCCGCGACCCGCCCCGGAGCCCGGTGAGGACACCCATGCGACGCCTGCTCGGCCGCGCTGTGCTGGCGGCTGCGGTGACGCTGCTCGCGTTCGGCCCGGCCGTGACGAGCCACGCCGACGAGCCCGCTCCGGCTCGGTCCTCGGCCGGCCCGGCCGCGGTGGACCAGGCGGAGTACGACGCCCTCCTCGACGAGGTGCGCGGCGAGCTGGCCGAGTCCTCCGAGGCGATGGTGCGGGCGTACGCCGACCTGCGGTTCGCGGACCAAGCACTGCCGGGGGCGCGGGAGACGGCCGCCCACACCCGCACCCTGCTCGCCGAGGCGAGGCGCCGGCAGGAGCAGACTGCGCGCGCCCGTGGGGCAGCGCAGGTCGCGTACATGCTCGGCAGCCAGGACGCCGATGCCCAGGCGGCCGAGGTCGTCGCCCAGCAGGCGCGCATCGGCCGGCTGGCGAGGGCCGTCTACCAGGGTGGCGGCGCCTTCGGGAACGTCTCGATCCTGCTCGAGGCTCGCTCGCCCACCGACTTCGCCGAGCGCCTCGTCGCCCTGCGCGCCGTCGCGTCGTCGCAGCGCTCGGCGCTGTCCGACCTGCAGCAGGTCCAGGACACCTACGGCGCCCGCGCCGACGACCTCGCCCAGGTGCGCGACCGGCTCGCCGCCGCGGACGAGCAGGCCCAGCGCGACCTCGCCACGGTGACCGAGCTGGCGCAGCAGGCGGCGGACGCCGAGGCGCGGGTGGGCACCCTGGTCCAGGCCCGCAGGGACGCCCTCGCCGCAGCCTCGCAGGCGCAGGTCCAGGAGGACGTGGCACACGCCCAGCAGACGGGCACGTCGAGCGAGCTGCAGAGCCGGCTCGCGGCGGTCGCCCGCCGGGACCTCGGGGCTGCCGGTGGCCGCGACGGCTCGACCGTCCCGCCCCGCGCAGGCACCCTCGGCTGGCCCGCCCGAGGGCCGGTGACCTCGCCGTTCGGCATGCGCGTGCACCCCGTGACCGGCGTCTACAAGCTGCACACCGGTACCGACCTCGGCGTCCCGTGCGGGACTCCGGTCCACGCCTCGCTGGCCGGGACGGTGATCGAGTCCGGCTGGGACAGCGCGTACGGCTGGCGGACCGTGGTCACCCACGGCGCCGTGGGTGGCGTGCTGCTCACCACGACGTACAACCACCAGTCGCACCTCGACGTCACCGTCGGCGACCAGGTGTCGGCCGGTCAGGTCATCGGCACGTCAGGTACGACGGGCTTCTCCACCGGCTGCCACCTGCACTTCGAGCTCTACGTCAACTCCACGCTGGTCGACCCCGAGCCCTGGCTGCCGGTCCACTGAGCGACCTCTGCCAGCCGGGCGAGCCGGGCCAGGTGGCCGGCGAACCCGGCCGGGGCGCGCCCCTGGTGCCGCGCGCTGGTGACGACCGGCTGGCCACCGGTCCGCACCACCCGGCGGTGCCGCATCGCGGCAGCCAGCGCGACGTCCTCCTCCCGGTCCACCGCCGCGAACCCGCCCACCGCGAGGTAGGCGTCCGCCCGGGCGCCCGCGTTGGCGCCGTGCACGTGGCGGTGTCCGTCTCGGGGGTCGTACGACGCCCGCCATCGCCGCTCGACGTGCGGCGGCTGGTGGCTCCAGTCCAGGACGTCGACCGTCCCCAGGACCAGGTCGGCTCCGCCGTCGGCCAACGCGAGCTGGTGCTCCAGCCAGCCGGGCGGCACGACCGAGTCGGCGTCCGTGGTGGCCAGCCAGACCCGGTCCGACGGCACGTGCCGGACCCGGGACAGTGCGTCGGCGACGCCGGCAGCGCGGGCCCGGCCGACCGAGCGGAACTGCACCGGGAGCACCCGCACTCCGGCGGACCGGGCGACGTCCGCGGTGCGGTCAGTGCAGGCGTCGGCCACCACGACCACGTCCACCGGTGGTCCGCCCCGGGCGGCGACGGCGTGCTGCGCCACGGCGATCGCGGCCAGGGCAGCGGGCAGCAGAGCCTCCTCGTCGTGTGCGGGCACGACGACGGCGACTGCCGCGACCGGCCGCGTCACGGCGTGAGCCCCTCGCGTCGCGCGGGCGAGGGGACCGGCCCCGCGGTGAGCAGGTCGAGGGCGAAGTCCTCCTCCTCGTGCCGGACCGCGTGGACCAGGCCGGAGCGAACCCGGAACCGCTCGTGCACGACGTCTCCCGGCAACGGGTAGTCCGCGACCGGGTGCCGCCAGTGGCACAGGAGCAGCGCCCCGCCCGCGGACAGGGAGCCGGTCACCCGCCCCACCAGCTCGTCCAGCGCCGCGACGTCCAGGTAGTAGCCCAGCTCGGACACGACCACGAGGTCGAACTCGCCGTCGGGCCAGTCCGCCGGCACGGACCGGCACTGCACGGTCACGTTCCCGCGCCCGCCAACGGCGGCCCGCGCCGCCTCCACCGCGGTCGGGTCGACGTCGGAGGCGAGCAGGGTGTCGCAGCGGTCGGCCAGGCCGGCGGTCAGCACCCCCACCGAGCAGCCCGGCTCGAAGGCGCGGAGGTAACGCGGCCGGTCCAGCGCGGCGAGGGTGACGGCCCGCTTGCGTTGCTCGTACCACCGGCTGCGGAACCCCCACGGATCGTCGCTTCCGGCGTACACCCGGGCGAAGTAGTCGGCGTCGAGGCTCATGCCAGGACCAGCTCGAGGTCGCGACGGAAGTGGGCCAGGACCCGACCAGGCAGCACCGGCCCGTCGAGGTCGCCGGGCCCGATCGGCGTGACCTGGGTGCCGAAGCAGTCGACCGCGCGCGCCTTGGCGGCCCGGGCCGCGGGGTCCAGGTCCACCCGCCGGAACCGGTGCCAGGGGACGGACGGGTCGCCGGGTCCGGCCCAGCTCCAGGTCCAGACCGGGAACTCGAGAACCGTCCGGCCCAGCTGTTGCGCAGCCCGGCCGACGGCCTCGTGGTCCGGGTGACCGTCGCCGGACCACGGCGCCAGCACCACGTCGTCCGGCCGGACGAGCGGGTCGAGCTGCTCGACCAGTCGCTCCTCCGCGTCGCCGAGCCGGCCGTCCGGCAGACCGAGGTGATGGCGCGGCGCGTGCCGCAGCCCGAGCTCCGTCAGCGCCCGCGCGGACTCGTCGCGGCGCAGGTCGGCCAGTCGCGGGACGACCGGCGAGGTCGACCCCGGGTGGGAGGCCTCTCCGTCGGTCGCCCAGACGAACCGGATCCCGGCCCCGGCCCCGGCCAGGAGAGAAAGCAGCCCCCCGACCCCGAGGACCTCGTCGTCGGGGTGCGCGGCGAGCACCAGCACCGGCCGGCCGGCGAGGTCGGCGACATCCAGCGCGGGCCAGTCCCGCGTCGGCAGCCACGTCGCCCAGGTCGCCTCGTCCGTGCCGCGCCCCGGGTCGATCGCGGTCACCACGGGCCCCGACCGTCCGTCCAGGGCGCGGCCCCGGACTCGAGTGCGGCCCGTCCCAGCTGTTCGAGGTCGCGTTCGGCATGGCTCTGGCGGAGGTAGAGCTCGAGGTCGGCGACCCGTCGGGCGTGCTCGGTGTCCAGGGCCAGCGGCGCCGCGCCCAACGCCCGGCCGGTGCGCACCACCGCGTCGGTGGCGACCTGCTCGACGGCAGCCCGCACCCGGCCGGTGACCAGCTGCGCCCTGCCCGCCTCGTCGGCGGGGTCGTCGTCGAACCTCCGGGCCGCGTCCGCGAGCAGCGCCCAGGTTGCGGCCAGCCCCGCGTCCAGTGCACCGGCGTGCGCCAGCGCGTGCGGGTGCAGCGGACGCCGCGTGTGCGCCCGGTGCAGGGCCCGGGCCACGCCGCGGGCGCCGCCCCACCAGACCGCGGCGACGCCGGCGCCGCCGTGCCAGAAGCCGGGGCGCTGCAGGTAGGCGTCGGGGTCCCCGACGGCACGTGCCGGGGCGGCGTCGAACCGCACCGAGCGACTGTCGCTGCCGGCCATCGCCACCGGCGGCCAGGTGCCATCCACCGGATCTGCCCCGGGGTCGTCCAGGTCGACGGCGAACAGCCGGTAGCCGTCGTCGGCCGTCGCCGTCACCAGCGCCCGGTGGCAGCAACCCGCACCGCTGCACCACGGCTTGGTGCCGGTGAGCCGCCAGCCCCCGGGGCCCCGCTCGGCGCGCAACGGGTCAGACGGGGGGTTGGCCGCCCACACCCCCCACACCGCGCCGGGAGCGTCGAGGTCGCTGCCGCCCAGATCGGCAAGGATCGCCAGGGCGTCCAGGTGCGCCTCCGCCAGCCGGGCCAGGTCGAGGTCGAGGGTGCCGAGGTCGGCGAGCAGCGCGAACCGCTCGGCTGTCCGGCCCTCCCCGGGCCGGGCGGCGGCGAGCAACCCGGCCCCGACCAGGTCACGGACCCAATGGCCGGTTCGTTCGACGGCGTCGCTGAGACCGGGCCGGCGCGCAGCGAGGTCGGCGACGGAAGGGCTCGTAGATGTGGGCACGTCCGCGTCTACCCCGCACAGCGCGTCTCACCCGCCGGAATCCTGGCGGGGGCTCGTGCGTTGTGTCCTACGTGCCGGCATCCCGTCGCCGGTACGGAGAAGGGACCGATGACCCAGCAGCCTTTGTCCCGCACCGCTCCCCTGCCTGAGAGCACCTCCGAGTCCCAGCCCGACCTGTACCTGCTGCCCGACGCCCCCGAGTCGCGCGACGCCGACGAGGCGCCCGCCGGCCCGGTGCCGGCCGTGGACGTCTTCGACCAGGAGGTCGCCACACCCGACCTCGTCCGGCTCTACCTGGACGAGATCGGCAAGGCGCCGTTGCTCGACGCCGCGACCGAGGTCGAGCTGGCGCAGCGGATCGAGGCCGGCCTGTACGCCCGGCACCTGCTCGACCAGCTCGGGCACCGCCGGGCGGTCAAGCTGCGCCAGGCCCGCAAGCTGGCCAGCTCGGCCGAGCTGTCCCAGCTCGCCGACGACGGCGACGTCGCCAAGCGCGCCTTCATCCGGGCGAACCTGCGCCTGGTCGTCTCCTTGGCGCGGCGCTACACCCGGGCCTCCATGCCGTTGCTCGACCTCATCCAGGAGGGCAACGTCGGACTGGTCCGGGCGGTCGAGAAGTTCGACTACGCCCGCGGCTACAAGTTCTCGACGTACGCCACGTGGTGGATCCGGCAGTCCATCGGCCGGGCCATCGCCGAGCAGAGCCGCACCGTGCGGCTGCCGGTGCACCAGGTCGAGAAGCTCAGCCGGCTCAGCCGGACCCGTCGCGATCTGTCGGCCTCGTTGGGCCGGGACGCGACCGACGCCGAGGTCGCGAGCGAGATGGGGGTCGAGGTCGAGACCGTCCAGGACCTCGACCGGATCTCGCGGACCCCAGCCAGCCTCGACGCCCTCGTCGGCGACGACGGGGGCACCACCCTGGGTGACCTGGTCGACGCGTCCGAGGCCACCCCGGAGGACCAGGTCGTCGAGGCCGACTCACGCGGGGAGCTGATCGACATGGTCGACCGGCTGACCGAACGCGAGTCCGAGGTCATCCGCTGCCGCTACGGGCTGGTGCCCGGGCCGAAGCAGACCTACGAGGAGATCGCGGGCCGCATCGGCGTCTCCCGCGAACGGGTCCGCCAGATCGAGCGCGAGGCGCTCGAGCGGCTGCGGCTCTGGGTGGCCGACGACGCCGGCTGAGACACGACGGCGGCGTCAGCGCTCGGCCGGCGCCACGTCCGGGCCGCACACCTGGCACGAGTACGGATGGTGGACGTGCTCGTGCCCCGGTCTGCCGACCTCTTCGGTCCCCGCCGGGGCGCGGACCAGCGCGGCCGCCAGCAGCCCGCCGACCGCCAGCATCCCCGCGCAGACGAACATCGCCGTCCGGTACGCCGGTCGCAGCAGCTGCGGGTCGGCGTAGGACGCGCCGTCCAGCCCCACGATCAACGGCAGTGCGGCCACTACGAGCAGCCCGGCGACCCGGGCGACGGCGTTGTTGACGCCGCTGGCGATGCCGGCGTGCCGGTCCGGGGCGGCGGCGAGCACGGTCGCGGTCAACGGCGCCACCGTGATGGCCAGCCCCAGCCCGAACAGCGTGACCCGCGGCAGGACGTCACCGACGTAGGTCGAGGATTCGTCCAGCGCCGCGAGCCACCAGGTCGCCGCAGCCGCCACAAGCGGCCCGACGGTCATCGGGATCCGGGGACCGATCCGCGTCGACAACACGCCCATCCGCGAGGAGAGCAGCAGCATGAGGACCGTGACGGGCAGCAGCGCCGCGCCGGCGGCCAGGGGGGAGAAGCCCGACACGACCTGCAGCGAGAGGACCAGGAAGAGGAACAGCCCGCTCAGCGCCCCGTACACCGCGAAGGTGACGATGTTGGTGGCGCTGAACGCGACCGAGGAGAAGATCCCGAGCGGCAGCATCGGTTCGCGCGCCACGCGCTCGCGCCAGACGAACCCCGCCAGTCCGGCGACTCCACCGACGAGGGTGAGCAGCACGACCGGCGATCCCGGGCCCCGCTCCTGCCACGAGATGAGCCCGTAGGTCAGCGCTCCCAGCCCTACCGCGCCGACGGCGGCGCCGACGAGGTCGAGGGAGTGCGAGGCGTCCGGGTCACTGCTCTCGGGCACGTGCCGGTTGGCGACCAGCACCACGGCGACCGCGAACGGCAGGTTGATGAGGAACACCCAGCGCCAACCCACGCTCTCCACCAGGTAGCCACCGAGAAAGGGGCCGGCAGCTCCGGCGATGCCGCCGAGCCCGGACCAGGCCCCGATGGCTCGCATCCGGTCCTCCGGCCGGAACGCCGACTGCAGGATCGCCAGACTGCCGGGGGTGAGCAGCGCCCCGCCGATGCCCTGGACCGCTCGGGCAGCGACGAGCGTCTCGATGTTCGGCGCCACCCCGCAGCCCAGGGACGCGACCGCGAACCACACCACCCCGATGACGAACACCCGGCGGCGGCCGAACCGGTCCCCCAACGAGCCACCGAGCAGGATCAGCGATGCCAGCGTCAGGGTGTAGGCGTTGATGGTCCACTGCAGCCCCGAGACCCCGGCGCCCAGGGAGTCGCCGATCCGCGGCAGGGCCACGTTGACGACGGTTCCGTCGATGAACGCGAGCCCGGAACCGAGGACCGTCGCGGCGAGCACCCACCGGGCTCTGGGCTCCACGAACGCCAGACCCTGACCGCCAGAGGACCCGATGCCGGACGGGGAGCTGGCCATGTCCGGATCCAACACCCTCCGGCCGGAGGTTGTGCCCGCGTCAGCCCCAGAGCAGCAGGCGCAGCATCGACGCCGCAGGGATGGCCGTGCCCACCAGCGCGATGTTGAGCACGGTGAAGCGGGTGATGGTCCGGGACATGTCGGTCTCCTCAGGAAGGTCGGACGGGCAGGGGTGGTGCAGTCAGCACGGGTAGTGCACTCGGCGGGGACGGCAATCAGAGCGGGTGCCGGTCCCAGCGGGTCAGACCAGGTCGAACCGTTCGGTGTGTACGTGGCTCCGAGGGATCCCCAGCGCCCGCAGGTCGCGCAGGACGGCGGAGATCATGGCCGGGGGGCCGCAGACGAACCACTGGCGGCGACGACGGTCCCGAGCCGCCGGCAGGTGCTTCTCGATCACCGCCCGGGTGACGAAGCCCCGCTCGCCGCTCCATGCCGGCGGCGGCTCGGCCACCACCTCGACGACCGTCAGCCGGAGCCGGTCCGAGAGACGCGCCAGCTCGTCCCGGTGTACCAGGTCGTCGACCGAGCGCCCGCCGACCAGCAGTGTTGCCGGTCTCCGGTCGCCGTCCTCGGCCATGGTGCGCAGGATGCTCAGCATCGGGGTCACCCCGACCCCGCCCGCGATGAAGACGAAGCCGGTGGCCGGCAGGTCTGCGAGGGTGAAGCGGCCGTGGGGCCCGTCCAGATAGACGGTCCGGCCGGGGCGCAGCCCGGCGACGAGCTCGGTGAAGTCGCCCAGCGCCTTGATGGTGAACTCCTTGCGCCAGGGTTCGGTCGCCGTCGAGGCGATGGTGAACGGATGCTCCTCGAACACGAACGGCGAGCTCCCCAGCTTCAGCCAGGCGAACTGACCGGCCTCGAACGGTGTCCCGCGGTGACCGTCGGCGTGCAGGACGACCGTGACAGCGCCCGGAGCCGCCTGCCGCACCTCGTGAACGACGTACGACTGTCGGCGGGCCCGGACCGGTCGCCAGGCCCAGCGGTAGCCGAGCAGGCCGACGAGCAGGACGGCGAGCAGCCCGAACCAGATGGCGAACACGGGCTGCTCGATGAGGTGGCGCAGCCACCAGACATGCAGAGCCGTGGCCAGGACGATCAGCGTCGCGAGCAGGATGTGCAGCAGTCGCCACCCCTCGTACCGCGGACGGCGGCGCCGCCGGGTGGCCGCAAGCGCCACCATCAGCACGAGTGCGACAGTGGCGGTGGCCCCGGCCCACACGCGCGCTGGCGCGTCCCGGAGGTCCAGGGCGTGCAGCCGTCGCGGATCCGCGACCACCACCAGGGCGACGTGCACGAGGACGAGCCCCGTTGCCAGGACCGCCACGACGCGGTGGCTGAGCAGCACCGTCTCGATGCCCAGGCCGGCGCTGAGACGGCGCAGCCGGGACGGGAGGGCGTAGGCAGCCACCAGCAGCGACGAGGCGACGATCCCGGTCGTCAACGACAGCTCGGCCGTCCAGGACTCGTGCCGCATCGGACCCGCCACCAGGCTCAGACCCAGCGGGAGGACCGCGCCGGCGACATACACGGCGGCCCAGGTGCGGTGCGGACGCCTGCGGGGTGGTGTGACGGCCGGCTGCGCCGCGAGCGCAGAGCCGACGGGCTGCCCGGTGGGCAGCTCGCCGGCTGGAGGCGGGGGATCTCGTCGCAGGATGGGGTCCTCGTGGGTGCAGGCCCCCCCGGGCGCGGCCCCAGGCTGCAGCGACGCGGGCTAACGGGTCCCTAATCCGTTGCTAAGAGCGTCATGAGGCATCGTCCACCGCGTGCACGGATCCACCATGGTTGGCGACGCTGCGTGATCTCTGCCGTCCCTCGATACCCCGATCGGCCCAGCGGTAGCACAGAGTGACTAAGGCCGAGATCCGATGAGCCGATGGCGCCGTCACCCGGCAGGTGGGACAAAGAGCGTGCGTGGCCTAGGGGTGGGCACGGCGTCGGAGGGCGCTGGCGCGGGCAGGGCGTCGAGAGGCGCCCCGGAGGGGTGTCTCATGAGCCGAATTCTGTGCATCGACGACGAGGTGGGGCTTCGGCGGCTGCTGCGCCGGGTGCTGGAGCCGGAGGGATACGCGGTCACCACCGCGGCCGACGGCGCCAGCGGGCTGCACCTGGCGTGCACCGAGTACTGGGACCTGGTGGTCCTGGACCTGCTGCTGCCGGACATGCCGGGGACCGCGGTCCTGTCGGCCCTGCTCGAGACCAAGCCGGAGCAGCGGGTCTTCGTCCTGTCGGCGGTCGGCGACACGGACTCTCGCGTCACGTGTCTGGAGCGTGGGGCGGTCGACTACGTCGGCAAGCCGTTCGTCGTGCGCGAGTTCAAGGCCCGCGTGCGCTCGCGGCTGACCGAGCCGGCCCCGATCGCGGGTGCCGCCCTCGTCACGGCCGCCGGCGTGAAGCTGGACATGTCGCGGCACCGGATCACCTGGTCGGGGCACACCGTCGAGCTCAGCCCGCGCGAGTTCCTGCTCGTCCAGCACCTGATGCGGCGGCAGGGCGCGGTGTGCTCGCGGGACGAGCTGCTTCGCGAGGTCTGGGGCTATTCGTTCGACCCTGGTAGCAACGTCGTCGACGTGACCGTCGGCCGGCTGCGCAACAAGCTGGGCGGCGGACTCATCGAGACCATCCGCAATGTCGGCTACGCCCTCGCTGTCTGAGGTCGCCGCGACCAGGAGCCCCCGGTGGCGCCTGGGGGTGGACCTCACTTTCGCAGCCTGGATCTTGGCGCTGCTGTACGCCACGCTGGTCATGGACGGCTACGAGACCGTCCCGTACCACGTGTTGTTCGTAAGCTTTGCCGCCGTCTACGGCTTCCGGGTCTGGTCGCTCGCGGTGACCATCGCGGTTCTGGTCGCCATCGTGCTGGCGACGGGCGTCATCTTCTACATGCACTGGGCCGAGGGTCGAATCCC
Organism: uncultured Actinomycetota bacterium; assembly: GCA_963807005.1. Classification (GTDB taxonomy): domain Bacteria; phylum Actinomycetota; class Actinomycetes; order JACCUZ01; family JACCUZ01; genus CAWDZK01. Next base: position 778,331 of record CAWDZK010000001.1, on the reverse strand, counting down.
AGGTGACGAACTGTTCGAGATCGCGCTCATGCCGGCGATCCTCGGGGCCATGATCTGGCATGCGCGGCGCCGCTTCGCCATGCAGCGACAGGTCGAGCACCTGGCCCGGCTCGAACGGGATCGTCGGCTGCACGAGCACGAGCTGGCGCGGGACACCTCGCACGCCCTGCGGACGCCTCTGACGATCGCTCGGGGACACATCGAGCTGATCAAGGAGTCCACGGACGACGAGCTGGTGCAGCACGACACCGATGTCGCGCTTGCCGAGCTGGACCGGATCGGCCGGATGGCCAGCCGGCTGCTCGCGATCGCTGAGCTGGAGCGCCCGGACGTCCTGTCCCCCAGGTTGGTCGACCTCACCCAGCTCGCGACCGACGTGCACGACCGGTGGTCGGTCTCGGTGCAGCGTCGCTGGTCGATCGATGCCCCCGAGAACCTGAAGCTGACCGTCGACGACGACGTGGCGCGGATCGCGCTCGACGCCCTGATCGAGAACGCCGTGGCGGTGACCGAGGCTGACGACGAGATCCGGCTGGTCTGTCGCCGCGACGACGACTGCGTCCTGCTGGGAGTCGCTGACGGCGGTCCCGGTATCTCGCCCGCCGACGCCTCGCACGTGTTCCAGCGGTTCTGGCGCAAGGGCGACGACCGCAGTGGCACCGGTCTCGGGCTCTCCTACGTGCGGGCGGCGGCGGAGGCGCATGGCGGCGACGTCGTCGTGACCCGGTCCCGGCTGGGGGGGGCGCTGGTAGGCCTCCGACTGCCGCTGCGTGACCCGGTCCGGGCGACCGCGCCGATCCCGGCCCGCGCAGCGTCGGCCTGAGCGTTGCGCCTCCGTCGAACGCTGCCAGACAGGTGGGGTCGGCCCCGCTGCTAGACCACGTCGAACGCGTCCACGTCGAGGTTTCCTGGGGTCAGCCCGTGGGCGGTGCCGTCGAAGAAGACCGACCAGGTGCCGCCGTTGGTGTAGACGACGTCCTCGTCCTCCACGGCCCCGAGCCCGGGCACCGTGGTGGTCGTCGGGCTGAAGGACAGGTAGAAGTGCGTCGCGTCCACCCGGACGTAGCCGTCCACGTTGGCTGCTGAAGAGAGCCCGTTCGCGGTGGCGTCCCAGACCCGGGCGTAGGACGTGCCGTTCCAGCTGTAGATGTCGGCGTCGTCGGCCGTGCCCCCCACCCCCGGTGGGTTGGTGTTGCCGAACGTGGAGAAGTACAGCGTCGACCCGGCCACGCTGATCGCGTCGATGTCCAGGCTGCTGCTGGTCAGCCCGTGCGCGGTGCCGTCGAAGAACACCGACCAGGCACTGCCGTCCCAGAAGAGGACGTCCTCGTCCTGCACCGTGCCGATCCCCGGCACCGTGGTGCTGGTGTTGCTGAAGGACAGGTAGAACTGGGTCGCGTTCAGCCGGTCGAACCCGTCGACGTTCGCCCCGCTCGGCAGCTTGTACGGCGCCGCCGAGACGTCGATAGCCCGGCTGTACGCCGATCCGCTCCACCGGTAGATGTCGGCGTCGTCAGCCGTGCCGGAGACACCGGGCAGCTTCGTGTTGCCAAGGGTGGACAGCTCGAGCGACTCCGGGACCACGGGGGCCGTCAGGACGAGAGCGGCGTCCGCGGTCCTGGTGAGACCGCCGCCAACGGCGGTCACCGTCAGGGGGTAGCTGCCGGGAGCGGCGGCCGGGGACGTGGTCAGGGCCAGCTGGGACTGACCGGAGCCTGCAGTGACCACGGCCGGGTCGAACGTCGACGTCGCCTGGTTGGTGCCTGGCCCGGATGCCGACAGGGACACGTCCCCGCTGAAGCCGTTCACCGCTGTGACCTGCACGGTCCAGGTCGCCGTCCCACCGGGTGTCGTTCCGGCCTCTGCCGGAGCGAGAGTCAGGCCGAAGTCCGCCGGTGGCGGTGGCGGCGGCCCGAGCGACTGGTATGCGGCAACCGCGTCCAGCAGGCCGCTGCCGTAGTCAGGATCGGGGCCGGCGGTTCCGAGGTCGCGGGCCGTGCCGGTCAGGGCGGCCAGCTGCTCGTCGGCCGTCAGGCCGGGGCGCGCACCCAGCAGCAGCGCCAACGCCCCCGCGGCGTGCGGGGCCGCGAGCGAAGTCCCGGACGCGTACTGGTACATCCCGTACCGCTCGGCGGTGTACACGTCGACACCGGGGGCGACGAGGTCCGGGTAGACGCGGGTGCGCCCACCGCAGGTCGAGGGTCCGCGGCTGCTCGACCCGACGACCCGGTTGGTGGCCGATACGGCGCCGACGGCCAGCGACTCCGGGTAGTTGGCCGGGCTCACGCTGGTCGAGGCGCCCGGACCGAAGTTGCCGGCAGCGAAGACCGGCAGGATCCCGGCTGCGCGCAGGGCCGCGACGTCCGGCTGGAAGGACAGGTCGCAACCGGGCCCGGCACCGATCGACCAGGAGCCGTTGACGACCGTCGGGGCGTCGTCCGTCGTGGGGTCCCCGTCGGGGTCGAGCACCCACTGGAACGCCTGGTGGACCGCTGTGGCGGTCGCCGTGCCCGAGTCGTTGAAGACCTTGGCGGCGATCCAGGTCGCTCCCGGCGCGGTCCCGATCGACGTCCCGCCCGCGTCGCCGCCGACCATCACGCCCATCGTCGCGGTGCCGTGACCCGAGAGGTCGGTGGGCGTCGTCGGGTGCTGCCCGTACGGGTCGAACCAGCTGTTGCCACCGCCCCGCCAGCGGGCCGCGAGGTCCGGGTGCGACACGTCGACGCCGGTGTCGAGGCTGGCCACGACGACGCCCTGACCGGTCTGGCCCAGGTTCCAGAGCGACGGAGCCCCGATGGCCGCCTGGTTGGGCTCTGCGGAGCCGGCCGCCGGGACGAGCGGCACCGCGTCCGGCACGACGCTCGCCACGTCGGGGCGGGCCGCCAGCTCGCGGATGACTGCGGGGTCCGCGGTCACGGCCAGCCCGTTGACGATCCAGAGCGGGGTGCTGTCCATCACCTTTCCCTGACGAGACAGTGCGCGCAGCCGGGTCCGCACCGGACGCTGCGACGTGCCGGCGGCGGTCTGCAGGCCGCTGATCACGGCCTTCAGTCGCGACTTCCGGGGCAGCTTGCGGATCCCGCGGAGGTCGGCCCGGGTCCGGAGCGTGACGACGACCGACACCGGGTCGCCGGACCCGGTCGCGTCGAGCAGTGCCTCGAGCTCGGCACCCATCGTCCTCGGGACCGGCTTCTGCGTCGCAGCCGCCGAGACCTGCGGCGCCGTCACGGTCGCCAGCAGGAGAGCGGTGACGGCGCCAGCGAGGAGCCTTCTCATCGCGCGCTCCTCTCGCGGACGAGGACTACCTCGCCGAGCGGCTCGGGCTCTGCTCGCCTCCGGGCGACCAGCCAGACGGCCGCGGAGAGACCCGTCAGCAGGAGCAGCGCCAGGCTCGTGGTCACGACCTCCAGCGGTCCGGCCGCTCCGGACGCCGACGGCGCCACCTTCCACCGCACCTGCGACACGACATCGGGGAGTCCTTCGCGTTGCACGGCAACCCACGCCTTCCATCGTCCCGGCGTCGCCACCGGGGTCTCTGCCTCGTACTGACCGGGCTCGACCGCGTCCAGGTCCAGGGAGGCGGACGCCTTTCCCGGACCGGCGAGCAGGACGTGCACACCGCGTACCGGCGCCGGTTCGGGAAGCACCGTGGCCTGGACGTGCACCACCAGCCGACCGTGCTCCGGCCCTGCGGGGAGCGACTCCACCGTGATGAAGAGCCCGTCCACGCTGTCGACCTGGGGTGCGGTCGCCGTCGTGGCCGACGTCACCTCGCGCGCGGTCGGGACGGAGGTCAGCACGGCGGCCGCTCCCGCCGCGACGAGGAGCACCACCATCTCGACGAGCACGACCGTGCCGAACCGGCGCAGCGACACCGGGGCCCAGCCGTCGGGCCGTCCGAGCAGGCGGCCCACCCTGGAGGCCAGCCGGGGGTTGACGACCAGGGTGTTCACACCGGCGAGCGCCAGGGCCAGGACGACGAGCAGGGTCTTGCCGGCCACCGCGCCGCCGTACACCGTCGAGGTGACCGAGTCCAGGTCCGGGACGTGCCGGCCGGCCTCGTACAGACCAGTGGCCAGCACGACGACGGAAGCCACCGCAGCCCGCGGGCTGAAGGTGCGCCAGACCGACGCCAGCACCGGACCGCGCAGGTCCGGCTCCCTGCGGGTGACGGGCAGCACGCACAGGGCCAGCACCGCGAGGCCGCCGGCCCAGGCACCCGCGGCGACCACGTGAGTGGCTGACGCCAGGACGGCCGGCGCCGTCCGGGAGGGGAGGGACGAGGCGTGCCCGGCCCACGACTCCAGCACCGTGGCAGCGACCAGCGCGGCGGCGGCAAGCCGCACCCGGGCGGGAGGAGCGCTGCGTCGCGACAGCCAGGGCCAGAGGGCGCCCATGGCGACGGCGAGAGCGACCTCACGGACGAGCCACAGGTGGCCCCACGGCGTCCCGGTCAGTGTCGCCCAGATCTCTCTCGTCCAGGCACCGAGCGAGCCGCCGCGCGGGGTGCGGACGAACGGTGTGAGGGCACCGGTGACGACGACGGCGGCGGTGGCGAACGCTCCGATCCTGCGGGCCCGGTCGCGCGGGCGGCGGCCCACCTCCCCCATCGAGCCGAGCACCCGACCGGAGACGGCCAGCGCCCCGAAGGCGAGCAGGAGGGCCGTGAGGTCCAGCGACCGGAGCAGGAAGCCCGGGGCGTCCGGCAGCCCGCCGGAGCCGGACGGGACGACCGCGGGCCGCACTCCCGCGCCGAACACGATCGAGCCGCTGGACGGGTGACCGTCGTCGAGGGACAGGACCCGCCAGCTCAGCACATAGGTCCCTTTGCCGAGCGGGCCGGTGTCCAGCGTGACCACACGTCCGCCGCCGCTCGCGGTGTTCCGGGCCGATACGGGCAGCCGCTCGCCGTCCTCGGTGCGCAGGTCGTAGGTGCTCGCATCGGTGCTGATCGGCTGGGCAAACCAGGCGGTGAGGACGGTCCGTCCGACCGCCACCATGCCGCCGTTGGGTGGGTCGGACCGCTCCAGCTCGCTGTGCGCAACGGCCGGGGCCGCTGCGACGAAGAGCGCGCAGACCACCGACACCAGGGTCAGCGCCAGCCGCGCCGCCCCCCGGTGCCGGCCCGGACTCATCCCTGGGCCTCGAGGTGCTCGAGCCGGACGTCCCCGATCACCAGGGTCACGAGATCGCCGCGATGGATGGCGTTACGGGCGTTGGGGAAGAGCAGGAAGTAGGTGCCACCCAGCCGGGTGCCGCGCCCGTGGCTGTGCGGGAGCGAGGACAGCACCAGGGTGGCACCGGAGTGCTCCACCACGAGGGCTGGGAGCAGCTTCAGGTCGTGCCGCAGCGGGTCGGCCTTGTCCGGGTCCACCACCTGGTAGCGGAACTCGATCAGCCCGCCGGCCGCCGTGACGGCGAGCAGCGACACCTGGATGCCGTAGCGCGCGGCCAGCCCCTCGGCATCGACCACGGTCGTCTCCGACCGGATGTCCGCCTTCTTGCCCGTCAGCAGGTGGTGGCCGACGAACCCCCCGGCGAGCAGCGCGAGCACCACGACGATCACCGTCCAGCGCCGACGCCGGTGCGGCACCGGCTCCGGTGGCTCGACGACGGACTCGGGCAAGGTGGCAGTGCTCACCGGGATCGTTCTCCTTCGGTACGGGCCGGCCGTCCCCGGGGGGGAGATTGGGGCCGGCCGGCCCAGTCATCACGGGACATCGAACGCGTCCACGTCGAGGTTGCCGGCTGTCAGCCCGTGGGCGGTCCCGTCGAAGTAGACGGACCACCTGCCGGCGTTGTTGTAGACGACGTCCTCGTCCTCCACGGCCCCGAGCCCTGGCACCGTGGTGGTGGTCGGGCTGAAGGACAGGTAGAAGTGGGTCGCGTCGACCCGGACGAAGCCGTCGACGTTGGCAGCGGCGGCGAACCCGTTCGCGCTGGCGTCCCAGACCCGGGCGTAGGACGTCCCGTTCCAGCTGTAGATGTCGGCGTCGTCGGCCGCCCCGCCGACCCCGGGCGGGTTGGTGTTCCCCACCGTGGAGAAGTACAGCGTCGAGCCGTCCACGCTGATCGCGTCGAGGTCCAGGTTGGCGTTGGTCAGCCCGTGCGCGGAGCCGTCGAAGTACATCGACCATGCGCTGCCGTTCCAGAAGATCACGTCCTCGTCAGCCACCGCACCCAGCCCAGACACCGTGGTGCTGGTGTTGCTGAAGGACAGGTAGAACTGGGTCGGGCTGACCCGGTCGAAGCCGTCGACGTTCGCGCCGGTGGGCAGGTTGTACGGCGCGGCGGTCATGTCGATCACCCGGCTGTGCGCCGACCCGTTCCACCGGTAGATGTCGGCGTCGTCAGCGGTGCCGGAGACACCGGGCGGGTTCGTGAGGCCGACTGTGGAGTACTCCAGCGTCGCGGTCACCGTCAGGGTGAGGCTCACCGTCGGCGACCAGTTGCCGGCGGCGTCCCTGGCCCGCACCTTGAGCGAGTACGAGCCCTCGGCCCAGCTGCTGGTGTCGACGGTCGCCGTGACCGGCACCGGGCCGAGACCCGGTCCGGCCACCGCCATCGCCGTGGCCTTCCCGATCCCAGGGTCGGCACCGGTGAACCACTCGGCCCGGACGATGTTCGTCGCGCCGTCCGTCGCCGACGCCGACAGCGTCACCGATCGGGCACCCTGGGACGGGTTCGGTGTCGCGGCCGCACCGGACACCACCGGACGCACCTTGTCCACGAGCAGGGTCGTTGTGGCGAAGCCGCCCCAGTTGCCGGCCGCGTCCTTGGCGTGCACCGAGAGGGTGTGGGAGCCGTCGCTCAGCGCCCGGACTGTCGTCAGCGGGATGTCGGCGTAGCCACCCTCCGACGGGTCGTTGAACGACCCGTCGGACGCGTTGAGCGGGATGCCCGAACCGTTGGCCCCCACGGAGTCGATGAAGACCTCGGCCCCGGCGATGGGGCTGTTGACCGTGTTGGTGACCGGGTCCGACATGGTCGTGGCCGTCACCCGGACCGCCGGGGAGCTCGCGTTGACCGGGAGCTCGCCGTTGTTCGGGTCGGGGGTGACCGACACACCTCCGGTCGTCGGAGCGGTGATGTCGACCACCAGGTTGGCGGTGATCGGGTCGCCCCAGTTCCCGGCCGTGTCCTGGCTCCGGATCGAGACGACCCGGGTGCCCTCGGGGAGTCCGGGGGCAGGCGCGATCCCGTTGATGACGGCTGCCGGGATGGTCGCGTCCAGGCTGGCCACGGGTGCCGACACGTTCACCGCCATCGGCTGCCACGCTCCGCCGTCGATGCTGTACTCGCCCGCAGCGATGTTCGATCCACCGGTGGCGCTGTCGTCCGCGGTCGCGGAGACGGCGACGCCCGCGCTGTTGCTGTGGTTGGTCAGCCGCGGTGAGAGCGTCGCGGACCGGGTGACGGGTCCACCGGCGTCGCCGCCGGAGACGAGCACCGAGCTGAGCGCCCCCCAGTTGCCGTGCTCGTCCTGACCGCGGACATAGAGCACGTGCTCACCGCTGGGGACGCCCACCGCGAGGGTGACGTCCTCGCTGGGCGCGTCGAACGGTGCGGTGACCGGGTCCATGCTGGTCCCGGATCCCGCGGCGCCGACCGTGTCGAGGAAGTACTCGGCCGCAGCGACGTCCGAGCCGCCACGGGCGGTGTCGTCGATGTGGGCTGTCAAGGTGCCGCCGGCGTGCGCGACGGCACTGGTCACCGGACCGGCCACGTCACCGCTCGGCGGGGTCAGGCTCGGTGCGACCGCGATCGAGGTCAGCATGCCGCCGAAACCCGCGGTGTTGCTGTTGCGCAGCCGCAAGCTGCCGTCGTAGACGGACAGCGTGGTGGCCGTGTCGGACTCGGGAGCCGTGACCAGGGCGTCCGCCGTCTGCCCGGGACCGAACGTCTCCGCGACGTAACGTCGCGAGTAGTCCAGGAGGCTGCCGTCGAGCGCGATCACCTTCTGCTCCGCACCGAGGACCGCCATCGAGCGGTACTCGACGCCGGCGTTCACGTAGCGCAGCAGCACCTGGTGCCCCCCCGTGGTGAGGATCGGCGTGGTGGCCGGGTGGACCCGCCCGTTGACCAGGAAGTAGCGGGGGGCGAGCTTGCGCATGTCGAACGCGGCCTTGTCGGCCTTCTTGTTGAGTGCGGGGTCGATCTCGCTGAGCAGCAGGACCGCTTCGTCGTTGAAGGCAGTCGCCGGCGAGCCGTAGGCGCGGCCCGCCGTGGCAGGCCGGACCACCAGCGCGCCGTACAGGCCCATGGCCACCTGGTGCTGGGCGTTCGGCAGCAGGGCCGCCTCGTAGAGGTAGGTCCCGGGCTTGCTCGCGGTAAACGTGTAGTCCTTGGTCGCACCCGGTGCGGCGCCGGTCCGGTCCGGGACCATCTGCTGGCCCTGGACGAGCAGGCCACTGCTCTCGGCGGCGAGGTCGTTGTGCAGGGTGATGGTGACCTCGTCATCCTGGTCGACGTACAGGGTGGGGCCGCCCGGCCGCGTCACAGAGCCAGCTCCCTCGCTGTACCCCCACACGGGGACGGGGAGCGGCTCGCCGGGAAGGTTCATGGTCCCGGTCGTGGCATGCAGGTCGATCGACACCGTCGCGGCGTCGGCCGGTCCCGCCGGTCCGCCGAGGACCGCCAGCGCGGCCAACACGGCTGCGCTCAACAGAGAGGAAGCTGCCTTCTTCATCGTCGTCCCTCGCGTCATGGTTCTCCCGCCCTCTCTCGTCAACCGCAGTCGTTGGGCTTGGGCGGGTCGATCCGCATGTAGGTGATGGGGCCGGTCATGTTGGCGCCCCACGAGGTGATCTGGAACAGCGCGTGGTTGTGCGAGATGATGTAGTACTCGCCGCACTGGTTGAGGGTCTGCGTCCCCGGCGGCAACGTCTCCCTCGTCCCGAGGTAGGGGCTGCCGCTGTAGAAGACACCGATCACCGAGTTGGCCAGGTTGGGAACGGTCGAGGGCACCGGCTTGGTGGTCGGGTTGTATCCCTCGGCGTCGTACCACTTGAAGATGACGTCCCAGGTCTGCCCCGGGCCGATGTTGATGTCGAACTTCTCGAACGACAGGTCCTGACCGCTCGGCCCCTCGAGTGGCCGGCCGTCCCGGCCGATGACCAGGCCGTTGTTGCCGTGCGGGTGGAACGGGTAGTCCTCGGTCCCGACGTTGAGGTACCGCGCCATCCCCGGGAGCGGGTGGTCGGTGTCGTCGAACGGGTAGATCTGGGCCAGCGCGCCGTAGGGCTGGCTGGGCAGCCAGGACGCGTCGTTGTCGGCGATGCTGTCCGGGAAGCCGCGCCCGTTGATGAGCCAGTAGCGCGGGTGGTAGTTGTTGATGTTGAAGTTCTTGCCCTGCTCGACCGCCTGGTGCTGGTAGGGGTCGATCTCCGACAGGAGCACCATGAACTCCTCGTCGGGCGTGAACTTGCTGTCGACGCGGTTGTACGCGTAGTCGGCGCCCATGCCCGGCCGCACGATGAGAGCCCCGAACAGCCCCATCCGCACCTGCTTCTCCGGCGCCGTGCCCGACTCGTAGAGGAAGGTCCCCGGGTGGTCGGCGACGAAGCTGTAGGTGATGGTTCCGTGGTCGGCGGCCGCCGTGTCCGCCAGCGAGGTCACGGTGCCGCCGCTGACCCGGGCCTGCGCCGGTACGCCGTCCGCCGTCACGCCCGTCTGACCGGGGAAGACGATCGAGGTGGCCTCGGGCAGCGTGTTGTGCAGGATCACCGTTACCGTGTCGCCCTGGTTGACGCACAGCACCGGGCCGGGGTGCTGGAACGCGTCGAACCCGTTCGAGTAGCCCCACATGAAGGCGGTGTTGCCGTCCGGGAGGCTGATGTAGCCGGTCTTGGTGGTCAGGTTGAAGATCGGGTGGTCGGCCGTCCCTCCGGTCCCGGTCGTGCACACGATGCCCACCTTGGGACGTGGGTCGGCGGTGGCCGGCGTCCCGGTCGAGAGCGTCGCCGCGGTCACCGAGAGCATCGTCAGGAGGACGACCAGAAGGGCGTGTCGGCGCGGGGACCGCGCGCGGGACTTCTCGGACATGACTGCACTACCTCTTGTCATGGCGCTCAGATCCCCCAGTCGTTGGGATATGCCTGCGGTGCCACCGTGCCCGGCGGGTACACACGGATCTCGGTGGCCTGGCCGCCGAAGCCTCCCGGTGCGAGGTTGTTCGACCGGAGGTAGTTGCGGTTGTAGAGCATGTAGGTGTCGTAGGCGCCGGGGCCTTGGTGGGACGGCGCCGTGAACACGACGTCATAGGCCTCGCCCGGTCCGATGTTGAGCGTCTCGGTCTCGTAGGACGTGTCGGTGCCGTCGCGACCGCGCATCGGGGTCGCGTCCCGGCCCACCACGCGCATCCGGATGCCGGCCAGGGTCATCGCCTGCTCACGGAAGCCGAGATTGGCGAACCGCATGGCCACCCTGTCGCCTGCGTTGCAGTTCACCAGCGATGAGTGCGGCTGGTACTTCAGCTCCGGGTGGTCGGCCGGGGCGATCAGGTCGCCGGTGGCGTCCCGCACCGGGTTGAACGGGTCGATCGAGCCGTTGGGGGCGATGGTGTCCGGGTAGACCCGGCCGTTCAGCAGGCTGAAGTCAGCCCGGTAGTCGCTCCACTCCGGCAGCTGGATGTGCGCATCGGCCCAGTGCGACTCGGCCCACACCTCGGAGAGGAACATCGCGAACTCACGGTCGAAGCCGGTCGAACCGTCTCCGTCGTTGTACAGGAACTTGGTGAAGCCGCCGATGTCCTGGCCGTCCTGGAGCGGCCGGACGAACACCAGCCCGGTCATGCCCATGTGCACGTGCTCCACGTCCTCGACGTGGCAGTGGTACATGTAGGTGCCGGGATCGCGCGGCCGGTAGACGTAGGTGAACTCGCGGCCGCTCGGCACGGAGACGGACCCGCTGGGCTCGCCGTCGTAGAACGGGATCACGTTGCGGAAGCCGTGCCAGTGCACGGTGTGTGCGTCGAACAGGTCAGGCCGCAGCGCGAGACCCAGGTTCGTCAGCGTGACGGTGAAGTCAACCGGTGCCGCGGGATCGAACTGCTTGACCCAGAACATCGGCGCGGAGTGCTGCGCCTTGTTCTTCTGGTTGTGCCGCAGCTCCGGGGCGAGGCCGGTGAGGTTGCGGAAGCCGAAGATGTAGGTGGTGAACGGGTCGGGTGCGAGGTTGTCCGGGTGGAACGGCGGGATGCCGGGCGTCCGAGGCAGGTACATCCACCCGTCCGTCCCGCCGAGGTACAGGTCCGGTCCGCCCGCGGCGAAGGCGGCCTGCGGAAGGAGCAGCCTCCCGGCCCAGGGCAGGCTCGTTGCGGCCACGGCGCCGCTGGTCAGCTGGAGGAAACGTCGCCGGTTGAGCCGGGCGGTCGGCGTCGTGCCGTCATCGCCCGAGGCGCTGTGCCCAGGGCCGTTCGCTTGGTGGCTCATGGCGTCACCAGATCCCTTCGGTGGGCCGCATCGGCCGGGGTCACGGGACATCGAAGGCGTCCACGTCGAGGTTGCTTGCGATCAGTCCGTGCGAGGTCCCGTCGAAGTACACCGACCAGGTGCCGGCGTTGTTGTAGACGACGTCTTCGTCCTCTACCGCCCCGAGCCCGGGCACCGTGGTGGTCGAGGCGCTGAAGGACAGGTAGAAGTGGGTCGCGTCGACCCGGACGTACCCGTCGACGTTCGCCCCGTAGGGGAGTCCGTTGGCGGAGGCGTCCCAGACCCGCGCATAGGAGCTGCCGTTCCAGCTGTAGATGTCCGCGTCGTCGGCCGTGCCCCCCACCCCGGGCGGGTTGGTGTTGCCCACCGTGGAGAAGTACAGCGTCGAGCCCACCACGCTGATCGCGTCGATGTCCTCGTTGTCGCTGGTCAACCCGTGCGCCGTGCCGTCGAAGTACAGCGACCAGCCGCTGCCGTTCCAGAAGATGACGTCCTCGTCCTGCACCGCACCCAGCCCCTGCACCGTGGTGCTGGTGTTGCTGAAGGACAGGTAGAACTGGGTCGGGCTGACCCGGTCGAAGCCGTCGACGTTCGCCCCGAGCGGCAGGTTGTACGGCGTCGCCGAGACGTCGATCGCCCGGCTGTACGCCGACCCGTTCCACCGGTAGATGTCGGCGTCGTCAGCAGTACCGGAGACACCGGGCGGGTTCAGGTTGCCCAGCGTGGAGAACTCCAGCGGCGGAGCGGGCGGCACGGGCGGCGCGGGCGGGAGAGCCGAGGCTCCTGAGGCGAAGCAGATGGCGTCGAGGTCCTGGCTGCTGTCGGTCAGGCCGTGTGCGGTCCCGTCGAAGAACACCGACCAGCTGCCGGTCCAGTGCACGACGTCCTCGTCCTGCACCGCGCCCAGCCCGCCGGGCATGTTGGTGGTGGTGTTGCTGAACGACAGGTAGAAGTCAGAGCTTCCCCGCCAGATCAGCCCGTCGACGTTCGGGTTCGTCGTGCCGGTGGACGAGCCGGAGTTCGGCAGGCTGTACGGCGCCTGGCTGACGTCGACCATCCGGGTGTACGAGCTGCCGCCGTTCCAGCGGTAGACGTCGGCGTTGTCGCCGGAGCCGCCTGCGCCCGGGGGCACCACCGTGTTGTTGGTCGAGAAGTACAACGTGTCGCCGGCGACGCTGATGGCACCGAGATCCACCCCGAAGAGCCCGCGTGCACTTCCGTCGAAGAACATCCGCCAGGAACCGTTGTCCCAGTACACGACGTCCTCGTCCGCGACGGTGCCGAAGCCGGGCAGGCTGACGTTGTTGGTGAAGGACAGGTAGAAGTGGGTGGCGTCGACCCGGGAGAACCCGTCCACATCGGCGGTCGTCGGCAGGTTGTACGGCGCCGCCGTGAAGTCGATCTCGCGGTTGAACGCGCTGCCGTTCCAGCGGTAGATGTCGGCGTCGTCTGCGGTACCGCTGACACCCGGCGGGTTCACGTTGCCCGAGGTCGAGAAGTACAGGTCGGAGCCCGACGGTGGCGGAGGCGGCGGGGCCGCAGCGGCGAACTCGTCCGCGCCGGCGTCGAACCCGCCGAGAGCCGGACGTGCCTGGTCGTCGATGTCGGTCGCGGGAGCACTGACCCCACCCAGGCTGGCGGCGCCGAGGTTGCATGCCGGCGAGGCCGGGCAGCCGACTAGGTGGTAGTTGCCCAGCAGGTTCGGGGGAACCTCGACCGTCACGAGGGTGGCGTCGACGAAGGCCGGGTTCTGGCGCCAGGTGACGAACGAGACCGAGACGTTGTAGGGCGCGACCACGTCCGGGTCGGCCGAGCTGTTGCTCGGGTCGGTCGTGTACGGGTGGACGCTGGGGTCCTGCTGGACCACGGAGTTCTTCGGCGACAGTGACCCGGGAGCCTCGAACAGGCCCAGGTCCCAGCGGTTGACCGGAGTGGCGTCACCGGTGAGACCGATACCGGTCACCGTCGTGCCCGCCCGGCTCCCCGCCCGGTTGTCCCAGAAGATGTTGTTGAACAGGGTCGGGTTGCTGAACACCGGTGAGCCGGAGGGCAGCGTGGCCTGGAGCTGGCGGCTGTTCTCCGAGGTCGACAGCCCGGCAGGTGCCGGCTGACCGTTCGAGGTCACCGCCGTGGCCGTTGTCAGGTTCTTCATGATCGTGTTGTTGAAGACCCGGACGTTCGGCGCGTCGTTGAGGCTGACGCCGCCGCCCTCGTGGGTCGAGACGTTGTTCACGATCATGTTGTTGTAGACGTTCATGACGTCGGTGCCACCGGAGCCGCCGGCCATCAGGAACCGGATGCCGCCGCCGTCGTCGTTGGCGATGTTGGCCTGGATCTGGTTGGCGTAGATGTCGACCGGACCTGAGCCGGCGGAGAGGGTGTCGCGGTCGCTCGGCAGGGCGCCGGCGATCATGATGCCGCCGCCCTCGTCGTTCGACGAGTTGAAGTAGATGCGGTTGTGGTGGATCTTCCCGTTCGGGCTGCGACCGTAGACGCTCATCCCGCCGCCGTACTCGAGCGAGAAGTTGCCGCAGATGTCGTTGCGCGCGACCTCGTAGTCGTCCGCGCCGGCGTAGAGCCCGATGCCGCCGGCCAGGTTGGTGCCCGCATTCGCGAGGATGCGGTTGTCGGCGATCCGGATGCCCTCGTTGTGCTGGCTGGTGTCCGGTGCGGCCAGGTCAGGCGTGCCGACCCGGATCGCGCCGTAGCCGCTGCCGTTGTTCTGCACCACGTTGTTGGTGATCTGCAGGTAGCGGGCGTAGGCGTTGACGAAGACCGCGCCACCCTGGGTGGTGATGTTCGGTGGCAGGCCGGTCGGCGCACCGTTGAGGCTGTTGATGTTGCCGGGGAAGCCCTGCTGGATGCCGCCGCGGAGGTCGAACCCGTCGATGCCGGCCTTGTAGCCGCTGGTGAACTGACGAGCCCGGCCCGCGGTGTTGGTGGCGTTCGCCGACGCGAGGACGTAGACGGCCTCGCCGTCGCTCACGGCCTGGTTGCCGTCCCAGGTCAGGCCGCCGACCTTGGTGTACCAGTCGGTGACGATCTGGTTGTCGCCGCCGAACGCGCTGGCGTCGATGATGGAGCCGGGCACGAACTGCGAGCCCTGGAAGCCTCCCGGGCCAACCCCCTGCAGCTTGACCGGCGACGCCATGATCAGGTTCTCGTAGTAGGCACCGCGCGGGTTGCCGGAGTTGGCATTGGCGGGGTACACCACGACCAGGTCGTCGGCCGGACTGTTCATGGCGACGTCGAGCGCCGCCTGGATCGTGGCGTAGGTGCGCCCTGGGCCGACCTCACGGACCGTCGGCCCGTAGCCCGTTCCGATCACGTGGAAGGTGAGCCCGTTGGTCGTCACCTGCCCGTTGTCGGCAGTGACCTCGAGCTGGTGCGGGCCGGTCGGCGTGCCGGCAGGCACCGTGACGGCGATCGTGGTGTCGTTCCACGTGCCGTTGGTCTGCAGCACGATGGTGCCGTCGAGGGTCACCTTGCCGGCGCCCTTGCTGGCGCCGAAGCCGGTTCCCTGGATGGTGAAGGAACCCGTGCCGTTCACGTAGGGCCGGCTCACGGCCATCAGCTGAGGTGTCGTCTCATCGACAGGGCAGGTGACCGGAGTGCTGACCCCGGTGGTCGGGGACGCGACGGAGACGCCCACCTGGGTGGGAGCGAGGTCGGTCGGGATGTTGAGGCCGGGCAGCGCCTCGAACTCGGTCGCGATCGTGCGGTAGCGCGGGTTGTAGTTCGGGTTGAGTCGCCCAGGTGCGCCTGGGTCGTTGCCGACGAACCGGTACATGTTCGCGCAGACACCCGACGGCGTCGGGCAGCTGATGTGGTTGGTCGACGGGAGCAGCACGTCGTAGGTGCCGTTGTAGTCCGACTCGACGGTGGTGACGAGCCTGTTGGTGAAGTCGTAGATGCCGACCGGGGCGAACGGGACACCCATCTTCTCGCCGAACAGGGTCGAGCGCGGGTCGGCGGAGAAGTTGATGTCGTCGACGATCAGTCCGCGCAGCCGGGACGGGATCGGCACATCGGTGAACACGTTGAAGATCGGCACGATCGACTTGCCGTTGTTGACCCGCACCAGCTTCGTCTCGCAGGTCGGCTTCGGTGCGCCCTCGTAGGGCGAGCCACCGATGTCCAGGAAGGTGGCGTTGTCGATCGGCGTCGAGGCCGGCACCGTGACTCCGACCGGCAGGTCGTTGGTGATACCGCCGTCGCCGACCACCGGGTCGTAGCCGTCGGTGCCGTCGCCGGCGAGGTCGACGGTGTGCAGCGGTCCGGCGCAGGCGGGCGGCGGGACCTGCGGGATGATCTGGTCGCCGTTGCCGATGTTGATGTCTTCCTCGCCGGTCACCTTGTACATCGGGCTGCCGCTGGCGTCCTCGGGGATCGCAAGCGCGACCAGGTAGTCGCCGGAGCCGAGCGGCTCGAAGGTGCCGCCGGCACAGGCCGGGTCGGAGTAGTCGAAGTCCGGGTCGGAGGGCAGGTGGCCTGCGGAGTCCTTGACGGTCCCTCCGACGCAGGCGTCGCCGAAGCCGTAGTTGCCGTCCACGGCCGCGCCGAAGTTGGCGTCAGGTCCCCCCTGGTCGGTGGCGTAGGTGCCGAACTGCACGCTCTGGGAGATGCTCGACAGGCACTTGCCGTCCGTCTCCTGGCTGGGCACGAGGACCTTCTCGTCCACCCCGTGGACGAGAGGTACCCCGTCCACGTCGCGAGCCGTGCAGCCGGTCGGCAGGCTCCAGTGCTCGGACAGGTAGGTGTTGAGCAGCTGTCCCTTGGCGTAGGAGCCGTCCGGTGCGAGCTCGAAGAGCTCGTTGGCGTCGCAGGGAACGCCCTCGTGCGTACCGCAGTCGACGGTGGCGAACAGCTCGACCGGCACGTCCGCGACGCCCGGCTGCCAGTCCTCGGTGGCGGCGTACTGCGGGTCGAGCTCGTTGCGGGTCGTGTCGTAGCTCACCGTGCCGACGATGCCGCCGTTCCGCGGGTCGATCCCGTTCCCGGCCGGTGAGTACGCGTGCACACCCCAGTCCATCCGCCCGCCGAGCCCGATGATCGGCAGCACGCTGACGTCCACCCCGGCACCCTTGACCGTCGTGGGGGTCGGCTGGTTGTCCGCCTGGTAGGTGACCCCGGTCGTGTAGAAGGAGTCGTTGTAGGCCTCCATGACGTTCCACTCGCTGAGCGGGTAGGCCGACTCGAACGAGTAGTAGCCGGAGCTGTCCGTGGTGACCGTGGTCTGACCGCGGTCCATCAGCGAGTTGTCCCGGCGCCTGATGGTGATGGTGTAGTTCGGGATCCCAGGCTCGTTCGCGTTCTTGACGCCGTTGCGGTTGATGTCGTTGAAGACGTATCCGTCGTAGGTCGTCCACCAGTCGTTCAGCGGGAGCTGGGCCATGTCGACCGTCTCGCCGCCCCGGACCGTGACGTTGATCGAGCTGATGATGTAGTTCTGGGGCTCGTCCCACCAGGTGAGCATGTAGTCGCCGTCGGGCACGCCGGCGATGTCGAACGCGCCGTTGGCGTCGCCGCGTCCGACCCAGACGGCTCGGTCGCCGTCCTGGAGGTCGGAGAGGGACAGCCACGGCCGGACGATCGGCTTGTCGACCTTGCTGCCGGTGTAACCGAACCAGAAGTTGAAGGTGCCCCCGCGCGGCGGGGTGTACTGCTTGATGCCGACGACGACACCCTTGATGTGCCCGCTGCCGCCGGACAGTGTGTTCGTGGGTGGCGCGAAGCCGAAGATCGGCTGGGGGACGCTCTCGCCGGCCACGGTGAACTCGGTGTCGTAGCCGGTGCTGCCCTCCATGATCCAGGAGTCCCAGTCGTGGTTCCCCTCGAGAGTGGTGGTCTGGATCCAGGTCTGCCCCTCCGGCGGGGTGACCGACAGCGTGTACCGGTTGGTGCCCAGGTGCGGGATGGTCAGCATCCCGGTGCTGTCGCTGACGCACTGGCTGCCGATCGTCTTGACCACCGGGAGCTTGTCGGCGTCGAGGGCACTGTCCGGGATCACGTGCGAGTCCAGGTCCTCGCCCTCGTAGATGGTGCACAGCGGGTTGCCGTAGACGTCGGTGCTGACCTCGCCGAGGGTGTCGTTCAGGTGGCCGACGAAGCCCTGCACGTGGCCGGTCTCGGTCTCACCCTGGTCGAGGGTGCCGTTGGTGGGCAGGGTGTCGGAGAACACCTGCGCCCGCAGCGTCGAGTCCGGGAGCGGGTTCGGCTGCAGCTCGACGGTGACCAGGCCGTCGCCCGGCAGCGGCACGGTGAAGTGCGCCCCGTCGATCTTGTAGCCGTCCGCCAGGACCGAGATCAGGTAGCGCCCGTCCGGCAGGTCGATGCCACCGTCCGCGAAGTCGCTCTCGTCGCCCTGGCGATAGATGGGGCTCGGGTGCTCCACGTCGACGATCGAGGGCCAGTGGCAGTCGGCAGGGTAGCCGGGCGTCTCCGCCGCGCAGGGTCCGGTCGCGGTCCGCTGCTCGGTGGTCCCGGTGTTGTCGATGTTGATGAGGTACGTGAAGGCGTCCACCGCGTCGCCCTCGGAGACGCCGGCGCCGCCCAGCGCGCGCGGCTCGGTGCGTGCGCTGATGACGTTCAGGTTCAGGGTGCTCGTTGCTGCCTGCGCCGGAAGTGCCGGCAGGGCGACGAGGACGCCGCAGACGAGCGCCACGGCGGTGGCGACCGCGCCGAACCTTCGCGGGGCGTGGTGCCGGGGCGACGAGCCGGACCGGCGGGCGACGGGGAGGGGTTCCCGCCACGCCGGTCCGGCCGTCCGCCGCCGGCCAGGGAGGAGCCGTACTCTCCGGCGCGCGTTCATTGCCGCAGGGATGTCCCGCTGTCCACGCATGGTGTGTCACCCTCCCGGCGAGCTCGAGCCGCTCGCGTGGACACACCGTGATGGCAACGACCGGCAAACGCGCGATCCATGACAGGTCTGTCATCGGCCGGTCATCGTTCGCACATCTGGCGACGCTCTTCGTCCGACTACGGTGCTGGCGTGGACGCCGTCGCGGGGTACTCCGGAACGCCGCTGCCGCGGAAGCTGGGCATCCGGCCGGGCAGCCGGGTGCTGCTGACCGGGGCGCCGGCCGGTTTCGAGGAGCTGCTCGGTCCGCTGCCCGGCGTCGAGCTGCACCGCAGGGCCGGGCGGTCGCCGTACGACGTCGTGCTCGCCTTCGCCCCGGACCGACGGGCGCTGACGCAGCGGTTCGGTCCGTCAGCGACCCGCCTGACGACGTCCGGCGGCCTCTGGGTGGTGTGGCCCAAGCGCAGCAGCGGCGTGCGCACGGACCTGGACGAGAACGTCGTCCGGGCGCACGGCCTCGCGAGCGGATTGGTCGACACCAAGGTCTGCGCGGTGGACGCGACCTGGTCCGGGTTGAAGTTCGTGGTCCGGCTCCGCGACCGCTGACCGGCCAGGTCACCCGTTCTGCCCTCCGCACCTGGCAGATTGGGCGCGTGCACAGGGTTCTGATCTTCCTCGGCGTCTCGTGGATCGGCGCGAACCTCGTGGGCGCCTGGGTGTCGATCGACCACGAGCAGCCGTACGACCTGACCTTCGTCGACACTGCGGGCGACGCCAGCCGGATCGTCGACGACTGGGTGTACGGGTGGGGTACGGGTCTCGCGATGCCGCTGTGGTTCCTGGCCGTGGTCGCGGGCCTCACGCTGCTGGTGAGCGTCGGAGGCACCCCCACGAGGTTCGCCGGCCTCCTGCTGACCCTCGGAGGTGTCGCCTCGGTGTTCTACTCCCTGTCCAGCCGGCTGACGGTCGACCGCCTGCAGGCGACCGGCGTCGACGCGACCGAGACGGCCGTCATCCGCGCCGTCCTGCTGCTCGACGGCTTGCTCATCCTGGTCGGTGCGCTCACCTACATCACCACACCCCGGACACCGCCGCGCTGACGTGGCTGCTGACCGGACCGATGGGCGTCAGCGCCGGACTGTGAGCCGGACCGCCCGCCCTGCGGTGCCGTCCGTCGAGCCGCGTGGCCGCACCCGGACGTACCGCGTGACCCGGTCCCGCAGGTCGTAGGTCTCGGCCGACGCGCTCCGACCGCTGCTCACCCCACCCCGGACCGTGGTCCAGCGTCTGCCGTCGGTCGACACCTGCACCGCGAAGCAGGTCGCGGCCGAGGTCCCGTGCCGCCACCGCACCGAGACGCCGCCCACCCGGTGGGCGGCGCCCAGGTCGACGCGTAGGCCGCCACCGCTGAGGCGTCGCAAGGCCCGCACCGGCCGCGCTGGGCGCGCCGAGGGCAGCAGCTGCACCCGGAGCAGGGCTTCCAACAGGTAGTGGTCGCCGTAGGTCACACCGGCGTCGTCGTAGGTCGGGTCGTGCCGGCCGTGCAAGAGGATCGACCAGGAGCCGGTCCCCTTCGCCAGATAGCGCGGGCCGATCAGCGACCGCAGCGTGTGCAGGGCCGCAGCGCGCCAGGTCGCCCGTCGGGTTGGATCCGGGTCGACCCGGGCGAGGTCGAGCAGCCCCGCGGCGAGGACGGCCGCCGCGGTGGTGTCCCGCTGGGTGCCGGGGGCGTCGTAGTCCCACCAGGGCACGCCGTCGGCGGGCAGGTGACTGACGGCGTAGCCGGCGACCCGGCGGGCCGCGTCGAGCAGCCGCGGGTCGCGGGACTCGGCGTACGCCGTCGTGAAGCCGTGCACCGCCCAGGACTGGCCGCGGGCCCAGGTGGACCCGTCCGCGAGGCCCTGCACGGTGCCCCGCCAGGCGGGCTGGCCGGTCGAGTCGTCCAGCTGCACCACGTGGAACGTGCTGCCGTCCGGCCGGACCTGCCAGCGCGCGACCGTCAGGGCGTGCCGGACGGCCAGGTCGCGCCACTGGGCCGGCCCGCCGTGGCCGGCGGCCCAGAACAGCAGCTCGAGGTTCATCAGGCTGTCGACGATGACGGTGGTGCGACCATCCGGACCGTCCCAGCTGCGGACCGCGCCGACCGACGGCACGTAGCGCGCAGCCAGCGCAGCCGCAGCACGCTGCACGACCGCGGCGTCCTCGGTACGGCCGAGGAGGTCGGCGCCCCGGCCGAAGGAGGTCTGCAGCAGGAAGCCGAGATCGTGCGTCGACGTGTCGTCCTGCCGGACCGCGAGCGGCGCCTGCCGGGACACGGCGCGACGCGCCCAGGCCCGGTCGCCGGTGAGCTCGTAGGCCAGCCAGAGCCGGCCCGGCCAGAACCCGGCCAGCCAGCCGTTGGTGCCGCTGGTCCGCCACGGTGAGTCGCCGACGGCGACGGTCGGGTAGCGGCCCGGGCCGAGGCGTCCGTCGGTGCGGTGCAGCTGGCGCAGCGCGTACCCGCCGGCCTGGCGAAGGGCCACCTGCATCTGTGGCTCGGGTCTGCTCGAGGCGGCGGCTGCCGCGTCCGCGGACCGGACCGGGCTCAGGGCGGCCGTGAGCGCGGCCAGCGTCAGCCAGACCGCGGCCGCGCGGCACACAGCACCGGTGTCCCCCTGCACGTGGCGACGGTAGCGGGGTCCGGCCCCGGCGGTGGCCAAGCCGTGGTCATGCCGTGCTCATTCGGTCGAGCGCAGCGGGGACACGACGGTCCACAGCACGGTCGTCGTCGCACCCACCGCGGCCACCCAGAGCGCCGGCCGGACGCCGTACGCCGAGCCGATGGCGCCGCCGGCCAGCGCCCCGAGCGCCTTGACGCCCTGGGTCACCGTGGACATCGAGCTGTTCACCCGGCCGCGCAGCCCGTCGGGGACGTCGGTGAGGTAGAAGGCGCCGGTCGTGACGTCGAACAGCATGATCCCGATGCCCACGAGCACCTCGTTGGCGCAGAGGATTGCGAGCACCAGCCAGCGCGGGCCGTGGGCGGCCGGGAACGCGATCATGCCGACCGAGAAGACCGCTGAGCCGGCCATGATCGTGCGGCCACGACCGATCCGGCCGGAGACCCTGGGAGCGAGCACCGCCCCCGCCAACGAGCCGAGCCCGCCGGCCACGGTCACGGCGGCGATCATCGCCGGGGTGAAGTCGTGCTCCCGGGTGAGGTACACCACGAGCAGCGCGAAGATCATCATGCCGAAGAAGTTGACGTTCGCGGCCGCACCCGCGATGGCACGGAGCCGGCGATCGCGGAACAGGTGGGCCATGCCCTCGCCGATCTCCTGGGCGAGGCGGCGGCGCGGCGGCGCGACGTAGCCCACCCGCTCGGGCGCGCGTACCCGGCCGACGAGGACGGCCGAGACCAGGAAGGACACGGCGTCGGCGAGCACGGCGACCGGCGCGGTGAGCAGCTGCACCAGCGAGCCCCCGAGCGTCGGCCCGGCGAGCATCGCGGTGGCCTCGGAGGCGCGCAGCCGCGAGCTCGCCGTCGTGATCGCGTGTGCCGGGACGACGTCGGCCAGGTGGGTGCTGAACGTGGGGCGGAAGGTCACCCGGGCCACGCCGACCACCAGCTCGACGGCGATCAGCTGGCCGACGGTGAGCTCGTCCAGCACCCAGGCGAGCGGGACGGTGAGCAGCGCGACGGCGGCCAGCAGGTCCGCCGCGACCATCAGCGGCCGGCGGCGGCGCAGCCGGTCCACCCACGCCCCCACCACGAGGGCGAAGCCGATGTACGGCGCGGTGCCGGCCGCGACGAGCAGGCCCATCTGCAGCGGGCTGGCCCCGAGCAGCAGCGCTGCCGCGACCGGGATCGCCAGCACGGTGACCTCGCTGCCGACCGCCGAGATCGCGTAGGCGGACAGGACCAGCCGGGCGTCCCGGGTCCGCAGCGCGGCGCTCTCGGTCGGGACGGCGGAGCGCGGGGCGGCGCTTGCGGGAAGGTCCGGGGTGGTGGCTCTGGTCGGCGTCTCGGTGTCCACGAGATGTGAAACTACTCTTTCACATCCTGGTTGTGAAGGGGTTGTTTCAGATATTCTCCGCAGGTGACCGACACCGACCCTGGCGAGACGCCGTACGGCCGCCGGATCTCCGACCCCGGTGCGCTGCGCGCCCTGGCCCACGCCGGGCGGTACGCGATCCTGGAGAAGCTGCAGGAGGACGGCCCGGCGACCGCCACCGAGGTCGCCGAGGTGGCCGGTCTGTCCCCCAGCGCGTGCAGCTACCACCTGCGGCTGCTCGCCCGGCACGGGTTCGTCGAGCCCGACGACGCGAGGGACCGGGACGGCCGCGAGCGGGTGTGGCGGGCCGCGGTCGCCGGCTGGGTGACCGAGCCGGAGCCGGACGCGGACCCGCACCTGGTGCAGGCGGTGGACTCCACGCTGGCCCGGGTGATGATCGCGAGCTCCGACGCCAAGGTGCTCGACTTCGTCGACCGGGGCGCCGCCGAGCGCGAGTGGCGGGACGCGGCGTTGCTGTCCAACAGCACCCTGGTCGCCACCGCAGCCGAGCTGGCCGACCTCAGCGGGGCGATCATGGACCTGCTCCGGCCGCTGATGGCGTCCAACCGGCCGCCGGACTCGGCTCCCGAGGGTGCCCGCCCGGTGCACCTGGCCGTCCGGATGGCGCCCCGCCCCCGCCCCACGCCCACCGCCACCCCACCTCCACCCCCACCCCCACCGCAGACCCCACCCCCACCGCCGACTCCACCCCCACCCCGGGCCATGAGCGGCGCGTAGTGCGGACCCCGACGCTTGAGTGGCGCGTAGTGGCTGGCTCAGCGCGCGAAACACCGCCACTACGCGCCACTCGACCGGGTGCGGAGGCGGGGGTGGTGTCCGCTCGGCGGCGGCCGAACCGCGCCCCGGAGGTGCGACTAGGCTGGGCCGAACCTCCGGACTCGTCGAGCAGCGCAGGGAAGAGGGCGAAGAACGCCGTGTCGCAGTCAGCCTCTGGGCAGGAGCAGACCCGCACCCCAGTCAGCACAGGCAGCCCAGGCGGCACAGGCGGCACAGGCAGCACAGGCAGCAAGACTCCCGGCGGCTTCGGCCCCAACGAATGGCTCGTCGACGAGCTCTACCAGCAGTACCTCGCCGACAAGAACAGCGTCGACGCCGCCTGGTGGGACTTCTTCAAGGACTACCGGCCCGCCGACGGGGCGGTGGCCAACGGCAGCACCACGGCTGCGGATCCGGCCGAGTCCGTCGCCCCAGCCGCTGCCGCGGCGCCGGCCCCCGCGGCCGACGGCACCGCGGCCGCGCAGCAGGTGGCGCAGAAGTCGGCCACCGCGCCGGTGAGCCCGCCGGCCGAGGTCAAGGCCGCCCAGCCCACGACCGCCGGGTCCACGCCCGCCGGGTCCACGCCCGCCGGGTCCACGCCCGCCGAGTCCAAGCCCGCCGCGACCACCCCCGCCGCCAAGGAGTCCGCAGCGGAGGCCCCGTCCGAGGGCGGCGACGAGGTGCGACCGCTGAAGGGCCCCGCGGCCCGGGTCGTGTCCAACATGAACGCCAGCCTCGCCGTGCCGACGGCGACCAGCGTGCGCGCCGTCCCCGCCAAGCTGCTCATCGACAACCGCACGGTCATCAACAACGCCCTTCAGCGCAACCGTGGCGGCAAGGTCTCCTTCACCCACCTCATCGGGTTCGCCGTGGTCAAGGCGCTGGCCGAGATGCCGGAGATGAACCAGGGCTTCACCGAGGTCGACGGCAAGCCCGCGGTGGTCCGGCACGAGCACGTGAACTTCGGCCTCGCCATCGACATCCAGAAGCCGGACGGCACCCGCACGCTGCTGGTGCCCTCGGTGAAGGGCGCCGAGCGCATGGACTTCGCCGGCTTCTGGTCGGCGTACGAGGACATCGTCCGGCGGGCACGCGCCAACAAGCTCACGGCAGACGACTTCGCCGGCACGACCATCACCCTCACCAACCCGGGCACCATCGGCACCGTGCACTCGGTGCCACGGCTGATGGCGGGCCAGGGCACCATCATCGGCGTCGGGGCGATGGAGTACCCGGCGGAGTACCAGGGCGCCGCGCCCGAGACGCTGGCCCGGCTGGCGGTCAGCAAGACGATGACGCTGACGTCGACGTACGACCACCGGATCATCCAGGGTGCCCAGTCCGGCGACTTCCTCCGTCGGGTGCACGGTCTGCTGCTCGGCGAGCAGAACTTCTACGACGAGGTCTTCCGGTCGCTGCGCATCCCGTACGAGCCGATCCGCTGGGTGCGCGACATCTCGGCCTCGCACGAGGACGACGTCGCGAAGCAGGCCCGGGTGCAGGAGCTGATCCACGCCTACCGGGTGCGCGGCCACCTGATGGCCGACACCGACCCGCTGGAGTTCCGTCAGCGCAGCCACCCCGACCTCGACGTCGTCACCCACGGCCTGACGCTGTGGGACCTCGACCGTGAGTTCGCGACCGGCGGCTTCGGCGGCAAGCCGATGGCGACGCTGCGCGAGATCCTCGGCGTGCTGCGCGAGTCCTACTGCCGGCGCATCGGCATCGAGTACATGCACATCCAGGACCCCGAGGAGCGCCGCTGGATCCAGGAGCGGGTCGAGGTCGGCTACGCCAAGCCGAACCGCGAGGACCAGCTGACGATCCTGCGCCGGCTCAACGCGGCCGAGGCGTTCGAGACCTTCCTGCAGACCAAGTACGTCGGGCAGAAGCGCTTCTCGCTCGAAGGCGGCGAGTCGGTCATCCCGCTGCTGGACGAGGTCATGACCTCCGCGGCCGAGATCGGTCTCGACGAGGTCACCATCGGGATGCCGCACCGTGGCCGGCTCAACGTGCTGGCCAACCTGGCGGGCAAGTCCTACGGCCAGATCTTCCGTGAGTTCGAGGGCAACCAGGACCCGCGGTCGGTGCAGGGCTCCGGGGACGTGAAGTACCACCTTGGCACCGAGGGCGTCTTCAAGGCGCCGGACGGCAGCGAGTGCAAGGTGTACCTGGCCGCGAACCCCTCGCACCTCGAGGCGGTCAACCCGGTGCTCGAAGGCATCACCCGGGCCAAGCAGGACCGCATCGACAAGGGCGAAGAGGGCTTCACCGTGCTGCCCGTGCTGCTGCACGGGGACGCGGCCTTCGCCGGCCAGGGCGTGGTGGCCGAGACGCTGAACCTCTCCCAGCTGCGCGGGTACCGCACCGGCGGCACCATCCACGTGATCGTCAACAACCAGGTCGGGTTCACCACCTCCCCGGCGGCATCCAGGTCGTCGTTCTACTGCACCGACGTGGCGCGGATGATCCAGGCGCCGATCTTCCACGTCAACGGCGACGACCCCGAGGCGTGCGTCCGGGTCGCCAAGCTGGCCTTCGAGTACCGCCAGGCGTTCAAGAAGGACGTCGTCATCGACCTGGTCTGCTACCGGCGCCGGGGTCACAACGAGGGCGACGACCCCTCGATGACGCAGCCGCTGATGTACAACCTGATCGAGGGCAAGCGGTCGGTCCGCAAGATCTACACCGAGTCGCTCATCGGCCGCGGTGACATCTCCGTCGAGGAGGCCGAGCAGGCGCTACGCGACTACCAGGGCCAGCTGGAGCGCGTCTTCACCGAGACCCGGGACGCCATCTCCTCGTCCCAGGAGGAGGGCACCGGCGAGGGTCTCGAGGCGCCCGCCGAGCAGTCCTCGGCAGTCGCCGCGACCGGCTCCCGCCGCAGGACGGCCGTCGACCTCGAGGTCGTCAAGCGGATCGCCGACGCGTTCGTGGCGCTCCCCGACGGCTTCACCGTCCACCCCAAGCTGATGCCGCTGCTGCAGCGCCGGGCGGCGATGGCGTCCGAGGGCGGCATCGACTGGGCGATGGGCGAGCTGTTCGCCTTCGGCTCACTGCTGCTCGAGGGCAAGCCGATCCGGATGGCCGGCCAGGACTCCCGCCGGGGCACGTTCGTGCAGCGGCACGCGGTCCTCACCGACAAGGTCACCGGCCGGGAGTGGGTGCCGCTCTCCCACCTCGACGAGGGCCAGGCCCGGTTCTGGATCTACGACTCGCTGCTGTCGGAGTTCGCCGCGATGGGCTTCGAGTACGGCTACTCGGTGGCCCGCCCGGACGCGCTGGTGCTCTGGGAGGCGCAGTTCGGCGACTTCCTCAACGGCGCGCAGACCATCATCGACGAGTTCATCACCGCGTCCGAGCAGAAGTGGAACCAGCGTTCGTCGGTGGTGCTGCTGCTGCCGCACGGCTTCGAGGGCCAGGGCCCGGACCACTCGTCCGGCCGGATCGAACGGTTCCTCACGATGTGCGCCGAGGACAACATGACCGTTGCCTACCCGTCCACGCCGGCGTCGTACTTCCACCTGCTGCGCTGGCACGCCTACCACGAGCCGCGCCGGCCACTGATCGTCTTCACCCCCAAGTCGATGCTGCGGCTGAAGGCCGCCGCCTCCCCGGTCGAGGAGTTCACCTCCGGCACGTTCCGGCCGGTGATCCCCGAGACCGAGCAGGGCATCGACCCGGCCGGCGTGCGCCGGGTCCTGCTCTGCGCCGGCAAGGTCTACTACGACCTTCTCGCCGAGCGGGCCAAGCGGGCCGGCTCCGGGGGCGAGCAGGTCGCGATCGTCCGGGTCGAGCGGCTCGCGCCGCTGGCGGGCGCCGAGATCGCCGAGGCCGTCTCCGCCTACCCTGACGCCCAGCTCGTCTGGGTCCAGGAGGAGCCGGCCAACATGGGCAGCTGGCCGTACATGGCGCTCAACCTGCCGGCCCGGCTCGGCGGTCGCGGGCTGTCGTGCGTGGCCCGGCCGCCGTCCGCGTCCCCGGCCGCCGGGTCGCACCGGGTCCACGACCTCGAGCAGCGCACGCTGATCGAGCAGGCCTTCACCCTCTGAGGGCCGGCGTGTACTTCACCGACCGCGGCATCGAGGAGCTGGAGAGCCGCAGGGGCGAGGAGTCGGTCTCGCTCGCCTGGCTGGCCGCGCGGTTCCAGCAGTTCGTCGACGAGAACCCGGACTTCGAGGTGCCGGTCGAGCGGCTGGCCACCTGGCTGGCCCGCCTCGACGACACCGACGACGACTGAGCCGCCGCCTCCACAAGATCTTCACGCGGCCGACCGACCCACCACACGTCCCGTCCCTAGGCTCGCCTGCATGACGTCGTCGGTCGCCACCGTGCTCCTCGTCGAGGACGAGCCCGCCATCGCCGACGCTGTCGCCGTCCGTCTGCGCGCCGAGGGCTTTGTCGTGCACGTCGCCGGCGACGGCCCGTCCGGCGTAGCCATGGCCGCCGAGCACGCACCTGACATCCTGGTGCTGGACGTGATGCTTCCCGGCTTCGACGGTCTCGAGGTCTGCCGCAGGGTCCAGGCGCACCGGCCGGTTCCGGTGCTCATGCTCACCGCCCGTGACGACGAGGCCGACACCCTGATGGGGCTGGCGGCCGGCGCGGACGACTACCTCACGAAGCCCTTCAGCATGCGCGAGCTGGTGGCGCGCGTGCACACCCTGCTGCGCCGGGTCCGGCGGGCGGCCGAACTCGCGGCGATGGGCCAGGCCACGCCCGTCCAGCGACTCGGCGACCTCGAGATCGACCGGGCGGGGCGCCGGGTGCGACGCGCCGGCGACGACGTCCACCTCACCCCGCTGGAGTTCGACCTGCTGTGCGCGCTGGCCGACCGGCCCCGCCAGGTGCTCTCCCGAGAACAGCTGCTGGCGCAGGTGTGGGACTGGTCCGATGGGTCCAGTGGCACCCGGACCGTCGACAGCCACGTCAAGTCGGTGCGACGAAAGCTCGGCGCCGGCGTGATCCGGACGGTGCACGGTGTCGGCTACTCGGTGGAGGTGCCATGAGCGCGCCCCGGCCCCTCGACCCGGTCCGTTCGGTCAAGGCCAAGCTCGGCGTCCTGGTCGCCGTCAGCGTCTCGACCTCGTCGTTCCTCGTCTGGTACGGCCTGGTCCACCTGGGCTGGCGGCCGCGCTACACGCTGCCCGTCGCGGTGCTGCTCGCCCTGGCGGTGACACAGGTGCTGGCCCGTGGCATGACCTCGCCCCTCCGGTCGATGACAGGTGCGGCCAGGGCGATGGCACGTGGTGACTACAGCCGCCGGGTGCGGGCCACCTCGCGCGACGAGGTCGGCGAGCTGGCTCGGGCCTTCAACCGGATGGCAGCCGACCTGGAGGCCGCCGACCGAGAGCGGCGTGAGCTGGTCGCCAACGTGAGCCACGAGCTGCGCACTCCCATCGCTGCACTGCAGGCGATCCTCGAGAACCTGGCCGACGGGGTCGCTCGGCCCGACCAGGCGACCTTGCAGACCGCGCTGTCGCAGACCGAGCGCCTGGGGCGGCTGGTGCGCGAGCTCCTGGACCTCAGCCGGATCGATGCGGGGACCGCTCCCCTGGACCGCCGCGACCTTCCGGTCGCCCCGCTCGTCGACGCCGCCGTCGCCGAGGCCGAGATGTCCGGCAGAGATGTCGCGTTCACCGTCGACGTGTCGCCGGCCGACGCCCGCGCGTGGGTCGACGGCGCCCGGCTGCACCAGGTGCTGGCCAACCTGCTCGACAACGCGGCGCGGCACAGCCCACCGGGAGGAACGGTGCTCGTGATCGCTCGTACCTCGGGGTCGGGGCTGCACCTCGAGGTGGCTGACGAAGGGCCGGGCATCGATCCGGCTGACCGCGACCGGGTCTTCGACCGGTTCTATCGCGGCGGCACCGGCAGCACCGGGAGCACCGGGCTGGGTCTGGCCATCGCGCGCTGGGCGGTGAGTCTGCACGGCGGCCGGATCGATCTCGCTCCCGCCGGCGCGGGCGGCTGCCGCTTCCGCGTCGACATCCCCTCCCCCGACTGCGAGGTCACCGCGTGAGCGACACCTGGAGCGCATCGACCGGCCCGGGCACCGGCGCGGTCCAGCTACGGCACCCGCTGGCCGCCGACCTGGACCGCTACTGGCCGGACGGCGGCCGGGCGGTGCCCCATCCGGTGACCGCGCTGGCCCTGCTGGCAGGACTGACCGGTGCCGTTCTCGTCGTCGACAGCACGCCGGGCATCGGCGTCCTGGTCACGGGCCTGGCCGTCGGGTGCGCCGCCCTGCCCACCGTGCGGCACAGGCTGGGGCTGCACGAGATCGCCTTCACGGGCCTGGGCGTGCTGCTGCTAGCGGTCGTCGCGATCCGGGACGCGGGCTGGCTGGGCGCTCTCAGCCTGCTCGCCGCCACCGGACTCGCGTCGTACGCCCTGGTCCCCACCCGCGCACTGGTTGCTGGACTGCTCGCTGCCGTATCGCTCCCGCTCGCGTCGCTGCGCTGTCTGCCCTGGGTGGGCCGGGGTGTTCGGCCGCACGCCCCGTCCGCCGGCGGCTGGCTGCGCACCGCGCGGGTGACGGCTGTCACCGGACTGCTCCTGCTGGTCTTCGGCGCGTTGTTCGCCAGTGCCGACGCGGTGTTTGCCGCCCTGCTCCCGCGCGTCGACCTGGGTCTGCTGCCCCTGCGGCTCGTCACCCTCGTCCTCGTCGCCTGGCTGGCGACCAGTGCCGCCTTCCTCGGCGCCGCTCCACCGAGCTGGGACGCGGTCCGGCCCTCGCCCGGGCGGCCGGTCCGGACGGTGGAGTGGCTTGTACCGATCGCGGTTCTCGTCGGCCTGTTCGCGACGTTCGTGCTGGTGCAGCTGACGGTCCTGTTCGGCGGCCACCGGCACGTGCTCGAGACCGCCGGCATGACCTACGCGGAGTACGCCCGGAGCGGTTTCGGTCAGCTGGTGACGGTCACCGTGCTGACCCTCACAGTCGTCGCCGCGACGGTGCGTTGGGCGCCTCGACAGCGGCCCGTGCAGCGGGTGGCGCTGCGAGCGTTGCTGGGCGCTCTCTGCGGCCTGACGCTGGTCATCGTGGTGTCCGCGCTCTACCGGCTGCACCTCTATGAGCAGGCGTTCGGGTTCACCCGGTTGCGGCTGTTCATGAACGCGTTCGAGACGTGGCTCGGCGTCCTCGTCCTCCTGGTCGCGGCGGCCGGGATCAAGCTGCGGGCCGACTGGCTGGCCCGGTCCATCGTCGTGACGGCTGCCGGGACGCTGCTCGTCCTGGCCGCGATCAACCCGGACGCCTTCGTCGCCCAGCGCAACGTCGAGCGCTACCTGGCCACCGGAAAGATCGACGTGTTGTACCTCAGGGCGCTGTCCGCGGACGCCGTCCCGGTCCTGGCCCGCCTGCCCGAGCCGACCCGGTCCTGCCTGCTCGACGGCATGACCGGCGCGACTGCCGCGGTGCGTTCGGGCGGTGTCGGCGGCTGGAACCTCTCCCGGTCCCGGGCGGCGCATCTCCTCGCGGAGCGCCCGGTCTCGTCGTCGGCCTGTCCGGCCGCGTCCCTTCCGTGACTCGCCGTGCCCGCCCGCCTGCCCGCCAGGCCCACCCCCTTCGCCGCCGCGAGTGGTGGGTTGCGCGGGACGAACCGGACAAGACGGCTGCCGAACCCACCACTCGCGGGAGGGGGTCTTGACTCTGGTGACTCGCGATGTATCGTGTTCCAGAGACGCGATACATCGTGAATGGAGCAGAGCATGCCGCAGTGGCGGATCGAGAAGCCTCAGTCCCTCGACCTGGAGGGCGTACGGCGCCTGGAGGTCCGGATGGTCTCCGGCAGCATCGACGTGGTCGGACGCACCGAGGACGCCGAGGCCGGCGCCGCCCAGGTCGAGGTGAGCGACCTCGAGGGTCCGCTGACCGTCAGCCTGGAGGACGGCACCCTGACGATCATGCACGAGCGGCTCACCTGGGGCGGGCTGTTCGACTGGGTCGGCGGCCGCCGGGCCGAGGCCACCGTCTCGGTGTCCATCCCGCACACCTGCCCGGTCGAGCTCGGCGTGGTCTCCGCCGACGCCGTCGTGTCGGGCATCGAGGCGCCGCGCACCGCCGTCAAGTCGGTGTCCGGTGACGTGACCCTGGACGGCGTGCGGTCGGACATCACGGCGCAGACGGTCTCGGGCGACCTGGAGACCCGCCAGCTCGCGGGCAGCCTGAAGTTCACCACCGTGTCCGGCGAGCTGACGGTGGTCGACGGCCGCAGCGACCGGGTCAAGGCCGAGACGGTGTCCGGCGACCTCACCCTCGACCTCGACCTCCTGGCCGGCGGGCGCATCGACGTGTCCAGCGTCTCGGGCGACCTCACGCTGCGGATGCCGGCGGACGTGGGCATGAGCGTCGACGTGAAGACGATGAGCGGCTCGCTGGACAGCGCGTTCGACGGCGTCGCGCACGAGCGCAAGCCCGGCAAGGCGGCCATGTTCGGCCACATCGGCAGCGGCGACGGCCGCCTCATCGCGAAGACCGTCTCCGGCGACGTCACCCTCCTCCGCCGCCCGGCGGAGCCGGCATGACCACCCGGACGGACCACCCGCTGCCGTCCCCGTCCGCCGGGAGCGCCGGATGAGCCCGGTCTTCGGCCACGGCCGGCTCCGGCTCTACCTGCTCAAGCTGCTCGACGAGAGCCCGCGACACGGGTACGACGTCATCCGCGAGCTCGAGGACCGGTTCATGGGCCTCTACTCCCCCAGCGCCGGGACGGTCTACCCGCGACTGGCCCGCCTGGAGTCCGAGGGGCTGGTGACCCATCACGTCGAGGAGGGTCGCAAGGTCTACCGGATCACCGAAGCCGGCCGGGCCGAGCTGCTGGAGCGGCAGGGCGACCTGGACGACCTCGAGCAGGAGATCGCCGGATCGGTGCGCGACCTGGCGACCGAGATCCGCACCGAGGTGAAGGGCTCGGTACGCGACCTGCGCTCCGAGCTCAAGGCCGCCGCCCGCGACGTACGCCGGCAGGGCCGGGCCGCGGGGCGCGAGGCACGGCAGGCGGGCAAGTCCTCCAGCGACCCGTTCCGCGCCGACCTGGAGCGCACCATCGAGTGGTTCCGCTCCGAGCTGCGGACCCTCACCCGGCAGGGCAGCCACACCGCAGAGGACGTCGCCGCGTTGCGCGACCTGCTCCAGCGCACCCTGGACGAGGCCCGCCGGCAGCTGCATCGCTGACCCGTCCCCTCCCCGAGGCCGTCGCGTGGCGCGTAGTGGCCGTCCGCGGCCGGAGAACTCAGCCACTACGCGCCACTCGACGGGACCGTCAGGCCGGGTCCGGGTCGAGCGGCGTCGGGTCGCGCTGCTCGCGCAGCCAGCTCGGCACGCCCTCGTCGAAGAGCGTCCGGTAGCCGCGGTCCCACTCGAGCACGGCCCGCCGGAAGCAGTCGGCACGGGACACCGCGTCCACCCGCACCGCCAGCCGGGCGGCGTCGACCAGATCGGCCCGGTCGAAGTCGTCCGTCCAGGCCTCCAGGTAGGCGTCCCGCAGCCGCAGCAGCTCCGCAGCACCCGGCGCCAGCCGCGCCAGGGTAGCCAGGAACCGCAGGCTGATGAGCAGCGTGCCGAACGGCTGCCCGACCACGGCGTCGCCCCAGTCGAACACCCGCAGCGCCCCGCCCGGCGTCGCCGGCGCGAAGACGTTGTGGTCGTGCAGGTCGTCGTGCTGCAGCGTCACCGGGACGCCGTACGCCGCGAGGTCGCGGCACTGCGCGGCGTACGTCGGCGCATAGGCGACCAGGTCGTCGCGCTCGGCCGTGCTCAGCCCCTTGTCGGTGCCCAGCAGCAGCAGCCCAGCGTCGGCGAGCAGTGCGTCGCGCATCGCGGGCAGGGCTGCCGGCGTCGCGTCCACCAGACCGGCAGCGAACAGCTCGTCCACGTGCGGTTCCAACGTCCGTTGCAGCTCGGCGTACTCGACCAGCATCCGCTCCCACACCGCGAGATCGGTGCGCGCGCCCTCCACCGCCCGCAGGGTCTGGCCCCCGTCCGGCAGCAGCAGCCAGCCCCGGTCGGAGTCGAGCGCCAGCGGGTGCAGCACGTGCTCCGGCGCGTGGCGCACCAGCACCTGGTAGAGCGCAGCCTCCTGGTGCATGCCACGGGCGTTGGCCTTGAACCAGACCGGGCCGTCCGACGTCGGGACCTCGATCACGGTCGACCACGGGTAGGAGCGGTCCTGCTTCCCGGCGCCGGTCTGCCGCAACCCGGTTCGGGAGAGCTGGTCGGCGACCCACCCGTCGACCTCGGCCCGCCAGGCGGCGTCGCGCCAGCGGGGCAGCGCGACGTCCTCGTCGTCCTCCGCCACTCCTCGCCCCCGCCGTTCAGGCCGGTCGGGTGAGCACGATCTTGCCGAACACGTCGCCGCCGGCCAGCCGGCCAAAGCCCTCCGCGACGTTCTCCAGGGGCAGCGTGGAGTCGATCACCGGCCGCAGGCCGGTCTCGGTGAGCAGCCGGATCAGCCGGGCCAGCTCGTCGCGAGTGCCCATCGTGGAGCCGACGATGCGCTGCTGGAGGAAGAACACCCGACGCAGGTCGGTGACCGCGCGGGCTCCACCGGTCGCACCACTGACGACCACGACCCCACCGGGGGCCAGTGCCTTCAGGCTGTGGTCCCAGGTCGGCTCTCCGACCGTCTCCATCACGGCGTCCACCCGCTCCGGCAGCCGCGCCCCCGACGCGAACGCCTGCTCGGCGCCCAGCTCCAGCGCCCGCTTCCCCTTCGCCTCGTCCCGGCTGGTGACCCACATCCGCAGCCCGGCGGCCCGGCCGATCGCCACCAGCGCCGTCGCGACGCCGCCGCCCGCCCCCTGCACGAGCACCGTCTGCCCCGGCCGCAGCCCGCCCTGGGTGAACAGCATCCGGTACGCCGTGAGCCAGGCGGTCGGAAGGCAGGCGGCCTCCTCGAAGCTGAGGGCGGCCGGCTTCGGGACCAGGTTGCGACGCGGCACCACCACCAGGTCTGCCAGCGTGCCGTCGTACTTCTCGGACAGCAGGCTCCGTCTCGGGTCCAGCGTCTCGTCACCGCGGAAGTCGGGGTCGCCGACGACGGCGTGCACGACGACCTCGTTGCCCTCGGCGTCGACGCCCGCACCGTCACAGCCGAGCACCATCGGCAACCGGTCGTCCGGCAGGCCCACCCCCTGCAGGCTCCACAGGTCGTGGTGGTTCAGCGAGGCCGCCCGTAACCGCACCGTGGCCCAGCCCTCGGGCGGCACCGGGTCCGGACGATCGCCCACCTCGAGACAGCTGAGCGGGTCGTGCGCATCGGTGCGTACGGCGGCGGCGGCGAGCATGCGGGCGACCCTACCCAGCCGCCTCCGACCCGGTCGCCTGACATTCGTCGGCGGTCGGCCGAGCCGTGATCGGGTAGGACCTCCCAGGCCCAGTACGCCGGGTTTGACGTGGCCCGCCGGCCGGATGATCATCTCGGCACCGGCGGTGCCA
The DNA here is from genome assembly GCA_963807005.1 of uncultured Actinomycetota bacterium. GTDB lineage: Bacteria > Actinomycetota > Actinomycetes > JACCUZ01 > JACCUZ01 > CAWDZK01. The sequence goes on along the minus strand of CAWDZK010000001.1, from coordinate 743,852 downwards.
GCGCGGCATCTGCCCAAGCATGGGGGTCCCGATGACGACTGCACCGACTCCCGACCAGGCGGCATCGGCCCGCCTGCGCTAGCTGTCCATCGGCGCCGCGGCGGCCGTGGCGCACCTGGTGATGATGATCCCGGGCTACCACGACAACGGGGCGTTCCAGACGACCGAGTGGGTGAGCATGCTGCTCGTGTCGCTGGTCCCGGGGGCGGCGCTGTTCTGGTTCGTCGTCCCGGGCGGCGGTGCGGTCACGGCTGTCGTCCTCGGGACGGTGGCGGTGGTCTCGCTGCTGGTGTTCTGGGCCGGCCTGACGCTGCCGATCGCCGCCGCCGGCGCTGTCGTCGGGTGGCGCGGGCGCGAGTCGGCGGAGCAGCGCGGCCTGGCCACGTCCGGTCTGGCGCTGTCGGCGCTGGCCGCCGTGGCACTGGTCGCGATCATCGTCGGGGACGGCCTGTCGAACTGAACCGGCCGGGATGAGACGGCGATCACACCTGCAGACACGGCTGACTGGCCTGTCCCGGCTACGCCTGCCCGTACCGTAGAGGGCAGCGACCGGGCGAACCATTCTCGTCATCCGCTCAGGCTCCCGTCCGGACGTGTCGACTCTCCCTGGGACAACCAGCGCCCCACGGGTCCACGCCCCACCGTCCATCCCGGCCAGACATCGCACCCACGCAACCGGCCGGCCCCGGCACCTTCAGGTGTCCCGATCCGAAACGGCTGCATGTCCCTCACCGCTCCTGCCCGTGTCCGTCTGAACCGACCCGACTGGGCCTCCCCCAGGGTGTTCCGCACCGAGGCCCTCGCTGGTCTCGTCGTCGCCCTGGCGCTGATCCCCGAGGCGATCTCGTTCTCGATCCTGGCCGGCGTCGATCCCCGGGTCGGGCTGTTCGCGTCGTTCACGATGGCCGTCGTCATCTCGGTCACGGGTGGCCGGAAGGCGATGATCTCCGCCGCGACCGGCGCGATCGCCCTGGTCGTGGCCCCGCTCGCGAAGGAGTACGGCCTGGACTACCTGATCGCCGCGGTCGTGCTGGGCGGCGTGATCCAGGTCCTGCTGGCAGTCCTCGGTGTGGCGCGGCTGATGCGGTTCGTTCCCCGAAGCGTGATGGTCGGCTTCGTCAACGCCCTGGCCATCCTCATCTTCCTCGCCCAGCTGCCGCACCTGGTCGACGTGCCGTGGGTCGTCTACCCGCTCGTCGCGGTGGCGCTCGGGCTCATCGTCGGCCTGCCGCGTCTGACCAAGGCGGTCCCGGCGCCGCTCGTCGCCATCGTCCTGCTGACGGTGCTCACCACCGTGGGCGCCCTGGCTGTACCCACGGTCGGCGACGAGGGGCGGCTGCCCGACTCGCTGCCCGGGTTCGGTCTGCCCGACGTGCCCTATGACTCGTCGACGCTGCGGATCATCGCCCCCTACGCGCTGGCGCTTGCCCTGGTCGGGCTGATGGAGTCACTGATGACCGCGAAGCTCGTCGACGACATCACCGACACGCACTCCTCCAAGACCAGGGAGTCCTGGGGCCAGGGTGTGGCCAACATCGTCACCGGCTTCTTCGGCGGCATGGGCGGTTGCGCGATGATCGGCCAGACGATGATCAACGTGAAGACCTCTGGCGCCCGGACCCGGCTGTCGACCTTCCTCGCCGGAGTGTTCCTCCTGGTGCTCGTCGTGGCCCTGGGCCCGCTCGTGGCGGCCATCCCGATGGCCGCGCTGGTCGCGGTGATGATCGTGGTCGCCGGGCTCACGTTCGACTGGCACTCGGTCGCCCCGTCGACGCTGCGGCGGATGCCGAAGAGCGAGACGTCGGTGATGCTGGTGACCGTCGGCGTCGTCGTCGCGACGCACAACCTGGCGTACGGCGTCCTCGCCGGCACCCTCGCCGCGATGATGCTCTTCGCCCGCCGGGTCGCTCACCTGGTCGAGGTCACCTCGGTCCTGGACCCCGACGGCGGTGAGGTCATCTACTCGGTGCACGGCGCGCTGTTCTTCGCCTCCAGCAACGACCTGGTCGGGCAGTTCGACTACGCCGGCGACCCGGACCAGGTCGTCATCGACCTGTCCGCCTCGCACGTGTGGGACGCCTCGGCGGTCGCAGCGCTCGACGCGGTGACGACGAAGTACGCCCGGCGCGGGAAGACCGTGCGGATCCTCGGGCTCACCCAGGTCAGCGGCGACATGCACCGCCGCCTGACCGGCCAGCTCTCCCCGCACTGACCTGCGGCGCATCCGAAGGAGACCCCACCCGGACGCGACGCACAAGGCGGTCGTAGCCGCTCTCAAGGTCTACATGACCACGTTCCCGTCCGAAACGGGCGAAACGACAACGAACCGGAGCCGCCCCCTGTCCGGGCACGACGACCGGGTCTATGTTGCCGCTGGGCCACCCGGCCGAGGACCCTAGCTGCGGTGCCGCCCCACGGGAGGGCACGTGCCGGACATGCCGGTCGGCGAGATCCTGGTCGTCGATGACGATGCGCTCAACCGTCGACTTCTCGCGCACAGCCTCGAGCGGGACGGTCACATGGTGCGCCTCGCCGACGACGGCCAGAGCGCCCTCGACCAGCTCGCCGATGGGCTCCCCGACGTCGTGCTGCTCGACATCGTGATGCCCGGCATGGACGGCATCGCCGTGCTCGAGCACGTGAAGTCCGATCAGTCGAGCCGGCACATCCCCGTGATCATGATCTCTGGAGTGGACGACACCGGCAGCGTCGTTCGCTGCATCGAGATGGGCGCGGAGGACTTCCTGCCCAAGCCGTTCGACCCGGTCATCCTGCGCGCACGGGTCAGCGCCGGGCTGACCCGCAAGCGTCTCCACGACCTCGAGACCGAGCACGTCCGCCAGGTGTTCTCGCGGTTCCTGCCCGAGTCGATCGTGGAGCAGATGCTCGCGCGCAGCGACGGTGACGGCGACGCCATGATCTCCGCCGAGCAGCTCGAGGCGACGGTGCTGTTCGCCGACCTGCGCGGCTTCACGACTTTTGCGGAGGGCCATCACGTCAAGGTGGTGATCGACGTCCTCAACCGGTACCTCAGCCAGATGTCCGACGCGATCCTGGACCAGGGCGGCACGCTCGTCGACTACATGGGCGATGGCGTGATGGCCGCCTTCGGCGCTCCGTTGCCCATGCCCGACCACGCCGACCGCGCCCTGGCGGCAGCTCGGCAGATGGTCGGGAGCGAGCTTCGAAACCTCAACGGCTGGTTGGCAGACCAGGGCATTGCACCTTTCCGGATGGGAGTCGGCATCAACTCCGGCTCGGTGGTGTCCGGGAACGTCGGATCGCAGCGCCGCCTGGACTACGCGGTCATCGGGGACACCACGAACACCGCGTCCCGCATCGAGACCCTGACCAAGGAGACCGGTCACGCCGTTCTGGTGTCCGAGACCACCTGCGCACTGCTGAGCGAGACGCCGGCCGACCTGGAGATCGTCGACGAGTTCGAGATCCGGGGTCGGCAGGGGCGAATCAAGCTCAGCGGTCTGGTCCCACCAACTGAGGAGTCGCCATGACACGAGGGCAGGGCCGCGCAGCGCTGGCCGCCACCGCACTGACGTGCCTGCTGGCCGGCTGTGGAGGCAGCACGGGCCGGGTGGCCAGCACCAGCCACGTGTCGGCCGACCCGAAGACGGACAAGCTGGCCCAGGTACTCGACCGCGGGACCCTGGTCGGCTACGCCGAGCTGGACTACCCGCCGCAGTCGATCAGGGTCGAAGGTGCCGCGCGAGCGGAGCCCACCCGGTGCGGCGCAGACCAGATGACCGCCCCCCAGGTCACCGGCTTCGACGTCGAGACCACCAAGCTGGTGGCCAAGGAGCTGGGCGTCGAGGCCTGTTTCGTCAAGCCGTCGTGGACCGAGGTCACCGCCGGTCACTGGGGTGACCGCCTCGACATCGCCTACGGCTCAGGCTCGATCAACACCGACCGGATGACCCGGCTCTGGATGACACAGCCGTACTACGCCGTCCCCAACTACTACTTCGTCCGCCAGGACTCACCAGCACACACGACCCACGACCTCGACGGGAAGCGGGTGGGTGCCTGCGCGAGCTGCTCGCACGAGCTCTACCTCAGGGGAGAGCTCGTCATCCCCGGCGTGACGATCGAGCCGACGGTGACCGACCCGGACATCGTGACTTTCGAGACCGAAGGACCCGGACTCGCGGCGGCAGCAAAGGGTGACATCGACGCCTTCCTGTGCGCCGAACCGGTGGGTCAGGCGGCGGTCGACGACGGGGCTCCGCTGCGCCGGCTGGACGGACTCGCCTTCACCTACTTCCCGTCGGGTTTCGTCGACAAGAGCTCCGGCCTCGAGTCCCGCGCTTTCGTCAAGCGGGTCAACGCGATCGTGCACTCGCTGCAGACCGACGGGACGTTGCCTGCGCTGTCGACAAAGTGGTTCGGCGCCGACTACGTCGAGGCGGCAGCCGGCTTCGACCTCGGGGCGACAGGACAGGTGCTGCCCTGAGATGTCACACATCAATGCTCCTGACCGCGATCGCAGGCCCGTCGCTCCTCGCGGGATGCGGCTCGAGCCAGACTGCGACTGTTGGTCGTCGAAGCACGTCGACGGCAGCAGTCTGGACCTGCCCGGCCCGCCGATCCAGCTCCTCGTCAAGGAGCCGCAGGTGCTGACCTTCGACACGGAGGTCCCGGGCCTCAAGGCGACAGCGAAGGGCACCGTTGCCGGCTCGTTCGACCTGAGGCTGCTCGGCCGGACCGTCGAGTGACCGCGTGGTTCCCAGGTACCGCTTCGCCGCCGGCCTCGCCCTCTCCTCCCTGCTCGTTGCGGGGTGCGGCGACCGAGAGAGGACGGCGCCAACGACCTCGGACACCAAGCTCGCACAGGTGCTCGAACGCGGCACCCTCGTGCTGTCGACCGACCTGGAGTACGCGCCGCAGTCCTTCGCGGTCCGGGGGGCAGACAGGCGACCGGGAACGCGGTGCACACCTGACCAGCTGACCGCCGCCCAGGTTTCCGGCTTCGACGCCGACACCGGCAAGGCCGTCGCTCGCGCCCTCGGCGTCGAGCCGTGCTTCGTCCACCCGAGCTGGCTGGAGATCACGGCCGGGGACTGGGGCGACCGGTGGGACGTGTCCTTCGGCTCTGGGGCGATCGAGCTTGGGCGGTTGGTCGCGCTCTACGTGACCCAGCCCTACTACGTGCTACCGGCCTATCTCTTCGTGCGCGGGTCCTCTCCCGTTCAAACGGCTGAGGACCTCGATGGGAGCACGATCGGAGCGTGCACGAGCTGCAGCCACGAGTTCTACCTGCGGCGGTCCCTCGTTGTGCCGGGCTTTTCCGGGACCTACCGGATCGCCGACCCGCGAATCGAGACCTTCGCCGTCGAGGGGCCGGGTCTACGCGCCACCGCACGCGGCGATCTCGACGCGTTCCTCTGCGCGGAGCAGGTGGGCCGGCGAGCCATCGCCGACGGGCTCGACCTGCGCCAGATCGGTGAGCCGTTGTTCGAGGAGTACGCCACCGGATGGGTGGACCGGCAGTCAGAGCTCGACGTTCGCTCCTTCCTCCGTCGGGTCGACGACGTGGTCGTGTCGCTGCACCGCAGCGGCGTCCTGGCCCGGCTGTCGAAGCGCTGGTTCGGTCGCGACTACACCGCCGATGCGGCACGCTTCGACCTGACCTCGGCCACCACCCGTCCACCTGGGGCCGCAACATGAGTCGGGCGAGTCGGACCGGACGGCGGCAGAGCCTGCTGGTGCGCCTGGTCGCCTCGTTCCTCGCGCTCTCGGTCGTGATGGTCGCCGTGGTCGGCCTGCTCGCCTACCTGCAAGCCAGGGAGTCTCTGCAGGGGACCGTCTTCGACCGGCTGCAGTCCGCAGCGGACCTGAAGGCCGACTCGCTTGACCGCTGGGTGGACGAGCAGCGCCGGAGCGTGGTGTTCGTGGCCGGCCTGGTCGGCGGCTACCAGACCGGCTCGGGCAGCGCTGACCTGGGGCGGGAGGCGCAACAGCTGCTCACCGGCAGTCCTTCCGCAGCTGCCGCGGGCGACGCTCGCGACGCGATCGCAAGCCTGCTGGCCTCGGTGGTCTCGCGTACCGCCGATGCCCAGGAGTTCGTCATCCTCGACCTGGAGGGCACAATTCGGGTGTCGACCGTGCCCGCGCACGAGGGCATGGAACAGGCCGACCAGTCGTACTTCCAGCAGGGCGGCTCCAACACCAGTGTGCTGCCCGTGTCGACGACCCCGCTGTCCGCAACTCCCGTCATCACCATCGCCACTCCCCTGTTCGACCGGGAGGGCCGCCGCATCGGGGTGGTGGCGGCCAACCTCAACCTCGAGCGCCTCGACCGCATCGTGCTGCAGCGCACCGGTCTCGGTGAGAGCGGCGAAACGTATCTGGTAGACGACCGCGGGCGGTTCGTGCACGCCCGGCTGCAGGGAGAGTTCCCCGGCGTGGTCCATTCCACCGCCATCGACCAGGCGCTGCTCCAGCAAGCCGGCCGTGGCCTGTACGACAACTACCGCGGTGTACCCGTCGTGGGCGTCTACCAGTGGTTCCCGGACACCGGCAGCGCTCTGGTGGCCGAGATGAGCCAGTCGGAGGCCTTCGCCCCGGCCCGCCGGGTCGCCGAGACCATCGCCGTCGTAGGTCTCGCTGTCGCCGCTCTGCTCGGGCTAGGCACCTACGTGCTCGCGCGTCGTGTCGCCCGACCGGTCCTGGCCATCACCGAGACGGCGGTGGCCGTGACCGCGGGCGACCTGACCCGTGAGGCACCGAAGATGTCCAACGACGAGGTCGGCACCCTCGCCGACGCCTTCAACGCCATGACCGCCAGACTCCGGGACACCCTGGAAGGGCTCGAGCGGCGCGTGGCCGAGCGGACGGCCGAGCTGCGGGTGCAGAACTCCCAGCTGGAAGCCCTGCACGAGACCACGCTCGGCGTCATGGACCGGCTCGACCTGGACGACCTGCTGCGCACCCTGCTCGCCCGCGCCGCCGACATGCTGGACACCCCGCACGGCTATCTCTATCTGGTCGAGCCCGACGGAGATGCGCTCACGAACCGGGTGTCGGTCGGACTGCTGGAGAGCGAGCTGGGCCAGCGCCTGGCCCGTGGCACGGGCCTGGCCGGAACCGTCTGGACCACCGGATCGCCGCTCGTCGTCGACGACTACGACGCGTGGGATGGCCGCTCGCCTGACTTCCCTCAGGGCCGGGTCAGCTCGATCGCCGGAGTACCGCTCCGTTCCGGCAGCGGCGTCGTGGGCGTGCTCGGCATGGCTCGGGGGCGCCAGGACCCCCGCGGGTTCGCGCCGCCGGAGGTGGAGGCCCTCGAGCGGTTCGCTCGGCTGGCGTCGGTGGCCCTGGACAACGCCCGCCTGTACGCGGCGGCCCAGCAGGCGAAGGCGGAGGCGGACACCGCCAACGAGTCGAAGAGCACCTTCCTCGCCACGATGAGCCACGAGATCCGGACGCCGATGAACGCCATCATCGGGATGGGGGGCCTGCTGCTCGACACCGACCTGGACGACGAGCAGACGGAGTACGCCGCCACCATCTCGGGCAGCGGCGAGGCGCTGCTGACGATCATCAACGACATCCTCGACTTCTCGAAGATCGAGGCTGGTCGGATGGAGCTCGAGAACGCGCCCTTCGACATCGGTGACTGCATCGAGTCGGTCGTGGACCTGATCGGGCCCGTGGCGGCACGCAAGGGACTTGAAGTCGTCTGCGAGCTCGATCCCCGTCTGCCGGGCACGGCGACCGGCGATGCCAGCCGCCTCCGGCAGGTGCTGCTCAACCTGTTGAACAACGCCGTCAAGTTCACGGCGTCGGGCGAGGTGTCCGTTCACGCGACCTGCCGCGACGGCAGCGGGCCTCGCACTGCCGAGCTCCTGGTCTCGGTCGCCGACACCGGCATCGGCATCGAACCCGAGCAGGTGCCCCGGCTGTTCCAGAGCTTCGGTCAGGCCGACGTCTCCACCAGCCGGCGCTACGGCGGCACCGGTCTGGGGCTGGCCATCAGCCGCCGGCTCGCCGAGATGATGGGCGGCACCCTGTCGGTGACGAGCGAGGGAGCCGACCTCGGCAGCACGTTCCATCTGACGGTCGTCCTGCACGCCGTGACTCGACCCGACAGGGCAGCGCCGGACGGCCACCTCGTGGGCCGACGGCTCCTGGTCGTGGACGACAACGCCACCTGCCGGCGGGCCGTGTCCGGACTGGCGACGTCCTGGGGCATGACGGTGGTCGAGGCCGACGGCGCCGACGCCGGTCTGGCAGCGCTGTCAGGCGGCGACGTCGACGTGGCGCTCTTCGACGTGGTGATGCCTGATCGCGACGGACTCGACCTGGCCCTCGAGACCGGGCGCCGCTGGCCGCGGTTGCCGGTGGTGCTGGCCTCGTCACTGACCCGTCGCGAGCTGACCGAGGACGACCGCCGGTCGCGACTGGCGGTGGCTGCCGTTGTCACCAAGCCGATCCGCCGGGTGGCCCTACGCTCGGCTCTGGTCGGCGCCCTTGGCGGGACCGTCGACGACGCGGCGTCCGACCGGCCCACGCTGCTGGACCCGGCGATGGGACGGGAGCACCCGCTGCGGATCCTGGTCGCGGAGGACAACCCGGTGAACCAACGTCTGGCGCTGCGACTGCTGCAGCGGCTCGGCTACCAGGCCGACGTCGTGGCCAACGGTCGGCAGGCCGTCGACGCCCTCGAGAACAGGGCGTACGACCTGCTCATCACGGACCTCGAGATGCCGGTGATGGACGGCATCGCGGCCACCAAGCACATCGTTCAGCACCGACCACCGCCCGAACGGCCGTGGATCGTGGTCATGACGGCAGCCGCCATGCAAGGGGACCGTGAGCGCATCCTGGCTGCCGGGGCGGACGACTACGTGACCAAGCCGATCCGGCCGGCGGACTTCGTCGCCGCGCTCCGCCGGTGCGTCGAGGGCACTCCCCCGTCCCGCGAGGACCGCCCGGCTGTGCCGCACCTCGGGCCTCGCAGCACCGGACCGGTGGACCGGGAGGTGCTGCGGCGGTTCGGGGAGTCGATGGGGCAGGACGACCCCAGCTTCGTCGTGGAGATCATCGAGGAGTTCCTCGGCACCGCACCGAAGCTGCTCGACGAGATCCGCAGCTCGCACACGGAGGGCCGGACTGCGGACCTCCGCCGGGCAGCGCACACCTTGAAGTCGAATGCCCTCACCTTCGGGGCAGCCGACCTCGGCGGCATGTGCCGCGACCTCGAGGCCGCCGCCGCCAGCGGCGACTCCGCCGGCACCGATGTCCTGATCGATCCCGTCGCCGTGGAGCTGTCCCGCGTCCTCGACGAGCTGCCTGCGCTGTGGGCCCAGCTGTCGGCGTGAGGTGCAACCGGACCGGTTGCCCGGTCGCCGGGGCCTGTCAGGGCTGGCCCCCCGACCGCCGGTCGAGGCTCGCAACTCGCGATACATCTTGACTTCCAGCAGTCGCGATGTATCGTGTTCTTAGTCGCGATACATCGCGTATCGCCGGAACGACGAGGAGACCGAGATGCGCACCGCACTCCGAGGCCGCGGGGCCCGCCACGACGACGCCGTGCACGAGGACCCGGCCGTTCCCCGGCCGCGGCCCGGTCGGCGGGCCGAGCCGGCGCACCGCGCGCTGCGCGACCAGCCGCGCCCGCTGGGATGACCAGGTCCGCCCGGCCCGCTCTCCCGGCCGGCGATCAGCGCCGGGCCACGCCGTCCCGCCGGGCCGCGGCCGAGACCGCCGCGGCGACCGCCGGGGCGACCCGCTCGTCGAACGGGCTGGGCACCACCCGGTCCTCGGCCAGCTCCTCGGACACGACCCCGGCCAGCGCCTCCGCCGCCGCGAGCTTCATGCCCTCGGTCACCGAGGTGGCCCGCACGTCGAGGGCGCCGCGGAAGATTCCGGGAAAGGCGAGAACGTTGTTGATCTGGTTGGGGTAGTCGCTGCGGCCGGTCGCCACGATGCGGGCGTGCCGCGCCGCGACCTCCGGGTGCACCTCCGGCTCCGGGTTGGCCAACGCGAAGACGATCGCGTCCGCGGCCATCGCCGCGATCGCCTGCTCCGGCACCGTGCCGCCCGAGACCCCGATGAAGACGTCGGCTCCGGAGAGCGCCTCGACCAGGCTGCCGGTCCGGCCGGCGCCGTTGGTGACCGCGGCCAGGTGCCGTTTCACCGACGACAGGCCTTCGCGGCCTCCGTGCAGCACCCCGCCCCGGTCGGTGACGGCGATCTCCCCGATCCCGGCCTCGCGCAGGATGGTCGTCACTGCAACCCCTGCCGCCCCCGCACCGGAGACGACCGCTCGCAGGTCACCCAGGGTCCGGCCGGTCAGCCGGGCTGCGTTGCGCAGAGCGGCGAGCACCACGACAGCGGTCCCGTGCTGGTCGTCATGGAAGACCGGGATCTCGAGCAGGCCCTTGAGCCGCTCCTCGACCTCGAAGCAGCGCGGTGCGCTGATGTCCTCGAGGTTGATGCCGCCGAACCCAGGTGCGATCCGGACCACCGCATCGACGATGTCCTCGACCGAGGAGGCGTCCAGGCAGATCGGCACCGCGTCGACGCCGGCGAACTGCTTGAACAGGACCGCCTTGCCCTCCATCACCGGGAGCGCTGCCTGCGGGCCGATGTCCCCGAGGCCCAGCACCGCACTGCCATCGGTCACGACGGCCACCACGTTCGACTTCCACGTGAGGTCGTACACGAGGTCGGGGTCCTGGGCGATCGCCGAGCAGACCCGGGCGACTCCAGGGGTGTAGGCCAGCGACAGGTCCTCGCGGTCGCGCAAGGGAACGGTCGACACCGTCTCCAGCTTGCCGCCTCGGTGCAGCGCGAAGACCGGGTCTGACTCGTCGTACGGACGGCTCGGCGTGGACATGGGCACTCTGGTCTCCTGCAGCCCCATCGGGCATCCCTCTCACAACGACGGTGAGCGTCGCGGGTAGCGGGTGTGACGCGTGCCCAGCGGTGCTCGCGGTGCGGGGGTGGCCCGAGGCGGGCAGTCTCGCACACCGTCTGGGAGCAGCCCAGGAGCGGCCTGGGAGCAACGACCAGCCAGTACCCACCGACAGGTGCGTCGGCGGGTCAGACCAGCGCGGGTTCCTCCTCGCCGGCGACCCGCGGAACCGGGACCTCGAGCTCGCTCCGGGCGGCGTCGAGCCGGGTGTCGAGCGGCAGGGTCATGCAGCGGATCGAGCCGCCGCCCTTGTGCAGCTCCGAGACGTCGACCGTGGCCACGGTGAAGCCCCAGTCCTCGATCTGCCGGGCCACCCGGGCAGGAACACCGGCGGGCATGACCACGACGTCGTCCACGACGACGGAGTTGGCGCAGAAGGTGAACGCCTCGGCCTCGTCGATGACCAGCGGCTGCGGCACCAGGGCGGCGACCGTGCTGCGGCCGACCTCGTCCCAGGCTGCCGGGGCCACGATGGCGCGGGTCTCGTCCAGCGGGCAGAAGCTCAGGTCCAGGTGGTACAGGGCCGGGTGGACGACCGGGACGCTGGCAACCCGTACGCCGAGCTCCCGGGCGAGGACGTCGTGCGTCGCCAGGTCGGTACGCGGTCCGGCGGCCACGAGCAGTGAGCCGCCGTAGAGGAAGGCGTCACCGGCCTCGAAGGCGCCGACGCCGGCGTCGGCCAGCCGGGTGGTCCGCAGGCCAGCCTCGGCGAACCACCACTCGGCGGCCATCTGCTCGGGTCGCCGCTCGTCGAAGCGGAAGCTGGTGATCGCGACGTGGTCGCCGTCGATCAGCCCGTAGTTCATCGCGTAGACCATGTCCGGCGCCTCAGGGAGCTGGGCGATGGTCTCGACCTCGGCGCCGGCCGACCGCAGGGTCGCCACCAGGGTGTCCCATTGCGCCAGCGCGCGATCGAGGTCGACCGGGGAGTCGGTGTCCATCCAGGGGTTGATGGCGTAGTCGACCCGGAAGTGCTCGGGTCGGCACATGAGGTAGCGGCGACCCCAGGACAACGGACGGATCTCGGTCATGACCACCCTCACGGCATCTTGTCTGGCTGACAGATTGTCTGACAACTTTTGTCCGACAATCGGAGTGTGAGGCGTCCCCTGCGTTACTGTCAACCGGTGGTCCAGCTGCCCGCCATCGACCGGTCGAGCACTACCGACCGGGTGGCCGGCGCGTTGCGGGAAATGCTGTTCTCCGGCGAGCTCTCCCCCGGGGAGCCGCTGCGCGAGGTCAGCCTGGCGGACGGGTTCGCGGTAGCCCGCTCCACGGTCCGCGAGGCGCTGCAGGTGCTGGCCGGCGAGGGTTTGGTGACCCGCTACCCGAACCGCGGCGTGGTCGTGACCGAGCTCACCGAGCGCGACATCGCTGAGATCTTCGAGGCCCGCTCGGTGCTCGAGGCCGCCGGCGTGCGAGCCGGTGCTGCGGGCGCGGACCTTGCCCCGGTCGCGGCCGCGCTGTCGACGTACGCCGACGCGGTCAGCGCCGACGACCCGGCGGAGCAGACCCACGCCCACCTCGAGTTCCACACCTCGCTGGTGGCCCTGCTCGGCAACTCCCGGCTGGTCGCGCAGGCCGACACGCTGACCGGCGACCTCCGGCTCGCACTCGCCTCGGTCGAGCGGGCTCGACGCAACGCCCGGACGCAGGTCGCGGACCATCGGCGGCTGCTGACGCTGATGCGGGCCGGCGACCAGGCGGCCGCCCTGGCCGAGCTGGAGCAGCACCTCGCGTCAGCCGCCGTGTCGGTCGCCGAGCGCGTCACCGCCCCCGCCGCCCGGTGATCATGAAGGTTCCTCCGGGCTAGAGCTCCGACGAACCTTCATGATCACGGGGTGGGTGGCGGAGCGGCCAGAGCCGCAGCAGCACGGTGCCGAGGACGTCACCCGGAGGCACCGGTCCTGCCTGCCACGAGTCCACGCCCTCGGCCGGGTTGTCCCGCTCGACCCACCACCCGTCCGCGGCGAGCACAGCCGCGCGCTTGACCGACAGGGGACGGCCGGGCCAGCGCACCACCACCAGTCGGCCTGGCCGGGGCCGGCCGCCCCAGTGCACCAGCAGGTGGTCGCCGTCGAGCAGCGTCGGCTGCATGGAGCGGCCGCGGACGACCACCCGGCCCAGCCCGGACCTGCGCACCGTGACCCTCCTCACCACCAGCGGACAGCACGGGTAACGGCCCCGGCGTGGGGTACCTGCCCGGGAGTAGTGTCCGACAGAGATCCAGCCATCGCGCCACCCGCTGATCCGAGCGTACGAACGAAGGGACTGATCCCGTGCTGTCGCGTCTGTTCACCCCGAAGACCGTCGTCCACGCGCACTGCGACCTGCCGTGCGGTGTCTACGACCCGGCCCAGGCCCGGATCGAGGCCGAGTCGATCAAGATGATCATCCAGAAGGTGGGCGAGAACGGCGACGAGGACTTCCGTACCCGCGCCCTGATCATCAAGGAGCAGCGGGCCGAGCTCGTGAAGCACCACCTGTGGGTCCTCTGGACCGACTACTTCAAGCCGCCGCACTTCGAGAAGTACCCCGAGCTGCACCAGCTCTTCAACGAGGCCACCAAGCTCGCCGGCGCCTCCGGCGCCAAGGGTTCGATGGACGCCGGGACGGCCCAGGACCTGCTCGACAAGATCGCCGAGATCGACAAGATCTTCTGGGAGACCAAGCAGGCCTGATCGGCCTGACAGGCAACGCCTGGGCAACCCCAGCAGTACGGACGGCGCCGGCCGCCCGGGACTCGTCCCGATGCCGGCGCCGTCCGTCGTCCGTGCCCAGTCACCGGGCGGGCCGGGGGTCCTCGCCGCCACGGACGGGGGGTAGCCGTGGCGGCGAGGACGAGCGGGCGACCAGGACTCCACGTCGCCAGACGCGGCGAACGGTGCGTGCCCAGTTCCGAAGGCCCCCCTCGAACCGGGCGCACACCGTCCTCGGGCCCAGTGTGCCCGCGGCGCCGAGCGCCGCCATCGTCAGTTCTGGCTAGTCCTGTGGACAGCCACCGATGCCGTTCGCCGTAGGGTCGGCCACCGTGAGCGTCCTGGTCGTCACCGGCACCGGCACCGGGGTGGGGAAGACAGTGGTCACCGCCGCGGTCGCGGCACTCGCCGCGGCCCGCGGCTCCCGGGTCGCGGTCGTCAAGCCGGCCCAGACCGGGGTGGGACCCGACGAGCGGGGCGACCTCGCCGACGTACGCCGGCTGGCCGGGATCACCGACCTGCACGAGCACGCCCGGTTCCCCGACCCGCTCTCCCCCGCCGCGGCCGCCCGCCTGGCCGGCCGCGCTCCCCTGGACCTGCGAGTCACCGCCGACCGGGTCCGGGCTCTCGCCGCCGACCGCGACCTCGTGGTGGTCGAGGGCGCCGGTGGGCTGCTGGTCCGCTACGACGACGAGGGGGCGACCGTCGCCGACCTCGCCCGGGACCTCGACGCGGACGTGCTGGTGGTGGTCGACCCCGCCCTGGGCACGCTCAACCACACCGCCCTGACCCTCGAGGCGATGGCGCACCGCGGCCTGCGCCTCGCCGGCTTGGTCGTCGGCGCCTGGCCGCCGGACCCGGACCTCGCCTGCCGCAGCAACGTGCGGGACCTGGAGATGCTGGCCGCCCGGCCGCTGGCCGGAGCCCTGCCCGCCGGTGCGGGTGCGCTCGACGGCCCCGACTTCCTCCTCACCGCCCGCGGCGGCCTGGCCCCGGCCCTGGGCGGCAGCTTCGATGCGGCAGACTTCCGGCATGCCGCCGGCGACTGACCACCCGACCGCTGCAGCCCCATCGCGCGACGTCCTCGACGTCGCCCGCACCCAGGTGCTCGACGGCGGTCGCGGCCTGGACGAGACGCAGGTCCTCGCGGTCCTCCAGCTCGACGACGACGCGGTGCCGGACCTGCTCCAGCTCGCGCACGAGGTGCGGCTGCGGTGGTGCGGCCCGGAGGTCGAGGTCGAGGGGATCGTCTCGGTCAAGACCGGCGGCTGCCCGGAGGACTGCCACTTCTGCTCCCAGTCCGGGCTGTTCCCCTCGCCCGTACGGGCGGCCTGGCTGGACATCCCGTCCCTGGTCCAGGCCGCGGTCGAGACCGCGGCGACCGGTGCCACCGAGTTCTGCATCGTCGCCGCCGTCCGTGGGCCGGACCAGCGGCTGATGACCCAGATGCGGGAGGGGGTCGCCGCCATCCGCGCCGCGGTCGACATCAACGTGGCGGCCTCACTCGGCATGCTGAGCCAGGAGCAGGTCGACGACCTGGCGGACATGGGCATCCACCGCTACAACCACAACCTCGAGACCGCGCGGTCGTACTTCCCACACGTCGTGACGACGCACACCTGGGAGGAGCGCTGGCAGACCCTGAGCATGGTCCGGGACGCCGGGATGGAGGTGTGCTGCGGCGGCATCGTCGGCATGGGCGAGTCGGTCGAGCAGCGCGCCGAGCTCGCGGCCCAGCTGGCCGAGCTCGAGCCCGACGAGGTGCCGCTGAACTTCCTCAACCCCCGCCCGGGCACGCCGTTCAGTGACCTGCCGGTGATGTCCGGCACCGACGCCTTGCGCACCATCGCCGCCTTCCGGCTGGCCCTGCCCCGCACGATCCTGCGGTACGCCGGCGGGCGCGAGATCACCCTCGGCGACCTCGGCACCCGCGACGGCATGCTCGGCGGCATCAACGCGGTGATCGTGGGCAACTACCTGACCACGCTGGGCCGCAGCCCCGAGGACGACCTGGCCCTGCTGGGCGACCTGGGCATGCCGGTCAAGGCCCTGTCCCAGACTCTCTGACCCACCGGTCCCGCGGAGCCGCGGGATCCCAAACGTTTGCTGTCCGGCAAATCGGGATAACCTCCCGCCGACCGATCCCCTGGCCAGGAGGTCCCGGCGTGAGCGTCCACGAGCCCGACCGTCCCGACGACCGACCGCGCGGCCCCGGAGGTGGGGGCACGGCGAAGGCGGAGCGCTCCGACCACCACCCGGTCAACTGGCTGCTGCTCCTGCCCCTCGTCATCACGCTGTTCCCCCCGGTCTACAACAGCATCGACCCCACGCTGCTCGACATCCCGTTCTTCTACTGGTACCAGCTGACCGCGATCCTGGTGAGCGTCGCCGTCACCCTCGTCGTCTACCGGAAGACGAGGGTCTGACATGTTCAAAGACGTCAACACCGTCGAGCTCACGGTCTTCGTGATCCTGTTCGTCGTCGTCAGCGCCCTCGGGTTCGTGGCGGCCCGGTGGCGTCGCGCCGACGACCTCGAGCACCTCGACGAGTGGGGCCTCGGCGGCCGCAACTTCGGCGCCTGGATCACCTGGTTCCTGCTCGGCGGCGACCTCTACACGGCGTACACCTTCGTCGCCGTGCCCGCCCTCGTGTTCGGCGCCGGCGCGATCGGCTTCTTCGCGGTGCCCTACACGATCGTGGTCTACCCGATCGTCTTCCTGGTCCTGATCCGGCTCTGGTCGGTGTCGCACGTCCACGGTTTCGTCACACCGGCCGACTTCGTCCGGGCCCGGCACGGGTCCTCGACGCTGGCCCTGCTCGTCGCCGTCACCGGGATCGTCGCGACGATGCCCTACATCGCGCTCCAGCTGGTGGGCATCGAGGCGGTGCTCAAGGCCATGGGCGTCACCGGCCATCTGCCGATCATCGTGGCGTTCGGCATCCTCGCGGCGTACACCTACAGCTCGGGCCTGCGCGCCCCGGCGCTCATCGCGTTCGTCAAGGACACGCTGATCTACGTCGTGATCATCGTCGCCGTCATCGTGATCCCCTACAAGCTCGGCGGCTGGGACGTCATCTTCGGTGCGGCCGAGAAGAAGTTCGCCGAGTCGCCGAACCCGGGCGACGGGGTGGTCCTCGCCGGACCCGCGCAGCTGCAGTACGCCACGCTGGCCTTCGGGTCCGCGCTCGCGTTGTTCCTCTACCCGCACTCGGTGACCGCGGTCCTGGCGTCGCGCGATCGCAACGTGATCAAGCGCAACATGGCGGCACTGCCGGCCTACAGCTTCATCCTCGGCCTGCTCGCGCTGCTCGGCTACATGGCGATCGCGGCCGGCATCACCCCCATCACGAACGACGCCGGCAAGGCCGACGCCAACACCATCGTGCCGCTGCTGTTCGACAACATGTTCCCCAGCTGGTTCGCCGGCGTGGCCTTCGCCGCCATCGGCATCGGCGCCCTGGTCCCGGCCGCGATCATGTCCATCGCTGCAGCGAACCTGTGGACGCGCAACATCTACGTCGAGTACATCAACAAGGACGCGACCCCGAAGGAGGAGGCGCGCAGCAGCAAGCTCGCCTCCCTCGTCGTCAAGGTGGGTGCGCTGGTCGCGATCATCGCGCTCGACCCACAGTTCTCGATCGACCTGCAGCTGCTGGGCGGCGTCATCATCCTGCAGACCCTCCCGGCCGTGGCGTTGGGTCTGTACACCAGCTGGTTCCACCGCTGGGGACTGGTCGCCGGCTGGGCGGCGGGCATGGCGGTCGGGTTCTGGACCACCTTCCAGATCCAGCAGAAGGTGTTCAACGCCGACGGCACCGTCACCATCGCCAAGGAGCACTTCGGTGGCTCCGGCTTCCCGCTCTCGGAGCTCGGGCTGGACACCACCTGGTCGATCTACGCCGGCTTCCTCGCGCTGCTCGCGAACATCGTGGTGGCCGTGCTGGCGACCGTGGCCTTGCGCGCGGTCGGGGCGGCCGACGGGGTGGACGCCACCAAGCCGGACGAGTACTTCGCCGACCAGGGCGACCCGAGGCTGCGCGACCTGCCGGAGGTCGTGCACTGACTCAGGCCGGGCGGGCCTGCCAGCGGCCGCTGAACGTCCTCCGGTACTCCGTCGGGGTGGTGCCCACCCGTCTGGTGAAGTGGTGCCGGAGCACCGAGGCGCTGCCGAAGCCGACCCGGTCGGCGACCATCTCGACCGGCTCGCCGCTCTCCTCGAGCAGCCGCTGGGCGGCGAGCACCCGCTGCCCGGTCAGCCAGTGGTGCGGGGTGGTCCCCGTCTCGGCCCGGAACCGCCTGGCGAAGGTGCGCGGTGACAGGTGCGCGAGCCGAGCCAGGTCGTCGACCGACACCTCCTCGGCCAGGTTCTCCACCATCCACGCGAGGACCTCGCTCAGGGTGTCTGCCTCGCAGGGCACGGGCCGGTCGACGTACTGGCGCTGACCGCCCTCGCGGTGCGGGGGCATGACCATCCGCCGCGCCAGCCGGTTGGCGGCCCGCTCCCCGAACTCGGTCCGGATCAGGTGCAGGGCCGCGTCGATGCCGGCCGACGTGCCCGCGCTGGTGAGCACGGTCCCGTCCTCCACGTAGAGGACGTCGGCGTCCACATCGGTGTCCGGGGCCAGCGCTCGCAGCTGGTCGGCATGCATCCAGTGCGTGGTCGCCCGCCGGCCGGCGAGCACTCCCGCCGCGGCCAGGATCATGGCCCCGCTGCAGACGCTCAGCAGGCGCGCACCGCGGTCGTGGGCCGCCGCGATCTGCGTGAGCAGCTCCCGCGGCGGCGGTCCCGGCAGCCGCATGGCCGGCACCGCCACCAGGTCGGCTCCCGCCAGGGCCGTGAAGTCGTGGTCGACCGAGAGCGCGAACCCGGAGACGGTCTGCACCGGGCCGGGGACCAGCGTGCACAGCCGGAAGTCGAAGGCCGGGATGAGCGGGTCGTCGGGCCTCGGGGTCCCGAAGACCTCGCACAGCACCCCCAGCTCGAAGGGCAGCACGCCGTCGAGCACGGGAACGGCGACGGAGCGGATCACGGCAGCAGTATGGCAGGAAGTTGAGCATGACTGTCAATCCTGCCACTGGTGGCGGGATTACGATGAGCGCAGACTTCCTGCCATGACCGCCACTCTCGTTCTTCTCGCCCTGCTCGTCCTGGTCGACGTCGTCGTCGGCGTCCGGGCCTTCCGGACCAACCGCGCCGCCCACACCCCCACCGATCGCCTGGACTGGAGCAGCGGGCTGCCGTCGCGGCCGTACGCCTACCGCGAGTGACCCGCCGGGGCGGCACGGCCCGGTGCGCCCCGGACCACCTAGGCTCCCCGCGTGATCCTGCGCCTCGCCGACGCGGCCGACCCGGCCGAGCTCGCCGCCGTGGGCGAGCTCACCGTCGCAGCGTACGAGCACGACGGCTGGCTGCGCGGCGCCGAGGACGGCTACCGGGAGGACCTGCGCGACGCCGCGGGCCGAGCCCGGGAGGCCGAGCTGGCGGTCGCGCTGGAGGACGACGGCACGTTGCTGGGCACCGTGGCCTTCTGCCGGGCCGGGACCCCGTGGGCCGAGGTGTCCAGGCCCGGTGAGGCGGAGTTCCGGATGCTGGCGGTGGCGCCGGAGGCGCGCGGCCGGGGCGTCGGCCGCACCCTCACCACCTGGTGCCTGGACCGCGCCCGCGCGGAGGGCTGCTCCGCGGTCGCCCTCAGCACGCTGCCGGAGATGGACGCCGCGCACCGGCTCTACGAAAGCATCGGCTTCCTCCGGACGCCGGACCGCGACTGGTTCCCGGCTCCGGACGTCGCCCTGATCACCTACCGCCTCCAGCTCTGAGCCGCCGGAGCTCTGAGCCGGTCACAGACGCGCGAGGAAGCGGTCCACGTCGACCACGAGACGGGTCACCGTCCCGTGCCCGACGAGGGCGCCGTCGCACTCCGCGACGACATCGAAGCGCAGCAGACGGCCGTCGACGTGGACCACCTCCGCCTGCACGTCCACGCTCCCGCCGACCGGGGTGGCCCGCTGGTGAACGAGCTCGACCCGGGTGCCGACCGAGCTCTCCGCGGCGGTGAGGGAGCCGGCCAGCGCGGCCACCGTGGCTGCCTCGCACCAGGCGAGCAGGCGTGGCGTCGCGAGCACCGGGAGGTCGCCGCTGCCCAGGGCCGCGGCGGTGTCCTGCGGCGACACGACATGCACATGCCGGCTCCGCGCGCCTGGTTGCACCTGCACCTGGTTAGCCTACGTCCCGTGGTGGACGAGGGCGTCTGGTGCGAGCAGTGCGGCGACGCCTCGACCGGCGACCACGGCGCGTGTGCCGAGCGTCGGGAGCTGGAGCCCCCGCGCTACTGCGGGCACTGCCGGCGGCGGATGGTCGTACAGGTGCTGCCCAGGGGCTGGGAGGCCCGCTGCGTCGAGCACGGTGTCCGCTCCGGCTGACGGCTTCGGGTCGTCGACAGGTGCGGTCAGGCCACCAGGCCCAGCCGGCGCAGCTCGACGGTGAGGTCGTGCGGGCTGGTCGATGCGCTCATGGCCGCGTCCAGCGTGATGACGCCGTCGCGGATCAGGGCAACGAGGTGCTGGTCGAAGGTCTGCATGCCGTAGTACGCGCCCTCCTTGATCAGCTCCGAGATCGTGCCGGTCTTGTCCGGGTCGGCGATGGCGTCGGCGATCCGGCCGGTGGCCACGCAGACCTCCATGGTCACGCATCGACCCTGCCCGTCGGCGCGGGGCACCAGCCGCTGGCAGATGATGCCGCGCAGGGCACCGGCCAGGGAGAGCCTGACCTGCTTCTGCTCGTGCGGCGGGAAGAAGTCGATGACGCGGGTGATCGTCTCCTGCGCGTCGGTGGTGTGCAGGGTCGACATGACGAAGTGTCCGGTCTCGGACGCGGCCAGGGCGGCCTTCACCGTCTCGTGGTCCCGCATCTCGCCGACGAGGATGACGTCCGGGTCCTGCCGCATAGCGGCCCGCAGCGCGACGCTGAAGTCCGCCGTGTCCAGGCGCACCTCGCGCTGGTTGATCATCGAGAGCTTGTCGAAGTGCAGGACCTCGATCGGGTCCTCGATGGTGACGACGTGCACCTCGCGGTTGTTGTTGATCTGGTCGATCATCCCGGCGAGGGTCGTGGTCTTGCCCGACCCGGTGGGTCCGGTGACCAGCACCAGGCCGCGGGGCTCCATCGCCAGGGAGCTGATGACCGGCGGCAGCCCGAGCTCGTCCAGCGGGATCGCGCCCACGCTGACCCGCCGGAAGACCATGCCCGAGGACCCGCGGGAGCGGAACGCGTTGACCCGGAACCGGCCGAGTCCGGGCACCGAGTAGGCGAAGTCGGCCTCGTTGGTGGCCGCGAACTCGGAGATCAGGTCCTCGCGGAGCACCTCTCGCACCATGTGCTCGGTGTCGGTCGGGGTGAGGTTCGGGGCCTGCAGCTTGCGCAGGCGGCCGTCGATCCGGACGCGCGGCGGCGAGCCCACCTTGATGTGCAGGTCCGAGCCCCCCACCTCTGACAGAGCGCGGAGGAACGGGACGACGCTCAATGGTTCCGATCCAGTCACAAAGGTGTGCATCGGGCCCTGCCGCGGCGACCTTGAGCCGGACGGGTGGCTCGATCCGGGAGTCTGGGCTACTCGATCACGGCGATGACGTCTCCCTCCTGGACGACGTCGCCCTCGGAGACGTGCAGACCGGAGATCTTCCCGTCGGTCTCGGCGAGCACCGGGATCTCCATCTTCATGGACTCGAGGATCACCAGGGTGTCCCCGTCGGCGACGCTGTCACCCTCTGCGACGACGACCTTCCAGACGTTCGCCACCATCTCGGCCCGGACTTCCTTCGCCACAGGGGCTCCTCTCGGCTCACGTCGGCGGCGGTACGGCCACCGGGTCGGCATCCAACCACAGGCCTGCGGCCGCCCTCGCGGGCGGCGGTCAGGCGCGCATCCGGCCCACGATCCCGGTGTCGTAGTCGCCGGAGACGAACTCCGGGTACGCCAGGAGCTCGGCGAAGAACGGCAGGTTGCACTTCGGCCCCTCGACCCGGAAGCCGGCCACCGCGGTGCGCGCCCGCTCGAGCGCCTGGTCCCGGTCGTCGCCGTGGACCACCAGCTTGGCCATCAGCGAGTCGTAGTGCGGGGTCACGGTGGTGCCCACGGCGTACCCGCTGTCCACCCGGACCCCCTCCCCGTCCGGTTCCTGCCACGCGGTGATCAACCCGGGGCCGGGGAAGAACCGCACCGGGTCCTCGGCGTTGATCCGTAGCTCGATCGCGTGCCCCGACGGCCGCACCTGGTCGGGGTCGAAGGTCACCGGCCGGCCGGCCGCCACCAGCAGCTGCTGCTCGACCAGGTCGATCCCGGTGACCATCTCCGTGACCGGGTGCTCGACCTGGAGCCGGGTGTTCATCTCCAGGAAGACCACCTCGCCGCTGTCCACGTCCAGCAGGCACTCGACCGTGCCCGCGTTGCGGTAGCCGACGGCTTCCGCGGCGCGGACGGCCGCGGTGAACAGCCGTTCGCGCAGCTCCGGCCCGACAGCCGGTGAGGGAGTCTCCTCGGCGACCTTCTGGTTGCGGCGCTGCACCGAGCAGTCGCGCTCCCCCAGGGCGACCACCCGACCGTCGGCCAGGCCGAGCACCTGTACCTCGACGTGGCGCACCCGCGGGAAGAACCGCTCCAGCAGCACCGCCGGGTCGCCGAACATCCGCTCGGCGAAGCCGCGGACCCGGTCCAGCTCGGTGCGCAGGGCGGCCTCGTCGGCCGCGACCGCCATCCCCATCCCGCCGCCGCCGGCCGAGGCCTTGACCATGACCGGGTAGCCGATCTCCGCCGCGGCGGCGAGGGCCGCCTCAGCGTCGGCCACCGGCTCGGTCGTGCCCCGGGAGACCGGGACCCCGGCAGCGGCCACCAGGTTGCGAGCCCGGATCTTGTCGCCCATGGCCTCGATCGCCTCCGCCGACGGCCCGACCCAGACCAGCCCAGCGTCCCGGACCCGCCGGGCGAAACCGGGGTCCTCGGCGAGGAAGCCGTAGCCCGGGTGGACGGCCTGCGCGCCGGTCTGCCGGGCCGCCTCGAGCACGGCGTCGGCGTCCCGGTAGCTCTGGGCCGGCGCGGCCGGACCGATCGCCACGGCCTCGTCGGCCTCGCGGACGTACGGCAGGTGTGCGTCGACGTCGGAGTGGACCGCGACCGCGCGCAGGCCCATCCGCTGGACGGTGCGGATGATGCGGCGGGCGATCTCGCCGCGGTTGGCGACGAGCACGGTCTCGAACACGGTGGGTTGGCCTCCCCGTCGACGGCGGTCCGGCAGGCGAGACTAACGGGATGGTCCTGGTGCTGGTGGTGGCGGTCGGGGCGCTGGCCGTGGTCCTCGCCACCGACCGGGCCCGGCTGGCGCGGATCCGGGTGCGCGCCGTCCGGCTGCTGGTGGTCGCTGCGGCCGTCCAGCTGGCGACCTCCACGCTGGCCCCCGGCTCGGGGATCGCGCGCGGGCTCGCGCTGGTGCTCACGGCCGCCCTGGTCGGGCTGTTCCTGCTCGGCAACGCCCGGCTGCCCGGCGTACCGCTGATGGCCCTTGGCCTGCTGCTCAACGTCGCGGTCGTGACCGCCAACGCCGCCATGCCGGTGTCGGTCGAGGCGGCTGCCCGGGCCGGCATCTCCCGCGCCGACCTGCACCTGGGCACAGATGCCATGCGTGAGCCGACCGGTCCCGGCACCAGGTTGGCCCGCCTCGGCGACGTGGTGCCGGTGGCCCTGCCCGGTCGGCCGCAGGTGGTCAGCGTGGGCGACGTGCTGGTCGCGGCCGGCGTCGGGTTGCTGCTGGTGACGGCCGGGCGCCGCCGCCGAAGCGGTCAGACGCCGAGACGGGCCGTGCGCTCCACGGTCTTCGAGAGGGACTCGACGACGGTCGGGTCGTACTCGTAAGCCATCCCGAGGCGGAGCCGCTCCAGTGCGCCCAGTCGTCGGCTGATCTCGAACGAGTCGCCGACCAGGTCGTCGAAGGCGTTGACCGCCTTGATGATCCGCGCCGCGAGCGGCACATCGCCGTGCCGGACGTCGTGCGCCTTGCGGTACGGCTCGGCCTGCTGCTCGACGATCGAGGCGACGTTGTCGAGGACGCCGGTCTGCATGATGATGTCGGCCCCGAGCTTGGCGATCCGACGCTGGTCCCCGGGGGCCGCGACGACCGTGGCGCCGCCGGGGATCGGCTCCGCCAGCGACAGCTGGCCGATGTCGTGCATGAGGGCGGCGTACTCGAGGTCGCGCAGCTCCGCGTCGCTCATGCCGAGCTCGCGGCCGACCGCGACGGCCAGCGTGGTCACCCGGCGGGAGTGGCCGGACTCGGTGTAGCCGCCGAGCTCCGTGACCCGGGAGAGCGCGCGGATCGTCTGCAGCGAGGACTCGCGGATGGCGGCGTACCGGCGGAAGGCGAACTGGGTGAGCAGCAGGGGCACGACGAACACCGGCAGGGCCCAGTAGCCCATGATCGTGGCAGCCAGCGCGATCAGCGCACCCGTCGCGCCGATCGCCGAGCCGATCCCGACCTGGGCCCGCACCTCGTTGCGCAGCACGGGCCAGAACGGCGCCCGGTCCTCGCCGGCCCGGACGGCAGCCGCGAGTATCGAGTCCGTCACGAGGCCGAGCAAGACCACCCCGATGAAGACGAGGGCCAACCAGCCGCCCTGAAGGCCGTCCGCCCGGTCGCCTATCCCGGTGCCGCGGAAGACCGCGGCCGAAACACCGATGACGAGCAGCCGGCGAGCCAGGCTGTCCAGCGAAGGTGCCCTGCCGACCACAGCGTGTGGCCCGACGCCAACGAGCATCGCGACGATCGACACGGCGATGACCTGCATGGCACCGTGCTCTGCGGGACTGCCCGAGAAGGTAGTGAGCAGAAGGTAGGCAAGCGATCCGGCCGTGGCCAACGGCGCGGCGTCACGTCCGCCAGGAAGCGTGATCCGGACGAGCTCTCCCAGCGCAATGAACGCGGCGAACGCCAGGGCGATCTGGCCTTGCACGAGCCCGCCGCCAGGTGATGCCGTCACTACCATCGAGGCGACCGCGAGGAGGCCGGCGGCGATGACGACGACGAAGTAGCCCATCGAGCCGGCGTCGTCGAGTCGTCGTCGCAGCCCGCTCAACGCGAGTCCTCGAGGTAGGCCGGGTCGTCGTGGTCAGACACCCGGCGGTCCTGGTCGAACACCTCGTCCGGCTCCGGCACGGAGAACAGCGGCGTGACCTCCGGCGACCAGCCGTGCTCGTCCAGCGCCCGCACCAGCGCCTCCACCATCACCGGCTCGAACTGCGTGCCCGCGCAGCGGCGCAGCTCGGTGACAGCCTCCTCGAGGGTGCGGGCACCGCGGTAGGAACGGGTGGTGGTCATGGAGTCGAACGCGTCGGCGACCGCGATCACCCGGGCGAACTCGGGGATCTGGTCACCTCTCAGACCGACCGGGTAGCCGAGGCCGTCGAGACGCTCGTGGTGGTGCAGGATCCCCGCGTTGGCCTCGTCGAGGAAGTCGATCTCGCGGACGATCTCCAGGCCCTGCAAGGGGTGCCGCTGGATGGCCGCGAACTCGTCGTCGGACAGCCGACCGGCCTTCTGCAGCACCCGGGTCGGCACGCCCAGCTTCCCGACGTCGTGCAGCATCCCGGCATACCGCAGCGACGCGACCCGGTCTTCCCGCATGCCGATCTCGCGCGCGATGAGCACGGATGCGGCCGAGACCCGCTCGCTGTGGCCTCGGGTGTAGAGGTCCTTGGTCTCGACCGCCGCCATGAGGGTGCGGACGGTGCGGTCGTAAGCCCGCTGCTCCTCGGCGTACTGCGCGTAGGCCCATCGCGCCACGAACAGTGGGAGCAGAAGCAGCACGGCAGAGACCGGACCGAGGCCGACCGGGTCCCACAGGACCGCGAGAGAGATGCCGAACAGCCCGTAGGCGATGTACGGGACGACCGAGCGGGCCATGGTGCCCTGGAACACGACGACAGGCGAGACATGGTGCTGGAGACCGACGATGACGGCGACCAAGGCCCCGTTGACGGCGCAGTGCACGACATCTGCCGCGAGGATGGGCCCGAGGACCCCGGGAAAGCTGTCCTTCACAAGGTTGGTGGTCCCGCCGAGCAGTTCGTAGGCCGCTCCGGCTGCGCCCGCAGCCAGGGCGAGCTGCGCACCGTTGAAGAACCGCTTCACCAGCGCGGTCGGTTCGCGGTCGAGCGCGAATGCAGCGGTCCATGCGACCAGGACGGCCCCCCACATGCCCACCAGCGGCAGCGCTGCGATGGAGGTGACCGAACCAAGCGAGATCGACAGGAGATCGCGGCTCCCGCGAGCCAGCAGAGACTCCCCCACGATGTGCAGGACGATCAAGATGGCGACCGTCGCCATCTCGTCCTGCGGCCGGAAGTAGATCGCGAGCGCGATCAGCGCGCAGGCCGAGGCCACGACACCCGCGACGTAGAGTCGCGCAGCGAGGGGCAGCTCGGTCATCGAGACGCTCCTGATCGTGGGGAAGGCACAGAGAGAGTGACGGGGACCGGCAGCGCAGGGGTAACTGCCTTCACCACTTCCAGCTTGCGCCGGACTGAAGGAACTGCTCGACAGCGGACACGATCTTCTTCATGTGTGGGTCTCATCCCCTTGCGTGTCATGTCACGGGTTCCGCTATGTGCCCGTGCACGATCCGCTCCGCTCAGGACGAATCCAGCCTTGCTTCTGTCGAAGAGAAAGCACGCTGCTGCTGATCGGCTGCCTTGTGCTGCCGATCCCGATCACGCTCTCTGCAGTTGTCAAGCCTCGCGAAGGAACTCGCTCCCGAGGAGGAGGCGCCGAGAGCCGATCATCCCAAGACTCTGGACATGTGTCGGCCCATCTGCGGTGTTAGTGAAGAGTGTGGGTAAACCTCGCGTCAAGCCTTAGGCCGGTTTGTCTCTAGTAGTCCGAGCAATCTCGTCCGAAATGACTAGCCGTGGTCGGTGCGTCCGAACGAGTGACGACTTTGCTCCGTCCAGACCATTCCGAGGGGAATCTCCCCCGATTTCCGCCTGGGCTCCTTTACTGTCCGGGCGTGGACGAGAGGGCCGTGTGAGCGCCGGCGAGGCTGCGGGCTCGCTCTGGTCCGACCTGGTCAACGGGCTGCTGGACGCCAGGACCGACCACGCGACCCCCCGCTTCGACGCCGAGCTCAGCGCCGCCGTGGCGGCCGGCGAGCTCACGACCCGGGCCGCCCAGCGGATCCGCTTCTGGCAGCGGGCCGCCGTCAACGCGCTCGACGACCATGCCCGCACCGTGCTGCCGGCCATGCTGGGCGCCCTGGACGCCAGCGACGCCGAGGCGCGAGCGTACGTCGAGCAGTCCGCGGCCATGCTGGACGCCGGGGAGGCCGGGCCGGACGCGGTGACCGGTCCGACACCGACGCCGACGCCGAAGGATCCGCCCGGTGCTGTGGGTCCCGAGCGTCCCCCGGCCACGCCCGGACCCCCAGATGCCCTCGAACGACCCCCCACCGCCGCGGAGCAAGCGGTCCGGCCGCCCGCACCGGAGCGGATCGATCTGGACGATGCGCGGCGCGCCTCAACCTCCGCGGGCTCGGGACCGAGCACCCTGGAGGGGTCAGGACGCCGACTGTTCGTCGCCGACCTGCGCGACGTGCCCACCGGGACCGACCACCCCTGACGTCCGCCCCGTCCGCCCACCCACCGACGAAGCCCGAGGGAGCCCCGCCGATCATGCCTACCCTGCGCCTCCTGCCGGAGCTCGAGGACTCGCTGCGCCACATCCAGGGGGTCCGCGCCGCCAGCGTCGTCACCGGGCCCGACGCGGTGCCCACCGAGGTGCACGTCCTGGCCGACCCGGGCAAGCCTGCCAAGCAGGTGGTGCGCGACGTCCAGTCCCTGGCGATGGCCCGCTACGACATCGACATCGACCATCGGATCGTGTCGGTCGTGCAGATGGGCGACGACGAGGTCCGCGCCAACCCGAACGGGGCCCGGGACGATGAGGCCGACGCCGACGACGCCAGCCGCGACGACGAGGCGGACCCGGTCATCCGGCCGGCGATCGCCGCGATCATGGTGCGCAGCGGCAAGGGCGAGACCGAGGCGTCGGTGACCCTGGCGTCCGGTGACCAGCTCTTCGAGGGCCGCTCCCAGGGTCCGGCTGGTGCCAGCCACCGGGCCCGGCTGGTGGCCGTCGCGACCCTGGATGCGGTGTCCGAGCTGCTCGGCCAGCCCTGCGAGGTCGAGTCCGCGACGATCGTTGCCACCGGCAACCGCGAGGTGGCGATGGCCGTCCTCACGATGGTGCTGCCGCGCACCGGGGAGCAGGTGCTCACCGGCTCCGCCGCGGTCCGTGGGGACGAGGCCGACGCGGTCGCCCGCTCGGTGCTCGCCGCCTTGAACCGTCAGCTGGCCGGCTGACCCCACCGCGGGTGGCGATCCGGACCCTGGCATCGACCCACCGACGACGACCCCACCGACGACGACCACAACGACGGCGGAACGACGCCAAGACGACGCCCCTGGCCCGATCGGGCCCGTTGTGCCGTCGTCCGCGTCCGGCTACGGGCGCAGCATGGTCTTGATCGAGCGGCGCTCGTCCATCGCGGCGTAGGCCTCGGCAGCCTTCTCCAGCGGCAGCACCAGGTCGAACACCTTGCCCGGGTCGATCGCCCCGGACAGGACGTCCTCCAGCAGCTCGGGGATGTAGCCGCGCACCGGGGCGACGCCCCCTCCCACCGAGACGTTGGAGGAGAACAGCTGCCGGATCGGGAGCTCGGCCCCGCCGGCGGGCACTCCGACGTACCCGACGCGACCACCGGGTCGGGCGGCGTCGAGCGCCTGCTGCATCGACTCCTTGGTTCCGACGCACTCCAGCACCGCGTCGGCGCCGATGCCCCCGAGGAGCTCCTGCACCTTCGCGACGCCCTCGTCCCCGCGCTCGGCGACGATGTCGGTCGCCCCGAACTCGCGCGCGAGCGCCTGCCGGTCCGCGTGGCGGGACATGGCGACCACGCGCTCGGCACCCAGGCGCCGGGCAGCGAGGACCGCGCACTGCCCGACGGCCCCGTCACCGACGACCACAACGGTCGAGCCCGTGCGGACTCCGGCCGACCGCGCGGCGTGGTGGCCGGTGCCCATGACGTCGGAGAGCGTCAGCAGGCTGGGGATCATCGACTCGTCGGGCATAGCCGGCGTGGCGACCAACGTGCCGTCCGCGAGGGGCACCCGCACCGCCTGGCCCTGGCCGGCGTCGATGGGAAGCCCCTCGGAGTCGGCGCCGCCCCACCATGCGCCGTGCGTGCACGAGGTGTGCACGCCGTTGCGGCAGTGCGCACAGGTGCCGTCGGAGAGCGCGAACGGCGCGATGACGAAGTCACCGACCGACAGCGTGGACACCTCCGACCCGAGGTCCTCCACCACGCCGACGAACTCGTGGCCGATGCGGCTGGGCTCGCGGGTCTCGGTGACTCCGCGGTAGGGCCACAGGTCGGAACCGCACACACAGGCCGCGACCACCCGCACCAGGGCGTCGCTCGGTCGCTGCACCGACGGGTCGGGCACCTCCTCGACGCGGATGTCGCGGGGCGCGTGGATCAGGGTGGCGAGCAAGAGTCTCTCCTCGGTGGTCGTGGTGGTCGTGGTCGGTGGTGCGGCTGTGGTCTGGCTGTCCGTCTTCCGTCGTAGGTCGTACGTCGTGCCGGGCGCCGGATCGGGCGGCGGTCAGGGGCTGCCACCGCGCCGTGGGAGGATGGGCGGCGGAAGATCGACCCCGGGAGACACCAGATGGCGAAGAAGTCCCGCAAGAAGAAGGCTCGCAAGAAGAACAAGGCCAACCACGGCAAGCGCCCCAACAGCTGAGCCAGCCTGACAGCAGTCGACGGCTCGGTCGCCTCTCGGCGGCCGGGCCGTCGCCGTACCCGGGCAGGCCCGGCTAGAGCTCGGTACGCAGACTCTGGCGGGCGTCCGCGATATGTCGCAGCACCTTCGCCCGCAGCTCGTCCGGAGCCGGGTCGGAGCACGACCGCCTGACGATCGACTTCACCTGCTCCTCCAGGCCGTACTCCTGCAGGCAGGGCCCGCACTCGTCCAGGTGGTGCTTGATGGCGTGCCGCTTGTCGGCGTCGGCGATCTCACCGTCGATGAACTCGTAGATGCGGTCGAGCACCTCCGAGCACGGGGTCTCGTGCGGGTTGCCGCAGCTCATGACTGCTCGCCTCCCTCTCGCCCGTCGACCGCACCGGCAGGCACCAGCCCCCGCTCCCGCGCGTAGTCCTCGAGCAGACCACGCAGCTGTCGCCGGCCCCGGTGCAGCCTCGACATGACGGTGCCGATCGGCGTTCCCATGATCTCGGCGATCTCCTTGTACGCGAACCCTTCCACGTCGGCAAGGTAGACCGCGATCCGGAAGTCCTCCGGGATCTCCTGCAGCGCCTGCTTCACGTCCGAGTCGGGCAGGTGGTCGAGCGCCTCCGCCTCGGCCGACTTCAGCCCGGTCGACATGTGCGACTCGGCCTGGGCGAGCTGCCAGTCCTCGACGTTCTCGGTCCCGGCCTGCTTCGGCTGGCGCTGGGCCTTGCGATAGGTGTTGATGAAGGTGTTCGTGAGGATGCGGTAGAGCCACGCCTTGAGGTTGGTCCCGTCCTGGAACTGGTGGAAGGACGCGAACGCTTTGGCGTAGGTCTCCTGCACCAGGTCCTCGGCGTCGGCCGGGTTCCGTGTCATCCGCAAGGCAGCGGAGTACAGCTGGTCCAGGTACTGCATGGCGTCCCGCTCGAATCGCGCGTTGCGCTCGTCGACGGTCTCTGCGAGGGGCTGCGTCATCGTCCTCGATCGTATCCCGGCAGACGTGCCGGCAATCTCGTGCCAGTCGGGCCATTGCCGCACGTCGATGGTGGTGCGGCGCGTTGGGAGCGCGAGTGCGGCCATGTACCGGTGCAACCGGACTCGCCCGGGCCTGATTCCCCGGGAGCGGGTCCGACAACCTCTTCCGGCGGCGCGCGGGCCGCGGATGCAGGAAAATGCCGGTGGGCGGCGTCGGCGGGGCCGTCCTCACGCGGGCGGCCGGCCACACACCTCGAGGGCCCACACGGTCGCCGCCTGGACGAGCGCGGACAAGGTCCCCGCCTGGTCGCCGCCCTTGAGCACCCGGAACGAGTGGTCGCCCCCCTCGACCGGCACCACGAGACGACCGGGCGCCTCGGGGACGTCCGGCGGTCCCCCGAACGGGTCCCGGGTGCCTTGGAGGAGGAGCGCCGGCAGCCCCGCCTCCGCGGGCAGGTCCAGCTCGGGGAGGCGGCTCGGCCGGTCCCCCGGCGGGCTCAGCGGGAAGGCCAGCGCCAGCACACCCGCAGCGCCCAGGGTCACAGCCGTGCGGCAGGCCACCCGGGCTCCCGCCGAGCGGCCGCCCACCAGCAGCCTGCCGTCCCGCTCGATCTGGTCGAGGACGGCCAGCCAGGCGCGGTCCAGCGTCGCCGGCGGCGCGGCCACCTTGCGCCCGGCGACCCGCCAGGGCTGCTCCACCAGAAGAACCGACAGGCCTGCCGCCGGAAGGTGTCTGGCCAGCGCGACCAGGTCCGCCGCACCGACACCGCCGCCGGCGCCGTGGCCGAGGACGACGGTGCCGATCGGGTCTCCGGCCCGGTGCGCGTGCACCCGGGCGTCGCCGACCGGCGTGGCCAGCACGGAGACGATGGACGGTGGCGCGGTCAGAACAGACCCTCCGGCTCGGCCTCCGCCGGTTCCCCCTCGAGCGGCAGCGGGTCGACCAGCTCGGGCCCGTTGTTGCGGACGTTGTTGACCGTGGTGGCGACGGGGTACGCCGTCAGCCGGCCGGGCGCCGCCGGCACCAGCAGGCCGCGCAGCCGGTCGGGCTCGTCCACGCTGGGGTCGAGCCACTCGGCGTAGCGGGACGACTCGACCAGCAGTGGCATCCGGTCGTGGATCCGGCCGACGTCGTCGGTGGCCGAGGTCGTGAGGACGGTGACCGACCAGAGCCACGGGTCGACGTCCGAGTCCGCCGGTACCGACGGGTCGCGCCACAGCTCGTAGAGGCCCGCCATCGCCAGCACCCCGTCGTCCGACGGGTGGATGAAGAACGGCTGCTTCTTGCCCTTCACCTCGCCGTACCACTCGAAGTAGCCGTCGGCAGGCAGCAGTGCGCGGCGCGCGGCGAACGCCCGGCGGAAGGCCGGCTTCTCGTGCACGGTCTCCATCCGGGCGTTGATCATCCGGTTGCCGATCGACGGGTCCTTGGCCCAGGACGGCACCAGCCCCCACCGCGCGACCTGCAGCCGGCGACGTGGCGGCGCCTCCTTGTCCTCCCGTGGGGCGCGCTCGACGACGGCGTACACGTCCTGGGTCGGCGCGACGTTCCAGCTGGGGGCCAGCGCCTGCTCGGGCCGGTCGACGACGTCGAACTCCTCGACGAGGTCGTCGGGGTTCCGGCTGGCCGCGTACCGTCCGCACACGACGCTCAGCGTGCCACGCCGCGCCGACGCCTGCGCTCGCCTCCTGGCACGGGACGCGGTGCGCAGTTGACCGGATCTGGCGGAGAGGACACGGTGGAGGCAGGCGACCTGCGGGAGGGCAATGGTGGACCGGACACGGTTGACACGGCGGGCTCCGGGCAAGGGCCGACCATGACGCTCGTACGACGGTTCGCCCGCCCTTGCCTGGCCACCATGTTCGTCACGGGTGGCTTCGACGCGCTGCGTCGGCCGGAGCCGAAGACGTCTGCCGCCGATCCCATTGCACCGCGGATCGCCGCACGGTTGCCGTACCTGCCCGAGGACCCGGAGACGCTGGTCCGAATCAACGGGGCGGTGCAGGTCGTCGCCGGGCTGATGCTCGCGACCGGGCGGCTGCCGCGGGTCTCCTCCGCCGTGCTGGCGGGCAGCCTGGTGCCCACGACCCTCGCGGGGCACCGGTTCTGGGAGGAGGCGGACCCGACCCGTCGGGCCCAGCAGAAGGCCCACTTCCTCAAGAACGTCAGCATGCTGGGCGGCCTGATGCTCGCCGCGGTCGACACGGAGGGGAAGCCGGGCCTCGCCTGGCGGGCCCAGCACGCCGCCCACCACGCCGCGACCGGCACCTCCCGCACCCATCGCGCGGCCCGGCGGGAGGCCAAGCTGGCCGCCCGGACGGCGAGGTCGAAGCTGCCCGGCTGACGGTCTGCACGGGTCAGCCCCCGGTTGCCGCGACTAGTCTCCCGGCCGTGATCGCACGATGACGGCCCGATGACGCCGCCCTGGCCCGCACCGCTAGCGGGCGGCCCGGTGCGGTCCACCGTGCTCCTGCCCGGGTCGAAGTCCCAGACCAACCGGGCGCTGGTGCTGGCTGCCCTGGCCCGGACCCCGAGCACGCTCGTCCGGCCGCTGGTCAGCCGCGACACCTCGCTGATGGCCGACGGCCTGCGCGCCCTCGGCGTCGACGTCGCGGAGCAGGACGGCAACTGGCGGGTGAACCCCGGCCCGCTGTCGGGTCCTGCCCGGGTCGACGTCGGCAACGCCGGCACGGTGATGCGCTTCCTCCCGCCGGTCGCCTGCTTCGCGCACGGCGACGTGACCTTCGACGGTGACCCCCGCGCACGGGAGCGGCCGCTCGCCCCGATGGTCCGGGCGATGCGCGACCTCGGTGCCGACGTGACCGCGGACTCCGACCGGCTGCCGCTCATGGTGCACGGGCGCGGCTGGCTCCTCGGCGGCAGCGTCGTCATCGACGCCAGCCTCTCCTCACAGTTCGTGAGCGCACTGCTGCTGGCCGCCCCACGGTGCGCCGACGCGGTCGAGGTCCGCCACCGCGGCAAGCGACTCCCTTCCGGCGCGCACATCGACATGACGGTCGAGATGCTGCGCGCGGCCGGCGCGATCGTCGAGCACGTCGACGAGCACACCTGGCGGGTGGAGCCCGGCCCGCTCGAGGTGGGGCAGCTGCCCATCGAGCCGGACCTGTCGAACGCCGCGCCGTTCCTCGCCGCCGCGGTCGTGACGGGCGGCCGGGTGACCGTCCCCGGCTGGCCGCCGCGCACCACGCAGGCCGGCGACGCCCTTCGGCACCTGCTCCCGAGGTTCGGCGCCGTCGTCGAGCAGCAGGACGACGGCCTGCAGGTCACCGGTCCGGCGCAGGTCCAGGGTGCCGACCTCGACCTGGGGGACGTCGGCGAGCTGGCGCCGGTCCTGGCCGCGATCTGCGCCCTCGCCGACAGCCCGTCGCGGCTGCGGGGCATCGCCCACCTGCGCCATCACGAGACCGACCGGCTGGCGGCGATCGCGACCGAGATCACTGCCCTCGGCGGCGGCGTCAGCGAGACCGAGGACGGGCTGGCGATCGTTCCGCGCCCCTTGCACGCCGGTTTGGTGTCGACGTACGACGACCATCGGCTGGCGACGATGGCGGCGGTGCTCGGTCTCTGCGTGAGCGGGATCGAGGTGGCCGACGTCGCCACCACCGCGAAGACGCTGCCCGGCTTCGTCGACCTGTGGACCCGGATGCTCGCGGGCGCCGCGTGACCGGACGACGGGGGCGCGAGCTCGACGAGGACGACGTCCGGGTACGACCCGGGCGCGGCTCGCGGCCGCGGACGAAGGACCGCCCCAGCCACGAGGACGCGCACTCAGGTGTCGTCGTGACCGTCGACCGTGGTCGCATCACCGTGCGGGTCGGCGACCACGACGTGGTGGCGATGAAGGCGCGGGAGCTCGGGCGCAAGGGCCGCATCGTGGTGGGGGACCGGGTCGCGCTGGTCGGGGACGTCTCCGGGGCCACCGACACGCTGGCCCGGCTGGTGCGGGTCGACCCGCGCACCTCCACGCTGCGCCGGACTGCCGACGACACCGACCCGGTCGAGCGCGTGCTGGTGGCCAACGCGGAGCAGCTGGTCGTCGTCACCGCCCTCGCGGACCCGGAGCCGCGGCCGCGGCTGATCGACCGGTGCCTGGTGGCGGCGTACGACGCCGGGCTCCGGCCGCTGCTCTGCCTGACCAAGCCCGACCTGGCCTCGCCCGAGCAGCTGCTGGCGACCTACCGGGCACTCGACGTCGACCACGTCGTGGTGCAGCGGGGACAGCCGCTGGACAACCTGCTGGCGCACCTGCGCGACCGGGTCAGCGTGCTCGTCGGGCACTCCGGCGTCGGCAAGTCGACCCTGGTCAACGCCCTGGTGCCGGGGGCGGACCGGGCCACCGGCGGGGTCAACGCCGTGACCGGCCGGGGGCGGCACACCTCCTCGTCGGCCATCGCGCTCGAGCTGCCGGAGGGCGGCTGGGTCATCGAC
The DNA here is from genome assembly GCA_963807005.1 of uncultured Actinomycetota bacterium. GTDB lineage: Bacteria > Actinomycetota > Actinomycetes > JACCUZ01 > JACCUZ01 > CAWDZK01. Next base: position 708,964 of record CAWDZK010000001.1, on the reverse strand, counting down.
ACCCCCGGCGTGCGCAGCTTCGGCCTCGCGCACGTCGACCTCGACCGTGTCATCCACGCCTTCCCGGACCTGCAGGACGGCACCGCCGAGTGCCCACGGTCCTGCACCCACGACGAGCCGGAGTGCGCCCTGGACGCCTGGGTGGCGGCCGGCCACAGCGACCCGGCGCGCCTGGCGTCGCTGCGGCGCCTGCTGCGCAGCCGCGACACCGGCGACGACCAGGCGGAGCCGGTCGACGGCTGAGCAGCCGGGCTCCACCTCGGGCCGACGGGCCCGAACATGTGGCGGGTCGAGGTGGTTCGCCTGTCAGTCGTCGGCGTACGGGACGTCGACGCTGCCGCCGACGCGCCAGTACTCGCCGGCCTCGCGGGCGAGGAAACCCTCGTCGACGAGGTAGCGCCGCAGCGCGGCGTAGTCGTCGTAGAACGCGCGGAGGACGACGTTGACGTCGCGCTCGGCGTAGCGGCGGCCCGGCTCGAAGGTACGAGCGACGTGGTCCAGGACGACCAGCCGGCGGCTGCGCTTGGCCGGCATCTGGTCGATCCGGCCAGACCGCATGAACCTCTCGATCACGACATCTCGGTCGGAACGGGTCGGACCGCTCACCCGCCGCAGACTACCCGCACGCGGTCTCAGGAGGCAGGCGCCACAGTGGCGCCGGCCGCGACCGCCGAGCTGAGCCGGGACCGCAGCCGCGCGCGGTGCTTGTCCAGTCCGCGGGTGTGCTGCACGTACTCGGGCCAGCGCGAGGCGGGATGCGCCAGCCACGCCTCGCAGACCGACAGGGCGGCCCCGGGCTCGCCGGCCCGCTCGAGCAGCACCGCGGCCCGCTCGTACGTGTAGGGGGTGTCGACCTCGACGGCCACCCCGTGCAGCAGGGTCTCGAGCTCGCGCAGGTCCTCCGCGGGCAGGCTGGCCAGCCGCGCCAGGTCGGGGGTGCCGTCGAAGGTCCAGCCGTCGATGCTGAAGCGGGGAACCGGGATGGTGGCGGGCTCGAGCACCACGTCCAGGACGCGCTTGCGGAAGAGCGGCATGGCCACCCCCTCTCTCGTGACGTGCCGGCTCGTTCGTGACGAGCTTCCACGCCGATGATCGGAAGTATGCGGCGGTGACTGGAGTTGCCGGAAGAGACTTGTACCGTTCGTTACATGCCGGCCTACGACGACGACCTCAGACTGGCGCACGTCCTGGCCGACTCCGCCGACTCGATCTCGATGGCGCGCTACAAGGCCCTCGACCTCAAGGTCGACAGCAAGCCCGATCTCACCCCGGTGACGGACGCCGACACCACCGTCGAGGAGACGATCCGGTCGACCCTGTCCCGCGCCAGGCCACGCGACGCCGTCCTCGGTGAGGAGTTCGGCGCGACCGGCCACGGACCACGGCGCTGGGTGCTGGACCCGATCGACGCGACCAGGAACTACGTCCGCGGCGTCCCGGTGTGGGCGACGCTGATCGCCCTGATGGACGGCGACGACGTCGTCGCGGGTCTGGTCAGCGCGCCGGCGCTCGGCCGCCGCTGGTGGGCCGGCCTCGGCTCGGGCGCCTGGACCGGCAAGAGCCTCACGTCGGCGTCGCGGATGTCGGTGTCCGCGGTCGGCGCGCTGGGGGACGCCTCGCTGTCCTACTCCGGCCTGTCCGGCTGGGACGGCCACGGCCGTGCCGACGCGTTCCTGGGGCTGGCCGCTGACGTCTGGCGGACCCGGGCCTACGGCGACTTCTGGAGCTACATGCTCGTCGCCGAGGGCGCCGTCGACGTCGCCGCCGAGCCGGAGGTCGCCCTGCACGACCTGGCCGCGCCGTCGATCATCGTCACCGAGGCCGGGGGCCGGTTCACCGACCTCGCCGGTGTCGACGGGCCGGCCGGTGGCAGCGCGGTGGCGACCAACGGCCTCCTGCACGACGAGGTCGTGCAGCGGCTCACGCCCTAGCGGGCTTCCCGACCCCGCTCGCCCCCTGCCCCGCTCTCCCGCGAGTGGTGGGTTCCGCCGGCCGAGCCGGACAGAACGGGTGCTGAACCCACCACTCGCGGGGGGTCGAGGTCGGTTCGCTCCAGCCGGCGTACGGCGGGCACCGCCCAGAGCGAGGGCCGGAGTCGCCCGCCGCCTCCCGCCGAGTGGTGGGTTTCGCGCGCCGAACGGGACAAAACGCATGCCGAACCCACCACTCGCGGGGGGGCAGGGCGGGGTCGGGGCGGGTCAGGGGCGGCGGAGCCGGTGCGCGGCGGCCAGCACCGTGGGGCCGGCCAGCACCGCGGCCAGGTCGAACCAGCCGTATCCCCCGGCGGCGCCGGACGGCGGGTTGCCGATCGTCACCAGCCCGGTCGGGTCGTGGGTCTGCCAGGCCCAGGTGCCCAGCCAGGTGCCCAGCAGCTCGAGGTAGGTGACGACGAGGAATGCCCCCAGGTAGAGGGTGCGCGACCGGCCCCAGGCGAGGAAGCCGAGCAGGCACAGGTACCAGAACGCGCCCAGGGCGTCCGGCCGCCCGGACCCCGCCAGCCCCCAGGCGGCGTACGCGCCGCCGAGGACCACCGTGGCGACCACGAGGGCGCGGGAACGCCGGTGCACCCAGGCCGCTCGGCCGATGGCCAGCGCGCACAGGTAGACCAGGCCGTGTCCCGGAGGCACGAACGCCGGGACGTTGCCCAGGCGGTAGACGTACACCTCGAGCAGCGGCGAGAACGTGTACTCGACAGCCGTGGCGAACACCACGACCACCGCCACCTGCGCACGCACCAGTGGCGACTCCCGGCGCAGCAGGGCGAGCAGCAGCAGCCAGGTGCCGGCCCCGAGAGCCCGCTGGGACCAGATGCCCGCACCGACGTCGAGCAGCAGCACGAGCGGAACCCAGACAAGGGTGAGGACGACCGGCGGGTCGAGCCGGGCCGTGAACCTCGCCGTGAGCCGGGCCGCGGCGGGCGGGCGGGCGAGGGCATCCGCGCCGGCGGGCGCGGTCATCGTCTCGCTCGTCACCCGGCCGACAATACGGCCGGACGCGGCGTTTCCCTTCCCTGGTCGGCCCCGGCACGGAAGGATGGGCGGTGTCCGACCGTCCGCCCGAGGAGGTCACGACCATGCAGGTCCGCGAGGGCATGAGCCCCGAGGTGCTCACCATCGGCCCCGACCACACGCTGCGGGAGGCGAGCCGGGCGATGTCCGCGCGGCACGTCGGCGCGGCCGTGGTGCACGATCCGGACGGGGCAGGTGTCGGCATCCTCACCGAGCGGGACGTCCTGGCCTCGGTCGGCGCGGGTCAGGACGCGGACTCCGAACACGTGCGCGACCACCTCACGAGCGACCTGGTCTATGCGGCGCCGACGTGGAGCCTGGAGCAGGCCGCCGACGCCATGATGCGCGGCGGCTTCCGGCACCTGGTCGTGCTGGACCAGGGCGAGGTGGCCGGCATCCTCTCGGTCCGCGACATCGTCCGTTGCTGGGCCGGCGAGCGCAGCAACGACGAGCTGGTCGGCTGACCTACCCAGGGCGCAGACCCGCGGACGGCTCCGTCGAGCACGTACGACGGCAGAACGACGGCTGACCGCCTGCCCGCTGCCTGCGGGGCGGGCTGTGCCGTCGTTGGTGCCCTGGGCATCCCGGCGGCCTGGGCCGCGCCGAGGGGCCGGTGCCTCCCGGTCCGCGCGGTCAGACCTCGCCCGGGTCGCCCTGGGCGGGCCGCTCGGCCGCCGCGTCGGACAGCTCGGGCGCCCGGGACTCGCTGTCGCCCTCCTGGGGCTCCCGCTCCTTGACCCGGAGCAGGATGGCTGCTGCGGCCAGGACCAGCACGAGTGCACCCAGCACGCCGACCTCGATGATGGCGTGGCGGAACCTCTCCGCCCTGCCGAGCAGGTCTGCCGCCTCCACCGACAGCACGATGATCTCCTTGATCGAGGCGATGATGCCGACGATGAGGAACGGCTCGGCCACCACCTCCCGCTTGCCGAGGATCACCCGCACGGCGAACAGCAGCTCGACCACGATGAAGACGAGCAGCAGGGAGTCGAGGACCTCGAGCACGACCTCGTTGGTCGAGGCGTCGCCCCCGAGGTCGGTCAGCCCTTTCCCGGCGGCGACCAGGAGGGCCAGCGCCGCGACGGCCAGGATGGCGGCGATGCCCACGTAGACGACGTCCTCCGTGATGGCGAGCAGCGCGTTGCCCACCCGGACGTAGCGCGGCGGCTCCTGGCCGGGACGACCGTCCTGGTCGCTCACAGCCGGCGCTCAGGCGACCCGGTGACGGTGGCTGGCGGCGCGGCGCCCGCGCCGCTGTACCGGCCGTGACCGCTGCGCCGGCTGCGGCGGCGCGAAGCCGAGCAGGAGGGCCTCGCCGCAGGAGACGCAGACCCACTCGGGGCACTCCCCGTCGTGGTGGTCCTGGCACTCGGGCTGTTCGAACATGGTCTCGTCGAGACAGGTGGCGCACCACCTCAGGACGACAGCGCTCGTGGTCATGTCCAGACGGTGACACGGGCCCCGGACACAACCCGGCAGGACGCGCCGCCCGGCCCCGATTTTGTCGACAAAGCGCCCCGTTGGACCCCACTGGTGGCGCGTCCGGCCCCCGTCGCCGATCATGGGCGCATGCCGCAGAGCATCTGGAAGGGCGCCATCTCCTTCGGACTGGTCTCGATCCCGGTCCGCCTGTTCAGTGCCACCGAGGAGAAGGACATCTCCTTCCGGCAGGTGCACCGCGAGGACGGTGGCCGGATCCGCTACAAGCGGGTCTGCTCCGTCGACGGCGAGGAGGTGGCCTACGCCGACATCGCCAAGGGGTACGAGCTGCCCGACGGCGAGATGGTCGTGCTCGACGACGACGACTTCGCCAACCTGCCGATCTCCTCGTCGCGGTCGGTCGAGGTCCTCAGCTTCGTCCCGGCCGAGCAGATCGACGCCGTGCAGATGAGCAAGCCCTACTACTGCGACCCCACCGGCGACGTGAAGCCGTACGTGCTGCTGCGCGACTCGCTGGAGAAGTCCGACCGGGTCGCCGTCGTGAAGGTCGCCTTGAGACAGCGCGAGCGGCTGGCCATGCTGCGTGCGCGCGACGGCGTGCTCGTGCTGCAGACGTTGCTCTGGCCGGACGAGGTCCGCGAGGCCAAGCTCGACTTCTCCGACGAGGACGTCAAGGTGCGCGAGCAGGAGCTCGCGATGGCGGAGTCCTACATCAACGCGCTCTCCGGCGACTTCGAGCCGGAGGAGTTCACCGACGAGTACCGGGGTGCGCTCGAGGAGGTCATCGAGGCCAAGGTCGCCGGCCGCGAGGTCGTCACACCGGCCGAGGAACCGGCGTCCACGGGGCAGGTCGTGGACCTGATGGAGGCGCTACGTCGGAGCGTCGCCGAGGCGAAGGAGCGTCGCTCCGGCGGCGGGACGGCGCCCGCGGCGGACACCGAGCCAGCCGCGAGGACCGCCAAGGCGACGTCGAAGAAGGCCACGAAGAAGTCCGCCGAGAAGTCGACCGCCAAGAAGGCCCCGAAGAAGGCGGCGGCCAAGAAGGCTGCGAAGAAGTCCGCCGAGAAGAAGGGCGCCACCCGGCGCAGCGCCTGACCCACTTCGTCATCCCCTGCCGGAGGCACCATGAGCGGCGACGACTTCGCCGACCTGCGCGCACTGTTCATCAACTGCACCCTGAAGCGCAGCCCCGAGACCTCCCACACCGCGGGTCTGGCGGCCAACAGCGTCGCGATCATGCGAGCCAACGGCGTGCACGTCGACGAAGTTCGGGCGGTCGACCACGAGCTGCCCCCCGGGGTGCAGCCGGACATGCGCGACCACGGGTTCGACCGGGACGACTGGCCGGAGATCTACCGGACCGTCCAGGCCGCCGACATAATCGTCCTCTGCACGCCGATCTGGCTCGGGGACAAGAGCAGCGTCTGCACCCGGGTGATCGAGCGCCTCTACGGCAACAGCGCCGAGCTCAACGACGCGGGGCAGTACGCCTACTACGGCAAGGTCGGCGGGGTGCTCGTCACCGGCAACGAGGACGGCATCAAGCACGTCGCGATGAACGTCCTCTACTCGCTCCAGCACCTCGGCTGCACCATCCCACCCCAGGCGGACGCGGGGTGGATCGGCGAGGCGGGTCCCGGCCCGAGCTACCTCGACGACGGCTCCGGCGGGCCGAAGAACGACTTCACCCGCCGGAACACGACGTTCATGACCTGGAATCTGATGCACCTCGCCCGGCTGCTCAAGGACGCCGGCGGCGTGCCGGCGCGGGGGAACCAGCGCACCGAGTGGGATGCCGGCGCGCGCTTCGACCACCCCAACCCGGAGTACCGCTGACGAGCACGGGGCGCGTGTGCGGGAATCCACACCCGGCTGCCGGTGCTGTGACCACCCGTGGGTGAGGCGCTCCAGATCCTGGCGTTCGTCGTCGCCGTGGCCGTCGTGGCCGCGGCGGCGCGCCGTCTCGGCCTGTCCGCGCCGCTGGCCCTGGTCGTCGTCGGGCTGCTCGCGTCGTTCGTGCCCGGCGTGCCCGAGTACCGGATCGAGCCCGAGCTGGTGCTGATCGGTTTCCTCCCGCCGCTGCTGTACGCCGCCGCCCTGCGCACCTCCCTCGTCGACGTCCGCGCCAACCGGCAGGCGATCGGCATCCTCGCCGTCGGCGCGATCGCCTTCACGACCGTCATGGTCGGTCTGGTGACCTGGTGGGTGGTGCCGGGGATGACCCTCGCAGCCGGCCTCGCGCTCGGCGCCGTGGTGTCTCCGCCGGACGCGGTCGCGGCAACGGCGATCGCGCGGAAGGTCGGCATGCCGCGAAGGACGGTGTCGATCCTCGAGGGTGAGAGCCTGCTCAACGACGCCACCGCGCTGGTGGCCCTGAGCACCTCCACCGCGGCGATCGCGACAACGGTCACCGTGCTGGACGTCGGCACCTCGTTCGCACTGGCCGCAGGGGGCGGGGTCGTCGTCGGGCTGGCGTTGGCGGCGTTGCTCGCCGCTGCTCGCAAGCGGGTGACGGACCCGGTCCTCGACACGACGCTGTCGCTGGTCGCGCCGTTCCTGACCTACCTGGCCGCCGAGGCCGTGCATGCCAGCGGCGTCCTTGCCGTCGTCATCGTCGGGCTGCTGCTCGGGCACAAGTCCCCGGTCCTGCAGTCCGCGTCCTCCCGGCTGGCCGAGCAGACCAACTGGCGCACCATCACCTTCGTCCTGGAGAACGCGGTCTTCCTGCTCATCGGGCTGCAGGTCGCCAAGATCGTCCAGCGCGCGGGCCGGGACGACCTCGGCTACACCACGATCGCGTACGTCTGTGCCGCCGTCGTCGTCGCGACGGTGCTGACCCGGGTCGTCTGGGTCTACGCCGCCACCGCCGCCTACAAGTTCGGCACCGCCCGGATGCGCGAGCACGCCTGGACGTGGAGCCACGCGGCCCTGGTGTCCTGGGCCGGGATGCGGGGCGTCGTCACGCTGGCGGCCGCGTTCGTCCTGCCGGCGGAGACCCCGCACCGGGACGTCCTGATCCTCGCGGCCTTCGCAGTCGTGGGCGGAACGCTGCTGGTCAACGGGGGCACCCTGCCGTGGCTGGTGCGGCGCCTCGGCCTGCCGGGTCCGGACCCGGCGGAGGACGCCTTGGAGGAGGCGGCGCTCCTCTCTCGCGCGACCCGCGCCGGGCTGGCCCGGCTGGCGGAGCTCAAGCAGGACGGCCAGGACCCGGCCGTGATCGAACGGCTCGAGGAGCGCGCCCGCAGCCGCGCCGACGCCGCCTGGGAGCGGCTGGGCGGCGCCAGCGACGACGAGACGCCGAGCGAGCTGTACCGCCGGCTGCGTCAGGAGATGCTGGCCGCCGAGCGCATGGTCGTGCTCGAGGCGAGGGCCTCCGGCAAGGTCGACGACGAGGTGCTGCGCGACGTCCTGACCCTGCTCGACTCCGAGGAGTCGTTGCTCGACCGGCTCGAGGACAAGGGCACCGACGTGGAGCGCGAGCTGGTCGCGCGGGCCGACCGGGCCGAGGACTGCGAGCACCTGCAGGCGGCTCCCCCGTCCATCAAGCCGACGAGCCCGGAGGGCTGCGAGGAGTGCCTGCGGGACGGCACCCAGTGGGTGCACCTGCGGCTGTGCCTGGCCTGCGGGCACGTGGGCTGCTGCGACTCGTCACCGGAGCGGCACGCGGACCGACACTTCCACGAGACGACGCACCCGGTGATGCGCAGCTTCGAGACCGGTGAGGCGTGGCGCTGGTGCTTCGTCGACGAGCGCCTGGGCTGAGGCCGTCCGGTCCCGCGGCTTGTCCGCACCCCTCGCGAAGGCGCCGCACGTCGGACGCGCGTTGCGACGACGTCCTGGATGAGCGCCGGTCGCCGGTGGACCGTCAGAACGGGAGCGACCGCCCGGACGGTGACCGCAGGTCGAGCTCGACCGGGCGCGGTGGCCGGCTCTGCTTGCTGACCTTCACCTGCTGCTGCACGGCGTCCACCTCCTCAGGCGGCCTGCGTCGCGAGCGCTGCGACAGGACGGGCCGGAGCGGTCGGGAGCAGTTCACCCAGGTCGTCGAACACCACGACGCCGTTACAGAGCAGGCTCCAGCCTTGTTCGGGGTGGGCCGCCACCGTGTGGGCGAGCTGACGGGCAGGGTTGTCCGCGGACGGGCAGATCGGCTGGTGCTGGCACATGGGCACCTCCTGCTGGCGGGGAGCCGGGGTCAGCTCCCGAGACACGTCCGGGCGACACCGGTCGAGACCAGTCGTCCGTGCTCTCACCATCGGGCGGCGCGCGAGCGGCCCTGAGCGGTTCGGAGCCGATTCGTACGTTCGTCCCACAGGTTGAGCCGGTCGCCCGAGCCCGCTCGGGGCAGGGGTCTAGAGGTCGCGCGCGAAGGACCGCGACAGCGGCGAGTCCTTGTAGTGGCCGAAGCCGTCGACCGGCGTGTAGCCGGCGCTCGTGTACAGCGCGATGGCCTCCGGCTGGGCCAGACCGGTCTCCAGGACGACCCGCCGGTCGCCACGGCTCCTGGCGTCGTCCTCGAGGGCGGCGAGCAGCCGGCGGGCGTGCCCGCGACGCCGGTGCTCGGGGCGGACGAACATCCGCTTCACCTCCACCACACCGTCGCCGTGCCGCCGCAGGCCGGCGCAGCCGACTGCCGTGGTTCCGACCCTGGCCACGAGGAAGGCGCCGTTCGGCGGGGCGAACTCGTCCGGGTCGACGGGGGTTTCGTCGTGGCCGCCGTAGCGGCGTACGTACTCCTGCTGCACCTCGGCGACCAGGGCGGAGGCGATACCGGAGTCGAACGGCACGACCTCGAGCGCGACGGCCTCGTCGTCCACCGCGAGGACGAGGCGGGCCAGCTCGTCCAGCTCGTCCTCGGCCGCCGCCACCAGCTCCTCCGGGTCGGGGACCAGGTTGCGGTCGGCCGCCACGCCGACGGTCACCTCGCCGGCGTAGCTGAGGATGCTCACGCCGAGCCCGACCGAGCCCGCCTGCGGCACCCAGAAGGTGAGTCGGGTCAGCCGCGAGCCGGCGAGGTAGACGGGCCCGGTCGGTCCGGGCACGTTGGTCACGACGGCCGACGACTTCGCCCCCAGGACGCGGACGGCCAGCCGGTGCGCCCACGCCGGCAGGGCGCCCACGATCGCGAGGATCGCGAACGTCGACGCCGCCTGGGCGCTCGCCTTGCGCCGGCTCATCCGCTCGTGCACCCGGCGCACCCGTTCGACCGGGTCGGGGACCGACACCGGGAGCTTGACGAAGACGATGCCGAACCTGTTGCCGAGCGTGCGCGACACCGGCTCGCCACGTCTGAGGTCGACCGGCACGAACACCCGCAGGTCGTGGGCGGTCTCCCCCAGACCCGTCAGATGGCGGCGCAGAGCCCCGGCCGTGACGGCCATCAGGACGTCGTTGACGGTGACTCCGAGCGCCCCGGCCACCCGCTTCGTCATGGCCAGGTCCAGCGGTCGCGACCAGGCGGCCACCTTGGCCGTGCCCAGCTTGCCGGACAGCCGGGTGCGCGGGTCACGGTTGGCCAGCAGCAGGCCGAGACCGGTGCTCAGGACCGCCCAGCCGAACCGGAGCGCCTCGACCGCCTGCCGCAAGGAGCGCGGCGCGAGCGGGTCGACCCCCGCCACCGGCTCCAGGTCGCGGGACCCCTCGGTGAGTCGGGACCGCAGGCCCGGACGCCGTGGGTCGGGACCGATGGCTTCCCGGACGACGTCAGCCGGGACGTCCGGGTCGTCGTCGGTGAGCGAGAGCAGCACGCTGGCCAGCGCGATGCCGTCGGCGATGCAGTGGTGCAGCCGCGCGACGACGGCCGTCGTCAGCTCCCCCGCGGCGGACGACGGGACCGTCACGAGGTGGAACTGCCAGGGTGAGTGCCGCATGTCGAGCGGTTGCCCGAGCAGCCCACTGACGAGCGCTGCCAGGCCGCTGTCGTCGTCGACCCGGCCGGCGTCGAGGACGTGCCGGGTCAGGTCGAAGTCCGGGTCGTCGGTCCAGACCGGTTGCTCGAAAGGGGTGCCGGACGGCAAGGGACGCATCGAGAACTTCGGGTAGGCGGCGAGCAGCCGGTGCCCGATGACCTCCAGCAGCCGGGCCCGGTCGAGCTCCTCGTCCAGCCGGAGGACGCCGGTCACCATCATCAGGTTCTCGGGCGAGTCCATCCCGAGCCACGCAGCGTCCACGTTGGACATCCGGACCGGCGCGGTCACGGCGCCCCGGGTTCGATGCGGCGGACCCTCCGGTCGCGCGCGCGGGCCCTGGCCCGCCGGAACCGCCGGGCGAACGGGCGCGCCAGGTCGGCAGCGCCGACCAGGCCGGCCGAGTTGCCCAGTGCCGCGGGCACGATCGCCGCCTCGGGCCGGAACCGGCGCCCGGTCAGCGACTTCGCGAAGGTCTCCCGGGCGGGGTCGATGAGCAGGTCCCCGGCCTCGGACAGCCCGCCGCCGATGACGAACGTGCCGGGGTCGAGCGCGGCCGCCAGGTTGGCGATGCCGACACCCAGCCAGTGGCCGATCTCCTCGAACAGCTCGCGCGCGGCCGGGTCGCCGTCCTGCGCTGCGGCGGTGATGAGCGGTCCGCTGATCACGGCCGGGTCGCGGCCCGCCCGGTCGAGCAGGCCGTGAGCCACCGGCGAGTGCGAGGCCGCGAGCTCGCGGGCCTCGCGCACCAGCACGTTGCCGGACGCGTACTGCTCCCAGCAGCCCCGGTTGCCGCACTCGCAGCGTCGACCGTCCGGCACGACCTGCATGTGACCGAACTCGCCGGCGACGCCGAACCGGCCCCGTTGCAGGACGCCGTTGACGATCATCGCGCCACCGATGCCGGTGCCCAGGTTGACGCAGACGAGGTGGGTCTCCCCGCGACCCGCCCCGAACCGCCACTCGGCCCACACAGCCGCGTTCGCGTCGTTCTCGACCACGACGGGCAGCCGCAGCCGCGAGCTGATCGCCTCGCGCAGCGGCTCGTTGCGCCAGGAGAGGTGTGGCGAGAACAGCACGGTCGCCCGCTCCGCGTCGATGAAGCCGGCCGCGCCGATGCCCACCGCGTGGATCTCGTTGCGGGTGGCGAGGTCGAGGACGGCGTCGACAATGGTGTCCTCGACGACCTGCGGGCTCTTGCTGCGGTCGGGGGTGTCCCGGCGGACCTGGTCGACGACCTCGCCCTCGTGCGTGACGACACCGGCCACGACCTTGGTCCCGCCGATGTCCACCCCGACGGTGAGCAGGGCCGCGTTGAGCGGACTGACGCGAGGCGGGCGCGCCGACTCGTCGCGGTACGGCCGCCCGAGCAGCGACGGCCGGCGCTCGGTCATCCACGAGACTGTAGTGCCGCCCGTCGGCCGGCTCGGGTCGTCGGGTGCCGGGGTCAGCTGACCAGCGCCATGACGAAGGCCAGGGCGATGATGACCGCGGCGGCCGCGAGCAGCAGCGGGACGACTCCTACCGGCGGCCTGATGCCCTGACGCTTCGGGGGGACGTGCCTCACGATGATCCTCCGGTCGAGCGGTGGCGCGGGTGCCCCGTTCACCCTCTAGTTCGGCGCCGAAGCCCCCGCCGGATGCCGACATGAGGCGGCGGAGTGTCGGCCCGTCCGCCAGCTCGGCAGCGACCGGTTCCGGCCCCCGTCCGGCGTCAGTCGCGCCCCGGCTCGCCGTTGCGCGCGTTGGGAGTACCGCGGCGCCAGTACGGCTTGGGCAGGACCGCCTCGCGGGACCAGCCCAGGTCCCGGACCAGTGCCGACCTGATCGTGCCGGCCAGGGTCATCTCCCCGCCGACGTAGGCGACGACCCCGTCCTCCGGGGCGCCGAGCCCGCTGGCGGTGAGCAGGGCGAGCCCGGTCGCCTCGTCGGAGCCGGCGTCCGCCACCCAGGTCACGCCCCCCGGACAGGCGACGGCGGCCAGGGGCAGCCGGTCCTCGGGCGTCGGGACGGTCAGCGTGACCACCGCGGCTGCCGGCGGGGCGACGCCCTCCGCCATCGCGAACGCGGCAGGCAGGAAGCTCTGGTCCCCCAGGAAGTGGTGCACCTTCGCCCCCTCGACGAGGTGGACCTTCCCGCGCGGGCCGATGGCCTCGACGACGTCCCCCGGCGAGGACTCGTGCAGCCGGCTGGCGCCTTCGACGCCTGGGTGGACGACGACGTCCAGGGCCACGGTCCCGCGCTCCGGATCGAGGTCGCGCATCGTCCACCGCCGCCGGACGACCGTGCTGCCCGCCTCGGCACGGAGCATGAGGTCCTGGCCCGGCTGGGCAGCCAGATCGCGCAGCCCGGGACCCTCCAGCTCGACCCGGACCAGCGTCGGGGTCAGTGGGCGCACTGCGACCACGGTGAGGTGCATCCGGTGCGCACCGAGCCGCGCCGCCAGCGCCTCGCCGTCCTCGATGTCGGCAGCTGCGCCGTCGCTGGTCCCGGTCATCCTGGCCACCGTACGTGGCGGCGCACCGGCGCCATCGGCCGGACGGTGCGGTCAGGGCCGGACCAGCCGGATGTTGAAGACCGGCGAGCCGACCGCGCCCATCAGGGCCAGCCACATGGACACGTACATCTCTGCCGCCCGAGCGGAGCGGATGCCGCCGAGGTCGATGACGGACGCGGCCGGCCAGCCGAGGTCGCCGAGCAGGCCGGTGACGATCTGCTTGGCCGCGACGTCGTCGCCGGCGACGAAGACGTGGTGCTCGCCGGGCACGGACCCGGGGTCGACCATCACCGACGCGGTGATCGTGTTGAGCGTCTTGACGACGTGGGCAGCCGGGAGCTCCGCCTGGATCTGCTCGGCCAGGCTGTCGGTGTTCGCGACCGAGAGCGTCGGCGGAAAGCCCGCCGAGAAGTCCAACGGGTTCGCGACGTCGGCGACCACGATGCCGTCCGGAAGTCGGGCCTCGCGCAGCGCCGCAAGGGAGCCGCCGCCGTTGGTCGCGTTCACCACCACCTCGCCGTGCGAGCCGGCCTCGGCCAGCGGGACCAGCCGGACGCCGGGATTCGCTGCGGCCCACTCGGCCACCTCGGGCCGTGACGAGGTGGCCTCGACGTCCCGGGTGCCCACCAGTACGTCGTGACCGGCCGCCGCAAGTGCGCCCGAGAGGGCCCGTCCGACGGTGCCCGTACCCAGCACGGAGATGCGCATGGCGGCGAGCCTACGGGCGAGCTGCGTCCTCAGCAGATCCGGCATATCCGGCAGATCGGGCCGATCGGCTCCGGCCGGAGTGCGTACACCGGCCCGGACCGGGTAGTCGACCGGTGTCGTTGATCTGTCGTCCCGAAACGGAGCGGTTCACCCATGGCAGCACAGGTCGTCGTCGTCACCGGCGCCAGCGGAGGCATCGGCCGGGCCACGGCCAGGGCCTTCGGCGCGCGCGGCGCCAAGGTCGCGCTGCTCGCCCGCGGCGAGGCGGGGCTGGAGGCGGCTGCCGACGACGTCAGGAAGGCCGGCGGCCAGGCGCTGGTCCTGCCGACCGACGTGGCTGAGGCAGCCGAGGTCGAGTCGGCCGCGGACCGGGTCGAGGCCGAGCTCGGCCCGATCGACGTGTGGGTCAACGTGGCGTTCACGTCGGTGTTCTCGCCGTTCGACAAGATCAGGGCCGAGGAGTACCGCCGGGTCACCGAGGTGAGCTACCTGGGCTACGTCTACGGGACCATGGCGGCGCTGAAGCGCATGAAGCCGCGCGACCGCGGCGTGATCGTGCAGGTCGGCTCTGCGCTCGCATACCGGGGTATCCCGCTGCAGACCGCGTACTGCGGGGCCAAGCACGCGATCCAGGGCTTTCACGAGGCGCTGCGCTGCGAGCTGCTGCACGAGAAGAGCGGCGTCCACGTGACGATGGTGCAGATGCCGGCCGTCAACACGCCTCAGTTCTCCTGGGTGCTCTCGCGGCTGCCGAGGCACCCGCAGCCGGTACCACCGATCTACCAGCCCGAGGTCGCGGCCCGGGCCGTGGTGCACGCGGCCGACCACCCTGGGCGCCGCGAGTACTGGGTCGGGGCCAGCACGGCGGCCACCCTGATGGCCAACGCGGTGGCACCCGGGCTGCTCGACCGCTACCTCGGCAAGACGGGGTTCGACTCGCAGCAGACCAAGGAACCCCGCGACCCCGACGCCCCCGAGAACCTCTGGAAGCCGGCGGACGCGGACCGCGACTTCGGCGCGCACGGAGCCTTCGACGACCGGTCCCACGACCGGAGCCCGCAGCTGTGGGCGAGCCAGCACCACGGGGCGGTGGCCGCCGCGGTGGGCGTTGCGGGAGTGGTCGGCGCGGCGGCGCTGGCAGCCTGGCGCCGTTCGTGACCCGAGCGGCGCGGCTGCAGGTTCTCGGAGCCGTCCGCGTCGGCATCGGGGCCGCCTGGGCGGTAGGCCTGGTCACCGGACGCGCCGCGGCGGGCGGGACCCTGCCCGGCGCCGGTCGCCTGGCCGCCGGGGCGCTCGCGGCCCGGGACCTGGCCCAGGGCGCCCTGCTCGTCGCGCGGCCGGAACCGGCCTCGGCCGAGGCCGGCGCGGTCGTCGACGTCCTGCACGGTCTGAGCATGCTGCCGGTGCTGGCCCTGGCCCCGCGCTACCGCCTGGCGGCGTCGGTCAGTCTTGCCGTGGCCGCGGCCTGGGTCGGGGCGGCGGTGCTGGTGACCGACCCGCGGAACGGCTGACCGGCCCGGCCGCGACAAGTCGGCCACCAGTCACACTCAAGCGCGGCGCAAGGGACGGGGCGCACCGTCTGGTGGTCCCTCACCTGCAGGCCCTTTGCGGGCCACCTCCCCGTGGAGCCCCCATGCGTACTCGCCTCCCGCTCGCCGCCGCCCTCGTCGCCGTCGCCCTCAGCGCCGCCCCCGCCTCCGCTCAGACCCGCACGGTCGAGAACATCAGCCGCAGCACCTTCGACAGCTCGCCCGTGGTCACAGCCTCGTCGCTGCACATCGACGGCGCCACCGCGGGGGAGCTGGGCGGCTTCCTCGACCTCGTCGTCACCGCCAAGGACGGCAGCCTGCCGACCGCGCAGGGGGCGTGCGACCGCGTCCACGTCGACGCCGTGCTGACCGTCTCGCCCGGTGAGCAGCTCACCGTGCACACCAAGGGCGAGGTCTGCATGCACCAGTTCAGCCCCACGCTGATCCTCAACGCGTCGTTCCGCAACCGGCACGTGACCTACACGGGCACCGCGCACGGCAGGGTCAAGGTCGTCGGGGACGGGCTGATCGCCGCATCCAACTCGACCTTCTTCGGGTACGGCGCGTCGGTCTCCGCTGCCGTCCGCTGGTGAGGCCAGGGCGCCTGCCAAGATCGAGGGGTGCCTACGCGTGACAATGACGCCGCCGACGCCGCCGACGCCGTCGGCGCGGCTGCCGACGAGCTGTACGGGCTGCCGCCGAAGGACTTCGTCGCGGCCCGGGACGCGAAGGTCAAGGCCCTGCGGGCGGACGGCGACAAGGCGGCGGCCGGAGAGGTCGCGGCACTGCGCCGACCGACGGTCGCGGCCTGGCTGGCCAACCAGCTGGTCCGTGAGCACGCCGACGAGATCGACCCGCTGCTCGAGCTCGGCGCCGGCCTGCGAGAGGCGTCTGCCAGCCTGAGCGGACCGGCGCTCAAGGAGCTCTCGCAGCAGCGCGGCCGGCTGGTGCAGGCGCTCGTCCGGCAGGCGCGTCGGCTCGCGCTCGCGAACGGCCAGCCGGTCACCGAGGACGCCGCGCGCGGCCTGGAGCAGACCCTGCTCGCCGCGCTCGCGGACGAGCGGGCCGGCCAGCTGCTGCGCGAGGGCCGGCTCGCGGAAGTGCTCCGGCACGACGCGTTCGGCACCGATCCGGGCGGGCCGGTCGTGCGCCGCAAGCCGGCCCCACGTCGGACGTCGAGGGCCGCGCCGACACCCGAGGAGCGGGAGCGCGCCGAGCGCCGTACTGCTCTGGAAGCCGAGCTGGCCGCGGCGTGGAAGGCCGCTCGCGACGCGGCCGACGCCCGGGCCGACGCGGAGGACGCGGCGATCGTCGCGGACCGTACCGCCGCAGAGGCACGGCGCGTCGTGCAGCGGCTCGCCGCCGAGCTGGCGCAGGCCGAGGCGACGGAAAATGAGGCGACCGCCGCGGCAGGCGAGGCGGCCGTGCGGCGGGACGAGGCGCGGGCTGTCGCGGAGCAGGCCACCCGGCGCGTCTCCGAGCTGCAGCGCGATCTCGACGGGCTCTGAGCAGCAGTGCGCCCGAACCGCGCCAGCGGCTCGCGCCAGCGACCCAGAGCCGGTCGCGGCGAACGCCGGCGGACAGCCCAGGCGGCCGCGCAGCGGCGTGGTGCTCGCGGGGACACGTCCCCGCGGCGGACGTCGGCGGCGGCGGGCGGGGCGACCCTGAGGTCGCGCGCCGGTGACGTCCGGGGACGACCAGGGTCCGCCCCCGATGCGGACCGGGGCGCCGGGCCCCAGGCTGGATGACGTACCACTCGGATGGCGCCCACCGGTGCCCACGACCGAACAGAACCGACAACCGAACAGGACTGACCATCATGATCGACACCCTGCACCGCTCGCTCGCCCAGCACGGGCTGGTCCGGGCGGACCACGACAAGGTCCTCGGCGGCGTCGCCAGCGGCCTCGGCCGCCGGATCGGCATCGAGCCGTGGCCGGCACGACTGCTCTTCGTGGTGGCCCTGCTCGTGCTGCCCGGGAGCCAGCTGCTCGTCTACCCGCTGCTGTGGATCGCGATGCCCAGCGAGGCGCGTGCGGCCCAGCTGCTGGGAGGTACCGGGGCCGACCCGGCCGCCGGGACGGCCTGACAGCGGCGGCCGCCCCCCCCCGTCGCCGACAAGGCTGCCGGCGACGCGGAGGCCGCTGTTAGCGTCGGGGAGACCTGCCGAAGGAGAGGTTCCCCCGTGGTGTCTGGTACCCCCGTCGCGACCGGTGTCACCGACGAGCGGCTGGCTGGCCTGCGGCGGTGGAACCTCGGCCTCACCGTCCTGCACCTGGCGCAGGCGGTGGTCGTCCTGCTGCTGGCCGGCGACTTCGCCATCACGGTCACGTCGTCGTTCCCCGAGGGCCCGCCCGGTACGGCCGGGCCGCCGCCCGCCTCGCTGTTCGACGTCCGGATCGGCTGGGCGGTCGCGGTGTTCCTCGCCCTCGCCGCACTGGACCACCTGCTGACGGCGACGGCTGCGCGGTCGACCTACGAGCGGGACCTGGCCCGGGGCATCAACCGGTTCCGGTGGGTCGAGTACTCGGTCAGCGCCACCCTGATGGTGATCCTGATCTGCTTCTACTCCGGCATCACCGGCATCAACGCCGTCATCGCCATCGCCGGTGCGAACGTCGCGATGATCCTGTTCGGCTGGCTCCAGGAGCTGATGAACCCGCCTGGTCGCGCGCGCACGACGATGCTGCCCTTCTGGTTCGGCACGCTGGCGGGGCTCGCGCCGTGGGCGGCGATCGCGGTGAACATCGTCGGCTCGGAGACCGTGCCGGGCTTCGTCTACGGGATCGTCGTGGCCCAGCTGGTCTTCTTCTTCAGCTTCGGTCTCAACCAGTGGCTGCAGTACCGCGGCATCGGCCGCTGGACCGACTACGCCTACGGCGAGAAGGTCTACCTCGTGCTCAGCCTGGTCGCGAAGTCGGTGCTCGCCTGGCAGATCTTCGGCGGCTCGCTGGCCGGCTGAGCCCCCACCGGCGACGGCTCCGTGGCTCATCCCCTGCTGCCGGGGTGGGAAGGGGGCACCTGGCAAGGAGGGCACGGGAGCCGTCGCCAGCCTCGTTCGTACCACCCGACCAAGAGCATTACACCGGTTCATGCAACCTTTCTGGTCGCCGGGTTCGCAGGTCGGTTCGTCCGTTCGCGACGATCATCGGGGACCTCGGGCCCTGGCTGCCGCCCGGCGGCGTGGGGGAGGCTGTCCACCGTGAGCCCGCCGCGTCGCGCCCCGACGGGATCCGCCTGCGGCTCGCGGCCGTCGAGAGGAGCTGCACGATGACCCACTACCTGCTGTCCGTCCACCACGTCGAGGGCGAGGTCCGCGAGCCCATGACGGAGGAGGAGATGACGCAGAGCCAGGTCAAGGTCGGTGCCCTCGAGCGGGAGATGAGGGCGAGCGACACGCTGCGTTTCTCGGGTCGGCTGGCCGACCCCAAGGCGGCCGCGGTCGTCCGGGTGGCCGAGGGGAAGGTCGTGACCACCGACGGCCCCTTCGCCGAGACGAAGGAGCACATCGGCGGCTTCTACATCATCGAGACCGCAGACCTCGACACCGCGATGAACTGGGCGGCCAAGGTCGCCGACGCGATCCATGCGCCCATCGAGGTACGCACCTTCGCCGGCGTGGCGTAGCCGCAGCCGGCGTCGGGGCGCGGCGGGGGTCCACGGACCCAGATCCCGGGACCAAAGGTCCCTGGCCGCCGGCCGAGCCGGCAGTGAAGTCTGCCGACCGTGAGTATGCCGTCGCAGGTCCCTGCGCCAACCCGCATCCGTCAGCGGATCGCCGACAGAGGCTCGTCGCCCGGGGCGGCCCTGACCCTGGCGACGGTCGGCTTCGCCATCAACTTCTGGGCCTGGGCGCTGCTCAGCCCCCTCGCGCCGCGGCTGAAGGAGTCGCTCGACCTGACCTCGTTCCAGCAGGCCATGGTCGTGGCGGTCCCGGTGATCGTGGGTGCGCTGGGACGTATCCCGGTCGGCGCGATGACCGACCGGCTGGGAGGTCGCACGATGCTCCCGGCCGTGTCGTTCGCGACCGTCGTCCCGGTGCTCTACCTCGGGCTCGGCGGCTATGAGTCCTTCGCCGGCCTGCTGGTCGGCGGCTTCTTCCTGGGCATCGCCGGCACCTCGTTCGCGGTCGGCGTGCCTCTGGTCAACGGCTGGTTCACCGCCACCCGCAGAGGCACCGCCGTCGGGGTGTTCGGGGCCGGGATGGGCGGCACCGCGATCAGTGCCCTCACCACGGTCAAGCTGGCCGACCGGTTCGGCATCGCCGCACCCTTCATCCTCACGGCGGTCGTGCTCACGGCGTACGGCGTGCTGGCCGTCCTGCTCCTGCGGGACCCGCCGGGCCGGGCGATGCCGACGGGGAGCTTCCTCTCGGGGCTGCAGGCGACGCTGCGCCTGCCGATCACCTGGCAGGCGTCCGCGCTGTACTCGGTCACCTTCGGTGGCTACGTCGCCTTCTCGGTCTACCTGCCGACGTACCTGAAGAACGACTACGCGCTCACCCAGGCGGACGCGTCCAACCGGATGGCGGGCTTCGTCCTCGTCGCGGTGCTGATGCGGCCGGTGGGTGGCTGGCTCTCCGACCGGTACACACCGTCGTCGGTGCTCGCGGGCGTGCTCGGTGTGGTCGCTCTGTGCGCGACGGTGCAGTCGGCCCGGCCCGGGCTGCTGCCGGTAGGGACGGTCGCGTTCCTGTCGATGGCGGCGGCCCTGGGCGCGGGAGCCGGCGCGGTGTTCGCCCTGGTGGCCCGCCGCAGCCCGGCGGGCACCGTGGGCTCGGTCACGGGCGTGGTCGGGGCGGCCGGCGGTCTCGGCGGCTTCGTTCCGCCCCTGCTGATGGGCTCGATCTACGGCAGCTCCGGGTCCTACGCGGTGGGCCTGCTGCTGCTCGCCCTGGTGGCTGTCCTCGCGCTGGCGTTCACCGTCGGCGTCGTCCGTCGCCAGCCGCTACCGACGCGGGCATGACAGCCGAGGGGATGCGCGCCCGTCCGCGCATGGACGACGGGCTCAGCGAGGCGCTGGTGCGGACCCGCAGGTTCTTCACCCGGGCCGAGGTGTCCGCCGACCTGCGGACCCTGCACCGCACCGGCGGCCGGCAGGCCGACGACTTCTACCGGGACCGGTGGAGCCACGACAAGGTGGTCCGGTCCACCCACGGGGTCAACTGCACCGGCTCGTGCTCGTGGAAGGTGTACGTCAAGGACGGGATCATCACCTGGGAGTCGCAGCAGACCGACTACCCGTCGGTGGGACCCGACAGCCCGGAGTACGAGCCCCGCGGCTGCCCCCGCGGCGCAGCGTTCTCCTGGTACACCTACTCCCCCACCCGGGTGCGGTACCCGTACGTGCGGGGTGTGCTGCTGGAGATGTACCGCGAGGCGAAGGCCCGCATCGGCGACCCGGTGCTCGCATGGGCGCACATCGTCTCCGACCCGGAGCTGTCGCGGCGCTACAAGCAGGCCCGCGGGAAGGGCGGCCTGGTGCGTGCGACCTGGGCGGAGGCGGCCGAGATCGTCGCCGCCGCCCACGTGTACACGATCAAGCGCTTCGGGCCGGACCGGGTCGCCGGGTTCTCGCCCATCCCGGCGATGTCGATGGTGTCGCACGCCTCCGGGGCGCGGTTCGTCTCGCTCATCGGCGGCACGATGCTCTCGTTCTACGACTGGTACGCCGACCTCCCGGTGGCCTCGCCGCAGGTCTTCGGCGACCAGACCGACGTCCCCGAGTCCGGGGACTGGTGGGACGCCGGCTACCTCATCATGTGGGGCTCCAACGTCCCCGTCACCCGCACACCGGACGCACACTGGATGACCGAGGCGCGCTACCGCGGGCAGAAGGTGGTGGCCGTCTCCCCGGACTACGCCGACAACGTGAAGTTCGCCGACGAGTGGCTCGCGGCGCAGCCCGGCACCGACGGTGCACTGGCGATGGCCATGGGGCACGTCACGCTGAAGGAGTTCTTCGTCGACCGGCAGGTGCCGTACTTCACCGAGTACGTGAAGAAGTACACCGACCTCCCCTTCCTCGTCCGCCTCGACGAGCGCGACGGCGGCTACCACGCCGGCAAGTTCCTGACAGCGTCCGACCTCGAAGCGGAGCAGGACGCCGAACACCCCGAGTTCAAGACCGTGCTGCTCGACTCGCGCACCGGCGAACCGGTCGTTCCCAACGGCTCCCTCGGCTTCCGGTTCGGTCCCGGCGGCGCGGGCCGCTGGAACCTCGACCTGGCCGACGTCGACCCGCTGCTCTCGGCCGCGGGGGGCACGGAGCCGCCGGTCGAGGTGCACCTGCCGCGCTTCGACGCTGCGGACGGCTCGGCCGCGACGATGCGGCGCGGGGTACCGGTTCGCCGGGTCGGCGGACACCTCGTCACGACGGTGTACGACCTGATGCTCGCGCAGTACGGCGTAGCTCGCGACGGCCTCCCCGGCGTCTGGCCGACGGGCTACGACGACGCGTCGCAGCCGTGTACACCGGCCTGGCAGGAGACCATCACCGGGGTTCCGGCGCACAAGGCGGAGCGGATCGGCCGCGAGTTCGCGGCCAACGCCGAGGAGTCGCGCGGCAAGTCGATGATCCTCATGGGCGCGGGCACGAACCACTGGTTCCACTCCGACACGATCTACCGGGCCTTCCTGGCACTCACGACTCTGACCGGCTGCCAAGGCGTCAACGGCGGTGGCTGGGCCCACTACGTCGGACAGGAGAAGTGCCGACCGGTCACCGGCTGGGCCCAGCTGGCGTTCGGCCTGGACTGGTCCCGGCCGCCGCGGCAGATGATCCAGACGGCGTACTGGTACCTGCACTCCGACCAGTACCGCTACGACCACTTCGGTGCCGACACGTTGGCCGCGGCCACCGGTGCGGGCCAGCTCGCCGGCAAGACGACCGCGGACGTCATCGCCCAGTCGGCGCGGATGGGCTGGATGCCGTCGTACCCGACCTTCGACCGCAACCCGCTCACCCTCGCCGACGACGCACAGGCGTCGGGGAAGAGCGTCGGTGACTACGTCGTGGGCGAGCTGAAGTCCGGTGGCCTGCGCTTCGCCTGCGAGGATCCCGACGCCGAGGACAACTACCCGCGCGTCCTCACGGTATGGCGCGCCAACCTGCTGGGGTCCTCGGGCAAGGGCAACGAGTACTTCCTCAAGCACCTGCTCGGCGCGGACAACTCCCTGCGTGCCACCGAGGCGCCGCCCGAGGCACGACCCAAGGACGTCGTCTGGCGCGACGAGGTGCCGGAGGGGAAGCTCGACCTGCTGCTGTCACTGGACTTCCGGATGACGAGCACCACCATCTTCTCCGACGTCGTCCTGCCGGCGGCCACGTGGTACGAGAAGCACGACCTGAACACCACCGACATGCACCCGTTCATCCACTCCTTCAACCCGGCGATCCCGCCCCCGTGGCAGACCCGCACCGACTGGGACGCCTTCCAGACGATCGCTGTGGCTTTCAGCCGGCTGGCCGAGCGGCACCTAGGCGTCCGTCGTGACGTCGTGGCAGTGCCACTTCTGCACGACACGGCGGACGAGATGGCCAACCCGCACGGTGTGGTCGCCGACTGGAAGGCCGGCGACTGCGAACCGGTCCCGGGGAGCACGATGCCGAAGCTCGTCGTCGTCGAGCGCGACTACGGCGCCGTCGCGGCGAAGATGTCGGCGCTGGGCCCGCTGATGGACGAGCTGGGCGCCACGACGAAGGGAGTCACCTACGCGCTGGACCGCGAGGTCGACTACCTGCGCCACAAGAACGGCGCCGTCCGCGGCGGACCCGCGGACGGCCGGCCGTCGCTGGCCCGCGACGTCGACGCGTGCGAGATGATCCTGGCGCTGTCCGGCACCACGAACGGCCACCTGGCGACCCAGGGGTTCCGCACACTCGAGAAGCGCACCGGTCAGCCGATGGCCGACCTGGCCGCTGAGCACGAAGGCAAGCAGATCACCTTCGCCGACACCCAGGCCCGCCCGGTGCCCGTCATCACCTCCCCGGAGTGGTCCGGGTCGGAGACCGGCGGTCGCCGGTACTCCCCCTTCACCATCAACGTCGAGCGGCTCAAGCCGTGGCACACCCTGACCGGCAGGCAGCACTTCTACCTCGACCACGACTGGATGACCGAGCTCGGCGAGGGCCTCCCCGTCTTCCGTCCACCGCTGAACATGACCGCGCTGTTCGGGGAGCCGGAGGTCGGCGAAACCGGCGAGCTCGGTCTGACACTGCGGTACCTGACGCCGCACAACAAGTGGTCCATCCACTCGGAGTACCAGGACAACCTGTTCATGCTGTCGCTGTCGCGCGGCGGGCAGGTGATCTGGATGAGCAAGGAGGACGCCGTCAAGATCGGGGTGCGCGACAACGACTGGATCGAGGCGGTGAACCGCAACGGCGTCGTCGTCGCGCGAGCCATCGTGTCGCACCGGATGCCCGAGGGCACCGTGTACATGCACCACGCGCAGGACCGGCTCATCGACGTGCCGATCGCCGAGACGTCGAAGAAGCGCGGTGGCATCCACAACTCGCTCACACGACTCCTCATCAAGCCGACTCACCTGGTCGGCGGGTACGCGCAGCTGTCCTTCGCCTTCAACTACCTCGGCCCGACCGGCAACCAGCGCGACGAGGTCACCGTCATCCGCAGGCGGTCACAGGAGGTGACGTACTGATGAGGGTCATGGCCCAGATGGCGATGGTGATGAACCTCGACAAGTGCATCGGCTGCCACACCTGCTCGGTCACCTGCAAGCAAGCCTGGACCAACCGCAGCGGCGTCGAGTACGTGTGGTTCAACAACGTCGAGACGCGCCCAGGGCAGGGCTACCCGCGCCGCTACGAGGACCAGGAGACCTGGCGCGGCGGCTGGACGCTCAACAAGCGTGGCCGCCTCGCCCTGAGGGGCGGGGGCAGGCTGCGCAAGCTGCTCACCATCTTCTCCAACCCCACGCTGCCCGGCCTGGACGACTACTACCAGCCGTGGACCTACGACTACGACACCCTGACGAACGCCCCGTTGCAGGAGCACATCCCCGTCGCCCGGCCGAAGTCGCTGATCACCGGCAAGGACATGAAGATCGAGTGGTCGGCGAACTGGGACGACGACCTCGGCGGCTCACCCGATCACGGTGACAAGGACGTGATGCTCAAGAACATCGCCGACAAGGTGAAGTTCGAATTCGAGCAGACGTTCATGTTCTACCTGCCGCGCATCTGCGAGCACTGCCTCAACCCGTCCTGCGCCGCCTCCTGTCCCTCCGGTGCCATCTACAAACGGTCCGAGGACGGCATCGTCCTGGTCGACCAGGACCGGTGCCGCGGCTGGCGGCAGTGCGTGAGCGGCTGTCCGTACAAGAAGGTGTACTTCAACCACCGCACCGGCAAGGCGGAGAAGTGCACGTTCTGCTTCCCGCGCATCGAGGTCGGGCTCCCCACCGTGTGCTCGGAGACCTGCGTCGGGCGGCTGCGTTACATCGGCCTCGTGCTCTACGACGCCGACAAAGTCCTGGAGGCTGCGTCAACCGAGGGCGACCAGGACCTCTACGAGGCGCAGCGCTCGGTGTTCCTCGACCCCAGCGACCCGGCAGTCGTACGCGCCGCCGAGGAGGCGGGGATCCCCAGGGACTGGATCGACGCTGCCCAGCGGTCACCGGTCCATGCCCTCATCAACACCTACAAGGTCGCCCTGCCCCTGCATCCCGAGTACCGCACGCTGCCCATGGTCTGGTACATCCCGCCCCTCTCACCGGTGGTCGACGTCATCAAGGACACCGGCTTCGACGCGGAGGACAAGGGCAACCTGTTCGCGGCGATCGACGCTCTGCGCATCCCCGTCGAGTATCTCGCGGAGCTGTTCACCGCGGGCGACGTCGCCCCCGTCGACGCGGTGCTGCACAAGCTCGCAGCGATGCGCAGCTACATGCGCGACATCACCATGGGCCGCGACCCCGACGAGAGCATCGCCGCCGCGGTCGGCATGACCGGCGAGCGGATGTACGACATGTACCGGCTGCTCGCGATCGCCAAGTACGACGAGCGCTACGTCATCCCTCCCGCGCACGCCGAGCAGGCCCACTCGCTGGAGGAGCTGGCCACCGAGTGCAGCCTGGACTACGACGGCGGGCCCGGCATGGGCGGCTCCGGCCCGTTCGGCGAGGGATCCGGCGGAACGACTCCGGTCGCGGTGGAGAACTTCCGGATGCTGCAGGAGCGGCAGACCAGCGACACACTGGTCGCGCCGGACGACAAGGCGCGCCGGGTCAACCTGCTCAACTGGGACGGCAAGGGCGCCCCGGCGGGGCTGTTCCCGCCCCGTCCCGGCAGCACCGGAGATGACGACGACGACGCCACGCCCGGCCGGGACGAGCGATGAGGCGCGACCGCGACGGCCGGGCCGACGCCCGGGCCTGGCAGGTGTCCTCGGTCCTGCTCGGCTACCCGGACGAGCAGCTCGTGGAGCAGCTGCCGCTGCTGGCAGCCGAGGTCGAGCGACTTCCCGGGGGCCTCGCCACGCCGCTGCGCCGGTTCCTCGCCCACGCCACCTCGGCCCCGGCCCTCGGCCTCGCCGCACACTACGTCGAGACCTTCGACCACCGGCGGCGCTGCTGCCTCTACCTGACCTACTACGCGCACGGCGACACCCGCAAGCGCGGCATGGCCCTGCTGGAGCTCAAGACCGCCTATCGGCAGGCCGGTCTCGAGCTGGCGCCCGACGAGCTGCCGGACCACCTCGCGGTGGTCCTGGAGTTCGCCTCGACCGAGCCGGTCCTCGGCAGGCGGCTGCTCCTCGACCATCGCGCCGGGGTCGAGCTGCTGCGCCTCGCGCTGGTGGATGCGGAGTCGCCGTACGCCGACGTCCTGCGCGCCGTCACAGCGACGCTGCCCCCGCTGGCCGGCGACGAGCGGTCCGCGGTGCACCGCCTCGCGGTGCAGGGGCCGCCGACCGAGGACGTCGGCCTGGCGCCGTTCCCACCACCCGACCAGGCGTCGGTGGCCCTTCCCTACCCGACCGTCCGTCGCCCCGACCTGACCGGTGGAGTGCGCCGATGAGCGCCGCCGAGGTCGCGACGGACACGGGGGCCGTCGACACGCTGCTGTGGGTGGCGTTCCCCTACGTCTGCCTGGCCGTCTTCGTCGTAGGCCACTGGTGGCGGTACCGCTACGACAAGTTCGGCTGGACCACCCGGTCGTCCCAGCTGTACGAACGCCGACTGCTCCGGCTCGGCAGCCCGCTTTTCCACTTCGGCCTGCTGTTCGTGCTGATGGGACACGTCATGGGACTGGGCGTGCCATCGTCGTGGACCGAGGCTGTCGGGGTGTCCGAGGGCATGTACCACGTAGCCGCGGTGGGCATCGGCTCGGTGGCCGGGGTCTGCACCGTCGTCGGGATGGCCATCCTGATCTACCGCCGGCGCACCGTCGGACCGGTCTTCTCGGCCACGACCCGGATGGACAAGGCGATGTACGCCGTGCTGGGCACCGTCATCGTCCTCGGTCTCGCCAACACCGTGGTGGCCAACGCCGTCGGGGACTACGACTACCGCGAGGGCGTCTCCGTCTGGTTCCGCGGGATCTTCCGGCTGGACCCCCGGCCCGAGCTGATGGCGGCCGCACCGATCGGCTTCAGGTTGCACGCGCTCGCGGCCTTCTCGCTGTTCGCCCTCTGGCCGTTCACCCGGCTGGTGCACGTGTTCAGCGCACCACTGGGCTACCTCACCCGGCCGTACGTCGTGTACCGCTCGCGGGACGACACCCTGGGCAGCCGCAGGCCGCGACGGGGCTGGGAGCGGGTGGGCTGATGACGGGCACGGACGCTGCCACCGACGTATCGGCACGGCGTCGCACTCGCCAGGGCGGTATGCCCTGGCCGGCGGCCCGTGCCCTGGCCGCCGCGGTCGATGCGCTGCCACCCACGCAGGCACCCCTGGTCGAGGCGATGCACCGCGTGCTGGCCCGCGACCTGGTCGCGCGCAGCCCCCTGCCTGCGGCCGACAACTCGGCGATGGACGGCTGGGCGGTCGCCGGCCCGCCGCCCTGGCGGATCATCGCGGACCTGCCGGCAGGACGGCTGCACCGCGGGCGAGTGGGGTCGGGTGAGTGCGTGCGCATCGCCACCGGCGCCACCGTTCCCGCCGGGGTCTCGCACGTGCTGCCGGTGGAGGAGTCGGTTCTGGACGCCGCCGGCGTGCGACCGGCTGCCGGATCCCGGTCCGGCGAGCACGCCCGGGGGCACATCCGCCGCTGCGGCGAGGAGGCCCGACCCGGCGACGTCCTCCTACCTGCGGGCACCGTCGTGACGCCGCCCGTACTCGGCCTGGCGGCGGCGACGGGGCACGACGTGCTGGCCGTCGTGCCGGCCCCGACCGTGGATCTCCTGGTGCTCGGCGACGAGCTGCTCCGCTCCGGGCCGCCCGGCGGAGGACGGGTCCGGGACGCCCTCGGCCCGCAGCTGACGGGGTGGCTGCAGGCCTTCGAGGCGCCGGCACGCACGTCCCGGTACCTGCCGGACGACGTCACGGCACTGTCCTCAGCCCTGCGGGACTCCGACGCGCAGGTCGTGATCACCACCGGCGGCACCGGCGCAGGGCCGCGGGACCATGTCACGCACGCGGTCGCGATGGCGGGCGGTGAGGTCCTCGTCGGCGGAGTGGCCGTGAAGCCGGGCCATCCCATGCTGCTCTGCCGGCTCCCTCGTGACCGCTGGCTGGTCGGTCTGCCGGGGAACCCGTTCGCCGCCTGCGCGGCGCTGGTGACCCTGGTGCAGCCGCTGATCGCCGCTCTCGGCGGCCGGCCGGCGCCACCGGAGGGCCGGGTTCGGCTGACCACGGACGAGCCGGGGCGGCCCGGTGACGGGCACCGGCTGCTGCCCGTGGCCTCGGGCACCGACGGACCAGCGACCGCGCTGCCCTCGTGCGGAGCGGCCATGCTCCGCGGCCTGGCTCAGGCAACCGGCCTGGCGGTGGTCCCACCTGCCGGTGCCTGCGCCGGTGACCACGTGCCGTACCTGCCGCTGCCCTGGTCCCCCGGCCGCACCGCAGCAGCCCACCGACCCCCCGTGCGGGGCATCGAGAACAGGAGCCCCGACAGTGACGTCCTTGACCTCGCTCACCCGTGAGCAGCTCGAGCTGGCGCGCGCAGCAGCCAGCGGCCGCAGCGGGCACACCGTGTACGGCGGCCACGACAACACGCTGCGGCAGACCCTCATCGCCCTGGTGGCCGGCCGCGCGCTGGACGAGCACGAGAGCCCCGGCGAGGCGACCCTGCAGGTGCTGCACGGGCACGTCCGGCTGGCGTCGGGCGACACGTCGTGGGAGGGCTCGACCGGTGACCTGCTCGTGGTGCCGGGTGACCGGCACTCCCTCGCGGCCGTCGAGGACTCGTGCGTCCTGCTGACGGTCGTCAAGCCGCGCTAGCCCCGGCGGCGGCTCGGCGTACGGACGACCGGAACCGTGTCCGCGTACCGCGCCAGCACCGGGCCCGCGACGGCGAGCAGCAGCACGTAGGCACTGGCCAGCGGCCCGATCTGCTCGTACCCCGCGAGCACGGCCAGCCCGGCGATCACCACGGAGAACTCGCCTCGGGCGATCAGTGCTGCGCCGGCCCGGAGCTGGCCACGCATCCCGACCCCGTCCCGGCGCGCGGCGTACCTTCCGGTGAGCACCTTGGTCGCGAGGGTGACGGCTCCCAGCGCGAGGGCTGCGGGCAGCACCGGCAGCACCTCCGACGGCGCCACCTTCAACCCGAAGGACAGGAAGAACAGCGCCGCGAACAGGTCCCTCAAGGGCGACAGGACCTCGCGGGCCCGGCGGGCGGTCTCGCCAGGGATGGCCAGGCCGACGAGGAAGGCCCCGACCGCTGCGGACGCGCCTACCGCATACGTGAGGCCGGCGACCAGCAGCGTCAGCCCCAGCACCCGGAGCAGCACCTGCTCGTCGTCGTCGTGCCGCAGTGCGCGGCCGAGCCGGTCGCCGAAGCGGTGCGCGGCCACGAGGACGGCCAGCACGACCCCGGCCGCCACCACCGCGCCGATGACAGCCCGGGTCGCGGTACCGCCCGAGAGCAGCACCGCGAGCACCGGCAGGTAGAGCGCCATGGCCAGGTCCTCGAGCACGAGCACCGAGAGAACCGCCGGGGTCTCCCTGTTGCCGACCCGGCTCAGGTCCTGGAGCAGCCGGGCCACGATCCCGGACGACGAGATCCAGGTGATCCCCGCCAGGGCCAGGCAGGCCGGCCAGGCGTAGCCGAGCAGCAGTCCGGCCAGGTAGCCCGGGGTGGCGTTGAGCAGGAGGTCGACCAGCCCGCTCGGTGCGTGTCGCCTCAGGGACGCGGTGAACTCGGTGGCGGAGAACTCCAGCCCCAGCAGCAGCAGGAGGAGCAGGACCCCGATCTCGGCGGTCGCCTCCACGAAGGGAGCAGTCGCCTCGACATCCGCCAGCCCGCCCCGGCCCAGCAGCAGGCCGCCGAGCAGGAACAGGGGGACGGGCGACAGCCCGATCCGGCGGGCCAGGGTCCCCAGCACGCCCAGCAGGACGAGGAGCAGGCCCAGCTCGACGAGGAAGGTACCGGCCTCGTCCACGCCGTCAGCTCCCGACGATGTCCCGGACGCCGTGTATGCCGGCCTCCGTCCCCACGACCACCAGAGCGTCTCCCCCGCGGAGGACCTCCTGCGGTGTGGGCGAGGCGATCACGTCCTCGCCACGGACGACGGCGACCACCGAGGCCCCCGTCCTGGTGCGCGCCCGGGTGTCGCCCAGCGGTTTGCCGTCGAAGGCGGAGCCCCGGTGGATGTCCACCGTGGCCGAGGCCAGCCCGGGGATCTCGCGGGTGAGGTCGGCGAACCGTTCGGTGATCCGCGGGGCGCCCATGATCTCGGCCACCGTGTCGGCCTCTTCGGAGGTCAGGACGAGCAGGGATGCGGACGAGTCGGGGTCGTCCAGCTGGTAGCGGACCAGCTCGAAGCGGCCGTCCCGGTAGGACACGACACCGACGCGTATCCCTGTCGCCGTGTCCAGCTCGTACCGTACGCCGACGCCGGGCAGCAGGATCTCGGTCACGTCCATGACCCCATCCTCCCGTGCGACCGGCTGCGGAGGCGACTGCCGGGAGCCGACGGCGGGGTTGCCGGGCTCGATCCTGCGGCTTCCGCTCGGCCCGGGGGCGCAGGCCAGGCGTCGGCTGGGCGACCGGACCGGCGCGACGGTGTCCCGAGGGGGCCGGCGTCCCGTGGCGTCACGAGGCGGTCAGCCGCCCCGCGAGCGTGCCGGGTCGCTCAGCGGCTCGACCTGAGGTCGCCGAGCACCGTCTCGAGCTGCAGCACCAGCCAGTCGACCTCATCCGGCTCGATGACGAGGGGCGGCGCGAGTCGAAGCGTGGGGCCGTGGGTGTCCTTCGCCAGGACACCTCGCTCGGCCAGGGCCTTGCAGATCTCGCTGCCGGTTCCCAGGCCTGGGTCGATGTCGATGCCTGCCCACAGGCCGCGTCCTCGCACCGCGGTGACACCCCGCCCGAGGAGGGATCCGAGACGGTCGTGCAGGTGATCGCCGAGCCGGCCCGCTCGGTCCTGCCAGTACCCGGTGGTCAGCATCCCCACGACCGCGCGCCCGACCGCACAGGCGAGCGGGTTGCCGCCGAACGTCGAGCCGTGCTGGCCGGGTTGCAGCACACCGAGAACGTCCTCGTTCCCCACGACGGCGGACACGGGCACGATGCCGCCCCCGAGCGCCTTGCCGAGCAGGTACAGGTCCGCCTCCACGCCCTCGTGCTCGGTCGCCAGGGTGCGACCCGTCCGGGCCAGACCGGACTGGATCTCGTCGGCGACGAACAGGACACGCTCGCGTGAGCAGATCTGCCGTACGTCGCCGAGGAAGCCCGGCGGGGGGACGACGACACCGGCCTCGCCCTGGATCGGCTCGATGAGGACGGCGACGGTGTCGGGGGTGACCGCCGCGGCCAGCGCCGCGCTGTCGCCGTACGGGACCGAGCTGAAGCCGGGCGTGAACGGCCCGAAGCCGCCCCGTGCGTCCGGGTCGCCGGAGAAGCTGATGATCGTCGTCGTCCGGCCGTGGAAGTTCCCGTCCATCACGATGACGTGTGCCTTGCCCTCGGCCACGCCCTTCGTCTCGTAGCCCCACTTGCGCGCCACCTTCAGCCCGGACTCGACCGCTTCGGCACCGGTGTTCATCGGCAGCACCATCTCCTTGCCGACGAGGTCACCGAGCTCGGCGCAGAAGGGGCCGAGCTGGTCGTGGTGCAGTGCCCGGCTGACCAGGGTGAGCCGGTCCAGCTGACTCCGGGCCGCGGCGACGAGAGTCGGGTGCGCGTGGCCGAAGTTGAGCGCCGAGTAGGCGGCCACGCAGTCGAGGTACCGGCGGCCGGCGACGTCCTCGACCCAAGCGCCGGAGGCACGTGCTGCCACGACGGGCAGCGGTGCGTAGTTGTGGGCGGCGCGCTCCGTGACGAGCGCCATGTGTTCGGCACCTGACCCAGGGTCCTGGTGCGTGACACCAACAGTCGTGTCGATGATCTTCGCCCTTCTGGTGAGGCACCCGCGCGGCCAGAGTATGGGTCATTCGCGGTGCGCGTGGCCGAGTGGGACCGGAAGCGGTCGGAGTCCTCGGCCGCCGGAGGGCGACGTCGCGACTCCCCACCTCGCGCAGAGCGGGCTCCTCCTCCCGTCGTCCGTCGAGGGCAAGGGAGCACCCGGCCGCGTTCCCGCATCCCGTTGACGGCGCGGAGGCGCTGACCCGGTGCAGCGACGCGCCCTGTGGAGCTCGACGCGGCCGGCCCCCGGACCTGGCGACGCCTCTAGGGTGAGACACGTCCGCGGGCCGACAGGAGGCGTCGTACGTGTTCTCGCGAATTGCGATCGTCAACCGCGGTGAGGCCGCGATGCGGCTCATCCACGCGGTCCGGGAGCTCAACGCGCAGGGCGGTCACCACCTGGAGACCGTGGCGCTGCACACCGACGGCGAGAGCGCGGCCAAGTTCGTCCGGGAGGCGTCGGCGGCCTACGCCATCGGCCCGGCATCTGCCCGCCCGTACCTCGACCATGCGGTCCTCGAGCGGGCGCTGCGGGAGAGCGGCGCCGACGCGGCCTGGGTCGGCTGGGGCTTCGTCGCCGAGGACCCCGCTTTCGCCGAGCTCTGCGAGCGGGTCGGGGTGACGTTCATCGGCCCGAGCGCCGATGCCATGCGACGACTCGGCGACAAGATCGGCGCCAAGCTGCTCGCCGAGGAGGCCGGCGTCCCGGTCGCACCCTGGAGCCGCGGCGCCGTCGACGACGTCGACGCCGCACAGGCACGCGCCTCCGAGATCGGCTACCCGCTCATGCTCAAGGCGACAGCCGGCGGCGGCGGACGCGGCATCCGGGTGGTCACCTCGGATACCGAGCTGGCCGACGCCTTCGGCCGGACCAGGGACGAGGCCCAGCGGGCGTTCGGCAGCGGCGTCGTCTTCCTCGAACGGCTCGTGACCGGAGCACGGCACATCGAGGTGCAGGTGATCGCCGACGGGCAGGGCAGCGCGTGGGCCCTCGGTGTGCGGGACTGCTCCCTGCAGCGACGCAACCAGAAGGTGATCGAGGAGTCGGCCTCCCCCGTGCTCAGCAGCGAGCAGGTCGCGGCCATCAAGGAGTCGGCGGAGCGGCTCGCCCTGTCAGTGGGCTACCAGGGTGCGGCGACGGTGGAGTTCCTGTACGAGCCCGTCGCGAGGACGTTCAGCTTCCTGGAGGTCAACACCCGGCTGCAGGTCGAGCACCCGATCACCGAGGTGACCACCGGCTTCGACCTGGTCAAGGCGCAGCTGCACGTGGCCTCGGGCGGTCGGCTCGAGGGCGACCGCCCGCGCGAGGTGGGTCACGCGGTCGAGGCCCGCCTGAACGCCGAGGACCCGGATCGCGACTTCGCGCCGTCCCCGGGGCGGATCGCCCACCTCGACTTCGCCGCCGGCCCCGGCGTCCGGATCGACACGGGGGTCAGCGAGGGTGACCTGATCCCGGCCGACTTCGACTCGATGATCGCCAAGGTCATCGCCTACGGCCGCAGTCGGGACGAGGCCCTGGCCCGGCTGCGGCGCGCCCTGGCCGACACGGCCGTGATCATCGAGGGCGGCGCCACCAACAAGAGCTTCCTGCTCGACCTGCTGGACCAGCCGGAGGTCATCGACGGCAGCGCCGACACCGGGTGGATCGACCGGGTGCGCGCACAGGGGCGGCTGGTCTCGCTCCGGCACGCCGGCACCGCGCTGATCGCCGCCGCCATCACGGCGTACGACGAGCAGGAGGTCGCCGAGCGGCAGTACTTCCTCGCGACCGCCCACGGTGGGCGACCGCAGGCCCGGCACGAGATCGGCCGCGCGGTCGACCTCAAGCTCGCCGGCGCGACCCACCGGGTCACGGTCGCCCAGGTGGGAGCCGGGCGCTACCGGGTCGGCCTCGGCCCGGTGGGCGCGGAGCGGGTGGTCGACGTCGTCGTCGAGCCGCTCGGCGGCTTCGCGGCGAGGCTGCACGTCGGCGGCCGGCCGTTCCGGGTCGTCGGTGCGGCGCACGGCGCCGTCCACCTCGTCGAGGTCGACGGCATCAGCCACCGGGTCACCCGTGACGAGGGCGGGGTGCTGCGCTCGCCGGCACCGGCCCTGGTGGTCGCGGTTCCGGTCGAGGTCGGCGCGACGGTCGACGCGGGCGCGCCGGTCCTGGTGCTCGAGAGCATGAAGATGGAGACCGTCGTCACCGCGCCGTTCGCTGCGCGGGTGCGCGAGCTCCTGGTGGCCGCCGGCGGCCAGGTCGAGTCCGGCATGCCGATGGTGCGCCTGGAGCCGATCGGGGACGGGGACGGCGCTGGGCCGGCGGGCGCTGCGGATGCCCCCGAGCCGGACCTGCCGGATCCGGCGGCGGAGGCCCCCTCCCCCGCCGCGCGGGCCACCGCCCTGCTCGCCGACCTCCGCGGCCTGCTGCTCGGCTTCGACGGCTCGCCGAAGGAGCGGGACGCGGCGCTCGCGGAGTACCTCACGCTGCGTCCGACGGCGCTGGCCGCCCAGCCCAACCTGCTGCGCGCCGAGCTGGACGTCGTGACGGTCTTCGCCGACCTGGCCGAGCTGTCCCGGAACCGGCCGGCCGGCGAGGAGACCAGCGACGTGCGGGTGCACAGCCCCCGCGAGTACTTCCACTCGTACCTGCACAGCCTGGACGTGGACCGCGAGCATCTTCCCGAGTCGTTCCGCGAGCGGATGACCCAGGTCCTCGCGCACTACGGCGTCACCGACCTCGACCGCACGCCCGCACTCGAGGAGGCCGTGTACCGCATCTTCCTGGCCCAGCAGCGCAGCGCGCACGACCTGGGCGTCGTCACGTCGCTGCTGCAGCAGTGGCTGACCGAGGCACCACCCGGGCACGACCTCGGGCAGCACGCGCACGACGTGCTCGACCGCCTGGTGGTGGCCACCCAGCTGCGGTTCCCCGTCGTGGGCGAGCTGGCCCGCAGCGCCCGCTTCCGCTGGTTCGACCAGCCGCTCGCGCGGGAGGCCCGCTCGGAGGTGCTGGGCGGGGTCCAGGAGGAGCTGGGCTACCTCACCGGCCACCCGGACGCCGCCGACTACGCCGAGCGACTCGAAGCGGTCGCGGCGATCCCTGAACCGATCGTGCGCTACCTTGCCGAGCGGCTGGAGCGCGGCATACCCGAGCGCGAGCCGATGCTGGAGGTGCTGGCCCGGCGGCACTACCGCGAGCACGAGCTGCACGGCCTGCGCAGCTTCTCCGCCGGGGGCCGGCCGTTCGTCACCTGCGACTACGTCCTCGACGACCGGCCGACCCGCCTGGTCACGACGGTCGCGCAGATGTCCGAGCTCGACGGAAGCGCGGACCCGCACGACCTCGTCTCCGTCCTCGGCGAGCAGGTGGCTGCGGCACCACCTGGCCACGAGACCGTGGTCGACCTCTACCTCGCCTGGCCCGGTGCGCCCGAGACCGCGGTCGAGGCGTCCGAGGCGCTGCAGGAGGTGCTGGCGGCGTCCGGCATCGTCCCGCGGGTCCGCCGGGTGGCGGTTGCTGTGTGCCCCGGCAGCGACAGGGACATCACCTACATCACGGTCCGGCCCGGCCCCGACGGCGTCTACGAGGACGACCTGGTCCGCGGCGTGCACCCCATGGTCGGCCGACGGCTCAACCTGTGGCGGCTGCGCGACTTCCGGATCAGCCGGCTGGACGCTCCTGACGACGTGCTGCTCTACCACTGCGTGGCTCCCGACAACGAGTCCGACCAGCGGCTGGTGGCCCTGGCGCAGGTCCGCGACCTGACGATCGTGCGGGACGCCGAGGGTCATGTGACGTCGCTGCCGCAGGCCGAGCGCGCCATCACCAGCTGCCTGGAGGCCATCCGGCGCGCCCGGGCCGCACGCGGCTCCGCGGGCGCACGGCTCGACATGAACCACGTGTTCGTGCACGTGTGGCCGGTCATCGACGCGCCCCCGGACGAGCTGGTCGGTCTGCAGCGGACCCTGGCCCCGCTGACCGTGGGCGCCGGCATCGAGGAGGTCGCGGCGCAGGGCCGCATCGCCGCGCCCGACGGGTCGGTGCACCCGGCCGCGGTGCGGTTCACCTACCAGGCCGGCTCGGGCGTCGTCGCGTCCTTCGGTGGCCCCCCGACCGAGCGCCTTGCACCGCTGGACGACTACGCGCAGAAGGTGCTGCGGGCCCGCCGCCGGGGCACCACCTACCCCTACGAGCTGGTCCCGGTGCTGACCGGGGCAGGCGGCACGTTCGTCGAGCACGACCTCGACGACGCCGGTGCGCTGGTGCCGGTCTCACGCGATCGCGGCGGCAACAAGGCAGGCCTCGTGGTGGGGGTGGCGACGTCGTACCCGGGCGGGCACCCCGACGGCATCACCCGGGTGGTGCTGCTGGGCGACCCGACCAAGGCGCTCGGCGCCGTCGCCGAGGCCGAGTGCGCCCGGGTCATCGCCGCGCTGGACCTGGCCGAGGCGATGTCCGTGCCGGTGGAGTGGTTCGCCCTGTCGGCCGGCGCCCGGATCTCGATGGACTCCGGCACCGAGAACATGGACTGGGTGGCCCGTGCGCTGCGACGGATCGTGACGTTCACCCAGGGCGGCGGCGAGATCAACGTGGTGGTCGCGGGCATCAACGTCGGCGCCCAGCCCTACTGGAACGCCGAGGCCACGATGCTCATGCACACGAAGGGCATCCTGGTGATGACTCCCGACAGCGCGATGGTGCTCACCGGGAAGCAGTCACTGGACTACTCCGGCGGCGTCTCCGCCGAGGACAACTTCGGCATCGGCGGCTACGACCGGGTGATGGGACCGAACGGCCAGGCGCAGTACTGGGCGCCGGACCTGGCCGGCGCGTGCGCGATCCTGATGTCGCACTACGCGCACAGCTACGTCGTGCCCACCGAGACGACGGTCCGGCGCGCGCCGACCTCGGACCCCGCGGAGCGAGACGTGTGCGGCTACCCGCACGAGGTGCCGGACAGCGACTTCCGCACCGTCGGGGACATCTTCTCGTCGCAGACCAACCCGGATCGCAAGAAGCCGTTCGACATCCGCACCCTGATGCGCGCGGTGGCCGACCAGGACCACCCACCACTGGAGCGGTGGGCCGGCATGGCTGACGCCGAGACCTCGGTGGTGTTCGACGCGCACCTCGGCGGCTGGCCGGTCAGCCTGGTGGGCATCGAGTCGCGGCCGGTGCCGCGCCGCGGCTTCCCACCGAGCGACGGCCCCGACATCTGGACCGCAGGCACGTTGTTCCCCCGCTCCTCGAAAAAGACCGCCAGGGCGATCAATGCGGCCAGCGGCAACCGGCCGCTCGTGGTCCTGGCGAACCTCTCCGGCTTCGACGGGTCGCCCGACTCGATGCGCCACCTGCAGCTGGAGTACGGCGCGGAGATCGGCCGCGCCGTCGTCAACTTCGTCGGCCCGATCGTGTTCTGCGTGGTGTCTCGCTACCACGGCGGTGCCTTCGTCGTGTTCTCCAAGGCCCTCAACGACAACATGACCGTTCTCGCGGTGGAGGGCTCGTACGCGTCCGTGATCGGCGGAGCACCCGCCGCGGCGGTGGTGTTCGCCGGGGTCGTCGACGCACGGACCGGATCCGACCCCCGCGTCCGGGACCTCGAGGAGCAGGTCGCGCGGGCCGAAGGCATCGGCCGGGCCGAGCTGGCCACCGAGCTCGCGAAGGTGCGCGACGCCGTCCGGTCGGAGAAGCTGGGTGAGGTGGCGGCGGAGTTCGACGCCGTGCACAGCATCCAGCGGGCGGTCGCGATGGGCTCGGTCGACGCAGTCATCGGCGCACACGAGCTCCGGCCCCGGTTGATCGAGTCGGTCGAGCGCGGTCTCGGCCGGTTCGCTGACTGAGCTGCCCACCGACCCAGCGCGTGGGTCGCGTGGCGGACTGGTCGCCCCAGCCCACGAGACTGGACGGGCTGGTTGCTCAGTGGTGTGCCAGATGCCCGTCGTCCGGCCAGATCCCGTCGCCGGGCATCTCGAGTCGGTCGGTCATCGACACCCGCCACCCCGGCGTCTCCGTCGGCTCCCCCCAGTAGTCGGTGACGCGGACCACCTCACCGTCGGCCAGCTCGCCGATCGTGACGTTCCGGTACAGCCGTCCATCGCCGTAGTTGCAGGTCCATTCGACGACGACCACATCGTCGAGGCGCAGTCGCCGCCCAACCTCGAGTGTGAGCTCGGGGAAGTTTCCCTCGACATCGGCAACGAGCTGCCTGGTACGAACGATCTCGCCCATCTGCGGCCACTGGCGAACGACGTCCGGGGCCAGAGGCAGGCCGAGGATGTAGGCAACACGTGTGGCGCCGTTGGATTCTTGTTCCCTGGTGGGCATCCCGTTCACCATCCTTTGAGTCGAACCGGCACAGCGTGTTCACTCCGTGCTGGTGATGAGGCTTCGATGCGCATACGGGCTACTCGGCACGCCGGCCGCTGGGACAGGGGCGACAGCCGTG
Source organism: uncultured Actinomycetota bacterium (assembly GCA_963807005.1). Classification (GTDB taxonomy): domain Bacteria; phylum Actinomycetota; class Actinomycetes; order JACCUZ01; family JACCUZ01; genus CAWDZK01. Next base: position 670,916 of record CAWDZK010000001.1, on the reverse strand, counting down.
GTCATTCGCGGCCAGGGCGGCGGTCGTGGAACAAGCGTGCGCAGTCTCGCCGACGAGGAGGAGTCCGCAGACGAGTGGAGGGGAGTGCCCGGGCGTCGTCAACGTACTCCGGGCACCGGGTGACCGGGGCCGAGGACAAGGGCCGACCAGGTCGACGAGGCGCCGACGGCAGCTCTGGACGAGTAGGGCTGTGCGCGGCGAGCGGCACCTAGGACTGATCGGACCGCGGTGACCCGTCCCCGAGCCCGAACCGGTCCGCGGATGCGGCCTCCTGGGCGAGTCGGCGAAGGGCCAGCAGGATCGGCTCGTACAGCAGGGTCGAGATGACCACCGTGGTCGCGGCGGTCTCGGGAGAGTCGTCCGGCACGCTCGCGACGTCCAGCTCGGCAGCCCGGCGGGCGGCGTCGGCGTACCCGTGCAGGATCGCGTCTGGTGCCGGATGGCCGATGGCGTCCAGCGCGTCCAGCGCGTGCTCGAGCGAGCGCAGCGCCGGTGCCTCCGGGTGCACGCGCCAGCCGAGCCCGGCCACCAGCGCGGCGGACCTCCTCGGCTCGACGTCCGGCGGCGCCGGCGGGAGGGCGGTGAACGCGGCACCGACCGCGGAGTGCATCTGGCCGGGGCGGAAGCCGCTGACCTCGGCCATGGCGCGCAGCACCTCGCGGGTCTCGGCCAGGGACAGCCCGCCGACGCCGACGAGCACCCGGATCAGCACCAGCCGTCTCAGGTGGGTCTCGTCGTACTGCGCCTGCGTCGCGGCGGTCGGCCGGCCGGGCGGCAGCAGGCCCTCGCGGAGGTAGTACTTCACCGTCGCGAGCGGCACGTCGGCCGCGCGGGCCAGCTCGGAGATCCGCATCCGACTGCCTCCTCGTCGCTCGGGAGCCCTTGACTGGATAGTAACGCTCTCCAATACTGGGTAGTGACACTATCCAGTATTGGAGGAGCGATGGCAGACCAGAACCTGGGCCGGTGGACGCACGAGCACGGCGAGAAGATCGCGGTGTTCCTCATCGGGCTGCGCGTCAACAAGCTCCGGCGGCCGGACATCTGGGTCCCCTCGCTCAACGCGATGGGGCCGATGATCGCGGAGCTGTCCGCCGACCCCGAGAGCGGCTTCCTCGGCGTGCGCACGACGCTCGTGTGGCGCGGGCCGCTGATGGTGCAGTACTGGCGATCGACCGACGACATCTTCCGGTACGCCCGCGACACCTCCCGCCGGCACCGGCCGGCGTGGACCGAGTTCTACCGTCGCACCAGGGACTCCCGCGGCGTCGTCGGCCTCTGGCACGAGGCCTACGAGGTACCCGCCGGCGCCACCCACTCGATGTACATCGACATGCCCGTCACCGGCCTGGCCAAGGTCACCGCGGCCCGGCAGATGGGACGCCCCGACCGCGCGGCACCGGGACGCGCCGCGTGAGTGCGGTCAGGCGCGGGGATGCCGACGGCTAGGGCCTGGTCGACAGCTCGTCGGTCAGCAGGGCGATGAGCGCACCGAGCTGCACGTCGGGCGAGGACGAGACCTCCTCCTCGGAACCGTCCAGTGCTCGGGCGGCCAGCCCCGCCTTGCTGTCGATCAGCTCGGCGATCTTGGCGTCGATGGTCTGCGCGGCGATGATCCGCCAGGCGGTGACCGGCTCGGTCTGACCGATGCGGTGGCTTCGGTCGATGGCCTGGGTCTGCTCCGCGTCGGTCCAGGACAGCTCGGCCAGCACGATGTTCGAGGCGACCTGGAGGTTGATCCCCACTCCGGCCGCCGTGAGCGAGCAGACGGCGATGTGGACGTCAGGATCGTTGGTGAACGCGTCGATCTGCTTCTCCCGCGACGTCCGGGTCTGGTCGCCGCGGATCGAGGAGAACCGGATGCCGCGCTGGGTGAACGTCTCCTCGGCGACGTCCATCACGTCGATGTGCTTGGCGAAGAAGACCACCTTGCCGGCGCTGCGCGCGAGCTGTGCCGCGTAGTCGGCGGCGAGCCCGGCCTTGGCCTGGCCGATCCGCCGCATCATGGTGAAGACGTTCTCGTCGGACTTCTTCTTGTCCGACCCCTTGAGCTCCGCCGAGCACACCTTGCGTACCAGGTCGTGGTCGATGCCCTCGACTGCCGGACCGGACGTACGGGCGGCCAGGGCGCTCTCGTACCGCGAGACCAGGCGCCGGGCGAGGTCTCGCTCCGCCTCCCGGATCGAGCGGCTGGCCTTGTCGTCGAGCTCGACCGGCAGGTCGGCGATCCGGCGGGCGGGGATGTCGGCGGCCACGTCGACCTTGCGGCGGCGCACGATGCCCAGGTCGATCACGCTGCTGCGAGCAGCGGGATAGAAGCCGGCGTCGGCGGGCGTCAGGCCGGTCGCCTCGAGCGCCTCCATCAGCTCGGCGCGCGGCTTCTTGTCGTCGATCCAGCCGAGGAACTGCCAGATGGCCCGGAAGTCCTCGATGTCGTTGATGAGCGGGGTGCCGGTGAGGGCCATCAGCAGCGGCCTCGGGACGCGGGACCGGACGCGCTCGGAGAGCTCCAGCACGTGCTGCGAGCGCTGCGAGGACTTGTTCTTGATGAAGTGCGCCTCGTCGACGACCATGCCACGGAAGCCGAGGTCGCCGAGCCAGCCGACGTGGCGGTCGAGGACCTCGTAGTTGACGACGACGATGTCGGCGAAGCCGTCGATCGTGTCTCCGTCGCCATGGATCACGGTGGCTGAGCGGCTGGGTGTCCAGAGGCCCGCCTCGCGCGCCCAGTTGGTCTTGACGACGTTCGGCACGACCGCGAGCAGGGGGTAGGCGTTCGCCGCCTGCGCGGCGAGCAGTGCCTGAGCCGTCTTGCCCAGCCCCGGCTCGTCGGCGAGCAGGAACGTCCGGTGGCCGGCGGCAGCAGCCGCGACCACGCGCGCCTGGTGCGCCATCAGGAGGCGACCGCCCGGCGCCTGCAGGGACGAGGGGCCCGGCAGCGCCATGCAGGCGGGGGCTCCGCCGCCGGCGCGTTCGAACGAGCTGAACAGGGGGCCGAGCAGCTCCCAGGTGGCCAGCCGGCGCGGGGCCGCGTTGCTCTTGCCGACGAAGTCGAAGTCCGGGGCGAGGAAAGGGTTGGCGAGCTGCCGCGAGACGACCGACTGCGGAACCACCCGACGCTCGGTGGTGGCGGCGGCCGCCGGCTCCGGGGGCGTGACCTCCTCGGGGACCGGCTCGATGCCGGCGTCCCTCAGCATGTCCTGCCGGAGCGACCTGGCGGCCGGCGAGACGGCGGCGTCCTCGGCCAGCAACGCCAGCAAAGAGGTCTCACGGGCCGCGGACTTGGCCAGGATCACGGCGACCCCGTCGAGCCGCTTGAGCTGCTCGGAGCGATGGGCCTCGCCACCGGTCTGGTCGGCCCGGACCCGGGCCCGCTCCTCGCGCACCAGCAGCGCGATGACCTGGAACTTGGTGCGGACGGAGGGCAGGACCCGGCCGCGTTCGACGGCTGCCTCCACCTCCCGCACGCTGCGGGCCAGCACCGGCATGATGCCGTCGTTGTCCCGCCCACGGGAACGGCGCTGGTCCCGGGAGGCGGGACGGCGAGCACCCGGTTGGCGCTGCCCTCGTGGGGCCACAGACTCCTCCTTCGGAGTGCCCAGCACGACTGCCGCGCGGGGTGACGCACCCGACCGCAGATCGAGCGGTCGAGCCGATCGGCGCCGGCCGAAGCAGCCCCGGAGGCTGCTCCGAGACGCGACCCGTCCCGGATCTGCGAGAGATCGACCCGTCGGGGCCCGACCACCTCTGGGAGGGACCTGCGACCCGGTCGACGCCGGGCCACCGACCGCAGGGCGACCGACGTCACGAGACCGGCAGATCGCCCAGGACCGGTGCGCGATCCATACTAGCGGCCCGTCGACCGGTGCGGGGGACCGCGGCGCGACCTCGCCGGGCCGGTGTGTCGGCGGGATGGCTGGCCGCCCGGAAGGCACGGTCCCGGACTACGGGCCCCGGGAGCCGGTCGGGGCAGGACGCGGGCCCCTCAGGTGGTGATCCTCAGGTTCGCGATCGAGCTCGCCCAGGCACAGGGACATCGCGTCGAGGCTTCGCTGGATGTCGCTGTCCAGCCCGACGGAGAACCGGATGAGACCGTCGGTCAGGCCCATGGCGTGGCGCTCCTCGACGGGGATCTCCGAGGACGTGCTGGAGCCCGGCGCGCTGAAGAGCGTCTTGAAGTAGCCGAGGCTGACCGCGAGATACCCGACCCGGCGCTGCTGCAGCGACACCATGAGCCGAGCAGCCCGCTCCGGGGTGCCGACGTCGACAGTCATCACCCCGCCGTATCCCAGGCCGGGGTTCATCAGGCGGGACATCAGCTCGTGCTGGGGGTGAGCGGGAAGGCCCGGGTAGTGGACCGTGAGACCGCGCTCGACGAGCCCGGCCGCCAGGTGCGCAGCGTTGTCGCTGTGCTTGCGCATCCGCAGGTGGAGGGTGTGCAGGTTCTTCAGGATGCTCGCGGCCCGATGGCTGTCGAGGACCGGACCGAGCAACATGCTCGTTCCGGAGTTCACGTCGTTGAGCCGGGCGATGAACTCGTGGGTCGACACGACGCAGCCCGCCACGCAGTCGCTGGTGCCGTTGATGAACTTCGTCATGCTGTGCACCACGACGTCCGCGCCGAGGCGCAACGGTGAAAGAATCATGGGGCTGAAGGTGTTGTCCACCACCATCCGCACCCCGTGGTGGTGGGCGATGGAGGCGAGCGCCGGCAGGTCCGGGACGTCGAGCAACGGGTTGGTGATGGACTCGGTGAACAGGACTCGGGTCCGGGGCGTGATAGCGGCCCGCACGGCCTGTTCGTCGCAGACGTCGACGAAGCTGGTGGTGATGCCCAGCCGAGGGAGCAGGTTCTTCAGCAGCGCGTAGGTGCCGCCGTAGATCGTGCGACTGGCCACCACCTCGTCGCCGGCCGAGCACAGGGCGAGCAGCGTGCTGCTGATCGCCGCCATCCCTGAGGACATGACCTGCGCCGACTCACCGTCCTCCATGCGGGCGACGGCTTCGGAGAGGAACTTGTTGGACGGGTTCCAGTGACGCGAGTAGAGGAAGCAGCCCTCGATCTCGTGCTCGAACACCTCCTCCATGAGCGCCGGGCTCAGAAAGGTGAACGTGGACGAGTCCGTGATGGAGGGGTTGACGTCGCCGAACTCCCCAAGAACGACGTAGTCCTGGACTCGCGCAGCCGGATCGAAACTCATCAGATCTCCCTCCAGCCGGACACCAGCCAGCCACCGAAGTGCCGCCAGGTGAGGTCACCCGGCCCCACCGGCATAGGCCTGGACAGCCCCGGGCGGCAAGGGTCGAACGGCCCGCGTCGCGACCCGGCAGTCGATCACCACCGGTTGCTCGGAGAGCCGCGGACGCAGAAGGCCTGACCACCAAGATCGGTGATCAGGCCTCTGACCTGCACTTACGTGGTAGCAAGGGCAGCCTGCGGAAGTGGAGTCCCATTGCGCCACTACCGGTAGTCGTCAGGCTTTGATGCGGTTCGTTTCATAGGCCCACATGGCGATCTCGACCCGGTTCCTCGCGCCGAGCTTGTTCATGAGGCTCGCGAGGTGGGTCTTGACGGTGCTGAGACTGATGTGGAGCTCCTTGGCGATCTCGGCGTTGGTGAGACCCCGAGCGACGGTGACCAGGAGCTCCTCCTCCCGCGCGGTGAGAGGTTCGATCGGCTGGGGCAGCGGCTCACTGGTGGGTGAGTCGGCGAACGCAGCCAGCAGGCGGACCGTGACACTCGGAGCGATCAAGGCTTCACCGTTGGCGGCTGCATGGACGGCCTGGGTGAGCAGTTCAGGTCCCGCGTCCTTGAGGAGGAATCCGCGGGCGCCCGCCTTGAGAGCGCCGTGGACGTACTCGTCGAGGTCGAACGTCGTGATGACCACTACGGCGAGCGGATCCTGGACGGCCGGCCCTGCCAGCGCACGCGTCGCCTCGAGCCCGTTGAGCTCGGGCATGCGGATGTCGAACAGGCAGACATCGGGTCGCAGCTCGCGGGCGAGGGAGACGGCTTCCCGGCCGTCCCGCGCCTCGCCGACCACCTCGATGTCGGGCTGGGCGTCGAGGATCATGCGCAAGCCGGTGCGGACGATCTCCTGGTCGTCGGCGACGAGGACGCGGATGCTCACTGGCTTGGCACCACCCGAGGAAGCACTGCGTCGACCACCCAGCCATGGTCGGGCCGGGGGCCGGCCGCGAGGGTCCCGCCGAGGAGCGCCGCCCGCTCCGTCATCCCGACGACGCCGTAGCCCGGAACGACGCCGGATGCGTGGACCGGCTCGCCGTCGTCGCGGACAGTCAGCCGTACGGCCTGATCCCCTCCGACGACCTGCACGTCGATCCGGGTGGCGTTGCGTGCGTGCCGCAGGGCGTTTGTCACCGACTCCTGGGCGATTCGATACGTGGCTGCCCCGACCGCTGGGCTGAGCGCGTCGAGATCGCCCGTGAGGCGCACCTGTACCCGAGGTTCGTCGTCGAGGCTGCCCGCGAGCCGCTCGATGTCGGCAATGCCGTTCTGCGGGGCGAGCTCGGCATCCTCGCGGTCGCGCAGCGCACCCACCATGATCCGCATCTCGGCGAGGGTACGGGAGCCTTCGTCCTCGATGACCCGGAGTGCAGCGAGCGCCGCTTCGGGGTCCGACCGGGCGACCACCCGTCCCGCCTGCGCCCGGATGACCATCGCCGAGACGCGGTGCGCCACGGTGTCATGCAGCTCCCGCGCGAGCTGCTCGCGCTCGCGCATCCTCACCTGATCGATCTCGCGGGTTCGCGACGTCGTCCAGGAGCGGACCAAGGCCCCGAGAGCCGCCGGGAACATGAGGAACACGAAGCCTGCCGCCGCTTCGCCGAAGCCGTTGAAATCGCTCGCGATCCCCAGCAGGGCGGCGACCACGATGATCGGCAACCCGATCATGACCTCGCGACCGGACGCCCAACGGAGCAACGCATAGGGGAGCAGGACTACGTAGATCATCGTGTACAGCCCGACGGACGCGGCCGAACCATCGACAAGCGTGGCGAGGTTCAGCACGAAGACCGCGCCAAAGACAACGGCGACGACAGCAAGCGGGTGCGTCCGCCGCCACAGGAGCGGGAACACCAGCGCCACCGCGAGCCCGAGCGCCACCGGACGCCACGCGACATCCGTACGAAAGATGCCTTCGAGTACGGCGGTCAGCAGCAGGAAGGCAACCAGTGCCCAGTCCCGCCAGACCCGCACCGGGGGCGCGGCAGCCCTGGGCTCGTCTCGCAGAGACCTGACCACGCTGCTGATCACAACCCCAGCCTAGGGAACGCGCCCCGATGCACATCGGCCGAAAGAACCAGACGCGCACCGTTCCGAAGAACGGGAAGACCGGCGCCCTGCGGCCGATGTGCACTCCGCGTCGCGTCACCACGCTGACGGCATGGCAGTCGCGTTGACGCCAACGAACCGGAGGACGACCGATGATGTCGCAGTCTCTGTACCGCCTTGGCCAGCTGGCTGCCCGCCGCCCCTGGGTCGTGATCGGCTCCTGGCTGGTGCTCGCGGTCGTCGTCGTGGGCGCTTCCAGCACCTTCGGTCAACGGCTCAAGGACTCCATGCAGGTGCCGGGTCTCGACTCCCAGCAGGCGAGCGAGCTGATGGCCGCTGCCGGTGCCAGTGACGCCGGTCTTACCGCTCAGGTGGCGGTGACCCCGTTGGACGACGACGCGACGTTCTTCGACTCTGCGGAGGCACGCTCCGCGCTCGCGCAGCTGCAGGTCGGCGCCGCCGCCCTGCCCCACGTTCTCAGGACGACCGACCCGGCGGGGGCGCTGGCCGCCGGCCCCGAGGTGGCGGTGCAGCGTGGTGTCGTGTCGGCAGACGGGCGTGTCGCTCTCCTCCGGCTGCAGTACCCGCTGGTGGACGAGCTCTCGCCCGAGGACCTCAGCAACCTCAAGGCGTTCGGTGCCGACGCAGCGGCCGGGTCGCCGCTGCGGATCGAGATGGGCGGCGACCTCTACTGGGCGTTCGAGCAGCCGCAGCCCGGCCTGGGCGAGCTCATCGGCCTGCTCGTGGCGGCGATCATCCTGTTCATCGCCTTCGGCTCCGTGATCGCCACGGCCCTGCCGCTCGGCACGGCCGTGCTCGGGCTCACCATCGGCGTGAGCTCCATGCCACTGATCGCCAACCTCATCGACATCCCGAGCTGGGCGCCGGTCCTCGGGGCCATGGTGGGGCTGGGCGTCGGCATCGACTACGCCCTCTTCATCGTGTCCCGGCACCGGAACTACCTCGCTCGCGGCGTGCCGGTCGAGGAGTCGGTCGGCTCGGCGCTGGCCACGGCGGGCAAACCGGTGGTGGTCGCGGGCGGCATCGTCGTGGTGGCGATTCTCGGGCTCGCCGTGGCCGGCGTGCCGTTCATGACCGCGGGTGGGATCGCGGTCTCGGTCGTCGTCCTGGTCATGGTCGGCGGCTCGGTCACGCTGCTGCCTGCGCTGCTGGGCCTGGTCGGGCACCGCATCAACCGTCGCACGCACCGTCCCGGGCGCGGCAGCGTCGACGCTCCGGTCAGCCCGGGGTGGTCGAGATGGATCCGGCACGTGACCCGCAACCCTTGGCCGTACGCGGCGGGAGTCACCGTGTTGTTGCTCGCTCTGGCCGCCCCTGTCGTGGCGCTTCGAGCGGGCATCCCCGACGACGGTTCGCTGCCAACGAGCCGGACCGAGCGCCAGGCCTATGATCTGGTGACCCAGGGGTTCGGCCCGGGGAGCAACGGGCCGGTGGTGGTCGCCGTCGACATGGCCGGCGACCCGACCGTGATCGGCCCGCTGGTGGAGGCGCTCAGGGCTGACCCCGGGATCGCCTCGGCGGCTGTCCCGGACATGCACGCAGGGGTGGCGGTCATCGTCGCCATCCCGACGACGGGGCCCCAGGATGCTGCGACGCACGCGACGGTGGAGCGGTTGCGCGCGGACGTGCTGCCCGGCGTGCTCGCAGGCAGCCCCGCGCGGGCATACGTCGGTGGTCAGACGGCGAACTTCGCCGACGTAGGCGCACGCGTCAACGAACGGCTCCCGGTGTTGATCGCCGCGGTGCTCGCGATGTCGTTCGTCCTCCTCATGCTGGTCTTTCGGTCGGTGCTCGTGCCGCTCAAGGCCGTCGTCCTCAACCTGCTCAGCATCGGTGCGGCGTACGGCGTGATGGTCATGGTGTTTCAGTGGGGTTGGGCCGCCGGTCTGATCGGGCTCGAGTCGACTGTGCCGATCGTCTCCTTCATCCCGATGTTCATGTTCGCGATCCTCTTCGGTCTCTCGATGGACTACGAGGTGTTCCTCTTGTCCCGGGTGCGTGAGGAGTACGTCGCCACGCGCGACAACCAGACGTCGATCGTCAACGGCATCGCCTCGACCGGGCGGGTCATCACGTCGGCCGCGCTCATCATGATCGCGGTATTCCTCGCTTTCGTGCTGGGCCCAGACGCGGCAACGAAGATGTTCGGCCTCGGCCTGGCCACGGCCATCTTCGTGGACGCGACCCTCGTCCGCATGGTGCTCGTGCCGGCGACCATGACCCTTCTAGGCGACGCCAACTGGTGGCTCCCGAGGACGCTCACCCGAAGGCTCCCGAGCCTGCGCCACGAAGGGGAGGATCTGCCATCGGATCAGCTGCGCCAACGGCCATCTCCGGTAGCACGCGGGTCGAGGTTGACAGAGGGGCCAGCCGAACAAGGACTGTCGGCCACCCCGCCGGACGTCTGACCCATAGCCTGGCTGGGCCACGGGCCGGCGGTTTGAGTCCGTCGGGCTGGCAGTCCAGGGCGAGCGATCCCGCCAGCGCCGCGCAATGACCGGCCGGTGGAGAGCTGGCACTCTCGCTCGCTTGCCGGCTGCCGGCCTACCGAGGCGGCTCTACACGTCGCCTGCGGTCCTCTCGTCCGTCAATCAGGCGGCGGGCCTCACGCTTCTGCGATAGCCGCGATGGACACCTTGAGACCAGGGATCCGAGCCGGCAGCTTCGCGCCCTGGCGCGCCGGCGGATCGGATGGGAACCACCGGACCCACTCCTCATTCATGCCCGCGAAATCGTCCTCGTCGGCGAGCACCACGGTGGCGCTCACCAGCTTGTCCAGGGAACTGCCGGCCGCCTCGAGGATGGCCGTGACGTTGATCAGACACTGCCGCGTCTGCTCCTGGACGGTGTCGCCGACGATGGCACCCGTTGCCGGGTCCGCCGGGGCCGTCCCCGAGACGAAAACGAGACCCGCGCTCTTGACGGCCTGACTATAGGTCGCCGGCGGCCGCGCTGCCTGGGTCGTGAAGACGATGTCGCGGGCCATGTTTCCCTCCGAAGGCGTCATGGGGCAGCACAACGGTAGTAGCTGCGAACACGATGCCAGCCGTCGCGCCATGGGCCGCAACGGCACTCTGTTCTTCTGTCAACAGGCGATTGACACCGATCCGGGGGGACACGAAAGACGGCGCAATTGCCTCCAGCGCACTGGTGAAGCACCGGTGCACGCGTTGCGCCGTCGTTGGTGTCCAGGCTCCACGGGTGTGATCCAGAGTGCCGGCGCGCGGCCTCCGAGGAGCGAAGGGCCGCTAGAAGCAGTGCCGTGGCGGTCGAGGTCGTCGACCGGGTCACGGATATCGAGCACGGCCTGTCCGCAGCGTCAACCGCGTGACCGGCTCGCCCGGCGTGACCCGTCGGGTGCTCAAAGCCTTGGCGGAGCTGGCTCGCGCCGGCCCCCCGTGGCGGGCGGCAGTCTGGCCAAGTACGGCGTGTCAATCTCCGGCCGCTGGCGGACCAACGATCAAAGGCCCGACCCGGAGACTTCCGGATCAGGCCTCTGACCTGCACTTCTTTGGTAGCGGGGGCAGGATTTGAACCTGCGACCTCTGGGTTATGAGCCCAGCGAGCTACCGAGCTGCTCCACCCCGCGTCGCACCGTCAACCCTACGGCAGCCTCCGGACGCCTGCAAATCGAACCGTGGGCACGAGGACTGGGCGTCGGGAGAGCGTTCGGCGGGCGGCGTCGCACGCCCGAGGGTGTTCATCGCCCGCGCGGTGGGCACCGACCCATCATGGTGACCGCCGATCGCATCCTCGTCGTCCTCGCCGTGGCCCTGCTCCTGCTGGCCCTGGTCAGCCGCCTGACGACCCGGCACTCGCTGTCCCCGGTGGTGCTCGCCCTGGTGACGGGTGTGGTGCTGGGACCGGACGTCCTCGGGGTGCTCGACCTCACCAGCGAAATCCCCCGGCACGTCCTGCTGGAGCAGGTGACCCGGGTCGCGCTGGCCCTGCTGGTGTCGACCATCGCGCTGCGGGTGCGGCCGGCCGACCTGCGCGACAACGCCGCCCGGCTGCTGGTGCTGCTCGGCCTGGTCATGCCCGGCATGTGGCTGGTCACGGCCGCCGGCGTCTCGCTCACCCTGGGAGTGCCCGTCGGCGTCGCCCTGGTTCTCGGAGCAGTCCTCACCCCCACCGACCCGGGGGTCTCGTCGACCGTGTCCACCGGGACCCTGGCGGAGCGGTCACTGCCGCGTCGGCTGCGGATGTCGCTGCAGGTCGAGTCGGCCGCCAACGACGGGCTGACGATCCCGTTCGTCATCCTGGCCGGCCTGCTGGTCACCCTCCCTGCACGTGCGGCCGTGGGTGAGTGGGCGGCGACAGTGGCACAGGAGCTCGGGGTCGCCGTGGTTGTGGGCGTGGCCGTCGGCTGGCTGACCACGCTGATGCTGAGGTCGGCGGAGAAGGACCGTGCCGTCGCCCAGACCTACCTGCCGCTGGTGGGGCCGGCCATGAGCGTCTCGGCCCTGGCCATCGCGTCGCTGCTCGGAGGAACGGGAGTGCTGGCCGCCTTCGTGGCAGCCCTCACGCTTTCGCTCACCTTCGACGACCAGGAGTCGCGCGAACAGATCCAGAACTTCCAGGAGTCGGTCGGGCACGCAGCGCTGATCGCGGTGTTCCTCACCTTCGGCACGGTGCTCCCGTTCCGCGGGTGGTGGGACCTTGGGCTGCCGGGGGTGCTGTTCGTGCTCTGGGTCGTCCTGCTGCGCCGGCTCCCGGTCGCCGTGGCGGCGCTGCGGACCACTCGGACGGGCTGGCGCACTGCCGGATTCCTCGGCTGGTTCGGACCGTTGGGCGTCGCCGGCATCTACTACCTGGCCTACGTCGAGCGGTACGCGCTGCCGGACTACGAGCGTCTGTTCGCCGCCGGCTCCCTGGCCGTGGTCGCGTCGGTGCTGGTGGCCGCCGTCACCGCCACCGCCGGCGTGCTGGCCTACCGGTCTGCCGCCGGCAGCGAGGTGCCCGACGGCGAGTCGTCGACGCTTCCCGGCCGCCTGCCCTGACCGGTCGGTTCGTCAGCCGGACGGCGAGGGCGACGCCGACGCGCCACCCCCTCCCCCACCGGTCGCGCTCGGGGACGGCGACGGCGACGCCGTGCCGCCACCGGCCGCACTCTCCTGAGCCTGGACGGCGCGGGCGATGGCGTCCTGCAGGTCCTTCTGCGCCTTCCCGTACGCCGTGAAGTCGCCGGCGGCGAGCGCCGCGTTGGCCGCCTTGATCGCGGCCTGGGCGTCCGCCAGCGCGGCCGCGAGGTCCGGGTTCTCGGCGCCACCGGTGCCCCCTCCGCCGCCGGGGGTGGTCGGCGGGGGCGGCGTGGAGGTCCCGCCGCCGTCCACCGGACTGCCGCCCTGGTCGGCGAAGATCTTGTTCAGCGCCTCGTCGAGGGTGTCCTCGAAGGCGACGTTGTTGCCGAAGGACGCCAGCACCTTGCGCAGCAGCGGGAACGACGTCGAGGCCTCCGCCTGCACGTAGACCGGCTCGACGTACAGCAGGCCGCCGGCGACCGGGAAGGTCAGCAGGTTGCCGTACTTCACCGTGGTCCCGCGCTTGAGGATGTTGATCTGCTCAGCGATGACGTCGTCGGACTCGAGCTGGTTCTGCACCTGCGACGGTCCGTTGATCTGCAGCGACCGCTTGAGCTGGAGCACCCGGAACTTGCCGTAGTCCGGCCCGGGATCGGCGTCGACCGCGACGAAGGCGGCCAGGTTGTTCCGGTTGCCGGTCGGGACGTAGGTCGAGGTGATCGAGAACGACGGCTCGGCCTGACCCGGCATCTTCAGTGTCACGTAGTAGGGCGGCTGGGTCTTGGCGAAGTCGCCGCTCTGGGTCGGGTCGTCCGGCACCCGCCAGAAGTCCGAGCCGCTGTAGAAGGTGCCGGGCGAGTCGACGTGGTAGTTCGCGAGCAGGGTGCGCTGCACCTTGAACAGGTCCTCGGGGTAGCGCAGGTGCGACCGCAGGTCGGCGCTGATCGCGTCATTGGGCTGCACCGTGCCCGGGAAGGCGCGCATCCAGGTCTTCAGGACCGGGTCCTGGTCGTCCCACTGGTAGAGCGTGACCGTTCCGTCGTAGGCGTCGACCGTCGCCTTCACCGAGTTGCGGATGTAGTTCACCCGCTCGACCGGGGTGACGAGCTGGTTGCCGGCCAGGGTGCGCGAGTCGGCGGTGACGTCCTCGAGCGTGCTGCGGGTCGAGTAGGGGTAGCCGTTGCTCGTCGTGTAGCCGTCGACGACCCACTTGATGGTTCCGTCGACGACGACCGGGTACGGGTTGCCGTCCAGGGTCAGCCAGGGCGCGACCTTCTCGACCCGGGACTTGGGGTCGCGGGTGTAGAGGATCTTCGAGTCGCCGTTGACCCGGCCGGACAGGAGGATGTTCGCCTCCTGGTACTTCATCGCGTACAGCAGCCGGTGCCAGGTCGAGCCGACGGGGACGCCGCCATCGCCGTCGTAGGTGTTGTTCCGCTGGCCGGACGCCGCGCTGTCGTCCGGGAAGTCCAGCTCGCGCGGCGGGGTGCCCTTCGGTGCGCCGACGATGCTGTACGTGGGCGACTCCTGGCCGAAGTAGATCCGCGCCTCGTAGCCGTTGCCGAGCGGGCCGACCGGCGGGATGTCCGAGGAGACGAACGACGGGCGGCCGCCGGTGGTCACGTTGCTCGGGGCGGCGACGAAGCCGAAGCCGTGGGTGTACTGGGTGTGGTCGTTGATCCAGTTGCGCTGCTGGCTGGGCAGGCCGGCGAGGCTGACCTCGCGGACCGCCATCACCACGTCCCGGGTCTCGCCGTCGATGACGTAGCGGTCGACTCCCAGCGAGTCCGGGAAGTCGTAGTAGGCCTTGATCTGCTGGAGGTTCTTGTAGGTCGGGCTGAGCAGCAGCGGGTCGAGCAGCCGGATGTCCGTCAGCGTCGCGACGTCCTGCTGGAGCGCTGTCTGGTCCGGCGTCAGCGCGGCGTCGAACGCCTCGGTGATCTCGACCTTGTCCTTCCCGATGCCGTAGGCCTGGCGGGTGGCCTCGATGTTGCGCTTGATGTACGGCGCTTCCTTCTCGGCCTGCGTCGGGGCCACGGTGAAGCGCTGCACGATCGCGGGGTAGATGCCGCCCACCAGCAGGGCGGACAGCAGCAGCAGACCCACGCCGATCCCGGGGAGGATCCAGGTGCGGCGGAAGATGTTGGCGAAGAACAGCGCTGCGCAGATCAGCGAGATGATCGCGAGGATGGTCCGGCCCTGCAGCACGGCGTTGACGTCGGTGTAGGTCAGGCCGGTGAAGTCGGTCTTGTTGATCTGGTGGTCGCTGACCACCAGCCCGTAGCGGTCCAGCCAGTAGGCGATCGCCTTGAGCAGGACGAAGACGCCGAGCAGCACCGACAGGTGCACCCGGGCCGCCGGTGTGGCGCGCTCACCGAGGAACGCCTGCAGCCGCAGGCCGCCGTACAGGTAGTGGGTGATGGCGGCCGCGATCAGGCTGACGACGACGGTCGCGAACGCGAACCCCAGCACGAACCGGTACCAGGGCAGGTCGAAGGCGAAGTACGAGATGTCCTTGCCGAACTGCACGTCCTGCTCGCCGAACGGGACCGCGTTGCGCCACTGCAGGTAGGTGCGCCACTGGCCGGCGGCGGACGAGCCGGCGATCAGCCCGAGGAGGGTGACGATGACGCCGACCACGATCCGGCGGTAGGGGTCGATCGCCATCCGGTAGCGGTCCAGCTCCTGCTGCCCCGGGATCATCGGCTGGTACGCCGGTCGGGTGCGGAAGGCGACCACGAAGTTCACCGTCACCGCGACGGCGAACAGCAGTCCGAACACGAGGAACAGCAGCGATCGCGCGCCGAGGGTGCGGGTGAACACCGACGTGTAGTCGATCGAGCGGTACCACAGCAGGTCGGTGTAGAAGCTGGTGAAGATGCTGAACGCGATGAGCAGCACGCCGAGGACGATCAGGGTCGGGAGCAGCGTGCGCCCGCGGCGCCGCGGGGCCGCGACCGGTCGGCGGGGCGGGCCGCCGGCCGAGGCCGGCATGTCGAAGCTCACGGGTTACGTCCGTTCGTCGAGCCAGGTACGCGCGGCGAGTCCTGGACCATCACGAGGAGCGGTCGGCAGTCTTTCCGGCCGCTGTGAGCCCAACTTACCGACTCGGGGGCTGGTTCCCCGACGCATGGGGCGTCACGGGAGGATCGAGACATGACCGAGACCCCCGCGGCCAACCCCCGGCTCGATGCGCTGACCCTGGACCTGGAGCGGCACACCGCCTCCTCCGGCTGGGACCAGCCCCCGCGCCTCTTCGCCCTGGTGGAGACCGCCGACCTGCTCCGCCGCGAGCCGCAGCTGGCTGCCCAGCTCGGCCTCACCGACGGCGAGCCGGGTGCCCTCACCCCGGTCGACCAGGGTGACCTCCCGCCGCACGGCAGCCTGGACGAGCTGCTGGCCGGCATCGCCTGGCCGGCCGAGGTGCTGGGTGCCGCGGTCGCCGTCGAGCGGCTGATGGTGCCGCCGGGCGTGGAGAAGGACATGCCGCAGGACGAGCAGGAGGCACTCCGCTGGCTCGCGGAGCACCCCGAGCGGCAGGAGGTGCGGCTGGTGGTCGGCGTCCTCCGGGACGGGTCGCGGTCCGCCGCGCTGCGGATGCGGGCCCACGACGAGGAGACCTCGGTGCTCACCGGGCGGGACCTCGTGCCCGGGCTCGCGGACGCCCTGGCTGAGACGCTGGCCGACTGACCGCCTGCCTCCCGGGTGGCGGCCTGCGCACCCCTCAGCGGTACGCACCTCCGCCACCGGCGGGCAGGTCAGCAGCGGGGCAGGTCGGCGGTGCGACCGGCGCGCAGGTCGTCCAGGGCGGCGACGGCGTCGGCCAGGGTGGCGACCTTCACCAGGCGCAGCCCCGAGGGCTTGGTGGCCCTGGCCTGGGCGCAGTTCGCGGCCGGCGACAGGAAGACCGTGGCGCCGCTGTCCCGCGCCCCGACCATCTTCTGGGTGATGCCGCCGATCTCCCCGACGTCGCCGCTGTCGTCGATCGTCCCGGTGCCCGCGACGAACCGGCCGCCAGTCAGGGAGCCGGGGGTGAGCTTGTCCACGATGCCCAGGGCGAACATCAGTCCGGCACTCGGGCCGACGACGGCCTTGAGCGAGATCTTCACGGAGAACGGGTAGCTCACCTGGTCCGTGGTCTCCACGCCGATGATCGCCCGGCCGTCCTCCGCCTTCACGGTGGTCACAGCGGCGCGGACGTCGCTGCCCGCACGCCGTACGACGAGCTGCACCGTGTCACCGGGCTGCACGGCAGTGATCGCGTCGCGCAGCGAGGCTCCGCCGTCCACGGTCGTCCCGTCGACGGAGGCGATGACGTCGCCCTCGCGGAGCACGCCCTGCGCCGGCGACCCGGGTGCCAGCTTGGTGATCTCCACGCGGGTGGTGACGGGGATGCCGAGCTGCCGCAGCGCCGAGGTGATGGCGTCCTGCTGCGACCTGGTCATCTCCGCCTCGCCCTCCTGCTCGGCCTGCTCGGCGGTCTGGCCCTTCGGGTACACCGTGGTCTCGGGTACCACCGCCACGGTGCCGTCGAGCCAGCCGGCGAGAGCCGAGACGAGGTCCAGCCGCTGCCGGGGACCGCCCTGGACCGACACCGTGACCACGTCGAGATGACCCTTGTCGGGGTAGGTCGGCCGGCCCTCGATCCGGATCAGCTCGGTGCCGTCGACCGAGCCCAACGTGTTGCTGGTCGGTCCGGGCTTCAGCGCGACGTAGGGCACCGGGAGCAGCGCCGAGGCCGCCGCCAGGAGCACCGTGAGGAAGCCGGCGACGGCGAGCACGAGGACGCGGCGGGTCATCTGCGGAACACTACGAGAGCAACCTGTCAGTCCCTGCGCGGGCGACGGTTCGGCGGCTCGGACTCGAACGCCGCCTTGAAGCGGGCGTGCTCCTCCAGGGTCTGATGGGTGTCCGCCCGCGGCCTGGTCCGGCTGGTCCACAGCGCCCACAGGACGCCGAGGACGAGGGCGACCACGGGGATCGCCAGCCACGCGAGAGGGGACACGCCCTCAGGCTACGGCCGCGGCGACCGGCTTGGCCCCCGCTTGCGGAACGGTCACGGCAGGCCGACCCACTCGTCGCCGCCGTCGGCGAAGAGCTGGTGCTTCCAGATCGGCACCCGCGACTTGAGCTCGTCGATGAGTGCGCGGCAGGCGACGAAGGCGTCGCCACGGTGCGGGCACGAGACGCCGACCACCACGGCCAGGTCGCCGACGGCCAGGTCGCCGACCCGGTGCACGGCGGCCAACGCCCGCACCTCCGGGTGCGCCGCGGCGACCTCCTCCGCGACCAGGCGCAGCTCGTCGACGACGCTGGTGTGCGCGGAGTAGCCCAACCCGGTCACCCCGCGGCCGCCGTCCTGTTCCCGGACGGTGCCCACGAACAGCGCGGTGCCGCCGCAGCCGGGGTCGGCCACGACGGCGAGCACCTCGTCGACCGACAGCGGCGCGTCCCGGACGTCGACCAGCCGGACGGCTGCCGAGCCCTCCCCCGCGCTCATCCGCGCCGCTTCCGTCGCGCGGCCCGAACCAGTGCCGCGGTGCCGACGACGGCCACGGCCGCACCTGCCGCGCCGATCGTCGCGTCGCGCCGGCCGACCCGACGGGCGGCGAGGGCGTGGTGGCCACGGGCCTGCTCCAGCAGCAGCCCGAGCGCCGTGGGGTTGTCGTACGTCGGGTGCCAGCCCGCCGCCCGCAGCCGGGCCGAGGGGACGACCCACGGGTGCACGACGTACTGCAGGTCGCTCGCGGGTGCAGGCAGGACCCCGAGCCGGTGCAGCCGCTCGGCAGTGCCGAACGCCAGCGTCGCGGGCAGCTCGATCCGCCGCAGCCCGGACACCAGCTCGACCTCGTCCTGGTCGAGCCAGCCCTCGCACCCCACCGTCACCGGTCCGTCCACGTCGCCGGTCACCACCACCTCCAGGGCCGCCGCCAGGTCGTCGACGTGGCAGAACTGCCAGCGCGGCGACGAGTCGCGCACCACCAGCAGCCGGGGCGCCTCGAAGTGCCGGGTGAGCACGCTGTCGATGCCGGGGCCGACCAGGGTCGCCGGCCGGACGACCGTGACCTGCAGGCCGGGATGGCTGCGCGGCGCCTGGGCGGCCAGCCGCTCGACCTCGAGCCAGTCGGAGAGCAGACCACCGTCCGGCACGGCCCGCAGCGGTGCGTCCTCGGACAGCGGGACCTCGTTGTCCGGCAGCGCCCCGTAGACCATCGCCGAGGTGGTGAGCACCACCCGGCGGACCCCGGTGGCCGCGGCGGCCGTCAGGACGGCCTGGGTGCCGCGCAGGTTGAGCTCGGCCTGCTCGCGGCGGTCGTCACCCAGCGAGGTGTCGAAGGCGAGGTGCACCACGGTGTCGACCTTGGCGAGCCTGGTGACCAGCGACGGGTCGCGCACGTCGAGCACCCGCCAGGTGACCCCCTCGGCGGTGCCGCGGCGCTCGTCCAGGCCGAGCACCCTGCCGACGTCGGGGTTGGCGGCCAGCCGGCCCGCGACTGCGGCTCCGAGACCGGACGCCGCTCCGGTCACGGCCACCACCGGTCGGCGACGGCTGCTTCGCCGAGGGCGAACTCCGGCGGGTTCGGCGGCGGAGGGGGAACTCATCGTCCTGCCACCGGTGTTGGCAGGTTCGAGGACCCGCAGCAGGTGGCTACGGTGGGATGTGCGGCAGTCATGGTGCGCCCATCTAAGCCAACTGCGCGACGACGTGAGGCGAGACGTGAGCAACTTCCCCTTCGGGTTCAACCCCGCCCCGGACGACGACGGCTCCGGTGACCCGGCGAATCCAGGCGAGCCGGGACCCCTGGACCCGCTGTCGGCGATGCTCGGCGGCGCCGGCGGCGACCTGGGGTCGGCCTTCACCCAGCTGGGCGCGTTGCTCTCCTACCAGGGCGGACCGGTCAACTGGGACCTCGCCCACGACGTCGCCCGGCAGGCCGTGAGCGCCGCGGGCGACCGATCGGTCGGGACGGCCGAGCGCGAGCAGGTCCTCGAGGCGATGCGGCTCGCCGAGCTGTGGCTGGACGAGGCCTGCGCGCTGCCTGCAGGAGGCAGCCAGGTGAAGGCCTGGAGCCGGGCCGAGTGGGTCGAGGCGACGCTGCCGCAGTGGCGCGAGCTGGTCGACCCGATCGCCGCGCGGGCCGTCGACGCCATGGGCGCCCTGCTGTCCGGCGAGGGCGGCCCGATGGCCCAGCTGGGCGCCGCGCCCGAGCAGCTGGCCGCGATGACCGGCCCCCTGCAGCAGATGATGCGCAGCATCGGCGGAGCGATGTTCGGCACCCAGGTCGGGCAGGCCGTGGGCGCCCTGGCCGGGGAGGTGGTGGGCTCGACCGACGTCGGGCTGCCGCTGGCCCGCGGCGGCACCGCCGCGCTGCTGCCGGCCAACGTGGCGGCGTTCGGCGCCGGCCTGGAGGTGCCGGCCGACCAGGTGCGGCTGTACCTCGCGCTGCGGGAGTCCGCGCACCATCGCCTGTTCGCGCACGTCCCGTGGCTGCGGGCGCACCTGCTCGACGCGGTCGCCGCCTACGCGCGCGGCATCAGCGTCGACACCTCCCGGCTCGAGGAGGCGATGGGCAGCATCGACCCCACCGACCCGGAGTCGATGCAGCAGGCGCTCACCGGCGGCATGTTCGAGCCGGAGGACACCCCGGAGCAGAAGGCGGCGCTGGCCCGGTTGGAGACCGCCCTGGCACTGGTCGAGGGCTGGGTGGACGAGGTCGTGGACGCGGCGGCGACCGGCAAGCTGCCGGCCGCGGCAGCCCTGCGGGAGACCGTGCGCCGCCGCCGGGCCAGCGGCGGCCCGGCCGAGCAGACCTTCGCCTCGCTGGTGGGTCTGGAGCTGCGGCCGCGGCGGCTGCGGGACGCCGCCGACCTGTGGCGGGCCGTCCTCTCCGCCCGCGGGCAGGACGGGCGCGAGGCGGTGTGGGCGCATCCCGACCTGGTGCCGACGACCGCCGACCTCGACGACCCGGCCGGCTTCGCCGCCGCCGGCTCGGCACCCCTGGACCTGTCCGGGCTGGACGACACCGAGGCCCCGCCCGAGCCGCCCGTTCCCGGCTCGGCCGGGTGAGCCTGCACGACGACGCGCTCGCGACCCTGCGCCGTTGGCAGCCACCCGACGCCGGGCAGGAGCAGCTGCGGGCGGCGTACGTTGGGCACCTGGAGGAGCACCCCGACGGCGTCTGGAAGGACGGACCGCCTGCGCACCTCACCGCCAGCGCGATGGTCCTCGACAGCACCGGCCAGCGGGTCCTGCTGACGCTGCACCGCAAGGGCGGCTTCTGGGCCCAGACCGGCGGGCACCTCGATCCGGCCGACGCGACCCTGGACGACGCGGCGCTGCGGGAGGCGACCGAGGAGTCCGGGGTCACCGGTCTCCGCCTGGTCGGCAGCGGCCCGGTGGATCTCGACCGGCACGCGCTGTCGTCGGCTTTCGGCCGCTGCCGCGAGCACCTCGACGTCCGGTACGCCGTGGTGGCGCCACCGGGCGCCGAGCCGGTCGTCAGCGACGAGTCCGACGACGTGGCGTGGTTCCCCGCGGACGGGCTGCCGGCCGGGACGGTCGACGACCTGGGCCGGCTGGTGCGGGCCGCGCAGGCGGCGCTGCGGTCCGGGCGCTAGTCGAAGAGCCGGTCGCTGGGCGGGTCGGCCGGCGCGGACGGCGCGCCCGCCGCGGGGTCGTCGGTGCCGGGGTCGTCGGGACCGGAGTCGGACAGGCCGAGCTCGGCCGTGGCGGAGACGCCCTCGAGGTAGCCGCGAGCCCGCTCGGTGCGCGGGTAGCGGTCCACGTAGGCCCAGAAGTCCGGCCCGTGCCCGGGCACCAGCAGGTGGGTGAGCTCGTGCACGAGCACGTAGTCGACCACCCAGGTGGGCATCCCCTGCAGCCGGCTGGACAGCCGGATGCTGCCGTCGACCGGGGTGCAGGACCCCCAGCGGGCTCCCTGGTTGGTGGCCCAGCGGACGCTGCGCGGTCGGGCCTTGCCGTCGAGCCAGCGGGTCGAGAGGGCGCCGGCCCGGGCGAGCAGGTCGGCGTCACTCGGGCGCAGCTTGGCGTCCTGGGCGGCCAGCCGGTCGAGCATCACCGAGACCCAGCGACGCTCCTCGGCGCGGGACATCCGGGCCGGGATCAGCACCACCGTGCGGTCGCCGTCGCGGTAGGCCGACACGGTCCGCCGCCGGCGGGTGGAGCGCCGGACGTCGACCAGCGCCGACTCGGCCGAGCCGGTCCCCGTCGCGGTGGGCTCGCCGGTCGTCGCGTCCCGCTCCTCGGGACCCCGCGCCGCCATACCCACCACGCTAGCGACAATTCTTCCGTCCACAGCCGGTGGACGGCATCTCCGCAGGTCAGCGGCGTTTCGGATGATCATCCCCAGGGTTGTCCACAGCAAGTGAACCGGTGGTCCACAGCGACACCCCGGGCTGTCCCCACGGCCTCCCCAGGACCGTCCACAGGGCAGCCGCCCCGGCCGTTGACGGCCCCTCCCCGGGCTCCTACGGTGCTCGACGACGAAGCCCCCGGGACGCCCGATCGGAACGTCCGCAAGGGGAAGGCGGACGGTCCGGCTGTGCGGTCCGGGGGCTTCGTGACCGGCCCCCACGGCGCCGTCCCCCCACCCCGTCACACCGGCGCCCACCGGCCCCGCAGCCACCCCCCTCCGCTGCGGGTCGCCGCCGAGCGGGTCCCGGGGCGGCAGTCCCTGCGCCGCCCCGGGACCCGGCTCGGGCTACCCCGTCGGTCCCGGTCCCGGCCCTCAGCGGCCGGTGAACCGCGGCGGCCGCTTCTCCCGTGCGGCGCGCAGCCCCTCCTGCAGGTCCTCGGTGGCCAGCGTCACCGGTTGGGCGAGCGCCTCCCACTCCAGGGCGGCGTCGAACGACCCGGGGCCGCCGCCGAGCAGCGCGCGCTTGGTGAGCCGGGTGGCCACCGGGGCGGCCGAAGCGGCGGCGCCCGCGGCGGTCAGCGCGGTGCGGAGCACCTCGGCCCGCGGGACCGCCGCGGTCACCAGGCCGCGGTCGGCCGCCTCGGCGCCGCGCAGCAGCCGGCCGGTGAGCAGCATCTCCCGGGCCAGCGCGATCCCGGCCACCTCGGGCAGCAGGTAGGTCGTGGCCATCCCGGGGTGCATCCCCAGCGTGGTGAAGGGCGCTCCGAGCGTGGCGTCGGCGGCGGCGTAGCGCAGGTCGCAGGCGAGCGCGACAGCCAGCCCGGCTCCGATCGCCGGTCCGTTGACCGCGGCGACCGTCGGCACCTCGAGGTCCCGCACGGCCAGCCAGGCGCGGTAGAACGCCGCCATCCGGGTGCGCAACGCGTCGACCGTGGCGTCCGGCTCGGCCCCGATCCAGGACAGGTCTCCGCCGGAGCAGAACGCCGACCCGGCCCCCGTCACCACGACCGCCCGCACCCCGGGGTCGGCCCGCAGGACGGCCATCGCGTGCTCCCAGGAGCCGGTCATGGCCGCCGACATCATGTTGCGCCGCTCGGGCAGGTCCAGGGTGACCAGGACCACCCCGTTCGCGGCCCGGTCGACCCGCAGGTCGGGCAGGTCGGCGAGCGCCCCGCCGTAGGGCGCGAACCCGTCCGCGGGGTCGGTGGGGGCCGTCGGCGGGGCGCTGCCTGGGTCGGTCATGGCGGGCAGCCTATGCACGCTCAGCGCACGCTGGGACCCCCGCCTCCCACGCTGGGCGCCCCGCCTGCTCTAGGGTGGCCGAAGGTCCGGCCGGCGGCATCCCTGCCGGACACCGAACCCACCGACGAGGAGGACCCCGTGGCTGAGAGCTACACCGGAGACGCGTACTGCGTGAAGTGCAAGGAGAAGCGCGACTTCACCGGCGAGATCAAGGTCAGCGAGTCGGGCCGCCGCATGGCCCAGGGGATCTGCCCCGTGTGCGGCACCAAGCTCAACCGCATCCTCGGCAAGGCCTGATCGCCCGAGGTCGACAGACGTCCCCGGAGGGGGCGGTCCCGCGAGCCGGGGCCGCCCCCTCCGGCATCTCCGGCTCTAGGCTCCCGGCGTGACCGACTGGGCCGCACGGGTGCTCGCCGAGGTCGACGCCGCGACCGAGGCCAGCGAACGGCAGCTGGCTGCCCTGGTGCGGGTGCCGAGCATCGGCGGCACCGACCCCGAGCACGAGATCCAGGCGCTGCTCGCGGCCGGGCTCGCCGAGCTCGGCCTCGAGCTCGACCACTGGCGGCTGCCGCTGGCCGAGCTGCAGGCGGCACCGGACTTCCCCGGCGCGGAGGTGGACCGGGCCGAGGCGTGGGGACTGGTGGGCCGGCTGCCCGGCCGAGGTGACGGCCCCACCCTGCTGCTCAACGGGCACGTGGACGTCGTGCCGGTGGGCGACCCCGCCGCCTGGAGCAGCCCCGACCCGTTCTCGGCCCGCGTGGTCGACGGGGAGCTGCACGGCCGCGGCGCCTGCGACATGAAGGCCGGACTGGTCGCGGCGATCGCGGCGGCCGGCGCGCTCCGACGGTCCGGGGTCCCGCTGCGCGGCGACCTGCTGCTCGCCTGCGTGCCCGGCGAGGAGGACGGCGGTCTCGGCACCTTCGCCACCCTGCGCCGCGGCTGGACAGCCGACGCGTGCGTCGTACCGGAGCCGACCGGCCTGCAGCTGGTCACCGCGAGCGCCGGTGCGCTGACCTTCCGCCTGCGGGTGCCCGGGCTGGCCACCCACGCCTCGCGCCGCACCGAGGGCGTGAGCGCGGTCGAGAAGCTGGTGCCGCTGCTCGCGGCCCTGCAGCAGCTGGAGGCAGACCGCAACGCCGACGTGGACCCGTTGATGGCGCGCTGGCCGATCGCCTACCCGCTGTCCATCGGCCGGGTGCAGGCCGGCGACTGGGCGTCCAGCGTGCCGGACCTGCTGGTGGCCGAGGGGCGGCTCGGCGTCGCGCTGGACGAGCCGGTCGAGGCGGCCCGGGCGGCGATGGAGCGCGCGGTCGCCGAGGCCAGCGCCGCGGACCCGTGGCTGCGCGAGCACCCGGCGACGGTGCAGTGGTGGGGCGGCCAGTTCGCCTCCGGGCGGCTCGCCGCGGACTCCGACCTGGCGGACCGGGTGGCCGCCGCGCACGCCGCGGCGACCGGCGGTGCGGCGCCGGCGCGCTGGGGCGCGCCGTACGGCTCCGACCTGCGACTGCTGGCCGGCGCCGGCATCCCCACCCTGCACTACGGCCCGGGAGACGCGGTGCTCGCGCACGCTCCCGACGAGCGGGTCCCGCTGGCCGAGGTGCACACCGCCGCGCGCACCCTGGCCCTGCTCGCGCTCGACGTCTGCGGCGTCGCCTGACCCGCCCGCCGAGTTGATCACGTAAACGTGATCAACTCGGACTGACCGAGGCCTGCAGGCCACAGTCAGTCCAGGTACGCCGCGGTCAGAGCCCGCGCGGCGCCGATCCCGGCCGGCCGGCGGACGGGCGGGCTGTGGACAGGCGCCCCGGCCGGCAGCCACGGTCGTGCCAGGCTCCCCGCCATGCCGCCGCACCGACCGCAGCTCAAGCCCGGGCTGCGCCGGGTGTGGCGGGACGTGAGCACGGTCCAGCTCGGGGTCGACCCGGCGCACGCGGTCGTCATCGGCGGTCTGGACCCCGCCTCGGCCCGGGTGCTGGAGAGCCTCGACGGCAGCCGTGACCTCCCCGGTGTGGCCAGTGGCGCAGCCCGGCTCGGTGTCGACGCCGACCGCCTCGACGAGCTGCTCACCGTCCTGACCCGCGCGGGTGTGCTCGTGGACGCCGCCGCCGACCGGCAGGCGCTGGCCGGCCTCGGCAGGGACGAACGCGACCGGCTCGCGCCCGACCTGGCGGCCGCCGCCCTGCTGCACCGGGTCGGCGACGGTGCGGTCGGGCTGCTCACGCGACGCCGGCGCGGTGTCGTGCAGGTGCTGGGGGCCGACCGTGTCGGCGCCTCGGTGGCGACCCTGCTGGCCGCGGCCGGTGTCGGGGGCGTCGTCGTGGAGGACGCCGGCACCACCCGGCCCGGCGACGTCGCCCCCGCGGGCGCGTCGCCGGAGGACGTCGGCTCCCGGCGCCAGGACGCAGCGACCCGGGCGGCGCGCCGGGTCGCCCCGTCGGTGCGCACCACGCTGCCCGCCGGCCGACCGGCGCCGGATCTCGTTGTCCTCACCGGCGCCGGGGCCGGGCCGGCCGCGGCCGACCGCCTCCTGCGCGCCGGCGTCCCCCACCTGGTGGCCCGGGTGCGGGAGACCACCGGAGTGGTCGGCCCGCTGGTGCTGCCCGGCCGCTCCTCCTGCCAGCGCTGCCACGACCTGCACAGGTCCGACCGTGACCCGGCCTGGCCCAGCATCGCGGCGCAGCTCAGCGCCGGGCCGCGGCAACGGGTCCTCGCCTGTGACACGGTGCTGGCGACCGCCGTGGCCGCGCACGCGGCGCTGCAGGTGCTCGCGTTCCTCGACGGCGACCCCGAGCCGTCGGCGGTCGACGGCACCCTGGAGATCGGCCAGCGCGACGGCCGGGTCCGCCGCCGGTCCTGGCCGGTCCACCCCGCCTGCGGCTGCTCGTGGGACCCGGAACCCGCCACCGGCCCCGCCTGACACCGACCCGCCGTGCGCCGACCGGCGGGGGCGGCGACTGCGACGGGGGTGCGGAGGGCAGGATGGCGGACGTGGACGACCTCCCTCGCCGAGCTGCGGCCCGGACCGTACGGCTCGCCGGGCTCCCGCTCGGCTACGCCGGCCGGGCCACCCTCGGCCTCGGCCGCCGCCTCGGCGGTCGACCGGCGGAGCTGGTGGCGGCCGAGGTCCAGGCGCGCACCGCCGAGCAGCTCTTCCGGGTGCTCGGCGAGCTCAAGGGCGGCGCCATGAAGTTCGGGCAGGCGATGTCGGTCTTCGAGGCCGCCATGCCCGAGAACCTCGCCGGCCCCTACCGCGAGACGCTGACCCGGCTGCAGGAGGCCGCACCACCGCTGCCGGTCCGCACCGTGCACCGGGTGATGGCCCACGAGCTGGGGACGGGCTGGCGGGACCGGTTCCAGGACTTCGACGACACTCCGGCGGCGGCCGCCTCCATCGGCCAGGTTCACCGGGCCACGTGGGCCGACGGGCGCGCAGTCGCCGTCAAGGTGCAGTACCCCGGCGCCGGCGAGGCCCTGCTGTCCGACCTCACCCAGATCGGGCGCATGAGCCGACTGGTCGGGGCACTGGTGCCCGGGCTGGACGTGAAGCCACTGGTGGCCGAGCTCAAGGCCCGGGTGACGGAAGAGCTCGACTACCGGCTCGAGGCCGACAGCCAACGGGCCTTTGCCGCGGCGTACGACGGCGACCCGGACGTGCTGGTCCCGAAGGTCGTCGACGGCACCGGCCAGGTCCTCGTCACCGAGTGGGTCGAGGGCACCCCGCTGTCGCGGATCATCGCGGGCGGGACCGTGGAGCAGCGCGACCGGGCCGGCCTGCTGCTCACGAGGTTCCTGTTCTCGGGTCCGGTACGCGCGGGGCTGCTGCACGCCGACCCGCACCCGGGCAACTTCCGCCTCGACGACCAGAACCGGCTCGTCGTGCTCGACTACGGCGCGGTCAACCGGCTGCCCGACGGCCTGCCGCCCTCCATCGGCCCGCTGCTCCGCCTCGCGGTCGAGGGCGATGCCCAGGGCGTCTTCGACGGGCTGCGGGCCGAAGGCTTCGTCCGGCCCGGTGTCGAGCTCGACGCCGAACGGCTGCTGTCCTACCTCTCGCCGATCCTCGACCCGGCCAGGGACGACACCTTCCGGTTCAGCCGCAGCTGGCTGCGCAGTCAGGCCGTCCGGGTCGGCGACCCGCGCTCGCCGGCGTACTCCACCGGGCTACGCCTGAACCTGCCGCCGGAGTACCTGCTCATCCACCGGGTGACCACGGGCACGATCGGCGTGCTCTGCCAGCTCGAGGCCGAGGCGCAGTGGAAGTCCGAGCTGAGCAGCTTGCTGCCCGGCTTCGCTCCCCCCAAGCCGAAGCGGGCTCCGCGCAAGCAGGCTGGCAAGGCCACCTGAGGCCGGGACCCGGCCGCGGGTGGTCACCCGCGCCGGCGTCAGGTCGCCTCCGTCGCCGCGGCACCCGGTCGGGTGCGGCCCGGTTCCGCGGCTGCGAGCGCCAGCCCGGCGCGCCACCCTGGGGCGCGGCCGCCGAGCGGCGGGTGCACGGCGGCCAGGTCCTGCCCGGCCGACGCCAGCAGCCAGGCGACCACGGAGTTCGAGTTCCACATCTCGCCGGTACGGCGCTCGTCCCGGCCCCAGGTGAGCGGCGGGACCCGTCGCAGGGCGTCCAGCAGCGCGACGACGCGGTCGACGTCCTCTGTCAGCCGGACCGGGCTGTCGACGGCTTCGGCGAGGTCGGGGATGACGCCGTCCCGCCAGCACCTGACCTCGTAGCGGAACCAACGGAGCCGACCCAGCGGCCTCGCCCCGACGGGGCCCTCGCAGACCACGCCCCGGTCGGCCGCCGCCACGTTCCAGACCGGGCCCATCTCGATCGCGTACCTGCTGCCGCGATGAGTCACCACGAGGGCCGAGTGGTACAGGCTCTGGGCCGTCCGTCGGTCCCGGGCCGCCGCCAGCGCCTCGTAGGCGCGGCCGTTCCAGCGGACCACGCGTCCGCCTGCACCGAGCGGCAGCCAGTAGAGGTCGATGGCCGCGGCCGGCGCCGGATCCAGGTCGTCCACGAACGGCTCACCCCGGGTCCCATGACACCCGCGGGCGCGGTCGGTGCGCCAGGTCCGAAGGTCCCGCCGGCGTTCCCGCTCGGGAGTCTCAGCCTCCGGCGTCCCACCACTCGCTGTCGAGCTTGGACTCCATCGACCGCACGTGCTCGCGGCTGCAGCGCTCGCAGTGGTGCGCCGTGCGGCCGCGTTCCCGCGAGGTGCTCCAGCCCAGCGGCAGCGTGTCGGACGTCGCACCGCACAGGGCACAGGTGACCGCCTGGCCGGAGTCCCCTGGTGACACCACTCCCCCACCCTGGCCGACGCCCGGGCTGCGGTCCACCGGGTCCGGCGCTCCGGCGGCCGCGGGGTCAGGTCAGCGACAGGCGCACCGGCGGCTCGGCGAGCAGGTCGTCGTCGGAGTCGCCGACGTCCAGGCACGGACCGGTCAGCGACAGCACGACGACGGCTTTCCCGGTGTACCCGGTGAGCCGCACCAGCACGTCGTGCCGGTCACCGTGCAGGGTCACCGGGTCGGCCGCTGCCGACTCGGCGCGCAGCTCGAGCCCGATGTCGGCAAGTCGGCGGCGCACCGAGTCCAGGAACCCGTCCGAGGAGCCGTCGGGGGCATCGAGGCGGCCGGAGACCCGGTAGGCCACCTGACCGCCGAGGTCGTCGCAGCCGGACCACGCACCGCGTGGTGGTCGCGCGAACGACCCGACCTGGTCGAGCGGCCCGCACAGGTCGCGCGCCACGGCGAGCACCAGCGCCCTCGACCCGGCCACGGTGTGGCGGCCCGGTCGAGGGGGCTGGTGCTCGTCCTCGGTGGGGGCGCCGGGCGGCACGTCAGGGGACGGTGGTGGGGTCACGGTCGGTCTCCGGGTCGCTGTTGATGCCGTCGGGGAGCAGCCACCACTCCTCACGGTACGGGGCGCGCACCACGCGGTCGTAGTTCCCGGTGACCACGTGGACGATGTTCGACAGCGACTCGGTGCCCTCGTTGTAGTACTTCGAGTGGTCGTCGAAGTCGAGCCGCCAGGTGTTGCGGGTCGGGTCCTCGGCCTCGAACCGGACCGCACCGAAGGACGCGTGGGTGGGGTCGGCGCCGAAACGGTCGAGGTAGCTCACGGGGTCACGGCTGCTGGCGCCGACGAAGACGTGGCCGGCCGGCACCTGCAGGTCCGCGGCGTGCTCCACGTCCGGCCCGGGGCTGCCCAGCAGCACCAGGTCGTCGGTGCCGGTCCGCTGGGCCCGCAGCATGGCGCCGGCGGTGGTGCTGCCGTAGCTGTGCCCGACCACCGTCAGGTGTGCCGGGACCGGCCGGGACACCTGCAGCGCGATCACGTCGGCACCGAGCAGCGCGGCACCACGCACCGCGGCATCGTCGACCGCGACGTCGCCCAGCCCCGGTGCGTCGTAGCCCATCCACGCGACGGCCGCGGTCGTCCGGTACGGCGACTGCCGGCGGGCCTCCTGTGCCACCCGCAGCGCACTGCTGGTCAGCGGCGACATGGCGGAGTCGACTGTGGACCCGAGACCGGGGACGAGGAAGGCGACGTTGTCGGCCGTGTCGATGTCACCCACGACGACCGCCACCCTGCCCTCCCCACCGAACGCGGCCGGCTCGAACAGCAGCAGCTGGGCCGCGAGCGGCTCCAGGGTGAGCGGGTCCTCGTCCGACCGCACCCGGTCCAGCTGCTGGCGCACCAGCTCACAGCTGCGCAGCCAGGCCCTCTCGTCGTCGGTGAGCGCGCTCTTGGCCCTGAGCATCGCCAGGTCCGCGGCCAGCCGGAGCTCGTTGGCCTGCGACCGCACCCCGCCCGGGAGCCCGTCCAGCGAGCCGACCTGGGACGGGAACCGGGCGATCATCCGCTGCTGCTCGTCGCGGGTCAGTGCCGCCCACCATGCGAGCACCGCCTCGGGCGGACAGCCGGCGGGCGGCGGTGTGCAGCCCACCCCGGCGCTCGCGCGCCACGCCGCCAGCAACGGCAGCATCGTGGCCAGCCGGCCCTCCTGGTCCCCGACCGGTCGCCGCCCGGGCCCGACCACGTCGGCTGCCGCCTGGCGGACCCTCAGCCCGGTCAGCCGGGCATGGTCCGCCACCGTCTCGAGCACCTCCCGGTGCCGCCGCTGCACCGCTGCGAGGTGGCCCAGGTGCGCCTCCTCGGCCCGGTCCAGCTCGGTCTGACAATGCGGCCCGACCGGGCCGGCGTCCGCCAGCAGCCGGGCGACCCGGACCCGATGGGCGGCCGTCGCGTCGTCGTAGACCCGGCGCAGCGCGTCGACCTGCGACCTCGCGTCGCCGACCACCCGCGCGTGCTCGCCCAGCAGCTCCCGGGACCGGTGCAGCGGCCCTGCCAGAGACTGCAGCAGCCGGGTCGCCGCCTGCATCTCGCGGCCGCAAGCCCGGGCCGCCGAGCCGGTCCATGACCCGTGCAGCAGCACCCGGTCGTGGCTCAGGTCGGCGCCGGCTCGGTCGAGCACGGTGCCGAGCCGCCCGCAGCGGGACGCGGACGCGCGGACCGCGTCGGGCAGGTCCGGTGGGTACGGCAGCGCGACGTCCGCGGCGGCGCTGCTCACGGCCGCCTCATCCCGTCGCGCACCCGCTCCTCGACCCGGTCGTAGAGCACCGCCCCGGTCTGCGTCCTCGTCGCGAGCAGCGCGAGGTCGGCAGCGACGAGCTCGAGGACGTCGGCGGCGACGTCGGCCAGGTCGGCGACGCCGGACGTGAGCGCCGGGTCAGACAGGCCGTCGGGGATCCGGTCGCAGTCGCGCACCCGGCCGGCGACCAGCGACCCGCGGGTCCGCAGGTGGGTGGCGGCGAGCAGCACGGCGCCGCTGTCGACGTCGATGCGCACCGCCACCCCCTCGACCGCACGGAGACGTCCCGGACCGCGCCGCCGGGCTCGGCCCAGCCTAGGAAGATCACCCTGCTCGGCCGGCCCGCTGTCCACAGGAGTCAGGGCAGCGGCGGCCCGGGCTCGAGCAGCGGCGCGAACAGGTCCCCGAGCTCCTCGACCCGCTCCAGCACCTGCTCGGCCCGGAACCGGACGTCCTCCGGCCGGCGGCAGGCCTCCACCTCGGCCCAGGTGAGAGGGGCCGACACCCAGGGCTCGGCGCGGGCGCGCAGAGCGTAGGGCGCGACCGTGGTCTTGGCCGCGTTGTTCTGGCTCCAGTCGACGAACACCTTGCCCCCGCGCAGGTCCTTGCGCATCTGCGAGACCACCAGCCGTGGGTGCGACTTCTCCAGCTGCTGCGCCAGGTCGCGGGCGTAGTCCGACGTACGACGGTCGCTGGCCGGCTCGATCGACGCGTACACCTGGATCCCCTTGGACCCGGAGGACTTCACCACCGGGTCGAGCCCGTCGGCGACCACCAGGTCACGCAGGAGCAGCGCGACCTCGGCGCACTCGACCGCCGTCGCCGGGTCGCCCGGGTCGAGGTCGAGCACCAGCCGGTCCGGCTCGTGGACCCCGCCGCGCGGTCCGACGCTCCACTGCGGCACGTGCAGCTCCAGCGCGGCCAGGTTCGCCGCCCAGACGAGCGTCGGCAGGTCGTCCACGACGACGTAGTCGAGCGTGTCACGGTCGGTCTTGGTGCTCCCCGGTGCCGGCAGCGTCACGGTGCGGACCCAGTCCGGCGTGCCCTGCGGCGCGTTCTTCGCGAAGAAGCCCTTGGTGTCGGTGCCGTCCGGGAACCGCTGGAAGGACATCGGCCGCCCGGCGACGTAGGGCAGCAGCACCGGGGCGATCCGGGCGTAGTAGTCGACCACCTCGCCCTTGGTGAACCCGTCCGGGTACAGCACCTTGTCGAGGTTGGACAGCGAGAGGCGGCGGCCGTCGACCTCGACGGTGGAGCGTTCGGGCACCGGGTCATCCTCCCGGCTGCCCCCGCTGACGGGAAGGGCCCCGACCGCGGTGCAGCGGTCGGGGCCCTTTCTGCCGGTCGCCCCTGAGGTCGGGGCGGGTGTCCTCCGGAACTGTCGGGCGTCTGGGCGAGCCCGGTAGCCGGCGGCTCAGCCGACGACAGCGGAGGCGAGGAGACGGCGGGCCCGCAGAGCGGCCTGCTCGGCCCGTCGGTGCGCCCGGTGGGCGGCGACGAGTCGATGGGCCCGCTCGCGGCGGACTGCCTCCTCGAGGCGCTGTGCCGCATGGGCACGCGCCAGGTCCTCATGCATGAGTTGCATCTCGGTGCTCCTGTTCAGGACAACGGTCTGGTGGACGGTGCGGGTCGGCTGCGTGAGCCCGACGTCCGGGGCGATCAGGCTCCGGAGGGACTGCCGGGCGCTCACGCGGCGACCTCGGACTTGCGGGGACGGCCGCGTGGCCTCTTGCGAGGGACGACGACGCCCTGGACGAACCACTCGCCACCCCAGACGCCCCACGGCTCGCGACGCTCGAGGGCGCCGCTGAGGCAGGCGAGGCGGGCAGGGCAGTCGAGGCAGAGCGTCTTGGCGTACTCGACGTCCGCCGGGGAGTCGGCGAAGAACAGCTCCGGGTCGTTGGCCCGGCAAGGCAGTTGTTCGTCGACGACCCGCTGGGTGAGGTCGGCGAGGGCCGACAGGGCGGTGAGCGCCGTCAGGTTGTCGACGGTGCTCTCGGGCGCGTCGGTCTCGAGTGCGGCGAGCTGCATGGGTGTCACCTCCGTCGTGCTCGTGGCGGTCAGCGGTCTGCGGACAGCCGGCGTATCGGTGTCGGTCTGGAGAGCCATCGGGTGGGTCTCTCGTTTCCAGGGCCCCGGTAGGAGCCGGTCGGACGATGGACAAACGAAAAGGCCGCGGATCCCGGGTGTCGGGTTCCGCGGCCTTGGAGGTGCCGGTGAGGAGGAAGTCCTATACCGGTGGGCTCCAAGAGCGGATCCCCGCGACACCGACGACATCGGTGGCGCTGATCGGGAGCAGAGCGGTGGCCTTGACGGCGGCGTCAGCGGCGTTGGTGTAGATCCGGTCGCGCATGGCAACGGACACACCGGTCCCCTGGGCCGTCGCGACGACGGGCGCGAGAACACGCGCACCGCCCTCGTGGCCGAAGGCCGTCCACGTGCTCGGCGCACCCGTGCTGCGGGTACCGACGGGGGCACCGGAGCGCGCGGACGGCGAGCACGCGTACGTCGTCTCGAAGATCTCCACGATGCCCACCTCCACCTCTGGTCCGGGCCCTTCCGGGCTGCGACGGCGCCACGGTCGTCGTGACCGGGCACAAGAAAGATAGAGGCGTCGCCGGTCAGGTGCAAACAATTTTCTTGCTGCTGTCGGACTTTTTTTTCCGACGGGTGGCCCCGGGCCGGTTCAGAGGTCCAGGGCCGCCTGGTCCCGGTCGGCGGCGGGGTCGGAGTCGGGGTCGGCGGCCGGGTCGGCGGCCGGGTCGGCGCCGGTGTCGCCGTCAGGCGGGCCGGACGGGTCCTCCCCGGCGCACAGGGCGAGCACGTCGGCGCCGTACTTCTCCAGCTTGGACCGGCCGATGCCGGACACCGCGAGCAGCTCGCGCTCCGACGCCGGGCGCACCTCGGCCAGCGCGGTGAGGGTGGCGTCGGTGAACACGACGTACGCCGGGACGCTGGCCGCGCGGGCCTGCTCGGCCCGCCAGGAGCGCAGCCGCTCGAACAGCTCCTCGTCGTAGGAGGACGGGCAGTCGACGCACCGGCCGAGCTTGCGGGCCAGCGCGTCGGTGAGGCCCTTTCCGCAGACCCGGCAGGCCGCCGGTCCCTTGCGGCCCTTCGCGCCGCGGGCGGTCGGCGGCTGGGCGGAGCCGCGGACGACGCCGTCCAGGAACCGCGAGGGGCGGCGGCCGGCCCGGCCACCCGGCGACCGCGACAGCGCCCAGGTGACCGAGAGGTCGCGCCGGGCCCGGGTGATCGCGACGTAGAACAGTCGCCGCTCCTCGTCGACCTGCTCCGGGGTGTCGGCGTAGGTGATGGGCAGCATCCCCTCGTTGACGCCCACCACGAAGACGGCGTCCCACTCCAGCCCCTTGGCGGCGTGCAGCGACGCCAGGGTCACGCCGTCGACGGTCGGCGCGTGCTGGGCCTCGGCCCGCTCGTCGAGCTCGGCCACCAGGTCACGCAGCGTCGCCTCCGGCCGGGCGGCGGCCAGGTCGTCGGCCAGCCGGGCCAGCGCGGCCAGCGACTCCCAGCGCTCGCGGACCGCACCGCCGCCCTCGGGCGGGGTCGCCGACCAGCCGCCGCCGGACAGCACTCCGCGCACGGTCGAGGGCAGGTCGTCACTGTCGGCCGAGCGGGCCGCACCGCGCAGCAGCAGCCGCGCCTCGCGCACCTCGGCCCGGTCGAAGAACCGCTCGCCGCCGTGCAGGACGTACGGGATGCCGGCGTCGGCGAGGGCCTGCTCGTAGGTCTCGCTCTGGCCGTTGGTGCGGAACAGGACGGCCGTCTCGCTGGCCGGCGTACCGGCCTTGACCAGCTCACCGATTCGGGCCGCCACGTGGCGGGCCTCGGCCGGCTCGTCCGGCAGCTCGCGCAGGTCGGGCTCCGGCCCGGGTGGCTGCTGTGCCACCAGCTCGAGCGCGGCGCGGCGCCCGGCCGCGCTGCCCGTCACGACCCGGTTGGCCAGCGCGACCACCTGCGGGGTGGACCGGTAGTCCCGGACCAGCCGCACCTCGCGCGCGGTCGGGTGCCGGCGGCGGAACCCGAGCAGGAAGTCCGGGGAGGCGCCGGCGAAGGTGTAGATGGTCTGGTTCGGGTCGCCGACGACGCAGACCTCCTCGCTGTCGCCCAGCCACTGGTCGAGCAGCGCCTGCTGGAGCGGGCTGACGTCCTGGTACTCGTCGACGACCAGGTGCTGGTACTGCGACCGCACGGCGTCGGCGACCTGCCGGTGCTCGGCGATCAGCCCGACGGTGTAGAGCAGGACGTCCTCGAAGTCGATCACGTGCCGCTCGCGCTTGACCGTCTCGTACGTCGACAGCAGCCGGACGACCACGGCCGGGTCGAGCCCGGCCGGGACGGTCCGGCCGGTCTTGCTGGCCGCTGCCGGGTAGTCGTCGCGGTCGGTCATGGTGACCTTGACCCACTCGACCTCGCCGCTGAGGTCACGCACCGTGGCCCGGTCGGTGGCCAGCCGGAGGCGACCGGCCGCCTCGGCGACCAGCCCGGCCTTGTGCGACACCAGGTCGGGCAGCTCTCCCCCGACGTGCCTGGGCCAGAAGTAGCGCAGCTGGCGCAGTGCAGCGGCGTGGAAGGTGCGGGCCTGGACGCCGCCGGCGCCGAGGTCGCGCAGCCGGGTGCGCATCTCGCCGGCGGCCCGCGCGGTGAAGGTCACCGCGAGCACCCGCTGGGGCACGTAGACGCCGGCGGCGACGCCGTGGGCGATCCGGCTGGTGATCGCCCGGGTCTTGCCGGTGCCCGCGCCCGCGAGCACGCAGAGCGGGCCCTGCAGGGTGGTCGCGACCTCCCGCTGCTCGGGGTCCAGCGCGGCGAGCAGCTCGTCGGCGGTCGGTGCGGGCACGGCGCCATCCTCGCAGCGGGGCCGGACACGGCGTACGCGCGGTGCACCCGCCGTGCGCCACCGGGGGTGTGCGGCATCCCACAGCCGGGCGCGGGAAGCGACCGGCCTGACCAGGCGTTCTTCTGCACAGGTGTGGGCAGAATGCCGGCAACCGTCCCGTCCGTCGTCGAGAGGATCCCCGTGCCGGCCAGCGTCACGATGTACAGCACCGTCTGGTGCGGCTACTGCCGCCGGCTGAAGGACCAGATGGACCGCGAGGGGATCTCGTTCGAGGTCGTCGACATCGAGGACGACGCCGCCGCGGCCGAGCTGGTCATGCAGGTCAACGGCGGCAACCAGACCGTGCCCACCCTCGTGTTTCCCGACGGCTCGGCGCTGACCAACCCCAGCCTCAACGACGTCAAGGCCAAGCTCGCCGCCTGAAGCAACCACCCGCGGCCCCGTCCAGGAACGCTCGTTTGCGACCTGGCTCACCGACACGCCGGGCCGGCCCCGGCGTGTCGCGGGCACAGGTCGCAAACGATCACTCGTGGGCGGCGGGCGGCGTCGTACGGTGACGCCCGTGCGATTCGCGATCAAGACCGTCCCCCAGCACACGACGTGGCAGGCGATGCGCGAGGTGTGGCAGGCGGCCGACGACATCGAGCTGTTCGAGTCGGCCTGGAACTTCGACCACTTCTACCCGATCTTCGGGAACGGCACCGGGCCCTGCCTGGAGGGCTGGACCGTGCTCGCCGCGATGGCGCAGGCCACCCACCGGATCCGCGTCGGCTGCCAGGTGACCGGCATGATCTACCGCCATCCCGCCGTGCTGGCGAACATGGCCGCCACGGTCGACCACATCTCCGACGGCCGGCTGGAGCTGGGGCTGGGCGCCGGCTGGAACCAGCAGGAGACCGCGGCGTACGGCATCCCGCTGCCGCCGCTGAAGGAGCGGTTCGACCGGTTCGACGAGGGGCTGGACGCGATCGTCGGGCTGCTCAGCCAGGAGACGACGACCTACGAAGGCCGCTACGTCCGGCTGACCGAGGCGCGCTGCGACCCGAAGCCGGTGCAGCGTCCGCATCCGCCGATCACGATCGGCGGCAACGGCCCGACCCGGACGCTGCGCGCCGTCGCCCGGCACGCCCAGCAGTGGAACTCCCTCACGTCCTCGGTCGAGCAGTGGTCGGGCCACCACGAGGTGCTCGTCGAACGCTGCGGCGAGGTCGGCCGCGACCCGGCCGAGATCCTGTGCTCGGTGAACCTGCGGCTGGCCGACGGCGGACCTGCCGCGGTGGCCGAGCAGGCGGCGGCGTACGGCGAGGCGGGCGTCGGCCTGGTCGTGGTCAACCTGGCCCCGCCGCACGACGCCCGCGAGCTGGAGCCGCTCGCCGACGCCCTGCGCCCCCTCGCCACCCGCTGAGCCCCCTCCCCACGGCGCTCGTTTGCGACATCGTTCACCCGACACGCCGCCGTGAGGCCGGCGTGTCCGTCAGCCAGGTCGCAAACGAGCGTTCTTGAGCGGGCCCGGGCGGGGTGGCGGTGGGGTCAGGCCGGGTCGAGGTCGAGGACGTAGTGGTCGCCGTCGGGCCGGAAGCCCAGGCCGTCGTAGTACGGCGCGACCATCCCGGGCGGCGTGAGCACCCGGCGGTACCCGCGGTCCCGGAACAGCCCGCTGCGGCGATAGACGAACTCGCCGGGGGTGAAGTCTCGGTAGCGCGGGGTGACGTAGTCGAGCTCGATCTGCGCGACGCCCTCGTCGGCCCGCCGCGCGACGACCACCCCGACCGTCTCGTCACCGTGCACGACGAGGAACGCCGACCGGCGCGTGGCGGGGTCGAGGTGGGCCAGCCCCTCGAAGGCCGGGAAGAACTTCCGGACGTCGTCGCCGTGCACCGCGAGGACGTGCCGGAGGTAGGCGTCGTCGAGCCCGACCTCGAGGACGTCGTAGGCCGCCTCGTCGTGCCGCTCGGTCAGCAGCTTGCGGATGAACCACACGTTGATGCCGGCCAGGACGGCGTTCATCGCGACCATCGGCCAGATCCCCAGCAGCGCGTTGAAGGCGACCAGCACCAGACTGGCGACGAAGTTCAGGACCCGGAACCGCAGCACCCGCGCCTGCAGCAGGGAGTAGATCAGCAGGGCCGACCCAGCCCAGCCGAGCGCGTCCAACCAGCTCACGGTCGGTCCGGCGCGTTGTCGGGCAGCGGCGCCCCGTACCAGTGCTCGATCAGGCGCCGCGAGATGGAGATGGACGGCGACGTGAGCAGCCGCCCGGAGGCGATGTCGGCGGCCAGGTCTGCGCGGGTGTACCAGCGGACGTCGGCGATCTCCCCGTCGTTCATGGTCACCTCGGTTCCGCGGGAGTGCGCGGTGAAGCCGAGCATGAGGCTGGAGGGGAACGGCCACGGCTGGCTGCCGAGATAGCCCACCCGGTCCACCTCGAGCCCGACCTCCTCGCGCACCTCGCGGCGGACCGCGGCCTCGAGCGACTCCCCCGGCTCGACGAAGCCGGCCAGGGTCGAGTAGCGCCCCTCGCCCCAGCTGGTCTGCCGACCCAGCAGCAGCCGGTCGTCGTCGTCGAGCACCAGCATGATGACCGCGGGGTCGGTGCGCGGGTAGTGCTCGCTGCCGTCGACCTCGCACCGTCTCGTGTGGCCGGCGTTCTCGGTCCTGGTCGGTGCCCCGCAACGCGGGCAGAACCGGTGCGTCGCGTGCCAGTTCGCCAGCGAGACGGCGTGGACGACCAGCCCGGCCTCGAGGTCGTCGAGCCGGTCGCCCACCTCGCGCAGCCCGACGTACGACGGTGCGTGCTCGTCCCCGACGTCGGGTCCTTCCTCGACCGCGGCTAGGTAGGCGACGCCGTCGTGGGTGCCGA
Source organism: uncultured Actinomycetota bacterium (assembly GCA_963807005.1). Taxonomy (GTDB): domain Bacteria; phylum Actinomycetota; class Actinomycetes; order JACCUZ01; family JACCUZ01; genus CAWDZK01. Next base: position 632,651 of record CAWDZK010000001.1, on the reverse strand, counting down.
GCAGGAAGCGGCGGTCGGCGGGCACGTCCGGCCGGGCGTCCAGGTCGAGGCGGGCCGTTCCGGTGTGTACCGCGACCCGGCCGTCTCGCACCCGCACCACCCGGGTCGCGGGGTGCGCCCAGGCGTCGTCCAGCCAGGCAGCGTCGGAACGCCGACCGGCGTCACGGTCGACCAGCGCCCGCGAGAGCGCCAGCCCGGGCAGGTCGTGCTGCACCGGGTCATGGGCTGACGTGCTCACCTCGGCAGCGACCGGCCGAGCTCGTCCCAGAGCAGCGCGGCCGCCTCGGCACCCTTGCTCAGCAGGGGGATCTCGACCTTCTCGTTGGGCGCGTGCCAGCCGTCGTCGGGCAGGCTGATGCCCAGGAAGACCACCGGGGCTCCGGTCGCGTCCTGCAGGTCGGCCTCCGGCCCGGACCCGCCCTCGCGGGTGTAGAGCACCTCCGTGCCGAACGCCGCGGACATCGCCCGGGTGACCGCGTCGAGGGCCGGGTGGTCCAGCGGTGTGAGGCAGGGCCGCACCCCGGGTCCGTACCAGCTCATCGACCACTCGATGCCCTCCGGCACGACCGAGCCGAGCCACGCCTCGAACTTGCGCTGCACGTCCGCCGGCTCCTGCCCGGCGACCAGCCGGAAGGACACCTTGGCGTGGCCCTCGCTGGCGACGATCGTCTTGTGGCCCTCGCCGATGTAGCCGCCCCAGATGCCGTTGACCTCGGCGGTCGGCCGGGCCCACACGCGTTCCAGCGTGCTGAACCCCGCCTCGCCGTGCGCGGTCTCGCTGCGCGCGTTGGCCAGCCAGGCCTGCTCGTCGAACGGCAGCTTCGCGATCAGCGCCCGTTCGTCGTCGCCGAGCTCGTGCACTCCGTCGTAGAAGCCGTCGATCGTCACGTGGCCGTCGTCGTCGTGCAGGCGGGCCAGGACGCGGGCCATCTCGGTGAGCGGGTTGCGGATCGCGCCGCCGAACGACCCGGAGTGGACGTCTCCGGTCGGGCCGCGGAAGTCGACCTGGCCGTCGGTCATCCCGCGCATGCCGGTGCACACGGTCGGCGTCTCGCGCGACCACATGCCGGTGTCGCTGACCACGACGACGTCGGCGGCGATCCGGGCCTTCCGCTCCGTGAGCAGGGCGGCGAAGTGCGGTGAGCCGGACTCCTCCTCCCCCTCCACGACCAGCTTGAGGTTGACCGCCGGGCTGCTGCGTCCGGTCGCCGCGAGGTGGGCGGCGACCCCCAGCGTGTGGAACCACACCTGGCCCTTGTCGTCCGCCGCGCCGCGGGCGTACAGCCGGTCGCCGACGACCGTGGGGTCGAACGGCGGGTGCTCCCAGAGCTCGAGGGGAGTGACCGGCTGCACGTCGTGATGGCCGTAGACCAGGACGGTGGGTGCGTCCACGTCGTCGCTGGGCCACTCGGCGAACACGGCGGGGAGGCCGGGCGTCTCCCAGACCTCGACGGTCGGGAACCCGGTGCGGCGCAGCGCATCCGCGAGGTGGTCGGCCGAGCGCCGGACGTCGCCGTGGTGCGCCGGGTCGCCGGAGATCGACGGGATCCGCAGCCACTCCACCAGCCCGTCGAGCATGTCCCGGGCGCCGGCCGCGACCGCCGCTCGGACAGCATCGACGGCATCGGCGGCATCCCTGCCGGTAGCGGGGTCCGTCTCGGCAGCGCTCATGCGCGGCACCTTACGACGGGCCACGGCGCGGGCCGCCGCCCGGGAGGCCGCATAGGGTCGGGCGGGTGCGCGTCGCGACGTTCAACCTCCTGAGCGGTCGCGGGGTGCCGGACGGTGCGGTGCGCACCGAGGACCTGCGGACCGCTGCCGTGGCGCTCGACGCCGACGTCCTCGGGCTGCAGGAGGTGGACCGCAGCCAGGAGCGGTCGGGCGGCACCGACCAGACGGCGTGCGTCGCCGAGGCGCTCGGTGCGCGGTGGTGGCGGTTCGCGCCCGCTCTCGAGGGGACACCGGGAGCGGCCTGGTCGCCGTCGTCGACCGACGACGGGGAGCAGGTGAGCGGGCCGTCGTACGGCGTCGGTCTGGCGTCCCGGCTCCCAGTGCTCTCGTGGGGGGTCCGGCGCTTCGGCCCGGCACCGATCGGGCTGCCCCTGCTCGTGCCCGGCCGGCGTGGGCTGACGACCGTGCCGGACGAGCCGCGGGTCGCGCTGGCCGCCGTCGTGAAGGGGCCGACCGGCCCGTTCACGGTCGTGACCGCGCACCTGTCGTTCGTGCCGGGCTGGAACGTCCGGCAGCTGCGGGCGGTGTCGCGGTGGGCCAGGTCCTTCCCGGGTCCGCGGCTGCTGGTCGGGGACCTCAACCTGCCCGGCGCCCTGCCCGGGCGGATCACCGGCTGGACCCAGCTGGCCCGGGTGCCGACGTACCCGTCCTGGCGCCCGCGGGTGCAGTTCGACCACGTGCTGGCCGACCACCAGGCCACCGTCACCCGGGTGCGCGCGATGCGGCTCCCGGTCAGCGACCACTGCGCGCTCGCGGTGGACCTCGTCCCGTAGCGGCACGACCACCCGGCGTCCTCGCGGCAATACGACCCGACGGTCACTGGTAGGAGATCATCACCGGCTGCGGGACCCGGCGCATGGTGCGCGCCGGGCTGAACGTCGGGTGGTCCTCGTCGTAGAAGTTCTTCCAGCCCAGCCGGGTGCCGGCGGGCCGGGCGCGCCGGACCGAGCGCCAGGTGGCCAGCTTCTGGGCCGCGCCGCCCTGGCCGTCCATGTGGATCAGGACGGCGAGCTCGGGACGGTCGACCCGGAGGCGGTGCGCACGGCCGATCATCGACAGCCGGAACTGGTGCACGACGAACAGCTTCTGCGGCAGGTCGTCGGCACGCACCAGGGCGGCGAGCCAGGCGGACGTGCGGTTGATCTCGGCCGCGTCGACCCGCCCGATCTGCTCCAGCGGCCGCTGGCCGCGCCGCAGCTTCCACTCCGGGTCGACGGCCAGACCGACGTGCGGCAGCCGGAGCAGTGACCGGTACCGCTTCGCCTGGTCGAGCAGGTCCGCTCGTCCCGGCTGCAGGTCCAGCACGACGAGCATCCCGGCCTTCCCTGCGGCCCGCACCCACGGCCGCAGCGACCGGACCGAGGACTCACCGGAGTAGTCCCCGTCGCGGCCCTTGGAGCGCTGGGCGACGGTGGCGATGATCTCGAAGGCCGGTACGACCGGTACGTCGCTGAGCCGACCGTACGGCCGGGCCACCCGCCGCGCCCGGGCGACCGCCGCGGCCACCCCCTGCTCGCCCAGCACCCCGAGCGAGCCCGCGCCCGGGTGCCCGTACAGGGCGACGAGACGCCGGCCGGGGAAGAGCACCCGGCCCCCTCCCGGCAGCTCGGCCGGCGCCTCCGGGGTCGTCGTCGCACTCGGCGTCGCGCTCGGGGTGGCGCCGGCGGTCGCCGTCGCGGTGGGACCGGCCGAGGCGCTCGTGCCGGGCCGGTCCGGCGACCCGTCCGCAGGCGGCAGGCGGCTCGGCGCCGGGGCCGCGCCGAGGACGGCGGCCACCGCGAGCGGCACAGCGGCGAGGGTGACGGCGACGATCGCCCGGCTGTGCACGCGCCCACTGTGCCGCTCTGCTGTCGCCGGCGCCGGTCCGACGCGCGGGGCCCACCGAGGAGACGGGCGGCGCGAACTCCCGGCGAACCGGGCGGCCGGGATGTCAGGGTGTGCGGGTGCCCCACCTCATGCTCGGCTGGAAGATCGCCCTCTCCGGCGCTCTGGCCCTGCTCGTCGCCGGCGCACTGCTCGCCCTGCTGCGACCCACCGGCCCGCGCGGGCGCAAGGCGGTCGCCGCCGTCCGCGAGAGCGGGATCGTGCTTGCACTGTTCTCCTTCTGGCAGCTGGCCGGGACGCTGGCGCACCACACGGCCGCGGGCGCGGTCGACCGCGGCGAGCAGATCCTGGCCCTGGAGCGGCAGCTGCACATCGCCACCGAGCACGGCACCCAGGCGCTGGTGCTCGGGCACTCGCTGCTGACCCAGCTCTGCAACGGCTACTACGTCTACGGGCACTTCAACGGCCTGATCATCTTCCTGGCGTGGATCTTCCTCCGGCACCGGCGGCTCTACCCGTCGGTCCGCCTCACTGTCGTGCTGCTCACCGCCAGCTGCTTCTTCCTGCACCTGGTGACCGTCGCTCCGCCCCGGCTGCTGCCGGGCGGCGGCTTCGTCGACACCGCTACGGAGTACGGCCAGTCGGTCTACGGACCGACCACCGTGGAGGTGGCCGACCAGCTGTCGGCGTTCCCCTCGGTGCACGTGGGCTGGGCTGCCCTGGTCGCCTGGTGGGCCTGGCGGGCCAGCCCGTGGCGATGGGGCTGGGTGGGGGTGGCGCACCTGGTGCTCACGTCGTTCGTCGTGGTGGCCACCGCCAACCACTACTGGCTCGACGGCATCGCCGCGATGGGCATCCTGGCCGTGGTCCTGGCACTGCAGGCCGCCGTACCGGCGCTGTGGTCGGCAGTCCGCAAGCGGGAGCCTGCGCCTGCGGTCGAGGACCCCGCGAGCGAGCCCGCCCTCGCCGGCTGAGCCGGCCGGCTACCGGTGCCGGTACGGAAAGACCCACCGGAACGCGGCCAGGCCCGGGCGCCGGCACCAGCAGTCGTCCGAGCACCCGCAGCGGGAGACGCCAGCGGCCTCGAGCACCTTTCCGGTGACCGCAGCCAGCAGGTACGCCGCGACGGCGCCGCGGACGATGCGTCCCATGCCGGCACGGTAGACCCGCCCGACCAGCGTCGGCCACACGGTGGCAGACCGAGGGTGTCGGCTCCCGAGGCGCGGGTCTGCGAAGTGGGCTCACCACCTGGACCGGGCAGCGGGGACCTGGCTCCGCAGCATCCCCTCACGTCGTGGGGATCGAGCGGATCAGAGCGACCAGCTGGTCCTCGTCGAGCAGGTCCGCGGGGCGCACGGTCACCTCGGTCGCGACATGGTGGAACGCGGCCCGGATCCGGTCCAGCGGCGTGCCGGTCAGGTGGTGCCAGGCCAGCCGGTACACCGCCAGCTGCACGGCTGCGGCCGTGCCCTCGGCCCCGGTCCGTGGCGCACCGGTCTTCCAGTCGACGACGTCGACCATGCCGTCGGGTGCGTCGGTGAACACGGCGTCGCACCGCCCGCGCAGCAGCAGCCCGTCGACGACCAGGTCGAAGGGCAGCTCGACCTCGGCCGGGCTGCGACCGGCCCACTCGCTGCGCTCGAACGCCTCCTGCAGGGCGACCAGGTCGTCGTCGGGTGCGGCGGTCTCGTCGGCGGCGCCGGGGAGCTCGTCGACGTCGAGCAGGCGCTGCTGCCCCCACCGGGCCTCCAGCCACAGGTGGAACCGGGTGCCGCGGCGGGCCAACGGGGCCGGCCGGCGGGGCAGCGGCCGCCGCAGCGACCGGGCCAGCTCGCCCGGGTCGCGACGCAGCAGCACCAGCTGGGACACCGAGAGCCGCGACGGCAGCTCGACGACCGGGTCGGCGCCGGACCGGGCGCGGTGCCGCTCGAGCTCCGCGAGCAGCAGCTCGAGCTCGTCGTCCCAGGCCTCCACCCGCTCGAGGTGCCGGTCGTCGACGACGGGCGCCGGTCCGGCCGCGCCCCGGACCAGTGCAGCGCCTGCCTCCAGCGCCCGGCGACGGTCGCCGAGCGGGTCACCCGGCCAGCGGAGGGCGGACGGCTCCGCAGCCATCGGGTTCGGGTCGTCGTCGGGCGGCGTCTCGGTCCACACCGCGACGTCTCCGCCGCCGGCCGCGCACAGCTCCTGCAGCTGCACCAGCAGCGCCGAGGGACCACGCGGCTTGGTCGTGGTGTCCCACCAGTACCCGGAGCACAGCAGCAGCTCGCGGGCCCGGGTGACAGCGACATAGGCCAGCCGCCGCTCCTCCAGCGCGCCGCGGGCCTTGCAGGCGTCCCGGAACCCGGTCAGCACGTCCCGTGCGGCCACCTGGTCGCCCGCGTCCTCCCAGCGCAGCACTGGCAGCTCGCCGCGGTCACCCCGGAGCGGGAACGGCAGGGTGGCGACCTGCTTGGTCCAGTCGGCGACCGGCTGGCCGTCGACCGGGAACACCCCCTGGCACATGCCCGCGACCACGACGACGTCCCACTCCAGGCCCTTGGCCGCGTGCACCGTCATGAGCTGCACCCGGGAGGCGTCCGGCTCGGCGATCTCCACCTCGAGGCCGCGCTCCTGCTCCTGCGCTGCCTCGAGGTAGGCCAGGAACGCGAGCAGCCCGGGGTCCTCCCCCGACGCGACGAAGTCCTGGGCGACCTCGACCAGGCGGTCGACGTCGAGCAGCGCGTCGGCCGGGCGGACCCCGGGCCGGGCCGCGAGCTCGACGTCGAGGTCGAGCGCGCGCACCACCGACATCACCAGGTCCGGCAGCGCCGAGGCGGTGAACCGCCGGAGCCGTCGCAGCTCGTCTCGCAGGGCCACGACCCGGCGGTAGCCCTCGGGCGAGTAGGCGCCGGCGTCGCCCGGGTCGTCCACCGCGTCGACCAGGCTGCGCTCGTCGACTGCGTCGTACTCCGGGTCGGTGCCTCCCGCGGCCGCCTCCGCGCCGGCCGCTGCCTCGTCGCCGGCGCCGGCCGTCAGCCCGGCGGGCAGACCGGTGCGGACGGCCAGCTGTCTGGCCCGGCGCCCGAGCGCGTCGAGGTCGCGCGGGCCCACCCGCCAGCGCGGCCCGGCGAGCAGCCGCAGCAACGCGGCGCCCGCGGTCGGGTCGGCCAGCACGCGAAGGGTGCTGACGACGTCGACGACCTCGGGCTCGAGCAGCAGGCCGCCGAGGCCGACCACCTCGCACGGCACCCCGCGCTCGTGCAGGGCGGCCTCCAGCCGCGGGAAGTGGGACCGCTTGCGCGCCAGGACGGCCACCTTGCCCCACTCCACCGGGCCGCCGCTGCGGTCGGTCGCGCCGAGCCCGGCGACCTGCTCGGCGATCCAGGCTGCCTCGTCGGCGACCGTCGCGTGCAGCGCGGTGACGACCCGGCCCTCGTTCTCGCGTCCGGGGCCCGGCCGCAGGTGCGCATCGGCGTCAGCGGTGCGCAACGGGATGCCGTCGGCGACGAGGTTGGCAGCGCCGAGGACCCTCTCGCCGTTGCGGAAGCTCACCGTGAGCCGGCTGGCGCCGGCTGCGGGGCCGCTGAAGTCGTCGAGGAACCGTTCCAGGTTGCCGGCGCTCGCACCCCGCCAGCCGTAGATCGACTGACGCGGGTCACCGACGGCCGTGACCGGGTGGGCTGCGCCGAACAGCGAGGTCAGCAGCACCCGCTGGGCCTCGCCGGTGTCCTGGTACTCGTCGAGCAGGACTGCTGCGAACCGGCCGCGCTCGATCTCCCCGACCTCCGGGTGGTCGCGCGCGATCCGCGCCGCGACCGCGACCTGGTCGCCGTAGTCCATGGCACCTCGGGACCGCTTGGCCGCGGTGTACTCCCCCACCAGCGGCAGCAGCGCCAGCCTGGCGTCGAGCAGGGCCAGCATCTTGTCGACGTCGGCGTACTGGCCGGCGGTCCGTTGCCTCGCGGCGCGGGGAAGCGACTCCACGTGCCCGCGGACCCGCGCGGTGAGCGCGCGCACCTCGTCGGGCTCGCGCAGGTGCTCGGCGAGCTCGCCGGCCAGGGCGAGCACGTCGCCGACCACGGTGGTCGGGGCGCGCTCCACGTCGTCCATCGCGCCGTCGTAGGACTCGACGACCTGCGCGGCGTACTGCCAGCTCACCGCCTCGCCGACCAGCCGGGTGCTGGGCTCGAGCCCGATCCGCAGCGCGTGCTCACCGACGAGGGCGGCGGCGTAGGAGTGGTAGGTCGTGACCGTCGGCTCCCCCGTGCGCAGCGCCGCGGCGACCTGGTCGGACAGGAACGGGTCGGTGTCGTGGGCGTGCCGGAGCCGGGCCAGCATCCGGCGGACCCGCTCGCCGAGCTCCGAGGCGGCCTTGCGGGTGAAGGTGAGCCCGAGCAGCCGGTGCGGCTCGACCAGACCGTTCGCGACCAGCCAGACCACCCGCAGGCCCATCGTCTGGGTCTTGCCGGAGCCGGCCCCGGCCACGACGACGTGCGGCTGCAGCGGCGCCGTGATGGCGCCTGCCTGCTCGGTGGTCGGTGGGAAGGCCTCGCCGAGCCGCCGGGACAGCTCGGTCGGGGACAGCAGGTCGGCGCCGCGCCGCGCGGCACCCTCGTCGAACAGCGACACCTGCCCTGTTGCCGGCCGGCCGGGCCCGCGGCGACGCCCGGGGCTCACGAGGTCACCGCCCGGCCGTCCTCCTGCACCGGGCAGCTGGTGCGCACCGGGCAGTAGCCGCAGTAGCGGTTCTCGACCGCGGCGAACGCCGACCCGGCCATGCCGTCGGCCACCTCCAGCACCAGCCGCCGGGCCCAGTCCGGGTCCTCGGCGTCGGCGAGCGGCTGCTGCGACTGCACGGCGTACGTGGCGCCGCCTGCCTTGCCGACCTGCACCAGCTCGGCACCGCCGCTGGCCGAGAGCCCGTCGAACGCCCCCGACTCGACGGCCAGCTGGTAGGTCGCGAGCTGGCCGTGGCTCGGCAGCTCGTCGACCGGCACCTTGCCGGTGCCCGTCTTGAGGTCGACGACGACGGCCCGGCCGAGGTCGTCGCGCTCGATCCGGTCGACCCGGCCGCCGAGCCGGGCGCGGCCCACCTCGGCGGCGAACTCCAGCTCGGTCGCCAGCACCTCGCGACCGTTGTCGGCGAGCCAGCGGGCCAGCCGCCGGACCATGCCCTCGGCCTTCTCCCGTTCCTTGCGGGCGACCCAGCCGGCGCCCAGGTCGACGGTGGGCAGCAGCGCCTGGAGTCGCGCCTGCAGCGCCGCCTCGGTGCTCTGCTCGGCGGTGGTGGCTGCTTCGGCGACGGCGTGCACCAGCGTGCCGACGGTCTGCGCCGCGCCGGCCGTGTCGCCACCGCCGACGTGCTCGAGGAACCACCGCAGCTCGCACCGCCGGAACGACTCGACCTTCGACGGGCTGACCGCGACCTGCTCCCCCTCGCCGCGCAGCGGCCGGTCGTCGGAGATCGGCGCGAGCCCCCACCACGACGACGGATCGGCACCGCGCGCGCCGGCCGCCGCCAGGGTGGCGAGCCGGTGCGCCGCCGCGGACCGCAGGTCGGCTGCCGCCGCGTCGTCGGCGACCACCTGCCGAAGGTCGGCGACCAGGCTCGTGAGCGACATCGGTCGGCGCACCGTGGTCAACGGCCGCGGATCCAGGCCGGTGGGCGGATCGACCTCGTCGAGGAAGCGCGACGGGGTCAGCCCCTCGCGCTCGCTGGTGACAGCGGTGACCAGAAGCGACAGGCGGGCCCGGGTGACCGCGACGTAGAACAGCCGCCGCTCCTCCTCGAGCAGCCGCCCGAGGGTGGCGGCCGTCGCCACCGCCGCCGCGGTCGGCTCCGCGCCGGGGCGCAGCAGGTCGACCAGCCGCTCGGAGCCGAGAAACGAGCCGCGCATCCGCAGGTCCGGCCAGACGCCCTCCTGGACACCGGCCACGCAGACGACGTCCCACTCCAGCCCCTTGGCCGCGTGCGCGGTGAGGACCTGCACGGCGTCCTCGGCCGGCGGCCGCACCGACGGCTCGTCGCCGGGGATCTGCTGCCCCGCCAGGTGGTCGACGAAGCCCTCCGGCTTCGCGCCGGGCAGCCGGTCGCAGAACCGCGCGGCGGTGTCGAACAGCGCGACCACGGCGTCGAGGTCACGGTCGGCAGCCTCGCCGGCTGGGCCGCCCTCGCGGCTCGCGCGCTCCCACCGCGCGGCCAGCCCGGTGCGCTCCCACAGCTCCCAGAGCACGTCCTCGGCGGTCGCGCCGGGGGCGGCGACCGCGTCGCGGGCGGCGGCGAGGAGGTCGGCCACCGCGCCGGCCGACCGGGTGGCGGAGCGCTCCAGCGTCGTGAGGACGGCCGGCTCCTCGAGCGCCTCCACCAGCAGCGGGCCGGACGGTCGGCCGCCGCCGGCGGCGAGCTCGGCCCGGCGCAGCTCCTGCCGCAGCCGCCGCAACGCCATCACGTCGGCGCCCCCGACCGGAGAGGTGAGCAGCTCGACCGCCGCGGCCTCGTCGAGTGTCTCCGGCCGGGTCGCGCAGCGCAGGAGCAGCAGCAGCGGCCGTACGGCGGGCTCCTGCTGGAGCGGCACGTCGTCACCGGAGACAGCGACCGGCACCCCGGCGGCCACCATCGCCCGGCGCAGCACCGGCATGGCGTGCGCCGTCGAGCGGACCACCACCGCCATCCGGGACCAGGGGACGCCGTCGACGAGGTGTGCCTGCCGGAGCCGGGCCGCGACGTGAGCGGCCTCCTGGGTCTCCGACCGCAGCACCGCGACGGCGAGCTCGCCGGTGGGCAGCTCCGGAACAGGGATGAGGTCGCGATGGTGCCGCGGCCCGCCCAACCCGGCGGCGACCCGACGGCCGGCGGCCAGCAGCACGGCGCCGGCCCGGCGGCTGATGCCGAGCCGGACCAGCGGCGCCGGCTCGCCGTCCCGGGTGCGGAAGGTGTCGCGGAAGCTGCGGATGCCGGCGACGTCGGCGCCGCGGAAGCCGTAGATCGACTGGTCCGGGTCGCCGACGGCCACCAGGTCCCGGCCCTCTCCCGACAGCAGCCGGAGCAGCTCGACCTGCGCCGGGTCGGTGTCCTGGAGCTCGTCGACGAAGACGAACGGGCGAGCCGTGCGCTCGGCGAGCAGCCGCGCCGGGTCGGCGATCCAGAGGCCGACCACCGCGCGGATCAGCTCGGCCGGGTCGTAGCTGGCCGCGTCGCGCAACGCGGTGACCCCGGCGTACTGCCGCATGAAGGCGGCCGCGGCCCGCCAGTCGTCCCGGCCGTGCTGGTCGCCGAGCCGGTCGAGCTCGGCGGGGCCGATGCCGCGCTCGTAGGCGCGCATCAGCAGGTCACGCAGCTCCTGGGCGAACCCGTGGGTCCCAAGCGCGGCACGCAGCCGCTCCGGCCAGCCGACGGCGCCCCCCTCGACGTCGCCGGCCAGCAGGTCACGCACGACGAGGTCCTGCTCGGGGCCCGACAGCAGCCGCGGCGCGAGGTCGCCACGGGCCGCCGCCTCTCGTCGCAGCACGCCGAACGCGTAGGAGTGGAACGTCCGCGCCAGCGGCTCCTTGGTCGCCCGGCCCAGCCGCGCGGTGATGCGCGAACGCAGCTCGGCCGCCGCCCGCCGCCCGAAGGTCAGGACCAGGACCTGCTCGGGGTCGGCGCCGGCGGCGATCCGGGCGACCACCGCCTCGACCAGCGTCGTGGTCTTGCCGGTGCCCGGGCCGGCCAGCACCAGCAGCGGACCGCCGGGGTGGTCGACCACCTCCTGCTGGGTTGGGTCGAGCACGGGCACGCGGACGGCGACGTGAGCCGGCCGGACCAGCCGGTACGGCGCCGTCGGGGCACCACGCCCGGCGTGCTGTCGCGGCTGGCTGGTCACGTCGGTCATCCCACCACGGACCCTGGACACGACCCGGGCGACCCGGACCCCGAAGATGTGTCGGGCGCACCGGGCGAAGGAGGAGCACATGGCAGGCGCGGCACGACTCGTGTACTCGGCGATCGCGTCGCTCGACGGCTACGTCGCCGACGAGAGCGGCACGTTCGACTGGGCCGCCCCCGACGAGGAGGTGCACGCCTTCGTCAACGACGCCGAGCGGCCCGTGGGCACGTATCTGTACGGGCGCCGGATGTACGAGGTGATGACCGCCTGGGACCGTCCCCAGGACCTCCCGGAGCGGACCCCGGCGATGGACGACTACGCAGCCATCTGGCAGGCCGCAGACAAGGTCGTGTACTCCGCGTCGCTGGAGGCGGTGACCAGTGCCCGTACCCGGATCGAGAGGGAGTTCGACCCGGCTGCGGTTCGTGCGCTGGTGGACGCCGCGGACAGGGACGTGTCGGTGGGCGGCCCGACCCTGGCCGCGTCCGCGTTCCGCGCCAGCCTGGTCGACGAGTTCCGGCTGTTCATGGTGCCGGTCCTGGTCGGCGGCGGCACCCGCGCGCTGCCGGCCGGCACCCGGCACTCCCTCGAGCTGGTCGACGTGCACCGGTTCGCGAGCGGGGTGGTCGCCCTGCACCACCGCGTCCGGCGCTGATCCCGCTACCCGCCGGCGGCCGGCGGCGTCTCGGCCAGCGACTTCAGCCTGAGCAGCTGCCGACGGGCCATCGGCCAGTCGCCGATACCGAGCAACCTGGCCGGCACGGTGTCACGTGCCACGACGATCTTCAGCAGCAGCCGGGTGCCGCCGCCCGCCGGGGCGAGCACGTACGACATCACCGCGCCCATGATCGTGGCGGTGAGGTACACCTCGTGCTCCACCGCCAGCACCCGGCCGACGGCGAACCGGCCGCCGACACGGGAGAACGGTTCGCCGGGCTCCGGATCGGGCAGCCCCAGCAGCTCGGGCGGCGATCGACGGCCCAGGTTGTCCACCCAGTCGTACGAGTACGGCGCGAGCCGGAGCTGGCAGAGCCAGGGCCACACCCCGGCGGCCGGTGCCGCCACCGTCACGCCGCGCCACAGCTGCACACCGGGAGCAGGCACCCACGCGTCGCACGGGTACCGCCGGGCGACCTCGTCGTCGGTGACGCCCCAGCGGTCCCCGATCACCCGACGGCCGGCCCCGCTGTCGCCGTCAGGGCCGCACGACGTCGTACAGCGCGGAGAGCGGCCGCTCGACCTTCGCCGCGTCGCCGACGACGGTGGTCACCAGCCCGGTCGGGGCGAGCATCCGCAAGGCCGCCTGGTGCACGTCCTCGGGCGTGACCGCGAGCAGCCGCTGGGGGTGCTCCTGCAGCCAGGTCACGTCGAGGCCGTCGGCGAGCAGGACGGCGAGCGTCCCGGCCAGTCCGGCCTGGGTGGCCGTCGACAGCGCCAGCGTCCCCACGAGGTACTGCGCGGTGGCCGCCACCTCCTCGGCGGACGGCGGCAGGCTGGCCATCCGCGCCAGCTCGTAGCCGACCTCCACCAGAGCCGGCGCCGTGACCTCGGTGGCGACGTCGGCCCCGACGAGGAAGGCCGAGGCCGCGCGGCCGTGCCGGATCGAGCTGCGTGGGCTGTACGTGTAGCCCTTGTCCTCGCGGATGTTCATCGTCAGCCGCGACGAGAAGTACCCACCGAAAAGGGCGTTGGCCAGCTCGACGGCGGCATAGGACGGATCGGTGCGGGCGACGGCCGCGCCACCGACGCGCAGGTTGGACTGCACCGCGCCGGGCCGGTCGACGAGCTGCAGCGGCCCGGTCCTGAGCGCCGGCACCTTCGGCACCGACGACGGGCTGCCGGGGGTGTCCCAGCCGCCCAGGGCGGCCGCCACCTGGTCCAGCGCCCGCGCCGGCGTGAGGTCGCCGACCAGCACCAGCAGGCTGCCCTGCGGCAGGACCCGGCGCCGGTGCGCGGCCCGCAACGAGCCGGGAGCGACCGCCAGGACCTCCTCGGCCTCGGGGTGCTCCCGACCGTAGACGTGCTCGCCGTACATCTGGTGCAGCCACGCCTCGTCAGCGATGACGCCGGGCTGCGACATGGCCCGGCGCAGCTGGTCGGCGAGCCGCACCGTCTCGCCCTCGACCTGGCGGCGCGGGTAGCTCGCCGTGGTGACGACCTCGGCGAGCAGCGCCAGCAGCTGCGTGAGGCCGGGACGCAGCGACTCACCCGCGATCACCAGCCGGTCGGCGTCCCCGCTGACCCGCAGCGAGCCGCCGATCCGCTGCAGCGACTCGGCCAGCTCCCCCTGGGTCCGCTCCGCGGTGCCGAGCAGCATGGTGCGCTCCAGCAGCGCGGCCCTCGCCAGGTCGGCGTCCTTTCGCACCGCCGACGGCACCCGGAGCCGGACCTGGACGACCGGCACGCTGGGACGGCGTACGGCCACGACCCGCAGGCCGGAGGGCAGCACCCGCTCGGCGACGGTAGGCAGCTTGGTCTTGCGCGGGCGGGCGAGCGGCGGCACCGGACGCGGCGTGAACGCCTTGCGCGGGCTCATCGGGCACCTCCGGCGACCAGGTCCAGCCGGGCCCGCGCGTCGGGGCGGAGCGCGGCGGCCGCCGCGGCGACCTGGTCGCCGGTGACCGCACCGAGCAGGGCCGGCATCTCCCCCACGAGCTCGGCCCGGCCGCGCTGCTGCTCGTACGACGCCATCGCCAGCGTCCTCGACATCACGTGGTCCGCGCCCTGCAGCAGCGCGGAGGACAGCCGCGCCTGGACCCGCTCGAGCTCGTCGGCCGGTACGCCGTCGGTGGCGACCCGGTCGAGCTCCTCGTCGACCGCCCGGACGACCGCGTCGGTGCCGACGTCGTCGGAGTGGTGGGCCTCCACGACCAGCGCCGTCGGGTTGCGCACGTCGAACGCGTCCTCCATGAACGCGACGTTGGCGCCGACGTCGGTGGCCAGCCGGTCGTCCTGCACCAGTCTCCTGCGCAGCCGGGAGGCGTCACCGGTGGCGAGGACGGACGTGAGGACGACGTACGGCAGGTAGGCGTCGAGGTCGTCGGGGTCGGGCACCCGCCAGGCCAGCGCCACCGCCGGGGCGGGGGCCAGCGGGTCGACCTGCTCGTCCCGGCGCTCCGTGGTGGGGGCCGGCTCGTCGAAGTCCGGCCGCTCGGGGACGGTGCGGCGTGGGACGTCGCCGAAGTGGGTGCGCACCAGTTCCATCGCCGCGTCGGGGTCGAAGTCGCCGCCGAGGCAGAGCACCGCGTTGCCGGGCGCGTAGTACGTGTCGAAGAAGTCCCGGGCGTCCTCGACGGTGGCGCTCTCGAGGTCCTCGAAGCCGCCGTAGCCGTTGTGTGCGTTGGGGAACGACTCGAACAGCACCGGCGGCAGCGTGAGCCACGGGAAGCCGCCGTAGGGCTGGTTCATGACGTTGACCCGGATCTCCTCCTTGACCACCGCCAGCTGGTTCGCCAGGGTCTCCTCGGTGACCGCGGGCGAGCGCATCCGGTCGGCCTCGAGGAACAGCGCCCGCTCCAGCGCGTTCGACGGCAGGGCCTCGAAGTAGTTGGTGTAGTCCAGCCGGGTCGAACCGTTCAGCGTGCCGCCGGAGGACTGCACGTACTTGACGTGGTCCATCTTCTGCAGCGACGCCGACCCCTGGAACATGAGGTGCTCGAAGAGGTGCGCGAACCCGGTGCGCCCCTCCGGCTCGGACCGGATGCCCACGTCGTAGTAGACCGCGACGGCGACCACGGGTGCCGAACGGTCGGGAGCCAGGACGACGCGCAGCCCGTTGCGCAGCCGGGCGCGCTCGACGGCGTAGGACGTCGCGGGGACGACAGGGGACGCAGCCATGCGGGCGACCGTACATCGCCCGAGGTCGCGCTCCGGCGGCGCCGTCAGTCCGCCGCCCCGGGCCGCGTGGTCGTATGGTCGACCGGCAGGTCGGGAGCGAGACAGGGGACGCCAGGTGCTGCACGACTACCGCACGGTCACGGCAGAGGATGTCGAGCGGGACGTGGCCGACGGCCTCGCCTTGCTGGACCGCAGGATCGATGCGCTGGTCGCCGCTCCGCCCGCCTCGCTGCTGGCGGCCGTCCAGGTGCTCGACGGCGTGAGCGCGACCTCCGAGGACCTGGTCGGCCGGGCGGCGTTCGTCGGATGGGTGCATCCGGTGGCCGCGGTGCGGGAGGCGGGCCAGAAGGCGTACTCCGCGTTGTCGGCCTGGCGGGCCCGGCTGCCGCTGCGCGACGACATCGCCGCGCTGGTGCTCGACCGCGAGGCGGTCGGTCCCGAAGCTGCCGCTGCGGAGCCCGAGGACGCCCGCCTGGTGGCGCACTGGGTGCGTGACCTCCGGCGCAGCGGACACGCTCTGCCGGCGGAGAGCCGCGAGAGGGTGCGGGAGCTGCGCGACCGGCTGGCCGCGGTGCAGTCCGCGTTCGACGTGAACATCGCCGAGGACACGGCCGGCCTCGAGCTGACCCGCGAGGAGCTCGAGGGGCTGCCCGAGTCGTTCGTCCAGGGCCTGCGTCCCGGCACGGCCCCCGGCACGTACGCCGTGTCGCTGGACTACCCCGAGCTGCACCCGTTCCTGGCTCACGCCCGCCGGCGCGACCTGCGGGCGCAGCTGCTGCGCCGGGCCCGGGACCGCGGCGCTGCGGCCAACCGGCCGCTCGTCGACGAGGGGCTCGCCGTCCGCCGCGAGCTGGCGGCGCTGCTGGGCTACCCGTCCTGGGCGCACTACGCCACCGAGGTGCAGATGGCGGGCAGCCCGGAGCGCGCGCGGGCGCTGCTCGCCCGGCTGGCGAGCGCCCTCGCCGGGCCGGTCGCAGCGGAGAACACCGAGCTGCGTGACCTGCTGGTGGAGGACGGCGCGCCCGCGGACGTCCGGCTGGAGCACTGGGACCTCGAGTACGCCCGGCGGATCCGGTCGGAGCGCCGGGTCGGGCTGGACCCCGCCGAGCTGGCCGAGTACTTCCCCGTCGACGCGGTCCTCACGACGATGTTCGACCTGATCGGCGAGCTGTTCGGGCTGACCTTCCCGGAGGCGCCGGCGTCGGACGCTGCCACCGCGTGGCACGAGGACGTGCTCCTGCGCGAGATCCGGGACGCCGACGGCGCGCTGCTCGGCCGGGTGTACCTCGACCTGTTCCCGAGGGAGGGGAAGTTCAGCCACGCCGCGGCGTTCGACCTGGTCCGGCCGCGCACCGCGGCCGACGGCAGCCGGATCACGGGCCTGTCGGCGCTGGTCACGAACTTCTCCCCGCCGCGTGACGACCGGCCCGCCCTGCTGCGCCACGACGAGATGGAGACGCTGTTCCACGAGCTGGGGCACGTCATCCACCAGAACGTCACGACCTCGCGGTACTCGCGGTTCGCCGGCACGACGACCGAGGGCGACTTCGTCGAGGCGCCCAGCCAGCTGCTGGAGCGCTGGGCCTGGGAGCCCGACGTGATCGTGGGTACCGCGCGGCACTGGCGCACCGGCGAGCCGCTCGACCCGGACGTCGTCGCGCGGCTCACCGGCTCGCGGTTCGCCGGCGCCCTGGGACGGGCCGCGCGCGGCCTCTCGCTGAGCCTGCTGGACCTGGCGGTGCACGAGGCGGTGGACGAGATCGACCTCGACGAGGCGCTGCGCGCGGCCAACGAGGTCCTGCAGCTGCCCTACCTCGAGGGCACCTTCTTCCTCGGCGCCTTCGGCCACATCTTCGGCGGCTACGACGCCGGCTACTACGGCTACCTCTGGGCCGAGGTGATCGGCGAGGACATGGTGGGCCGGTTCGAGCGGGAGGGCATCCTCTCGCCCGAGGTCGGCCGGACCTTCCGGCGTTCGGTGCTGGAGCCGGGCGGCTCCCGCGACGGCGACGAGCTGGTCGCGGCCTTCCTCGGCCGGGCCGCCGACCCGCAGACCTACCTGCACGCCCGCGGCTGGGCTGACCTCGCGCCCCTCCCGCCCTCCCGTCGCGGATCTTGAGGCGGCGCGCCGTCGTCGTACGGGTGTGTCGTCTCAAGATCCGCTGGGTGGGGGGAGGCGGCGGCCGTCCCAGCGCGCGCGGCGCATGTCGACCCGGGTGCCGTCGGCCCGCAATGGGGTCGCCTCGGCGCGGTGGTGGGCCAGGCACTGCGCCTCCTTGCCCGGGGGCGGCGAGCCGTCGGCGTGCAGCACCCGCCACCACGGCACGTCCCCCGCGCTGCGCGACATGGCCCGGCCGACCTGGCGCGGCCCGCCGGCGCCGAGGTACTCCGCGACGTCGCCGTACGACATCACCCGGCCGGGCGGGATGCGCGCGACGACCTCGAGCACCTGGTCGTCGAAGTCCGCGGGCGGCACGCCCGACCTTCTCACGCCCCGGTCAGCGCCCGAGCTCCTCGCAACACCTGGTGGTCCCGCGGCTTCGCCCGCTACCAGGCGTCGTCAGTACGTCGGCAGGCTCGGGTCGATCTGGTTGGCCCAGGCCACCACGCCGCCGCCGACGTGCACCGCGTCGGAGAACCCGGCGCCCTTGAGCACCGCCAGCGCCTCGGCCGAGCGGGCACCGGTCTTGCAGTGCAGCACGACCGGCTTGTCCTGGGGCAGCTCGGCCAGCGCCTCACCGGAGAGGATGCGGTCCTTGGGGATCAACGTCGCGCCGGGGATGGAGACGATCTCGAACTCGTTCGGCTCGCGGACGTCGACCAGGTAGAAGTCCTTGCCGGCGTCCATCATCGCCTTCAGGTCCCGCACCGAGATGGTGGACCCCTTGGCCGCCTCGGCCGCCTCCTCGCTGATCGTGCCGCAGAACGCCTCGTAGTCGATCAGCCCGGTCTCGAGGGTGATCTGCGGGTTCTTGCCGCAGACCGGGCACTCGGGGTCCTTGCGGACCTTCACCGAGCGGTACTGCATCTCCAGGGCGTCGTAGACCATCAGCCGGCCGACCAACGGGTCGCCGATGCCGGTGATCAGCTTGATCGCCTCGTTGACCTGGATCGAGCCGATCGATGCGCAGAGCACGCCGAGCACGCCGCCCTCGGCGCAGGACGGCACCATGCCGGGCGGCGGGGGCTCCGGGTAGAGGCACCGGTAGCAGGGGGCCGTGTTGTCGTAGGCAGCCGGCCAGAAGACCGACGCCTGGCCGTCGAACCGGTAGATGGAGCCCCAGACGTACGGCTTGCCCAGCAGGACGGCGGCGTCGTTCACGAGGTAGCGCGTGGCGAAGTTGTCGGTGCCGTCGACGATGAGGTCGTACGGCGTGAAGATGTCGAAGACGTTGGTCGAGTCCAGCCGCTCCTCGTGCAGGACGACCTCGACGAACGGGTTGGCCTCCTGGATCGACTCCTTGGCCGACTGGGCCTTCGACTTCCCGATGTCGGACTGGCCGTGGATGATCTGGCGCTGCAGGTTCGACTCGTCGACGGTGTCGAACTCCACGATGCCGAGGGTGCCGACCCCGGCGGCGGCCAGGTAGAGCAGGGCGGGAGAGCCCAGCCCGCCGGCGCCCACGACGAGCACCTTGGCGTTCTTGAGTCGCTTCTGCCCGGTCATGCCGACGTCGGGGATGATCAGGTGGCGCGAGTAGCGGCGCACCTCGTCGACGGTGAGCCCGTCGGCGGGCTCCACGAGCGCGGGCAGCGTGTCGGCTGGCACGGTTCAGGTCCTCCGGATCGTCGATCTGCAGACCCCAAGTGAACCGCTATTCGCGGCGCGTGCATTCCCCGCCTGTCACCATGTGGACATGCGTCCCGTGGTGGGCATCACCTCCTACGTCGAGCAGGCGCGCTGGGGAGTCTGGGACATCCCGGCCGCGGTCCTTCCGTTCCGCTACGTCGAGCGGGTCGAGGCCGCCGGCGGTACCGCCGTCGTGCTGCCTCCGAGCGCCGCGGCCGACGCCGAGGTGCTCGAGCGGCTGGACGCCGTGGTGTTCGCGGGCGGCGCCGACCTCGACCCCGGGCTGTACGGCGAGGAGCCGCACCCGGAGACCACCGGGGTGCGTCCGGAGCGGGACGCCGCCGAGGTCCCGCTGATGAAGGCCGTGCTGGACCGGGACGTCCCGTTCCTCGGCGTCTGCCGCGGCATGCAGGTGTTCTCGGTGGTCTGCGGCGGCTCGCTGGTCCAGCACCTCCCGGACGCGGTCGGGCACGAGGGCCACCGGCCGGCCCCCGGCACGTTCGGCGCGCACGACGTGCGGCTGGAACCGGGCTCGCTCGCGCACCGGGTGCTGGGCCCGACGGTCAGCGTGCCGTCGTACCACCACCAGGGGCTGGCCACAGCCGGCTCGCTGACGGTCACCGGCTGGGCCGACGACGAGACCCCTGAGGTGGTCGAGGACCCGCGGCTCCGGTTCGCCCTCGGCGTGCTCTGGCATCCCGAGGTCAGCGAGGACCTCCGGCTGTTCGAGGCGCTGGTGTCGGCGGCCGGCTGAGACACACGTCCTAGGGTCACTGCCATGACGGTCACCGAGGGCTACGCCGAGTTCGACGGGGACCGCACCTGGTACCAGGTGCACGGGACCCTGCCGGCGGGGCCGGAGGCGCCGGCGCCGCTGCTTGTCCTGCACGGTGGCCCGGGCGCCACCCACGACTACCTCACTCCCCTTGCCGACCTGGCCGAAGCACGGCACGGCGGCCGCGCGGTGGTCCTGTACGACCAGCTCGGCAACGGCCGGTCGACCCACCACCGGGACCGCGGTGCTGAGTTCTGGACCGTGGACCTGTTCGTCCGCGAGCTCGCGAACCTCGTCGAGCACCTCGGTGTCGGCGACCGCTACCACGTGCTCGGCCAGTCCTGGGGCGGCTTCCTGGCCCAGGAGCACGCGCTGACCCGTCCCGGCGGCCTCCGGTCGGTCGTCCTGTCCAACACGGCAGCCTCGTTCCCGGACTTCGTGTCCCAGGCGAACCTCCTGCGCGCCGACCTGCCGCCCGGTGTCGACGACACGCTGCGCCGGCACGAGGAGGCCGGCAGCACCGACGACCCGGCCTACGCCGAGGCGTGCATGGTCTTCTACCGACGGCACCTGTGCCGGCTCGATCCATGGCCGGACGGGGTGAGCCAGGGTCTGGCCAAGCTCGACGAGGACCCGACGGTCTACCACACGATGAACGGGCCGTCGGAGTTCCATGTGATCGGCTCGATCAAGGACTGGTCGTCGACCGACCGGCTGGACCGCGTCGCCGTCCCGACCTACGTGATCAGCGGCGAGCACGACGAGGCGACCCCGGCGCTGCAGGTCCCGCTCGTCGCGGGGATCCGGGCGGCCGGCAACGAGGTCGAGCAGACGATCATGCCGGGCTGCTCGCACCTGCCCATGTGGGAGCAGCGAGAGGCCTACAACGGTCACGTCGCCGACTGGCTGGCCCGGCACGACTGAGCCGGCACCCGACCGACCCCGGAGGTGCAGCAGTGAGCGTGAGCCCGTTCGACGACGACCTTGCCGTCACCCACATCCTGGTGGTGAGCGACGCCGCCCGGTCGCGGGACTTCTGGGTCGGGGTGCTGGGCGCCGAGCTGTTCCGCGAGTACGGCGGCACCAGCGTGGTCCTGCGCTTTGCCGGCACGTGGCTGCTGCTGGTGACCGGCGGCGGCCCGACAGCCGACAAGCCCGACGTCACCTTCGCGCCTCCCACGGATCCCACGGCGGTCAGTCACGCGATGACCCTCCGGGTGGCCGACTGCCGGGCGTCCTACGAGGCCCTGCTGTCCCGCGGCGCCACCTTCCTCACCCCGCCCGTCGACCACGGCATGGAGATCCGGTGCTTCCTGCGCGACCCGGACGGCCACCTCGTCGAGCTGTCCCAGGCGGTCGGGTGAAGCCGTACCTCCTGATGCGCGCGGCGGACCTGCGCGACCAACGGCCCGCGGGCGAGGACGACGACGTGCACTTCACCGAGGCGCTCGCGGCGTCGGTGGTCGGGGAGACCACCCGCCCGGGCGACGTCGTGCTCGACCCGTTCGCGGGCTACGGGACCACGCTGGCCGTGGCCGCCGGCCTGGGCCGGGTCGCGATCGGGGTGGAGGTGCTCGCGGACCACGTCGAGCTGGTCCGGGCCCGGGCCGGCGCCGGCGCGCGCGTCGTGCACGGCGACTCGCGGCGGCTGACCGAGGTCCTCGCCCCCGAGCTGGACCGCCCGGTCGACCTGGTGCTGACCTCGCCGCCGTACATGACGCGGGTGGGTCACCCGGAGAACCCCCTCACCGGGTACGCCACCGACGACGGGCACTACCCGACGTACCTGCGCGAGCTCAGCGAGGTCTTCCGCCAGGTGGCCGGACTGGTGCGAACCGGCGGCCACGTCGTGGTCAACGTCGCGAACGTCGTGACACCTCGCCCTGCAGGCGACGTGGTGACCCCGCTGGCGTGGGACGTCGGCCGTGCGATCGGGACACACCTGGCGTTCCAGGGCGAGACGTTCCTGTGCTGGGACGAGCACCCGCCCGGTCTCGCCGGCGACTACCTGCTGTGGTTCCGGAACGGCTGACGGCTCGCCAGTCGCCCCCGGAACAGCGAAAAGGGTCAAGCGGGATCGGTGCGACCGCCCCACGATCACGGCATGACCATTCCCTGGCACGAGCCCCTTGTCCCCCGCTCCCCGACAGCCCGCACCCTCCCGGAGCCGCCCCGCCGGGGCGAACCCGGCGGCGAGCCGTGCGGCGTCTGCAACGGCTCCGCGACCGACCCGGTCTGGTCCGACGAGCACTGGACGCTGCACCCACCGGTCGGGTGCAGCCTTCCCGGCACGGTGTGGGCGGCCTCCAGGCAGCACGCCGACACCTTCGGCGACCTCGGCCCCGGCGCGGCGGCGTCCTTCGGTCCGCTGTGCGCTCGAGTGGAACGCGCGGTGCTGGCGCAGGGCGCCGCCGCGCGGGTCCATCTCTACCGCTGGGGGGACGGGGGTGCCCACTTCCACGTGTGGTTCATGCCGCGGCCGCTCGGCATGCTCGAGGCCTCGGGTGCGATGCTGCCGCTGTGGGAGGACGTGCTGCCGAACGTCAGCGACGCGGAGCTGCG
Organism: uncultured Actinomycetota bacterium; assembly: GCA_963807005.1. Taxonomy (GTDB): domain Bacteria; phylum Actinomycetota; class Actinomycetes; order JACCUZ01; family JACCUZ01; genus CAWDZK01. Next base: position 610,288 of record CAWDZK010000001.1, on the reverse strand, counting down.
GACGGCCGCGGAGGCAGTGGCCGCCGCGATGGGGTGAGCGATCCCGAGGACCGCTTCGTGCAGTTCGTGGAACGGCTCGGCGCCGACCTGGACGGGATACCGAGCCGTGCGGCTGACCTGGCCGCCGATGCGTACCTCTCCCGGCACCACTTCGAGCGGGTGATCAGTGCCCTCGGGGGCGAGTCCCCCACCAGGTTCCGTACCCGGGTCCTGCTCGAACGTGCGGCGTACCGGATGACGACCACCGAGGCGAACCTCCTCGACATCGCCGTCGAGGCCGGCTTCTCCTCGCACGAGGCATTCACTCGTGCGTTCCGCCGGGAGTACGGCGTGACGCCCTCTGCCTGGCGACGCCGGCCGGCCCGGTTCCGGATCGCGTCGCCCAACGACGTCCACTTCCACCCTCCCGCTGGTCTTCGGCTGCCGGCACGGCACACGATGTCCGGCATGGACCTGGTGGTGGAGATGGTCGAGCACCACGCCTGGCTGGTCGACGAGCTCGTCAAGCGGGCGGAGCGGCTCACCGACGACCAGCTGGACGAGCCCTTCGTCGGCCCGGTCGAGGGGATCGACGGCGGGTCTCTGCGGTGGTCCCTGTCCCGCCTGATCGGCCAGATGGACATGTGGTGCGCGGCGATGGCGGACGAGGAGTACGACTTCGCGGTCGAGGACGGTGAGTCGGTGGCCTCGATGCGGCGCCGGCTGGCCACCACCGGACCGGCGTTCGTGGACCAGGTCCGGGCGGTGGCCCGCGAGGGCAGGTTCGACGAGACGTTCGTCGACGCGTTCTCCCCGCAGCCCGTCGTGATGACGTACGGCGCGATGGTCGCTCATGTCCTGACCTTCGCCGCCCACCACAGGCTGCTCGCCGTCACGAAGCTGCGCGAGTTCGGGATCACCGACCTCGGCTTCGGCGACCCCAAGTCCTGGTTCACCCGCGCAATCAGCGATATCGATCAAGCCCGGTGACCTGCCTCCCGCACAGACTGGCGGCATGGACCAGTCGATGAGGACCAGCAGTCGGCAGGAGACGACCTCGGGGCCGCTCGCGCGCCGACTCGGCACGGGTGACGCCGTCGTCATCGGGCTCTGCGCGATGATCGGTGCCGGGGTGTTCGCCGCGTTCGCCCCTGCTGCCCGCGCCGCCGGCTCGGCTCTGCTGGTCGGGCTCGCCGTGGCCGCCCTCGTGGCGACGTGCAACGCCGTTGCCTCGGCACAGCTGGCGATGACCTACCCCACCTCGGGGGGGACCTACGTCTACGGTCGCGAGGTGCTCGGCGACTGGTGGGGTTTCCTGGCCGGCTGGGGCTTCGTGGTCGGGAAGACCGCCTCGTGCGCAGCCATGGCGATGACCTTCGCGGCGTACGCCGTCCCCGGTGGCGGCTGGTGGGCCCGGGGGGTCGCGGCCCTCGCGGTCCTGGCGCTGACCGGTGCCCAGCTGCGCGGCATCACCCGTACCGCGGGCGTGGCCCGGCTCCTGCTCACCCTGACCCTGCTCACCCTGGCGGTGTTCGTGGTCCTCTCCTGGCGGCACGCTGCCGGCGGTGCCGAGGTCCCGCAGCTGGTCGCGCACGGCGGTGTCCACGGGGTGCTGCAGTCCGCGGGGCTGCTGTTCTTCGCCTTCGCCGGGTACGCCCGGATCGCCACCTTGGCCGAGGAGGTCGAGCGGCCCGAGATGATCGGCCGAGCAGTCGTCCTGGCGCTGGCTGTGGCCATCGCGGTGTACGCCGCGGTGGGCACCGCACTGATCGCGGTGCTCGGCGACGGACTGTCCGGCACCACGACACCGGTGGCGGCCGCCGTGCGCGCGGCCGGTGCGGGCTGGGCCGTCCCGCTGGTCCGGGTCGGCGCGGCCGCCGCCGCGCTCGGCGCCCTGCTCGCGCTGCTGGCCGGCGTCAGCCGCACCACGCTGGCCATGGCCCGTGAGCGGGACCTGCCCCGGCAGCTGGCCGCTGTCGACCCGGTGCACCAGGTGCCGCGGCGCGCCCAGATCGCGGTGGCGACCGCTGCGGTCGCGCTCGTCCTCGTTGCCGACCTGCGAGGAGCCATCGGCTTCTCCTCCTGCGGCGTGCTGGTCTACTACGCGGTCGCGAACGTCTCGGCCCTGCGCCAGCCCGCGCACCAGCGGCGCTGGCCGCGCATCGTCAACGTGGTGGGAGTCGCCGGCTGCCTGACCCTGGTCGCCGCCCTGCCGGCGGCCTCGGTGCTGGCCGGTGTTGCGGTCCTGGCTGTCGGACTCGGCGGCCGACTGCTGCGGGTCACCAGGACGCCCCGGACGGGTGGGTTGACGTGACCAACAGGGCTGGCGACACCGGGCCGGCGGCCGGAGGCGGGGCTGGAGACCGGCTCGAGCGCGTCCTCGCGCAGCTTCCGCTGGCAGCGCAGCCGCGGGAGGTGGTGGCCCTCCCCGGCGGCCTGACCAATGACTCCTTCAAGGTGACGGCCCCGGACCGCACCGTGGTGGTCCGGCTGTCCGGTCCGGGCGGCGACCTGCTCGCGATCGATCGCCAGGCCGAGCACGTCAACTCGTTGCGGGCCGCGGCCAGCGGCGCCGCTCCGGCGGTCGTCGCGTACCTGCCCGAGGACCGCGCTCTGGTCGTCGACTGGGTCGAAGGTCGCGCCCTCACCCCCGCGGACCTGAGCGACGAGGTGATGCTGACCCGGGTCGCCGGCGTCTGCCGGCAGCTGCACGCCGGTCCGCGGTTCGCCGCCGACCTGGACCTCGCTGCCGTGCAGAGCCGCTACCTGCGGATCGTGCAGCAGCACGGCCTCCGGGTGCCGCCGGGCTACCTCGACCTGCTGCCCCGGTTCGAGCAGCTGCTGCGCGCGGTCACCGCAGGGGCCGGTCCCGCTCTCCCGTGCCACAACGACCTGGTCGCCGCCAACATCGTCGACGACGGGGTCCGGCTGTGGCTGATCGACCACGAGTTCAGCGCCAACGCCGACCCGATGTTCGACCTGGGCAACCTCTGGCAGGAGGCAGACCTCTCGGTGGACCACCTCGAGCACCTGGTGGCGGCCTACCTGGGCGGCTCGTCCCGGCAGCAGGCCGCCAGGGCACGGCTGTTCGGCTTGGCGGCGCGGTGCGTCTGGGCCCTCTGGGCGTCGATCCAGGACTCGGTCGACCCCACCGGGTCCGAGCTCTGGTCTCGGGCGCTGCACCGCTACGAGCGCGCAGCGGAAGAGCTCGTCGGCCCCGACCTCGATCGGCACCTCGACGAGGCCAGCCGGATCGTCCCGGGCCGCTGACGGCCGCCTTCGGTGGCGGCCGCCCCGGTGCGACTCGTCCCGGTCGAGCGCGCGGACGACGGCGCAACATCGCAGACGTTCAGGTGGTGGCCCGGCCAGGCGCGTTCCGCCGTCGTCGGTGCTCCACCGGTCAGCTACAGCGGCGTGACGTAGGCGCCCGAGATGCCGCCGTCGACCAGGAACGTCGAGGCCGTCATGAACGAGGAGTCGTCACTGGCGAGGAAGGCGACGGCCGCCGCGATCTCGTCCGGCTCGGCGAACCGCCCCATCGGGACGTGCACCAGCCGTCGGGCCGCCCGCTCCGGGTCCTTGGCGAACAGCTCCTGCAGCAGCGGGGTGTTCACCGGCCCAGGACACAGGGCGTTCACCCGGATCCCCTCGCGGGCGAACTGCACGCCGAGCTCGCGGGTCATCGCCAGGACGCCGCCCTTGGACGCGGTGTAGGCGACCTGGGAGGTGGCCGCACCCATGACCGCCACGAACGATGCGGTGTTGATGATCGACCCACGGCCCTGCCGCTGCATGTACGGGATGACGTGCTTGCAGCCGAGGTACACCGAGGTCAGGTTCACGGTCTGCACCCGTTGCCACACGTCCAGCCCGGTGGTGAGGACCGAGTCGTCCTCGGGCGGACTGATCCCGGCGTTGTGGAAGGCGACGTCGATCGCGCCGTAGGCCGACTGCGCCTCGGCGTACAGCGCGGCCACCTGCTCCTCGTCTGCGACGTCGACGGCCACGAACCGGCCGCCCACCTCCTCGGCCACCGCCTGCCCCGCGGTCGCGTCGAGGTCTGCGCAGACGACCCGGGCACCTTCGGCCGCGAACCGGCGCGCCGTGGCGAGCCCGATCCCGCTGCCCGCGCCGGTGACGACCGCTACCCGCCCGTCCAGTCGTGATGACACTCAGGCCTCCGTGCTGATGAAGACGTTCTTGACCTCGGTGAAGGAGTCCAGGGCGTCCGGTCCGAGCTCGCGCCCGAGACCGGACTGCTTGAACCCCCCGAACGGCGTCCAGTACCGCACCGAAGAGTGGGAGTTGACGCTGAGCGCGCCGGTCTCGACCGCCCGGGCAACCCGAAGCGCGCGCCCGAGGTTCTCCGTCCAGATCGACCCGGACAGCCCGTACGGCGAGTCGTTGGCGATCCGTACCGCGTCCGCCTCGTCGTCGAACGGGATCACCGCGACGACCGGGCCGAACACCTCCTCCTGCGCCACCCGGTCGCGGGGGTCCACCGGCGCGAGCACGGTCGGCGGGAACCAGAAGCCGGCGCCGTCCGGCGCGGTGCCGCGGAACGCGACCGCAGCGCCGTCAGGCACGTAGCCGGCGACCCGGTCCCGGTGCGCTGCCGTGATCAACGGGCCCATCTCGGCCGTGTCGCGGGTGGGGTCCTCGACCCGGACGCCGCGGACGGCCGGCTCGAGCAGCTCGAGGAACCGGTCCATCGCGCTGCGCTGCACCAGGATCCGCGATCGGGCGCAGCAGTCCTGGCCGGCGTTGTCGAAGACCGCGTACGGGGCGGTGGCGGCGGCGCGCTCGAGGTCGGCGTCGCCGAAGACGATGTTCGCGCTCTTGCCGCCCAGCTCGAGCGTGACCGGCTTCACCTGGGCCGCGCAGCCGGCCATGATCGCCCGGCCGACCTCGGTCGAGCCGGTGAACACGACCTTGGCGACGGTCGGGTTGTCGACGAACCGCTGACCCACGACCGAGCCCTTGCCGGGCAGGACCTGGAACACGTCCGGCGGCAGGCCCGCCTCCAGCGCGAGCTCGCCGAGGCGCACCGCGGTCAGCGGCGTCACCTCGGCGGGCTTGAGGACCACGGTGTTGCCGGCTGCCAGCGCCGGGGCGAGCCCCCACGCCGCGATCGGCATCGGGAAGTTCCACGGGACGATCACGCCGACGACGCCGAGCGGCTCCTTGAAGGTGATGTCGATCCCGCCGGGAACCGGGATCTGTGCCCCGAGCAGCCGCTCGGGAGCGGCCGAGTAGTAGGTCAGCACGTCCCGGACGTTGCCCGCCTCCCACCGCGCGTTGCTGATGGTGTGACCCGAGTTGGCGACCTCCAGCCGGGCGAGGTTCTCCTGGTCGGCATCGACTGCCTCCGCGAACCTGCGCAGCAGCCGCCCGCGGTCGCCCGGTGACACCAGGCGCCAGGTCTCGTACGCCGTCCGCGAGCGGGCGATGGCCGTGTCGGTGTCGGCCGTCCCCGTCAGGGCGACCGTGGCGACCACCTCCTCGGTGGCCGGGTTCACGACGTCGTGGGTGTGCGGCTCGGCGCTCATCGGGGCTCGCTCACATCCGCTCGAAGCACCGGAACCGCTCCCAGTCGGTGACCGTCGAGTCGTAGGCGGCCAGCTCGACCCGGGCCATGTTGGCGTAGTGGTCGACGACGTCCTGGCCGAACGCCTCCCGGGCGATGGTGCTGCCCTCCCACAGCTCGAGGGCCTCGTGCATCGTTGCGGGCACGTGCTCCGAGTCGGACGTGTAGGCATTGCCGGGGAACGGGTCCTCGAGCTCGAGCTCGTTCTCGATGCCGTACAGGCCACCGGCGATGAGCGCGGCACTGGCCAGGTAGGGGTTCACGTCGCCGCCGGGCACCCGGTTCTCCAGCCGGAGCGACGGCCCGTGCCCGACCATGCGCAGCGCGCAGGTGCGGTTGTCCCACCCCCAGCGGACCGCGGTCGGTGCGAACGATCCTGCGACGTAGCGCTTGTAGGAGTTGATGTTGGGCGCGAGGAAGAGCGTCAGCTCGCGCAGGGTGGCCAGCTGTCCGGCGGTGTACTGCTTGCAGAGCGTGGACATGCCGTGGTCGCCGGACTCCGTCTCGTCGGAGAGGACCAGCGAACCGTCCGCGCCGCGGAACGACAGGTGGATGTGGCACGAGTTGCCCTCGCGCTGGTCGAACTTGGCCATGAAGGTGAGCGACATGCCCTCCTGGGCCGCGATCTCCTTCGCGCCGGTCTTGTAGAGGACGTGGTGGTCGCAGGTGCGCACCACCTCGTCGTACCGGAAAGCGATCTCGTGCTGGCCGAGGTTGCACTCCCCCTTGGCCGACTCGACGGTCATCCCCGCCGTGGTCATGTCGTTGCGGATCCGGCGCAGCAACGGCTCGACCCGCGAGGTGCCGACGATCGAGTAGTCGACGTTGTAGAGGTTGGCCGGCGTCAGCTCCCGGTAGCCGTTGCGCCACGCGTGCTCGAACGTGTCGCGGAAGACCATGAACTCGAGCTCGGTGCCGGCCAGGGCCACCAGCCCGCGATCGGCCAGCCGAGCGACCTGCCGCTTGAGCACCTGACGCGGGGACGCGACGACGTCGGTGCCGTCCTCCCACTGGAGGTCGGCCAGGAGCAGCGCCGTCCCCTCGTGCCACGGGACGCGACAGAGGGTCGAGAGGTCCGGGACGAACATGAAGTCCCCGTAGCCGCGCTCCCAGGACGACATCGCGTAGCCGTCGACGGTGTTCATGTCGACGTCGACGGCCAGCAGGTAGTTGCAGCCTTCGGTGCCGTGCTCGAGCACCTCGTCCAGGAAGTACTGGGCATGAAGGCGCTTGCCCTGGAGCCGCCCCTGCATGTCGGTGAAGGCGACGATCACGGTGTCGATCGCGCCGGCGGCGACCTCCTCGCGCAGACGGACGACCGAGAGACCACGACCCGCAACCGCCACAGCGACCTCCTCGTCGGCCCCGTCGATGGGCACCCTAGCCCCATTGGGAAATCCTTGACCCATTTCCCGAGCGGGTCTAGCGTCCCGGTCACGTCACCGTGCACGGGGGTCGAGAAGGGACTCGCATGGCCGAGCGCCGATCGTCCGTCACGTACCGGGAAGCCGACCAGGACTACTTCGCCAAGAGGACCCTCCGTCGGCACGCCGGCGTGTGGTCGCTGTGGGCGCTCGGAGTGGCCGCCGTCATCTCCGGGGACTTCTTCGGCTGGAACTTCGGGCTCGAGTTCGGCTTCGGCGGCCTGCTGGTTGCCACCGTGGTCATCACGGTCATGTACCTGGGCATGTGCTACTCGATCGCCGAGATGTCGCCCGCGCTGCCGCACACCGGTGGTGCCTACTCGTTCGGGCGCACCGCGATGGGCCCGTGGGGCGGCTTCGTCACCGGGGTGGCGGAGAGCATCGAGTACATCGTCACCCCGGCGGTCATCGTCGTCGGCATCGGTGGCTACATGGACTCGATCACCGACGACCTGTTCGGGTTCTCGATGCCGGCACCCATCTGGTGGGCCATCTTCTACGGGCTGTTCGTCGGCCTCAACGTCTTCGGGGTCGAGGCGTCCTTCCGGTTCTCGGTGTTCATCTGCCTCGCCGCGCTGGCCATCCTCATCGTGTTCTGGGCGGGCGCGCTGACCAAGCTCGACTTCCAGGCCCAGGCGATCGACTCGGTCGGCGGCTGGTTCCCGGACGGCATCAAGGGAGTGTTCTTCGCCATCCCGTTCGCCATCTGGTTCTACCTGGCGATCGAGGAGCTGCCGCTCGCCGCCGAGGAGTCCCACGACCCGCGGCGGGACATCCCCCGCGGCACGATCTACGGCCTGTTCACGCTGATCGCGGCCGCCTTCCTCACGCTGTTCCTCAGCGCGGGCATCGCGCCCGGGTCCGGCGAGCTGAGCAGTTCGGACGAGCCGCTCTTCGACGGCCTGAAGACGATCTTCGGCACGGGGACGGCAGCCTCGCTGCTCGCGCTGGTCGCGGTCACCGGCCTGGTGGCCAGCTTCCACACGATCATCTTCGCGTACGGGCGCAACATCTACTCGCTCTCCAGGGCGGGCTACTTCCCGCATCCCCTGTCGGTGACCCACGGAACCCGGCAGACCCCGCACGTCGCCCTGCTCGCCGGCGCCGGGCTCGGGTACGTCCTGGCCCTGGTCCTGAAGTACTCCGGCTCGGACAGCGTCGGCGCGGCGCTGCTCACCATGGCGGTGTTCGGCGCGGTCATCTCCTACGTCATGCAGATGGTGTCGTTCATCCTGCTGCGTCGGAACAAGCCCAACATCGAGCGGCCGTACCGCAGCCCGCTCGGCGTCACCGGTGCGGCTGTCGCCGGCGTCATCGCCGCCGTGTCGCTCGTCTCGCTGTTCTTCAACTCCGACTATCGTCCCGGCGTCGTCGGCGTCGCCATCTGGTTCGCCCTGGCGATCGTCTACTTCGCCGTCGCCGGCAGGCACAAGCTGATCCTGTCCCCGGAGGAGGAGTTCGCCATGACGGGCGGCGCCCACGGCGCGCACCTCGAGTCCGAGGGCTACGGAACGACCCGCGTCGCGGACCTGAACGCCGGCGTGCCAAACCCCCGCGACACGACGAAGCCACCGAGCACGACGGGCTGAGGCATCGACGCCACCCTCCCGGCCCGGCAGTCGGAGGAGCGGGCCGGCCACGGGCCGAGCCGGCCGGCGTTCCGCCGGATCCGCGGCGGCAACGCCTTCGAGGAGACGGTGGAGCGGCTCCTGCAGGCCGTCAAGCTCGGCCAGGTCGTGGCGGGCGACCGGCTCCCGTCCGAGCGGGAGCTCGCGACCCGCCTTGGCGTCAGCCGGCCCACCCTGCGGGACGCGATCCGGTCGCTGGCCGACTCCGGGTACGTCGAGTCCCGGCGCGGCCGGTCCGGCGGGACGTTCGTCCTCCCGCCGCACGAGTGGCGTCGCGGCGAACGCGACGCGCGGGAGATCGCCCTGGACATGGGCCGCGAGATGACCGACGCCCTGCTCCTCCGCGAGGTGCTCGAGCCCGGCGCCGCCGAGCTGGCGGCGCGGGCGGGTCACGACCCCGAGCAGCTCCGCGAGCTGGAGGACGCGCTCGCGCTGGAGCGGTCGGCCTCGGTCGAGGACTACCGGCCGGCCGACAGCCGGCTGCACCTCGCGATCGTCGCGATGGCCGGGTCGCCGTCCCTGTCCGCGGCCGTGTCGGACAACCGGATGCGGCTCAACGACCTGCTCGACGCGATCCCGCTGCTGCCGCCCAACATCGCGCACTCCCGCAGGCAGCACGCACGCATCGTGTCGGCGGTTCGCAAGGGCCGCCCGGAGGTCGCCCGTACGGCCATGGCGGTCCACCTCGAGGGCACGGCAGCGCTGCTCCGCGGCTTCCTCGAGTGAGCGCCGGACCGCGCCCGCCGCCAAGCGACGTCCCGGCGCCGGCGACGAGTTCCGGCCCCAGCGCGAGTCTGACGAGAGACGATGCCCTCGACGGCACGGGCCTGCAGGAGGTCGGCAAGACCGGGATCGACCAGCAGTTCGACGCCACCCTGGAGAAGAGCCCAGCCGACGTGCGCGAGGCGATCGGCAGGCAGGCCGGCGACACCGTCACGGTCCGGCTGCTGGAGCGACTCGACTGACCGGTACGTGTCAGGACCGGGACGCGGGGTCCGGGCTCCGCCGGTCGCCTGCCGAGTCGAGCAGGCGGCGTACCTCGCGGGCGACGACCTCCGGGTGCTCCATCTGGGAGACGTGCCCGCTGTCCGGCAGCACGACCAGCCGGGACCGCGGGAAGGTGCGTTCGGCCCGGCCCGCCGCACGGGGGTCCACCAACCGGTCCTTGAGCCCGTAGACGAGCAGGGTCGGCGCCTGCACCCGGCCGGCCAGCCGCCACAGGGGCCAGCGGTCGGGTCGGAGGTACGCCGAGATCAGGCTGCGCAGCGACCGGATCATCGCGTCACCATCGTGCTCCAGCCGGGCCCGCCGGTCGGCCTCCTCCATCGCCTCCTCGAACCGGCGCGGGGGCACCCGCGACGGGTCGGCCCAGCAGATCTCGATGGAGGCGCGGACCCGCTGCTCGACCGGGAACCGGCCGATCTGCCGGGCCAGCCGCTGGCCCGCCCACGGTACGGCCAGGGCGGGCAGGTGCACGTTGCTCCGCCGCGGGCGCAGCACCGGCAGCGCCGGCGAGACGAGGGTGAGGGTACGGACCAGGTCGGGCCGGGTCGCGGCCAGCACGGTCGCCACCGTCCCGCCCAGGGAGTTGCCCATGAGGTGCACGGGACCGGCGCCGCCGGACTCGATCAGCTCGGTCACTGCCCGGACGTGGGACCGCAGCGAGTAGTCGTCGCGAGCCGGCGGCGGTGACCAGCCGAAACCGGGCAGGTCCGGCGCCTGTGACTCCAGGCGGTCCCGCAGCAGCTCCATCACGTCGGTCCAGTTGGTGGCGGCACCGCCGAGCCCGTGCAGGAGCACCGCGCGCTCCGCGCCGCTCGATGCAGCGGGTGCACTGCGGACGTACAGCCGACCGGACGGCAGCTCGAGGTCGGTGCCTGGCCAGTGGGGCAGCGGGTCGTCGAGGTTCAGCCGTCCCCCTCGGCGAGCATCGGGCCGACCCGCCGGTTCACCGCCGCCAGGACTGCACGGATGACTGCCTGACGCGCGTCGTCGCGCACCACGGAGGCGCCGGACAGGCGCTGGGTGCCGCGCTCGGTGACCAGCGAGAGCACGACCAGGGCGGTGCGCTCCTGGCCGGTGCTGGCGATCTCGACGTGCTCTACGGCAAAGCGCACCTGCTCGTCGACGAGGCGCTCCACCGCGCGCAGCGTCGCCTCGGCGACCGACCGGTGCAGCGCCCCGCTGGTGGCTGCGCCCTCGACCTCGCCGACCTCGGTACGGCCGCCGGACCGCAGCGTGACCGACACAGCGACACCGAGGTGTGCCGAGACGAGCTGCACCCGCTCGATCACCAGCCGCCCGGCCGCCGTCCGCGCTGTGTCGCCGGGGGCCGGCGCCGGCTCCTCCGTCGCGTCGGAGGCAGTCTCTCCGCGGGAGTCGACGACCGTCAGGCCGTCGGGCCCCGGCGTCGACCTGCTCTCGTCCGCCTCGAGCAGCTCCTCGGCCTCGGGGGCGACCTGCGGGAAGCCGGCGTCTCGGGGAGCCGACTCCTCCAGCACCCGGACCCGGTCGGCGTCGACGGCCAGGCCGAACTTGCTGCGGAGCAGCCGGTTCACCGCGCCCGCGACATCGACCTCGTCGGCGCCGGCCGCGAGCTGCAGCCGGAGCGTCCCGGGGCCGTCGCCGTGCGGCTCGACGGCTGCGGCGGCGACGCCCGGCACGCCGAGCAGCGCCGCGACGAGGTCGCGGTCGTCGCTGACGGTCACCGGGCGCCTCGCTGGGACGGGTCGACGAACATGCCCCCAGTGTCCCAGGCCGGAGGCCCTCTCGCGTGCAGCGTCGCCGGGCACATCACCCGTTTGTCACCGGAGTTGCGCAGCGTGACCGGCGTAGGGTGAGCCCGTGACCGAGCGCGACGAGCAGCCTGTCCCGGACGACGCCGAGGTTCCCGAGGCGGACGCCCTCGAGCAGCGCGCCGACGCCGTCCCGTCGGCCGAGGACGAGGACCCGGCCGGAACCGACGGGTCGGAGGCCGACGAGGCGGACCGCGCGGAGCAGTCCCGCGTCGTGGATGTCGACGAGGACGAATACCGCTGATCGCGCCGGTCGACACCTAGGGTGGAGCCGCCACAGGCTCCCTCCCCGTAGAGCGAGCGCCGCCCGACGAAGGAGCAGACGTGCCGGCTGCCCCGGACGCCAGGACCCGTGGCGCGCGCCTGCCACGGCCGGCCCGACGCCAGCAGCTGCTCGGTGCTGCCCAGGAGGTCTTCGTCGCCCAGGGCTACCACGCCGCGGCGATGGACGACATCGCCGACGCGGCGGGCGTCAGCAAGCCGGTGCTCTACCAGCACTTCCCGGGCAAGCTCGAGCTCTACCTGGCGCTGCTCGACCAGCACACCGAGACCGTGGTAGCCGCGGTGCGGGCGGCGCTGGACGCCACGACCGACAACAAGCAGCGGGTCGCCGACACCATCGAGGCCTACTTCCACTTCGTGGACGACGAGGGCGGGGCGTTCCGGCTCGTGTTCGAGTCCGACCTCGTCAACCAGCCCGAGGTTCGCGAGCGCATCGACGGCGTGACCTTCGCCTGCGCGGAGGCGATCGGCGAGGTCATCCGTGACGACGCCGGGCTGCCCCAGGAGCAGGCCCGTCTGCTGGCCGTCGGCCTGGTCGGCATGGCCCAGGTGGCCGCGCGCTACTGGCTCGGTGCCGGGGGCAGCATCCCCCGCGACGCCGCTGCCCGCCTGCTCGCCAGCCTGAGCTGGCGCGGCATCGGCGGCTTCCCGCGCAGCGGCGAGCCGCACTGACGCCGCACCGGGGGGCGGGGCGGGGCGGGGCGGGGCGGACCGGACCGGCACGCCCCGATGACGCCGACGGCGAACACCGCCGCCCCGCACCGCTGACGACGGCCCCTGCGCACTAGGCTCAGCGGCGACATGGCACGCAGACGAAGGATCCCGGAGGTCCCCGTGGAGGTCAGGATCGGCGTGCAGCACGCCACGCGCGAGCTGGTGGTCGAGAGCACCGAGACCCCGGACGCCGTCGTGGCCGCCGTGCAGGCCGCGGTGGCGGGGAAGACCCAGATCCTCTCGCTCACCGACGACCGAGGCCGGCAGGTCGTCGTCCCGGCGGACAAGATCGCCTACGTCGAGGTCGGCGAGCCCGAGGCGCGCAAGGTCGGCTTCGGCAACCTCTGACCCCCGTCCCCCGCGAGTGGTGGGTTCGGCAGGCTGAACCCGCACATTCCGGGTGCGCAACCCACCACTCGGCGAGGGGGTGGGACGAGCAGAGGGGCGGACTAGGAGGACAGGCCGAGGGTGGCCATCCGCTCGGTGTGGTTGTCCGTGAGCCGGGCGAACATCCGGCCGACCTCGGCCAGGTCGGCCCCGCGGTGCGCCATCCCGCCGACGAGCAGCGCGGCCAGCGCGTCCCGCTCGGCCGCCACCCGCTGCGCCTGGCTGAGCGCCTCGCCGACCAGGCGGCGGCCCCAGAGCGCCAGCCGGCCGGCCAACCGGGGGTCCGCCTCGATCGCGGCCCGCACCCGCTCGACCGCGAACGTCGAGTGGCCGGTGTCCTCCAGGACCCTGAGCACGAGGTCCCGGCTCGAGTCGTCGAGGTAGGCCGAGATCTCCCGGTAGAAGTCCTCGGCGATGCCGTCACCGACGTAGGCCTTGACCAGGCCCTCGAGCCAGTCCCCCGGCGCGGTCCGCTCGTGGAAGGCCTCCAGAGCCGGCATGAACGGCTCCATCGCGTCCTCCGGTGCGACGCCGAGCTCGACCAGCCGGTCCCGGAGCAGCACGAAGTGCTGGTACTCGGCGACCGCCATCGCCGCCAGCGCGGCCTTGTCGGCCAGGGTCGGGGCGAACGACGCGTCGTCCGCCAGCCGCTCGAACGCGGTCAGCTCGCCGTACGCGAGGGCGCCGAGCAGGTCGACGACGGCGAGCCGGTACTCCTCGTCGGCCAGCGGGTCCGGGGCCGCGGCCACCGGGCTGCCGGGCGTGTCGTCCTCGGGCTCGCTCACGGCGCTGAGCGTACCGAGGGGTAGGGTGGGCCCGTATCACGGATGCCCGGTCGCCCGACGAACCGATCGGCTCCGACCGAACGTCCCGCCCGAGCGGCCCGCCATCTCCACCTGAGACGGCGTGCGGCCAGCCGACCTCGTGTCTGTGCGGGACCCCGTCCCAGAAGGGCTCCGTCCTGAACACCCAGACATTCGCCGAGCTCGGCGTGCTCCCGGCCACGGTCGAGGCGCTCGAAGCCGTCGGCATCATGCACCCGTTCCCCATCCAGGCACTCACGCTGCCGGTCGCCCTGCACGGCCACGACATCATCGGCCAGGCCAAGACCGGTACCGGCAAGACTCTGGGCTTCGGCATCCCGCTCCTGCAGCGGGTCGTCGTGGAGGGCGAGGAGCAGGAGGTCGACCCGCCCGTCGTCGTGGAGCCCGGCAAGCCGCAGGCGCTGGTGGTCGTGCCGACCCGCGAGCTGTGCGTCCAGGTCACCGAGGACCTCGAGAAGGCCGCGGCGCGTCGCAGCATCCGGATCCTCTCGATCTACGGCGGCCGCGCCTACGAGCCGCAGGTCGAGCGGCTGAAGAAGGGCATCGAGGTCGTCGTCGGTACGCCGGGACGCCTGATCGACCTGGCCCAGCAGGGCCATCTCGACCTCGGACACGTTCGCACCCTGGTGCTCGACGAGGCCGACGAGATGCTCGACCTCGGCTTCCTGCCCGACGTCGAGAAGATCGTTCGGCTGGTGCCCGCGGGCCGGCAGACGATGCTGTTCTCGGCGACCATGCCCGGTGCCATCATCACGCTGGCCCGCGCCTACATGCACCACCCGACGCACATCCGAGCGGTCGACCCGGACGACGACGGCCTCACCGTCAAGGCCGTCGAGCAGCACGCTTTCCGGGCGCACGCCATGGACAAGGTCGAGATGCTCGCGCGGATCCTGCAGTCCGAGGGCCGCGGCCTCACCCTCGTCTTCTGCCGCACCAAGCGCACGGCCGCGAAGGTCGCCGACGATCTCGCGGACCGCGGCTTCGCCTCCGGCGCGGTCCACGGGGACCTCGGTCAGGGCGCCCGCGAGCAGGCGCTGCGCGCGTTCCGCAACGGCAAGGTGGACGTGCTCGTCGCCACCGACGTCGCGGCGCGCGGCATCGACGTGCAGGACATCACCCACGTCATCAACTACCAGTGCCCCGAGGACGAGAAGACCTATCTGCACCGCATCGGCCGCACCGCCCGGGCCGGGGCAAAGGGCATCGCGATCACCTTCGTCGACTGGGACGACATGCCCCGGTGGTCGCTGATCGACAAGGCCCTCGACCTCGGCTTCGGTGAGCCGGAGGAGACCTACTCCAACTCCGACCACCTCTACGAGGAGCTCGAGATCCCGCGGCACGTCACGGGCGTCCTGCCGAGGGCGCAGCGCACCCGGGCCGGGCTGGAGGCCGAGGAGGTCGAGGACCTGGGCGAGACCGGGCGGGCCGGCGGGGCTCGCGGTCGCGGTTCCGACCGCCCGTCCGGCGGCCGTGGTGGTCGTGGCAGTGCCGGCGGCGGGAGCACGGCGGGGGCACGCAGCGGTGCCGGCGGTCGCGGCAGCGCCGCCCCGCGGGACCATGGCGACGACGCGGGCGAGCGTCCGGCCAGGCGCCGCCGCGCCGGGAGTCGCACCCGGACCCGGTCGGGTCAGCCGGCCGAGGGCACCGACGGCGCCCCGGCCAGTCCCGAGTCTGCCGGTGACGACGCGGGTGCCGCACCGCGGCGCCGTCGCAGCCGGGGCGGCCGGGGCTCGGGCGGCGGCCCCGCCGAGGACTGAGCTCGGCCGTGAGCGAGGACCTCGAGGCTCTGCGCCGCTGGGAGACCGGTGGGGCGACCTGGCGGGTTCTCGCCCGCGAGGCCGGGCTGGTGGACGTCGCGCTGCTCACCTGCGACGCGGGTGAGCAGGTCGGGCGGTTGCGGTCGGCCGAGGCGGACGTGCTGGCCTACGTCGGCGAGCGCACCCGTAGCGACGGCTGACACGTCCGAGGTTCCGCGCTCCCGGAGGGAGTACCCCTCAGCCGGATCGCCCGCGTCGCCGGTTCTCGACGTACCCCGCCGGCATGCCAGGCCCGGGCGCGGCCTGCACGTCAGCGGGGTCCAGAGCGCCGCAGCGGGCGCAGACTGCCTGCGACTCGACCGCGCCGCCGCAGCCCGAGTGCGTGTAGAGGATGGGCGGCTCGCCCGGAGCGGCCCACCGGTCGCCCCAGCGGGTGAGAGCGACGATCGCGGACGCCAGGTCCCGCCCCTTGGCGGTGGGCACGTACTCGAACTGCTCGGGCTGCTCGGAGTACCGGCGCCGCTCCAGCACGCCCGCGGTGACGAAGGCGTCCAGCCGGGCCGCGAGCACGTTCGGCGCGACGCCCAGGCCCCGCTGGAAGTCGTTGAAGCGCGTCACCCCCGCGAACAGGGCGTCGCGGACGATCAGCAGGCTCCAGCGCTCGCCGACGATCTCCAGCGCGCGCGCCATCGAGCAGACCTCGCGGTCGTACGTCTTCCCCAGCACAGCGCCACTCTACCTCGGCACTTGCGTCACGCTAGTCAGTCGCCTAGGGTCGCTTGCATCACGCAAGTAGACGTCGGACGGGGACTCGCCACGGCCGACCCGACCTGAGAGGCACCACGATGGACAGCAATCTCACCCACACGTTCTCGGTCGAGCAGACGCCGGAGCAGGTGTTCGCCGCCATCACCGACGTCCGGGCCTGGTGGTCAGGGGAGATCGAGGGTGCGACCGACACAGCCTGGCGCGGAGTTCAGCTACGCCGTGCCGGGGATCCACTACTCGAAGTTCCGCATCACCGAGCTCGTCCCCTCGCGGCGGGTCGCCTGGCTCGTCCTCGACAGCTCGCTCAGCTTCGTCGCGGACAAGGAGGAGTGGACGGGGACCACGGTCGTCTTCGACATCACCGAGCAGGACGGTCGCACGCACGTCCGGTTCACGCACGAGGGCCTGCGGCCGGAGCACGAGTGCTACGGCGTGTGCCGGCACGCCTGGGGCGAGTACGTCAACGGCAGCCTCCGCGCGCTGATCGAGTCAGGAGCCGGCCGTCCCAACTCGTTCGAGGGAGAGGACGCGCTCGAGGAGGCGCGCGCCGCAGCCGCAGCGCAGTGACACGGTGCGTCCGCCCCGGCCGGCCGGCGGCCGCCGGTCGACCGGGAACGCACCGGCGTGGCAGGTCAGAGGGTGATGACGATCTTGACCCAGGTGCGCCTGCCGCAGGCGGGGCAGCGCATCCAGGACGGGTGGTCGCGGCGGATCAGCGGCAGGTGCACCGACGGCAGCGCCAGCGCGGCCAGCCGCCGCGGGCTGACCGCGGTCGACCGCTTGCACTCCGAGCAGGTGACGGTGACCGCGCCCGGAGCAGGCGCCTGGGGGCTCCCGCTGTAGAGGGCGTTCCGGCCCTGGGGGTCGACCCGCAGCGGGGCGGCGTCGGTCCGGGTGCCGGGCGCGGGAGTGCGCCTGCGCAGCCGGTCGAAGCCGTCGGACCCGCTCATCCGAACAACGAGCCGGCCAGCTCGCGGTAGGCCTCCGCGCCACGGGTCCGCCGGGCGGTCGCGAGCACCGACCGGCCGGCGGCGGGCGCCTCGGCGAACCGGACCGACTTCGGGATCGGCGGCCCGAGCACGGTCAGTCCGTAGCGGTCCGAGACGTCGGCCAGGACCGCCCGCGCGTGGTTCGTGCGCGCGTCGAACATCGTCGGCAGCACGCCCAGGACGGTCAGCCCGGGGTTGAGGATGCGGCGCACGTCGGCGACCGTGTCGAGCAGCTGCCCGACCCCGCGGTGGCTGAGCATCTCGCACTGCAGGGGGATGATCAGCTCGTCGGCAGCGGTGAGCGCGTTGAGGGTGAGCACGCCGAGCGAGGGCGAGCAGTCGAGCAGCACCACGTCGTACGCCGCGGAGACCTCCTCGAGCGCGGTGCGCAGCACGAACTCGCGGCCGGGCCGGCTCAGCAGCTGAGCCTCGGTGCCGGCCAGCTCGATGGTCGCGGGCAGCAGGTCGACGCCGTCCTCGGTCGGCTGGATCGCCATCGACGCGCCGACCCGGCCCAGCAGCACGTCGTGCACCGAAAGCTCGACCGCGTCCGGGTCCAGCCCCAGGGAGAAGGTGAGGCACGACTGGGCGTCGAGGTCGACCAGGAGGACCTTTCGGCCCTGCTCGGCCAGGGCGCTGCCGAGCGAGGCAACAGTGGTGGTCTTGGCCACGCCGCCCTTCTGGTTGGCGACGGCGACGGTGCGGCTCACGGGCGCCATTGTGCCCATCCCGGCGGGGTCCGTGTCACGGGCGGTTGGGTACCGTTCCGGCTGATGAGCAAACCGCCGTTCCTCGACCTGCCCGACGGAGTGCGCGCCGTGGAGCTGGCGACCCCGCGCGGCCCGCTGGCAGCCCTGGCGGCCGAGCCGGCAGAGGCCGTCGGCCCGGCGCGGGACCCGGTCCTGCTGGTCCCGGGCTTCACCGGGTCGAAGGAGGACTTCATCGCGGTGCTGGCGCCGATCGCGGCGGCCGGGCACCCGGTCGTGGCGCTGGACCTCCGCGGCCAGTTCGAGTCGGCCGGCGACGACGACCCCGCGTCGTACGACGTCCCGGTGCTCGCCGAGGACGTCCTCGCCGTGCTCAAGACGTTCGACCGTCCGGCGCACCTGGTCGGGCACTCGTTCGGCGGGCTGGTCGCCCGGGCCGTCGCGCTCGTCGGCCCCGGCGCGCTGCGCTCGCTGACGCTGATGTGCTCCGGCCCCGCGGCGGTCCCGGCGCCCGCCAGCACCGGCATCGGCATGCTGGCGCAGGCACTGCCGGTCCTGGACCTGGAGACGATCTGGGTGGCCAAGCGGCAGTTCGAGCAGGAGTCCGACCCGGAGCCGTCGACTCCCGAGCTCGAGGCCTGGATGCACGACCGGTTCGTCGCGAACCACCCGGTGTCGATGCTGCGGATGGCCGAGCAGCTGCTCACGGCCACCGACGCCACCGACGAGCTGTCCGCGGCGGGGCTGCCGGTGCTGGTGCTCTTCGGCGAACGGGACGACGTGTGGCCGCCGGAGCTGCAGGCGGCGACGGCGCAGCGGCTGCGCGCCCGGGTGGCCGCGCTGCCCGACGTGGGCCACTCCCCCGCCGCCGACGCGCCGGCCCCGACGGTGGCCGCGCTGCTGGAGTTCTGGGCGACGGTCTGACCGCTGCCCAAGCGGGCGGTCCGTTGCCGCCGTACGGCCGCCCACTGATGATCGTTTGCGACCTCGTTCCCCGACACGCCGCAGTGCGCCCGGCGTGTCGGGGAGGCAGGTCGCAAACGAGCGTTCCTGGGTGGTGCGGTCGGGTGGTCGGGTGGTCGGGCGGTCGGGCGGTCGGGGCGTCAGGCGTTCTTGACCATCGTGGTGACGCCGTCGGCGACCAGCTGCACCGCGATCGCCGACAGCAGCAGCCCGGCGATGCGGGTGACCAGGGTGACGCCGCTGTCCTTGATGACGCGCAGGATGACGACCGAGAAGCGCATGAACAGCCACAAGACCACGTGCACCGCGAGGATGCCCAGGCCGACCGCCAGGCCCGAGCCCACGTCGTCGACGCGCTTGACGAAGACGATGGTGGCGACGATCGCTCCCGGACCGGCGAGCAGCGGGGTGCCGAGGGGGACCAGTGCGACGTTGACGTTCTGCGTCTCGACCGGGTCGTCGCTCTTGCCCGTCAGGAGCTCGAGGGCCACGAGCAGCAGCAGCAGCCCGCCGGCCACCTGCATCGAGGACAGCGTGATGCCCAGATAGTCGAGGATCTGCCGTCCGAAGAGCGCGAACACGGTGATGACGAAGAAGGCGACGACGACCGCCTGGCCGGCGAGCCGCTTGCGCATCGCGTGGCTGCGGCCGCTGGTGAGGCTGAGGAACAGCGGCACTGTCCCGGGCGGGTCCATGATGACGAACAGCGTGACGAAGACCTCGATGAAGAACTTGAGGTCGGCGGCGCTCATCCGTGCCGGCTCATGCCGTGATCCCGCTGCGGACCTGGTCGAGCAGGGCGTCGAGCACAGTCGGGTCGGTGGTGTTCTCGCCGAGCCGGTTCGGTTTGCCGGAACCGTGGTAGTCGCTGGACCCGGTGACCAGCAGGCCGAGGTCGGCTGCGAGGCCCCGCAGCCGCTCACGGGCCTCGGGCTCGTTGTCCCGGTGGTCGACCTCGAGGCCGGCCAGCCCGGCCGCCGTCATCGCGTGGATGGCGTCCTCGCCCACGGTCACCCCGCGCTTCTGCGCCGCCGGATGCGCGAACACCGGCACCCCACCCGCCTCGCGCACCAGCCGGACCGCCTCGACCGCATCGACGTAGTAGTGGCCGACGAAGAACTCGCTGCCGTCGTGCAGCAGCGAGTCGAAGGCCTCGCTCCGGTCCCCGACGACTCCCTCGGCGACCAGGGTGTCGGCGATGTGCGGTCGCCCGACGGTCGCTCCGGCCGGCACGTTGGCCATCAGCTTGTCCCAGCTGACGGGGTAGCCGGCGGCCTGCAGCTTGCCGATGATCGCCCGGGCGCGCGGCACCCGGTCGTCCAGCGCCATCGCCATCTGCTCGGCCAGCGGCTCGTACGCCGGGTCGATTCCGTAGCCGAGCAGGTGCAGGCTGACCCCGTCGTAGACCGAGGAGATCTCGGTTCCCCGGACCAGACGCAGGCCCGGCGGAAGAGCGGCCAGCGCCTCGTCCCAGCCGCGCACGGTGTCATGGTCCGTGAGCGCCACGACGTCCAGACCTGCAGCGGCCGCGGAGCGCACCAGCTCCGCCGGCGACTCGGTGCCGTCGGAGGCGGTGCTGTGGGTGTGGAGGTCGATGCGCACCGGGACAGGCTAGTGGCGGCCGGGGGTCTCGACCGGTCAGGCCGTCAACCGCGGGGACAGCGCGCCACAGGGCACGTCGAGCTCGTGCCCGGCGTCGCGCAGGTCGGTGAGGACGAAGTCGTCGATGAGCAGGAAGCCGGCGGTGCCCGGCCACAGGATCGCCCACACCCAGTGGCCGAGGGCCTCACCGACGTAGACCGCGCGGTCCTCGGCGCCGGGACTGGGTTCCAGGGACCACATCGCGGTGGGGATGCCGGCCGCGTGGATCTTGGCGTCGACGGGGCGGTCCGGGATGATCCCGGCGTCCGGCCCGGCAAGGCCGGCGAACCGGGCACCGAGCCCGATGCCCATCTCCTCGGCCACGATCACCAGCTCGGCGACGCCGCCGAGTGGGGCAGGCCCGGAGCAGACGACCGCGGAGGCGCGGGCACCGGTGCGCTCGTCGCCCGCGGTGACGACGCCGGTGACCAGCCAGCCCCGGGGCAGCGGCCAGGGCAGCCAGACCGGGACACCCGAGGACTGCGCGGCGGCCCGCAGGAGCTCCGGGCTGGGCTGGACCACCGGCTGGACCGGCGGCACGGCGCCGTGCTCCGGGCACGACCAGGAGCTCGACCAGAGGCCGGGGGCGTGCAGCTCGGCCCCGCACCGGGGGCAGCTCGGCTGTCCCCTCATCGGCGCCTCATGACACAGACGGTCCCGCCGTCGGTGACAGTGCGTCAACCCCCCGGCGTGCCCGGCTCGGCCGAGCGGGCTACTCGACCACTCGCCGCGTGGGCGCCGGCTCGTCGACGACGCGCTCCTCGACGACCCGGTCCGCGACGGGCTCCTCGACGACGCGTCGCCGGGTCACCGGTCGTTCGACGACCGTGCGGCGGACCACCCGCGAGGGGCCGCGACCGAGCATGGTGAGCGCCATCACGACCACGAGGACGACCGCCAGGATGATGAGAACGGTGAGCACGGGACTACCCCTCCTTCGCCCGGGCCGGACTGCCTAGGCTCGAGAGCGTGTTCCCGGAGCCCACGCCCGCCAAACGGCGGGTCCCCTGTGTGGGTGCACTCGTGCACGACGACGAGGGGCGGCTGCTGGTCGTCCGCCGGGGGCGCGCACCGGGTCGCGGGCAGTGGTCGGTGCCCGGCGGCCGGGTCGAGCCGGGCGAGTCCGACGCCGCGGCCGTCGAGCGAGAGGTGCTGGAGGAGACCGGGCTGCACGTCACCGTGGGGCTCCGGGTCGGCACCGTGCTGCGGGACGGGCTCGGGGACGACGTCTACGACATCCGGGACTACGCCTGCTCGGTGGCGGTGGCCACCTCGCCGGTCGCCGGCGACGACGCCGACGAGGTGCGGTTCGTGACCCGGGCCGAGCTCGCCGAGCTCGACCTGGTGGAGCGGCTGTGGGAGTCGTTGGACGGCTGGGGCATGCTGCCGCGCTGACCCCGCGTCGGGAGATCAGCCGGCCGGTGGCGCGCAGGAGCCGGCCGCAGGAGTCAAGAGTTCCCGGTTCAGGCCCGAGACACAGGTGTGGCGTCCTACGGTGCAGACATGTCCGCACGTCCCCTCCTGGCCCCGGTACGGCTCCGGCTCACCTGGCGGCAGCGACGAGCCTTCGCCCTCACGGTCCTGGGCTACCAGGTGCTCGTCTGGGGGGACTACCTGCTGAACGAGGGCCGCTTCGGCGGCGGCCCTCGGACGGCGGTGGCCGGTGCGGCCTTCCTGGTGATGGTCGCGGCGATGTGGTGGCTGGGCACCTCGGCGAACCGCCGGGGGCTGGTCGTGCACGCGCTGCCGCCGATGGTCATCCCGTGGAACGAGGTGCACGAGATCGAGGTGCGCACCGTGATCGGGCGCAAGGTCGTGGTCGTGCACCACGGGTCGGCGACGCCGCGCACCACCACGCTCTCCGCCCCGGTCAGCGGCCCCATCGGGCGGGACGACCTGTTCCACGACAAGGTGCGGGCGCTGCGCGCGTACTGGGCCTCCCAGCGGGACGTCCGGGCCGCCTGAGCTCATCCCGGCGCGGAACCCTCCGGCCGCGGACAGGCACCAACGACGGCCGATCGCGCCCCTGAGCCTCTCCGGGTGCTGCTGCCGGCTCTTTCGCCGTCGTTCAGGTCACGGGCTGCGGAGCCCGGCCTCGGGTCAGAGTCCCTGTGGCTCCGGCCGACCGGGCTGCTCGCCGCCGCGCGCCTCGCCGTAGGACCGCTTGGGGACCATGACCTTGCGACGGAAGACGCAGACCACGACGCCGTCCTGGTTGTAGCCCCGGGTCTCGACGTGCACGACACCGCGGTCGTCCTTGGACCTCGACTCGGTCTTGTCCAGCACCGTCGTCTCGCCGTAGATCGTGTCGCCGTGGAAGGTCGGCGCGACGTGCTTGAGCGACTCGACCTCGAGGTTGGCGATCGCCTTGCCGCTGACGTCGGGGACCGACATCCCGAGCAGGAGCGAGTACACGTAGTTGCCGACGACGACGTTCCTGCCGAAGTCGGTGGTCTGCTCGGCGTAGTGCGCGTCCAGGTGCAGCGGGTGGTGGTTCATGGTCAGCAGGCAGAACAGGTGGTCGTCGTACTCCGTGACCGTCTTGCCCGGCCAGTGCTTGTAGGTCGCCCCGACCTCGAACTCCTCGTAGTACCGGCCGAACTGCATGCGGTCGAGTCCTCTCGCGTGCGGGTGATGAGGGGTCAGACGGCGGAGGACGTCAGATGGTCGTCGGGTTCAGCCGTGCGAGCACCTCACGGGCCTTGTCGGCCTCGGACCAGGTGCAGTGGATCTGGTAGGAGCTGGCCACGATCTTGCTCTTGGAGGTGAAGTCGCGCTGACCGCGGCTCAGGGCGTGGCTGACGAAGCCGAACACCGTACCCATCAGGGCGCCGTACAGCAGGGCCGAGACGAGCAGCCCGAAGCTGTTCGTGTCGGCGGAGGCGAAGACCGACAGCAGGACGCCGACGAACAGACCGAACCACGCACCGGTCGCCGCACCCGCCATCGCCGCCCGCCCGCGGGTCAGCCGGCCCAGGACGTTCTCGACCATCTTGAGGTCGGAGCCGACGATCGAGACGTGCTGGACCGGGAACTGCTCGTCGGAGAGGAAGTCGACGGCCCGCTGGGCCTCGGAGTAGGTGTCGTAGCTGCCCACGACCTGCCCGCGCGGGATGTCGGAGTACTGGTCGTGCGCTGAGGGTGCCGGCATGACCCCATTGTCGTACGCCGGGGGGCCGGACGCAGGACCCGGGGCGGAAGGAGGCGGCAGGCGTCACTCCCAGGTGGTGGGGACGCCGTGCCCACGGGAGACGCCGAGCACCCGCTCCTCGCCGTCCGGCCAGCTGCGCACGGTCACCAGGAACTCGTGCTCGGCACCCGGTGCGCGCCGGCGCGGCTCGAGGGCGAGGTGCGCGAACCGGGCAGCGGCCGAGGCCGAGGCGCCCAGCTCGTCGATCCGGGCGGCGGCGCGCTCCCGCTCGGTGGCGTCGAGGTACTGCCACATCACCGAGTGCCACAGCACCGTGGTCGTCCCGTCGCGCAGCTCCAGCCGGTCGAGGTAGTCGGCGGCGCCGGCCCGCTCGAGGTCCGCAGGCACCTGCCCTGCCACCTCGAAGGCGCCGCGGAGGCGCTCCAGCCGGGCGGTCTGGTCGGCCCAGACGTACGAGGTGAGCAGCAGCCTGCCCTCGGTGGTCGTGGGGTCGACCGGTGCGGTGTCGCAGCCGACGCGTTCGACGACGTCGAGGACGACGTCGAGCGGTGGTACCGGACCGCGCCACACGTCGCGCAGCACGACCGGCGACGACGTCGGGCCCACCCCGCGCCCGTCGGGCAGCTCGACGCGGAACCGGTCGCAGCGCAGGTTCAGCCCGGCACTCGCGCCGATCTCGACGAGACGGAGCGGCCCGGGCTGGGCCGACGCGAGGTGCAGCAGGCCGCCGAGAAGCACACCCGCGCGGCCCACCTCGTTGGTCTGCGGGGGCCGGCCGAGCCCGGCCCGCAGCTCGTCGCGGTGCTCGGCGAGCACCGCGCGCAACGCCGTCCAGGCCGAGTCCGGGTCGCCGGTGCCGCCGACCGACGGGAAGGTCAGGGCCAGTGCCGGCGCCCGCCGTTCGAGCACCAGCCGGTGCACGCTCCCCATCAGCCGCAGGGCGAGCGCGGAGGGACCGCTGTCCTCCTCGTGGCCGCGCAGCACCGCGCGGGCCGGCCCCCCGGCCAGGACGTCGTCGGCCACCCGGTGCAGCAGGTGGTGGTAGAGCGGCGAGCCGAGGTCGAGGCACGCCTGCGCCTGCGCACGGATCCGGGCGACGAGCAGTGGCTCGGTCGCGGCCTCAGGCACCGGAGGACGCCTCAGCCACGGAGCGCGTACTCCTCCAGCAGCCGGCGACCGATGATCATCTTCTGGATGTCGCTCGTGCCCTCGCCGATGAGCAGCATCGGTGCCTCGCGGTAGAGCCGCTCGATCTCGTACTCCTTGGAGTAGCCGTAGCCGCCGTGGATGCGGAACGAGTCCTCGACGACCTCCTTGCAGTACTCGCTGGCGAGGTACTTGGCCATGCCGGCCTCGATGTCGTTGCGCTCGCCCGAGTCCTTCTTCCTGGCGGCCATCACCATCATCGCGTGCGCGGCCTCGACCTTGGTCGCCATCTCGGCGAGCCGGAACTGCACGGCCTGGTGCTGCGCGATCGGCTTGCCGAACGTCTCCCGCTGCTGCGCGTACCGCACGCCCAGCTCGAAGGCGCGCAGCGCGACACCGCAGCCCCGTGCGGCGACGTTCACGCGGCCGAC
The DNA here is from genome assembly GCA_963807005.1 of uncultured Actinomycetota bacterium. Taxonomy (GTDB): domain Bacteria; phylum Actinomycetota; class Actinomycetes; order JACCUZ01; family JACCUZ01; genus CAWDZK01. Next base: position 585,109 of record CAWDZK010000001.1, on the reverse strand, counting down.
CTCGACGCCGTCCATCATCTGGTAGAAGCCCTTGCCGGTCACGCCGCCGAGGACACGCGACGCGGGGACCCGGTGAGCGTCGAACACCGCCTCGGTGGAGTCGACGCCCTTGTAGCCCATCTTCTCGATCTTCCCTGGGATGGTCAGCCCCGGTGCGACCTCGCCGAATCCCGGCTCCTTCTCGACCAGGAAGGTCGTCATCCGCTGGTGCGGCTTGGCCCCGTCCGGCGCCTCGGCGTCGGTCTTCACCAGGACGGCCAGCAGGTTGGACGTGCCGCCGTTCGTGATCCACATCTTCTGGCCGGTGAGGAGGTAGTCCTCGCCGTCGCGGACCGCCTTCGTGGTGATGGCGCTCACGTCGGACCCCAGGGCCGGCTCGGACATCGAGAAGGAGCCTCGCACCTCGCCCTCGGCCATCCTCGGCAGCAAGGCGGTGCGCTGCTCCTCGGTCCCGTGCTGCTGGAGCAGGTACGCCACGATGAAGTGGGTGTTGATGATCCCGCTGACGCTCATCCAGCCGCGGGCGATCTCCTCGACCACCAGGGCGTACGTCAGCAGCGACTCGCCGAGGCCGCCGTACTCCTCCGGGATCATGAGGCCGAACAGCCCCATCTCCTTCATGCCCTCGACGATGTCGGTCGGGTAGGCGTCCTCGCGCTCGAGCTTCGCGACGTGCGGGAGGATCTCCTTGTCCACGAAGCCGCGGACCGTCGCGACGATCTCCTGCTGGACGTCGGTGAGACCTTCGGTCTGGGCGAGACGACCCATGGCGCGACTCCTCGCGTACGGGAGGCGCCGCCGGGCGGCGACCTCGGACGGCGTCCGTTGTTACCGGCGAGTATGCCGGGCTCGCCCGGCCGCGCACCTCCCCGGGTCAGGTGGCCTGACGCACCGGGCGCCCGACGGCGAAGTACCCGGGCGCGACGGTGAAGCCGAGCCGGTCGTTCGCCGCCAGGATCGGCACGTTCTGGTCCATGTTCTGGGTGTAGAGACGGTGATGGCCCGCCGCGCGCATGTCCAGCGCGTGCCGGGCCTTCAGCGCCGTGGACAGCCCGTTCCCACGAGCCTCGGGCACCACCCCGGTGAAGAAGGTGTTCAACGCGTCGTCCTTGGGCCGGTCCATCACGCAGGTCAGGCCCACCAGCCGACCGTCGTGCCAGGCGGTCAGGACCAGCGACGGGTCGGGGACGAAACCGCGGAACACCGAGTACGGGATCGGCTCGGTGCTCCCCTCGGAGTCCGGCGCGTCCTTCCACGTCCCGACCGCCACGGCGTAGAGCTGCTGCCAGAACGCCTCGTCCGCGTCGGCGGACATGGGTCGCAGCTCGTAGCCGATGCGCTCGACCCGCTCGATGCAGGCGCGGGCATCGGCCACGTCGAGGGAGTCGAGCTCGAGCAAAGACTCGCGGTGATGTCCCATCACGTCGTAGCCGAGCCGCTCGGCTGCCGCGAGGCTCCCGGCGTCCGGCTCGTAGACCTGGTCCGCGGTGCCGGGCAGCCCGTGCGCCGCCGACGCCTCGACGAGCAGGTCGCTGATCGCGCGCCCCACCCCCCGCCCGCGCGCCGACGGCAGGACGTAGATCCCGGACAACGCATAGCCGTTCCGGGCCGCGCCCGCCCCGATGTGGTGCGCGTCGGCGACGGGGACGCCGTCGAGCTCGCCGACCAGCATCAGGTGCGGCGTGCCCGGAGGCATCGACCGGACCCGGTCGGTCACGAAGTCCTTGCCCCACCACAGCGGGTCCCCCTCGTGCAGCGCATCGAGGTCCTCGTGCAGCCCGCCCACCCGCACCGTCACCGCGCCGCGGACCAGCGGTAGCCGCACCATGTCCGCAGTCGTCTGCCGGTCCGGTTCCGCTCCGGCAGGAGTACCCGACGTCATGCCCTCCAGTGTGGACCGGATCCGCAGCACCCACTGCGGTCTTGGCCGAGCACCAACGACGGCGCGACCACGTCCCAGGGTCGTTCGGGGGGCCGATCAGGTCGTTGTGCCGTCGTTCGTGTCAGGCGCTCTTCCCCGGGGTGCCGCGGCCACGATGGGGCAGACCCGGTCCATCGCAGCGAGTAGTTCCTCCGAGCGCACGGGAGCACTGGTGTCGTTCCCGGGGACAATCATGTCGGATTCGCCTGCCGCCGTTCGTGGGGTAGGTGACGCGGACCACCGGGTCCGCCAGTGGACAAGGAGCAGTCAGTGACCGAGTACCTCCTCTACTTCAACCAGCAGTGGGTGGGCGACCACACCGAGGAGTGGTTCCGCGGGCGCGGTCCGCTGGCCATGGCGGTGGTGGCCGAGATGAAGGCGGCCGGCGTGTACGTCTTCGCCGGGGGGCTGGAAGAGGGGGCCCCGGTCTACAGCGCCGACCCCACCAGCGGCGCCGTGATGGTCACCGACGGCCCGTACGTCGAGACGAAGGAGTTCCTGGGCGGGTTCGCCGTGGTGGACGTGGCCGACGACGAGGCCGCCAGGATGTGGGCGGGCAGGATCGCGGAGGCATGCGGCTGGCCCCACGAGGTTCGCCGCTTCGGGCCGCAGCCTCAGGCGGACTGACTCCGGCGTCGAGTGCGACGAGCCGTGTCAGGGCTCGCGAGGCCGCCCCCCGCAGGAGACCTACGGTGGGTGCATGTATCTGGAGAACCTCGTCTTCGACGCCGTCGAGCCGCAACGGCTGGGCCGCTTCTGGGAGGCGGTGATCGGCGGCGAGCGGCTGACCGACGAGCCTGACGGCTTCGAGACGCGGCTCACCGTCGAGGGCGGACCGGTGCTCGACCTGTGCTTCCAGCGCGTCCCCGAGCCGCCGTTCGAGCCGCCTCGGCTCCACCTGGACCTCTCGGGCGGGGCCGGCCAGGCCCAGGAGGTCGAGCGGCTGCTCGGGCTGGGCGCGCGACACCTCGACGTCGGGCAGCACGACCTGCCCTGGGTGGTGCTCGCCGACCCGGAGGGCAATCCCTGCTGCGTCAGGGAGGACCGAGCGGCGTACGCCGACACCGGCCCCCTCGCGGCGCTCCCGCTCGAGTCCGCCGAGCCGGACAGGGATGCGGAGTTCTGGTCCTGGCTGACCGGCTGGACCGACGCGGCCGGCGTCGCACCCCGGTCCCTGCGCCACCCCTCGCGCCTCGGTCCACTCCTCGAGCTGTGCCCTGAGTCAGCCCCCAAGGGGACGACCAAGAACCGGCTGCACCTCGACATCCGGCTCGAGACCGCCGACGATCCCGACGCCGTCGCCGCAGGCATCGCCGAGCGCGGTGGCCGCGAGCTCCATCACCCGGAGTGGGGCGATCTCCCGTGGCGGCTCTACGCAGACCCGTCCGGCAACGACTTCTGCGCGCTCCCAGCGCGGTCGTGAAGCGGGCTCATCGGCGCCCCCACGTCGGTCGGCGGACGGCCGACGCGGCCGTGGTCCGGCGTCGCTAGCGCGCCTCGACGATCCCGTTTCCGCCGTCGACGACAAGCAGCTGGCCGGTGACGTACGACGAGCCGGGAGAGGCGAGGAACGCGACCGCCGCGGCCACCTCGTCCGGTGTCCCGGACCTCCCGACCGCGGAGCGCTCGCCGTACCGCGCCTCGTCGGCGGTCTGGGACGCGGTGGCGATCCATCCCGGCGCGACCGCGTTGCAGGTGACCCCGGACGTGGCCGCCTCGACGGCCACCGCACGCGTCAGGCCGAGCATCCCCGCCTTCGCCGCGGCGTACGACGCCTGGCCGGGCATGGCGCTCACCGGCCCGGTCGTGGAGGCGACGTTCACGACCCGGCCGAAGCCGGCAGCCACCATGGCGGGCAGGAACGCGCGGGTCACGAGGAACGCGGTGTCGAGGTTGCGCGCGAGGTCGGTCTGCCAGTCCGCCAGTGACAGCGCGTCCACCGCCGCCTGGACGTCCGGCGAGCCGACGCTCAGCATCCCGGCGTTGTTGACCAGCACGTCTACCGGGCCGACGGCGGCACGCAGCGCATCGACCTGCGCCTCCACGGTGAGGTCGGCGACGACACCACGCGAGCCGGGGCCCAGTGCTGCGGCGCGCTCGTGGATCCGGTCCGTCGTCGACGTGACGTGCACGGTGGCGCCGAGGTCGACGAGCGCCCGGGCGCAGGCGAAGCCGATGCCGTCCGCCGACCCCGACCCGGTGACCAGCGCCACCCGGCCGTCCAGCACCCGCCCGCTCGGCGACATCAGTCCGCGGGCGGCTGGAAGGACGACGTCCGGGTCATGCCGGCGGCCCGCCCCTTGCCCGCCACGACCAGGGCCATCTTGCGGGACGCCTCGTCGATCATCTCGTCCCCGAGCATGACGGCGCCGCGCATCCCGCCGGCCTCGGACGTGTGCCACTCGTAGGCGTCCAGGATCAGCTCGGCGTGGTCGTAGTCCTCCTGCGCCGGGGAGTAGACCTCGTTGGCCGCGTCGATCTGGCCGGGGTGCAGCACCCACTTGCCGTCGAAGCCGAGTGCGGCGGACCGCCCGGCGACCCGGCGGAAGCCGTCGACGTCCTTGATCTGCAGGTACGGCCCGTCGATGGCCTGCAGGTCGTGGGTGCGGGCCGCCATCAGGATGCGCATGAGGATGTAGTGGTACGCGTCCCCGACGTCGTAGCCGGGCGGCTGCTCCCCCACCACGAGCGACTTCATGTTGATGGAGGCCATGAAGTCGGCCGGCCCGAAGATGATGGTCTGGGTGCGCGGCGAGGCCGCGGCGATCGCGTCCACCTCGACCAGCCCCTTGGCGTTCTCGATCTGGGCCTCGATGCCGATCCGCCCGACCTCGAGCCCGAGCGTCTTCTCGAGCTGGGTCAGCAGCATGTCCAGCGCCTCGACCTGGGCGGCGTACTGCACCTTCGGCAGCATGACGGCGTCGAGGTCCGCTCCGGCACCCTCGACGACGGCGATCACGTCGCCGTAGGTCCACTGGGTGGTCCAGTCGTTGACCCGCACGACCCGGGTCTTGCCGGACCAGTCGCCCTCGTTCAGCGCAGCGACGACGTTGCCGCGGGCGTCCACCTTCGCCAGGGGGGACACCGAGTCCTCCAGGTCGAGGAACACCTGGTCGGCCGGCAGTCCCTGCGCCTTCCCGAGCATCTTCGGGTTCGAGCCCGGCACGGCGAGGCAGGACCGGCGCGGCCGGACGGTCGGCGGGTGGCTGGGTGCGGTCGCGCTGCTCGGCTGCGTCACGGCGAGCAGGCTACCGACGGGTCACTCCACCGGGACCGACGCCTCCACGTCCTCGCCGCCGGAGAAGATGACGATGCCCAGCCCCAGCAGCAGCAGCGCCGCGGCCGGCAGCGCCGCGAGCGGTGGCGTCTGCTGCAGCGCCGCAGCCGCGATGAGGGCGGCACCGGGCACCTCGAGCAGCAGCGCCAGGGACACCACCGTGGCGCTGGTCGAGCGCAGCACCACGTTGAACACCGAGTGACCCAGCAGCTGCGCCCCGACGGTGAGCGCCAGCAGCTGCAGCCAGGTCGTGCCGTCGTACCCCCAGAGCTGGACGCCCCCGAGCAGGCAGACGACCAGCAGAACCAGCGCTGCCGTCGAGTAGCAGACCGCGGTGTACGACGTGGTGCTCACCGTCCGGCGCACCTCCGCGCCGGCCACGGTGTACAGCGCGGCGAACATCCCGCCCAGCAGCGCCAGCACGTCGCCGGCCAGCGCCCGCGGCTCGAGGGAGAAGTCGACCCCGGTCAGCACCACGACCGCGACCAGGGCCAGCGCGATCCCCAGCCAGGTGCGCCGAGGGACGTGGTGGCCCATGGCGCGGGCGATCAGCGCCACCCAGACCGGCTGGGTGGCCACGATCGCCGTCGCCGACGCCACCGAGGTGAACCGCAGGCTCGGCACCCAGGTCGCGAAGTGCGCGGCCAGAAGGACGCCGGCCCCGAGCGCCCAGCGCCGCTCCCGGCCGGTCAGCCGCACCAGCTCGGCCCGGCGGGTGGCGGCCGCGAACGGCCAGATCACCCCGACCGCGAGCACGTTGCGCCACAGCGCCACGGCCAGCGCCGGCGCCACCGCGGCAGCCATCAGGGGCCCGGAGGTCGACACCGCCACCACACCCACGGCCATCAGCGCGACGTCGGCCCGTGGCGGCCGCCCAAGGACCCGAGGGAGCTCGCTCGTCTGCTCCCTCGACGGTCCACCCGCCGGAGTCGTCACCGGAGCATCATGCGGCACGCAGGACGCCGACCTGTGGCACGCTCGCGTCGTGATCGCCGACCGGGACGCCGTGCTCGCCCGAGCGCTGGTCGAGGAGGTGTGCAAGAAGTCCGCCCTGGTCTGGGTCCGGCCCCGCGGAGCCGGACATGCCCAGGCCGTCTGGCACGCCTGGATCGACGGCGCCGTGCACCTCGTCGTCGGTGGGCAGGAGCAGCCGCTGACCGGGGCCCCCGACGGCGCCGAGGTCGACGTCACCGCGCGCAGCAAGGACACCGGCGGTCGGGTGGTCACCTTCCGCGCCGTCGTGACCGAGCTGGCCCCTGACAGCGAGGCCTGGGCCGCCGTCGTGGCCGAGCTGCACGGCAAGCGGCTCAACGCCCCCGACGGTGAGGGCCAGCCGGCGCGCTGGGCCCGCGAGTCGCGGGTGCTGCGGCTGGACCCCGCCGACCCGTTGGTCGAGGGGCCGGGCCGCCTCTCCCACCGCTCGCACGCCGCCGAGCCGGTCCCGAGCCCGGCCACCACCCGCGGCCCGCTGCCCCTCGTCCTCGGCCGCCGGGCCCGCCGGCGCTGACCAGCCCGGCCGGGCGTCCGTGCGGGAGAGCAAAGGATCTTGCTCCAGGGCGGCCCTGGTACCACCGGACGGCAGCGACCCGCCGGTAGCCTGAGCCCTCGTGAGCGGCGCGCCGACCAGGGTCTTCATCGCGCGCCTGGCCGGCACCCCGCTGTTCGACCCCGCGGGCGACCAGGTCGGGCGGGTCCGCGACGTCGTCGTCTCGTTGCGGATCGGGCGCGAGGAGCCGCGGGTGCTCGGCCTGGTCGTCGAGGTGCCCGGCCGTCGCCGCATCTTCGTCCCCATGACCCGGGTGACCTCGATCGAGGTCGGTCAGGTCATCACCACCGGCCTGGTCAACATGCGGCGCTTCCAGCAGCGGCCCACCGAGACCCTCGTCCTCGGTGAGCTGCTCGACCGCACGGTCAGCCTGCTCGAGGACGGCTCGCCTGCCGTCGTCGAGGACGTCGCGATGGAGCAGCAGCGGACCCGCGACTGGGAGATCACCCGGTTGTTCGTCCGCCGGCCCGGCAAGGGGCTGCGCCGCCGCGGCGAGGCACTCACCGTCGAGTGGCGGGACGCAGGCGGCCTCCAGGTGGACGAGAGCGGACAAGGGGCCGCGAACCTCCTCGCCACCTTCGAGCAGCTCAACACCGCCGACCTGGCGACCGTGCTGCACGAGCTGTCCCCCAAGCGGCGGGTCGAGGTCGCCTCCGCCCTGAACGACGAGCGGCTGGCCGACGTCCTCGAGGAGCTGCCCGAGGAGGACCAGGTGCAGATCCTCGGCGAGCTCGAGGAGGAGCGGGCCGCCGACGTCCTGGAGGCGATGCAGCCGGACGACGCGGCCGACCTGCTGTCGGAGCTGCCCAAGGCAGACGCCGAGAAGCTGCTCCAGCTGATGGAGCCCGACGAGGCCGCGCCGCTGCGCCGGCTGCTCACGTACTCCGACGACACTGCCGGGGGCATGATGACGACCGAGCCGGTGATCCTGCCGCCGGACGCGACCGTCGCCGACGCGCTCGCCCGGGTCCGCCAGCCCGAGCTGTCGCCCGCCCTCGCCGCACAGGTCTACATCTGCCGGCCGCCGATGGAGACCCCGACCGGCCGGTTCATCGGCATCGCGCACATCCAGCGGCTGCTCCGCGAGCCGCCGTCCGCCCTCGTCAGCGGCGTGGTGGACACCTCGATCGAGCCACTGCGCCCCGAGGTCCCGCTGGCCGCCATCACCCACCACCTGGCCACCTACAACATGGTCGCCGCCCCGGTGGTCGACGAGGACGACCACCTGCTCGGCGCGGTCACCGTCGACGACGTCCTCGACCACCTGCTGCCCGACGACTGGCGGCATCGCGACCATGCCGACGACCGCGCGGTCGAGCGCGCCCTGGAGCAGGCTGCGTCCACCCTCGACGGAGCCGGCGAGGTGCGCCATGGCGCGTGAGTCGCGGCGCGGGGGCGCCCGGCTGGACCAGCCCCGCGAGGTCCGCCGCACCCTCGTGCCCACCCCGACCTACGACCCGGAGGCGTTCGGGCGGTTGTCCGAGCGGATCGCCCGCTTCATCGGAACCGGCCGCTTCCTGGTCTACATGACCGTTTTCGTCCTGTTCTGGCTGGTCTGGAACGCCGTGGACTGGCAGCTGAGGTTCGACAACTACCCGTTCATCGCGCTCACCCTGATGCTGTCGCTGCAGGCGTCGTACGCCGCCCCGCTCATCCTGCTCGCCCAGAACCGGCAGACCGACCGCGACCGGGTGCAGTACGAGCAGGACCGCGGCCGGGCCGAGCGCAACATCGCCGACACCGACTACCTCACCCGCGAGCTTGCCGCGCTCCGGATGGCCGTGGGCGACGTGGCCACCCGCGACTTCCTGCGCTCCGAGCTGCGCCAGCTGCTCGAGGACATCGAGCAGCGCGTGCAACCTGACGACCGTGCGGAGCCGGCAGCCGGGACCCGCAGCCCGCCGGACTGAAGTCGGGGGCCTCACCGCCCGATTGTCTGAGGGTGACCCATCAGCTGCTGGGCCCCGACGGGGAGCCCCTGACCGACCCGGCCCTCGACGGCCTGGACCCCGAGAACCTCTGGTTCGCCTCAGAGCGCCGCCGCCTCGGCGACGTCCTGGTCGACGCGGGGGTGGTCACCCAGGCGGACCTCGACGTCGCGCTGGACGCCCAGCGGTCCGTGCACGGCTCACGGCGTCGCATCGGGCACGTGCTGGTGGACTGTGGCCTGGCGACCGAGCAGCAGATCGCAGCCGCCGTCAGCGAGCAGCTGAACCTGGAGATCGTCGACCTGACCACCGAAGCCGTCTCGCCCGACAGCGCCCGGCTCCTCCCCCGCGGCGTCGCAGAGCGGCTGGGCATGGTCGTGCTGACCCACGAGGGCGGCCGGCTCACGCTCGCGGTGACCGACCCGACCGACGTCGTCGGGCTGGACGACGTACGGCTGCACACCGGCGCCACCGACCTCGTGGTCAAGGTGGCGACCGAGTCCCAGGTGCGCAACCACCTCGCCCGGGTCTGGTCGCTGTCCGAGGACACCACCGACCTCAGCACGTTCTTCGAGGACGTCGACGCCACACACAGCGAGGACGACGGCCAGACCACGGCCGACGACGCGCCCACCGTGCGGCTGGTGGCCCTGGTCATGGCCGACGCCGTACGGGCCGGGGCCAGCGACATCCACGTCGAGCCGCAGCGCGACGGGCTGCGGATCCGCTACCGGGTCGACGGCGTCCTGCGCGAGGTCATGAACGTGCCGCGCAGCGCGTACGCCTCGGTCGTCAGCCGGTTGAAGATCGTCTCCGGACTGGACATCGCCGAGCGCCGGCTGCCTCAGGACGGCCGGACGCGGATCGCCGTCGACGGGCACCGGATCGATGCCCGGGTCAGCTCGATGCCGTCCGTGCACGGCGAGAAGGTGGTGGTCCGGCTGCTCACCCGGGCCGAGCAGCTGCAGCCTCTCGACGAGGTCGGGCTGGACCCCGAGCAGCTGGCGGTCCTGCGCGCAGCCCTGACCGCGCCGCAGGGGATGGTGCTGCTCACCGGCCCCACCGGCAGCGGCAAGACCAGCACGCTGTACTCGGCCCTGCAGGAGATCCACGACCCGAACGTCAACATCGTCACCCTCGAGGACCCGGTCGAGGTGCAGATCCCCGGCATCACCCAGGTCCAGGTGCACGAGCGCAGCGGGCTGACCTTCAGCCGCGGGCTGCGGGCCGTGCTGCGGCAGGACCCCGACGTGATCCTGGTCGGCGAGATCCGCGACCGGGAGACCGCCGAGCTGGCGGTGCGGGCGTCGCTGACCGGCCATCTCGTCCTGAGCACCTTGCACACGAACAGCGCCGCCGGTTCCATCGCCCGGCTGGTCGACATGGGCCTGGAGCCCTACCTCGCCGGCTCGGCTCTCACCGCCGTCGTCGCCCAGCGCCTGGTGCGCCGGATCTGCTCCGGCTGCGCGGTGGCCGACGAGCCGGACCGCGAGCTGCTCGCCTCGCTGGGCATCCCTCGCTCGGTCCTGCAGCACGGGAGCCCGCGTCGAGGGACCGGCTGCGTCAGGTGCAGCCGCACGGGGTACAGCGGCCGGGTGGGCGTCTTCGAGGTCATCGGCGTGGACCCGGAGCTGCGGCGGGTGCTGATGCGCGCGCCGACCGAGGACGCCATCACCGACGCGGTCGCGGACCTGCCCACCATCAAGGACTCGGCGGTGGCCAAGGCGCTCGCCGGCGAGACGACCTTCGAAGAGGTCCTGCGGGTCACCCCGCGGGGCTGACCTGCGCGTCGTCGACCAGCTTCAGCAGCAGCCGGGCAAGCAGCTCGGCCTCGTCGTCGTCGAGGCGGCCGACGGCGTGCTCGGCGACGCCGCGCAGGTGCAGCGGGGTCGCTGCCCGCAGCCGGGCCAGACCCTCGGGCGTCAGGACCGCGAACAGCCCTCGGGCGTCCTCGTCGCAGGCTGCCCGGAACACCAGCCCCTCGCGCTCCATCCGGTCCACCAGCCTGGTCAGCCCGCTGCGTGACAGCAGCACCCGCTCGGCGAGGTCGGACATCCGCAGCCGCCGCCCGGGGGCCTCCACGAGCTGGACCAGGACGTCGTAGGTCGCCAGCGACAGGTGCTGCTCGGTGAGCAGGTCGCTCTCGAGGCGGCGCGTGACGAGCGCGTGAGCGCGAAGGAAGCGGCGCCAGGCAAGCATCTGCAGGTGGCTCAGGTCCCCCGACCGTGGCATGGTCGCGATGGTACGGCGACCGCGGCCCCGACGGGAGAGAGACCCGCGGCACGTAGCATCGAGACCATGAGCCGCCAGCCCGCCCCGCCCGTGACCGCCCCGACCCTCGAGGCAGTGCAGGCCGCTCTCGCGACCGTCGACGACCCCGAGATCCGCCGCCCGATCACCGACCTGGGCATGGTGAAGTCGGTCGACATCGACCCGTCCGGTCAGGTCGCGGTGGCGGTGTTCCTCACCGTCGCGGGCTGCCCGATGCGCGACACGATCACGAAGAACGTCACGGCCGCCGTCATGCAGGTCGAGGGCGTCGCCGGCGTCACCGTCGAGCTGGATGTGATGTCCGAGACCCAGCGCAAGGAGCTGCAGGGTCGGCTGCGCGCGGACTCCGGCCAGGTCGAGCGGGAGATCCCGTTCGCCCGGCCCGGGTCGCTGACCCGGGTCTACGCGGTGGCGTCCGGCAAGGGCGGCGTGGGCAAGTCCTCGGTCACCGTCAACCTCGCGGCTGCGATGGCGCGCGACGGGCTGGCGGTCGGAGTGGTCGACGCCGACATCTACGGGCACTCGGTCCCCCGCATGCTCGGCGTCGACGGTCGCCCGACGCAGGTCGAGGACATGATCATGCCGCCGGTGGCGAACGACGTGAAGGTCATCTCGATCGGGATGTTCGTCGCGAACAACCAGCCCGTCGTCTGGCGCGGGCCGATGCTGCACCGGGCGCTGCAGCAGTTCCTCGCCGACGTCTACTGGGGTGACCTCGACGTCCTGCTGATGGACCTCCCGCCCGGCACCGGCGACATCGCGATCTCCGTGGCGCAGCTGGTACCTCCTGCCGAGCTGCTCGTCGTGACCACGCCCCAGCAGGCCGCGGCCGAGGTCGCCGAGCGGGCGGGAACCATCGCGCTGCAGACCCACCAGCAGATCGCCGGGGTCGTCGAGAACATGTCGTGGCTGCCGTGCCCGCACTGCGACGAGCGCATCGACGTGTTCGGCAGCGGGGGCGGCCAGAGGGTCGCCGACGGGCTGTCGAAGGCGGTCGGGGCGCCCGTGCCGCTGCTGGGACAGATCCCGCTGGACACCCGGCTGCGGGAGGGCGGCGACTCCGGCAGACCGCTGGTGCTGTCGGACCCCGAGGCTCCGGCCGCCGTGGAGCTGGCCAAGGTCGCGCGCTCGCTGGGGCACCGGGCCCGCGGGCTGGTGGGGCGGTCGCTCGGACTCTCCCCCGCCGGCCGCTAGGGCGCAGCCGGTCTAGGTGACGTCCTCGTCGTAACGCGGGGTGGCGGGGCCGTCGGTGCCGGTCGCCGCGTTCGGGCCGCCGGGCACGCGACGGTTGGCCGGCTTGTTGCTCCGGCTCCCGTCGAGGTCGTCCAGGTCATCGAGGTCAACCGGCTCGAGCAGGTGCTTGCGCACCAGCGCCCGCGGGTTGAGGTCACCCAGCGAGCTCAGCTCGGGGCCGAGCTCCTTGGTCACCTCGGTGCGTGCCTCGCTGGCCATCCGCCGGACCTGCTGGAGCATCCGCGCGGCGTCCTGGGCGTAGCGAGGCAGCTTCTCCGGGCCGAGCACGATGAGGGCGACCACGAGCAGGCCGATGATCTCGCCCGGGCCGATGTCGAACACGCTGCGATCCTCTCACTCCCCGACCGGGCCCGGGAGGTATTGCCGTGGCCGCAGCAGGTCGGACGGTCGGACCCGGCAGACCGGTCGGCTGGTCAGCCGGTCAGCCCTCGTTGGCGTCCAGGGTCACGTCGATGTCCTGCTCCGAGCCGTTGCGCCGGACCGTCAGGGTGACCGTGTCGCCCGGGCGCCTGGCCCGGATCGCCACGATCAGCTCGGAGCTGTCGGTGACGGACTTGCCGTCGATGGCCACCACCACGTCGCCGGGACGGACTCCGGCCTGCTCCGCAGGGCCGCCGGGGACGAGCGGCGGGTTGCCCCCCGTGGACCCGGTGGCGATCTTGGCGCCTTCGCCGTCGTACCTGCCGTCCAGGCTGGCGCCGATGACCGGGAACTCGGCCTTGCCGGTGCTCAGCAGCTGCTCCACCGTGCGCCGGACCTGGTTGATCGGGATGGCGAAGCCGACGCCGATGTTGCCGGCCTCCTGGCCGAAGGACCCGCCGCCCACCGTGGCGATGGCCGAGTTGACGCCGATGACCTCACCGGCGAGGTTGACCAGCGGCCCACCGGAGTTGCCGGGGTTGATGGCGGCGTCCGTCTGCAGCGCGTTGATGTAGGCGCTGTCGCCGGTCCCGTTCTCGCCCCCGGCCGTCACCGGCCGGTTCTTGGCGGAGATGATGCCGCTGGTGACGGTGCCGGACAGGCCGAGCGGCGACCCGATCGCGATCACCAGGTCACCGACGACCACGCTGTCGGAGTTGCCCAGCGGGAGGGCGGGCAGGTCCTTCGCGTCCAGCCGCAGGGCGGCCAGGTCGTAGCTCGCCGACCTGCCGACGACCTGGGCGTCGGTGGTGGTGCCGTCGCTGAAGGTCAGCTCGACGGGTCCCCGCGCGTCCGCGACGACGTGGTTGTTGGTCACGACCACGCCCGACTCGTCGACCACGAACCCGGAGCCGGTGGCCTGCCCCTGCGCGGTCTGGACCTTGATCTGCACGACGCTCGGCAGCACCCGCGCCGCGATGCCGGGAATGCTGCCCTCGGGCCGCTGCACGTCCGTGGCGGGCGCGGAGCCCAGGCTGGCACCGTCCACGGTCACCGATCCGCGCTCGCGATCGGCCAGCAGGTAGCCGACCCCGCCGCCCACGGTCCCGGCGACCAGCGCGACCGCCGCAGCCAGGGCGACGAGGAGGCCGGTCCGGCCGGTCGCCGGCGGCCGCTGCTCCCGGCCCAGGCTGTCGGTCGGCGCCCAGACGTCGTCGCCACCGGCACCCCGGCCGGCGCGGTCGGACCCGCTTCCCCCCTCGGACCCGCTGGAGCCGTCGGGGCCGTCCCAGCCGCGGGACCCGGACCCGGTCGTCGACGCGTCGGCCCCCGCGTGGCGCTCGCGTCCGTCCCCGTACCAGCTCGCCGACCGGGCATCGGTGAGGGTGTCGTCCAGATCCCGGTCATCAGGCCCCGGTGAGGTCGGCCCGGACGGTCGTGCCCCGGCACCGGGCGGGTCGGCCCAGACGTCACGACCGGACCCGGCCCACCAGGGGCTGGTGCCCTCGGTGCCGGTACCGGTGCCGGTGCCGCTCCCGCGCCCGGCCGCTCGGCCGGGGTCTCGGGTCGGGTGTCGTCGTCCATGTCCCTGCGGGCTCCTGATCGTCCTGTCGCTGGTGTGAAGCGGGTGCCCTCAGGCGAACGGGTTGAACCAGGACGCCACCCGGTTCAGTCCCCGACCGAGCCGACCGAGCGGGCCGTCGCCGGCCGCGCGGTGGGGCAGAGCCGCGACCACGGCGTCCACCGTAGCCTCCGGCGCATCCGCCACGACCGTGTAGACGGTGCTCCCTGACGACCAGACCACCCGGCGCGGCACCTGGCCGCCTACCCAGACCGCGTGCCCGCGGGCGGTCCGCCGGTGCGACCCGGCCAGCCCGTCCTCGTCGAGCCGGCCCCGTTGCTCGAACACCGAGACGCTGGCGATGCCGTCGCTGTAGCTCAGGTGCACGATGTCGCCCTCCCGGCCGCCACGGCGGGCGTCGACCAGGCTCAGCGGCCCCGGCAGGGACTCGGGGCAGTGCCAGCCGTTCGCGCGCAGCCGGTCCAGCGCAGCCGGGTCCAGCGCGCCGCTCCAGGCGGTGTCGGCCGCACCCGGCGGGACGCTGGCCTCGCCCATGTTCACCTGGACGAACGCACTCGCCCGGGTGGTGCGGCCGCGGCGGTCGTAGACCTCGCGGCGCAGGACCAGCCCGGTCGCGCGGTCCAGCCAGAACCTCGCAGCGTCCGGGTCAGCCGACGCCGAGCCGGGGTGCCGGGCAGCGATCACGTCGACCTCGCGACCGGCGACCGCGTCACGACCCTGCACCGACAGCGAGTAGTGCCGCTCCAGGACACCGACGGCGCCGCCGCCGGCGATCGAGAGCGCTCCCACGGCCAGCATCGTCAGGCTGCGCCCGGGCGACAGTGCGGTGCCGTCGCTGTGCACCGCAGTGCCGTGCGCCGGGTCGTGGTCGACGTCGACGACCTCGCTGGTGGCGCCGGCCGGGGTCCAGGCGGAGACGAACTGCACCCCGTGGTACGCCGTGGTGGCCGGGGCAGCCGCCGCCCGGCCGAGCAGCGCGCGGGCGCGGTCCTCGACGACCGGCCGCGCCCCGGTGCCGGCCGGGCTGTCCACGGCCGGCCCGTCCAGGGCCGGGCCGTTCGGGCCGGCGGCCGGCGGCGACACCAGCAGGGCGACGACGGCCGCCGAGGCGAGCACGACGGCCGCCGCCCCGGTGAGCGGGACGAGCCGGCTCACCGCCGCGCGACGGTCGGGAAGGTCACGTCGCCCCAGCCGGCGGCCGCGCCGAGGCCTGGGTCACCGAGCGTGAACCCGCTGGTGGTGACGCTGTGCTCGACCGAGAGCTCCGCCGCCGGCGGCACGACCGAGGACGGGGTCTGCCTCGGGCTCCCGGCGGCGAACGCCGTCCCGAGCACCAGGCCGGCCACCGACAGCGCACCGACCGCCGCGTACCGGGCGCGGCGCTGGCTGCGGCGCAGCGGACCCCGACGGGCCGCCCCGGCGACGACAGGTCCCCGTCCATCGGTCCGCGACCCGCGCGGGGCGCGGCCCGGGGGCGGCAGCAGCGGGACCACGGGACCCTGCGGCATCGAGCGGGCTCTCGGCGGCAGAGGGTTCCCCGGGCGCGCCAGCGACTGCAGCGAGGCGAGCACCGCCGGGGACGGCACCGGCGCGGCCGCGGCGGCCAGCAGGTCCTTGACCGCCCGTTCGGACTCGAGGGTGGCCCGGCAGGCGGCGCAGTGCGCGACGTGGGCCAGCGCGCGCTCACGAGCGTCGTGGCCCAGCTCGCCGTCGACGAGCGCGGAGATGCGGGCGCCGAGGTGGGTCACGTGGGCCGCCCGTCGGCCTCGCCCGGGCCCAGCGGCAGCTGGCCGCCCGGCTCGACGGCTTCGCGGCGACCGGGGGCGCGGTGCTCCAGGGCGTCCCGCAGGAGGGCGCGGCCCCGGTGGATCCGGCTGCGCACGGTACCGAGCTTGATGCCGAGGGTCGCGGCGATCTCCTCGTAGGAGAGCCCCTCGATGTCGCACAGCACCACGGCGGCCCGGAAGTCCGGCGAGAGGGAGTCCAGTGCCCGCTGCACGTCGTCGTCGAAGTGGGTGTCCTCGTAGGCCTGCGCCGGGCTGGGCTCGCGACCGGGCAACCGCTCGGCGGCGTCGTCGCTCAGGCCGTCGAAGCGGATGCGCTGCTTGCGGCGCACCTGGTCGAGGAAGAGGTTCGTGGTGATCCGGTGCAGCCACCCCTCGAACGTGCCGGGGGTGTAGCTGGACAGCGACCGGAAGACCCGGACGAACACGTCCTGGGTCAGGTCCTCGGCATCGTGCGGGTTGCCGGTCAGCCGGTAGGCGAGGCGGTAGACCCGCGCGGAGTGGGTCCGGACCACCTCGTCCCAGGTCGGCGGCACCCAGTCGGTGGCGCCGATCTCGGCCAGGGGCACGTCCGCCGCTCGGGCGGGGGCGCGGTCGCTCGCGTCGGCCACGAACCCACCTCCCCGGGTCAGCACGGCAGCTGCAGCACTCATCGTGCCCTGATCTCCTCTTCCGGCCCAGCACCCATCCCAACCGGGACCGATCGGTGCGTGTTCCCCCAAGAACGCCCGGCACCCGTCCAGCGGTTCCCCAGGGCCGCTCCGCCGCCTGGGCGACCGGGGGCCCGCCGCGTGGGTATGCCCTAGGCTCGCGCCGCGCCCTACCGCCGTACGGGCGTCCGGGGCGCCCGCGCACCCGCGCCGCAGCACAGCCACCGGAGGCCGTCATCGCCGGGAACCTCGAGTCCAGCTGGACCTACGCCGAGGAGTTCGTCCCCGAGGACGACGTGCTCACCACGGCCCGCGGCAAGGCCGAGGAGCTCGGCTGCGTGCCGGTCCTGCCCGGCGCCGGCGCGGCGCTGTCGGCCCTCGCGGCTGCGGCGGGGGCCCGGGCCGTGGTCGAGATCGGCACCGGCGCGGGGGTGGGCTCGGTCTACCTGCTGCGCGGGATGCGGCCGGACGGCGTGCTGACGACGATCGACGTGGAGCCCGAGCACCACCGGGCGGCCCGGGAGACCTACGCCGAGGCCGGCATCGCCTCCAACCGCGTCCGGCTGATCTCCGGCCGGGCGCTCGACGTCCTGCCGCGGCTCACCGACGCGGCCTACGACCTGGTGTTCTGCGACGCCGACAAGACCGAGTACGCCGGCTACCTGGAGCAGGCGATGCGGCTGCTCAGGCCGGGCGGCACGGTCGTCTTCGACAACGCCCTGTGGCACGACCGGGTCGCCGACCCCACCCAGCGCGACGACGAGACGACCACGATCCGCGACCTCGGGCGCACCGTCCGCGAGGACGAGGCGCTGACCTGCACCGCCCTGCTCGCGGCCGGCGACGGGCTGCTGGTCGCCGTCAAGAGGCCCTAGCGGCCGACCCCGGGCACAGACCGGCCCCGGGACCGCTCGGGGGCGGACCGGGGCCGGACCAGCTTCGTCAGCGGTCGTGCAGGGCGCCTCAGCCGACGACGGACTTCAACGCGTCACCGAGAGCACCGGCCTCGTCAGCCGACAGCTCGACGACGAGGCGCCCGCCACCTTCCAGCGGCACGCGCATCACGATGCCGCGACCTTCCTTGGTGACCTCGAGCGGACCGTCGCCCGTTCGCGGCTTCATGGCCGCCATGCTGGCTCCCTTCGGTACGGCACGCCGGGCAGCAGGCCTGAGCCCGCCGGCAAGGCGTCGACACGGAGTGTGTGTTGGTGCATTATCCCGCGAACCGGTCCGCGCGCGAAACGCGGCGTCAAACTGGAGACCGTGCGACGCCGTCGCGCAGCGGTTCGGCCGAGCCTGGAGGACACGCAGGGTGAACGCACGGTCCGCCTTGTTCGACCTGTACGGGGACCACCTCCGGCAGCGCGGTGGCCGGGCGCCGGTTGCGGCCCTGGTGCGGCTGCTGGCACCGCTCGGGGTCGCCGCGCCGGCCGTCCGCACCGCCGTGTCCCGGATGGTCCGACAGGGGTGGCTGGAGCCCGTCCGGCTGCCGGACGGCCCGGGGTACACGCTCACGCCGCGCGCGGTACGCCGGCTGGACGACTCGGCGGCCCGCATCTACCGCACGGCCGGCGGCGGCTGGGACGGCAGCTGGCACCTCGTCGTCACGGACCTGCCCGGCGAGCGCAGCCGCCGCGACCGGATCCGGGCCGGTCTGACCTTCCTGGGCTACGCCCAGCTCGACGACGCCACCTGGATCGGGCCCCGCAGGTCGGCCGAGGTCGACGAGCTGCTCGAGGTGGAGTCGGTGCGGGCCGAGCGGTTCGCGGCCCGCCACGACGGCGACTCGCTCGGCCTGGTCCGGCGCGCCTGGGACGTCGAAGGGCTCGGCCGCTCGTACGCCCGGTGGCTGGCCGACGCCGAGACCCTGGTCTCCTCCGCCGGCCCCGACCCGGACGACGAGCAGGCGTTCGCCGTCCGGTCCCGGCTGGTCCACGAGTGGCGCAAGTTCCTGTTCCTGGACCCGGGTCTGCCCCGCGAGCTGCTGCCGGGAGACTGGAGCGGTGACAAGGCGGCCGGGTTCTTCGATGCCGAGAGCGCGCGGCTGCTGCCCGCGGCGACCCGGTTCGTCGACCGGTGCCTGACGTCGAACCCCTGACCAGCGACCCGCGAGGAGCCCGGTGACCGACCATCCGGACGACGTCGTCCACTACGACCTGTCCGACGGCGTGGCGACCGTGACGCTCAACCGTCCCGACGCCATGAACGCCCTCGACACCCGGCTCAAGAGCGCCCTGCGGGACGTCCTGCGCACCGCCGCGGCCGACGACGCCGTGCGGGCCGTCCTGCTCACCGGCACCGGGCGGGCGTTCTGCGTGGGCCAGGACCTCGCCGAGCACGCCACGAACCTGCAGGGAGACGACCAGCAGCGCGCCGACGTGTGGACGACCGTGCCGGAGCACTACAGCCCGATCACCACGACGCTGGCCACGATGCCCAAGCCGGTGGTGGCCGGGATCAACGGGGTCGCCGCCGGGGCCGGCGCGGCGTTCGCCTTCGCCTGCGACTTCCGGGTGATGTCGGCCGACGCCGGGCTCAACATGGCCTTCTCCGCGGTCGGGCTGTCGGCGGACTCCGGCTCGTCGTGGACGCTGCCCCGCCTGGTGGGCCTGGCCAAGGCCAAGGAGCTGCTGCTGCAGCCGTCGACCATCCCCGCGGCGCGGGCGCTCGAGCTGGGCCTGGTCACCGAGGTCGTGCCCGCCGCGGAGGTGGCCGGACGCGCGCGTGATCTCGCCGTCCGGCTGGCCGCCGGTCCCACCGTCGCCTACGGCGCCATCCGCCGGTCCCTCGCCTTCTCCGCCGGTCACGGCCTCGAGGAGTCGCTGGACATGGAGCGGCAGATGATGGAGCTCACCGGGTCGACCCAGGACCACCGGACGGCCGTCGCGGCCTTCCTGGCCAAGCAGAAGCCGACCTTCGAGGGACGGTGACGGCGTGACCGAGGCGTCCGCCCCCGGGCTCGCGACCATCGAGCGGCTGTACGCCGCGATGGACCGCGGTGACGGCGAGGCGATGGCCGCCTGCTACGCCGCGGGCGCCACGTTCACCGACCCGGTGTTCGTCGGCCTCACCGACGGCGAGCCGGGCGACATGTGGCGGATGCTCACCGCGCGGTCGGCCGACCTTCGGGTCGACCTGCTCGAGCGCGAGGCCGACGGCGACCGGGGCAGCGCGCACTGGGTCGCGCGCTACACGTTCGGCCGGACCGGGCGGCCGGTCGTCAACGACGTGCAGTCGACCTTCCGCTTCGACCCGGCCGGGCTGGTCCTCCGCCAGCGCGACGAGTTCGACCTCTGGCGCTGGTCACGCCAGGCCCTCGGCCTGCAGGGGCTGCTGCTCGGCTGGACGCCGGTGCTGCAGCACACGGTCCGCGACCGGGCTCGCAGCGGGCTGGCGGCCTTCCGCGAGAGCTGACCCGGTTCGCACCCGGCCCTCAGCGACCCGACCCGCGGAAGGCGCAGCCGGCGAGGTGGTCGTCCACCATGCCGGTGGCCTGCATGAGGGCGTACGCCGTCGTGGGCCCGACGAAGCGGAACCCATGCCGCTTCAACGCCTTCGCCATCGCGGTCGACTCCGCCGTGACGGCCGGGACGTCCGCCAGCCGACGCGGCGCCGGTCGGCCCGGGTCGGGCGCGAACGACCAGAGCAGCGCGTCCAGGCCGCCCTCGAGGGCGACGGCGGCGCGGGCGTTGGCGATGGTGGCCAGCACCTTCGCCCGGTTGCGCACGATGCCGGCGTCGGCCAGCAGCCGCTCGACGTCGTCGTCCCCGAACGCGGCGACCGCCTCCGGGTCGAAGCCGGCGAAGGCCGCGCGGAAGGCCTCCCGCTTGCGCAGGATGGTGATCCAGGACAGGCCGGACTGGAACGCCTCGAGGCTGACCCGCTCGAACAGCCGCGCGTCACCGTGGACCGGGCGGCCCCACTCGTCGTCGTGGTAGGCCGCGTAGTCGGCCGTGCTCAGGCCCCAGGGGCAGCGAGCCACGCCGTCCGGCCCGACGACGTGGTCGGCTCCGAGCGGGGCGGGGTCGGTCACGCCCCGCTCTCGACGTACCGCGCCAGCCGCCGCAGCGACACCTGGACACCCAGGCGCAGCAGCGGGCGCACCAGCGGCCAGCCGAGCCGGCCGAGGGCACCGAGCGGCAGGTCGACCCACTCGGACCAGACGACCCGGGACCGGTCGGCGGCCAGTGCCTCGACCTCGAACGCGCCCGAGCCCTTGACCACCTTGCCGGTGTGCCGGACGACGGCGCGCCGAGGGGGTTCCCAGACGGTGATCACCATGGTGTCGAGGAAACCGATCGGCCCGAGGCCGGTGAACGCCGCGATGGTCGCGCCCTCGGCCCGGCCGCCCTCGGCCCGGGTCAGCAGCATCCAGCGGTCGTGCACGTCCCAGTCGGTGAGGACGTCCCACGTCCGTTGCGCCGGAGCGGCGACGTCCTGGACCACGACGAGCTCGGCCACGCTCACCCCTCCCGGATGGTGCCGTCACGCTCGCCGACGGGCTCGTCGACCGGCACCCGCGCCGAACGCTCGGGGTCCTCCGGGCCCGGGCGCTCCGGGCCGGCCTCCAGCTCGGCGATCCGGGCGTCGCGCCGGTCCAGCTCGGCCGTCAGCCGGTCAAGGACCTCGTCCACCTCGTCCATCCGGTAGCCGCGCAGCGCGAGGGTGAACCGCAGGGCGTCGACGTCTTCCCGGCTCACGTCGCCCGGCGGCAGCGCGGCCCGCGCGGAGCGCACCGGCTCGGCCGGGGGCAGGCCGGTGCCCCGGCCCGCGGCCACGACCGCGATCCCGGCGATGACGGCCAGGACGACGAGCAGCAGCACCAGGGACACACGAGCGATCGTGCCACGCTGGGCGGGTGGACGACGGACCCGGCACCCGCACGTTGAGGCTCGGCCCGCTCGAGGTGGGCGCGCACGACCAGGTGGTGATGGCGATCGTGAACCGGACGCCCGACTCGTTCTTCGACCAGGGCGCCTACGTCGACGACGCCGCGGCGATGGCGGCGGTGGACGCGGCGGTCGAGCAGGGTGCGGCGCTGGTCGACCTGGGCGGCGTGCGGGCCGGGCCGGGCGGGGCGGTCGACGAGGCCGAGGAGGTACGGCGGGTGGCGCCGTTCGTCGCTGCCGTGCGGCGGCGGCACCCGGGGCTGGCGATCTCGGTGGACACCTGGCGGGCGGGTGTCGGCCGGGCCGCCTGCGAAGCAGGCGCGGACCTGCTCAACGACGCCTGGCAGGGCGCCGACCCGGACCTGGCGGTGGTCGCCGCCGAGCACGGGGTGGGGCTGGTGTGCAGCCACGCGGGCGGGCTGCCGCCGCGCACCGACCCGCACCGGGTGGCGTACGCCGACGTGGTGGCCGACGTCGTCGCCACGGTGACCGCGCTGGCCGAGCGCGCGGTCGCGGTCGGCGTACGGGCGGACGGGATCCTCGTGGACGCTGCCCACGACTTCGGCAAGAACACCTACCACTCGCTGGAGGTGACCCGGCGGCTGGACGAGCTGGTCGCGACCGGCTGGCCGGTGCTGGTCGCCGTGTCGAACAAGAAGTTCCTCGGCGAGGTCCTCGATGCCGACAAGGACGGCCGCCACGAGGCGACGCTGGCGGCGACCGCGATCAGCGCCTGGCACGGGGCGCGGGTGTTCCGGGCGCACGAGGTCGGCCCGACCCGACGGGTGCTCGACACCGTGGGCGCCATCCGCGGCACCCGCCTGCCCGCGGTCTCCCGCCGCGCCCTCGCCTGACCTGCCCCGCGATCGACCACGTAGACGTGGTCAACACGCACATGGCGGGGCGTCTGTGCCGCGCCAAGGACACGTCGACCACGTAGACGTGGTCGACCGCCAGGGTGGCTCCGAAGGGGGCTGGGCGGGGCGGGCCGCCGGGTCAGAGCTCGGCCTCGAGGACCTCGTCGGGGGCCGCCGTGAGGCGCGGCGCGGCCGGCTCGGCGAGCTGCGCCTCGATGGCGACGAAGGCCGCCGCCGGGTCGGCCACCCAGGTGAGCATGTCGCGGGCCGACGACCGGACGAAGCCGCGCTCGACGAGCAGGTCGACCTGGGCCCGCAGGGGGTCGTAGAGGCCGTCCGGGTCGAGGACCACCACCGGCTTGCCGTGCATCGCCAGGGTCCGCGCCACCCAGATCTCCAGCAGCTCCTCGAGGGTGCCCAACCCGCCGGGCAGGGTCAGGAACGCGTCCGACCGCGCATCCATCAGGCCCTTGCGGGCCCGCATGTCGTCGGTGACCAGCAGGTCGTCGGCGTCGTGGTCGGCGACCTCGAGGGCGAGCAGCACCTGCGGGATCACCCCGACGGTGCGGGCCCCGCCGGCCCGGGCCGACCGGGCGACGGCACCCATGCAGGACACGCTGCCGCCGCCGCTGACGAGGCTGTGCCCGCGCCGGGCCAGCTCGCTGCCGACGGCACCCGCCAGCTCGACGTACGACGGGTCGATCCGGCCGCTGGAGGAGCAGAAGACGCAGACCGCGGCCACTAGTCGCTGCCCTTGCGGGCCGCCTCGCCGTCCGGCACGGGCGCGATCCCGAGCACCTCGTCGGCCAGCGTGACCAGCCGGACCGCCTCGGCCGGGTCGTCCGTGACGCTGAACAGCGCCAGGTCGCGCTCGTTGATCTTGCCGCCGGCGAGCACGGTGGACCGCAGCCAGTCGACCAGACCGTCCCAGTAGGCGTGGCCGAGCAGCACCACCGGGAACGACGTGACCTTCCTCGTCTGGACCAGGCACAGCGCCTCGAACAGCTCGTCGAAGGTGCCGAACCCGCCGGGCAGCACGATGAAGCCCTGGGCGTACTTGACGAACATCGTCTTGCGGGCGAAGAAGTAGCGGAAGTCGACGCCGATGTCGACCCACTCGTTCATGCCCTGCTCGAACGGCAGCTCGATGCCCAGCCCGACCGAGACGCCGCCGGCCTCGCAGGCCCCCCGGTTGGCAGCCTCCATCGCGCCTGGCCCGCCGCCGGTGATGACGGCGTACCCGGCCTCGGCGAGCAGCCGCCCGACCGCCTGGCCGAGCGCGTACTCCGGGTCGTCCTCGTGCACCCGGGCCGAGCCGAACACGCTGACCGCCCGGCCCAGCTCGGCCAGCGCCCCGAAGCCCTCGACGAACTCGGACTGGATGCGCAGCACCCGCCACGGGTCGGCGTGGACCCAGTCCGTCGGGCCCCGGGTGTCGAGCAGGTGGGCGTCGGTGGTCTCCCCCTCCACCTGCTTGCGGCGCAGGGTCACCGGGCCCTTGTGCTTCTCCCGGGGGCGCGGGCGGGACGTGGTTGCCGGGTCGTCGTCCGGCTCGGTGAACTCCGAGGTCATGGCTGGCAGGCTATCCGCGGAACCGGCGGCCACTCCTGACGTCGCGACTCAGCCCGGTCCGGCGAGCCGCTCGCTGATGGCCCGCAGCTGGCGGACCTGCTCACGGTCCAGCCGGTCGAACACGGCCTCGCGCACGGCACCCACATGACCGGGCGCGGCGGCGAGCAGGGCCTGCCACCCGGCGTCGGTGAGCACGGCGAGGGCGCCCCGCCGGTCGGTGGGGTGCTTCTCCCGGCGTACCCAGCCCCGCTCCTCCAGCCGGGCCACCGCGTGCGAGATCCGGCTCGCCGAGGAGGTGGTGACCCCGGCGAGCTCGCTCATCCGCAGGGTCCGGTCGGGCGCCTCGGAGAGCATCGCCAGCACCTGGTAGTAGGCGTGCGGCAGGCCGGAGTCGTGCTGCAGCTGGCGCTCCAGTGCCTCCTCGACGGCGGCAGCGGCCCGCAGGAAGGCGCGCCACGCCTGTTGCTCGTCGCCGTCCAGCCACCGCGGCGCCTGGTCGTCGCCGGCCCGCCGCGGCACCTCGCTGCTCGTCACACCTGCCAGGGTAGCGGAATACTTGAGATCTCAAGTTCTTTCTGCTAGTGTTCTGGTTGAGCGTTCAACGACTGGACCCTCGCCCTTCCCCGTCTCCCGAGGGAGCCTGCCGTGCCCGTCCGTCGCCTCAACCACGCCGTCCTGTTCGTCCGCGACGTCGCCGCCAGCGTGGCGTTCTACTCCGACGTGCTGGGCTTCGCTCCCATCGAGGGGATGGACGCCCTGTCCGGGGCGGCCTTCCTGCGCGCTCCGGCCTCCACCAACGACCACGACCTCGGGCTGTTCGAGATCGGGTCGGGCGCCGGCGGGTCGGGCGCCGGCCGGACCACCGTCGGCCTGTACCACCTCGCCTGGGAGGTCGAGACCCTCGCCGACCTGGCCGAGATCGCCGAGCGGCTGCGGGCCCGTGGCGCCCTCGTCGGAGCGACCGACCACGCCACGACCAAGGCGCTGTACGCCAAGGACCCCGACGGCCTGGAGCTCGAGGTGAGCTGGCTGGTGCCGGCCGACCGGCTCACCCCGGAGATCCTCGGCCGCCGCTCCACCCTCGCCCCGCTGGACCTGCCCGCAGAGATCGCCCGGTTCGGCGCGGACACCGTCGGTGGCCTCGGGATCTCGGTGCCCGCCCCCGCCTGACCCCTCGCCGAGTGGTGGCTTCGGCACCCGATATGTCGGGTGCCACCTGCCGAACCCACCACTCGCGGGGGCATGAGGGGGGGTTCGGGGGTCGCCCGAGGGCTCAACCTTTGCCGGGCTGGCGCGTCTGAGAGGTGTGCAGCGCGCCGAGACTCCTCTGCCGACCGGCTCCCGGGAGGATGGCCCGATGGTCGACCTGCCCGAGGACGCCCGCGCCCCGGGCAGCAGGGCCGACGACGCCGACGACGCCGACCACGACGCCGACCACGACAGCGACTACCGGGACCTGTTCTTCGGCCAGTTCGCGGCCATGACCCGGCTGGCCGCCATGCTCGGCGCCGACGACCCCGAGGACGTCGCTCAGGAGGCGTTCGTCCGGCTGCACCGGCGCAGCCGGGCCCTGCGCGACCCGCACGCGGCCGTCGGCTACCTCCGGGCCACCGTCGTCAACCTCACCCGGTCGCGGCTGCGGCACCTCGCGGTCGTACGCCGGCACGCCGACCGACCCCCCGAGCGGCTGGGCCACGTGACCAGTGCCGAGCACGACGTCGTCACCCGCGAGGCGTACGACGAGGTGGTGGCCGCCGTGTCCCGGCTGTCGCGACGGCACCGGGAGGCGCTGGTGCTGCGCTACTGGCTGGACCTGACCGAGGCCGAGATGGCCGAGGCGATGGGCGTCAGCCGCGGCACCGTCAAGTCGCACGTCTCGCGCGGGCTGGACGCCCTGGCGACCGAGCTGGAGGAGGGTCGATGACCCCGACCGACCGCGAACGGCTCGAGGAGCGACTGCGGGTCGCCGGCGCCACCATGGCCACCGCCCAGCTGCCGGTCGAGGCGTGGCAGGAGCACCAGCAGCGACTGGCAGCCGACCGCGGCCGGCGGACGTCGAGTCGCCGGCGCCTGCTCGCCGCCGCGGCGGCGGTCGTACTGGTCGCCGGCCTGGCCGGCGCGAGCAGCCTGCTCACCGACCAGGGCCGGACCACCGGTCCGGCGTCCGGCTCCGGCTCTGACCCGTGGGCGCCGGAGAACATCCTCGGCGAGCCGGTCGTCGCCGAGACGCTGACGCTGGGCGGGCAGCGGGTGCGGCACGAGATCGTCCTCACCGACACGACCGGCGACGGACCGGACCTGTGCGACCAGTACCTCACCGCGGACGGCAGCTCCGGGAGCGGCGGCTGCACGGCCCGGAACCCCAACGCCGACGACTGGGGGGTGGCGTTCGACTGGCTGATGGGGACGGAGGGTGGCGGCGACATCCGCGGCGTGACCGCCGGCGTCGACGCGCGCGTGACCTCGGTGGACATCTGGAGCAGCGACGGCGCCCGCGTGCGGGCCGAGCTGCACCCCACCGGCTGGGACGACACGAGGATGTTCGCCCTGACCGTGCCGGCCGACGGTCCGGTGCCCCAGCGCCTGGTCGCGTACGGCAGGGACGGCAACGTCCTGCAGGCGGTCGACTTGTCCCTTCCCCTCGGCGACGGCTGGCTCGCCTCGACGCGGTCATCCTGCGAGGGCCCGGCCACGGGTCGGTGGACGTCGCCCCCGACGCGCTCGGTCGACGAGGTCCGCGTCAGCTGGAGCCCGACCGACGCCTTGGTCACCGCCCAGGGTCAAACCCCCGCCTGCATCGCCTCGTTGCGCGCGAGCGCCCTTGCCGGGTGGACCCGGATCGGCAACCGGCTCGTGGTGGTCGTGGCGCCTGAGACGAGGCTCGTCCAGGTGATGCACGGCGAAGACCTCGTTGCCTTCGACGAGGCGACGGCGGGTGACGGCTCCCCGCTGCGGGTGGTCGTCTTCACCGGCCTGGCCGAGCAGGTGCTGCGAGACGCAGTGCTCCTGGCGCGTGGTCCCGTGAACGAGGAGCTGGACCGGGCGTTCGTCAACCAGCCGGCGAGCCCCTGACGGCTACCCCTGCAGCCAGGCGAGCAGCTTCTGCTCGCACTCGAAGATCGGGGCGATGTCGCAGTACTCCTCGCGCTGGTGGGCCACCATCGGCTCCCCGGGTCCGTAGTTGACGGCGGGCACGCCCAGGGCCGCGAACCGGGCGACGTCGGTCCAGCCGAACTTCGGCTGCGGTTCGCGCCCGACCATGTCGACGAATGCGGCGGCCGCCGGGTGGGACAGGCCGGGCAGGGCGCCCGGCGCGGAGTCGATGATGCGCACGTCGTAGCCCTCCAGCACCCGGCGTACGACGTCGGCGGCCTGCTGCTCGGACTTGTCGGGGGCGAACCGGTAGTTGACCTCGATCCGGCACTCGTCCGGGATCACGTTGCCGGCGACTCCGCCGCTGACCCCGACGGCGTTGAGACCCTCGCGATAGACGAGCCCGTCGATCTCCACCTCGGCCGGCTCGTAGTCGGCCAGCCGGCGCAGGACCTCCCCCGCCTTGTGCACGGCGTTCTCACCCATCCAGGACCGGGCCGAGTGCGCCCGGTGCCCGCGCAGCACCACGTCCGCCTTGACCGTGCCCTGACACCCGCCCTCCACGGTGGCGTCGGTCGGCTCCATCAGGACGGCGAAGTCCCCCTCCAGCCAGTCCGGATGGTTCCGCGCGATCCGGCCGAGGCCGTTCTTGGCGGCCTCGACCTCCTCGTTGTCGTAGAAGACGTACGTGACGTCGCGGTTCGGCGCACTGAGCTGCCCGGCGAGCCGGAGCTGCACGGCGACGCCGCTCTTCATGTCGGTGGTGCCGCAGCCATGGATGCGGTCGTCCTCGACCCGGCACGGCAGGTTGCCGCCCAACGGGACGGTGTCGATGTGGCCGGCCAGGACGACGCGCTGGTCCCGGCCCAGCTCGGTACGGGCCACCACCGCGTCGCCGTCCCGGTGCACGGTCAGGTGCGGCACCTCCCGAAGGACGAGCTCGATCGCCTCGGCCAGCCGCCGTTCGTTGCCGCTCACCGACTCGATGTCGCACAGGACGACGGTCAGCGCAGCGGCGTCCATGGACAGGTCGAGCCGGGTCATGTCCGCCGACCCTAGTCCGAGGGGGCAGCGAGCCGCGCCCGCTGCCGAACCCGGTTGTGGCGGTGGACCCGGACCACGCAGGATGCGCACGATGCGGAGGACACCCAGGACGAGGATGCACGCCCACCTCGCCTTTCGGCTGCCGCGGATCGGCTGGGCCCACCGCGGAAGAGGTCCTCGCGGACGACGACCACTGACCGATTCCTTGAAGGAGTTCCGGGAGGGGGTGTCGGATCCGGGCAGGGGTGTTCGTAGCAGGGGTGAGCGGCCGCCCACGAGAGGCGCCACCCAACGACAGGAGATGACCCGCGATGCAGTACCTGGTTTCCGTGATCCACGACAAGCCGGACCTCGCCACCCCGACAGAGATGGCCGCCATCGACGCGTTCAACGACCGGCTCGTGGCCGAGGGCCACTGGGTCTTCGCCGGCGGCCTCGGGTCGCCCAGCACGGCCACCGTCATCGACAACCGGGGTGGGGAGGCGCTGTTCACCGACGGTCCCTTCCTGGAGTCGAAGGAGTACCTCGCCGGCTTCTGGGTCATCGAGGCCCCTGACCTCGACGTAGCGCTGAAGCTCGCCACGGAGGGGTCGAAGGCCTGCAACCGCAAGATCGAGGTGCGGCCGTTCCTGTGAGCGCCGGTGACGCCCGGGAGGCGATCACCCTGGCCCACCACGAGGAGTGGGCGCGGGTGGTCGCGTCCCTGACCAGGCGCTTCGGCGATCTCGACATCGCCGAGGAGGCGACGGCCGAGGCGTTCGCGACCGCCGTCGAGCGGTGGCCGGCCGACGGCGTACCCCCCAACCCAGGCGCCTGGCTGACGACCACGGCCAACCGGAAAGCCATCGACCGTATCCGGCGCGAGAGCAAGCGCGACGACAAGCAGAGGCAGGCTCAGATGCTGGACGGTGCCGACCCGCCCGAGCCTCCCGGAGCCATCGCCGACGAGCGGCTGCGGCTGATCTTCACCTGCTGTCACCCGGCGCTCGCGGTGGAGAGCCGGGTGGCGCTGACACTGCGCCTGGTCGGCGGCCTGACGGTGCCCGAGATCGCCCGCGCTTTCCTGGTGCCGGAGACCACCGTAGGGCAGCGGATCACCCGCGCGAAGGCCAAGATCAAGGCGGCGGGCATCCCCTATCGGGTGCCGTCCGCGGAGGACCTCCCGGCGCGCGTCTCCGGCGTGCTCGCCGTCCTCTTCCTCGTCTTCAACGAGGGTTACCTGGCGACCGGCCCCGACACCGATCCCGTCCGCCACGAGCTGACCGCCGAGGCGATCCGGCTCACTCGCCTGATCCGTGCCCTCATGCCGGAGGACGGCGAGGTGGCCGGGCTGCTGGCGCTGATGCTCCTCACCGAGGCACGCCGCACCGCCCGGGTCTCGGCGGGCGGCGAGCTGGTCACCCTTGACGAGCAGGACCGAGGGGCCTGGGACGCCGCGCTGGTCGCCGAGGGGCACCGGCTGGTGCGCGAGCGCCTGGCCGCCGGGGTGGCCCCGGGCCGCTACCAGATCCTCGCGGCGATCAACGCCGTGCACACCTCCGCCCGCGATGTCCGCGACACCGACTGGTCGCAGGTCGTCGTTCTCTACGACCAGCTCGTCCGCCTCGACCCCTCGCCGGTCGTCGCCCTCAACCGGGCCGTCGCGGTCGCCGAGCTCGACGGCCCGGAGGTGGCACTGGCAGCCGTCGACCGTCTCGAGGACGCGTTGGCCGGCTATCACGCCTACCACGCGACCCGCGCCGACCTCCTGCGCCGGCTGGGTAGCAGCCAGAAGTCGCGCGCGGCCTACGACCTGGCCATCGAGCTGGCGGGCAACACCGCCGAGACCGCCTACCTGATGCGCCGCCGCGACCAGCTGCGGTAGCACCCGAGCGGGCGAAGCGTTCCGGCCCCGCTCAGCCTCGCGACGCAGCAGGACACGCTCAGTCAGTCCGAGGGAAACACGCAGAACTCGTTGCCCTCCGGATCGGCGAGCACGCGCCAGTCGATGTCACCGTCGGGCTCGCGCAGCAGCGTCGCACCCCTCGCGAGCAAGCCCTCGAGGTCGCCGCAGACGACGTCCCAGTGCCAGCGGTTCTTCACCGTCTTCGGGTCGGGCACCGGGACGAACTTCCACACGTCGTACGGCAGGCCCGGGACGCCCCGCAGCCAGCGGAGGGCACCGTCCGGGCCCTTCGACAGCGTGGCGCCGAGCACGTCCGCCCACCAGGACGCGAGGGACGCCGCGTCACCGGCATCGACGACCAGGGCCATGGTCCAGTCCCGCGGCGCGGGCCGGAACACGCACAGCTCGTTCCCCTCCGGGTCGGCCAGAAGGTGCCACTCCCAGCCGGGCGACGGCTCGTGCTGCACGACGGCGCCGGCCGCCAGGAGCTGCTCGACCGAGGGCAGGACGAGGTCGAGGTGCACGCGGTTCTTCACGCTCTTCGGCTCGGGCACCCGGTTGACCCAGGTCGTGCGCTGAGCGGGTTCGCCCTGCAGGCGCGTGACGCCGTCGCGGTGGTGCGGGCTGATGTCGAGCCCCAGCAGCGGGGACCAGAACGCGGCTGCCACAGCCGGGTCGGTCGCATCGATGCAGAGGTCCTTCCAACGTGCGAGGGGCATGCCGAGGCAGGCTACCGGCCTCTGGCAGGCTGGCCGCATGAGCGGCGGCGAGCGGCGGATGGCCCACGGCACGGGCCTGTTCACCATGCACATGGAGACCGGCGACATCCTCGACGTCTGGTTCCCGGAGCCGATGCTGGGCCTGCCGGCCGACGAGGCCGGTCCGGCCGGCATCGACGAGCTGCGGGCGGACGAGGTCGACCCGGCTCGCGGCACCACGAGGCAGATCGCCCAGGTGGCGATCGACCTGGACGCCGAGCCCGAGGACACCATGGACGTCTGGTTGCGGCTGCACCTCCTGTCGCACCGGCTGGTCCAGCCGCACGGGCTCGACATGACCGGGGTCTTCGGGAAGCTGACGAACGTCGTCTGGACGAACTACGGGCCCTGCGCCGTCGAGGGGTTCGAACGCACCCGGTCGCAGCTGATGCGGCGCGGGCCGGTGCAGGTCCTGGGGGTCGACAAGTTCCCGCGGATGGTCGACTACGTGCTGCCGACGGGCGTCCGGATCGCCGACGCCGACCGGGTCCGGCTCGGCGCCCATCTCGCGAGCGGCACCACGGTGATGCACGAGGGTTTCGTGAACTACAACGCCGGCACGCTCGGCACCTCGATGGTCGAGGGCCGCATCTCGGCAGGCGTCGTCGTGGACGACGGCTCCGACGTCGGCGGCGGCTCGTCGATCATGGGCACCCTCTCCGGCGGGGGCAGCACCGTCATCCGGGTCGGGAAGCGGTGCCTGATCGGGGCCAACGCAGGCATCGGCATCTCGCTCGGCGACGACTGCGTCGTCGAGGCCGGCTGCTACATCACCGCCGGGACCAAGGTCACCCTTCAGGACGGCGCCGTCGTCAAGGCCAGCGAGCTCTCCGGGCGCGACAACCTGCTCTTCTGGCGACACAGCGTGAGCGGCCGGATCGAGGTCGTCGCAAGAGCGGGCAGCTGGGGCAGCCTCAACGCCGCCCTGCATGCCAACGACTGAGTGGGCCCCCGGGCCAGGGCAGGATCACTTCGCGCCCGCGAGATGGCCTTCTCGCCGGTACGGCGTGGCCCGTCCCGGGGAGCCGGTCCGGACATCGGATGATGACCGGTATGGGTGACCAGGCGTGCGGCTGACCCGTCGCGGCCGGCTGGCGGTGACCTCGACGGTCGTCCTGGTGCTCGTGGTCGTCGCCGGCTGGTATGCCGTGACCCGCACCCCGCTGGGTCCGGCCCTCGGTCTACGGGCCGGGCCGCCGTGCGTCCTCGACACCGGGAACGCCGAGCTGCGCTGGTCGGCCGCGGAGGCCATGACCGCCACCACCGTCGCCGGGGTCGGCACCCGCATCGGCGCCTCCGAGGACGCCGTCGCCACCGCCGTCACGCGCGCCCTGGCCGCGGGACCCACGTCGCCGGTCTCGCCTGAGGCCGCGCGGACCGCCTACCGCCTCCTCCCCGACGTCGCGCCGGCCGACAGGTCCTCCCGCGCGGTCGCCCGCGCCCTCCTTGGTTCCCGCGGACCAGCGCTGACGTGCGTGCTGCCGCCGGGAAGCCCCGGCCTGGTCGCACAGGAGCTCGGCAGCCGCGGGCTCACGCCCCGCGCCGACCGGGTCCGGCTGGCGATGCGTGGGGTGTTCGGAAAGCAGGTGCTGGGCGGCTTCGAGCCCGGGGGGATCTCGACCGGCCACGTCGAGGGGTCGGCGCACTACGAGGGACGCGCCGTCGACGTCTTCTTCCGCCCGGTGACGCCGGAGTCCACCGCTGCCGGGTGGCAGACCTCGCTGTGGCTGGTCGCACACGCCGACCGGTTTCGGGTCTCCACCGTTATCTTCGACCGCCGGGTCTGGACGGCCTCGCGGTCCGGGTCGGGCTGGCGGACGTACCGCTACCCCGGCGGCGACACCGAGAACCCGGTCCTGCTGCACGAGGACCACGTGCACGTCGACGTCGCACGCAGCTCCTGACCTGCGCCGGTTCCCCCGACCACCACGGCCACCCGGACCGGGACGTTCTCCTCTGTCCTGTCCCGGACTGCCCGGGACACGGTGGCAAGCGACCACGCACGTAACAGGGGAGGTCCCATGAAGCCTGGCCGGGTCATCGCACTCGTCGTCGGCGTCCTGCTCGTCCTACCTGGGCTCGGCCTGCTCGTGGGAGGCGGCGCCCTGGCAATCGGCTACGCCGTCGCCCGGGACGACCAGGGCTACGTCAACGCCTCCCTGGACGACCTCCGCAGCAGCACGGTCGCGGTCACCGCGAACGGCGCCGACTTCGGCTCCGACGGCACCGGTCCGGACCAGCTGCTCGACGCCCTCGACGCGGACCTGCGGGTGCAGGTCACCACGACCGGGGACCAGCCCGTCTTCGTCGGCATCGCGCCGGCGGCCGACGTCGACGCCTACCTCGACGGGGCGGCGCACGACGAGCTGGCCGATGTCGGCGGCGGATCGCCGACGTACCGGCACGTCGCGGGGGGCACCAGCATCGCGGCGCCGACCGAGCAGTCGTTCTGGACCGAGACCGCGACCGGGACCGGCACCGTCCAGCTGGACTGGCGAGTCCGGTCCGGCACCTGGTCCGCAGTGCTCATGAACGCCGACGGCTCGCCCGGCGTCGCCGCCGACATCGAGGTCGGGACCAAGGCGGACGTCGTGATCCCGCTGGGCCTCACGCTGCTCGGCGTGGGCGTCGTGCTGCTGGCCGTCGGGGTGGTCCTCATCGTGGTCGGCGCGACGGGTGCGCGCCGCGACGCCGTGCCACAGCCGGACGAGCAGGCGGCATGGGGCGAGGCCGGTGCCGCCGCGGCACCTGCCGGGCACGACACACCGGTCGCGCTGACCGCGACCCTCGACCCCGGTCTCTCCCGGTGGCAGTGGCTGGTCAAGTGGCTCCTGGCGATCCCGCACTTCGTCGTGCTGTTCTTCCTCTGGGTCACCTTCGCCGTGCTCACGGTGGTGGCGTTCTTCGCGATCCTGGTCACCGGCCGCTACCCGCGGGGCATCTTCGACGTGAACGTCGGAGTGCTGCGCTGGACGTGGCGGGTCTCCTACTACGCCACCAGCGGCGGCCTCGGCACCGACCGCTACCCGCCGTTCAGCCTGGCCCCACGGCCCGGCGACCTCGCGACCCTGGACATCGCGTACCCGCAGCAGCTCTCCCGCGGCCTGGTGCTGGTGAAGTGGTGGCTGCTCGCGATCCCGCACTACCTGGTCCTGGCCCTGCTCCTCGGCGGAGCGGGATGGCAGCTCAGCGGGAACGCCGACGCGAGGACGGGCGGAGCCGGCCTGCTCGGCCTGCTGGTGTTCTTCGCCGCGGTCGTGCTGCTGGTCACCGGCCGGTACCCGCGGGCGCTGTTCGACCTCGTCGTCGGCCTGAACCGGTGGGTGTACCGGGTGGTCGCCTACGCCGCGCTGATGACCGACGCGTACCCCCCGTTCCGGCTCGACCAGGGCGGCGCCGAGCCGCAGCGCGTCGGTCCGAGCGGACCGGGGCCGGCGCCCGACTCCGGGCCGGACGCCGACCTCCCGGGCGCCCGTGCTGCCGAGGCGCCGGAGACGCAGCCGGCCACCCGGTCCGGCTGACCGCACCGACCGGACCACCGCCTGGGCAACGATCCGGACACGAGGCTGGCGGTACCCGCCCGACGTGGGTGAGGCTCGACCGGTGGGATGGCCGGGACGGATGGTGACCGCGGCACTGACCGCCGCCCTCGCGGGCTGCACCTCCTCGAGCGTCAACCCACCAGAGCGGTCCGCGTCGGAGCCGAGCGTCGCGGCAGCCGAGGTCGCGACGGCTGTCGTCAAGGACTGCTGGGTGCCGACAAGTGACGGCAACGTGTCCCTGCTCGGCGCCGAGGCCCGGGCCCTCACCACGCAGGCCGCCCGGCTCGGCCGCAGCCGCCGCCTTCCGGGTGACCAGGTGGTGACCCGGCTCGCTGCCGCCGTGCTCGCCACGTCGGCCGGGGTCGACCGTCCACGGGCCGTGCAGGTGGCGGCGGGACTGGCCGGCGTCCGGCGGTCGTCGCGGCTGGTCTGCTCCTGGGGCCGGGCCGCCGTCGAGCCGCAGGAGCCCGGGCCCAGCGGGCTGGTGCCACGCGCCCGCAGGCTGCGGGCGCGCTGGACCGAGGTCTTCGGACCGCTCGTGTCCGGCGGTTTCGCGGCGGGTGGCGTGCGCCGCGGTCACGTGGACGGGTCGGCCCACTACGAGGGTCGTGCGGTCGACGTGTTCTTCCGGCCCCGCGGCGATCCGGAGCAGCGCCGACGAGGCTGGGTGTTCGCGCAGTGGCTGGTCGCCCACGCCGCCGACCACCATGTCCTGTCGGTCATCTACGACGACCGGATCTGGACCTCGTGGGCACCGGGGCTGGGCTGGCGCGACTACGTGCACCCCGGCGCCAGCTTCGCCGAGCGCGGCAACGCCGTGCTCCGGCACAAGGACCACGTGCACGTCGCCGTCGAGAGCGGTCGCCCCTTCCGCCGGTGACCGGTTGTTGCTCAGCGGCAGCGTGAGCCGACGTGGCGCAGTCCGTTGATGTCGGCGGCTCCCCAGACCGAGGCAGTCAGCGGAGCGCCCGACGCCATGATCTGCCGTTGGTCCGGCGAGTGGTTCAGCCCGACGACGTGCCCGAGCTCGTGCATGAGGACCAGGCCGTGCGGCATGCCCGCGCCGAAGCCCGGGTCGGCGCTCCCCGCGTAGACCGAGCTCATCAGCACGTACCCGGACAGCAGCCGCGACCCGCTGCGCGACGTACCACCGACGCCGGCGATCGGGCCGTAGAGCAGACCGCCGCTCTTCGCGGGTGGCGCCCAGGCGACCACCATCCGGTTCCGGCCGGGCCCGCGGTAGCCGAGGCGCGGCGTGACCGAGGTCCGGCCGACGTAGCGGAACCGGATCCCGCTCACCTGGGTGATCCGGCGCATCGCCTCGCGCAGGTCGGCCAGCCCGGAGGACGGCATCCGGCGTCGGTTGACCTGGTAACGGATCCGGCAGGTTCCCCACCGCGCAGGCGCCTTCTTGGTGCCGGCGATCGGGCGCCACGCCTTCCGGTTGCCGATGCCGGTGACGGTGACGGCGGCGGTGCCCTGCCCCGTACCGGCGACGAGGCCGCCCTCGGCCGGGTGCGTCGCGCGGACCGTCCAGGTGCCGACGGCCGTCCGGGATCCGAGCGGCAGCGTGAACGTGCCGTCTGCCGCCACCGGGACGTTGCCCACGGGTTCCCAGGCGCCGCTGCCGAACCGTTGCTCGACCGTGAGCGGCGCGGTGGAGCCGGCCGGTGCGATCCGGCCCTGCAGCGTGACCCGTCCCCCGGGCGGGACGGCCACCGGCGAGAGCAGCGTCGGCGCGAAGAACGACGTCTGCTCGAACGGCTGCACCGCGTAGGCCACGTCGACCGCGACCGGCGCCGAGCTGTCCTCGAAGTCGGCCGTGGCGACGTAGGTCGACCGGCCGGTCGGCTGGTAGTCGGTGAACGTGACCAACCCCGCCCCGTTGGTGCTCCCGTAGTCCACGGGGTCACCCGACCCGGCCGGACCGGAGCGGTCGAGCTGCACCCCGACGCCCGCGACCGGGACACCTGCCACGGTCACGACGGCGCTCAGCGTGGCGTCCTCGCCGTAGGTGACCACGGCCTTCGCCGCCGACAGGACCACTGTGTAGGCGCCGGCCGCCGAGGCGGGCGCGGCCGGACCGGCCACCAGGCCCGCGGCGAGCGCGACGACGCCCAGCAGCGCAGTGCGGGTGCTGCTGATCGTCATGGTCCCCCCGGGCGCAGCGTGGGCCGGCGGTCGCCGGTTGCAGGGATGGTAGGCGCCCCGACGGTCTCGGGGCGGCCGACCTCGGCAGGTCGACCCGGTCGACGACGTCACCGTGGCCACACTCTGGGTGACGACCACCGCTACGACCCTGCTGCCTACGACCCTGCTGCCGCGCCGAGCCGGTGTGCCGCGGCAGCGACCCGCTCGTCGGTCGCCGTCAGCGCGACCCGCACGTGCCGGCCGCCTGCCGGGCCGTAGAACGCGCCGGGCGCCACCAGGATCCCCAGGTCCGCGAGCCGGCGGACCGACTCCCAGCAGTCCTCGTCCCGGGTCACCCAGAGGTACAGGCCGGCGTCCGAGCCGTCGACCCGCCAGCCGGAGGCTTCCAGCGCGCCGCGTAGCACCAGCCGCCGGGCGGCGTACCGGGCGTGCTGGTCGCGCACGTGGTCGTCGTCGCCGAGGGCGGCCACCATCGCCGCCTGCACCGGCGCCGGCACGATCATGCCCGCGTGCCGCCGCACCTCGACCAGCTCGCGCACCAGCGCGGGGTCGCCGGCGGCGAACGCCGCGCGGTACCCCGCCAGGTTCGAGCGCTTCGACAGCGAGGAGAGGGCCAGCAGGTTCGCGTGGCTCCCGCCGCAGACCCGCGGGTCGAGGATCGACGGCGCACCCGTCTCCTGCCACTCGCCCCAGCCGAGCTCGGCGTAGCACTCGTCGGAGGCGACCACCGCGCCCCGCTCGCGGGCCCACTCGACGACCTTGCGCAGGTGCTCGACCGGCAGCACCCGGCCGGTGGGGTTGGCCGGGCTGTTCAGCCAGACCAGCCGCACCCGCTCCGGTCCCAGCGACGTGAGCCCGTCGGCGGCGACGGGCCGGGCGCCGGCCAGCCGCGCACCGACGTCGTACGTCGGGTACGCGACCTCCGGGTGGACGACGACGTCACCCGGACCCAGGCCGAGCAGGGTCGGCAGCCAGGCCACCAGCTCCTTGGAGCCGATGGACGGCAGGACGGCGTCGGGGTCCACGTCGGGCACGCCGCGGCGCGCGAACCACGCCACGACCGCCGCACGCAGCGCCGGGGTGCCGTGGGTCTGCGGATAGCCGGGGGCGTCGGACGCGGCTTCCAGCGCACCGCGGACGGCGTCGGGTGTGGGGTCGACCGGCGTGCCGACGGACAGGTCGACCACGCCGTCCGGGTGCTGCTGCGCAGCCTCGGCGTAGGGCGACAGAAGGTCCCAGGGGAAGTCCGGCAGCCGGCCCGACACCGGGCCGGTCGCGGGGCCCATCGGACGGGTCAGTGAGCCGCGTCGGTGTTCTGGGGCGGCAGCGCCTCGATCAAGGGGTGGTCCTTGTCGATCTTCCCGAGCTTCGCGGCGCCACCGGGTGAGCCGAGGTCGTCGAAGAACTCGACGTTCGCCTTGTAGTAGTCCTTCCACTGCTCCGGTGTGTCGTCCTCGTAGAAGATCGCCTCGACTGGGCAGACCGGCTCGCAGGCGCCGCAGTCGACGCACTCGTCCGGGTGGATGTACAGCATCCGGTTGCCCTCGTAGATGCAGTCGACAGGGCACTCCTCGATGCAGGCCTTGTCGAGGAGGTCGACGCAGGGCTGCGCGATGACATAGGTCACGGTCGGGTCCCTCCCGGGATGTCGTACCAGTCGGCGAACGGTGCTGAGCGCTGCTCGGGTGCACGCCTAGTATCGCCGTCCGGTCGAAGACTAGTTGCCGGAGGGGTGCGATTCATGGCGGCGTCGTGCTGACCGGCCGGGACGTCGGGCACCGGGTGTCGGTCCGGCGCCGGGTCGAGGGGGGCCTGACCGATGTCCTGGGGTACCTGCTCGACCTCACCGACGACCACCTGGACGTCCTGTCGCGCGGCGCAGTGCTGACCCTCGCGCGGGCCGACGTGACCGCCGCCAAGGTCGTGCCCCCCGCCACCGCGAGGCGCGGTTGGTCGCTCCCCACGGTGTCCCCGGCTGACATGCAGCGGATCTGCTGGGCGGGCTGGCCGGCCCGCGAGGTCGCGATGCTCGGCGACTGGGCCCTGCGGGCGCACGCTGGCATCACCGGCCGGGCCAACTCGGCGATGGCGGTCGGCGACCCCGGCGTCCCGGTCGCCCAGGCGCTCTCGGACACCGCCGCCTGGTACGCCGAGCGCGGGCTGGCTCCCCTGCTGCAGGTGCCGCTCGCAGACCCCGCGAACGCCGCGATGGCAGACGCCGGCTGGTCCCGGCTGCACGTGACAGTCGTCCAGGTCGCGCCGGTTGCTGCGGTGCTCGACCGGGTCGCCGACCGCCCGGACCTGCGCGCCGAGGTGGGGGCGGTGCCGTCGGCCGACTGGCTGGCTCTCATGCACGACCTGGACGGCAACGACCCGGCCGCCCACGTCGAGATCCTCACCGGCCCGGAGCGGGTCGGGTTCGCGACGCTGTACCGCGAGGACGAGCCGGTGGGCATCGGCAGGGTCTCGCTGGAGGGCGACTGGGCGGGGGTCACCTCGGTGGACGTGGCGCCCGGGGCCCGTCGGCTCGGGATCGGGTCGGCCGTCATGGGCGAGCTCCTCAGCTGGGCCCGGGCGAGGGGCGCGTCGGCGACGTACCTGCAGGTGCGGGCCGCGAACGCCGCAGCACTGCGCCTGTACGACGGGCTCGGCTACGTGACCCACCACCCCTACGGTTACCGTGAGCCGTCGGTCCGGACCACCGGGACATGAGGCTGTGGGCGGGAGCTCGCCGTCCGGCCGGGGAGGGAGCGCGTCGATGCAGACCAGTCCGGTGACCGAGCGGCTCGGCGTGGCGGTAGAGGCCTTCCGAGGCAAGATCTGGCCGCTGCCGACGCTGGGGCTCCTGCTGGCTGTGGGCCTGGGGGTCGCCCTGCCCGAGCTGGACGCGCGCGTCGACGACGACCTGCCGGCCGAGATGTCCCGCTACCTGTTCTCCGGCGGCCCTGATGCGGCCCGGTCGATCCTCAGTGCCATCGCCGGGTCGCTGGTGACCCTGACGTCGCTCACCTTCAGCCTGACGGTCGTCACGCTGCAGCTGGCGAGCAGCCAGTTCTCCCCACGCCTGCTGCGGACCTTCAGCTCGGACCGCTTCGTGCACGTGACCCTCGCGTTGTTCGTGGCGACGTTCGTCTACTCGCTCACCGTGCTGCGGACCGTGCGCACACAGATCAACGCCTCGCCCGGGTTCGTCCCGCAGGTCTCGGTCACCGTCGCCATGCTGCTGGCCCTGGCGAGCGTGCTGGGCCTGGTGCTGTTCCTCTCCCACCTGGCGGGCGAGATCCGGGTCGAGACGATGCTGCGTCGGGTCCACCTCCAGGCGGAGGACACGGCAACGAGGACGCTCGACGAGCGCAACGACTCAGCGGCCGCGGTGGTCCTGCCGGAGCCGCCCGCTGGTGCTGTTCCGATCGTCGCCCCCTCGTCGGGCTTCCTCACCGCGGTCGACAGTTCACGGCTGCTGCGACTGGCCGTCGATACCGGCAGCGTGATGCTGCTCGAGCGGCCGGCCGGCAGCTCGGTCGTCGCGGGCACCCCGATCGGCTGGCGCTGGCCGTCGGAGGCGGACCGGACGGACGACTCCGGCGAGCGCGGCGCCGACGACGCGGAGAGCGTCTCGGCCCGGCTCGGCGAGGCGCTGACGATCGCCCACGAGCCGACCGCCGCCCAGGACGTGAGCTTCGGCCTGAAGCAGATCACCGACGTCGCCTCGAAGGCACTCTCCCCCGGCATCAACGACCCCCGCACCGCGGTGCGCGCTCTCGGGCACAGCGCCGCCCTGTTGTGTGGCTTCAGCCGCCTGTCACTCGGCCCGGACGTGCTCGAGGACGAGCAGGGCCGCGCGCGGGTCTACCGGTTCCGGCAGGGCTTCGCCGACCTGCTCGACCTGTCGGTGTCCGCACCAAGGCGCTACGGAGCCGCCGACCCGGACGTGCTCGCCCGGCTCTATGCGCTGCTCGCCGAGGTCGCGTGGACCGTCAGCCTCCCGCGCGACAACGCGGCCGTGGAGCAACAACGCCACCGGCTCGACCGCACCGTGGAACAGCAGGACTTCGACGACGTCGAGCGGGACAGGCTGGCCGAGCTGTCCCACCAGGTCCGCGCCGCGATCGACGGCCGGCACGACAGCCCCGCTACGCCGGTGGTGTCCTGACCGACGGTGCGTCAGCCGCCCCGGCCGCAGCGCACTTCGTTCTCCGGCGCGTACGTCGTGCGGAAGTCCTCCGACCGCACCTGCTCGCCGTTGCGGTAGAAGAGCCGGGTGACGACGACCTTGAAGCCGGACACGCCGGATGTCGCCACGCAGCTGCCGGGCGTGGTGCCGGCCGGCCGGGGGTCGTCGACCACGCGGAACGGCTTGATGTCGAAGCGCGGTCCCTTCACCGACTCGATCCGGTACTGCTTGGTGCCGTAGATGCTCACCGTCACCGAGCTGCTGGTGTACGACGTCGTGACGAACACGCCGTGCGGCGAGTCGTTGCGGAAGCGCAGGTCCTTGTACCCCCACGCGATGGTCGACTCCCGACCCTCGGGGTAGCGGCTGATGTAGAAGCTGTGCGGGTTGTGCTCGACGATCTCGAGCCCGGCGAAGTACGCGGCGTTGAAGGTCGTCGTGGCCAGCTGGGAGACCCCGCCGCCGAAGTCGACCTCGAGCCGGCCGTTGTTGATGATGAACCCGGCAGCGAAGCCGCGCTGCTCGGTCCGCTCCCCCACCACCCGGTTGAGGCTGAAGACCTCACCCGGCAGGAGCAGCGTGCGATCCATCAGGTCGGCCGCCCGGTGGATGTTCTGCAGCCGCGGTGCGAAGTCCGACGGGTAGTACGTCGTGTAGGTGGCGACCCGCTCGACCACCCCGAGCTCACGCGCGGCACTGGTGGTGACCTCCGGCTCGCTCGGCTCGAGCGGCACGTCGACCGCGCGGGCTGCCCCGGTGGTCGCGAGGACCGGCAGCACGGCCGTGGCGAGAGTCTCCGGACGGACCTCCAGCCCCTGCTCGGCGGGCACGACGACGGGCACGCGACGGCGGATCCGGAAGGTCGCGTCCTTCGCCGGCTTCTCGACGTCGGCGAGCTGGTCGGCGAGAGCTGCGTGCAGCGACTCGCCGTCCAGGACCGGCCGCAGACCGCCGGAGCCGTCACCCTCGAACGACAGGGCGGCCGCGAGGTCGCGCGGCGTGAGCACGGCTCGGGCGCCCGCGACCGTGACGACGACGTCGCCGGCGGTGGCCGGGGTGGCGACCTCGTCGACAGCTCTGGTGAGCTCTGCCGGCGACACCTGCGGCGGGACCCGCTGCGCGGGCAGCGTCACCCGGCTGTTGCCGCCGAGGTAGTCGCCCAGATAGGCCTCGACGAGGACGTCGGCGGCGCGGTCCTGCCGCAGCCGCAGGCCGGCGACGGGCAGGACCGGCTTGACCTTTCCGGCCGCGCCCAGCCGGATCGAGCCCTCGACCGTCGGCCGGTCGACGGATCCTGCAAGCCGCCCGACGGCCGCGCTCAGGGCAGCCCGGTCGACGGCCGGGACCGGTGCCACCTCGTCGCCGCCGGACACGGTGGCGAGCAGGTGCAACGGGTTCCAGCTGCGGGCCCGGGCCGCCGTGACGGTGGCGGCCACGTCGAGGGACAGTCCGGCCACGACCGGCCGCACCGTGGCCTTCCGGTCTCCGACCCGAACGGGGATCGGGGTCCGGGCCTCGTCCCGCAGCTCACGCCGGAGGACCGTCGCTGCCTCCGCCCGGCTGCGGTCGCCGATCGGTACCCCCAGCACCGTCGTGCCCGAGGCGATGCCCGGGCCGGCGGCGACGTACAGACCGACCCAGACGACGCCGAGCAGCCCGGCCAGGCCGAGACCGACGGTCAGCGCGCGGCGCCCCGGCCTGCTGCCGAGGTCCGGCCGGCGCATGCGGGTCAGGAGGTCCGGCCGTAGCGGCCGCGGTGGTAGACCAGACCGGCGGCGTCCCGGTCTCCCTCGGACACCGCCAGCACCGCCCCCAGCACGATGTCGTGGTCGCCGCCGTCGTAGACCGCCGCAGTGCGGCACTCGAGCCACGCGAGGGCGTCGTCGAGCAGGGCAGCGCCGGTGCGGCCCCGGTGGTGCGGGTGGCTGTCGAGCTGGCCGATCAGCGGCCGGCCCTTGGTCGCGAACCACTCGGCGGCCCGACGGCCGTCCGCGGACAGGATGGAGACCGCCCAGGTGCCCGCCTCGAGCACGGCATCGCGGAACCGCGCCTCCTTGTCGACGCAGACGAGCACCAGCAGTGGGTCCAGCGACACGGAGGTGAACGCGCTGGCGGTCATCGCGTGGTCCAGCGAGCCGACCCGCGTGGTGCAGACCGTCACGCCGGTGGCGAACTGCCCGGCCGCCCGCCGGAAGGCGTCGGTGGCAGCGTCGGGGTCGACGGCCGCATCGACGGCAGCGACGACCTCGCCGGGGCCAGGGGCCGGAGGCCCGGTCGGGGCGTCCGGGGCGGGTGCGGACATTGCCTGAGACAGTACCTGCGGCACGGGGCAGGACGGACGTCGCGTCCGCGCCCGGCGGAGCGGCTGGGCTCAGACGCGCGCGACCTCGCCGGCGAAGCGGGCGTTGCTGATGACCACGGCGGTCGGCTGCTCGACCAGGCGCAGGGTGTTCAGGGACGCCTCGCCGAAGGCGTTCTTCGTGGCCGAGGACAGCGCCAGGGCACCGACCACGCGCCCGTTCGCGCGCAGCGGCATCGAGAGGAAGGTCGCCATCCGGCCCTCGTCCTCCTGCCCCAGCAGGCCCTGCGGGTCGGCGATGCGCGGCACCAGGTCGTGGATGCTCACGGGGACACCGGTCACCTGGGTGGCGGCGTCGGCCATGGCGCCGAAGAACTCGCTGTACTGCTGCTGCGAGGCCTCCTTGGCCACCGTGACGTAGGTCAGCCGGTCGTCCAGCATGCAGACCGCGGCGAGGTCGTAGTCGACGATCCGGCCGAGCACTCCGAGCACCGCGGCCACGGTCTCCTCGAAGCCGTGGACGTCGGCGGCGATCTGGGTGACCTCGGCGGCGACCGACGCCTCGAACAGCTTGCGGTCGAGCAGCTCGGACACGCGCGCGAGCACCTCGTCGTCACCGAGCTCCACCGGG
This sequence comes from uncultured Actinomycetota bacterium, assembly GCA_963807005.1. Taxonomy (GTDB): domain Bacteria; phylum Actinomycetota; class Actinomycetes; order JACCUZ01; family JACCUZ01; genus CAWDZK01. The sequence continues at coordinate 541,641 of CAWDZK010000001.1, read as the reverse complement.
TCCGGTCGCAGCGGAGGGCGCCCACCCCGGGCCTCGTCGGCGCGGGCGATCACGTCCGCGACGGCTGCCACCAGCTCGGGAGCCTCGAAGTCCTTGGTGAGGAAGTGGTCCGCCCCGGTCTGCTGTCCCCAGTAGCGGTCGGAGGCCGCGTCGAGGGAGGTGAGCAGGATGACCGGGATCTCTGCGGTCTGCCAGTCGTCCTTCAGGAGCCGGGCGGCGACGTAGCCGGACAGCCGGGGCATCTGGACGTCGAGGATGACGACGTCCGGCTGGGCCCGGAAGGCACCCTGGACCGCCTCCACGCCGTCCTCGGCGACGACCACGGTGTGGCCGGCGCGCTCGAGCACGGTCGACACGATGCGGCGCAGCGTGGGGCTGTCGTCGGCGATCAGCACGGTCGGCATCGGGTGGCCTCGGGTTCCTGTGGTCGTGGGGTACGCCGGTCAGCGCCCGAGCAGGCGTCGGACCGTATCGATGAGTTCGGCCTGGTCGAACTCGCTCTTGAGCAAGTAGGCGCTGGCTCCTGCGTCCAGGCCGGCCCGCTGGTCGGCCGGATCGCCGCGTGAGGTCATGATCACCACGGGTACGTCCTCCCAGCCACGGGTGCCGCGCAGCGTCCGGGTCAGGGTGAATCCGTCCATCCCGGGCATCTCGACGTCGGAGAGCACGAGGTCGACCGGGGCGTCGCGCAGCCGCGAGGCGCCGTCGAGCCCGTCGACGGCCGTGACCACGTCGTAGCCCGCACCCTCGAGGATGACCCGCTGGAGCTCGCGGACCCCGACCGAGTCCTCGACCACGAGCACCGTCGGCCGCCCGTCCGTCCGCTGCCGGGCCAGCCGGTCCCCGCCGGTGCGCGGCGCCGCCGACGTCGGTACCGCCGTGAGACCGCCGGTGGCGACCTGCCGGACGGCGAGCTCGCGCACGTCGAGCACCAGGACCACGCTGCCGTCGCCGTCGATGGTGGCGCCGGCCACCGTGGGCAGCCGCCCCAGGAACCCGCCGAGCTCCTTGACGACGACCTCCCGCTGCCCTTCCAGCTCGTCGACGGCAAAGGCCAGCAGCTCTCCGGCGCCACCGTGCTGCACCACCACGGCCGCCTTGGGGTGGCGCTCCCCGACGACGGCGAGAACCCCGCCGAGGTCGACCAGCGGCATGGTGCGGCCGTTGCGGGCCACGACGGGGACGCCGGCCACCTCGTGGCGGTCGGCCGTCGCCAGCGCGATCGTCTCCACCACCCCGGACACCGGCAGGGCGTACCGCTCCTCACCGACCCGCGCCAGCAGACAGCGCAGGACGCCCAGTGTCACCGGCAGACTCATGGTGAACGTCGTCCCGCTACCCGGCAGGGAGCGCACCTCGATGGTGCCGCTGAGGTCCTCCACCACGGTCTTCACCACGTCCAGGCCGACCCCGCGCCCGGAGGTCTGGGTGACCTCGTCCCGGGTCGAGAAGCCGGGCGAGAAGAGCACCTGGAGCAGGGCCTGGCCGCTGGCGGTCGAGTCCGCAGGCAAGGCGCCGCGGGCGACCGCAAGGGCACGCAACGCGTCCTCGTCGACTCCCCGCCCGTCGTCGGACACGTCGATGACGACCGACGAGCCGGCCGCGCGAGCCGTCACCGTGACCGTGGCCTGCGGCGGCTTGCCGGCCTGGACCCGCTCCGCCGGCGGCTCGCAGCCGTGGTCGACCGCATTCGTGACGAGGTGGCGCAGCGAGTCGGCAACCGCGTCCAGCACCCGCGTGTCGAGCTCCACGTCCTGTCCGTCGAGCACGAGGCGCACGTCCTTGGCCGGCAGGTGGTGGAGCGCATCGGCGAGCACGTCGTGCGGGACGTCGTTCGGGGCGTCGTGTGGGGCGTCGCCGCCGGCGAGCTCGCGGACCAGCTGCGGGAAGCCGGCCAGCACCCGGCGCAAGGGGACCATCGCCAGACCCATCGCGCCGTCACGTACCCCCGCCAGGCGGGCCTGCGCGTCGTCTGCCCGACCGAGCACCTCGCGGCCGGCCGCGCCCAGCTGGTCCCCCACCGCCACCAGCCCGTGCAGCGCGTCCAGCAGTGCCGAGTCGGTGGTCGAGGAGAGCAGGTCCCGGACCACCCGGGCCGCCCGCTGGTGCTCGGCGGCGAGGCCCGCCAGCCCCCGGCTCTGCCGGGCCAGCCGGCGGACGTCCAGCTCCGCCTCACCGACCACGTCGAGCAGGTCGTGCACCCGGCGGGTGGGTACCCGGATCGAGTCGCTGCGGCCGCGGTGGTCGCCCTCGTCGGCGTCGGCCGGCTCCTCCTCGGCGAGACGGGGCACCTCCACCGGGTCCTGCCCGGAGACTGCTGCGTCGAGCGCCGCGACCACGGTCGCGAGCTCGTCCACCGACACCGGGCGGGCGGCGCCCGGGAGGGACCGGCTGATGCTCTCGGCCGAGACCAGCAGCACGTCGACCAGGTCCTTGCGGGCGGCCAGCCGGCCGTCCTTGAGCGCTCCGAGCAGGTCCTCCGCCCGGTGCGCGACGTCGACGACGCCGGCCAGCCCCAGCATCCGCGCCGAGCCCTTGACCGTGTGCGCGTCCCGGAAGAGCCCGGCCACGAGCTGCTTCGGGGCCGGGTGTGCCTCGAGCCGCAGCAGCCCCTCGCACAGGGACGCCAGCCGTTCCTCGACCTCGGCCCGGAAGGTCTCGACCAGCTCCGGGTCGTCAGCCCACGACATGCCCGCCCCGATCCACGACGTCAGCTCACCCGGAACTGTTCGATGGACGAGCGGAGCTCGGCGGCCAGGACATTGAGCTGCGCAGCAGCCGCTGCGGCCTGCTTGGAGCCCACGGCGTACTGCTGGGAGACGTCCGAGACCTGGGTCATCGCGGACACGACCTGGTCCGAGGCCGACCGCTGCTGCTGGGTCGCGATCGAGATCTCCTTGGCGGCAGTGGTGGTCTCGTCGACCATCCCGCTGATCCGCTCGAGGGCGTCCACCACCTCGCGGGCCAGCGAGGCGCCGGTGCGGACCTCCTTGGCCCCCTCCTCGCTGGCGAGGATCGTGGCGCTGGTCTCGGCCTGGATCTGGGTGACGATCGCCTGGATCTGCCCCGCCGACTCCTGCGAGCGCTCGGCGAGCTTGCGCACCTCGGAGGCGACGACGGCGAACCCCCGACCGTGCTCGCCCGCGCGGGCAGCCTCGATCGCGGCGTTGAGGGCGAGCAGGTTGGTCTGGTCGGCCAGGTCGTCGATGACCGTGAGGATCCGGCCGATCTCCTGACCCTTCTCGCCCAGGGACAGGGCGCGCGAGGCGATCGTGGTGACCCGGTCGGCGATGGCGTCCATGGAGGCCACCGAGGTAGCGACCGCCGTACGACCGTCCTCGGCGTGCCGGAGGGTCTCGGCGGCGTAGCGGGCCACCGACTCGGCGGTGTCGGCGATCTGGGCCGCGGTGGCAGCGAGCTCCTCGATCGTCGAGGTGGTCTCGGCGACGGCGGAGGACTGCTGGGTGGCGCTGGCCGCGTGCTCCTCGGCGGTCGCCAGCAGCTCGCCCGCGCTGGAGGAGATCTGCTCTCCACCGCTGCGGATCTGGTCGACCAGCTGGCGCAGGTTCAGCAGCGTGTTGTTGAAGGAGACCGTCAGCGCCCGAACCGACTCGTTGGCTGCCTCCCCGGCGACCACGCGCACGGCGAGGTCTCCCTCGGCTGCCCGTGCCAGCACCGACGACAGCTCGTCGACGCGCTGACGCAGCTCGTCGCGCTCCTCGGCGGCCGTCCGGCGCTCGTCCCACACGGCGGAGCAGAGCATGCCGACGAACCAGGTGATGCCCGGGCCGAGCGGGAGCACGATGAGCATGAAGCTGAGGTCGCCGGTCGTCAGTGGGCCGGCCACCCGGATCGCGATGGCCGTGGCCAGGGTGGCGACGGTTCCGATGAGAAAGCTCCGGACCCGCGACATCGAGATCGCGGCGATGAGCAAGGGACCCGCCAGCAGCGCCCAGTACGGCCGGTGCACGCCGCCGGTGTTCGCGACCAGCCCGGCGATCCAGACGATGTTGGCCACGATGAGGCCGGCCCGGTAGCGCTCGACCAGCTGGTGGTTCCCGACCAGCCGCTCGCCGATCAGGGTCAGGCCGGCGAGGCCTGCCGTGCTCGCCACACCGACCGCCAGCCACAGGCCCACGGGCGCCAACGGGAACGACGCTCCGGCTGCCCGGTCGAGCATGACGGCGGCGCCGGCGGCGACCAACGTCACCGCAAGGGTGATCGAGGACGCCCCGTTGAGCCTCTTCCAGAAGTCCACGCATGCCTCCAGGCGCCCGATGAGCGGATGAGCGGCACCGAGCCGTCTCCGCTTCATCGGGTGACGGCGGCCGGTTCTGTAGGCCGGACGGATGAACGGACGGGCAGCTGCAGGCTCAGCCGCCGTGCCGGCGACGGTCGACCCGGTCCCGCAGCGCCAGGACGGCGCCGGCATCCAGCACGGCGATCGGCCCGGCCAGGTCGGCGAGCTGACCCAGCACCAGCAGCCCGACGTCGGGACCCACCGTCGGAGGCGGCGGGGCGAGCTCGAGCAGGTCGCCGTCGAACACCCCGGGCACCGCCTCGGCGACGATGCCGACCATGTGGTCCTCGCGGGTCAGGACGACCAGCCGGGCGCTGCTGGCCAGCGGGAGCACCGGCGTGGCGAGCAGCGGCCTGAGGTCGACCACGGGCAGCATCCGGCCCCGCCAGTTGGCCACCCCGCACAGCCACGGCGGCGCGTCCGGGATCCGGGTCACCCCCGGGACGGGCGCCACCTCGGCCACGTCACGCATGGCGACGGCGTACCGGGAGGCACCGAGCCGCAGCAGGACACCGCCGGCCGCCTGGCCGGTGAGCTCGTCGGCCTGGTCCGCGCGGGTCGGCTCCCGCAGCTCGATCAGCGTCGCCTCGGTGCCCACTTCGGTGTCATCGGCCGTCACTGTCCCCGGCTGAAGGCGGCGGTCGCCGGTCGCCCGGCCGGTAGCGGGGCGCGATGCAGGCACCCGCCAGCAGGGTGCCGCCCAGCAGCCAGAGGTAGCCCGCGGCGGAGCCCGTGACGACCAGGTCGCCCTCCGGTCGCTGGGTGGCGAGCGCCAGGACGAGCACCAGCCACCCCACGGCTGCGGTCACCGCGCCCGGACGGCCCAGGGCCAGCCCCGCGGTGACGAAGACCGCGGCGCTCAGGGCCGCGCCCAGCAGCAGCCCGAGCGGCAGACCGGCCGGCGCGATCGCGTGCACGAACGAGCCGAGCAGCCCGGCCACGGCGCCCGCGGCGGCGGCCGTCACCAGCAGGAGGACGCGGAGGGCGGCAGGCACCCCGGCACCGTAGAGCCCTCCCGCCAAGTGGTGGGTTGCGCACCCGAGATGTCCGGTTTCGGCGGCCGAACCCACCACTCGGCGAGGTTGGGGTCAGGTCTCGGGCGAGACCTCGGGCTGGGCGCTGCGCAGGTCGATGGTCCGCCCGCTGATCGGGGCGGGCCGCGGGCCTGCGGCGGCCGCCTGCTCGAGCACCGCGAGGATCTCGGCACCGATCAGCTCGTGCCGGTCGAGCAGCGCGTCGCGCAGGGCGGCCACCAGGTGCTGGTTGGCGTCGAGCAGGCCGCGGACCACCGTCTTCTGGCGCTGCAGCATCTCCTCGACGCGGCGGCGACCGTCGCCGTCGCCGAGCACCCGGCCGACCAGGTTGGTGTCGCTGAAGCCGGTGTTCTGCACCGCGGCGTAGGACACGAGGGTGTCCGTCATCCCGGCCGAGCCGACCATCTGGGCGGCCACCTGGGTGGCGTAGAGGAGGTCGCCGGCGGGCCCGGTCGACACGTCGCCGAAGAAGAGCTCCTCGGCGACCTGGCCGCCCATGGCGATCTGGATCAGACCGGTCAGCTCCTTGCGGGAACGGGTGTACACGTCTTCCTTGTCGCCGTGGGCCAGCAGCCCGAGCGCCTCACGGCGCTTGATGATCGTGAGGATCTCCAGGCGGCGCTCCGGGGCGACCAGCCACGCCACCGTTGCGTGTCCCGCCTCGTGCGTGGCGATCAGCCGGCTCTCGTGGTCGGTGTAGGCCACCGGCTGGCCGAGGCCGACCTCGACCTGCAGCCGGGCGTGCTCGACGTCGGACCAGGACATCCGCCGGCGGCGCCCGCGGACCGCCTGGATCAGCGCCTCGTCCATCAGCCCCTCGAGCATGGCCGGGCTGTACCCCTGCGTGACGGCGGCAAGTGCGTCGCGGCGCTCGTCGGAGTCCAGCTCCTCGTCGTGCGCCTTGCGGGCGAGGAAGTGGTCGAGCAGCTGCCGGCGGCTGACCTTCGGGGGCAGCTCGAACGTGAGCCGACGGTCGAACCGACCGGGCCGCAGCAGCGCCGGGTCCAGGGAGTCGGCCCGGTTGGTGGAGGCGATCAGCAGGATGTTCGCCGGCTTGCCCGCCGGACCCCGCAGCTGCCGGTGCGGAGGAAGCAGCAGGTTCGCGGCGTCGACCAGCTTGCCCAGCAGCTTCTCCGAGGTGGTCGCCTCCTCGAAGGACTGCATCTGCACCAGCAGCTCGTTGACCGCCATCTGCAGGTCGCTGCCTCCGGTGAACGCGGTGGTGGTCGGCGTCCGCTCGGTCGACGACATCGCAGGCAGCCCCTCGAGGCCGCCGCACCCCATCGGGACGGGCGCCGCTGCGGGCGACGCTGTCATCGCCATGCCCGGGCGACCCAGGCCGATCGCGTCGAACTCGTCGATGAACCCGACCGCGCCACCGTGCTTGCGGGCGGTCTTGCGCAGCGCCCGGAAGTACTGCCGCACCTTGCGGGCGGTGGCGCCCTGGAAGCTGGACTGGAACGACGTGGCGGTGGCGAAGAGGAAGGGCACGCCGGCCTCGGCGGCCAGCGCCTTGGCCGTGTAGGTCTTGCCGGTGCCCGGCCCGCCCTCGAAGAGCAGGCCGCGGCGAGGACGGCCGCCCATCTGCCGGGCGAAGCTGCGGTGGGAGAGGAACAGCTGCAGGGACTGCACGACCTCGTCCTTCACGACGTCGATGCCGACGACGTCGGCCAGCCGGACGTCGATCTGCTCCGGCCGGATCACCTGGTGCGGCGACCGCCCGGTGACCAGGAACTGCCCGCCGATGATCAGGATCAGCAGAAGGAAGAACACGCTGGGGATCAGCAGCAGAGGGTCGACGTGCGGCAGCTGCAGCAGGTTCATCGGGTGTCCGTCGAGGATCCGGTACCAGAGGAACGCGGTCGGGATGCCCACGAAGACGACGACCTTCAGCAGCCGGGACCGGCGCATCTCCTCCCGGCTGCGCCCGACGTCGGCGCCGCCGGTGGCCCCGTCGAGGTCCAGCACCCCGTCCGCATACCCGTCGACCTGCGTGTCCGGCGTCGTCGGCATGTCCCCTCCAGCTCATCGTGCGGCCCCGACCCGGCCACGAGGCAGGGACCGGGTCACCCGTTCGGGGTATCAGTCCCGGGGGCGCACGTGCCGATCACCTGACCAGGCGGACGAGCATCTGGACGCAGTCTCGCCCGCGCACGACCGCGCGGAACACCAGAGCCGTGCATTCACCCGGTTGCGAGCGCACCGTCACCCGTTCGGCCCCCTCACTGCGGACCCCCGTCACGCTGAGTGGCCGATCCCCGCCTGCGCCTCAGTCGGTGCCGGCGAAGAGATCCGTCTCCCGCCCGGCTTCGTCGCGCTCCGTGCCCGGCTCGCCGCGGACCAGGCGGTAGTGCTCGAGCCCCCAGACCTGGTTGCCGAGGTTGTTCGACAGCGCGAAGAAGGGGCCGTCCACCGTGATCTGGGTGGCGTGCGCGCGCATGGCGGCCAGCTTGGCCTCGACGTGGTCCATCCCCTCGACCACGGTGGAGATGAGCGCGTCCGGGACCACGAAGCTCGGCATCTCGCCGTCGGGGTCCCAGTCGTCGAACGACGTGTCGCCTGCCTCGCGCAGCCGCCGGATCCCGTCGCGCATGAGCGACTCCGGCATCGCGTTCCAGTAGACCTTCGCGACCTGCCACGGCTCGCCCGACCCGTACCCCGGGTCGGCCGCGAGCTCGACCCCACGCATCGCGACCCGGTGCGCCTGGATGTGGTCCGGGTGCCCGTAGCCGCCGTTCTCGTCGTAGGTCACGACCACCTGCGGCCGGACCTCGCGGATCACCTCGACGAGCAGCCCCGCCGCCTCGTCCAGGTCCGCCTGCCAGAACGTGTCCGGCCGGTCGTTCGTCGGCAGCCCCATCATCCCGGAGTCGCGGAACCGGCCGGGACCGCCGAGGAAGCGGTGGTCGCGGACGCCCAGCGCCTCCATCGCGGCCGACAGCTCCCCGATCCGGTGCCGGCCGAGCTCGTCGTCACGGTCCGCGGCCAGATGTGCGAGCTCGGGCACCAGGACCTCGCCCTCCTCGCCCAGGGTGCAGGTGACCAGGGTGACGTGCGCCCCTTCGGCGGCGTACCGGGCCATCGTCACGCCGTTGCCGATGGTCTCGTCGTCCGGGTGGGCGTGCACGAGCAGCAGCCGACGTGCGGAGTCCAGGACGTCCATGCTGCCCTCGGCAGCGGGATCAGCCTGCTCCAGCACCGACTCGGCCTCGCGGAGGACCGCGTCCTCGGGGGACGTCGGGCGCGCCTCAGGCTCCTCGGCCAGCGGGCCCTCGGGCGTGGTCGTCATGGCCGTGAGACTACCGGCGGCCGACGGCCCGGCCACCGGCCGTCGGTAGGTTGGGCGGATGCCTGACACGACTCCCTCCGGCGCCACCGGGACCGGTTCGTTCCCGCGGGAGAACGCCCGGACGCAGCGCTTCACCCGTGGCGCTCCGCGCACCCTGCACCTCGACCCCACCGGTGCCCGGCTGCTGTTCGTCCGGTCCCGGCACGCCACCGACCCGGTGGGTGCCCTGTGGTCGATGGACGTCGCGACCGGGGAGGAGACGCTGGTCGCCGACCCCGCCGGCCTGCTGGCCGGCGGCGACGAGCAGCTCTCGGCCGCGGAGCGGTCCCGTCGGGAGCGCAGCCGTGAGGGCGCGGGCGGCATCGTCGGATATGCCACCGACCGCGACGTCACCGTGGCGGCGTTCGCCCTCTCCAGCCGGTTGTGGCTGGCCGACCTCGTCGCCGGTGACGTCCGCGAGCTCGCCGCCGCCGGCGCGGTCATCGACCCACGACCGGACCCGACCGGCTCGTGGGTGGCCTACGCCGCCGACGGAGCCCTGCACGTGGTGTCCCGGGACGGCTCCCAGGCCCGGGTGCTGGCGACCGCGGAGAAGGAGCAGGTGACCTGGGGGGTCGCGGAGTTCGTCGCCGCGGAGGAGATGGGCCGGCACCGCGGCTACTGGTGGTCGCCCGACGGCACGGCCCTGCTCGCGGCCAGGGTGGACACCGACCCGGTGCCCAGGTGGTACCTCGCCGACCCGGCGCACCCGGAGCGACCCGCCGCGGAGCTGCGGTACCCGGTCGCCGGCAGCGACGACGCCGAGGTCACCCTGCACGTGCTGTCCGTCGACGGCGCCCGCACCGACGTGTCCTGGGACCGGACGGCCTTCCCCTACCTGGTGCGGGCGTCCTGGTCCGAGGCAGGCGCCGTCCTGCAGGTCATGTCCCGCGACCAGCGACGTGCTCAGGTGCTCTCGCTCGACCCGGCCACCGGCACGACGGCGGTGCTGCTCGAGCAGTCCGACGACGTGTGGATCGACGCCGTCGACGGGGTTCCCGCGCTGCTCCCGGACGGCCGACTGGTCGTCACCGCCGACCTCGACGACACCCGGCGGCTGGTGGTCGGCGGCGACCCGGTGACCCCCGTCGGGCTGCAGGTCGAGGCCGTCCTGTCGGTCACCGCCGATGGCGTCCTCCTCGCCGCCACCGACGACCCGGTCCGGCAGCAGCTCTGGCGCTGGTCGCCTACCGGCGGGGCCGAGCGACTCACCGGGCCGGAAGGGCACCAGACCGGGATGGTCGCCGCCGGCACCCTCGCCGTGGTCGAGCGCTCGGCCACCCGGCCGCTGCCCCGCGTCACCGTCACCGCGGCGGGCGGTCGGCGCACGGTGACGTCGTACGCCGAGGCGCCCCCGGTCGTCGGCAGCCCGACCTTCCACCGGGTCGGACCAGACCGGCTGGCCGTCGGCGTGGTGCTCCCCCGCGACCACGTCCCGGGTACCCCGCTGCCCGTCCTGATGGACCCGTACGGCGGCCCGCACCACCGCGAGGTGCTGGACCTGCCCGAGCGCTGGCGCGAGGAGCAGTGGATCGCCGACCGCGGGTTCGCCGTGGTCAAGGTCGACGGTCGGGGCACCGGCGGCCGCGGACCCGCTTGGGACCGGGCGGTGCGCGACGCGTTCGACTCCACCCTGGACGACCAGGTCGCCGGCCTGCACGGCATCGCGGAGCAGATGCCGGACCTCGACCTCACCCGGGTCGGCATCCGCGGCTGGTCCTTCGGTGGCTACCTTGCGGCGCTGGCGGTGCTGCGACGGCCGGACGTCTTCCACGCGGGCATCGCGGGAGCGCCGGTGACCGACTGGTCGCTGTACGACACCTTCTACACCGAGCGCTACCTGGGTCACCCTGCCGAGGCCGCCGAGGTCTACCGCCGCAACTCGCTGCTCGACGACGCCCCGCGGCTGACCCGTCCCCTGCTGATCCTGCACGGGCTCGCGGACGACAACGTCGTGGTGGCGCACACGTTGCGGCTGTCGTCGGCGCTGGTCGCGGCCGGCCGGCCGCACGAGGTGCTGCCGCTGTCCGGGGTCACCCACATGACGCCCCAGGACGTGGTCGAGGAGAACAAGCTGGTCCTGCAGGTGGAGTGGCTGCAGCGCCACCTCGGGGTGTCCCCCCGCTAGTCCCGCCCAGCTCATCGACTGGCGGAAGTCTTCGGTCCGCAGCCTCTGTCGAGCGAAGACTTCCGCCAGTCGACGGGGGTGATCAGCCGATCAGGTTGCTGGCCTTCTCCTCCGGGAAGTGGCAGGCGCCGTAGTGACCTGGCGCCAGCTCGCGCAGCAGCGGGATCTCCTCGGCGCAGCGGTCCTGCGCCTTCGGGCACCGGGTGCGGAAGACGCAGCCCGACGGCGGGTTGATCGGGCTGGGCAGGTCGCCCTTGAGCAGGATCCGCTCCCGGTTGCGCTCGGCGTTGGGGTCCGGCAGGGGGACCGCCGAGGTCAGCGCGTGGGTGTACGGGTGCCGGGGACCGTCGTAGATCTTCTCCGCGTCGGCGATCTCCATGATCCGGCCCAGGTACATGACCGCGATCCGGTCGGAGATGTGCCGGACGACGGAGAGGTCGTGGGCGATGAAGACGTAGGCCAGCTGGAACTCGTCCTGGAGGTCTTCCAGCAGGTTGACGACCTGGGCCTGGATCGACACGTCGAGAGCCGACACCGGCTCGTCGCAGACGATGAGCTTGGGTCGCAAGGCGATGGCGCGGGCGATGCCGATCCGCTGCCGCTGACCGCCGGAGAACTCGTTCGGGTAGCGGTTGTAGTGCTCGGGGTTCAGGCCGACGCGGGCCATCAGGTCCTGCACCTCGGCCTCGACGCCGCGGGCGGGCTTCACGCCCTGGACCTTGAACGGCGCCGAGATGATCGCGCCGACGGTGTGCCGCGGGTTCAGCGAGGAGTACGGGTCCTGGAAGATCATCTGCATCTCGCGACGCAGCGGGACCATCTCCTTGCGCGACAGGTGGGTGATGTCGCGGCCCTCGAACTCGATCTTGCCCCCGGTCGGGTCCAACAGCTTCATGATCGTCCGGCCGGCGGTGGACTTGCCGCAGCCGGACTCCCCGACGATGCCGAGCGTCTCGCCCGGCACGATGTCGAAGCTGATGTTCTCGACCGCCCGGACGTCCCCGACGTGGCGCTTGAGGATGCCACCACCGGTGATCGGGAAGTACTTCTGCACCTGGTCGACCCGCAGCAGCGCGTCGTCCCGACGCAGGACGTCGCTGGCGCCGGCCTCGTCCACGACGGTCACGGCTTGTCCTCCTGCTGGGGAGTGGTGGTCGGTGTCGAGGTCTGGGCGGATGCCGGCGCGGTCGCCGGGGCGGACCGGACGAAGCCGACGCCGTCACTCGCCGCGCCTCCGCCGAGGAGGTCGCCGCCACGGTCCTGCAGGCGCTCGGCGGCGATCTCTCGCCGCTGGGCGGGCTCCAGGTGGCAGCGCACCGCATGCTCGGGCGTCACCGGCTCCAGCTCCGGCCGGTCGGTGTCGCACCGGTTGCCCGGAACCAGCTCGTGGTACGGGCAGCGCGGGCGGAACACGCAGCCCTTGGGCAGCCGGATCAGCGAGGGGGGCTGGCCGGGGATGGGCTCGAGCCGCTCGCCGCGGTCGGTGTCCATCCGCGGTACCGACCCGAGCAGGCCCCAGGTGTAGGGCATCTCCGGCCGGTAGTAGATGTCCTCCACGGCGCCGCGCTCGACCACCCGGCCGCCGTACATGACGACCACGTCGTCGGCCATGTCGGCGACCACGCCCAGGTCGTGGGTGATGAGCACGATCGCGGTGCCGAACTCGGACTGGAGGTCGTTGAGCAGCTCGATGATCTGCGCCTGGACCGTGACGTCGAGGGCAGTGGTCGGCTCGTCGGCGATCAGCAGCTCGGGGCTGTTGAGCAGGGCCATCGCGATCATCACGCGCTGCCGCATGCCGCCGGACAGGTTGTGCGGGTAGTCCTTGATCCGGCGCTCGGGGTTGGGGATGCCGACCCGGGCCAGCATGTCGCGCGCCTGGCCGTACGCCTCGGACTTGGACACCTGCTGGTGCACGAGCACGGCCTCGGCCAGCTGCTTGCCGATCGAGTAGAACGGGTGCAGGGACGACAGCGGGTCCTGGAAGATCATCGCCATCCGCTTGCCGCGCAGCGAGCGGACCTGCTCGGGCCGTGCGCCGACGAGCTCCTCACCGTCGAGGTAGACCTCGCCGGTCATCTTCGCCGTCTTGCGGTTGATCAGGCCCATGATGGCCTGGCTGGTGACCGACTTCCCCGAGCCCGACTCGCCGACGATGGCGAGCGTCTTGCCTCGCTCGACGGCGAAGTCGACTCCGTCGACGGCACTGACGATGCCGTCCTCAGTGGGGAACTGGACCCGGAGGTCCCGGACGTCGAGGAACGCCTCGCTCACGTGAGCCTCACCCGGGGGTCGATGACGGCGTACAGGATGTCGACGACGAGGTTCGCCACGATCACGAACGTCGCCGCGAGCAGGACGGTCCCGGTGATCACCGGCAGGTCGGAGTCGATCACGGAGCCGATGGCGAGTCCGCCGATGCCGTTCAGGTTGAAGATCTTCTCGGTGATGACAGCGCCACCGAGCAGGGTGGCGAGGTCGAGCCCGGCCGCCGTGACGATCGGCGTCAGGCCGGCTCGCAGGGCGTGCTTTCCGATGACGGTGCGCTCACGGAGGCCCTTGGCGCGCGCCGTCCGGATGTAGTCCTCACCCAGCGTCTCGAGCATCTGGTTGCGGGTGAGGCGGGCGTAGAACGCCGCCGAGATGAGCGCCAGCGAGGTCCACGGCAGGATGAACCCCTTGAACCAGGCCACCGGATCCTGGTAGATCGGTACGTATCCCTCGAACCCGATCAGCGCCCATTTGATCTGGATGAAGAACACCAGCAGCAGGCCGATGAAGAACGACGGGAACGAGTAGCCGATCAGGGAGAAGCCCATGATCGTGCGGTCCTGCCACTTCCCTCGTCGCAGCGCGGACACGATCCCTGAGCTGACACCCGCGACGATCCAGAGGACGAAGCCGCCGAGGGCGAGCTGTCCGGTCACCGGGAAGCGCTCCCAGAGGAGGTCGGTGACCTGCTCCCCACGGCGGAACGAGTAACCCAGGCACGGCACGTGGCAGTCGAAGGTCGCGGTGCCCGAGCCGTAGGTGCGGCCGACGAAGATCCCCTTGACGAACGATCCGTACTGGTTCACCAGGGGGCGGTCCAGACCGAGCCGGTGCCGGTTGGCCTCCACGATCTGAGGGCTGCAGGACTTGCCACACGTGAGCCGGGCGGGGTCGGCCGGGAGGGCGTTGAAGATCAGGAACACGATCATGCTGAGCGCGATGAGCATGAGAACCATCGCGACCAGCCGACGGACTATGTAGGCACCCACCGTCGGTCCTCCTGGGCGTCAGGCCGACCGCAGACCGCGGCCGACAGGGCGATGATGAGACTACGACGCCGGGGGCGCCAGCGGGTCCCGGGGCGGGAACAGGCTGCCAGGCGTGCCGGCGCGAGGCGGCCGGGGACGGCAGACGGAGCCTGGCTCGGCTGAGCCGGGGGGCGGTTGCCCGCCCCCCGGCTCAGTCCTCGCTCACTACAGGTGATGCAGGTGGTGCAGGTACGGCGAGGGTCTTACTTCTCGACGTACAGGTCGGCGTACGACCACGAGCCGTACGGCGCCCACAGGTAGACCTGTCCGCTCTTGCCGGACGCAGCCTTCACCTTGGAGCCGGCCAGCCGCTGCTCGCGACCGAAGCGGGTCGGGACGACCCACACGTTGGCCATGGCCTCCTTGTTGAGGGCCTTCCACGCCTCACCCTGGGCGGCGCGGTCGGTCAGACCCTTGGCCTCGTCCGACTTCTGGTTGAACGCCTTGTCGTCGGCCTGCGAGAGGTCGAAGCCACCACTCGGGGTGAACAGCTCCGGGATGACGGTGGAGGCGTTCGGCCAGTCCGGGCCCCAGCCCGCGGAGATCAGGTCGCCGGCCTTGTCCGGGTCGAAGACGATGCCGTAGTACTGGCCCGCCTCGATCGGGTTCGGCTTGACCTTGATCCCGGCCTTCCCGAGCGACGAGACGACGGCGGCCGCGGCCTTGTCGTTGGTCGGCGTCTGCGGGTAGTCGAACTGGATCGTCTTCATCGGCTGACCCGACTTCTGGATCAGCTGCTTGGCGTACTCGGGGTCCCCGGTGTCCGGGATGTTGGCGCCGAGCAGGTCGGTCCACATGCCCGAGGGCGCGTAGTCGGCCGGCAGGTTCGGCTTGATGACACCGTCGGCCAGGTCACCGGCGTACTCGCCACCGGCGATCGTGCGCAGCTGCTCACGGTCCAGGGCGGCCGCGATGGCCTTGCGCTGGTCGAGGTTCGGCACCTTCGACACGTTGATGCAGTAGTAGCGGACGTACGGGTCGAGCTCGTTGACGCGACGGTCAGCGAACCGGTCCGAACCGAAGACGGTCGCCAGCGAGGCGGGCTCGATCGGGTCGGCCGTGATCGTCTGCTGGTCGGCGCCCGAGTCCTGGATCATGCGCTGGTCGATGACCGACGCCTCGAGGCCGAACTTGTAGACGATCTTGTCCGGGTACGCCGGGCGGTAGTCGTCCGTGCTCGGGTCCCAGTTCTCGTTGCGGACCAGGACGAGCTGCGAGCCCTTGGTGTACTCCTGGATCTTGTACGGGCCGTTGGAGACGGGCTTGTCGTCGTACTTCTCACCCGTGTCGGCGGCCTTGGGGACCGGCGCGAACGAGCTCAGCGTGACGGTGTAGTTGAAGTCACCGACCGGCTTGTTGAGGTTGAACGTGATCTTGTTGCCCTCGCAGACGACCGCCTTGTCGAAGGCAGCGGTGTCGTTGCCCTTCGTCACGTACGGCCCCTTGTAGACGGAGTTCCCGTCCTTGTCCTTGGGGATGTCCAGCATCGTGATCGCGTAGCTCGGACCGTCGGTGATGACGTCGGTCGCGAACGTGCGGGACACGCCGTACTTGATGTCCTCGCAGGTCAGCGCCGAGCCGTCTTCCCACTTCAGGCCGTCCTTGAGCGTCCACGACCACGAGGTCGCGTCGGCGTTCGCGGTGCCTGTGTCGGTCGCGAGGTCCGGCTGAAGCTCGGTGGCGGTCGCGCCGTCGGTGTTGAGCTTGTAGACGTTCAGCGTCCGGTTGAGGTAGCCGCTGGTGAAGGCCAGGTCCTCACCGGTGTAGTTGCGCTGAGGGTCGAGGTGCTGGATCTGGTCCTGCAGGGTGATGAAGGTCAGCGTGCCGCCCTTGGTCGGCTCACCGTTGCCCCCACTGCCGCTGCCTGTGTTGCCGTCGCCGCCGCCACTGCCCCCGCCGCAGGCGGCGAGTGCCATCGCCGCCGCGCTCGCGAGGACCACGGCGCGCAGGCCGATGCTGGCCTTGCCCATGTGTCTCCTTCTGGTCTGGGCCGGGACGGCTGGTCCCGGTCCGTGGGCGACACCAACCCTCCACGTGCCGGTGTCGCGTTCTCCCTGGCGGTGCCGGGGAAGCTTGTGTCGGTCAGGCTCGACCCGCCCGTGGGTCGAGCGCGTCCCGGATGGCGTCGCCCAGCAGGTTGAACGCCAGGACGACGATGAACAACGCGGTGCCCGGGATGAACAGGAACGAGGGCACCGTGTAGAAGAACGAGACCGAGTCCGAGAGCATCGCGCCCCAGGACGGCGTCGGCGGAAGCAGGCCGACGCCGAGGAAGCTCAGCGTGGCCTCGGCGGCGATGTACGTCGGGATGATGATCGATGCGTAGACGAGGATCGGCGCCCAGAGGTTGGGCAGGATCTCCTTGAAGAGGATCCGCGGCGTCCCTGCGCCCATCGAGACCGCGGACTCGACGAACTCGCGCTCCCGCAGGCTGAGCACCTGGCCGCGGACGATGCGCGCGAGATAGGGCCAGCCGAAGATGCTGAGGACCAGCACGATGTAACTGACCCGCGCGACGTTGCCGGGCATGTTGAACGTCGCCTCGAGCCGCTGGGTGAGCACCGGCGACATGGCCAGCAGGATGAGGAGCAGCGGGAAGGCGAGGATGAGGTCCATCAGCCGGCCCAGCGCCCCGTCCAGCCAGCCCTTCGAGTAGCCCGCGATGATTCCCATGACCACGCCGATCACCATGGTGAGCAGCGTCGACGAGAGCGCGATGAGCAGCGAGATCCGGGCGCCGTAGAGCAGGCGGGCGAAGATGTCGCGACCTGTCAGCGGCTCAACACCGAGCGGGTGGTCCAGCGAGATGCCGCCCCACTTGCCGAGGGGCAGGCCTCCGGTCTGGCTGACCAGCTTCTGGTTGAACGAGAGGGGGTCGACGCCGACCAGCTTGGTCACCAGCGGCGCGAACGCCGCCATCAGGATGACGATGACCAGGACCGCCATGCTGACCATGGCCACCTTGTCCCGGCGCAGCCGGCCCCAGGCGATCTGGCTGAGCGACCGCCCCGCGATCTCGGTCGACTCGGTGCTGGAACCGGCAGGAGTCTCGACCGAGTGGTCGGATGCGAGCGACATATCGCGGGCGCTGCCTCTCCTCGATCGACGTCTAATCCCCGGCGGAGCGGCCCGGGTCGGGCACTCGCAGGAGAACTCGCTGGCGCGGGGCCGGGTGGCCGTCCGGAGCGAGACTCTAGGACATGTCCTCCCGAACACCTACGGGCGGAAGGCTCTGTTGCAGAATCGTGACCGCCTTGAGACAAGCCGTCATAGCGCCTGCATCCGGCCAGGTCACGCGCCGTGCTGCCGGGGCCGTCGGGGCCGCGGGGGCCGGTGGCTGGCACCCTGCCGGGGTCACTCCCGCTTGCGTCGGGCGGTGGCGCGGGCGCGGTCGGACGCGCTCAGGGTGACCTTCCGGATCCGGACGAAGGCCGGGGTGACCTCGACGCACTCGTCCTCACGGCAGAACTCGAGCGCCTGCTCCAGCGAGAGCACCTTGTGCGGGATCAACGGCACCAGGACGTCGCCGGAGGACTGCCGCATGTTCGTGAGCTTCTTCTCCTTGGTGGGGTTGACGTCCATGTCGTCCGAGCGGGAGTTCTCCCCCACGATCATGCCCTCGAAGACCTGGGTACCCGGCCCGACGAACATCGTGCCGCGCTCCTGGAGGTTGGCCAGGGCGAACCCGGTGGTCGGCCCGGTCCGGTCGGCGACCAGTGAGCCGGTCGGCCGGGTGCGGATGTCGCCGTGCCAGGGCTCGTACCGCTCGTGCACGTGGTGCAGCAGGCCGGTTCCGCGGGTCTCGGTCAGGAACTCGGTCCGGAAGCCGATCAGGCCCCGGGCCGGCACGACGTACTCCATCCGGATCCAGCCGGTGCCGTGGTCGACCATCTGCTCCAGCCGCCCCTTGCGCAGGGCGAGCAGCTGGATGATCACTCCCTGGTAGTCGGCCGGGGCGTCGATGGTGAGCCGCTCGACCGGCTCGTGGACCTTGCCGTCGACCAGGCGGGTGACCACCTGAGGCTTCCCAACTGTCAGCTCGAAGCCCTCGCGGCGCATGATCTCGACCAGGATGGCGAGCTGGAGCTCCCCGCGGCCCTGGACCTCCCAGGTGTCCGGGCGCTCGGTCGACAGGACGCGGATCGAGACGTTGCCGACCAGCTCGGTGTCCAGCCGGCTCTTGACCAGCCGGGCTGTCATCTTCTTCCCGCTCTGGCCCGCCAACGGCGAGGTGTTGATGCCGATGGTCATGGAGATGCTCGGCTCGTCGATGGTGATCACCGGCAGAGGTCTCGGGTCCTCGGCGTCGGCCAGGGTCTCGCCGATCGTGATCTCCGGGATCCCGGCGATCGCGATGATGTCGCCCGGGCCGGCCTTGTCGGCGGGTACCCGCTCCAGCGCCTCGGTCATGAGCAGCTCGGTGACCTTGACCTTCTCGACGCTGCCGTCCGCGCGGCACCAGGCAACGGTCTGCCCCTTGCTGATCTCGCCCTGGTGCACCCGGCAGAGCGCCAGCCGGCCGAGGTACGGCGACGCGTCGAGGTTGGTCACGTGCGCCTGGAGCGGCGCAGCGTCGTCGTACGTCGGCGCCGGGACTGCGTCCAGGACGGTACGGAACAGCGGCTCGAGGTCCGGCGAGTCGGGCATGACGCCGTCGTCGGGGCGGTCGAGCGAGGCCCGCCCGGCCTTGGCCGAGCAGTACAGGATCGGGAAGTCCAAGGCTTCGACGGAGCTGGCGGACTGGTCGTCCAACAAGTCGAGGAACAGCTCGTAGGTCTCGTCCACGACCTCGGCGATACGGGCGTCCGGGCGGTCCACCTTGTTGACGACCAGCACCACCGGCAGCTTGGCCTGCAACGCCTTGCGCAGGACGAACCGGGTCTGGGGCAGCGGGCCCTCGCTGGCGTCCACCAGGAGCAGCACCCCGTCGACCATCGACAGCCCTCGCTCGACCTCGCCGCCGAAGTCGGCGTGGCCGGGGGTGTCGATGATGTTGATCGTCACCTCGCGGCCCCCGATCTGGTGCCGGACCGCCGTGTTCTTCGCGAGGATGGTGATGCCCTTCTCGCGCTCGAGGTCCATCGAGTCCATGACGCGCTCGTCGACGTCCCCGCTCTCGGCCTGGTGGGCGGAGAACGCCCCGCTCTGCCAGAGCATCGCGTCGACCAGCGTGGTCTTGCCGTGGTCGACGTGGGCGACGATCGCGACGTTGCGCAGGTCGTCTCGGGTGGCTGCGGGCATGCGGGGACGCTCGATCCGTGCGGGGGAAGGGACGCGTCAGTCTACGGGCGCCAGCAGCACCGCCCTGCCGCTCGTCAGGCCGGAGGCGGTGGCCGGATCAGGTGTGGCCCACCTCACCCTGCCCGCGTGTCCACGCCTCGGGACCGGGTGACAGACTGACCCGCGGCAGCAGCCACCAGGACGCACCCTTCGCCGCGGGACACCTCGGCGTGGCGCGTTCCTCTGACCGACCTCGAGTCATTTGGGACGGCGATGAGCAGCACACTCACCGGCGACGGACGACGGGCCAGGATCTCCGCCCGCACGCTACGGACCGATCGGTGGTGGCTGTTCCCGCTGGGCAACGCCGTCGCGCTGGGGATCTTCCTGCTCTACGCCACCGTGCGGCTGTTCTGGGACAAGTCCTACTTCGTCGAGGACTACCACTACGTCGCGCCGTTCTACTCGCCCTGCCTGTCCACCGACTGCGTGCCCGGCACCTCGCCGCTGGGGACCCCTGTCGGCTCGCTGCCGGCCTGGATGTCGCCGGCCATGATCATCCTGCTGCTCCCCGGCGGCTTCCGGGCCACCTGCTACTACTACCGGAAGTCCTACTACCGGTCGTTCTGGTTCTCCCCGCCCGCCTGCGCCGTGGCCGAGCCGCACAAGACCTACTCCGGCGAGACCCGCTTCCCGCTGATCTTCCAGAACGCGCACCGATGGTTCTTCTACGCCGCCGTCCTGGTCGGCGCGATCCTCACCTACGACGCGGTCCTGGCCTTCCACGGCGACGGTGGCGGCGTCGGCATCGGCCTCGGGACGCTGATCCTGGTGGCCAACGTGGTGCTGATCTGGGCCTACACCCTCGGCTGCCACTCCTGCCGCAGCATCACGGGTGGCCGGCTCAACCACTTCTCCCGGCACCCTGTGCGGTACTGGATCTGGACCCAGGTCTCCAAGCTCAACGCCCGCCACGGGCAGTTCGCCTTCATCTCGATGTACAGCATCGTGATCGCCGACCTGTACGTGTGGCTGGTGGCCAGCGGAACGATCACCGACCTCCGCATCATCAACTGAGGCAGGCAGCCCCGATGCCACCGCGCCCGCGGACCGACGTAGGACGAAGGATGATGAACGACCGATGAGCCAGATCGAGCGCCACAGCTACGACGTCGTCGTGATCGGCGCGGGGGGTGCCGGCCTTCGGGCGGCGATCGAGGCCCGGATGCAGGGCAAGCGCACCGCGATCGTCTGCAAGTCGCTGTTCGGCAAGGCGCACACCGTGATGGCCGAGGGTGGTGCTGCCGCCGCGCTGGCCAACGTCAACCCGAACGACAACTGGCAGGTGCACTTCCGCGACACGATGCGCGGCGGCAAGTTCCTCAACCACTGGCGGATGGCCGAGCTGCACGCCAAGGAGGCACCGGACCGCGTCTGGGAGCTGGAGACCTACGGCGCGCTCTTCGACCGCACGAAGGACGGCAAGATCAGCCAGCGCAACTTCGGCGGGCACGAGTACCCGCGGCTGGCGCACGTCGGCGACCGGACCGGGCTGGAGCTGATCCGCACGCTGCAGCAGAAGATCGTGTCGCTCCAGCAGGAGGACGAGCGTCGCGAGGGCGACGGCGACGCGATGATCAAGATCTTTGCCGAGACCACGATCACCGCCCTGCTGAAGGACGGCGACCGCATCTCCGGCGCCGCGGGCTACACCCGCGAGGACGGCACCTTCGTGGTCTTCGAGGCGCCCGCCGTGGTGCTCGCCACCGGCGGCATCGGCAAGTCGTTCAAGGTGACGTCCAACTCCTGGGAGTACACCGGCGACGGTCATGCCCTCGCGATGAAGGCGGGCGCCACGCTCGTCAACATGGAGTTCGTCCAGTTCCACCCCACCGGCATGGTCTGGCCCCCGTCGGTCAAGGGGATCCTGGTCACGGAGTCGGTCCGCGGCGACGGCGGGGTGCTGAAGAACTC
Source organism: uncultured Actinomycetota bacterium (assembly GCA_963807005.1). Taxonomy (GTDB): domain Bacteria; phylum Actinomycetota; class Actinomycetes; order JACCUZ01; family JACCUZ01; genus CAWDZK01. Next base: position 520,358 of record CAWDZK010000001.1, on the reverse strand, counting down.
CGAGGGCAAGCGGTTCATGTTCGACTACGTGCCTGCCGTGTTCCGCAAGCAGTACGCGGAGACCGAGGAGGAGGCCGACCGCTGGTACGCCGACGCCGACAACAACCGGCGTCCGCCGGAGCTGCTGCCCCGGGACGAGGTCGCCCGCGCGATCAACTCCGAGGTCAAGGCAGGCCGCGGGTCCCCCGCAGGCGGTGTCTTCCTCGACATCGCCTCGCGCCTGCCCGCCGCGGAGATCCGCAAGCGGCTGCCGTCGATGTACCACCAGTTCAAGGAGCTCGCCGACGTCGACATCACGGCGGAGCCCATGGAGGTCGGGCCGACCTGCCACTACGTCATGGGTGGCGTCGAGGTCGATCCCGACACCGCTGCGGCCAAGGTGTCCGGCCTGTTCGCCGCGGGTGAGGTCGCCGGCGGCATGCACGGCTCCAACCGACTGGGCGGCAACTCGCTGTCCGACCTGCTCGTGTTCGGCCGGCGGGCCGGCAAGGGTGCTTCGGAGTACGTCGACGCCCTCGGCCACGCCCGCCCGGTCATCACCGACCACGACGTCGAGATCGCGCAGAAGGAGGCCGAGGCTCCGTTCACCAGCACCGGCGGCGAGAACCCCTACGCGATCCACGCCGACCTGCAGCAGATGATGAACGACCTGGTCGGCATCATCCGTACCGAGGCCGAGATCACCCGGGCGCTCGAGGAGCTGGAGAAGCTCAAGGGGCGCACCAAGCGGATGACCGTCCAGGGCGACAAGGTGTTCAACCCGGGCTGGCACCTCGCCCTCGACCTGCCCAACATGCTCATCGTGTCGGAGTGCGTGGCCCGAGCCGCCCTCATGCGAGAGGAGTCCCGCGGCGGCCACACCCGCGAGGACCACCCGGCGATGTCGAACGAGTGGCGCAAGGTCAACCTGATCTGCCGCCCGTCCGGCGAGGGCGTCGAGGTGACCCGCCAGCCGCTCCCCGTGATGCCGCCCGAGCTGCTCTCGCTGTTCGACCGCGAGGAGCTGAGCAAGTACATGACCGACGACGAGCTCTCGATCCTGCCGGAGGGGAAGTCCTGATGGGGTACAACGCCCGTTTCCGCGTGTGGCGGGGCGACGACAGCGACGGCGACCTCGAGGACTTCACCGTCGAGGTCAAGGAGGGCGAGGTGATCCTCGACATCATCCATCGGCTGCAGGCCACCCAGGCGCCCGACCTCGCCGTCCGCTGGAACTGCAAGGCAGGCAAGTGCGGGTCGTGCAGCGCCGAGGTGAACGGCCGCCCGCGACTGATGTGCATGACCCGGATGAGCACGTTCACCGAGGGCGAGGTCATCACCGTCACCCCGCTCCGCGCGTTCCCCGTCGTCAAGGACCTCGTCACCGACGTCTCCTTCAACTACCAGAAGGCCCGCGAGGTCCCGGCGTTCGCGCCGCCCGCCGACCTGGCTCCCGGCGAGTACCGCATGCAGCAGGTCGACGTCGAGCGCAGCCAGGAGTTCCGCAAGTGCATCGAGTGCTTCCTGTGCCAGGACACCTGCCACGTCGTCCGTGACCACGAGGAGAACAAGGAGGCCTTCGCAGGCCCCAGGTTCTTCATCCGCCTCGCCGAGCTCGACATGCACCCGCTGGACAGCATGGACCGCAAGCGCGAGGCGCAGGAGCAGCACGGGCTGGGCATGTGCAACATCACCAAGTGCTGCACGGAGGTCTGCCCCGAGCACATCAAGATCACCGACAACGCCATCATCCCGATGAAGGAACGCGTCGTCGACACCCAGTACGACCCGCTGATCTGGCTCGGCTCCAAGATCCCGCGCCGTACGGCGTTGGCCGCCAACCGCAGCCTGTCCCAGGGCGACACGTCGGCGGCCGAGACGCAGGCCCGGGAGCGACTGCGCGACAAGCCCTCCGACCTCGCGGCGCTCCGAACTCTTGCGAGGTCGCTGACGGCGCAGGGAAGGTTCGCCGACTCGGCCGAGGTCACCCGCACCTGGGTGCGGCACGCCGGTCGGGGCCGCACCGCGCGGCTGGACGCCCTGTCCGCCCACGTCTGGGCACTGCTCTGCGCGGTCGAGTCCAACCAGCTCGCGCTGGACCAGGTCGAGGACGAGGTGGCAGTGACGCTCCAGTCGGCGCAGCGCGCCGCGAGCACCGGCACCGTGCTGTCCGGCGCCCACGCGCTGCACCATCTCATTCACGGCCGGCTCTCCGAGACCGTCGAACACGCTCGGGAGGCGATCGCCTGGGACCGCGACCAGTACACCCGGGCCGACGACCTCGTCACGCTGGCGGAGGCCCTGGCCGGGCTGGGTGAGGCGGAGGAGGCGGCCTCGGCGATGGCGGAGGCCGAGCAGCTCTGGCCCGGCAACCCACGCCTGGAAGGTGTGCGCGCGAACCTGCAGGAGATGAACGTCACGACCTCGTGACACCTGCAGGAAGGCACTGAACCATGGTTGACGTCCTCGACCGGAGCCAGATCGACGCCGCGCTCGAGTCGCTGCCCGGCTGGGCGTACGACGGTGAGGCGCTGACCCGCCGCCTGGACGTCCCGGCGGACAGCCAGGATGCCCTCGTGGACGCCGTCGCGACCGTCGCCGACGCGGTCAACCACCATCCCGACGTGACACGGGAACCCGCCGCCCTCACGTTCCGGCTCTGGACGCACAGCGAGGACGGCGTGACCGCGAAGGACGTCGAGCTCGCCGCCCGGATCGACCAGGTGCTCTCCGGCGCCGGAACGGACCACGGCTCCTCCTGACGTCCCAGGCGCCACCTCGGTCAAGTTCCACTCGGGACGGGTCGATGCTCCTCGGAGCGAGGCACTCGCAGGAGGCGCGGTGCCGTGGGCCGGACGAGTCAGGGAGGCGGAGTGCCAACCGTCGACCCGCGCCGGGACGCCTACTACGCCGCCTACGCCTTGTTCGAGGCGGTCCAGAGTGGTCGGCGGGACGAGGCGCTGAGGGAGCTCCCCGCGGCGGCCGCAGCCGCCAGGCGGCAGGGGTGGACCGAGGTCGGCATCATCGTCGACGCGGCCCGCGTGGTCCACGATCTCGTCGCCCCCGGCCGGAGCATCCACCCGGACGACATCACGCCGCTGTGCCGCCGGGCCGAGGTCGCCGGCCTGACCGCGCTGCATGCGGTGACGCTCGGGCTGCGCGGCCTTGCGTCCGGGACCGCGTCGGACAGCATGAGCCTGATGGCCGACGCCAGCCGGGCGGTGGCCCTGCTGGACGACGCGACGCAGCCTCCGCTGGACCGGTGCACCGGGTACGTGGTGGCCGCCGGCGCCTTCAACACCCTGCGTCTCTGGGAGCTCGTCGACGACCTGTACGGGCGGGCGCACCGGCTCGGCGCCGACTGCGAGGTGCCCGCGATGGCGACGGCGATCGCCGTCAACCGGGTGCTGACGCGGGTGGAGTGGGCGGTGGCGCTGCTGGAGAACGGCGACGACGAGCAGTGCGCCCAGCGGCTGGCGCAGGCCGAGGCGGCCGTGCCGCAGGCCCTCGGGCTGGACCTGCCGCCGCTCTGGCGCCGCGACGTCGAGGCGCTGAGCCTCGTCGCAGCTCTTCTCGGCGGGACACGGCCTGGGGCGCTGCGACCGGACGTCGAGACCTGCCGTCAGGCCCTCGTGGCGGCCGGGGACGTCGAGACGCTGCCGCTGCTCGACGCCGCCTTCGCCGTTGCGCTGTGGCGCGACGGGGACCGCCGCGGAGCCGCCCGCGCGTGCTCGCGGCTTTCCGAGCTCGGGTCGGCCTCCACCGGGTCGCACAGCTTCCCCTCCTGGGTCCGGGCCCAGGTGCTCACCGGCGCCCAGTCGTCGCAGGCCCTGCGGGCCCAGACCGCCCACGCCGCGCTGCTGGGCCGGCTGCGCTGGCAGTCTCGGCAGGCCGTGCTGGTGTCCGCCCGGGCCCAGATCGGCGCCGAGCGCCGCGCCGGCGAGCACGACCGGCTGGTGCAGGCCGCCAACACCGACGCCCTGACCGGCTTGCACAACCGCCGCGCCTTCGACGCCTGGCTCGGGCAACGTCCGGCCGGCACCGGCGAGTGGGCCACCGCCCTGCTGCTGCTCGACATCGACGGGTTCAAGCTGGTGAACGACCGCTACGGGCACGATGTCGGCGACAAGGTGCTCCGTCGGGTCGGTCAGCTGCTGCTCGTGGCCGTACGGCCCGATGACCTGGCCGTCCGGCACGGCGGCGACGAGTTCGCAGTGCTGCTCAGCGGCGCCGACCTCACCCGGGCGAGCGCCGAGCAGCGTGCCCGTGACCTGCTCGCCAACATCGAGGCGGACGACTGGGAGCACGTCGCGCCCGGACTGGTCGTCACCGCCAGCAGTGGGCTGGCGCTGTCGGCCCCGGGTGCGTCCTGGGAGGCGACCTCCCTCTACCGGGCCGCCGACGCCGCGCTGTACCGCGCCAAGCGCGGGGACGCCGACCTGGTCACCGCAGACCTCGCCACGGACGGCGCCCCCGGGCTCGCCCGGACCGTCTCCGCCTGACCGCCACTGTTTGACTGACTGACTGCCTCGGCCGGGTCGGGCCGGGTTCCCGCCACGGTCAGGCGTTCGGCTCGCCGGGCGGCAGGGTGTTCGACGCCACCGCGTGCAGGACGGTCTTGACCTGGAACGGCGTCAGCCCGGGGTGCTTCGACAGCAGACGGGCCACCAGCCCGGAGATGTGCGGGCAGGCGAAGCTGTTGCCCGTGGCCCGGATGGTCCGGCCCTTGGTCCAGGGCACCTCGAGGTCTACCCCAGGTGCGCCGAACTCGACCGGGGGCCTGGGGTTGTAGTCGAAGTCGAACGGGTCGTCCCCGGACCGCGCAGCGACGGAGAGCACCGAGGCGTACTGCGACGGGTAGCTGGGCGCGGGGACGTTGTTCACGGCGCACACGAGGGACAGGTTGGCGAAGTACGCGGCGTCCGCCAGCCGGTGGAACATCGCGAAGTGCGCGGCCCGGCGGCTGCTCAGGCTGAGGTTCGCGACCTGCATGCCGTTGTCGATGGCCCACTGGAGGCCGGCCGCGAACACCTGACCGCGCCCGCTGAGCTTCGAGCCGAGCACCCGGACGCTGTAGAGCTCGCAGTCGGGGGCGGCTCGCCGGATCAGGCCGGCGCAGGCGGTGCCGTGGCCGTAGAGGTCCTCGTGCGCTCCGTCGACGTAGCGGATGGCACCGGTGTCGGCGTCCATCTCGACCGCCACTGCGCCCGCGATCCGGCCGACGGCGGGGTGCGACTCGTCGATGCCGCTGTCGATGACCGCGACCCGTACTCCCGCACCGGTCGCGCCGCCGAAAGCCCACTCGCGGGTCATCGGCGTCTCCAGCGGCAGCGGGACGACCGGAGGCAGGTGGCCGGCGGAGAACTGCCAGGACCAGGCGGGGAGCGACATCAGGCCGGCGGCTTCTGGTCGGCGTAGGCCAGCACGTGCGTCATCACCCGGACGGCCAGCCGGCGCTCGGCGGCTCCCGCCCGGCCGAGCTCGCCGAACAGGGCGGCCAGGTCGGCGAGGTCGGTGTCCACCTCCAGCTTCCGAGCCGCGGCCTGCAGCTCTAGCTGCAGGTCGCCCTGCTCGTCGACACCGGCCAGGGACGTGAGCAGCAGCCGCCCCATGTCACCGAACAGCCGCGCCGACTCCACGGCCACCGCCGCGTGCCGGGCGAAGAAGTCGAGCAGCACGAGGTCGCGGTCGCTCCCGGGCCGGTCGGCGTCCCGGTCGAGGACCTCCACCACGCCGAGGACCCGGTCGTCGGTCTCCAGCGGCGCCGCCAGGATCGCCTGCGGCAGGTAGCCGGTGCGCTCGGCGACGTCACGGGCGAACCGAGGGTCCCGGGCCACCTCGTTGACCTCGATCGACTGGCCCGAGCCGACCACCCACCCGGCGATCCCGACCCCCACCGGCACCTTCAGGCCGATCACCGCCTCCGCTCCGGCACCGCTGGCCGCGGTGAAGACGAGGCTGACCTCGTCCTCGTCGAGCAGGGCGATCGAGCAGGCCTGGGCGCCGAAGACGGCCCGGGCCGCCTCGGCCATCTCGGTCAGCTGGTCCTCGTGGTCGATCGGCGCCAGCGCCGGCCCCACCGCGGCTGCGAGCCGTGCGAGCTGCCCGATCACGTCTCGTTCCTCGCCCATGCGGCGGTCTCCCCTCACCTGCTCCGGTGCGGGAAACCTAGGGCCCCGCTTCGGCCGAGCGCCACTTGTGCCCGAAAGCACCCGTTGTGAGGCCAGCACGACAGACATACTGTCGGGCAACCGACAGACCCCGTGGGCCGCCGGCCGCATCCTCGTACTACGCGCACGCACCGCATCCGTGAGAGGAGCACCACATGTCAGGGATCCAGGACGGCCGGGACGACCTCCGCAAGAACATCCCGTCTGACGACGACGTCGAGGGCCACAAGATGAAGCTGCCCAAGGCGGAGGAAGGCAGCGACGTCGAGGGCCACAAGATGAAGCTGCCGAAGGCCGACGACGACGTCGAGGGCCACAAGATGAAGCTGCCGAAGGCCGACGACGACGTCGAGGGCCACAAGATGAAGCTCCCCAAGGCCGACGACGACGTCGAGGGCCACAAGATGAAGCTCCCCAAGGCCGACGACGACGTCGAGGGCCACAAGGCGAAGCTCCCCAAGGCCGACGACGACGTCGAGGGCCACAAGGCGAAGCTCCCCAAGGCCGACGACATGGACGTCGAGGGCCACAAGGCGAAGCTCCCCAAGGCCGACGACATGGACGTCGAGGGCCACAAGGCGAAGCTCCCCAAGGCCGACGACGACGTCGAGGGCCACAAGATGAAGCTCCCCAAGGCCGACGACGACGTCGAGGGCCACAAGATGAAGCTCCCCAAGGCCGACGACGACGACGTCGAGGGCCACAAGATGCAGCTCTAGGACTCAGCCGAGGAGCCGCCCGGAGGGGTGGGGCCGGATCAGCCGAGCGTGGCAGTCAGCCGCTCGGCGATCCGGCCCTCGAGCGCGCGGGACGGCCCGCCGGCGACACCGACGGCGGCCAGGAACTCCGACCCCGGCAGGCGGTACGCCTCGACGTCGCTGACGGCCTGCACCGTCGCGGTGCGGGCGCGGTGCTGCAGGAGGCCGATCTCGCCCACGTAGTCCGGCGCGTCGATCCGGCGCGGGCGGACCGGCCGCTCACCGGACCAGACATCGATGCTGCCCGTGGCGAGGACGAACAGGTCCTCAGCGGGATCACCCTCGCGCAGCAGCAGCGCTCCCGCCGTGAAGCGCACCGGCTCCAGAGCGCCGGCAAGCCGCTCCATCACGGCAGGGTCGGCGCCGGCGAACAGGTCCAGGTCCCCCAGCAGGTCCAGCCTCGGCTCGAGCTCGACGAGCCGCTCGGTGGACGCCTGGTCCAGCCCCCCGACCCGCGCCAGCATGGCCAGGGTCACCGCCGCCGGTACGGCTGCCGCCACCACCAGGCTCGCCTGCAGCCCCAGCAACCCCAGCAGGGCCGGGGCCAGCGCGCTGCCGAGGAGCAGCGTCGCCATCGACAGGGACGAGAGCAGCCCCTCGACCCGTGCCAGCCGGGTGCCGGGCACGACCCGCTGCATGATCGTGGTCGACACGACGTCGAGCACCAGAGACGCCACACCCTCGACCGCGAGAACCACCAGAGCCAACCAGGGCGACCGCAGCACCGCGAGGGCCGCCATCGGTGCGGCGTTGAAGAGCACCACCGCCGCGATCACCGCCCGCGGCCGCCGGGACCGGGCCAGCCGCGGCGCGACGACCGCACCGAGCAGCCCCCCGACACCGACTGCGGCGTCGAGGTAGCCGACCCCGGAGGCGCCCATCCCGAGCAGGTCCCGGGCGACGATCACCAGGTAGACCAGCTCGAACCCGTAGATCAGTGTGATGGCCAGCAGGCTGACCGACAGCGTGGCGAGGACCCGGTCGCCGAGAAGGGTCTGGAAGCCGAGGCGGACGCCGGCGACCACTCCCACGTCGGCGGCGTCGTCCTCCGTCCGCTCGGGCGGCGGCACGGTGGACACCAGGACGAACACGGCAGAGACCAGGAAGGTCGCGGCGTTCACGACGAAGGCCCAGTCCGGCCCGGCCGTGGCGACCAGCAGGCCGCCGATCCCGGGACCCACCACCAGGCTCAGGTACTCCACCGTGGACACCAGCGAGTTGGCCGACGCCAGTTCGCGCTCGGGCACCAGCCGTGGAAGTGAGGCGTAGAAGGCCGGCGAGTACGGCATGCCCAGGAAGGTCGCGAACCCGACCAGCACCACGACGAGCACGACGGAGCCACCCAGGGCCGCCACGGCGGCGAGCGCCAGCATGAGCGCGGCACGCGCGACATCGCAGAGCACCATCAGCCAGCGCCGGTCGACCCGGTCGGCGAGCAGACCGGCCAACGACCCGCCGAGAACCAGCGGGACCACTCGCACGATCACGGTGGCCGACACCCAGGCGCTGGAGCCGGTGGTGTCCAGCACGTAGACGACCAGGCCGATCGTGTACAGGAAGTCACCGGCCCGGGAGGTGGCGAAGGCGGCCAGGAGGAGGCGGAAGTCCCGGTGCGCCAGAGGGCGCGAGACGTCCGGCCGGATCACTGCCCGCTCCGCCGCCGTAGCTGGTCCAGGTCCAGCAGCTCGATCCGTCCGCGGCCGAGGGCGACCGTGCCGCTCGCGGCCAGCCGCTGCAGCACCTGGTTCACCGTCGGGCGGGTCGCCCCGGCCATGCCGGCCAGGTCGTCCTGGGTGATGGGGATGGTCACCGTCGTCTCGTCCGAGCGCCGGTACGCCACCGCGAGGTCGACGAGTCGCCGGATCACGCGGCGGTCGACCCCGACGTACAGCGCTTCGAGCAGCGACTGGCTGAGCTCGTCCACCCGCTTGGCGAGCATCTCCACGAGCAGCTCCTCGACGCCCGGGTGGCTGCGCCGCAGGTCGAGGAAGTCCTGCCGCCCCAGGGCCAGCGTCCCGCTCGGCTCGAGCGCCACCACCGTGGCCGTGCGCTCGTGCGAGTCGCGGATGAGTGCCAGCTCGCCGAACGAGTCACCAGGGGAGAGCACCGTCAGCGTCGCGGTGTCGCCCGAAGGGACGGAGACCCGGACGGCGAACCGTCCTGACCGCACCAGGTGCAGCGACTCACCGGGGTCGCCCTCGTGGAAGACCACCTCGCCCTTGTCGAAGCTGCGCGGCCTGGCGGCTTGCAGCACCCGGTCGCGTTGCTCCTCGTCCAGCGGGGCGAGCAACGGCCAGGTCACGACGCAGAGTGGATCATCTTTCGGCGTCCCCGTCGAGGGGAACGATCAAGCCTCGCTGCCCGCGGGCGGTCACTCGGAGTACGGCGCCGAGGACGACACCTCGAAGATCGTCGCCTCGGGCTCCCCGTCGACGATGTCGGCGAACAGGCTCATGACGTGCCCGACCTCGGGCAGCGACTCCTGGCGTTCGAGCGCCGCGCGGTCCGTGAAGACCTCGGTCGCGACGATCCAGGTGGGGTCGGTCAGGTCCTGGCCGATGTCGAAGCCGATGACGCCCTCGGTGGCCCGACTCGGGGCGACCACCTGCCCGAACGCCTTGAGCGCGTCGTCGACGCGTTCGGGCCGGCAGCGCACCTTGAACACGACGACGATCATCGCCCACCTCCTGCCCGGACGGCACGGGCGCGGCGGGCGCCCCGTCGCCCGCACCCGCGGTTCGGAACGTACTCCCGGCGCCACCGGACGGGAAGAGGACGCCAGGGTCCCCGCGGCGATGCGTCCGGGCTCAATGGCGACGGTGGGCACCGGTTGCCTGCATCGCCGCGCCCACGGCGGCAAGAAGGACCCCCAGTGCGACGACACCGCAGACGAACAAGACCGGTGCCCGGGCAACGGTGAGTCGCCACGTGTAGTCGGCTTCCGCCGCTCCGGCCGGCAGCGGCGAGGGCTGCGCCGGGCTCGCGGTCACCGGGGCGCCGCTCGGCGTCACCTGCGGGACGGGATGGACGGGTCCTCCGGTCGTGCCCCGATCGGCTCGCCCCTTGGAGGCACCCGGACCCGCCAACGCCGGCAAAGCGGACGGGTCCGGATTTCCCGCCGCGGTCCGCCGGTGCAGCTTCTCCGCACGCACGCTCGCCGTCGGTGACGCGGTCCGCGCCGTCGATGCTTGCGACCACCCGGTCGGCCAGCGGGTGCGGATCCCCAGTACCGCCGTCGTCGACGCCGTCGGAGCACTCGCCGTGAGCGGCTGCGGGACCGTGAGGGCCGGGGTTGCGGCCGGCGTACCCGGCGCCGTGGAAGCAGGGGGCAGCCCGACCGACGTCCCTCCGGGGACGGAGCCCGACGGGGTCGTCGTCACCGTCGCGGTCGGCCCGCTGGAGCCCGTCGTCGTCGGCGCGGTGGGGGGTGCCGACGTGGGCACGCTCGACGACGGCGAGCCGGTCGTCGTCGCGGAGGTCGTCGCAGGGGGCGTCGATGCAGTCGACGTCGTCGGCGACGCGGTAGCGGTCTCGGCGACCTCCGCGCCGGGGGCCGGGACGGACTGGCGGTGTCCCGCGTAGCCCGGCACCACCAGGCTCAGCGCGAGTCCACCGGCAGCGGCGACACCCAGGGCCGCCAGGGCGCGCGACCCTCGCCGCGCCCCTCGCGCCTCGACGTACCGTCGGTGCCTGCCCATGGCGCGATGGTTCCCGGCGCGAAGGAAGTGATGCGCCCGAGGCGTCAGCCGCACGCCGAGTCAACGAGCGACCACGGACAGACATCTACCGCAGGCAAGTGGCCGATGGGCGCAACGCCTCGTCTCCAGCCGGTACCGGAGCGGGCGGTGATCGACGGACCACGACGGTTCCGCGCCGCTGTAGTGCGACTAGGCCGCGCCGGCCGGCACGGGGCGGGTGCCCCGCGCCAGCTCGACGGACAGCACGCCGAAGAAGGCCGTCGTGAGCAGTGCCCCCCACCAGGTGACGTTGGAGAGGGTGAACGCCGCCAGCGCAGCCACCACCGAGGCGGGGGCCAACCAGCGAACGACACCTGCCCTCCAGGCGGCGAGCGCCGCCACCGGCAGGCCCAGCGCGAACCCGACCAGCCCCGGGAGCACCAGAGCGGGCACGCCCCACATCGTCTCGCCCATCAGGTCGGTGACCTGCTCGGTCGTCGAAGGCCCGGCGACCTGGCCGATCGCCGAGTCGTAGAAGTCCACCATCAGCAGGCCCGGCAGGGTCGACAGCCCGGCCCAGCCGAGCAGACCGCCCACGTTGGCGAGCCAGACACCGCGGTCACGCACGTACCCGGCCAGCAGGATGGCGGGGAGGATCCAGAGCGCGTAGGCGTAGTGCAGTGACAGGGACTTGAACTGCAGGCGCTCGGGGTTCGCCGCGTACTGCTCGAACAGCACCCGCCCGCTCTCTCCGACGGCCGGGTCTGCGGCGGCCCCCGCGACCGCGAACAGGCCGGCCAGCACCGGTGCGGCGACCAGGACCCAGCGGCGGACTGCGACCCCGGCCGGCGGCCGGCCGGCCCCCGCCGGTGCGGTCGGCCCACGGCGTGCGACCGGTGACGAAAGTGTGGTGTGCGTGCTCATCTGACTCCTCCTCGACAGCGACACTCGAGGATGCGACGAGCACGTCGCGTTGCGCCTCGGCCGGGAGCCGGATCTTGCGCCTCCCTCCTAGGAGGGAGGCGACCCGGTCGCCTCCCCCGCGACGACGACACCGCACTCGTAGGCGAAGATCACGGCCTGAACCCGGTCCCGCAGCCCGAGCTTGGCAAGGACGTTGCTGACGTGGGTCTTCACCGTCGCCTCCGACACGACGAGCTCCTCGGCGATCGTGAGGTTCGACAGCCCGCGGGTGAGCAGGACGAGGACCTCGCGCTCGCGGACGGTGAGCGACTCGAGTGCGGTCGACGAACGAGGCTTGCCTCTTGTGGGGCTGCGCACGAACGCGTCGATGACCCGACGTGTCACCCCGGGAGCCAGCAGCGCGTCACCGGCCGCCACGACGCGGATCGCGGACACCAGGTCCGCCGCAGGGGCGTCCTTGAGCAGGAAGCCGGACGCGCCGGCACGCAGCGCCTCGAAGACGTACTCGTCGAGGTCGAAGGTCGTGAGGACGAGGACGCGCGACGGCATGCCCTCGGAGAGGATCGCCTTCGTCGCGGAGATGCCGTCGAGCACGGGCATCCGGATGTCCATCAGGGCGACGTCCGGTCGCAGCCGCCGCACGACGTCGAGCGCCTGCTGGCCGTTCGCAGCCTCCCCGACGACGTCCAGGTCGTCCTCGCGCGAGAGGAGCGAGCGGAAGCCGTCGCGCACCATGCCCTGGTCGTCGGCGATCACGATGGTCGTCACGTGCGTTCCCTCCACGGCAGCCGGGCCGCGAGCCGGAAGCCGCCGCCCACACGTGTTCCCGTCTCGACGAACCCGCCGTACAGCGAGACCCGCTCTCGAACGCCGACCAGCCCGTGCCCGCCTGCCGTCGTGGGACCAGGACCTCGCCCGTCGTCCTCGACGACCACGTCGAGGGCAGCGTCGCCGTAGGTCAGCGTGACCCAGGCGTGCTCCGCGGCCGCGTGCCGGAGCACATTGGTGAGGCCCTCCTGGACGATGCGGTACGCGGCGAGGTCGGCGCCCGGCGGCAGCTCCCGCCGCTCCCCCGCGGCCAGGTACTGCACGTCGAGTCCGGCGGCGCGGAACTGTGTCAGCAGCCCGCCGAGCTCGCCCAGACCCGGCTGGGGAGCCAGCGCGAGCGGATCGCCGTCGGCGCGCAGCACACCGAACAGACGGCGCATCTCGGCCAGCGCCTGGCGCGCCGTCGTCTCGACCGCGGCCAGGTCGCGTTCCTCCTGCTCCTGGCCGGCGCCGAGTCGCAGGCGTACGGCCTGCGTCTGGATCGTCACCACGCTCAGTGAGTGGGACACGATGTCGTGCAGCTCGCGCGCGATGCGACTGCGTTCCTCGGCGACGGCCGCAGCCGCCTGCTCCGCCTGCTCGCGTTCGATGCGCGCGGTGCGCTCCACCGCCTCCGCCAGCCGCGAGGTGCGGATCCGCACGCCCCGGCCGACGGCGAACGGACCGCCGACGAACACGACAGCGGCCGCGATGTCGCTGGGCTCCAGGTCGTCCAGGTACATCACCGCAAGGAAGGGTCCGGCGACGAGGGCCAGAGCCCACCACACCTTGGGCGGGTCGAGCTCCGCCCCCACGGTGTAGGACACGAGCACGAGCGCCAGCAGGGTCGAGAACTGCCCGTTCGGGTTGATGGCGATGTCGGCGGACATGACGACAAGGGCCACCACCAACGGCCAACGTCGTCGCCATGCCAACGAGGCCATCGCCGGGACCGCGATGAGGGCGTGCACGCCGGGCGGTCGACTCGTGTCGCTCAGCGCCGCCTCGAAGAGCGAGGCCATCACGAACACGAGCGCGATCGCTGCGTCCCCGACACTCGGCAGCTGCCGCCAGGATCGCGACGCGCGACCGGTGAGGCCGGCAGCCGGGACGACAGTCACGGGCAGACGCTAGCGCCCGGCCACCTCGCCCGGATCCGTCTTGAGGCGGAGTTCCGCACCCCTCTCCGGACCGACTACTCAGGTGATCCGTCTGTCCTTACTCCCACCCACCGCCGGCGATTGGTCCCGCGGACCAATCGCCGTTCAGGTCATGGCGCTCTCAGCCGCCATGCCACCTCGAAACCGGGCGATGATGCTGAGCGAGGTGGTCTCGGGCTTGGGATCGGCGAGCGGCCGAAACGTGCGGCTGCGACGTGCGCTACATGCGGGACGGCGTCCGGTTCGCGCTGACGCCGGGCTCGGGCCATGATCACGTCGGGTGGACCTCGGCAGCCATCCCGGGTGCGCTGTCTGCCGCCGATCCACCCCATCTCTGTACAGTTTGATGCCTGAGACGTACAGTTGAGCTATGGCCACCGAGATGCCCGTCACCGAAGCCCGTGAGCGGTTCAGCGAGCTCGTCGAGACGTCTGCCCACGAGCCGGTCTTCCTGACCAAGCGAGGCCACCGTCAGGCGGTCGTGATCAGCACGGCGGAGTACGAGCGACTCATGGAGGCCGACGAGGACGCCGAGGACCTCGCGGCTGCTGACGCAGTGATGGCCGAGATCATGGCAGGCGCCCCGACCATTCCGTGGGCCAAGGTCAAGGCCGACCTCGGGCTGGCATGACCTACACGGTCGAGTTCTCGACCTCAGCGGCGAAGTCGCTCGCCAAGATCGACAAGAAGACCCGGCTCCGCATCGTCGGAGCAATCGAACTGCTGGCCGTCGACCCCCGGCCGCCAGGGGTCAAGCTGCTCCGCGGCGGCGAACAGGGTCGTTGGCGCGCGCGCGTCGGCGACCACCGGATCGTGTACGCGATCGAGGACGACCGACTGATCGTCCTCGTGCTCCGAGTGGGACACCGCCGCGAGGTCTACGACCGCTGAGAATGGAAAGCGCGGCGAGAATCGGGGCGACGACCGCCACCGCGATCGCGGCGGCGATGGCACGCCCGCCCCGACCTTCCGTCACGGCGCGGGGGTGGGCTCCGGTGGCATTCCGTCACTTGCGACCTCAGCATCGGGCGCGATCGGAGCCTCGGCGCCGTCCTGGGAAGACAGCGCGTTGGAGTCGAGGGCCGTCTCGGTCTCCACCAAGGGCTCGACCAGAGGCTCCCGCAGCCGGGGTGGAGTGGCGGACCATGCCTTGAGGTGCTGCATAACTTCCCCGTAGAAGCCGTCCACGGTGTCCAGGACGGAGTCGATGAAGGTGCCCCGCCCTCGCCCGCGCTTGGAGCCGGTCGCCGATGTCACGGCGACTCGAAAGGACCGCAGCTCGCGCTGGCCATCGCCCACCAGGACGCTGGGGTCCTCGCGGACAACGCGAAGGAGGTCCGCCTGTCCTGGGCCGCGCTGGTGGGCAGTGAAAGCCTCCACGCGTACTGACTCGGGCGCGTTTCGGAGTTGCCTGACGAGCCAGTTAACACGGGTGGCCGGACGTCCTTCGCGCGGTGCGTCGAGGTCGACATGGCAGGCCACTCGGTTCGCTCTGAGGTCCACGGTGACGACCAAGAGCCCGACTGTGTCGGGGATGCGGATGGCGCCCTGCATCGTCCCGGTGCTAACCATCGAGTCGACGAGCGCCTGTGTCCGCACGGCCGGGTCTGAGAGTTCGCGGCGTGACAGAGCCGGGGCGACCTCCGTGCCAAGCCGGCGGCCCAACTGCAGACTGGCGAAGCGCAGCATGGCGTCGAAACGCGAGACGACGTCCCGCAGCCCCTTGTCCATCGGGCGCAGCGTTCCCGCCGTGATCGCTTCTCGGACCGTGACCCAGGCCGGTCCCATGTCGTCGAACTGCAGGGCACCGGATCGGGGGTGCTCGAGGTAGCGGATCAACTCGCCGAGGATCCAGGCCTGGTCATGGTCGGCGACGCCCCTGTGCTCCTTCTGCATGACGGCCTCGGCAAGGATCTGTGTCCACGAGAAGTGATGGAGCGCGACCCGCTTGAGCTTGCGGCGGTCGACCACGGTGGGGTGCTGGCCGGCGAGGGCAGGGATCTGGTTGGAGATCGTGATCAGCGCATCGAAGCCATTGTCACGGGCGACATCCAGGTAGTTCTCGAGCTGCTCGGTCTCGAGGTCATTGGTGCCGGTCTTCACCTCAACCAAAGCCGTCCAGGAGCGCTGGCCACGAGTCACCCGGATGAGGCCGTCGGGGTAGATGCGCTTCTCCCCGAGGATGAAAGGCACCTCGATGTAGGTCGTCACTGTCCCGGCGGGAGCGCCGAGCGGCTGCAGGAGACCGCGCCCGAACTCACGGACCGACGTCATTACCGCCAAGAGCGCCGAGGTCGCCCGACGCTCCTGCTCGTCCGCTCCGCTGATCCCCGAGGTGGGAATCAGGCGCGCCTCGTTCCAGGTCTCCTCAGCCATGATGCTCCCCGCTTCGCCAGTAGCGCGCACCCTACTCAAGGGCTCGTCTGAAGAGTGGGATCATCGGAGTGCAACGCTTGGTCGACTACCTCCACGAGGGATTCGCAGGCTGCATTCGGCAACCGGTGCATGGGGTTGAGGTCGAAGACTGCCCACTCAAGCAGCCGTGCGACCAGCAGCAACAAATCCTCGACGTCGAGGTCGTCGTCCATGGCCAGACCCTCGTGAATCACGTCGCTCCGTCGTGAGTAGAGCCGCAGCAGCCACTTCTGTTGCTGCTTACGCGTTCGACCAGGGAGGACGTACGCGAGGCTCGCGGCGACCTGAGGCACCTTTATGCCTCGAGCCTCATCGCGGCTGGCTGCGATGTCGTGACCGTTCAGCGCGCCCTCGGGCACGCCTCGGCAACGACGACGCTGACCACCTACAGCCACCTCTGGCCGACAGCCGAGGACCGCACCCGCCAGGCGTCCGCGGACCTACTGGCGCAGGCGGTTGAGGACTCGCTGAGGGTCGAGGCGGCGCGCTAGCAAGCTGACCTGCGGCGATGCGGATACCTACACGTTGAAGCGGAACTCCACGACGTCGCCGTCGGCCATCACGTAGTCCTTGCCCTCGATGCGCAGCTGGCCCCGGGACTTGGCCTCGGTCATCGATCCTGCGTCGACGAGGTCCGCGAACGAGACCACCTCGGCCTTGATGAAGCCGCGCTGGAAGTCGGTGTGGATCACGCCGGCCGCCTGCGGCGCGGTGGCCCCGACCGGGATCGTCCACGCGCGCGCCTCCTTCGGCCCGGCCGTGAGGTAGGTCTGCAAACCGAGCGCCCGGAAGCCCACGTGGGCGAGCTGGTCCAGGCCGGACTCCTCCTGGCCCATCGACTGCAACAGCTCGAGCGCCTCGTCGTCAGGCAGCTCGGCGAGCTCGGCCTCGATCTTCGCGTCGAGGAAGATCGCCTCCGCCGGTGCCACCAGGGCGCGCATCTCGTCCTTGAACGTCTCGTCGCCCATCTCGTCCTCGTCGACGTTGAAGAC
The DNA here is from genome assembly GCA_963807005.1 of uncultured Actinomycetota bacterium. Classification (GTDB taxonomy): domain Bacteria; phylum Actinomycetota; class Actinomycetes; order JACCUZ01; family JACCUZ01; genus CAWDZK01. Next base: position 503,476 of record CAWDZK010000001.1, on the reverse strand, counting down.
GTAGAGGAACGGCTTCGCCGTCAGCAGGTGCAGCTCGCGCAGGTCGGCCATCTCGATCCCCGCTGCCGCTGCGCCGGCGTAGAGCGTGGTGCCGCCCTGCAGCAGCTCCTCGGCCTGCTTGGCCGCCGCGAGCTGGCCGGCCTTGTCCTTGTCCTTCGCGAGGCGGGACTCCTTCTCCAGCCGCGGCAGCGCCTTCTCGAGGGTCTGCAGGTCGGCGAGGATCAGCTCGGTGTTGATCGTCTCGATGTCGGACTTCGGCGCCACCTCGCCGTCGACGTGCACGACGTTGGGGTCACGGAAGGCCCGGATCACCTGGCAGATCGCGTCGCTCTCGCGGATGTTCGCGAGGAACTTGTTGCCGAGCCCCTCGCCCTCGCTAGCACCCCGGACGATGCCGGCGATGTCGACGAAGGACACGGTCGCCGGGATCACCTTGGCGCTGGAGAACACCCCCGCCAGCACGGCCAGCCGGGGGTCGGGGACGCCGACGACGCCGACGTTGGGCTCGATCGTGGCGAACGGGTAGTTCGCGGCGAGCACGTCGTTCTTGGTCAGGGCGTTGAAGAGCGTCGACTTCCCGACGTTGGGCAGTCCGACGATCCCGATGGTGAGGCTCACGGGGTTCAAGAGTACGGCGAGCCCGCCCCGCGGCCGAATCGGTGGCGGAGGAGCACCCCGGCCGTCGTCGGCGCCGCCTCCGGGATTGTGTCCAGGGTCTCCCCCAGGCTGGGGGCATGGAGATCGTCCTGCTTCTCACCGGCCTCGCCCTGGGCGCTGTCCTGGGCCTCCTCGCCACCCGGGCACGGATCGCCGGCGCCACCGCCGAGAACCGGGTCCTGCGCGAACGGCTGGCCTCGGCCGACACCGCCGCCAGCCGCCGCGACGACGTCGCGGTGACCGTCGCGCCGCTGCGCGACGCCCTGGGCAAGGTCGAGACGCACCTGCGGGTGCTCGAGCACGACCGGGTCGCGGCGTACAGCGCCCTCACGGAGCAGGTACGTGCCCTGTCCTCGACCGGTGAGGGGCTGCGCGACCAGACCCGGTCACTCGTGACCGCGCTGCGGGCCCCCCAGACCCGCGGACGCTGGGGCGAGATGCAGCTGCGCCGGGTGGTCGAGCTCGCCGGCATGGTCGAGCACTGCGACTTCAGTGAGCAGGAGTCGGCGACCGGTGACGACGGCACCGTGCGCCCGGACCTGGTCGTTCGGCTGGCCGGCGGCAAGCGGGTCGTCGTGGACGCGAAGGTGTCGCTGGCCGCCTACCTCGACGCTGCCGAGGCACACGACCCGGATGTCGTGGAGGCCCGCCTGGAGGCGCACGCACGGCACCTGCGCGAGCACGTGAAGGGACTGGCGGCCAAGGAGTACTGGCGGTCGTTCGAGCCGACTCCGGAGTTCGTCGTGCTGTTCGTGCCGGGTGACGCGTTCCTGGCGCCCGCGCTCGAGCGGGACCCACGGCTCCTCGACGACGCGATGGCCCAGAGGGTCTTCCTCACCACGCCCACCACCCTGATCGCGATGCTGCGCACGATCGCGTACGCCTGGCAGCAGGAAGCCCTCACCGAGCACGCCCGGTCGGTGTTCGAGATCGGCCGCGAGCTCTACCGGCGACTCGGCACGCTCGGCGAGCACGTCGACAAGCTCGGCCGCACCCTCAACCGCTCGGTGGACGACTACAACAAGGTGGTCGGCTCGCTGGAGCGGACGGTGCTGGTGCAGGCGCGCCGGATGGCCGAGCTGCAGGTCACCGATACCGACCTGGCGGCACCGGAGCCCGTCGTCGCCACCACCCGGCGGATCAGCGCCCCCGATCTGCTGTCGCCGGAGGACGAGCCGGCCGACGGGGACGCACCGGAGGGACCGCAGCTGCGGTCCCTGCCCTGACCGGTCACGCCCGGCGAGGGCGAGGCAACACCGATCGGCGAACCGGCGCGGCAGGGCGTGTCTACCGGGAGCACGCGACGGCCCCACCTACCGTGGGCGGGTGACCATCACGACCCGCCCGGACGGCTCGCCCCGCCTCGGGACGCCGGCCGAGCCGGCGACGAGGTCAACCCAGCCGACCGAGGCCGCCGTGCCCTTCGTCGTGACGGCGCCCGCGCCACCCACGCCGGGGCTGCTGGCGCGGGCCCGTACCGAAGGAGTCACCGGTCCCGCGGTCGTGGCCCTCTCCGCGGCCCTGGTCTGCGCCGGGGCGCTGCTCGACCTGAGGGGTGACCCGACGCTCGGGCTGGGCACCGGCATCGCCGTCGCCCTCACGTCGCTGGCAGCGCCGGTGGTGGTGCGCTTTCGTTCCCTGGCGACCGTGGCTGTCCTACCGCCGCTGCTGTTCGCGGCGGCCGCCACGCTGGTCGCCCGGCTGGGTGGCCGGAACCGTGGCCTGCGCGAGCTCGGTCTGGACGTCGGCACGACGCTCGCGCTGTCCGCGCCGCTGCTCTTCGGCGTGACGGCCCTCACGCTGGTCGTCGTGCTGGTGCGGGTGGTGCGCCGCCTCACCGCCCGGTGACCGGCGAGCCTCCCGACGAGCCAGAGGTCCTGGACCGGGTCGAGACCGACCGCGGCGAGCTGGTTTTGCGGCGGGTCGGTCCCGACCTCGAGGTCATCAGCAACGGCGTCTTCCTCATGGACACCCGGGACGGGCGCTCGGAGCGGGCGCTGGTGCGCGCAGCCCTGGCCGAGCACGGCCGGGCGGAGAGGGTGCTGATCGGCGGTCTGGGCGTCGGCTTCTCCCTGGTCGAGGCGGCGTCCGTGCCCGGCCCCACCGGCATCGACGTCGTCGAGGTCGAACCTGCGCTGGTGGGCTGGCACCGCACCCACCTCGCCCACCTGACCGCAACAGCGCTGGCCGACCCTCGGGTCCGGTTGGTGGTGGCCGATGTCCGGGCACAAATCGTCGAGAGCCCCGCTCGCTACGACGTGCTGTGCCTCGACGTCGACAACGGCCCGGACTGGACCGTCACCCCGGCGAACGACTCCCTGTACGGCGGGGACGGGCTCGCCGACTGCCTGGCGGCGCTGCGACGGGGAGGCGTCCTGGCGGTGTGGAGCGCGGCAGAGTCACCGGCCTACGAGGCCCTGCTCCGGGAGCGACTCACCGACGTGCGGCTGGTGCCGGTGCCGTCGGTCGTAGAACGCGGCGGACCGGACGTGGTCTACCTCGGCCGACGCCGGGGCTGACGCCCGGCCTCAACCCTGGACGCCGGCCGACTTCATGTCACGGCGCAGCTCGGGCGGCAGCGCGAAGAGCAGGCTCTCCTCCGCCGAGCGCACCTCCTCAACGTGACCGAAGCCCCGCTCGGCCAGCCAGTCGAGCACCCCGCGCACCAGGATCTCGGGGACGGATGCGCCGCTGGTCACGCCGACCACCGCGACGCCCTCGAGCCAGGCGTCGTCGAGCTCCGAGGCCTTGTCGACCAAGCGGCTGTCGCGCGCGCCGCACTCGAGCGCGACCTCGACCAGCCGCACGGAGTTCGACGAGTTCGTCGACCCCACGACGATGACGAGGTCAGCCGCAGCGGCGATCTCCTTCACCGCGACCTGGCGGTTCTGGGTCGCGTAGCAGATGTCGTCGCTGGGCGGGTCCATCAGCGCGGGGAACTTCTCCCGCAGCCTGCCGACCGTCGCGAGGGTCTCGTCCACCGACAGCGTGGTCTGCGACAGCCACGCGACCTTCTCCGGGTCGCGCACCTCGATCCGGTCGACGTCCTCCGGCCCGTCGACCAGGTGGATGTGCCCGGGCGCCTCGCCGGTGGTGCCGACGACCTCCTCGTGCCCCTCGTGGCCGATCAGGAGGATGTCGTAGTCGTCGGACGCGAACCGGCGGGCCTCGTGGTGCACCTTGGTGACCAACGGGCAGGTCGCGTCGATCGTCTTGAGGCTGCGCACCCGCGCCTCCTCGTGCACGACCGGCGCGACCCCGTGGGCGGAGAAGATGACGGTCGCGCCCTCAGGCACCTCGTCGTTCTCCTCCACGAACACCGCGCCGCGCTCCTGCAGCGTCTCCACCACGTGCTTGTTGTGCACGATCTGCTTGCGCACGTACACCGGCGCGCCGTAGGTCTCCAGCGCCTTCTCGACCGTGATCACTGCCCGGTCGACGCCCGCGCAGTAGCCACGCGGGGACGCGAGCAGGACACGACGAGCTCGGGCAGCCATGCCGCCCATGGTAGGTCGGCCGGGGTGGCCGGGCCGAACCGGCGAGGGTGACGAGCACGACACCCGTCCGCCCGCCGATAGCGTGGCCGGGTGCCGCTGGAGACCTCACCGGAGCATCCGGTCCCCGTCCGACGGGTCAGCCAGCTGATGGCCCAGTGGATCGGCCAGCTCGGTTTCGTCTGGGTCGAGGGCCAGGTGGCCCAGCTCTCCCGGCGCCCCGGGCAGCGCACGGCGTTCCTCACCCTGCGGGACCCGAGCGCGGACATGTCGCTGACCGTCACCTGCTCGGTGGCCCTGCTCGACGGCCCGGCGGCAGGTCTGGTCGAGGGCGCGCACGTCGTGGTGCACGCCCGGCCGCAGTTCTTCGCCACCCGCGGGACCCTGTCGCTCGCCGCCGACCAGATCCGTCAGGTCGGCGTCGGCGAGCTGCTCGCCCGGCTCGAGCACCTGCGCGGCGTGCTGGCTCAGGAGGGGCTGTTCGCCGCCGACCGCAAGCGTCCCCTGCCGTTCCTGCCCGGCGTGGTCGGTGTCGTCTGCGGCCGCGCGTCCGCGGCCGAGAAGGACGTCGTCGAGAACGGCCGGCGACGTTGGCCGGCGGTGAAGTTCCGCGTCGAAGAGGTCGCCGTGCAGGGCACGAGCGCCGTCACCGAGGTGACCGACGCGCTGCGCCGGCTGGACGCCGACCCGGAGGTGGACGTCATCGTCGTGACCCGCGGCGGCGGGTCGCTGGAGGACCTGCTGCCGTTCTCCAACGAGGCGCTGGTACGGGCGGTCGCCGCCTGCCGCACACCGGTCGTCAGCGCGATCGGGCACGAGAGCGACACCCCGCTGCTGGACCTGGTCGCCGATGTCCGGGCGTCGACGCCGACCGACGCGGCCAAGCGGGTGGTGCCGGACGTCGCGGAGGAGCTCGACCGGGTGTCCCAGCTCCGGCACCGCACCCGGGCAGCCGTCCGCGGCCTGCTGGAGCGCGAGACAGCAGCCCTACGGGCGGTGCGCAGCCGGCCGGTCCTCGCCGACCCGCACAGCCTGCTGACCCCGCGGGCCGACGAGGTCGCGCGACTGCGCGACCGCAGCCGCCGGGTCCTGACCGCGGCCCTGGACCGGGCCGGGGACAACCTCACCCACACCCGGGCCCGCGTCACCGCCCTGTCGCCGGCCGCGACGCTGGAACGCGGCTACGCGGTGCTGCAGCGTGCCGACGGCCGGGTGGTACGGCGCGCCGCCGAGGTCGCGTCCGGCGACCCGCTGCGAGCCCGGCTTGCCGAGGGCGAGGTCGCCCTGACCGTGGACGGAGTCACCGGCCCCGCGGCCGCAGCCGACGGGTCGTAAGGTGGCCGCCGTGCCGCCCGCCACCCCGTCTGACGACGAACGACCGACGTACGAGCAGGCCCGCGAGGAGCTCGTCGAGGTCGTCCGCAGGCTGGAGACCGGCGCGGTGACGCTCGAGGAGTCGTTGGCACTGTGGGAGCGCGGCGAGGCGCTGGCCGCGATCTGCCAGGAGTGGCTCGACGGCGCCCGGGCCAAGCTCGACGCCGCGGTTGCGGCCGAGAGCTGACCGCCCGGCTTCAGGTGACGCGGTGACGCCTAGCTGCTCTGCCCCGCCTGGAGCGAGCGTGCCAACGCCGCCAGCTCGGCCCACGAGGCACCGCCGGCGACCACGGTCGTGACCGCGTCGCCGTCGAGCACCAGGGCCCGCTTCTCGGGCCTGCCGTCCTCGACCCGTCGCCACCGCAGCCCGCTGATCGTGACGGTCCCCGCGCGCCGGCCGCCTGCGGCGAAGTCGGACACGAACGACTCGGGGTCGCCGTCGCTCTGCTCGACACCCGCATAGTCGCCGGCCGGGGTGACCAGACCGAGATGCCAGGTGACGGAGGCCCCGGCCCGGTCCACCCGGGCGCTTGTGGGGACCCAGCTGTCCGGCAGGCCGATCGGTGCCAGCACGGCGTACGGCGCCGTCTCCCGGGCCTGTGCCAGCGCCCCCCGGTAGTCCACCGGGCGCAGCGCCTCGCCCGAGTCGTCCCGGGCGTTGAGCGCGATGACCACGAAGACGATCACCATGACGAGCAGCAGCGAGCGGACCATGTCGGAGACGGTCTGCCGCCCCCGACGGGTGCGCCCCTGCGGCTGAGGATCGCTCACGCCGCCATCCTCCCCCACCGCCTCCCGCCCCTCAGGCGGGGTAGACGCTCGTCTCGGTCGCCTTCACCGTGACCCACAGGTCCACCCCCGGACGCAGCCCGAGGTCGGCGACCGCGAGCGGGGTCACGTCGGCGACCAACGGGACCGCGCCGGACACAGCGACCCGGACGATGTCGCCGTGAGCGTCGACCGAGTCGACCCGGACCGGCCAGCAGTTGCGGGCGCTGGAGTCCGGTCGGGCCGGGAACGCCGGGAACAACGTCACCGCCGCCGGCGAGAACGCCACGAACACCTCGCCCTGCGCGTGCCCCGCGGTGGTGAGGGTCGCGCCGCCGTCGAGGTCCACCCGTCCCTCGGTGGCGGTGCCGCGGAGCAGGTTGAGCCCGACCAGCCGGGCGACGTAGTCGGTGCGCGGCCGCGAGGTGACCTCCCTGGGAGTCCCCGACTGCACCACGACCCCGTCCTCCAGCACCACCAGCCGGTCAGCGAGCACCATCGCGTCGAGCGCGTCGTGGGTGACGACGACCGCAGCGCCGTCGTAGCCGCTGAGGTGGCGGCGCAGGTCGGCGCGCACCTCGAGCCGGGTGCCGGCGTCCAGCGCCGCCAACGGCTCGTCGAGCAGGAGCAGCGTCGGGTGCGGCGCCAGGGCCCGAGCCAGCGCGACCCGTTGGGCCTGGCCGCCGGACAGGCGACCGGGGCGCGTCCCGGCGGACCCGGCGAGACCGACCCGGTCCAGCCAGGCGTCCGCCTGCTCGCGGGCTCGCCTGCGCTCGACGCCGCGGGCGCGCAGGCCGAACGCGACGTTCTCCCGGGCGGTGAGGTGCGGGAACAGCAGGTAGTCCTGGAAGACCACCCCGACCGGGCGTTGCTCGGCGGGCATCCGGACCCGGCTCCGGGTGTCCTCCAGCACGGCGGCACCGAGCCGGACCGCGCCGTCGTCGCAGGCGAGCAGGCCCGACAGCACGCGCAGGGTGGTGCTCTTCCCGGCGCCGTTCGGGCCGAGCAGCGCGACGACCTCGCCCGGGGCCACGCTCAACCGGACGTCGAGCCGGAACGCCCCCCGCTGGAGTCGTACCTCCGCGTCGAGCCCGCTCACCGGGCGGCCGTTAGCCATCGCTCCCGCAGTGCGGCGAGCACCGCCACCGACACCACGAGCAGGACCAGTGACAGCGCGATCGCTGCCTCCGGGTCCTGCTGGAGGGTCAGGTAGACCTCCACCGGCATGGTGCGGGTGGTTCCCGGGAAGTTGCCCGCGAAGGTGATGGTGGCGCCGAACTCGCCCAGCGCGCGGGCCCAGCAGAGCACCGCTCCGGCTGCCACGCCGGGTGCGACCAGCGGCAGCGTCACCCGCCGGAACGCGTACCACCGGGAGGCGCCCAGCGTCGCCGCCGCCTCGTCGTACCGCCGGTCCGCACCCCTGAGGGCCCCCTCGACGGCGATGACGAGGAACGGCAGCGCCACGAAGGACTCGGCCACCACAACCGCCGCGGTCGTGAAGGGCAGCTGGTAGCCGAAGCACTCGTACAACCAGCGACCCACCAGGCCCCGACGGCCGAGAGCGGTGAACAGTGCGACGCCGCCGACCACGGGCGGCAGCACGAGCGGCACGGTGACGACGGCCCGCAGCAGGCTGCGACCAGGGAAGTCGCCGCGCGCCAGCACCCAGGCGAGCGGGACACCCACCAGGACACAGGCCACGGTCGCTAGCGAGGCGCAGAGCAGCGACAGCCGCAGCGCCTGCACCGACTCCTCCCGGGTCAGCACGTCACCGAGGGTGCGCCACGGCGTCCGCGTGACCAGTCCGACGACGGGCAGGAGCAGGAAGAGCACCGCCAGGGCGGCAAGAGGGACCAGCGCCCCGGGCAGCCCCGACGTGCGGCGCCGCGATGTCCCGCTCCGGCTGGCGGAGGTCACGGGAGGGCGAACCCGTCGGCGGCCAGCACCGACGCGCCCTCGCTCGACAGCACCAGGTCGACGAAGGCTCGCGCGGTCGCAGCGTTCCCGCTCCCCGCGAGCACCGCGATCGGGTAGTCGTTCTCTGCGTCCGCCGCCTCGGGGACGTCGATGCCCTCGACCCTGGCGCCGGCGGCCCGGACGTCGGTCCGGTAGACGAGCGCGGCGTCCACCTCGCCCAGCGTCACCTTGGCGAGGGTGGCCTTGACGTCCGCCTCCAGCGTGTCCGGGCGCGGCGTGATGCCCGCGGCAGCGAACACCGCGCTCGCCGCGGCGCCGCACGGGACCTCGGGTGCGCAGAGCGCGATCGTCAACGCCGGCCGGGCGAAGTCGGCCAGCCCGGTGACCCCCGCCGGGTTGCCTGCGGGCACGGCGATCTCGAGGGTGTTGCGCGCGAACACCTTCGGGGCAGCTGACAGGTCGCCGGCATCGGCGACCTGCTGCATGGTCGCGGTGCTGGCCGAGGCGAACACGTCCGCGGGGGCGCCGTTCGCGATCTGGGTCGCCAGCTCCGAGCTGGCGGCGAAGCTGAAGCTGACCCGGGCGCCCGGGTGCTGCGACTCGAACTCCTTGCCCAGGCTCCGGAACGACTCGGTGAGCGAGGAGGCTGCCAGGACCACGATGCTCCCGGTGACCCGCTCGCCGGAGCCCGACGGCCCCGGCGAGGACCCGCCCGCCGCGGTCGAGCCGCCGCACCCTGCGAGCACAAGCAGACCGGACAGCCCGGCCGCGGCCGCCGCGGCCGCCGCGGGTCGCCGACGCTGCGTCACCCCGGCCCCCCGGGAATCTCCACGACGACGTTGGTGGACTTGACCGCGGCGACGGCGACGACGCCCGGCTCCAGACCGAGCTCGTCGGCCGCCTCGCGACTCATCAACGACACCACCCGGTGCGGGCCGGCCTGGATCTCGACCTGGGCCATGACGCCGTCCCGGGTGACCTTGGTGACGATCCCGCGGAAGCGGTTGCGCGCGGACTGCGCGACGACCGGCCCCGGGTCGGCGGGATCGGCGAGTCGCCGCACGGCCTCGGCCAGCACCCGGCCCTCGACACCCTGCCGGCCGGAGGGCAGCCGGGTGGTCACCAGCCGGCCGGCCTCGGCCCAGCGCCGCACGGTGTCCTCGCTGACACCGAGCAGGTCGGCTGCTTCGGCGATCCTCAGCACGCTCATGACGTCCGACTCTAGTACCGCATCTGCGGCTCGCGGAAGCGGGAAGCAAACCGCATCTGCGCCATGAACACCCCATCGGCGAGGGCCAGGTGCGGGACTCCCCGGCCGCACCTCCGCGGACCGGGCCTGACTACGATCGACCGGACCACCGACGAGGGAGTGCGCCACCTATGACCGAGACGCCGGACCGGACCACTGCCGCTTCAGAGGACCCGCTGGCGCCCGCGGTCGAGGCACCGGACCGCAACCTCGCGCTCGAGCTGGTCCGGGTCACCGAGGCGGCCGCGATGGCCGCTGGCCGTTGGGTGGGGCGCGGCGACAAAAACGGCGCGGACGCCGCGGCCGTCAACGCGATGCGGCAGCTGATCCACACGGTGAGCATGAACGGCGTGGTCGTCATCGGGGAGGGCGAGAAGGACGAGGCCCCGATGCTGTTCAACGGCGAACGCGTCGGCGACGGGCGCGGGCCCGAGTGCGACGTCGCCGTGGACCCCATCGACGGCACGAGGCTCACCGCGCTGGGCATGGGCAACGCGCTCTCGGTGCTCGCGGTCTCGCCGCGCGGCTCGATGTTCGACCCCTCGGCCGTGTTCTACATGGAGAAGCTCGCCACCGGGCCGGAGGCCGCCGACGTCGTCGACATCCGGCTCCCGGTCGCCGAGAACGTCCGACGGGTCGCGAAGGCCAAGCGGGAGTCGCCGTCCGACGTCACCGTCGTGATCCTCGACCGGCCGCGGCACGCCCGGCTGGTCGACGAGATCCGGTCGACCGGGGCACGGATCAAGTTCATCACCGACGGCGACGTCGCGGGCGCCATCATGGCCGCCCGGGAGGGCACCGGCCTCGACCTGCTCGTCGGCATCGGCGGGACGCCCGAGGGCATCATCGCCGCCTGTGCGATCAAGACGCTCGGCGGCGTGATCCAGGGCAAGCTCTGGCCGCAGGACGACGACGAACGGCAGAAGGCGCTCGACGCCGGTCACGACCTCGACCGGGTCCTGGTCACCGACGAGCTGGTCCGCGGCGAGGACGTCTTCTTCGTCGCGACCGGCATCACCGACGGCGAGATGCTCAAGGGCGTCCGGTACGGCGGGTCCGGCACCGTCCGCACCGCCTCGATCGTGATGCGGTCCCGGAGCGGCACGATCCGGCTGGTCGAGAGCGAGCACCGGCTGGACAAGCTGCGCGCGTACTCCGCGGTGGACTTCGACGGGACCTCCTGACGCGACTCCGGCGGCGGCGTCAGGGAGCAGCGACCACCTCACGGACAGCGTCCACCACGACCGTCGGCTGGTCGTTCTGGATGAAGTGCCCGGCCAGGTCGACGATCTGCAGCCGGGCGGTGCCGGACAGCGCCACCCAGGCCTGTTGCCCACCGGTCCAGGCCGAGTCCAGCGCCGCCGCGTCGCTGGGGCGCAGGTCCCCCCACTCGCTGATGCTGTGGGCGAGGACGAGCACCGGCTGCGAGCCGAGCGGGCTGAACGAGGCAGGCGGGTCGAAGGCGGTCCGCCCCGCGAGGTTCTCGGCGTTCGCCCGTGGTGAGAGCAGATCGGCGAGCCCCGCGCGCAGCTCGCCGCCGGGGGCAGCCGGTTTCGTGGGCAGGATCTCCAGCGCCGCCGCGATGAAGGACGGCGGGGTCGCGTCCACGAACACCAACCCGGCCAGGTCCTGCTGGTGCTCCTCGGCCCAGGTGGCCGCGATCACCCCGCCGAGGCTGTGGGCGACAAGCACCACCGGTCGGGTCAGGTCCAGCGTGTCGATCACCTCGTCCAGCTGGTCGGCCAGGTCGGCCACCGTCTGCCTCTTCGGCGGATCGTCACTGGTGCCGACACCCCACCGGTCATAGGCGCAGACCCGGGCGAACGCGCCGATGTCCGGCTGCACCGCGTCCCAGGACTCCGACAGCTCGGTGTCGTAGCCGGACACCAGCAGCACCGAGGGGTCCTTCTCGCTCCCCACGCACCGGGCGGCCGTCGCCCGGCCGCCGACCGTGACCGACGCCGTCGACATCGGTGCCGCCACCGACTCGTCGGGAGCAGTGACGGTGCTGCTGTCCTCCTGCGCCACCAGGGCGCAACCAGCGGCCGACACGGCCAGACCGAGCGCGAGTGCGGTGACCGCGGCTGCTCGGGGCCCCCGGCGTACAACGTCATCGTGCGCACGCATCCCGGCCACTGCCGTCAGCCCGTGGCGTCCTGCAGCCGGGTGTCCATGTCCGCACGCTACGTCAGCCCTGGTCGGCCGGGAACGGGCCGAAAGGCACTGTGACCTGGACGAGACCCGGCCGCGCGGACCGGCGCGCCGGCCGGAATACCCTGGAGGACGCTCAAGGCCGCCCGATGTCGACGTCGACACCCTGCGAGGACCCGCACCGATGACGCCTCCCCCCGACGACTCGTTCGCCTACTCCGACCTGCTGCCGCTGGGGCCCGACCGCACCGGGTACCGGCTGGTGACCGACGAGGGTGTGGAGACGTTCGAGGCTGGTGGACAGCGGTTCCTCCGCGTCGCCCCGTCGGCACTGACCCGGCTGACCGACGAGGCGATGCACGACATCGCTCACTACCTGCGCCCGGCGCACCTCGCGCAGCTGCGCAGCATCGTCGACGACCCGGAGAGCAGCGGCAACGACCGCTTCGTCGCGCTGGACCTGTTGAAGAACGCGAACATCTCTGCGGCTGGGGTCCTCCCGATGTGCCAGGACACCGGGACCGCGATCGTGATGGGCAAGAAGAGCGAGCGGGTGCTGACGGGCGGCGACGACGCGGAGGCGATCAGTCGCGGCGTGCACGCCGCCTACACCCGCCTGAACCTGCGCTACTCGCAGCTCGCCCCGCTGACCATGTGGGACGAGCAGAACACCGGCTCCAACCTGCCGGCCCAGGTGGAGATCTACTCGACGCCGACGGCGGAAGAGCCGTCGTACACGTTCCTCTTCATGGCCAAGGGCGGCGGCAGCGCCAACAAGTCGTTCCTGTACCAGGAGACGAAGGCGGTCCTGAACCCCGAGCGGATGCTGGCCTTCCTCGACGAGAAGCTGCGAGCGCTCGGTACCGCCGCCTGCCCGCCGTACCACCTGGCCATCGTCGTCGGCGGCACCAGCGCGGAGTACGCCCTGAAGACCGCGAAGTACGCCTCCGCCAAGTACCTCGACGCGCTGCCCACGCAGGGCTCCCCCGCCGCGCACGGCTTCCGGGACCTCGAGCTGGAGGCACAGGTGCTGGAGCTGACCCGCGGCTTCGGCATCGGCGCCCAGTTCGGCGGCAAGTACTTCTGCCACGACGTCCGGGTCGTGCGGCTGCCCAGGCACGGCGCGAGCTGCCCGGTCGCGATCGCGGTGTCCTGCTCGGCCGACCGGCAGGCCCTGGGCAGGATCACCGCCGAGGGCGTCTTCCTCGAACAGCTGGAGAAGGACCCTGCCCGCTTCCTGCCGGACACCACCGACGAGCACCTCGACGGCGACGATGCAGCCGATGGCGGAGTGGTGCGCATCGACCTCAACCGGCCGATGGCCGAGGTCCGGGCCGAGCTGTCGCGGCTGCCGGTGAAGACCCGGCTCTCGCTCTCCGGCCCGCTCGTCGTGGCTCGGGACATCGCGCACGCCAAGATCAAGGAGCGGCTGGACGCCGGCGAGCCGATGCCGCAGTACCTGCGCGACCACGCCGTCTACTACGCGGGCCCGGCGAAGACGCCGGACGGATACACCTCCGGCTCCTTCGGGCCGACGACCGCGGGCCGGATGGACTCCTACGTCGCGCAGTTCCAGGAGGCGGGCGGCTCGTTCGTCATGCTGGCCAAGGGCAACCGCTCGCAGCAGGTGACCGACGCGTGCGAGCGGTTCGGCGGCTTCTACCTCGGCTCGATCGGTGGCCCAGCGGCCCGTCTCGCCCAGGACTGCATCAAGAGTGTCGACGTGCTCGAGTACGCCGAGCTCGGCATGGAGGCAGTCTGGCGGATCGAGGTGGAGGACTTCCCGGCGTTCGTCGTCGTCGACGACAAGGGCAACGACTTCTTCGCCGAGACCTCGCGACCGGTGGCCCTCACCATCGGCCGCGGACCCACGGGCTGACGGATCCCCGTGGCGGTCGACCCGGAGCAGGACGAGCTGTCCGGCGGCGCCACCCGGGAGCCGGTCAGGTTGCCGCGCGTGGTCAGCGTCCTGGCCGGTCTGGTCGCGTTGGCCACGGTCGGGTTCCTCGCATCCCGGCCCGGGCCGGACCCGGCGGCCATGGACGGTGCCGCCCCCACGTCGAGCGCGTCATCGCGGGCCGACCTGTTCTCCCCCGTCCCTGGCCCCGGGTCGCAGAGCCGCGTCGGCCTGCCGCTTGCGGCAGGTCCGCTCGACATCGACGGCCGGCCGTGCGCGACCACCGTGCGGCGCACCCTCACGGTGCAGTTCGCCCTCGTGAACCAGAGCGTCAGCCGGGTGACGGTGGTCTCGGCGTCCGGGTCGTTGCCCATCGGTGGACGGGAGCCGGCAGAGACCCGGTTGCCGGCCGACGTGGTCTGCGGCACCCGGGTGGAGCGCGGAACGAGCCTGGTCCTCGAGCCCGGGCAGCGGGTCCCGGTGTCGCTGCGTTTCGCGCTCCCTGCCGAGTGCCCGGCGCCGTACCCCGTCACCGTGGCCGTCGAGCTGATCGGACGGTTCGAGACGCCGCTGCACCAGGAGCTCACCGTGCTCCCCGACCGCGGCGGCTACGACTTCACCACCTGCGAGCATCAGCGCACCAGGTAGCGGTCCGCGATCTCGGCCGCCTGGTAGCGGGTCTCGACCTGGAGCTTGCGCAGGATGTTGGAGACGTGCACGCTCGCCGTCTTCGTGCTGATCACCAGGGCCTTGCCGATCTCACCGTTGGTGCGGCCGGCGGCGAGGTGGCCGAGGATCTCGCGCTCCCGCGCGGTCAGCGCGGCACCGACCCCGTCCACCGGTCCGGAGGCCAACCGTTGCGGAGGCCGGAGGTCGATCCGGGTCCGTCGCGCCATCGCCTCGATCTGCTCGACCAGCGGGGCGGCCCCGAGCCGGCGCGCCTCGGCGTGGGCCTGCCGCAGGCTCTCTGCCGCCGCGCCGAGGTCCCGGCCGGCGATCATCGCCTGCGCCAGCCGCCAGCGCGCGTAGGCCAGCAGGTAGGGCCGTTCGGCGGTGAGCAGGGCACTGACGGCGGCGAACCATGGGGCGACCACCGGCCCGTCGGTGTACCTGGAGCGCTCGGCGAGGCAGAGCACCCGTAGCTGTGCCGGCCGCGCGCCGGGCAGCGCGTCCCGGCCGCAGGCCCGGTCGACGAGCTCGTCCACGACGGTCGCGGTGTCCGCCCAGCCGGTCCCGCCCGGGTCACCCGAACCGGTCCGGCGGCGGTCCTCGCCCAGGTCGGCCAGTGCCCGCGACCCGAGCCAGGCCAGCGGGGCGGACAGCGCGAGCAGCCGGGCGGTCGACGTCGCGGTGTGCTCGGTGACCGTGGTCAGCGCCAGGTCAGCCTCACCGCGCCAGATGGCGGTTTCGGCCACAGCCTCGCACCGCAGCTGCGCGAGCACGGCCGGCAGCTCGCCGAGCGTGCCGAGGTCCGACTGGGCCCGCTCCCAGTCGCCGCGCAAGGAGGCCAGCCTGGCCCGCATCACGAGGGCGTAGTCGCGGTTCGCGCCCTGCACGTGCCGGGTGTGGGTCAGGGCGGCGGCGACGAACGCCTCGGCCTCGTCCCACCAGCCGCAGGCGAGACACAGCTCCGCACCCTGCGAGCTGAGCCACGAGCCGTACCGGATACCCAGTCCGCGGTCGCTCACGGCGGACACCCCCGCCGCAGCCGCCTCGACACCCTCACGGCCGAATCCGGCGCACTGGAGGCTGTCCACGAGGTTGCTGAAGGTCTGCCCGACCAGCTCCGGGTCACCGTCGGTGAGCGCGAGGGCAACTGCCTCCCGGGAGTCGGCCACCAGGGTGGGGGCGCCCGGCCGAACCGTCGTCCGGATCACCAGCGCCCGGGCCAGCGCCGCGCGGTCGCCGGTACGACGGGCCACGTCGACCGCCTCGTCGGCCAGCGGCTCCCAGTCGGCGCCGCCGCCCGCCCAGTCCAGGACGTGCACGAGACCGGAGACCACGATGCCGCGCTCCGGGCTCGGCGGGTCGCTCGGGACCAGGTCGACCGCCCGGCGGGCCGCCACGAGGGCCGCGTCGGTGCGGCCGTTCTCGAGCAGGAAACGGGCGTACTTCGCCTCGAGCACGCCGAGGCGCACCGGGTCCACCTCGGGGTCGGCCTGCAGCCAGGACCGCACCCGCTCGATGATCTGGACGGCGTCGACGTCGTGGTCGCACATCGCCGCGATCGAGGCCGCCTGCGAGAACACGGTGACCGCGTCGGACCCGAGCAGCGCCTCGGCGTCGGGCACCGAGGGCCACAGGCGGCGGACCCGCTCGTACTGACGGTGCGCCTCGTCGTAGGCATGGACGCTCTCTGCGGCTTCGGCGGCCCGGAACGACCACAGCAGGGCGCGCCGGGGGTCACCGGCCCGGTCGGCGTGCTCGGCGACCACTCCTGGCCGGACGTCCGGCGACGGCTCCAGCACCTCGACGAGACGCCGGTGCAGACCGCGACGCTCGCCCGGAAGGAGGTCGGCGTACAGCGCCTCGGCCAGCAGTGCGTGCCGCAGCGACAGGCTGCCGTCGGACTCGACGACGAGGAGGTGGGCGCGGGCTGCCTCGGCCACGGCGGTATCGAGCGCCGCGCTGCTCGGGGCGTCCACCACCTGCTCGAGCAGGGCAGCGGGCATCCGGTCGCCCGCCGCTGCCACCGCCCGCACCAGCTGCCCGGCCAGTGCGCTGCACGCCCGGGTCCGTCGCACCAGCACCTCGCGGAGGCTGGCCGGCAGGGTGGCCTCGTCTCCGGCGAGCGCGGCGCGCATCAGCGCCTCGGCTGCGTAGGGGTTCCCCCCGGCCCGGGCATGGATCCGGGCCACCAGCGACTCGCCCAGCCGGTCGTCCCCGTCGCCGAGCAGGTCGGTGAGCTGGGTCCGGATCTCGGCCAGGGTCATCGGTCCCAGCACGACGTCCACGGCATGCGGGAACCGGCGGACCTCCTGCAGCCACTCCCCCAGGACGTCGTCGACCTCGTCGGGGCGGAAGGCGACGACGACGGCCAGCCGTTGCCGGTCCAGGCCGGCGCACAGGTAGGCGAGCACCTCGAGGGTGGCGACGTCCGCGTAGTGCAGGTCGTCGAGGACGAGCACGACGGGCTGCAGCTCGGCGGCGCGGTCCACCAGCGTCGAGACCGCGGCGACCAACCGGGCCTGGTCTGAAGGACCGCGGTGGGCGGCCCCGAGCTCGGGCAGCAGCAGCCCCAGGTCGGCCCTGTCGGTACCGACGATCCGGGGGACCTCCGCCCGGGGAACCCGCGCGAGCAGGGAGCGAAGTGCGGCGACGAGCGGCGCGTACGGGATCCGGCCGCCGAGGAAGCCGACCCCGGTCCCGCGGCAGACCAGTGCCCGGCTCGGCAGCCGGGCGAGAACCTCGTCGAGCAGCCGGGTCTTGCCCGCACCCGCCTCCCCGCGGACCAGCACCAGTCCGGGCTGCTCGTCGGCCGCGGCGCCGACCACCCCCAGCACGGCGGCGAGCTCGTCGTCGCGCCCGACGAAAGCCCGGCGGCGTGGCACCCGCCCACCGTCCCCGCCTGCCGGGCGTCGCGTCAACGGAAAGCCGCCGATATGTCTGAGGTAGCTCAGGTCAGGATCTGAGGTGGTACGCCCCATGCGCCCGGCCCGACCGGGCCGACAGAGTGAACTGCCACGGGGATCAGGGGGGATCACGGGGGACCACGGGGATCGCAGGGGGATCACAGGGACGGGGGGTCGGGTCCGGAGACCCGCGGGACGGGGACCACGGGGGCATCACGGTGGTCCCGCGGCTCCGGTCCGGGGGATCCCGGCCGCTCGCGGCCGCGCTGCTTGCCAGGGGGAAGGCGGCGCCGCGGTGCGAGCGGTGGACGGCCGCGGCAGGCACGGCCGCGGCCGTCCGCCCTCCCCGTTCCGACCCGGCCTGGTCCGGGTCGTCCGGGTCGCCTGGGACAGGATGGGTCCCATGAGCGACGAGTACCGGACCGAGCACGACTCGATGGGCGAGGTGCGGGTGCCCCGCGACGCCCTCTACCGCGCCCAGACCCAACGGGCCGTCGAGAACTTCCCGATCTCGGGGACCCCGATCGAGCGGGCCCTGATCGGGGCCCTCGCTTCGATCAAGGGCTGCGCGGCGGTCGTCAACGCCCGGCTGGGCGTCCTCGACGACGACGTGGCCGGCGCCATCCACGAGGCGGCCGCCGAGGTCGCCCGTGGGGACCACGACGCGCACTTCCCGATCGACGTGTTCCAGACCGGCTCCGGCACGTCGAGCAACATGAACGCCAACGAGGTGATCGCCACCCTCGCGACCCGGCGCCTGGGCCGGGACGTGCACCCCAACGACCACGTCAACGCGTCACAGTCATCCAACGACGTGTTCCCGTCCGCCATCCACATCGCGGCGACCCGGGCGGTCGTACGCGACCTGGTCCCGGCGCTCACCCACCTGGCGGGCTCGTTGTCCCGCAAGGCCGCCGAGCTCTCGGACGTCGTGAAGAGTGGTCGCACCCACCTCATGGACGCGACTCCGGTGACCCTGGGGCAGGAGCTCGGCGGCTACGCGGCCCAGGTCGCCCGCGGGGTGGAGCGGCTCGAGGGGACGCTCCCCCGGGTGGGCGAGCTGCCGCTGGGCGGCACCGCCGTCGGGACCGGCATCAACACCCCGCCAGGCTTCGCCGACGCGGTGGTCCACCGGCTGGCCGAGGACATGCAGCTGCCGCTGACCGAGGCGCGCGACCACTTCGAGGCCCAGGGTGCACGCGACGGACTGGTCGAGCTCTCCGGAGTTCTGCGCACGGTCGCCGTCTCCCTGACCAAGGTGTGCAACGACCTCCGCTGGATGTCATCGGGCCCGCGCACCGGTCTCGCCGAGATCCACCTGCCCGACCTGCAGCCGGGGTCCTCGATCATGCCCGGCAAGGTGAACCCGGTCGTCCCCGAGGCGACGCTGATGGTGTGCGCCCAGGTCATCGGCAACGACGCCGCCGTCGCCTTCGCCGGCGCGTCCGGCAGCTTCGAGCTCAACGTGATGATGCCGGTGATGGCCCGCAACGTGCTCGAGTCGGTGCGGCTGCTCACCAACGCGTCCCGGCTGCTCGCCGACCGCTGCATCGACGGCATCACCGCCGACGTCGAGAGGTGCCGCGAGTACGCCGAGTCGTCGCCGTCCGTCGTCACGCCGCTCAACCGCTACCTCGGCTACGAGGCGGCGGCGAAGATCGCGAAGCAGTCTCTCGCCGAGCGCAAGACCATCCGCCAGGTGGTGCTGGAGCTGGGGTACGTCGACCGCGGCGAGATCACCGAGCAGCAGCTCGACGAGGCGCTCGACGTGCTGCGCATGACCCATCCGTGAGCCCAGCGCAGTACTGGGCACCCGGCCGGACGGTGCTCTGGCGCTACACCCGGCCGGGGCACCCGAGCGAGTCGGTGCGGCCGGTCCGGGTGGTGCGTGACGACGCCGACGGCCTGGTCGCCTGGCTCGCGGCCGGCACGCCGGTGCTGCGGCCGGTGCTGGCGGACGGGCGCGACCTGCGAGCTGTGCCGCTGACGGAGCGCTTCGACGTGGCGCTCCACGGGCGGGCGAACCGGCTGGACGTGTGGCGCGGAAGCGGCATCCTCAAAGTCGCCCCGGCCGGGGTGCCGTGGTCGGTGTGGCTCTTCTGGGGCGACGACGGCTTCGCCGGGTGGTACGTGAACCTCGAGTCGGTGCACGAACGCGAGGGTGACGAGCTGCGAACCCAGGACCACGTGCTCGACGTGGTCGTGGAGGTGGACCGGACCGTGGCACGCAAGGACGAGGACGAGCTCGCCGTCGCGGTCGCAAAGGGCCGGTTCACCGCCGACCAGGCGGCCCGCTTCGAGCGGGACGCCGCAGAGGTCGAGGCGGTGGTCCGCCGCTGGGGGACGCCGTTCCGGGACGGCTGGGAGCACTGGGCGCCCGACCCCGGCTGGCCGGTGCCGCAGCTGCCGGCGGACTGCGTGGCCCGGGCCGCCTACCGCTGAGGGCTGTCCGCCCGGCGCGCGAGGAACACCAGCTCACGACCCGGGCGGTCGGGGGCATCGCGGACGTCGTCGACGACGTACCCGTACGCCGCGAGGTCCGCCACGACCTCGTCGCGCCCGCGGAAGCGCAGGGTGGAGTCGGAGGTGAGGGTCGCACCGTCGGCGGCGAACACCCACGTCGCCCGGAAGCTGACCAGCGGCAGCTCGACCCGGGTCAGGTCGATCCAGCTCTCGACGCGTCCGACGCCGTCGATCTCCGTCGTCCGGTACGACGTCGCGCGGGTCCACTCCTCCCAGCCCCGGCGGGCCGGGTCGCGCGTCTCGACCACCAGGTGACCGCCGGGACGCAGCGCGCGGTGCACACCGCGAAGCGTGCCGGCCCAGGCATGGTCGTCGACGATGGCCTGCGCCACGTTGCCGGTCATGGTCGCGAGGTCCGCCTGCAGCGCCGGCAGGGTGGCCGCGTACCCGTGGACCCACCGCACCCGGTCCGCGCCGGGCTTGGCCCGCGCCACCGACAGCGAACCAGCCGCGGGGTCGACACCGACGACGTCGTACCCGCGGTCGGCGAGCAGCAGCGCGAAGCTGCCCGTGCCGCAGCCGACGTCGAGCACGCGGTGCGCACCGAGCTCGTCGGCGATGCCGGCGTACACGTCGAGGTCGCTGCGGTCGGCGTCGAGCGCGTCGTAGATGCCGACCAGCCGGGGATGCTCGAAGACCGCGTCGACCACGGCGAGGACGCTAGCGGCCGGTCAGTACCAGCCCTTGGACCGGAAGGCCGACCAGGCGCCGCACGGCGTGCCGTACGAGCCCTTGATGTAGGCCAGGCCCCACTGGATCTGGGTGACCGGGTTGTCCCGCCAGTCCGCGCCGTACGTCGCCATCTTGGAGCCCGGCAGCGACTGCGGGATTCCGTAGGCACCGGACGACGCGTTGGCCGCGTGCACGTTCCAGCCGGACTCGCGCTCCCACAGGGAGGACAGGCAGGAGAACTCGCCGGCTCCCCAGCCGTACCGCTCGGCCATCATCGACCGCGCGATGCCGCGGGCGTCGCCGCGGTAGGACACGCTGCGCGAGGACGAGCGCGACGCTGCGGCCTGGCGCTGGCGGGCTGCCCTGGCCGCCTTGGCCGCCTTCTGGCGCTGCCGCTCCTTGACCTGCTCCAGCACCTGACCCGCGGGGGTGCCGCCACGGGTCACAGCGGCACCGTCGGGCAGTGGCCCGACCCGCGTGACGGTGGGCTCGGCCGAGCGCGGCTCGCCGCCGGCGGGCCAGGCGTTGGCCCCGACCGCCACGGCGGTCGAGGCCGCGACGACCGTCGTCGCGACGGCAGCGCGTCGCCAACGGGGCGAGGTGCGGGTGGGCGCAGGGGACTGCGGCACGCGAGTGTCCTTCCGGGTGCGGTCTGCGGCCTCATGCGCGGCAGACCTGACGTCACCCCGGCTCACCGGCTCGGTGCTCGGTGGCTCGTCCAGCCCGAAAACTACTCAGCGTGACATTAACGATACGTCGGCTGGCGGGGTCCTTACCGCTCGACCATGCACAACACCGCAGGTGAAAGGCCAATTGAGAGCACGTGCGTTCCGTCACACCGCCGCTCGCACGCGTGGTCTGGCGAGACGCCGGTCACATTCCGTGACCGAGGGTCAGGGTCCCTGCACGCGGTGTACGGGGCGCCACCCCACCCGTCTGCGGCGGTCCGGCTCCTGCCAGGGTGGCCGGATGCTGCTCAAGGCCTGCCTCAACGGGGCCCGGCGTCCGGACGAGCATCCACGCCTGCCGGTCACCGCCGCCGCGATCGCGGCGGACGTCGCGCGTACCTCGACGGCCGGAGCGAACGCCGTCCACCTGCACGTCAAGGACGCCGAGGGCCTGGACACTCTCAGCGGAACGGCGCTGGCCGACGTGCTCGCGGCGGCGCGCGCAGCTGTGGCTCCGGGCTTCCCGATCGGCGTGACGACCGGCGCCTGGGCGGCCGCGGACCCGTCCGCGCGGGTGGCGGCGATCCGGTCCTGGTCGCTGCGCCCGGACTTCGCGTCCGTGAACTGGCACGAGGACGGCGCGGAGGAGGTCGCCGCCGAGCTGCTCCGGTGCGGCGTCGACGTGGAGGCCGGGCTCTGGGACGTCGGAGCCGTGCAGGCCTGGCTGGCCTCACCCGCGCGGGAGCGGTGCGCCCGGGTGCTGGTCGAGCTGCCGGACGGGCTGGACGGCGCCGCGACGGTCCGGGAGAGCGACCGGATGCTCGCGATGCTGGCAACGGGTGGGAGCTCCACGACGGTCCTGCTGCACGGGGAGGGCAGCAGCTGCTGGCCGGCCCTGCGGCACGCAGCCCGCCTCGGCCTCGGCACCCGGATCGGGCTCGAGGACGTGCTGGAGCTCCCCGACGGGACGCCGGCACCGGACAACGCGGCGCTCGTCGTGGCGGCACGACAGGTCATCGCCGAGCGTTGATCACGCGTTCAGTGGCGGGTTTTGGCTTTCTGCAATCGGTTGTGCAGCGCCACAACGCGCCACTCGACGGCAGGGGAGGCGGCGAGCGGAGCGGGGAGCGGCGGTCAGGCCGGGAGGTCCTCGAGCAGGTCGGTGACCAGCGCAGCGATCGGGGAGCGCTCCGAGCGGGTCAGCGTCACGTGCGCGAAGAGCGGGTGCCCCTTCAGCGCCTCGATGACTGCGGCGACGCCGTCGTGCCGGCCGACGCGGAGGTTGTCGCGCTGGGCGACGTCGTGGGTGAGCACGACCCGCGAGCCCTGGCCGACGCGCGACAGCACCGTCAGCAGCACGTTGCGCTCGAGGGACTGGGCCTCGTCGACGATGACGAACGCGTCGTGCAGGGAGCGGCCACGGATGTGGGTCAACGGCAGCACCTCGAGCATGCCGCGGTCCATGATCTCGTCGACGACGTCGCCGGTGACCAGAGCACCGAGGGTGTCGAAGACCGCCTGCGCCCAGGGGTTCATCTTCTCGGCCTCGCTGCCGGGCAGGTAGCCGAGCTCCTGGCCGCCGACGGCGTACAGCGGCCGGAAGACCACCACCTTGCGGTGCTGGCGACGCTCCATCACGGCTTCGAGGCCGGCGCACAGCGCGAGGGCCGACTTGCCGGTGCCGGCGCGGCCACCGAGGGACACGATGCCCACGTCGGGGTCGAGCAGGATCTCGAGGGCGATCCGCTGCTCGGCGCTGCGGCCGTGCAGGCCGAACGCGTCGCGGTCACCGCGTACCAGCCGCACCTGCTTCTCCGGCGTCACCCGGCCCAGCGCACTGCCGCGGTCGGAGACCATCACCAGCCCGGTGTGGCAGGGCAGCTCACGGGCCTCGACCAGGTCGGCGCGCTCCACCTCGAACAACGTGTCGAGCACCTCGCTGCCGACCGCCACCTCAGCCATGCCGGTGAAGCCCGACTCGACCACCGCGGTGCCGCGGTACTCCTCGGCGCGCAGGCCCACGGCGCTGGCCTTGACCCGCATCGGCAGGTCCTTGCTCACCAGCGTGACGTCGTGCCCGTCGTTCTCGAGGTTGCGCGCGACCGCCAGGATCGTCGTGTCGTTGTCTGCCGCCCGCCCGGACGGCCGGAAGCCGGCGGGCAGCACCGACGCATCGGTGTGGTTGAGCTCGACCCGCACCGTGCCGCCGTCGTCGCCGACCTGCACCGGCTCGTCCAGCCGGCCGTTGCCGACCCGCAGGTCGTCCAGCAGCCGCAGCGCCTGGCGGGCGAAGTAGCCCAGCTCCGGGTGGGCCCGCTTGGCCTCCAGCTCGATGATGACGACGACCGGGAGCACCACCTCGTGCTCGTCGAAACGGCGCAGGGCGTGCGGGTCGGCCAGCAAGACGCTGGTGTCGAGGACGAAGGTGCGGTGACGCGCGACATCAACCACGTGGTGGCTCCCCAGGTGACGACGACCGGTGTCGGCCCGAGGGCCGGACGCCGGCCCTCGCTCCCGCGACTCTGGCGAGCACGCGCATCTGCACGGAGTGGGCCTCCCGGGCGGACGACGCGGATGTCGGCCGCTGTCTCGGGACGGTACGCCGGGCGCCGGGCCCACCTGGGCCGACACGCGGGCAGTTCACCCGATCGTCGGTCAGCCGTACGGACGGGGTGTGCTCAGCCGCCGAAGCGACGGTGCCGGGCGGCG
This sequence comes from uncultured Actinomycetota bacterium, assembly GCA_963807005.1. Taxonomy (GTDB): domain Bacteria; phylum Actinomycetota; class Actinomycetes; order JACCUZ01; family JACCUZ01; genus CAWDZK01. Next base: position 479,825 of record CAWDZK010000001.1, on the reverse strand, counting down.
TAAGCCCGCAGCGCCCGCAGGAAGTCGACCTTGCGGAAGTCCGGCCAGTAGGCCTCGCAGAAGTAGAACTCCGAGTGCGCGCTCTGCCAGAGCAGGAAGCCGGACAGCCGCTGCTCCCCCGACGTGCGGATCACGAGGTCCGGGTCCGGCTGTCCCTTGGTGTACAGGTGCTCGGCGATGTGCTCGACGTCGAGGACGTTGGCCAGGTCCTCGATCGAGGTCCCCTTCGACGCGTGCTCGTGCAGCAGCGACCGCACCGCGTCGGCGATCTCGCGCCGGCCGCCGTACCCGACCGCCACGTTGACGTGCAGCGCGTCGACGTCGACGGTGCGCGCCGCCGCGTCCTTCAGGGCCCGGGCGGTCCGGTCGGGCAGCAGGTCGAGGGCTCCGACCGGGTGCACCCGCCAGCGGCCGGTCGAGGCGATCTGGTCGACCAGGCCCTCGATGATCGTCAGCAGCGGGGTGAGCTCGGCCGCCGGCCGGCCGAGGTTGTCGGTGGAGAGCAGCCACAGCGTGACCACCTCGACACCGACCTCGTCGCACCAGCCGAGGACCTCCTCGACCTTGTCCGCACCGGCTCGCCAGCCGCGGGACTTGGGCGCCCCGGATGCCTTGGCCCATCGGCGGTTCCCGTCGAGGATCACGCCGACGTGCCGCGGGATCTGGGTCGGGTCGAGCGATGCGGCTATCCGCTTCGCGTAGAAGCCGTACACCAGGTCTCGCACGATCGCCCAGGGTAGACCCGGCGGCTGGGCCGTCCCGCCAGGGCGTGCTCGCGCGTCGCGTCCGGTGCGGCCGGGAGACTACTGGTTGGTAACTTACGCCAGCGTAGGTTAGGCTCCTGCCATGACGGACCCGGTCGAGGACGCCCGCACCACCGTGGGCGACGTCGTGCGCTCGGTGAAGCCGCACCTGCGCGGCTGGCTGCACGCCGGCACCTTCCCGGTCGCCCTGGCGGCCGGCATCGTCCTGGTGGTGCTGGCACAGGGCACCCGCGAGACCGTCGCGACGGCGGTGTACGCGACGAGCGCCGCACTGCTGTTCGGAGTCAGCGCGATCTATCACCGGGGCAGCTGGTCGGCGAAGGCCGAGCGCCGGCTCAAGCGGCTCGACCACTCCAACATCTTCCTCATCATCGCCGGCACCTACACGCCGTTCAGCGTGATCCTGCTGGGCAAGGACGGCGGCACCACGCTGTTGTGGATCGTCTGGCTGGCCGCGATCGGCGGGATCGCGTTCCGGGTGCTCTGGGTCGGCGCGCCTCGCTGGCTCTACACGCCGGTGTACCTCGGCCTCGGCTGGGTGGCGGTCTTCTACATCGGCGACATCCTGCGTACCGGCGGCCCGGCCGTCGTGACGCTGCTCGCCATCGGCGGTGCGGCGTACACGGTAGGCGGGGTCGTGTACGCGACCAAGAGGCCGAACCCGTCGCCGCGGTGGTTCGGCTTCCACGAGGTCTTCCACGCCCTGACGCTGATCGCCTTCGTCGCGCACTACGTCGCGATCTCGATCGTGACGTACGGCGCCGTCGGAGCGTAGTGCTGCACAGCCTCTGACGGCTGCCTCAGGTGCGGGCGTAGCGCTCCGCGCTGCGTGCCCGCGCCTTGGCTGCCTCGACCTCACGGTCCTTCGGGGGCGCGGTCGTCACCAGCTCCTCGAGCAGGTGGCGGGTGACGTGCGCGACCTCGTGGACCGCATGGTCGAAGGCCCGCTGGTTGGCGGCCGACGGCTTGGCGCTGCCGCTGACCTTGCGCACGTACTGCAGCGCCGCTGCGTGCACCTCGTCGGCCGTGGCCGGCGGCTCGAAGTTGTGCAGGGTCCGGATGTTGCGGCACATGGCTCTCACTCTGCCACGGCGACGGGCACCAACGACGGCGCAACATGGTCGACGCCGCCACCGAAGGGCGTCTACCAGTGTTGCGCCGTCGTTCGCGTCAGTCCTGCGTGCGGTCCGGGCCCTGCTCGCGGACCCTCTCCACCTGCTCCATCGCCTGCCGCAGCTCGCCGAGCCACGCCTCTGCGTTGGTGCCGACCAGCCGCACCGACCAGGCCAGCGCCTCGGACCTGGAGCGGGCGACACCGGCCGAGACCAGGGTGTCGAGCACCAGCCGCTCCGGCTGGCGCAGCCGGGTCATCACCGGCACGGCGAGGTGGGTGAAGAGCATCCGCCGGCCGTCGATCTCGACGCCCCAGGCGACCTTGCGGTCGAACCGGTGCTCGGCCTCGCGGGCGATGCCGATCCGCTCGTCGCGGGTCGCCTCGCGGAAGTGCCGGGCCCGGCCGTCGGCGGCCGCGGCTCGCTCGGCGTCCGAGGCGTCCTCGGCGACGTCGGGGGCGGGCAGCGAGCCCACCACGGTGATCTCCTCGCGGTCGAGGGTCACCTCGGCCGGGGCGGTGAACCAGTCCTGCGGCAGGCGGCCCGCGAACCAGCCTCGGACCTCTGCCGACGTGTCGTCGGATGCCGTCGTCGATGTCATGCAACTAGGATTACACGATTACATCGCAGGTCAAGGGCTGTTCGCCGGAAGCGGATCCCGGTCGAAGGACCGGTACATGACGTGCAGCCCGACCCTGCCGTGGCGGGCCGAGTCGAAGGCACCGGGCACGGTCCCGACCACCGCGAAGCCGAGCGCCCGCCACAGCGCCACGGCCGCGGTGTTCGTCTCCACCACCGCGTTGAACTGCATGCCCTGGTAGCCCGCCGCCTGCGCCGCGGCGAGGACGTGCTCGGCCAGCAGCCGCCCCACGCCCCGCCCGTGCGCCGCCGGATCGACCATGAAGCTCGCCGTGGCGACGTGCGCCCCGCGTCCCGGCCGGTTCGGGCCCCACTTCGCCGACCCGAGCACCGCACCGTCGACGTCCACGGCGACCAGCGTCCGGCCGGGCGGCTGCTCCATCCACCACGGCCGGGCGGTCTCGCGGGTCAGGTCGAGCGGGAAGGCGTAGGTCTCCCCCGCCTGCACGATCTCGTCGAAGAACGGCCAGATCGCCGGCCAGTCGTCGTCGGTGGCCGGTCGCACCGTGAGGTCGCTCACGACAGCTCCCGTTCGAGGACGACGAAGGTGACCGCTCCGACCGTGTGCTCCCCCACCCGGACGAACCCGAGCCGGTTCACCAGCCGCAGGCTGCGCTGGTTCCAGTCCTGCACGACGGCCCGCAGCCGGCGCGCGCCGCGGGACGCCGCGAAGTCGAGGACGGTGGTCGCGAACTGCGGCCCGCGGCCCCGGCCGACCAGGTCGGGACGCATCCCCAGGCCCACGTCCAGGGTGCCGTCGGCCTCCGCCAGGCCGGGGACGCGGGCGTCCGCACCGAGACAGGCGAACCCGACCAGTCGCTCCCCCGCCCCGGCGTCCTCCACCACCGCCCAGTAGCCCATCGACGGGTCCAGCCTGCCGTCCGAGTCGTAGACCGCCCAGCGACCGTCGTACCGCCAGGCGGCGATCTCGTCGAGGTCGGACTCGGCCAGGTCGCGCACCCGCAGCGTCGAGGTCACGCGGGTGCCGGGGGGTCGCTCGCCTCGGCCAGGATGCGGTCCTTGGCGAAGGCGTAGGCCACCATCCAGTGCGGTCGCACGACGGCGTACAGGATCTCCGGCCCCCAGCTGCTGGGCGAGCTGCCGTAGTGCGCGGTCAGGTGCGCGTCGACGGACGCCCGGTCCGGGTGGTCGACGGTGAGCTCCTCGACCTCGCCGTGGCAGAAGATGCCGAGGTCGTCACCGACCAGGTGCGCGACCGAGACGGCCGGCCGTCGACGCACGTGCTGGGCCTTCGCCGCGGTCGCGCTGGTCGTGAAGACCCACTGACCGTGCAGGAAGTGGCCGTCTACGCCGCTGATCCGTGGCTCGCCGCGAGCGGTCACCGTGGCGAGTGCGAGCACTCGCATGCCGGTCAGCACCCGGCAGGTCTCGGCCGCGTCCAGGGTGCGCTCGCCCTCGGTGACGATCGACCGGAGGTGCTCGGTGGACCGGTGCAAGGACCTGGTCAGCAGCCGGTCGAGGGCGGCCAGCTCGTCGGGCGTCTCGTGCATGGGGCCCATCCTGCCGCGCGGCCCGGACAGGTCACACCGGGTTCCGGGCCCCCAACGCCAGCGCCAGCGCGCCCGGGTCGGTGGTGGGCGCGTCGCAGACGAAGTGCCGGCACACGTACGCCGCGGGGCGACCGTCGACGAGGGGGCGGCCCTCGAGCAGCGGCACGCCCAACGTGCCCGGCTCACCCGCCACCACCACCGCGCCGGGAGCGGTGCCCAGCAGCGCGGCGCGGTGCAGCGCCTGCGTACCGGGGTCGTGCGGGAGACCGACGACCGCGACCTCCCGCGGGCCGTCGGCCAGCGCCTCGGCGACCGCGAGCCCCCATCCGGCGAACCGAGCCTGACCCGACAGCCGGGTCGAGACGCCCAGGGCGGCCTCCGCAGCGCTGCGGTGCTCGGACGAGCCGGTGACCGCGGCGTAGCCGAGCAGCGCACCGGCCGCCGCGGACCAGCCGCTGGGTGTTGCGTTGTCGGTCGGGTCCTGCGGCCGGCGCATCGACGACAGCGCGGCGTCGACGACGTCGTCGGCGGTGTCGTAGAAGCCACCGGTGCCGTCGGCGAAGTGCGCCAGCACGACGTCCAGCAGCGCGCCCGCGTGCCCGAGCCAGCGCTGGTCCCCGGTGACCGAGAGCAGTGCGAGCAGCCCCTCGGCCAGGTCCGCGTAGTCCTCCAGCACTCCCGCCGGAGCGCCGACCACGCCGTCCCTGGACACCCGGCGCAACCGCCCGTCGACGACGTGCACGTCGACCAGCAGCTCGGCGGTTCGCGTTGCCGCCTCGACCAGGTCGGGTCGGTCGAGCAGCGTCCCGGCCTCGGCCAGCGCGGCCACCGCGAGACCGTTCCAGGCGGCAACCACCTTGTCGTCACGCGCCGGCTGGGGCCGGGCGTCGCGGGCCGTCAGCAGCCGGTCGCGGACGACGGCCCAGCGCGGCGCGTCGTCCGGATCGGTGAGCAGCTGCACGGTCGACGCGCCGTGCTCGAAGGTTCCGGCGGCGGTGACCGACAGCAGGTCCGCCGCCCAGACGCCGTCGTCGTGGCCGAGGGTCTCCGCCAGCTGGTCCCGCGTCCACACGTAGGTGAGTCCCTCGACTCCCTCGGTGTCCGCGTCCAGTGCCGACGCGAAGCCGCCCTCGGGGGTCCGCAGGTCACGCAGCATCCAGTCCGCGGTGTCGAGGGCTACCCGGCGCGCGAGCGACGAGCCGGTGGCGCGCCAGAGGTGGACGTACACCCGCAGCAGCAACGCGTTGTCGTAGAGCATCTTCTCGAAGTGCGGCACGACCCAGGCGTCGTCGACGGAGTAGCGCGCGAAGCCTCCGGCCAGCTGGTCGTACATGCCGCCGCGCGCCATCGCCTCGCACGTGTGCTCGGCCATCCGCAGCGCGTCGGCGTCACCCGTGCGCGCGTGGTGCCGGAGCAGGAGCTCCAGCACCATCGACGGCGGGAACTTCGGGGCGCCCCCGAAGCCTCCGTGCCGATGGTCGTACGACGACGCCAGCGACCGCACCGCCGCGTCGAGGTCGGCCGGGGTCGGCGGCCCGTCGTCCCCGCCGGTCAGGCCGCGCCCGGCCAGCGCCTCGACGATCCGCTGCCCCGCAGCCAGCACCTCGTCGCGGCGCTCGGCCCAGGTCCGGGCGACCGACTCCAGCAGCTGCCGGAACGACGGCATGCCGTGCCTCGGGTCGGGCGGGAAGTAGGTGCCGCAGAAGAACGGCCGGCCCTCCGGGGTCGCGAAGACCGTCATCGGCCAGCCGCCGTGACCGGTCAGCGCCTGGGTCGCCTCCATGTACACCGCGTCGACGTCCGGCCGCTCCTCGCGGTCGACCTTGACCGCGACGAAGTGCTCGTTGAGGAAGGCCGCCACGGCCGGGTCCTCGAACGACTCGTGCGCCATGACGTGGCACCAGTGGCAGGCGGCGTACCCGATGGAGACCAGCACCGGCACCTCGCGCTCACGTGCTTCGGCGAAGGCGGCCCCGCCCCACGGCTGCCAGTCGACCGGGTTGTCGGCGTGCTGGAGCAGGTAGGGCGACGTAGAGCCTGCCAGGCGGTTCGGCATGCCACCCACTCTTCCCCAGGCAGCGGGCCGGGGCGCAGGCGGGCGGGTCAGCGCCAGCCGTGGTGGGCATGGCGCCGCGGGGCCTGGTGAGCGCCGTTTCGTCCCGTCCCAGCCGGGCTTGACCGGGAATTTGCTCGCGAATCCGCCCCGGGAGCCGATGAACACTGCGTACCCCACCGAACAGAGGAGGCGCATGCGCGTCGAGATCGCGGCCGATGACCGCGCTATCCCTCCTTCCCGGCGTCGCCCTGCTCGCCCTCATGGCGATCGAGGTGTGAGGTGAAGTCGTCCGACCACGGTCAAGTCGCCCGCACAACCGCCGATACAGGAGGGACGCCGGGGGCCGGCCGGGCCCCGGATGAGTCGCGCCGACGAGCAGAGGGAGGGACGCGGATGCGTCGCTGGGAGGCGACCGCTGGGCAGACCGCCGCGCTCGTCGGCGGAGCAGCCGCGCTGACCGCCGCCTACCTCGCGGTGCCCTCCGACACGCTCCGCACCGCTGTCTGGGTGGTGGCCGGCCTCGGCACCGCCGCCGCGATCCTGGTCCTGACCCACCGCGCGGAGGTCGAGGACCGGGTCCCGGGCTGGCTGCTCGCCGCCGGGCTCGCGCTGCTCACCTTCGGGCAGGCCCTGTCGATCACCGGCAGCGCGTCGAGCCACCCGTCCTACGCCGACCCGCCCCGGCTCCTGGCCTTCGCCGTCCTCGCCGCGGCCGTCACCGCTTTCCAGCGCCACCGCATCCGGCACGACCGCGACAGCCTGCTCGACGCACTCATCGTCACCGTCGCTGCCGCCCAGGCCGGCTGGCTGGTCCTCATCGTCCCGCTGGTCCACGACCAGCAGGACGCGGGCGCTCTGGCCACCCTCACCAGCGGCGCCTACCCGCTCGGACACCTGCTCGTCCTCGCGGTGGCCACCCGGCTGGGGTTCGCGGTGGCCGGCTCGTCCGACGGCGCCGCCCGGCTGCTCATGGCCGGACTGCTCACCGGCGTTGCCTCCGGCCTGGCCGCCGACATCACCGACCGCCCCGTGCTGGCCGCCGGCTGGCTGGTCGGTCTCGCCTTGGTCGTCTGTGCGGTGGGTCAGCCGGACATGGCGCACCCCCGCCCGGTCACCGCGAGCGCGCCGCTGACCACGACCGGGCGGTTCGTCGCGCTGCTCGGCCTCGCCTGTCTCGTCTCGCCGGTGATGGTCGTGACCCACCCGACCGGCGACGGCATCACCAAGGCAGCAGTCGTGCTGGGCGGCGCCGGCATCCTGTTCACCCTGGCCGTGCTCCGGATCGTCAGCCTGCTCGTCCGGCTGCGCCGCACCCTCCGCCGCGAGCACGTGCTGCGGACGGCCACCGGGGCGCTGGTGGGCGCGGCCGACCGGGCCGGCATCCGCGACGCCGCGCTGGCCGCCGCCTGGGAGATGCTCGACCAGCCCGGCGCGCGCTCCTGGCGGGTGGACGGGGACCCCGGCGGGACGGTCGCCCAGGCCACCGACAACGACGACCTGGCGACGTTCCTCGACTCGGCCGAGCTGGCGCTGTTCCCCGAGCACGACGAGGGAGTGCTCGTCCTCAGCGGCCCGTCGCTGCTGCACGCCACCCTAGGCGTCCCGTCGGCCGCCACCCTCGTCCTCATCGCGCTCCCGGCGCGTGGCCCGGCCCGCGAGGCCGGCATCGTCGTCGTCGACCGGGCACCCGGACCACGCACCGTCTCGGCACTGCAGGGGCTCGCCTCGACGATGCACCTCGCGCTCGAGCGGCTCGACGTCGGCGAGATCATGGTGGAGCGGCGCAGCGAGCGTCGGCTGCGGCTGATGCTGCAGTACGCCTCCGACGTGATCTGCATCCTCGACCACGACCTGACGATCGTGCACGTCACGCCGGCCGTGGAGCCGATCGTCGGGCTGCCCGCTCCGGAGCTGCTCGGCATGAACTGGCTCGAGGTCGTGGACCCGGCCGACCGGGACGCGGCGCGCGACCTGGTCAGCCTCGCCCAGGGCGGCCGGCCGGCCCGCGGCGAGATGCGGCTGATCAGCGAGGTCGGCCACACGCCGCACGTCGACGCCGTGGTCACCGAGGTCATCGACGAGGACCTGATGGGCTTCGTGGTCACCTGCCACGACATCACCGGCCGGTACGAGCTGGAGCAGCAGCTGACGCACCAGGCCTTCCACGACTCGCTCACCGGGCTGGCCAACCGGGCGCTGTTCCGGGACCGCCTCGGCCACGCCATGGCGCGGGCACGCGGGACCGGCGGCTACGGGGTGCTGTTCGTCGACCTGGACGACTTCAAGACCGTCAACGACAGCCTGGGACACGCCGCAGGCGACGACCTGCTGCGCGAGATGACGGCGCGGCTGCGCACCTGCCTGCGCGACGGCGACACTGCCGCTCGTCTCGGCGGCGACGAGTTCGCCGTGCTGCTGGAGGACGTCGAGGACGACAGCGACTGCACCGACATCGCGACTCGACTGCTCGAGGCACTGGCCCGGCCGTTCGACATCGCCGGGACCGAGGTGACCACCGGTGCCAGCATCGGCATCGCCGTCGGCAAGCCGGCCTGGGCGCGTTCGGCCTCGCCAGAGGACCTCATGCGCAACGCCGACCTCGCGCTGTACGACGCCAAGAAGTCCGGCAAGAACCGGTACGCAGTGTTCGCACCGACGATGCACGCGACCGCGCTCGCCCGGCTGTCGCTCACGAGCGACCTGCGGCACGCCATCGAGCGCAACGAGCTGGTCGTCCACTACCAGCCCCTCGTCGACCTCGAGACCTCGCTGATCATCGGCCTCGAGGCGCTCGTCCGGTGGGAGCACCCGCAGCTGGGGATGCTGCAGCCGGGGCAGTTCATCGGACTGGCCGAGGAGACCGGCCTGATCGTGCCTCTTGGCCGGATGGTGCTGCAGACCGCGCTGCGGGAGACGGTCCGCTGGCAGGGCGAGCACGCGGCGCACGGCGACCTGCACATCGCGGTGAACGTCAGCGGCCGCCAGCTCCAGGACCCCGGCTTCGTCGAGGACGTGCGGCTGGCCTTGAAGGCCAGCGGCATCAAGCCCTCGACCGTGGTCCTGGAGATCACCGAGAGCGTCCTCCTGCCAGGCGACGGCACCGTCGTCGAGCGGCTGCACGCGCTGGCTGCGCTGGGCGTGGCCTTGTACATCGATGACTTCGGCACCGGCTACTCGTCGCTGTCGTACCTGCAGATGCTGCCGGTCCACGGTCTGAAGCTGGCGCAGGAGTTCGTCGACGCACTCCCCGGCACGGACAGCGAGTCCGGCCTGGTGCGCACGATCCGGGACATGGCCGGGACGCTCGGGCTGTCGGCGATCGTGGCCGAGGGGATCGAGCGGCCGGAGCAGTGGGACTCGCTGCTGTCGCTGGGGTACAGCGTCGGGCAGGGGTTCCACCTCGCCGTGCCCATGCCGGCCAGCCGGGTACCGACCTTCCTCAGCGGGCTGCAGCGTCCCGGCGAAGGCGACTGGCACGAGGAGATCGCCCGCTCCCGCGAGCCGGGCTCGACCATCCCGAAGTAGGCCCGCGACCGCTCAGGACCGCTGCGGCCGGCCCGGCCCCTCGGTCTCGTCCGTCTCATCGGTCTCGTCGGTGTCGTCGGTGTCGTCGGTCTCGTCGGTCTCGTCGGTCTCGTCGACGGCATCCGCCTCAGGGCTGCCGCCGGGCCGGGTCGGAGTGCCGCCCTCGGGGATGTCGATCTTCTTCAGCTGCCGCCGCATCGAGCGGACCAGCAGCCAGGTGGCCACCCCGAGCAGGGCCACCACCACGAACCCCAGCACGCCCGGGCTGACGCTGTTGTCCTCGGCGACCGCCCCGATGAGGTCTCGAGTCATCGGGCCAGCTCCGTCCCGCGGATCCCCGCGAACAGGTCGTCCTCGGTCTCGGCGACCTCGATCACCGCGCGGGCCAGCTCGAAGTCCTCGGTGGGCCAGGCTTGCGCCTGCAGCTCGCGCGGGCAGGCGAACCAGGGCCCGTCGGGGTCGACCTGGGTGGCATGCGCCAGCAGGGCGCGGTCGCGCACCTCGAAATACTCGCTGCAGGGGACGTGGGTGCGGATCGTGCGCTCCTCGCGGTCCTCCCAGTTCTCCAGCCACTCGCCGTACGGAGACTCGAGGCCGGCCCCCAGCATGGCTTCGTGCAGCGCGGTCGTGCGCGGCTTGGAGAAGGTCTGGTTGTAGTACAGCTTGAGTGTCTGCCACGGCCGGCCGGCGTCGGGGTACCTGCCCGGGTCGGCGGCGGCGTCGAACGCCAGGGCCGAGATCCGGTGGCACATGATGTGGTCGGGGTGCGGGTAGCCGCCGTTCTCGTCGTACGTCGTCATGACGTGCGGCCGGAACGAGCGGATGAACCGCACCAGCGGCTCGGCAGCGACCTCGACGTCCATCGTGGCGAAGCACCCGTCGGGCAGCGGCGGCAGCGGGTCGCCCTCGGGCAGCCCGGAGTCGACCCAGCCGAGCCAGTCCTGCCGCACCCCGAGGATCTCGCGGGCGGCGTCCATCTCCGCGCGCCGGACCGCGGCGAGGTTGGCCAGGACGTCGGCGTCGTGCTCCAGCTTGGGGTTGAGGATCGAGCCACGTTCACCGCCGGTGCAGGTGACGACGTGGACGTCGACCCCCTCGGCGACGTACTTGGCCATGGTGGCCGCGCCCTTGCTGGACTCGTCGTCGGGATGGGCGTGGACCGCCATCATCCTCAGCTGCTCGCTCACGGGCACAATCATCCTGCACCCGACCGACACCCCGAAGCAGCAGGTGGCCCGCGTGACCGATCCGGCCCGGCCCGAGCACCTCGCGGCCCGCTACGGCGCTGGTCGCCGACGGCCCAGGCCCGCGGTGGTGGCGGCAGCGGTGATGGTCGCGACCGCGTTCGTCGCCTGGGTGGTGTGGGCCGGCCTGTCCGCGACCGCACCGGACGTGACCGCCCAGGTGACCGGCTTCGTGGTGCCAGGCCCGGACAAGATCCAGGTCGAGGTCGCGGTGGCCGCCGACCCCGGGCGGGTGTCCTGCCGGTTGCGGGCCCTGGGCTCGGACCGCGAGACCGTCGGTGTCACGACGCTGCGGGTGCGGGTACCGTCGTCAGGGCGGGTCGAGACCAGCGTGTCCGTCCGGACCCGCGCCACCGCGGTGACCGCCGTGCTGGACGAGTGCGCCCGCTCCGCCACCGGCTGAGTGGACGCCACCCACCCCTTCGTTGTTAGCCTCGAATGCTTCACCACCACTCGGCGGGCGCCGTCGGCGTCGATCTGCCGCCCCGACGTGTCGCATGAGGAAGGAGCCTGCCGTGACCGAGACCACCGAGAACGTCACCTGGTTGACCCAGGAGGCCTACGACCGGCTCAAGGAGGAGCTCGACTTCCTGTCCGGTGAGGGCCGCCGCGAGATCGTCCAGCGGATCGAAGCCGCCCGCGAGGAGGGCGACCTGCGCGAGAACGGCGGCTACCACGCGGCCAAGGACGAGCAGGGCAAGCGCGAGGCGCGCATCCGGCAGCTCCAGCAGCTGCTCGACAGCGCCCAGGTCGGCGAGGCCCCGAAGGCCCCCAAGGGTGTCGTCGCCCCCGGGACGATCGTCACGGCCAAGGTGGGCGGCGAGACCATGCGCTTCCTGCTCGGCTCACGCGAGGTCGCCGGCGACGGCATCGAGGTCTACTCAGAGCGGTCGCCGCTGGGCGAGGCCATCAACGGCAAGCACATCGGCGAGAGCGCGTCCTACCACGCCCCCAACGGCACCACGGTCGCGGTCGAGATCGTCGACACGGAGCCCTTCACCGCCTGAGCGCAGGCCTCGGTCAGCGCCCGACGTAGACGGTGTTGGCTGATCGCCCGCCCGTCAGCGGGTTGGCGAAGTCGACGACGTGGGCGTCGACCGTGCTGAACACCTGGCCGAGGACGGCGAGGAACTCCTCGTCGGGCGGGTCGTCGGACCAGAGCCCGAAAACGCCGGCCGGCGCGAGCAGTCGGCGCAGCTCGCGCAGGCCGTCGACCGTGTAGAAGCGGGCGTGGCTGGGGTGCAGCACGTGCCGGGGCGAGTGGTCCACGTCGAGCAGGACCACGTCGTACCCGCGGCCGGGGTGCTCCGGGTCGAAGCCGTCGCGGGCGGCCAGGGCGAAGAAGTCACCCTCCAGCAGCTGCACCCGCGGGTCCGCGGCGAGGCCGACCGTGTCGGGGAGCAGGTCCCGCTGGTGCCACTCGACGACCTCGGCGAGCGCCTCGACCACCGTCAGCGAGCCGACCCGTGGGTCGTCAAGGGCGGCCCGCGCGGTGTACCCCAGCCCGAGACCGCCGACCACGACGTCCAGGGCCCGGTCCGGCGCCGCCGCCAGGCCGAGGCGGGCCAGCTCGACCTCCGCAACGGTGAAGAGGCTGGACATGAGGAACTCGTCACCGAGCTTCACCTCGAAGACGTCCACGCCGAGCTGCGGCTCGACCCGCCGGCGCAGCGAGATCTCGCCCATCGGCGTCTCCCGCCAGGCCAGCTCCTCGAACCGCGGCGGCGTCACCGGCTGGCTGCTCGGCGGTACTGACGCACGGACAGCGGGACGAAGACGACCAGGATGAGGAGCACCCAGAGCATCGTGTAGGGAACCGGGTGCTGCATGGCCCAGTTGTCGGCCGGCGGCAGCTTCGTGCTGGTGTTGCCGAACTGCTCGCGGGCAGCCTGCGTCACAGCCGACACCGGGTTCCAGTTCGCGAACGTCTTGAGCGGACCGGGCAGGGTGCTCGACGGCACGAAGGTGTTGGCGATGAACGTCAGCGGGAAGATGACGATGAACGCCGCGTTGTTGACGATCTCCGGCGTCCGTACGAGCAGCCCGACGAAGGCCATCACCCACGAGATCGCGTAGGCGAACACCAGGATCACCAGGAAGCCACCGAGCGCGGCGAAGAACCCGGTGTGGATGCGCCAGCCGACGATCAGCCCGCTGATCGCCATCACCGCCAGGCTGATGATGTTGATGAAGACGTCGCTCACGGTGCGCCCGAACAGCACCGCCGACGGTGCCATCGGCAGCGACCGGAACCGGTCGATCACTCCCTTCTGCAGGTCCTCGGCGAGGCTGTAGCCCGTGAAGGTCGCGCCGAACACCACGGTCTGGGCGAAGATCCCGGCGATGAGGAACTCCCGGTAGCCGACGCCGGGCACCGCGATGGCGCCACCGAACACGTAGGCGAACAGCAGGACGAACATGATCGGCTGCAGCGTCGTGAAGACCAGCAGGTCCGGGACCCGCTTGATCTTGATGAGGTTGCGCTTGGTGATGACCGCCGAGTCGGCAACGGTCTCGGTCAGGACGCTCATCGAGCCGCCACCTCTTCCTTCGTCGTCATCTGCTCGTCGCGCGAGGCGTCGTTGTCCTCGGCCGCGTCCTCGGCCGCGTGCCCGGTGAGGCTCAGGAAGACGTCGTCCAGGGTGGGCCGGCGCAGGCCGATGTCCGAGACGACGACACCGGCGAGGTCCAGCTCGCGGATCGCCGCGATCAGGACGGCCGAGCCGCCGTCGACCGACACCGTCAACCGCCGGCCGTCACGGTCCAGCTGAGCCTCCCCGAGGGCGATGGGCGCCAGAGCGTTCCGGGCGACCTCCACCTGTCCGGCGTCGGCGACCGTCAGCTCGAGCCGCTCGCCGCCGACCTGGTCCTTGAGCTCGTCGGCCGTGCCCTGCGCGATCACCCGGCCGTGGTCGATGACGGCGATCCGGTCGGCGAGCTGGTCGGCCTCCTCGAGGTACTGGGTGGTGAGCAGCAACGTGGTGCCACCGCGGACCAGGTCGGCGATGACGTCCCACATGCCGAGGCGGCTGCGCGGGTCGAGCCCGGTCGTGGGCTCGTCGAGGAACAGGACCGGCGGCTCCGCCACCAGGGCGGACGCCAGGTCGAGTCGGCGCCGCATCCCGCCCGAGTAGGTCTTCGCCGGGCGCCCGCCCGCCTCGACGAGGTCGAAACGCTCCAGCAGCTCGTGCGCCCGCTCCCGGCTGGCGGCGCGCCCCAGGTGGTACAGCCGCCCGACCATGTCGAGGTTCTCGAACCCGGTGAGGTGCTCGTCCACCGCGGCGTTCTGGCCGGAGAGCCCGATCACCCGCCGCAGCGCCCGCGCCTCCCGCACGACGTCGAGACCGGTGACGGTCGCCGTGCCCTCGTCCGGCTCGAGCAGGGTGGTGAGGATGCGCACCACCGTGGTCTTGCCTGCACCGTTCGGCCCCAGCAGCCCGACGACCGTGCCCTCGGCCACCGCCAGGTCCAGCCCGTCGAGGGCGGTCACCTTGCCGTACCGCTTGACCAGACCCTCGGCCACGATCGCGTTCGTCATACGTCCCGCTCCTCCGATGTCACCCTGCGTTCCTCCCGATAGTCGTCGAGGCTCTGACCGCCCGCCACGGCGGTACTCATCGATCAGCTCGCCCAAACACGATGTATCGCGTTCGAAGACACGATACATCGCGAACGGTGAACGTCAAGGGGCGGTCAGAACACCAGGTGGTAGCCGGCCGTGCGCAGCCGGGCCAGGACCTGCTCGCAGTGCTCCTCGCCCCGGGTCTCCAGCTGCAGCCGGACCTCGACCTCGTCCACGGAGAGGCGGGCGTCGGTCCGCACGTGCTCGACCTCGACCACGCTCGCGCCGGCCGCCGCCACCTCGGTGAGCAGCTCGACCAGGGCGCCGGGCTTGTCCGAGATCCGCACCCGGAAGGAGAGGAACCGGCCGGCCACGGCGAGGCCGTGCCGGAGCACCCGCATGAGCAGCAGGGGGTCGATGTTGCCGCCGGAGAGCACGACGACCACGGGCGGCTCGAACGCGCGGGGGTCGTCCATCAAGGCCGCGACCCCGGCTGCGCCGGCCGGCTCGACGACGAGCTTGGCCCGCTCCAGGCAGAGCAGCAGGGCCCGTGACATGGACTCCTCGGAGACCGTGACGATCTCGTCGACCAGCTCCCGGACCAACCCGAAGGGAACGGTGCCGGGGCAGCCGACGGCGATGCCGTCGGCCATGGTCGTCATCCGGTCCAGCGGCACCGGATGGCCCGCGGCCAGCGATGCCGGGTAGGCGGCTGCGCTCTCTGCCTGCACACCGACGACCCGGACGTCCGGCCTGGTCGACTTCACCGCCAGCGCTATGCCGGCGAGCAGGCCGCCGCCGCCGGTGCACACGACGACGGTGCGTACGTCGGGCACCTGCTCGAGGATCTCCAGCCCGACCGTCCCCTGACCGGCCACGATGTCGACGTGGTCGAACGGGTGCACCAGCACCGCGCCGGTCTCCTCGGCGAAGGCCAGCGCCGCCGTGAGCGCGTCGTCGACCGACGAGCCGTGGAACCGGACCTCGGCGCCGTATGCCTTGGTGGCCTGCACCTTGGGGATCGGCGCACCCTCGGGCATGAAGACCGTCGACCGGATGCCGCGCAGGGTCGCGGCGAGGGCCACCCCTTGCGCGTGGTTGCCGGCACTTGCGGCGACCACGCCGCGGGCGCTCTCCTCCTCGGAGAGCCGGGCGATCCGGGTGTACGCGCCGCGGATCTTGAACGAGCCGGCGCGCTGCAGGTTCTCGCACTTGAGCCACACCGGCCCGCCGACCCGCTCCGAGAGCGGCCGTGACCCCTGCACCGGCGTGTCCCGGACGACCCCCTCGATCAGGGCCCGGGCCGCCTTGACGTCGTCCACCGTGACCGGCAGGTCCTTCGACGGCGTCGTCATGGCGGTCAGTGTGCCAGGGGCTCCGTCACGGCCGGTCGAGGAACGCCAGCACGGACGCGGTGACGCTGTGCAGGTGGCTGCGCCCGGCCACCGGCCCGATCTCCCCGGCGGCGAAGAACCCGGCCACGCCGGCCGTCCGCAGGCCGGTGCGCACCGCCTGGACGTCGTGGTCGGCGGTCCCGAACAGGTCGGCACCGCGCCCGGCGCAGGAGAACAGCAGCGCCCCGGCGACGTCTCCCGGCACCATCGCCAGCCGACGGGCGAGATCGTTGTCTGCGCTGTCCGCGTCCCGGACCTGCAGCTGAACGGTCTGCCCGACCTCGACGGTGTCCTCCACCACCAGCCCCTCGCGCTTCCCGTCGGCTCCGACCACGCCGCGGACCAGGAAGTCGCCGAGGCGGTGCTCGTCGACGTACTCGTCCATCGCGACGCCGAGGTGCAGCCCCTCGCTGACCAGGGCCTGCTCGGCCGGGGGCAGCGACAGCAGCACCTGCTCCAGCTTGACCGTGGCCGGGACACCGGCCAGGCCGAGCAGCACGTTCCCCTCCGCGGCGGTCACGGTCATCGTGGGGCCGACCGGGCGGCAGCCCTGGCTCACCACCGGCACCGGTGCCACGTCGCCCGCGAGGACCACACCGACGGCCCCGCGGTCGCGCACCACGCCGTCGGCCAGCAGCCTCGTCGAGCCGGCGCCGCGCATCCCGGACGCGTTGCCACCACTGAGCTGGAGTCCCGGGATCGCCTCGTTCGCCTGCTCGACGAACCCGTCGACCGGGAACGACCACGGGTCGGCCAGCAGCACCCCGGCCCGGTCCTCGTCACGGTGCACCGGCATGCCGACCACGGCGATCGACTCCGACGTGCGCAGCACCTCCAGATGGAACGAGCGCAGCGCGACGCCGGGGAGGCACCCCGCCCACACGCTCACCGACGACGTGAGCTCGACGCCCCGGCCGCCGCCGATGACGCCGGGGGCGCTGCACCCGATGACGGTGGTGGCACCGGACAGCTCACCGGCCCGCTCCAGCGCGGCTGCGACGTCGTCGGGCTCCGGCCCGCAGGCGAAGACGAACGCCAGGTCGGGCGCGGCGCCGCCGAGGGCGAGCAGGGCCCCGCGGGCCGCTGCCCCCGCGGCGCGCACCAGGTCGGCATCGACGGCGATGCCGTCACCGCACCGCACCCCGGTCGCCCGGCTGGTGGTCCGCACCCTCCCATCCTGGCCTCAGGACGGCCTGGGAAACAGTCCCCACCCGACGTACGGTCGGGAGCGTGCCCGAGCGACCTACCACCACCTCCCCCAGCCCCGCTGGGCCGGCTGACCCGAGACCTGCCGCGACGACCCTGGCCGGGCTGCGCGCGTCCGGTCACGTGCACCGCCCGGTGCGGGTGGAGGTGCGGGAGAACCTGCTCGAGCTGATGCGGTCCGGACAGCCCCGGTTCGAGGGCATCGTCGGCTTCGACGAGACCGTTCTTCCCGCCCTCGAGCGCGCGCTGCTCGCCGGGCACGACCTGGTGCTCCTGGGCGAGCGCGGCCAGGGCAAGACCCGGCTCATCCGTACCCTCACCACCCTGCTCGACGAGTGGACGCCCGTCGTCGACGGCTGCGAGATCAACGACCACCCCGCGGTGCCGGTCTGCTCCCGGTGCCGGCGGCTGCACGCCGAGCTCGGCGACGACCTCCCGGTCGGGTGGCAGCACCGCAGCGAGCGGTACGGCGAGAAGCTGGCGACCCCGGACACCTCGGTGGGCGACCTCATCGGGGACATCGACCCGATCAAGGTCGCCGAGGGGCGCACGCTCGGTGACCCGGAAACCGTGCACTACGGCCTGGTCCCCCGTACCAACCGCGGCATCTTCGCCATCAACGAGCTGCCCGACCTGGCCGAGCGGATCCAGGTCTCGCTGCTCAACGTGCTCGAGGAGCGCGACATCCAGGTGCGCGGCTACGCGCTGCGACTGCCGCTGGACGTGCTGCTGGTGGCCAGCGCCAACCCGGAGGACTACACGAACCGCGGCCGCATCATCACCCCGCTCAAGGACCGGTTCGGGGCCGAGATCCGCACCCACTACCCCGACCTGCTCGAGGACGAGATCGGCGTCATCCGGCAGGAGGCGGACCTCGCGGCGCTGGTGCCGGACTTCCTCATCGAGCTGATCGCCCGGTTCACCCGGCAGGTCCGCGACTCGCCCGCGGTGGACGCGCGCTCCGGTGTCTCCGCACGGTTCGGGGTCGCCGCCGCCGAGACCGCGGCCGCGTCCGCGCTGCGGCGCTCCGCACTCACCGGTGAGGAGCCCGCGGTGGCGCGGGTCTGCGACCTGCCCGCGGTCGTGCCCAGCCTGCTCGGCAAGGTGGAGTTCGAGGTCGACGAGGAGGGCCGGGAGGCCGAGGTGCTCGCGCACCTGCTGCGGAAGGCCACCGCCGAGACGTTCCGGCACCACCTCGGCGCCTCCGACCTGCAGGCGCTGATCGCCAAGTTCGACGAGGGACTGCAGGTCGACAGCGGCGACCTCGTTCCCGGGCGACGGCTCCTGGAGCAGGTCGGACCGCTCCCCGGCCTCGCGCACCTGCTCGAGCTCCTCGGGGTGGACGAGGGCGCGGAGACGCCGGAGCTGGCCGCCGCTGCCCTGGAGTTCGCCCTCGAGGGCCTGTACCTCAACCGGCGCATCAGCAAGGACGACGGCCCGACCGGCGGCATCAGGTACGGGTCCTAGGCCATGCCCCGCCCGCCCCGTGGGTACCGGTACGGCAGCTGGCACGACGGGCCCGACCCGCTCGCGGCGCCGTACGACGTCCGGCGGGCGCTGGACCGGCTCGGGGACGACGTGCTCGGCGGGTGGTCGCCGCGGGACGCGCTGCGGCAGCTGCTGCGGCGTGGTGACGACACAGCCGGCCCGCGCGGGCTGGACGACATGCTGCGCCGGATCCGGGAGCAGCGCCGGCAGCTGCGCGAGCAGGGCCGCCTGGGCGGCACCCTCGAGGAGGTGCGCCGGCTCATCGACACGGCAGTGGGGCAGGAGCGGTCCGCGCTGTTCCCCGATCCCTCCGACGACGCCCGGTTCCGTGAGGCGACCCTCGACGCGCTGCCGTCCGACCCGGCCCGCGCGGTGCGCGAGCTCGACTCCTACGACTGGCGCTCCGCCGAGGCCCGGCAGACCTTCGAGCAGATCAAGGAGCTGCTGCGCAGCGAGGTGCTCGACACCCAGTTCCGTGGGATGAAGCAGGCGCTGGAGAACCCCGACCCGGAGGCGATGTCCCGGATCAAGGACATGATGGCCGGCCTCAACGCCATGCTGGCCGCCGACGCCCGGGGCGAGCACACCCAGGAGCAGTTCGACGAGTTCATGTCGCGGTACGGCGACATGTTCCCGGACCAGCCCCGCGACCTCGACGAGCTGGTCGACTCGCTGGCCCGCCGGGCCGCCGCAGCCGAGCGGATGATGCGCTCCCTGTCGCCCCAGCAGCGGGAGGAGCTCGCGGCGTTGATGGCGGGGGCGCTGGAGGACATGGACCTGGCTCGCGAGATGGCCCAGCTGGGCGAGGCGCTGCGGGCGCGGCGCCCGGACCTGGACTGGCGCAGCAGGGAACGGATGCAGGGTGACGAGCCGATGGGCGCTGGGGAGGGAACCAGCGCTCTCCAGGACCTGGCCGAGCTCGACGAGCTCGAGTCGACGCTGGCGCAGGACTACCCCGGTGCCAGCCTCGAGGACGTCGACGAGGAGGCGGTGCGGCGGGCGCTGGGCCGGGGCGCGGCCGACGACCTGCGCGAGCTGCGCCGGCTGGAGCGCGAGCTGGAGGAGCAGGGCTACCTCACCCGGTCCGGTGACCGGCTCGACCTGACCGCAAAGGCGGTGCGGCGGCTCGGGCAGACCGCGCTGCGGCACGTGTTCGCCGACCTCCGGTCCGCGAACCGTGGTGGCCACGACGTCGCCGACGCCGGCCAGGCCGGCGAGCTGACCGGGGCCAGCCGGCAGTGGCAGTTCGGCGACGAGCAGCCGCTCGACGTCGTCCGGACGCTGACGAACGCGGTGCGAGCGCACCGGGCCCGGCCGAACGACGGCGGCTCGTCCCGCGGGATCCGGCTGTCGACGGAGGACTTCGAGGTCGCGGAGACCGACCGGCGTACCTCCGCCGCGGTCTGCCTGCTGGTCGACCTGTCCTACTCGATGGTGCTGCGGGACACCTGGGGGGCGGCGAAGACGACCGCGCTCGCGCTGCACGCGCTGGTGTCCGGCCAGTTCCCGCAGGACGCCCTGACCATCATCGGCTTCTCGTCGTACGCGCGGACCCTGCAGGCGACCGAGCTCGCGAGCCTCGACGCCGACTACGTGCAGGGCACCAACCTGCAGCACGCGCTGATGCTGGCCGGGACGTTCCTCGACAAGCACCCCGACCACGAGCCGGTCGTTCTGGTGGTCACCGACGGGGAGCCGACGGCGCACCTGCTCCCCGGCGGCCGGCCGTACTTCGCCTGGCCGCCGGAACCGGAGACGCTGACCGCGACCGTGGTCGAGGTCGACCGGATGACGCGGCGGGGGGCAACGCTGAACGTGTTCCAGCTGGACGACGACCCCCGGCTGACGGCGTTCATGCAGGACCTGGCCCGGCGCAACGGCGGCCGGGTGCTGCTGCCCGACCCGCAGCGGCTCGGGCAGTACGTGGTGAGCGACTACCTGTCCCGGCGGGCCGGGCGTCGGAGAAGCCGAGCCGGCTGACCCGGGCGGTCGACACCGGCCGGCCAGGAGGAGTTCACCCCCCTCCCCCCGGGGGGCTCAAGTCTTCAGGACGGATGTCCGATAGACTGATCGGCAGCAGCCCACCCAGTGGCTGCCCGGAGCGCTCGCAGTCGAGTGCCCGGTCCCCCGCCCCGAAGGGGCGCGGCACCAGATCCGCGAATCTCGCGTGCATGGACCGTCGTACCCCGGGGGCAGGAACCAGAACAGCCGTCGACGCGGACCCGAGAGACAGATGCGGGTCGCCGGTGGCGCACCACGGAAGGAGACCAGACATGGTCGAGGACGACTTCGGTCCCTGGGACGACTGACCCAGGACCACGAGGGACCCGCTGAGGTCCCGTCAGGTCATCCGACGCCCCGCCCGGCGCACACTGCCGGGCGGGGCGTCGTCGTCTGCCCGGGCAGGTCGCACGTCAGGCAGGACCCTCAGGGCAGCAGCGGCAGGCTCGGGACCGGCGCCGGCAGTGTCGGCCTGGCCGGCAGGGTGGGCACGGCAGGGACCGTCGGCACGGGGGGCAGGCTGGTCGCCGTCGGCGCGGGGACGGGCAGCGGCAGCCCGCCTGCCGGGGGCGAGCTCGGGGCCGGTGACGTCGACGGGTGGGACCCCGGCGACGGTGACCGGCCGGCCGCCGGCGCCTCCTGCGACGGGCCGGTGCCCGCGCCGCCGCCCCCGCTGCTGCGCATGGTGACCGGTGACGCGGCGCCGCCGGCCCCCGTCTGCGGCCCGGTACCGGCGGCAGCGCCACCTTCCGCGGCGGGGGGCCGCCCGGCCCGGGAGGCACCTTGGGCCGCTGCGCGGTCCGGGCCGGAGCCGCCGTTGACCGGTGCGACCAGCACCACCCCGTCGTGGCCCGGGCCGCGGGCCGGTGCGTTGTCGGGCCGCGACCCGCGCAGGGCGTCCCCGAGCGGCGTCGCGGTCAGGGCCACCACGGCGACCGCCCCGCCCACGGCGATCGGCGCAGCGGTACGCGCCAGCCGGGTGGGACGGCGATGGCGCGGCAGTCGCCGGGCACGGCTCACGGGTGGCCTCCGAGCAGGGGACGGGTTCCGAGATGGTGCCCATACCCCGCGATCCCGGTCAAACAGCCATGATTCCGCTCACATCAACCGCCTCCGCCTGCGCCGCGGTGCCCGGCTACGGTCACCCCCGTGATCGCACGCTCCGAGGGCGCCGGCCGGTTCCGGCGCAACCCCCTCCACGGCCTGCCGCGGGAGGTCGGCGTCCTCACCGCTGTCGCCTTCGCAGTGGCGGTGGGGTTCGGGGTGGTCGCCCCTGCCATCCCGGTGTACGCCCGGGAGTTCGGCGTCGGCCGGACGGCCGCCGGCGCGGTCATCTCGGCGTTCGCCTTCATGCGTCTGGTGTCGGCCCTGAGCAGCGGCCGGTTGGTCAACCGGATCGGTGAGCGCCTCGTGCTCGCGACCGGCATCGGCATCGTGGCGGTGAGCAGCGCCCTCGCGGGGCTCGCACAGTCCTACACCCAGCTGCTCCTGCTGCGCGGGATCGGCGGCATCGGCTCGGCGATGTTCACCGTGTCGGCGATCTCCCTCCTGCTGCGCGTCGTCGACGCCGACCAGCGGGGCCGGGCCACCGGCATGTGGCAGTCCGGCTTCCTCGTCGGCGCCATCGCCGGGCCGGCGATCGGGGGGCCGTTGACCGCGATCTCGCTGCGCGCCCCCTTCTTCGTCTACGCCGGGACGCTGGCCGTCGCCGGCAGCATCGGCCTGCTGTACCTCACCAAGGCGTCGCTGCACGACGTCGAGGCCGCGACCACCTCGAAGCCCACCGTCACCCTGCCCCAGGCTCTGCGAGTCTCCGGCTACCGGGCCGCCCTGACGTCCAACCTCGGAACCGGCTGGGCGCTGTTCGGCGTCCGCAGCTCGCTGATCCCGCTGTTCGTCACCGAGGGGATCGGCGCATCGGCGACCTGGATCGGCATCGGCTTCTTCGTCTCCGCGGCGGCCCAGGGCGGGTTGCTCCTCGTCGCCGGCTCATACGCCGACCGCACCGGGCGCAAGCCGGCGCTGATGATCGGCGCCGCGACCACCACGCTGTCGATGGTGGCCGTCGCCGTGAGCGACTCGCTGGTGGTCTACACCGTGGCGATGGCACTGTTCGGTGCCGGCTCGGCGTTCTTGTCGGTGGCGCCGAGCGCCGTCGTCGGTGACGTCGCCCACGGTCGCGGTGGCACGGTGGTCGCCGCGTTCCAGATGTCCGCGGACCTGGGTGCCGTCGTCGGGCCGCTGGTCGCGGGCTGGCTCGCCGACAGCTACTCGTTCGGCGCGGCCTTCGGCGTCACCGCGGCCGTGCTGGCCGCCGGGCTGGTCACCGCTGGGTTGTCGACCGAGACCCGGCACCGGACCGAGCAACCGGACCCCGAGCCGGCTCCCGGGACGACCGGCTGACGATGGACTGGTTGCCCGGATCGCCTGTCATTGCAAGGGATTCCGCCTCGGCGGACCGACGGGTTTGTGTCCGACCCCCTGGTTAGGTTCGTCGCATGGGGATGGGCGCGCTGGACCTGGTCGAGGCCTTGGTCGAGCGCGGCACCGGCTGGGAGCGGGCGGCGCTGGAGCTGCAGCTGGACGGGTCGGTGTCGGAGCTGGCGGGGCTGCTGGAGTCGGTCGACCCCGCGGCCCTGGATCATGGCGAGCTGGTCGGGTACCTGCGGCTGACCGAGCGGGTCACCGCGAAGGTCGCCGCGGTCGCGCAGCGGACCGTCGCGCTGGTCGCGGACCGCACCGAGGCGCTCGGGCTGCACCCGGCCGAGGCCCGGCACGAGCTGGCGGCGGCGCTGCGGCTCTCGCCGGTGACGGCCTCCCAGCGGGTGCGGGTGGCCCTGGACCTGCGGGACCGGTTCCCGGCCACCCTGGCGCTGATGGACACCGGCCGGGCCGGCTACCTGCACGCGGCGAGCCTGGTGCGCGAGACCGAGGGCCTCGACGAGGCCACCGCAGCAGCGGTCGAGGCGCGGGTGCTGCCGGTGATGCCGGCCCAGACCCCGGCCGAGACCCGCCGCGCGGTCCGGGACGCGGTCGTGCGGGTCGACCCGGCCGCCGCCGCGGAGCGGGCCAGGACCGCCCACGAGCAGCGGCGGATCGAGCGGGTCCCGGACCGGGACGGCCGCACCGGCTGGTACCTGCCGCTGGCCGCCGACATCGAGGGCGAGCTGTGGGGGGCCGTCACCGCCCGGGCCACCGCGGTGCAGGCCGCCCGCCGGGCCGCCGGCCTCGAGGTCCCCGGGCTGGACGCGCTGCGGGTCGACCTGGTCGTCGACCGCATCCTCGGCCTCGACACGGCACCGAGTGGACCGGCGGGACCGACCGCGGCGACCGGCCGCCGGCTGCCGAGGTGTTCCTGCGGCGGCGCGCAGACCGCAGCCGTGGTGCTCGACCTGCCCACCGCCCTCGCCCTGGCCGACAACCCCGGCCACCTACCCGGCTACGGCGCGATCCCGGCCGAGCTCGCCCGGGCGATGGCCGCCGACCGCGACTGGGTCCGCTGGACCACCGAACCGGGCACCGGCGCCCTGCTCGACCGCGGCGCCCGCCGCTACCGGCCCTCCCACCGGCTGCGCGCCTACCTGACCGCCCGGGACCAGACCTGCGGCTTCCCCGGCTGCAACCGCCCGCCGCCGCCTGCGACTGCGACCACGTCACCGCCTACTCCCGCCGCGGAAGGACGGTCCGGGTCAACCTCGGCCCGCTCTGCCGCCAGCACCACAACGCCAAGACCCACGGCCACTGGCGCCTGCACTACCACCCCGACACCCGCACCAAGACCTGGACCAGCCCGCTCGGCAACACCTACCGCAAGCACGCCACCCCCATGCTCACCTGACAGTCCCGGAGAGTCGAAGCCGGCTCAGCTTCTCGTCTCGAGAGTGAGCTTCATCCCGACGTGGCTCGGCTAGATCGCCGGCAGGTCCCCGTCGCACGCGTCGCGAATCGTCACGCGCTCACTTCCTCCGGTCACACCCAGCAGTGTGCCGTCACACATCACCGCGGTCCGACGGCGATCAGGCCGAGAGCCGCTTCAGTCCGGCCGTCGACGCGCAGCAGGTCGTTCAGGTAACCGTCGAGGAACGCGCCGACCATGCACGCGCCGAGGCCGGCGGCCTCGGCCGCGAGGTAGATGTTCTGCGCCACGTGGCCGCCCTCCCAGCACACGTAGCGGTAGTGCCGCTCGTGGTACTTCCATCGGGTGCGCTGGAACAGTCCGGTGAGCACCACCACCGCGGGGGCCGCGCGCAGGAAGTCCTGCCCGAGCCCAGCGAGCATCACGTCGCCCGCCACCGAGCCGGTGCGCACCGGCTCGAGTGCCTGCGCGCGGACATCGACGTGGTACAGCCCCTCGTCGACGCCCGTGACGCGGCGCACGGCGACGTAGGTCTCGATCGGGTACAGAGCCCCGGCCGAGGGCGCCGTGCGGTACCCGGCGCCGGACGTGATGCCGGTGGCACCAGCGACCAGCCAGGCCAGCTCGTCGCCGGTCATCGCACGGTCGGCGTACGCCCGCAGCGACCGCCGCCGGCGCAGCGCGTCGGCCAGGCTCAGGTCGGGCTCCGCCGCGGCGGGAAGGGCGACGGGCTCGGCCTCGCCGACGCGCGCGTACGGCGCCGGCCGCCGTCCCCAGCGCAGGACGTCGCTGAGCAGGCCACGCACGCCGAGCGAGCTCTCCCGGTGGTAGAAGATCCCGACGTCGCCGCCGTCGTAGGGTCGCGGCGAGACCTCGGCCCGGGCGAACCAGCCGCCCGCCAGCCCCGCCGCCCCGGCGCCCAGGCCCACCAGCGCAGCCCGGCGGGACGGCGCTGACGGAGCTGTTGCAACGGTCGGAGCGCCCGCTGCCGGCGCCGGTGAGTCGGACGAGCCCGGCGCCACGGCAGCGGGGGGACGCGACCGGCCGGCGGGCCTCGGGTGGACGAAGAAGCCCCAGTGCAGCCCGACGTGCACCGCGACCAGCGCCGCCAGCGTGTAGCCGGCCCACCGGTGCGGTGCGAAGTCGTTGAGGTCGAGCCGGTCGACGAGCAACCCCGACAGGAAGACGGCCACGGCCGCCAGGAGCAACAAGACGTCGAGGGCGTACCTGAGCCGACGGTCCACCATGTCGTCCTCACCTCCGGCGGCCGGGGCCGCTCAGCCCAGCAGGACCCTCCGGACCACCCGGCCCGCGGCGTCGGGATGCTGCTGGGCGAGCAGACCGGCTGCGGCGAGCACGTACTCCGTGTCCACCACCGTACGGGCACGTTCGGGCACCGCCCAGCCACCGGCGAGATCCCCGGTCGCGGGCGACAGGACCGCTGCGGCGCGCTCGCCCACGGCGTGCCGCAGCACGCCACCGGAGCCGACGACCAACGAGACCTGCCGGAGGTCCTTGCCGCCGCGCCCGTGCCGCCGCAGGGCCACGGTGACCGCGAGACGTGCCAGCAGGGCATCGTCGTCGCGGCCCTGCTCGTCCGTCGGCAGGTACGCCGGCTCCGCCACCCGGTGACCGGCGGCGACCCGCAGCCGATCAGCCTCCGCGGGGTCGAGCAGCCGCTCGGCCAGCGCCGCCTCGACCACACCCCCGGCGCCCCACCGCACACCCAGGTCGCCTTCCACTGTGCGGCTGCGCCAGAGCACCTCGACGACCTCCTTGCGCAGGACGGCGTCCTCGCCCTGCGGGGTGACCACCGAGTAGACGTCGGTGGTCGCTCCCCCCACGTCGACCACCAGCACGTCACCTGCACCCGCGACGTCTCCTGCACCGTCGGCCAGCACCTCGACGCCGGCAAGGACGGCGTCCGGGGTGGCCGCGCGCACCATGGCCGGGAAGTCGGCGCGCGCCGAGAGGCCCTTGCCGCCGATCACGTGGCTGATGAAGACCTCGCGGATCGCCAGCCGGGCCGGCATCGGGTCGAGCCTGCCGATCTCGGGCAGCACGTTCGCGGTCGCCGTCACCGCCACTCCTGCGGACCTCAGCTCGTCCACCACCTCGTCGCGGGCGTCGACGTTGCCCGCCACCACGACGGGCACGTCGAGCCGCCGCCCGGCCAGCACCGAGGCGTTGTGGCGCAACGTCTCCGCGTTGCCGCCGTCGGTGCCGCCGACGAGCAGCACGACGTCCGGCCGGGACCCGAGCAGGGCGTCCAGAGCGGGCTCGTCCAGCGGTCCGGACGCCACGTGCTCGACCCTCGCCCCCGCGGACAGGCCGACCCGGTGCCCGGCCTCGGCGGTGACCAGCTGCTCGTAGCCGACGACGGCGAGCCGCAGCCCACCTCCGGCCGACGAGCAGGCGAGCGTCTCTACGTCCGGACCTGCCCCCAACGCCGCGCGGACGGCGTCGACGCCGTCCATGACGTCGGTCCCCACCGTCGTGGGATGCGACGCGGTGCCGAGCAGCACGCCGTCGTCGACGTCGACCAGGGCGGCCTTGGTGAACGTCGACCCGACGTCGACGCAGACGACCGCCGGCACGTCAGGCGAGCGCGCGGGTGAGGTCCTCGACCAGGTCTTCGACAGCCTCGATGCCTACCGAGAGGCGCACCAGGTCAGCCGGCACCTCGAGCGGGGACCCGGCCGCGGACGCGTGTGTCATCCGCCCCGGGTGCTCGATCAGCGACTCCACGCCGCCGAGCGACTCGCCCAGGGTGAAGACCTCGGCCCGGTTGCACACCTCGACGGCCGCACCCTCGCCCCCGGCGACCCGGAACGACACCATGCCGCCGTACGCCTTCATCTGCTTGACCGCGACGTCGTGGCCAGGGTGGTCCGGCATGCCGGGGTAGAAGACCTCGGTGACCTTGGGGTGCGCGACGAGCAGGTCGACGATCCGCTCGGCGTTCGCGCAGTGCCGGTCCATCCGGACGCCGAGCGTCTTGATGCCGCGCAGCACCAGCCAGGAGTCGAACGGGCCTGCGACCGCGCCCATCGCGTTCTGGTGGTAGGCGACCTTCTCGGCCAGCTCGTCGTCGGCCAGCACCAGCGCGCCACCCACGACGTCCGAGTGGCCGCCGAGGTACTTGGTCGTCGAGTGCACGACGGCGTCGGCCCCGAGGGTGATCGGCTGCTGCAGGTAGGGCGACGCGAAGGTGTTGTCGACGACCAGCAGGGCCCCTGCCTCGTGTGCGACCTCCGCGATCGCCGCGATGTCGGCGATGCCCAGCAGCGGGTTGGTCGGGGTCTCGACCCACACCACCTTCGTCTCGCCCGGACGGATCGCGGCCCGCACCGAGTCGGCGTCGTGGCCGCCGGACGGGGTGTACGACAGCCCCCAGGCCTCCTGCACCTTTGCGAACAGCCGGTAGGTGCCGCCGTACGCGTCGCCGGGGATGACCGCGTGGTCGCCGGGGCGGCACACGGTCCGCAGCAGGGTGTCCTCGGCCGCCAGGCCGGAGGCGAACGCCAACCCGCGGCGACCCGCCTCGATCGCGGCCAGGCACTCCTCGAGGGCGGTCCGGGTGGGGTTCGCGCTGCGGCTGTACTCGTAGCCGCCGCGCAGACCGCCCACGCCGTCCTGCTTGTAGGTCGAGGTCTGGTAGATCGGCGGGACCACAGCGCCGGTCAGCGGGTCCGGCTCCTGGCCGGCGTGGATCGCGAGGGTCTCGAAGTGCATGGCCACAGGGTATTGCCGTCGCTCGTCCTCGGCCGCCCGGGCTAGGTTCGCCGTCGTGCTCGACCTCGCCTTGCCCCCGCACACCGAGCGGCTCGGGATGCGGCGCGAGGCGCTGCTGGTCGAGAACGAGTGGGTCAAGGGAGAGTGGACCAGCGAGCTCGACTACGCCCTGCTGGCCGACGAGTGTCGCGCGAGCCGGTCCAGCGACTGACGCACGGCGCCGGGCACCTCGAGCCACGGCAGGTGCCCCGCCCCCGGCACGACCTCCGTCCAACCGCCCGGAACCCGGTCCGCGCTGTCGCGCCCGGCGCTGTTCGGGATGCTGCTGCGCTCCCCCACGACGACGCCCAGCGGGACGGTCACAGCCGGCAGCGCGGCCTCCAGCTCCGGCAGCCGCTCCAGCAGGTCGGCGAAAAGCCCGGAGTAGGCCGGGATCGACAGCCGCATCGGCGGCATCGGGGGCGCCGTCGCCGGGTCGGCGAAGTAGGCCGGCCAGAACAACCGGAGGCTCTCCAGCGCCTGCTCCTCGGTCACTTCCCCCTCCTGCGCGAGCCGGTCCAGCTCGGCAGCGCGCTCCCGGTCCGCTTCCGGCGTGCGGCGGGCCATCTCCGCCTCGAACGCGGCGTTGCCGCCGTCGCCGACGGCGCCGAGCGGGTCGACGGCGAGGACGCCGAGCAACCGGTCCGGCAACGTGGCGGCGGCCCAGAACGCCAGGTGTCCGCCCCAGGAGCTGCCCACGACGTAGGCGCGTTGCCAGCCGAGATGGTCCAGCACGGCGACCACGTCGGCCAGCGCCTGGGCGATGGTGAACGCGCCCTCGGTCGCCGACGGCTCGATGCCCCGCTGCTGGAACGCGGCCACCCGGTAGGACGGCGCCAGCTCCTCGACCAGCCCGGCGACGATCGACACCGAGAGCCCCGGCCCGCCGTGCAGGACGAGCACCGGCGGCCCGTCACCCGTCACGTGCCCCGCCAGAACGCCGCCGTCGGTCGGCGCCGCGAACTCCTCGACCGTCATGGCCGCGATCCTGGCACGATGCCGCCATGAGCACCCCGCGCACCTACGGCGTCCGCTCCATGTCGGCTCCCCTTCGCCGCGTCCTCGTGGTCCGCCCGGCCACGACCGGTGACTTCGCCGGCGCCGGCTGGCGCGACCCGGACACCGACGTCCTGCTCCGCGAGCACGAGGCCTTCGTCGAGCTGCTCGACGGCCTCGGTGTCGAGGTGGTGGTCGCCGAGGCGCCCGATGGCATGGTCGACGCGTGCTTCGCCTACGACCCGGTCTTCGTCGCCGGCACCGGCGCGGTCGAGCTGCGGATGGCCAAGCCGGCCCGCCAGCGCGAGCCCGGCTTCCTGGTGGCCGAGGTCGAGAAGGCCGGTGTCCCGGTGCTCGGCCGGCTCACCGGCCCGGCGACCGCGGACGGCGGCGACATGTTCTGGCTGGACGGGTCGACGCTGGCCGTCGGCCGCGGCTACCGGACCAACGCCGAGGCGCACCGCCAGCTCGCCGACCTGCTCGCTCCCGAGGGCGTCACCGTGGAGCGCGCCGACCTGCCGCACCACCTCGGCGCGGCGCACGTCATGCACCTGATGTCCGTGGTGTCGCCGGTCGCCCCGGACCTGGCCGTCGTCTTCGAGCCGCTCGCCCCGGTGCCGCTGCTGGAGCTGCTGGCCGACCGCGGCTACCGCACCCTGCCGGCCGACCCGGCCGAGCTCGACGACCAGGGCTGCAACGTCCTCGCCGTCCGGCCGGGGGTCGTGGTGATGGCCGACGCCGCACCGCGGACCAGGGCGACCCTCGAGCGGGCCGGCGTCGAGGTGCACACCTACGCCGCGAGTCAGATCAACAAGGGCGACGGCGGACCGACCTGCCTGACCCGGCCGCTGCTGCGCGACTGACCCCGGCACGAGGGGCTTTCGTCCCCGACCGGTGCGGCCAGCGGCCCTGCCGGCGCCGGTCCCGTGCGGCCACGGTGGGAGGGAGGGACGACGGAAGGCGGTGCCCCATGAAGGTGCTGGTCGCCGTGGCGAGCAGGCACGCCGCGACAGCCGAGATCGCCGAGCGGCTCGGGGCGGAGCTGCGCGAGGTCCTGACGGAGGCGGATCCGGGAACGCGGGTGGACGTGCGGC
This sequence comes from uncultured Actinomycetota bacterium, assembly GCA_963807005.1. Taxonomy (GTDB): domain Bacteria; phylum Actinomycetota; class Actinomycetes; order JACCUZ01; family JACCUZ01; genus CAWDZK01. Next base: position 449,603 of record CAWDZK010000001.1, on the reverse strand, counting down.
CGGTCGGCACCATCGCCGACCTCGAGGAGTACGACGCTGTGCTCGTGGGCAGCGCCATCTACTTCGGCCGCTGGCTGAAGGCGGCCCGGCACTTCGTCACCGCGCACGCGGGATCGCTGCGGCGGCGACCCGTCTGGCTGTTCTCCAGCGGCCCGGTCGGCGAGCCGCCGGAGCCGGCGCTCCAGCCCGCGGAGATCGACGCGTTGGCCACGGCCTGCGGCGCTGTCGAGCACCGCCTCTTCGCCGGCCGGCTCCGTCCGGCGGACCTGCCGGTCGGCGAGCGTCTGGCGGTGAAGGCGGTGCACGCCGCGGCGGGTGACTTCCGGGACTGGGACGACGTGACCGACTGGGGCCGCCGGGTCGCCGACGACCTGCTCAGCTCCGGCGCCCGCGCCCGGTGAGCGACACCGGTCTGGCCCGCGGGCTGCTGGCACTGGCCCTCGCGCTGCTGGCCAACGCGCTGATGGGCCCTGCGGGCCTTGCGCTCGTGACCTACCACGTCAGCCCGGCGGTGGAGTCCCAGACCATCGCCGTGGACCTCGTCGGGGTGCTCGTGGTGGCCCCCCTGCTCGTCCTGCTGGCTCGGGCGGCGAGGGCCGGGCGCGCACGAGTCGCGCGGCTGGCCGTGGCGCCGGCCGCGTACACGGCGTACATGGGCGTCCAGGCGCTCGCCGGCCAGGACTACCTCGGCACGCCCGGCACGTCCCAGCGGCTCGCACCGCTCGACCTGGTGCTGGTCGGCGGCGGGCTCCTGCTGGCCGTCCGGGCCTGGGGCGCCGGAGCGACCGAGCCGGCCGGCCGTTGGAGCCGTCGCCGTACGTCGTGGGGCGTCGTCGCACTGCTGGTGCTCGCGACCTTCGTCACCCTCGGCCGCTGGGCGGCCCCGCTCGCCGACGCGATGCGGGACGAACCGACCGGGGAGGCCTACCTGGACGCGCCGCAGATGTTCTGGGTGCTCGCCGTGCTCGACCTCGGGGTCGTCGTCCCGGCGGTGCTGGCGACGGCGGTCGGGCTGCGCGGAGGCAGCACGTGGGCGCGCAACCTGCTGCCCGCCGTCACCGTCTGGTTCGCGCTGGTGGGCGTCAGCGTGCTGGCCATGTCGGTGACGATGCTGGCGCGGAGCGACGTCGGCGCCTCGGCCGGAGGCACCCTCCTTCTCGGGGTCGCGGCGGCGGCCTTCGTCGGGCTGGCGGGATGGACCGTCCACGGCCTGCGGCCGGAATCTCCGGTCGGGCGCGCGCGTTGGGGGGACCAGGAGGTCACCCATGTTCTTCGGCAGGAAGCCCGTGCCCGTCACCCGTCAGGACGCCCTACCCGGTCGGTCTGAGCGGCCGTTCCGGATCGCCCCCGACCACGTCGTCCTCGGCACCACGCTCGAGGCCCCCGTCCCCGACGGGCACCAGGAGATCTTCGTGGCGATGGGCTGTTTCTGGGGGTCCGAGCGGATCTTCTGGGAGATCCCGGGCGTGCACGTCACCGCGGTCGGCTACCAGGGCGGCTACACCCCGCACCCGACGTACGAGGAGACCTGCACCGGCCGCACCGGCCACACCGAGGCCGTCCGGGTCGTCTACGACCCCGCCAAGGCCTCGCTCGAGACGCTGCTCAAGGCGTTCTGGGAGAACCACGACCCGACCACCCCGAACCAGCAGGGCAACGACGTCGGCACGCAGTACCGCTCGGCCGTCTACACCACGACCGACGCGCAGCTGGCCGCCGTGGAAGAGAGCCGCGCGCGCTACCAGCAAGCGCTGAAGGAGGCGGGCTTCGGGGAGATCTCCACCGAGATCCGCCCGGCGCAGGAGGCCGGCGAGTTCTACTACGCCGAGGACTACCACCAGGGCTACCTGCACAAGAACCCGCGCGGCTACTGCAACCACGGCTTCTGCCAGGTGGCGTACGACGCGGCGGCGCACGGCCAGGACGCGCCCACAAGGGTCGAGCTCCCCGAGGCCTGACACCCCTCCCCCGTCGACTGGCGGAAGTCTTCAGTTCTGTACCGGTACAGAGCTGAAGACTTCCGCCAGTCGACGCGTGGACGGTGCGGGACGGGGCGGGGGTGGGGTGGTCAGCCGACCTCGGTGACGTCGAGCACGGTGTACTCCGGCGGGTGCGCGGGGTGCCGGGCGTGGCAGGTGAGCAGCCCCGGCTCCGGCCGGCCGCCGGCCCGGAGGGTGACGATGAGGTTCCGGGGCGGACGTCGCAGCCGGACCTGGAACAGGCCGTCGCCGAGGTGCAGCGTCCCGGCCGTCGTCAGTGCGTCGATCGCGAGGTCACCGAGCTGGTGCCGGACGTGCGCCGTCGCCGCCTGCGCGGCCGGGGTCGTGGTCGAGCGGCCACGCAGCAGGTCGGGCAGCACCTCCCCGCGCTCGTGCGCCGTGACCAGGTCCGCCGCCCGGGACGGCTCGACCCGGCCGTAGTAGAGGCCGTGCGGCATCGCCACCACGTTGGCGGCGAACCGGTCGCCGCCGACGTGCGAGCACTCCCAGACCGATCCGGGACGCAACCGGTCCAGCGCGGCGGCGGCCGAGCGGCCCTCGACCGCGCAGCACGTGTCGTGCCGGCCGTGGGTGCACACCAGGTAGAACGGCTCGTGCGACGGTGTCCCCGCGCTGCCGTCCAGGGGCAGCGTGCGCAGCTCGTCGTCCGCGCCGAAGTCGCCCCACCAGGACACCTCGCTGCCCGGCCGCGAGGTGACCACCGCCCAGGCCCGCCGCTCCGGTGCCGGGTGGCGCCCGGGTCGGCGGATGAGCAACGCCCGCAGGCCGCGTCCGATCGCCCGTCGGGACAGGTCGAGGCCGACCGCAGGGTCCAGCCGGGACGACGTCAGCGCCTGCCTTCCCCAGCCGCCGGGCTGCTCGACCAGCAGGTAGCCGGCCGCCGGAGCCGCTGTTCCGGCCATCGGGTCGCCGCGCAGCGCAGCCGCCACCGCACAGCGCGCCCCCGTCACCCGCTCCACGGGACCGGGCGGGGTCACCGACCCTCGACCACGGCGACGGCCTCGCGCACGAGACGCCGCGCGAGGACCAGCGCGTCCGCCGGGTCCAGCCCCGGCAGGTCCGCGACCCGCATGACCTCGCCGTCGAGCAGCGACCGCACCGCCTTGACGGTGTCGGCCGGCAGCCGCAGCGTCCGGTCGTGCAGCCGCAGCACCATCTCCCCGCCCTCGCCCTCGCGGGACAGCGTGTGGCGCAGGTGCCTGCGCACCCGCAGCACCGACTCGGCGTCCAGCGCGGCCAGCGCCGCGGTCTGGGCGAGGGGCGCGATCGGCTCCGGCCGGTTCGCTCCGACCAGCGAGGACGCGAGCCGGTCTGCCACCTCGGCGACCGAGAGGGTCCGCAGCCGCTCGCTGAGCGCGGCCACCGTCGCCGCGACGTCCGCCTCGACGTCGGCCGGGTCACCGAGGTCGATGCCCATCGGGAGCGAGCCCCGCAGATCGACGTCGTCGGCGACGACGTCGAGCAGCGCCTGGAGCACGTGGTGGCGGGTGACGGGGTGCACGCCCACCGTGAGGTGGCAGGAGACCCCGCCCAGCGCCTCGGCCGCGTGCAGGTAGCCCCTTGGCAGGTAGAGCGTGTCGCCGGGGCGCAGGACCGCGTCGATGACGGGGCTCTCCGCGGCACGGGTCTCGACCTCGGCGCGACGGCCCTCCCACGGCTGGTCCCGCAGCGGCGCCGGGTGCACCGGCTCGTGGACCCGCCAGCGCTTCTCCCCGGCGATCTGGAGCACGAAGACGTCGTGCACGTCGTAGTGCGCCGAGAACCCCTGCGAGGAGCTCGGCGTGACGTAGGCGTTGACCTGCACCGGGTGGCCCAGGTCAGTGGTGAGCTGCCCGGCGAAGTCGATGATCGGCGGCCAGAGCCGGTGCAGCCCCTGGAAGACGACGGTGTGCCCGTCGGCGAAGAGCTCGAGCACCCGGTCGTCGGCCACCTGGTCGGCCACCAGTGCGCCGGTGCCGCCGGGGCGGGTGTAGCGGGCCGGCGGGGTCACCAGGCCGTCCTTGGCGATCCGCAGGAACGGGGTGCGCAGGCCACGCCGTGACAACAGCTCGTCCACGGCGTCGAGGGAGAACAGGTCGCCGTGGCCGGCTGGACCGGAGGCCGCGAGCTCCGCACGGGTCGACAGCAGCGGCGCGAGCGACCAGACGTCGCGGGCGAAGACCTCGGGATCCGTGGCGATGCAGCGCCGCAGGGCGGGCCGGGAGGTGCTGCCTCCCGACCCGCCCGCCGGGTCCTGCGTCGTGCTCAGGACGACAGCCTCAGGCGCTGCTGTCCGCGCCGCCGTCGGCTCCACCGTCCGCGCCACCATCGGCACCGCCGTCCGCGCCACCATCGGCACCGCCGTCCGCGCCACCATCGGCACCGCCGTCCGCGCCACCATCGGCACCGCCGTCCGCGCCACCATCGGCACCGCCGTCCGCGCCACCATCGGCACCGCCGTCGGAACCGGTGCCCGCGCCACCGTCGGCCGGGCCGTGCTCCTGCGGGCTGGTGGTCATGTCGTCGTCGTCGAGCGCCATGTCTGTCCTCCCTGTCGTCGGGGATCAGCGCCCGGCACCCGGGCGCGAGACCGTCCTACCCGACGTACGGTCGGGAAACCAGGGGCGTCAGCCCGCGGCGAGATGGCCCAGCAGGTCCTGCCGGGTGAGCACACCGGCCGGCTTGCCGTCGTCGTGGACGAGCACGGCGTCCCACTTGGCCAGCGCAGCGGTGGCCGCGGAGACCGGCTCGCCTGCCCCGACGATCGGCAGCGGCGCCGACATGTGCCGCTCCAGGGCGTCGGCCAGGTGCGCCTCACCGGAGAACAGCAGGTCGAGCAGCTCCTTCTCGCTGACCGACCCGACCACCTCGCCGGCCGTCACCGGCGGCTCGGCCTTGACGACCGGCATCTGCGAGACGCTGTACTCGCGCAGGATGTCGATGGCCTCGCGGACCGTCTCGTAGGGGTGCACGTGCACGAGGACGGGAACCTCCGCGCCCTTGCTCGCGAGCACGTCGCCCACGGTCGTCCCCGCGGACCCGTGGACCTCGAGGAAGCCGTAGTCGGCCATCCACTCGTCGTTGAAGATCTTGCCGAGGTACCCGCGGCCGCCGTCCGGCAGCAGCACGACGACGACGTCGTCCTCGGTCAGCCGCTGGGCCACCCGCAGCGCCGCCACGACCGCCATGCCGCAGGAGCCGCCGACGAGCAGGCCCTCCTCGCGGGCCAGGCGCCGGGTCATGAGGAACGAGTCGCGGTCGGACACCGCGACGATCTCGTCGGTCACCGACCGGTCGTACGCCGAGGGCCAGAAGTCCTCGCCGACACCCTCGACGAGGTACGGCCGGCCGGTGCCGCCGGAGTAGACCGAGCCCTCGGGGTCGGCGCCGACGACCTGGACCGCCCCGTCGCTGACCTCCTTGAGGTAGCGACCGGTCCCGCTGATCGTGCCGCCGGTGCCGACACCGGTCACGAAGTGGGTCACCCGGCCGTCGGTCTGCGTCCAGATCTCCGGGCCGGTGGTCTCGTAGTGCGAGCGCGCGTTGTTGGGGTTGGAGTACTGGTCCGGCTTCCAGGCCCCGTCGATCTCGCGGACCAGCCGGTCACTGACCGAGTAGTACGACCGGGGGTCCTCGGGCGCCACCGCGGTCGGGCAGACCTCGACCCGGGCGCCGTAGGCCGTGAGGACGTTGATCTTGTCCTGGCTCACCTTGTCCGGGAGCACGAACACGCACTGGTAGCCACGCTGCTGCGCGACAATGGCCAGTCCCACCCCGGTGTTCCCCGAGGTCGGCTCGACGATGGTGCCGCCAGGCCCGAGCTCGCCGGACTTCTCCGCGGCGTCGATCATCCGCACGGCGATCCGGTCCTTCACGGACCCGCCGGGGTTGAGGTACTCCACCTTGGCCAGCACCGTCGCCGGGACGTCGCGGGCGACGGACTTCAGCCGGACCAGCGGGGTGTTGCCGACCAGGTCGACCATGGACTCGTAGACCTGCATGGAGGCCAGCCTAGGGGCGGGGGGTCCGGCCTCCGGACCGGGTCGGGAAGCACGGCCGTCCGCTAGATTCGCGAGCGTGGCCCGCCCTCCCGCTGTGCAGCTCGCGCCGGGGGTCTGGCGCGTGCCGACGGCGCCGCGCGACCTGGTCAACACGTTCGTGCTGGTCGACGACGACGGACAGGTCACCCTCGTCGACGCCGGGACCAAGCGCGCACCGAAGTCGGTGGTCGCCGGGCTGGCGTACATCGGGGTGGGCCCGGCGGACGTCACCCGGCTGCTGGTGACCCACGCGCACCCCGACCACGTCGGCGGGCTGGCCGGGTTGCGCGGCCGGACCGGTGCGACCGTGTCGGTCCACGAACGGGACGCCGCCTACGTGCGCGAGGGCCGCGGCCCGGTCCTCGACCGCGGCACCCTGGGCGGTCGGCTGCTGCGCCGCAACAAGGGCGCGACCCCGACCCCGGTGGACGAGGAGCTGGTCGACGGGCAGCTGCTGGCCGTCGCCGGCGGCCTACGGGTGCTGCACACGCCGGGCCACACCCCCGGCCACGTCTCGCTGCTGCACGAGCCGTCCCGGGTGCTGATCACCGGCGACTCGATCTTCAACGCGTTCCGCCGGATGTCCTGGCCGCCCGCCCTGTTCTGCACCGATGCCGGCCTGAACCAGCAGACGGCCGCCGTCCTCGGTGACCTGGACTACGACGTCGCGGCCTTCACGCACGGCCCGGAGATCCGCGACCGGGCCCGAGAGGCGGTGCGCGGCTTCCTCGCCGACGCGACCCGGCGCCGCCCGTCCCGGGCCGGGGGGTGACCCGGGGGTGGTGACCAAGGCACGGGTGGCGCGGCGGATCGCCATGGCCGCGGCCTACGGCGGGGGCGGGCTCGGCCTGCTCTCGGCCGGGGCGTTCGGCTTGATCCGGGCCGAGGCCGCCCTGGCCCGGCGCGCCATCGGCGAGCCCTCCGGCACGCCCCCGGACACCGACGGACGCTACGGCAGCCATCACGACGGGGAGCCGGTCCGGCTCGTCGTGCTGGGCGACTCCAGCGCCTGCGGTCTCGGCGTCGAGGCCCCGCACCAGGCCCCCGGCGCCATGCTCGCCGCGGGGATCGCGGAGTGTGCCGACCGCCCGGTCGACGTCACCGTCGTTGCCTTCGTGGGGGCGCAGAGCGCCGACCTGTCGGCCCAGGTCGAGCAGGTGGCGAACACGGCACCCCACCTGGCGATGATCATGATCGGGGCCAACGACGTCACCCACCGGGTGCGGCCCCCGACCGCCGTACGCCACCTCGACCACGCGGTGCGCCGGCTGCGCGAGCTCGGCGCCGAGGTGGTTGTGGGCACCTGTCCCGACCTGGGGACGGTCGAACCGGTGCCACAGCCGCTGCGGTGGATCGCGCGCCGCGCCAGCCGGCAGCTTGCCGCCGCGCAGACCATCGCCGTGGTCGAGGCCGGCGGCCGCACCGTGTCGCTCGGGGACATCCTCGGTCCGGAGTTCGCCGCCTCTCCCGCGGAGATGTTCGGACCGGACCGGTTCCACCCCTCCATCGCCGGGTACGCCAGCGCGGCCGCGGTGATGCTGCCCTCGATGTGCGCCGCGCTGGGACTGTGGTTCGGCGGCGAGCCGGAGCACGCCCCCGACCTGGCGCGGGGCGAGGGAGTCCGGCCGATCTCGCTGGCTGCCGTCGAGGCGGCCGACGAGCCGGGCACCGAGGTCGCGGGCGCACAGGTGGGCGGCCGGGACCGCGGCCCGCGCGGCCGCTGGGCGACCCTGCGGCACCGCGAGGGGGCCGACAGCACGGAGGTGCAGAGCGCCGCGGAGGAGGACGCGCCGCTGCGCTAGCCTCGTTGTTACCGGTCGGTAGCCCTCGACCGACGGAGGTCCAGGAGGTCCCCATGCCCGAGGCAGTTCTCGTCGCCACCGCCCGCAGCCCGATCGGCCGCGCCTTCAAGGGCTCCCTCGTCGACGTCCGACCCGACGACCTGGCGGCGACGGTGATCCGGGCCGCCCTGGACCAGGTCCCGGCTCTGGACCCCGCCTCGCTGGACGACCTCATGCTCGGCTGCGCCGAGCCGGACGGCGAGCAGGGCGTGAACATGGCCCGACGGGTCGCCGTGGCCCTCGGCTTCGACGGCCTGCCCGGCACCACCGTCAACCGCTTCTGCGCCTCGTCGGTGCAGACCTCGCGGATGGCCTTCCACGCCATCAGGGCCGGCGAGGGCCACGCGTTCGTCTCGGCCGGGGTCGAGTGCGTCTCGCGCTACCCGGCGTTCGCCGGCGCGGGCGGCGGGGGCGAGGAGTACGTCAACCCGGTCTTCGACCAGGCGCGGGAGCGTACGGCGGCCACCGCGGTGAGCAACCAGACCTGGCGCGACCCGCGCGAGGACGGCCTGCTGCCCGACGTCTACATCGCGATGGGCCAGACCGCCGAGAACCTCGCCACCTCACGCGGCATCAGCCGGGCCGAGCAGGACGAGTTCGGCGTCCGGTCGCAGAACCTGGCCGAGAAGGCCATCGCGAACGGCTTCTTCGACCGCGAGATCGTCCCGGTCAGCACCCCGGACGGCACCGTCGTCAGCCGTGACGACGGCCCTCGGCCGGGTGTCACCCTCGAGGGCGTCGCCGGCCTGCGGACCGTCTTCCGGGAGAACGGCACGGTCACCGCGGGCAACTGCTGCCCGCTCAACGACGGCGCCGCGGCCGTGGTGATCATGTCCGACACCCGCGCCGCCGAGCTGGGCATCACCCCGCTCGCCCGGATCGTCTCCACCGGCGTCAGCGCGCTGTCCCCCGAGATCATGGGACTCGGGCCGGTCGAGGCCTCCCGGCGCGCCCTGGCGCTGGCCGGCATGGGCATCGACGACATGGACCTGGTGGAGATCAACGAGGCGTTCGCCGCCCAGGTCATCCCGTCGTACCGCGAGCTGGGGATCGACATCGACCGGCTCAACGTGCACGGCGGGGCGATCGCCCTCGGACACCCCTTCGGCTCGACCGGCGCGCGGATCACGACCACCCTGCTCAACGGGCTGCAGACCCGCGACAAGGAGTTCGGGCTGGAGACGATGTGCGTCGGCGGCGGCCAGGGCATGGCCATGATCGTCCAGCGCCTGAGCTAGCGCCGAACGCATGGACGCGGCGAGCGCCACGCCCGGCAGGCCGGGCTGGTACTGGGACCCGTGGGAGCTCGAGCACAACACGGCGATACGCGACAAGTGGCGCCGACAGATCATCCTGCGCGAGCTGGACCCCTACCGGCTGCGCCGGTGGGACGGGCTCACGTGGACCGGGGACACGCTGCGCGAGTACACCATGAACCGCCTGACCAACGTGCCCCATCTGATCGGGCCGACGACCCGGATCTACCCGCTCACGCCCGCCCGCGCAGCCCGGAACCTCAAGATCTGGGCCGGGCTGATGGTGGTGTGCACCCTCGTGTTCCTCGTGTCCCTGCTGATGGGCTGACGCCGCTAGAGCCTCCGGCGCACGTCGGCGAGCAGCTGGGCGGCTCGTCGTACCACGTCCCGGGCCGACCTGGCCCCGGCCGCATCGTCCGGTACCTCGTCGTCGGGGTCGACCAGGTCGAGCGCGGCCAGCAGGTCGTGGCCTGCGACGGCGACCTGGTCACCGACGGCGAAGTCGGCCAGCCGAGGCAGGGCCTGCGGCGCGACGGGGGCGCCCCCGGCCGCCGGGCGCTCCAGCGCGGAGGCTGCCCGGGTCAGCTCCTCGGCAGCCCGGTGGGCCGCTTCGGCCCTCGTGCCGCCCGGCGGCAGGACCCCCTCCGAGGGGACGATCGCGCCGGCCAGCCGAGCCTGGGACAGGCTGCGCAGCCGGTCGGCCACCCGGCGGACGTCAGCGGCCAGCTCCCCTCGCAGCGGTTCCCACGGGTCCGCGATGGGCAGGTGACGTTCCGGCACGCCGGAACCCTAGCCAGGGGTTGTGGCGGGCGGAGTCCTGCGGCACTCTCGACCACATGGTTCGCTGAGTCCCCCCACTGGAGGCGCCGATGTCCCTGCACCACTCCGAGGCCACCCACCAGCAGCTGATCGAGCGGGTGCCACAGGTCACCGGACGGGACCTACCCCAGTGGTTCGAAGAACTCGAGAACGGACCAGGTCTGCTCCGCTTCGACGAGCGGGTCAACTGGCTGCGCGACGAGCACAACCTCTCGCACGGCCACGCCTCGGCGATCGTGCACGAGCACGACAAGCGTCGCGGGGCCCGGCGTCACGTCTGACGCCGCGCGCCCGCTGACCAGCCGATGACACCCGAGGGTGCCCGCGCGTTCGTGCGTGCGCACCACCGCGCCGTGCTCGCGACCTACCGTCGCGACGGCCGCCCCCAGCTGGTCCCGGTGCTGGCCGGTGTCGACGACGAGGACCGGATCGAGATCTCCACCCCCGGGGCCTCGGCCAAGGTGACGAACATCCGTCGCGACCCGCGGATCGCGCTGTGCCTGCTCAGCCCCGCGTTCTTCGGCGACTGGGGACAGGTCGAGGGCACGGCCGAGATCGTCGAGCACGCCGAGGCGCTCGACCCGCTCGTCGACTACTACCGCCGGATCTCCGGTGAGCACCCGGACTGGGACGAGTACCGCGCCGCGATGCGGGCCGAGCAGCGGGTGCTGATCCGGTTCGCGATCGAACGGGCCGGCCCGACCTAGCGCCTGGCACACCGAACGGGCCGCACCCCCGAGGGTGCGGCCCGTCGACGTTCGCGCGTGGCGGCGGCTAGTCGCTGCCGCGCAGGATCGCGAGCAGGCGCAGCATCTCGATGTACAGCCACACCAGGGTCACGACCAGACCGAACGCGGCGAGCCACGAGTACCGCTCCGGGATCCCGTTCTTCACACCCTGCTCGGCGAAGTCGAAGTCCAGGATCAGCATGGCCGCGGCCAGGCCGACCGCGAACAGCCCGATGGCGAAGCCGAGCGGACCCTGCCGGAGGCCGAAGTCGCCGCCGCCGCCGACCATGATCACGACCAGGTTGACCAGGCAGAAGACCAGGTAGCCGCCCATCGCGATGAGCACGGTCTTGCGGAACTTCGGGGTGGCCTTGACCAGGCCGCTCTTGTAGGCGCCCAGGGCCACCGCGAAGACCGCCAGCGTCCCGAGGACCGCCTGCGGGACGATGCCGTCCCACTGCGTCTCGAACGCGCGGCTGATGCCACCGATGAACAGGCCCTCCGCACCCGCATAGCCCAGGACCAGGGCAGCGTTGGTCGACTGCTTGAACGCGACGACCAGTCCGAGGACGAGCCCGACGATGAGGCCGCCGAAGGTGAGCAGGGGGCTGGCGACGACGTAGTTGACCACCGCCAGCGGCAGCAGCACCGCGAACATCAGGCCGGTCTTGATGACGACGTCGTCCATCGTCATCCGGCCGGTGTCGACGCCGGAGGCGGGCGGCGCGCTGTACATCTCCTCGAGCTGGCCGGCCGTCGCGGGCGGAGCCTCGCTGAAGGTGGCGTAGCCCTTGCGGGAGAAGGCCTTGCTGTTGTTGAAGACCGGGTTGCGGCTCTCCATGACACTCCTCTGTGGGGGTGCCCGCGGGGAAGTCGCGGGGCTGGGTCGTTCCCAGGGTAACGAAAGGGCCCGGAACGCGGTTCCCCTTCGCGCACTCGAGGTGCCCCCGGTGGGACTCGAACCCACACCATGACCCCGCTTTTAAGGCGAGCGCCTCGACCAGTTGGGCTACAGGGGCGGCGATGCCAGGCTAGTGCCCTGGCCGGGCCCTACAGGTAGACCTGGCGGGGGTGCAGCGCGTGCGCACCGGCGACCCGGTCCAGGAACAGCAGGCCGTCGAGGTGGTCCACCTCGTGCTGCACGGCACGCGCCTCGAAGGCGTCGGTCTCGATCTCGACCGCCGCGCCGCTGCCGGGCACGGCGGCCCGCAGCACCAGCCGGGTGGCCCGCTTCACGTCACCGGTGAGGTCGGGGACCGACAGGCAGCCCTCGCGCCCGCGCTCCCACCGGCTGGCCGAGACGACGACGGGGTTGGCCAGGACGACGGGACCGTGGCAGGTCCGGGTCCGCGGGTGGCCGGTGACGTCCAGGGAGAACACCCGAGCCGCGGCCCCGAGCTGGGGTGCCGCCAGCCCGACGCAGCCCGCAGCGGAGCGCTGGGTGGCCAGCAGGTCGGCCGCGAGCTGGACCACCTCGGGGTCCATCGGGTCGACCTCGGCCGAAACCGCAGACAGGACCGCGGCCGGCGCCTGCACCTGCGGCCGCACCCGCCCGTCCGGCAGGGGCGGGAGCAGGCTCACAGCACGTCGGGGTCGAGGACCCGCAGGGACACGTCGACGCCGAGGTCCTCGCCCACGGTCGCCAGGTCCCGGCTGAGCTGCTCGGGGTCGACCGACCCGGGCAGGTCGACCTCGGCCAGCAGCACGTAGAGGTCGCCGGAGAGCCGGGTCGTCAGGTCGGTGACGTTGCCGCCGGCGTCGGCGACCATTCCCGTCACGGTCGCGACGATGCCCGGCCGGTCGGCGCCGTGCACCGACAGCAGGTACGTCGTGCCGAGCGGTGCCGCCGCCGCCTCGTACGGCACCTCGCGGACCAGCACGAGCAGCGAGCCGTCCGCGGACAGCGACTGCAGCGCCAGCTCGGCCTCGACCGGGGTGACCTCGGCGGTCGCGATCAGGACCATGGCGAAATGACCGCGCAGGATGGTCATCGTCGAGTCCTCGAGGTTGGCCCCCAGCTCGGCCAGCACCCCGGTCGCCTCGGCGATGATGCCCGGCCGGTCGTGGCCGATCACGGTGACCGCGAGCAGCGTCATCGGTTCGCCGCCTCGCTGAACTCCTCGCGGGGCCGCTGCAGGGACCCCAGCGACACGACCTCCCGGCGGAAGAACAGAGCCAGGGTCCAGTCCAGGACCACCCGGACCTTGCGGTTGAAGGTCGGGACCCGGCTCACGTGGTAGGTGCGGTGCATGAACCAGGCCGGGAAGCCGCGCAGCTTGACGCCGTAGACCTGGGCGACTCCCTTGTAGAGGCCGAGGGAGGCCACCGACCCGGCGTACTTGTGCGCGTATGCCTCCGGCGACCGGCCGTTGAGGACGCGGGCGATGTTGTCGCCCAGGACCTTGGCCTGGCGCACGGCGTGCTGGGCGCTCGGCCCGCAGAGCGCCCCCGGAGGCCCGGTGAGGTCCGGCACCGCGGCACCGTCACCGGCGGACCAGGCGCCGTCGAGGCCCTCGACCCGCAGGTCGGCGCGGCACCGGACCCGACCCTTGTCGTCGAGCGGGAACCCGGTGTGCGCCAGCATCGGGTGTGCCTTGACGCCGGCCGTCCAGACGATCGTCTCGGCGTCGAACTCCTCCCCGTCGGAGAGCACCACGTGCCCGTCGACGCAGGACTCGAGCCGGGTGTTGAGCCGGACGTCGATGCGGCGCCGGACCAGCTCGTCGACTGTGTACCGGCCCATGTCCTCCCCCACCTCGGGCAGGATCCGGCCGGTGGCCTCGACCAGCACGAACCGGATGTCACCCTTGGGCAGGTCGGGGTAGTAGCGGGTGGCGTACATCGCCATGTCCTCGAGCTCCGCCAGCGCCTCGATGCCCGAGTAGCCACCGCCGACGAACACGAAGGTGAGCAGCTTCCGGCGGGCGGCGTGGTCGGTGATCGTGGTCGCGATGTCGAGCTTCTCGAGCACCTGGTTGCGCAGGGCGATGGCCTCCTCGACCTGCTTGAACCCGATGCCGTTCTCGGCCAGGCCGGGGATCGGCAGGGTGCGCGCGATCGAGCCCGGAGCGACGACGACGACCTCGTAGGACAGGTCGTACGACGCCCCGCGAACCGGGGTGATGCGGGCCGTACGCCGCGCGTGGTCGATGGACTCGACCCGGCCCGTGAGGACCTCGCACCCGTCCAGCACCCGGCGCAGCGGGACGACCACGTGCCGGGGTTCGACGCTTCCGGCTGCCGCCTCGGGCAGGAACGGCTGGTAGGTCATGTAGGACCGGGGGTCCACCACGATGACCTCGACCCGCCTGGCCCTGATCTCCGACCGCAGGCGGCGCTGCAGCCGCAGCGCGGTGTACATGCCGACGTAGCCGCCGCCCACGATCAGGATGCGGGTCCGCTCCCGTGACGCAGCGGGCGTGATCGCCATGATCAGACTGTATTCCGCAGGCCCGCGACGGCCGCCGCACGGTCCAGGACCTGGTCCAGCATCCCTTCGGTCAGGCGCCCGGTGAAGGTGTTCTGCTGGCTGGGGTGGAACGAGCCGATGACGGCGACCCCGGCCACCTCGACCTCGGCGGCGTGCGCGAACCGCGGACGCGGCCGGGGCACCGCGAGGCCCAGCCGCGCCATGGTCGCGAACGTCGCCTGCCAGGCGAAGGCGCCCAGGGCGACGACCGCGCGCAGGTGCGGCAGCAGCAACGCGACCTCGGCGTCCATCCACGGCGCACAGGTGTCCCGTTCGGCAGTTGTGGGGGCGTTCGCGGGTGGTGCGCAGCGGACCGCGGCGAGCATCCGGGTCCCCAGCAGCCGCTGACCGTCGCCGGCATGGGTGCTGGTGGGCTGCGCGGCCAGGCCGGCCCGGTGCAGCGCGGCGAACAGCCAGTCCCCGCTGCGGTCGCCGGTGAAGATCCGGCCGGTCCGGTTCCCGCCGTGCGCGGCCGGCGCCAGCCCGACGACGAGCACGGGCGCGTCCGCCGGGCCCCAGCCCGCGATCGGTCGGCCCCAGTACTGCTCGTCCGCGAAGGACCTGCGCCGCTCCACGGCGACCTGCTCCCGCCACTCGACCAGCCGCGGGCAGGCCCGGCACACCGACACGGCGGCGTCCAGCTCGACCGGCGTGGCTGCCGCGGCCGCGAGCCGGCGGACGTCCTCCGGGCCCCCGGCCACCGGCGTGTCAGCGGTCGCCGGGTCGTCGGGCCAGCCGGAGCCCGGCGGCACCGCACCACGCGACCCGGGCAGCACGCTCAGAGGCGGCTGTGCAGGAGGTCGACGGTCCGACGCCAGGCGGCGTCCGAGTGCTCCTTGTCGTGGACCTCGGGGCGGGTGTCGTTGAAGAAGGCGTGTGACGAGCCGGGATAGTCGTAGACCTCGACCGAGCCGCCGGCCTGTTCGATGCCCCTGACAGCCGCCTGCACACCGTCGGCCTTGGAGGTCCCGTCCTGCTCCGAGGCGTGGATCATCGCGCTCTTGTTGGCGTAGTTGCCCCAGGTCGGCGACATCCGCTCCCAGGGGAGGGCCGGGTAGAAGCCGACCGCGACCTTGACCTCCTCGTCCAGCGCACCGCTCCACAGGGCCAGCGAGCCGCCCATGCAGAAGCCGACGGCCCCGATGCCGGTGCCCTCGACGTCGGCGCGACCGGCCAGGTAGCGCGCCGCGCCCTGGATGTCCCGGGCGGCGCGGTCCATCTCCATCGACATCAGCAGCCGCCGCGCGTCGTCCGGCTCGGTGGTGGCCTCGCCGTGGAAGAAGTCCGGCGCCAGGGCGACGAACCCCGCCTCGGCGAAGCGGTCGGCGACATCCTTGATGTGGTCGACCAGGCCCCACCACTCCTGGACGACGACCACGCCGGGGCCCTGGCCGGAGTCCGGCACCGCGAGGTAGGCCTCGCAGGAGTCGCCGTTGCTGGGGTAGCTGACCATCTCGCCCACGGGCGGACCTCTCTCGAACCGACGAGGTGCAGCGCCCCGGTCGGGCGCCCCCGGAGACCTTTCCACTCCGGGGGCGCCCTACGCCAGGGAGGGGTCAGCCTTTCCCGCCGCCGGGCCCCTGCTCACCGCTCGGGCTCGGAGCAGGCGTGGGCGGGACCACCGCAGCCAGCGGCGGGGCGTCGACCGGCGGACCCGCGTCCGGGTCGGCCACGGTGCCGTCCGGCTCGACGTAGCGGTACGGGAAGGCGTTCTCGACCAGCCGGCCCTGCCCGTCGACCACCGGCTTGCGGGTGCCGTCCGGCGCCAGACCCAGCGACAGCGGGACGCCGCTCTGGTCGTAGAGGCGGACGTCGTGCAGGAGGGTGCCCGCCGCGTCGTAGGCGTAGATGTTGCGCACCTGGCTGCCGCCGGAGAACACGCCCTCGGTCGGGACGACCTGCACCCGCTGCACGGAGTGGTAGACGTTGCGCTGCACGCTGCTCTCGCCCACCGATACCAGGACGGGGACCAGCATGACGGCCGCGACGACGTTCAGCGCCAGGACTCCCCGGCGTCCTCCCGTCGGCAGCGACCTCCCCCGTCGGCCGACCTGCACGGACGCCACCACCACGGCCAGCAGGACGACCAACCCCACCAGCGAGTTGCCCACGCGCGGGACGAGCGGCATCGCGTCCGCCCAGGTCGGCGTCGTCTGCCCCGGCCACATCGCGACGAGGCCCACGACCACCCAGGCGCGCAGGATCCACCAGAAGGGTCGCAGCGCCCCGAGGAAGGCCCTGATCGCCACCACCTGCCGGCGCGCGGCGATGCCGACGAACCGCTCGCGCACCCGGGCGCCGGTGCGGCCCCGTGCCTGCGCCGGGGGCAGACCGGCCGACGCGCGCAGCTCGGCGGCGTACTCGGCCGGCGACCCCAGCCGAGAGGTCAGCGACGCGTCGCTCTCCCCCGCGAGCTCGTCGACGTGCGCCGCGAGCTCGTCCAGCAGGTCCGCCCGGTCCTCGTGCGGCAGGTCGGCGAGCTCCGCGGCCACGCCGTCCAGGTACTCCTGGGCCTCGCGGTTGCGCACCGCGGTGCTGGTCCCCGTGGTCATCGTCGTGCCTCCGGAACGGTCGAGGCGGCCAGCAGGCCGCTCATGGTGTCGGCGAAGGAGAGCCAGGTCTTGGTCGAGTCGGCCAAGGTCGCCTTCCCCTTCGTGTTGATCCCGTAGTACTTGCGGTGCGGCCCCTCGTCGGACGGCACGACGTACGACGTCAGCGCGCCGGCCGAGTACAGCCGGCGCAGCGTGCCGTACACCGACGCGTCGCCGACCTCGTCCAGTCCGGCGGCGCGCAGCCGGCGCACGACGTCGTAGCCGTAGCCGTCCGCCCGGTCCAGGACGGCGAGGACCGCGACGTCGAGGACCCCCTTGAGCAGCTGTGTGGTGTCCATGGCACTCATCCCCGATCTCTCATGCGGCGCACAGTACTACGGGATGCGCACTAGCGGGTGAAGCGCAGGTGCGCGTGTCGGGAGGGAATCCGGTGGCCCGGCACCCGCCCGGATCCCTACCGTCGTCCGCCGTGACCCCCTCTCCCTCCCGGCCCGTCATCCGCGCCTTCGACGAGGGCGACGTGCCGGCAGCCGGCCGACTGCTCGCCGAGCGGCACGCGGCGCACCGCCGGGCCGAGCCGCTGCTGTCCGCCCGGTTCGAGGACCCCGCCGCCGCCGCCGCAGAGGTCGCGTCGGCGGTGGCGGCCGGGGCGACCGGCGCCGTGGCCGAGACCGGTGGCGAGCTGGTCGGCTACCTGCTCGGCCAGCACAAGCCCGGCGACGTGTGGGGACCGAACCGCTGGGTCGAGTCGGCAGGTCACGCCGTGCGCGAGGCCGAGGTGGCCCGCGACCTGTACGCCCTGGCGGCGACCCGGTGGGTGGCCGACGGGCTCGACGTGCACTACGCACTGGTGCCTGCCCACGACGCCGCCCTGGTCGACGCCTGGTTCCGCCTCGGCTTCGGCCAGCAGCACGTGCACGCCGTGCGCGAGCTGCCGACCGAGCCCGCCGCGGTCCCGCCGGGTCTGACGGTCCGGGCCGCCGAACGACGCGACATCCCGGTGCTGGGGCGGCTCGACCTGGAGCTGCCGCACCAGCACGGGCTGGCACCGACGTTCGCCGCTGGGCAGGTCACCACCCTCGCGGAGGCGGTCGCGGACTGGGAGGAGTCCTTCGACGACGAGGGCTTCGGCTACCTCGTCGCCGAGCGCGACGGCGCCGTGGTCGGGGTGGCCGTGGCGTGCGCCCTGGAGGTCTCCTCGACGCACACCGCACTCACCCGGCCGGACCGGGCCGGCTTCCTCGGCTTCGCCGCCGTGCTGCCCGAGGCTCGCGGCCTCGGCGCCGGCCGGGCGCTCGGAGAGGCGGTGCACGACTGGTGCGCCGCCAGCGGCTTCACCAGCCTGGTCACCGACTGGCGGGCGACCAACCTGCTGTCGTCGCGGACCTGGCCCCGGCTGGGCTACCGGCCGACGTTCCTGCGACTGCACCGCCGGCTGGGCTACTGACGCACGGACGCCCTGCGTTCGTCTAGGTTTCCCGGATGGTCGAGACCGCGCTGCCCGTCGCCGTCTCGGCGACCGAGCGCCTTCGGAACCCGGCTCGCGGGTACATCTACCTGGTGGTCGCGGCCGCGCTGTTCGCCCTCAACGGCACGGTGTCCAAGGTCATCCTGGCCAGCGGCCTGACCGCGATGCGGCTGACCGAGCTGCGCTGCGCCGGCGCCGCGGTCGGGCTCGGCCTCGTCGTGCTCGTCGTGTCGCCCGGTCGGCTGAAGGTGTCGCGGTCCGAGCTGCCGCTGCTGGCGGCGTACGGCGTGGCCGGGGTCGCCCTGACCCAGGTCTTCTACTTCGTGGCGATCGCCCGGATGCCGGTGAGCATCGCCCTGCTGCTGGAGTACACCGCGCCCCTGATGGTCGCCCTCTGGGCCAGGTTCGTGTTCCACCAGCGCGTGCGCAACCGGGTGTGGCTCGCTCTCGGTCTGTCCCTGGGCGGCCTTGCCCTGGTGGCCGAGGTGTGGGCCGGTGGCACGCTGGACGGGCTGGGCGTGGCGGCCGCGCTGGCCGCCGCCGTCGCGCTGGCGGTGTACTACCTGCTCGGCGAGCACAGCGCGAACCACCGCGACCCCCTGTCGACGACGTTCTGGGCGTTCGTCTTCGCGACGGTTCTGTGGTCGGTGGTCCAGCCCTGGTGGGCCTTCCCCGTCGATGCCACCCGGGGCAGCGCCCCCCTGCTCGGCAACCTGGCCGGGCACACCCTGCCGCTCTGGCTGCTGATGACCTCGATGGTCGTGCTGGGCACGATCGTGCCGTTCGTGCTGGTGCTCTCCGGGCTGCACCACCTCCCCGCCACCCGGGTCGGCATGGTCGGCATGCTCGAGCCGGTGCTGGCCGGTGTCGTCGCCTGGGTGTGGCTGGCGGAGGCGCTGGGTCCGGTGCAGCTGGCCGGGGCGGTCGTCGTCCTGGTGGGGATCGTGCTGGCGCAGACCTCGCGCTGAGGTCGCGACGCCGTCAGCCGGGCAGGTCGAACAGCGGCAGCGCCGCCGACAGCCCCTCGACCAGGACGTCGGTCGCACGGCCGGACGAGCGCCAGTCGGAACGGGTCATCCGGAGATGGACCAGGGTGTCGGTCCCGCCGACTCCCTCCCTGGGCATGAACGACTCCCCGTTGGGCCGGTAGCCCAGGGACCGCGAGACGCCCAGCGATGCGTGGTTGTCGTGCCAGGCCGAGGTGATCGCCGCCTGCGCGCCGAGGTGGTCGAACGCCAGCGCCAGGACGGCTCGGCGCATCGCCTTGCCCAGCCCGGTCCCGCGCACGTCCGCGACCAACCAGGACGAGGTGTCGACGGTGCGTACGGTGCGGAAGTCCGGCCCCTCGAGGCCCTGCAGTCCCAGCAGGTCCAGGCCCCGGCGCACGGCGAAGTAGACCTGCCAGTCGTCCGGCGACCAGGTGCCCATCGCCGCCCAGTACTCCTGGTGCACGACGGTGCCGCGCCAGGTGCGCTCGTCGAGGCCGGGGAAGCGGGTCGCCCGCGGGTTCAGTTCGATGTCGTCCGGCAGCAGCTCGGCGACCGCGCCCAGGTCGGCCTCCGTGAGCGGGGTGAGCACGAGGCCGCCGGTGCGCAGCCGCAGGTCGAGAAGCGGCCAGTACCGGCGGGTCATGGACGCCCAGCCGCCCGAGCAAGCGCGGGGTACCGGTCCGAGGACAGGAAGCGCGGCAGGAAGTGAGCCGCGGACTCCGTCAGGTCGAGCCGTGGTGCGACGGCCGGGTCGACGAACACGATGGCGAGCCCCTCGCCCAGCTCGATGTCGTCGTCGGTGAGCGCCGTCGCTGCCGACCAGAAGTGATAGGCGTCCGGTGTCGAGCCGTCGCTCCAACGGAACGGCTCCGAGACGGAGTACGCACCGCGGGTCGCTGCCTGCACGCGCCAGATCCTGCCATGCAGGCAACGCTCGAGCCGTGCGTGGGGCACCAGCTGCACGGCGGGCCGCGGTGGACGGACCTACGTCGTGTCGGCAGCGGTGTCACCGGCCGGCGCCGGTTCACCTGCACTCTCGGGTCCGTCGCTCGGCTCGAGCACGACCACGGCGGTCTCGGTCGGGCGGCGCGCAGCGTAGTCGTCAAGGTTTCTGTCGATCTCGGCCCAGCGCAACCAGAGTCGCTCGCGCTCCGCTCCGTGTGCAGATCGCGCCTGGACACGTCGTGGCCCGTCGCGCGTCTCGACGGTGGCGTCCGGATGAGCCTGCAGGTTCAACCACCACGAGGGTTCGGCGGGATCCCAACCGTTCATCGCCATCGTGACCAGGTTTCGGCCGTCCTCGACGTAGCCGACCATGACCTGTCGAGACCGCCCCGTGCGTCGCCCGGTCGTGGTGAGCCGCAGCGCGCCCCAACCCTCCTGCTTCGGCCGCCACAGACCCAGCCGGGCGTTCGTCATGCGCACCAGCGCGCGATGGCCGTGCCAGAACGCCACGACGAACCAGCGAGGCGGCAGCCGGGCCTGCCCTCTGCGGGCAGGCGCTGCCGTACGGTCACGAGGCCCGGGCACGACACGATCGTGACGTCGCCGCGCGCTGCCGGCCAGGGCCGAAGGTACTCGGAGTCACCGCGCCGTTTCGCGGGCGAGGCGTGACGGTCAGGTCATCCACGCTCCGCGACCGACCACGCGATGCCGTCGAGGATGTCGTGCTCGGAGACCAGGACGTCGTCGACCGGCACGGTCTCCAGCAGGACCGCCAGCACCAGGGCGCCGGCCGCGATCACGTCGACCCGGCCGGGGTGCATGAACGGCAACGCCGCTCGCTGCTCCCTGGTCATCGCCAGCAGACGCGCCGCCACCCGGTGCACGTCCGGCGACGGGATGCGCGAGTGGTGGATCCGGTCCCGGTCGTACGCCGGCAGGTCCAGCGCCATCGCCGCCACCGTGGTGACCGAGCCGGCCAGGCCGACCAGCGATCGCGCCTCGGCCAGCGGCACCGACTCGGCGGCGAGCCGGACCGCGGCCTCGACGTCGGCCCGGGCGGCGGCGACCTGCGCGGCGGTCGGCGGGTCGTCGTGCAGGTGCCGCTCGGTCATCCGGACGCACCCGACGTCGACGGAGCGCCCGGCCGTCGGTGCGTGGCCGGGTGCTCCGACCACGAGCTCGGTCGAGCCGCCGCCGATGTCCGCGACGAGGACCGGCCCGGGCAGCCCGGACCCGGCCAGCTCACGGGTGGCACCGGTGAACGACAGCGCGGCCTCCTCGTCGCCGGACACGACTTCCGGCTCGACCCCGAGGCGCTCGCGAACCCCGGCCACGAAGTCCTCCCGGTTCTCGACGTCGCGCGAGGCGGAGGTGGCGACGAACCGCACCCGCTCGGCCCCGGCCGAGCCGATGACCTCGGCGAACTCGTCGCAGGCGGCGAAGGTCCGGGCCAGCGCCTCCGGGGCGAGCCGCCGGGTCCGGTCCACCCCCTGGCCGAGCCGGACGATCGTCATCCGCCGGTCCACCTCGGCCAGGGTCGACGCCGTGGCGTCGAGGTCAGCGACCAGCAGCCGGATCGAGTTGGTGCCGCAGTCGACGGCGGCGACCCTCATGCCTCGACCTGGACGCAGGGGCCGTTGCGCCACCACTGCGGCAGGGCGGCCAGCGCCTCGTCCCCGAGCGGGTTGACTCCCGGGCCCTCCGCCAGGGACTGGGCGACGAGGACGTGCAGGCACTTGACCCGGTCCGGCATCCCCCCGGCGGAGACGCCGGCGATCTCGGCCACCTCGTCGACGGCGTCGCGACGGGTCAGGTAGCGCTCGTGCGCGGCGGCGTAAGCCGCCCGCAGGGAAGCGTCCGCCTCCAGCCGCGCGGTCATGGCACGCATGGTGCCGTCGGCCTCGAGGGTGCCGATCGCGCCGGCGGCCCGAGGGCAGGTGAGGTACCAGAACGTCGGGAACGGCGTGCCGTCCGGGAGCCGCGGAGCCGTCTCGACGACGTCCGGGTTGCCGCAGGGGCAGCGGTGGGCGACGCGAAGGACACCGCGGACCTCGCGGCCGAGCTGTTCGGCCATGGCAGCGAGGTCGCGCTGGTCCGGCCGGTCGTCGCTCGACGTCACTGTGCGCCGGCGCCGCGGCGGCCGGCCACCTCGACGCTGTGCCACAGGTCGGTGAACCACGGGCGGCGCCGGCGCTCCGACGGCGCCGCCTCGACCACCCCGTCGGCCGACGGGGCCTCGTCGGACTCCAGCACGACGTACGACGTCTCGCCGGGCATCACGTAGTGCAGCCGCTCGCGCGCCTGGGCCTGGACGTAGGCCTCGTCGTTCCAGCGCCGGTGCTGCCGCTGGAGCTCGGCGACCCGCTGCTCCTGCTCCGCGACCGTGGCGCGGTAGTCGGCGATGTCGCCCCGCTGCGCGAGGTACTCGCGCAGCGGGTAGGCCAGCGAGATCGCGAGCAGGCAGACCACCAGGGCGAGCATGGCTGCCCGTCCGGTGAAGCTGGTCCGCCGCTGCTCGCGGTCCTCGGTGGCCATCCGGTCGCTGGTCCCGCGCCTCAGGCCTGGTGCCGCGGGAAGGCCGACCGGCCGGCGTACCGAGCGGCGTCGTCGAGCTCCTCCTCGATGCGCAGCAGCTGGTTGTACTTCGCGACCCGCTCCGACCGGGCCGGGGCACCGGTCTTGATCTGGCCGCAGTCGGTGGCGACGGCGAGGTCGGCGATGGTGGTGTCCTCGGTCTCGCCGGAGCGGTGGCTCATCATGCAGCGGTAGCCGCTGCGGTGGGCCATGCTCACCGCGTCCAGCGTCTCGGTCAGCGTGCCGATCTGGTTCACCTTGACGAGCAGGGCGTTGGCGGTGGACTCGCGGATGCCGCGCTCGAGCCGTTCGGGGTTGGTGACGAACAGGTCGTCGCCGACGATCTGGACCCGGTCACCGAGCTGGTCGGTCATCGACTTCCAGCCGGCCCAGTCCTCCTCGCTCATGGGGTCCTCGATGGACACCAGCGGGTAGGACGCCACCAGCTCGGCGTAGTAGTCGGTCATCTCGGCCGCTGTCCGCTTGGAGCCCTCGAAGGCGTAGGTGTCACCGGTGTAGAACTCGGTCGCCGCGACGTCGAGGGCGAGCGCGACGTCGGTGCCGAGGGCGAGCCCGGTCTTCTCGACCGCGACCGAGATGAGGTCCAGCGCGTCCCGGTTGCTCGGGAGGTCGGGTGCGAAGCCGCCTTCGTCACCGAGCCCGGTGGCCAGGCCCTTGTCCTTCAGGACCGACTTGAGCGCGTGGTAGACCTCGGCACCCCACTGCAGCGCCTCCCGGAAGGTGGTCGCACCGATCGGCGCGACCATGAACTCCTGGACGTCGACCCCGGTGTCGGCGTGCGCGCCACCGTTGAGGATGTTCATCATCGGCACCGGCAGCAGGTGCGCGTTGGGCCCGCCGACGTAGCGGAACAGCGGCAGCTCGGCCGACTCGGCGGCGGCTCGGGCGACCGCGAGGGAGACGCCGAGCAGCGCGTTGGCCCCGAGTCGGGACTTGGTGGGGGTGCCGTCGAGGTCCAGCAGGGCCTGGTCGACCAGGCGCTGCTCGCTGGCCTCGAACCCGACCAGCGCCGGCCCGATCTCGTCCAGGACGCCGATCACGGCCTTCTCGACGCCCTTGCCGGCGTACCGCTTGCCCCCGTCGCGCAGCTCGTGCGCCTCGAACTGACCGGTGCTCGCGCCGCTCGGCACCGCTGCGCGGGCGATCGTGCCGTCGTCGAGGGCGACCTCCACCTCGACGGTGGGGTTGCCGCGCGAGTCGAGGATCTCGCGGGCTCCGACGGCGTCGATGCTCGCCACGGGGTGCTCCTTCGCAGTCGTGCAGGGTCGGCCTCCGGGTGCCCGGTGAGGGCGGGCGGAGGCGCACGGACGCCCTCAGGCTACCGGCGGACGGCTCGTGTTCGGCTCGTGCGCCTCGCCCGACTCGCGAACGATCGCCCGGATCGAGCGGCTTGCGAGCCCGGGTCAGAGACCGAGCAGGGTCCGCAGGTGCCGGGGTGACGGCGAGCCGTGCGCCAGCATCGCGTCGTGCCGATCGCGCGCTGAGGCACCGGGGCGCGCACCGGTCAGGTCCCGCGCGAGGTCGGCGACCTCGACGTACCCGACGTAGTACGTCGACAGCTGAGCGCTGGACAGCAGCGCCCGGCGCCACTTGCCGGCTGCCTCGCCCTCCTCCTGGTGGCCGCGCTGCATCATCAGCCGCATCGCCTCGTCCTCGGTCATGCCGTGTGCGTGCACCCGGGCGTCGAGGATGGCGTTGATGGTCATCCGCAGCTGCATCTTCAGCTGCTGCATGCGCAACGCGTCGTTGCGTCCCTGGTCCGCGCGGTAGCCGGCCTCGACCATGACCTCCTCGGCATAGACCGCCCAGCCCTCGACGAACGAGCCGCTCCAGAGCGCCTTGCGCACCGGGACCGCCGCGACGTAGCGAGCGCTGTGGGCGAGCTGCAGCACGTGTCCGGGCATCGCCTCGTGCACGGTGAGGTTCTGCAGCATGTGCGCGTTGTACTCGCGGAAGAACGACGCGACCCGCTCCTCTGACCAGTCCGCCGGGGTCGGTGAGACCGCGAAGTACGTCGGCAGGGGGGAGGTCTCGAGCGGGCCGGGCGGGTCGCAGTAGGCCACCGCGACGCCGCGATGGATCTCGGGCATGACGATGATCTCGACCGGGTCGTCGTGGACCGTGACGAGGTCGGTGGCCCGGACGAACGCGGTCGTCTCGGCCAGCGCGTCGACGCACTGGCCGACGATCGTGTCGTCGTCGACGTGGCCCTCGGCGGCCAGCCGGTCGAGCACGCGGCGGACCCGGCCCTCGGCGGGCCCGTCGTCTATCCGGGCAGCAGTCTCCTCGATCAGCGCCTCGACCCGCTCCAGGTCGGCCTCGGCGCGGGCGAGCACGGCGTCGGAGTCGCTCACCGTGTCGAGGGTCAGCGCCAGCTTGGCGGAGAACAGCTCCGCACCCAGCCGCGGGTCCCGCGTCGCGTCGTCCAGCCGGGACCGCAGCCAGGCGATGTGGGTGTCCAGGGCGGCGACCGCCTCGTCCCGGGCCGGCTCGACCTCCGCGCGCAGGCCCGGTTCGCGACCGAGCGCCCGCTCCAGCTCGGTGGCGATCAGGGTGCGCGTGCCGGTGAACTGGCCGATCGCGGTCTCGACGTGCACCCGCGGCATGGCGCCGGTGCCGCGCCGGGCCTGGGCCAAGCGCTCAGGCACCGCGGCCAGCCGGCCGGCGGCGGACCGCAGCCGGTCACCGAGCGGCGCGAAGTCGCGGGCCAGCAGGGTGTACACGGCCGTTCCGGGGTTCGCGACCAGCGCGTCCCACTCCGTCTCCCGCAGCGAGTCGATCTCCAGCTGCCGCAGCCGCAGGCCGGTGCGCAGCGTCTGGACGTCGACCCGGTCGGCAACCTCCAGCACGCTGTCGTCGACGGCGTCCAGGTCGGCCAGCCGGCGGCCGGCCCAGGCGAGCTCGTCCGCATGCCCCGCCGCACTCTGGTCGTCGAGGCGGTCGTCGTGGCGGTGGTCTCCGAGGGTCGTGGCCCACTCCGGGTGGCGCTCGAGCAGCTCGTCGAGGACCTGGGAGGCGAGGAGGCGGACATCGGCCGCGGTGTTCACGTCGATCACGGCGGCGACCCTAACCGGCCGCACCCGCGCCGAACTGTCAGGCCGCCAACACGAGCAGTGCCGCGGGGACCAGGCAGACCAGGATCGGCACGATCACGACGAGGACCAGCGGCTGCGTCCGCACCTCCATGGCGCGCTGACCGCGGCCGCCCGCACCAAGGGCACGCGCCTGCCGGGCCCGCCGAGGCAGCAGTCGGTACGGCGGGCTCGAGGCGATCCAGGTCCAGCGGACGCCGACCACGGTGAGCACCGCTGCCGCCTCGAGCATGAGCAGCCCCACGCCGGTCATGCCGTACCACCAGGCGCCGGCCACAACCGCCCGGAGCGCGAAGGCGAACGGGACCAGCAGCACCGCAGCCAGCCGCACGAAGATGCGCAGCCGGCTCGGACGCACCGACCGCGGCGGCCGGGTCGACGGCTCCCAGGCCAGCGCGGTGGTGTCGGCAGCGACCGGATCATCCTCAGCGTCCAGGCCGTCGTCAGTGACCAGGTCGTCGTCAGCGACCAGCTCGTCGTCAACATCCAGGTCGTCGTCAGCGTCCCGCTCGTCGTCAGCGACCAGCTCGTCGTCGACGTCCACGGCGTCGGCAGCGTCCAGGTCGTCGGCAGCGTCCGGCTCGTCGTCGGTGACCGGACCGTTTACGGGGCCGGCCTCCGTCGTGCCGGCGGGTGCCTCGTCGACCGGCAGCTCGGGGAGGTCCGCGAGGTCTGTCCGCTCGGCTACCTCGCTCCCGATCACCGAGGCGTCCGCCACGTCGGTCTCCGCCGGCGCGGCCTCGGCCACCGGGACGGGCACCGGGCGGTCGGCCCGGCCGCGCAACCGCCGGCGCAGACCGCGCCGTGGCGGTCCGACCGGTGCGACAACGGTCTTGCTGCGGGCGGCGGTCTCGGTCGCCGGCACCGTCATCGACGGCTGCAGCTCACGCAGGTCGACGGTCGAGACCGTTGCGGCGTCCTCGTCCAGGGCGTCGTCGACCGTCGCTGCGGCCGCGACCCGCGCGGCCCGCTCGGCCTGATCCGCGGCGGTCCGCTCGGCCAGCTCCGCGGCAGCTGCCTGCTCGGCCAGCTCCGCTGCGGCTGCCTCCTCGGCCTGCTCCGCGGCGGCTGCCTGCGCCGCTTGCTCGGCAGCGGCGGCGGTCTGTGCGGCCTGCTCCGCGGCGGCTGCCTGCGCCGCTTGCTCGGCAGCGGCGGCGGTCTGTGCGGCCTGCTCCGCGGCGGCGGCAACCGCGGCCTCGTCCTCGGCCGCGGTCCGGGCCAGCTCCTCCGCGAGCCGGCGAGCCCGCTGCTCGGCCTCCTCGGCCAGCCGCTCGGCCTCGAGCCGACGCAGCATGGCCTCGTGGGCGGCCCGCCGCTGCGCCGCCAGGACCCGTTCGGCCTCCTCGACCCCGGAGGTGGAACGGCCCTGGGGGACCCGCCCGTAGGCGCCCTCGATCCGCGCGGTGGCCTCGCGCGCGGCGCGCTCAGCGGCGGCGTACTCCTCGGCGCGCTGGCGGGTCCGCTCCCGACGCAGCGCCGCCCGTTCGCGGGCGATCTCGCGCTCCTGCGCCACCCGCTGCGACTCGAGCCGGGCGTTGTGCCCGACCGCCTCCTCGTAGGCCAGCCGCTCGGCCACCTGCACCGACGACGGTCCGCCGACGAGTGCGGCGTTGAGGTCGGACCAGGCATCCCGCCGGCGCCGCCTGACCTCAGCCTCCGGAGCGGAGCGCCCCGCCCGCCACGCGTCGCGGCTCTGGGCCACCGCGGCCCGCAGCGTGGAACTCCGGCCCGATCGCAGCGCGACCAGGAACAGCAGCAGCAGCAGCCCGAGCAGTCCCAGGACGAAGGCGAAGATCAGGGTGCCGACCCCAGCGGTGCCGTCGTCCCGGTTCGGCGCCGGGTCGGCCGGCGACGTCGCCACCGGCGCTCCGCGCCGGACCGCCGTCGTCGCCGAGACTCCCCCGCTCGACACGGTGACCACCAGCGGTGCCGTCCCGGTGACCGGTCCGAGCCGGACCAGGCGCCGGGCGGCGACCTCGTCGGCCAGGGCGGTCGCAGCCGCGACCGCACCGTCGGGAGCGACCGCGCCGGGGCACTGCCGACCCGCCTGCGGGAGCGAGGGGCCGGTGCTCGACAGGTCGAGCACGTCGAGCGGGATGCCACGCCGGGTGAGAACGGCGGAGACCGGGCTCCACGACGTGTCGGCTACCTGTCCCGGACCGCCCGCGATGACCACGACCTGTTGCTGCCGGCCCACCGCTGCCGGCAGCTGGTCGATCGCTGCGCGGATGGCAGCCGGGAGGTCCGTGGCTCCCCCCGTCGGGAGCGCGTCGACGGCCGGCAGGGCAGCTTGCGGCCCCACCCCGAGGCGACGGACGACGGTGGGGCTCCCGCCGGCCGAGACCAGGGCCAGCCGGGTGTCGGGCGACAGCTGGGCGACGAACGCCGCAGCCGCCGCCCGCACCGCGTCCGCGGCCGGCGCCGCCGCGACGGAGACGTCCACGACCAGCGCCACGTCACCGGCAGCCGGCGCCACCTTCGCCACCGCCTGGACGGGGAGCCGGGCCCCGTCCTGCACCACCCGGACGTCGGCCGGGGCCAGGACCGCCCGCCTCAGGGGCTGCGGCAGGGAGAGCAGGAGCCGCGCCCGGTCGCCACTCTGCGTGAACTCGACGCCCAGGTCGGAGCAGGCACGGGCGCTCGCGGGCGGGACCAGGACGACGGTCGTCGCGGCGACGACCAGCGCAAGCGCTGCTCCCGCCCGCCCGCCCCGGGTCCAGGCGCCCCTCACCTCGCCACCCCCCACGCAGTCACTGAACGTAGGCGCACCAATCTACGGCCGGGGAGCCGCTCCGGTCAGCGATCCGCCAAGGAAGGCCCCTGTTCGGCCGCACGTACCCTGCCCGCGAACCGCCGGGCGGCGGCCCTCAGCTCGGCCTCCGGGTCCAGCCCCGCCGCGCGGGCCTCCACCGCCAGCGCCATCAGCCGGTCTCCGACGGTCTCGCCGTCGACTGCTGCGACGTCGACGCCGTTCTTCTCCGCCCGGTGCACCAGCTTGGTCGCGAGTGCCAGCGCGGGGAGCGCCATCGGCACGCCGTCGACGGCGGACACTCGTCCCTTCTCGGTGGCTTTGGCCCGTTCCCAGCCGGTTTCGACGTCCGCCGCGGTCTCCGCGGTGGCCGAGCCGAACACGTGCGGGTGCCGCCGCACCAGCTTGTCGACGATGCCGCCGGCGACGTCGTCGACCGACCACGGCTCTTCCGGGTGCTCGGTGGCGATCCGCGCGTGGAAGACCACCTGGAGCAGCAGGTCCCCGAGCTCCTCCCGCAGGTGGCTCCGGTCGGCGGTGTCGATCGCCTCGAGCGTCTCGTAGGTCTCCTCGACCAGGTACGTCGCCAGCGACTCGTGGGTCTGCTCGGCGTCCCACGGGCAGCCGCCAGCAGAGCGCAGCCGGTCCATCACGGCGACCAGGTCGAGGACCCGCGCACCGGGCAGGTCGTACGAGCCGGGCAGCACCTCGAGCTCCACGGTCGCCGTCCCGCTCTCGAGCAGCTCGCCCAGTGCCAGGCCGAGCTGCGGGTCGCCGTCGGCACCGACCAGCCAGACCGCGGTGCCGGCCGAGGCGCCGCCCAGCAGCTCGGCGGCCAGCGCGCTGGGCTCGGTCGCGGCCGGGACGCGGACCGGCACCCCTTCGGCCTCGAGGTACGGCGTCAACGGGTGCCCGGCCGCGGCCAGTACCGCCGCCCCGGACCGGAGAACGTCCCAGGCGGACGCCGCGAGCAGGCCCGGCGCCACGCGCGGCGAGGTCGGCAGGAGCACGAGCCGGCCGGTCACCCGCTCGTCAGCCCTCGGCGCGGATCTGCTCGGCGGTCCTGGCGAGACCGCCACTGACCAGCGGCTGGACGCCGGCGCGGGTCCGCCAGGTGCCGTACCGGGGACTGATCCGGATGTCCATGGCCCGGCCGGTGGCGATGAGCTCACGCGTGGTCCGCGCGACGGTGGCCTGCGACGTCGGGTCGCCGCCGACGGCCAGCGCGGCGGCGATCTTGCGGTAGAGCAGCTGGTCCTTGAACCAGCGGTCGACCCGCGACGGCGCGAGGACCACCGGCGTCTGGCCGGCCGCCAGCTGCCGGAGCAGGCCGGACCGGCCACCCGCACTCGTCAGCAGCGTGTCGCGTGCCTTGGCAACGGCGGCAGGGCTCACGCTCACGCCCACCTGGCGTGCCTCGGCGGAGATGATCCGGGACAGGATCTCCCGCTCGAGGAGGGCGCGCTGGACCTCGGCGCGGTCCACGCCGGGAACCACGGCGAGGTAGTCGCGGGCGTCGGACTGCAGCTCGTCGACGGAGATCTGGTGGCCGTCGATGACGGCGGCCGACCCGAGCCGCTGCTGCACGCCGCAGCCGGAGAGGCCGGCGACGGCGAGCGTCGCGACGGCGAGAGCGGCGGCGGTGCGGGTCAGGCGGCTCATCGTGGTCCTTCTGCTGCGGCTGGGGCGACGGGCGCCGCCGGGACGGGAGACAGCACCGCCTCGACGACGTCCCGGCACCAGTCGAGGAGCGCGACGTCCCGCAGCGGCTGGCCGCCCACCCGGGCGGTCATGGGCTTCGGCACCAGGATCGTACGGACCGCGGACTTCACCAGCGATCCCGGGTAGAGCCGCTGCAGCCGCAGCTGCGCGCTCTCCGGCAGCTCGACCGGTGCGAACCGCACGCTGTTGCCGGCCAGGGCGACCTCGGACAACCCGGCACGGCGGGCCAGCATCCGGAAGCCGGCCACGGCGAGGAGGTTCTCGACGGGGGTCGGCAGCTCGCCGTACCGGTCGTCGAGCTCGGCCCGGACCGCGTCGAGGTCCTGCTCCGACCCGATGGCGGCGAGCTTGCGGTAGGCCTCGAGCCGCAGCCGCTCGCCGGGTACGTACTCGTACGGCAGGTGGGCGTCGACGGGGAGCTCGACCTTCACGTCCCGCAGCACCTCGGCGCCCTCGCCCTTGAACTCGGCGACGGCCTCGCCGACCAGGCGGACGTAGAGGTCGAACCCGACCGCGGCGATGTGGCCGGACTGCTCGCCGCCCAGCAGGTTGCCGGCCCCGCGGATCTCGAGGTCCTTCATCGCGATCCACATGCCGGAGCCGAGGTCGCTGTGCGCGGCCATCGTCGCGAGCCGGTCGTGCGCGGTCTCGGTGAGCGGCTTCTCCGGCGGGTAGAGCAGGTAGGCGTACGCGCGTTCGCGGCTGCGGCCGACCCGGCCGCGAAGCTGGTGCAGCTGGGAGAGGCCCATGACGTCGGCGCGCTCGAGGATCAGCGTGTTCGCGTTGGAGATGTCCAGACCGCTCTCGACGATGGTCGTGCAGACCAGGACGTCGAACCGCTTCTCCCAGAAGTCGAGCACCACCTGCTCGAGCGCGTGCTCGTTCATCTGACCGTGCGCGATGGCGACCCGGGCCTCCGGCACCAGCTGACGGATCCGGGCAGCGGCGCGGTCGATGGACTCGACCCGGTTGTGGATGTAGAAGACCTGGCCCTCGCGCAGCAGCTCGCGCCGGATCGCCGCGCCGATCTGCTTCTCGTCGTACGCACCGACGAAGGTCAGCACCGGGTGGCGCTCCTCCGGGGGCGTGAGGATCGTCGACATCTCACGGATGCCGGTGACCGCCATCTCCAGCGTGCGCGGGATCGGCGTCGCCGACATCGTCAGCACGTCGACGTTGGTGCGCAGGTGCTTGAGCTGTTCCTTGTGCTCGACGCCGAAGCGCTGCTCCTCGTCGACGACGACCAGACCGAGGTCCTTGAACTGCACCTCGCTGGACAGGATGCGATGAGTGCCGATCACCACGTCGACGGTGCCGTCGAGCAGCCCCGCCTTGACCTCGGTCGCCTCCTTGTCGGACTGGAACCGTGAGAGGGCCGCGACCTTCACCGGGAAGCTGGCGTACCGCTCGGCGAAGGTCGACAGGTGCTGGTTGACCAGCAGCGTCGTCGGCACCAGGACAGCCACCTGCTTGCCGTCCTGTACCGCCTTGAACGCCGCACGCACGGCGATCTCGGTCTTGCCGTAGCCCACGTCGCCGCAGACGATCCGGTCCATCGGGACCGGCTTCTCCATGTCGAGCTTGACCTCGTCGATGGCACCGAGCTGGTCGGGTGTCTCGTGGTAGGGGAAGGCGTCCTCGAGCTCGCGCTGCCAGGGCGTGTCGGGACCGAAGGCGAAGCCGGGGGCGGAGGTGCGCGCGGCGTACAGCCGGATCAGCTCGGCGGCGATCTCCTTGACCGCCTTGCGGGCGCGCCCCTTCGCCTTCTGCCAGTCGGCTCCGCCCAGGCGGTGCAGGGACGGCGCCTCGCCGCCGACGTACCGGGTGACCTGGTCGAGCTGGTCGGACGGGACGAACAGGCGGTCCCCCGGCTGCCCGCGCTTGGACGGGGCGTACTCGATGAGCAGGTACTCGCGGGTGGCTCCCTGGACGGTCCGCTGGGTCATCTCGACGTACCGGCCGACGCCGTGCTGCTCGTGCACGACGTAGTCGCCCGGCTGCAGCTGCAGCGGGTCGACCTGGTTGCGACGCCGGCTCGGCATCCGGCGCATCGACTTGGTCGAGGGGCCGGCCTGTCCCATGAGGTCGGTCTCGGTGAGCACGACGAGGCGCAGGTCGTCGCTGACGTACCCGCGAACGAGCCGACCGCACGAGACGTGCACGATCCCTGGCTCCGGCACCGAGTCGAGGCTCTCGTCGAGTCGGGCGGCGACGTCTTCCTGGCCGAGCACCTCGACGATGCGCTCGGCCGAGCCGTGACCCTCGGTGAGCAGGACGACGCGGAAGCCGTCGCCGAGCCAGCCCTTGAGGTCGGCCACGAACCGCGCGGTGTCGCCGCGGTAGCCCTCGACCGAGCGGGCGGCGACCGAGGAGATGTCCTCGCCCTCGGCCGTCTCGTCCGCCGCGAACGGGCTGATGCTCCACCACGGCAGGGCCAGCTCGACCGCGCGGGCCCGGACGTCCGCAAGGCTGCGGTACGCG
Organism: uncultured Actinomycetota bacterium; assembly: GCA_963807005.1. GTDB lineage: Bacteria > Actinomycetota > Actinomycetes > JACCUZ01 > JACCUZ01 > CAWDZK01. The sequence continues at coordinate 416,878 of CAWDZK010000001.1, read as the reverse complement.
GCCGCCCCCAGGTCGATCGGTGTGGCGGCTCCCGCGGCGGCGCTCGCCCAGGAGGCCTCGAGGAACTCGCTGCTCGTGGCGAACAGGTCGTGCGCCCTGGTGCGGACCCGCTCGGGGTCCTGCACCACGACGTGGGTGCCCGCGGGGAGCTGGTCGAGCAGCAGCACCATGTCGTCGACGAGCGCCGGCGCGAGGGACTCCATGCCCTCCACCGCGATGCCTTCGGCGAGCTGGCCGAAGACGTCGGCGAGACCCGGGTGCGCCTCGGCCATCTCGGCAGCCCGCGCGCGAACCGCGTCGGTCAGCAGCAGCTCCCGGCACGGCGGCGCCCAGAGCCCGTGCTCGGCCACCTCGAGGGAGCGCTGGTCGGCGACCTTGAACCAGCGCACCTCCTCGACGGTGTCGCCCCACAGCTCCACCCGCAGCGGGTGCTCCTCGGTCGGCGGGAACACGTCGACGATGCCGCCGCGCACCGCGAACTCGCCGCGCCGCTCGACCAGGTCGACGCGGGTGTAGGCGGCCGCCGCCAGGCTGCCGGTGAGCACGTCAAGGTCGATCTCGTCGCCGGCCTGCAGCGCGACCGGCACGAGCTCGCCGAGATCGGCGACGATCGGCTGCAGCACCGCCCGCACCGGCGCGACGACGACCTGCACCGGACCGTGCCCGGCATCGGCCGGGTCGGGGTGCGCGAGCCGGCGCAGCACGGCGAGCCGCCGGCCGACCGTGTCGCTGCGGGGGCTGAGCCGCTCGTGCGGCAGCGTCTCCCAGGACGGGAACTCAGCGACCGCCTCGGGGTCGAGCAGGTCCCGCAGGGCGCTGGCGAGCTCCTCGGCGTCCCGGCCGGTGGCCGTCACGGCGAGCACCGGCCGCCCGGCCCGCGCGGCCAGCGCGGCCAGCGCGAAGGGCCGCACTCCCGGCGGCGCGGTGAGGTCCAGCGAGGTGTGCGCCCCGGCGCGGGCGGCGTCGAGGGCCGTGCGCAGGGCCGGGTCGCCCGTGCGCTCGTCGAGCAGGAGGTCCAGCAGTCCGGTGAGGCTCACGGAGGTCGGCTCCTGGGGTGGTCGGCGCAGCACGGCGGCCCCGGTCCGCACTGCGGCCCGGGGCGGTCCCAGCCTACGTCGCCGGTCCGACGGGCTGCCGCCGCGCACGTGCATGTCGGTCTCGGATGACGGTCGGGCAGTCTCGGGGGCCGGCGGACGGACCTATCGTCGAGGGGTGTCCTCGACCGGCGACGGCTTTCCCGACGACAGCACCCAGGCGGCGCTGCGGGCCGACGTCCGGCGGCTGGGCAACCTGCTCGGTGAGTCCCTGGTCCGGCAGGAGGGCCCCGAGCTGCTGGCGCTGGTCGAGGACGTGCGGGCTCGCAGCCGCGAGGACGCCGGCAGTCTCGCCGCGCTGCTCGAGGACGTCGACCTGGACACCGCGGCCCGCCTGGTGCGGGCGTTCGGCACCTACTTCCACCTGGCCAACGTCACCGAGCAGGTGCACCGGGCCCGCGAGATGCAGGTCGAGCGGGCCGGCAAGGGCGGCTGGCTGGCGCAGACCGCCGAGCGCATCCGGGCGGCCGGGCTGCCCGCCGACGAGGTGGCCGCGCTGGTGGCCCGGCTCGCCGTCCGGCCGGTGTTCACGGCGCACCCCACCGAGGCCGCCCGCCGGTCGATCCTGTCCAAGCGCCGGCGGGTCGCGGACCTGCTCGATGCCGGCGACGACCCGCGCGCGGACCGCCGGATCGCCGAGGTGATCGACCTGCTCTGGCAGACCGCGGAGCTGCGCCTGGACCGCCCCGAGCCGGTCGACGAGGCCCGCAACGCGGCGTACTACCTCGACGAGCTGATGCTGCACACGGTCGCCGACGTGCTGGAGGAGCTGGCCGACCAGCTCGCCTCGCTCGGGGTGGAGCTGCCGGCGGACGCGCGCCCGCTGCGCTTCGGCAGCTGGATCGGGGGCGACCGGGACGGCAACCCGAACGTCACACCGCAGGTGACTCACGACGTGCTCGTGCTCCAGCACGGCCACGCGCTGCGGGACCTCGCCGTGCTGGTCGACGACCTGATGGCCGACCTGTCGTCCGCCCAGTCCCTGGTCGGGGCAAGCGACGCGCTGCTCGCCAGCATCGAGCGGGACCTGGCGGCGCTGCCCGAGCTGCCCGCCCGGGTGCGCCGGATCAACGGCGACGAGCCGTACCGGCTCAAGGGGCGGTGCGTGCAGCTCAAGCTCGCCCACACCAGGGAGCGGATCGCCGAGGGGGCCGCGCACCGGCCGGGGCACGACTACCTCGGCACCGCCGAGCTGCTCGTCGACCTGCGGCTCATGCGCGACTCGCTGGCCACCCACAAGGCGGCGCTGGCTGCGCACGGCCGGATGGACCGGCTGCTGCGGGTCGTGTCGACCTTCGGCCTGCACCTGGCGACCCTCGACGTGCGCGAGCACGCCGACGCCCACCACCATGCCCTGGCGCAGATGTTCGACCGGCTCGGCGAGCTGTCGTGGCGCTACGCCGACCTGCCGCGACGCAACCGGCTCGAGCTGTTGCGCAAGGAGCTGGCCGGCCGTCGACCGCTGGGGCCCCAGCAGGCACCGCTGGACGAGGCGGGGGCGCGGACGCTGGCGGTGTTCACGACCATCCGCGAGGCGCTGGACACCCTCGGCCCGGAGGTGTGCGAGAGCTACATCGTCTCGATGACCCGGGGCGCCGACGACCTGCTGGCCGCCGTGCTGCTGGCCCGGGAGGCCGGGCTGGTCGACCTGCACGACGGCGTGGCGAGGATCGGGTTCGTGCCGCTGCTGGAGACGGTGTCGGAGCTGCGGGAGGCCGGCCGGGTGCTCGACGAGCTGCTCGCCGACCCGTCGTACCGCCGGGTGGTGCAGCTGCGTGGAGACGTGCAGGAGGTGATGCTCGGCTACTCCGACTCCAACAAGGAGGCCGGCATCGCCACGTCGCAGTGGGAGATCCACCGGGCCCAGCGACAGCTGCGTGACGTGGCCGGGCGGCACGGGGTGCGGCTGCGGCTGTTCCACGGTCGCGGCGGGACGATCGGCCGGGGCGGCGGCCCGACCCACGACGCGATCCTGGCCCAGCCCTGGGGGACGCTCGACGGCGAGATCAAGGTGACCGAGCAGGGCGAGGTCATCAGCGACAAGTACTCCCTGCCGGCGCTGGCCCGCGAGAACCTCGAGCTCACCCTCGCTGCCACCCTCGAGGCGACGGTGCTGCACCGGGAGCCGCGCACGTCCTCGGCCCAGCTGACCCGTTTCGACGACGTCATGGACGTGCTGTCCGACTCGGCGCAGACGGCGTACCGCCGGCTGGTCGAGCACCCCGACCTGCCGGCCTACTTCGTCCAGTCGACCCCGGTCGAGCTGCTCACCGACCTCAACATCGGCTCCCGCCCGGCCCGCCGGCCGGACAGCGGCGCCGGGCTGTCCGGGCTCCGGGCGATCCCGTGGGTGTTCGGCTGGACCCAGTCCCGGCAGGTCGTGCCGGGATGGTTCGGCGTCGGGACCGGGCTGGCCGCCGTCCGGGAGGCGGGGCTCGGCGACGTCCTCGACGAGATGTACGACGGCTGGCACTTCTTCCGCACGTTCCTGTCCAACGTGTCGATGACGCTGGCGAAGACCGACCTGCGGATCGCCGCGCACTACGTCGACTCCCTGGTCGACCCCGACCTGCGGCACCTGTTCGACGCCGTCCGCGACGAGCACGACCGGACCGTCACCGAGGTCCTCGCGGTCACCCGGGAGGGGTCGCTGCTCGGCTCCAACCCGGTCCTGGCCCGCACGCTGCAGGTGCGCGACGCGTACCTCGACCCGATCAGCTACCTGCAGGTGTCCCTGCTGCGGCGGTCCCGTGCGGACGCGCAGGCCGGCCGACCGCTCGAGCCGCGGCTGCGGGAGGCGCTGCTGCTCACCGTCAACGGCATCGCGGCCGGCCTGCGCAACACCGGCTGAACCACCGGCCGCCGATCCGGCTGCCGGTCAGGCGGTACGAGGCTTGGCGCCCGGCCCGGGGCGCCCGGACACCGCGCGGCTGCTGTCGAGCTCGTGGCCGGCGGCGCAGCGCAGGACGAGGTCGAGCGGCTCGCCGCAGTCGCGGTGGACGAACTCGAACGGCGGCCCGGCGTCGTCGGCGAGGTAGCGGTCGCCCCAGGCGGCCATCGCCATCAGCACCGGGTAGAGGTCCAGGCCCCGCTGGGTGAGCCGGTACTCGTCCCGGGTGCGCCGGCCGGGCTCCTGGTACGGCACCCGCCGCACGATCCCCAGGTCGGTCAGCCGGGCCAGCCGGGCGGTGAGGACCTGCCTCGGGATCGCGGTGCGCACGGTGAGCTGGTCGAACCGCCGGATGCCGGAGAACAGCTCACGCAGCACCACCAGCGACCAGCGGTCACCGATCGCCTCGGCGGTGCGCTGGATGGTGCAGCTCTCGGTCGACCACCGGAGCGCGTCGGGGTCGGTCACCGGCTGCCTCCTCCGTCTAAGTTCACTTGACAGACCCAGAGCCTAGCCTCACCCTCTGGGTTCATGGATCGAATCCAGCTGCGCCGAGCCGGCGACTTCGACACCGAGGGCCTCCGGGCCCTGCTGGCGGGGCTGTCCCCCCAGTCGGCGTTCCTCCGCTTCTGCACCGGGATCGGCAACCCGAGCAGCCGCCTGCTGGCGGCCCTGCTGCGGCAGGACGGCACCCACGGCGCCTGGGTCGCCGCCAGCGGCCCGGTCCTGCTCGGCCATGCCGGCTGGGCCGTCGTCTCCGACGGCCCGGCCGGCCCAGCCGGCCCAGCCGGCATCGTCGAGGTGAGCGCGGTCGTGGCGGACGGCTGGCAGCGCCGCGGGCTCGGCCGGGCGATGCTGGACCTTGCGCTGGCCGAAGCGGCCGGGCGCGGGGCGACGCAGGTGCGGATGCACGTGCACGGCGAGAACGCGACCCTGCTGCGACGGCTCGCCGCCGGGGCTGCTGCGGTGCGCCGGGAGGACGCGACCGTGGTCGTCGAGCGGCCACTGCAGGACCTGCGCAGCGGCCGCGGCGACCTGCAGCTCGTCGCCTGAGGTCGCGAGCCGTCCGGCCTAGGTGTTGTGGCTGTTCTGGGCCCGCTCGAGGCCCTCGGTGACCAGGGCCTCGACGGCGTCGGCGGCGCGGTCGACCTCCAGGTCGAGGTCCTTGCGCTCGGCGGCACCGAAGTCCCGCAGCACGAACGCGGCCGCATCCATCCGGCCGGGCGGGCGGCCGATGCCGAACCGCACCCGGTGGAACTCCCCGGTCCCCAGCGAACGCCGGATCGACTTGAGGCCGTTGTGGCCGTTGTCGCCGCCGCCGAGCTTGAGCCGCAGCCCGCCGTACGGCAGGTCGAGCTCGTCGTGCACGACGACGAGCCGCTCCACCGGCACCTTGAAGAAGTCCCTCAGCCCGGTGACCGGGCCACCGGAGTCGTTCATGAACGTGCGCGGCTTGGCCAGCACCACCCGGACGCCCGACAGCCGGCCCTCGACGACCTCCGCCCGCGCCTTGTTCGCCTTGAACCGGGCGCCCATCCGCTCGGCGAGCAGGTCGACGACCATGAAGCCGACGTTGTGCCGGTTGCCGGCGTAGCCGGGCCCGGGGTTACCGAGCCCGACCACCAGCCAGACGTCGTCGCTCACGCCGTCGACCGATGCGCTGCTGGGCCGGTCGCCGCGGCGGCGGAAGAGCCTCAGCCCTCGGCCTTGTCGCCCTCGTCGGCGGAGCCCTCGTCCGCCGCGGCGGGAGCCTCGGCGGCCTGCTCGGCCTCGGAGGGCTCCTGCACGATGCCGACCTCGGCCTCGGCCTCGGCCAGCTCGGCCTCGAGCTGGTCGGCGGTCGGGGCGGCGCTGATGTGCACGACCAGAGCCTCCGGGTCGGTGGCCAGGGTCGAGCCGGCCGGCAGCACGACGTCCTTGGCGTGGATCTGGGCGCCCACGGTCAGCCCCTCGATCGACACCTCGACGGCTGCCGGGATGTGGGTGGCCTCGGCCTCGATCGACAGCGCGTTGAGGTCGTTGGCGACCAGCGTGTCCGGCGCCGCCGAGCCGACCACGTGCACGGGGATCTCGACGGTGACCTTCTCGCCACGGCGGACCAGGACGAGGTCGACGTGCTCGAGGAAGCCCTTGATCGGGTCGCGCTGGACGTCCTTGGGCAGCGCGAGCTCGTCCGAGCCGTCCAGGTCGAGCGTGAGCAGGACGTTCGAGGCCTTCAGCGCCATCATCAGGTCGTGGCCCGGGAGCGAGATGTGCCGTGGGTCGGAGCCGTGGCCGTACAGGACGGCGGGCACCTTGTTGTCACGGCGGATGCGGCGGGCGGCGCCCTTGCCGAACTCGGTGCGGTACTCGGCGGAAATGCGGACCTCGGACACGGCTGGGGTACTCCTCGCGGGCGTTCGTCTGGTGGGTCTGGCGCCGGGCGAGAAGGAGGCTCGTGGGACGGTCCACGGCACCCCGTCGATCACGGAGGCCGAAGGGCTCCCTCGCCGGGCAACTGCAGCAGTCTAGCCGCGCCAGGTCGGGCGGTCGAACCAGTGTGTGGGAGCCCGGCCTAGGGGCATCACCGACGGCGGCACGCGACCTGGTGTGCTGGACCCCGCCGACGGAGGGAGTGGCGATGGCCTCGGGCCTTCGCGTGCAGGTGGAGCAGCCCACCAGGGACAAGAAGTGGGTCGCCGTCGCCGTCGACTGGCCGGGTCTCGAGCGGAACGGCCGGGACGAGGCACAGGCGCTCGAGAAGCTCCGGTCGTACCTGCCGCGCTACCTGCCGGTCGCGAAGCGAGCTCGTCTCGGGAAGGAGCTGGCCGGACAGACGGAGCTTGACGTCGTCGAGCGGTACCGCGGCGTCGGGTCGACCGACTTCTGGGGCATCTCGTTCGCCCCGTCGAGCCTCGACCGCCTCCCGATGGACCCTCCGGTCTTCGCGCGCAGCATCCGGCTGCTCCGGGCCGCCTGGGCGGAGTTCGACGACGTCGCGGCACGTGTCTCGCCCGACCTGCGTCCTGGTCCGCGCGGCGGCGGCCGCGACCGGCAGCAGATCGTCCGGCACGTGCTGAACGTCGAGGGTCAGGACTTCTCGAAGCGGGTGAAGGTGCCCACCGAGCTGGAGGACCTGCTCACGCCGGACGGCCTCGCAGCGCACCGCGAGCGCTTCGTCGCGGCCATGCGCGCCTGGTACGCCGAGGGCAAGCCGCTCGGCAACTGGACGATCCCCTACCTGCTCCGGCACACGGCCTACCACGCGCTGGACCATGCATGGGAGATGCAGGACCGCAACCTGACCCCCGGCTGAGCGGGTCGACGGAGAGGCGACACGTCCATCGTGCTCGTCGGGCCGGCGTCAGGCGTGCCCGTCGAACAGGCTGGTCACCGAGCCGTCGTCGAACACCTCACGCACCGCGCGAGCCAGCAGGGTCGAGATGGGCAGGACCGTGAGCTTGTCGAAGCGCACCTCGTCCCCGATCGGCAGGGTGTCGGTGACCACCACCTCGCTGACGCCGGAGTTCTTCAGCCGGTCGACCGCGGGGCCGGAGAAGATGCCGTGCGTCGCCGCGATGATCACGTCGGCAGCGCCCTCGGCGAACAGCGCGTCAGCCGCCTTGGTGATCGTCCCGGCCGTGTCGATCATGTCGTCCTGCAAGATGCAGACCCGGCCGGCGACGTCACCGACGACCCGGTTGGCCTTGGTCTCGTTGGGCCGGTCGGGGTCGCGGGTCTTGTGGATGAACGCCAGCGGGGCGCCGTACATCGTCTCCGACCAGCGCTCCGCCAGCCGGAGCCGGCCGGCGTCCGGGGACACGATGGTGACCCGTGAGCTCTCCACCCGGCGCTTGACGTACGACGACAGCAGCGGCAGCGCGTAGAGGTGGTCGACGGGACCGTCGAAGAAGCCCTGGATCTGGGCGGTGTGAAGGTCGACCGCCATCAGGCGGTCGGCGCCGGCGGTGGCGAACAGGTCGGCGACCAGCCGGGCCGAGATGGGCTCCCGGCCGCGGCCCTTCTTGTCCTGGCGGGCATAGGGGAAGAACGGCATGACCACGGTGATCCGCTTGGCGCTGGCGCGCTTGAGCGCGTCCACCATGATCAGCGTCTCCATCACCCAGGTGTTGATGGGCGAGGTGCAGCTCTGCAGCACGAAGGCGTCGCAGCCGCGGACCGACTCCTTGTAGCGGATGTAGATCTCGCCGTTGGCGAAGTCGTAGGCGGTCGTCGGGGTGAGCTCGATGCCGAGCTCGGTGGCCACCGCCTCGGCCAGGTCGGGGTGGGCACGGCCGGAGAAGAGCATGAGCTTCTTCTCGCCCGTGGTCTTGATGAAGCTCATGCTCCCGGCCCTTCGCTGTGGCTGCTGGTCGCGTCCCGCTGCTCCTGATCGTCCCGCTCCGCGGCGCCGCGGGCCAGGGCCCGTTCGGCCGCCTCGGCGGTCCGGGTGCCGGCCCGGCGGCGGGCGACCCAGCCGGCGATGCCGCGCTGCTTCCCGCGGGCGACCGCAAGCTCGCCCGGTGCGACGTCGCCGGTGATGGTCGAGCCGGCCGCGACGTAGGCGCCGTCGCCGACGTGGACCCCGCCGATCAGCACCGAGTCGCTGCCGACGAAGCTGTGCTCACCGACGGTCGTGTGGTGCTTGGCGATGCCGTCGTAGTTGGCGAAGATCGTGCCGGCGCCGATGTTCGCACCGGTGCCGACGGTGGCGTCGCCGACGTAGGACAGGTGCGGGACCTTCGCGCCGTCGCCGATGTCGGCCTTCTTCATCTCGACGAAGCCGCCGGCCTTGGCGCCACGACCCAGCCGGGTGCCGGGACGCAGGTAGGTGTAGGGGCCGACCTCGGACTCCGGCCCGATGACCGCTCCGTCCGAGGTGGTGTTGCGCACCGTCGCGCCGGCGCCGACGGTCGTGTCGGAGAGCAGGCAGTCGGGGCCGACCACCGCCCCGGTGGCGATGCTCGTGCGGCCCCGGAGGACGACGTTCGGCTCGAGCACCGTCTCCGGCTGGAGGGTGACGTCGGTGTCGATCCAGGTGGTCGCCGGGTCCATGACCGTGGTGCCCGCGAGCATCCAGCGCTCGACCGTCCGTCGGTTGAGCTCGCGGTGCAGGCCGGCGAGCTGGACCCGGGTGTTGACGCCCTCGACCTGCCAGGTGTCGGTCACCGTCACCGCCCCGACCCGGCCGCCGGCCTCGCGGGCGTGCCCGACGACGTCGGTGAGGTAGAGCTCGCCCTGGGCGTTGTCGGTGTCGAGCCGGGCCAGGCCGTCGCGGAGCGCGGACGCGTCGAACGCGTACACCCCCGAGTTGACCTCGGGAACGGCGAGCTCCTCGGGTGTGCCGTCCTTCTGCTCGACCACCCGGCTGACCGAGCCGTCGGCCGAGCGCAGCACCCGGCCGTAGCCGGTCGGGTCGTCGAGGGCTGCGGTGAGGATCGTCACGGCGTTGCCCGAAGCGGTGTGCTCGTCGAGCAGCGCCTGCAGGGTCGCCGTGGTGAGCAGGGGGACGTCGCCGTAGGTCACGACCACGGTGCCGGACAGCGGGGGCAGGCCGTCCAGGGCGCACCCGACGGCGTGCCCGGTGCCGAGCTGCTGGTCCTGGACCGCGGTCGCCGCCTTGGGCGTCACCTCGGCGAGGTGGGCGGCGACCTGGTCGCGCCCGTGACCGACGACCACGACCAGGTGCTCGGGGTCCAGTCCCTCGGCGGCCAGCACCGCATGGTGCACGAGGGTGCGGCCGCCCACCTGGTGGAGCACCTTCGGGATCGACGACTTCATCCGGGTGCCCTCGCCGGCGGCGAGGACGACCACGGCGGCCGGTCGGTCGGGACTCACGCGGGGCGCGCTCCTGGCAGCGAGGCGGCGGGCTGACGTCGTGCTGTACGGCAGCAGGATACCCGGGGTACCGGCGGCTAGCTCCGCCGCCTGGATTTGAACCAGGACTGCAAGACTCCAAAGGTCTGCGGGCTGCCAGTTACCCCACGGCGGATCGCCACACAGGCTAACGGGACCACGGGCTCCCTCAGCCCGTCAGATCGTCTTCTGGTCCATCGTGGCCGCGACCATGCCCTGCCACAGACCCTCTACCTGTTGGTACAGCACCCGGCTCTTCCGCACGGTGACGACCAGGCACCCGTGATAACTGCTGCCCGTGTTGAGCCGGACAGTCTTGGGCTGATGCCGTTTCATGGTCGGGCGCGAGAACCTGTCGAGGGCGATGCTCAGCTCGTTGCTCCAGAACGCGTGGGCAGCGTCAAGATTCGCGGTCTCGTGGATCGACAGTCGGAAGCCACGGTGCTCGTCAGGAACCAGCATCAGGTCCAGCCACTTCAGGAACAAGCGCAGCACTGTGGGATCGCTGTTGATCAGAGCGATCTTCTCGCGCCTTGCGTAGGGCTTGTCCTTCGCGCCCTCCGCCCAGTACAGCGCCGCTCCCACGAGCAGGAGGTCGCGATCACTGAGTGGTCCGACGGTCTGGGCTGCCCGGCGCTTGACCTCTGACCGCTCGGCCTCACGCCGGGCCCGTTCGCGTTCCCAACGAGCCCCGTTGATCCGATGGGCATGCCGCGCTCGGGCCAGGAGGCCTTCGGGGACGGGCAGGTCCCGGACCCAGAGAGAGACGCTGCTGGACGAGACGCCGAGCGCGGCGGTGATCTCGCTGTAGGACGCACCCTGTCGCCGCAGGGCGCGAGCCCGCTCCCGGAGGTGGTCCTTCGCGTTGGGCCTCGCCGTCCAGGCGGGAGCGGGTAGGTCGCGGACCCAGCGGTAGACCATGCTCCGACTGGTCAGCTCCAGCCGAGCGGCGATCTGCTCGACGCTGAGGCCAGCGCGACGGAGGGTGCGAGCCCGCTCGACGAGCTCGGGATCGGCTGCCATGAGGCATCAGACCCCGGGCCCCGGACACAACCCGAGGGCGTGACCAGGCGGCGACCTGGTCGCCGCCCCCACTTCGGGAAAGGACGGAGCAGCACCCGTCCGCCGGGACCTGACCCCGGCGTCGTGCGATGGACCCGGACATGTCGGGCGGGTGGCGGCTCCGCGAAGATCACGGACAGCTCGCCGTCAGGGGTCCGCTACGGTGCAGCGGTGGCGACCGAGAGCGCAGGGCCGGCCCCCCGCGCCCGGCGCGAGGGGCGCCGGATGACCGGCAAGCAGCGGCGCGAGCAGCTGCTCGACGTCGGGCGCTCGCTGTTCGCCCAGAAGGGCTTCGACGCCACGTCGGTCGAGGAGATCGCGGCCAGGGCGTCGGTATCCAAGCCGGTCGTCTACGAGCACTTCGGCGGCAAGGAAGGTCTCTATGCGGTCGTCGTCGACCGCGAGATGCGCACCCTGCTCGACTCGATCACCGGGGCTCTCAGCAGCAACGGCCATCCGCGCGACCTGCTCGAGCGGGCGGCGTTCGCACTGCTGGACTACGTCGAGACCTCGTCCGACGGCTTCCGCATCCTCGTCCGCGACTCGCCCGTGGCCCAGTCGACGGGCACGTTCTCGTCGCTGATCGGCGACGCGGCCAGCCAGGTCGAGCACATCATGGCCAACCAGCTCACGGAGCGCGGCTTCGACCCGAAGCTCGCCCCCATGTACGCGCAGATGCTCGTCGGCATGGTCGCGCTCACCGGTCAGTGGTGGCTGGACGCCCGTCGGCCGGAGAAGGCCGAGGTCGCGGCCCACCTCGTCAACCTGGCCTGGAACGGCCTGTCCGGCCTCGAGGCCAGACCGGAGCTGCACGACGGCACCCGGCACTGACCATCAGGACGGGTCGAGCGGCTCCATCAGCTCGAGCCGGTTCCCGTGCGGGTCGTCGACGTAGCAGCGGCGGAACCCCGGGAACGCGTCGTCCCACCTGACCGGCACGCCGTGCGCGGCCAACCGGTCGGCGTACGCCGTCAGGTCGCGCACGAGCAGCCCCGGGTGCGCCTTGCGGGCCGGCCGGAAGTCGTCCTCGACGCCCAGGTGCAGCTCCAGGGCACCCGAGCGGAACCACACCCCGCCGCGGGCCGCCAGCTCGGGCGGCTTCGGTACCTCGGTCAGGCCCAGCACGTCGCCGTAGAACGCCCGGAGCACCTGCTCGGACCCACGTGGGCAGGCCAGCTGCACGTGGTGCAGCCCCACCAGACCGCTCCGCCCGGTGGTGGTCACCTCGCACCCCGTCGCGCCACCACGAAGATCCGCCGGAACGGCAGCACCGTGCCCCACTCGCGGCTGGGGTACGCCTCGGCCTGCAGCGCCCGGTAGTCGGCGAGGAACGCGGCGCGCTGCTCGTCGTCGCTCAACGCCTGCAGGTACGGGCGCAGCCCCGTGCCGGTCACCCACTGCACGACGGCGTCGTCGCCGGGCAGGACGTGCAGGTAGGTCGTCTCCCAGGCGTCGACGGCGCAGCCGAGGCCGGCGAGCAGCTCGAGGTAGGTCTGCGCCGGCTCGACAGCCGGCCGGGCCCGGTCGCGGCCGGCGAACGCGGCGGACCACCGAGGTGACGTGGCGACCTCGGCCATCGCCGTGTGGCTGCGCTCGCCGAAGTTCCCCGGCACCTGGAAGGCCAGCCACCCACCCGGCCGGACCTGGCGGAGCAGACCGGGGAGCAGCGCGACGTGATCGGGCACCCACTGCAGGGTCGCGTTGCAGACCAGGACGTCCACCGGCTCGGCGGGCCGCCAGTCGCGCAGGTCACCGACCTCGAAGCGCACCTGGTCCTTGCCGTGCTCGCGCTCCGCCGTCTCGATCATCTCCGGTGACGAGTCCAGGCCGTGGACCGTCGCGCGCGGCCAGCGCCGGGCCAGGGTCGCGGTCAGGTTGCCCGGCCCGCAGCCGAGGTCGACCACGACCTGCGGGTCCTCGGCAGCCACCCGGTCGACCAGGTCGTGGAACGGGCGGCCGCGCTCGGCGGCGAACGCGAGGTAGCGGTCCGGGTCCCACTGCACGGCTGCCTCCCACAGTTCCCCGTCGGACGTCTTGATGTCGAGATACTTTGCCGGAGGTGCATCTTGATGTCAAGACAGTTCTCGGTCATGATCGTCGGCACGGAGGTGCGCGGTGCAGGACGAGGTGGACCGGCTGGTCGCCGCCTGGGCGCGGGAGCGCCCGGACCTGGACGTCCGGCCGCTCGAGGTGCTCAGCCGGGTCACCCGGCTGGCCCGGCACCTCGACCGGGCCCGGGCCGGCGCGTTCGAGGCGCACGAGCTCGAGGTCTGGGAGTTCGACGTGCTGGCCGCCCTGCGGCGGGCCGGCCGGCCGTACGTCCTGTCCCCCGGCCAGCTGCTCGCCCAGACGCTGGTGACGTCGGGGACCATGACCAACCGGGTCGACCGGCTCGAGGTCCGCGGCCTGGTCCAGCGGATGCCGGACCCCGCCGACCGTCGCGGCGTCCGGGTCCGGCTCACCCCGCGCGGCAAGGATCGGGTCGATGCCGCGCTGGCGGACCTGCTGACCCGGGAGCGAGACCTGCTGGCGGCGCTGACCCCCGGGGACCGCGAGACGCTGTCGGACCTGCTCCGTCGGCTGGTCGCGCCGTTCGAGACCGGCAGCTGACGCCCTTTTCTTCAGGCCGGGCCGTACGACGGCAGGCCGAGCCCCAGCCCGAGCAGCCGCTCCTCCGCCCCGGGGCCGGCCACCAGCTGGACCGACGGCGGGACGTCGCCTCCTCCCCGGGCCGCCCGGACCGGCACCGACAGGGCCGGCCAGCCCAGCACGTTGAACGGCACCGTGAGCACCGTGAGCCGCAGCTCGTCGGAGTCGTCCAGCAGCGGCGGCGGCCCCACCAGCGTCGGCAGCACCAGCGCGTCGGCCGGGGCGAGCGCGCCCGCCAGCTGCTCGCCGAACCGCGCGGTCAGCTCCCGGGCCCGGGCCACGTCCTCGGGGCGCTCGCGCAGGCTCCCCTCGATCGCCGCCCGGGCCCGGTCGCTGAGCAGGTCGCGGCGCTCCAGCAGGAAGGCCTGGGCCGGGCCGGCCTCCGCGTCGAGGATCCGGCCGGATGCCCGGACCAGGCCCGGCCACCCGTACACCCGGTGCTCGTGCACCTCCCAGCCGGCCGCGGCGAGCAGCTCGTCCACCCCGTCGTCCACGGCGGCGTCGACCCCCACGTCGTCCCCGAGCCGCAGTCGCACGACGACCGGTCGCCGCGCCGGGAGCGTGACCTGAAGCCCGGCTCCAGCAGCCTCATCGCGGTGACCAGCCCGGCGACGTCGCGGGCCAGCGGTCCGACGGTGTCCAGCGGTGGCGACAGCGGGAACACGCCTCCTGTCGGCACCCGACCGCGGGTCGTCTTGAGCCCCGCGACGCCGCAGGCGGCAGCCGGGATGCGCACCGAGCCACCCGTGTCGGTGCCCAGCGCGAGGTCCGCCTCACCGCGGGCGACGACCACCGCGGACCCGCTCGAGGAGCCCCCGGGCACGCGGGCCGGGGCCAGCGGGTTGACCGGGGTGCCGGTGTGCTCGTTGACGCCGTCGGCGAACCAGCACAGCTCGCTGAGGTTGGTCTTGCCGACGATCCGGCCGCCCGAGCTCCGGATCGCGGCCACGCACGGGGCGTCGGCCGCTGCGACACCGGAGTCCTCGCGGCTGCGGGCGCCGACCGTCGTCACGGTGCCGACCACGTCGATCGCGTCCTTCACCGCGACGGTGGGCCCGTCCCCCGCCGGAGGTTCGAGCCGGAGCAGCCAGGCCGGGCCCTGCTTCACCGGACGCTCACGCGGCGAGGAACCTGCCCTCGCGCAGGACCGGCACGACCTCGCTGACGTCGACCTCGCCGGCGAGCCGGACGTCCTCGGCGAAGCCGCGCTCCACCAGCTCGACCCCGGACGGGCAGAGCTCCAGCGGTCGCAGCGAGCGGAAGGCGAGGGCGGCGGCCTCGGCCTCCGGCGTCAGCGTTAGCGCTGGGTTCCGGGCGAGCAGTCGGTCGGCCACGGCGCCGGCGCCCACCAGGTCCTCGTACGCCGGTCGCAGCGAGCCGTCCCCCCAGCGCTCCCCCGCCGGCACCAGGGCGACCCGGTCGAAGTCGTCCAGGTAGCGGCTCACGGCGGCCGCGTTGCGCAGGCAGCCCGCCACCACCGGCACGTCGCCGTTGATCGCCGCGTACGCGATCGACGACCCGTTCGGGGACGGCAGGACCAGCCGGGTGTCCGCGTCGACGTCGAGCAGGCTGACCGGCGAGATGGTCAGCCCCTCGTGCGAGTTGCGGTTGCCGGCCAGCACCGCGTCGATGTCGCGAGCCAGCTGCCGGGCAGCCTCGCCGCCGGTGTGCGGCCACACCCGGGCACCGCGCTCGATGGCGATGGTGAGCGCGGTCGAGAAGGACAGCACGTCGACCACGACGACGACGTCGCTGCGCTCGGCGAGGGTCCGGGCGCCGAGCGGGCCCCACTCCAGCGCCACCGGCATGCGCCGGAGCGTACGCGCCGCCGCAGCCGCTTCGTCCTCGACCCGGCCCAACTCGGTCGTTCGGCGGCCTCCTTTCGGCCGAGCGGCTGCTCCCGCACGCTCGGGCGGGATCGGCACAGGCGCATCGGCTCAGCCGGTGTCGGTGAGCTCGGCGAGCTCCAGCCAGCGCTCCTCGAGGGCAGCCCGCTCCTGGTGCAGCGCGCGTAGGTCGGCGTCCAGCGCCAGCACGGCCTCGTGGTCGCTGGCCGCGACGGCCATCCGCTCGTGCAGCCGGGACTCGCGGTCGCCGAGGGTCCGCAGCTGCCGGTCCAGCCGGGCCAGCTCCTTGCGCGCAGCACGCAGCGCCGCCGCGTCCGGCGCTCCCGTTCCCTCCGCCGACGTGGCAGCCGCAGGCGCGGGTGTGCCGGCGGCTGCGGCCGACAGGTCGCGGGACGCGCGGCGAAGGGCGAGGTACTCGTCCACGCCGCCGGGGAGGTCCCGCAGCCGGCCGTCACCGAGCAGCGCGACGGCTCGGTCGCAGACCCGCTCGAGGAAGTACCGGTCGTGCGACACCACGAGCAAGGTCCCCGGCCAGCCGTCGAGCAGGTCCTCCAGCGCCGTCAGCGTGTCGATGTCGAGGTCGTTGGTCGGCTCGTCGAGAAGCAGGACGTTCGGCTCGTCCATGAGCAGCCGGAGCAGCTGCAGGCGCCGGCGCTCCCCGCCGGACAGCTCCCCGACCGGCGTCCACTGGGCGTTTCCGACGAAGCCGAACCGCTCGCACATCTGGGTCGCGGTGATCGTCCGGCCCTTGCCGAGGTCCACCTCGCGGCGCACCGACTCGACCGCCTGCAGCACCCGCAGGGCAGGGTCGAGCTCGACGACGTCCTGGGACAGGTAGGCCAGCCGTACGGTGACCCCGCGGACCACCCGGCCGGCGGCCGGGGTGAGGTCCCCGACGAGCAGGCGCAGCAAGGAGGTCTTGCCCGAGCCGTTCACGCCGGCGACACCGAGCCGGTCGCCCGGACCGAGGTGCCAGGTGAGCCGGTCGAGCAGCACCCGGCCGCCGACCTCGACGGTCGCGTCCAGGACGTCGTAGACGGTCCGGCCCAGGCGGGCGCTGGCGAACTTCACCAGCTCGACGCTGTCCCGCGGAGCAGGCTCGTCGGCGATCAGCGCGTTCGCGGCGTCGATGCGGAACCGGGGCTTGGAGGTGCGGGCCGGCGGTCCGCGCCGCAGCCAGGCGAGCTCCTTGCGCACCAGGTTCGCCCGCCGGGCGTCCTCGGCGGCGGAGATCCGGTCCCGCTCGGCCCGCGCCAGCACGTAGGCCGAGTAGCCGCCGTCGTACTGGCGGACCGCACCGCCCTGCACCTCCCAGGTGCGGTCGCAGACCGCGTCGAGGAACCACCGGTCGTGGGTGACCACGACGAGCGCCTCCCTGCGGGCGAGCAGGTGCCGCGCCAGCCAGTCGATGCCCTCGACGTCGAGGTGGTTGGTCGGCTCGTCCAGCACGAGCAGGTCGTGGTCGCCGACCAGTGCCTGCGCCAGCGCCACCCGGCGGCGTTCGCCGCCGGACAGCCGGCCCACCACCCGGTCGAGCATGGCGTCCAGGTCGTCGCGGAGGCCGAAGAGCCCGGTGAGCACGTCCCGGACCCGCGCGTCGGCGGCCCACTCGTGCGCCGGGCCGTGGCCCACCACCAGCGTGCGCACCGTGGCCGCCGGGTCCAGCCCGTCGCGCTGGCCGACCTGGGCGACCCGCAGCCCGCCGGCGTGGGTGACCCGCCCGGAGTCCGGCGCCTCGGACCGGGTGAGCAGCCGCAGCAGCGTCGACTTGCCGTCGCCGTTGCGGCCGACCACACCGGTCCGGTCCCCCTCCGCGACGCCGAGGGAGACACCGTCGAGCAGGGCCCTGGTGCCGTAGCCCTTGCCGACCGCCTCGAGGTTGACGAGGTTGCGGGCCACTACGCCCCGACCAGCCGGGCGCCGGGCACCGGCCCGTGCGCCCGCCGGACCGAGCGGCAGGTGCCGGTGGCGCTCAGCGCCACGGCGATGTCGATGGCGTGCTCCCTGCTGCGCGCCAGGAACACCACGCTCGGCCCGCTGCCGGAGACCAGCCCGCCGAGGGCACCGGCCTCGGTCCCCGTCTCGAGGGTCGCCCGCAGCTCCGGGCGCAGGGAGCAGGCGGCGGCCTCGAGGTCGTTGTGCAGGGCGGCCCCGAGCGCACCGGCGTCGCCGGACCGCAGCGCGGCCATCAAGGCATCGGGCACCCGCGGCTCCGGCACGGGGACACCGGCACGGAGCCGGTCGCACTCGGCGTACACCTTCGGCGTGGCGAGCCCGCCGTCGGCCACGGCGACCACCCACTCGAACCGGCCGCGCGCCAGCACCGGGGTCAGCACCTCGCCACGGCCGGTGCCCAGCGCGGTGCCGCCGACCAGCGAGAAGGGCACGTCGCTGCCGAGCTCGCCCGCGATCGCCAGCAGCTCGCTGCGGGACAGGCCGGTCTGCCACAGCGCGTCGCAGCCGACGAGAGCCGCCGCCGCGTCGGCGCTGCCGCCGGCCATCCCCCCGGCGACCGGGATCGCCTTGGTGATGTGCAGCCGCACCAGCGGCTCGATGCCGGTCCGCTCCGCGAGCGCGAGCGCGGCGGCAACGGCCAGGTTGGTGCGGTCCTGCGGTACGTCGTCCACCGCGACCCCGTCGGCGTTGGTGACGCTGACGACGAGGTCGTCGGACGTCGCCACGACGAGCTCGTCGTGCAGCGAGATCGCGTGGTAGGCCGTCGCCACGTCGTGGAAGCCGTCGGGGCGCGGGGCACCGACGGCCAGCCCGAGGTTGACCTTGGCGGGGGCGCGCACGGTCACCGAGGTCATGGCTCGACCCTAGGTGGAGATCGCCGGGCGGTGCGCGGCCAGCCGGGCGAACTCGACGACCCCGAGCGCCTCGCCGCGGGTCCGCGGGTCGATGCCGGCGGCGCGCAGCGCGGCCTCGGCCGCATCGGCCGACCCGGCCCACCCGGCCAGGGCGGCCCGCAACGTCTTGCGCCGCTGGCCGAACGCGGCGTCCACGGCGGCGAAGACCTCGGCCCGCGACGCCGGTGTCACCGGTGGCTCCCGACGCGTCATCGCCACCAGCCCGGAGTCGACGTTCGGGGCCGGCCAGAACACCGTCCGCCCGACCGCGCCCGCCCGCCGCACGTCGGCGTACCAGGCGGCCTTGACCGACGGCACGCCGTAGACCTTGCTGCCCGGTGCGGCGGCGAGTCGGTCGGCCACCTCCGCCTGCACCATGACGAGGACCCGGCGCAGGGACGGGAGCCGCTCCAGCAGGTGCAGCAGGACCGGTACCGACACGTTGTAGGGCAGGTTCGCCACCAGGGCGGTCGGCTCGGGGCCGGGCAGGGTCTCCAGCCGCAGGGCGTCGGCGGTGACGACCGTGAGCCGGTCGGCGTACGACGGCGCGTGCCGCGCGACCGTCGCGGCCAGCTGGCCGGCCAGCACCTCGTCGACCTCGACGGCGGTGACCGACGCGGCCTCCGGCAGCAGCCCGAGGGTCAGCGACCCGAGGCCCGGGCCGACCTCGACCACATGGTCACCGGCTCCCACCTCGGCCGCCCGGACGATCCGGCGCACCGTGTTGGGGTCGATGACGAAGTTCTGGCCCAGCGTCTTGGTGGGCCGGATCCCGAGCCGGGCCGCGAGCTCGCGCACCTCGGCCGGCCCGAGCAGCTCGGGCACGTCGCGAGCCATGGGGTGGGCGGTCGCCACCCTCAGCTGAAGAGGTAGCGGCCGCAGACCGGCCACTGACCCGCGCCGCTGCGGTTGTAGAGGATCTGCGCCCGGTAGGTCTGCTCGGACGGGCTCGCGTCGCTCGGCAGCCCGACCCCACCGACGGCGCGCCAGGTGCTCGCCATGAACTGGTAGAGCCCGTAGAACGGCCCGGCCGGGTTGTAGGCCTTCGGGTTGCCGCTCGACTCGCAGTTGGCCAGCGCCGCCCAGTTCAGCCCGTCGGCCGCGGGCGCGTTGTCGGGCAGCTTCTTGGTGCCGACGAGCAGGACCTCGGTGACGGGGGCCTTGGCGACCTCGGTGGCGACCCGCGTGCGGGAGTCCAGCGTGCCGTCGAGGTAGGTCTCCCGGAAGGTCCGCACCTCGATGCCGACCTTGCCGGGCTCCAGCACCTTGGTCTGACCCTGGTAGAGATCGTTGCTCTTCTTCTTCACGGTGTCGAAGGCGATGGGCCGCTCCTCGACCACCCGCTTGCCGTCGACCCGGGTGACCGACACGACCTGCTCGGCGTACGGCTGGCTGCTGAGGTCGGTCGAGACGCGGTCCTGGGTCCGCAGCTCTACGCCCGACTCCTGCAGCGCCCCGCGCACGGTCGTCGCCGTCGTGGTCACCTCGTGCCGGTCGCCGTCGGCGAGGAAGGTGAGGTGGTGCGGCATCCGGACGTCGAGCTGGATTCCGCCGCGGGTGATCCGCCGGCTGCGGGACGCCGAGACCCAGGCGCCGTCGGAGCGGACGCCGAGCAGCAGGAGCGCCTCGGACACGGTGCGGCCCGTGGTCCACACCGTGCGGGTGCGGCCGTCGACGGTCAGCAGCACCGGCCGGCCGTAGCGCACGACGACCTTCTCGCCGTCCTCGAGCCGGTCCTCGGGTGACGGGCTGACCAGGTCGTGGGTCCGGTCGTAACTGACTCCCTCGCTGTCGAGCAGGTCACCCACCGTGCGGGCGAAGCCGTGGACCTGGCGCTCCCTGCCGTCGACCGAGACGGTGACCGTCTTGTCCAGCCGGACGAACGCGGTGGTCCCGGCGACCAGCGCGAGCACGATGGCCACCTGGAGCACGAGCGTCGGCCCGGTGGACAGCACCGACCGCAGCAGGGACCGACGGGGCCCTGCCGAGTGCCGACCCCTCGTCGTCCCGCGCATTGGTCGACGACGGTAGCGGCCTCTTTCCGGCAGCGGCAACACGAGTCCCACATGTCACAACGGCCAGGGGACCTCGTTTGCGACATCAGTCACCGACACGCCGAGGCGGAGCCGGCGTGTCGGTGAGCCAGGTCGCAAACGATCTTCCTTGTGCTCACCAGGGGCCGAACGCGGCCTCGGTGCTGGCGGCCACGGCGGCGGCCAGGGTGTCCTCGTCGACGGCCTTGACCGTGGCCATGGCCCGCAGCGTGTGCGGGATCAGGTAGGACGCGTTCGGCCGGCCCCGGTACGGCATCGGTGTGAGGTACGGCGCGTCGGTCTCGACCAGCAGCCGGTCCAGCGGCGCCACCGCCAGGGCCGCGCGCAGTCCGTCGGCGTTCTTGAACGTCACCGTGCCGGCGAACGAGAGGAACCAGCCGCGTCGCGCGCAGTGCTCGGCCATCGCGGCGTCGCCCGAGAAGCAGTGGAAGACCACCCGGTCCGGCGGCCCGGCGTCCTCGAGCACGCGCAGCACGTCGTCGTGGGAGTCCCGGTCGTGGATCACCAGCGCCTTGCCGTGCCGCTTGGCCAGCTCGATGTGGGCCCGGAACGACGCCTCCTGGTCGGCCCGACCGTCCGGTCCGGTCCGGTAGTGGTCCAGCCCGGTCTCGCCCACCGCGCGCACGACCGGGTCGCCGGCCAGCGCGTCGATCTCGGCCAGCGCGGCGTCCAGCGTGCCCGCCGCGGCGAGCAGCGGCGCCTCGTTCGGGTGCAGCGCGACGCCGGCCACGATCTCGTCGTACCGCCGGGCGGTCTCGACCGCCCACCGGGCGCCGGGGAGGTCGCAGCCGATCTGCACGATCCGCGGCACGCCGACCGCAGCGGAGGCGGCCAGCGCGTCGTCGACGGAGAGCCAGTCCTCGGGCGGGTCGGCGATGTCGAGGTGGCAGTGGCTGTCGGCGACCGGCACCCGCAGCGGCTCCGGCGCCGGCGGCCGCTCCCGGGGACCGCTGACCCGGCCGCCCCGCGCCTTGGTCGGGCCGTCGGCCCCGGTTCCTGGCTGAGCCGGCCCGGTCACGCCGGCTCGGGCTCCTCGATCCGCGGGAACAGCGGCTCGGACTTGGTCACCGTCGCGCCCGCGAGCAGCTGGCCCCAGCGGGCGGCGTCCTGGACCCGGGCACCGGCCAGCGGGCCGATCGCCGACTCCGCTCCGAGCGAGGCCCACAGGGTGGCCGAGGCCTTCGGCATGACCGGGTTCAGCAGCACCGCCACGACGCGCAGCGCCTCGGCGGTGGCGTACAGGATGCGGTCGAGGTCGGCGGCACGGGACTCGTCCTTGGCCACCTTCCACGGCTCCTGCTCGGTGACGTAGTTGTTGACCACCCGGACGTAGTCCATCGCCGCGACGATCGCGCCCTGCAGGTCGAGCCGGTCGATCGCCGCCTCGGCGGTGGCGACCGCGGTGGTGGCCGCGGTCGCGAGCTCCGGCTCGTCGACCGGTGCGGGCAGCACGCCGTCGCGGTAGCGGCCCACCATCGAGGTGAGGCGGGACGCGAGGTTGCCGAACTGGTCGGCGAGCTCCGCCTTGTAGCGCGCTGCCATGTCCTCCCACGAGAAGGACCCGTCCTGACCGAACTCGATCGCGCGCAGGAAGTAGTAGCGGAACGCGTCCGAGCCGAAGACGTCGACGATCTCGCTCGGCGGGACGGCCGTGAGCTTGGACTTGCTCATCTTCTCTCCGCCCACCAGCAGCCAGCCGTGGGCGAACACGGTCCTCGGCAACGGCACACCAGCAGCAAGGAGCATCGCCGGCCAGATCACCGCGTGGAACCGGAGGATGTCCTTCCCCACCAGGTGCACGTCCGGCGGCCAGGTCCGGGCGAACTTCTCGGCGGCCGTCTCGTCGCCGTACCCGGCAGCGCTGAGGTAGTTGAGCAGGGCGTCGATCCAGACGTAGAGCACGTGCTTGTCGTCCCAGGGGATCGGGATGCCCCAGTTGAACGTCGACCGCGAGATCGACAGGTCCTGCAGCCCCTGACGGACGAACGACACCACCTCGTTGCGGGCGCTGGCCGGCTGCACGAACTCGGGGTGTGTCTCGTACAGCTCCAGCAGCCGGTCGGCGTAGGCCGAGAGCCGGAAGAAGTAGTTCTGCTCGGAGATCCACTCGACCGGGCGGCCGTGGATGGGGCAGAGCTTCTCGCCGCCGTCGCCCTCGACCAGCTCGCTCTCGAGCTTGAACTCCTCGCAAGGGACGCAGTACGGCCCCTCGTAGCTGCCCTGGTAGACGTCGCCGTTGTCGTTGAGGGTCGCCCAGAACTCCTGCACCCGGGCCATGTGTCGCGGCTCGGTGGTCCGGATGAAGTCGTCGTTGGCCGCGTCGATGGTCGCCAGCACCGGCTTCCAGGCGTTCTCGACGAGGTCGTCGGTGAACTCTTGCGCCGTCTTGCCGGCCGCCTCGGCCGACCGGAGCACCTTCTCGCCGTGCTCGTCCGTGCCGGTGAGGTACCAGACGTCCTCGCCGCGCTGCCGGTGCCACCGGGTCAGGACGTCGCCGGCGACCGTCGTGTAGGCGTTGCCGATGTGCGGGGCCGCGCTGACGTAGTAGATCGGCGTCGTGACGTAGTACGCCTTTCCGGCGGGCGACTTCTCCCCCGGCGGAGCGGCGTCGGCTGCGGCGTCGGTCATGCCGGCCAGCCTACGGGCGGCCCGCCACCGAGTTGTCAGCCGCGGTCGGGTCTCAGCCGAGCTTGGGCAGGCCGCGCTTGAGGTTGCGGACGGCCTGCACGATGCGCTGCTCGTTCTCGATCAGCGCGAACCGCACGAAGCGGTCGCCGGCCGGCCCGAACCCGACGCCCGGGGACAGCGCGACGTCGCAGTCCTTGACGATGAGGGTGGCGAACTCGATCGAACCCATCTCGCCGTACGCCTCGGGGATCGGCGCCCAGAGGAACATCGTGCCGCGCGGGCGCTCGACCTCCCAGCCGATCCGGTTCAGCCCGTCGACCAGGGCGTTGCGCCGCGACTCGTAGACCGCGTTGACCTCTGCCGGGTAGTCGCCGGCCTCGTTCATCGTGACGGTGGCCGCGATCTGGATCGGCTGGAAGGTGCCGTAGTCGAGGTAGCTCTTGAGCTTGGTGAGAGCGCCGACCACCTCGCTGTTGCCGACCAGGAAGGCCACCCGCCAGCCGGCCATCGAGAACGACTTGGTCATCGAGTACAGCTCGACCGCGCAGTCCTTGGCGCCCTCGCACTGCAGGATCGACGGCGGCTGCCACCCGTCGAAGGCCACGTCGGCGTAGGCGAAGTCGTGCACCAGGACGACGTCCCGCTCGCGGGCCCAGTCGACCAGTCGCTGCAGGTCCGCCAGCTCGACCGTGGCGGTGGTGGGGTTGTGCGGGAAGGACAGCACGACGACCCGCGGCTTGGGCCACCCCAGCTCCCAGGCCTCCATGACGTTGGCGACGTAGTCCTCCCCGGTGCCCACCGGCACCTGGCGGGCGTCGGCACCGGCGAAGTACGGGCCCCAGATGTGGATCGGGTACGACGGGCTCGGCACCAGGGCCGCGTCGCCGGGCTGCAGGAGCACCCACATCAGGTGGCTGAAGCCCTCCTTGGCGCCGATCGTCGAGAGCACCTCGGTCTCCGGGTCGAGGGTGACGCCGAACTTGCGCTGGTACAGCGCGGCCACGGCCTGCCGCAGCTTGGGGATGCCGCGGCTGGCCGAGTAGCGGTGGTTGCGGGAGTTGCGCGCGGCCTCGGCGAGCTTCTCGACCGCGATCCCGGGTGAGGGGAGGTCGGGGTTGCCGAAACCGAGGTCGACGACGTCGCGCCCGGCCCGCCGCGCCTCCTGCTTGAGGCCGTCGATGATCGTGAAGACGTACGGCGGCAGGCCAGGGATGCGGCGGAACTCCATGCCCGCCAGGCTAGACCGCCGCCCCTACATCCCGGATCTTGAGACCGACACGCGAGCCGACGACTGCGCGTCGTCTCAAGATCCGCGGGAGGTGAGGACGGCGTCGTAGACGGCCTTGCGGGAGCTGCCGTGCCGGGCGGCGACCTCGGCGGCGGCCTCCTTGAGCCGGCGCCCGCCGGTCACCAGCGCCTCCACCTCGGCGACCAGGTCGGCCGGGTCGGCGGCGGGACGCGGCTGCGCGCCGGCGACGACGACAGTGACCTCGCCGCGCACGCCGTCGGCTGCCCAGTCCGCGAGCTCGCGCAGGCCGCCGCGGCGGACCTCCTCGTAGGTCTTGGTCAGCTCCCGGCAGACCGCGGCCGGCCGGTCGTCGCCGAGCGCGTCGGCCATCGCGGCCAGCGACGCGGCCGTCCGGTGCGGGGCCTCGAAGAAGACGGCGGTCCGCGGCTCGGCCGCCAGCTCCGCCAGCCGACGGGCCCGCTCCCCCGCCTTGCGCGGCAGGAAGCCCTCGAAGCAGAACCGGTCCACCGGCAGGCCCGACAGGGCCAGCGCCGTGAGCACCGCCGAGGGCCCCGGTGCTGCGGTGACCGCGACACCGGCCTCGACGGCGGCCGCCACCAGCCGGTAGCCCGGGTCGGACACCGACGGCATGCCGGCGTCGGTCACCAGCAGCACCCGGCGACCGGCCAGCAGCGCCTCGACCAGCCCGGGTGTCCGGGCGGCCTCGTTCTGGTCGTAGTACGAGACGACCCGGCCGGTCACCGTCACGCCCAGGTCGGCGGCCAGCCGGCGCAGCCGCCGGGTGTCCTCGGCCGCGACGACGTCCGCGGCAGCCAGCTCGCGCCGCAGCCGGGGGGTGGCGTCGTCCGGGTCGCCGATCGGCGTACCCGCGAGCACCAGCACGCCACTCTCGCCGTCGGCCACAGGCACCATGGTGACCGACGCACCGGTGCGTACGCTGGCCCGGTGCTCCAGCCGACCACCCCTCGGATCGACCGGGCCCGGGTCCGGGAGCGGCTGGTCCCCCCGATGCCCGCCGACGGGATCTGGGGCTGGGCGGCGCCGCTGCTGGTCGCGGCGGTGGCCGGGGTCCTGCGCTTCTGGCGGCTGGGACAGCCCCGCGCGTTCATCTTCGACGAGACCTACTACGCGAAGGACGCCTGGTCACTGCTGCACTTCGGCGTCGAGCAGAACTACATCAAGGCGGCCAAGGACGGCGACCCCGACCCCGCCAACCTGAAGATCCTCGCCGGCGACCTCAAGGGCCTCTGGACCGGCGACCCCTCCTACGTCGTGCACCCGCCGGGCGGCAAGTGGGTGATCGCCGTCGGCGAGCAGCTGTTCGGCATGACGCCGTTCGGCTGGCGCTTCATGGTGGCCGTCCTCGGCACCCTGGCGGTCCTGATGACCGCGCGGATCGGTCGCCGGCTGTTCCGCTCGACGCTGCTGGGCTGCGTCGCCGGGCTGCTGCTCACCGTCGACGGCCTCGCCTTCGTGCACAGCCGCGCCGCCCTGCTCGACCCGATCCTCATGTTCTGGGCGCTGGCGGCGTTCGGCTGCCTCCTCGTCGACCGCGACCGCGTCCGCGAGCGGCTCGCCGCCCGGCTCGACACCACGGTCGGGTCGACGTTCGGTCCCGGTCTCGGCGTCCGCCCGTGGCGGCTGCTGGCCGGCGTCTGCCTCGGCGCGGCGTGCGCCACCAAGTGGAGCGGGCTCTACTTCGTCGCGGTGTTCGGGGTCCTGGTCCTGCTGTGGGACATGGGGGCCAGGCGTACGGCGGGAGTCCGCCGGCCGTGGCTCGGTGCCCTGGTGCGCGACGCCGGACCGGCCTTCGGGTCGCTCGTGCTGGTCGCGGCGGCGGTCTACCTGGCGTCCTGGACCGGCTGGTTCCTCGGCGGCGACCACGCCTACTTGCGCTCCTGGGCCCAGGACCACCCCGGCGGGCCGGCCTGGCTGCCGGACGCGATGCGCAGCCTGCTGCACTACCACCACGAGGCGTACGAGTTCCA
This sequence comes from uncultured Actinomycetota bacterium, assembly GCA_963807005.1. Classification (GTDB taxonomy): domain Bacteria; phylum Actinomycetota; class Actinomycetes; order JACCUZ01; family JACCUZ01; genus CAWDZK01. The sequence continues at coordinate 390,733 of CAWDZK010000001.1, read as the reverse complement.
CAAGAACCTGCGAACCCCGCACGACTACCAGTCCAACCCCTGGGGGTGGCTGGTGCTGGCCCGGCCGGTCTCCTACTTCTACGAGGGACCGGCGCTCGGCGACCAGGGCTGCCTGGTCGACCAGTGCTCGCGGGCCGTCACTGCCCTGGGCACCCCGGCGATCTGGTGGGCCGCGTGCCTGGCGCTGCCGGTGCTGCTGTTCCTCTGGGCGGCGCGGCGCGACTGGCGGGCGGGCGCGATCCTGGCCGGGGTGGTCGCCGGCTACCTGCCCTGGTTCTTCTTCCAGGAGCGGACGGTCTACTCCTTCTACGCGGTCGCCTTCGTCCCGTTCCTGGTGCTGGCGATCACCCTGTGCCTGGGGCTGCTGCTCGGCGGCCCCGACGCGTCACCCCGGCGGCGGCAGTGGGGGGCGAGCGCGGCCGGTGCCTACCTGCTGCTGGCAGTGGCGAACTTCATGTGGCTGCTGCCGGTTCTGTCGGCCGAGGTGATTCCGTACGCCGACTGGGCACGACGGATGTGGTGGCGGTCCTGGATCTGAGGTCCGGAACCGGTCTGGACCGAGCCCGTCCGGTGCAGGACTGAGGAGTCACGGTGTCGGAGAGCAGGCGCACGGTGCTCGTGGCCCTCGTGGCCAACCTGGCGATCGCGGTCGCCAAGCTGGTCGCCGGCCTGGCCAGCGGGTCGAGCGCGATGCTGGCCGAGGCCGCCCACTCGGTCGCCGACACGTTGAACCAGGTGTTCCTGCTCACCAGCCTGCGGGTCTCCCAGCAGAAGGCCGACGCCGACCACCCGTTCGGCTACGGCAAGGCGCAGTACTTCTGGTCGCTCATCGCGGCGGCCAGCATCTTCATCGCCGGCGCCGTGTTCTCGGTCTACGAGGGTGTCCATGCGCTGGTGTCCCGGGCCGGCGAGTCGACCGGCGTGGTGCTGTCCCTCGTGGTCCTCGGGGTGTCGTTCCTTGCCGAGGGCACCAGCTGGCTGCGCGCCGTCCAGCAGCTCCGGGCCGGTGCCCGCGCGGAGGGCCGGACCTTCGTCCAGCACGTCCGCGCGACCAAGGACCCCAGCGTCACCACGGTGCTGGCCGAGGACAGCGCCGCCCTGGTCGGGCTGCTGCTCGCGGCCGGCGGCGTGGGGCTGCACCACCTGACCGGCAACGCGGCCTGGGACGGAGTGGCTGCGATCCTCATCGGCGTGCTCCTGGCCCTGGTCGCCTTCGTGCTCGGCCGGGACGTCGGCGACCTCATCATCGGCGAGTCCGCCGAGCCGGCGATGGTCGTCGACGTGCACGACCGGCTGCGCACCTACCCGGAGGTGACCGGAGTGGTCGAGCTGCTGACCATGCACCTCGGTCCGGAGGAGGTGCTGGTCGCCGTACGGCTCGACCTCGACGACCACCTGAGCGGTGCAGCGATCGAGGAGTTCAGCAACCGGGCTGACGCCGACCTGCGCGCCGCGCATCCGGAGATCACCCAGGTCTTCCTGGACGCCACCCGCCCCGACCCCGCTCTCGCCGTGCGCACGGCCGTGCACGTCGAACGCTTGCGGGCCGAGGTGGACCGCGACCAGGGGGAGTTCCGGCGGGCGACCGCGGACCGGGCCGGCCGCTGAGCCGGATCCGGTCCGGCGTCAGGACCGGTCGGTCCCGCCACCGGTGGCGGCGCCCGGACTCCTCTCGGCCGTGCGGCTGCGCGCCACGTGCACGGCGTACAGCAGCAGGACGGCGGCGGCCACCACGCCGAGCAGCACAGCGAGCCGATCGGTGTAGTCGTTGACCAGCAGCGTCTTGCTCGGTGGCTGGCTGCCCTGCCGGTAGATCAGCGGGACGGCGACCACCGTGACCATCGCCCCCACGACCAAGGCCAGCTGGAGGTACCGCCGTCCGCGCGCCGGCACCGAGGTGAGGATGCGACCGACCCCGAGGACGGCCGGGGACACCAGACCGTCGTGGATCGCGACCGCCGCGGCCATCCAGAGCGCGATGAACAGCAGGTCCCGGACCGAGTTCTCGCTCACCAGCCGCAGCACGCCGTACGACAGCATCAGCACCCCGGCGAGCCCGAGCGCCCGGCGCCACCACCGCACTCAGCCCACCTCGATCGTGGTGAGCCACTTGGTGTTCAGCACACCGGCCCGGTTGGGGGCGATCAGGCGCAGCGGGTAGCCGTGGTCGATGTTCAGCCGTTCGCCGTTGATGTGGGTGGCGAGAAGCGACCGGGACAGCTGCGGGCCCTCGACGACGCTGCTGCGGAAGGCACCCCGGGTCTGCATCGACACGAGGCGGACCCGCGACCCTTCGTCCCCACCGGCCCGCCGGACGATGTCGAGCAGCCGCGCTCCGCGCCACTCGGCGCCGACGCTCCAGCCCTCCACGCAGGCGATGGGGAGGCTGGCCTCGTGCTCGGCCAGGTCCTCGACCTCCTCCAGGCCGAGCCGGTACGGACGGGCACCGAGGACGTCCAGCGACCAGCTCCCGGCCCGCACCAGGTCCACCACGCCGGCCTGCAGCGCGGTGCGGTTGACGGGCACCCCCTGCGGTCCCTTCCCCGGGTCCCTCGGGGCCAGCAGCCCGAGCGGACGCAACGGGGTCAGCGTCTGCCCGACCGTCGTGGCGACGACCAGCCCGACACCGGCGCCGCTCGCGGTGAGCAGCCCGCGCCGGGTGATCCCGGGCGTGCGCGGTGGCGGGACCAGCCCCGCGTTGCTGTGCGACGCGGGGTTCTCGCTCCACGGGGTCTCGGTCAGCACGTCGGCATCCGCCACCCGGGCGCGCACGCCGTACACGATGTCGGGCAGCTTGACCGCGACGTGCAGCAGGATCGAGCCGACGACGACGTAGCCCAGGTAGTGGTGCACCCGGACGAAGTGCCACGGCCAGGGGTACCACGCAAGGACGTTGAGGAAGCCGGTCGCCAGCTGCAGCAGCGACGACCCGACGAGCACGAAGACCGAGAGCCGTTCGAGACCGTTCTTCAGGGACCGGACCGGCGGCCACCGGAACAGGTTCGGGTAGACCGACCAGAGCTTGACCAGCAGCAGCGGGATGCAGGCGATGCCGGTGACGACGTGGGTCCCCTGGGTCACGCGGTAGCCCCAGACCGGGCTGGCGGGCAACGGCAGCCACGACCACGGGTGGTACTGGTAGTGGCTCAGCAGCCCGGTGGCGAAGCAGATGCCGAGGCAGATCCCCAGCACCCGACCGAGCCTCGCCGTCACCGCTGTGGACCGGACCGGGCTGGTGAACCGCGGCCACCAGGCGGGCCTGCTCGTCAGCAGACGTGCCATGCCGGCGCCCCGACCCCTGCTCCGGCGGCATCCGGCACGGCGTGCTCGAGCGCGACGAACCACCGGCCGGCGTCCTGCCAGGTCTCGTCCAGCCGGAGACCGGCGAGCGCGGCCACCTGACCGGCGTCCCGCATCGCCAGGTGCGCCCACGGGAACGGCCGGGACATCTCCTCGCCGCTCACGAGCCGCAGCCGGGTACGGCGGCTGTGGCCGGCCGGGCCCTCGACCTCGACCAGCGCGCGTCCGCCCGGACCCAGCAGGGCCGCGACCCGGCGCAGCAGGACCACCGGCACACCGCCGATGCCGATGTTCCCGTCCAGCAGCAGAACGCAGTCCCACTGCCCGACGCGGGGCACCGGTCCGAACACCGAGCACCTGCGGGCCACCGCCCCGGCGGCGCGGGCCAGCCGGACCGCGTCGGAGTTGACGTCGATGCCGAGCGCGGGGACGCCGCGCCGTCGCAGCGCTGACGCGATCCGGCCGGGACCGCAGCCGACGTCGAGGCTGGCACCGGTGCACCGGTCGAGCAGCGACTGGTCGCCCGGGCGGAGCGGTCCACGCCAGGTCTCGACCGGTACCCGGACCCGGACGCCGTCCGGGTACTCCGCCTCCAGCGAGGCGCCGTGCCGCAAGGCCCCTGAGTACAGCCGGCCCATCACGCGGCGCCCACCGAGCAGCCCTCGACGGCCGCGGCGAACGCCGTGCCGGGCGCCTCCTGCGCGACCGCGACGGCGTCGTCGACCCGGTCGACGTCCCGCCGGGTGGCGAGCGGGGTCACGGACAGGCCAGCGGCCCGCAGCCGGTCCAGCTGCCGGGCGCCGGTGTCGTCGCGGGACATGGGTACGCCGACGACGAGCTCGGGCCGCGGGTGCCGCAACCCGAGCGCCCACCACCCGCCGTCCTCGGCCGCGCCGAGCACCGCGTCGGTCCCGGGTGCGAGCAGGAGGTCGACCGCCCGGTCCAGGTCGGCGGCGGTGACCTGCGGGGTGTCCATGCCGACCAGCAGCACGGGCAGCCGCCGGTCGTCCCACGCACCGGCCATGGCGTGGGCGATGCGGACGTCGAGCGTCCCCGCGCACTGGGGCCGCACCTCGAGGTTGGCGTGCAGCCGGCCGTCGGGCTCGCCGTCCAGCACCAGCCGACGGTGCTCGACCGCCGCTCCGGCCACGGCGCGAAGGGTGTCGGCGAGGGCGGCCGCCGCGAGCCCGGCGGCCTGCTGCGGCGTGTACGGCGGGGTGAGCCGGGTCTTGACCCGCCCCGGGACGGGGGACTTGGCCAGCACGACGACCTGGGCCGGGCGGTCGGCGGGCCGGGGCGGGGTCATCCGGCCAGCACCGCGCGCATGTCGCGAACCGCCCGGAGGTAGCCCGGCAGCGTGCCGGTGACCTTCGACTGGCCGACCCGCGGCCGGTAGCTCACCGGGACCTCCTCGACCCGCCAGCCGGCGGCGTGGGCCGCGAGCAGGGTCTGCAGCGGGTACCCGGACCGGCGGTCGGTGAGCTCGAGGCCCAGCAGCGCCTCGCGGCGGAAGGCGCGCACCGGGCCCAGATCGCGCAGCGGGATGCCCGTCCGGCGGCGCAGGGTGCGGGCCAGCGCCCTGTTCGCCACCCGGGCCGGAAGGGGCCAGGCGCGCAGCGACGTCGCGGTCCGGCGGCCGAGCACGAGGTCCGCGTCGCCGGTGAGGACCGGGCCGGCGACCATGGGGAGCTCACGAGGGTCCAGCGTCGCGTCGGCGTCCATGACGCACACGACATCGCTCGTCGCCGCGAGCAAAGCCGCATGACAGGCGGCGCCATAGCCGCGCTGGGCCACCTCGACCACCTGCGCACCGGCGGCCCGGGCGACCTCCGCGGACCCGTCCACCGAGCCGTTGTCGGCGACGAGGGGGCGGTAGCCCGCCGGCATCCGCGCCAGGACCCACGGCAACGCCTCGGCTTCGTCCAGGCACGGGAGCAAGACGTCGATGGCCACAGCCTGAGGTTGCCACCCTGGACGGTCGCCAACCCTTACCGAAACGTGACAGCCCGCGGAGCAGCCGCTCCGCGCCGGTGAGGTCACATAGCCTCGCCGCATGCACGGCGGGACACGGCGACCGGGGCGGGCGCCGGCTCTCGCCGTGGCCGTCTGGGCGGTCCCGCTGGTCCTGGCCGTCGTGTGGGGGCACCAGCTGCTACCCGGCGGCTCGCTCAACGTGCACGCCCCGCCGTTCCAGGGCCACTACCGGTTCTCGCCGCGCGCCGTCGTGCCGGGTCTCGTGGTCGCAGTCCTCGGCGTCGTGGTGCTTCCCGTTCTCGCACAGCGGCTGCGCTGGCGGGCGCTGCCGCCGCTCGCCGCGCTCGGCGCCGCGACCTGGGCGGTCGCGCTGGCCGTGTGGGACGGCCACCAGAGCCTGGGCGGCACCCTCGGGCGGGCGCACGAGTACCTGCCGGCCGTGCCGAGGGTCGGGAACGACCCGGCCGCGTTCCTCGCCGGTTTCGCCGACGCGGTGCGCGAGCGGGAGCTGCCGGTGCACGTCAACGGTCATCCGCCGCTGATGGTCCTGGTCTTCTGGGCCTGGGACCGGCTCGGGTTCGGAGGCACCGAGTGGGCGGGCGCGCTCGTCATCGCGACCGGAGCATCCGCGGTGGCCGCGCTGCTCGTCACCGTGCGGGCCCTGGGTGACGAGCCGTCCGCCCGCAAGGCCGCACCTTTCCTCGTGCTCGGCCCGTTCGCCATCACCGTGGCCACCAGCGCCGACGCGTTCTTCCTCGGCGTCGGGGCCTGGGCGGCAGCGGCCCTGGCGGTGGGACTGCGGCGGCACTCGTGGCTGCTGCTCGGCGTGGCCGGACTGCTGGCTGGCTCCCTGCCGTACCTCAGCTACGGCCTGCTGCCGTACGGCGCAGTGCTGCTCGCCGTGGGCTGGCTCGGCGTGCGGGCGCACGGCTGGCCGGCGCCGGGACGAGCCACCCGGCCGGGTCGGCTGGCCGGGCTCGGGCCGGCGCTCGTCGTCGTGGCCGGTCTCGCGGTGGTCCCGGTCGCCCTGACCGCCGCGGGGTTCTCCTGGTTCGACGGCGCGGCGGCCACCCACCGCGCCTGGTCGTTGGGCAAGGGGGACGACCGGCCGTACCTGTACTCCCTCGTCGCCGACGTGGGGATCCTGGCGGTGCTGGTCGGGCCGGCCACCGCGGTGGGCGCCTCCCGGCGACCGCGGCGGGTCGTGACCGTGCTCGCCGCGGCCTCGGCCGTCGCGCTGCTCGCGCTCGCGGTCAGCGGCGTGACCCGGCTCGAGGTGGAGCGCATCTGGCTGCCGTTCGCGCCCTGGCTGGTCCTGCTCACCGCCGCCCTGCCGGGCCGGGCCCGGGGCTGGCTGGCTGCGAACGCCGCGAGCGCGCTGGTCTTCCAGCTCCTCGTCCGTGACGTCTGGTGACGACCGGCTCAGTCGGCGGCGAGCGGCAGCCGGACCTCGAACCGGCAGCCGGGGTGGTGGTTCACCACCCCGATGACCCCGCGGTGCGCCTCCACGATGCCGCGGGCGATCGCGAGCCCGAAGCCGCCTCCCTCCCCCTCGGCGGCGGTGCGGGCAGCGCTGCCGCGGAAGGCCGACTCGAACAGCCGGGGCAGGTCGTCCTCGGGGATGCCACCGCACCCGTCGGCCACCACGAACCGCACCTGGCCCACGCCTGCGCCGTCGGCGCTGACCGCGATGGTGCCGTCGCTCGGGGTGTGCCGGATCGCGTTGACCAGCAGGTTGCGCATCACCCGGCCGAACTCGTCCGGGTCGACCCGTACCGGAAGGTCGGACATCGTCTCGCCGACGAGCCGGACCCCCTTGGCCCGGGCCACCGGGTCGGCGCTGGCCAGCGCCTCGACGAGCAGGTCGCTCGCTGCGACCCGCTCCAGGTGCAGTCGCATCGGCCCCTCGACCCGGGACAGCTCGAACAGGTCAGACACCATCTGGGCCAGCCGGTCGACCTCGACGCCCAGCTGACGGTGGTAGCGCTGCACCGTGTCCGGGTCGGAGACCACGCCGTCCTCCAGCGACTCGACCATCGCCCGCATCCCGGTGAGCGGGGTGCGCAGGTCGTGGCTCATCCCGGCGACCAGCTGCCGACGGCTGTGCTCGGTGGCCCGGACGGCGGCCTGCGCCCGGCCCAGCCGCTGGTGGGCGTCGTCGAGGGCGGCCGCGACGGTGCGCAGCTCGCCGGTCGGCATCGCCAGCGAGCCGCCGTACGCCGGCTCACCGACCAGCACCGCAGAGTCGGCGAGCGACCGGCTGGCCAGCCGCAGCGACCGGGCGAGCAGCACGGACACACCGGATGCCGTCACCACCGCCAGGCCGCACACGACCAGGACGACCTGGGAGTCGTGGGCCGACAGGAACATCGTCCGGGTCGCGACCAGGACGGCCCCCGCGACGGTGGCGAGCGCGGCGAGGCAGGTGACGAGGAGATGGGCCAGCACCGACCTGCCGCGCAGCAGCCGCAGCATCGCCCAGCCGGCCACGAGTGCCGCGGCCGAGCAGGCGGCGGTGAGGAGGACGACCGCGCCGAGGTCGGCGACCGGCATCACGTCTGCTCCTGCGGCTGGTAGCGGTAGCCGGAGCCCCACACGGTCAGCACCCGCCTGGGATCGGCCGGGTCGACCTCGAGCTTGCCGCGCAGCCGGCGCACGTGCACGGTCACGGTCGACTCGTCGCCGACGGTCCAGCCCCACACGCTGGCCAGCAGCTCCTTGCGGGAGAAGACCTGGCCGGGGTTGCTCAGGAAGAACGCGAGCAGGTCGAACTCGCGGGTGGTGAGGGTGAGCTCGCTCCCCGCCCGGACCGCCTGCCGGGCGCCGAGGTCGACGGTGAGGTCGCCGTCGCGCTGCAGGCCGACCTGCCGGGGGCCGGCGGCACCGCGCGCCCGCCGCAGCACGGCGCGGACCCGCAGGGTCAGCTCGCGCGGGCTGAACGGCTTGGTGACGTAGTCGTCGGCACCGACCTCGAGGCCCGAGACCCGGTCGCTCTCGGCCCCCAGCGCGGTGAGCAGGACCACGGGTGTCGTGACGGAGCGCCGGATCCGGCGGCAGACCTCCAGGCCGTCCATGCCCGGCAGCATGATGTCCAGGACCACGAGGTCCGGGCTGCCGGCGACGGCCCGGTGCAGCGCGGTCGGCCCGTCGACGACGTGCTCGACCTCGTGCCCGTCGTGCACCAGGTAGCGCGACACGACGTCGGCGATGGTCGGGTCGTCCTCGGCGAGCAGGATCTTGCTGCGCGCCACGGCCGGTCCTCCCTCCTCTCGACGGGTTGCTCCCTCCTGACGCTAGAACAGCCGGAGGCCTCCGGCCGGGTCCGTCACCGGTCCGTAAGACCTGTCGCCTCGGCCGCGAAGTCGGCCATGCCTTCCGCCAGACCGACCCGGGCCCGGAATCCGAGCCCCTCGTGGGCCCGCGCCGGCGAGGCGACCACGTGCCGCACGTCGCCGAGCCGGTACTCACCGGTGACCACCGGGCGCGGGCCGCCCAGGGCGTCCGCGAGCGCCGCGGCCAGCTCCCCCACCGTCCCGGGACGGCCGCTCGCCACGTTGTACGGCGTCACCCGACTGCGGGCCACCTCCGGGTGCTCCAGCGCGAGCCGGTTGGCCACGGCGACGTCCCGCACATGCACGAAGTCCCGCCGCTGCCGGCCGTCCTCGAAGACACGCGGCGCCTCGTCTCGCAGCAGGGCGGACCGGAAGAGCGCGGCCACCCCCGCGTACGGGGTGTCCCGGGGAAGCCGCCGGCCGTAGACGTTGTGGTAGCGCAGCGCGACGGCCGACCCGCCGGTGACGGACGCCCAGCTGGCGGCCAGGTGCTCCTGCGCCACCTTGGTCGCCGCGTAGCCGTTGCGCGGGTCGAGCGGAGCCGACTCGTCGACCTCGCGCACCGTCAGCGACCCGCCGCAGCGCGGGCAGGTCGGCTCGAAGCGCCCGGCCGCCAGGTCTTTCGCCGACCGCTGCGCAGGCACGACGGCGCCGTGGCCGGCGCAGTCGTAGCCACCCTCGCCGTACACGACCATCGACGAGGCGAGGACCAGCCGTCCGGTCCCTGCGTCGGCGAGGGCGGCGAGCAGCACGGCGGTGCCGAGGTCGTTGCGCCGCACGTAGTCGGCGAGATCGGTGACACCGCGGCCGAGGCCGACCTTGGCGGCCTGGTGGCAGACCGCGTCCACGCCGTCGACGGCGGCGGCCACCGCGTCCGGGTCGGCCACGTCACCGACCTGCAGCGCGGCGCCGTCGGGCAGGTGGTCGGGCGTGGCGGTCGACAGGTCGTCGAGCACGCGGACGTCGTGCCCGGCGCTCAGCAGCTCCTCGACCACGTGCGAGCCGATGAAGCCGCAGCCTCCGGTGACCAGGACGTGCAAGGCTTCCCTCCTCGGACGAACGGTGCTCGGAAGGAGCGAAGCATGCCCGCTGGCCGACCTGGCGCACGGGTCAGGGCGTCGCGCGCGTGAGCCCGCGCCGCCGGCTGTTCCTGGCCGGGGTGGTGCTGGTCGGCGCGCTGGCCATAGCGGTCGGCACCGGCTTCGTCCTGCGGGACGGCGGCGGCACCCGCGCGGTCCCCCAGGACCGGCCCGGCCCGGTCCTGCTCGTGCCGGGGTACGGCGGCAGCGTCGACGAGCTGGACCGGCTGGCCGAGGCGCTGCGCGGGGCCGGGCGCGAGGCCACGGTCGTCCGGCTTCCCGGCGACGGCACCGGACCACTCGAGGACCAGGCGAAGGTGCTGGCCACGGCCGCGGACGCCGCGGTGGCCGCGGGCGCGCCGTCGGTGGACGTCGTCGGCTACTCGGCCGGCGGCGTCGTGGCCCGGCTGTGGGTCGCCGAGCAGGGCGGCGGCTCCACGGCCCGGCGGGTGGTGTCCCTTGGCTCGCCCCAGCACGGCACCGAGATCGCCGCGCTGGCCAGCGCGTTCGCCCCGAGCGCGTGCCCGGTGGCCTGCCAGGAGCTGGCGCCCGACAGCGCGCTGCTCGGGCGCCTCAACCGCGGCGACGAGACGCCGCCCGGTCCGCGCTGGGTGACGATCTGGAGCGCCGACGACCAGGTGGTCACCCCACCGTCCTCCGCGTCGCTCGCGGGTGCGCTGGACATCCCGCTGCAGGAGGTCTGTCCGGGTCGCCAGGTCGGCCACGGTCAGCTGCCGACCGACCCGGCCGTGCAGGCGCTGGTCGTGGCGGCCCTCGGCGTCCAGACGCCGACGAGGCCGTCGACATGCCCGGTGGGCAGCTGAGGCCAGGCGTCAGGCCCGGAAGTACTCGACCGACTCGGTGAGCACGACCGCGTAGCCCCCGGCGGGGACGGCGGCCAGCACCTCGGCTGCCGTCGCGGGCCGGCCGGCCCGGGTGACCGTGGTGCCGTCGCCGTACCCGGTCAGGTCCGTCTCGACCGAGCCGGTGTCCAGCCACGACACCGACAGGGTCCGCGTCGACGGGTCGCCGTCGGCGCCGCCGCTGCGGATGTAGCCGGCCGGCGGGAGGTCGCCGACGCCGTAGCGCCTGGTGCCGGTGCCGTCGGGCCGCTCCTGGCCGCCGACCGGGGCCCAGTACTCCGTGAGCACCCGGTCCATCGTCATCGGCTGCTGCGACGCCCAGCCGGCCGCTCGCAGCTGCGCGTCCAGAGCGGCCATGCCGGCGGGGAGCGACCCGGCCGGGCTCGGCACCGCGACCACCGTCCGGTGGTTCCGCCGGCAGGTCAGGTCGAAGGAGTCGTCGATCTTGAAGTTGTGCTGCCCGACCCGGCAGTCGGGTGCCGACGCGGTGCTCCCGACGACGGCCGCCCCGGCCGGCAGGGCGGGCACCGCGACCCGGCCCAGCCGACGCCCGTCGGACTCGAGCGAGTCGGCCGCCCGGTTGCCGGCGGCGACGACCTCAGGGGCGTCCGGGGCGGGCCCGCCCCCGCTGAACATGTCGTCCAGGCCACCCGACAGCGACGCGGCCAGCCACAGCACGAACACGCCGAACGCGACGAGCAGGGCGACCAGCACGCCGACGACCCACAGCACGACCCGGCGACCTCCGACATCTGCTCCGCTGCTGCTCATGACCACCACGGTGCCGGGCGGCCCGCCCGCCGGGCATGCGCTCGGGTACTCAGACCGCGTGGCATCCGGGTGACGCCGCCCAGCCCTCCGTCAGCTGGTGACGTCCCTGGTGGTGAAGGCCGCCCAGGCGAGGCCGAGGAACACCACGGCGTACGCGCCCTGCACGAGCACGCCGAGCCGGACGTCGTGCCACAGGATCGGGTCGCGGAAGAAGTCCACCCAGGCCAGCCAGTAGCGGGTGGGGAGGTACTGCTTCACCGACGCGGCCGCGTCCAGGGTGACCAGGACCTGGCTCATGACCAGCACGGCGAGCGCGCCGAGCGCAGCGCCCAGCGGCGAGTCGGTGAGGGTGGACAGGAACAGCGCCACGGCAGCGACGCCCAGCATCGACCAGGAGATGTAGAGGATCACCAGCACGGTGCGGGCGGTGAGCTGGGCCGTGGTCAGGGTGCTGCCCGAGAGCCCGGTCACCACCTCGGCCGGGGAGCCGGGCACCGGCACGAACAGGTTCGTGCCGACGACGTACGCCGTGACCGCGACGGCGGTGACGGCGACGACGAGGAACGTCAGCACCGACACCAGCTTGGCGAGCAGCAGCCTGGTCCGTCCCACCGGCCGGACCAGCAGGTAGCGCAGGGTGCCCGCGGCGGACTCGCCGGCCACGGCGTCGCCGGCGACCACCGCGACCGCCACCGGCAGGAACAGTGGCAGGACGATGCCCAGCGCGGCGGCCGGGAACAGGGCGCCGTTGGCCAGCACGGCGGACAGGAACGCCGGGCCCTCGCCGGGACGGGGCGCCACGTCCGTGACGGCGAGGAAGACGGCCACCACGGTGGGCAGCAGGCACAGCAGCCCGATCGTCACCCAGGTGCGCGGACGCCGGAACAGCTTGCTCAGCTCGACGACGGTCATCGGCGTGACCTCGGCGGCCCGACCCGGTCCGAGCCGGGTCCGGTGAGCTCCAGCACGACCTGCTCCAGGGTGCGCCGCTCGCCCCTCAGCTCGACCAGCCGCACCCCTCGCTGCACGAGCAGGCCGGCCAGCTCGTCCGGTCGGGTGTGCCGCACGACGAGCAGGTCGCCGTCGCGGTGCTCGACCCGGCCGTCGAGGACGGCCAGAGCAGCGTCCGGGTCCGGGGTGCGGACCAGCACCCGCCCGGTCGGCGTCTGCAGTGCGGCGATGTCGTCCTGGGCGACCAGCCGGCCGGCCTGCAGCACTCCCACCGTGGTGCAGAGGCTCTCCACCTCACTGAGCAGGTGGCTGGAGACGAACAACGTGGTGCCGTCGCGGTTGAGCTCGAGCAGCAGGTCGCGGACCTCGCGGATCCCCTGCGGGTCCAGCCCGTTGGTCGGCTCGTCCAGGACGAGCAGCCGTGGCGGGCGCATCAGTGCACCGGCGAGCCCGAGCCTGGCCCGCATGCCGAGCGAGAACGTCTTCACCGGTCGTCTCCCGACCCCGTCCAGGCCGACCTGCTCCAGTGCCGCGTCGATCCGGCGTCGCCTCGTACGACGGCCACCGGCCGGCCCGGCCGCGTCGAGCAGGGCGAGGTTGGCGCGGGCGGACAGGTGACCGTAGGCCGCCGGCCCCTCGATCAGGGCCCCTACGTCGGGGAGCGCCCGGCGCGCCGGCCCAGGCATCGACCGGCCGAGCAGCTCGACCGAGCCGGACGTCGCGTAGACGAGACCGAGCAGCATCCGTACGGTCGTCGTCTTGCCCGAGCCGTTCGGTCCGAGGAAGCCGTAGCGGTCGCCTTCCGCGACCCGCAGCGACACGTCGTCCACGGCCAGCACCCGGCCGAAGCGCTTGGTGAGCCCCTCGGTGGTGATCGCGAAGCCGGTCACCGCAGCGGTGGCGGGTCGGCCAGCAGGTCGCGGGCGGCCGCCTGCAGCACGGCCGGCACGACCGTGCCTGCCAGCAGGTAGGCACGGTCGGCCGGTCCGTCCGCGAAGGAGCGCACGACGACGGCGTTGACAAGAGGCGTGCTGATCAGGACGGCGTCACCGTCCGCGCCCACGTCCAACGGCGTCCCGCCGCCGGAAGTCGCCGCCTCGGCCGACGAGCGTCCCAGCCGGGACCACAGCGGCAGCACCACGAACCTCGCCAGACCCCGGCCGTAGGTGGCCGTGCCGCCCCCGCCGCCGAGCAGGTCGGGACTGCGCCGGGAGTCGCCGAGTGCTGCGGGCAGGGCGAACGGCGCGAACCGGTCCACGGCGGCGGCCAGGTCGGGGGTCGCCGTGGTGCGCACCCGGGCGAACGGCGGGACACGCGGGCGCACCGTGCCCGCCGCGGGTCGGTCGAGGGAGACCTCGACGAACGCCGTGCGCAGCGCCGGGACCGTGCCGCCGCGTGGCACCACGCGCAGCGAGAGCGGCAGGCCGCTCGCCTGGTCGACGTACACGTCCAGCTGCCCGACGGTGCTCGTGGGGTCGGCGGGTACGACGCGGACGCCCGCTGCGTCCCGGCCGGCCACCCGCCGGGACGGCAGCGCGGACACCCGGTCGGCACGGGTGACCCCGGCCAGCGCCCGGCGGACCGCCTGCGGCGGCAGCAGGTCGTCCACCCGCGGCAACCGCGCCGGGGAGACCCCCACCTGCCGGACCACGGCGTTGGCCTCGAAGTCCCAGGTCTGCACGCCGCCCGGGATGGCGTAGGTCCCCGACTCGCCGGTGGGGCTGATCCGGTCCACCCGCCAGGCCTGCGGCGAGCGCCACCAGATCCTTGCTCGGGTCGTGCCGCCGAGCAGGGCCGCCACGTCGCCCAGCCGCGGCAGGTCCGGCAGCCCGAGGGTGCCGGTGCTCTCGGCCAGGCCGGCGTACGCGACGTCCGCGGATCCCCGGGCGCGGTCCAGCACCTGCCGTGGCGCGAGGTCCGGCTCGTGCACCGGCAGTCGGGCCCATGCAGGTGGGGCGAGCGCGACCGCGGCCAGACCGGCGAGGGCCACCGCCCACCGCAGGGCCGTCCCCCGGGTGGCGACGCTCATGGCTCCACGCTACGTCGGGCTGCCGCCCCCGGCCGGTCAGGTTGTGGCCCCGCCACCTCCCGCAGGGCCGGGACCCTGGTCGGCGAGGCGCCGTTCGATGTCGACGAGCCGGAGCTCGAGGGCGGCGAGGGCGGCGAGGATCGCGGTGTCGGCCGCCGCCTCGCGGATGTCGCGTGGCTGCTCCTCCTCCCGGACGAACAGCGCCGCGAGCGACGCGCTGACCATGGCGAGCAGGAGGAAACCGAGGATCATCAGCACGGCAGACAGCACGGCGCCGGTGCCCGTCTCCGGCGGCTCACCGACAAAGCCCACCGTGGTGATGAGGCTGATCGACCACCACAGCCCGCGCCAGTACGACGTCACCGTGTGCGACTCGATCGCCGCGGACGCGCCGGCCGCCACGATCACCACCACGACCGCGCTGGTCAGCGCCGGCCACAACCACCTCGGAGTGAGACGGAGTCGTCGGTTCGACATGGTGCCCTCGCACGGTCGGGGCCGAGAGGCCGGAGCCAGCGCTGTGTCCTGCAGTGTCGACGACGTTCGCACATCCGGGCGTCGGCACGATCCGGGGCCCGGCCACGTAGGCCCTTCGACCCTGGCAGGCGAGCCTGCGGTGCGCTGGGCTCAGAGAGGCGAGGGAACGACGCAGCCGGACCCTCCCGCGCACCCCAGGAGGACAGATGCGCATCAAGACCTGGCACGTGGAGCTGTTCATCGACGAGGACGAGGACGGCGACACCACGCACGCCCGCGCCGTCCTGCACACCGAGCTGCCCGGCCACGTCGAGGGTCGCGGCGTGACCCGGCGCGCGCCACGGGACGCCGACGTGCCGGAGATCGGCGACGAGGTGGCTGCCGCCCGGGCGCTGCACGCGCTGGCCGACGAGCTGCTGCGGGTCGCGGCCGTCGACATCGAGGCGATCGAGGACGCACCTGTACGGCTGGGGTTCGACGCCCCGCCCGAGCCGGCAGACCGCGAGATCAGCCTGCCCGACAGCCGGAGCCCGGAGCAGCACCAGTCCGGTGGCCGGCGATGAGCGGCCGCCCGACCCTCGCCGAGGTCGGTCTCGGCGCGGGCAAGCGCGCCCGCCTGCACCGGATCCTCTTCGAGCACGGGCTGCGCAACGGGACCGCGCTGTTCCTGCCCTACGACCAGGGCCTGGAGCACGGCCCGCGTGACTTCGCCGACAACCCCGCATCCGGGGACCCGCGGTACGTGCTGGAGCTCGCGATGGAAGGCGGCTTCAACGGGGTCGTCCTCGAGATCGGGCTGGCGGAGAAGTACTACTGGGAGGTCGCCGGCGAGATCCCGCTGGTCCTGAAGCTCAACGGCAAGACCGACATCCCCCCGGACGACAAGGCGCTGTCCTCCCGGCACGCCAGCGTGGAGGACGCGGTCAGGCTCGGCGCGGACGCGGTCGGCTACACGCTCTACGTCGGCTCCCCCGCGTACGACCGTGACTTCGCGACGCTGCGTGCGGTGCGGGAGGACGCCGAGCGGCTCGGCATGCCGCTGATCGTCTGGTCCTACCCTCGCGGCTCGGCCGTGGTGGCGAAGGGCGGCACCGACTCGTTCTACGCCGTCGACTACGCCGCCCGCACCGCGGCCGAGGTCGGGGCCGACGTGGTGAAGGTCAACTTCCCGCACCCGGAGAAGCAGGACCACGTCCCGCCGCAGTACCAGGGCGAGTTCGACCCGCAGCAGGCGATCGAGGCCGTCGTCCGCTCCGCCGGTCGCACCCTCCTGCTCGTCTCGGGGGGCAGCCGGGCCGGCGACGAGGCGATGCTGGAGAAGGCCCGGATGTCCATGGAGGCGGGGGCCACCGGACTCATCTTCGGCCGCAACGTGTGGCAGCGCGAGCACGACGCGTCGCTGCTCTTCGTCGCCCGGCTGCGCGAGGTGCTGGAGAAGTACCCCACCGAGTGAGCAGCGACGGACCCGAGCACGAACCGGAGGCTGACGTGACCTGGACACCGATCCACAAGGCACTTGGGCAGGGCGCCCGACTGCGCGACTACGACGATGAACGAGCCGCGTTCAGCTGGGATGCGTCGAGGGACGTGCTCGACGGCCTGCCCGGCGACGGCGGCCTGAACATCGCCCACGAGGCCGTCGACCGGCACGTGCTCGGCGGGCGGGGCGAGCACGTCGCCCTGCGCTTCGTCGCCGAGTCCGGGGACGTCCAGGACGTGACCTACGCCGAGCTGCGTCGCCGGACCAACCGGTTCGCGAACGTGCTCGCCTCGCTGGGGGTCGAGCCGGCCGACCGGGTCTTCACCCTGGCGACCCGGATCCCCGAGCTGTACGTCGCCGTGCTCGGCACGCTCAAGCACCGCGCCGTCGTGTCCCCGCTGTTCGCCGCCTTCGGCCCCGAGCCCATTCGGGAGCGGCTGGTGCTCGGCAGCGGACGGGTGCTGGTCACCACCGAGACGCTCTACCGGCGGCGGGTCCAGGCGATCCGCGACGAGCTGCCCGACCTCGAGCACGTCCTGCTGGCACGACCGCCAGGCGGCGATCCGGTGCCCGGGACGCAGGACCTGCACGAGCTGATGGCGCAGGCCGACGACGAGTACGTCATCGGCCCCACGACGCCGGAGGACATGGCCCTGCTGCACTTCACCAGCGGGACGACCGGCCGGCCGAAGGGTGCCGTGCACGTGCACGCTGCGGTCCTGGCCCACCACGTCACCGCCGCCTACGCCCTCGACCTCCGCCCGGACGACGTGTTCTGGTGCACGGCCGACCCCGGCTGGGTGACCGGCACGTCGTACGGCGTGATCGCACCGTTGAGCCACGGGGTCACGGTCGTCGTCGAGGACGGTCCCTTCGACGCCCGCCGCTGGTACCAGCTGCTGTCCGAGCAGAAGGTCACCGTCTGGTACACCGCGCCGACGGCTATCCGGATGCTGATGCGCGCCGGTGCCGACCTGGCCCACGAGCGGGACCTGTCGAGCCTGCGCCACGTCGCCAGCGTCGGAGAGCCGCTGAACCCCGAGGGGGTCGTGTGGGGGGTCGACGCCCTCGGCCTGCCGGTGCACGACACGTGGTGGCAGACCGAGACCGGCGCCATCATGATCAGCAACTACCCGGCGATGGACATCCGCCCCGGCTCGATGGGACGGCCGATGCCGGGGATCGAGGCGGCGATCCTGGCTCGCGGCGACGACGGTCGGGCCCTCGTCACCGACGGCGAGGTCCGCGTGCTCACCGAGCCCGGGGTGGACGGCGAGCTGGCCCTGAGGCAGGGCTGGCCGTCGATGTTCCACGGCTACCTGCACGACGGGGAGCGCACCGCCGCCTGCTTCGCCGCCGGCTGGTACCTCACCGGCGACGTGGCCCGGCGCGACGCCGACGGCTACTTCTGGTTCGTCGGCCGGGCCGACGACGTCATCAAGTCGGCCGGCCACCTCATCGGCCCGTTCGAGGTCGAGAGCGTGCTCATGGAGCACGCAGCGGTCGTCGAGGCCGGCGTGATCGGCGTGCCGGACCCGGTCGCCGGCGAGCTCGTCAAGGCCTTCGTCACGCTCCGGCCGGGCTTCGAGCCCACCGAGGCGCTGCACAACGAGCTGATCGCCCACGGCCGACGGCGGCTGGGAGCGGTCGCGCCCAAGCAGATCGCGTTCGACCAGCACCTGCCGCACACGCGCAGCGGCAAGGTGATGCGCCGGCTGCTCAAGGCCCGCGAGATGGGGCTGCCGGAAGGCGACCTCTCGACCCTGGAGACCGTGTCATGACCGCCACCCTGCCTGCCCGTCCGAGCAGCGACGACGAGACGAGGGCGCTCAGCCTGCTGCGCGAGATGGTGCGCATCCGTCGCTTCGAGGAGCGCTGCGTCGAGCTGTACAGCGCCAGCCGGATCCGGGGCTTCCTGCACCTGTGCATCGGCGAGGAGGCGGTGGCCGTGGGCGTCAACGCCGTGCTGGCCGACGACGACGCCGTGGTCGCCACCTACCGCGAGCACGGCCACGCGCTGGCCCGTGGCGTCTCGATGGACTCCGTGATGGCCGAGATGTTCGGCAAGGTCACCGGCTGCAGCCGCGGACGTGGGGGATCGATGCACCTCTTCGACGCCGCGACCCGGTTCTACGGTGGCAACGCGATCGTCGGGGCGGGGCTGCCGCTCGCGATCGGGCTGGCCCTGGCGGACAAGATGCAGGGCCGACCGCGGGTGACCGTCTGCTTCTTCGGCGACGGCGCCGTCGCCGAGGGCGAGTTCCACGAGTCGCTCAACCTGGCCGCGCTGTGGCAGCTGCCGGTCCTGTTCTGCTGCGAGAACAACCGCTACGCGATGGGTACGGCGATCGAGCGGTCGCACGCCAACGTCGACGTGGCGCTGCGGGCGGCGTCGTACGGGCTGCCCGCCTGGTCGGTCGACGGCATGGACGTCGAGGCGGTACGCGGTGCGGCCGGTCACGCCGCGGACGCGATCCGGGCCGGGGGCGGCCCGTACTTCCTCGAGCTGCAGACCTACCGGTTCCGGGCGCACTCGATGTACGACCCCGAGCGGTACCGGGAGAAGGCGGAGGTGGAGCACTGGAAGGAGCGGGACCCGATCGAGCAGACCAGCGACCGGCTGCGGTCCGCGGGCCGGCTCGACGACGCCTGGTGGGCGCAGATGGAGCAGGAGATCGACGCCGAGATCGCGGCGGCGGAGAGCTCGGCCGAGGCCGCGCCCTACGAGAGCGTCGACGACCTCACGAGGTTCGTCATGAGTGACCCGGACGGTGCCCGATGACGACGACACCGGTCCTGGAGACGACGTACCGCGAGGCGATGCGCGAGGCGATCAGGGAGGCGATGCGCGACGACGAGCGCGTCTTCCTCATGGGCGAGGACGTCGGCAGGTACGGCGGGTGCTTCGCGGTCAGCCTCGGCCTGCTCGAGGAGTTCGGGCCCGAACGCGTTCGCGACACCCCGCTGTCGGAGTCGGCGTTCGTCGGGGCCGGGATCGGTGCCGCCGTCGCCGGCATGCGGCCGATCGTCGAGATCATGACCGTCAACTTCAGCCTGCTGGCCTTGGACCAGATCCTCAACAACGCGGCGACGCTGCTGCACATGTCCGGCGGCCAGTTCAACGTGCCGGTCGTCATCCGGATGACGACGGGAGCGGGGCGGCAGGTCGCCGCGCAGCACTCGCACAGCCTGGAGAACATCTACGCGCACCTGCCCGGCATCCGGGTGGTGTCGCCGGCCACCGTCGAGGACGCCCGCTGCATGCTCCGTCAGGCGCTGGCCGACCCGGACCCGGTGATCATCTTCGAGCACAGCGGCCTCTACAACACCACCGGTCCGGCTCCTGATCCCGACACGGTGGTCGACCTGGACACGGCGAAGGTCCGCCGCCCGGGCCGCGACCTGACGGTCATCACGTACGGCGGCTGCCTGGACAAGGCTCTGGCGGCTGCCGAGGAACTCTCGGCGGACGGGATCGAGGCCGAGGTCGTCGACCTGCGCTCGCTGCGCCCGATCGACGACGACACGATCCTCGCATCGGTGCGGCACACCCATCGCGTCGTGATCGTCGACGAGGAATGGCGCACGCTGAGCATCGCAGGAGAAGTCGCGGCACGCATCGCCGAGCAGGCCTTCTACGACCTCGACGCACCGGTCGAGCGGGTGTGCACCGTGGAGGTTCCGATCCCGTACGCGAAGGACCTGGAGGAAGCGGCACTGCCGCAGATCGAGGACATCGTGGCCGCAGCACGTCGGACGATGGCGCCGGCATGAGCACGTTCGTGATGCCCTCGCTCGGTGCGGACATGGACGAAGGCACCGTGCTCGAGTGGCTGGTCGAGCCCGGTGACGTCGTGAACAAGGGCGACATCGTTGCCGTGGTCGACACGTCGAAGTCCGCCGTGGACGTCGAGACGTTCGAGTCCGGCGTGGTGCAGCAGATCCTCGTCGGTGTCGGCGAGAAGGTGCCGGTCGGTACGCCGCTGGCCGAGATCGGAGCCGAGACGGTCGCTGCAGTCCCCGCCGCCAGGGAGCCGGTGAAGGCCGGTACGACCAGGAAGGCTCGAGGCAGGAAGGCGTCCGCTGCGACTCCGGCGCCCGACGCGGAGGCAGCGGAGGCAGCGGAGGCACCGGACAGGCTGTCGCCCGAGCTGCTCGCCTCGCCGGTGGTCCGCCGCTTCGCCCGCTCCACCGGCGTCGACCTCGGCACGGTGCAGGGAAGCGGTCCGCACGGGCGCATCACCCACGACGACGTGGTCCAGGCGATGCCGCCGAGCCACCCCGCACCGCCGGAGTCCGTCGGGGCCGGGGCGCACGGCCCGGGCGTGCGCATCTCGCCGTACGCCCGGCGCCGGGCCCGTGAGCTCGGCGTGGACCCCGCCGACCTGATGCGGGTGAGCAACGGCTCCGCTGTCTCCGCCGCCGACGTCGAGGCGGCAGCGATCCGAGGGGACGCGGCACCCGCCGCGACTGCCGTAGCCCCCCCGGATGGCGCGAGCGCCGCGGAGCTCGGGACCCCCACTCCGGCGGAGCGCGCAGCGGCCATGCGCCGCGCGATCGCCACCCTGATGTCCCGGTCGAAGCGGGAGATCCCGCACTACTACCTCGCCGAGACCTACGACCTCGCAGCCGCTGCCGCGTGGGTGGCTCGGTACAACGACGGGCGCCCGGTGCAGGAACGGCTCGTGATGGCGGCTCTGCTGGCCAAGGCCACGGCGCTCGCCGCGCGCCAGGTGCCGCAGCTCAACGGCTTCTGGGTGGACGACGCGTTCCAGGCGGCACCCGCCGTGCACCTCGGGGTCGCGGTCTCGCTGAGGGGTGGTGGGCTGGTCACCCCGGCCATCCACGACGCCGACGCCTTGGCCCTGCCGGACCTCATGGCGGCGCTGCGCGATGTCGTGGAGCGGGCCCGCCGCGGCGTCCTGCACCGGGCCGAGCTCACCGACGGCACGCTGACGATGACCAACCTGGGAGAACGGGGCGCGCGGTCCGTGCTCGGCGTCATCTTCCCGCCGCAGGTCGGCCTGGTGGGCTTCGGTCGCGTGGTCGACCGGCCGGTCGCCGTCGACGGCCTGGTCGGCGTGCACCCCACCGTCGACGCCACCCTGTCGGGGGACCACCGCGCCGGCGACGGTCATGTCGGCGGCACCTTTCTCGCCGTCCTCGGCGAGCTGCTCGAGAGGCCGGAGGAGCTGTGATGGACCCACGAGACGTCCGCGCACTGGTGGTGGAGGTGCTGTCCGTGATCGCCCCGGACGGCGACTTCGACTCCCTCGACCCGACCCGGAGCCTGCGACGGCAGCTCGACCTCGACTCGCTGGACTTCATGTCCTACGTCGAGATGCTGAGCGAGCGCACCGGGTTGCCCGTCCGCGAGGAGGAGTACCCGATGGTCGACACCCTCGACGGCTGCGCGCAGCTGCTGGCACCGACCGACCCGGTCCACTGACGACGCTCCGTGCGCGGGCACGGGCGGGAATGCGGCGAGCAGCCGGTCCGTTCCCGTCCCCACAGCGCGTAGCAAGCCGACGTCGAGAGCGAGGTCACGAGTGCCCAGGGCCTACTGGATCAACACCTTCACCGCGGTCCGCGACCCGGATCGGCTGGCCGCCTACATCGACCTGGCCGGCCCTGCCATGCACGCCGCAGGGGGCCGGTTCCTGGCCCGGGGGAACCCGGCGCACGCGTTCGAGTCCGGCAGCCTGCAGCGCACGACGCTGATCGAGTTCGACAGCGTGGAGAAGGCAGTGGCCGCCTACCACAGCGACGCCTACCAGCGGGCGCTCGCCGCCCTCGGCGACGGCGCCGAGCGGGACATCAGGATCATCGAGGCGGTCCGGTAGGAGCAGGCCCCGGCGGTCGGCGGCCACCGATGAGCTAGGTCACCAGAGGCCGGTGCGGATGCTCCCGCGCGCGCTGCTGGAAGGACAGGATGGCGGGGTTCCGGATGACACCGTCCTGGATCTCGACGGCCCGACGAACGGTGGGATCCGCGTCCCACGCTTCCCTTCCTCCCAGGACCGTGCCGAGGAAGGGAAGCAGCGCCTCGCTGTTCTCCCACGTGGCCGAGTTCCACAGGTATGAGGGGCTGTGGTCGACGGCGTAGTAGAGGACGTTGTCGCCGACCACGAAGGCAGGGTCGGTGAACGTCGTGGGGCGCGCCCAGCTGAATCCCATGGCCTCGTCACAGGACACGTCGACGACCAGCGTTCCTGGCGTCAGGTCCGCGAGGTCGTCGTCGGTCAGGAACGTGAGCGGGGCATCGGTGTCCTGGAGCACGCAGTTGACGATGATGTCGTGCTCCGCGAGGAAACCGGCCAGGGGCAGCCTGCCCTCCTCGGTCACGGCGTGGCTCACCTCCGCCGCGGTGCCGTCCCTCTCGAAGTGGACGATGCGGGCGGAGTGAATGGGCGCGGCCACCGCGGCGACATCGCGGTGCGTGAGGACGTCGACGTCATGCACGCCGAGTGCATTGAGCGCTGTCACGGCACCCCGGGCGGTCGCGCCGAAGCCGATGACGACGGCGCGCAGGCGGCGCCCGTAGTCACCGGTGGATCCGGCGATCTGCATGGCGTGGAGTACGGAGCAGTAGCCGGCAAGCTCGTTGTTCTTGTGGAACACGTGCAGGTTGAAGGAGCCATCGCTCTTCCAGTGGTTCATGGCCTCGAACGCGATCAGCGTGAGCTTCCGGTCGATGGCGAGCTGGGTGAGCTCCGCATCCTGCACGCAGTGCGGCCAACCCCAGAGGATCTGCCCTTCGCGCATCGTGGCGAGCTCGCTGAGCAGCGGCTTCGGTTGCAGGATGACGTCGCACTCCTCGACGAGCTGCTCGCCTGTCCTCAGGCCGGCGACCACACCCTTCAGCTCGCCGTCGGACACGCCGAAGCGCTCGCCGTAGCCGTGCTCCAGGAAGATGCGCTCCCGAAGGTCTGCCCCGATCCGACCCAGGTGCTGTGGGTGCAGAGGAAGCCTGCGTTCGTTCTCCTTGAGCGACCGACCCATGACACCGAGGCTCAGCTGGCTCACGCGGCTCCCTTCGCCTGGGGACAGGGGTGCTCCGTCCGTCCGCGGTGTCACCGCATCCGCCAACGGGTGACCCTGCGTCCACACCGTACGCCCGGTCCGTGACACCGCCGCCACGATGGACGGACGGTGCGGGCCGGCGGGACCGGCGGGGCATGGCACGACGAGCTGCGAGCAGCCGACATCGTCGGTGGAGCTGAGGGGACTCGAACCCCTGACCCCCTCGTTGCGAACGAGGTGCGCTACCAGCTGCGCTACAGCCCCTGGTGGAGACGTCGAGGTTACCAGGCGGCTCTGGTCAGTCGTTCACCGCGCGGCGCTCGATGATGGCTCCCAGCTGCTCCTCGGCGCCCTCTGCATCCTCCACCAGAGCGGCCATCCCGGACCGGGTCGCCGGCCGCTGCTCCACCGGCTGCGGATCGACCTGCGCCTCGGTCCAGGCGCCCGGGTGGGTGAGGTCGATCGGTGGCGCCCGGCGCGGCGCCGGCGGCTTGCTCACGTACGTCGGCAGCGGCACCGGGACCGGGTCCCAGCGGCCCGCCTCGTCGGCGGCACGGCGCTCCTCCTCCTCGCGGACGCGACGATCCGCCTCCTCCGCCGCGACCCAGCGGGCGTTCTCGGCGGCCCGCTCCTCGGCCAGCTCCCGGCGCACCGACATCAGCCGGTCGAAGGAGTCGAACCGCATCAGCCGCGACGCCATGCTGCGACGCACTGCCTCCCGTGACCGGGAGACCTGGCGGCTGCTGCGCACCTGGGCGCGCAGGTGCGCGACGTCGGCCACGGTGAGGACGAGCAGGAGGACCGGCGCCCACCAGGGCACCGGCGTGAGCGGCGCAAGCACGGTGGCGACGAAGGTGGAGAGCAGCAGCCCGGCGAGGATGCGGCGGCGGCGGACGGCGGCGCTGCTCGCGCGGCGCGGCCGGCGCACCGGGGCGGTGCGCTGAGCGGGCAGCGGGCTGCGGGCAGGCAGCGTGCGCCGTGGCGGCGCCGGCCTGGGCGGCATGACGACCCGGCGCTGGTCGGGGGTGGGGTCCTTGCGGGACAGGATCCGCATCGCGTGGTCGAACTTCTCGACCGATCGCGACTCCGAGAGCTCGTCGTGGCGCTTGAGCCAGCGGGGGATGAAGTACGCAGCCCACATCACGATGATGACCGCGTAGATGATCCCGCTCCCCACCTGCGTCACGGTAGGCGGCCCCGAGGACCCGGCCGTGGACCTCAAGCGGTGTGTCGCACGATCAGTCCTGTGACTGGTGTGACGACTGTGACGAGGAGATGCGGGGGTACGCGCGGTCTGGGCGGGAAGTCAGGCCGGCACGGGCGACGGACGGCGCGCGGGTCCCGGGAAGGCCGCGAGCAGCAGCAACGCCGCACCGGGGACGGTGACCAGCCCGACGAAGGGCTGCACCACTGCCCCCGCCGGCCCGAGCAGCGCCGTCGCGACCGCGACGGCGCCACGGCCGCGACACGTCAGTGGTCCTGCCCCTGGGTGGCCCGCCAGCGGGCCAGCAGGCCGCCGGGGACCTCTGCGGCGGTCAGCGCGAAGGACCGGTGGTCGCGCCAGGCTCCGGCGATGTGCAGGAAGGCCGTGCGGGTGCCTTCCTCGCGGAAGCCGAGCTTCTCGACCACCCGTAGCGAGGCGGAGTTCTCCGGCCTGATGTTCACCTCGATCCGGTGCAGGCCGACGGCGCCGAAGCAGTGGTCGGTCACCAGCGCCACCGCGGTCGGCATGATGCCGCGGCCCGCGAGGCGCTGGTCGACCCAGTAGCCCACGTGCGCCGAGGCCAGCGAGCCCCAGGTGATGCCGCCGACCGTCACCTGGCCGACCAGGCGTTCGTCATAGGTGACGACGAACGGCAGCATCGTGCCGTCGCGGGCCTGCCGGCGCAGCGAGCGCACCATCTGGGCGAAGGTCATCACCTTGCTGCCGTCGTGCGGCGGGGTCGCCTCCCACGGCGCCAGCCAGGCCGCGTTTCGGGTGCGCACCTCGAGCCAGGCCGCACGGTCCTGCCGGCTGATCGGCCGCAGCCCGACCCGGCCCGCCTGCAACGTCGCCGGCCACCCGCGGGTCAGTGGTCGCTCCCGTGCACCTGCTCGACCGCGTGCACCAGCAGCGGCCCGA
This sequence comes from uncultured Actinomycetota bacterium, assembly GCA_963807005.1. GTDB lineage: Bacteria > Actinomycetota > Actinomycetes > JACCUZ01 > JACCUZ01 > CAWDZK01. Next base: position 365,332 of record CAWDZK010000001.1, on the reverse strand, counting down.
GCACCTCCAGCCCGTCGCGCACTCCCCCCATCGAGCCCGGCAGGTTGATCACCAGCGTGGTCGCAGCGAGGCCGGCCAGGCCGCGCGAGAGAGCCGCGGTGGGCACCCCTTTGCCGATCCCGTGGGCCCGCAGCGCCTCGGCGATGCCGGGCAGGTCGGTGTCCAGCACCGAACGGGTCATCTCCGGTGTGCGGTCGGTGGGGGTGATACCGGTACCGCCGGAGGTCACGACGACGTCGTACGCCGCGGCCACCGCCTCGCGCAGCACCTCGGCCACCGGGTCGCCGTCCGGCACGACCCGCGGGCCCTCGACCTCGAACCCGAGCGCTGAGAGGCCTTCGACCAGCACCGGACCGGTCCGGTCCTCGTAGACGCCGGCGCTGGCGCGGTTCGACACCGACACGACCATCGCCCTCACGGCGGGCCGCCGGCGGCCCGGGTCCAGGTGCCGGACCTGCCCCCCGTCTTCGACTCGACCCGGACGTCCGTGATGGTGGCGCCCCTGTCCACGGCCTTGACCATGTCGACCAGCGCGAGCCCGGCGACGGCGACGCAGGTCAGCGCCTCCATCTCGACACCGGTGCGGTCGGCGGTGCGGACCTCGGCCCGGACGTGCACGGCGTCGTCCTCGACGCGCAGGTCGACCTCGACGGCGTGGATGGCGATCGGGTGGCAGAGCGGCACCAGGTCCGGTGTCCGCTTGGCCGCCTGGATGCCCGCGATCCGGGCCACCGCGAGCGCGTCACCCTTGGGCACGCCCGCACCGCGGAGCAGGGCCACCACCTCGGCCGAGACCAGGACCCGGCCGGACGCGGTCGCGGTCCGCACCGTCACGTCCTTGCCGGAGACGTCCACCATCCGCGCCGCGCCGTGCTCGTCGACGTGCGTGAGGCGCGGCTGCTCGTTCATCGCCCGCTCACGACAGCCGACGTTCCAGCACCATCACCTCGACGGCGCCACCCTCGGGAACCTCGGTGACGTCCGCCGGTACGACGATGAGCGCGTTCGACTTGGCGAGGGCGCCGACGAGGTGTGAGCCGGACCCGCCGACCGGGCGCACGACGTACCGGCCGTCCGTGACGTCCAGCCAGCCGCGCGTGTACTGCCGGCGTCCGGCCGGCGACCCGAACCCCTCCAGGCAGACGGCCCGCACGCTGGGCCGGTGCAGGGGCTCGACGCCGAGCATCCGCCGGATGATCGGCCGCACGAACACCTCGAACGAGACGTAGGAGGAGACCGGGTTGCCCGGCAGCGTGATGATCGGCGTCGAGTCCGGGCCGATGGTGCCGAAGCCCTGCGGTTTGCCGGGCTGCATGGCGACCTTCTCGAACCGCACGGTGCCCAGCCGGGACAGCACCTCCTTGACGACGTCGTACGCGCCGACGCTGACCCCGCCGCTGGTGATCACCAGGTCGGCGCGGATGAGCTGGTCCTCGAGCGCGTTCATCAGCGTCCGCGCGTCGTCGGGGATGATGCCGACGCGGAACGCCAGCGCTCCCGCCTCGCGGGCCGCGGTCGTGAGCATGTAGGAGTTCGAGTCGTGGATCTGCCCCGCCGTGATCCGGGTGCCGGGCTCGACCAGCTCGCTGCCGGTGGACACGATGACCACCCGCGGGCGGGGGCGCACCACCACCCGGTCGCGGCCGACGGCCGCCAGCAGCCCGAGCTGGCCCGGCCCGAGCCGGGTTCCCGCCTCGAGCACCACCTGGCCGGTGGTGACGTCCTCGCCGCGCCGGCGGATGTGGGCGCCGGCGTCGGCCGGACGGTCGACGGCGACCGACGCGATCCCGCGGTCGGTCCACTCCAGCGGCACGACGGCCTCGGCCCCGGTCGGCACCGGCGCGCCGGTCATGATGCGCACCGACAGCCCCGGCTGCACCGAGTAGCTCGAGGGTGCGCCCGCGGCGACGTCGCCGACGACGGGCAGCCGCACCGGGTCGGTGGCGGTCGCCGCGGCCACGTCGGCGACCCGCACCGCGTAGCCGTCGTGCGACGCGTTGTCGAACGGCGGCAGGTCGACGGTCGAGGTCACGGTCTCGGCGAGGATGCAGCCGTGCGCGTCGAGCAGCTGCAGGTCCAGCGGCGCGATCGGCTCGATGACGCCCAGGACGTCTGCGAGGTGCTGCTCGACGGACTTGAGCTCCCCCGGGGCGTCCAGCTCGCTCATGAGGGCAGGCCCGTGGCGACGAACTCGCGCAGCCAGGCGGTGAAGTCGGGGCCGAGGTCGTCGCGCTCGCTGGCGAGCCGCACGACGGTCTTGAGGTACTCGAGGCGGTCCCCGGTGTCGTAGCGGCGGCCCTCGAAGATCACCCCGAGGACCGGCCCGTGCGCCCCGGTGGTCGCCATCTGCCGCAGCGCGTCGGTGATCTGGATCTCGCCGCCCCGGCCGGGCGGGGTCTCGCGGAGGACGTCGAAGACGCCGGGGTCGAGGACGTAGCGCCCGAGGACCGCGAGGTCGCTGGGCGCCTCCTCCACCGGCGGCTTCTCGACCAGGTCGGTGATCGTCACGGCGTCAGGGTCTCCCGAGTCGGAGACGGCGGCGCAGCCGTAGAGGTTCACCTGGTCCCGGGGCACCCGCATGAGGGCGACCACGCTGCCGCCGTGGCGGGCCCTGACCTGGAGCATCGTGGTCAGCAGGTGGTCGCGGGCGTCGATGAGGTCGTCGCCGAGCAGGACGGCGAACGGCTCCGACCCCACGTGCCGGGCGGCGCAGAGGATGGCGTGGCCGAGGCCTCGCGGGTCACCCTGCCGGGTGTAGTGCATGTCGGCGCCCACGGCCGACTCGCGGACCCGCTTGAGCCGCTCGTGGTCCCCCTTCGCCTCCAGCGCCGCCTCGAGCTCCCAGTTGCGGTCGAAGTGGTTCTCGATCGCGTTCTTGTTGCGCCCGGTGACCAGCAGCACGTCGGTCAGCCCGGCTGCGACGGCCTCCTCGACGACGTACTGGATGGCCGGCTTGTCGACGACGGGCAGCATCTCCTTCGGCGTCGCCTTGGTCGCGGGGAGGAACCGCGTGCCGAGCCCGGCGACGGTCACGACGGCCTTGGTCACCGGCCGGGTCGTCTCGACGGGCTGCTCGCTTGCCATGGCGCCGACCTTAGTGGGCCGGTCGGCGGCTCGCGGCGGGGACGTTGTCGGTGCCGGCCACGCTCCACTGGTCCCGGCCGGCTCGCTTGGCCTGGTACAGAGCCTGGTCGGCCGCCCGCATCAGGGTCGCGGGCGTCTGGCCGTGAGCGGGGAAGGCCGCGACGCCGATCGAGACCGAGATGTCGAGCGGTGGCTCGTCCTCGTGGCGGAACGGCTCGCGGCGCACCGCGTTGCAGATGCGCTCGGCCAGCAGCGCGGCACCGTCGACGTTGGTCTCCGGGAGGACCACCACGAACTCCTCGCCGCCGTACCGGGCGAAGGTGTCGACCTCGCGGATCTGTTCGTGCACCCGCTCGGCCAGCTCCCGCAGCACCGTGTCCCCGCGCGGGTGCCCATGGGCGTCGTTGACCTGCTTGAAGCGGTCGAGGTCGAGCATCAGCACCGCCAACGGGCGGTCGAACCGGGTGGACCGCTCGATCTCCCTGGCCAGGCTCATCGACAGGTACCGGAAGTTCCACAGCCCGGTGAGCGCGTCGGTGGTGGACAGCCGCTGGGCCTCGTTGTGCAGGTGGATGTTGTCCACCGCGATGCTGGCCTGGTTGGCGAGGGTCCGCAGCGCGTCCTCGTCCGACTCGTCGAAGCTGCGCCCGTCGAGCCGGTCGTAGAGGGCGACGACAGCGACGACGTTGCCCATGCTGCGCAGCGGCACGGCCAGGACCACGCCTTCGGACGGCTCGGTGGGGGCGGCCACCAGCCCGGACGAGCCCAGCCGGCCGCGCGCGCTCACACCGGTCGAGAGGACCCGGCCGAGCACGCCGGAGCCCGGGGCCACCGAGGCGGGCGGGACCAGGCCGGTCTCGTCCAGCGCGTGCTCGGCGACCAGCTGGAGCCGGTCCGCCTGCAGGTGCAGGATGGCGCCCGCCCTGGCCTGCAGGGTCACGACCGCGGTCTCGAGGACGACCTGGAACAGGCCGTCCAGGTCGTGGGTGCTGGTGAGGGTGTCCCCGATCCGCTCCAACGAGTCGCGCAGGGCGTCGCGACTGCGCTCCACCTCTGCCACGCTCCGGCGCAGCTCGTCGGTCATCGCGTTGAACGCGCTGCCGAGCCGGCCGGCCTCGCCGTCGGTGGCGGCCGCGATGCTCGTGTCGAGGTCGCCGCCGGCGACGCGTTCGGCGGCCGCGGTCAGCTCGGCGTACGGCCGGCTCATGTTCCATGCGACGACGGTGACCAGGCCCGCCGCCGCGGCGGCGCCGGCCACCAGGAGGAGCACGAGCCCGCGGGTGCTGCCGCCCTCGTCGCGGACGGCGACGACCGTGGTCCAGGGCACGCCCGGCTGGGGGTCGGCGACCCGGGCGGTCCAGCCGTCGAGCTCCACGATGCCGGTGCGGTCCCGGGTGGCCCGCACGACGTCGGCCGTCACCTCCGCCCCCAACGTGGAGAGCACCACGTCGTCCCCGGCGAGCAGCACGACCTCCCCAGGGGTCGCCGAGCGCTGCCGCACGTCGTCGAGCAGCTCGCGGTCCAGCCGCTTGGCCACCACCGCCGTGGGAACCGGGTCGGCGCCCCGTACCGGCGTGAACCGCTGCGCGACCACCGGCAGGACGGAAAGGGCCGCCGCGCCCGTGTCGGTGCAGCGCGGGAGCTCCTGGGGCTCGGCCGCCACGGGAAGCCGCCCCCTGGTCGCCTGCACCGCACCGTCGGCGCCCAGCACCGCGGCGTAGTCCACGGTCCGGCCCACCACGGCATCGACCGCCCCGTCCGGCGTGCCGGCCACCGCGGTGAGCGCGACGACCTGGGCGGCCAGGTTCACCTCGGCGCACTCGTCGCGCAGCTCGGCCCGCACGGCGACCGAGGAGGTCGCGGCGTCGCTGGCCGTCCGGTCGGACCGGGCGCCGGGCACGACCACCAGCAGCACCAGCCCACCCACCACGAGCGGGATGAGGAACAGGCCGGTGAGGACCAGCCAGAGCCGCCGCCGCAGGCTCACGCGGCCGCGCCCCGGGCGTCGCGGTCCGGTCCCGCCCCGCGGGCGAGGCTGCCGCGCCCGGCTCCCGGCTGGAACGATGGTGCGGTGGCAGCCGGGACGAAGCAGGACGCGACGGAGGGCAAGTCCCGGCTGCGGGCGACCGTGATCGCCGCGCGGCGGGCCGCGACCGGACCGCAGCGCTCGGCCGCTTCCCGCTCTGTCACCGCTGCCGTCCTCTCCCTTCCCGAGGTCACCGCCGCACGGACGGTGGCCCTCTACCTGTCCATCGGCACCGAGCCCGACACCGCGGCGCTGCTCGACGTTCTCCGGTCGGGCGAGGTCCGGGTGCTCGTCCCGCTGCTGCGCGACGACCGGGACCTGGACTGGGCAATCTACGCAGGGCGGGACCATCTGTCGCCCGGCGCGCACGGCATGTGGACACCCGGTGGCCCTCCGCTGGGCGTGGCCGCGGTCGCAGAGGCCGACGTGGTGATCGTTCCCGCCCTGGCTGTCGGCGCCGACGGCAGCCGGCTGGGCCGCGGCGGCGGCTCGTACGACCGGGCGCTGGCCCGCGTGGCCCCGGACCGGCCGGTGGTCGCCCTGCTGTACGACGGGGAGCTGCTGCCCGCCGTACCCACCGAACCGCACGACCGGCGGGTCACGGTCGCTGTCACGCCGTCGGGTGTCCACCGCCTGGACCCGCCCCGGTGACCATCCACGAGCTGGACGTCATGCTGCTCGTCGGCGCGCTCGTCCTGCTCGTCTCGATCGCGGCCGTCCGGCTGGCGGTGGGGAGCGGCCTGCCCACCCTGCTGCTCTACCTCGGGGTCGGTCTCGTGCTCGGGGACAACGTCATCGGGCTGCAGTTCGACGACGCCCAGCTGGCCCGCGCGCTCGGCTACGCCGCACTGGTCGTCATCCTCGCCGAGGGGGGGCTCACGACCTCGTTCGCCGGCATCCGCTCGGCCGTCCCGGCGGCGGCCGCACTGGCGACGCTCGGCACCGCCGTCTCGGTGGCGGTCGTGGCGGGGGCCTCCCACCTCGTGCTCGACGTCGGCTGGCGAGAAGCCCTGCTCATCGGGGCCGTGCTGGCCCCGACCGACTCGGCCGCGGTGTTCTCGGTCCTGCGCAAGGTGCCGCTGCCGCCCCGCATGGGCGGGCTGCTCGAGGCGGAGTCCGGGTTCAACGACGCTCCCGTCGTCATCCTGGTCGTCGCCCTGGCCGGCTCCGAGGCGCCGAACTGGTGGGCCCTGCCGCTGGTCATCGGGTTCGAGCTGGCCCTCGGTGCCGTGATGGGGCTGGCGATCGGCTTCGCCGGCGCCTGGGGGGTGCGGCGGATCGCCCTGCCGTCCTCCGGCCTCTACCCGCTGGCCGTCCTCGCCCTGTGCGTCGGCGCGTACGGCGCCGCCGCCGTCGCGCACGGCAGCGGGTTCCTCGCCGTCTACCTCGCCGCCCTCGTGCTGGGGAACGTCCGGCTGCCGCACCGCCCCGCGACCCGAGGCTTCGTCGAGGGGGCCGGCTGGCTGGCCCAGATCGGGCTGTTCGTCATGCTCGGGCTGCTGGCGACCCCCTCCGAGCTCGGGTCCTCGGTCCTGCCGGCCCTCGCGATCGGCCTCGTGCTGCTCGTCGTCGCCCGCCCGCTGGCCGTCGTGGTGTCGCTGCTGCCGTTCCAGTGGCCGCTGTCCCGCCTGTCGTTCCCGTCCTGGTGGCACTTCCCGACCTCGCGGGCCGAGCGGGTGCTGCTGTCCTGGGCCGGCCTGCGCGGCGCCGTACCCGTCGTCCTGGCCACCGTCACCGCCGACCAGGCCGTGTTCAACCTGGTCTTCGTCCTCGTCGTGGCGTTCACCCTCGTCCAGGCGCCGACCCTGCCCTGGGTGGCCCGCAGGCTCGGGGTCGTCGCCGAGGGCGAGGCGCACGAGCTGGACATCGAGTCCTCGCCGCTGACCCGGCTCGACGCCGACCTCCTGCAGGTGCACGTCGCCGAGGGCTCGCAGCTGTCCGGCGTCGAGGTGACCGAGCTCAGCCTGCCGCCCGGTGCGGCGGTCACCCTCGTCGTCCGCGGCGGCCAGGCCTTCGTGCCCCGCGCCAGCACGCCGCTGCAGGTGGGCGACGACCTGATCCTGGTCACGACCGAGTCGGTGCGCACCGAGACCGAACGCCGGCTGCGCGCCGTCTCCCGCAGCGGCCGGCTGGCCGACTGGAAGACCCCCACCCGTCGACCGCGCCGGCCCTGACACGGACGACGGCACAACGGGTCCCACGACCACCGGGGGGCGGCCGGGGAGGGGTTCCGCCGTCGTTGGTGCCGAACAGCCGCCGGCCCGGCCGGCTCAGATCACCGCCCCGCTGCTGTCGCGATCGGTACGCCGGCCGGTCGACGTGGCGGACCGCACCGGCGGCGGCGGCGAGGGGCTGCGCCGCTCCAGCTCGATCGCCAGCGGGGCGGCGGCGAACATCGACGAGTAGGTCCCGACGCCGATGCCGATGAGCAGGGCGATCGCGAAGTCGGTGAGCGAGTCGCCCCCGAGGAACGCCAGTGCGGCCAGGATGAACATCGCCCCGAGCCCGGTGTTGACCGTGCGCGGCACCGTGCTCAGGATCGCGGTGTTCACCACCCGTTCGAACCCGCGCTTGCGTTGCGAGCCCCACAGCTCGCGGACCCGGTCGAACACCACCACCGAGTCGTTCACCGAGTAGCCGATGACGGTGAGCAGGGCCGCGAGGAAGACGCCGTCGATCGGCTTGCCGAGCCAGGCGAACACGCCGATCAGCACGAGCACGTCGTGGGACATCGCCGCCACGGCGGCCGCACCGAACGTCCAACGGAACCGCATCGCGAGGTACAGCAGCTGGACCACGAGCGCGACGCCCAGCGCGATCAGCGCCTTCTGCCGCAGCTCGTCACCGAGGCTCGGGCCGATCAGCTCGTCCCGCTGCTTGACGACCTCCCCGCCGGAGGCGGCGGCGAGGGCCGAGCGCACCTCGGCCTCCTGGTCGTTGGTCATGTCGCCGGTGCGCACCGAGATGTTGTCGGTGCCGCTCTCCTGCACCACCGCCCGCGGGAAGCCGGCGTCCGAGACCACGGCACGCGCCTCGTCGACCGTGATCGGCGCGGTCGTGGAGTACTCCACCAGCCGTCCGCCGGTGAACTCCACCCCCAGGTCCAGACCGCGCACGCCGATGCCGGTCACCGCGAGCACGAGCGCGATGCCGGACCCGGCCAGCCAGCGCCGCCCGTTGCGCATCAGGTCCGGGTCGCGCCTCGCCAGCCAGGTGCGCACCCGGCCGGGTGTGGCGATGCCGGTCACCTCCGGGCGCCGCACCACCGCCTGGGCCCGCACGACCCAGTCGGCGAGCGCCCGGGTGATCACCAGGGCCGAGACCATCGAGGCGAGCACGCCGATCGCGAGGGTCACGCCGAAGCCGCGGACCGGTCCGGACGCGAGGAAGAACAGCAGCCCGGCAGCGAGCAGGGTCGTCACGTTGGAGTCGATGATCGCGCTCCACGCGTTGCGGAAGCCCGCGGTGACGGCAGCGCGCAGACCCTTGGCCCGGGCTGCGCCGTACTCCTCGCGGGCTCGTTCGAACACGAGCACGTTCGCATCGATCGCCATGCCGATCGCCAGCACGAAGCCCGCCAGGCCGGGCAGGGTCAGGGTCGCGCCGAGACGGGCCAGGGCGGCGTAGCTGAGCAGCGCATAGCTCGCCAGCGCGACCAGCGCCAGGGCACCGAAGAGCCGGTACATCACCAGGATGAACAGCGCGGTCAGGGCGACGCCGATGACCGCGGCCTCGGCGCTCGCCCTGATCGCGGCGGCGCCGAGGGTGGGGCCGACCGTCCGCTGCTCGATCACCTCGACCGGCACCGGCAGGGCACCACCGCGGATGAGGACCGCGAGGTCCCTGGCCTCCTCGCGGGTGAACGAGCCGGTGATCTGGGTCGCGCCGCCGGCGATGCCCACCTCGCAGGGGACCGAGGGGTCCACCTGCGGCGAGGAGATCACCTGGTCGTCGAGCACGATCGCGACCCGCCGCTTCGGGTCGCCCGGCGGCTCGCAGGCCGCGGCTCCGGTGAGCTCCTTCCAGGCGGAGCCACCCGAGCCCTTGAAGTCGATGGCCACGTACCAGCCGCCCAGCCCCTGCGGGTCGATCTCGGCGGAGGCGCCGTCGACCCCCTCGCCGGTCAGGGCGGCCGGACCGAGCCGGATCTCCTGCCCGCTCTCGTCCGGCAGCACCAGCTCACCGGCCGGGTCGGACGGCGACGGGGAGGGAGACGGGGACGTGGAGGGCTCCGGGGCCAGCACGCCGAGGACGGGGTGGAAGGTGAGCTGGGCGGTGCGGCCGATCACCTCGGCCGCCTCGCGCGGGTCCTGCACCCCGGGCAGCTCCACGATGATCCGGCGGTCGCCGGAACGGGTCAGGGTGGGCTCGGCGACGCCGAGCGCATCCACCCGGCGCCGCAGGACCTCGACGGCGCGGTCGGTGGACTCGGCGTCGGCCGTCACGGTCGGCGAGTCCTGGGTCTCCAGGACGATCTGGGTCCCGCCCTTCAGGTCGAGGCCGAGCCGGACGGGTGTGGTGACGGTGACCCAGACCGACCCCGCCACGACGGCGAGGGCGACCAAGGCGCGGACGACAGGTGCGGACACGGGTGCCTCCAAGGCACGGCGCACGCGGGACGCGCGGGGACCGCGGTCGGGCGCGGACCTGCCGGCGGTGCGGGCGGACGGGACGGGTACGGCGCGGCGGCCGACGGGTGGCGTCGGCGGGCCGCGATGGGCTGCGGCGCTTCGGGGTCAGACGACGGCGAGCACCGGGGGCGCCCGACCGCGGCGGCCGGACCACGGGGACCCGGGCACCTGACCGGCGGGGCCACGCGCGGCCGCGGCAGCCGCCCCGAGGCCCAGGAGGAGCGCCGCTGCCACCAGCACCCCGGCCGCCGGCGCCGGGCCGTGCCGTGGCGCGCCACGGCGCACCGTGTCGAGGGTCGGGGCCGCATGGGTGCGGACACCGCCGCGGACGCCGTTGCCGACCAGCGCCCGCAGCTCCCGGTGCGCCGCGCCGGGCGGCGCGGCGTCGCGAACCACAGCACCGACCGCCGTCGCGCCGGCGGACGAGGCGGTGAACGAGGGCCCGACGACCATGGTCCCGAGCACCGTCAGGGCGACGAGCAGCACGCCGGCGACGCCGCGCGCTCTGCCGTCGATGCCGGTCCGGGCGGTCACGGCGTGTCCCCCGCGAGAGATGAGGAGGTGTCGTCCCTGAGAGCCGTGGCCAGCGCCACGACGCCGAACAGTCCCACCGCGAGAACGTGCACGACGGTGCACCACAGGCAGATCGCGTCGATCCGGAACAGCTCGGCCCAGACCAGGTAGAGGACGAACACCGCGCCCCCCGTCACCGCTGCCAGCCGGAGCCGGTGCACCGCACCGGATCGGGAGCGCCAGGCGGGCGGGACGCAGAGGGCCACCATCGCGACGAAGTACAGCAGGCCGAGCAGCGCCACCGGCACCCCGAGCAGGGTGGAGTACGAGCTGCTGGTCACCTTCACGCAGTTGATGACCCCGGTCTCCGGGCAGGCCAGCGTCGCGGACGCCGAGTAGTGCTCGAAGGTCAGGTACGCCGACACCCCGACGCCCAGCACGGCGAGCCCCAGCGACACCGGGCCCGCCCAACGCGGCGCACTCACGACGACCCGCGGCCCGGCCGGGGCGCTCACTTCTGCTGGGCCGCGTCCACGGCCTTCGCTGCCGCCTGCACACCCGCGGACGTGCACACGTTCGTCGGCTGGCCCCCGGTCGCCTCGCACAGGGCTGCGGTGATCACGTTCGCGGTGCCACCGATCGCCTTGGCCACCGGGTCCTTCGGATCGTCCAGCGAGGCGGCGATCTCGGCCCGGGACAGTCCTTTGAGCACCTCAGGGCTGTAGGTGGCACCCGAGGTGATGTACCGCCCGGCGAGGTCGACGAACGGGATGCTGCCCGCGTTCGTGGTGTACGGCGGCTTGTTGTACGTCGTCACGATCTTCTCGTCCGCGGGGGACAGCGAGTCGAGCGGCTCGTAGCGCCCGCCCGACAGCGTGTTCCCGGCCGTCTCGACGCCCGTGAAAGACAGGTAGTCGCTCGCGTACGAGGCCCCGTGGAACGACAGGGTCTGGGTGTCCGGGTAGACGTCCTGGGTCGCCGAGTGGCTGGCACGCAGGCCGGACCAGGTGCCGAACCTGGACAGCGCGACCACCACCGGCCAGCGTTCAGCGGCGCAGTACGGGCAGTACTCCGCGCCGACGTACAGGACGCGCGGCTTGCCGTCCTGCTCCAGCGCCGGGGCGTCGATCTTGGTGGGCGCGGTCTGGGCGCCGCCGACGCCGATGGCGTCCAGCACCGACGCCGGCACCGAGGTCACGTCCCGGACCACGCCCGGGGCGGCGACCCCCTGGTCAGTCGCGGTGGTCGTGCCCGCGTCCGAGCCGGACCCGATGCCGGCCGCCTTGGCGATCACGAGACCCAGGACGACGGCCAGGACGAGCCCGACCGCCCCGCCGGCGACCAGCACCCGGCGCCGCCGGGCGGCCCTCGCCTCGGCCGCCCGCATCGCCGCCACCCGCTCACGGCTCGCGGCCTTCGCTCCGGTTCGGCTGGTCATCGTGCGGCTCTCCTCCGCAGGGCGCCTGTCATTCCCCCAGGCTACGTGCCGGGTCGTCGACCGGCCGGCAGGCCGCGGCCGGCATCGCCCGGACGTAGGTCTGTCCCGGTCCGGTGGTGTAGCGCACCACGACCCGCCAGCTGCCGTCGGCGCGGGAGCGGTACTGGTCGAGCAGCGCCGCCGTCCGGAAGGTGCCGTCGTCGTGCGGGGCGATGACGTGGGTGGCGGTGGCGCGGCCGGGGCGCACGGGTGGCTCCTGCCAAGCGGCGAGGCTGCTCGCGCAGCCGGACGGCTCGACCCCGGACCCCCCGAAGGTAGCGACGAGGGCCGGGTCGTGGCGACCCGGCCCTCGTCGACTCGCGTCGGCGTTCGAAGATCAGTCAGCGATCAGTCGTCGTCGCCCTCGTCGTCGTCGTCGTTGTCGCCCTCGTCCTCGTCGTCGTGGTCGTCGCACTGCTGCCCGGAGCTGGCCGTGGTGGCGTCGTCGTCCTCGCAGTCGTCGTTGCCCTCCTCGCCGTCCAGCTCGTCGTCGCCGTCGTCGCCCTGGAGGTCGTCGTCGCCGGTGCCGCCGGACAGGCTGTCGTCGCCGCGGTTGCCGTGCAGCGTGTCGTCCCCGTCCTCGCCCCACTCGTCGTCGTCGCCGCTGCCGCCGGAGATGCTGTCGTCGTCCGACCCGCCGCGGAGCACGTCGCGCCCGGCGAAGCCGAGGATCCGGTCCCGGCCCCCGCCGCCGAACACCTTGTCGCGCCCGCTGGACCCGCAGAGCAGGTCGTCACCGCCGCGCAGCCGCACGACGTGGCCGGAGCTCTTCACCACGACGACGTCGCCGTGCCGGGTGCCTCGCACCACGTGCGGTGAGCCGGAGTCCACGACCATGGTCGCCGCCTGGCCGGCGCAGGTGGGGGTGGCCGCTGACACCGGCAGGGCCTGGTAGCCGAAGAAGGCGAAGGGCAGCGTCGCGGTCAGCGACAGCGCGCGCAGCTTCTGCCGAGAGATGGTCATGCGGGTGCTCCCTGCGTTCCGGGCCGGGGACGGTCCGCCGGCCTCGGACGGGTCATCGCCGGGGGTGGCCGCAGGGATACGGGTGGTAACGGCGCCATCGCCCGGACGGCCCAGCCCAGGCGTGGCAGGCGCTGAGGAGGGCCAGCGTTAGCGAAGCCTTTACCGCCGCTTCGGAGTCCCGGTGCCATCCTGCTCAGTCCGGCGCCCGTACCTGTCGATGGTGCTCTGGACCACGTGAGAGCGACCGGCGGAGGACGTGTGGAGGAGCTGGACCACCTCGTCGACGCCGCCAGGGCGGGCGGGGGCTGGGCCTTCGGCCGGCTCTGGGAGCTGCTGTCACCGCCGGTGGCCGCCTACCTGCGCACCCGGGGGGTCCGGGACGCCGACGACGTCACCTCCGAGGTCTTCCTCGCGGCGTTCCGCCAGGTCGGCACCTTCCAGGGCGACGGGGCGGCGTTCCGCGCCTGGCTGTTCACGATCGCGCACCACAAGGGCGTCGACACGGTACGCCGACCACGGTCCCGCGAGGTGCCGGTCGACACCAGCGACAGGCAGGCCCTGGAGGCGGGATCGACCGCACGGCTCGCCCGCAGCGCCGAGGACCAGGCGCTCGAGCGGATCGGCGCCGCGGACGCGGTCCGGCGCCTCGACGCCCTGACCGACGACCAGCGCGCGGTGCTGCTGCTCCGGGTCGTCGCCGACCTGTCGCTCGCCGAGACGGCGACCGCCCTCGGCAAGCCCGTCGGCGCGGTCAAGGCGCTGCAGCACCGGGCGCTCGCCCGGCTGCGGTCCGGCCTGACCGACCGGGCGGAGCCCGTATCCCGCGAGGACGCCCCGGCGATGTGGAGGGTGACATGACCGACCTCCTCGCCGAGCTGCGGCGCTCGACCGACCCGGCCGACGCCCAGCTGGCCCGGCTGCTCTCCGGGCTGCGACCACCCGACGACGCACCCCTGCCGAGGGCCGGCGAGCAGCTGGCCGCCTTCCTCGCGGCACAGGGCAGCGGGACGACGGCCCCGCTCGCTCCCGACGTGACGCCGACCGGGGACCCCCGGCTGGTGGTGGTGCTGGGCCAGGCGACGCAGCCGCGCCGTCGGCGTGCGGTCCTGGTGGCCCTCACCAGTGGCGGCGTCTGGCTCAAGGTCGCACTCGGTGCCGCCGCGGCCGTGGCGGCCGTCGCCGTCGCGGCCGGCGCCGGACCCTCCCGGGACGTCGTGGTCCGTCCGGCCGACACCCCCTCCCCGACCCCCGTCACCGGGCCGCTCGTCCGGCCCGACGAGGGCGAGCCCACGCCGCGCTCGCAGCCGGCGCCACCCGTCGAGCGGCACCACCTCCCGGCCGAGCGCCCCGCGTCGACCGCCGACGCGCAGCCCGGGACCGGCCCCGTCCGCGACTCCGCGCGCCCCGCCCGGGGCGGGACCGACGGCCGAGCGGGCGCTGAAGACGACCGCGGCAGGTCCGGGCGCGCCGGCGGCGAGGACGACGGCGACGACGACGAGGGTCACGGCACCGACGAGTCCGGCACCGGCGACTCCGGCTCCGACGAGTCCGGTGCGGACGAGTCCGGCGCCGGCCCGGGCGACGGGTCGGGCTCCGGCTCCGACGGCTCAACGTCCTCCGACGGCGACAACGGCGGCGACTGACATGGCGACGAGGGCGCAGTGTCCGCTTCGTCCGGCTCTCACCCGTTCGGCGGTCAAGAGAAGGTCAAGAGAGTCCGATGCAGTTCCCATGAACGCGCTCACCTCCTCCGAGATGCCGGCATGAACGACGGCCTGCGGCTGGCCGAGCGGCCCCTGCTCTCGGTCGCCGAGGCGGCGACGTACGCCCAGGTGAGCGCCGACGTCCTGGGCGACCTGCCGGTGGTCGTCCTCGACCCCTGGTCGTCGGCCGACTCGCTGGTCGAGCGCCGTGCGGTCGACGCCTGGTGGCGCGAGCAGGTCCTCGCCCGCCCCCACTCCTGACGACGACACCCACCCCACAGTCCGGACATCACGGCCTGCGCCCCGGGACATGATGTCCGCGTGAGCGGACGCGTGCTGGTCGTCGAGGACGACCACGGCCTGCGCGACGTCGTCGCCCGCGGGCTGCGCGAGGCCGGCTTCGAGGTCACCACGGCGGTCGACGGCACCGGGGCGATCCGCTCCGCCGCTGCCGGCCGGTTCGACGCGGTGGTGATCGACATCGGCCTGCCCGACGCCGACGGGCGCGACGTCTGTCAGGCCCTGCGCGCGGCCGGCACCACCGCGCCGGTGGTCTTTCTCACCGCCAAGGACGGCGTGACCGACCGGCTGTCGGGCTTCGCGGCCGGCGGCGACGACTACCTGGCCAAGCCCTTCCACCTGGCCGAGCTGGTCGCCCGCCTGCAGGTGGCCGTTCGCCGCACCGGGGACCCGGCCGCCGCGACGAGCGGCGACGTCCGGGTCGACCCGGCCGGCCACGACGTCACCGGGCCTGGCGGGTCCGTGCCGCTGTCCCCCACCGAGTTCCGGCTGCTCGCGCGGTTGCTGGCCGAGCCACGGGGCGTCGTACGCCGGAACGAGCTGGTGGCCGCCGCGTGGGCGCACGGGTCGATCGTCGCGGACAACACGCTGGACCAGTACGTCGCGAAGCTGCGGCGCAAGCTGGCCGAGGTCGGCACCGAGCAGACCATCGTCACCGTCCGCGGGGTCGGGTACCGGGTGTCGTGAGGCGGCCCAGGACCCTGCGCAGCCGGCTCGCCCTGGTCGCGCTGCTCAGCACCGGGGCGTGGGTCCTCGTGCTGACACTGCTGTTCAACCTGCTCCTCACGGTGCAGCTGAGCCGGGAGGCAGACCAGGTGCTGCGGACCCGCGCGGCGGCCGTGGCGGCCACCGTCGACGTCGGCGACGGCGGCCTGGTCACGGTCCGCGAGCCGGCCAACGACGAGGCCCTGGACGCCGGGGTCTGGGTCTTCGACGGCGGCACGGCGGTCGCGCGCCCGCGTGCCTCCGCGGCGGTCGGCGCGCTGGCCCGGGAGATGGCGGTGCAGGGCGGCCCCAGGTTCCGCGACGTCGCGACCGGGCCGGCGGTCCGGCTGTACGCGCGGCCGCTCCTGCTGGACGGGGAGCGCGTCGGGGCCATCGTCGTCGAGACCAGCCTCGAGCCGTACCGACGGACCACCCGTTCCGCTCGCGTGCTGTCCGGCCTGCTGGCGCTGCTCGTGGTCGGCGGGGCCTTCGCCGCCACCCGGCAGGTCGTGCGGCGGGCCCTGGCACCGGTGTCGGAGATGGCCGAGCAGGCCGCCCGGTGGAGCGCGCACGACGTCGGCCAGCGGTTCGGGGACGCGCCCCGGCCGGACGAGCTGCGCGACCTCGCCCGCAGCCTGGACGCCGTCCTCGACCGGATCGGCACGGTGCTGCGCCACGAGCAGCAGCTGGCCGCCGAGATCTCGCACGAGCTCCGCACCCCGCTAGCGGTGATCGCGACCGAGACCGAGCTCCTGCAGTCGGCGCCGAGGGACGAGGAGGAGCGCCGTCGCGGCTATCTCGCCATCGCCGAGACGGCGGACCGGATGGCCGCCCTGCTCGACGACCTGCTGGCCCAGGCCGCGCAGGTGGTGACCGAGGCGCCGGGCAGCGCGCTGGTAGCGCCGGTCGCCGAGCAGGTGCTGGGCGCCATGGGTCCGCCGGGTCCGTCGTACGACGTGCACGTGCCCGCCGGGCTGGAGGCGGGCGTGACGGCCGACGTCCTCGCCCGGATCCTCACACCACTGGTGGGCAACGCCGCGAGGTATGCCCGGGGACGGGTCACCGTGGCCGCGGCCAGGGTCGGCCACACGGTGCAGGTCCGCGTCAGCGACGACGGACCGGGCGTCCCAGCCGACTTCCGAGCGGCCGTCTTCGAGCCCGGCCGGCGGGCCGACCCCGACGACGGACATGCCGGCGCCGGGCTGGGACTGGCCCTGGCCCGGCGGCTGGCCCGTGCCGCCGGCGGGGACATCACCCTCGACGGCGGCACGGGGTCGGACTTCGTCGTCGTCCTGCCACCCGGGTGAGAGGACGAGCGGCAGGACGACGACGGGTCAGATCGCCTGCACCTCGGTGGCGTCCACCCGGGTAGCGGTGAGGTAGCCGACGAGGGCGAGGATGGCGCCGAGGAAGACGACGCTGGTGCCGGTGGTACCGAGGCCGAGGCCGCCGTGCTTCTGCGACTGCGACATCAGGTCACCGATGGACGCACCGAGCGGGCGGGTGAGGATGTAGGCCAGCCAGAACGAGAGCACCGCGTTGGCCTTGAAACCGAAGTGCGCCACCGTGACCAGCGCGATCGCCGCGCCGAAGAGCAGCACGGACACGCCGTACCCGAGCGAGAACTGCTCCCCCACCAGGTCGCCCGCCGCGGTGCCCAGCGCGAAGGTGAACAGGATCGCCAGCCAGTACCAGCCCTCGCGTCGCGAGGTGACGATGCTGTGGATCGAGAGGGTGCGCTCGCTGCGGTACCAGAGCGCGAAGGTGACGGCCAGCAGCACCGCGAAGACGGCGGTGCTCAGCGGCAGCGGCACACCGAAGCGGTCGGTGAGGTTGTCGGTGATCAGGGTCCCGACGACGCTGATGAAGACGACCGCCGCCCAGTAGAGCGGGGCGACGTAGCGCCGGGTCCGGAACTGCCAGACCAGCAGCGCCGCCAGGCCGGCCGACATCACGACGGTCGTCCAGGTGAGGCCGAAGCCGAGGGTGTCGTTGAGGTAGTCGGCGGCGGTCTCGCCGACGGTGGTCGCCAGGATCTTGATCACCCAGAAGTACAGGGTGACCTCGGGGACCTTGTTGAGCATGGCCCGGGCGACGTGGCCGCGCGGGCTCGGGTAGGTGTCAGTCGTCATGCGTCCGACGGTGACCGATGCCACCTGAACTCGACCTGACCACGTGCTCGGCGTCCTTCCCCGTCAGCTGCCGGCCCCGGGGTTGACCACCGCCTGGACGGCGACGAAAGCGGCGACGGCGAGGACCAGCCAGGCGAACCACCGGCGCAACCGGTCGGCCGGGAGCCGGGTCGCGAACCGGGCGGCCACCAGCGACCCGGCCACCGCTGCGCCGGTGAACACGGCGGCGAGGCCGTAGTCGACCTCCGCCGTGCCCGCGTGGGCGGCGAACCCCGCGGCCGAGTTCACCGTGACCACGACAAGCGAGGTGCCGACGGCGACCGCCATCGGAAGCCCGAGCAGCAGGACCAGCGCGGGTACGACGAGGAAGCCGCCGCCGACCCCGAACAGGCCGGTGAGGAACCCGACCGCGACGCCCGTGCCCACCGCCTTGGGCAGGCAGCCGCGCCAGTTCACCCGGCCGTCCGGCAGCGCGCAGTCCCCGCCGACGTCGGGCTGCTCCCTCAGCATCCGCAGGGCAGCCACGACCATCACGACCGCGAAACCGGCGAGGACGACGCGTGGGTCCAGCGCGTGGTTGACGGCGGTGCCGGCGAAGGCGGCCGCGATGCCGGAGCCGCCGACGAGGGCGGCGATGCGCCACTGCACCTGACCGGCGCGGACCCGCGGCACGACCGCGGCCGCGGCCGTGATCCCGACCACCAGCAAGGACGTCGGGACCGCGGCGGACAGCGGCTGCCCGGCGCCGTAGACGAGGGCCGGCACGGCCAGGATGGACCCACCGGCACCGAGGAGCCCCAGCAGGGCCCCGAGGAGCAGGCCCAGCCCGGCGACGACCCCCATCAGTGGACGGTCGCGGCCTTCGGCTCCTCGAGTCCGGCCTCCGCTGCCGCCGAGTAGTCCTCGTTGACGTGCACCACGGTGCGCCCGTCGGTGTCGAGCAGGGACGCGGCGATCGCGGCGCGGTAGCCGGACCCGCAGTACACCCAGACCTCGCCGCCGGACACCTCGTCCAGCCGGGCGGGCAGCTCGTGGATGGGGATGTGCAGCGCTCCCGCCACGTGACCGGCTGCGTGCTCGTCGTTGCGGCGAGCATCCAGCACCTGCACCGACGACGCGTCGTCCTCGTCCAGGCGTCGGGCCAGCCCGGCGAAGTCCGAGACACGGTACGAGCGCAGCTCGGCACCGGCCGCGAGGTCCTGCATGCTCCCCACAGCCGCGCCCGCGAGGTCGTCGATGCCGATCCGGACCAGCTCGCGCCGGGCGTCGGCCACCTGCTCGGGCGTCTCGCCGATCAGCGTGAGCGGGGCGCCCCACGGCACCAGCCAGCCGACGTAGGTGACGAAGTTGTCCCCGAGCTCCATGCTCCGGCTGCCGGGCAGGTGCCCGGCGGCGAACGCGGTCCGGTCCCGCAGGTCCACCACCCACTCGCCGGCCTCGATCCTGGTACGGAGCTCGGCCGGGTCGACGGGTCGTGGCGCGCTGAGGTCGACCGCGGCAGGCCCGCGGCTGTTGGCCGGGCCCATCCACGCGTAGTACGCGGGGAAGGCGTCCAGCCCGGCGAGCAGCGTCTCGACGTAGGTCTGCTCGTCCTGGGTCAGGGCCGGGTTGGTGGCCCGCTGCTCCCCCACGGTGGACTCGTCACCGGACGTCGGGGTGGCGGAGCAGAAGCTGCCGAAGCCGTGGGTCGGGAGGACCTGTGCCGTCGGGGGCAGCTCTTCGGCCAGCCGGCGCACCGAGGCGAACTGGGCGCGGGTCAGGTCCATCGTGTCCTCGGGCCCGACCAGGTCGGTGCGACCCGTGGCCCCGAAGAGCATGGACCCACCGGTCAGGACTGCCTCGACCGGACCGTCCTGGACCGCGACGGCGTAGGCGACGTGGTGATGGGTGTGGCCGGGCGTGTGCAGCACGGTCACCCGGAGGTCGCCGACCTCGAACGTGTCGCCGTCACCGACGGCGGTATGCGGGTACTGCGCGCCCATGTCACGCGGGAGGACGTAGCGGGCCCCGCTGACGGTCGCCAGCTCCAGCCCGCCAGACACGTAGTCGTTGTGCCCGTGGGTCTCGGCGACCACTGCGATGCGGACGCCAAGCTCGGCCGCAACGGCCTGGACGCGGTCGATGTCGCGCTGAGGATCGACCACGAGGGCGACCGCACCGTCGGTGAGCAGGTAGCTGCGGTCACCCAGCGACGGGGTCTCGATGACGCGGTAGGTGAGAGTCGACACGATGGAGTTCCTTCCTCAGGCGGGCTGGGTTCCGGTGGCAACGGGGTGTCCGGCGCGGAGCCAGACCGCGGTCCCACCGGCCACCGACCGCGCGTCGAGGCCGGCCTGGGCCAGCAGCCCGGCCGCCGCCTTGCTCCGGCCGCCCGATGCGCAGATCACGTACACCGGCGCGGAAGCGGCAACGCGCGCCAGGTCCTGCACGTGGCGACCGAGGCTTGCCAACGGGATGTTGCGCGCACCGGGCACGTGCCCGCCGGTGAACTCGTCCGGCTCGCGCACGTCGACGGTGAGTGCACCCTCAGCGTGGGCGGCGACGAAGTCGCCCAGCTGCGCCTCCTGGACCGACCCCGCGGGGTTCGCGTCAGAGGTGGGCTGCTTCGAGCGGTGGAACATGTCACTCCTCGATACGGGTACGGGTATCTGCCGACGGTTACAAGCCCGGCGACCCAGGCGGCATTCCCGGCAGTCCTGCAGCGATGGTCCTACCCAGGGGGCCGGATTTGTCACCCTGACGTTCTGTGGCAACATACCCCCCACCGTATTTTCCACACCTTCGGCAAGGACATCGATGACGACCACCTCGACAGACCGCGAGATCGACACCCGCGGCCCGGCTCGCCGCGAGGGCGCTGACCCGGTGCGCCGGTTCGGCCCGCTCGGCCGCCTGGGCACCTGGACCGCGACCCACGCCCGCGCCGTGTTCGCCGTGTGGCTGCTGGTCGTCGTGGCGCTCGGTGCCTTCGCGCCGAAGGTGGAGCACGCGCTCGCCGGCGCCGGCTGGGAGGCCTCCGGGTCCGAGTCGGTCGCGGTGCGGGACATCGCGCACCGCGAGTTCGCGGGCATGTCCAGCGCCGCGCTCCAGGTCGTCGTGCACGTGGACTCCGGCACCGTGACCAGCGGTCCCGGGCGGGTCGCGGTCGACCGGGCGATGGCGCTGCTGCGCGCCGACGACCGGGTCTCCACCGTCCAGGCACCACAGCCCGGGGTGTCGCTGTCCCCGGACGGACGTACGGCACTCATCCAGGCCGGTGCCGCCAGCGCGAACACCAACGAGATGGTGCGCGCGGCCGACGACCTCAAGGGTCCCGTGCGCGACCTGAGCAGCGGCGACGTGACGGTCGCCCTGACGGGATCGTCCGCCCTCTGGAGCGACTTCAACGCCGCCAACCTCGACGCGATGATGAAGAGCGAGCTGATCAGCTGGCCCGTCACGCTGGTGATCCTGGTGCTCGCCTTCGGCTCGCTGGTCGCCGCGGGTCTGCCGCTGATGCTGACCATCACCGGCCTGGTCGCCGCTGCCGGCTCGCTCTACCTGGGCACCCAGATCGGGGACATCAGCATCTGGGCGATGAACTTCGCCCTGATGTTCGCCCTCGCCCTGGGCATCGACTACGCCCTGTTCGTCGTCGTGCGGTACCGAGCCGCGCGCTTCGGTGACCACCAGAGCACCAGGTCCGCCGTGGGCGAGACGATGGACACCGCAGGGAAGGCCGTGCTGTTCTCGGGGCTCACCGTGCTGGTGTCGCTGTCGGCGGTGCTGCTCGTGCCGTCACCGGCGTTCCGGTCCATGGCCCTGGGCATCATGCTCGCCGTCGTCTTCGTCCTCGCCGCGACCCTGACCCTGCTGCCCGCAGTACTCGGCAAGCTGGGACACCGGGTCGACGCGCTGGCGCTGCCGTGGGTGCACGCCGGTGAGCACCGGTCACCGCGGTTCGCGCGGTGGGCAGAGCGGTTATGGCGGCGACCTGTCGGCTACGGCCTGCTCGCCCTCGTGGCCCTCACGCTCCTTGCCGCCCCGGTGCTGGGGCTGCGGACCGGCATGCCCTCGATCAAGGTCGTTCCGGAGACGGACTCCAGCCGCGTGGGCTACGCCGCTGTCCAGGACGCGTTCGGTCCGGGCGCACCCGGCACGCTGCAGGTCGTGGCCCCACGGGCCCAGGCAGCCCGGACCGCCACGGTCCTGGCCGACGACCCGGGAGTCGCGGCTGTCATGCCACCGATGTCCGGGTCCGGCGACCACGTGCTGCTGTCCGCCGTCCCCGACGACGGCCCGTCCGACGCCGTTCTGGGCACGACCATCGACCGGCTCCGCGCCGACCTGCCTGCAGGCGCCCTCGTCGGAGGCCCGTCGGCCGAGAACCACGACCTCGAACGGCTGCTCGCCGACAAGACCCCGCTTGTGATCGGGGTCGTCCTCGCGCTGGGCTTCCTCCTGCTCCTGGTCGCCCTGCAGGCGCCGCTGGTAGCCGCGCTGGGCACGGTGACGAACCTGCTCGCCACCGGAGCCGCCTTCGGCGTGGCGAAGCTGATCTTCCAGGACGGCCACGGGTCGGGCCTGCTCGGCTTCGAGCCGCAGGGGTTCCTCGACGCCTGGGCCCCGGTGTTCTTCTTCGCGATGATCTTCGCCATCGGGATGGACTACACCGTGTTCCTGCTCGCCTCCGCGAAGGAGCACTGGGAGCGGTCGAACGACGCGCGGGAGGCGATGGTGGGCGGCCTGGCGCACTCCGGCCGGGTCATCTTCGCCGCGGCCGGGGTGATGGTCGCCGTCTTCTTCACCTTCGCCCTGTCCGGACCGCTCCCTCCGAAGGAGATGGGTGTCGTCCTCGGCGTCGCGGTGCTCCTCGACGCGGCGCTGGTCCGGCTGCTTCTGCTGCCGGTGCTGCTCCGGCTCAGCGGCCGCGCCGCCTGGGCGTCCCCGTCCTGGCTGCGGCGGGTCCTGCCCCGCGTCCGCTTCAGCCACTGAGCCGCCGGATACCCTGGTGCGTATCGAAGGAGTGGAGTCGCCGTGCAGGTAGAACTCGAGACCGTCGGCCCTGTCGTCAACCGGTTGAAGCGGGCCCAGGGCCAGCTCGCCGGCGTGGTGCGGATGCTGGAGGAGGAACGCGACTGCGCCGACGTCGTCACCCAGCTCGCGGCCGTCTCCCGGGCCCTGGACAAGGCCGGGTTCGCCCTGATCGCCGCCGGCCTGGAGCAGTGCATCCTGGCCGGCGACGATGGTGTCCTCGACCGGGAGAAGCTCGAGAAGGTCTTCATGTCGCTGGCCTAACCAGGCGGCGGCACGGCAGTCCAGCGCCGACCGTCAGGACGGCCTGCGGGCCTCGACGAGGAACCGCTGCGCGTGCGCCACGAACGGCCCGTCGGCCTCGATCCGGCGGTGCAGGGCGGCCAGCCGCTCTCGGTAGCCGTCGACGGTGAAGCCGGGCACCGTCCAGAGGACCTTGCGCAGGAAGTACACGACCGCGCCGACATCGGCAAACGTCACCCGTAGCGCTTGCTCGCGAAGGTCCACCACCTCCAGCCCGGCCGCCGTTGCCCGGCGCACCGCGCGCTCCGGGCTGCGGGCGTCCCCGACCGGCTGCGGCCCCATCAGGAAGTCGGTCAGCTCACGGTTGGAGCCGGGACCGACCTGCTGCGACAGGTAGGTGCCGCCGGGCCGGAGCACCCGGCTGATCTCCTCCCACAGCGTCACCGTCGGGTGCCGGCTGACGACCAGGTCGAACGAGCCGGCCGGGAACGGGAGGTCGGCGTCGTCCTCCACCTGGACCACCGTCGCGGCCGCCCGGGCCAGGTTGCGGCGCGCCAGCTCGACGTTCGGGGGCCAGGACTCGGTCGCCGCGAGGACCGGCGGGACCCGTGGCACACCGGCGAGCACCTCGCCCCCTCCGGTCTGCACGTCCAGCGCAGAGCTCGACCGGCCCATCCGCTCCGCCAGCAGCCGGGCGTAGCCCCACGAGGGCCGCTCCTCCGTCGCGCGCCCGTCGAACCAGGAGAAGTCCCAGCCCTCGACGGGCTCGGCCGCTCCCTCGGCCAGCAGCTGCTCGAATGTCCCCGTCACCGGGACAGTGTCGGTGCGGCCGCCGGCCGGCACCAGCGTGTTTCGGCACCGGCCGGGCGACCCTGGTCCCGACCGGCGTCAGCTGCCGAACGCCTCGTCGTACGCGGCGCGAAGCTGCGGGTCGGCCGGGCCGGAGAAGCCGCAGCCGTTCACGGTCCCGTCTGTCGCGGCCACCAGGTACTGCGTGCCCTTGCTGAACGCGATCCCGTCGAGCGCGACCGAGGCGGCTCCGCCCGGGACCGCCAGGGTGACGACCTCGGCCCGCTCCTGGGCTGCCGTGCCGCGGTACCAGCGGTCCACGCTCAGCGTGACCTGGTCGTCGGTGACCGCGGTAGCGGTCCCCGCGAACGCGACGGGCATGTCCCGCAGGATGCTGACGTCGAACCGGATGCACGTCCCGGTCGCGGTGCCGCCACCAGGGGACACGGAAAGCGCGACCGCGCGCGGTGCCGCGGGGGTCGGCGCCTGGTCCGCCCCGCCGAGCACGAGTGCGCCGACGATGCCGGCGGCGAGCAGCACGAGCGCCGCCGCGCCGGCGAGCCACTGGGTCCGACGTGGGCGGCGGCGCGCCGCGCCGGTGTCGCCGTCGTACTGCTCACGGACGGTGGGTTGGTCGGTGGTGGCCATGATGCGCTCCTCGACGTGCTCGGTGGTCGGGTCCGCAGCGAAGGCGGGGCCGCCGGGCCGGGCCGGGTCGATGCCGGCGAGCAGGGCCCGCAGGGCGTCGTCGCCCCGCCGGTCGCCGCCGTCGGTCCCGTCGTTCCCGGTCACCGGGTGGCCTCCGTCTCCTCGTGCGGACCGTTCTGTCGGGGAACTGGGTGTCCGGCCGGCCCGTCGTCCTTTCCGCCGGACCCGGGCCGGGTGGCGAAGCGGTGCCGCAGCCGGGAGACCGCACGGTGCAGCCGGATGCTGGCAGCGTTCGCGCTGATGCCCAGTGCCACCGCGATCTCGCGGGGCTCGAGCTGCTCCCACGCCCAGAGCCGGAGCACGTCGCGGTCGGTGTCGGACAGCCCGGCCAGCGCCTCGGCCAGGGCAGCGTCCGCCGCGCCGGGCCCGGCCCAGACCGGGTCGGGTCGCGGATCGGGCTGGGACACCAGCCGCAGGACCAGCCGGCGACGCCGGTCCTCGGCCCGGCGGGCGTTCGCCAGGCAGCGGCGGGCCGCGCCGTAGCACCAGGCCAACGCCGCGTCGGCGGGGACGTCGTCCAGCCGGCGCCAGATCACGAGCAGCGTCTCGGCCAGGACGTCGTCGACGAGGTCGGGGTCGGCGCGCCGGGCCAGGTAGCGCCGCAGCGGGGCGTAGGTCTGCCGCGCGAGCACGTCGAAGCGCGCGCGCCGCTCGGCCTCGACGGACGTCACACCCTCAGTGTGTCCGGCAACCACGCCGTTCTTTCGGACTCGGTGGTGGGATCTCCCTTCGCGCCAGTCCTTGGACGAGGTGACACCGGTGGCCAGCCTGGGCGGTCACGGGAGGAGCCGGTAGCCGGCTCCGTCGACGGCAGCGGCGATGTCGCACCGGTCGACCGCCTTTGTGGCCGTGACGGTCACCGTGCCGGACTGCACGTCCACCGCGACCGAGTCGACGCCGGGAACGGCCCCTATCTCGGTCGTGACCGCGGTGCGGCAGTGGTCGCAGGTCATGCCGTCGACGCGGAACGTGGTGGTGCCGACGAAGGTGCGGGGCACGTCGTTGATCATCCGGGCTCCATGGGGCTGCGGTGGGCATGGGCAGGCCTGCTCGAGAGTGCTGGCGGACGACACCCGGTCGCGCAGTGACGATCGCCGTTGGCTACCCCGCGGGCAGCGAGGTACCGGCCCGGACGGCGGCCACGACGGCGCGGATCGCGTCGCTTGTGCCGGCCGATGTCCTCCGGTCCTCGAGCAGTGCCGCATGGGTGGCGTCGACGACGGTGCGGTGAGTGATGTTCGTCGACAGGGTCGCGAGACGGTTCTGCGCCTCGGCCCAGCCCGCCTGCTGACCCTGGCCAGCCGTCAGCACGTACACCGGTGTGTCGGCGAGGGAGTCCAGGTGCCCGGCCTGCTGGAAGGTCGTGGGGAGCTGCGAGATCTCGTCGCGGGCGCCGCGGTAGTCGCGGGCCGTGGACGCGAACGCGCGCTCATGATGCCGGGCGTCCGGTGGCAGCCCGGCGAACCCGGAGCCGAGCGCGACCCGCACCAGCCCGGTCCGGGCCAACGTGGGAAGCACCCCGGAGCCGCGTCGCAGCAGTGCGTAGAACCGGCCGTAGTCGGGCAGCGCGAACTGGCGCGGGGTGGCGGAGTCGACCAGGGCCACGCCACCGACGTCGGCCGGGTACCGGGCGGCGTAGACGAGGGCGTAGGTGCCGCCGACCGAGTGCCCGGCGAGCACGTACGGGCCGGGGACGTGGGCACGGGCCAGGAGGGCGTGCAGGTCGGCGGCGAGCGCACGACCGTCCTGCGGGCCCGTGGCTGGTTCGCTGAAGCCTTCGCCGGCCCGGTCGTACCCGCAGACCCGGGTGTCGGCCGCGACGGCGCGTTGGACCCAGGCCCACGAGGCGGCGTGCTCGAACAGGCCGTTGGACAGGACGACGGTCGGCGCGCCGGTGCCCTCGCAGTGCAGGTACATACGGTGGCCGGCGACGACGTACATGTCCGCGTCGGCGGCCCTGGCGGTGTCGCTGGAAGCCTCGAGGGCGGTCTCCACGCCGCCGCCCAGCGCCGTCAGCGCGAGGACGGCAAGGACGGGGTACACCAGCCCTGCCCGGGTGCGGCTGTGCAGCCGTCTGCGCGAGGCACGTACGCACCAGATGACCAGGACGAGCAGCAGTGGCGGCCAGACCCAGCCGAGCCCGCGCAGCATGTCGTCACCGGGCGCGAGCAGCAGCAGGGCGGCGCCCGTGGCGCCCATGGCGATGGCCGGCACCCACGCCCAGCGCTGCGGCTGGTCGGTCCGCCACGTCGAGAGTGCGGCGAGCAGTGCCCAGCCGGCCGCGAACGCCAGCAGCAGGACGCCGGTCGTGACGTGCTCACGGGCGCCCGGGAACACGATCAGGACGAGCAGGAGAGCCAGGACGAGTCCCGCTACGAGGGAGAGGGCGAGCACTCGGCCGATCCGGCCGGCTGTCGGGGAGACGCCCGGCTCGGCGGTCTCGGGGGCGGTGCGGGTCATGTCGACTCCTGGGGACGGGTGTCTCGGGGGGCGATGTCGGAGCGGCGATACAGGGTCGGTGGGCGTGCGCGACGGCTAGTGCATCCCGTGTCCGTGGCCGGCGCCCGCGGCGGCGTTCGCCCGCTTCGGGACCGCGACCAGGGTCACGACCATCAGCACCGCCAGGATGGCCAGGACTGCGACGAACGCCCGGCCGTACGCATCCATCAGGCCCACCCGGGAGGTCAGGTCGCCACCGACCGCGGTGAGGAGGGCGACACCGAGCGCGGCACCGACCTCGTGCCCGGTCATCATCAGGCCCGACCCGAGACCCGAGTCCGCCGCCGGCACGTCGCTCATCGCCGCCACCGAGATGGCGACGAACATCGGGCCGACGCCGGCACCGAGGAGCAGCAGACCGGGCAGCACGTCCGCTGCGTACGAGGTGCCGCCGGACTGCGCGGTGAGCATCGCCGCGCCGCCTGCCATGATGGTGATGCCGACCGCGATCAGGGTGCGAGGGGCCACCGTGCCGAGCAGGTGCGAGGCGGCCATCGCCGTGAGGGTGATGGCGGCCGCGAGCGGCAGGAGCTGCAGCCCGGTCACGATGGCCGACGACCCGACGACCCGCTGAAGGTACAGCGACGTGACGAAGATGGCACCGACCACGACACCGGTCACTCCGGCCATCACCACCGACGCCGACGTCAGCGACCGGATCGCCCACGTGCGGGCCGGCACCAGCGGCGACCCGACCCTTGTCTCGATCACGGCGAACGCCGTGAGCAGGCCGGCCGCGACCGCCAACGTCAGGCCGGTCCACGCCGACGCCCAGCCGTGGGTCTCCGTGCCCTGGATGCCGTAGACGAGCACGACCAGACCGGACACCAGGGTGACGGCGCCGGGCAGGTCCAGCTGGCCGCGGCGGAAGCGAGCGACCGCTGCGGCGGGCACCACCAACACGGTGCCGGCGGCGACGGCGAACCCGATCGGCACGTTGATGAAGAACACCGCCTCCCAGCCGAAGGCGCTGGTGAGGGCGCCTCCGAACAGGACGCCCGCGGCGATGCCCGTGGAGCCGATGGTGCCCCACACGGACAGGGCAGCGGTGCGCTGCCTGCCGGCGTACGTCGTCATGACGATCGACAGGGCCGCCGGGGTGAGCATGGCCGCACCCAGGCCCTGGGCCGCGCGGGACGCGATGAGCATGCCCGCCGAGGTGGCCAGCCCGCTCGCCAGCGAGGCGGCGGTGAACAGGCCGAGCCCGGTGAGGAAGACCCGCCGCCGGTCACCGAGGTCGGCGAGGCGGCCGCCGAGGAGCAGGAACCCGCCGCTGAACAGGACGTACGCGCTGACGACCCACTGGTAGTCACCGGAGGTGAAGTCGAGGTCGCGGCCGATGCTGGGCATCGCCACGTTCACGACGCTGACGTCGAGGATGACCATGAACTGCGCGAGCAGCATCAGGCCCAGAGTCGCCCATGACCGCTTCTGGTCGGCCGGCTGGTCGGCGTCGGGACGCGACGCCGGCCGCCCGTGCGGGCCGTGGCCGTGCGGCTGGGCCGGGACGGCAGCCTCAGGTGCCGCGGTGTGATGGCTCATCAGGACTCCTTCGTCGGGTGCTGGTCGCTGCTGAGCCTGTTCGCGGGCCCGCTTGTTCGCGCCGGTGAAACCGCCGGGTGCGTCCCCGCCGACTGGCTACGCTCACCGCGTGCTGGCCGGTAGGGGCATGGAGCAGGCTCGGGTCGCCGCGCTGCTGGCCGGCGCGTCCGCCGGGCAGGGCGGCGCACTCGTGCTGCGCGGGCTGCCCGGCGTCGGGAAGTCGACGCTGCTCGCCGACTCGGTGGCCCGCGCCGAGCACGGCCGCGACCCCGCGGTGGGCCAGTCCGGCCGGCTGCGCGTTCTGCGGACCTCCGGCATCGAGTCCGAGTCGCCGCTGGCGTTCGCCGCGCTGCAGCGGCTGCTGCGCCCGGCGATGCGGCACGCCGACGCTCTGCCGGCGCCGCAGGAGCGGGCGCTGCGCGCAGCGTTCGGCGAGGCCGAGGGCGAGGGGGCCCGGTTCCTGGTCTTCCTCGCGACGCTGAGCCTGCTCGCCGAAGCGGCGGAGGAGCAGCCGGTACTGGCTGTGGTCGACGACGCGCACTGGCTCGACGACGCGTCCGCCGCCGCGCTGCAGTTCGTCGCGCGCCGCCTCGACACCGAGCGGGTCGCGCTGCTGTTCGCCGCCCGCGACGGCGACGTGCGGGTCTTCGACTCCACCGGCCTCCCGGAGCTCGTGCTCGACGGCATCGACCCGGCGGGTGCCGCCGACCTGCTGCGGGACGCCGTGGGCGCCCCTGTGCCGGACGCCGTCGCCGTGCGGCTGGTCCGGGAGACCGGTGGGAACCCGCTCGCGCTCGTCGAGGTCGCCGACGCGCTCACCCCCGCGCAGCTGCGCGGCGAGGCACCGCTGCCCGCGCAGCTGCCGCTCACCGAGGGCGTCGAGCGCGCGTTCCTCGACCGGTACCGACGGCTGCCCGACACGGCGCAGACGTGGCTGCTGGTCGCCGCAGCCGACGACGCCGGACACACCCGCACCATCGGGCGCGCCGCTGCGGCGCTCGGCGCCGACGACAAGGCCCAGCATCTGGTCGAGCAGTCCGGCCTCGTGCAGGTCCGCGACAGGCACCTCGAGCTGCGTCACCCGCTGGTCCGCTCCGCCGTGTACGGCGCGGCGACCAGCCTCGAACGGCGGAGGGCGCACCGCGCGCTCGCCGACGTGCTCGACGCGACCGACGACGCCGACCGCCGGGCGTGGCATCTCGCGGCCGCGGTCGACGAGCCCGACGAGACCGTCGTCGCCGAGCTCGACGCAGCCGCCGACCGGGCCCGCTCCCGCGGCGGCCACGAGGCCGCGTCCGCCGCCCTGGAACGAGCCGCCGAGCTGTCGGCCGACCGGCAAGCCCGGGCGCCGCGCCTGTTCGGGGCCGCGTGGGCCGCGTGGCAGGCCGCGCGGCCGGGCCGGGCCCGGGCGCTGGCGAACGCGGCCGCCGAGGCCGTCACCGACCCGCTGCTGCGCGCCGACATCGCCCGCCTGCAGGCCCGCATCGAATGGAACACCGGCTCGGTGCACGACGGCATCACCATGGTGCTGCGCGGCGCCCGCGACGTCGCCCCGCACGACGCGGGTCGGGCCCGGGAGATGGCGATGTTCGCCGTCGCCCTCGCTTCGTTCATCCCGCACGCCCAGCTCGAGCTCGACCCCGTGTCGGTCGCTCTGCCGCCCGGGCCGGATGACCCGCCCCGCGCACACTCCTTCCACGGGCTCCTCGTCGGCCTCGAGCACGTGCGCCGCAGCGAGTGGCCGCAGGCCACGGCCGTGCTTCGCTCCACGTTCGCCAACGCCGAGTTCGTCGAAGGCGACGACCAGGACCTGCTGCCGAACCTGGGCATCGCCGCGTTCCATGTCGGCGACGACGAGCTCGCGTTCCGCTACCACGACATGCTGCTGACCCGGGCCCGCGCCAGCGGGGCGCTCATCATGGTGCTGTACGCGCTGACCCGCCGCGGCCTCATCGAGCTGGTCACGGGGCGGTGGACGTCGCTGGTGACCGGCGCGTCCGAGGCGATGCCACTCGCACAAGGGTCCGGTCAGCCTGGCTTGGCGGCGCTGCCGTTGGCGGAGGCCGCCCTGGTCGCCGCGTTCCGCGGCGACGACCAGTTCGAGCAGCGACTCGCCGAGGCCGAAGACGTCGCCGGCGCGAACCCGGTGGGTGTCGCCGAGCACGTGCTGGCCGACTTCGCCCGCTGGGCCAAGGCTGTCGTCGCCGCCCAGTCCGGCGGGCAGCCGGCGACCGCGTTCCATCTGCTCGAGCACATCCACGACGGCCCGGTACGCCGGTTCGCTGCCCTGGACCGCATCGAGGCGGCGGTCCGCGCCGACCAGCTCGACGCAGCCCGCGACTGGACCGACGAGATCCGCAGCTACGGCGAGCAGACCGGCGCCTCGTGGGCGCTCGCAGTCGCCGAGCATGGTCTCGCCCTGCTCGCGACCGACCCGGGCGAGGCCGAGAGGCACTTCGAGCAGGCGCTCGCACACCACGCCGCCGCCAAGCGGCCGCCCGCGCAGGCTCGCACCGAGCTCGCGTACGGCGAGTACCTGCGTCGGGCCCGCCGCCGCGTGGACGCCCGCACGCACCTGCGAGCCGCGCTCGAGACGTTCGAGGAGCTCGGTGCCGCACCGCTGGCCGACCGAGCGGCGACTGAGCTGCGCGCCTCAGGCGAGACCGCCCGACGCCGCGACGTGTCGACTGCGACCGACCTGACCGCACAGGAGCTCAACGTGGCCCGGCTGGTGCGGCTGGGAATGTCGAACCGGGACGTCGCCGGGCAGCTGTTCGTGAGTCCCCGTACCGTCGACTTCCACCTGCGGAACGTGTTCAGCAAGCTGGCCGTCACGTCGCGGGCCGAGCTGATAGCGATGGACCTGCCCTGACGGCGGCGCCACTCCGGTGCGGTGGCTTGCCCGGCCGCGGACGAGGGTCGCCCCGGAAGTCGAGGTGGCAGTCCGCTTGTCCACTGGCATCACCCAGAGCGAGCCGAGCCGGGGCGCGCCGGCTCAGGCCGCGACCGACAACGGCTGGTCGCTGAGCATCAGCGCGGACCAGCCGAGGTCGTCGAACCCGGCGGCAGTGGCGACCTTGGACGAGGCGGCGTTGTCGAACGTGTGCAGATAGGTCGGGATGCGCCCGTGCGCCAGCACGTGCCTGGCGGCCTGCGCTACCAGGCGACGGGCCAGGCCACGGCCGCGAGCCGACGGCTCGGTGCCGACCGAGATCTCGCGACCGAGCCCGTCGTGCTGCTTCAGCCCGACGCCGGCCAGGTAGCGGCCGTCCTCGTCGAAGGCGACCAGCGCCTGTCCGCCGAAGGGCCGCAGCCAGCCGGGCAGGGACGGAGAGTCGGTCGGGATCCAGACGCCTACCTCGGGCAGGTCGTGCGGGTCGGCCGGGGTCGTGGTCCAGCGGAACGCAACCTGCTCGACGACGTGCCCGCGGCGACCGAGGAGTGCCGGGACCAGCGGGAGGCCGGCGTCCCAGTCGCCGACTGGGGTGTGCGTCAGCA
Source organism: uncultured Actinomycetota bacterium (assembly GCA_963807005.1). Lineage (GTDB taxonomy): Bacteria > Actinomycetota > Actinomycetes > JACCUZ01 > JACCUZ01 > CAWDZK01. Next base: position 333,506 of record CAWDZK010000001.1, on the reverse strand, counting down.
CGTGGTTGACCTGCGCTGCGTGGGCGGGTGGAACGGCGACCACCGCGTTCCCGCGCGGGTCGACGAGACCGGTGAGCAGCGGACGCGTCCCGTCCCAACCGGGACGCGAGTTGGCAGCGTGCGCCACGACCCGCACCGCCGTGGTGCCCGGGACGCCGCCGGCCCACGAGTGCAGATGCCGGCGCAGCTGCTCCGGCATCGCGGGCATGGGCGTCGAGGTCGTCAGACGTGCGGTGGGCATGGCGCTTCCTCGGGTTGTAGGCGGGCGGGAACGAGTCAGAAGGGGAGCAGGCGCCCGGAAGGGGTGCGCCGGTCGACGGACGTCGGCTGCGGCTGGCGGACCGCACGGCGGGTCTGCACCTGGGTCATCGGAGGATCCTTCCGTCCGGAACGGAGTGCTGGGACACCGGCGACGCTAGGGACGCGTCACCGGGGTCGAACCGGCAGAACCGCCAGGTGTGACGCCTCGGGGGCCGTGGCTCATCGCCGGCGCGGTCCCAGCGCCGAGCGACCCGCAGCGCCCGGTCCCGCCTCCGCCAGCCAGGGGTCCCCGGCTCGGCGGGGTCGACCCGGCGACAGACCTGGCGGTTGTACCGGCGCGAGACCGCCCCGACCGGTCGCAACCTCGAGGTGTCCCGCTCCACCCCGGAGCGGCAGCCACCAAGGAGACCGTCATGTTGGTGCTCGTTCTCGCCCTCGCTCTCGTCCTCGCACTGTCCGCCCGCCTCGCCATCGACATCCGCCAGGACCGCCCGGTGCAGCCGCCCCGCTCCCACTGGCACGAGATCGACCCCTCCGCGGCCCGCATCCGCCAGCTCGTCTGAGCCCGTCCGACCGCAGTGCGTTGCGAAACGTCACCCGGTGTCGCATGATTGGCACTCGACAGACGTGAGTGCCAGTGATGGCGCCAGCACCCCGGAGGACGTGCGTTGCCGACGTACCAGTACGCCTGCACCGAGTGCGGCCACGACTTCGAGACCGTGCAGTCGTTCTCGGACGACTCGCTGACCGAGTGCCCGGAGTGCACCGGCAAGCTCCGCAAGGTGTTCAACGCCGTCGGCATCGTCTTCAAGGGCTCCGGCTTCTACCGCACCGACAGCCGCTCGGCGCCCGGTGAGGCGGCCAAGGGTGAGTCCGGCGGTGACAAGGCCGCGGACGGCGCCAAGGACGGCGCCAAGGACAACGGCAAGGGGAGCAAGGAGAGCAAGGACGGCAAGGAGGCGAAGCCGGCCAAGCCGGCGGCCAAGGACGGCGGCGGCTCCGCCGGCAGCAGTGCCGGGATCGGCTCGACCTCGTCCGGCTCCTCCGGCTCGTCGGGCTCGTCCGGCTCCGCGAAGGCCTCCTCGTCCACAAAGGGCAGCGCCGCCTGACGCCGGTTGTGGACACCCGCTGGACCGGCCGGACCGCTCGTTAGGGTCCTGGCATGACGACGTACGACGGCCCGCGGGCCGACCTCGGTGTGATCGGCGGCTCGGGGCTCTACTCCCTGCTCGAGGGCGAGCAGGTCGAGGTCGACACGCCGTTCGGTGCACCGAGCGACCCGGTGACCATCGCCCAGGTCGGGGACCGCCGGGTTGCCTTCGTGCCCCGGCACGGCCGGGACCACCGGTTCCCCCCGCACCTGGTCAACTACCGGGCCAACGTCTGGGCCCTGCGCGCGGTGGGGGCGCGGCAGGTCCTCGCCCCGTGCGCGGTGGGCTCGCTCAAGGCGGAGCAGGGTCCCGGCACCGTCGTCGTACCGGACCAGGTCGTCGACCGCACCTGGGGTCGGGGGCACACCTTCTTCGACACGGTGGGGCCGGTGGTGCACGTCGCCTTCGCCGACCCGTACTGCCCCCACGGTCGCGAGGTGGCACTGGCTGCCGGCCGGGCCCGCGACCTCCCGGTGGTCGACGGCGGCACGCTGGTCGTCGTCAACGGCCCGCGGTTCTCGACCCGGGCGGAGTCGCTGTGGCACGCAGCTCAGGGCTGGTCGGTGGTGGGCATGACCGGCGTGCCCGAGGCGTCGCTGGCCCGCGAGCTGGGCCTCTGCTACACCTCCGTCGCCCTGGTCACCGACCTCGATGCCGGCCTCGAGCACGGCGACGGCGTGACCCACGAGGAGGTGCTGCGGGTCTTCGCCCAGAACATCACCGGCGTGCGCGACCTGCTCCTCGACGCGCTCGCCCTGCTGCCGGGGCCGGACGCCGACTGCACCTGCCGGCACAGCACCGACGGCCAGAAGCTCCCGTTCGACCTGCCGTGAGCATGGCCGGGCCGGGCGCGGGGAGCCTGGACCGGTGGCTGCGCGAGCTGCGCCAGGCGGTGCTCTGGCGGCGGCGGCTGCTGGCCGCCGGGCTGCTCGCCGGGTCGGCGGCCTTCGCGCTGCACACGCTCGCTCCCCCGCCGCCGGCCGGCATCCCTGTGCTGGTCGCGGCGCACGACGTCGCGGCCGGCGCCGTGTTACGAGTCGGCGATGTCCGCCGGGTCGACCGTCCCGCGGGGACGGTGCCGACCGGCACCCTCACCGACGCTGCCGTGGCGGTCGGTGCCACCGTGTCCGGCGCGGTGCGCCGGGGCGAGGTGCTCACCGACGTACGGCTGACCGGGCCGTCCTCGTTGCGGGGGCTGGGCCCCGGCCTGGTCGCGGTCCCGGTCCGCCTGGCCGACTCTGCCGCGGCCGCCCTCCTCCGACCCGGCGACGTCGTGGACGTGCTCGCCGCAGGGGCCGACACCGGCACCCAGGACGTCGCGGCCAGGCTGGTGGCCGCCGCGGTCCGGGTGCTCGTGGTCCCACGCCCCGCGCGCAGCGCGATCGGGCTCGGCTCCGGCGACGGCGCACTGGTCGTGCTGGCCACGTCCGCGCCGACCGCGGCTCGATTGGCCGCCGCGGCGGTGGTCGCCCGGCTGTCGGTCGTGGTGCGCTCGTCCTGACCCCATCGGAGGTTTGCTGACAGGGTGGGTCCCGCCATCCACCCCTGCCAGGGCGGACCCACCGCACCCATGGAGAGACAGATGCTCAAAGGTTTCAAGGACTTCCTGCTGCGCGGAAACGTCGTCGACCTCGCGGTGGCGGTCGTCATCGGTGTCGCGTTCGGGGCCGTGGTCTCGGCCTTCGCCGAGGACTTCATCGGCGGCATCATCGGCGCCATCGGCGGGACGCCGGACTTCGGCACAGCCGGATTCGTGGCCAACGACAGCAAGATCATCATCGGCTCCACGATCAACGCGCTGATCAACTTCGTGATCGTCGCGGCGGTCATCTACTTCGTCGTCGTGATCCCGGTCGGCAAGCTGATGGAGCGCCGGAAGAGCGGCGAGGAGGGCGAGGTCGAGGCGCCGAGCGAGGACATCGTTCTGCTCCAGGAGATCCGCGACCTGCTGCGCGCGCGGGGCGGTCAGGTCTGAGCCCGGGGAGGAGCCGCCGCGGCTACCAGTGCGGCGGCTTCTCGCGGAGCAGCCGCTCGTCGTCGTCCGCGTCGTCCGGGTGCTCGCCCCAGCCGCGGTCGGTGTCGTCCACGGTCTGCTCGGGCAGCACCTCGTCGTCGTGGTGGTCGCGGTCGTCGTGGCCGGCCGGTTCGCTCACCCTGCCGAGGCTAGTACCGGCGGCCCGGACCGGCGTCGCTAGCATCCTGCGAGCCGGAGGCGGCGGGCCCGACGACGGCGACGTCCCGGACGAGTGAGGGCGAGGACACGTGACGTCTGCGGCGACGCGGAGACTGCGGGCCGTCGTCCGTCGCGCGCTCGCGACGCTCGGTCTGGAGCGCAGCTCGCGCCGCCGGGAGGCCGAGCGGCAGCTCACGAAGGCCCGCAAGGAACGGGACAGCACCCGCGGCAAGCTCGCCGAGGCCGAACGGGCCGGCAGCGCGCTGACCTCCCGGGTCGCGGCGCTGGCCGCGCAGGTCGAGTCGCTCCAGTCGGCCCGTGACGCGGAGACCGGCCGCGACCGGGCCGATCTGAGCTACGTCTTCGTGGTCACCTACGGGCGGTCCGGGTCCACCCTGCTCCAGGGCATCCTGTCCTCGGCACCGGGTGTGATGATCCGCGGCGAGAACGGCGGGCTGCTCCTCGACCTGTACCGGATGCACACCACCGCCGCCGGGCATCGCGACCGGCTCGCCCGCAGCACGCCGCTGCCGGCCGAGCACCCGTGGTGGGGCATCGACGGCTATCGCGACGACACCGCCTTCCGCGGCTTCCGCACCCTGCTGCTCGAGACCGTGCTGCGTCCGGACCCCGGGGTCCACACGGTCGGCTTCAAGGAGATCGACTGGATCCGCGACGACATGCCGGGAGCGCTGCCGGGGGTGCTCGCCTTCACCCGCAACGTCTTCCCGGGCGCGCGGTTCGTGCTCAACACCCGCAACCTGGACGACGTCGCCCGGAGCAAGTGGTGGGCCGGCAAGCCCGACGCGCTCGACCTGCTGCGCGCCATGGAGCAGGAGCTCGTCGACGCTTTGGCGACGTACGGCGAAGCCACCTACCGGGTGCACTACGACGACTATGTGGCCGACGCCTCGGTGCTGCGCGGGCTGTTCGAGTGGCTGGGCCTGCCGTTCGACGAGGCGACCGTCCGCCAGGTGATGTCGGTGCGGCACTCCTACTGACGATCCAGACGGCCGGCCGTTGCCGGCTACCCGTCGTTCGCCTCGACCGCCACCAGCTGGTTGGCCAGGGTGAAGAACGTCGGCGCCCAGAGGCCGATGAAGATGCCGAACCTTTCGGCGTGCGCGCGGTCACCGGCGGACCTGGCGAACTTCCAGGTCACGATGCTGCCGCCGATCGAGGCGAGCCCGGCGATCTGCAGTGCGTCGCTGGTGACACCCAGTGAACGGAGCTTGTTGACGAGCACGACGGTCTCCCTCTGTGGCGATGGTTGTTCCACCCATGCCTTCCGTCGGAACCGGGCGGGCGGATCCTCCTCGGCCGGAATCGCCCAGATCCTTACCGTCCGGCTGCTCCGCAGGGTTTACTGCGAGGACCGGCTGCACCCCAGCCGGACCGCCACGGAGGGAACGCATGGCCTGCCCGAGCTGTGGGACGGAGAACCCGAGCGCCGCGAAGTTCTGCATCTCGTGCGGGACCCGGCTGGCCCTGGCGTGCCCGTCCTGCGGCACCCCGGCGCTCACCGGGGCACGGTTCTGCGCCGAGTGCGGCACTGCCTTCACCGGTGAGGCTGCCGAGGCTCGCGAGGCACTCGCCCCAGGCGGCCATGCGCCGACGGCCGCGGCTCCCGTTGCCGAACGGCGGCTCGTCAGTGTGGTGTTCGCCGACCTCGTCGGCTTCACCACGCTGTCGGAGAAGCGGGACGCGGAAGAGGTCCGCGAGCTGCTGACCGAGTACTTCGACACCACCCGGCTGGTCATCGAACGCTACGGCGGCACTGTCGAGAAGTTCATCGGCGACGCCGTGATGGCCGTGTGGGGAACCCCGACGGCGCACGAGGACGACGCGGAACGTGCCGTCCGCAGCGCGCTCGAGCTCGTCGACGCGGTCCGCGCCATGGGCGAGCGGACCGGGGCTGCCGGGCTGCAGGCCCGAGCCGGGGTCCTGACCGGCGAGGCTGCGGTGACCTTGGGCGCCAGCAACCAGGGGATGGTGGCAGGCGACCTGGTCAACACCGCCGCCCGGCTGCAGTCGGCGGCGGAGCCGGGGACGGTGCTCGTCGGCGAGTCGACCCAGCACGCCACGGCCACCTCGATCGGCTACGCGCCTGCCGGGCAGCACACCGTCAAGGGCAAGGCCGAGCCGGTCACCGCGTACCGGGCGGTCGGGGTGCTGGCGCGGCGACGCGGCTCCGGTCGGCCGGACCAGCTCGAGGCACCCTTCACCGGGCGGCAGGTCGAGCTGCGCACGCTCAAGAGCTTCCTGCACGCCGCCGGCGAGGAGCAGCGGGCGCGCCTCGTCTCGGTGATGGGTCAGGGCGGCATCGGCAAGAGCCGCCTCGCCTGGGAGCTGCAGAAGTACATCGACGGCCTGACCGAGAACGTCTACTGGCACCACGGTCGCTGCCCCGCGTACGGCGAGGGGGTCAGCTTCTGGGCACTGGGCGAGATGGTCCGCGGCCGCGCCGGGATCCTCGAGGGCGAGCCGCCGGACCTGGCCGGGAAGAAGCTCGCCGCCTCCGTGGCGGAGTTCGTGCCCGACGACACGGAGGCGCGCTGGGTGGAGCCCGCGCTGCGTGAGCTGCTCGGTCTCGACGCCAGCCAGGACCAGCCCTCGGACCGGCGCAAGGAGACGCTGTTCGCGGCCTGGCGCACGTTCTTCGAGCGGATCGCGGAGCGCGGCACGACGACGCTGGTGTTCGAGGACCTGCACTGGGCCGACAGCGGGCTCATCGACTTCGTCGAGCACCTGCTCGAGTGGTCCCGGCACCGGCCGATCTACGTCGTCACACTGGCCCGGCCGGAGCTGATGGAGCGCCGGCCAGGCTGGGGCGCGGGCCGGCGCAACTTCACCTCGCTCGACCTCGAGCCGCTGGCCGACGACGCCATGAGCGAGCTGCTGGCCGGCCTGGTGCCGGGGCTGCCGGAGGAGGTGTCGCGGCGGATCCTCGACCGGGCCGAGGGCGTGCCGCTGTACGCCGTGGAGACGATCCGGATGCTGCTGGCCGACGGCCGGATCGAGCCCCATCAGGGGTCCTTCCGGCCCGTGGGCGACCTGTCCGTGCTCGCCGTACCGGAGACGCTGCACGCCCTCGTCGCGGCCCGCCTCGACGGGCTCCCGGCCGACGACCGGACGCTCGTGCAGGCGGCCTCGGTCCTCGGCAAGACCTTCACGCTGCAGGCCTGCGCGGACGTCGCCGGGGTCGCGCCCTCCGACCTGGAGCCGCGCCTGCGCGACCTGGTCCGCCGCGAGCTGTTCGTGCTCGACGTCGACCCGCGGTCCCCGGAGCGGGGCCAGTACGGGTTCGTGCAGGAGCTGGTGCGAGAGGTGGCCTACGGCACCCTCGCCCGCCGGGACCGGCGACGGCTGCACCTGGCGGCAGCAGACCACTTCGAGCAGCACGGCGACGACGAGATCGCCGGCGTCCTGGCCACCCACTACCTGGCGGCATACCGGGCCGGCCCCGAGGGCGCGGAGGGTGAGGAAGTCGCCCGCCAGGCGCAGCGCGCGCTCCGCGCGGCGGCCGACCGCGCCTCCCGGCTCGGCTCACGCGTCGTGGCGCTGGACTTCTTGCAGCGGGCTCTCGACGTCGCGGCCGACGATGGCGACCGCCTCGAGCTGCACCTGGCCGCCGGCGAGGCCGCGACGGACGGCGCCCAGGACGAAGCCGCCCAGGCCCACCTGACCGCGGCGATCGAGCTGACCCGCCGCAGCGGCGACCGTCTCGCCGAGCTGCGCGCCATCGCCCTGCGCAACCTGTCCCTGATCCATCTCGGGCACACCGAGGCCGCTCTCGAGCCGCTGGAGCAGGCGGCCCGTGACTTCGCCGACCTCGAAGGCACGAAGGAGTACGTCCTGCTGGTCGAGGCCCTGTCCCGGGTCTACTTCCGGCTGACCCGGACGGAGGAGGCGCTCGCCTGGTGCGAGCGCGGCCTGCGCGAGTCGGAGCGCCGCGAGATGACCGACGTGACGCTCGACCTGCTTGTCACCCGCGCCACCGTCCTGAGTACGACCGGGCGGCTGCGGGAGGCCGCGGCCACGCTCATCGGGGCGCGCCTGCTGGCCGCGGACGAGGGTCGCGTGGGCATCGAGGCACGAGCGCTGATCAACCTCGGCTTCGCCACGGCACCCGACGACCCGCGGGTGGCCCTGCAGGCATCCCTGGACGGAGTGGAGCTCGCCCTTCGGGTCGGGCGCGGTCTCGCCCTGCCGTACCTCGCAGGCAACGTTGCCGAGGCCGCGATCTGGACCGGCGACTGGGACGTGGCCGAGAGCACGCTGGACCGTTCCCTCTCGGTGGACCTCGACGAGTCCGCGAGCGCCCAGCTGCGCGGCTGGCGCGCGGTCTTCGCCGCCCACCGCGGGCAGCCCTACCGCGACGAGCTCGCGGTCGCGCTCGCCACCGTGGCCATGGACGACCCGCAGACCCGGGCGAACGTGGCGGAGCTGGAGGCCAGGGTCGCGCTGGCGGAGGGCAGGTTGGAGGAGGCCGGCCGCCTTGCGCGTACCGCAGCCGGGGAGTTCTCGGGCGGGGCCCTTGTCGGCTCGTCGCGGCTCGAGGGGCGAGCGGCCCTCTGGGGCGGCGACGCCGGTCCGATCGGCGGGATCATCGCGGCCATCACCTCGGAGCCCGGCCGGGCGATGGCAGCCATCCGCGTGGAGCTGACCGCCGGGGCCGCCGCCCTCGCCGGCGACCGGGCGGCCGCGCTGACCCGGTTCGCCGACGCGCTCCGCCGCTGGCGCGACCTGGAGCTGGTCGTCGACCGCGCGATGTGCCAGGTGACGATGGTGGCCTGCCTCGGTGCAGGACCGGACACAGCCGCCGCAGCGGACGAGGCGCGGGCGACGTTCGAGCGGCTCGGGGCCCAGCCGCTGCTCGCCCGGCTGGGCGACGCGCTGGCCCGGACCGACTCCGGGATGCGCAGCGCCTGACCGACGAGGCCCGGCCGGGCTAGGTTGGAGGCCGAGCGGGAAGGGGCACGACGTGCCTGTGTTCATGATCGAGCGGCGTTACGCCGACGAGCTGGAGCTGACGACCGACGGGGTCGCCGGCATCAACCGGGTCAACGACGAGGCCGGCGTGCGCTGGCTGTACTCGTTCCTCTCGGCCGACAAGCGCAAGACCTACTGCCTGTACGAGGCCCCGTCGGCGCAGGCGATCAGGGACGCGGCCGTGCGGGCGGGCCTGCCGGCCGACGTCGTCGTCGAGGTCACCGCCCGGATCGAGGCGGACGGCTCGCTCACCGGCGTCTGAGATCCACCATCCCGGCAGTAGCGACATTGTGGACATCGTCCCCGAACCAGTGCGAAGGTCGGCGGGTGCGCTCGCGAACGGACGGGATGTGGTGGGGAACCGCCATCGAGGCGCCGGACCCCGGCGCCCTGGCCAGGTTCTACTCCGAGCTGCTCGGCTGGCCCATCGGTCACGAGGAGCCGGGAACCGCCATCCTGGCTGCTCCCCAGGGCTCGATCTACATCGTGTTCCAGCAGGCGGACGGCTACCGGGCCCCGGTGTGGCCGCCGCTCGACGGCGAGCAGCGTCCGATGATGCACTTCGACTTCCAGGTCGGCGATCTGGACGCCGCAGTCGAGGACGCAGTGGCCCTCGGGGCCACGGTGGCGCAGGCCCAGCCGCAGGACCACGTGCGGGTGCTGCTGGACCCGGCCGGGCACCCCTTCTGCCTGTGCCGGGACGACGGCTGATGCTCACCAAGGTGTCCGGCCAGGACAGCTAGGACAGCAGACCGCGGGACGAGGCGTAGTGCGCCGCCTCGGTGCGGTTACCGCACCCGGTCTTGGCCAGGATGCTGCGGACGTGGTTCGCCGCGGTGTTCTCGCTGATCACCAGCCGGCGGGCGATCGCCCGGTTGCTCAGCCCGACACCGACGAGCAGCAGCACCTCGGTCTCCCGCGGGGTCAGGCCGTCGAGGCCGACCACAGCCACCGGCTGTGCGCCGAGACCGGCGAGGCTGTTGAGCACCCGCTGCTGGCCCAGCGGCTCCGCCAGTCGTCGCGCCCGGTCGGCCAGCTCTTCCACCCTGGCTGTGGGAGCGCGCACCCGGTGCAGGTGGCGGGCCCAGGTCGCGAGCGTCTGCGCCAGGTGTGCCGTCGCCCCCATGCGGGAGTCCATCTCCTCCGCTGCGGCGAAGCAGACCTCGGGGTCGCCGTCGCCCAGGACGGAGTCGATCGCGCCCAGGTAGCGGTCGGTGCTGCCGAACAGGGCGACGAACTGTCCGGCGACCAGGTTCATCCCGGCGTACTCGGCCAGCATCGGCCGCAGCACGCGCAACGTCACCTCGTCGTCCAGCGCGAGGGCCGCCTCCGTCAGGAACCCCAGGACCGCCGGCCACTGGGCGGAGGCTTCGTACTGCCGGAGGTCCTCAGTCATCAGCCAGTCCAGCAGCCGGGCGGCCGGCTTGCGCAGGCCGAGCTCGGTGTAGAGCGACATCAGGCCCGGTGCCCAGTGCTCGCTGGGCGCCTCGTCGCCGGTGATGAGGCCCCGGACCTGCTGCAGCGCGCCCGTCTCCCGCCGGACCATGAAGACCTGCAGCCCGTAGGAGCCCTCGGTGTCGTCGGTGCCGAACGAGTCGCCGAGCTCCAGCAGCGCAGCGCAGGTTCGCTCGGCGGTCTCGAACTGCCCGGCCGCCATCTGCCGGCCGTAGTCCAGGCAGCCGGCCATGTAGGCGTAGAACTCCTGTCCGGTGCCGCGCGCGGAGCGCAGCAGGTCCTGCCGGGCAGCCTCGAGTCCGACCGGGTCACCGCTGAGGTAGGAGATGACCCCACGGAAGTACGCGGCCGGTCCCAGGTGCGCGAGGTCCCCGATCCGGTCCGCGAGCCCGGACAGCTCGGTGGCCCGGGCCAGCCTGGCCGGCGCGTCCTGCGGGCGCAGGCCCAGCCAGAGGCTGGCCTGCAGGGTGTCGGCCAGCAGCCGGTCGTCGACCCGCCTGCGGGCGAGCTCGACCGCCCGGCCACCGACGGTGCTGGCCTGCTCGGTCGCCCCGGTGAAGGCCAGGGCCCGGCCGAGGCTGGCGAGCGCCTGGACGTACACCGGGTCGTTCTCGTCGTGGTCGATCCGTTCGAGGGCGGCGGTCAGCAGCTCCACCGCCCGGTGGCCCGGGCGGCCCGGGCGCCAGGACGCGTTCTCGTAGCCCAGCGCCGCCAGGACCCGGTTCCGCGGCGCAGGGCTGGACGAGACCTGCTCGTAGAGGTCGCGGGCGTGCGCGAAGTCCCCGCCGAGCAGGTGGCTGCGGGCCGCAGCGAGGCGGTGCAGGTCGCTCTCCCCGGGGTCCTCGGTCAGCCCGGCGGCCTGCTCGTACCACCGGCCGGCCTCCTGGTGGGCCAGGCTGGCGTCGGCCAGCCGGGCGGCCTGAAGCAGGTACTGCAGCGCCTTCCCGGTGTAGCCGAGGACCCGGGCCTGGGCGTAGTGGTGCGCCAGACGCTGGACCGGCGGCTCGCCGGCGGCCTGCTCCAGGGCCTCGGCGACGCGGGCGTGCTCCAGGACGCGACGCGGCGACGGCATCAGCTCGAGCACCGTCTGCCGGGCCACCGAGTGCGGGAAGCGGTACTCGCCCTCGGCACGGGGCGAGGACTCCAGCAGGCCGAAGGCCACCGCCTCGTCGACCGCGGCCAGCGTCGTCACCGGGGTCCACTCGCCGGCCGCGAGCAGTGCGCTGAGCTCGAACTCCTCGCCGATCACCGCCGCCAGCTCGAGCACCTGCCGGTGCGGCTCGGCCAGCCGCTCCAGCCGGCTCCGCAGGGTGTCGCGGACCGACTCGGGCGCGGTGAAGCTGCCGGACCGCAGGGCTGCCAGGCCGCCTCGGCTCGCGAGATCACGCCAGACCTCCCGCAGGAAGAAGGGGTTGCCCCCGGTCTGGTCGCGCAGGATCGCGGCGGGGACGCGGGCTCGCAGGTGCGACACCTCGGCCTGGTCGGCCAGGTAGCTGGCGACGGCCTCGGTGTCCAGACCGGCGAGGTCGAGCCGCTGTACCCCGTCCAGCCGGTAGAGCTGGGCCACCGCGTGGACCAGCGGTCCGGAGCGGTCCGGAGCGGTGGAGCGGAACGTCGCGACGACCAGCAGCCGCTCGTCCGAGGTCCGCTCGACGAGGTGGTTGAGCAGGTTCAGCGCGGTCGGCCCGGCCCAGTGCAGGTCCTCGAGCGCGAGCACGACCGGCCGGTCGGCGGCGGCGAGCTGGACCGCCTCGACCACGGCGTCGTACAGCTCGCGCTGGAACTCGGTCTCGGTCACCGTCGTCGACTCTCGCCGGCGTCCGCCCACGGCGGCGAGCCGGCTGAGCAGCGCGTCCGTCCGGTCCGGCTCGTCACGCCACCCCAGCTGCCCGGCGGCGACCGCGTCGTGCAGTGCGTGCGCCGGCTCGACGAACGGCTGGTACGGCGGTCCGAACTCCTTGACGCAGCTGCCGAGCAGCACGGCGGCGCCCTCGGCGTGCAGTCGCACCGCGACCTCCGCCAGCAGCCGTGACTTCCCCGCTCCGGGCTCGCCACCGATGAAGACGGCCTGCCGGCGACCTGCGGCGGCCGCGGCCCAGGCGTCCTCGAAGCTCGCCAGCTCACGTGCCCGGCCGACGAGAGTCGGGAGGCCGGCGTCGGACCAGCGCGACGGCAGCACCGGACGTGCCCAGCCGGCCATCTGGCCACGTTATGTCCGGACTCGCCGGGACGTCGATGGTCAGATCTGACCATGCGGGCGGGGCGGTGCAGTGGGGCAGTTCCGGTCATGCACAGCCGACTCGTTCTGCCTAGCGTCGACGGCATCGACCAGACGTCAAACGCGAGAGGATGTGCACCGTCGTGGGCACGCAGAGCATCCAGGACCTGAGCGCACAGGTGACCGGCAAGATCGTGACGCCGAGGGACGGCGAGTACGAGGACGCCCGGCACGTCTACAACCAGATGATCGACAAGCGACCGGCCGCGGTCGTGACCTGCGCGGACGTGGCCGATGTCGCCGCCGTCGTACGGCACGCGGCCGAGAGCGGCCGGCCGCTGGCCGTCCGCGGTGGCGGCCACAGCGTCCCCGGCTTCGGCACGGCGGACGACGCGGTCGTCGCCGACCTCTCCGGGCTCAGCCACGTCGAGGTGGACCCCGAGAAGCGCCTGGCCCGCGCCGGTGGCGGCGTCACCTGGGGCGGCTTCAACGAGGCGACCGGCAAGCACGGGCTGGCCACCACCGGCGGGATCATCTCGACCACCGGTGTCGGCGGGCTGACCCTCGGCGGCGGCATCGGCTACCTCAGCCGCGGCTACGGGCTGTCCTGCGACAACCTCGTGTCGGCGCAGCTGGTCACCGCTGAGGGGAAGACCGTGACCGCCAGCGCGTCGGAGAACCCGGACCTGTTCTGGGCGATGCGCGGCGGTGGCGGCAACTTCGGTGTGGTGACCGAGTTCACCTTCCGGCTGCACCCGGTGTCGGAGGTCTACGGCGGCCCGATGTTCTTCGAGCTGTCGGACGGGGCCGACATTCTCTCCTACTTCAGCGACTTCATCCGGACCGCTCCGCGCGAGTACGGCGGGTTCCCGGCGTTCCAGATCGCCCCGCCGCTGCCGTTCGTCCCCGAGGACCGGGTCGGCGAGCCGTTCGTCGCGGTGGTGTCCTGCTGGACCGGATCGCCGGAGGACGGCGAGAAGATCCTTCAGGGCTTCCGGGACGTCGCCAACCCGGTGGCCGAGCACGTCGGGACGATGCCGTACGCCGCCCTGAACAGCGCCTTCGACGCCCTCGTCCCGCCTGGGCTGCAGCACTACTGGAAGGCCAGCTTCGGTGGTGACCTCTCACCCGAGATCATCGCGGCGCACATGGAGCACGGGCCGAAGGTGCCGGTGGTCAACTCGACGGTGCACCTCTACCCGATCAACGGCGCCTGCCACGACGTCGCGGCGGACGCGACGGCCTTCGGGCACCGGGACGCCACGTTCGCGACGGTGATCGCGGGCATGTGGCCGGACCCGGCGGACAACGAGCCGAACACGCAGTGGGTGAAGGACTACTACGGCGCGATCGCACCGCACTCCCAGCCCGGCGGGTACATCAACTTCGCCTCGCCGGACGACCAGGGCAAGGTGGCCGAGAACTACGGCGCCAACTACGGCCGGCTGCGTGAGGTGAAGCGGCGCTACGACCCGGACAACCTGTTCCGGCTGAACCAGAACATCCAGCCGTAGGTCCTTCGGCTGCGGACGCGAACCCGGCCGGGTGCACGCTCACCCGGCTGGGTTCTGCCCGTCCGGGCGGCTGCGAAGCCCGGGGTTGTGTCGCAGCCCCGGGCTAGCGTCATCGGCATGGCAACCGCCCTCGTCGTGCTCGTGGGCCTGGGAGTCCTGGCGTGGCTCGTCAGCCTCGGCGCCGGCACCTCGCGGCCGCCCTCGGCTCCTCGTCCGCCCGGTCGGGCCGGCAACGGCGCAGCCCCTCCGACGACCCGTCGGCCACCCGTGGCCGGAGCAGGCGACCGCGACGACGGTGCCTTCGTCGACGGCTACATCTGGGGACGGCTCGATGAGCGCCACGACCGGCGGACCGACGGCCACGTCATGGACGACCACGTCATGGACGACCACGAAAGCGGCTACACCGACGACGGATATGACACATACCTCGACGACGGCTACGACGACTGACGAAGCGTTGACGGACGCGAACCGTGCCGTCGCCGCTGCACCGGTGTCCCCCTTCGGACCCGCCGGACCCGCGGCCCGCGAGCCCTTCGGAATAATACCCCCCTAGGTATTGTTCTCCTACTGACGGAAGACGTCAGCGGAGGACCACCGTGAGGGGTGCCCGATGAAGACAGCAGCCGGCTTCGTGATGGCGATGGCCCTGGTGCTTCCGGCCTGCAGCGGCGCATCCGACCCCCAGGACGAGCGCCCGTCGTCCTCCGCCGCGGTCGACTCCGGCTCGCCGCAGGACGGGACGTCGGCCGCGCTCGCCTGGGAGGCGCTGATGGGCCCGGACGGTGAGTACGCCGCGGCGGCGGCCTACTCAGCCGTGATCGACGCCTTCGGCGAGGTCGAGCCGTACGTGACGATCAAGGCCGCGGAGGAGCGTCACGCGACGGCTCTGGTCCGGCAGCTCGAACGCGCGGGGGTCCAGGTCCCGCCGAACCCGTACCTGGACGAGGTCACGGCGCCCGCGGACCTGGCCAGCGCGGCCCGGGCCTGGGCTGAGGGTGAGATCACCAACGTCGCGATGTACGACCGGCTGCTGGCTGCATCGACGTCCGACCCCGTGCTGACGCGGGTGCTGACGAACCTCCGGCGCGCGTCGCTGGAGCAACACCTGCCGATGTTCCGCGCGGCAGCCGACAACGGCGGGACGCTGACCGCAACCCAGATGCTGGATCACACCGGCAGCCAGTGACACCACGAGCAAGTGGGCCAGCCGCTCGTGCTTGCGGCACCGGCGACGTGCGAGACTCGACGCGCGGTCTCCCCCCGAACGCCGGCCGTCGCGGCCGGCGCCGCCCGTGGCGAGCCGGTGGCGCCTCGGGGCGTGCCGGAGGCAGGTGGCGACGTGCCGGTCGGCTGGACCTTTGCAGGCGAGTCCTCGACGTTCGGGAGCCCCGCGGGCGTCGTGACCCTCGTCGAGGGGGCGACCTTCTGCCTGAGCAACCCGGCCGGCGACGTCATGCCCGGACTTCCGCACGGGCTGTTCTTCCGCGACACCCGGCTGCTCTCCGGGTGGCAGCTGCTGGTGAACGGCGATGCGCCCGACGTGCTGTCGACGTCGCCACGCGAGCCCTTCGCCACCACCTTCGTCGGCCGGGGGCGACCGGGCGAGGGGCGGGCCGACAGCACGATGCTCGTCCTGCGGCACCGGTACGTCGGCGAGGGCATGCGCGAGGACGTCGTGCTGCGCAACGTCGGTGCCGTGGACGTCCGGTGCCGGCTCGAGCTGGTGGTCGAGTCCGACTTCGCCGACCTGTTCGAGGTGAAGGAGGGCCGGGTCGTCGCGCGCGGCACGCACCGGTCGTGGGCCGATCCCCAGGGTCTGCACCTCGAGCGGTCGTTGCCGGGCGACCTGCGCGGAGTCAGGGTCGCCGGAGCGGGCTGGACCGCCCATGCGTCCGGCGGCCTGACCGTGACCGCGGTCGTGCCGGCGCGCGGTGAGTGGACCGGAACGGTGCAGGTGCACCCGTCGACCGGCGGGGTCGAGTGCCCGGTGCGCTACCCGTCGGACCAGCCGGTCGAGCGCGCCGAGCCCGCGCGTCGTCTACAGGAGTGGCACCACTCGACGCCGGTTCTCCGGTGCGACGACGAGGGCTTCACCGAGCTGGTCGCCCGGTCGGTCGAGGACCTCGGCGCGCTGCGGATCGTCGACCCGGTCGACCCGGGCCAGGTCGCTGTCGCTGCGGGAGCTCCATGGTTCATGACGGTGTTCGGACGCGACTCCCTGCTGACGGCGTGGATGGCGCTGCCGCTCGACCAGGGCCTGGCGCGCGGGACGCTGCGTACGCTCGCGCGTCACCAGGGCACGGTGGTCGACGCCCGACGCGACGAGCAGCCGGGTCGCATCCTGCACGAGATCCGGCACGGCATGGACTCGGTCGATGCGTTGGGCGGAGGGTCGGTCTACTACGGCTCGGTCGACGCGACGCCGCTGTTCGTCATGCTGCTCGGGGAGCTGCACCGGTGGGGGCACGGCCGCGCCGACATCGAGGCGATGCTGCCGGCGGCCGACCGCGCCCTCGCGTGGGTCGAGACCTACGGCGACCGTGACGGCGACGGCTTCGTGGAGTACTTGCGGTCGTCGGAGCACGGGCTGCTGCACCAGGGCTGGAAAGACTCCTTCGACGGCATCAGCTACGCCGACGGCCGCCTCGCCGAGCCGCCGGTCGCACTCGCCGAGGTGCAAGGCTATGCCTACGCGGCGTACGTCGCCCGCGCCGAGATCGCCGCCGACCTCGGCGACGTGCGCACGGCGGAGCGCTGCTCGGAACGGGCGTCCGGACTGAAGGCGGCGTTCAACCGCGACTTCTGGCTGCCGGACCGCGGCTACTACGCGGTGGCACTGGGCCCGGACAAGCGGCCGGTCGACAGCCTGGCGTCGAACATGGGCCACTGCCTGTGGACCGGCATCGTCGACGAGGACCGCGCGGCGTCGGTCGCGGCCGCGCTGACCGGACCGGAGATGTTCACCGGGTGGGGCGTGCGCACCCTTGCCTCGACCATGGGCGCCTACAACCCCATGAGCTATCACAACGGATCGGTGTGGCCGCACGACAACGCGATCGTGGTCGCCGGGCTGATGCGCTACGGGTTCGTGGCGGAGGCCCAACGGGTGGCGCGCGG
The DNA here is from genome assembly GCA_963807005.1 of uncultured Actinomycetota bacterium. Lineage (GTDB taxonomy): Bacteria > Actinomycetota > Actinomycetes > JACCUZ01 > JACCUZ01 > CAWDZK01. The sequence continues at coordinate 316,619 of CAWDZK010000001.1, read as the reverse complement.
CCTGGTCGACGCGGCTGCGGCGTTCGCCGGCCGGCTGCCGGAGCTGTTCTGCGGCTTCGACCGGACCGAGTTCGAGCAGCCGGTGCCCTACCCGACCTCGTGCTCACCACAGGCGTGGGCGGCGGCCAGCCCGTTGCTCCTGCTCCGGTCGCTGCTCCGACTCGACCCCGACCTCCCGCAGCACCGGGTCGGGCTGGCCCCGCAGCTGCTGCCGGAGCTCGGCGCGCTGCACCTGGACAACGTCCCGCTCGGCGCCGGCCGGGTCGGGCTGACGGTCGACGGCGAGCACGTGCGGGTCGACGGCCTGCCCGACGGCGTGGACATCGAGTCCACGCCTCGGCGTCCATCGGGACGACCGGGCGGAAAGGCGTAGGGTCGGAGCACGTCGTGGTCCGGCGCCCACCTGTCGTCGGGCCCTGAAGGCCCAGGCACCTCCGCCTCCCTCGAAGCGATCAGCGCGGACCGGCAGTCGTGAATCGCGGTCCGCGCGGTGAGCACCAAGAGGGCAGGCGTCATGAACGCTCCAGGGCGGAACGCTCCGCTGCACGTGGCGATCGTCGCGCCACCCTGGTTCACAGTGCCGCCACGCGGCTACGGCGGTGTCGAGAACGTCTGCGCCGACCTCGTCGGCGGCCTCATGGACCGCGGTCACACGGTGACCCTCGTCGGCGCGGGCGCCAGCGGCACCCCGGCCCGGTTCGTCGCGACGTACGACGAGCCGCCCAGCGCGCGTCTCGGCGAGCCGCTCCCGGAGGTGCTGCACGCGGCCGCCGCGGCCCGCGCGCTCGCCGACCTCTCGCCGGACGTGGTGCACGACCACACCCTCGCCGGACCCCTGCAAGCCCGCAGCCGCACCGTCCCGACGGTGGTCACCATGCACGGCCCGGTGGCCGGCGAGGCGGGTGAGTACTACCGGCAGCTCGGCAGCACCATCGACCTGGTCGCGATCTCGGCGGCGCAGCGGCGCTGCGCGCCCGACCTGCCGTGGGCCGGCACCGCCCACAACGCAGTGGACGTGGACACCTTCCCGTTCCGCGCGGACAAGGACGACGTGCTGCTCTTCCTCGGGCGCCTGCACCCGGACAAGGGCGTGCACCTCGCCATCGACGCGGCCCGCGCCGCCGGCCTGCCGATCGTGGTGGCCGGCAAGTGCAGCGAGCCCGTGGAGCTGGAGTACGTGCGCAGGTACGTCGAGCCGAGGCTCGGACCGGACGTCACGATGCTCGGACCCGTCGACGCGCAGGAGAAGCGGTCGCTGCTGGCACGAGCCGCCGCCCTGGTCTTCCCCATCGTCTGGGACGAGCCCTTCGGCATGGTGATGATCGAGGCGATGGCCTGCGGCACGCCGGTGGTGGCGCTGCGTCGGGGATCGGTGCCCGAGGTCGTCGTCGACGGCGTCACCGGGATCCTCTGCGACACGCCGGACCAGCTGGCGGACGCGATCCACGCGGCCCGCCGGCTGGACCAGTCCGCCTGCCGCGAGCACGTCCGCGACGTCTTCGACGTCGCCACCATGGCGCGGCGGTACGAGCAGATCTTCCGGGCCAGCATCGCCGCGCGGAGCCCGCTCGCCGTCGTACCGCAGCGCCTGCACGTGCCCCGGACGGACGGCACGCGGCCGCGGCCCCTGGCAGCGCGTACGGTGGCAGCAGCCGGAAACCACGACATCCCGCACGAGATGTCTCTCAGGCCGGCACCGTCGAGGACGTCCTGATGTCCCTGTTCCGTCGCAGGCCCGCCGCTGCCTCTTCGGAGGCCCCGCCCCCGGCCGCAGCCGGTACCTCCAGGCACGCCAGGTCGGGACCGGCGCCGGCGGACAGCATCGGTGCAGCCGTCCCCCCGACCGCCACGACACCCGGCAGCCACCGGGCGAGCAGGCCGGCAGCCTCGAGCGAACTCGCAGCGGACCGGGCGTAGTCATCGGACGAGCCCGAGCACCGCGACGTCGACCGGACGTGGAGCTCGAGGCCGCAGCCGAGCCATCGCTCGCGAGCGTCCTCCGGCACGTCGCGCTGAGCCTGTTCACGGCCACGGTCGTGCCTGGCGGCCTGTTCTACCTGTTCCTGACCACGCTCGGCCTGGCGGCGGCGCTGGCTGCGGCGCTCGCCTGGTGCTACGGCGTGCTGAGCTGGCGGCTGGTGACCCGCCGTCCGGTCTCGGGCCTGCTCGTTCTGACCATCGTCGGGCTGACCGCACGCACCGCGTACACCTTCGTCAGCGGGACCCGACCCTGTACCTGCTGCAACCGGCCGTCACGAGCGGCCTGATCGGCGCGGTGTTCCTGGCCTCGATGGCCACGACCTCACCGGTCGTGGCCCGGCTGGCCCGCGACTTCTACCCGGTGGGCGACGAGCTGGCGGCGCGACCCCCGGTGCAGCGGCTGTTCCGACGCCTCACCCTGCTCTGGGCCGTGGTGTGCCTGGTCAAGGCGGTCGCGACCAGCTGGCTGGTGCTCACCTTGTCGATCTCGGACGTCGTGCTCGCGAAGACCCTGACCTTCCCGGTGCTCACCGCCGCCGCAGCCGGCGTCACCGTCATGGCCGCTGTGCGCGTCGTCCGGGCCGAGGGCCTGCTGCACGTGAGCACGGTGCGCCTCGCCGCCGCGCCGAGTCCGCCGATGCTCGGGTAACCTCGTCCCGCCAGGAAGGCTGGCCGCAGCACCACTCCGCGTGCCGCCCCGGCCCCCGTAGCTCAGGGGATAGAGCGTCGGTTTCCTAACTCGATCTTGGTCGGTCATCCCGGTCCGCAGGAGACCATTCGCGCAGGCGGCGCGTGCATTCTCATCCACCCTCACGCCCACCTGGCTGCCAAGATCCATGCGGTTGGCTGTCAGATTGGCTATCAGCCGCGGTAACGGCCGGCCGCCCAGCAGATCGGTCGGGGCGCCGAGCCTGCGGCTCCGGCGAGGCGTTCGACGTCGGCGAGACGTTCAGCGACGTGCCGTACGACGTCGGCCTCCGGGCCGTGCGCAAGGTCGCTGCCCTGACACCGCCCGGCGCGACCACCGCCCAGCTCGCCCTGCGTTGGATCGTCGACCAGCCCGGAGTGAGCACGGTGATCCCGGGAGCGCGCAACGCCGAGCAGGCATGGGCGAACGCCGCCGCTGCCGACCTGGCACCCCTCCCCCCGGAGATGCGCGAGGAGCTGCGTGAGGTCTACGACGGCGACGTACGGGAGCACGTTTACTCCCGCCGGTGACGCGGCCGGCCAGCTTCCGGGGGCCCCCAACTCGACATGAGGTGCAGGGTGGTTGCGCTGTCAGACATGCGATCCAGCCCGGTTCGGCGCCGCGGTGTCGACTGGTAGCCAGAGGGCGGCAGGTACGGCAGCCGAGAGGTGATCCGGCGTCAACGAGCGCACGACACCGCCGGCGTTGGGCTTCGGATGTGACTACTCCCACGGGTGCCGAGGACCGGTAGTCCGGGTCAACCAAACGCCACGAGGGTCCGTCACGCCAAGCGGGACAAGTCCGCTTCGGCCGAGATGCATTCCACGTGTCGTTCCCAAGTCGCGGTGTCGCGGTCATATGTCCACCAGCCCTCTTGAAGGGCGGTTGTCCAGAGAGCCACCACGGCGCCGAGCGAGGTCGCCTTGGGTCGTGCCGAGTCCGGATCCGTGCCCCATTCCACTACGAGGATCGGTGCACAGATTGCTTCGGGCGCAGCGCAGCTGGTTGCAATCACACCGGAGGCCCTCGCGATGGGAAACCAGTGGGGGTCCCAGAATTGTTCGGGCTCGCATCCGACAGAGTCGGCTAGCTCGGCGGCCATTTTCAGTTGCTCCTGGTAGATGCGATCGGCGGCATTGAACGTAACGCATTCGATCCCCGGACCGATTGTGCGAGTCAGCCAGTCCAGAGGATCGCCCATCGTACCGTTGTGCCATTGCCACCAAAGCGATACCTCCGGCGGAAACTCAAGTCGAAGCCTTTCGCTATTATGCCGCAATTGCGCAGATGTCAGCCCCGGACCGAGATTCGCTGCGATTGGCGCCGATTGTGAGCGCCACGCATCCTCGAGGAGACCGAGTGCGTCTTCGGTAAGAACTGGTCCATCCAGTGGCTCGCCCATCACGTTGTCTTCCCGTTGCACAGTGACAGAGTCGGGATTTCGAAGGATGGCAGAAGCGGGATCCCCAGGAAGGCATCGCCTCCGACGGAGTTAGTGCCAGCGTTCGACTGGCCTGTTTTCATCGCGCACTTAGGCACGAAGCCGCCGAAGCCGCCATAAAGTGCTCCCTGACGCACATTGTCGGCCGCATTAATGTACTTGAGGTCTGGCATCGGAGACGCTAAGCCCCCTCCCTGCTCCGTGGCGAAGAGGGGGTACTCGTCGCACTGTTCGCCATCGGAGTGCTCCTTCAAGCAACCGAGCTTGTTGTCCTTCCACTGGCGTCCAGGCTTTTCCACGCCTCTTTCGTAGTTCAACTTCACCCATTGTGGGTTCACACCAAGCGCTTCGATGTCGTGGTCCGTGGCGCTAGCCACGTCGCTTCCCGATGCGAAGATGGGGAGTTTCCGACACTGGCTCATTCCTGGGAGACCGGCGCGTGCCGTCGCCCACAGACACTGCTCGGCGATCGTCCGCCACCCGCCGTCGCTTAGCGACGTTTCCGGATTCTGAAGGCGGAGGGTGGTTGCTAGGTCGTTCACCGGGAACGGCTGCGGGAACGGGCTCGGGGCGGGATCTGGATTGGGCCCGGGCGGTGAGGGTTCAGGGGTCGTTCTTGCGTGCTCGTGAGTCAGCCACCAGATCACACCTCCTGCGGCAGTGGCGCCCGCCACCAAAGCGAGCCTTCTAAGCAACTTCAGTACCGTCGTTCCTGCGGCAACCTCCGCCTCGCATGCGATTGCCTCATCACTCAAGGTCCCCCCGTTGGTGTGAGTTCCGCCGGGTGCGACAGCGACCTCCGCACAGATTTCTTGTAGTGAGGTCGGAGCAAGAAGCAGCGCAAGACCCGTTAGATCGAGATCCGCCAGTGTCTCGCTGGTAACGGTCCCACCGGATATGGTTACGCTGCTGGTGGATCGCACGTCGGTGGTCGGCGGATGTGTGTAGGACGCGTCGCTCATGTGAGCGACGTAGGCGGTGTAGGTGCGGGTCTGGTCGTTGCCGGGGCTGACGGTGATCGTGCAGCTGGTGTTGCAGGCGTCGTAGTCCCCGCCGAACATCCGGTTGCCCAGGTCGTCGTACACGGTCACCTTGTAGGGCCACATCAGAGTCTTGCTCAACCTCGCCGTCAGGGTTGCGGTTGGGTTCGTGGGCGTGATATTCACGCCCTCTGCGTTCAGCGATATGAGACCGTTCCAGCCAAGGTTGGTGATGGAGACGCTGTTGCTGGTGGATCGCACGTCGGTGGTCGGCGGATGTGTGTAGGACGCGTCGCTCATGTGCGCGACATAGGCGGTGTAGGTGCGGGTCTGGTCGTTGCCGGGGCTGACGGTGATCGTGCAGCTGGTGTTGCAGGCGTCGTAATCCCCGCCGAACATCCGGTTGCCCAGGTCGTCGTACACAGTCACCCGATAAGGCCACATCAGGGTCTTGCTCAGCGTCGCCGACAACGTGGCGTTGGGCTGATTCGCGTCCACCGTCGCCCGGTCCGTGGTCAACGAGACCACACCGGTCCAGCCGAGGCTGGTGACGGCGACACTGTTGCTGGTGGATCGCACGTCGGTGGTCGGCGGATGTGTGTAGGACGCGTCGCTCATGTGCGCGACGTACGCGGTGTAGGTGCGGGTCTGGTCGTTGCCGGGGCTGACGGTGATCGTGCAGCTGGTGTTGCAGGCGTCGTAGTCCCCGCCGAACATCCGGTTGCCCAGGTCGTCGTACACGGTCACCCGATAAGGCCACATCAGGGTCTGGCTCAGCGTCGCCGTCAACGTGGCGTTGGGCTGATTCGCGTCCACCGTCGCCCGGTCCGTGGTCAACGAGACCACTCCGGTCCAGCCCGATTCGTCCGCGAGAGCCCGTCCCGGCGAGTTCGACAGACTAGCGGCTAGGGCGATCACCATCAGCGTCGCCAGAATCCTTGACACCTTCATGCTCTTACGAGATCCCACGACAGGCAACGCGACTCTCCCCGGTCAGTTCGCGGCAGGAGCAAAGTCGTACCGGATGCCCGCGGCAAATACGTCGAAACACGCGGAGACTTGCACCACTAATGACCAATGGGATGCGAAGGCCGCATCGCCCCGAAAGCGAACCGCGTAACCGAGCCCCGAAAGGATTGGCGTGCGAACCATCTGGAGGGTGACGGGGGCCTCACGAATCACCCCACGGCACCGGCTCGCTCAACCTTGCGCGTGCACCGAACCTCCGGCACGGCCCCCAGGGAACTGGACGCCGCACGTTGGCAGCTACCACCGGGGTTTGCTGAGCGAGTCGCCTCCCGTCGAGCAGCGGGGCCTCCGACCAATAGGTCCGTAGAGGGGCAGCCTTCGCCCCTCGGAGAGGAGAGACGTTCCAGCCCTTCGGAATGTGGCGTTCCAGGCCGGCGCCGGACGCATCCCCGCAGGTCACGGACCACGTTGCGGAGTACAATGATAAAGCGCAGGTCAGGCTTAATCTCCCTATCCCCCGCAACATCCCCCTTCCGGTGCCGGTCGCGAGGGCGCTCGACGCAGCTCGCGCGGACCGCGAGTGTGGTCCGCTGCTGCGGTCGCGGACGGCGCAGCGCCTGGACCGTCACGCCGCTGCCCGCCTGGTCACCAAGACCTGTCGGGCCCGCCTTGATCAGCAAGGGGATCTCGCCGCACAGTCTTCGCCACACTTACGTAACCCAGTTCCTCGACACCGGGGCATCTGTGCGCGATGTTCAGATCGGCGCTCGCCACGCCGACCCGCGGATCACGATGCGTTACGACCGCGCACGGCTCCAGCTCGACCGGCACGTCAACTACGTCCTCGCGGCCCGCGTCGTCGGCGCCATCTGAAGCCGGCGGGTCAGGGTTTACGCGGCACTCTCCGACCCGCGGGCCGAAAGGCGACCCCGGCGGCCAACCCGATGCGGGCGCGCGTACCGCGATGACCTCTATGTCAATGGATCACGGAATCGCGGCTTGCTTCGAGGCGTTGCAGATCGTCGAGCTGGATCCGGTAGACGACGTCGGAGAGTCGTCGTTTGAGGGAGCGCATGGCTTCGCGGTGGCTCTTGCCGTTGGCCCGTCGTTGGTCGATGAATGCCTTGCCGGGGCCGACGCCGCGGTTTTGGACGAGGGCGATGGTGTGGATGGCTTCGTTGAGCAGCCGGTTGCCGCCGGGGTTGACTCGGTGCCGGGTGACTTCGCCGGACGAGGCCGAGATGGGGGCGGTGCCGTTGGCGGAGGCGTAGGCGTTGTGGTCGCGGAATCGGTGCACGTCGCCGGTCTCGCCGAGGATCCGGGCGGCGACGATCGCACCGACCCCGGGCAGGTCCATCAGGGTGCTGCCGGTCTCGCGGACCGCCTGCTCGAGACGGGACTTGAGCTGAGCGGTCTCCCGGTCGATCGCGGTGACCCGGTCCAGCCGGCGGCGCAGCAGCTCGACCCGGACTCCGGTCTTGCCGTGCAGCAGCCGGCGGGCCGCCCGGACCTGGGAGGCGCGGGCCAGCTGGGGCACCTTGTCCTTGTAGCCGGGCGCGACGATGACCAGGTCGGCGTGGATCCGGTTGACCAGCCGGATTCGTTCGGTGACCAGCTGACGCCGGTAGTCACTGAGGATCCGCAGCTGTTCGGTGGTGTCGTCGGTGCACCGGGCCGGCACCAGGTCCTCGTCGCGGGTGGTGACTCTGGCGATCGCCAGGGCAGGGCCTGTCAGCGTCTCTGTGTAAGGGCCAGACCTGTTCATGATGGTCAGGCCCGGTCGAGCCGGCCGGGGAACATGATGTCGAGCGGGTTGAGTGCCGCCTTCCAGGAGTAGGGGCTGCGGCCGCCTTGTCCGTTGCGTTGCGTCCGGCCCATCTCGCGGCAGCCGAGGTAGAGCAGCTTGATGAGGGCATCGTCGGTGGGGAAGTGCCCGCGGGTCTTGCTGATCTTGCGGAGCTGGTAGTTGATGCTCTCGATCATGTTGGTCGTGTAGATCACCTTGCGGACCTCGGGCGGGAACGCGAAGAACGGGGTGACCTGCTCCCAGGCCGCCTCCCACTGCCGTTTGATCGCCGGGTACTGCGGCCGATGTCGCTGTCGGTCCAGGCGTCCAGAGCTTCCCGGGCGGCCGCTTCGCTGGGTGCCCGGTAGATCGTGCGCAGCTGCGCGGAGACCCGTATGCGGTCCTTGTAGTTCACCCACCGCAGAGAGGCGCGGGTCAGGTGCACGATGCAGGTCTGCACGATCGCCTCGGGCCACACGGCGGTGACCGCGGCGGGCAGGCCGCTGAGGCCGTCGCAGACCACGATCAGCACGTCCTCGACGCCTCGGGACTTGAGCTCGTTCATCACCCGCAGCCAGAACTTGGCGCCCTCGCTGGTCTCCACCCAGATGCCCAGGACCTCCTTCTTGCCGTCGACGTCGACCCCGACGGCCAGGTGGGCGGCCCGGTTCGATCACAGTGCCGTCGTGGCGGACCTTGCAGACGATCGCGTCGAGGAAGATCACCGGCCAGACCGCGTCGAGCGGGCGGGTCTGCCACTCCTTGACCTCCTCGAGCACCGAGTCGGTGATCTTGGAGATCAGGTCCGGGGAGACCTCGACATCGAACATCTCCAGTAGCTGGGCGCGGATGTCGCGGACGGTCATCCCGCGCGAATAGAGCCCCAGCACGATCTTTTCGATGCCATCCAGACGTCGCTGCCCCTTGCGCACGACCCGCGGGTCGAAGGAGCCGTCCCGGTCCCGGGGCACCTCCAGGTCGACGCTGCCGGCCTCGGTCAGCAGCCGCTTCGGGGTGAACCCGTTGCGGCTGTTCCCGGTCCCGGGCCCGGCCGGATCCGACATGCTCGTAGCTGAGGTGCTCGGTCAGCTCCTCGGCCAGCGCCCGCTCCAGCACCGCCTTGGTCATCTGCCGCAGCAGACCGTGCTCACCGAGCAGCTCGACGCCCTGCTCGCGGGCCTGCTCGATCAGCGCCTCAGCCATCGCCTCGTCGAGCAGGCGAGGCTCGTCAGCGTCGCGCCGAGGCCGTCCCACGACCTCAGTGTCCATCGTGTTCGTCATCGCGTGTCCTCTCCAGGCCGCCCATGCAGCCCAGCGTCAAGGTCACGCCCTTACACAGAAGGTCTGACACGCCCCCAGGGCATCGATCGGGTCGGACTTGCCGCCGCCGGCCAGGCGGCGCCGCTCCCGGACGGTGAACCCGCACAGCACCTCTCGGACGTCGAAGCCGACCTCGACCAGCCACTTGCCCAACCGCAGGTGACCTCGCGGGTCGTTGGCGAACGTGTCGACCTGGATCCGACGACCCGCATCGTCGACGATCGCGACAGCCAGTGTCCGCTTGTGTGAGTCGATTCCTGCGCGCATCTCGCGCCTCCCGGACTAGCGTTGTTGTCCGCGGCCGGGCGAGGCGCACGCATCCCGTGAGGCATCGCCTCATACCTCTATGAAGCGACCTTGCCCGGCCCGCCCAACCCGGGAGCGCAGTCATCTGACAGCCACAACCGGTCAAGCCCGACCACAACGGTGAGGGCGGACTCCCGGGCGGGAGCAGGTGATCAACCGAGGCAGCAAGTGTGAGGGCGACTCCCGAGCCGGTGGACCCCCACCAGGCGGCGGGGACACGACGCTATCCACGGGATACAACGGTGTGCTGACTGACGGGTCGTCGGTTTCGGCGGAGGCGCCAGTTGGCAATACGGGAAGTCATCGAGGTGGGATCGACGCTACGAGCCCCGGGGCGGGTGTGCCTCTGGTCGGCTGGAAGTTCGTGGAGTGTGGGGGTCACGCCGAACGGGCTGAGGTCGCAGTACTGGTCGGCGACCTGCCGCGGAGCAGCCGCGGGTCCGAACTGACCGACCGCCGGGTTGTCGAGGCGCCGAGGCGTCCGCCTGTGTCCGCTGGTGTCCGGCGCGCAAAGTTCTTTGAGATTCCGGCCGGCTACCCCGCGTCTGGGCCCCTTCGCTGGCACCCATATAAGTATGAGGACGTTTCTGCGACCGTCGCCGCCGGCCGCTTCGGCGCGTTCCCGACGCAGGACCGGCACCCGTGCACCTGTCTGCTCGGCGGGTGGGTGACCGGCGGTGGTGGTGTCGGTGGCCATGCTCGGCGCGGGGTCGGACCCGGCCGGCTACTACCTGGCCCGGCAGGCGAACTGCCCGGCCGACTACTACCTCGGTGCCGAACCGGCCGGACGCTGGCTCGGCGCCGGTGCGGCGGCGGCCGGCCTGTCCGGGCCGCTCGACCCGGCCGGTGCAGACCGGCTGCGGGCGCTGCTGGCCGGCCGGTGGGCCGACGGGCTCACGTTGGTTCCGGAGTTGAGCCGGGCCGACCCGCGCGGCCGGCTGCCCGCGAGGCCGCTCATCGAGGCGATCCGTCGCCAGGCCGTCCAGCAGGCAGTGCCGCCGACGGTCCTGTTCGGGCAGGGTCGGGACCGGGCCAAGTTCGAGGCGTTGGCGGCTCGGGTGGACCGGTCGCGGCGGGGCCGGGCGCCGACGGTGTCCCCGTCCTGGGCCGCGCAGCTCGCGGACGCGGCCGGGATTGACGTCCCGGCGGTCTACCGGGGGGACGACGGCACCGACCGGTACGCCACCGCAGTCAAGTTCGCGGACCGGCGGGTCGACGTCCGCCGGCCCGGGATCGACGTCACCATCTCCGCCCCGAAGAGCGTGAGCGTGCTGTTCGGGCTCGGTGACCGGACGGTGGCGGCAGCGGTCCGCGATGCCCACCAGGCCGCCGTCGTCGAGGCGCTGGGCTATCTGGAGTCGGTGGCCGGGCACGGGCTGCGCGGCCACCAGGGCGACGGGCAACGCGCCAACCGGATCGCCACGGACGGGTGGATCGTCGCCGGGTTCGAGCACCACACCTCCCGGGCCGGGGATCCGCAGCTGCACACCCACCTGGTGGTGCCGAACCTGCTGCACGGTGCGGACGGGAAGTGGTCCGCGGTCGACGCGAAGCAGATCTACCGGCACGCCCTGACCGCCTCCTACCTGTACCACGCGAGCCTGCGGGCCCAGCTCACCGCACGTCTCGGCGTCGACTGGACCGCGCCCACCAAAGGTGTCGCCGAGATCGACGGCATCCCGGCCGACCTGCTTGGCACCTTCTCCACCCGGCGCCGGCAGATCGTGGCCGCGATGACCGCGGCCGGCACCACCGGCCCGGACGCCGCCCAGGCCGCCTGCCTGGCGACCCGCCCGGCCAAGCCCGGTTCCGAGCCCGAGGGGTCGCGGCGGGACCGGTGGACCGCGATAGCCCGCGCGGCTGGCCACCACCCCGGCAGGCTGATCGCCGCCGCCCTGGGCCGGCGGCGACCACCACCTGCACCTTCACTCAAGCAGCTCGCCACGTATCTGCTCGGCCCGGCTGGGCTGACCGCGCAGGCCACCGGCTTCGACCGCCGCGATCTGCTCCAAGCCCTCTGCCAAGCGCTGCCCGCCGGCACGTCCACCGACCGGGCAGCGCTGGAAGCGATCGCGGACCAGGTCCTGGCCAGCCGCGACGTGGTCCGCCTCGTCAGCGCACCCGAGGACGGGCCACGGTGGACCACCACCGAGCTCCTCCGCGTCGAGCAGGCCGCGCTGCACATCGCCGAAGAGCTGCGCGCGCGGCCCGACCGGGACGTCGCCTCCGAGGTCCTCCAGGACGCTGTAGCGGGGCGAAAGCTGTCCGGCGAGCAGGAGTCCATGGTCCGGGCCCTCACCGCAGCCGAGGGCCTTGCGGTGGTGGTCGGTCCAGCCGGCGCCGGGAAGACCGCCGCCCTCGCCGCCGCCGCCCAGGCATGGAGGCGCAGGGCCGGCCGGTCACCGGCGCCGCCGTCGCCGCGGTCACCGCCCGCCGCCTCGAGCACGCCACCGGCATCACCGCCACCTCCCTGACCCGGCTCCTCAACCACGCCCGGCGCCCCGACCCGGCCACCCGGAGGCCGACCGGCCTGCCCCGGGGTGGGGTGCTGGTCGTCGACGAGGCCTCCATGGTCGACACCCGCACCCTGGCCCACCTGCTGGCCCACACCCAGGCCGCGGAGGCCACCTTGGTGCTGGTCGGCGACCCCGCGCAGCTGCCCGAGGTCGGCGCCGGCGGCCTGTTCACCGCCCTGGCGCGCCACCCGGACACGGTCACCCTGACCGACAACCGCCGCCAGACCGAAGCCTGGGAACGCCGCGCCCTAGCCGACCTCCGCGCGGGTGACCCGGACGCCGCTGTCGCCGCCTACGCCGACCACGGCCGGGTCCACACCGCACCGGCCGACCAGCTCGCCGACCGCGTCGTCGACGACTACCTGCACCACCTCCAGACCCCGGCCACCGCCGCGACCGGCGAGAAGTCCGGGACGGACTCGCGGCGGGTGGTGATGCTTGCGGTCCGCCGCCGCGACGTCGTCGACCTCAACGACACCGCCCGGGACCGGCTCCTCGCCGCCGGCCGCCTCGGCCCCGACCCGGTCACCACCGGCCACGGCGACGCCGCGCGCGAGTACCGCGCCGGCGACCAGGTGATGGTCACCGCCAACGACCACCAGCTCGGGCTCCTCAACGGCACCCACGCCACCGTCACCGCCGTCGACCCCCGCCACCAGACCCTGACCCTCGCCGCCGAAGACGACCAGAACGTGATCGTCGGCGCCGACTGGGCCGGAAGGCACCTCGACCACGGCTACGCCATGACCTGCCACAAGGCCCAAGGAGCCACCGTCGAGGTTGCCCTCCTGTACGGCACCGCCGCTCTCACCCGCGAAGCCGGCTACGTCGCGCTCTCCCGCGGCCGCACCGCCAACCACCTCTACGTCCCCGACGACACCAGCCAGCCGGCCGCCGTCGCCGGCGACGGGCACCTCGACGAGCTCGCCGCCCGGCTCTCCCAGCGACGCAGCCAGACCCTCGCCACCCGCCAGCTGCCCCGCAGCCAACCCGACCGGTGGCAGACCCGCCGCCCGGACCACCCCGCCGCACCACGAGCCGAAGGGATCACCCGATGACTGTCCCCATCCTCCTTACGCCCACAGAAGCGGCTATCGCACTCGGGATTGGGCGTTCCAAGCTGTACGAACTGATGCAGGCCGGCGTCCTCGAATCCGTGCACATTGGAGCTTGCCGACGCATACCCGCTGAGGCGCTCACAGAGCTCGTCTTGCGGCTACGTACCGAGTCCGGAATCAAGACCGGGTGACCTGGAAGGGCAGACTGCGATGGACGAATCGCGATGACAAGGCGCGGACACGGCGAGGGCTCGATCTACCGGCGTGCCGATGGACGATGGACGGCGGCCGTTGACCTCGGCTGGTCCAGCGGGAGGCGGCGACGCAAGGTCGTCTACGGAGCGACCCGGCGCGAGGTGGCCGGGAAGTTGGCCACGCTGACCCGCGCTCATCGCGAGGGCCAGCTGGTGGCCGACGAGCGAACGACGTTCGCGACGTTTATGGACACCTGGCTGGCGGCGGTTCGGCCCTCATTGCGCCCAGGCACTTGGCAGCGGTACGAGCAGTACGCGCGACTGCATTCGGTTCCGATGCTGGGCCATCGGCCGTTGTCCAAGATTGGTCCGGCGGATCTTCAGCTGCTGTACGCCGACCGTCTGGCGGCGGGAAGCTCACCTACCAGCGTGCGGCACCTTCATCGGTTCCTTCACCGGGTGTTTGACCAAGCGGTCCGTTGGGGCGCAACATCACGCAACCCGGTGAAGCTGGTCGACCCGCCTCGCGTGGTTCGCCACGAGTTCCGCGCCCTCACAGCTGCAGAATCCCGTTGCCTTCTCACCGGCTTGCACGGGGACCGCCTCGCCGCGTTGTACGTGCTGGCACTGACAACCGGAATGCGTCAGGGCGAACTGCTGGCGTTGCGCTGGGCGGACCTCGACCTACCTGCGAGGCGATTGGCCATCCGCGGAAGCCTGCATCGCGACCCCGGCGGGGGCTGGACGATCAGAGAGCCGAAGACCGATCACTCGCGTCGCCAGGTCGTTCTTTCACCGATGGCTGCCACCGCACTCCAACGGCATCGGCTTCGGCAGAACGCCGAACGACTTGACGCCGGCCACCTGTGGGAGGACAACGACCTGGTCTTCCCCAATCACATTGGCCGGCCACTCAGCAGCCAGAACCTTCTCCAGCGCCACTTCCATCCCCTGCTCGAGCGACTGTCCTTACCGAAGATCCGCTTCCACGATCTGCGCCACACCGCTGCGACACTGCTGCTCAGCGAAGGGGTGCACCCCAAGATCGTGAGCGAGATGCTCGGTCACACCGAGATCGGCATCACCCTGAACCTGTATTCACACGTCACCCCGGCCATGCACGAGTCGGCAAGCGGCGCTCTGGGCCGGTTGCTGGAGCAGCCGAGCGTCGATCACGACCACGACCGGCCGGACGCAGGGCTGTCGCTACCATGACGTGCGCTGCGGGCGGGAGTTTGGCTGTCAGATTGGCTGTCAACGAGTCAGCCGGCTGTGAAAACCCGCAGGTCAGCCCTCGTAGCTCAGGGGATAGAGCATCGGTTTCCTAAACCGTGCGTCGCAGGTTCGAATCCTGCCGGGGGCACCACCATCCGCGCAGGTCAGGCGCTTGATCTGCGGCTGACCAGGTCGTGAAAAGCCTTATCGTGGCGCGCAGCGGGCACATGCCCCGACCGGGCTGCGACGTCGAGCCGCTCGGCGACGTCGTCAAGCTCATCAGGGAACAGGTGCCCGTAGCGGTCGAGGGTCAGTGTTGCGCTCGCGTGCCCAAGCATTGCCTGGATGGCCTTGATGGATGCGCCCGCCGCGATGGCGAGGGAGGCCGCTGTGTGCCGCAGTTCGTGCGGCACGAGCCCAGGCAGTCCGGCGGCTGCTGCAGCGGGGTCGAAGTACCGCCGGCGAAAGTTCTGGCTCCTGAGGACGGAACCCTGCGGCGACATGAAGACCAGGTCCTCGGGATCTCGACGGGCGAGAAGCTGCGCCAGCTCGGCAGCCACGAACCCCGGGATCGGCACTGAGCGGCGCTGATGGCTCTTCGGCGTACCGAAGATCACTCGGCCGTTCACCTCCACGACCGCCTCGGAGACCTCAAGCCTCCGGCGAAGAAGATCGACGTGTCGCGCCCTAAGCGCAGTGGCCTCGCCCCACCGAACACCGCAGTAGGCCAGCACCAGGATGAGGAGGCGGTACTCGCCCGCCGCCTCCGCCAGCTCCGCCACCTGGCCGTGGGACAGGTAGCGGCGCTCGACGTGTGGTAGCCGAGGCAGGTCGACTCTTGTCGCCGGGTTGCGTGACAGGCGGTTGTCCCGGACAGCGTCGTCGAGCATCGCGTTGAAGAGGTGGTACGCCTGGCGAGTTCGCGAGGCTGACAGTCCCTCGGCCTGCATCGCAGAGACCCAGGCGACGACGGACGAGTGCGTGACCAGCTGGAGAGGTACGTCACGCCAGGTCGGCAACACCCTGGTGCGCAGCAGGCTCTCGTAGGAGGTGAGGGTCTTCGGCTTGAGGTGACGACGACCGTCGAACCAAGGCACCGCCCACTCGCCGACCGTCATCCGAGATCTCGACGGGTCGACGTATGAGCCGCTCAACAACCCAGCGCCGACGGACTGCAGGTACCGCTCGGCGTCGCTCCTCCGAGGGAAGGACTTCTTGCGCTGGGTGCCATCGGGCTGCCTCCAGCGGGCAACCCAGGACGTCGAAGACTGTAGCTTGACCTTGTCAATACTTGGCATTATTCATCGCCTACAGCCGCGAGATCGCCCGGATGCCCCTCCCCCCAGGGAGCCCATACGGGCCAATGGTAGGCATCTGCCTCACTGGGTCGTAGTCTCTACCTGGCGCCTCGGCGCCCTGCGCTTCGGCGCCCCAAGAACCCGTCCTCCCGTAGCGGTAGCGGGACGGTCAGCGCACCCGACAGTGCGAGGATCTTCCCTGCTGTGAGCTCTCGATGGACCCTCCCAAGCTTGATCGACTCCTCTCCGTGACGCAGCTCGCCGAACTTCTCGGCGTCCCGGTTCCCACTCTGTACAAATGGAGGAGCCAGGGGCAGGGCCCGGCTTCGCTCAAGGTAGGGCGATACGTGCGCTACCGGCCGGCAGACGTCCAGGCGTGGCTCGACACTCTCGCCAAGGACTCCCTGTGACAGGCGAGGGGGGGCGGTCGCCAGCTGGTTCTCGCCCGGCCGTGTTGTCTCTGGCGAGACTTGTCTCGATGAGCCCCTCGGCGTCACTGCTGAGCGAGGACAACACGAGGGTGGGTGTGGTTCCGCTCGAGGAGGCGGTGCGCTCGGGCGAGTCCTTTTACGTGGATGTCCGCGCGGGCGTGCTCGCGGCGGACTTCGACGACCCGGACAAGGCAGACCTTGCGGAGAAGCTGTACTGGGCTTCTCGGATGGCTGGGCTGCGGGCTGTCCTCGTGGCCTCGGGTCAGCCTGGTCGCCGGCATGTCTTCGCCTGGGGCGACGGCGGGCCGCCGCCGGCGTGGCTGGCCGAACTCGCGAAGAAGCTGGGCGGGGACGTGCGCCAGCACATCCGTCCGCCCCTGGCACCGCACAGGCTCTGGCGCGCGGGAGTCACGCCCACGCTGCTCCTGCCGGCCGGGGAGCCCGACGACTTCCTGGCAGAGCTTGCTGCCGACAGGTCCAGGGTGTGGGGACCCGCACTCCGAGGTCGCGTCCTGGACGGTCACGGAGGGACCTACAAGACCAACTCGGAGTTCCTCTACGCGGTCGCGGTCGGCGCGGTCAACGCGGGCTGGAGTGTGGACGAGGCCCTGCGGATGCTCGACGGCGCGGGAACCGCCGCCGCCGCCGCGTACCGCACGCGGGCGGACCGACGCCCGGAAGCAGCCGCAGACTGGTTCCGCACCTCGGTGTGGCCGAAGGCCCTCACGTACGTACGGGAGAACCCAGCCGTCCGCACAGAGCCCGACCCCCGGCTGGCCGAGCTCGCCACGGCAGCGGCCCGGGCATGGCCCGGGCTGGGCGGTGCCAGTGATCGTCTCGTCTACCAGGCACTCCTCGAGAAGGCCAGGCGGATCGGCGAGATGGAGGTGAACGCCAGCCAGCGAGAACTGATGGTGCTGACCGGGCTCAGCTCCCGGGTCACGGTTGGTCGAGCTCTCAGCCGGTTGCAGAACTACCAGCTCATCGAGCGCAGGGCCCGACGGGACCTCACCACGGAGGCCGGACCAGTTTCCCCTCGCGCGTCGTACAGGTGGCGGCTGCTCCCGCCGATCTCGCCGGCTGGCCCCCGTGCGGCGGCCCCACTGCTTCCCGTTGGGACCGCCCACGACGCCTGGCAGAACGGTCCCGGGCTGGGGAAAAACGCCCAGCGGGTGTGGGAGATGCTGCGCCAAGCCCCCCACTCGAGGCTGGACGAGATCTCCGAACGTGTCGGGCTGACGAGAAGGACCGTTCGCCGGCATCTGGCGAGGCTGGCTGAGTTCCACCTCGCCCGTGCCGGGGAGGACGAGCTCTGGGAAGCCCTTGACGGCGACCTGGACACGATCGCGTCGGATCTCGGCACACTGGGCAACGCGGAGCGGCGGAGCAAGCGGATCAACGAGGAGCGGGAACTCTACGACGAGGAACGAGAGCACCGCCGGCGTGGCCGCCCCGACCATGCCAGGCGTGGAACGCGGTAGAAGGTAGGCCAGTTACTCCTACACCCCCCCAGAGGTACCTGGCCTACTTCTTGCACCCTGCGTTTCCTCGGCCGGCGGACTGCTGTCTCGTGTAAAGGCTGTTCAGACTTGGACTTGCTCGCGAGCGACCTGCGCACTGGCGGCCCTGCCTCGGTGCCCGGGCCGGGGCGGGTCGATCCTGACGTCAGGCGGCCCTCTCCGACCTCAGAAGCCGCCGCGCTCGTTGGCGGCCAACTGGGCCTCCCAGGCCGCGCGCGACTCGGAAAGGACGCCTTCGAGCTCCTGGCGGACAGCCTTCAGGTGGTGGGCCAGTTCCGGCCAACGTTCGATCGTCCGGGCCATCGGCACGTAGTAGTTCTTCCGGATGACGTGCTGCGCGCTGGTCTGCGTCTGTTCGACGACCTCGTTCACCCACGCGGCGATGACCCGCAGGCACCCACGGGCCCGGACCTTGTGCTCTTGGAACTCAGGCAACGACAGGGGACATCCGCAGCTTGAGTGGGACTGCCAAGCCACTCTTCGAGGACGTGGTGCATCCAGAGCCGTACCTCGTTGGCCCGGCCTCGTTCGTCCTCGAGCACGGTGGCTGCCCATGACCTGCTCACCTCGCCGATCTCGGCCAGGTAGGCCGTGGCCACGGGGTCGATGTAGTACCCGCACATAGGGATCACCTCCATGGATGGGACAGCTGGCGCCTTGAGTCGCGGCCGGTCGACCGAGCGGCCTCGCCTCTTCGACTCGACTCGGAGGGCCGCCGGCAGGCGGGGGTGACCCAGCCCGCCGGGATGGACGCAAGTTCCTGCAGGGGACACGCTCAGTCAGCCGAGCTCTGTCGGTACCGCCCTCTACGATCTGCGACAGGAAGAGGGAGGGTCCAGATGTCTGCGACAGTCGAGACGGTCACTCGAGATGTACTGCGGGGTAGGCGAGCAGCTTTGCTGGCGCGGGCGGGGACAACATGGGCCGAGCTTGAGCGCCGTGCGTCGAACTACGCCCTCACCGATGACGAGCGGGGCATCTACGACAGCATTCGAGGCATCGACTGGATGCTCGCCCGCAGGTGACCGAGATCCCTGCCGCCCTGCGCGGGTCGGCGGAGACGTTCGCTGACACCCTCAACGCCCGGATCGAGCGGGTCCTGCCGGGGACCCAGCCCGTGTTCGTCGCCCAGGTTCTTCCTGGCCGTAAGCCCAGCCTCGTCGTTGCGCCAACGTGGCCCAACGACGAGGTGCGTCAGGTGCAACCCCTGCGGCTCACGAGCGTGGGTCGCCGCGCGGAGCGGACGCTGACACTTCGTGCCATGTACTGGTGCTGTGCGGATGTCTCGGGCAAGTACCTGACCATCGAGAAGTCAGAGTTCCACCTTGGCCTGATCGGTGCACCAGACCCGCTGCTGCGCTACGAGTACGAGCGGAACATGAGGCGGAGTAGCCACCTACCCGCCGCCCATCTACAGATTCACGCGCACAGGGACGAGACCACGTGGCTGATGCTGCACGCCGCCGAGGCGCGTCCACTCTCCAGGTGGCGCAAGAACAAGATCCCCCGGCTGTCGGAGCTGCACCTCCCTCTCGGCGGCGACAGGTATCGGCCCTGCCTCGAAGATGTCGTGACAATCGCCATCAACGAGCTGGGGGCTCGGGCTCGCTCAGGCGCCTGGAAGGCGCTGGAGGAGGGCCGGTCCGAGTGGCGGCGCCTGCAGCTCAAGGCGGCGGTGCGTGACGCCCCCGAACTGGCAGCCGAGGTACTGCGTCAAGAGGGCTGGACGGTCCGAGCGACCAAGAAGAGCTTGCGTCGGGAGAGAACGCACCGCTTGGGCGAGATCTGAGGGGGTCGCGGCGCTTACCCGCTCGATCACTTGTACGTCGACGCAACCACCGCAGCCTCCTGTGAGAGCTGGCTGGTCGCCTCAGACGTCTCGCGAGTCCAGCAGCTGAGCGATCACGCCCCGGTCCTGGTCCGTCTCCCGGCCCCGCATGAAGCGTGACTGGGCTCGGGCTCAGTCGGCTACGTGAGGTTCAGGTCGGCGTACAAGGCGGCGTTGTCGGAGGCCGCGTCGGTGGCCTTCGTAAGGGTCTCGTAGTGCGGCCACAGCGAGCCGTTCTTACCGCCCCAGGCGCCCATCCGGTAGATCCCGCCCCCGGTGGTCTTCACGTAGAGGGCAGGTTTCAGCAGGATGTAGTCGATTCGGTTGGCGGCCGTGCACGTACCGAAGGTGCCCGGGCGGCCACCGTCATCGAAGCCGGGCTGGGTGCTGATGTCACGCAGGTCCGTGCCCACCAGAATCGGGGCCAGCGGGGCCGAGGTCGGGATGTCGTTGAAGTCGCCGAGAACCGCGACGTAGCTGACGCCATCCTTGCGCACCCGCCGGTAGATGTCCGCAACCCGCTGCGCCTGCCTTTCGCGGCGAGCGTTGTTTGCCACCGGCGACCCATAACCCTTGGACTTGAGGTGGTTGACCAGGACGACGAGCCGATGGCCGCCGGGGGTGCGAACCTGGTACTCGTGACAGTCCCGTGAGAACACGACCTCTGACTTCTCGCGGAGCTGGTAGCGACCCCCTTGAGGACCCCCGGGGTGACTGACCGCGAGCCGACCAGGCCCGTCACCCCGCCGCCCAGGGAAGAAGGTCAGCCGGGCACGGACTGACTGAGGGTGCGCCATGTTCCTCGGTCAAGAGCACCGCAGTCGCCGGTCACGGTGCGCAACAGGTTGCGCTCCGGGCGAGTCGCGCCGCGGATGGTGGCGTGGTGGTGTTCGTAGGTGTTGACCGCCTGGATCACGCCGTAGGCGGTCCCGGTCCAGGGGGCCCCGCGAGCATCGGCCGTGTAGAGCTGGGTGAGCCTTGCCCGCTTGGCCATCGCCAGAGTGCGTGAGCGCCCGGAGAGCGGTCGGTCCGTCCGTGAGTCGCGGTCGGGCACCAGGCGTTGGAGGAAGCGCTGCCACTGCTGCTCGGTCACGGTGGTCGCGCGGAGCCGGGCGACCTCGGCGGCGAACTCGTCCGCGAGGGAGTGCACCAGTGCCAGGACTTCCCGGGCTGGTGTCAGCCGAGCACGGGATCCGCGGGTGTGCCTGATCTTGACTGCTGGGCCTTCTCGGCCAAAGCCAGCTCGCGGGTGTTGTCGCAGACGGTTGCGGTCACGGTCCGTTTGAACGTGGTCGCGATCGAGCCGTCGAAGCTGGTCGTGGCTAAGAGATTAGGCCGGAACTCGACGCCCTCGGGGGTGGTGATCGTTGTCGGGAACACTGACCTCGACCCAGGCGATCGCTCCGCGCCTGAGCAGGCCAGCGGAGCTGATCGAGAGGTCGTCATCAAGAACGTCGGCCACCGTGGTCAGCAGCCACTGGTCGAACTGGTGCATCGCGTAGCCGGTGGCGAAGACGCCCATCACGTGTCCGTCGGTGTCGTCGGACCGGCAGATCGCCTGCCGGCCCTCAACCGGCGCCCATCGGTGCGGGGTGCCGTCTGCTGAGACGTGCGTCATCGTGGCGGTGTCGGCGGGTGTCTCGACGGCGAGGCGGCGGGATTCGGCGTGCCAGGTGAACAGCCGCCGCCGGACGTCCTCGACGGGAATCGGTCCGGTGTAGTGGTTCGGTTCGCTGGCCTGCAGGTCGGCCCGGTAGTGCCACGCGGTGCCACGCTTGTCGGTAAAACCGATCAAGGTCTGGGTGTTGAGGTGATCGAGTGTCTCTCGGGACATGATTGGTCTCCTTGAATGACGAAGGCCCGATCCCGGGAGCGGGATCGGGCCGGCGGGATGGTGATCGGCCGGTCAGTCGTGGTGCCAGGACGGTCCGTGGTTCATCCACGCGAGCAGCCAGGCGAAGTGCAGCTCGGGATCGTCCGCGGCGATCGAGGCCACGATGGTCCTCGCCTGCCCGAACGGGATGGAGTAGGCATCGGGCCGGATGCTGCGATCGGACCTCTGGTCGAGCGGCAGCTCACCTGCCTTGGCCAGCAACAGGTCCCACAGGAAAAGGAAGCCGCTGACGGGCTCCGCCTCCACGCGGGTGCAGACCTCCTGTAGCTCGCGGTCACCGAGCGAACCCCGGAACCGGACGACCTGTGGGTCAGCGGAGTTGAGGGGGTTCATGACCACAGCTCCACGTTCTCGTCCCGCATCGCTGGCGCGGAACTCGGCCGCCGGGGGTGGTGTGCCTCGTGGACCGCTGCCCAGATCGCGAGGGCAGCCGAGATCATGACGGCGAACAGGTCCTTCCAGCTGAGCTGGGTGGCGGCGGCGGCAGCGGCGGCGGCGACTGCCGCGGCGTATGCCGGGTTGTCCCGGAGCAGCGTCCAGTGCTGCCACCACAACCCGGCCAGGCCCTGGACAACTGCCTGGGCACAGCGCTGAAGCCGGCACAGGGCCGGGCGGCCCCAAGGTGGGCGATGGAGTCGAAACATGTTTGACCTCCTGACATGACGAAGCCCGGACCGCGGCGCGGGTCCGGGCGAGTTGCTGTACGGGATCTTGCTACAAGGCTTGCTTGTTGAGCCGGGCGAGTGCCCGGTACACCGATGCCCGGCTGACGCCGAGCACCCTGGCGATGGACGCGACGTCGTGGTCGCCGCTGCGGTACATCGCGGTGGCGGTGCGCAGCTTCTCCGGCGTCCAGACGGTTGGCCGGCCACCCCGTCTGCCGCGGGCCCGCGCGGCCGCGAGCCCAGCCATCGTGCGCTCGCGAATGAGGTCCCGCTCGAACTCGGCCAGACTGGCGAACACGTGGAACACCAGCCGCCCGCCGGGTGTGGAGGTGTCGATGCTCTCGGTGAGACTCTTCACGGCGACGCCGCGCTGGTCGAGGTCGGCGAAGATGTCGATCAGGTGCCGCAGGGACCGGCCCAGCCGGTCCGGGCGCCACACCACGACGGTGTCGCCGGCCCGCAGTTGGTCGAGCATCGCGTCCAGCGCCGGCCGCGGACCGAGCTTGCCGGACGCCTTGTCAATGAACAGTCGGTCACATCCGGCTGCCTCGAGGGCGTCGCGCTGCAACGACTCGTCCTGCTCCAGGGTCGACACCCTGGCGTAGCCGAGTGTGAGATGGGTGTTAATGCCTTCCCTGCTCATTCGTGCCTCCTGATGTGGGCTGACGTCTGACACGCGCCAGATCGCGCAGGATCTTGAGGCCCAACGACAAAGAGCCCCGACCCCAAGGGGCCGAGGCTCGTGCTCGTAGTCGCCTCGTTTGTCCAGCCGTTCGTGGGCGTGGTTGTCCAGCGCTACAAGATCATTATACGCCGGTCTACGACGCCTGACAATGAGATGGAGTTGTCTCTGGCAGTGACCGCCAGGGGCGCGCGACGCTGCAACAGACCAGCGCTACGGTCCGGTCTCGCCGAGACCCGCGTAGCGAGGGGGTTGCCAGGTGCTGGGCATCAAACTGACGGTTCCCTTTGATGCTGCGGGCCTTGCCTTTCGACCTTTCCCTGGCCTTCATTGGTAGGCAGCCCTTGCGGCTGGCGACGCCTGTGGGCACACTCCCGGCAAGTGATCTCGCGACGCCAGGGGGAATGCGGTGACCGCCAAGAGGGCAACCACGAAGAGGTCCGCCGCCAGGCGGCCCGCAAGCAGGGCCACGAAGCGGAAGGCGACAGTCAAGAAGGCCGCTGCGAAGACAGCCAAGAAGGCCGCGGCCAAGAGGCCAGCCAAGAAGGCCGCGGCCAAGAGGCCAGCCAAGAAGGCCACCGCCAAGAGGCCAGCCAAGAAGGCCACCGCCAAGAAGACGGGGACCGCCAAGAAGACCGCGAAGAAGACCGCGAAGAAGACCGCCCGCTCGAGCGAGCCCGCTCCCGCCATCCCGAGCCGACGGGTCGGGAAGAAGACGGCAGCGAAGCGGTCCGCCCGAAAGCGGTAATCGGATGCCAAACGATCTCGGGCAGTTCATCAAAGACGAGGTGGCGAGGGCAGAGGGCGACTTTCAAGGTTTTCGCACGCGGTCACTGAACCTGGTCGCCATGTCAGGCGTGCTCGTAACCCTGACAACGGGATTGCTGTCCGTCGCCGCTGGTTCGAGGAACGACGTCGTTCCGTCGTCGGCGCTGTGGGTTGTGCTGGTGACCATGCTTGCGTTCATCCTAGCGGCCATCTTCGCCCTGATGATCCACCTAACAGTGATGGTGAGGCTGCCGGACGAGACACTCCTAGACACCTATGTGCGCGACCACTGGACCGCACCGAATCTGGAAGAGCGCGTCGCCGAGCAAGCGGTCAAGTACCTAACGTCGTTGCGTGAAGCAAACTCATCTGCCGCTGACTGGATGAACCGGGCCATCATCGCCGAAATCGTTGGGATCGGGAGCACGGCCCTGCTGGCCACCCTCGTGCTACAGCACATCTCTTAGCCATCGAGAAGTGCCAGCTACGCCGTGCAGTTCGAGGCGTGAATGTAATGAGCACCATCCTGCTGGGTGCCAATCTTGGGCGTCGCGCGCAGCGGTACACCTCCTCTCAGTACTCATGAGCCCGGCACTGCCCGAGGTGGTGCTTGTGGACACGAGTTTTGGTCGCGCTACGGCCAGTCGCACGCCAACAGATTATCAGCCCCCTAAACCCTCGTTTCTGAGAGGGCCACGGATGGGTTCGTTGCAGCTGATCACCGCGTGGCTACGAGTTATGCCTGCCTTCTGACTGCGGTGCTCGGTATCTTGGCGGTCATGTCGAACTCAGGCTGGTTGTTGCTGCCCGTCGGATTGGGACTGATCTACCTGGCCGTGTCGTCGAGGCGCTGGACGGCGCGATGCGAGCGGTCCGCGAGAGGTTCTTGCCGCCCTGGGTGGTGGGGCTCGCCGTCTTCCTCCTTGTTGCGGCGCTGGGCCATCAGGAGCTGCTGGATGGAGGAGTCTTCTTGGCCATCCCAGTCGGCGTTATCGCCGGCGCTGCTGCATGGAGTTCGCCGGCGCCGGCACGAGACTACTGCCGCCTAAAGGTGTGAAGACGTTAGTCAGACTCTTCGACGACCTCTGAGCTGATTATCTGGACGCGTGTCGGTGTCACGCCCGGGGGCAACTGCCGGTGGCAGGCAGGAACGCAGCAGGGCGACAGCCGAACACGGCGAGGGCGCGCGCCCCATTCGCCAAGATGATCATCCCGACCGCGCACCACGCCGAGGTGAAACACCCGACGGCCAAGATGATCCTTCCGGGCCAGCTCGTGACGGGGGACGCCCCTGGTACCGCCGTCGGTTAGCGACCCGCTGAGCCTCTACGCAGCGGTCGCACCGGCACCGATGGTTGACGTAGGTCGACTTGGTCCCGTGGGCCAGCGCCGGGTTGTCGTCCAGGCCCGGCTGCGCCGCGGCGGGCGCGTAGGTCGCGCTGGCGGGCGTTACATGCTGTCGTGCACGACTGGCACCGGCAGTCGTGAACTTCGGACTGACGGCGGGAACCGTCGGCTCACGCGGCCAGACGGTACCTCTGATGGCGAACGGTCCAAATCTGGCTCGGTGTCTCATCCGTAGTCCTACTTAGCTATAGCAACCGCACCGAATGGGTGATGTGACGCGAACGACACAAATGGGATGGTGCTCGCGGAAAATTGCGTCCACATACACGGGGAGCCGCTTTGCTTCGAGTACCTCGCCCTTCCAGCCGTCACCTGCCGGGCTTCGTTGCAGGCGTGGTCGCGGCCGCCCTGCTCCGGCGGTGGGACCGCCGCCGTTGCCGCGATCCCCTCGACGTCGAGCGGGGTTATCACGGGCTGCGTCAACAAGAAGACTGCGATCCTGCGGGTCATCGACTACCAGGCCGGGAAACGCTGCACCCGCAAGGAGAAGCAGGTCGCCTGGAACCAGAAGGGCACGAAGGGCGCCATGGGTCCGGCCGGTGCGAAAGGCGACACCGGTCCCACCGGTGCCACCGGTACGGCTGGTGCGAAGGGCGATACCGGTCCCAGCGGCGCTGCCGGGCCAACCGGGCCAGCCGGGGCGGCCGGAGCCGTCACGATGCAAGGCATCGTCTCCAAGAGATTCCCGGCCGACCGGCAATGGCACGACGTCGCCCGAGTCACCCTGAAGCCGGGGACTTGGGATGTGGACTACTCCAGCTACACAACGTCAACCGGGCTGGGGTACGACCCCTCCAGCACGATCGCAGGCGGCATCTCGTGCAAGATCACGGTTGGCGGAGTCGTCACTTTGCTCGCCGACAGCAGCAACGGTCAGTACGGCCAGTACACGATGGAACCGTCGAAGACTACGGCCGTGCGCACGGATGTGGTCTGGACCTGTGTGAACACCGTTACCAAGAACGGCGCACCGTTCGACCTCGACATGGAGTTCTATGTCGCGCAGCGAACCCCGCCCGTGACCCTTGACAGTGCGGCGCTCTAAAACCTCGCGCGGAAGATGAACGCCCTTACCCGTTCGACCCTCCCCCGGCTACAGGGGAGTCACCTTGTCGCGCCTTCCGCGCCCTTCCAGCCGTCACCTGCCGGGCTTCCTCGCCGGGCTCACCGCAGCCCCTGTGGTCGGCGGTGCCACCGCCGCCTACGCCTACGCAGCGATCCCCTCGACCTCGACCGGCCTGATCACGGGCTGCCTCAACAAGGACACAGCGGTCATGCGTGTCATCGACTACCAGGCCGGTAAGCGTTGTACTCGCAAGGAGAAGCAGGTTACCTGGAGTCAGAAGGGCGCGCGTAGGCCAGCTGGCCACACTGGGCTGCAGGGAGCGCCCGGTCCGCAGGAACCGCAGGGGCGACCGGCGCCCGTGGCCAGCTTGTCGCGGCGGGAGCCGCTGGCCCCGCCGGGCCGGCGGGAGCACAAGGCGTGAAGGGTGATCCCGGCCATGATCTTGGGCAACTCACCAGGACCTCAGCCGAATTAACGACGACCAGCAACGCATCTGAGGTGATACTCAGCGCTCAGTTCTCCGTCACCGAGACTGGACCTCCGTTCGTGCACTCGGAAATCAGCGAACCGGTGGGCACGATCCCCTGCAGTAACACCAACAACCCGGCTTCATGTCGAGCTGTACATGGATGGTGAACGGTTCCATCCCTACGGCCGGCAGAACCGGCTAGTGGAACCCGGCATCCACACGTTCACGCTTCGCAGTGGCGACTACACCCAGGCCTGTGGCGTGGGAGCGGTTGCGCGTACCGAGACATCGGGTTCTCGATCTTCCCGTTCTAGCGTGCCTGGGTCGTGCAATCGAGAATGTGCGCCGCCGACGGTTGCCGGCGTGAGTGAAGGGTCCTAGCACCGCATCGAGGCAGTGGTGAGCGGTCCGGGGGAAGGCGCCCGTCTGGGGACGTGTGGGTTGTTGACTCCTGATGGGTGAGCAGCCGACGAGTCGGCCTGTCGTAAGCGGGCGAAGGGCCGTCGCAGCAACGCCCGTCGCGCACCAGCCCGACCACCCGTGATTCCGCCCTCGAGCTGGCGCGTGAACGACCGCGAGTCGCGGGAGCGGAGCCTGACCCGATTCTCCGGACACGGCGGGTGTGCTGATCATGCCGCTCCGGCGGCCGCGGTGTGAAGGGTCTCGTACTCGTGCGGGGACAGCATCCCGAGCGCAGTGTGTCGCCGGTTCGGGTTGTACCAGCCTTCGATCCACTCGAAGATCGCCGACGCGAGCTCGGCTCGGCTGTCCCAGTCGTGGCGGTCGAGAAGCTCGCGTTGCATGCTGACCAGAAGGACTCGATCAGCTGCGCGGTCATCGACGGGTTCTCCGCCGGATCGTGGGCTGGTCGATCGCCGACCACATCCGTACCGAGCTGGTCGTGGACGCCCTGCAGATGGCCCGCTGGCAACGGGAACCGGTCGCCACGATCGTGCACGCCGACCGCGGCCCCCAGTACACCTCGTGGGTGTTCGGCCACCGGCTACGCGAGGCCGGCGCTGCTCGGCTCAGGGACCTGATCGCGGACGGCTCGGCGCCGGCGCTGCCCGGGTACGGCGCGCTGGTGCACGCCGCGCTGCAGGCCCACCACCCGGTGCCCGGCCCGTCCGAGCGGCCGTGGGGGCACCTCGCGAGTGGGAACCTGATTCGAATGGGTCCGGCTTTACACGACACCCATGCTGCGATGCTGAGGCTCGCCGTCAGCCGTTGATCGAGTCGCTGATGATCTCGCGCGCGAACCGCTTTACGTCCTTGTCGCTGACGCCCTTGCACGCCTTGGGTCGATCAGCCGATGGAGCATTCGGGTCCTGGGTGGCCGCCTTGAAGTCCTTGACCATCGCCGCCTTGCAAGCGGCCAGGTCTGGCGAGCCACCGTCGCATCCGGTCAGCGGGGCGAGGACGAGCACGGCGGCGGCGATGATGACTCGACTGTTCATCTGGTCTCTCCTAGCAAATTCGCGGGACCAAAGTTTTCTGGGTCGCGGCGGTAGTGCAGTTCGGGCGGCCTAGCGCAAAGGCCCCGGCGGAATAGGTGCCGCTAGCGGTCGAACCGACCTCGTGGGGCGGGGCCTCGGCCAGCCCAAGGCGCTGCTCCGAACACCCCGAGGTTCGGCTTGTCCGGCGAACCGCCCCAGACGGATGCGGTGCCCGCAACGACAAAGCCCTCGGCGTTCGCCGCTGCCACCATCGGCTGCCAAGCCGGTGCCATCTCGCGCGATAGGTGACCAACAGGTGCGCCATCCACGTAGATCGCGACAGCGTTGCGGTCGTAAGGATTGTCTGGCTCGGGGACCAAGACGATCTCAAAGTCGCTATCCCGATGTTTGCGTCGCAATGCTCGGATGTCATCCGCGTGAAACGACTCACCCACGATCTCGATGTCGATCATTGGCCCAGTCGCTCGTCTGAGGGACGGTGACTGCCTGCCCCGGAACGGTCCGGAACAGATTCAGCAGTTTGCCCATCACGCACCCCCCGTATTTGAACCGAGAGTGGCAGTCGGAGCCGTGTCCTGTCCTGAGAATGACGGAGTGTGCCTTCCGTGGGCGGCGGGGCTAGCGTCCTGACCATGGGGACATGGGCGGGCGTTCGTCGAGGTGACCTGCGAGAGATCAAGAGCCGCGGTCTGGCGCCAGGGAAGATCGCGAAGCGGCTGAGCGACGTCCGGTACACGCCCGTGAACTTCAGCGTTCACCTGGTCGAGGACGGCGAGACGCTGACCGTCTGCGGGCAGGTCGACGCCGGATCGCTCGAGGACGCGGGCAAGCCGTGGGAACAGTGGATCGCCACCTTCCGCTGCCGCCGCTGCCAGGAAGCTGCGTCCCGAGGCTGAGGAGGAACACAGCCCCTGGCCTGCACCGCCTGGCCCACGTGCGCGCGGGGTGCGCGCGCGGGGTGAGAAGGACAAGTGACAAACGTCACAGTTATGGCGTACGGCGAGTGTCGACCTGTCCACCCCGTTCGCCATTGTTCGCTGAGGACGACGGCGTCTAGCGCTCGAGGACGGCCGCTTCGCCGACGGCGGGCACGACGATCAGGCTTCCGGGGTGGACCTCGATCCGGTTGATGATCCGGCTGAGGGTCCTGCACCGCCGATCTGCCGAGGTCGTCGTGGTGATGGCGACGAGGTCATCGTGGATGTCGCCGAGGGGGTCGAGTCGTCGGGCCTGCTCGACGAGGTGGGCGTGGCGGGCCCGGAGGTCGTCAACTTCCTGCTCGATGGTGGCTCGTGGGCGGCGGTCTGGGCGGCGAACGTAGAGATGGTTCTTCGGCGAGGTGGTGGCGGCCTCGCTGGTGGCGGCTCCTGCACGGTGGTGGATGTCGGCCCACAGGCGTTGTCCACTTCCTGGTGGCGTGTTCTGAGCGGTGGCGCGTTCGACGATTGCGGCGGTGCTGGCGGTCCTGCGCTGCTGGCACTCGTGGTGGATCCGCGAATTTCCGCCCGCGGATACCGTGCCGACTCAGGGGTCGGCGACCGTAGTGCTGAGCGCCTCGAACAGCACGGCCATCGACGTCGCGCCGGCATCGACATGGCCGAGGCTGCGCTCACCCAGGTAAGCTCCCACGTCCCCTGCGAGCCAGCATGTCCGCCGTCGCATCACGTCCTCGGGCCGCCGCCTCGGCGGCCCGGTCAAGGGCGACAGACAGCTGCTCGCTGCCAGCCGCTGACGGCTGCGCTGACCGCCGGATGGAGTGCGTCGACCATCGTCTTGTCGCCCGGGCTGGTGCTCCCGAGCTCCATGACGCCCCCCAGACCGGCCGCGAGCGCCTCGGTCAGGGTGTCGAGATCCATGTCGGTCCGCCCGACGCCCTTGTCGCTGAAGCGGAGAAAGAAGGTGCCGTACAGCGCGCCGCTCGCCCCGCCGACGTTGTTGACGACCGTCATCCCGATCGCCTCGAACATCTCGTGGACGTCCGCGAACTGGCCGTCCTCGAGGAGGGCCAGCACGGCGGACAACCCCTGGCCGAGATTCGACCCGTGCTCGCCGTCACCGATCGCCGAGTCCAGCTCATCGAGGTGATCGCGGTCGGCGAGGGCGGTCGTGGCGAACGTCTCGATCCAGGACCGCAGGTCGGAGTGGCGCAGGACGTCGGTCATGTCAGAGCCCCCATCGAAGAGCGGGCGTGTGCACCGGGGCGTCCCAGAGCGACAGGAGCTCGTCGTCCACGACGAGGAGCGTCAGCAGGACGCCGAAGGAGTCCAGCGACGTGATGTAGTTCCCGACGAGGCAGCGCTCCGAGACGGCACCGAGCTGACCAAGCTGGTCGGAGACCAGACCGTAGAGGGAGTACAGCTCGACCGAGGGTGTCGACCCGAGCCCGCTGAGCAGGGTCAGCACCCGGGCGCCTTCGGTGATCTCGAGCTCGGTCACCGGCTTGCGAATGAGCAGGGCTGCGATCTCAGAGGCGGACGGGAGAGCCCGGCGTTCCTGCCCGCGATCGCCGCCGATACCTACTCCCACCTCGAACATGCCGGGCGGTAGGTCGAACGTGGGGCGCCCCAGCTTGGGCGGCGTGCAGGCCGAGAGCGCGACCCCGAACGTGCGAGAGGACGCGACCACGCGACCGGCAATCCCTGCGACCTCCGCCAGGGGTCGCCCCTGTTCCGCCGCGGCGCCGGCGATCTTCTCGACCAAGACGGTCGCGCCGAGCCCCCGCCGATGTCGCTCCATCTCGGGGCCGAAGCTCGAGTCATCGTTGACGACCACCTTCTCGATGGTGATGCCCTGCCGCGTCAGGATCTCCGCAGCCAGGCCGAAGTTCATGACCTCGCCACCGAAGTTCTTAATGACGTAGAGGACGCCGGCCCCGGAGTCGGCCGCCTTCGTGGCTGCCATGATCTGGGCGGGCACCGGCGATGTGAACACCTCGCCTGGAGCAGGCGGCATCGAGCATCCCGGCGGCCGACGTACCCGGCGTGCAGCGGTTCGCAGCCGGAACCGCCGCCCGAGACGAGGCCCACCTTCGGGGCGCGCGGCGCCTCGGCGCGGACCACCACCTTGTCCTTGCGCTCGAACCGCACGAGGTCCGGGTGCGCCGCCTGCAGCCCGTGCAGGTACTCCGCCACGACGTCGCTGGGCGAATTGATGATCTTCTGCACGTTCGGTCACATCCTTGCCTCGGGTGGCAGGTAGGGCGGGCCGGGTCGAATGCCGAGCCGGCCAGCAAGTTCCGCAGGACCTCTTGACACATCGAATGTGGCCACAACATAGTGGTCCGACCACCTGATGACAACATCAGCAGACCGGTAGCCGACAGGAGCTTTCTGTGTCCGTGACCTCCCCCGTCCCGAGCGGCGCCCCGCTGCTGGACGTCAAGCCGCTGTTGCAGATGACGGGGATCTCCAAGCGGTTCCAGGGCGTGCAGGCGCTGGCGGACGTCGACCTCACGGTGCGCACGGGTGAGATCCACGCGCTGATGGGCGGGAACGGCGCGGGCAAGTCGACCCTGCTCAACATCCTGTCCGGGCTGATCCGGCCGGACGCCGGCACGATCGAGCTGGAAGGCGCGGAGCACACGCTCGAGCACCCCGCGCACGCCCAGCGGCTGGGCATCACCACGATCCACCAGGAGCTCTCGACGATCCCGGACCTCACGGTCCTCGAGAACATCCTGCTCCGCCACGAGGCCAGCCTCCTGGGGGATCCGGCCGGATGGTCCGTAGGAAGGCCATCGCCGAGCAGGTCGGCGGCCTGGCTGAGGAGTTCGGCATCAGCCAGGCCGACCTGTGGCACGGTGAGCGAGTTCGGGGCACTCAAGAAGCGGGCCATCGAGATCGTCAAGGCGCTCGCCGTGCAGCCGAAGGTCCTCATCCTGGACGAGCCCACGTCCGGTCTCGAAGCGCACGAGAAGGCCTTGCTGTTCGACCACATGCGCAGCCTTCAACGGCGTGGCGTGGCGCTCATCTGGGTGACCCACCACCTCGACGAGGTGTTCGGGCTCGCCGATGCCGTCACCGTGATGCGCGACGGCCGCACCGTCATCCGGACGGACGCCGGTGCACTGACGCCCCGGACGTTGCGCGGGCTACATGTTCGGTACCGAGGCGGCGGAACTGACTCGACACCGTCACGGCGCCCTCTCGCGACTCGGTCCAAGGTGCAGGGCGAGCAGCCCCGGCTGAAGGTGGAACACCTGACCCGCGAAGGCGTGCTGCGAGACATTTCGTTCGAGCTGAAGCCGGCGAGATCCTCGGCATCGCTGGGCTCGCAGGAGCCGGGCGGACCGAGCTCTGTGCGCGCACTCATGGGAATGGACAAGACCGACGCCGGGCAGATCTACCTGTCAGGCAAGAGAGTGAAGATCACGCACCCAGCGACCGCGTACAAGGCCGGCCTGGCGATGGTCCCGGAGGACCGCAAGCAGTTCGGCATCCTGACCGAGTTCTCCATCGAGAAGAGCATCTCGATCTCGCGGTTGCGGAGCATCTCGCGCGCCGGGGATCCTGAACGACCGCGCCGAACAACGGCTGGCGGTGGGTACATCGAACGCCTCGGCATCAAGACGCCGTCAGCGCGAGAAATGATCCGCAATCTGAGCGGCGGGAATCAACAGAAGGTCATCATCTCGCGGTGCCTCAACACCAACCCGCGCATCTTGATCGTCGACGAGCCGACGCAGGGGATCGATGTCCACGCAAAGGTGGAAGTGCACAACCTGCATCGCGACCTGGCCCCAGTGGCACCTCGGTCCTGCTCATCGCTTCGGAGTTCACCGACCTGATCAGCCTGTGCGACCGCGTCATCGTGATGAATCGAGGGTCCCTCGTCGGAGAGATCGACGACGTCCCGGTCCGCGTTCGCACGGAGGGCTTCGACTCCGTTCAAGCCGCCATCATCGATCATGCGTCGAGGGTCGGAAAATGAGACTGAAGTCGAGAGCTGCCCAACTCCTTGGCATCGATGGCGTTCCGATCGCCCTCGCGCTCGGGCAGTCACGGCGTACTTCGCCATGGCCGCCCCGTCCTTTCTCGATGCGGACGCGCTTCGGTACTACCTCAACGAGGAAGCGCCGGTCTTCATCATCACCGCCGGATTAGCCTGGTCATCATTGCGGGAGGCATCGACCTGTCAGTCGGAGCAGTGCTCGGACTCAGTGCCGGCATTTCGCTGCTCGCGTCCATGAATGGCTTCAGCGCGCCACTCGCGGCTCTCGCTGGGATCGGTACCGGTGCTGCCTTCGGGTGCATCAACGGCTTCATCATCGTGAAACTAAGGCTGAACGACTTCGTAGTAACTCTCGGTACTCTCAATATCGCAGCCGGACTACTCGTCGTCCTCACCAACCGTGTCCAGATCGTGGGCACGCAGGATGACACGTACCTGAAGATCGCCAACTCGAGACGTCCTGGGCGTCACCAGCGCCATAGTCATCGCAGTCGTAGCGATCGCGGTCTTGCACCTAATTCTCGTCAAGACGGTGTTCGGCCGTCGAGTGCGTGCGACCGGGCTCGGGACGGTTCCGGCGCTCATCGCGGGGATCCACGTAGGTCGGGTCAAGTACTGGGCCTACATCGTGTCCGGCAGCCTCGCCGGGCTAGGTGGCGTGGTGCTCGCCTCACGGCTCAACTCGGTGCAGCCCGGACTGGCCGGAGGGTATGAGCTCGCTGCGATCGCGGCGGCGGTCCTCGGCGGTGTGAGTCTCGCGGGCGGACGCGGAGGGATCTGGCAGGCGGCCATGGGGGCGCTCTTGCTCGTGACACTCAAGCAGGGTTTCCGCCTCATGGGAGTCGACCCCCTCATCTTCTCGATCATCACCGGGCTCTGCATCTTGGCGGGCGTCATTCTCGACCGGGGTGTCCGTCGTTTCGCTCTGTCACTGGGCACACCACCCCCCGCGCCCGTCGACGACCGTGAACTTGTCCGGGCAGGTGATCCGTCATGAGCACAACCCCCACCAGCGGTCTGCGCGAGAAGGCTCTTCGCGACCCCGCGGTCGGCATCCTCGTCCTGCTGGTCGTCGCCTCGGTTGTGGTCGCGTTCCTCGAGCCCACGTTCGCCACGACGGGCAACATCACGAACATCATAAACGCGATGATGACCATCAGCTTCCTGGCCATCGGGATGACCGTCGTGCTGATCGCCGGGGGTCTCGACCTCTCGGTCGGCTCGGTCATGGGCCTCAGCGCCGCGACTGCTGCAACGAGCCTGTCCAACGGGATGCCGATGGCTGTTGCCTTCTTGTTGGCGCTGGGCGTCGGGACCGGCATCGGACTGCTCAACGGCCTCCTGATCACCAAGCTCGGCATCCCCGACTTCATCGCCACCCTGGCCATGCTCAGCCTCGCCGGGGGAGTGCTCCTGTACTGGACCCAAGGCGTTCCCATCCTCGGGTACATGAATGACACCTACTATTACATCGGTGGCTTGCGTCGGATCTTCGGCCCGATCACGATCCCGATGCTTCTGGTCATCGCCGTAGCTGTGACGGTCTCGGTCGTGCTCAAGACGACGAAGTTCGGCGTGAGGCTCTATGCGGTGGGCAGCTCACCCACCGGGGCACTGAACGCCGGTGTCCGCGTCGACCGGATCAAGATCGCGGCGTACGCGATCAGCGGTTTCATGGCGGCCATTGCCGGCATCCACCTCGCCGGGCGCACCACGACGGTGCCCCCGTTGATCGGTAACGGCTACGAGATCAGCGCGATCGCCGCGGCTGTGATCGGCGGTGCTTCCCTGCTCGGCGGCAAGGGCCGAGTGGTTGGTGCTCTCATCGGTGCCCTCACCCTCACTCTCACGCGCAACATCATCAATCTCACTGGCGTCGAGTCCAGTTGGCAGGCGGTGGTCACCGGCGTCGTGCTCATCATCGCCGTGCTCGCCAACCAGACCTGGGACGACCTCGCACGGTTCGCGAGAACGCGGCTCGTCCAGTAGCCCGGCATTGCCCTCTGCTCCAGCAGCGTGCGCGACAAGTGCACATGGCATGCACCATCCACCTCGATGCACACCACAAAGGAGATCAGCAATGACGAACCACGAGGGCCTTTCGCGCCGCTCACTGCTCCGCTCCGCGGGCATCATCGGCGCCGGCGTGGGTGCTGCCACGCTTGCGGGGTGCACTTCCAGCTCTGGCGACGAGTCCGCGGCCGCGTCATCCGGCGGCGGTGCGGTGGGAACCTCCACGTCGCAGAGCTACGACGAGGCCATCAAGAAGATCGTCGACGGGCGGGAGATCAAGGTCGGCTTCACCCCGCCGGTGCTGTCGGAGAACTTCACCCAGATCGAGCACGCCGCATGGCGGGTCATGTCCGACTACGAGGAGCGCTTCGGGTGCAGCTGGGTGTGGGAGCGCCAGGCGCCCGTAGGCGACTTCAACGCCGTTCAGGGAACTCTGGGCATCGTGCAGTCCTGGGTCTCGCGCAAGTTCGACGCGATCGCGGTGTGCACCGGCGCCAACTTCGCCACGGTGCAGAGCCTCTACAAGGACGCGTCCGAGAAGGGCGTCAAGATCTACCAGTTCAACCAGCCGGCGGAGCTGTA
This sequence comes from uncultured Actinomycetota bacterium, assembly GCA_963807005.1. GTDB lineage: Bacteria > Actinomycetota > Actinomycetes > JACCUZ01 > JACCUZ01 > CAWDZK01. Next base: position 281,136 of record CAWDZK010000001.1, on the reverse strand, counting down.
CCCCGAGGAGGAGCTTCAGACAGTCACCAACGTCGGGTACGACAACCGATGGCAGTCGGGCTACCTGGCCGGCACGTACATCGCGGACAAGCTGGGCGGGCAGGGAAACATTCTGCAGATCTGGGGCCCCTCCGGCTCCGACTGGACCCGTGGCCGCCGGATCGGCTTCGACAAGGCGCTCGAGGAGAACCCGGGGATCAAGGTCGTCGGTGAGGCCGACGGCGGTTACGTCCGAGACAAAGGCTTCACCGCCGCGCAGGACCTGCTCACCAAGAACCGAGATGTCAACGCCGTGTACGGGGAGAACGAGGAGATGGCCCTCGGGGCGTCTCAGGCGATCGACGCCGCCGGTCTGAAGCACTGGGACGGCAAGGAAGGCATCCTCACCATCGGCGCCGACGGGCTCGTCTCCGGCTACGAGCAGATCCGCGGAGGCAAGTTGACCGCGACCGTCGACATCGGCGGCGTCGACCAGGGTCAGAACCTGATCAAGGCGATCTTCGCGACGGCCGTTCTGGATCAGACCGTCACTCAGATCATCAACAACCCGACGGAGGTCGTGGACAAGTCGAACGTCGACTGGCACCAGGCCTACACCGAGTGGGCTCTGGCGGCGCCGAAGAAGTACGGCGCCTGACAGGTCGGGCGGGAACGGGGGCCCGGCCGGACCTAACAGCACTTCGTCGATGAAGAGATCAGTCCCGAGAGGAACGGAGGGTTCCGTGAGCGGCCAGCCGCAGTTGGGCATCGTGCCGGTTCGGCCCCTCAGAGTGGCCGACGCCGTCGCCGCTCAGCTCGAGGCGCTGATCCGCACGGAGCACTTCGGTTCCGACGGCCGCCTGCCGTCGGAGCGTGAGCTGGCTGAGCGGTTCGGTGTGGGTCGGGGCAGCATGCGCGAAGCGATCCGGACCCTCGAGGCTCTCGGCACCATCATCAAGAACCACGGCGTCGGGACGTTCGTCGTCAACCGGAGCAGCAACCACTACACGAACCTCTCGCTGTCGCTCGCGGGCGACGTGTCGGCCCTGGAGCTGTTCGAGGCTCGCTACTCCATCGAGCCGAAGGCGGCCGCCCACAGCGCCGAGCGGCGCACGACCCAGGACATCGACCGCCTCATGGCGATCGTCGAGCGGTCGGGCCGGCCGGGGATCAGCCCGCACGAGTTCACCACCCTGGACTTCGAGTTCCACCGTCTGATCGTGCAGTCGTCCAGGAATCGCCTGCTGTCCGTCATGTACGACCACCTCCGGCCGCACCACCGCGACTACTCCGGCAAGGCGATCGCGATCCCGAACCGTCGTGAGACGGCTCATAACGATCACCGGCGGATTCTCGAGGCGATTACGAGGTCCGACCCGTCAGGAGCCAGCAAGGAAGCACTCGCCCACCTTCGCAAGGCCGAGGAGCACCTCGCCCGTGAGATCGCGAAGTCCCAGACCGCCGAGCAGAGCGACCCGGCGGTCACCAGTACTGCCGACTAGACCAACGCAAGCACCAACCCGTCCACCCGCACACCGATCCGTACGGAGCAGCGATGACCAAGAAAACCAAGCCAGACCCTGTCGACGTCGTCATCGTCGGACTGGGCGCGAGTGGCGGGACCGCGGCGAAGGTCCTCAGCGAAGCCGGCCTGAAGGTCGTGGGTCTCGAGCGTGGTCCGTCACCTGCGTCACGACGAGCACTACTCCGGTGACGAACTCAAGTTCGTCAACCGCAACTACATGTGGCCCGACGCCAAGCTGTCCCCGCGGACCAGGCGGATCACGGAGGACGACGTCGCAGAGCCCTATCCGTTCTCGATGACCCCGCAGCTCGTCGGCGGCGGCACGAACCACTGGGCGGGCTGGGTGCCACGCCCGCGGCCCGTCCGACTTCCTCCAGCTCTCCCTGCACGGCGACGTCGACGGCATGAGCCTCGCGGACTGGCCGTTCCAGTACGAGCACCTCGAGCCGTACCTGACCAAGATCGAGTGGGAGTTCGGGATCTCCGGAATCGCCGGCGCCGAGAAGGGCGAGGGCTTCCGCAGCAAGCCCTACCCCAGCCCGCCGTTGCGGCCGACCAAGTGGGGCCGCAAGTTCTACGACGCGTGCAACAAGATGGGGATCAACGCCTTCCCCATCCCGCACGCCAGCGTGACGAACAACCACAAGGGCCGCGAGCCGTCCAACAGGACCAGCTTCTGGAACCAGTACGGCGACCCCAGCGGTGCTCGGTCGAACACGCTGACCACCTTCATCCCTGAGGCCCTCGCCACCGGGAACCTCGAGCTGCGGGCCGACTGCTTCGTCCGCGAGGTCACGGTCGGCAAGGACGGCAAGGCGACCGGCGTGATCTACATCGACGACGAGGGCGCCGAGTGGGAGCAGGAGGCGCGCGTAGTCGTCCTGGCTCTGGGCGCGATCGAGACGGCCCGGCTCATGCTGCTCTCCAAGTCGACCCAGCACCCCGACGGCCTCGCCAACTCGTCGGGACTCGTCGGGAAGAACGCGACCTTCCACGAGTACCTCTTCGCCATCGGTTTCTTCGACCAGGAGATCGACGACCCGCTCTACGGCTGGACAGGCAACTACATCAGCGGCGGCTCGATGGACTTCTACGAGACGGACGAGAACCGCGGGCACATCGGTGGCTGCATCACCTCCGCCTCGCAGATCTGTCACCCCATCAACTACGTGTTTCCTGGACGACCGCAGTGGGGCCACGCGTTCAAGGACGCCGACCGCAACTTCTTCAACTACGCGATGAAGATCGGCCTGATCCTCCACGACATGCCGCAGGAAGCCAACCGCGTCGACCTCGACCCCACCCTCAAGGACTACCTGGGGCTGCCGGTCGCACGGATCACCCACAAGGCCCATGACAACGACCTGGCGATGGGCAAGTGGCAGGTGGACAAGAACATCGAGATCCTCGAAGTGGCCGGGAGCTCGCAAGACGATCCCTGTCTACCTGGACGAGGTGACCGGCAACACCTGTCACCAGCACGGAACCGCGCGGATGGGGTTCGACCCCAGCACATCGGTGCTCAACGAGTGGTGACAGTCGCACGACGTCGAGAACCTGTTCGTCGTCGACGGCTCCGGCTTCCCGACCTCGCTCGGGGTCAACCCCACGCTGGCGATGATGGCCAACGCCTGGCGAAGCTGCGAGTACATCGCCGAGCACTACCTCACCGGTCGCGAGGAACGATCGCCTTCGCCCGGAACACGACCTCGCGGAACCGAGAGGAGCCGGACATGAGCTCCAAGGCGGACTGGGAGACCTTTCTCGGGCCGGTCGACCCGGACTCGACAGAGCCGCTCTTCTTCACCCGGCACGAGTGGGACACGGTGGAGGCGATCTCGGCGCGGATCATCCCGACCGACCATGAGCCCGGCGCTCGCGAGGCGCGTGTCGTGGTCTTCATCGACCGATACCTCTCGGGCATCGACTACATCTACGCCTCCGCCGACGGCTCCGGCTTCCTGCGGATCGATGGCCGGTACGCCAACGCATGGCGGGCACGCATCGCCGACATGCAGGCAACGTACCGGGCAGGACTCGCACAGCTCGACGAGATCGCCGAGCGACAGTTCGGAGGGCCATTCGTGTCGCTGGACGAGGCGACAGCAGGACGCGGCCCTGGAGTCGCTGTCGGGTCAGTCCCAAGCCCGGGCCGGTCACGCTGGGAACGACGGAGCCGGCCAGCACCTTCACCCAGTTCACGAACGACGACGGGCTCGGCTTCTTCGACGCCATCTGTCTTCACGTCAAGCAGGGGTTCTACGCGGACCCCGTGTACGGCGGCAACAAGGACCGGGTGGCCTGGAGCCTCATCGGCTTCGAGGGGCCTAAGTCGTTGAAGGCCACGATGGACGGCTCGTACTCGACCGACCAGTTCTTCGACCATGCCTCTACGTGGGGCGACTTGATCCCCTACCTGAGTCAACAGTCCCAGTGGGAGATCCCCGAATAACGGGGGCCGTGCGGGCCAGCGCAGGGTTGACCACCTGTCACCCCGCAGTTAACCTACCAACAGGTCAGACCACCTGACCACCTGCTCACCGTTCGCCGGGCGACGCGGACCCCGAGTCGCCACCACACAAGCCCGCGTGTTGCGCGGGGGCTCGAGGAGGATCCACATGTCATCGCTGGACTTCACCTACAAGCACATCGACGACGTCATCGACCGGTCGGCCATGGTGGCAAAGACGATCGACCCGAAGAAGACGATGCTGCTCGTTCTGGACATGCAGAAGGCCTGCGCGGAGCCCGGCGGCGCCATGTACATCGAGAGCGTCGGCGGTGCTCCCGAGGGCAAGGACGTCGTCCAGCCGGTCGTCCGAGTGCTCGAAGCCTGCCGCACCGCCGGGATCCCGGTGGTCTGGTCGCTGTGGGGCCTGCGGCCGGACGGCAAGGACGCGGGCGTCGCCGACCTGAAGTGGCCGGGGATCCTGCCGTTGGAACGTTCCCGGGTCGCTGGGGCAACGGCGGTGACGAGCTCGTCGACGAGCTCAAGCCGCTGCCGGACGAGCCCGTGCTGCGCAAGCACCGGTTCAGCTCCTTCTTCGGCACGCCGCTCAACGAGTCATGCGCAGGGCCGGGGCCGACACCCTGGTGGTCGCAGGTCTGTCCACCGGCAACTGCCAGATCGCCACGGCGATCGACGGCGCCAACCAGGACTACAAGATCATCGTCCTGGCTGACACCACCGCGGCGATCCCCGTCGGCGCCGTCGGAGCGACCCGACGGCTTCGGTCAGCACTGGGAGGCGCTGCGGAACATCCAGGCCAACCACGGCGACGTGCTGCTGAGCAAGGAGTTCCTCCAGAAGATCGGTGCCGCCGAGTAGGACCGACCCGACACCTGCATGCACCTCGGAGCGAGCGACACATCGACAGCAATGGAAAGGCAATCATGAGCCTGAACGGTGCGCGTGTAGCGCTCTGATCGAGGACGAGTACCAGATCCTCGAAGGCTGGTACCCGCTGCTTCGGCTGCAGGCCGCCGGCGCGGACGTCAAGGTGATCGGCAGCGGGCGCAAGGACTCCTTCGACAGCAAGGAGCACTACCCGATGGAGGCCGACCTGTCGGCCGACGAGGCGCAGCGCGGAGGACTTCGACGCCGTGATCGTGCCCGGGCGGCTTCGCCCCCGACAACATGCGGCTCCACCCGGCGATGGTCGACCTGGTGCGCGACGTGTACCAGGCGGGCAAGCTCACGGCAGCCATCTGCCACGGAGGCTGGATGCTCTGCTCGGCCGGCGCGGTGAGTGGGCGTCGGGCGACTGGCTACCTCCCGATCCGCGACGACGTGGTGAACGCCGGTGGCACCTGGGTCGACGAGGCGGTGGTCGAGGACGGCAACGTCATCACCTCGCGCACGCCACCGGACCTGCCGGTCTTCGTCGAGGCCCTGTCTCGTACCTGGAGCGCAACGGCTTCGGCTCGCACGGCGGTCCGACAGGCAGCTGCGCGACAAATACCGACGACCCAGCCGGGAGTCGCTTTGAGGTCGGTCTCACACCGCCGTATCGCGGTAGGGATCCGACACCCGGGCTGGGATGCGCAGAGCCGCCATCACCAGCCTGGTACTCCACACCTTCAGTCTCACGGACCGAGGGGCCAGTGGGAGCCCGCTCCCCTCCCGGTGCTCAGCCGGGACAGGGGCGACCTGCCCACCGCCACCGAACTGACGACTGGACGGAAGATGAAGATCACGGAAGTTCGCGCTACGCCACTGGGCAGCCCGCTGGACGAGAAGTTGCGGTGGGGCGCCATGTCAGTCGGCGTCAAGGGCGGCATCATCGTCAGCGTGGCCACCGACGAGGGGCTTGGTGGGCTACGGGGAGGCGGGCTTCTCGGCGGAGTACTTCTCCACTGTTGGTCCGATCATCAACGACCAGCTTGCTCCGATGCTGGTGGGTGAGGATCCCTCGCAGATCGCTGCCCTGTGGCAACGCATGCTCGATGCGACCCACATGTGGGGTCGCCGGGGGATCGAGACCTACGCGCTCAGCGGCATCGACATCGCCCTCTGGGACCTCATGGGCAAGGTCGCGAACCTGCCCGTCTACAAGCTGCTGGGAGCGGCAAAGCCGCGCGTGCGGGCCTACTTCGCGCCGTCCCTCAAGCCGACAGCCGAGACGGTCGCGGAGGCCGAACGGGCGGTGGCCGACGGCTTCAGCGCGATGAAGCTGCGCGCGACCCGTGACCTCCGGCGGAACGGTGGACATGGTGGCCCAGGTGCGCGAGGCCGTCGGGGATGGGGTCGACATCATGCTCGACGCGAACATGTCCTACGACCGCCGCGGCGCGCTGGTGCTCGCAGGTGAGCTCGAGCAGCTCGGCGTGGCCTGGCTCGAGGAGCCGATCCTGTCGCGCAGCCTGACGCAGTACGTCGACGACCACACCTGGCTGGCCGACCGGGTCTCGATCAGGCTGGCAGGCGGGGAGTCCCTGCTGACCCGGTTCGAGTACCTCGACCTCCTCAACAGACGGACCTTCGACGTCCTGCAGCCGGACTGCACGAGCGTCGGCGGCATCTCCGAGGCCAAGCGGGTGGCGGACATGGCCAGCGCGTGGAACATCGACTGCGTCCCGCACATCGCCTGCTCGTCCGGCACCGGCGTGGCGCTGGCCGCCGGCCTGCACCTGATCCTTGCCTGCGAGAACGCGCCGCTGATCGAGGTCGACGCCTACGGCGGTCCCGGCTGGGACGGGATGCTGGTCGACCCGCTCCAGGTCAAGGACGGCTACGTCGAGGCTTCGGACGCCCCGGGTCTCGGAGTCGAGCTCGGCGCGGACGCTTTCGAGCGGTTCGCGGTGGTCAGCATGACCGTGCGGGCGCACGCAACCACCGACGTTCTCGAACGGCTCGGTGAGATCGGCGTGATCCCGGTGGCCGTGGTCGAGGACGCGGCTGTCGCTTCCTCACTGGGCGACGCGCTGAAGGACGGTGGGCTGCCCTGCGTCGAGGTGACTCTCCGGACAGCCTCGGCGCTCTCCACCCTCGGCGTCTTGGCGGAGGATCCAGACCTTCTCGTCGGCGCTGGGACGGTGACCAGCCCGGACCAGGTCGACCGCGTGGTCGCCGTGGGTGCCCGATTCGTCGTGTCTCCCGGCTTCAGCCCGTCGGTGGTCAAAGCGTGCCGAGGCTCGGCGTGCCCGTTCTGCCTGGCGTGGCGACCGCCACCGAGATCCTGATGGCCCTCGACGCGGGACTGGACTGCGTGAAGTTCTTCCCGGCGGAGGCCGCTCGGTGGGCTGAAGGCGTCTCGTCGGCGCTGGCCGCGCCGTTCGCCACCACGCGGTTCGTTCCGACGGGGGGGATCACCGCCGGAACCCTGCCCGCCTACGCCGTCACCCCGCGGTGTTGGCCGTGGGTGGCAGCTGGATGGTGGCGGCCGACCTGCTTGCAGAGTGGTCGCTTCGACGAGGTCTACGGCTGGCTTCCGAGGCGGTCGCCGAAGCGGCCGAGCCACGGGCTCCCGAGCATCGTGGCATGAGATGATCTGCAGCTGCGGCCCGCTGAGGAATGCCGCTACGACCACGTCTCGCTCGGCGAGGTCATGCTGCGGCTCGACCCGGGCGACGTCCGAATCCGGACGGCGCGCACCTTCGCGGCGTGGGAGGGCGGCGGCGAGTACAACGTGGCGCGGGGACTACGGCGAGTCTTCGGTCTACGCTCGGCGATCGTGACCGCGCTGGCCGACAACGACGTCGGCCGGCTCGTCGAGGACTTCATGCTCCAGGGCGGTGTCGACACCTCGCACGTCCGCTGGGTCCCGTACGACGGGTTGGGCCGGTCGACCCGCAACGGGCTCAACTTCACCGAGCGGGGCTTCGGCGTTCGGGGGGCTCTCGGAGTCTCCGACCGTGGCCACACCGCGGCGAGCCAGATGCGTGCGGGAGACGTCGACTGGGACCACCTCTTCGGGACGCTCGGCGCACGGTGGTTCCACACCGGTGGCATCTTCGCCGGGCTGTCCGAGTCCACTCCCGCGGTCGTCGAGGAGGCAATGCTCGCAGCCCGCCGGCACGGGACGGTCGTCTCGTACGACCTGAACTACCGTCCCAGCCTTTGGCGCAGCGTCGGCGGGACCGCCAAGGCGCAGGAGGTCAACCGGGCGTTGGTCCGGCACGTGGACGTCCTGATCGGCAACGAGGAGGACTTCACCGCCTGTCTCGGCTTCGAGGTACCGGACACCGACCCGACCCTCTCGACGCTCGAGGTCGACAAGTTCGCCGCGATGGTCGACGACGTGTCCAAGGAATTCGACAACGTCCGGATCGTCGCCACCACGTTGCGCGGGGTGAAGACTGCGTCGGTCAACGACTGGAGCGCCATCGCGTGGTGCGACGGCGAGGTCGTGTCTTCGACGCACCGGCCGGAACTGCAGATCTTCGACCGCGTGGGTGGCGGTGACAGCTTCGCGGCTGGCCTCATCTACGGGCTGCTGGAGAAGGGCGGCGACGTGCGCACTGCGGTCGAGTACGGCGCCGCCCATGGTGCACTTGCCATGACGACCCCGGGCGACACGTCGATGGCCAGCCTGGCCGAGGTCGAGGCACTGGTTCGAGGCGCCGGTGCGCGTGTGCAACGGTGACGGCCCCACGGCGGGTGGATGACCCGGTGCACTTGGAGCGTCTCTCGCCGGGCGGCATGGTGATCCTGTCGCCACTGCGCAACCAGCTCGGCGAAGGCCCGTGGTGGTCGGTCGACGAGCAGCGGCTCTACTGGGTGGACATCCTGGGCTGCTCGGTCCACAGCTCGGCGCTCGACGGCAGCGACCAGTTGCGGTGGCCAACCGAGTCCGAGGTCGGCTTCGTAGTGCCGGACGGGACGGGCAAGGCCGTGGTTGGTCTGCGGGACGGGCTGCACCGGCTGGACCTCGACTCCGGCGCTTCGGAGCCGATCGCCATCCTCGAGGCGGACCGGCCGGATCAGCGGTTCAACGACGGCAAGTGCGACCGGCAGGGACGGCTCTGGTTCGGCTCGATGCACGACGACGCTGACGCACCGGTCGGCTCGCTGTACCGCTGGGAGCCGGAGGGCCTTTGTCGTTTAGTCCGCACGGGGATCCGCACCTCCAATGGTCTCGGTTGGAGCCCCGACGGGCGGCTCATGTACTACACGGACTCGCCAACTCGCCGCATCTCCGTCTGGGACTACGACCCGACGCTGGGCGTCGCCACCCACGGTCGGACGTTCGCCGAGGACCCCGAGGGCTGGCTGCCCGACGGCTTGACCGTCGATGCCGAAGGCGGCGTGTGGAGCGCCAAGTGGGACGGCGGAGTGGTTGTCCGTCATCACCCCAACGGTGAGGTAGATCGCGTGCTGGCGATGCCAGTACGGCGACCGACGTCCTGCATGTTTGCCGGACCCGACCTGCGAACACTGGTCGTCACCTCGGCCCGGGATGGCACGGACGGCGACGGCGGCTACGCCGGTGCGGTCTTTCTCGTGCACGTCGAGATTCCCGGACTGCCGGAGTCAGCAGTAGGCGGGAATTCGTGAGGGTGGTGGCTGGACATCCGCAAGGCGGCGGGTATCGATGTCCGTGGCGCCGGCGCGCCGCCAGGTTGGCCCGAGAATTGTTGCGGGCGGCTACCATCTGAGGGTTTTGGTGCAAAGAGGCGAACGGCCTTCGCAAGGGGTGACACGGACATGCAGCAGAACGAGCACGAGCGCCAGATCGAACCTGTACGCCGTCTGAAAGTGGCCGACGCAGTGGCTGCCCAGCTCGCTCAGCTCATCCGGGCAGGCAAGTACGACGAGGGACAGCGGCTGCCGGGCGAACGCGTCCTGTCTGAGCAGTTCGGTGTGGGGCGCAGCTCGATGCGCGAGGCACTGCGCAGCCTGGAGGCGGACGGCCTGGTGCGTGTCGAGCACGGCGTCGGAGCGTTCGCAGTGGACCGGCAGCACCGCCAGACGTCGAGGAACGCGCTCCTCATCGACGACAGCTACACCGTCCCCGAGCTCTTCGAGCTGCGGCTGCCGCTAGAGAGCGAGGCCGCTGGCCTTGCCGCCCGCCGCATCACGACCCGTGAGTGCGAGCAGCTGCAGGAAACCTTGACCAGGGCGGACGATCCCAACCTCAGCGACGACGAGTTCATCGCGCTCGATGCCACCCTGCACCGCTTGATCGTTGCCGCGACAAAGAACCTTCTGCTGGAAGCAGTGATGGCTAGCGTGGAGCCCCTGTTCACCACCTACTCGCACGGCGTCATCGCCCTGCCGGACCGCCGGATCAAGGCTCAACAGGGCCACCGCAAGATCGTCGAGGCGGTCACCAGTCGCCGAGTCAGGGACGCACGCAGCGCCGCCGTCGCTCACATCCGCGATGTCGAGCGCGACATCGTGAACCACCTGGACGTGGACAAGACGTAAAGGTCTCCCTCGCAGAACGTCGTCGCACACGCGGACGAAGATCGCGAGGCTTGACAGCCGCTGTCCGAGGCAGAGCCAGCTGCCTGGCTGTCTCAGCCCCACCTCAGCAGGATCAGCCCGACCACGCACCACAGGCTGGTGAAGCTCCTGACCGTCAGCACGATCCGTCCGGGCCACTCGTGCCGCGGGATCACTGGCACCGCCGCCGGTTCGCGACCCTCTGCGTCTCGACGCATGACTCGCAGCGACACCTGTGGTTCACGTATGTGGCCTTACGGCCGTGCGCCAGTGCTGGGTTGTCCTCCGGTCGCGCAGCTGCCCGCCTGTCTCTGAGTTCGCGCTGTCGGGAGTTCCACGCCGCGGCGCACTGGTGGCACCGGCAGCCGTGGACCTCGTAGGCGCGTCGAGTGCCGTGTTGCACCGGATCAGCCTGGCACTGTGCGTCGAAGACGTTGCGTCGCGGTCGGCTGTTCGCGTAGGCGCGTCGCTCGTTGGATGACTCCAACGTCTCCTATCTGAATTGTTTTAGAGCCGCCGCGTCCTGCTGGGTCTTCGCGACTCGGGCCGGGGCGAAGCACGAACGGTCGTTGAGGATGATCCGGTAAATGAGGCCGATCTGTCTGCGCGCGGCCGCCGCGTGCCGCTCGAACTGCTGAACCTCGGACGCCTTGTAGATGGCTGTGACGTGCTGGTAGACGATGTCCTGGTTCTGGGTGGCCTGCGTCGGGATCAGGCCGCTCCGCGACTGCAGGCGCAGCAACTCGGCCCGCATCTTCATGAAAACCCTGCCCTCGCGTTGCTCGTCGTGCTTCACGAGCTTGCATCGCTCGGAATGCGCATCGGTCGAGTCCCCGCCGCATCCGGTGAGCACGATCGCCATAGCCAGCATCCCCGCTATGTACACCCAGCGCATGGCTGCAGAATAAGTGCTGCAGCGGTGGTTGACGCTCATTAGCGCGACGAGAATCGCGATGCCATCGCGGACAGGCGGCCGACGTGGCGCATCGGCGAAACCCCTGCGTGTTCCATTCGAATCGCCTTCTTGAGCGCATCGCCCAAGATCCCCGATCCGGCTATCGGCGGCGTCCCAGTTGCGGGACGCACCTGATGATGGTGGTCGGCCGATGGGGCGGTTGCACATCGGGCAGGCACCACAAAATGGGGCCGCTACGTATGCAATGGACTCTTGTTCGTACTGAAGGTTCCGCTGCCCGACGTCGTGGCGATGCAGTGCCGACAGCCGAGCCTCGAGGGCACCGGCGAGATCAAGCTCCGCCGTCTGGTCAAGGAGGCGCTGCGGATGCGGCCGTCCCGCATCATCGTCGGCGAGGTCCGGCAGGAGGAGAGCCTGGACCTGCTCATGGCGCTCAACTTCGGGCCCAGTCAGAGGGCACACAGAGGGCACATGAGGATGAGAACCAGGGCGCAGCCGTGACAACTGACGACAGATAACAGCCCAGGTCAGAGGCATCTTTGGGGGAGCGCCCGCCTACGTAGGTTCGTTTGAGACGGTTTCCTAAACCGTGCGTCGCAGGTTCGAATCCTGCCGGGGGCACCCGACGTGAGGTGCGTCAGAGCGCGACCGGCTGGGTGTGGGTGAACAACCCGCTGTAGGCGTTCAGGGCCGGCTGGCCGCCCAGGTGCGCGTAGAGCACGGTGGAGTCGCGCGGGATCTCGCCGCTGGTCACCAGGTCGATCAGGCCGGCCATCGACTTGCCCTCGTAGACCGGGTCGATGATGACGCCCTCGAGCTGGCCGGTCAGCCGGATGGCCTCGAGCGTGGACTCGACCGGGATCCCGTAGAGGTCACCGGCCCAGCCCTCGAGCACGGTGATCTCGTCATCACGCAGGTCGCGCTCGAGCCCGATCAGTGCCGCGGTGCTGCGTGCGATCCGGGCGACCTGGTCGCGGGTCTCGTCGAGCTTCGCGCTCGCGTCGATGCCGATGACCCGGCGAGGTCGGGCGCCGCCCTGCTCGAGCGCGGCGAACCCAGCGATCATGCCGGCGTGGGTCGAGCCGGTCACCGAGCAGACCACGACGGTGTCGAAGAAGACGCCCAGCTCTCGCTCCTGCTCCTGCACCTCCTCGGCCCAGCCCGCGAAGCCGAGTCCACCGAGCCGGTGGTCGGACGCTCCCGCGGGGATGGCGTACGGCGTCCCGCCGCGCTCCTTCACGTCCTCGATGGCGCGGGCCCAGGAGTCCTTGAACCCGATCCCGAAGCCGGCCGGGTCGAGTCGGACCTCGGCACCCATGATCCGGCTGAGCAGGATGTTCCCGACCCGGTCGTTGACGCAGTCGGGCCAGTCGACCCACTTCTCCTGGACGAGCACAGCCTTCATGCCGACGCGGGCGGCGACGGCGGCCACCTGGCGGGTGTGGTTGGACTGGTAGCCCCCGATCGAGACCAGCGTGTCCGCGCCCGCAGCGATCGCGTCGGGGACGATGTACTCCAGCTTGCGCGTCTTGTTGCCGCCGTAGGCGAGCCCGGAGTTGCAGTCCTCGCGCTTGGCCCAGATGCTCGCGCTCCCCAGGTGGCTGGTCAGCCGCTCAAGGGGGTGCAGCGGGCTCGGGCCGAAGGTCAGCGGGTAACGGGGGAAGTCGATGAGCGCCATGGGTCACTCCGGTCGTCGCGGTCGGAACAGCACCCTTTCGCAGCGGTCCCGCCGCCGTCGATCGCCCGGCCCGACCCGGCCTGGGCCGACGTCACCCGATCGGAGCAGCGTTGCACCGGTTTGTTCCGTCCAGATCTTGACGATGCTCTTACGCAACGCCGCTTCCAGGACCTAGCGTGCGCGGCCTGGCGCTGCGCTGGGCCGGAATACGCGGATCGGATCCGGCCGGGGGTAAAGACGGGGCAAAGCGCGGTCGAAGAGATTCGCAGCCGATGGTTCGTGGACGGTGTCTCGGAGCGGACCACAGGGGGCGCTTCGACGGGGGACGGAGGTCGAGGGCACGGTGAGTGATGTCAGCCTGCCCGCCATGCGCGAGCTGCAGCGCCTGATCCTGAGGCTCAACGCCGGGCCCGACCTGCTCTCGACCTTGAATGCTGTGGTCGACGGCGTCGTCGAAGGGCTGGGCTTCCAGGTCGCGGTGGTCAACCTGGTGCAGGACGACGGCACCGTCGAGGTCGTGACCGTCGCCGGTCCCCCCGAGGTGAGCCAGACGCTGCTCGGCAGCACCAGCGACCTGGCGACCTGGCAGTACGAGATCGATCGGTCCACGCCCCGCGGGCTGCTGCGTTTCCTCCCGCACACCGAGCCGGACAACCTCGCCCTTGCCACCTGGGTCCCTGACATCCCGGTCAGCGACGACCCGGAGGCCTGGCACCCGATGGACGCGCTGTTCGCGCCGCTCTTCAGCGTCTCGGGCACCCTCGTCGGGATCCTCTCGGTGGACCTGCCCGAGAGCGGGCGCCGGCCGGACGACGTGCAGGTCGCGCTGCTGGAGATGTTCGCCACCCAGGCCGGCATCGCCATCGACAACGCCCGCCTGATGGCCCGGGTCCGGGCCAGCGAGGAGTCGTTCCGGATCGCGTTCGAGAACGCGCCGATCGGCATGTCGCTGGTCGACTTCACCCCGGGCAACGTCGGCCGTTTCCTGCGGGTGAACGAGGCGATGGCCCGAATGACGGGGCACAGTCGCCGGCACCTGGAGACGCTGTCGATCGCCGACCTGACCCACCCCGCCGACCGCCACGCCGACGACGGCGTGATCAACGACGTGCTCAGCGGCCGGCGGCAGCACTACCAGCTGGAGAAGCGCTACCTGCACGCCGACGGCCACCACGTCTGGGTGTCGCTGCAGACCTCGATCGTGTACGACGGCGACGGCGCGCCGTTGTTCGGCATCAGCCAGTTCGAGGACGTGGGCGACCGCCGGGCCGAGCACCAGGAGCTCACCCGGCAGGCCCGGATCGACCCCCTGACCGGGCTGCTCAACCGCTCGGCGCTCACCGAGCGGATCCAGGCCTCGATCGACGGCGCCCGGCGCAGCGGGCGCATGGGTGCCGTGCTCTTCTGCGACCTCAACGGGTTCAAGCCGGTCAACGACACCCTGGGCCACGCCTTCGGCGACCAGGTGCTGGCGATCATCGCCCACCGGCTGGAGTCGCAGGTCCGCACCGGGGACACCACCGCGCGCTTCGGTGGCGACGAGTTCGTCATCGTCACCGACGAGCTCGACGACACGGAGATGCTCGACCTCGTCGAGCGGCTGCAGGCCGCTGTCGCCGCCCCGCTGGACATCGGCGGCGTCCCGCTCACCCTCGCGGTGACCGTCGGCCGGACCCGGGTCACCGGACGCCCGGACGAGACGCCGGACGGCCTGATCGCCTCGGCCGACGTGGACATGTACCTGCGCAAGCCCGGCGCCCAGGGGGCAGGCGCGCAGGTCAAGGAGCGCTCGTAGGCGCTAGCCCGGTTCGCTGGCGGGCCGGTGCCGCAGCTGGTCCCGCACCTGACGCTCCACCAGGATCGGCAGGTACGTCGTGACGTTGGCCGGCAGCAGCCGGTCCAGCGCCTCCTCGATGAGCCGGTCGACGTCGTTCAGGGTCGAGACGTCGGCGAGCCGTGGACGGACCGACTCGACGACCTCGAGCCGCTCGACGGAGGGCTCGACACCGGGGTGGATGGCCATGGAAATCAGTGCAGCACCACGGCGGCCGACACGCCATGCGCTCGGGCCTGGCGAGCGGGCCCGTTGGGCGAGTCGTCGCCCCTCGTTCACCTCCCGTTCACCTGACGCCTGTTCCCGGCCAGGTCCGACGGGCACCATGGACGCGTGACCACGGCCCCGGGGTGGAGCGAGGACGTCGAGCCCGACCCCCCGCGCTACGCCGACGACAGCGCGGAGGAGATCGAGGACACCGCCGCCGACACGCTGCCGGACACCTCCCGGCTCCCGGCGGACCGGTTCCTGGACCGGACGGCGAGCTGGCTGGAGTTCAACCACCGGGTGCTCCAGCTGGCGGCCGACGACGCGGTGCCGCTGCTGGACCGGGTGCGGTTCGCCGCCATCTTCTCCCGCAACCTCGACGAGTTCTTCATGGTGCGGGTGGCAGCGCTGCGCAGCCGGGTGGCCGCCGGGGTCACGACTCCCGGCCCGTCCGGAGCGACGCCGAAGCAACGCATCGACCGGGTCGCCAGGATGGCCCACGACTTCGTCGACCAGCAGTCCCGTCTGGTCACCGAGGAGCTGCTGCCCGGGCTCGCCGAGGCGGGGCTCGCGGTCGTGCGGTGGTCCGAGCTCGACGACGACGAGCGGAAGCTGCTCGGGGACCTGTTCGCCGAGCACGTGCACCCGGTGCTCACCCCGCTGGCCGTCGACCCGGCGCACCCCTTCCCGTACATCTCCGGCCTGTCGATGAACCTCGCCGTCGTCGTCGCCGACCAGCGGACCGGGGCCGAGCACTTCGCCCGGGTGAAGGTGCCGCCGCTGCTGCCGCGGCTGCTGCCGACCGGCGACTCCGGCACCCGGCTGGTGCTGCTCGAGGACGTCATCGCCGCCCACCTCGACCAGGTGTTCCCGGGCATGGAGGTGGTGGAGGCATCGGCCTTCCGGGTGACGCGGAACGAGGACCTCGAGGTCGATGCCGACGTCGACAACCTGCTGCACGCCCTGGAGCGCGAGCTCGCCCGTCGCCGCTTCGGTGCACCGGTGCGGCTGGAGGTGGACGCCGGCACGAGCGAGCGCGTGCTCGACCTCCTCGTCCGGGAGCTCGCGGTCACCGACGACGAGGTCTACCGGACCGCTTCGCCGCTGGACCTGGCCGCGCTCTGGTCGCTGGCCGAGTCCGACAGCCGCCCGGACCTGCGGGCACCCTCGCACGCCCCGCGGATCCACCCGGCGCTGCGCGGAGAGGGCGGGGCCGTCGGAGACGTGTTGGCGGCGCTGCGCCACGGTGACGTGCTGCTGCACCACCCGTACGACTCGTTCGCGCACAGCGTCCTGGCCTTCATCGAGCAGGCTGCCGTCGACCCCGCGGTGCTCGCGCTCAAGCTGACGCTGTACCGCACCAGCGGCGAGTCACCCATCGTCGACGCCCTCGTCGACGCCGCCCGGTCCGGCAAGCAGGTGCTCGTCGTCGTGGAGATCAAGGCCCGCTTCGACGAGCAGGCCAACATCCGCTGGGCGCGGAAGCTGGAGCAGGCGGGCTGCCACGTCGTCTACGGGCTGGTCGGGCTCAAGACCCACTGCAAGCTGGCCCTGGTGGTGCGCTCGGAGCCGGACGGCCGGCTGCGCCGGTACGTCCACGTCGGCACCGGCAACTACAACCCGAAGACTGCGCGCAGCTATGAGGACATCGGGCTGCTCACTGCCGACCCGGCGGTGGGCGCCGACGTCGCCGACCTGTTCAACCACCTGTCCGGGTACACCCGGCACCGCCGGTACGACACCCTGCTCGTCGCGCCCGACGACATGCGCAAGGGCCTGCTCACGTTGATCCGCCGCGAGACCCGTCGGGCCCGCAAGGGCAAGCCCAGCGGCATCTCCATCAAGGTCAACAGCCTGGTCGACGAGGAGGTCGTCGACGCGCTGTACGACGCGTCGAACGCCGGCGTCCCGGTGGACCTGTGGGTCCGCGGGATGTGCGTCCTCCGGCCCGGGGTCCCGGGGCTGTCCGAGACGATCCGGGTGCGCAGCATCCTGGGTCGCTTCCTCGAGCACTCGCGGGTCTACCGGTTCCTCGCCGGCGGCGAGGAGGAAGTCCTCATCGGCAGCGCCGACCTCATGGACCGCAACCTCGACCGGCGGGTCGAGGCGCTGGTCCGGGTCAGCGACCCCGACAGCCGCCGTGCGCTCGGCCAGCTGCTCGAGCTGGCCTGGTGCGACGACGTCGACCACTGGACGCTCGGCGCCGACGGCACCTGGTCCCGGACGCCCCGGCGGCCCGAGCTGGTCGACCTGCAGAGCGCGCTCGCCGACCGGTCCCTGGACGGCTGAGGATGCCCCTGGACGACGACCCGACCGTCGAGGCCGCCGGCGGTGTCCTGTGGCGGGGGGAGCCCGGCGCCCCGGAGATCGCGGTCGTGCACCGCCCCCGGTACGACGACTGGTCGCTGCCGAAGGGCAAGCTCGACCTCGGCGAGCATCCGCTGCTGGCCGCGCTGCGCGAGATCCGGGAGGAGACCGGGTTCCACGCCCGCCCCGGCCGGCGCCTGGGCAGCCTGAGCTACACCGTCGCCGAGGGACCGAAACGGGTCCGCTACTGGGCCTGCGAGGCGGTCGGGGGCGAGTTCTCCGCCACCCGCGAGGTCGACGACCTGCGCTGGCTGGACCTGCCCGCCGCGCTCGGGCTGCTCTCCCCCACCCACGACCGGGTCGTGCTCGAGCACTTCGCGGCCGACACCCGCCGGACCCGGGCGCTGGTCGTGGTCCGGCACGCGTCGGCCGGTGACAAGCGCGGCTGGACCGGCTCCGACGCCGACCGCCCGCTGGACCTGCACGGGCGCGGCCGGGCGGCGACCGTGGGTGGCCTGCTGCACGCCTACGCCGTCCGCCGGGTGGCCGCCGCCGACGTCCAGCGCTGCCGCGCGACCCTCGAGCCGTTCGCCCGGGCCGCACACCTCGAGGTCCGCGACCTGCCCGCGACGACCGCCGGGACCTTCGCCCGGGACCCCGAGGCCGGCGTCGACGCGGTCGCGGCCCTGCTGGACGGCGCCGGGTCGGCCGCCTGGTGCGGCCAGCGGGAGGTCATCCCCGACCTGACGGCCGCCCTCTGCGACCGGTTCGGCGGCGAGGTCGACCCGGACGAGCTGCGCGACCTTCGCAAGGGGGCGCTGCTCGTCCTGCACCTGGCCGAGGGCGACGACCTGCTGGTGGCGGTCGAGCGGGTCCCCGGCTGAGCCTGCTCGCCCGGAACAGGGTGGGACCCCGAGGCCGGGGGGGTTGGCTTCGGGGTCCCGGTGCGGTCCGACGGGGGGGATGCCGGACCGCACGACTGGTGGCGCGGGCTGCGCCGTGGGGCCGGGTCTAGAGGACCCGCCCGTAGGACACGTTGGTCGTCCAGGCGCGGTGGTAGCCGACGCCCGCGCTGGGGTTGGCCGCCTCCCACCAGTATCCGCCGCCGGCGTAGATCGCGACGTGGCCGACGCTGCCGCCGCCGCCGTTGTAGACGAAGACCAGGTCGCCCGGCTGCGGGTTGGACACGCTCTGGACCATGGACCGCTGCGCGGAGGACGAGTGCGGCAGCGAGATGCCCATCTGGGCGAACACGTACTGGGTGAACCCGGAGCAGTCGAACCCGCTGGGCCCGTCGCCACCGTGCGCGTAGTAGGCGCCGGACGCGGCGGCGCGGGCGATCTGCAGCGCGTGCGAAGCAGAGGCGCTCATCCGCTCGACGCCGCGGGACGCCGCGGTGAAGGTGCGGGACGAGGCGGCGCGCGTGGCAGCCCGCTTCTCCGCGGCCCGCTTCTTCGCCAGCTCCCGGCGCTTCTCGGCCCGGGCCTTGGCGGCCGCGATGGCCTCCTCGCGGTCCTGGCGCGCCTGGTCGACCGCGGCGTGCAGAGCGACCTGGGTGTCGGTCGCGGAGATGTCCGCGGGGTTCTGGACGAAGGGGGCGGCGTCGCCCTTCCCGGCGTGCGCACGGTCCGCGGACTTGTGCGCGGAGCTCGCGCCGTCAGCGGCGACGGCGACCATGGAACCGGTGACGCTCAAGGTCCCCGCGACGCCGGCGGCGACGGTGAGCTGGAGCGGGCTCTTGGCAGCAAGGGTGCCGAGGCGCTGGACACGCGTCGGCCGGCGGTGCTTGGACAAGCCTGTTCCTCTCCCACGCCTACGAGGTGAGCTGTCGGGTTCGGGCGGGAAAGTGCCCGGCCGACCGGCGGACCGGTGCGGCTTCACCCCAAGGACCTCGAGAGGCCCACGAGAGTGGGTCCCCCGCTCCTGCCAGGCGACTGTCGTCCGACTGCGCGTGCGAGGCAGGATTAGGCGGCCGCACGTGCGCCATCCCCCGTTCGGAGGAGGCGCGAGAAGGTTACGGGACGGACACGAAGAGTTCCAAGCCGGGGGCGCCCGCGAGTCGCGTCAGGGCAAGAAAGGGTGCCGACGCACTAGCGCTCGACCGGATAGCCCGCCGCCAGCCAGTCCCTGGTGCCGCCGTCGACGTTGACCGCGTCCACCCCGCGCTGGGCCAGGAACGTCGCCGCCTGGGCGCTGCGGGCGCCGACTGCGCACACCAGGTAGACCGGCTCGTCCGCCGGGAGCGTGCCCACGAGCGTCGGCACCGTCTGCAGCGGCACCAGCCGGGCGCCCGGCACGTGGCCCTGTGCGTACTCGTCCGGCTCGCGGACGTCGATGACGACGGCCTCCCCCGACCCCAGGGCGTCCTTGAGCTGGTGGACGGTGACCGAGCGCATGGCCCGAGCCTCTCACGCGGGCACCCGCAGCGGCGGGGAGGCAGCAGGTGCCCCGGCCGTGCTCAGCGGGCGGAGACGAAGACGTACGAGGCGACCTCGGCGCTGATCTCTGTCGTCTCGCCGCCCGAGCCGACCAGCATCCCCTCCGCCGACGGGCCGACGGTGATCGACGCACCCGGCCGCACGCCGGCCCGGTGCAGCCGGGACATCAGCGCGGTGTCGCTCTGCAGCGGCTCGGCCAGCCGGCGGACCACCACGGAGGTGCCCCGGCCGACGTCGACGTGGTCCAGGGTGACCAGTCCCTCCGCACCCTCGGCGTCGGCCAGCGGGTCGGCGTCACCCGCGCCCAGCTCGTCCAGCCCCGGGATCGGGTTGCCGTACGGCGAGACGCTGGGGTTGCCGAGGACGTCCAGCAGCCGCCGCTCGACCGTCTCGGAGATCACGTGCTCCCACCGGCAGGCCTCCTCGTGCACGAGCTCCCAGTCCAGGCCGATGACCTCGACCAGCAGGCACTCGGCCAGGCGGTGCTTGCGCATGACCCGGGTGGCGAGCACCCGGCCGTGCCGGCTGAGCTCGAGGTGCCGGTCGCCCTCGACCGTGAGCAGCCCGTCGCGCTCCATCCGGGCCACCGTCTGCGACACCGTCGGGCCGGACTGCCCGAGCCGCTCGGCGATGCGGGCGCGCAGCGGGACGACACCCTCCTCCTCCAGCTCGAAGATCGTGCGGAGGTACATCTCCGTGGTGTCGATGAGGTCGTTCACGCCTGGCATTCTGGCCCACCGTGACGCTCCCCGGTCCGTCCGCGGCCACCGCATCGGAAACGGGTGCGGTGTGACCGCCGCCGACTTCGTCCCGGACACGCCCAGCCTCGACACGCTGCGGACCGCTGCAGCGGCCTGCCGCGGCTGCGAGCTGTGGGAGCCGGCGACCCGGACGGTGTTCTCGGCGGGCTCCGAGTCGGCCCGGGTCGCCCTCGTCGGGGAGCAGCCGGGTGACGTCGAGGACCAGCAGGGCCTTCCCTTCGTGGGTCCGGCGGGGCGGCTGCTGGTCCGGGCGGTCGACGACGCCGGCATCCCGCGCGCGCTCACCTACCGGACCAACGCGGTCAAGCACTTCCGCTTCACGCAGTCCGGGCCCGGAAAGCGCCGGATCCACCAGACGCCGGACCTCTCGCACCTGACGGCCTGCCGGCCGTGGCTGGTCGCCGAGCTGCGGCTGGTGCGACCCGACGTCGTGGTCTGCCTCGGCGCCACAGCGGTGCGCGCTCTGCTCGGTCCCGACGTGCGGGTGATGCGCGACCGCGGCAGCATCCTCACCCGCGAGACGTCGCTCGGCAGCACCGCCTTCCTCGTGACGCTGCACCCGTCGGCGGTGCTGCGGGCCGACGACCAGGACGCGGCGTACGCCGGGCTCGTCGCCGACCTGCGGGTCGTGGCCGCGCACCTCGGGCTGGGCGGATGACGTCGCTGCGCGACCTGGCGCTGCTGCGGCTGGCAGCGCAGCGGCTGGTCGGCGTACCGCACCCCGCCGCGGACGACGCCGTGCGCTGGGCGACCTGCACCCAGGCGCAGGACCTGCCGGGTGCGCTGGTCTCGGTGGCACTGCGGTGCGAGGACGGGTCGGTCGCCGCCGTCCGGGCCGCGCTGGACGAGGGCACCGTGGTGCGGTCCTGGCCGATGCGCGGCACGCTGCACCTCGTCGCGGCCGCCGACCTGCGGTGGATGCTCGCCATCGGGCCGCTCCGGGTCGCGACGGCAGCCGCCACCCGGCGTACCGCCCTCGGTATCGACGACGCCGCGCTGGCAGCAGCCCGTGCGGCCACCGTCTCGGCCCTGGCGGGCGGCCGGCGGCTCTCCCGCGCCGACCTGATGACGGTGTGGCAGCGGGCCGGCGTGAGCACCGAGGGCCAGCGCGGCCCGCACCTGTTCGGCGCGCTCGCGGTCGAGGGGCTGGTCTGTCTCGGGCCGTCGTCCGGCCGGCAGCAGGACGTGGTGCTGGTCGACGACTGGGTCGCGCCGACCCCGCCGCGGGAGCGGGACGAGGCGGTCGCCGACTGGGCGCTGCGCTACTTCCGCGGGCACGGACCGGCCACCGTGGCGGACTTCGCCTGGTGGACCGGCCTCACCCGGACCGAGGCCCGTCGCGCCGTGGCCGTCGCGGGTGCCGGCCTCGACCGGCTCGAGGTCGACGGGACGGAGTACCTGATGGACCCGGCCACCCCTGCGCTGCTGGACGGTTGCCGCCGGGAGGCGCGGGGCGTGCTGCTGCTGCCTGGGTTCGACGAGCTGGTGCTCGGCTACGGCGACCGCTCCGCCGTCCTGCCCCCGGAGCACGCCGCGCAGGTGGCTCGCAACGGGATGTTCCTGGGCACCGTCGTGTCCGCGGGCCGGGCGGTGGCCACCTGGCGGCGCCCGACCCGCAGGACCGCGACCGCACCGGACCTCACCCCGTTCACGACGCTGCCCGCGGCGGTGGCCGCCGCGGTGCCGCGCCGGTGGGCGGCCTACCCTCGGCCGACATGAGCGGCACCGAGGGAGCGACCCTGGTCGTGGCGGGCCGGTTCTGCGGGCCGCCCGGCAGCGGCAACGGCGGGTACGTCGCCGGCCGGCTCGCCGGCTTCCTGGCCGCCGAGGGCGTCGAGGGCGCCGTGGAGGTGACCCTGCGGGAGCCGCCGCCGCTCGACGTCCCGCTCGACGTGCGCCAGGACGCCGGCGACGGGGTACCCCGGGTCACCCTCGGCTTCGGTGGTGCGCTGGTCGCCGAGGCAGGGGCGGGTCAGCTGCACGGGAACGTCGTCGACCCGGTCGACCACGTCACCGCGGCTGCGGCGATGGGCCGCTACGCCGGCGCCCAGGGGCACCCCTTCCCCGGCTGCTTCGTCTGCGGCACCGACCGACCTGCCCCGGACGGCCTGGGCCTACGCCCCGGCCGGCTGCTCGACCGGGAGGACACGGTGGCCACCGCCTGGACAGCCGACCCGTCGTTCGCCGGTGCCGACGGGGCGCTGCCGGGCTGGCTGGTGTGGGCCGCGCTGGACTGCCCGGGCGGCTGGTCCAGCGACCTGATCGGGCGGCCCATGGTGCTCGGCCGGATGACCGCCGCGGTCGACGCGCTCCCCCGCGCCGGCGACGCCTGCGTGGTGGTCGGCCAGCTGCTCGGCGAGGAGGGCCGCAAGACCTTCACCGCGTCGACGGCGTACGACCCGGACGGCCGGGTGCTGGGGCGCGCCGAGCAGGTCTGGATCGCACTGCGGACACGCGAGGGCTAATCCGTTGTGATCGGCCGGTCGGCGTCGTACGGTTTTCGGTACACGGAAGGGAGGTGATCCGAGGATTTGAGTACTTCTTGGACGCGTGAGGTGGCTGCCAGCTAGCGCCACGTGCAGCACCGACGCCGATCGGATCACCGGATGTGTACGTGCCGGCGAATCCCAGGCAGTCACCCGACCCCCGGGCTGCGGAGGAAACGTCCCCTCCGCGCAACGGCCCGGGGGTCGCTGCATGTCCGGCCCCGCCCGCCCCGCCCCCGCGCCCACCGCCTACCTCCGCCAAGCTCCGCCAAATGATCACGTTTACGTGATCATTTGGTACTGACAGAGCCCTGCAGGCCGCTGTCAGTACGAGTTGATCACGTAAACGTGATCAACTCGGCGGGCGGGGCGGGGGGGTGTGGGACTCAGGGGGCGAGGCGTTCGATCGTCCAGGGCGCGCCGGGGGCGGTACGGCGGTAGCGCACCCGGTCGTGCAGGCGGCCGGTCCGGCCGGCCCAGAACTCCCACGCCGCGGGCACCACCAGGTACCCGCCCCAGCCCGGCGGGGTCGGGACCTCCCCGGGGAAGCGCGCGTCGGCGGCCGCCAGGGCGGCGTCCAGCTCAGCCCGCGAGGCCACCACCTCCGACTGGGGGCTGGCCCACGCTCCCAGCTGGGACTCCCGCGGCCGGCCGGCGAAGTACGCCTCGACGACGTCCCGGGGAAGCGGCCCAGCCTCGCCGGTCACCCGCACCTGCCGCGACACGGCGTGCCACGGGAAGACCAGCGCGCACCGGGGGTCGGCGGCCAGGTCCCGCGCCTTGGCCGAGCCGAGGTTGGTGAAGAACCGCAGACCGTCCTCGCCGTACCCCTTGAGCAGCACGGTGCGGGCTGTCGGTGCGCCGTCCGGCCCGGTGGTGGCGAGGACCATCGCGTTGGGCTCGGCCACGCCCGCCCCGGCGACCTGTGCGAACCAGGTGCCGAAGGCCGCCACCGGGTCCGGCCCGAGGTCGGCCGGGTCGATGCCCACCCGCTCGTACACGCGCCGCATCGCCGCCGGGTCGGGCTCCGGCGCAGGCGTCACGGGAGACTGCACGTGTCTCAGCCTGTCACGGCCCCCGATCTGCGGCCGCCGGTCCCCGGGCGACAGCACCATCGAGGACAGGCCACAATGGCGCGGGTCCATCACGCCACATGTACGGCGGCGCGCCCTGCCTCGTACCACCGCCCGCCCGACTGCACCGGTCACGCACCTGAGGGAGCCCCGATCCATGACGAGTGCCGCCACCGACCCCGACTTCAAGCCCGGGCTCGAGGGAGTCATCGCCTTCGAGACCCAGATCGCGGAGCCGGACAAGGAGGGCGGCTCGCTGCGCTACCGCGGCGTCGACATCGAGGACCTCGCCGGCAAGGTCTCCTTCGGCAACGTGTGGGGCCTGCTGGTCGACAACGAGGTCGACCCCGGCCTTCCCCCCGCCGAACCCTTCCCGCTGCCGGTGCACTCCGGTGACGTCCGGGTCGACGTCCAGTCCGCGCTGGCGATGCTGGCCCCGGCGTGGGGCTTCCAGCAGCTGCTCGACATCGACGAGGCGCAGGCCCGCGACGACCTGGCCCGCGCGTCGGTGATGGCGCTGTCCTTCGTCGCCCAGTCCGCCCGCGGCCAGGGCCTGCCGATGGTCCCGCAGTCCGAGGTGGACAAGGCCCGGACCATCGTCGAGCGGTTCATGATCCGCTGGCGCGGCGAGCCCGACCCCCGGCACGTCAAGGCCGTCGACGCCTACTGGACCTCGGCAGCCGAGCACGGCATGAACGCCTCGACGTTCACCGCGCGGGTCATCGCCTCGACCGGTGCCGACGTCGCTGCCTGCCTGTCCGGCGCGGTCGGGGCGATGTCCGGCCCGCTGCACGGCGGGGCGCCGTCCCGGGTTCTGCACATGCTCGACGGCGTCGAGCGGACCGGCGACGCCCTGGCCTACGTCAAGGGTGTGCTCGACCGGGGCGAGCGGTTGATGGGCTTCGGTCACCGCGTCTACCGGGCCGAGGACCCGCGGGCCAGGGTGCTGCGCCGTACCGCGCGCGAGCTGGGCGCGCCGCGCTACGAGGCGGCGGCCGCGCTGGAGCAGTCCGCGCTCGAGGAGCTGCGGGCCCGCCGGCCGGACCGGGTGCTGGAGACCAACGTGGAGTTCTGGGCCGCCGTGGTCCTCGACTTCGCCGAGGTACCGCCGCACATGTTCACCCCGATGTTCACCTGCGCCCGCACGGCGGGCTGGTCGGCGCACATCCTCGAGCAGAAGCGCACCGGGCGGCTGATCCGCCCGTCCGCGCGGTACGTCGGCGAGGGCCCGCGCCGGCCGGAGGACGTCAAGGGCTGGGCGGTCTGACCATTCGCACCCGCACGACGTCCACCCGGTGAGCGCGCCGGGCCGCCCCCCGAGCGGTCGGCCTAGGCTTGTCCGGTGAGCGACATCGTGATCCCGGACGCCCTCAAGCCCCGAGACGGCCGGTTCGGCTCCGGCCCGTCCAAGGTCCGTCCCGAGGCGCTTGCCGCGCTGGCCGCGAGCGGCTCGTCGTTCCTCGGCACCTCGCACCGGCAGAAGACCGTGAAGAGCGTGGTCGGCCGGGTCCGGAGCGGCCTGGCGGAGCTGTTCTCGCTGCCGGACGGGTACGAGGTCGTGCTCGGCAACGGCGGTACCACGGCGTTCTGGGACATCGCGGTGCTGAACCTCGTCCGCGAGCGGTCCCAGCACCTGGTGTTCGGCGAGTTCTCGTCGAAGTTCGCTGCCGCGACGAAGGCCGCGCCGTTCCTCGCCGACCCGAGCATCGTCGCGAGCGACCCTGGGTCGCACCCGCTGCCCAGGGCCGAGGCCGGCATCGACGCCTACGCCCTGACCCACAACGAGACCTCCACCGGCGTGGCCATGCCGCTGCGCCGGGTGGCCGGCGCAGACGACGGCGCCCTGGTGCTGGTCGACGCCACCAGCGGGGCCGGCGGCCTGCCGGTCGACGTCGCGCAGACCGACGTGTACTACTTCGCGCCGCAGAAGTCCTTCGCCAGCGACGGCGGCCTGTGGCTGGCGCTGATGTCGCCGGCCGCCGTCGAGCGGGTCGCGCAGGTCCACGGCACCGGGCGGTGGGTGCCGGCGTTCAGCGACCTGCAGATCGCCATCGACAACTCCCGGCTCGACCAGACCTACAACACCCCGGCGCTGGCAACCCTCTTCCTGCTCGCCGAGCAGCTGGACTGGGTCAACGGCCAGGGCGGTCTGTCCTGGGCGACCGAGCGCACCGCGGAGTCCAGCGGCCGGCTCTACACCTGGGCCGACAAGTCGGAGTTCGCGACACCGTTCGTCGGCGACCCGGCCCAGCGGTCCGCCGTCGTCGGCACCATCGACTTCGCCGACGAGGTCGACGCGACCGCCGTCGCGAAGGTCCTGCGCGCCAACGGCATCGTCGACACCGAGCCGTACCGCAAGCTCGGCCGCAACCAGCTGCGCGTCGCGATGTTCCCGGCGGTCGAGCCGGACGACGTCGAGGCCCTGACGGCGTGCATCGACCACGTGGTCGCCGCACTGTGACCCCACCCCTGTGAACCTGGTCCGCGACCGGCGTACCTGGCTGACCTACGCGCAGCTCGGCGTCTACGGCTGGTTCCTCTACGGCTTCGGCCCGGCGCTCAACCTGATCCGCGACGAGCTGGGGTTCAGCCGCACGGTGGCCGGGCTGCACGGGACGGCCCTCGCCGTCGGTGCGCTGGCCAGTGCGCTGGTGGTCGCGCACCTCGTCTCGCTGATCGGCCGGGTCGCCGTGATCTGGACCGGCCTGACGATCCTGAGCACCGGGATCGCCGTCCTCTGCCTGGTCGGCACGCTGCCGGCGACGTTGACCGGAGCGTTCCTCACCTCGTTCGGCGGGTCCTTCGTCGTCACCTGCAGCTCGACCGTCCTGTCCGCGGTGCACGGCCCGAGCGGCCCGGCAGCCATCACCGAGGCGAACGCGGTCGCAGCCGGGGTGGGCGCGGTCTCGCCGCTGGCCGTCGGCGCGGCCCTCGCCCTCGGCTCCTGGCGACCGGCCCTGCTCGTGCTGCTCCCCGTCGTCCTCGTGCTGGCACTCGTGTCCCGGTCGGTCCCGCCGCTGACCGACCGCGGGCCGCGCCGCGGTGACCGGCGCGCCACCAGGCTGAGCCGCCGGTTCTGGGTGACCTGGGTGGTCGTGACCGCCGGCATCGGTGTCGAGTTCTGCCTGGTCCTGTGGTCCAGCGACCTGCTGCGGCAGCGCACCGGGGTCACCGCGGCGACTGCGGCGGCGGCGGTGACCGCGTTCGTCGGCGGCATGTTCGTCGGCCGGCTCGTCGGCGGCCGGCTGGCCCTGCGCATGCCGGTCGACCGGTTGCTCTACGGCGCGCTGCTGCTCAACGCCTCGGGGTTCCTGCTCTTCTGGCAGAGCCGGGAGCCGGTGCTCGCGGTCACCGGGCTGCTGGCCTGCGGGCTCGGCGTCGCGCTGTACTTCCCGCTCGGGCTGGCCCGCGCGATCGCGGCCTCCGACGGCCAGCCCGACCGCGCGTCGGCCCGGGCCGGGCTCGGTGCCGCGCTCGCCTCCGGCGCCGGCCCGTTCGGCCTGGGCGCGCTGGCGGACGCCACCAGCATCCACACCGCGATGCTGGTGGTCCCCGCGCTGATCGTGGTGGCGGCGGTCGGCATCCGACTGGCTCCCACGCCGGTCCCGGCGGTGCCCGGGGTCAGAGTGGCGGGCTGAGCCGGGCCACCGCGGCGGCCCGGCTGCTCACCTGCAGCCGTTCGAAGATGTTCTCCAGGTGCTTGCCGACGGTCGCTTCGGACACCTCCAGCCGGCGGGCGATCTGGCCGTTGGTGTGGCCGGCCTGACCTCAGCACCGACGCCGCCGGCCGATCAGTCCTCGCGCCGGCGGCGTCGACGTGCAAGGACGAGTCCGACCACCAGGGCGAGCCCGGCGGCCGCTCCGGCGACGTACTCGGCGCGCGCCGGCAGGCCGCGGGGCACGGCACCCGAGCCGGCATCCCCCGGCGCCGGCGGGGCGCCGGACGACGGCGCTGCCCCGGACGGCGCGGGGGCCGCGGACGGCACAGCTGGCTCGGGCACCGGGACCGCGAGGACCTGGGAGCGAACCCCCTCGCTGCCGATCAGCAGCCGGTCACCGTCGACCGCGATCGACTCGCCCTGCTCCTGGCCGGGCAGCTCGGCCCGCGCGACCTCGTGGCCGGGGCGGTCGTAGAGGTAGACGGCGGAGTAGGTCCGCAGCACGAAGCGGCCGTCGGGGAGGTAGGCGCCGTCGGTGACCAGCGACGGCGCCCCGGCGACGCGCGTGAGCCGGTTGGTGCCCTGGGACTCGGGGACCAGCCGACGCGGAGCCCGGTAGAGACCCTGACCGGAGATGTCCTTGGTGGCGATCAGCAGCCGGCCCCGCGGGCTCACGAGCAGCGCCTCGGCGTCGTGCGGCCCGTCCGGGTAGGTGAACCGGAACCAGGTCGCCGCGACCGTCCGGTCCCCCAGCGCCGCGGGTTCGTCGAACCGGAACACCGACACATCGGTGCGCGCGCGCAGGTTGTCGCCGATGTCACCGAGGAACAGAGCGGGCTCGCCCGCCGGCCCGACCCCGGGCGCCAGCGCCTCGGGGTCGCGGGGGTCGATGCCGGCCAGGGTCACGGTCGCCACCGTGGCGCCGCCGGGGCCGAGGCCGTACACCCGCGCCACGTCGCCGCCGTCGTTGTGGGTCCAGAGCAGGTCCGGGTGCCGGGCCGACACCGCGAGACCGCTGGACTCGTCGATCACCGGGTCCTGCACGGTGAGGACCACCGGCGCGGGCGCGGCCACGAGCAGCAGCCCGGCCACCGCTGCCAGGACGTCAGCGACCGGCAAGGTCGTCCGCGAGCAGGGTCTGCAGGTGGGGGGTGACGTCCCAGGCGGAGACGAGCTCGTCGTACTCCGCGTCGGCGCCCGGCACCGGCCGGGCGCTGCCCTGGCGAACGGCGCGGATCATGGTGTTCCGCGGCGTGTACTCGGCCGAGACGAACTGCACCACCTCGACCTGGTAGCCGACCCGGCGCAGCAGAGCAGCCCGGACCGCGTCGGTGAGCACGTCCCCGAGCCGTTCGCGCAGGATGCCGTGCCGGGCCACCAGGCCGTACGGCGCCGGGGCGCGGGCCGCCGACATCTGCCGCTGCATGTCGTGGTGGCAGCACGGCGAGGCGAGCACGACGGTCGCCTGCGCGTGCACCGCCTCGGCGAGGGCGTCGTCGGTCGCGGTGTCGCAGGCGTGCAGGGCGAGCACGACGTCGACTGCGCGGAGGTCCGCCGCCGACCCGGCGATGCTGCCGGCGACGAACCGGACCCGGTCGGACCAGCCGAGCTGCTCGGCCAGAGCGGTGTTGCGCTCGCGCATCTCCGGCCGCTGGTCGACGCCGGTGAGCCGGACGTCGCGGTCGGCGGCGAGGAAGCGGAAGGCGGCGAAGCTGAGGTAGGCGTTGCCGCAGCCCAGGTCGACCACGTGCAGCGGCCGGTCGGTCGGCAGGTCCGCGTCCGCGTCGGCGACCGCTGCCTGCAGTACCCGGAGGAACGCGTCGACCTGCCGGCGCTTGCCGGCCCCGGCCCCGAGGACCCGGAACAGCGGGTCGCCCGGCGCGATCAGGTGCTTCGGCTCGCGGTCGTGGCCGGTGGCCTGCTCTGCGTCCGCCGTCTGGCGGTGCAGCTGGGCCAGACCCTTCTTGGTCACCCGCAGCTGCACGGTCTCCCGGGTGGTCTGCACGTGCCAGTTGCCGAACGGCTGGGCGAGCAGCGCGTCGACCTCGGCCTCGGCGGGGTCGCCGTAGGCCTGGTTGGTCGTGGTGGCCCGCCGGTCGTCGTAGGTCACCACCTGGAGGTGGCGCCCCTCCTTGAGGTCGACCGGCCGCAGCTCGACCCGCCGCCAGTCCGGAGCCGCGGACCGGCGCTTCCCGGCCGCCACCGCGCGGACCAGGGCGTCCTGGTCGAGCAGGAGCCCACGCACCTGCTGCAGGGCACCATCCAGATCCTCGGGCACGGGTCTAGCCTCGCACCCCTCGGGGATCCCTGGCGTTGCCGGCCAGGACGAAGATCCCTGCCGCGAGCAGGGCCACCACCCACAGCGCCGTGTCCAGGCCGACCTGGTGCGCCACGGTGCCGACGAGCGGCGGCCCGGCGAGGAAGCCGGCGTACGCGATGGTCGCCACCGTGGCGATCGCGGACGGACCCCTGGCTGGTGTCTCGCCGGCGGCCGTCATCGCCAGCGGGAACGCCACCGCGATGCCCAGCCCCCAGAGCAGGGCGCCGACGAAGGCAGCCGGCAGCACCGGCACCCCGAGCGCGAGGGCAACTCCCGCACCGGCGACCACCGCCCCGGCTCGCAGCGTGCGCACCCGGCCGAACCGGCTGACCACCGAGGTGCCGGCCAGCCGGCCCACCGTCATCGCCGTCGAGAACACCGCGAAGCCGGCTGCGGCCAGCGCCGCGGACGCGTCACGGTCGTCGGTGAGCATGAGGGCCAGCCAGTCGTTCGCCGATCCCTCGGCCCAGGCCGCGCAGAAGCACATCACGCCGAGCCCGAGCAGCCGGGGGTCGCGGATCAGGGGCCCGGTCGGGGACACCACATGGTGCTCGCCGACCGCGGTGTCGAGGACCTCCTCCTCGGTGCCCTCCGGCATGATCCGCACGCACGCGATGCCGACGACGAGCACGACGGCACAGGCCGTCGAGAAGTGCACGAACGGATCGACACCGGCCTGGGCGGCCAGGGCGCCGGCCCCGGCGCCGGCCACCGACCCGATGCTCCACGCAGCGTGGAACCCGGGCATCAGGTCCACCCCGGCGTCCCGCTCGACGACATGGCCCGAGACGTTCATCGCCACGTCCCAGACACCGACGCCCGCCCCGATGACGAACAGCACCGCGGCCAGTGCCACCAGGCTGGGGGCCAGCGCCAGCAGCGGGTAGCCGAGGCAGCAGATGACGATGCATCCCACCAGGACGGCACGCGCCCCGATCGCGGCGACCAGCCGGCCGGACAGCGGCATCGCGAGCAGTGACCCCACCGCGGTGAACAGCAGCGCGAAGCCGAGACCGCGCTCGTCCGCCTTCAGGTCGTCGCGGATCGCGGGAAGCCGGGACACCCAGCTGGCGAAGAGCAGGCCGTTGGTGGCGAACACGATGCGCACGGCCCAGGCCTGTCGGCGCACCGCCGCAGCCAGGGGGACGCGCACCGTGCGGCTGCTCACCGGGAGAGACTAGGCGCCTCCCCGCTCGGACCGGGGTACGGACCGTCAACGGACCGCCCCGGACCTCGACCCGCAGCCGCCCCTCGGCCACCCGCCCGTCCCGAGGCGTTCGACCACGTTGACGTGGTCAACGGGTGCTTGTCGGGGCGCGTGTGCCGCGTCAACTACAGGTCGACCACGTATACGTGGTCAACGGGAGTTCGGGGGGCTAGCGGAACGCGCCGGCGACGACGAGGACCACGAGCAGCGCCAGGGCGGCGAGCACCACGAGCCGCCGCGTCCTCGGGTCCATCCGCCGACCCTACGACCGGGCGGCGGACGACCAGGTCGCCACGTCCTCGTACACCGGGCGCGGACCGAGGTGGGACCGCACCAGGTGCACGTCGGTCACCGTCCAGCTCGGCCCGGCGTACGACGTGAGTGCGGCCACCGCAGGGGTCGGGTCGGTGTCGCCGCGCAGCCGGGCGACGGTCAGGTGCGGCCGGTAGGGACGGTCGCCCGGCGCGACCGCGGCCGCGACCCGCCGCAGCGCACCCACGTCACCGGCGACGCCCAGCCACACCGCCCGCCGCCGGAACGCGCCGGACCCCTGCAGCGACAAGGTCATCGGCGCGAGGTCCGCCAGCGCCCGGTCCAGCCGCCGGCGCAGCCGCTCGACCTCCCGCCCGACGACCTCGCCGTAGAACGCGAGGGTGAGGTGCCAGCGTTCGGCGGGGACCCAGCGGGGTCCGGGTGCGACCGCGTGCACGGCCCCGACCGCGGCGGCTGCGTGCCGGAGCGCCTCCGTCGGCGGCCGTACGGCGACGAACAGCCTCACGCCGGCCGGCGCTCCGCTGCCCGCAACGGGTCGAACGCCGTCAGGTCGAACGTCGTGCCGCCCCCGGTGGCCAGGTCGGCCAGCACCTCGCCCAGGACCGGCGTGAACTTGAAGCCGTGCCCGGAGAAGCCGCAGGCGAGCAGGACCCGGTCGGACTCCGGGTGCGGCCCCACGACGAAGTTCTCGTCCGGGGTGAGGGTGTACCAGCAGTCGGCCTGCCGCGTGTGCCGCGACCCGAGGCGTGGGAACAGCTCGGCCAGCGTCGCGGCGATCTCGGGCACGTCCCAGCCGTCCACCGGGCGGCCCACGGAGAAGTGCACCGCCGCCTTCACGTCGTCGCGACCGTCCTGTGCGGGCGCGCCGTACATCGAGGTCCCGTCGGCGCGGTCCCAGATCCAGACCGGCATCCGGTCGGCCCGGAAGTCGTCCACCGCCGGAGGCGCGAACCAGTGCTGCACCCGGCGTTCGACGGTCAGCGGGAGGTCGAGCCGCACCAGCTCCGGCGCCCACCGTCCGGGCGCGAGCACCAGCACGCCGGTGTCGACCCCGCCGCGGCTGGTCTGCACCCGGACACCCGCGTCGCCCACCGTCCAGCCGGTGACCGCCTCGTCGTGCCGCAGCTCCGCCCCGCAGGCCGCCGCGCGGCGCAGGTGCGCGGCGACGGCGGACTCGGGACGGACCGTCCCGGCCCGCTCCTCGTAGATGGCCGCCACGTCGTCGGGCGGCCGGAAGGCCGGGAACCGCCGATGCACCTCGGCCGCGTCGAGCTGCTCGTGCGCGAGGTCCCACTGCCGGGCGGTCTCCAAGCTGCCGCTGAAGATCCGGGTGCCGGGACGGCCGAGGAACAGACCCCCGGTGCGGCGGAGCAGCGGGTCGCCCGACTCGTCCGCCAGGTCGGCCCACAGCTCGTAGGTGCGGCGCAGCAGCGGCACGTACGCCGCGCCCTCGAAGTAGACCTGCCGCACGATCCGGGTCTCCCCGTGGCTGGAGCCCTCCGCGTGCGCGCCCGGCCGCGGGTCGAGGCCGAGGACCCGCACACCCCGGGCAGCGAGGTGAGCCGCGGCCGCGCTGCCGAATCCGCCCAGCCCGGCGACGACGACGTCGTACGTCGGCACGCGGCGCTACTGGGTGACGACGTTCAGGCGTGCCCGCAGCCCGGCCAGCAGGTCGAGGTCGCCCTCGAGCTGCACGGCCGAGTCGGGCCGTCGGCCCCACAGCCACAGGTACAGCTCGGACGCCTCGCCGCTGACGATCGCGTCGGCCGAGCCCGGCAGGCGGCCGAGGTCGACCGAGTCCGCGGTGAGCCTCAGCCGCCAGAACCGGTCGGCGGTGCGCACGGCGACGGTTCCGCGCCCGGGCCCGTCGGGACCGACGTCCTCGGCCTGGTAGACCAGGAACCAGTCGAGCACCTCGTCGATGCCGTCCACCGCCAGGTCGTGGTCGACCGAGGACTCGGAGCCGGTGCCGCTCTCCACGTCGACCCGGTGCACCGCCGCTTCCTGCGCCATCCTGCGCTGCCAGAAGCCGACGTCCTGGTGGTCCTCGTGCCAGGTGAACGCCGGCGTGGTCGGCTCCCGCGCCTCCAGCTCCGAGAGCAGCTCGTCGCGGCGCTCGCGGAACCAGGCGAGCACGGTGTCGAGGTCCGCCGCCTCGGACGGGCCGTGGTCCCAGTCGGCCTCGCTCCGCGGTCGGCCCGACCGGATGCAGGCGACCTTGTGGCTGAACACCGACCCGGTGTGGACCAGCGCGTCCCGCACGGTCCAGCCCGGGCAGGCAGGCACCTCCGCGTCGAGGTCGGTGGCCACGTCGAGCATGCGGTCGGTGTCGGCGCGCAGGTGCCGGAGGTAGTCGGTGCTGGTGAGGACGTCGCTCATGCCGCCATCCTGTCCACCCCTGCCGACCGGCGCCAGGGGGGCACTGCCGCACGGGGCAGCAGGTCAGGCCTGCTGGGAGGTCTCCTTCGCGTGCTCGAGCCGGGCGGCCTCGGCCCCGAAGCTGGCCAGGACCGGTACCCGCAGCTCTTCTCGCAGCACCAGCCCGTTCCGGTGCGCCAGGACCGCTCCGGCAACCGCCGCCGCGGTGAGCGAGATCAGACCGCCACCGATGAGGCTCCAGCGCGCGCCGAACGCCTCCGCGAGCGCGCCCACCATCGGTGCGCCGAGCGGGGTGCCACCCATGAAGACCGCCATGTAGAGCGCCATCACGCGGCCCCGCATCCTGGGGTCGACCGCGAGCTGCATGGTGTTGTTGGCGGCGTTCAGCATGGTCATCTGGCACAGGCCGAGCGGGATCAGGGTCGCCATGAACGTCAGGTACGACGGCATCAGCCCGGCCGTGACCTCGACCACGCCGAAGGCCATCGCAGCCGCCACGATCAGCCGCAGCCGGGGCCGCCCGCGCCGGGCGCCGAGCAGCGCCCCGGACAGGGAGCCGATCGCCACGATGGTGCCGAGGATGCCGTACTCGCCTGCGCCCTTGTGGAACACCTCGGTGGCCATCAGTGCCGACGTCATCTGGAAGTTCAGCCCGAACGTCCCGACGAAGAACACGATGACCATGACCATCATCAGGTCCGGGCGGCCGCGCACGTAGCGGATGCCCTCCATCAGCTGGCCCCGGCCGCGCGGTGACCGCGGCATCGGCATCAGCTCGGCCGGACGCATCTTGGCCAGGGCCACGATGACGGCACCGAAGGACAGGGCGTTGAGGAGGAACACCGGGCCGGTCCCGACCAGGACGATGAGGAAGCCGGCGACGGCCGGCCCGATCACCCGGCCGAGGTTGAACGAGGCACTGTTCAGGCCGACCGCGTTGGGCAGGTCGTCCCGGCCGACCATCTCGATCACGAAGGACTGCCGGGCCGGCGCGTCGCAGGCGGCGCCCACCCCGAGCAGCAGCGCGAGGACGTAGACGTGCCAGACCTGGACGACACCGGTGATGTCGAGCAGCCCGAGCACCAGCCCGACCGCCGCCATGAAGGACTGGGTGGCGATGAGGACCTTGCGCTTGGAGTACCGGTCGGCCAGCGTCCCGGCGAACGGCGCAAGCACCAGCATGGGCAGGAACTGCAGGCCGGTGGTGATGCCCAGGGCGACACCGCTCTGACCGGACAGCTGCAGGACCAGCCAGTCCTGGGCGACCCGCTGCATCCAGGTGCCGGTGTTGGAGACCACGCCCCCGGTGGCGTAGTAGCGGTAGTTGCGGTTGCGCAGGGCCTGGAACGTCGGGCTCATGCGCTGGTGAGCCGGTCGAGCAGCGGTGCGGCGGCGCGGAGGACCTCGCGTTCCTCCTGGGTCAGCTCGGCGAGGCGCTGGGACAGCCAGGCGTCCCGGCGACGCCGGTCCTCCCGGAGCAGGCTCTTTGCCTCGGCGGTGAGGGCGACCACGTGCTGCCGGCCGTCCGTCGCGTGCGGCGTCCGGGTGATCAGGCCCTGCTCCTCCAGCGCCGCGAGGGTGCGAGTCATGGAGGGCGGCTGCACCTTCTCGTGCTCGGCCAGGTCGCGGGGGGTCAGCGAGCCGTGCCGGTCCAGAGCCGCCAGGGCGGACACCTGGGTGAGCGTCAGGGCATGGTCGGCGCGTTCGGCGCGCAGCCTGCGCGACAGCCGCATGACCGACACCCGCATGACGCTCGCCAGCTCGGCGGTACGGGTCATCGTGGGCACCCCACCATGCTACCCCGATATCGTTACCTTCGCTAACGAACGTCCTGGCTCCGAGATCCGTCGACGGGCACCGGTACTCGACCGTCGCCGGGGGGGTAGGACGAGTGGCATGACACCAGCACCTGGGCGGCCCGAGGTCGTCGTGTTCGACGTGAACGAGACCCTGACCGACATGAGCCCGGTCGGGGAACGGCTCGAGGAGGTGGGGGCACCCCGCGCGCTGTTCGCCACCTGGTTCGCCTCGGTCCTGCGCGACGGGTTCGCCCTCACCGCTGCCGGTGGGTACGCCGACTTCGGCGACATCGCCCGGGACCGGCTCACTGCCCTGCTCGGTACGGGTGCGCCCCCCGGCTCGCGGGCCGCGGACGAACCGGGCGCTGCCGCCGCCGAGGTGCTCGGCGTCCTGCCCGACCTCGACCTGCACCCGGACGTGGCACCCGGGCTGCACGCGCTGCGGGACGCCGGGATCCGGCTGGTGACCCTGACCAACGGGTCCAGTGCCATGAGCGACGGCGCCTTCGCCCGCGCCGGGGTGAGCGACCTCTTCGAGGCCAGGCTCAGCGTCAGCACGCCGCGGGTCTGGAAGCCCGGCGCTGCTGCCTACCAGCACGCCGTCGAGGCGACCGCGACGCCGGCCGACCGGATGGCCCTGGTCGCGGTGCACCCGTGGGACATCGACGGCGCCCGGCGCGCGGGCCTCGCCGGTGCCTGGCTGGACCGGACGGGAGCGGCGTACCCGGCGTACCTCCGGGAGCCCTCGGTCACCGCGTCGTCGCTACCGGATCTGGTCGCCCGGCTGCTCGCTGGGGCCGGCCTCGGCTGACCCGACCGCACCGACGGCAGGCGGCTCAGCCCAGCAGCGCCACCGCTGCGGCCCAGCCGCCGGCGCACACGGCCAGGCCCACGCCGACGCTCACGACGACAGCCACAGCCGCCGCCGCGAGCTCGGCCTCCTCGAGCAGCCGGACGGTCTCGAAGGAGAACGTCGAGAACGTCGTCAGGGCACCGCACAACCCGGTCCCGACCAGCGGCAGCACCCAGGCGGGCCCGTCGGTGGCCGTCACCGCGCCGGCCGTCACCCCGAGCAGCAGGCAGCCAGCCGCATTGACCGCCACCGTCCCCCACGGGACGACGGACGCGTGGAGGGACTGCACCCAGCGGTCGACCAGGTAGCGGGCCGGCGCTCCGACCGCCCCGCCCACCAGGACGAGCAGCACCGTCACCGCAGCGCCCGGCGGGTCAGCCGCAGGCCCAGCAGCACGGCCAGTGCCCCCGCGAGCAGCGAACCGCCGACGTAGAGCGCGGCCGTGGCCGTCCGGTCGACAGCCAGCAGCGTCCTGGCGTCCAGTGCGTACGCCGAGAAGGTGGTCCACCCGCCCAGCAGCCCCACCCCCGCGAACGGCCGCAGGTACCTCGACCCGGGCCGGACCTCGAGGACCACCACCATCAGCGCGCCGAGCGCCAGGCTGCCGGAGACGTTGACGGTGAACGTCGCCCACGGGAAGGCGCCCGGTGTCGTGGCGAGCAGCTCGTCCACACCCCAGCGGGCGACGCTGCCGAGGGCGCCACCGGCGGCCACCACCACCAGCACGTCCGGTTCCGGCGCCGGGTCACGTACGGCATCGACGTCCGGGTCGACCGGAAGGTCGTGGTCGCTGTGCATCGGCGGCAGTCTGCCGCACGCCGTGCCGAACGGCCGACCCCCTCCGCGCTGAAGATCCTGCCGGGCCGCGCCGATACAGATCAGGGGGACCGACCGGCAAGGGCCGGCCCGCGGACAGCCGCGTCACGAGGAGACCGTCGATGGGCAGGGCGCGCACGGACGCCGAGGAGCAGGTCGCCGACCTGCTGCGCACGGCCAGGGCGGGCCTCAACCTCTCGGTGGCCTTCCTCTCGCGCATGGACGGCACCACCCAGCATCTCGAGGTGGTGGAGTCGTCGGTGCCCTTCCTGTTCCGGGACGGCGTGACCCAGCCGCAGGAGACGAGCTTCTGCCAGGCGATCCTCGACGGACGGCTGCCCGCGGTCATCCCCGACGTGCGCAAGCACCCGGAGGCGATGCGTCTTCCCGCTGCCCGGATGCCCCGCATCCGCAGCTACGTGTCGGTGCCCGTCGTCCTCAGCGACGGACAGCTCTACGGCACGTTCTGCGCTGCAGGGCTCACCACGGACAAGGCACTGACCAAGCGGGACCAGGCACTGATGGAGGTCCTCGCGCACGCGGCGTCCATGGTGATCGAGCCCGAGGTACGCGAGACCGCACGGCGTGGCGCGATCGAGGGCCGGTTGGTGCCGCTCATGGCGGCCGGTGGCCCCACGGTGGTGCTGCAGCCGATCGTGGAGCTGGCCACCGCCGACCGGGTGGGGGCCGAGGCGCTGAGCCGGTTCCCGGCGCACTGGGACATGGCGCCGGACCTGGTCTTCGCCGAGGCGCACAGCGTCGACCGTGGCCACCGGCTCGAGCTGCTGGCCCTCGAGCGGGCAGGCGACCACCTCGCCGCGGTGGACGGATACGTCTCCATGAACGTCTCGCCCGCCACCCTCCTGACACCGGAGTGCTCGCAGCTGCTCGGCCGGCTGCCGCTCGACCGGGTCCTGCTCGAGCTGTCGGAGCACGACCAGGTGGAGGACTACGTCGCGCTGCACGCCGTGCTGCAGCCGCTGAGGGAACGCGGCATGCGTCTCGCCATCGACGACGTGGGCGCGGGGTTCTCGTCGCTTCGGCACATCGTGCTCACGAAACCGGACGTCATCAAGCTCGACCGCACCCTCGTCGACGGCGTCGCGACCGATCCGGTGCTGCGCACCCTGGTCCGGTCGCTGGTGGACTTCGCGCACGGCTGCGACGCGACGGTGGTCGCCGAGGGCATCGAGACGACGGCGGACGCCGAGGTGCTGCTGGCCACCGGCGTCGACCACGGCCAGGGCTGGCACTACGGACGGCCAGGGCCGCCGGCCGACCTCGCCCCGTGCCCGCCGCGCGAGCAGGTCGCCGCGCGGCCGGACCAGACGGCGGCTACTTCACCCCGAGCAGCTGCTCCAACGGGTTGATCGCGAAGTAGACGACGAACAGGCCCGCGACCAGCCACAGCAGCGGATGCACCTGGGCCGCCTTGCCGCGCACCATCTTGATCAGGACGTAGCTCACGAAACCGGCGCCGATGCCGACGCTGATGGAGTAGGTGAACGGCATCAGCATGATGGTGAGGAACGCAGGGATCGCGATCTCCACGTCCTCCCAGTCGATGCCGCGGACCTGGGCCATCATGAGGAAGCCCACCACGACCAGGGCCGGCGTCGCTGCCTCGTAGGGGACGATCGTCACCAGCGGGGACAGGAAGGTCGCCAGCAGGAACAGCACCCCGGTCACCACGCTGGCGAGGCCGGTCCGCGCGCCCTCGCCCACACCCGCGGCCGACTCGATGTACGACGTGTTGCTCGACACCGACGCTGCGCCGCCGGCCGCAGCCCCGATCGAGTCGACGATGAGGATGCGCTGGGCGTTGACCGGCGTGCCGTCCTCGTCGAGCAGGCCGGCCTCCGCCCCGATGGCCGTCATCGTGCCCATCGTGTCGAAGAAGTCGGCGAGCAACAGGGTGAAGACGAACAGCAGCACGGCGATGACGCCGACGCGGTCCCAGGAGCCCAGCAGGCTGAAGTCGCCCAGCAGCCCGAAGTCAGGTGTCTGGACCGCCTGGTCCGGTATGGCCGGCACGTTCAGGCCCCAGCCGTGCGGGTTGATCTTCCCGGGTGCGATGAAGCTGGGCCCGATGTCGGCGATCGACTCGATCACGACCGCCAGTACCGTCGCACCCACGATCCCGATGAGGATGGCGCCCTTCACCTTGCGCACCATCATCACGATGATCGCGAGCAGGCCAACGACGAAGACGAGGGTGGGCCAGCCGGCCAGCTCGCCACCGACGCCGAAGCCCACCGGCACCGGGGTACCGGCCGCGTCCGGGTTCCGCCGGACCACCCCGGCGTCGACCAGGCCGATGAACGCGATGAACAGGCCGATGCCGACGCTGATCGCGACCTTCAGTGCGGGTGGCACGGCGTGGAAGACCGCCTTGCGGAAGCCCGTCAGCACCAGCACGAGGATGACCACACCCTCGATGACCACCAGCCCCATCGCATCTGCCCACGACATCTCCGAGGCGATGGAGAAGGCCACGAAGGCATTGAGCCCGAGCCCGGTGGCCAGGGCCAGCGGGAAGTTGGCCACGACCCCCATGAGGATCGTCAGGACACCGGCGACCAGTGCGGTGGCGGCCGCGACGAGCGCGAGGTCCGGCGCGTCACCGCCGCCGAGGAACCGGCCGTCCGCGTCGGGAACGGTGCCGATGATGAGGGGGTTGAGGACCACGATGTAGGCCATCGTGAAGAACGTCACCACGCCACCGCGGATCTCGCGGGTCACTGTCGAACCGCGCTCGGTGATCCGGAAGAAGCCGTCGACACCCGAGGTCGGGCGGTCGGCGGCCGACCGGGTGGCGGTGCTCTGCTGTGAACCGGACATGCGCACCTCACGATGGGCTCAGCTCGCGACGACCACGGCTGGACGGCTGGACTGCTGGACCGGTGGACCGGTGCGGTCCGGTGGGCAGAATGGCAGACGTAGCCTGTCCATGTGACCGAACCACGCCGCCCGGACCCGGAACCGCTGCGGACCGACGAGGTCCGGGTGGTGGCGATCGGCACCGGCCTGTTCGCGCTGGGGCTGGTGGTGTCCCTGGTCCTGCACGGCCGCCTCGAGGAGCAGGGCCGCGGCAGCTGGGTGTGGGTGATGGCCTGCGGCGTGCTGCTCGGGCTGATCGGGCTCCGTACCGTCCGGCGGCGGCGGGTCGCCCTGCGCCGCGGGTTGTCGGCCGAGCCCACCACGCACCACGCGGACGACGACCCTCGCTGAGGGCCCGCAGACGGACACGGCCCGAGTCACCGCCTCCCAGCTGGACACCCTCGGGGTCCACGCGGCAAACGAGGTCGTGACGAGATGCCCCGCGAGGATTATCGTCTCGGCCGTGACGCGGGTCAGCCGCATGGACGGGCGGGACGTGGCGAGATGCTGGGCCGGGTTCGCATCGCTCGGAGCCGGGCTGGTCCATCTCGCCGTGGTCCGGGAGCACCTGGACGAGTGGTGGCTGTTCGGTGTCTTCTTCGCCACCCTCGGGGCCGGGCAGATCGGCTGGGCCGTCCTCGCGCTGGCACGGGACCGGGCCCCCTTCCCGCGCCTGGTCGCCTACGGGAGCCTGGCCGTCGTGACCCTGTGGGTGGTCACCCGGACCGTGGGGCTCCCGGTCGGGCCGGCGACCTGGACGCCGGAGCCAGCCAGCCGCGCTGACGTGCTCACGTCCCTGCTCGAGGTGGTCGTCGCGGCCAGCCTGCTGGTGGCCGCACGGCTGCCCGACCGGGTCGCCTCGGGCCGGCGACCGTCCACCGGCCGGGTCGTCGCCCTCACGGTCGTGGGTGCGGTCGCGGTGTCCGTGCTGACGACACCGGCACTGGCGGCCACCCCGGCAGGCGGCGCAGGCCACCACGGTGAGACCAGCCCTCACGACGAGAGCCACGAGGGCGGCGGCCACTGACGCGGCAGCGACAGCCGCCCCAGCCAGCCAGTCAGTCAATCAGCCGGTCAGTCGGTCAGTCCTCCAGCCGGGCCTCGGCGAGCAGGCCACCGAGACGGTCCGGGTCCTCGAGGCTGGCACCCAGCAGCAGCCGGTCCCGCCAGCGACCGGTTGCCGCCGCGAGGCCACGGGCGAGCCCGTCGTACGTCGTCGCGTGCACACCGCCGTCGTCGTCCCGCCACCAGGTCACCGGCCGCCCGGCCACGGTGATCTCGTCGTGCTGCCACCAGGTCGACGGGAGCCCCGCGACCAGGTCGTGCGCCGGGCCGGGCACCTCGCGCTCCGTGCCGTCGTCGAGCGCGGGCTCCGGCACGGTCTCGCTGCTCAGGGCGAGGTCGAGCAGCTCGGCCACCCGGTGGCTCAGGCCCAAGGGGAGCACCAGCGCGTCCTCCCCCACCACCTGCAGGTGCTCCGGCCGGTCCACGACGACGGCGTCGGCGGCATCGGCGACCCGGTCGGGGGCGACCCGCACCCGCTCGGGCGGGTCGACCTCGTCCGGGTCGCACGCCGCCAGGACCGGCCACAGCGCGGACCAGGTCGCCGCCGGCAGCGCCCGGTCGTCATCGGCGAGCCGGCGGAGCAGCTCGTCGGCACCTCCGGGTTCCGCGACGGTGTCGGCCAACGACGCCACCACACCGGCGGCGCGCAGGACCGCGGGGTCGATGCCGTCCACGAGCGCTGGGTCCAGCACGTCGTACAACCCCTCCAGCCCGGAGCCCGGGAGCGCCCAGCCGGTCGTGGGCCGCCCCGCGAGCACGGCCCTGGTGCGCAGCAGCCAGGCGCCGTACGACGGCACCTCCGCCGTCCGGCCACCGGCCAGCTCCAGGCGGACCGGTGTCACGACGGCCGCGCGGACCGCCGAGTCGGCCGAGACCTGCCGCAGGGCGTCGGCCCACCGGTCGTCCGCCACGACGTCGAGCTCGGGCACCACCCGGACGGACCGGGCCGTGGGCGGCAGGTCGGCGCCGGGCAGCAGGTCGAGCGAGGCGCGGGCCCATCCCTCCAGCGGCTCCTCGACCGTCCCCTCGTCCAGGACCACGTCGGCAGCCTCGACCGTCGTGAACCCGGCCAGGACGCCCACCGCGGCGAGCACCGCCGGCCCCCACCGAGCGACCAGGTCCGGTCCGACCTCCCCCACCAGCTCGGAGTCGGCGACGAGCGACAGGGGTGAGCCCGGCAGGGCCAGCTCGTCGGCCTGCGCCCAGGTGCCGTCCGAGGCCGGCAACGGCAGCTCGGCCAGCCACGGCAGGTCCCCCGGCCGGAGCGCGGCCGCGGCGACGAGGGGCAGCACCGCGGCGGCGGCCGTCCCGCGGTCCGGGTCGTCCCAGGCGTCCTCGACCGCCCGGCGTACCTCGGGTGCCGCGAGCAGCGCCCGCGGGCCGGCGTCGGCCGCGCCCGCCCGGCGCAGCACGGTGTGCACGGCGTCGGGATGGGCCAGCCGGAGGCCCGGCAGACGCAGGCCGGCGGCGGCCGGGCCGAGCTCGTCGTCCGGCAGCAGGACGCCGCGCGGCCCCCGCACGAGCCGGCCGTCGGCCAGCGGCACCGGCAGCACGGCGAGGACCTCCGGGTCGCGCACCGCAGCGGCGTCCACGGCGGCGTACAGGGACCGCCACCACCCGGGCGGCCGGTCCAGGGCCGCGAGCGCCTCGACCGCCTCGGCCAGGCCGAGCCGTCGGCCGCCGAGCCGGTCCAGCCCCGGATGGTCCGCGACCAGCGGGCCGAGAGCCTCGGCGAGCAGCTCGCGCAGCACGCCGGCGGCGCCGACGACGGCGGTCGCCGCGGCCGGGGCGACCCGGGTGCCGTCCGTCGCAGGCAGCGAGCGGCTCCCGCGCAGCACCCCGGTGACGGCCTGCCGGAGGGCTCCGTCGAGCCGACCGAGCGGCACCGGGCCCGGCAGCAGCGCCAGCGGGTCGGCACTGTCCTCGGCGAGCTCGCCGTACGCCTCGGCCGCCCAGCCGACGAGCGCGTCGGTGAGGGGCCCCGGCGCGACGTGGCGGCGGGTGGTGTCCAGCGGGAACGACGCCACGAGCAGCGCCGGCAGCCCCAGTGGCTCGTCCGTGGGCGTCGGCGCGTGCAGGGTGCCGGGCACCGGCTGCCCGGCCAGCGGGAGCGCCCAGGTCACCGACCACGACGGCCGGTCGCGCTCCTCCCTCGGCCGGTCCGCGAGCAGCGCCGGGTCGGCCCGGCCGGAGCGCCGCACGATCCGCCACCGGTCCCCGCCGGCCAGCACCCGGCGTACGCCGTCGAGCTCGACCGTCACCTCGCCCAGCCCCGGAAGCGCGAGCAGCACGGCGTCGTCCAGGTCGTCGAGCAGGCGGCGGACCAGTGCGGTGGCCGCCGGGTCCCGCAGCGGCAGCTCGACCGTGGTGGCGCCGTCCGCGTCGGGTGGGCGGGGGTCCGGCCAGGGAA
Organism: uncultured Actinomycetota bacterium; assembly: GCA_963807005.1. Taxonomy (GTDB): domain Bacteria; phylum Actinomycetota; class Actinomycetes; order JACCUZ01; family JACCUZ01; genus CAWDZK01. The sequence continues at coordinate 237,384 of CAWDZK010000001.1, read as the reverse complement.
GCCGCAGCACCGGTGCCGCCCCGTCCCGCCGGGCCAGCTCGTCGGCCAGCTCCGGGACGGCTGCCGCCGCCGTGCGCGACTCCCCGGCGGACCACCGGACGCCACCGGTGCTGGAGAGCACTGCGGGCTCGTCGGAGACGGCCAGCACCGCGGCGAACCCGACACCGAACCGGCCGACCGACGACGGCGTCCCGCGCTTGGTGGACGCGCGCAGCGTGGACAGCGACTCGACCCCCGCCGCGTCGAGGGGGGCCCCGGTGTTCACCGCGACCAGGACGCCGGAGCCGTCCGGCCGCTCGGTCAGCCGCAGGAGGAGCCGGCCCGGGTGGCCCGTGCGGGCCGCGGCGTCGGCGGCGTTCTGGGCCAGCTCCACGACCACCCGGTCGCGGTAGCCGCCGAGGACCAGGTCCTCCTCGGCGTTGGCGTCCTCACGGAAGCGCGCGGGTGACGCCGCCCAGGCGTCGAGGACCCGCCGCCGCAGCTCCGCGGTGCCGAACGGGTCCTGCGGGTCGGCGGCCACCCGGCGACGGTACCCGTGCGGGTTGCAGGGCAGATCGCCGAGAATCCTGCCGGTGCGGTGCAACCCGTCGGCACCGTCGCGCGTCAGTCGTGTCAGCACCGCGCGGAAGGGCCGCGTCGCACCCAGTCAGGAGCTTCCACCGTGTCCACCACCCGACGTCGCGCCTTCGCGCTCTCGCTGGCACTCGCCGCCGCGCTCGTCCCCGTCACCGGGGTTGCCGGACCGGCGGGCGCCGCCTCCGGGCCCACCGCCATGTCGCTGGTCCGCGGGATGGCCCATGAGGGGGTCCCACTGACCCACCGGCGCTCGGAGGCGCCGGACGCCGCCGTCGACGACGGCCTGTGCAGCCACCTCGCGGACGGCGGCTGCGTGCGCGCGGTCATCAGCAAGGACGCCTCCCTGCTTCTCTTCGGAACCGCCCAGGCAGCCGCTGACTTCACCGGCTGCGGCGACGACCGGGCGGTCCGGGTCGGGCGCACCGTGGTGTCCTTCGGGAGCCCGGCGCGCGTCGGCCCGGCCCGGCAGAAGCGGTACGTCGCCGCCGTCCGCCGGTACCGGGCGCAGCACGTGTCGGCCCGGACCGACCTCGACCGGATGGTGCAGGCACTCCAGCGGCGCGGGCTGCCGATGCGGGACGCGCACGCCGACGAGGGCGAGACCCGGCCCGGTCTCGCGAGCACGATCCCGGGTGCGGTCGACATGGCCGCGACCAAGCAGGTGGACGTCGTGGTGTTCGGCACGGTCCGGGCGGCCCAGGACTACGCAGGCGGCGCGGACGACCAGGTGGTCCGGCGCGGCCGGGTGGTGCTGTCGTTCGGCAACCCGGCACTGCTGGGCCGCGCCCGCCAGGCCCGGTACGCCGTAGCGCTGCGCCGGGCGATGCGCTCGCCCACCCCGTCGTACGCCGCGGCGCGGACGACGGCCGCGGCCGCTGTCCCGGCGGTCGTGGCCGGCTGCGGCGGCTGACCGGTCAGTCGGACCCGGGCTCGACCGGGTGCAGATCGACGAGCTCGTAGGGATCGTCGTCGGTCGGCGGTGCGGCGACCTCGACCGGCGGCGGCAGCTCGGCCACCTCGGAGTGCGCGCCGCAACCGTGGTCGTAGGACACCACCCGGCCGTCGCTGGGTGACATCGCGTTGGCACAGACCCCGAAGACCCGGCGCAGGGAGCCACCGAGCGGAACCACGAACCCGCACGTCGAGCAGTGCGCCGGCGCGGCCTCGGCGATCGCGGCGGTCGGTCCGTTCTCGCCGGAGTACCAGCGGTCGACGGCGTCGTCGCGGCCGATCGGCGACAGCACCCGGACCCGGCCCAGTCCCAGCTCCCACACGGCGACCCGGTCCGCGTCGTCGTCGGCGACATCGTCGTCGGGGTCCGTGGAGGTGCGGTAGCCCTGACCGGTCGCGAGGTATCCCGGTTCCAGCCGTTCGTCGTCCGGGCTGCTCGCCAGCAGGTCGCCGACGCCCAGGTCGCCCGGAGAGAGCCGCTCCGACCACGGCAGCCACTCGCGGGAGAGCAGCGCGTCGTCGCCGGGGAGCAGCACGGCCTCGCACACGCTGACGGTCCGGCCCCGCGGGACCCGGGCCACCGTGACGGCCCAGTGCCAGCCGCGGTAGGCGGGGTCGGCGCAGGCGAACCGGTGAGTGGCCAGCCGCTCGTCGTCCAGCTCGACGCCGAGGTGGTCGCCGACGTGCTCCGGGCGGGCCGCGATCTGGACCGCCACCGCCCGGGCCTCCTCGACGGCGCCGGACAGGACCGCGTCGGGGGCAGGGCGCTTCGTGCTGGTGGGGGTCACGGGAACCGATCCTCCCATCCCGGCCCGTGGGTGGCGAACCCCCCGCCCGCCCAAGGAAGCTCGTTTGCGACCTGACCCCCCGACACGCCGTGCGAAGCACCGGCGTGTCGGGAAGCAAGGTCGCAAACGAGCGGTGGAGGGCGGGGGCGGCAGGCAGGTCCGGCGCGTCCCGCCCGGTGCGGGCGGCGACGGGCTGGGAGCGGCAGGATGGGGGCGTGGTCGAGACCCGGCGGGAGCGGTTCACGCAGGCGTCTCGTGGCGCCGCCCGCGGCGGCCGCGGCGCCGCCCGGCTGACCAGGGCCGGGGCGGTACGCACCGCCCGCTGGGTCCGTCGCAGGACGCACGCGAAGGGGGCCGGCGAGTCCGGCCTCGGCCGGCTGATCGAGCTGCACTGCTTCAACACCGCCGGCGACGCGATGATCGCGATCGCCCTGGCCAACACACTGTTCTTCTCGGTGCCGACCGGCGAGGCACGCGGCCGGGTGGCCGTGTACCTGCTGGTGACGATGGCGCCGTTCGCCGTGCTGGCCCCTGTCATCGGCCCGCTGCTGGACCGGTTCCGGCACGGCCGCCGCTACGCCATCGCCACCACGATGCTGGTCCGCTGCTTCGCCACCTGGGTGCTGGCCGGGGCGGTCGTGAGCAACGAGTTCTCGCTGTACCCGGCCGCCTTCGCCTGCCTGGCCGCGTCCAAGGCGTACGGCGTCAGCCGGTCCGCGACGGTGCCTCGGCTGCTGCCCAAGGGCGGCACCCTCGTCGCCGCGAACTCCCGGATCTCGCTGGCCGGCATCATCGCCGGGCTCCTGGGTGCGGGCCTGGCCGGGCTGCTGTCGATGATCGGGCCGGACTGGTCGCTGCGCGCCACCTTCGTCCTGTTCGGCGTCGCCGTGGTCGTCGCCCTGCGGCTGCCCGCGCAGGTGGACTCCACCGTGGGTGAGACCCGCACCACCCTGTCCCTCGACGAGACCGGGCCGATCCCGCGACGGGCGACCGTCGGCGCCTCGGTGGTGATCGCGCTGCGCGCGAACGGAGCCCTGCGCGCCTTCTCCGGGTTCCTCACGATGTTCCTCGCCTTCCTGCTGCGGGAGCACCCGATCGGCGGCCTCGGCGCCACGACCGCGCTCGGGCTCGTGGTCGCCGGGGCAGCGGTCGGCAGCACGACCGGCACGGTGATCGGGTCCCGCCTGCGGACCAAGGCGCCCACCACAGTGATCGTGATCGTGCTGACGGTGGTGTCGGCGGCCGCCCTGGCCGGAGCGCTGTCCTACGGTCTGGTCACCGTGCTGGCCGTGGCGCTGGCAGCGGGGCTGGCGCAGTCGCTGGGCAAGCTCTCCCTGGACGCCATCGTCCAGCGGGACGTGGCCGAGGCGGTGCGCACGTCGGCCTTCGCCCGGTCCGAGACGCTGCTGCAGCTCTCCTGGGTCGTCGGCGGCGGCATCGGTGTGGCCCTGCCCCTGGACGGGCAGGTGGGGCTGGGGATCGCCGCAGCCGGGCTGACGGGCATGCTGGTCGTCACGGTGCGGTCCGCCGCACGACTTCGTCGCTCGGAAGGACGCTGACATGGAACGCCGCCGCCTGGGCCGCCTCGGTCACGAGAGCTCGGTCCTCATCTACGGCGCGGCCGCGCTCGGCGCGGTCACCCAGGACGTCGCCGACGCATCGGTGCAGGAGGCGCTGGACGCCGGCATCAACCACCTGGACGTGGCCGCGAGCTACGGCGAGGCCGAGCTGCGGCTCGGCCCGTGGATGCCGCGGATCCGTGACCAGGTCTTCCTCGCCACCAAGACCGGCGACCGCGACGCGGACGGTGCCTGGGCATCGATCAACCGCTCGCTGGAGCGGCTGCAGACCGACACCGTCGACCTCCTGCAGCTGCACGCCGTCGGTGACCTCCGCGAGCTCGACCTGGTGACCGGCAAGGGCGGTGCGCTCGAGGCGGCCCTGCGAGCCGTGGACGAGGGGCTGGTGGGTGCCGTGGGCATCACCGGGCACGGCGACCAGGCTCCCTCGACCCACCTGGAGGCGTTGCGCCGGCACCCGTTCGCCACCGTGCTGACGCCGATGAACGTCGTGCTGCACCGCGACGCCGCGTTCCGCGCGGCGTACGAGGAGCTCGCCGACGAGGTGGCCCGGCAGGACGCGGCCCTGATGCTCATCAAGACGGTGGCCCGGCAGAACTGGCCGGCCCCGCCCGGCGAGCACTCGACGGCCGAGGGGCACCGGTTCGCGACCTGGTACCAGCCGTGGGAGGACCAGGACACCATCACCGCGGCCGTCTCGTGGGCACTCTCGCTGCCGGGCGTCACCGGCATCGCGACGCCCGGCGACGTGCGGCTGCTGGGGATGGTCGTCGAGGCGGAGCGGCATCGGATGGACCCGGACGAGGGCGCCGCGGCGCTGGGCGCGGAGCCGGTCTACTCCTCGCCGTTCATCGACATGCCCATCTGACCGGGGATGCTTGCGGCGGCGTGCAGCGGGCGACGGTGCCGCTGAGACCGGTGCATCAGAAGTCGATGCGCATGACGGCCCGACGGGGCGACGGCCGCGAGACCTCGGTGAGCCCGGCGGCCGCGAACAGGCTGGGCACGCCCACCCTGACCTCGTCGGTGGTGACCCGGAGGCCGGACCGGCTGATCAGCGGGTACCCCTCGAGCGCGCGGGCACCGCGGTCGCGGGCGTGGTCGACCGCGGCCCGAGCGAGCGCGTGGGCGACGCCGCGACCGCGGTAGCCGCGGCGGGTGAGGAAGCAGGTCAGCGCCCAGACGCTCTTGTCGGCCTTGTCCTCGTCCCGGCCCCGCCAGGTCAGGATCGTCCCCAGCAGCCGCGGGTACGCCGTGCGCGGCTCGACGGCGCACCAGCCGACCGGCTCGGCATCGGCGTAGGCCACCAGCCCGCTGGTGGACCGGGCCCGCGGGCGGCCGCAGGCGGTCTGCTCGCGGAACCGCTCGGCGAGGTCCTCGACGAGCGCCGAGCGCCACTCCATGTCGCTGATCTTGAAGCGCTGGCACTGGCAGCCGGAGGGATAGGCCGTGCCGAGCACGGTCTGAAGGTCGTCCCAGGACGCCGTGTTCGCGGGCACCACGGTCAGCTCGTCGGCCGCGTACGGCGGGGCGGATGGCACGGCGGCACTGTACGACGGACGGGGTCAGCGGAGGGGGCGCACGCCGACCTCTTCGAGCCGGCTGAGCATCTCGGCTGGGTCGGCGTAGACCCGGTACGCGCCGGAGCGCTCGAGCTCCTCCCGGCCGTAGCCGCCGGAGAGCAGGCCGATGCCGAGCGAGCCGGCTCGCTGCGCCGCGAGCAGGTCCCACACGCTGTCGCCGACGACGAAGCAGTGCCGCGGGTCGATGCCCAGCAGCTTGGCCGCGGCCAGGAACAGGTGCGGGTCCGGCTTGGCCAGCTCGACCAGGTCCCGGGTCACCACCGGCACGTCGTCCGGCAGCCCGAGCATCGCCAGCGCCGACCCGGCGGTCTGCTGCGCGCCGCTGGTGGCGATGGCGAAGGGCACCGAGCGCTCGTGCAGGTGGGCGACCAGCTCGCGGGCGCCCGGCAGCGGGATCACCGAGTCCTTGCGCCGGAGGTACGCCGCGGCGTGCAGCGTCTTCAGCCGCTCGGCGAGCTCGTCGTCGAGGGGGAAGCCGGTCTCCCGCCGCAGCGCGTCGAGGAACAGCCCGCCGCTCATGCCGATCCGACGGTGGATGCGCCACACCGACAGCTCGATGCCGCACTCTGCCAGCGCCTCCTGCCAGGCGATGACGTGCTGGTACACCGAGTCGACCAGGGTGCCGTCCAGGTCGAAGAGCAGTGCGGGCTGCACGACCTCGACCCCGAGCTGCTCGCTCATGTCCCGTCCCCTCCGCTGGCGAGCTCGCGGCCGCGGTCCCTGGCGGCCTCCAGCGCCGAGAGCATGGCAGCCCGGACGCCGTGGTTCTCCAGCTCGCGGATCGCGTTGATGGTCGTGCCCGCCGGGGATGTCACCGCCTCGCGCAGGGTCACCGGGTGCTGCCCCGAGTCGCGCAGCATCACCGCGGAGCCGATCGCGGTCTGCACGATGAGGTCGTGCGCCACCTGTCGCGGGAGGCCGAGCAGGATGCCGGCGTCGGTCATCGCCTCGACCAGGTAGAAGAAGTACGCCGGGCCGCTGCCCGAGAGCGCGGTGACCGCGTCCTGCTGCGACTCCGGCACCCGGATGGTCCGGCCCACCGGGGTGAAGATCGCCTCGGTGCGCACCAGGTGCTCCTCCCCCGCGTGCGCGCCCGCCGAGATCGCGCTCATCGCCTCGTCGACCAGTACCGGCGTGTTCGACATGACCCGGACGACCGGCGTCCCCGGGGCGAGCCGGGCCTCGAGGAAGGCCGTGGTGATGCCGGCCGCGACCGACACCACCAGCCGGTCCGGCGGCGTGTGGGGCGCCACCTCGGCCAGCAGCGCGGCCATGTCCTGCGGCTTGACCGTGAGGATCAGGGTGTCCGCGCGAGCCGCCGCCTCGGCCGACGCGACCACCTCGACGCCGTGCCGTTCGCGCAGCGCCGCGGCCCGCTCCGGCCGCCGCGCGGTGACCAGCACGTCGCTGGCCGGCGTACCGCCGCGCAGCATGCCGGACAGCAGGGCCTCCCCCATCTTCCCCGCGCCGAGGACTGCGACCCGTTGCCCAGCCGGTGCCGTCATCGGTCCGCCCCTCTGTGTGTCGGCCTACCCCTTGCTCACTACCGAGCGTAGGAACAGCGCCAGGTTCGCGGGCTTCTCGGCCATCCTTCGGACGAGGTAGCCGTACCACTCGTCGCCGTAGGGGATGTAGACCCGCATCCGCTGGCCGGTCCCGGCGATCCGCTCCTGCTCGTGCGGCCGGACGCCGAACAGCATCTGGAACTCGTAGGTGTCCGGAGCCCGGTCGTGCCGCCGCGCCAGGTCCTCGCCGATGGCGACCAGTCGCGGGTCGTGGGTGGCGAGCATCGGGTAGCCGTCCCCGGCCATGAGGACCTTGAGTGCGCGAACGTAGGCCCGGTCGACCTCCCGCTTGCCCTGGAACGCCACCGACTCCGGCTCCTTGTACGCGCCCTTGCACAGGCGGACCCGGGAGCCTGTGTGGGCGAGGTCCTTGCAGTCGGCCTCGGTGCGGTGCAGGTAGGCCTGCAGCACGGCACCGGTCTCCGGGAAGTCGACGCGCAGGTCGCGCAGGATGCCCAGGGTGGAGTCGGTGGTGGTGTGGTCCTCCATGTCGAGGGTCACCGTGGTGCCCTGGTCGCGGGCGGCCGCGCAGATCGCCCGCGCGTTCTCGAGCGCGACCTTCTCGCCGTCGCCGGGCAGTGCCTGCCCGACGGCCGACAGCTTGACCGACACCTCGGCACCGGAGGTCAGGCCGGCCCGGCCGAGCAGGTCGAGGACCCGGAGGTAGGCCTCCTTGGTCGCGGTCGCATGGGCCAGGTCGAGGGTGTCCTCACCGAGGTGGTCGAGCGAGACGAGCAGCCCCTTGGCCGCGAGGACCCGGGTGGCCTCGACGGCCTCCTCGGCGGTGGTCCCCGGGACATAGCGGGCGACGACCGACCGGGAGCCCGGCGCGGTCTCCACCAGGTGCCGGATCCGCAGGCTGCGGGACATCGACAGCAGCACTCGCCGCAGCAACGGGACTGACCTCCTTCGGCCGCACGACGGGGTCGTCGGGCGCCGGCCCAGGCTAGCGCCGCGGACCCCTGGGTCTGCGGCGGGCCCGGCGCGCGGCGCCGGGTCCGGCAGCGCGGAGGTTTCGCCGGCGGCGTCGCGGGCACACCGGGACCGACTCTGCGCCCGGTCGGGGGTCGCAGCACGCATACGGGAGACGCGCATGAGCGGGGTCCAGACCGGAACCATCAAGACCAACATCCCGGCCCGGATGGACCGGCTGCCGTGGTCCCGGTGGCACTGGCTGGTGGTGATCGGCCTCGGCACGGTGTGGATCCTCGACGGGCTCGAGGTCACCATCGTCGGGTCGATCGCCGGTCGCCTCACCGAGAAGGGCAGCGGGCTGGAGATCAGCCAGAGCCAGATCGGCATCGCGGCCGGCGTCTACGTCGCCGGGGCCTGCCTCGGCGCACTCTTCTTCGGCTACCTCACCGACCGGCTCGGCCGGAAGAAGCTGTTCCTCGTGACCCTTGCCGTGTACCTCACGGCCACGGTGCTGACCGCGTTCTCCATGAACCCGCTCTGGTTCTTCGTCTGCCGGTTCTTCACCGGAGCCGGTGTAGGCGGCGAGTACGCCGCCATCAACTCGGCGATCGACGAGCTGATCCCGGCCCGGGTGCGCGGCCGGGTCGACCTCATCATCAACGGCTCCTTCTGGCTGGGCACCGCACTCGGCGCCGCGCTGTCGGTGTTCCTGCTCAACGAGAACTTCTTCGCCAAGGACCTCGGCTGGCGGATCGCCTTCGGCCTCGGCGCGATCCTCGGCATCGGGATCCTGTTCGTCCGCCGGAACGTCCCGGAGAGCCCGCGCTGGCTGTTCATCCACGGCAAGGAGCAGGGCGCCGAGCGGATCGTCCGCGACATCGAGGGCCAGGTCGAGGACTCCACCGACGAGAAGCTGCCCGACGCCGACGACAGTGACGACTACCTGACCGTCCGGCAGCGCAAGACCATCGGGTTCGGCGAGATCGCGAAGACCGCATGGACGCTGTACCCGAAGCGCTTCGTGCTGGGCCTCTCGCTGTTCATCGGTCAGGCGTTCCTCTACAACGCGGTCTTCTTCACCTTCGCGCTGGTGCTCACCGACATCGTCAAGGTCGACACCGCCATGGCGCCCTGGTACCTCATCCCGCTCGCGATCGGGAACTTCGCCGGGCCGCTGCTGCTCGGCCGGCTGTTCGACACCGTGGGCCGACGGGTCATGATCACCATGACGTACGTCGTGTCCGGGCTGTTCCTCGTTCTCACCGGCGTGCTGTTCAACAACGGCTCGCTGAGTGCGAACACCCTGACCCTGATGTGGTGCATCGTGTTCTTCTTCGCCTCGGCCGGGGCCAGCGCGGCGTACCTCACCGTGTCGGAGATCTTCCCGATGGAGACCCGCGCCATGGCGATCGCCTTCTTCTACGCGGTCGGCACGGGCCTGGGCGGCATCATCGGGCCGATCCTGTTCGGCCGGTTCATCGAGCAGGGCCGGGACCAGGTGGTGAACGGCTACTACATCGGCGCCGGACTGATGATCGCGGCCGGGATCGTGGCGGCCTTCCTCGCGGTCAACGCCGAGCAGCGGTCGCTCGAGGACATCGCAGCACCGCTGTCCGCTGAGGACGCCGAGCGCGAGGGCGCAGGCACGGACGGCCGGGACATCGACCTGCGCGACCGCGACCGCGACGGCGACGGCGAGCCCGCGGCGAGTGGTGGTCCGGCGACCAGCTCGATGCGGCGCTACCACTGACGCGAGGTCGGCCAGACACCGGCAGCGGCCCCGGGAGGCCCCGTCAGTCGCCCACGAGGTCACGGCGGCTGAAGGCCACCAGGCCGGCGCCGACCCCAGCCAGCCCGAGCGCCACCATTGCCGTCGCCGGCCCCGCGGCGAAGGACTCGGCCGGAACGAGGGCGAGGTGCGCGAACGGCGAGAGGTCGACCACCCAGGCCGGCCATGACAACGCCGGTCCGAGCAGCGACAGGAGGTAGCCCACGACGGTGACCGCCACCGGAACCGCCAGCGTCAGCCGTGGGAGCAGCCCGAACGTCAGCATCGCCAGACCGGTGACCAGAACGGTGACCGAGCCGGTGTTGAGCACAGACCGCAAGGCGTCGCCCGCCGTCACCTCGGACGAGCCCGCAGCGGCCGCGCCGGCCCACATCGCGACCCCCGTCAGGACGGTGAGCAGCCCGGCACCGGCCAGCGCGACCGCGGCGTGACCAGCCAGCCAGCGGGATCGGGTGACCGGGCGGGTGAGCACGTTCTCGGCTCGACCGGACCCCTCCTCGACGCGCACCGCACCCATGCGCCACGCCGCGTAGAGCGCGAAGCCGACTCCCAGCGTGATGCCCATGACACCGAGGAACCCCTGCACGGTGACGGCTGCACTCAGACCCAGCTCGGCCAGCACCCGTCGGTAGTCCGCGTCCTGGGCGAGAAACTCGACCATCGTCGGGACGAGGGAGCCGATGACGAAGGCGTAGGTCCCGAGCCCGAGCACCCAGCCGAGGAGGACCGCCCGGTTGCTGCGCCAGGCGAAGGCCGCCGGCCCGCCAAGGCCCCTCAGGCGCGGCGCGTGGCTGTCCGAGGTGGCGACGAGAGCTCCACCTGCGTCCCGCCTGCCGCGGATCCGCACGGCCACGCCCAGCAGGATCGCCGGCACGAGGGCAAGGGGCACAAGGGCACCCAAGGACGGGTCCCCGAAGGGTTCGAGCAGATCCACCCAGCCGAAGGGGGTGAACCAGCCCAACCACGCCCGGTCGTCCGTGCTGTTGGCGGCCATCCGGAGCAGCAACGACCCGAACAGCGCGGCCGCCGCCGTGCCGGAGGCGAGCCGGCGCGTGTCGAAGACCTGTGCGGTGACCGCGCCGACGCCGGCGAAGGTGAGGGCGACCCCGGCGATCCCGACGCCGAACAGTGCCGACCGGCCCGCGTCGGAGCCGGTGCCGACCAGCGCGGCCGCCACGGCAGCACCTGTCAGCAGGGCCGCTGCCACCACCACCAGCAGCTGAAGCGCGGTTGCGCGGCCGGCCCGGACCGGTCCGGCCAGCAGCATCTCGGCACGCTGCGCTTCCTCCTCACCTCGCAGCAGCCGGGTGACCACGAGCAGGGCCCACAGCCCCACGATGATCTCGAGCACCCAGCCGCCGTCCCACGCCGCGAAGCCCCCGGCCGTCTCGATGCCGTGCGGCACGCCCTGCAGCATCCGGGACGCCGGGTCGTCGGCGAAGAGGGTGAACTGCTCCGCGCTGACGCCGTCGGGGTAGGTCTGCCGGAAGCTCGCGACCTCGAGCACCATGTACCCGGCGGCGGATGCGGCCAGCACGAGCGCGCCGCGACGCACGAGACGCACGGTCCAGCCGAGGATCGCCCGTTGCGCTCTCGCGGCCGGGAGCGGACCGCCGTGCCCGCCGTGGCCGCGCGGTCGGACCTGAGTCCTGGTCAGGGCGCCTTCGGCGTCCGGCTGGTGCGCGGTTCGGGAGTGGCTCACGGGGGCCCTCCAGCGGCCCCGGAGCCAGCCGGCAGCGTGCCGTGCGCCGCGGCGACCGCGGCCCGTTGCTGCGGGGAGGCCTCGTAGTACGTGAGGAAGATCTGCTCGAGGGTCGGCGCGTGGCTGTCCAGACGGAGGATGCCGGCCGTCAGCAGGCGCGCGAGGGCGGCGTCCGGGCTCCCGGCGACCGTGACCCGCAGCCCCGATGGCATCGGTTCGACCGCGACGACGCCCGGCACTCCTGCCAGATCCGGCGCCGGCCCGGCGAGGGTCGCCTCCAGCACGGTTGTGCTGATCCGGCGGAGATCCTCGAGCGCCGTGACCTCGACCAGGCGCCCCGACCGCAGGATGCCGACGCGGCCGCACAGGTCCTCCACCTCGTCGAGGATGTGGGAGGAGAGGAACACGGTCTGCCCGCGGTCCGCCGCCTCCCGGGCCAGCGCCTGGAACTCGGCCTCCATGAGGGGGTCCAGCCCGGCGGTCGGCTCGTCGAGCAGCAGCACGTCCGGCCGGTTCATGAACGCGGCTACCAGGGCGACCTTCTGCCGGTTCCCCTTGGAGTAGGACCGGGCCCGCTTGCTCAGGTCCAGGTCGAGCCTCCGCACGAGGTCGTCCCGGAACTGCCGGTCCACCTTGCCGGACACGTTGCCGAGCAGCTCCAGGGTCTCGGCGCCGGTCAGCTGGGGCCACAGCGAGACGTCGCCGGGGACGTAGGACACCGATCGGTGGGCTCGCTCGACGTCCCCGACAGGCACGCCGTTCAGCCAGGCCGCGCCGGACGTCGGCCGGATCAGGCCGAGCAGCAGCCGGATGGTGGTGGACTTGCCCGCGCCGTTGGGTCCGAGGAAGCCGAAGATCTCGCCCTGCTCCACCTGCAGGTCCAGACCGTCCAGCGCCACGACATCGCCGAAGTGCTTGGTGAGGCCTTCGGTCCGGATGGCCTCGGACACAGCGCACCTCCGTCGTGTGCAATCGCTCAGGGCGATCCACGCTAGGGAGACGTGCGACCTGCGGGGCAGGGCCGATCGTCCCGCCGGGTTCGGCATCCGACCCGGGCTGGGTGCTGGGCTGCTAGGCGGTACGCCGGCGCAGCGTCGCCGCGCCCAGCCCCAGGGCGAGCAGCACGCACCCCAGGACGACGCCGAGGTCGACCCACGTGCCCGTGGCGACCCCGGCGTTCGTCGTCACGTCGCGCAGGGCGTCGACCGCGTACGACAGCGGCAGCGCCGACGACACCGCGTGCAGGACGTCGGGCATCTGGTCCCGCGGCACGAGCAGCCCGCAGAGCAGGAACTGGGGCAGCACGAACGCCGGCATGAACTGCACGGCCTGGAACTCCGAGTTCGCGAAGGCGCTGACGAACAGCCCCAGCGCGGTGCCGAGGAGGGCGTCGGCCAGTGCCACGACGACCAGCAGCCACGCGGGTCCGACCACGTCGAGCCCGAACCAGGTGAGCGACAGCAGGCTGACGAGGCCGGCCTGCACGACAGCGACCGCGCCGAACGCGAGGGCGTAGCCCGCCAGCAGGTCCAGCTTGCCGAGCGGCATCGTGAGGAGCCGCTCCAGCGTCCCGGACGTGCGCTCGCGCAGGGTCGCGATGCTCGTCACCAGGAACATCACGACGAACGGGAAGATGCCGAGCAGCGGCGCCCCGATCCGGTCGAACGTCGGGGTGCCCTCGAAGACCCAGGCCAGCAGCCCGACGAGGACGCACGGGACCACCAGCATGAGCGCGATCGTCCGCGGGTCGTGCCGCAGCTGGCTGAGGACCCGGTGGGCGGTGGCGAGTGTGCGGCGGGCGTTCATGCCTGGCTCCCTGCTGTCTGGGCGTCGTGCTCGGCCTGGTCGGCCTGGTCGACGAGGGCGAGGAAGGCTGCCTCGACGTCCCGCGTCCCGGTGCTCTCGAGCACTCCGTCCAGGGTGTCGTCGGCGAGGAGGTGCCCCTCGCGGAGCAGCAGCAGCCGGTCGCAGTGCGCGGCCTCGTCCATGACGTGGCTGCTCACGAGCAGCGTCCGGCCCCGGTCCGCCAGCTGACGGAACAGGTTCCACAGGTCCCGGCGCAGCACCGGGTCCAGGCCGACGGTGGGCTCGTCCAGGACGAGCAGCTCCGGCTCGCCCAGCAGAGCGGCCGCCAGCGAGACTCGCGCCTCCTGCCCGCCGGAGAGCCGGCCGACCAGCGCATCGGCGTGGCTGTCGAGGCCGACCTCCGCGACGACCCGGTCGACGTCGCCGGACGGCGCCCCGAGGACCGCGGCGAAGTAGCGGAGGTTCTCGCGCACGGTCAGGTCGGCGTACACCGACGGCGCCTGGGTGACATAGCCGACTCGCTGCCGCAGCGCCCGCGAGCCCGCGGGCTCACCGAGCACCTCCACCGTGCCGCCGGCCACCACCTGCACCCCGACGATCGCCCGCATCATCGTGGACTTGCCACCGCCGCTGGGGCCCAGCAGCCCGGTCACGCTGCCGCTCGGGACGGCCAGGGACACGTCGTCCAGGGCGACCCGGCCACCGCGCACGACGCGCAGCCGGTCCACGACGACGGCCGAGGGCCTTCGATCGTTATTCATCATACGATGAATATGACGCTGCCCAGGGGCTCCCGTCAAGGCCCGGGCGGGGTTTCTCAGCCGACGAGGTGGCGCTGCACGGTCGGGGCGACGAGCAGCACGAGGTCGTCCACCGGCGCTGAGGCCAACGGCTCGATCCGGACGACGTGGCGCAGCATGACCACGCCCACCATCTGCGCGGCGGCCAGCTGGACCCGCAGAGGGTCGTCCTGACCGACGGCTGCCGCCACCCGGCCGAGCAGGGCGGACCCGACGAACTCGCGCAGCATCGCGGCGCCCTGCTCCCCGGTGAGCGCCGAGCGCACCAGGCCGAGCATCGGCGTGCGGAACTCCGGCTGCTCCCAGAGCCCGAGGAACATCTCGACCAGCCGTTCACCGACGCCGTCGACGTCGCCCGCCAGCACCTGCGGCAGGCGCTCGGCCGGGTCGAACGGCAGCTCCATCGCCGCGACGAAGACCTGCTCCTTGGTGCCGAAGTAGTGGTGCACCAGGGCCGGGTCGACATCGGCCTGCCGGGCGATGCCGCGGACGGTGGCCGCGGCGTACCCGCGATCGGCGAACTGCTCCCGGGCCGCCCCCAGGATGGCCGCCCGCCGGTCACCGCCGCCGGTCGGCCGACCCGGGCCGCGGCGGGCCGGCGTGGTCATGCGCGTCGTCCGGACACATCGGCCATCCTGCCCGACGGCTGGCAGGTCCGCCGCGTCGCGCTCGGTGAGGCGCTGCTTCGCGCGGCGGCGGCCGCTGGTTCTACGGTCGCGAACCGACCGGGGCGACAGCCCGGCAGAAGTCGACGTCGTCGGCGATGTCCGGCCCGGACAGCTGGAGCACCTCGTCGGAGTCGAGGCCGAACACCTTGTGCCCGGCGTTGCGGATCACGGATCCCACGCCGCGGCGCTGCATGACGTTGATGGCGCCGCTGAAGCTGATCGTCCCGGCTCGGAAGTCCAGCGTGACGAGGTACTTGTTGTGCTCGTGGAGGGTGAACCCGGTGACGGAGTTGACGTCGTTCGAGCGGTGCTGCACGTGGATGAGGACCCGGGTGACCTCTCCGGAGCGATCCCGGTAGACCTGGCCGCGGAAATCGAGGATGTCGAGGAAGTCGTCGTGGAACTGCCACCCGGGGTCGAAGACCGAGCAGTCGATGGTGTTCGACTCCTCGACGTGGTCGGTGAAGGCTTCCGGCGCGCCCGCGCGGGCAGGTGCGGCGGCCAGGACCACAGTCATGAGGACGGTCGAGAGCAGTGTCGCTGTACGTCGCATGGGATGTCCCCCGATCACTCGCGATACCGGCGCGAGCCGGCCCGCTGCCTCCTGCAGCAGGCCCAGGATGACCGCGCGCGATGGGGCCGACAACCCCTCCCGGCGTCGGGTCGGGAACACATGCTCAGGACTCAGTCGGACTGGACCGTCTCGCGTCGCAGCCGGAGGCCGGCGGCGCTGGCGGCCAGCAGGGTGAGCCCGGCCACCAGCAGCGAGCCGGCCGCGGAGACCGAGCCGTCGGTCCAGTCGTGCAGCGCCTCGGGGACGACGATCGTCGTCGCGAGGACACCGGCTCCCAGCACCGACCAGCTCCGCGTCTCGAGGTACCCGGCGAAACCGGCGACCGCGACACCGGCCGTGAGGGCGTACGCCAGCCACTGGTTGTCGCCGTCGAAGACCGGCAGCTGGGCGCCGAACAGCGCGACGGCCGCCCCGGTCGCGAACGCCACCTCGCGGTCACGAACGACGGCGGTCAGGCCCAGGACCACCCAGACGGCCCCGAGCGGGACGAGCGCGAGGGCGTACGGCGAGGCGTTCGGCCGGTCACCGATCTCGCTGACCAGCCCGGACACGAGGGTCACCGACCCCACCCACATCCCGAGCTGCCCCACGACCCCCGGCACCAGGGCGTACCCCGCGGCCGCCACGACCAGGCCGACGGCGCTGGCGGCGGCGAGCTCCCAGCTGTCGGCAGCCAGCCCGGTGGCCGCGGCGGCAGCGACCGCGCCGGAGGTCCACAGGACGGACACCAGCCGGCGCCGGGCCGAGTCCGGCTGGCCGGCCAGCACGCGCATCGGCAGCCGCGACGACGCCGCGACCGACCAGCCGGCCACGCCCAGAAGGACGGCCACGCCGGCCAGGATGACCACCCGGGCGGTCTCGCTGAGGTCCTCCCACCCGTTGGAGAGGAACAGCGCCGCAGCACCGAGCAGGAGGGCCGCGCCGAGGTACCCGGCGATCTCGGCCAGCCGGCCCCGCGGCCCCGGGCCCACCGCGGGCTCGACCGGGGCCGGACCGCGGGACGAACCCAGGACGGCAGCGACTCGTTCGGCCTGCGCGGCGGTGAGCGTCCCCTCCGCCACCAGGTCACTGAGAGCGGAAGCCGTCGCCGGGTCGGCGGCGGCGGGTGCCGACGGGCTGGTGCGGGGCTCGGTCGTCTCGTTCATGCAGCCAGAGTGGCCCGCCTGGCGCCCCGTGTCCCGAGTATCGCTACTCATGCCTCAGCGGCGACGGCGCCTGCCCGCGGCTGCCGGTCCGGCAGGTCTCACCCCGCCAGCGGACCGAGGGGACCGGAAACCCGGTGGCGCGCGTACCCGTGACGTGGTGGGCTCGAGCACACCGCCCGTCCCGACCCGAGGAGCTCCCGTGCGCGCAGCCTTCACGCCCCGGCCCGCAGTTCTTCCTCGGCGACTGGACGTGAAAGCTCTTGCGCTATCTCAACCTGGGGATCGTCGCGCATGTTGATGCCGGCAAGACCAGCCTGACCGAACGCCTGCTCTACCAGGTCGGCGTCCTCGACGAGCTCGGAAGTGTCGACGCCGGTAGCACCCGGACCGACACGATGGCGTTGGAACGGCGTCGCGGCATCACCATCCGTGCTGCCGTGGTGTCCTTCGTGGCTCGCGACCTGACCGTCAACGTCATCGACACACCCGGTCACTCCGACTTCATCGCCGAGGTGGAGCGGGCCCTGACCGTGCTGGACGGCGCAGTGCTGGTGGTGTCCGCGGTCGAGGGCGTGCAGGCGCAGACCGTCGTCCTGCATCGCGCGTTGCGACGGCTCGGCATCCCGACCGTGGTGTTCGTCAACAAGATCGACCGTGCCGGTGCCGCGCCGGCCGAGGTCGCCGACCAGGTCCGGCGCCGGCTCGACCCGGCAAGCATCCCGGTGCAGCGGGTCGAGGACGCCGGCTCGCGGGCGGCGTCCGTCCGGCCCGCCCCGCAGGGCGACCCGGCGTTCCACGACGCCCTGGTCGAGGTCGTCGCGGCCCACGACGACGAGGTGCTCGAGCGCGCCACCACGCTCGGCCCTGCGGTGCCGGCCGCAGACCTGCTCCGGCGGCTGTCCGCCCAGGCACGAGACGGCTGCGTGCTCCCGGTGCTGTTCGGGTCGGCGATCACGGGCGCCGGCGTGCCCGAGCTGCTCGACGGCCTCGCGCAGTTCCTGCCGTCATCGCCCTCTGACCACCTCGCTCCCCCGGCCGGTGTCGTGTTCAAGGTGGAACGCGGAGCGGCCGGGGAGAAGCTGGTCTACCTCCAGCTCGCTCGCGGGCGGATCCGGGTGCGCGACCGGGTCGACCTCGGCCGGGGACGTTCGGAGCGGGTCACAGCGGTCAAGGTCTTCCGCGACGGCGGCCTCGTCGCGTCCGACGAGGTCCGGGCCGGTCAGGTGGCCCAGCTGCGCGGGCCCGAGTCGGCCCGGATCGGGGACCGCGTCGGCGCGCCCACCGGCGACCCGCGCCGAGTCCACCGCTTCGTCCGGCCCTCGCTCGAGACCGTGGTGTGGCCGGTCGACCCGGCAGCGAGGACGCGTCTGCACACCGGTCTCAGCCAGCTGGCCGAGCAGGACCCGTTGATCAACGTCCATCAGGACGACGAGCGCGGGGAGCTGGCTGTCTCCCTGTACGGCGAGGTGCAGAAGGAGGTCCTCGCTGACCTGCTCGAGCTCGAGTACGGCGTGCCGGTGCGGTTCGCCACGTCTACACCGTTGTGCACCGAGCGCCTCACCGGCTCGGCCGGCGCGGCCGAGGCCCTCGGCGCGACGACCAACCCCTTCCTGGCAACCGTCGGCCTCAGGGTCGAGCCCGGGCCGGTCGGCAGCGGGACCGCCTTCCGCCTGGAGGTCGAGCGGGGATCGATGCCTTCGGCGTTCTTCACGGCGGTCGAGGACGCCGTCCACGACACCCTCCGGCAGGGCCCGCACGGGTGGCAGGTCCTGGACGTGGCGGTGGTGATGACCGACAGCGGCTACTGGGCCCGGCAGAGCCACTCTCACGGCACGTTCGACAAGAGCATGTCCAGCACCGCCGCGGACTTCCGCCTGCTCACGCCGCTCGTGCTGATGACGGCGCTGCTGGAGGCGGGCAGCCAGGTGTGCGAGCCCGTGCACCGGTTCCACCTCGACGTCCCGCTCGCGAGCCAACAGACCGTGCTCGCCGCTCTCGCCCGCCTCGACGCCGTGCCGATGTCAGCCGAGCCGTGCCGCGGCTCTCTGGTCCTCGACGGCACGATCCCGGCGGTCAACGTGCACGAGCTTCAGCAGCGGCTCCCCCACCTCACCCGGGGTGAGGGTGCGCTGACGACGGACTTCGACTCCTACCGTCCGGTCCACGGCCCACCGCCCCGGCGCGCCCCGGTGCAGGCCGACCCCACGCAGCGGGAGACCTATCTCGCCGGCGCCGCGCGCGCAGCCGGCCGCACCTACCCGCCTCGCCCGTGACGACTCAGCGGCGGGCCATCACGGCGAACGTCGAGAAGGGCTCGTCGAGGTAGCCGTCCGGGTGCTCCTTCGCGAGCTCGTCGACCTCGGCGGCGACCACGTCAGCCGCCCGGTCACCGAGGGCGAAGACGTAGGACTTCGTCATGACGTTGCGGCCGAAGTCGACCAGCGACATCCGTCTGCTCCACGGCACCTCGACCGTGGCGACCCGACGGTCCCAGGGCGAGTCGCGCAGCTTCGTCGCCACCCACGACTCGTCGGTGTGGCCGGTCCAGCCGCAGGCGGCGAACAGTCGTTCCTGGTGCCGGGCGAACCAGGGGGCCGACGTGTCGTGCCGGTTCCACCAGGCCGCGAAGAGTCCGCCTGGCTTGAGCACCCGGAAGGCTTCGGCCAGCGCGCGGTCGGGGTCGGTCCAGTGGAACGACTGGGCGTAGGACACCAGGTCGAACTGGGAGTCGGCTAGCGGCAGTGCGTTGCCGTCGCCCACGACGGGCAGGACTCGTGACGTCGACCGTGAACGAAGCACCCGCAGCACGCCCTCGCCGGGGTCGACGGCCGTGACGGTGGCACCGCGCCCGGCGATGGCGCGTGACGCGATGCCGGTCCCGCAGCCGACGTCGCAGACCGACGACCACAGCAGCGGCTGCCCCATCGCCGACTCCAGCGCGTCGAACAGCTGCGCCGGATAGTCGGGCCGGTAGGTGTCGTAGTCGGCCGCGACGACGTCGAACAGTCGCCGGTCGGTCACGCGGGAGCTCTCACGGGGTGCTGTCGGCGGCGGCGGCGAGGTTGAGCCGGGCGAAGGCGAGGCCCTCGGCGAGGTCGGCCTCGCGCTCGTCCCGGTTGAGGGCGCGGCGGGTGTTGACCTCCAGGACCACGGTGCCGGCATACCCGGAGCGGGCCAGCCGCTCGAGCACCTCGCCGCACGGCTGGCCGCCCCGGCCGGGCACCAGGTGCTCGTCCTTGCTCGACCCGGAGCCGTCGGCCAGGTGCACGTGCTGCAGCCGGTCGCCCAGGGCCTCGACCACCCGGATCGCGTCCGACCCGGAGGTCGCGGTGTGCGACAGGTCGAGGGTGGTGGCCGGGTAGTCCAGCTCGAGGAGGTCCCAGTGCGGCAGGTACGCCGCGATCTCCCGGCTGCGCGCCCGCCAGGGGAACATGTTCTCGACCGCGAAGGTCACGTCGGTCTCGTGCTGCATCGCGTGCAGACCGTCGACGAAGCCGCGGGCGTAGTCGCGCTGCCACCGGAACGGCGGGTGCACGACGACGGTGGGTGCGCCGACCTTCTCGGCTGCGGCCTGGGCCCGCTGGAGCTTGGCCCAGGGGTCGGTCGACCAGACCCGCTGGGTCAGCAGCAGGCACGGGGCGTGGATCGCGAGCACCGGCACGCCGTAGCGGTCGGACAGGGCCTGCAACGCATCCGCGTCCTGGCTGACCGGGTCGGTCCAGACCATGACCTCCACGCCGTCGAAGCCGAGCGAGGCGGCCATCTCGAAGGCGGTGCTGCACGTCTCGGGGTAGCAGGACGCCGTCGACAGGGCGATCTTCGCCCTGGGCACCTGAACGGTCCGATCCACACCGGCCAGCCTAAGGTGCGCCCGTCCGGCCGCCACCTGGGTCAGCTCTCGCCGCGCATCCAGTCGAGCCGGCGCAGGATGATGCCCTCGCGCAGAGCCCACGGGCAGACCTGCACCTCGTCGAGGTCGAGCAGGTCCATCGCGGCCTCGGCGACGACGGCACCGGCCAGCAGCTGGGGCGCGCGGCCCTCCGAGACCCCGGGCAGCCCGGCCCGCTCCGCGTAGGACATCTCGGCGAGCTGCGGCACCCAGTCGTGCAGGTCGTCCCGGGTGAGCAGCCGCGGAACCAGCTCGCCCTCGGACGACGACGGGGCACCGGTGAGCCGGGCCAGCTGCTTGAACGTCTTCGACGTGGCCACGGCGTGGTCCGGCTCGCCGAGAGCCTCGAACGGTCGCAGCCGGCGCGCCACCTCGGTGCGGACGTGCTTGCGCAGCGCCTTCACGTCCTTGGCCGACGGCGGGTCGCCGGGCAGCATCGTGCGGGTGAGGCGGCCGGCGCCCAGGGGCATCGAGGCGATGGCGTCCGGCAGCTCGTCGATGCCCGCGGCCAGCTCGAGCGAGCCACCACCGATGTCGAGGACCAGCAACCGCCCCGACGACCAGCCGAACCAGCGACGTACGGCGAGGAAGGTCAGCCTCGCCTCGTCGTCGCCGGAGAGCACCTCGAGGTCGACGTCCGTGGCGTCCCGCACGGCGGCCAGCACCTCGGACCCGTTGGCCGCCTCACGGATCGCCGAGGTGGCGAACGCGAGCAGGTCCTCGGTGCCCCGGTCCTCGGCGACGTCGAGCGCCTGCCGTACGCACGCGATCAGCTGGTCGCGACCGGCGTCGTCGATGCGGCCGTCGTCCGTCAGGTGCTCCGCCAGCCGCAGCTCGCTCTTGTCCGAGCTGACCGGCAGGGGGCGGGCGCCCTCGTGCGCGTCGACGACCAGCAGGTGCACGGTGTTGGACCCGACGTCGACCACGGCGAGACGCACGTGTGCCTCCCCGGCGCAGCACCGTGGCCCGGTGCCACGGTCCACCCATCGTCGCGCACCGGGCTCGCCACGGCGTCCCGACGCGGCCGGAGCGCACACCGGCGAGCGCTGCGGCCTACGCTGTCCCGGTGCCCGAGGTACCGCTTGACTTCGCCCGCGCCTGGGTCGAGTTCCCCGACCCCGCCGACGCCGACCAGTCCTTCCGCTGTGACCTCACCTGGCTGACGTCGCGGTGGGAGTGCATCTTCGGCAACGGCTGCCAGGGCATCTACGCCGACCAGCCGGAGGGCGTCGGCTGCTGCACCCTCGGCGCCCACTTCTCCGACAAGGACGACGAGAAGCGGGTGAAGAAGTTCGTCAAGCAGCTCACCCCCGAGACCTGGCAGCACTACGACCCCAAGAACTGGACGGAGAAGGACGAGGAAGGCGCCCGCAAGACCCGGGTCGTCGACGGCGCCTGCATCTTCGCCAACCGGCCCGACTTCGACGGCGGCGCCGGCTGCGCCCTGCACGGCCTCGCGCTGCGCACCGGCCGGCACTTCCTCGAGACCAAGCCGGACGTGTGCTGGCAGCTGCCGATCCGCCGCACGTTCGAGCACACCACCCGGCCGGACGAGACCGAGCACCTGGTCGTGGTCATCGGCGAGTACGACCGGCGCGGCTGGGGACCTGGCGGTCACGACCTCGACTGGTACTGCAGCGGCAACACCGAGGCACACGTGGGCCTGGAGCCGGTCTACCTCTCCATGCGCGCGGAGCTCGTCGAGCTGATGGGACAGAAGGGGTACGACCAGCTGGTCACCCACTGCGAGGCGCACGACCGGCGCCGGCTGGTGCTGCACCCCGCCGACCCCAAGCGCCGCAGGTAGCCGGGCCCCCGTCGCTTCGTGTGCAGCCCGGCCGGGGCCGGGCTAGCGTCCTGCGCATGGTCGGTCACAACCCTCTCGGCACGATCTTCGGCGTCTGGGCGCACCCGGACGACGAGACCTACCTCTGCGGCGGTCTGATGGCCCGGGCGGTCGCGGCCGGCGACCGCGTCGTGCTGGTCACGGCGACCCGGGGCGAGCAGGGGTCGCCGGACGAGGCGCGCTGGCCGAGCGGCGCCCCGCTGGCCGCCGTACGCACCGCCGAGATGGCCGCCGCGCTGGCCCGGCTCGGGGTCACCGAGCACCACTGGCTGGACTACCCGGACGGCGGCTGCGCCGCCGTCGACCAGGACGAGGCGGTCCGCCGGGTCACGGCGCTGATGGCCGAGGTCCGGCCGGACACGGTGCTGACCTTCGGGCCGGACGGGATGACCGGTCACGACGACCACAAGGCGGTCTGCCGCTGGGCGACCGAGGCGTTCGCGCAGGTGGGCAAGCCCGGCGCCGTGCTGGCCTACGCGACCAAGACCCCGGAGTGGCTGGACCGGTTCAAGGCACCGCTGGACGAGTTCAACGTGTTCATGGGCTCCGAGCCGCCGTGCACGCCGGTGGACCAGCTGCTGATCGGCATCACCCTCGAGGGCGACCTGCTCGCCACCAAGCTGGACTCGATCCGGGCGATGACCAGCCAGGTCGAGCCGCTGGTGCAGGGCATGGGTGAGGACTTCTTCCGGGAAGGGATGGCTGAGGAGTCCTTCCGGGCACCGTGAGTCCTGGCCGGACTGCCACGCGGTGCCCCCGCCGAGGAACGTCGTTTGCGACCTGCCGCCCCGACACGCCGAGCCGACGCCGGCGTGTCGGGGACGGAGGTCGCAAACGAGCGGCTTTGGGTGGGCCGGCCACGTGCCGCCGCGCGCCTCCCGGGTCGTGTCCGACCCTCGACCTACGGTCGGACCCATGGCCAAGGCTGCTACCCGCGAGCGATCGTCCTACCGCTGCGCGGAGTGCGGCTGGAGCGCGACCAAGTGGGTCGGGCGCTGCGGGGAGTGCCAGGCCTGGGGCACCCTGGTCGACCTCGCCGCGCCCGCGGTCCGCACCACCACGGCCGGCCCGGTCAGCACGGCGGCCCAGCCCATCGGCGACGTCGACGTCGAGCTGGCCCGGGCCCAGCCCACGGGGGTCGACGAGCTCGACCGCGTCCTGGGCGGCGGCCTGGTGCCCGGTGCGGTGGTGCTGCTGGCCGGCGAGCCGGGGGTGGGCAAGTCGACCCTGCTGCTCGAGGTCGCGGCCAGGTTCGCCGAGCGGTCCCGCGCCCTCTACGTCACCGGTGAGGAGTCCGCCGCCCAGGTCCGGCTGCGGGCCGACCGCATCGGCGCGCTGCGCGACGACCTGTTCCTGGCAGCCGAGGTCGACCTCGCCGCGGTCCTCGGCCACCTCGACGCGGTCAAGCCCGACCTGCTGGTCGTCGACTCGGTGCAGACGATCGCCAGCGCCGAGATCGACGGCTCCCCCGGCAACGTCAGCCAGGTCCGCGAGGTCGCGGCGGCGCTGACCCGGGTGGCGAAGGAGCGTGGCATCGCCACCGTCCTGGTCGGCCACGTCACCAAGGACGGCAGCATCGCCGGTCCCCGGCTGCTCGAGCACCTCGTCGACGTGGTGCTGCACTTCGAGGGCGACCGGCAGTCCCGGCTCCGGCTGGTCCGCGGCGTCAAGAACCGCTACGGCCCCGCCGACGAGGTCGGCTGCTTCGACCTGTCCGACGACGGCATCGTGGGCCTGCCCGACCCGAGCGGGCTGTTCCTCTCCGAGCGCCGGGAGCCGGTGCCCGGCACGTGCGTCACGGTGACCATCGAGGGCAAGCGACCGCTGGTCGCCGAGGTGCAGGCGCTGGTCGTCCCCTCGACGCTGGCCTCGCCGCGGCGCACCACCAGCGGCATCGACGGCGGCCGGCTGGCGATGGTCCTCGCCGTGCTGCAACGCCGGACCAGCCTCAAGGTCGGCGTCACCGACGTGTACGCCGCGACCGTGGGCGGGGTGCGGCTGACCGAGCCGGCCACCGACCTGGCGCTGGCGCTGGCGATCGCCGGGGCGGCCGGCAACGACCCGCTCGCCACCGGCCTGGTCGCCGTGGGCGAGGTCGGCCTGGCCGGCGAGATCCGCCGGGTGACCGGCACCGCGCGCCGGCTGTCCGAGGCGGCCCGGCTCGGCTTCACCCACGCCCTGGTCCCGCCCGACCCCGGCAAGGTCCCGGCGGGCATCGAGGCGATCGAGGTCCGCGACCTCGACCAGGCGCTGCGGGTCGCGTTCCCCGGCGCCGAGGTCATCCCGTTCGGGCACCGCCGCCGTTGACCACGCCGGACCCGTCACCGGCCGACCGGACTCGTGTCCGTCTCGTGACCCGTCGCCGTCCCGCTCCGTGCGGCTGCGCGCCGTTACACTCCGCCTGACTGCCAGCCGACCGGGGAGCAAGCACGTGGCACCAGCCGAGCGCACCGACGACCCGTTGCGCACCACGCTGGCCGCGGTGGCTCCCGGCACCGCCCTGCGTGACGGGCTGGAGCGGATCCTCCGGGGACGCACCGGCGCGTTGATCGTGCTCGGCTACGACCGGATGGTCGACAGCCTGTGCACCGGCGGGTTCGTCCTGGACATCGAGTTCAGTGCGACCCGGCTGCGCGAGCTGGCGAAGATGGACGGCGCGATCGTCGTCGACCGCGAGTGCACCAAGATCCTGCGCGCTGCGGTGCAGATGGTCCCGGACCCGACCATCCCGACCGACGAGTCCGGCACCCGGCACCGCACCGCCGACCGCGTGCACAAGCAGACCGGGCTGCCGGTCGTCTCGGTCAGCCAGTCCATGTCGATCATCGCGATCTACGTCGGCGGCGGCCGCTACGTGCTCGAGGCCTCGACCCAGATCCTGTCCCGGGCCAACCAGGCGCTGGCCACCCTGGAGCGCTACAAGCTGCGCCTGGACGAGGTGTCCGGCACGCTCTCCGCGCTGGAGATCGAGGACCTGGTCACGGTGCGCGACGTCTCGGCGGTCGCCCAGCGCCTCGAGATGGTCCGCCGGATCGCCGGCGAGATCGAGTCGTACGTCGTCGAGCTCGGCACCGACGGCCGGTTGCTCACGCTCCAGCTGGACGAGCTGATCGCCGGCGTCGACCCCGACCGCGAGCTGATCGCCCGCGACTACCTGCCCCCCGGCGCCGGCCGGCGGGCTCGCACCGTCGCGGACGTGATGGCCGACCTGGACGCGCTGGACGCGCTGGAGCTGCTCGACCACTCCTCGGTCGCCAGGGCGCTCGGCTACCACGGCGGTGAGGGGCTCGACGCCGCCGTCAGCCCGCGTGGCTACCGCCTGCTGGCCAGGGTGCCCCGCCTGCCGGGTGCCGTCGTCGACCGGCTGGTCGAGCACTTCGGCAGCCTGCAGAAGCTCCTCGCCGCCAGCATCGACGACCTGCAGACGGTCGAGGGCGTCGGCGAGTCCCGGGCGCGCAGCATCCGCGAGGGCCTGTCCCGGTTGGCCGAGTCCTCGATCCTCGAGCGCTACGTCTGAGCCTGGCCACCCCGCAGCACCTGCAGGAACCGTCTCGCGGCCAGCACGCCGACCGTTGCCAGCGCCACCACGAGGACGCCCTGGTACATCCGCTGGCCCACCCCGAGCCGGTCGTCGGCGTACCCGCCGTCGAAGACCCCGGAGACCACGCTCAGCGTGGTCGCGGCCGCCAGCAGACCGGCGCCGACCAGGGCGAGGGTCCGACGGCTGGACGCCGCCGCCCCGGCGAGCGCCACCTGGGCGACCAGCATCGGCAGCGGGACGGACAGCCGTCCGTCCGGCCCCATGGCGTCGAGCAGGTCCGGGCTCAGGTCGGACCCCAGGGAGATCATTGCGCCGACGACCGCGACGACGGCGAGCGCGACGGCACCGACGAGGACCGTCCAGCGGGACGAGGTCGCCGCTGGACCGGTGCGGCCGTCGGTGGTGCGGGACGTGTGGGTGGCCATCGCTGCTGCTCCTGCTGGTCGGGATCGGGTTCGCACCAGCGAACTACCGGCCCCTTGCGGTCGACTTGGAGCCGGCGGTCGGCCGCTCCGGCCGACGTCAGGCGGTGACCAGGCCGGCCAGCGCAGCGAGCGAGACCACCAGGACCGGTCGACCGGCCGCGTCGTGACGGACCTCGACGACGTACGCCGGCAGGCCGGTCGGCCGGGGCAGGTCCGGCTCCGGCGGGACGAGGTCGTCAGGTCCGATGACTGCGAGCACCTTGTCGACGGCCAGGCCGAGCAGCCCGCCGGTCGTGTTGAGGACGAGCACGTCGCCGCCGCCGTCCGGGTCCGCCGCCGTACGCAGGTCGACGACAGGCACCGGCGTGCCGCGCAGCTCGAGCAGCCCGCTCACCGGTGCCCGGGTCCCCGTGAGCTCGGCGATGCCGGTGGCACGCACGACCTCGAGCACGCCCTCCAGTGCTCCGGCCAGCTCGCGGCCGGCCACGACGAACGTCACCCAGCCGTTCATGACGGCACCCCTCCCGCGCCCACCCGGGAGCCGAGCGCGAGGTCAGCGGACTGGTCGGCGAGCCGCTGGCACAGGTCGACCAGCTCGGCCAGGTCCCGGCCGCCGAACAGGTCGTCGAGGGTGCCCGCGTCCAGCCGGCCGAGCGAGGCCGCCGCCGCGCGGTACGACGCCGCCGCGGTGGCGTGCTGGCCGAGCCGCGCCAGCGCTCCGGCGAGCAGGAAGTGGGCGTCGCCGCGCCCGGGGGCGAGGTAGACGGCCTTGCGCAGCGGGTCGACGGCCGCGACGTCGTCCCCCAGCGCGGTGTGCGCCCGGCCGAGCAGCACGTAGGCGGCCGGGAGCAGCGGGTCTCCCCGCAGCGCCGAGTCGGCGGCGGCGACCGCACCCGGGTAGTCCCCGGCGCGGAGCAGGGTCTGGGCGGTCGACAACGCGATCGACGCGCTGGTGGAGCCCGGGTGGGAGGGAGCCGGCCGGGCCGCGGCCGTGGCGAGGACCCGCTCGGCCAGCGCCCGCTCCGCGACCACCCGCTCGGACGGGACGCGAGCCACCGGGGCCACGGCCGGTCGAAGCCGGGCGGCGGTCAGACCCCGACGACGACCCGCGACGACGTGGCTGGTGTCAGGCGACCGGCGGTACACGAACGCGTCGCCGACCGGCACCAGGGTGAAGCCGTCGCTGACCTGCCACAGCGTCTCGGAGTGCCCGAGCAGCAGGTAGCCACCCTCGGCGAGCACCCGGTGGAACGACGCGACCAGCGCGCGAGTCGTCGCCCGGTCGAAGTAGATGGTGACGTTGCGGCACACGACGAGGTCGACCTCGCCGGCCACGAACGGCGGCGGCTCGGTGACCAGGTTGTGCAGCCGGAGGTCCACCAGCCGCCGGACCGGGTCGGCCACCGCCAGGACCCCGTCCGGACGGGCATCGAACCAGGCGGCCAGGGTCTCCGGCGGCGCCAGCGTCAAGGTACGTCCGGCGTAGGTCCCCTGCCGGGCGACCTCGAGCGCCCGGGCCGACACGTCGGTGCCGACGATCCGGACACCGCCCGCCGCCGCCACCTCGGGCGCGAGGTCGAGCAGCTGCATCGCAAGGGTGTACGGCTCCTCGCCGGTCGAGCACCCGGCACTCCACACCGTCAGCGGCCGCCGTCGACCGGCCGTCCGGCTCAGCAGCTCGGGCAGGACCTCGCGACGCATCGCCGCCATCTGCGGCGCGTTGCGGAAGAACTGCGTCTCCTGCACGGTCACGCCGTCCAGCAGCCGCTGCCGCTCGTCGGCCCCCGCCGGCGAGGACACCAGCTCCAGGTAGTCCGCCACCGCCGGCGTGCCGCTCGCGCCCAGCCGGTCGGCCAGCACCGCGGCCAGTGACGCCCGCCGGCTCCGGTCGAACACCAGGCCCGCGGTGGCGAGCAGGTAGTCGCGCACCGCCTGGAAGTCGTCGTCGGACAGGAACGGGGTGGCCACGGTCCGGCCGGCCCGGGTCATGACCGGCCCCCGACCGGCGCGTCCAGCGCGTACCGGCCCGCCTCCACGACGGCGGTCACGGTCGGTCCGATCTCGGACAGCGGGAGCTCGTCCTGCACCGCGCCGAGCGCGAGCGCGGCGCCCGGCATCCCGTAGACCACGCAGCTGGGCTCGTCCTGCCCGATCGTGACGGCGCCGGCGTCGCGCAGCACCCGGAGCCCGGCGGCGCCGTCCCGGCCCATGCCGGTGAGCAGGACGCCGATCGCGTGCGCACCGCAGACCGCGGCCGCGCTGGAGAAGGCCGCGTCGACGCCGGGCACGTGGAACTGGCCGGCCGGCGGGGTGCGCAGCTCGACCCGCAGACCGGGGCGCACCACGGTGTTCAGCCCTGCCGGGGCGATGTGCACGACGCCCGGCCGCAGCCGGTGGCCGTGGCGGGCGAGCACGACCGGCAGCGGCGAGATCTCGTCCAGCCAGGTCGCCAGGCTCTCCACGAAACCGTCGGCCATGTGCTGGACGACGAGGATCGGGACGTCGAGGTCGGGCGGCAGGTCGCAGAGCAGGGTGGCCAGGGCGGGCGGCCCTCCGGTGGAGGCCCCGATCACCACCGCCCGGACGTGCCTGCCCCGGATCGATGCCGCGTGCGGGCGTGGCGGTGCGGACGACCGGGCCGCCCGGTCCGGCGGAACCCCTGGCCGGCCGGACGAGGGCGGGGGCACCATGCCGGTCCGGGACGCGCGGGCGAGCCCGCGGACCCGGAGCCGGTTCCGCGGGTGGGTGATGACCCGGACCCGGCTGGCGACCCGGAGGTGTCGCTGCAGGGCAGTCGTGTACTCGGGGGTGCCGGGCTGCGAGTCCAGGGCGCCCACGACGTCGACCGCGCCGGCGGCGAGCACGTCCTCGGAGTGCTCGGCCAGCGTCCCGCAGACGACCACGGGGGTGGGCCGGGTGCCCATGATCCGTTCGATCGCCTCGAGGCCGCCGGCCTCCGGGCCGAGGTCGACCAGGACGGCACCCGGCTGGTGCTCGACCACGGCCGACTCGGCGTCCAGGGCGTTGGTGACCTCGGCCGCCACGCGGAACTCCGGCGTGTCCAGCAGCGCGCTCAGGGCGTGGGTCCGGGACAGGGTTGCGGCCACCACGACCACGACCAGCCCGGCAGTCTCCCGGCTGGCGGGTGCGGAGGCGCCCGGCTGCGGCGCCGTCATCGCAGTGCGCCGGTCATCGGAGTGCGCCGGTCATCGCCAGGGACCGCCACCTTCCGCACGCGTGGGAGCGGGCGGTGCGGTACGCAGCGCCCTTGCGTTCCGGATCGTCAGTCCGGGCACCGACCTTGAGACGCCGCGGTCCGGTGGCCCTCGGGGGGACCCGACGCCGCGGGTGCGAGGATCGCCTGGAGATGCCGACCTCCCCGCTGCACGCCCCGGTGCTCGAGTGGTACGCGGGGCACGCCCGTGACCTGCCGTGGCGGGCGCCGGGGGTGGGACCGTGGGCGGTCCTCGTGAGCGAGGTGATGCTCCAGCAGACGCCGGTGGCGCGGGTCGAGCCGGTCTACCGGGCCTGGCTGGCGCGCTGGCCGGAGCCGGGCGACCTGGCCGTCGAGCCGGCGGGCGAGGCGGTCCGGATGTGGGGCCGGCTCGGGTACCCCCGGCGCGCGCTGCGGCTGCACGCGGCCGCCGTCGAGGTGGTCGAGCGGCACGGTGGCGCGCTGCCCACGACGTACGCCGGGCTGAGGTCCCTGCCCGGGATCGGCGAGTACACGGCGGCGGCGGTGCTGTCCTTCGCCCACGGCGACCGGCACGCGGTCCTGGACACGAACGTCCGACGGGTGCTGGCCCGCGCGGTCGGCGGGGCGGCGCGGCCGGCGCCGGCACTGACCGCCGCCGAGCGCGCCCGGGCCGAGGCGATGGTCCCGGACGACCCGACCACGGCGGCCCGCTGGGCGGTGGCGGTGATGGAGCTCGGGGCGCTGGTCTGCACGGCGCGCGCGCCCGGGTGCGACGACTGCCCGGTGCGCGAGCGGTGCGCCTGGCGGCGGGCCGGCGCGCCGCCGTACGACGGGCCGGTGCGCCGGGTGCAGGCCTTCGCCGGCACCGACCGGCAGGTGCGCGGGCTGCTGATGGCCGTGCTGCGCGAGCGGACCGGCCCGGCCGGCGCCGACGAGCTGGCCGCGGTGTGGCCCGACCCGGTGCGGCGGGACCGCGCCCTCGCCGGCCTGGTGACCGACGGCCTGCTCGTCGCCGACGGCGGCTCCTACCGCCTGCCCTGACGGCGTTGGTACCCGCCCGCCCGGAGGCGTAGGGTCTCGCGCTTGTGCCGGTCCGCCGCTTCCCCGCTGATCACCTCGGCTGGCGGCCGGCGTGGGCCCTGGCGGGGGCCGGGTTCCGCCGGTGGGCGGCCTACCGGCAGGCAGCCGTGGCCGGGGTCTTCGTCAACACCGTCTTCGGGGTCATCAAGCTGTCGATCCTGCTCGGGATCGCCGACTCGGCCGGTGGCACGGTCGCGGGCTACGACGCGGCCAGCCTCTCGACGTACGCCTGGGTGTCCCAGGGGCTGATCGCGGTCGTCATGATCTTCGGCTGGACCGAGCTGGCGGACCGGGTCCGCACCGGCGACATCGCCGTCGACCTGTCCCGGCCGGTCGACCTGCAGACGGCCTGGCTGGCCACCGATCTCGGTCGGGCGGCCTGGGCGCTGCTGTCCCGCGCGCTGGCACCGATCGCCTTCGGCGCGGTGTTCTTCGGCTTCCACTGGCCTACCGACCCGGCGGCGCTGGCCCTGCTCCCGGCCTCGGTGGTGCTGGCCGTGTGCGTGTCCTTCGCCTGCCGGTTCATGCTGAACCTGCTGGCGTTCTGGCTCACCGAGATCCGCGGTGTGGTGCTCCTCTACGTGCTGGTCACCGGGCTTCTCGGTGGGCACCTGGTCCCGGTGCAGCTGTTCCCCGGCTGGCTGCAGACGCTCGCGTACGCGACGCCGTTCCCGTCGATGATCCAGACGCCGATCAACCTGGTCGCCGGGCAGGCGACCGGGTGGTCGGTCGCGTCCGAGGTGGCGGTCCAGCTCGCCTGGGCGGCGGCGCTGCTGCTGGCCGGCCGGCTGGTGCTGGCCCGCGCCACCCGCCGCCTGGTGGTGCAGGGTGGCTGAGGCGACGACGGCGACCGCCTACCGCGCCCTCGTGCGGTCGCGCGTGGCGGCGCAGGCGTCGTACCGGACGTCGTTCGCGGTCGAGCTCGGCTCGCAGCTGCTGCTCGTCCTGGTGGAGTTCGTCGAGGTCTACGTCGTCTTCCACCAGGTCGACCGGCTCGGCGGCTTCGCCTTCGACGAGGTGGCGATCATGTACGGCCTGGCCGCCGCGGCGTTCGGGCTGGCCGACATGGTGGTGGGCCACGTCGACCGGCTGCCCTACTACGTGCGCACCGGGACCTTCGACGCGTTCCTGCTCCGTCCGCTCTCGGCCCTGGGCCAGCTGGTCACGAGCGACTTCTCGCTGCGCCGGTTGGGCCGGGTCGGCATGGGCCTCGGGGTGCTCGTCGTCGCGCTGTCAGTGGCGGACGTGCAGTGGACCGCCGGCCGGGTGCTCCTCGTCGTCGTCACCCCCCTCGCCGGCGCCGTCATCTTCGGTGCGGTCTTCGTCGCCACGTCGACCATCGGCTTCTACGTCGTCGAGGGGATGGAGTTCGCCAACGCCTTCACCTACGGGGGCAGCTACCTCTCGGCCTTCCCGTTCACGGTGTTCGGCAGCGTGGTCCGGCGGTTCTTCACCTTCGTGGTGCCGGCCGCCTTCGTGGCGTACCTCCCGGCGCTGGCCCTGCTCGGCCGACCGGACCCGGCCGGCCTGCCCGACTGGCTGTCCTGGTGCGCCGTTCCGACGGCAGCGGCCGCAGCCGCCGCTGCCGCGCTGATCTGGCGGTCCGGGCTGCGGCACTACGTGGGAGCAGGATCGTGATCGTCGAGGTGAGCGACCTCCGTCGTGAGTTCGTCGTCCGTCGCAGCACCGGCCGGCTGCGCCGGACCAGGCACGTGGTGGCCGCCGTCGACGGCGTGTCCTTCGGGATCGCGCCCGGCGAGTGCGTCGGGTACATCGGCGCCAACGGCGCCGGGAAGTCGACGACGATCAAGATGCTCACCGGCATCCTGGTACCGACCAGCGGCACGGTGCGGGTCTGCGGCCTGGAGCCGGTCCGGCAGCGCACCGCGCTGGCCCGACGGATCGGCGTCGTGTTCGGCCAGCGCAGCCAGCTGTGGTGGGACCTGCCGCTGCGCGAGTCCTTCCGGCTGCTGGCGGCGATCCACCGCCTCGCGCCGGCGCAGTGGCAGCCGCGGCTGGCCGAGTGCGTCGGGCTGCTCGAGATGGAGCCGTTCCTCGACACCCCCGTCCGGCAGCTCTCGCTCGGGCAGCGCATGCGCGGCGAGGTGACCGCGGCCCTGCTGCACTCCCCCGACCTTCTGGTGCTGGACGAGCCGACCATCGGGCTGGACCTGCTGAGCAAGGAGCGGCTGCGCGCCTTCCTCGTGCAGGAACGGGCCGAGCGCGGGACGACCGTTCTGCTCACGACCCACGACCTGCCCGACATCGAGCGGCTCTGCGACCGGATCCTCGTCGTCGACCACGGGCGGGTCGCCTTCGACGGGACCCTGCCCCGGCTGGTCTCGCGGGTCGGCGCCGAGCGGGTACTGGTGGTGGACCTGGTGGAGCCGGGGCCGCCGTTGACCGGCGTGCCCGGCACGACCCTGCGCACGGTCGAGGCCGACGGGCTGCGCCAGCACCTGGCGTTCCGGCCGGAGGAGACCACCGCCGCGGCCGTCGTCGCCGCGGTGTCCGCTCGGGTTGAGCTGCGCGACCTGGCCATCACCGAGCCGGACATCGAGGACGTCGTGCGCCGGCTCTACCTCCCCTGAGCGGATCACCGCGCCGGGGCGGTCACCAACGACGGCGCAGCGCGGCGCGGCGGCCCAGTCGCGGCCGCCGAGCGGCCTTCGGCCGTCGTTGGTGCACCGCGAACATCAGGGGCCCCGACCGGTCGTGACGGTCGGGGCCCTCGACGTGCGTGGCGGCCTTACTCCTGCGGGCCGGTGGCCGTCTCGACCGGGGGCGCGTCGGGCAGCGGCGCCTTGTCCTCGCCGACGAAGGTGAAGGTCTGCTCGTCGCCCTCGCCCTCGGTGCCGACCAGGACGATCTGCCCCGGCCGGACCTCGCCGAAGAGGATCTTCTCGGAGAGCATGTCCTCGATCTCGCGCTGGATGGTGCGGCGCAGCGGCCGGGCACCCAGCACGGGGTCGTAGCCCCTCTTGGCGAGCAGGTCCTTGGCCGACTGGGTCAGCTCGAGGCCCATGTCCTTGTCCCGCAGCCGCTCGTCGAGCTTGGCCAGCATCAGGTCGACGATCGTGATGATCTCCTCCGGCGTGAGCTGGTGGAAGACCACGATGTCGTCGATCCGGTTGAGGAACTCCGGCCGGAAGTGCTGCTTGAGCTCGTCCTGCACCTTCGACTTCATCCGGTCGTAGCCCGAGTTGATGTTGCTCGAGTCGGCGAAGCCGAGGTTGAAGCCCTTGCTGATGTCCCGGGTGCCGAGGTTCGTGGTCATGATGATCACGGTGTTCTTGAAGTCGACCACCCGGCCCTGCGAGTCGGTCAGGCGACCGTCCTCGAGGATCTGCAGCAGCGAGTTGAAGATGTCCGGGTGGGCCTTCTCCACCTCGTCGAAGAGCACCACCGAGAACGGCTTGCGCCGGACCTTCTCGGTGAGCTGGCCGCCCTCCTCGTACCCGACGTAGCCGGGCGGCGAGCCGAACAGCCGCGACACGGTGTGCTTCTCGGAGAACTCCGACATGTCGAGCTGGATCAGCGCGTCCTCGTCGCCGAAGAGGAACTCGGCCAGGGTCTTGGACAGCTCGGTCTTCCCGACGCCGGACGGGCCGGCGAAGATGAACGAGCCACCGGGACGCTTCGGGTCCTTCAGGCCGGCGCGGGTACGCCGGATCGCCTGGGACAGCGCCTTGATGGCCTGCTCCTGGCCGATGACCCGCCGGTGCAGCTCGTCCTCCATGCGGAGCAGCCGCTGCGACTCCTCCTCGGTGAGCTTGAAGACCGGGATGCCGGTGGCGGTGGCCAGGACCTCGGCGATGAGCTCCTCGTCCACCTCCGCGACGACGTCCATGTCGCCGGCCTTCCACTCCTTCTCGCGTTGAGCCTTCTCCTGCAGCAGGGTCTTCTCGCGGTCGCGCAGGGACGCGGCCTTCTCGAAGTCCTGCGCGTCGATCGCCGACTCCTTCTCGCGTCGGACGCTGGCGATGCGCTCGTCGAACTCGCGCAGGTCCGGTGGTGCGGTCATCCGGCGGATGCGCATCCGTGAGCCGGCCTCGTCGATCAGGTCGATCGCCTTGTCCGGCAGGAACCGGTCGGAGATGTAGCGGTCGGCGAGGGTAGCCGCAGCGACCAGCGCGCTGTCGGTGATGGACACCCGGTGGTGCGCCTCGTAGCGGTCCCGGAGACCCTTGAGGATCTCGATGGTGTGGGCCAGCGTCGGCTCGGCCACCTGGATCGGCTGGAAGCGGCGCTCGAGCGCGGCGTCCTTCTCCAGGTGCTTGCGGTACTCGTCGAGCGTCGTGGCACCGATGGTCTGCAGCTCGCCGCGGGCCAGCATCGGCTTGAGGATCGACGCGGCGTCGATCGCGCCCTCGGCGGCCCCCGCTCCGACGAGCGTGTGCAGCTCGTCGATGAACAGGATGATGTCGCCGCGGGTGCGGATCTCCTTGAGGACCTTCTTCAGCCGTTCCTCGAAGTCACCGCGGTAGCGGCTGCCGGCGACCAGCGCGCCGAGGTCGAGGGAGTACAGCTGCTTGTCCTTGAGCGTCTCGGGCACCTCGCCACGGACGATGGCCTGGGCCAGGCCCTCGACGCACGCGGTCTTGCCGACGCCCGGCTCGCCGATGAGCACCGGGTTGTTCTTGGTGCGGCGGGACAGCACCTGCATGACCCGCTCGATCTCCTTCTCGCGCCCGATGACCGGGTCGAGCTTCCCCTCGCGCGCGGCCTGGGTGTAGTTGCGGCCGAACTGGTCGAGGACCAGCGAGGTGGACGGGGCACCCTCGGCCGGGCCGCCGGCGGTGGCGGTCTCCTTGCCCTGGTAGCCGGAGAGGAGCTGGATGACCTGCTGCCGGACCCGGTTGAGGTCGGCGCCGAGCTTGACGAGGACCTGGGCAGCGACGCCTTCGCCCTCGCGGATCAGCCCGAGCAGGATGTGCTCGGTGCCGATGTAGTTGTGGCCGAGCTGCAGCGCCTCGCGCAGGGACAGCTCGAGGACCTTCTTGGCCCGGGGGGTGAAGGGGATGTGCCCGGACGGCGCCTGCTGGCCCTGGCCGATGATCTCCTCGACCTGGGAGCGCACGGCCTCCAGGGAGATGCCCAGGGACTCGAGAGCCTTCGCGGCCACGCCTTCGCCCTCGTGGATCAGCCCGAGCAGGATGTGCTCGGTGCCGATGTAGTTGTGGTTGAGCATCCGGGCCTCTTCTTGGGCCAGGACGACAACCCGCCGCGCGCGGTCGGTGAACCTCTCGAACATGTGCTGCGCTCCTCACGAGAGCGGTCGGGCAGGTGGTGCGACCCGCCTACCCGGCGGATCACCTGTCCCTCGCATGCTAGCCCGCACGCTGACCGATCTTGCTGTCTGTCACCCATCCGAGACCCCGGTGCGGGTCCGGACACATACGTACTCGGTTCCAACTGACACCAGCCTGACCCTGTTCCGGCCCGAACTCGCTGCCCGCTACGCCGGCAGCGAACGCAGGCGGGGGCGGGGACCCCGTCTCCGGGTGCAGAATCGGCGGATGCCCGAGGTGCTGCGCTGCCAGCCCGCCGGGCGCGACCGCGCGCTGGGCACGGTGCTGGCCGCGTTCGCGACCGACCCCCTGCTGCGGTGGGTCTGGCCCGACGACGCCCGCTACGCCGCCTGCGCCACCCGGTTCTTCGGCCTGCTGGTGGACATCCGGCTCGAGGGCGGGGAGGTCTGGACCGCCGACGGCGGGGCCGCGGTGGCCCTCTGGGACCCGCCCGGCGGGCTCTACCGTGAGGTGCCCGGCGAGCGGTGGGCCGCCGTCCAGGAGCACTTCTCCCAGCGCGAGCGGGATGCCTGGGCCACCTACGACGCCGCCCTCTCCGTCCCGGCCGAGGCCGGGCCACACTGGTACCTGGGCGTGCTGGCCACCGAGCCGTCCCGGCAGGGACAGGGTCTGGGCCGCGCGGTCACCGCGCCCATGCTGACGGCGGCGGACCGGGCCGGGCTGCCGGCGTACCTCGAGACGGCGAGTGAGGCCAACGTGGCGATCTATCGGCGGCTGGGCTTCGAGCCGGTGCGGGACGTGGTCATGCCCGGGACCGGGCCGGCCTGCTGGCTGATGCGCCGCGACCCCCGGCCGGTGGTCGCGCCGTGACCGAGGTGCTCGTGGTGGTCGCGGCCGGGCCCGGCCTGGGCCGGGCGGTGGCGCTGCGGTACGCCCGCGAGGGTGCGGCGGTCGGGCTGGTCGCTCGCTCGACCGACCGGCTCACGGACCTGGTGGCCGAGCTCGCGGCGGCGGGGGCGCCGTCGGTCGCCACCGCGGCCGCGGACGTCGGCGACGACGCAGCCCTGCGCGCGGCGCTGTCGTCCCTGCGCCAGGCGCTGGGCGCCGCCACGGTCCTGGTCTACAACGGGTCGGCGTACGTCGAGGGCTCGGTGACGTCGCTGCCGCCGGGCGGCCTGCGGCAGGCGTTCGACGTCGGCGTCGTCGGGGCCCTCGTCGCGGTGCAGCACACCGTGCCGGCCATGCGGGCCGCCGGGCACGGATCCGTGCTGCTCACGGGCAGCATCGCTGCCGACCGCGCATCGACCGGTGCCCCGGCGGTCGGCGTCGCAAAGGCCGGTCTGCGCAGCCTGGCCAGGTCGCTGCACAAGGAGGTGACCAGCGACGGCGTACGGGTCACCACGGTCACCATCGACGGCGTGCTGGCCGGCCCGAAGGCGCTGGACGTCGACGCGATCGCCGACCTGTACTGGGACCTGCACACCCGGCCCGACCCGCCGCCGGACGTCGTGACCTTCCCCACCTGACGTCCGGAGTGGCGGCAGCCGTGCGCGGGTACGTCCCCCGGATGCGCACCCTCATCGTCGCCGTGGTCGTCCTGCTGCTCGCCGCCGTGGGCGCCGACCGGGTGGCCGAGCGGGTGGCCACCGACCGCGCCGAGTCGCGGCTCGCGGCCGAGGGCCTGCGTGACCCGCAGGTCGAGGTGACCGGCTTCCCGTTCCTGACCCAGCTGCTGGCCCGGCAGTTCGACGACGTCCGGGTGACCGCCACCGCCCTCGACTCGGGCTCGGGCCGGGCCCGGGACCTGGCCGTCACCGGCCGTCAGGTCTCGCTGCCCACCGGTGTCGTCCGGCTCGGCTCGGTCCGCGGCAGCGCCCTGGTGACCTACGCCGAGGTGGTCCGGCAGTCCGGCGCACGCGGCGTCCGGCTCGAGCGCGCGGACGCCGGCCGGGTGCGGCTGCGCGGCGACGCCGAGGTCCTCGGCCAGAGCGTGCCGGTCGCCGCAGTCGGCAGGGTCGAGGCCGCCGGCCGGTCGGTGCGCGTCGTCCCCACCGGCTTCGAGGTCGACGGCTCCCCGGTGGACAGCGCCTCCCTGCTGGACGCCCTCGGGGCCCGGTTCACGCTGACCTACCGGCTGCGCGACCTGCCGGAGGGGCTGAAGGTCACCGACGTCCGCGCGACAGCGGACGGCTTCCGGCTGGTCGTCGCCGGCACCGACGTCTCGGTAAGCGCGAGCGGCTGAGCGGCGCGCCCTAGGGTCGGGTGGATGCGCATCGCCCTGTTCGTGACCTGTCTGGCCGACGGCCTCTTCCCGAGGGTCGGGCAGGCGACGGTCTCGTCGTCGGGTGAGCCCGCCGGACACCGACGACGGCACAACGGCGGAGGCACAGCAGGAATCGCCCGGTTCGCGGCGGTCCGCCGTCGTTGACGGCTCCACCGTGTCGCCAGTCGGGCACCGCCCTGGAGGTAGCCCGTCCGGCAGGATGGGCTGCCATGGAGCTGCGCTGGGACGCCGTGGTGATCGACTGCCGGGACCCGGAGGCGCAGGCCGCCTTCTGGTCCGCACTGCTCGGGGTGCAGGTGCGCGGCCGCTGGCAGCAGTACGTCGGGCTGACGCCGGCGGCCGCCGGTCAGCCGAGGCTGGTGCTGCAGCGCACCGACGATGCCCGGCCGGCCAAGAACACCCTGCACCTCGACCTGCACGTGCCCTCGGTGCACGACCTGCCCGACGCGGTCGAGCGCGCCGTCGGTCTTGGCGCGCGTCTGGTGGAGGAGCACGAGCACGACGGTCAGTCGTGGCGGACCCTGGCCGACCCCGAGGGCAACCTGTTCTGCCTCGTCGCCGACTGACCGCGACCAGGGCCGGACGGGTCAGGCGGGCGCGGGGGCGGGTCGGGCGAAGACCCAGCGGCGGAGCAGCAGGAAGCGGAGCAGGGTCGCTGCCAGGTTGGCGGCCACCAGGACGAGCAGCTCCACGGCGTACGACGGCTGCGACCACGCGTGCAACGCGGCCAGTGAGCCGCTCGTCAGCAGCAGCCCGAGCCCGAACACCGCGAGCCCGCCCACGTGGTGCCGGCCACGGCGCTGCCGACCTCGGACGCCGAACGTGAGGCGCCGGTTGGCCGCCGTGTTGCCGACCGCGGTCAGCAGCAGCGCGACGAAGTTGGCCGCCTGGGCCCCGAGTCCGGGTCGCGCCAGGACGAACAGCCCGAGGTAGGCCAGCGTGCTGACGGCGCCGACGGCAGCGAAGCGCACCAGCTGCCGGGTGAGCGTCGCCGGCACCTCGGCCGGCGGCACCAGCGGGGCACGGCCGAGCTGGGACCGCACGGTGCTCAGCGGGAGCCGGCCGGCGGCGAGGGCGCGGCCCACGCGGGCGACCCCGCGCAGGTCGGCCAGTGCGGTGGAGACGACGTCGACCCGGCTGTCCGGGTCGTCGACCCAGTCGACCGGGACCTCGTGGATCCGCAGCCCGCTGCGCTCGGCCAGCACCAGCAGCTCGGTGTCGAAGAACCACCCGGTGTCCTCGACCAGCGGCAGCAGGACCTCGGCGACCTCGCGGCGGATGGCCTTGAACCCGCACTGCGCGTCGCTGAACCGCGCGGCCAGGGTGCCACGGAGGATCAGGTTGTAGCCCCGGGAGATCACCTCGCGCTTCGCGCCGCGCACGACGCGGGAACCGCGGTGCAGGCGGGTGCCGATGGCCAGGTCCGAGTGCCCGGACACCAGCGGGGCGACCAGCGGGAGAACCGCGGACAGGTCCGTCGACAGGTCGACGTCCATGTAGGCGAGCACCTGCGCGTCCGAGCGCGACCACACGTCTTGCAGCGCGCGGCCGCGCCCCTTCTGCCGCAGGTGCACCAGCCGCACGTGCGACAGCTCTCGCACGAGGTCGGCCGCCACGTCGAAGGTCCTGTCGGTGCTCGCGTTGTCCGCGATGGTGATCCGGAACGAGTAGGGCAGGCCCGTGGACAGGTACTCGTGCAGCCGGCGCACGCTCCTCGCGAGGTCGACCTCCTCGTTGAAGACCGGCACGACCACGTCCAGCACCGGGGCCGGGACGAGCGGGCGCGCCCGGGCGGCGGCCGGCACCTCCGCCCGGTCGGCGAGGTCGGTCATGTCGTCACCGATCCGGAGCCCGATCCGGTGGAGTCGCCGGTCGCGTCGTCGTCGCCGTCCGGGTCCGATCCCGGGCTGCCGCCTTGCGGACCGGGGCCGCCCTGCACGCCCGGGCCGCCGAGCTGCCCCGGCTGCTGCCCGCCCGGCAGCTGACCGGCAGGCGGGCCGAACCCCGGCCTGCCCTGCTGCCCGAAGCCGGTGCCCGCACCGGGTGCGCCGGGGACCGAGCCGGGCGACGGCGAGCCGTCGCGGGCCGCCAGCGCTGCGCCACCCGAGGCGAGGACGCCGACCGCGACCACGGCGGCGGCGACCGTGTGGCCGGTGCTCCACCGTCGCGGCCGGACGGCCTCCTCGGAAGTGGGCGGCAGGGCCGCGGGGCTGGCCGCGCCCCCCACGGGTACGCCGACCCCGGTGTCGGGCACGAAGACGAACGGCGGCAGCTCGCTCGGCGGCTGCGAAGCGGTGTCGTGGTCGCTGGTGGTGGTCACGGTGTCTCCCGGAGGTCGTCGGTTCCCGACGGCCGTCACAGCGGCCGACTGGTCAGGACTCTCGGACCCCTGGCTGGACGTCGGCTGTGACCCGGCTGCGCGTCGGCCACGCGTCCGGGTGGCGGCACCGCCGGTCAGCGCACTGCCCCACTCCCACGCCGCATGCAGCCGGCGGGCAGCGGCCTCACAGCATCTGCCCCGACAGTCCTGGGGACGCAACCGACGCACCCCCTTACGGAGACCCGCCATGACGACGACCGTCGAGCCGCCGAGCAACGCCCCCGCCCCGACACTGCTGACCCCCGCGTCCGAGACAGCCGCCCCGGGCCGCAGGCACCGGCTGTGGCGCGGGCCGGAGACCGACCCGTCCTGGGGCCGTCCGGCGCTGCTCGGCCTGCTCGCCGCGACCGCAGTCCTCTACCTGTGGGGGTTGGGCGCCTCGGGGTGGGGCAACTCGTTCTACTCGGCGGCGGCACAAGCGGGATCGGTGAGCTGGAAGGCGTTCTTCTACGGCTCGTCGGACGCCGCGAGCTCGATCACCGTGGACAAGACCCCGGCCTCGCTGTGGGTGATGGCGCTGTCGGTGCGGTTGTTCGGGCTGAACGCGTGGAGCATCCTCGTGCCGCAGGCGCTCATGGGCGTCGCGACCGTCGGGCTCGTGCACGCGACGGTCCGCCGCTGGCACGGACACCCGGCGGCACTGATCGCCGGTGCCGTCACCGCGCTGACGCCCGTGGCGGTTCTGATGTTCCGGTTCAACAACCCGGACGCGCTGCTGGTACTCGCTCTCGTGGGCGCGGCGTACGCGACGGTGCGGGCGACCGAGACCGCGAGCACCCGGTGGTTGGCCCTTGCCGGCGCGCTGGTCGGGTTGGGGTTCCTCAGCAAGATGCTGCAGGCGCTGCTGGTCGTCCCGGCGCTGGCGCTGGTGTACCTGGTCGCCGCGCCGACGCCGGTCCGCCGTCGCATCACCTCACTGCTGGTCGCCGGCGCGACTCTCGTCGGCGTGGCGGGCTGGTGGATCGCCGTCGTCGAGCTGGTGCCTGCGTCGATGCGGCCGTACATCGGCGGCTCGCAGTCCAACAGCGTCGTGGAGCTGCTCCTCGGCTACAACGGGCTGGGCCGGCTCACCGGCGACGAGACCGGCAGCGTCACCGGTGGTGGCGGCGCGGGCGGCGCCGGCAGCTCGATGTGGGGCTCGACCGGCTGGACCCGGCTGTTCGGCGCGGAGAACGGCGGCCAGGTCTCGTGGCTGCTGCCCGCGGCGCTGGTGCTGCTGGTGGCGTCCGCGGTTCTGGTGCGGCGTGCTCCGCGGGCCGGCCGGGTCCGCGCGTCGCTGCTGCTGTGGGGCGGGTGGCTGGTCGTCACCGCTCTGGTGTTCAGCTTCATGGCCGGCATCTACCACGCGTACTACACCGTCGCGCTGGCCCCGGCCATCGGTGCGGTTGTCGGAATCGGCGCCACCGTCCTGTGGAGGGAGCGGCGGCACCCGGCCGCCGGGGCGGCGCTCGCGCTGACCGTCGGGGTCACCGCGGCGTGGTCCTACGTCCTGCTGCAGCGCAGCAGTGACTTCCTGCCCTGGCTGGCACCGGTGGTGCTGGTCGTCGGACTGCTCACGGCGCTCGCACTGGTCGCCGTGACACTGATGCCGGCACGGGTGGCCGCGGCGGTGGCCGGCCTCGCGCTGGTCGTCTCGCTGGCCGGCCCGGCGGCGTACGCCGTGCAGACCGCCGCCACCCCGCACAGCGGATCGATCCCCACGGCCGGGCCGACCGTGGCCGGCGCCGGGATCGGCCGTGGCGGGACGCCCGGCGGCGGAGCGGGCGGCCCGGGTGGGACGGCCGGCACCGGACCCCAGGCCGGCGGCCTCACGGGTCCCCGCGGCGGTGGCACCGGCGGTCCGGGTGCCGGGGGCGGGGCCGGCGGCCTGCTCGGCGGGTCGACGGTCAGCACCGAGATGGCCGCGCTGCTGAGCGCCGACGCGTCGTCGTACACCTGGGTGGCCGCGGCGGTGGGCTCCAACAACGCCTCCGGCTACCAGCTCGCGACCGGCCTGCCGGTGATGGCGGTCGGCGGGTTCAACGGCAGCGACCCGTCACCGACGCTGGCGCAGTTCCAGGCCTACGTCGCGCAGGGGCAGATCCACTACTTCGTGGGGGGCGGCGGGTTCGGCGGTCAGAACGGCGGCTCGTCGGCGTCCTCGGAGATCGCCGCCTGGGTGGCGGCGAGCTTCCCCGCCGAGACCGTCGGCGGTACCACCGTCTACGACCTGAGCCCCGGCACGACGACCGGGTCGACCACCTGAGGACGCGCGTCGGGCCGGCACCGCTCGTCGGTGCCGGCCCGCGGTGCGCGCGCCGTCAGTGCGCCTGCTCGTAGGCCTCGACGACGGTGCCGGGGATGCGTCCCCGCTCGTTGACCTGGTGCCCGTTGGCCCGGGCCCACTCGCGGATCTGGGCGGTCCGGTTGTCGGCACCCTTCCGTCGCCCCGGGCCGCGGCCCGAGGCGGAGCGACCGCCGACCCGGCGGGCCAGCCCGACGTACCGGGCCATGGACTCGCGGAAGGCGGCTGCGTTGGAGCTGCTCAGGTCGATCTCGTACGCCACCCCGTCCAGGGAGAAGGAGACGGTCTCGTCGGCGGAGCCACCGTCCATGTCGTCGACGAGGATGACCTGCACCTTCTGGGCCATGAGTGCTTTCTCCAATGCATTATCGGCAGGAAATGCGTATTAGCCGCCGAGAATAGCCCGGAATGGGCTGCGACGGAAATGCAAACGTGCCGAAGACGGAATTGCCGCCGGAATGGAGCGGGATATCCGGGCCGCCTCAGCGGTCGTTCTCGTCGTTGC
This sequence comes from uncultured Actinomycetota bacterium, assembly GCA_963807005.1. GTDB lineage: Bacteria > Actinomycetota > Actinomycetes > JACCUZ01 > JACCUZ01 > CAWDZK01. The sequence goes on along the minus strand of CAWDZK010000001.1, from coordinate 194,260 downwards.
GCTCCTCGCGGCTCTCCTTGTCGGCGTACCGCTTGACGCCGATCACGATCGCGACGAAGGCGGCGCCGACGACAAGGGGCGGCAGCAGCGCTGCGAGGACCGACACGGTCAGCTCCCTTCGGGCTTGAGCAGCGGGAACGCGATGGTGTCGCGCAGCGACGGGACGCCGGTGAGCAGCCGGATCAGCCGGTCGATGCCCAGGCCCATGCCGCCCTGCGGCGGCATGCCGAACTCCATCGCGCGCAGGAAGTCCTCGTCGAGGTTCATCGCCTCGGGGTCGCCGCCGGCGGCCTTGAGCGACTGCTCGACCAGCCGGCGACGCTGCTCGACCGGGTCGTTGAGCTCGGAGTAGGCCGGCGCCAGCTCGACGCCGGCGACGATGAGGTCCCACGCCTCGACCAGGCCCGGCTTGGACCGGTGCGGCTTGGCCAGCGGCTTGACGGCGGCCGGGTAGTCGGTGACGAAGGTCGGCTGCAGGAGGTGGTCCTCGACCAGCTGCTCGTACAGCTCGACGACGACCTCTGCTGCGCTCCACGCCGGCTGGAGGACGACCTCGTGCTTGTCGGCCAGCTTGCGCAGCACCTCGACCGGGGTGTCGACGTCGACCTCCTGGCCGACGGCCTCGGACACCGCCTCGAGGATCGGCAGGTGCCGCCACTCCCCCTCGAGGTCGATCTCGCCGCCGCGGCCGTCGGGCACCACGGTCGAGCCGAGTGCCCGGGCCGCGTCGACCACGATCTCCTTGGTCAGCGCGGCCATCGTGCCGTAGTCGCCGTACGCCTCGTAGACCTCGAGCATCGTGAACTCGGGGCTGTGGGTGGAGTCGACGCCCTCGTTGCGGAAGTTGCGGCCGATCTCGTAGACCCGGTCCAGGCCGCCGACGACCAGGCGCTTGAGGTACAGCTCGATCGCGATCCGCAGGTACATCGGCTGGTCGAAGGCGTTGAGATGGGTGCGGAACGGGCGGGCCGCGGCGCCGCCGTGCAGGGGCTGCAGCAGGGGGGTCTCGACCTCGAGGAAGTCGTGGCGGTCCAGCGTGGCGCGCACCGACTTCAGGACGGTCGCGCGGTTGCGCACCATCTGCCGGCTGTCGGCGTTGACCGCCAGGTCGACGTAGCGCATCCGCACCCGGGCCTCGGGGTCGGTGAGCCCCTTGTGCTTGTCCGGCAGCGGGCGCAGCGCCTTGGCCAGCATCGTCCAGCTGCTCGCCTGGACCGACAGCTCGCCGCGGCGGGAGCTGATGACCTCGCCCTGGACGCCGACGTAGTCGCCGAGGTCGACGTCGGACTTCCAGGCGGCGAGCGACTCCTCGCCGACGCCGTCGAGGGACACCATCACCTGGAGCTCGCCGGTGCCGTCGCGCAGGGTGGCGAAGCACAGCTTGCCGCCGGTGCGGGACAGCACGACCCGGCCGGCGACGCCGACCTGGACGCCGGTGCGCTGGTCCACCTCGAGCTCCGGGTAGGTCGCCCGGAGGTCGGCCAGCGTCGTCGTACGCGGGAAGTGGACCGGGTAGGGGTCGACGCCGCGCGAACGCATCCGGTCCAGCTTGTCCCGGCGGACCCGCATCTGCTCGGGCTGGTCCGCGGAGACCTGCTCGGACGTCGGGTCGCTCGGCTCACTCACACGCGAAAGGCTACCGAGGCCCCACCGGCGTCCCGAAATGATCACGTTAACGTGATCACTTCTGACCTACTGTGGCCTGCAGGCCGCTGTCAGTCCGAGTTGATCACGTTAACGTGATCAACTCGGCCGGGGGTCGGGGGAGTTGAGGCCGTAGACGAGGCGGAGGCCGACGAGGGTTAGCCACGGCTCGTGCACGTCGATCGCGGCGGCGTCGTCGAGGACCAGCGATGCCAGGCCGCCGGTCGCGATCACGGTGACGTCGTCGGGGTCGCCGTCCGGGCCGACGAGCGCGGTGGCCATCCGCGCGACCACGCCGTCGACCTGGCCGGCGAAGCCGTAGAGGATGCCCGCCTGCAGCGCCTCCACGGTCGAGCGGCCGATCACCGACCGCGGACGGGCCAGCTCGACCCGGCGCAGCTGCGCGCCGCGGCTGCCGAGCGCCTCGACCGAGATCTCGATGCCGGGAGCGATCGCCCCACCGAGGTACTCCCCCTTGGCCGACACCGCGTCGAACGTCGTGGCCGTGCCGAAGTCCACGACGATCGCCGGACCGCCGTACAGCTCCACCGCAGCCACGGCGTTGACGATGCGGTCGGTGCCGACCTCCTTGGGGTTGTCGGTGAGCACCGGCACGCCGGTCTTCACCCCCGGCTCGACCACGACGGACGGAACGTCGCCGTAGTAGCGGCGCAGCATGTCGCGCATCTCGTGCAGGACGGCCGGGACCGTCGAGCACAGGGCCACCCCGTCGACGTCTGCCCCCGCCGGGCCGGGGTGCTGCGCGAGCAGGCCGCGCAGGACGACCGCGATCTCGTCGGCGGTGCGGTGCGCCTCGGTCGCGATCCGCCAGTGCTCCACCAGGTCCTCGCCGTCGAACAGGCCGAGGACGGTGTGGGTGTTGCCGACGTCGATGGCGAGCAGCATCAGGTCGCCCGCAGCCTCACGGGCACGTTGTCGATCAACCGGGTGGTCCCCACCCTGGCCGCGACCGCCAGCAGGGCCGGGCCGGTGGCGTCGTCGGCAACCTCGGTCAGGGTCATCGGGTCGACCAGGGCGAGATAGTCGAGGTCGAGGGCGGCCTGGGCGTCGAGGACGGCGTGCGCGGCTCGGCGTACGGCGTCCGCCCCGGCGGCCTCCTCGGCGACCCCGGCGAAGAGTGCCTTCGAGAGCGCCAGCGCCGCCGCTCGGTCGTCCGCGGTGAGGTACGTGTTCCGCGACGACAGCGCCAGACCGTCGGGGTCCCGTACGGTCGGCACCGCGTCGACCTCGACCGGGAAGTTGAGGTCCTGCACCATCCGGGCGATCAGCAGCAGCTGCTGGGCGTCCTTCTGACCGAAGTACGCGACGTCGGGCCGGGTGAGGTTGAGCAGCTTCGCGACGACGGTGAGGACACCGTCGAAGTGACCCGGCCGGGACGCCCCCTCGAGGACGTCGCCGAGCGGGCCGGCGTGCACCTGCACCTGCGGCCGCCCGGCGGGGTAGACCTCGTCGGCGTCCGGCGCGAACACCACGTCGACGCCCTCGGCCTCGCACAGGGCGAGGTCGGCCTCGAGGGTCTTGGGGTAGCGGGACAGGTCCTCGGTCGGGGCGAACTGCAGCGGGTTGAGGAACACCGTGACCACCACGACGGCGCAGCGCGCGCGGGCCACGTGCACGAGCTCGCGGTGTCCCTTGTGCAGCGCGCCCATCGTCATGACGACCCCGACCGGGCCGTCGCGGCCGGCGAGCGCCGCGCGGAGGTCGTCGCGGTTGTGCACCAGCTGGGTCATGCAGCGCCTCCGGCGAGGACGTCCAGGAGGGCCTCGGCCGCCTCGGGCTTGAGGAGTCCGGCCGCGAGCGCCCGATCGGCGGTGAGCCGTGCCATCGCGATGTACGCCGCCGCGGTGTCCGGCGACACCTGGCGCAGCACCGCGACGTGGGCGGCGACGGTTCCGGCGTCGCCGCGGGCCACCGGTCCGGTGAGCGCCGCGTCGCCGGACCGCAGCGCATTGTCCAGCGAGGCCCCGAGCAGGGGCGCCAGCAGCCGCTCCGGCTCGGCGACGCCGCAGCGGTGGAGCAGGTCGACCGACTCGTTGACCAGGGTGGCCAGGTGGTTCGCGCCCCCGGCCAAGGCGGCGTGGTACAGCGGGCGCGCGTCCTCCTCGACCCACTGCGGGTCGGCGCCCATCTCCACCACCAGCACCTCGGCGATCGGCCGCAGCGGCCCCGGTGCGGTCATGCCGAAGCAGGCTCCGGCCAGCCGGGCCAGGTCCTCCGGCCGGCCGGTGAACGTCATCGCCGGGTGCAGGGCGAGCGGGAGGGCGCCGAGCCGGGTCACCGGGTCGAGCACCGCGACGCCGTACCGGCCGCTGGTGTGCGCGATCAGCTGCCCGGACCGCACCCCGCCGGCGGCGGCGATGCCGGCGACCAGGTCAGGCAGCACGTCGTCGGGGACGGTGAGCAGCACCAGCTCGGCGCTGGCGAGCACCTCGGTCGGGGGGAGCACCGGCACGCCGGGTAGCAGCGCCTCGGCCCGGCGGCGGCTGGCGTCCGAGACGCCCGAGACCGCGACCACCCGGTGCCCGGCCTGCGCGAGCGCCGCGCCGAGCACGGCTCCGACCCGGCCCGCGCCGACGACACCGACGGACAGCCGGGCGGGTCGGTCGTCGACCGAGGGGGTGGAGGTCACGGCTGTTCCAGTCCTCGCAGGGGTACCGGACGGCAGTCAGCGTACGGCGTCCGGCCCGCGGCACCCGGACGGCCGGCCCGGCGTCCGCCTCAGCGGACCGGGCGATAGGTCGTCATCAGCACGCCGGTCGTCGTGGTCACCGAGCCGACCAGCTCGAGCCGCAGCGGCGCGGCGGCATCGCGGAACAACCGCTTCCCTGAGCCGAGCACGATCGGGTGCACGGCCAGCGCGTACTCGTCGACCAGGTCGTGCGCCATCAGGGTCTGCACCAGGTCGGCGCTGCCGAGCACCGAGATCCGGCCGCCGTCCTGCTCCTTGAGCGCGCGCACCTGCGCGGGCACGTCACCGGTCAGCACGGTCGTGCCGGCCCAGGACGCCTGGGTCAGGCTGCGTGAGGCGACGTACTTCGACACGTGGTTGAGGTGCCTCGCGAACGGGTCGTCGTCGCCGACCGTCGGCCAGAACGCGGCCATCTTGTCGTAGGTCTTCCTACCGAACAGCTGCGCGTCGGTCTCCGCCATGCCCGGCAGCGCCTGCTGCACGAAGACCTCGTCGAAGTAGTCGCGTTGCCAGCCGCCGTGAGCGAATCCGCCCTCGACGTCCTCTCGCGGGTCACCGGGTGCCTGCACGACACCGTCCAGCGACATGAACTCGATCACCACCAGCGTGCGCACCCGACCCCCCGCCTCTCGTCGTTGTCAGCCTTCCAGGTGTAGACCAGAGGACAGCGGTCTACTCATCGCGGGTGCGGCCGGCCGGGAAGGGGACGCTGCCGATGGCCGACGACCAGGACCCGTTCGACCTCAAGCGCTTCGTCGAGGCACAGGAGGCCGGCGGCACGTACGACGAGGCGCTGGCCGAGCTGTGGACCGGGCACAAGCGCAGCCACTGGATGTGGTTCGTCTTCCCGCAGCTGGCCGGTCTCGGGCGCAGCAGCACCGCGCAGCACTTCGGCATCACCGGGGCCGAGGAGGCGCGCGCCTACCTCGCGCACCCCGTGCTCGGCCCTCGGCTGAGGGAGTGCGCGCAGGCGCTGACCGGGCTGCCAGGCAGCGACCCGGTCGAGGTCCTCGGTCCGGTCGACGCGCTGAAGCTGCGCTCGTCGATGACGCTGTTCGCGCATGTCGCTCCCGACGAGCCGGTGTTCCGTGCGGTGCTCGCCCGCTACTACGACGGGGCGGACGACCCTGCGACGGCATCGCTGCTGGCCTCCTGACGGCCGCTGTCGCGCGGCGGCAGGTCCTCGAACACGTCGGACAGCACGTGCTCGGCGCCGCCACGTACGACCACGCAGTGCTCGCGCGCGACGCTCCGGGCCCACTTCTCGTCGCTGGCGTCGGGGTTCCTGATGACGTGCAGCTGGCTGCGGTGCTCCTTCAGGCCGCTGATGACTCGCATCGCCACCGACGACGTGTCGACGGTCAGCCCGATCAGCTCGTCCGGCACGCCGCGCAGGTGGTAGACCGCCTCCGGGTTCCAGGGCGGCAGGCCCTTGCTCACCAGGGCCGCGTTCCAGCGCTCGAACACCGACTGCGGGATGGCTCCGTGCAGCAGCCGGTGCAGCCCGGGTCCGGATGTCGCGGCCAGCCGGTCGAACGCGGCGTCGGTGGCCGCGCCGACCCGGACGTGGTCCGGGTGACCGGTGATGCCGTCGGGACCGAAGGTGGCAACCACGTCCGGTCGCTCCTCGGCCATGATGTCGGCGATCCGGTCGACCAGCTCCTCGAACGGCACGTCGGGCACCGCACCGTCGTCGTAGTCGAGCCACTCGTGCCGGTCCGGCGGCCGGCCGAGCACCCGCCACGCGGCCTCGTCCTCGGCCCGGCGGACGGCGCCCAGGGTCTCCCGGGTGGCCGGGAATCCCGGCGGGATCTCCCCCGCGCCGCCGTCGGTCGCGTGCACGAGCACGTACCGGAACAAGGGATCGCCGGCGTGCAGCGCGACGGTGCCGGCCAGCCCGTACGCGTCGTCGTCCGGGTGCGCCACGACCATCATCAGCGTGCGCCCGGCCTCCACGCCGGAATGATCGACCGACTGCCGCCCCGTGTCGAGCCCCGCCACTGGTCACCGGGTCGACATCGTCGCGCCGGCCACCCGTCTGCGACGATCCGGACCTGATGGATCACAGCTGGGTGCCGTGGCGGGAGGCCACCGACCGCGCGCTGTACGGGCCCGAGGGGTTCTACCGGCGCAACCGCCCGGCCGCGCACTTCCGCACCTCCGTGCACGCCTCGACGCTGGTCGCGAGCGCAGTGCTCTCGCTGGTGCGCGCCACCGGTCTCCCGACGGTTCTCGACGTCGGCGCCGGCAGCGGCGAGCTGCTGACCGACCTGCACCGGCTGGCGCCGGACCTGTCGCTCGTGGGAGTCGACATCGCCGGGCGGCCGGCCGAGCTGCCCCCGGTAGTGGACTGGACCGACACGGCACCGGAGGTCGGCGAGGCCCTGGTGGTCGCGCACGAGCTGCTGGACGACGTACCGGTCGAGGTCGCCGAGCACGACGGTCGGCGCTGGCGGCTGGTGCTCGTCGACCCGGCCACCGGCGACGAGCGGGTCGGTGACCCGGTGTCCGGCGAGGACGAGGCGTGGCTGGAGCGGTGGTGGCCGGTCGCCGGCCCCGGAGCCCGGGCCGAGGTCGGGCTCCCGCGCGACCAGGCCTGGGCGGCCCTGGTCCGCCCCCTGCGGCGCGGGGTCGCTGTCGCCGTCGACTACGGCCACGACCGCGGTAGCCGCCCGGCCGGCGGCAGCCTCACCGGCTACCGGGACGGCCGGCAGGTCGCGCCGGTACCGGACGGCAGCTGCGACGTCACCAGCCACGTGGCGCTGGACGCCTGCGCAGCGGCCGGTGAGCAGGCCGGCGCGACGGCCACGGTGCGCACCAGCCAGTCGGCTGCGCTGGCCGCCCTGGGCATCAGCGCCTCCCGGCCGCCGCACGAGCTCGCGCGCACCGACCCGGCCGGCTACGTCCGCGCCCTCTCTGCCCGCGGCGAGCTTGCCGAGCTGACCGACCCGCACGGGCTGGGCGGGTTCGGCTGGCTGGTGCAGGCGGTCGGTGTCGAGCTGCCGGCCGGCCTGCGAGCGGCTCAGCCGCCGACCGGCACCGCGCCGTAGCCGCGCAGCACGAACGTCGAGCGCCGCACCGGTTCGCCGGTGAGGTGCAGGTCCGGGCAACGACGCAGCAGGGTCGGCAGCGTGATCTGCAGCTCCATCCGCGCCAGCGGGGCCCCGAGGCAGTGGTGCAGCCCGGCGCCGAAGCCGATGTGCGGGTTGGGCGACCGGGTGACGTCGAGCACGTCCGGGTCGGCGAACTGCGCGGGGTCGCGGTTGGCGGCGCCGAGCAGAGCCGCCACCTGGGTGCCCGCCGGGACCTCGAGGCCGCCGACCTCGGCGTCCTGCTTGGCCGTGCGCTCGAACAGCTGCAGCGGCGCGTCGTACCGGATCATCTCCTCGATCGTGCTGGCCACCAGGTCGTCGTCGTCCGCACCGGCACGGAGGACCGCGAGCTGGTCGGGGGCGGCGAGCAGCGCGACCACCCCGTTGCCGAACGCGTTCACCGACGCCTCGTGGCCGGCGTTGAGCAGCAGGATCGCCGACGCCACCAGCTCGTCCCCGCTGAGCCGCTCGCCACCGTCCTCGGCGGCGGCGAGGTGGCTGACCAGGTCGTCGCGCGGCGCGCGGCGCCGCTCGTCGGCGAGCTCGCGCATGTACGCGGCGAACTCGGTGGCCGCGGCCACGGCGCGGGGCGCCACCTCGGGGCCGTGGTCGTACTCGTACATCGCGACGATGTCGGCCGACCACGGCCGCAGGAGCGGCCGGTCCTCCTCGGGTACGCCGAGCAGGTCGGCGATGACGGCGACCGGCAGCGGCTCGGCGTAGTCGGCGATCAGGTCGAACGACGAGGGGTCGACGGCGTCCAGCAGGGCGTCGGCGGTGGCCTGGACGCGCGGCCGCAGCCTCTCGACGTGGCCGCGGGCGAACGCCTTGGCGACCAGCGACCGCAGCCTGGTGTGTGCCGGCGGCTCGTTCTCCATCATCTGGTTGCGGTGCAGTGCGTTGAACGGCTCGAACTCCGCCGCCGGCTCCTTGTCCGCCCACAGTCGGCCGAACCTGCGGTCGCGCAGCACCCCGTTGGCCGCCGCGTAGCTGACCGCGAGCCACTGGCCGGTCGGCTCGTGCCAGAGGACAGGAGCCGTCGCCCGCAGCCGCTCCAACGCCGGGTAGGGGTCGGCGACGAACCCGGGCTCGGTCAGGTCGAGGTCGGCGAGAGCGGCTCCCGGGTGTCCCGGTGCGGACGTCACGCCTGCACCGTAGGTGCTGCGGACGGACGGGTCGGCGTCATCCACCGGTCCGGACCCGCTCCGGCCCGGGAGACCCGGGCCCGCTCCACCTCGGCGTCGACCATGGCCCGCGCCTCGCGCTGGTCGCGGTGGGCCGCGAAGGCGGTCACCGGGCCCGGGGTGGTGTCCAGGTGGACGCTGGCCAGCCCGAGCCGGCGCTGCAGCGGGCCCTGCACCAGCCGGACGCTCTGCACCTTCTCGTGCAGCACCACGTCGGTGACCCTGGTCAGGCGACCGTGCCGGGTCACCAGCACCCGGTCGTCCCCGCCCGCTCCCAGCTTCCGCCAGGCGAACGGGTCGACGTACCGGGCAGCGGCGGGGACGCCGGCCAGCGGCACCGCGTCGATGTCCACGCCCGGCAGCACCCGGGCGAGGACGCGGAACGCCTCGTCCCGCGGCGCGACCGGGCACAGCACCGAGGCCTGGTCCTGGCCCTGCCCGACGTAGCCCGCCACGTCGATCTCGACGCGGCACCACCGCTTGGATCGCCACAGCAGCGGCTCGGTGATCCGCACCGCCTGGACCCGCCCCGGCGGCACCGTCTGCGCCCGGGTCTCCAGCAGACCGTGCCGCAGCCGCAGCCCGTCCGGCGAGTCGGCCACGGTGAAGCCGAAGTGCAGGAACAGCGTGCGCGTGGTGGCCGGGACGAAGGCGAACACGAACGGGACGGCGAAGCCGATCAGGATGCCGGGCTGCTGCAGCACCGTGGCCACCACGAGGAGGACGACGAGCGCGACGACGGACACGATGACCGCGACCGATCGCAGCACCGACTCGACCAGCCGTGCGAGCGGCACCTCGAGCAGCACCTGCTCGGGCGCCTCCGGGGTGTCGTGGTGCAGACCGGCGGCGCGGGCCAGCAGCTCGGCCCGCAGCCGGTGGGCGGCGTCCTCGGAGAGATAGGCCAGCGGCGCCTCCGACGACGAGCCGCCGGCCACCTCGAGCCGCAGCTCGGCGAGCCCGAGGACCCGGGCCACGAACGGCCGGACCACGTCGACGGCCTGCAGCCGGTCGAGGCGCACCTGGCGGGACCGCCGGTGCAGGATGCCGGACTCCAGCCGCAGGACGTCGGTCCCGATCCGGTACCGGGTCATCCGCCACGCCAGCCACCCGTAGGCCACCCCGAGCGGGATCGAGACCGCCACGGCGGCGAGCAGCCACGGCGTCGACACGTCGCCGTACGCCTGCTGGGCGGCGATCGCCACCGCGGCGGCGAACACCTTCCAGCCGCGCAGGAGCGGGGTCAGCGGGTGCAGCCGGTGGAAGTCGCCGGCCATCCCGGCGGCAGCCGCGGGCTGGGCGTCAGACACCGGCGGCGCTCGCCTCGCCCCGCGCCGCGAGCCGGTCCCGGAGCCGGGCCGCCTCGGCGGGGACCAGGCCCGGGATCTGCGCGTCGGTGGCCGCCGCGGCCGTGTGCAGCTGGACGGTCGCCAGGCCGAACCTGCGGTCCAGCGGGCCGGCCGTGACGTCGACGAACTGCATCCGCCCGTACGGCACCACGACCAGCTGGCGGCGCAGGATGCCGCGCGTGACCAGCAGGTCCTCGGCCCGCTCGGCGTAGCCCCAGGACCGGACGCTGCGGCCGATCACGACCAGGGCCCACCCGAGCGCCACCAGCCCGACCACCAGCGCCACGGCCGCCAGCCAGGCGGCCAGGAACCAGAGCTGGACCACGACCGCGACGAGGACGAGCAGGCCGACGACGGCGACGAGCAGCCGGCGCAACGTCGCCAGCCGCGGGGACACCCGCACCCACGGCTCTCCGGGCGGGTCGAACGGCTCCATGCTCCGACGCTACCGACTCGGCCACGCCCCCGCCGGGACCCCACCGAGGAGGCGGGCCGCCAGTCGCGGGTCGGCGCCGCGGGGCCGGGCGCCTCCCGCCGTACGCCGACTGCTGGCAGACTCGCCCCCGTGGGCGTGACCGGGCACACCGAGCGGGTGATCGGCGTCGGCGCGGGCGCCGACGTCGTCGAGGCTGCCACCCGCGGTGACTCGCTCGCGACGCAGGACATGGTGCTCAACATCGGCCCCCAGCACCCGGCCACCCACGGCGTGCTGCGGCTGCGGCTGGTCCTGGACGGCGAGCGGATCGTCACGGCCGAGCCGGTGGTCGGGTACATGCACCGCGGGGCCGAGAAGCTGTTCGAGGTGCGCGACTACCGCCAGATCGTGGTGCTGGCCAACCGGCACGACTGGCTCTCGGCGTTCGCGAACGAGCTGGGTGTCGTGCTGGCGGTGGAGCGGATGATCGGCATGGAGGTGCCGGTCCGCGCGGTGTGGGCGCGCACCCTGCTCGCCGAGCTGAACCGGGTGCTCAACCACCTGATGTTCATGGGCTCGTACCCGATCGAGCTGGGCGCCATCACCCCGATCTTCTACGCCTTCCGGGAGCGCGAGACCCTGCAATCGGTGATGGAGGAGGTCTCCGGCGGGCGCATGCACTACATGTTCAACCGGGTCGGCGGCCTCAAGGAGGAGCTGCCGGCCGGCTGGACCGGGCGGGCCCGGCACGCGGTCGGTGAGGTCCGGCGGCGGCTGCCCGACCTGGAGAACCTGGTGCTGGGCAACGAGATCTTCCAGGCCCGCACCCGCGGGGTCGGCGTCCTCGCACCGGAGCTGGTGTCGGCGTACGGCGTGAGCGGGCCGATCGCCCGCGGCTCCGGCGTCGACTTCGACCTGCGTCGGGACGAGCCGTACCTGGCCTACGGCGAGCTGGACGTCCCGGTCGTGACCCGCACCGAGGGCGACTGCCTGGCCCGGTTCCAGGTGCTGGCCGAGCAGGTGCGGGTGTCCCTCGACCTGGCCGACGCCTGCCTGGACCGGCTGTCGGCGCTGCCGCCCGGGCCGGTGACCACGCGGCTGCCCAAGGTGCTGAAGGTGCCCGAGGGGTCGACGTACTGCTGGACCGAGAACCCGCTCGGGCTCAACGGCTACTACCTGGTGTCACGCGGCGAGAAGACGCCGTGGCGGCTCAAGCTGCGGTCGGCGTCGTTCAACAACGTGCAGGTGCTCACCGAGCTGCTGCCGGGGACCCTGGTCGCCGACATGGTGGCGATCCTCGGTTCGATGTTCTTCGTCGTCGGCGACATCGACAAGTAGGCATGGTCGGCGACCGTCGTCGACTGGCGGAAGTCTTCGGTTTCTCCGGCCGAGAAACTGAAGAGTTGCGCCAGTCGACGCACCCGGGGCGAGCGGGACGGGGGTCAGGCGGTACGGCGGACCGGGGCGCCGGCCTCGGCGGACTCCCGGGCGTGGTCGAGCGGCTCCTGGTCGCGATCGGCCCGGGGGTCGAGCAACGGACCCTCGGGCAGGCTGGCGAGCACCCGCCAGGCCAGCCGGTCTGCCGGCGCCGGGGTCGGCTCCAGCACGATCTCGGTCTGGACGGTGTCCTCGCCCCGGTCCGGCGAGGCGAGCGCGGCGGCGACGTCCGGCCCGCTCGCGACGTCGGCCGGGTCGCCGAGCGCGAGCCGGACCAGCGGCATCCGGAGCGTCACCCAGCGGTCGTCGGCGGCCGCCTGGAGCGCCTGCTCGCGGGTGGCAGTGATCTCGGCCGCCAGCTCGAGCCGGCCCAGCTCGGCGCGCAGCCCGGCCACCGTCGCCCGCAGCGCCACCACCTCGGCGTGCAGGGCGGCGGTGCGTGCCTTGTCGCGACTGCGCACCATGGAGAGGAGCAGTCTGCGCCACGCGGGGGGTCTACGGTGCCGTCCAGCCATGGGTCGGACCGTACGCCGGGTGGCAGGTCAGGTGGTGGCGCCACGCGGGAACGCCCCACAAGTCACTCTCGTCACATCAGCCCCGAGGAGACCGCCGGATGAGCCTCACCCTGCTGGCCTGGCGGCGCGCCGTGCACGCCCTCTACGCCGAGGTGCGCGCCGCCGCCGACCCGGCTGCTGCGCACGAGCGGTGGCGGGCCGGCCGGGACGAGCTGCTCGCGCACCACCCGGACACCCCCCTCCTGCCTGAGGACCGGGCCGGGTTCTCGGGGCTGCCGGTGGCGCCGTACGACCCGGCCTACCGTTTCGAGCTGCCGCTCGACCCGGACGTCGAGCCGCGCCGGCTGGAGGTGCCGACCGCCACCGACGGCGTCGTGCCGTTCGAGCGGATCGGCGTCCTGCACCTGCCGGGCCTCGGCGACCTGGACGTGTGGTGGCTCGCGTCGTACGGCGGCGGCCTGTTCGTGCCGGTCAAAGACGCCTCGGCCGGCCGCACGACGTACGGTGCCGGGCGCTACCTGGTCGACACGGTCAAGGGCGCCGACCTCGGCGGCGACGTCGACCTGGCCACCGGCCGGGGCACGCTGGTCGCTGACCTCAACTTCGCCTACAACCCGTCCTGCGCCTACGACCCGGCCTGGGCCTGCCCGCTGGCCCAGCCCGGCAACATCCTCGACGTCGCCCTGCCGGTCGGCGAGCTGTACCCGCCGACCGGGCGAGGCTGACCTCCCGGGTCAGCCGGCGAGGGCGGCGTCGGAGGAGAACACCAGCGCCAGGGCGACCTTGCCCTGCTTGAGCGCGGTCTTCGACAGCGGACCACCGGCGTCCAGCGAGGTGAAGCTGTCGAAGGTCAGGCCGTAGGTCTGCTCCAGCCCCGGCTGGCAGAACGGCCGGTCCGGGCACTCCGGCGGGCCGCCGAGGGTCAGGCCGCTGGTGCACTTCGCCGCGAGGTCGGACAGCGACTGCACGCCGTACGCGTCGGCGAAGGCACTGGTCACCGCGAAGGTGTTCTGGTCCGCGGCGGTCGCCGGGTCGCCGAAGGTCAGGCCGACCTTGTCGCCCAGGCCGGTCAGGGCCGAGACGGTGGCATCGAGGTCGCCGCTGGCGACCGGTGCCGCGTCGGCACCGTTCTCGGCCTTGTTGATGAACTCGGTCACGGTGCCGACGTACTCCGGCACGACCTGCAGCTGGCCCTTCTCCAGCGCAGGCAGGTAGACCTCGCGGCTGCCGACGGTCTTCACGCTCGCGTCGAAGCCGGCCGCCGTGAGCACCTGGGCGTAGATGTTCGCGAGGGTCTGGTTCTCGGAGAAGTTGGCCGCCCCCACGACGATCTTGCCGGAGCCGCCGCTGAGCCCGTCGGCGAGTCCCTCGGCCGCGACGAAGTCCTTGGCGGCGTTCGGCGAGGTCTTCCGGTCGACGTCGGTCGCCTTGTTCAGCGCGACCAGCTTGTCCTGCGTCAGCGCGGCCTGGACCTTGTTCAGGGCGTCGAGCAACGGCTGTCCGGCCGCCTTCGTGTTGACCGCCGGGATGATGTTGTCGACCGTCTGCAGGCTCTTGTCGTCCTGCAGCGCGACCAGCTGGTCGCCGGCCTTGGCCTCGCAGGCCTCGCCGCCGGCCGCCGACGTCCCTCCGCCGGACGAGCTCGGGGATGCCTTGGTGCCGGACGAGCCGCTGTCGCCGCAGGCCGACAGGGTGAGCGTGAGCAGCAGCAGCCCGGCCGTGCCGAGCGTGCGCAGGGTGCGGGAACTCATGGCGGTCCGCCTTCTGTGTCCCGTCGCGGCCTCGCCGGTCGCGACGCGTGTCTGGCGGGCCTCGGACCCGAGTCCCGCGTGTGTTCGGTGACTACCCCAGCACGGGGGTCCGACAAGCGCAATCGGCGGACGGTCACGGAACGGTGACGGCCGCCGCCTCGTCCCGGGCGGCGTCGTCTCCGTCGGCACCCGGTTCGTCCGTCCTGCCCCGGCGACGGCCCAGGAGCCGCCCGCGCTCGCGTCCCGGCGTGACCCGGTGCTGCACCACGGCCAGCGCCGCCTCGACCACCAGGGCCAGCCCGGCGACCAGCAGTCCGCCGGCCAGGATCTGCGGACGGTCCTGCTGGCCGAAGCCGTCGTTGATGATCACGCCGAGGCCGCCGCCGCCGACCAGGGCGGCCAGGCCGGCGGTCGCGACCACCTGGACGGCGGCGGTGCGCACGCCCGCGGCGATGAGCGGGACGGCGAGCGGCGCCTCCACCCGGAACAGGATCGCCGGCCCGGAGAGGCCCATCCCCCGCGCGGCCTCGACGACGTCCCGATCCACCTCGCGGATGCCGACGTAGGTGTTGGTCAGCAGCGGAGGCACCGCGAAGACGGCGAGCGCGACGATGGTGGCGCGGTTGCCGAACCCGATCGCGGTCGCCGCGAAGATGGTCAGCAGTGCCAGCGTCGGGATCGCCCGCGACACGTTGGTGACGGCCACCGTCGCCCCTCCGCCGCGGCCGGTGTGCCCGAGGACCAGCGCGAGCGGCATCGCGACGAGCGCGCCGAACAGCACCGCGAAGAACGAGATGTAGAGGTGCTCGTACGCGAGGTGCGGGACGCCCTTCGACCCCTGCCAGTTCAGCGGGTCGTTGAGCCAGACGAAGGCGTCGCCGAGCAGGTTCATGCCCGTCTCCTCGACCACGGTGTCATCAGTCTGGTGGCCGACGCGAGCAGCAGGTCGAAGGCCAGGCCGAGAGCAACGGTGAGGACCGAGGCCGTGACGATCTCCGCCCGGTAGAAGTTGTTGTTGAAGCCGCGCAGGATCAGCTGGCCCAGACCGCCCTCGCCCACCAGGACACCGACGGTGACCAGCGCCACCGTGGACACCGTCGCGACCCGGATGCCCGCCATGATCGTCGGCAGCGCGACCGGCAGCTCCACCCGCCAGAGCATCCGGCCGCGGCTGTACCCCATCCCGCGCGCGGACTCCCGGACGTCGTCAGGGACACCCTGCAGACCGACCAGCATGTTGCGGACCAGGATCAGCAACGCGTAGATGACGAGCCCGAACACCACGGTGCGCTTGCGCAGGCCGAACACCGAGAACGGCGCGATGAACGCGAACAGCGCGACCGACGGGATCGTGTAGAGCACGCCGGTCACCCCGAGCACGGGGCCGGCCAGCCAGCGGTATCGGTAGGCCAGCAACGCCAGCGGGAAGGCGACCAGCGTGGCGATCAGGACCGACTCCACGGTCAGGACGACGTGCGTCTCGAGCGCGCTCCGGAGGTCCCCCGAGTTGTCCCGGACGTACTGCCAGGTGAACCATGGGTTGGCCGGCTCCTCCGCGGCGACTACTCGACCAGAGGCGTGCACCAGCGGTGCACCGTACGGAAGGGCCACGGGTGGACGCTACCCCCGAACCGATGATCCGACTCGACGGCGTCGGCAAGCGCTACGAGGACGGCACCGTGGCGGTCCACGAGCTCGACCTCGACGTCCCCGAGGGCGAGACGGTCGTCCTCGTCGGCCCCTCCGGCTGCGGCAAGTCGACCACGCTGAAGATGGTCAACCGGCTGATCGAGCCCACCAGCGGACGCATCCTGCTGCAGGGCGAGGACGTGACCCACGTCGACCCGGTGAAGCTGCGACGCCGGATGGGCTACGTCATCCAGCAGACCGGGCTGTTCCCCCACCAGACCGTGGCGGCCAACGTCGCGACGGTGCCGAAGCTGCTCGGCTGGGACCGGAAGAAGGTCGACGCCCGGGTCCTGGAGCTGCTGGAGCTGGTCGGGCTGGAGCCCGGGCGGTTCGCCAAGCGCTACCCGCACCAGCTCTCCGGCGGCCAGCGGCAGCGCGTCGGGGTCGCCCGGGCGCTGGCGGCGGACCCGCCGGTGCTGCTCATGGACGAGCCGTTCGGGGCGGTCGACCCGATCGTGCGCGAGCGGCTGCAGGCCGAGTTCATCCGGCTGCAGCAGGAGGTGCGCAAGACCGTGCTGTTCGTCACCCACGACCTCGACGAGGCGGTGCGGATGGGCGACCGGATCGCGGTCTTCTCCGAGGGCGGCCACCTCGAGCAGTACGACGCACCGAGCCGCCTGCTCGGCGCGCCCGCAACCGACTTCGTCGCGGAGTTCGTCGGCAGCGACCGCGGGCTCAAGCGGCTGTCGGTCACCACGATCGAGCCGGCGGACCTCGAGCATCCGCCAGTCGTGCATCTCGACGACCGCATCGCCGCTACGTCGGCAGCGCTACGCGCGACCGGCGCGCGGTGGGCGGTCGTCCTGGACGACCACGAGGGCCTGCACGGCTGGTACGCCGCCGACGAGTCCGGCGACGGCTCGGTCGCCGACCGCGCGAAGCGGATGGAGGCATGGCTGCCGACCGGGTCGTCGCTCAAGGCGGCGTTCGCCGAGATGCTGCAGCACGACGCCGGCTGGGTCGCGGTGCTCGACGGCGACCGGTACGTCGGGGTGCTGACGCCGGCGACCCTGCACGAGGCGCTGCGCCGCTCGGTCGAGTCCGACCTGCAGGGCGTCGACCCCGAGGCGGTCGAGCTGGAGACCGTCCCCACCGTCTGACCCCCGCGCCACCCGACGCGGTCCCGCGCCACCCGACGCGGTCCCCGCGGGACACTTGTCGCCCGCGACGTACCTTCCTAAGGTGGCTCCATGGTCTTCCGGAAGCGCGGCACGCTGCTTCCTCTCGAGCGCGCGATTCTCGACCAGGCCGTCCAGCAGGGCGCTGCCGGCGTCTACGGGTTCGCCCTGGCGCAAGCTCTCGACAGCGGCGGCGACGGCCGCGGGCTGGTCGCGCACGGCACGCTCTACAAGGCGCTCGACCGGCTGCGTCGCGAGGGCTATCTGGACGCCGAGTGGGAGGACGCCGCCACCGCTTCCGCCGAGGGCCGCCCGCGCCGCCGGCACTACAGGGTCACTGCAGCAGGCGTCCGAGCCCTCAGGGCCGCGGCGAGCCCGGTGACCCGGACCGGGGAGGCGACCGCGTGAAGGGCTGGGGCGCCTCGCTGGCCACCTGGTGGGTACGCCGTTACACGGAGACCGCCGTGCCCGCGGAGCGCAGTGACAGACGTGCCGAGGTCGCGGCCGACCTGCACGACCACTACGCCGCAGCCGCAGCCAGCGGTCGCAGCCCGTCGCAGGTCGACCGGGAGGTCGCCGCGCGAGTGCTGCGCGGTGTCCCGGCCGACCTCACGTGGCGACTGGCCCGCGAGGCCGGGCCGGACCGCGTCGCCTGGCACCTCTCCCATCCCGTGACCCTTCTCGGCGCACTGCTCCTGCCCATGGTCGGGCTCGGCGTGTTCGTCGACTCCGCCCGGGACCGCCCCGCCTGGTTGGCGCAGCCTGTCGCCGTCGCGGCGGCGGTCGCCCTGCCGCTCTACGCTGCGGCTGTCGCGATCGCTCTCGTCGCCCTGGTCCGCAGCCTGCGACGGCGCCCGCACCGCCCGTCGCTGGTCGGCGCGAGGCGTACCGCGCTCGCCGCGCTGTCGGTCACGTGGGGCCTGTCCGCGCTGTGGCGCTTCGCCCCGGGGCTGCCGGGGACGGCCTCGACGCTCGGCTGGGCGGCGTTCGGGCTCTCGCTGCTCGGCTGGGCCGCCCTGGCCGCCGCGGCCGGGCTGCGACACGTACTTGCGCTTGGGAAGATACCTTCCTAAACTGGCGACCTCACTGATGGAGGTCACATGTCCAGGACCGGCACACCTCTCACCCGGCCCGTCGTGGTCGCCCTGTCCGGCTGGCTCGCCTTCCTCGCGATGGTGGCGACGATGCCCTGGTTGTCCTCCGACAGCGTCGGCAACATGCTCGGCCTCGCGACGGTCGCGCTGGTCGCCGCCGGCTGGCTGCTGTGGCGGCGCAGCCGCCCTGCCCTCTGGCTCTCGATGGTGCTGGGCGTGCTCCAGACGCTCGAGGCCACGGCCTACCTCGGCGCAGGCCTCACCGGCTCCGCGGGCGTCGGCCTGCTGCTGGCCGACGGCCTCGGCGTCCTTGCCGGGATGCTCGTGGTCGCCGGTGCGTCCACCGAGCTGCGGCGCCGGCGTCAGGCGCGCGCCGCAGGGATGTCGGCGTCGACGTCGGGTGGCGGCACCCGGCAGGTGCGCTCGAGCAGCAGGCCGGCCGCGGAGAGCGCTGCCGACGCGAGCACGGCCACCAGGCAGAGCACCGCCCGGTCGCGACGCGCGGCGATCTCGAGGTCCGGAAGCAGCACCAGCAGGTAGCCGGCGTAGAGACCGCCCACCACCGGCCCGACGTGCGCGCTGGCCTTGCCGAGCACGGCCATCCGGGCCATCGACAGCGGGTGCGGCCGCTTCTCCGGCCGGTCCAGCCGGGACCGAAGGCCCAGCGCCGTCACCAGCACCACGACCGCGAGCAGCCCCACGCCGGTCGGCGCCGTCCAGGTCAGCGGCGGCAGCGTCACGCCTCGGTCCTCGCTCACCACGAGGACGCCCCACGACACGGCGCCCACGGTCAGCAGCAGCGCCGCCAGGGGCCCGACCCGGGTCGGCTTCACCCGCGGCTCCGCGGACCGGTCACGACGGCACCACCAGGACCAGGTCGTCGCGGCGCCGTACGCCGTCGTGGCCGATCCGCTCGAGCAGCGCGGCGACCGGTCCGGCTCCGGGCAGCTCGGCAGCTGGGTCCACGTCGAGCCACGGCACCAGGACGAAGGCACGTTCGGCGGCCAACGGGTGGGGCACCCGCAGGTCCGGCTCGTCGACGGCCAGGTCGCCCGCCGAGATCAGGTCGATGTCCAGGGTGCGCGGACCCCACCGGACCTCGCGCACCCGGTCGAAGGCTGCCTCGACGGCCAGCGAGCGCTCGAGAAGTGTCCGCGCCGAGTGCGGGCCCTCGGCCACGACGACGGCGTTGAGGTACTCGGGCTGGTCGGGGCCGCCGACCGGGTCGGTCGCGTAGACCGCGGAGACACCGAGCACCCGCAGGCCCGGGGTGTCGGCGAGCGCATCGACAGCGCCCTGCAGCTGCTCGAGCCGGTCACCGAGGTTGCTGCCGAGCGACAGCACGAACCGACGGAGGGGGCGTTCCTCGATCATGTCCGGCCCCGCAGGATGGTCACGGCGACGTCGTCGAACGGCACACCCACGGGTGCCTCCGGCTTGTGCACGGTCACCTCGACCTCCTCGACCGACGGGTGTGCCAGCGCCAGGTCGGCGACCCGCTGGGCCAGCGTCTCCAGCAGGTCGACCGGGTCGCGCTCGACGGCGGCGACCACCTGCTGGGCCAGCTCGCCGTAGTGCACGGTGTCGGCGACGTCGTCGGAACGGGCGGCGGGCGCCAGGTCGAGAGTCAGCACGACGTCGACGACGAAGGGCTGCCCGGTGGCGCGCTCCTCGGCGAGGACGCCGTGGTGGCCGAAGCCCTCGATACCACGTACGGCGATGCGGTCACGGCTCACGGTCGACCTCGACGTCCTGGCGGGTGAGCACCGGCGACGCGTGGTGCACCCACAGCCGCCAGCCGTCCGGGGTGCGGCGGAACACGTTGGTGGCGACGGCGCGACCCCCGGCCAGCCCAGGGGGGTCGCCGCCGGTCACCTCGTCCAGGCCGGTGAGCATGTTCTCGCCGCAGGTCACCACGGCCACCTCCCCGGCAACGGTCACCTCGACGTCGGTGAGCACGAACTGGATGAACGACGTGTTCGCCATGATCATCGTCCAGGACCGCAGGACCGTGTCGCGCCCGTGCAGCGGCGACCAGCCCGGATGCACACAGCTCACCGTCGCGGCGTCCGGCCCGTCCAGCCAGAGCGCGGCCATCAGGTCGGCGTCGCCGTTCTCGAAGGCGTCGTAGAGCGACTGGTTGGCCCGCATCACGGCGGCCGCGTCGTCGCGCGTCACGGGTTGGTCCAGCCGTCCCGCGCGGTGCGGACCGCGGCCACGACCTCGACCGCGTCGCGGCTCGGGCGGGCGCGGTGCACCCGCACCGCCCAGGCACCACTCGCGGCGGCCAGCGCGGTGACTGCGGTCGTCGCGTCCTCCCGGTCCGCGGCGGGCCGCGGCGAGCCGTCCGGCCCGGCGAGCAGCGCGCCCAGGAAACCCTTGCGGGATGCGCCGACCAGCACCGGACGGCCGAGAGCGTCCAGCGCGGCCAGCCGGGCCAGCACGGTCCAGCTCTGCGCGGCGTCCTTGGCGAAGCCCAGGCCCGGGTCCACCACCACCCGGTCCAGGTCGACGCCGGCCGCGGCCAGCGCGTCCAGCCGCTGGCGCAGCTCGTCGACCACCTCGGTGACGACGTCGCCGTACACCGCACGGCTGGCCATGTCGACGCTGTGCCCGCGCCAGTGCATCACGACGTACGGAGTCGCTGCATCGGCGACGACCGCAGCCATCCCGGGGTCGGCGAGGCCGCCGCTCACGTCGTTGACCATCGCTGCGCCGGCATCGAGGCTGGCCGAGGCGACGGCTGCCCGCATCGTGTCGACGCTGACCACGACGCCGTCGGCGACCAGCCCGCGCACCACCGGAAGCACCCGGCGCAGCTCCTCGTCGGCGTCCACCCGACGGGCACCCGGCCGGGTCGACTCGCCGCCGACGTCGACCAGGTCGGCCCCGTCGGCCACCAGCTCGGCGCCATGGGCGACCGCGCGCCCGGGGTCGAGGTAGTCCCCGCCGTCGGAGAACGAGTCCGGCGTCACGTTGATCACACCCATCACCAGGGTGCGGTCCAGCCCGGTGAGCGCCGCGGGCAGCCCGACCGGCGACCGGGGCGCGGTCGCGTGGGACGCAGCGGTCATCGGGCCACGATGAGGCTCATCGCCTCGGCCCGGGTCGTCGGGTCGCGCAGCTGACCCCGCACCGCCGACGTCACGGTCGTCGCGCCTGGCTTGCGGATGCCCCGCATCGACATGCACAGGTGCTCGCACTCGACGACGACGATCGCCCCACGCGGCTCGAGGATCTCCATCAGCGAGTCCGCGATCTGGGTCGTCATGCGCTCCTGCACCTGGGGCCGGCGGGCGAAGACGTCGACCAGCCGGGCCAGCTTGGACAGGCCGGTGATGCGGCCGTCGGAGGAGGGGATGTAGCCGACGTGGGCCACGCCGAAGAAGGGCACCAGGTGGTGCTCGCAGGTCGAGCGGACCTCGATGTCCTTGACGAGCACCATCTCGTCGTGACCGATGTCGAAGGTGGTCGTCAGGACCTCCTTCGGCTCCTCCCAGAGACCCGCGTACATCTCCCGGTAGGCGCGGGCGACCCGCTCGGGGGTGTCCCGCAGCCCGTCGCGGTCGGGGTCCTCGCCGATGCCGACGAGCAGGTCGTGCACCGCTCGGCGTACAGCCTCGTGGTCGTACTCCCGGACCACTCGGTGCCTACTGCTCGAAGCCCAGTGGGCGGCCCGAGACGTCGTCGGAGGGCAGCGGGCTGTCCGGCACGTCGGTCGGCTCGGTCACGCCCATGCTGTGCTCCTTGTCCTGCCCGTTGCTGCCGTTGGGCGAGGCGAGCTCCTTCGGAGTCATGATCGGGCCGGCCTGCGGGGTGCGTTTGGCGGAGCCGGTCCAGGCCGGGCGGGCGGGCCGCTTGCGGATGTGGGTGAAGATCTCGGCGACCTGGGCCTTGTCCAGCGTCTCCTTCTCGAGCAGCTCGAGCACCATGTCGTCGAGGATCTCGCGGTTCTCGACGAGGATCTGCCAGGCCTCGTCGTGCGCGGTCTCGATCAGGCGCTTGACCTCCTCGTCGACGATGCCGGCGACTTCCTCGGAGTAGTCGCGCTGGTGGCCCATGTCCCGGCCCAGGAACGGCTCGGCGCCTTCGGACCCCAGCTTGATGGCACCGATCCGCTCGGTCATGCCGTACTGGGTGACCATCGCGCGGGCCACGCTGGTGGCCTTCTCGATGTCGTTGGCGGCGCCGGTCGTCGGGTCGTGGAACACGATCTCCTCGGCCGCCCTGCCGCCCAGCATGTAGGCAAGCTGGTCGAGCATCTCGTTGCGGGTCGTGGAGTACTTGTCCTCGTCCGGGAGCACCATCGTGTAGCCGAGGGCCCGGCCCCGGGACAGGATCGTGATCTTGTGCACCGGGTCGGTGTTCTGCAGTGCCGCGGCCACCAGGGCGTGCCCGCCCTCGTGGTACGCCGTGATCTTCTTCTCCTTCTCGCTCATGATCCGGGTGCGCTGCGGGCCGGCGACCACGCGGTCGATGGCCTCGTCCAGCGCGTCGGCGTCGACGAGCTTCTTGTCGGAGCGGGCGGTGAGCAGCGCGGCCTCGTTGAGGACGTTGGCCAGGTCGGCTCCGGTGAAGCCCGGGGTCCGGCGGGCGAAGGCCATCAGGTCGATGCCCTCGGCCAGCGGCTTGCCCTTCGAGTGCACCTCGAGGATCTTGAAGCGGCCCTGCAGGTCGGGCCGGTCGACGGCGATCTGCCGGTCGAACCGGCCGGGCCGCAGCAGTGCGGGGTCGAGGATGTCGGGCCGGTTGGTGGCCGCGATCAGGATGACGCCGCCCTTGACGTCGAAGCCGTCCATCTCCACGAGCAGCTGGTTCAGGGTCTGCTCGCGCTCGTCGTGCCCGCCGCCCATGCCGGCGCCGCGGTGCCGGCCGACCGCGTCGATCTCGTCGACGAAGACGATCGCCGGGGCGTTGGACTTGGCCTGCTCGAACAGGTCGCGCACCCGGGAGGCACCGACGCCGACGAACATCTCGACGAAGTCCGAGCCGGAGATGGAGTAGAAGGGCACCCCGGCCTCGCCGGCCACCGCACGGGCGAGCAGGGTCTTGCCGGTGCCTGGCGGGCCGTACAGGAGCACGCCCTTGGGGATCTTGGCGCCGATGGCCTGGAACTTGGCCGGGTTCTCGAGGAACTCCTTGATCTCGTGCAGCTCCTCGACGGCCTCGTCCGCGCCGGCGACGTCCTTGAACGTCGTCTTCGGGGTGTCCTTGCTGATCAGCTTGGCCTTGGACTTGCCGAACTGCATGACCCGGCTGCCGCCGCCCTGCATCTGGTTGAAGAAGAACAGGATGAGGACGACGAGGATGAGGATCGGCAGGAAGTTGACGAACAGGGTCACGACCCACGAGGTGCGGGGGACGCTGTCGGTGTAGCCGTTGGTCGGCGGGTGCTCCCGGAGGGAGTTGACCAGCTCGCGCTGCCGGGCCTGCACGTAGTCAGCGGAGATCTTGGTGTCGCCGTCGACGGCGTTCTTGAGCTCGAGCTCGATCCGCTGGTCGCGGTCGATGAGCTTGGCGGAGGTGACGTTGTCGTCCTGGATCTGTGCCACCGCGACCGAGGTGTCGACCTTGGTGAACCCGCCGGAGGCAGAGGAGATCGAGGTCACCAGGAGCACGGCGACGATGACCAGCAGGACCCAGACGACGGGCCCTCGGAAATAGCGTTTGACGTCCATCGAACCGGGGCGGGTCGCCCCGTCCCTCCTGCCAGACGTGGGTGGGTCGGACCTCGAGCGTACCCCGGCACCTGTGCGCGGGGTGACGCCAGCCGACAGTGCGACCAGCGCCCAGACACCGGTCCCAACGCTCCAGGACGCCCGCAGCGTTCCCGCAGCCGGCCGGCCGACCGGATCAGCCGGCGGTCAGGCGGAGTAGACGTGCGGGGCGAGGGTGCCGACGAACGGGACGTTGCGGTACCGCTCGGCGTAGTCCAGGCCGTAGCCGATGACGAACTCGTTCGGGATGTCGAACCCGACGTACTTCACCGGGACGTCGACCTGGGCCGCGTCCGGCTTGCGGAGCAGCGCGCACACCTCGACCGAGGCGGGGCCGCGGGAGCCGAGGTTGGACATCAGCCAGGACAGCGTGAGGCCGGAGTCGATGATGTCCTCGACGATCAGCACGTGCCGGTCGGTGATGTCCCGATCGAGGTCCTTGAGGATGCGCACCACCCCGGACGACTTGGTGCCCGAGCCGTAGGAGGACACGGCCATCCAGTCCATCTCGACGTGCAGCGGGATGGCGCGGGCGAGGTCGGCCATCACCATGACCGCGCCCTTGAGGACGCCGACGAGGAGCACGTCGCGCTCCCGGTAGTCGACGGCGATCTCGGCGGCCATCTCGGCCAGCCGGGTCTGGATCTGCTCCTCGCTGATGAGCACCTTCTCGAGGTCGGTGCCCAGGTCCTTCTCGTCCACGCGGGGTGCTCCTCAGTCAGGTGCTGCGGTCGGGCCGGGAGAGCGCCAGCGTCCCACACGCCCTGGTGGCCTCGACTCCCCCGGGCAGGTGCAGCGGTCCCTGGCCGTGCCAGTCCGTGACCAGCCGGTCCAGGCCGTCGACGTGGCCGGCGGAGAGGTCGGACGCCGGGCAGCCGGCGGCGAGCGCGGCGACCCGCAGGACCCGGGTGCGGACGGCGTCGGGCAGACCGGCCAGCGCCACGACGTCCAGGCCGCCGTCCACCCGGACCTCGGCGGAGGCGCGGCCGGCCCAGCCGTCGAGGGCGTCGGCGTCCGCCCGCAACAGCTGCGCGGACCGGGCCAGTGCGGCGGCGACGCCGGGACCGAGGCTGCGCTCCAGCGCCGGGAGCGCGCCGTGGCGGACCCGGCTGCGGGTGTAGGCGGGGTCGGTGTTGTGCGGGTCCTCCCAGGTGGCCAGCCCCGCCGCGGCCGCCCGGACGGTGTCCCGCGGCAGGTCCAGCAGGGGACGGCGGTAGCGGCCCCGGACCGCGGGCATCCCGGCCAGTGAGCGGGCACCGGAGCCCCGGGCGAGGCCGAGCAGAACGGTCTCGGCCTGGTCGTCCCTGGTGTGGCCGAGCAGGACGGCGGCCGCGCCGAGCCGGTCAGCCGCGTCGTCGAGGGCGGCGTAGCGGGCTGCGCGCGCGGCGGCCTCCGGGCCGGCTCCGGTCGAAACGGTCCGGGCCGGGACGGTCAGGACCTCCACCGGGTCCAGCCCGAGGGCGGCGAGGTCGGCGGCGACCTTCCCGGCCCGGTCGGCGGAGCCGTCCTGCAGGCCGTGGTCCACGGTCAGGGCGCCGGCGCGCAGACCGGCCCGCGGCGCCTCGAAGGCCAGCGCCGCCGCCAGGGCGATCGAGTCGGCACCGCCGCTGCAGGCGACCAGGACCAGCTCACCGGGGTCGAGGCCCGCGAGCACGGCGCGGACCGCCCGGCGTACGGCGGCGACCTCCGGCTGCGGACCCACGCCCGGGACGCTACCCGCCGAGGGCGCGGGTCCCGGGCCCGGTGACCAGTGGGGGGCGGTGGGGCGTGGGCGGGTCAGGCGGGGAGCTCGCGGGGGGTGACCACCCGGGCCACCCAGGCGGCGGGGTCGGCGACCTCGTCCTTGGTGGGCAGGCTCGCAGGGCCGGCCCACACCTGGTTGAACCCGTCCATCCCGGCGAGGTCCACCGCGCCGCGCACGAACCGCTCGCCGTCGCGGTACTGCCGCAGCTTGGCGTCGATGCCGAGCAGCCGGCGGATCACGTGGTCGACCCGGGACGCGTCCCGGCGCCGGGCCTGGAACTTGGCCCGGATCGTGCTCACCGACGGGACCACGTCGGGCCCGACACCGTCCATCACGAAGTCGGCGTGCCCCTCCAGCAGCGACATCAGCGCGGTGATGCGGTCGAGGATCTCGCGCTGCTCCGGGGTCTGGACCGCCTCGACGAGCGAGCCGCCCTCGGCGTGGTCCGGGTCGAACCCGTCCCGCACCGCGCCGTAGGCCGCGGCGACCGCGGCGCGCAGCCGGGCCGCCAGCGCCGCCGGGTCGACGTCGGTCGCCGCGACGAACGAGCGGATCTCGTCCATCATGTGCGCCCGCAGCCACGGCACCGCACCGAACTGCACCCGGTGGGTCTCCTCGTGCAGGCAGACCCAGAGCCGGAAGTCGCGCGGGTCGACACCCATCTCGCGCTCGGCAGAGACGATGTTGGGCGCCACCAGCAGCAGCCGGCCGGGCCTCTCGCCCGGGTCGACGCCGTACGGCGGGAAGAGCTCGTACTGGCCGAGCACCTTGGTGGCCAGGAAGGCCAGCAGCGATCCGGTCTGCACCCCGGTGACCTTGGAGCCGACGGCGTCCGAGAGTGCCGAGGAGCCGCGCGGCCGCCGCTCCTGCAGCTTCTCCACCAACGGCTCCATGACGGTGCGGAAGCCGGCGGCGTTGGCCTGGATCCAGCCCGGGCGGTCGATCACCGCCACGGCGGCACCGTCGGTGGGGGCGTCCAACCGGGTGAACGACGCGACGTGACCGTGCGCCTCCACCGCGAACGCCCGCAGCTCGGTGACGGCCGTGCGGGCCTCGTCCGCGCTGACAGCGGGCCCGGCGTTGACCAGGCGGCGGCCGGTGGCCACGGCCAGGTCCCAGTCGACCATCGAGGAGCTCATCGCCTCACCGTACGTCGTCGGTCCCGGCCGCGTTGACCGCCTGGTCGACCGCCTCGTTGCCGACCAGATGCGCCGACGGCCGGCCGGCCCGGGTGACGGGCCGGCCGACCGGCCGACGAGAGACGTGCTGGAGCTAGTTGAAGATGCTCACGCCGCCAGGTCCGACGAGCAGCGCGACGACGATGAGCACGATGCCCAGGATGACCTGACCGCGAATGAGGGTGACAACCCCCCAGATCCCGATCAGCAGGGCGAGGATCCACAGCAGTGCGTGCATGATTTCTACCTCCTTGGTCGCGGGGATGGTTCCCGTGATCAGGAAGGTCAACCGCCAGCGGCACCGGGAGTTTGCGCGGTTCCGGCCAGGAGCGCGGCGAACCGGTCCAGGTCGTCTCGCGCCTGCAGGGTCGCACCGACCGGGACCTGGTCGGACATGGCGACCAGCACGGTGGGCCGGCCGCTCACAGCCGTCACGCCGGCAAGGGCCGAGACCCCGGTCAGGGTGCCGGTCTTGGCGCGCACCAGTCCGGCGCCGGCCCGTGGTTCGCCGGTGACGAAGCGCTGCGACAGCGTCCCGCTGAAGCCGGCGACCGGCAGCCCCTCGACCAGCGGGGCGAGCACCGGGTGCGAGCCGTCGGCTGCTGCCTGCAGCAGCCGGGCCAGAGTCAGCGGTGCCACCCGCGACCCGCGCGCCAGTCCGCTGCCGTCGAGCAGCACGGTGCCGCCGGTGGGGATCCCGAGCTCGCCCAGTGCGAAGGCCACCGCCTCGCGAGCACCCTCGAACGAGCCCGGGCGACCGGACCGCACCGCCGCCACCCGGGCGAGCGCCTCGGCGAGGTCGTTGTCACTGGTCTGCAGGGTCAGCTCGACCAGCTCGGCCAGCGGCGGGGACTGGACCGCCGCCAGCTCCCGCGCACCGGGCGCCGCCCTGGCGCGCTCGACGCCGGTTGCGACGTCGAGCCCGTGCTTGCGCAACAGCCGCACGAGGTCGGCGCCCGCGGCGAGCGCGGGATCGGGAGAGCGGTCGACCGACCCTGGTGAGACCCGCCCCGCGTCGACCGACAGGGCGCTCACCGGTGAGACCTCGCCGGAGGGGACATAGCTGCTGCGCCACGCGGGCGAGACGGCCGGACCGGAGAACAGCGAGTCGTCCACGGCCACGGTGACCGGTCCGGCGCTGCCCTGCAGCGCCGCCGCGGTGGTCGCGGCCAGCTCGGCGAGGCTGGCCCGCTGCGGGAGGTCGGCGGCTCTCGGCCGCCGGACGGTCAGGGTGGCGTCTCCTCCACCGACCAGGACGACCTGCCGGGGCGTCGCCCCCGCGACCACCGAGGTCCTCAACCGCTGCTGTGCGCCCGCGAGCTGCAGCGCCGCGGCGCAGGTCGCCAGCTTGGCCACCGACGCCGGGGTCCGCGGGCTCCCGGCGTCCCGGTCCAAGAGCAGCGCGCCGGTGGCGACGTCGACCACGGCGGCTCCCGCGTCCGGCCCGAGGGCCGTGCTGCGCAGCGCCTCGTCCAGGGCCGGCCGGTCCAGCGGCGGCACCGCAGCGGCGGTGGAGGTGGGAGCCGGGAGGAGGACGTCGGGCGCCGGGCTGCGGGCCGGGTCGAGGGCGACCGACGCGCTGGTCGACGGTGTCCGGTCGGCCACCAGGCCGCCGGGGAGCCGGCCGGTCAGGTCGAGGGTGGCGACGGCGACCGCGGCCGCGACGAGCGCGGCGGTCGCCGTGGCGGCGAGGGCACGGCGCGCGGCCAGCCGGCTGATGGCTCACCTCGTTCGTCGACAGCACCCGCCCGGTTCGCTGCGCGTCCCGGCGTACGGGACACTACCGACCGACGGCGTCGCCACCGGCGCGGCCCCGCGAGCGAGGAGGCTCTGGCGTGGAGTTCGACGTCCTCATCGAGATCCCCAAGGGGCAGCGCAACAAGTACGAGGTCGACCACGCCACCGGTCGGATCCGGCTGGACCGGATGCTGTTCACCTCCACCCGGTACCCGGCCGACTACGGCTTCATCGAGGAGACCCTCGGCGAGGACGGCGACCCGTTGGACGCGCTGGTCCTGCTGGAGGAGCCGACCTTCCCCGGCTGCTTGATCAAGGCCAGGGCGCTGGGCATGTTCCGGATGACCGACGAGGCCGGCGGCGACGACAAGGTGCTCTGCGTCCCGGCCACCGACCCGCGGTCGGAGCACCTGCGCGACATCCACCACGTGCCGGAGTTCGACCGGCTGGAGATCCAGCACTTCTTCGAGGTCTACAAGGACCTCGAGCCCGGCAAGTCGGTCGAGGGCGCGACGTGGACCGGGCGGGTCGAGGCGGAGGCCGAGATCGTGGCGTCGCGGCAACGGCTGGTCGACGCGCGGGCGCGCGGCGAGGTGCACTAGCTCTGTGCCGTCGGGCGACGGCGGTCGGCGCTAGATCCAGCCGAGCTGGGAGAACTCCGGGAAGCCGCCCTGCCAGAGGCCGAACGCCGCGAACAGCGCCAGCGAGACGCCGTACGCCGTGAGCATCAGCCGCCCGATGCCGTCCCGGGTCAGCAGCCCCCACACGGCGAACACTGCCGCCGCGCCGATGCCCAGCCACGGCGTCTGGCCCTCCACCGAGTTGGTGAAGTTGGTGAAGCCGACCGCCAGCGCCAGCAGGTAGCCGGCCGGCCCGCCGCGGGTGCGCCGGTCAGCCAGCGCGACCGCCAGCGCGACCACGAGCAGGTAGAAGCCGACGTACCAGAGGTAGTGGCCGAGGTGCTCGTCCCAGAGGTAAGCCGGCTCGGCGTCGCCGGGCACCGCGTTCCGGATGCTGTTGGCGGCGAGGTGGATGCCGTGGCCCTGGGTGTAGAGGACCGCCGCGAACCAGAACACCGTCCACGTCGCGCGGCTCGCGCCGCCCGCCCGCAGCGCGCCGCCGGCGGTGCCGGTGACGACGAACGGGGTGAGCAGGTCGATCCAGTCCGCCCAACGTGTGCGGGTGTCACCGACGTCGCCGAGACCGGTGAAGATCGTGCCGGCGTGGTGCAGGACGACGTAGCCGAGGGCGAAGAGCACCAGCCAGCCGCCGAAGGTGCGGCCGTGCCGCTCGCCGTACGACCCCGCGAACGAGCCGCTCATGGCCGGGCCGCGCCGAACAGGCTGGACCGGTAGATGCTGGACACCCGCACCGACTCCCCGGTGTAGGGCGCCTCGATCATCTGACCGCCGCCGATGAACAGGCCGACGTGGTAGATCGAGCGGTAGTCGGAGCCGCTCGCGAAGAAGACGAGGTCACCGGGCCGCAGGTCGTCGAGGCTGACCTTCAGGGACTGCGCGTACTGGGCGACCGAGTAGTGCGGCAGGCTGACGCCGCCCTGCTGCCAGGCCCGCATGGTCAGCCCGGAGCAGTCGAACGTCGAGGGGCCGTCCGCCGCCCACTCGTACGGCTTGCCCAGCTGGCTGCGAGCGAACTCGATGGCGGCCTGGGCGCCGTTGCTGCTTCCCGACGACGACCCGCTCGGCGGGCCGGCCGGAGCGCTCCCGCCGGTCGAGCCACCGGGGTCCTGGCCACCGCCTCCCCCGCCGGGACCGCTCCCGGAACTGCCGCCGGAGCCGCCCCCGGCACTGCCGCCGGACCCGCCGCCGGAGCTGCCACCGGAGCCCGACTGGGCCGACTGGGCGGCGTCCGCCGCGCTCTTGGCCGCCGCGTCCTGGCGGGCCTTCTCGGCTGCCGCCGCCCGGGCGTCCTCGGCCGCCTTCGCGGCCGCTGCGGCCTGAGCCGCCGCCGCCTGCCGGGCGACCTCGCGCGCCCGTGCCTCGGCGGCGCGGCGCAGCGCCTCCTGGCGGGCCCGCTCCAGCCCCGCCTGGCGGGCCCGCACCAGCCGCACGGTCGTGTGCTGCAGCCCTGCGAGCCGGCGGACCAGCGTCGTTCGCTGGGCGGCGGTCTCGCCGACGGCCCGCTGCTGGTCGGCCAGCCGGCCCTCCGCAGCCGCCTTGGCCTGTGCCACCCGGGTGGCCGCGGCCTGCCGCCGCTCGACCAGGACCGCCGCCCGCCGGTCGAGGACTGTCGCGAAGGCCTCGGCGGAACGGAACCCCTCCAGGGCAGTGCGCCGGCTGTCGCCGACGGACCGCAGCGCGGCGGCCCGGCTCAGCAGGTCACGCGGGCTCTGCGCGAACAGGACGGTCGACAGGCCACCGAGGTCGCCGCCGGAGCGGTAGGCCGCCGCGGCGAACCGGCCGAGCTCGACCCGGGCACCGTCGACCTGCTTCCGTGCCTGCTCCGCGGCCCGCTGGGCCTGCAGGGCCTGGTCCTCGGCGGCCGCGAGCCTGACCCGCGCCCCGTTGTACGCCTCGACCGCCTGGGCTGCCTCGGTCGCCAGGCGGTCGGCGCGCGCGGTGGCAGCGGCCAGCTGGGCCTCGATCTGGCCGACCTGGTCGGCGGTCGCCGCGGCGCGGCTGCGGCTGGCGTCGACCTGGGACTGGCTGGGATATACCGGCTGGTCGGCGGCCAGCGCGGCGCCTGCGGCCGGTGCGAGCGGGCCCACGCCCGGCAGCAGGGCCACGACGACGGCCGCCACCAGGGTGCCCGGAAACCGGCCGGAGCGGGGCCGACGGGGCCGCGGCGGGCGGGACGGCAGGCCACGGCGAGGGGGCTGCGCCATGGGCCGTCTCCTCTCGCGCGCCACCGGAGGGCAGCGTCGGGGCTGTCGGTCGCTTGACGCCACAACAGCCCCGACAGAGAACACCTGTCACACCGGCCACGTCAAGTGCCGGGCGCGGCAGAGAGGTGATAGGGGAGGGATCGGCAGGTGACGGCCCGGTCCTGAGCCGCCGTCGGGCTGGGGCCGGGCTCAGCCCTGGTAGTGCTCGCCCTGGTAGAGCGGCTCGCCCTGGCGTGACTCGCCCTGGTCGCCGTAGCGCTCCAGGGCCGTCTGCAGCCGCCCGGCGAGCTCGCGCATGGCGGCCTCGGCGGAGTCCCGCTCCTCGCGCAGGCCGCCCACCGACGCCTGCAGCGTGCTCACCTCGCGGCGGGCCTCCCCGACGATCCGCTCGGACTCGCCGTAGGCCTGGTGTCGCGCCTGGGCGGCGTCCCGCTCGGCGTCGGCCCGCAGCTTCTGACCCAGCTCCTTGGCGTCGCGCTGCACCTGCTGGGCGCGCTCCCGCGCGGCGGTCAGCAGCCGCTCGGCCTCGGCACGTGCCTCGGCGACGGTCGAGTCGGCGACCTTGCGCGCGTTCTCGAGCAGGCCGAGCGCCTGCGCGGTCGAGTCGCCACCGGCCGCCTCGCCGTCGCGGACCACCTGCAGGTCGGCGCGCTGGGTGCCGGGGAACTGTGCAGTCATTGCGCGATCTCCTGGAGAAGAGACGACAGGGAGTCAGGTCAGCCCGCGGGCGGACCGAGAGTCTGGCTGATCACCTCACCCGGCGATCCCGGCACACGGTACGCCCCTGGGGACGCTGTGGTCACCCGTCGGGCGGGTCCACCTCGATGCGGCGGACCGGAGAGGTCAGCCCGTACGGGGGGACGGGACGCGACCACCATGCAACCGGATGGTTCCTCGCCGCTCACACCGCCGACATCTCCCTGCGGCAGCGTGGGAGACGTACCTGCTCTCACCAAGGAGTACCTGTGATGTGGACCTCGTCGGTCCGTGCGCTCGCCGAGCTGCACGAGACCTACGTCGATGCCGTCAACCGAGCCGTAGCCGACGACCGCGACGAGCTGGTCGAGCAGCTCGCCGCGGAGTACGCCCAGGAGTCGTTACGGCTGCTGCTGCCTCCGACGGCCGGAGCACCCGCGGCTTGAGCCCGCCGGTGGGCGCCGACGCGGACATCCCGGCCGGTACCACCTGATCCGACGAGAACGCGGGGGTCCAGTCCCAGGTGGAGCACAGCAAGTTCCCAGGGAGCACCGTCACTGTTCTCGCAGGCACCCTGAGAGAGGGCTGGGAGCAGGATGACGCTGCGAGGCCGCACCACGCATGCGCCGCGTGCGAACGTCCCGGCGTGGTGGGCGGCGGTCCTCGCCGTGACCGTCGCGGTCTCGGTCTACCTGCTCGAAGCCGACCTGAAGATGGACGAGGTCGGCGACGGCCTCCCGGTCCCGGACCTGGTCCCGGCAGTGGCGCTGCTCGCTCTCCCCCTCCTGGCGGCCGTCCACTTCCTGTGCGCCGCGGGCGCTGTCCATGCGGTCAGTGCGGTCAGCGCGCATCGACTGTCCTGGCGCCGCACCACCGACGCGCAGCTGGCCGCCGGCGCGACGAATCGGTTGCTGCCGAGTGGCCTCGGGGGGGCGGGGGTGAATCTTCGCTACCTGCAGCGGGCCGGGTTGCCGACCGGTGCCGCGACGAGCGCGCTCGCCGGCCTGGCCATCGTCGGGGTCGCGACCGATGCGGCCTACGCCACGGGCATCACCGTGGTCGGCCCGGCCCTCGGCCTGACCGGCGCGGCGGCCGAGATGCAGGCACTGGCGGGCCGGGGGGCACAGGCTGGGATGCAGTACCGCTGGCTGCTCGCCGCCGCGCTCGTCGCGCTCTTCGCCGTCGTCCTGGCTCGGACCCGGGGCTCGGTCGTGGGCGCGGTGACACGCGTGGCTGCGGAGGCAGCACGGCACATCCGGGAGCTGCTGGTCCGGCCGTGGCGCCTCGGCGCCGCCGCCCTCGCATCGACCGTGACCACAGCGGCCATGAGCCTGGGCTTCGTCGTCGCCGTCGAGGCCTGGGGGCAGGCTGCGACGCCCCTGCCCGTCGGGGCGCTCCTGGCCGTCTACCTCGTCGCGGCTGCGGTCGACGGCGCGTCGCCGCTCCCGCCGTGGATGGGCACCGCGGAGCTGATCATGATCGGCGCGCTGACCTTGGCTGGCTACACCGCGGGCTCCGCGATCCTCTCCGTGGTCATCTTCCGTGCCGTCACGTACTGGCTGGCGCTGCCGATCGGGCTCTGGAGCGCACGCCGGCTGCGCAGGCTGGCGCTGTTGTGAGCCCTGACGACGGGCTTGACACCGCATCACTCACGGCCTGCGCGACCGATAGGCGTGGACCCTCTTCACCCGTGACTCGCTGGCGCATGAAGTGAGGGCGCCCTCGCGCGCTGGCCACGTGCGGCCAGGCGGGTCGACAATGACCCATGGGGTCGACGCGCAGCCCGGAGGTCGCCACCAGGCGAGGAGTGATGCCCGCCCACAGCGGGGGCCGCTACAACTCCGCTCTCCCGCTCGGGGTCTCGGCGTGCTTGTCCGGTGGTGGCGCCGGCGGCGCCGGCAGGTCACGATCGAACGCAACGCGCTGATGGGCGACGAGGTTCGGTCCGACGCATCCGGGCCCGAGCCCACCGCATCGGGGCGTCCGGACATGTCCTGGGCACCCTTGTACAGGGCCGGGGGTGCCGCGGCACTGCTCTACGTGCTGCTCGTGCTGATACCGCTCGTGCTGATCTTCATGGCACCGGTCCCACCCGCCGAGGGACGAGCGCTGCTGGAGTACATCGCTGCCCACAAGGTCGTCTACCTGACCGAACTGGTGTGCTTCGTCGGGCTGGGCGTGCCCGCCCTGGTCGTGTTCACCGCGGTGGCTGTGGCACTGAAGGATCTGAACAAGACCGTGGCAGCCATCGGTGGCCTGCTCGGGATCGTCTCGGAGGTCATCGCGTTGGCCTCGGGAAGCAGCCCCCAGTCACTGCACGGCGGCCTGGTCGTGCTCAGCAACTCCTACCTGGCGGCCGACACCGACGCCGAGCGGGCAGGGTTGGCCAGTGCCGCGGACGCACTCATCGCCGCCACCAACGCGGTGGGCTGGGGCGGGATCCTCACCGCCGCCGCGATCCTGATCTTGTCTTTGATCATGCGGAAGGGGAGCTTCGGCATGGCGGTGGGAACCCTCGGCGTGGTCACCGGAGCGCTCGGGGTCGTATCCGAGGCGCTGCAGCCCATGCTCGGATTCGGATATCTCCCCTACGGTCTTCTGCTGCCGACCTGGTTCGCCCTGGTGGGATGGAAGCTCCTTCGGCTCGACCGTCGGCGGGTCGAGTGAGCAGGCTGGAGGACCTACGGCCCCTCCCTCGTGACCTCGCCCGGCGGTAGGACGGGGGTGAGACCGCGAGGGGAGCGACACATGTCCGAGCACACGCCACCGTTCATCGTCGCGGGCGCCGACGGGTCCCCGCCCAGCGTCGAGGCAGTCCGCTGGGCGGAGAAGCAGGCCCGCCTCACCGGCGCAGCGCTGCGCGTCGTGACCGGGTGGGAGGTCCGGCCCACCATCTACATCGTCCCCACCTACACGGAGGCCGACTACGCGCGGGACGCGCGAGTGGTGCTGGACCAGACCGTGGCCGAGGCCCTGGGCCCGGAGCCGGGTGACCACGTGCAGAAGCTGCTGTGCGAGGACCGGCCGGCACGTGCCTTGACCACCGCGGCGGAGCAGGCCGACCTGCTGGTGATCGGCAGCCACGGTCGGGGGGAGCTGCCCGGCATGCACCTCGGCTCCGTCGCGTCGTACTGCGTGCACCACGCCCCCTGCCCCGTCGTCGTGGTGCGGGACCGCAACACCGGCCGGTGAGGCTGCTGCGAGACGACCGGACCGGGTCGGGCTGGTGTGAAGACGTGCGGACTGGGTAAAGGCCACCCGACCGTGCGGTACCAGTGTTCGTGGCGGTCGGCTCGTTTGCGGCTGCGGCGTCGACAAGCCCCACTGATGAGGCGATGTGGCGCCCCCGGACCTCAGGATGAGGCGTGACGAGCATGGATCGGACCGACCGGGTCGACACCAGGCAGACCGACGACCGGATCACCGCCGGGCAGCCGGACGATCCGGTCCCCGCCTGGCTCGTACTTGTCGTCGGTGGGGTCTCCGGCGCCGTCGCGGGCGCCGCCATGTTCGGCCTTCTCGCCGCCGTCTCGGTCGCTCAGTCCCGCCCCTTCTCGTACCCGTTCAACGCCGTGCAGGCGCTCATGAGCGGCCGCCGGGTGCTTCCCGAGGTGCGTGGTCCCCTGCGTGGAGCGAGCCCCGCAGACGTCATCGTCGGGCCGGTGCTCTTCCTCCTGCCGGCGATCGCCGTCGGGCTGGTGGTCACCTGGTGGATGCTCCGGCGCTCTCGTTCCCGGAACACCCCCGACGCGTGGTGGACCGTCGCCGTCGTGACTGCCGTCCCCACGCTGGCACTCTTCTTGCTGCTCGTTGTCGCGCTGGGCTTCGGCCGGGCGGAGCCGCCGGTTCAGCGCATGAGCTCCGGCCAGGGGGTCCGCGAGCTCGGCCTGGGAGCCTGGATCGCGGCCCATCTCGTCTATGTCGCCGCACTGGTCGCCGTGTCCGGTCCGCTTCAGCGGGCCACGGAGGCGCTGCGCCGCCGCCGCACGGAGCGCCAGCCGGTCACCGGTGAGGCAGTCACAGCCACCTGACCCGACGAACGGCCCGACCTGTGGGGTCGGGCCGTTCGGGTGGAGCCGCCTGTCGGAGTCGAACCGGCGACCTACGCATGACGAGAACGTTCCCATCCCGCGGCAGCACCCTTATCGCCGTCTGACCTTGCGCGGATGTCTCTCGTCGTCTCCCCTCGTGCGGGGGTCGTCTCTCGACCTCGTGTGGACTTCCGTGTCCAGACCGGGGTGGACGGGTTCATCGTCGTCGCGTCGCTGTCGGTGCTGCATGCCGTGCTCGAGGACCGGCCACGGGCTACCCATATGTGCGGCTGCTCGGCTGCTCCGGTCGCGCCGCGGCGGGGGGACCTGGCCGGATACGACGCCGCGTCGGCACCCGTCCGGGCGGTGGGTCTGCACCTGCAGCGACGATGCGGGCTCATGAGCGTGCCTTCCAGACGACGACGGCGTACCGCACGTTGCGTGGGTCGTTCTTTACGACCTCGATCGTGACCTCCCGGGCATCGCCGGGCGCCAGGACGACCTGTTGCTCGCCGAAGTAGAAGTCGTGCTCCTGATGCGGGACGCGCTGACCGTCAACCCGCAACTCCACCTCGGCGGTGCATTGGCGGTCGAACTTCTCGAAGTTGACCTTCTCCTCCTGTGCATTGGAAGGAGGTTCCTTCAAGTTGAGCTGATCAGCACAGGTCTCGAGCGCCGCGGTCTCCGAACGGACAACGGCCAAGATGATGGGGCGGTCCGACGGCGGAAGCTGGACGACGAGGCGTGACGCGCCCGCGGCTGCCAGGACGGCCCGATCCACGAGGTACTCGACGCCGTCGGCCATCGTTAGCGCTTGGGACTGGATGCCGCCGCCGAGGCCCCTCAGCACGACTGGGGCGGCCCTGTGCTCGTAGACCCCGAAGCCGAAGGTCGCGTCGGTGTCCTTCAACGGCGCCAACGCGTGTGCTGAGAGGCACGCTCCGGTGTCCACGGTGCGGCGGAGGCACTTCTGCGCGACCGGGGAGAGCTCGCCGGTGACGAACATCCGCAGCGGGTAGGCCCTCGGGAGCTCGCGGTAGTTTCTCGTCCAAGGTTCGATGTTGTTGGTCGGAGCTGGCACGGCGGTCGGGTCGTCCTGGCTGCACGGGCCGAACAAGGCCCGGGAGCCGTCCTGCATGGATCCGTCCGGGTTACGTCCGCCCTCGACGCCGCCCAGGTCCATCGTCAGCACCCACCAGGTGTCCTCGTCGCCGTTGCAAAAGGTCGCGACGTGCGACTGGGCCGCGTTGAGGCTACCGGTCTCCACGGTGAGGGACAGGTCGGTGGCGCCCGCGAAGCGAGCCTGTGCGTTAGTGCGGCTTCCCCGCACTTCCCAGCCCTGGATGTCGCCTGGACCGATGTCGGGCTGGATCGTGACCTGTCCACTCGGTGTCTCAACAGTCTGCGTCGGGGTGGGTCTCGGAGTCTTCCGGTCGACGGGCTCCCGGGTGCGTTCAGTCGTGCCCATGACTGCCGCTCCTGCAACCACCAGCGCGATCACCACTCCAGCGGCAGCAGAAGCCGCCATTGCGGTACGGCGGCGGCGCGTCGAACGAATCCGGGCGTGCAGCTCTGTCAGTCGGTCGGCCTGCCGGCCTTGGACGCCGTCGGCGCGCTCCGAGAGTCGCCTGAGGTCCTCAGTGTTCACGGCCGACTCCTCTCATCAGTGATCCGTTCGAGAGCCGTGTCGAGCCTCAGCTTCGCCAGCGCCTTCGCGCACTGGCTTTTGACCGTGCCGACCGAGCAATCGAGGAGCTGTGCTGTCTCGACCTCCGTGCGGTCCTCGATGTAGCGCAACACCACGACCGCGCGCTGCCGGGGCGGCAGATGCCCGATCGCCCTCCACAGGTCCTGCTCGCCAGCGGGACCGTCCAGGCTGTTCGCCCTCGCCCGCTCGGGAAGTGTCTCCGTCGGGGTCTCACGGGTCCAACGCCGGCGCCACCACGACGAAGAGGTGTTGACCAGCACGCGGCGGACGTAGGCCTCAGGTCGGCCGTCGATGCGCCGCCAGGCGAACCACGTCTTCGTCAGCGCTGTCTGGAGGAGGTCCTCGGCTAGTCCTTCGTCGTGGGTGAGGAGGTACGCCGTCCGCAGCAGCGCCTGGGACCGCGCGACGACAAAGGCGTCGAACTCTGCCTCGTCCGCCACACGATCACCACTTCCATGCCGAGGCGCCCGCCCTTGGGCACCTCACCCCCAGACGCGCTGGCCTCTCCGAATGGTTGCTTCCTCGACCCCGCGATGCCAAGCGACGATGCACCCCAGGCCGGCCATGCGGATCTCCCTCTGCGGCATGAGCATCAGCAGGACTTCGTGCCGGCCGGGTAGTGCCATGACCCACCCACCGGTGCGGTCGACGAACTGAGTGGCCTCACGACCTCGGCCCCGAGGGGCCGCGTCGTCGGTCGGGCTGCCGGGCCTTCGGATCCACGACTTGCGGGACACACCGCATCCAGTCCCGCGGTCGGGCCTGGCGCCAGCGGTGCAGCAGATGCGCGGCCATGTGTCGGCGGACATAACGCTCGACGTGGACTCCGGGCTGTTCGCAGACGACCTGAGCGCCGTCGCGAACCGATTCGACGAGGCAGTCGCGGCTCGCCGCGTGCATGTGTCCGCCAGAGCCCACGCAGGAGGACTCCGATGATCGATAGCGCGTGTCGCAAAGGCAGACCCCAGGTCATTGACCTGGGGTCTTGGAGCCGCCTGTCGGAGTCGAACCGACGACCTACGCATTACGAGTGCGTCGCTCTAGCCGACTGAGCTAAGGCGGCGGGCACCGGCACCACCGAGGGCGGCGTCCGGCACGGCGGACGAGTCTACAGGCTGGTGCCGCCGGGCTCAGCCGCAGCGGGTGCCGGCGGGCGGGACCGTCCCGTCCAGGACGTAGGCGTCCACGACCTTGTCGATGCAGCCGCTGCCCTGCCGGTAGGCGGT
Source organism: uncultured Actinomycetota bacterium (assembly GCA_963807005.1). GTDB lineage: Bacteria > Actinomycetota > Actinomycetes > JACCUZ01 > JACCUZ01 > CAWDZK01. The sequence goes on along the minus strand of CAWDZK010000001.1, from coordinate 155,380 downwards.
GTGGCCGTCGCCGTCGTAGGTCAGCAGGCGCCCCGTGTCCAGCTGCCCGGCCAGCGCCTGGGCGGACTCGTACGGCGTCGCCGGGTCGCGGGTGGTGCCGACGACAAGGATCGGCGCCGCCCCCTTCGCGGCCACCGGCTCCGGCTCCCCCTCGGCCGGCGCCGGCCAGGTCGCGCAGGGCAGGTTCGACCACACGATGAAGGGTCCGAAGATCGGCGACACCTTCGCGACGTCTGCGGCGTCGGCCCGGAACTCGGCGAAGGTGGAGCGCTCCGGCCGGTCCAGGCAGTTGATCGCGTAGATCGCCTCGCTGGAGTTGTTCGCGTACCGGCCGCCCGGGCCGCGCTCGTTGTAGAGGTCGGCCAGCACCAGCAGCGACCGGCCGTCCCCGTCGAGGGCCTGGCCGATCGCCTGCCGGAGGAACGGCCAGTAGCCCGTGTCGTAGAGCCCGATGGCCACGCCGTACGTCGCCAGCGCCTGGGTCGTGCGTCGGGAACCGAGGCCGCGCAGCGGAGTTGCGTCGGAGCGGTCGAGCATCGCCTTGAGCTTCGCCTCTGCGCCGGCACGGGTCCCGGAGAACGGGCAGGACGATCGGCGCAGGCAGTCGTCGAGGAACGAGTTGAGCGCGCGCTGGAAGCCGATGGCCTGGAGGCGTGCGTTGTCGAGGTTGGTGGCGCTCGGGTCGAGGGGGCCGTCGAGCACCAGCCGCCCGACCCGCTCCGGGAACATCCCCGCGTACAGAGCGCCGAGGTAGGTGCCGTAGCTCTTGCCCAGGTAGGTGAGCCGCGCGTCGCCGAGCACGGCCCGCAGCACGTCCAGGTCGCGCACCACGTCGCGGGTCCCCATGCGCGGGGTCAGCGTCGGGTCGTCCCGCAGACAGCCTGCGCCCATCAGCTCGCCCTGGCGCTGCAGGGCCAGCTCCTCGCCGGGTGAGTCCGGGGTGCCGTCCTGGGCCAGGAAGGTGTCCAGCTGCCGGTCGTTGAGGCAGTCGATCGGGCGGCTGGCCCCGACCCCGCGGGGGTCGAACCCGACGACGTCGTAGTGCTGCCGGACTGCCGGACTCACCGCGGTCTTCGCCGACCGGGCGTACCGGAGGCCGGACACTCCCGGGCCGCCGGGGTTCACGACCAGCGAGCCGCGGTGCTCGCCGGAGGAGGGCAGCCGGTTGACCGCGATGCGCAGGGTCGGACCGCCCGGCTGGCTGTAGTCGACCGGCACGGTGAGCCGGGCGCACTGGAAGCCGCCGCTGCAGCCGTGCCAGTCCAGCCGCTGGTCGTAGAACCGGGCCAGCCTGGGCTCCGGGGCACCGGCGCTCGGGCGCGCCGCTCGTGCTCGCCGCCCCGGACGGAGCGGCAGTCGTGGTGCCCCCGACACCCCCGGAGCGATCAACGGTCGACGTGCAGCCGGCCACCAGCCCGGCCGCGAGCACGAGCGAGAGCGCGCCGACGACGCCACCTGGCGTTGCCCTCATCCGTCGTCCTCCGGGTCGGTCGAGACCCGAAGGTCGATCGGGCACCAGGGTAACTTCCGGCCGGCGGACGTGCGGACGCCGGACGCGCGCGCGGGCCACTTACGATGGCAGTCGGACGACGATCACCCCGGCAGCCCCGGAAGGCAGTGCGGACCTCGATGCGCCAGACCCCTGTCGGACCCTTCGCCACGACCAGCCGCCTCGGGCCGTCTGAGCGCCAGGCAGCCCTGGACGCCGCACCGCGCGAGGAGCTCGACGTGGTGGTGATCGGCGGTGGGGTGGTCGGCGCCGGCGTCGCGCTGGACGCGGTGACCCGCGGTCTGAGCGTCGCCCTCTTCGAGGGCCGCGACTGGGCTGCCGGCACGTCGTCGCGTTCGAGCAAGCTGATCCACGGCGGGCTGCGGTACCTCGAGATGCTCGACTTCAGCCTGGTCCGCGAGGCGCTGAGGGAGCGCGGTCTGCTCACCCAGCGGCTGGCGCCGCACCTGGTCCGCCCGGTGCCGTTCCTCTACCCGCTCAAGCACCGCGGCTGGGAGCGGCTCTACGCCGGTGCCGGCGTCGCTCTCTACGACACGATGGGCGTCTCGTCAGGCAACGCCCGCGGGCTGCCCCACCACCGGCACCTCACCCGCCGGGGTGCGCTGCGCGAGTGCCCGTCGCTGCGCAAGGACTCGCTGGTCGGTGCGCTGCAGTACTACGACGCGCAGGTCGACGACGCCCGGCACACGATGTCGGTGGTGCGCACCGCTGCCGCGTACGGCGCCCTGGTCGCCAACCGGGCCCGGGTCATCGGGTTCCTCCGCGAGGGCGAGCGCGTGACGGGTGTCCGGGTGCGCGACTTCGAGTCGGACACCGAGATCGAGGTCCGCGCCCGCCAGGTCGTCAACGCCACCGGCGTGTGGACCGACATGACCCAGGCCATGGCCGGCGAGCGCGGCCAGTTCCACGTCCGCGCCTCGAAGGGCGTGCACCTCGTTGTGCCCAAGGACCGGATCCAGTCCAGCACCGGTCTGATCCTGCGCACCAAGACATCGGTCCTGTTCGTCATCCCGTGGGGACGGCACTGGATCATCGGCACCACCGACACCGACTGGGACCTCGGCAAGGCGCACCCGGCCGCCTCGAGCAGCGACATCGACTACCTGCTCCGTCATGTCAACGAGGTGCTGGTGACCCCGCTCACCCGAGAGGACGTCGAGGGCGTGTACGCCGGGCTGCGGCCGCTGCTGCACGGCGAGTCCGAGTCGACCTCGCAGCTGTCCCGCGAGCACACGGTCGGGCACCCGGTGCCGGGGCTGGTCGTCGTGGCCGGCGGCAAGTACACGACCTACCGGGTGATGGCCAAGGACGCCGTGGACGCGGTCAGCCACGGGCTGGACGGCAAGGTCCCCGAGTGCTGCACCGACCGGGTGCCGCTGGTCGGCGCGGACGGCTACACCGCGCTGTGGAACTCCCGGCACCGGCTGGCCACCCGGCACGGCCTGCACGTGGCGCGGCTGGAGCACCTGCTGCAGCGCTACGGCTCGCTGGTGCACGAGGTGCTCGCGCTGGTCGACGAGGACCCGGCGCTGGGCGAGCCGCTCGAGGGCGCCGACGACTACCTGCGCGCCGAGGTGGTCTACGCGGCGTCGGCCGAGGGCGCCCGGCACCTCGACGACGTGCTGGCCCGGCGGACCCGGATCTCGATCGAGACCTTCGACCGCGGGGTGACCGCGGCACCGGTGGCCGCCGGCCTGCTGGCGCCGGTTCTCGGCTGGAGCAAGGCACAGGTCGCCAAGGAGGTGGAGCACTACCTGGCGCGGGTGGAGGCGGAGCGGCTCTCGCAGGAGCAGCCCGACGACCACTCCGCCGACACCGCGAGGCTCGGCGCCCCGGAGATCGTCCCGCTCACCTGACGTGCCACCGTCAGTGCGCCGAGGACAGCGGCCCGTGGTGGCTCCCCTGCCTCACTACTGCCACTGCCCCGCCGCCGACCAGTCCGAGGCCCAGCGCGGCGGCGAGCGCGAGCTGCCAGCTGCTGGGGCCACCGCCGCCTCCGTTCGAGGGCGTGCCCGGTCCGCGCTCCTGCCCTGAGCTCCCTCCGTTCCCGAACCGCTCCTGATGCTCGATCTGTGCCTTCGGCGTATAGACCGCCCGCGCCTGGAGCTCCTGGTGTTCGATCGCGGCCTTGACCGGCGCGCGGTCGGCGGCTGCCGCGGGAGCGATCAGCAGGGGGGAGAGCGAGAAGGCAAGTGCAGTGGCGCCGATCACCTGGCGCGATGTCGTGTTCATGATCGTTCCTTCCGTCCCTGGGGGTGGTCTGTCCGTCTCGGACGCTAGGCACGGCGTCGGACCGCGGCATCGGGGAACTCCCTCGACAACCACGGAGGGTTGTCGGGTGACCGGGCGCGATCTAGCGTGCGGGCATGGGGACCGTGCCCTTCGTGGGCCGGGACGCGGAGCTGGCCACGCTGGCCCGGTTGATCGACTCCGCGCGCACCCGGCGCGGGGTGGACCTGGCAGTCGTGACGGGCGAGGCCGGCTCGGGCAAGAGCCACCTCCTGTCGGAGCTGATCGCCCGGATGGACCGCCGACGGGTGCTCCGGATGGCCGGATGGCGGCCGGAACGCACCATCCCGTTCGCCGCGGCGAGAAGCCTCCTGGCGGACCTGGCGTCCGTCCCGCACGAGGGTCAGCGCCTCTCCCGCCTGCTCGAGCCCAGCGCTTCGGTTCGGCCCCTGGACCCGATCCAGGTGTGCGAGGCTGCGCACCGCTGCCTCTCCGCCTTGTCGCCCGACGCCGTGCTCGTCGACGACCTGCAGTGGCTGGACGACGTCAGCAGGGCACTGCTGCACTACCTGGTCCGAGGCGCCGGTGCCGCCGAGCCGGCGGTGACCGTCGTGATCGCCAGCCGGCCAGGAGCATCGAGCCAGAGCTTCGTCTACTCGCTGGCCAGGGCACTGGCGGAGTCGGGACGCTCCGTTCATCTCCGGCTCGGGCCACTGGACCGCGCAGCTGGGATGTACCTCTGCCGGCAGGCCAATCCCGCCCTGACCACCGCCGACGTCGAGCAGATCTGGGAGCGGTCGGGGGGCTCACCCTTCTGGCTCCTGGCCCTCTCGCGAGCGGCCGAAGGCACGTCTGACGGTGCCGGACAGCCACCATTGGGCCTGTCGGGACTGACTCCCGTGGCCGCGACCTTGGCCACGATACTGGCGGTCCTGGCGAAGCCGACCTTCGCCGCGATGCTCGTCGAGCTGTCGGGCTGGCCAGTCGACCGGGTCGACCAGGCGGTCGAGGAGCTCGTCGACCGGGGACTGGTCGTCACGACGGGCATGGTGGTGCGTCTCGCGCACGAGCTCGTCACCACGTCGATCCTCGCCGACCTGCCCGACGAGGTGGTCCGACGAGCCCACGGCCAGATCTCCGACCATCTGGCGGCTTTCGCAGGTGGTCTGACCCAGCAGTTGACCGACGCGCTGTGGCACCGGAAGGCGGCCGGGATGCCCTGCGGTGGCCTCGCGCTGCAGCTGACGCGGTCGCCTGGACGCCGGCTGCTGGGTCCGGCGGACGTCCGAGCCTTGGCAGACATCGCAGACGACCCGCTCGAGCCCGGCGAGACCTCGGCCGAGCTGAGGTGGCAGGTTGCCCGGCTCGCTGCGGAGATCGGCGACCCGGCACTGGCCATGGATGCGTGGTCGACCCTGCTGCTGCACGTACAGACGCCACGGGACCGCGTCCGGGCGGCCCTCGAGGCATCCAAGGCGGCGCTCGCTCTCGGCGACCGGTCCCAGGCCCGGGCCCTGGCCGACATGTCGCGGAAGGAGGCGGGTCCCTACCCGCTGCTGCGCATCGAGCTCGATGCCCACCAGTCCGAGATCGAAGCCACCAGCCGAGCCGAGTCGGAGATCCCCATGCGGCGGGCGGTCGCCGGCGCGCGTGCGATGTCGACTGCTCGGGGCGGGCCGCAGGGGCTGGGCGCCGACGAACGACGCGCCTTCCTCACCGCCCTGCAGTCAGAGTTCTTCTGCGCCCTGCGCGGCGAGGCCCCCGAGGACATGATGCGCATCGCCGAGGAGATGCACGCTGCCTCGGACACGGTTGACGACCGGCTGCGCGCCATGCTGCGGTCGGTGCTCGCACTCCGGGCGCTCGGCCGCTACGAGGAGGCGGAGCGCCGCTGCAGGACAGCCCGGTTGACGGCAGTGCGCGAGGCGCTCCCCGCAACGGCGTTCGAGGCAGGACACCTTCTCGCGGGAACCCTGTACCACCTCGGTCTGCTGCTCGAGGCACGGTCGGTGGCCCTCGAGGTCATCGCCTTCGCCGATCGCGCGCCCGTCGTGCTCCCGAGCTGGGTCTCGGTCGCCTGGGTGCGGACCGTCGTACCGCAGATCGACATGTCCGTCCGCGGGCTCGCGACCGCCCTGCCGGCCCTGGAGTCCCTGGCCGGGTCGGAACCCGATCCGCACTTCCGGCTCCAGATCCGTCTCGAGGCCGGTCTGTGGAGTGCCCGCCTCGGCGCAGCGCGCGACCGGGACCGCGCCGGCTCTTTCATCGAGCAGGCCCTCGCCGACGCGCTCGCCGCAGGATGCGACCGGTGCGCGTCAGAGGTGTCGGTGCGCGCTGCCGAAGCGTTCGTACGGCTCGGCCGCGACGGCGACGCCAGGGACCTCCTGGCCGCCTGGGACGCCGCCCACCCAGGGGCGATCACCTCGGGACAGATCGGGTTCTGGCGAGCTCGGGCGGAGGCGCTGCTGGTGGCGGGACACGACGGGCGTCGCGCAGTCGACCTCCTGGAGTCGGTCTGCGTGCAGGCGGAGGCGATGCACGCGCGGCTGGAGCAGGTGTGGGCGCACATCGATCTCGGACACGTCGCCGCTGACACGGACCGAGGCCGTGCGGTCGCGGCCCTTCAGGCTGCCATCACCCTGGCCGACGGGATCGGCGCGCAGAGCGAGCAGCGCCGCGCCAGGCAGCTCCTTCGCACCGTCGGGATCCGGTCGTGGCAGCCCCGGCTGACCGCGGCCTCCCCGTCGCCAGGCGCACTCACGGGACGGGAACGGGAGATCGGACGGATGGTCGCCGCCGGAGCCAGCAATCCCGAGATCGCCGAGGCCTTGTTCGTCTCGCGCAAGACGGTCGAACGCCACGTGTCGAACATCCTCGACAAGACCGGAACGAGGAACCGGGCCGAGCTCGCTGCGATGCTGTCGGCGGCTCCGAGCGGTGCGCCGGGCGGCCGCGGATGAGCATTCAACCGCGGCGCAGGGCCACCGTCATCGCCTCGACGGCGAGCAGCGGGGCGACGTTCGCGTCGATCGCGGTGCGCGCGGCGAGCACCGCGTCGATGCGGCGCAGCGTCGCTTCCGGGGTGGAGGACCTGGCCACCCCGACGACCGCGTCTCGCATCTCCTCGTTGACCAGCTCGACGCCAGCATCGGCCTGCACGGCGAGGACGTCGCGGTAGAAGCCGGCCAGGTCGACCAGGGCGCGGTCGATCGAGTCCCGCTTGGTGCGGGTGGCCCGCTTCTTCTGCTCGCCCTCCAGCTCCTTGAGTGCGGCCGCTGACCCGGCCGGCTGCCTGCCGCCCGCACCGACGCCGAGGGCCCGACGCATGCCGTCGGTCTCGGTCGCCGCGAGCGTGGCGGCCTGCTCGTCGGACTCGGCCGTGGCGGCGTCGACCAGGTCGCCCGCCGCGCGCAGCGCCCCGCTGAGCTCCTGCAGCGACAGTGGCAGCCGCAGAACGGCGTGGCGGCGCAGCCGGGAGTCCTCGTCGGTGGCCAGCCGGCGGGCCCGGCCGATGTGCCCCTGGGCCGCACGCGCCGCGAAGGCCGCCATCGCGGGGTCGACACCGTCCCTCCGGTGCAGCACCTCGGCGACAGCGGCGGTCGGCGGCGTCCGCAAGGAGAGGTGTCGGCACCGGGAGCGGACCGTGGGCAGGACGTCGTCGACGGCCGGGGCGCAGAGCAACCAGACGGTGCGCGGCGTCGGCTCCTCGATCGCCTTGAGCAGGGCGTTGCCGGCCTGGTCGGTGAGCCGGTCGGCGTCCTCGACCACCAGCACCTGCCAGCGGCCCCCCACCGGGAACCGACCGGCGCGCGACACCAGCTGGCGGGCGTCGTCGACGCCGATGGACAGCTTGCGGGTGTTCACGACCTCGACGTCGGCGTTGGTGCCGCGCAGCGTGGTGCGGCAGGCGTCGCAGTCGCCGCAGCCACCGAGCGGGCACTGCAGGGCGGCGGCGAAGGCGCGGGCCGCGGTCGAGCGGCCGGAGCCGGGCGGTCCGGTGAACAGCCATGCGTGGGTCATGCCGGCCCCGGCCTGGCCGCGGACGACATCGGCCGCTGAGGCAGCCGCCGACCGGAGGACGGCGACGATGCCCTCCTGGCCCACCAGGTCGGCCCAGACGCCGGACGCGTCGGTCACCTGTCGTCGGGCCGGTGCTCGACGCGGGGCAGCTGCACCGTCTGGTCGTCGTCGGCGTCCGGGCTGCCGAACAGCTCGTCGACCAGGCTCATCTCCCGGGTCGGCTCGACCGGTGCCTCGCTGCGCTGCTCGTCCGGCTCGACCCGGCCGTGCTGCTCCCGGCGCCGCCGACGCTCCTCGGCGTGCGCCTCGCGCAGCCGCTGGGCCTCGGCCTCGTGCTCGGCGGCGACCCGGGCCCGCTCGGCCTCCTCGGCCCGCTCGCGGACCAGGCGGGCCGCCGCGGCCGCAGCGGCCTCCTGCTCGGCCAGCCGCAGCCGGCGCTCGGCTTCCTCGGCCTCGGCCCGCGCCCGCTCCTCGGCGGCGGCCCGGGCCCGGGCCGCCTCGAGGCGGCGGGCCTCCTCGGCGAGCCGCAGCCGCTCGGCCTCCTCCGCGCGCAGCCGTTCCATCTCGGCCAGCTGGCCGGCGCTGAGCGGCAGCACCGGCTGCAGCCGGGCCTTGATGGCCTCGGTGACCTCGGCGGCGGGCAGCGTGGCGTCGACGACCAGGTAGCGGGACCCGCCGCGACGGGCGAGCTCCAGGAACCGCTCGCGCACGCGCTCGTGGAACTCCCGCGGCTCGGACTCCAGCCGGTCGGGCGCGTCGACCCGGCCCAGCCCGTCGTCCGCCGGGAGGTCGAGCAGGACCGTCAGGTCCGGCTGCAGACCGTCCGTCGCCCATCTCGACACGCGGGCGACGTCACTACCAGGCAGGTCGCGTCCGGCGCCCTGGTAGGCGACCGAGGAGTCGATGTAGCGGTCGGTGATGACGACGTGGCCGAGCTCCAGCGCCGGCCGGACGACCGTCGCGACGTGCTGGGCGCGGTCCGCGGCGAACAGCAGTGCCTCGGCCCGCGCCGACAGCTGCACCGGCTCCACCAGCGGCGCTCCGTCGGGGGCCTCGGGGTGGTCGAGCAGCACCGAGCGCAGCCGGCGGCCGAGGTCGGTGCCGCCCGGCTCGAAGGTGACGACCACGTCGTGGCCGAGGGACTCCAGCCAGTCGCGCAGGGCCCGCGCCTGGGTCGACTTGCCGGCGCCCTCGCCGCCCTCGAGAGCGAGGAAGAAACCCTCCCGGGGGCCGCTCTGCCGCAGGCCGACCGGCTCCGAGGCGAACGCGGCGGCCAGGTCGCTTCCCAGCGGCACTCCGCGCCGGTCGTCCATGTGGCGGTACGACACGAACCCGAGGCCGGCGGCCAGCAGACCCGCGACGAGGAACACGAACGCGGCACCGTTGTAGGTGAGCGTCATCGACTCCGTGACCTCGACGCGGTGCCGACCGATCGCGGCCGCGACCAGCGGCGACACGGCGAGGACCAGGACCAGGACGACGCGGGCCATGGTCTGCACGAAGGCGAAGGTGCGACCGCGGAGCTCGTCGCTGACCTCGAGACCCAGCAGGGTGTAGCCGGTCACCCAGGAGACGCCGGCGAAGGCGCCGATGGCCAGCGTGACGATGACCGCGAAGACCAGGTGCGGGACCAGCGCCAGCACGGCCAGCGCCATGCCGGCGCCGCCTAGGGCCAGGCCGAACAACCGTCGCCGGCTGAAGTCGGGCAGCAGCCGGGGTCCGACCAACATCCCGCCGGCCAGCCCGACGAAGACGGTGCCGAACAGCAGCCCGTAGCCGGGATCGCCGCCGCCCAGGTCGGTCACGAAGGTCCGGGCCAGCCCGACGACGGCTCCGCCGGCGGCGAAGGCGCCCAGCATCCCGACCACCAGGCCGCGGACCAGCCGGGTCTGCCCGACGTACCGCCAGCCCTCGACCAGGGTGCTCCAGACGCCGGGCGCGTGCTCGCCCTCGGGCCGCACGCGGGCCGGGATGCCGGTGAGCCGGAAGATCGTCGCCGCGCTGACGAGGAAGGTCGCCGCGTTGACGTACAGCGCGAGGTCGGCCGGATTGATCTGCGGCACCGGGTTGTCGAGGACGCCGGTGAGCAGAGCCAGCCCGGCGAACAGCGCCGCAGCCACCGGTGCCGAGCCGTAGGTCGTGAACAGGCTGAGCTGGTTGGCCGTCTCGAGCCGCTCCCGCGGGACGAGGTTGGGCACCGTCGCCTCCTTGGCGGGGATCCACATCAGGCTGGCCACCTCGATGAGGAAGGTCGCGACGAACAGCCAGGTCAGGGTGCCCACCAGCGGGATGGAGAGGAACAGCGCGAACCGGCAGACGTCGCAGACCACCATCGTCCAGCGGCGGTCCAGCCGGTCGGCGACCACCCCGGCGAGCGGCCCGATGATGATCGCCGGGGCCAGGCGGAGGATGAAGACACCCGCGACGGCGAGGTTCTGGGCGGCGTACCCCCCCTGCGCCAGCCGGGGCGCGAGCGCGGTGAGCGCCAGCAGCCCCAGCCAGTCGCCGAGGCTGGACAGCGAGAGCGCGGTCCACAGGCGGCGGAACGCGTCGATGCGCAGGACGCCCCGCAGGTCGTGGTCGGGGACGACCGGCTGGCGCGCCTCGGCAGCGGTGCTCACCGGGCCAGGGTAACCAGCCGAGGCGACTCCACCGTTGCGCCGCACAGGCGAACCCAGGCAGCCCTCCGCCCGACTACTTCTTGGTGGCCGTCTTCTTCGCGGCCTTCTTCGCGGGCTTCTTGGCAGCCGTCTTCTTCGCGGTGCGCTTCTTGGCCGGGCCGGCGGCGCGCTTCTCGGCGAGCAGCTCGGCTGCCCGCTCGATCGTGACCGACTCCACCGTGTCGGCCTTCCGCAGGGTCGCGTTGGTCTCGCCGTCGGTGACGTACGCCCCGAACCGGCCCTCCTTGACCACCACCGGCAAGCCGGTGCCCGGGTCGGCCCCGAGCTCCTTGAGCGGCGCCGCGGCCGCCCGGCGGCCGCGCTGCTTGGGCTGGGCGTAGATCGCCAGCGCCTGCTCGAGGGTGATGTCGAACATCTGCTCCTCGGTCTCCAGCGACCGGGAGTCGGTGGCCTTCTTGAGGTACGGCCCGTAGCGGCCGTTCTGTGCGGTGATCTCGAGCCCGTCCGCCGGGTCGACGCCGACGACCCGCGGCAGGCTCAGCAGCCGCAGCGCGTCCTCCAGCGTCACGGTGTCCAGGGACATCGTCTTGAGCAGCGACCCGGTCCGCGGCTTCGCAGACTTCGCCGCGTCGTCCGGGAGCACCTCGGTGACGTACGGGCCGTAGCGACCGGCCTTGGCCACCACCGGCAGCCCGGACGACGGGTCGGTGCCCAGCTCGCGGTCGCCGCTCGGCGCGGCCAGCAGCTCCTCGGCCTTCTCGACCGTCAGCTCGTCCGGCGCCATGTCCTCCGGGACCGACGCGCGTTGCGAGGTCTCCTCGCCGTCCGGCCCCCGCTGCACGTACGGGCCGTAGCGACCGACCCGCAGCACGATGCCGTCGCCGATCGGGATGGAGTTGACCTCGCGGGCGTCGATGTCACCGAAGCCCGAGACCAGCTCGTGCAGGCCGGGGTCGCTGTCGTCGGCACCGAAGTAGAACTTGCGCAGCCAGTCGACCCGGTTCTCCTGCCCGCCGGCGATCCGGTCGAGGTCCTCCTCCATCTCGGCGGTGAAGTCGTAGTCGACCAGGGACCCGAAGTGCTTCTCCAGCAGCCCGATGGTCGCGAACGCCAGCCAGGCCGGCACCAGAGCCGAGCCGCGCTTGAAGACATAGCCGCGGTCGATGATCGTCCCGAGGATCGAGGCGTACGTCGACGGCCGGCCGATGCCCCGCTCCTCCAGCGCCCGCACCAGCGTCGGCTCGGTGTACCGGGCGGGGGGCGAGGTCGCGTGCCCGTCCGGCCGCAGGTCGAGCACCGAGAGGGCGTCGCCCTGGCGCATGACCGGGAGGCGTCGCTCGGCGTCGCTGTCGTCGCGGGCCGCGCCCTCGTCCTCGTCCCGGCCCTCCTCGTAGGCCGCGAGGAAGCCGCGGAAGGTGATGACGGTGCCGCTGACCGAGAACTCGACGTCCCGGCCACCCGACGACTCGCTGCTGGTCGCGCCGATCCGGACCGTGGCGGTCTGGCCGCGCGCGTCGGCCATCTGCGACGCGACGGTGCGCTTCCAGATCAGGTCGTAGAGCGCGAGCTCGTCCCGGCTGAGCTCGGCGGCGACCTGACCCGGCGTACGGAACGTGTCGCCGGACGGCCGGATCGCCTCGTGCGCCTCCTGGGCGTTCTTCACCTTGCGCTCGTAGCGCCGTGGCACGTCCGGCACGTACTCGGCGCCGTAGATCTCCCGGGCCTGCGACCGGGCCGCGTTCAGCGCCGACTCCGACAGCGTGGTCGAGTCGGTACGCATGTAGGTGATGTAGCCGTTCTCGTACAACCGCTGCGCCACCCGCATCGCGGTCTGCGCGGTCATGCGCAGCTTGCGGCTGGCCTCCTGCTGCAGGGTGGAGGTCATGAACGGGGCGGCCGGGCGACGGGTGTACGGCTTGTCCTCGACCGAGCGGACCGCGAACGACGACTCGCGCAGGCCGTCGGCCAGCGACACCGCGGTCGCCTCGTCGAGGTGCACGCCCTCGAACCGGCTCACGGCCCTGCCGTCGCTGCCGAAGTCACGGCCGGTGGCGACCCGCTTGCCGTCGACGGCGACCAGCCGCGCGTCGAAGGAGGAGCGCGAGTCCGTCGCTGCGGTGTCGAAGGTCGCCTCGACGTCCCAGTACGACGCCACCCGGAAGGCGATCCGCTCGCGCTCGCGCTCGACCACCAGCCTGGTCGCGACCGACTGCACGCGACCGGCGGACAGCCCCTGCCGGATCTTGCGCCACAGCACCGGCGAGACCTCGTAGCCGTAGAGGCGGTCGAGGATGCGACGGGTCTCCTGGGCGTCCACCAGGCTCTGGTCCAGCTCGCGGGTCTGCTCGACCGCGGCCCGGATGGCGTCACGGGTGATCTCGTGGAAGACCATCCGCCGCACCGGCACCGTCGGCTCGAGCACCTGGAGCAGGTGCCAGGCGATGGCCTCGCCCTCACGGTCCTCGTCGGTGGCGAGGAACAGCTCGTCCGCCTGCTTGAGGGCCCGCTTGAGCTCGGCGACCTTCTTCTTCTTGTCGGCGTCGACGACGTAGTACGGCTCGAAGTCCGCGTCGATGTCGACGGCGAACTTGCCGAACCGGCCCTTCTTCTCGCTGGCCGGGAGCTCCGAGGGCGTCGGCAGGTCGCGGATGTGGCCGACGCTCGCCTCGACCTCGAACCCGGGACCGAGGTAGCCCGCGATCGTCTTCGCCTTCGCAGGCGACTCGACGATCACCAGCTTCCTGGTGCCGTTCTGCTCCCGGTCGTTCGCCGCCATCAGCGCCCTGTCCTGCCTTCGGTCGTCGGTCCTACGGGGTCTTCCGGGCCGCGGCGCGGGCCGGTTGCGCGCTCATGGTGCCTTGCGCTGTCAAGTGCGATGGTGTCAGCACCCCCGCCTCGACCATGACCCGCACCTGTGCGGTCAGGCCGCCGGGGGCCGCTGGCGCCCCGTCGCCGAGCACGTCACGCACGGCGGCGACCAGTGTGCCCACGGCGAGGCTCCCGTCGCACGCACCGGCCAGCGCCGCGGTGGCCGTGTCGGTGGCGAACGCGCGCCTCAGCCCGGTCTGCTGCCGGAGGACGACGTGCTCGGGGTCCTCGGCCCCGGGGGCGCCCAGCTGCTCCTGCACCACGTCCGGCGCGAGCCGCAGGGTCGTCGCGGCCAGCCGGTCGTCGTCGTGCTCGGCCAGCCAGCGCTGCCGCTGCAGCCAGGACGCGAGGTGCGGGCCCAGCGGCTGCTCGACGGGGTGCGGCCAGTCCAGGGTCGTGACCCGCCGCTCGGCGTCGGTGCGTCGGAGCACGACGAAACCGAGACCGACCGCCCCGACCCGCTCGCGCTCCAGCTCGTCCAGCCAGGCGTCGTACCGCTCGACGTACGTCGGGTTGCCCGGCTCGCCGGCGTCCGCCAGCCAGGTCCCGACGTAGGACGCCGGGTCGAGCACCTCGCGCTGCACGACCAGCGCGTCGAAACCGGTGGCGGGCAGCCAGCCCGCCACCCGCTCGGCCCAGTCCGCGCCGTCCCGGTGCACCCAGTTGGCGAGCATCACCAGGGTGCCACCGGGCGTGAGCAGACTCGGCGCCTCGCCCGCCAGCCGGGCGCCGACGGTGTCCAGCGGCAGACCGCTGTCGCGGTAGGTGCGCCGGTCGGGTGCCCCGATGACGAACGGCGGGTTGCTGACGACGAGGTCGAAGGACTCGCCGGCCACCGGCTCCAGGAGGTCTCCGGCCCGGAGCTCGAGCGGGACGCCGGACAGCGCCGCGGTCAGCCCGGCCAGCTGCAGTGCGCGACGGGAGAGGTCCGTGGCCACGACGTGGCCCGAGTGCCTGGCGGCGTGCAGGGCCTGCACGCCGCAGCCGGTGCCCAGGTCCAGGGTCCGGCCCACCGGGTCGCGGGGGGTGAGCTGGGCCAGCGTGGTCGAGGCCCCGCCCACTCCCAGGACGTGCTCGGCGCCGAGCGGGCGGTGGACGCCGTCGAGGCCGGTGCCCAGGTCGGACACCACCCACCAGGGGCCGCCGCCGGCGGTGGGGTCCGTCGCGGCGCGGTGCTCGCCGTACGGACGGACGTCGAGCCGGGCCCGCACCTCGTCGCCGTCGGCGCCGACCGCGCCTAGCCCGACCGCGACGTCCAGCGGCAGAACGGCGGCCGCCTCGGCCTGCGGGACGGGAAGCTGCAGCAGGAACAGCCGGACGAGGGTGCCCAGCGGACCCGCGTCCGCCGCTGCAGCCCGGCGCGCGGGCACGGTCTCGTGCCGCCCGAGCGCGGCCTCGGCGACCGGGCCGAGCAGGCCCGCCACCCCGTCGACGGTGTAGCCGGCGGCGAGGAAGGCCGCCCGCAGCCGGCCGGCCCCGTCGTCCCCGCCGTCGGTCACCGCACCACCGGGCCGCGCGGGCGGGTCAGACCTGGGCGAGGCCGGCCTCGTCCGTCTCCTCGGCGACCGCGATGCTCCTGCGCTTGGACACGTAGACCGCGGTCACGATGATCGCGACGGCGACCAGTGCCACCAGGATCCGCAGCGCGGTGCTGGCGTTGTCACCGACCGACAGCGACACCACGGCCGGGGCGATGAGCAGCGACACGAGGTTCATCACCTTGATGAGCGGGTTGATGGCCGGGCCGGCGGTGTCCTTGAACGGGTCGCCGACGGTGTCGCCGATGACCGTGGCGGCGTGCGCCTCGGAGCCCTTGCCACCGTAGGCGCCGTCCTCGACGGTCTTCTTCGCGTTGTCCCAGGCGCCGCCGGAGTTGGCCAGCAGGATCGCCATCAGGGTGCCCGTCGCGATGGCGCCGGCGAGGTACGAGCCGAGCGCGCCGACACCGAGGCCGAAGCCGACGGCGATCGGGGCAAGGACCGCGAGCAGACCGGGGGTCGCCAGCTCACGCAGCGAGTCCCGGGTGCAGATGTCGACGACCTTGCCGTACTCCGGCTTGCCGGTGCCCTCCATGATCCCCGGGATCTCCCGGAACTGGCGGCGCACCTCGAACACGATCGCGCCTGCGGCGCGGGTCACGGCGTTGATGGCGAGCG
This sequence comes from uncultured Actinomycetota bacterium, assembly GCA_963807005.1. Classification (GTDB taxonomy): domain Bacteria; phylum Actinomycetota; class Actinomycetes; order JACCUZ01; family JACCUZ01; genus CAWDZK01. Next base: position 139,976 of record CAWDZK010000001.1, on the reverse strand, counting down.
AGGAGAACATGAAGACGACCGAGGCGCCGATGATCAGGCCGACCAGGTTCTTGGGGTCGGACACGTTGAGCACGCCGTCGTACTGGAAGTTTCTCGGCAAGGCCTCGTCGAGTCTGGCGCCGGTGTCGATGACCGCGGTTCGCACCGAGTCGGTGAACGACCCGAACAGGGCGGTGGCCGCCAGCACGGCGGTCGAGATCGCGATGCCCTTGGTGATCGCCTTGGTCGTGTTGCCGACCGCGTCGAGGTCGGTGAGAACCCGGGCCCCGGCCTCGTCGATGTCCCCGGACATCTCGGCGATGCCCTGCGCGTTGTCCGAGATCGGCCCGAAGGTGTCCATCGCGACGATGACGCCGACGGTGGTGAGCAGGCCGGTGCCGGCCAGCGCGACGCAGAACAGGCCGAGGATCACCGAGCCGCCACCGAGCAGGTAGGCGCCGAAGACGGCCGACCCGATGAGCAGCGCGGTGTACACGGCCGACTCGAGGCCGACGGTGAAGCCGGACAGGATGACGGTGGCCGGACCGGTGAGCGAGGTGCGGACGATGTCCTGCACAGGGCGCTTGCTGCTCTCGGTGAAATAGCCGGTGAGCAGCTGGATGATCGAGGCGAGCGCGATGCCGATGACGACGGAGCCGATGGCGAGCAGCCGCGGGTCACGGTCACCCGCGTCAGCGACGATCCCGGCAGGCACGGCGGCGAGGTCGGACAGCGCGCCCGGCAGGTAGACGAAGGCGGCGACCGCGCAGAGCACGGCCGAGATGGCGGCCGAGGTGAAGAAGGCCCGGTTGATGGCCTGCATGCCGTTGCGGTCGGTCGCCCGGAGCTTGGTGAGGAACACCCCGATGATCGCGGTGACCGCACCGATGGCGGGGACGATGAGCGGGAAGACCAGGCCCTCCTCGCCGAACGCGGCCTTGCCGAGGATCAGCGCGGCCACCAGCATGACGGCGTAGGACTCGAACAGGTCCGCGGCCATGCCGGCGCAGTCGCCGACGTTGTCGCCGACGTTGTCCGCGATCGTGGCGGCGTTGCGCGGGTCGTCCTCGGGGATGCCCTGCTCGACCTTGCCGACCAGGTCCGCGCCGACATCGGCGGCCTTGGTGAAGATGCCGCCGCCGACCCGGATGAACATCGCCAGCAGGGCGGCGCCGAAGCCGAAGCCCTCGAGCACGGTCGGGGCGTCGCCCTTGTAGATCAGCACCACGGTGGCGGCGCCGAGCAGGCCCAGGCCCACGGTGAGGAAGCCGACCACACCACCGGTGCGGAAGGCGATCCGCATGGCGTTCTCGGCGCCGTTCGCCTCACGGGCGGCGGCCGCGACGCGCAGGTTCGCGCGGGTCGCGAGTCCCATGCCGGCGTACGCGATGAACGAGGAGAACCCGGCGCCGACCAGGAAGAACACCGAGCGGCCGATCCGGATGCCGGCGGTGTCGGCGGGCAGCAGGCTCAGCAGCACCAGCGCCAGCACCGCGAAGCCTGCCAGCGTCTTGAACTGCCGGGTGAGGAACGCCGACGCGCCCTCCTGCACAGCGGCCGCGATGCCCTGCATCTTCTCGGTGCCCTGTCCGGCGGCGAGCACGCTGCGGCGCAGCGCCACCGCGAAGCCGAGCGCCACGAGTGCGATGGCGGCGACCACCACGACGTAGCTGATGTTGGCGCCACTCAGATCGAGCGTGTCGCCACTGGCGGCGCGGGTGAGCCCCGACATGCGTCCTCCTAGACGAGCCATGACCGGAGGCCGCCGCAGGTCGCGGCGGGCACCCGGATTGTTCGAGTCGCGCGCGAGGGTCAGCCCCTCGTGGTCGGCCCCGGCAGCCCGAGACGCAGGCCTACGGGCGGGGACGGACCCAGCGCGGCCGGAGTCTACGCAGCGGCCGCGGCGAGGTGCGAACCGGGCCCGCCGTCTGCGACGAAGTCGGCCAGGAAGTCGGCTACGAAGTGGGCCAGGTCATCCGGACGATGACGCCGGAGTCGCGGCCCTGCTCGACGGCCACGTCGTCGACCAGCCCGCTGATCACCGCGAGCCCGACGCCGGGCGGGACCGCCTCGGCGTCGACCAGGTCGGCCACGTCGGCCAGCGCCCCGAACCCGTCGGCTCCCGGCTCCGGGGGCGCCTCGTCGGTGACGGCCACCCGGAACGCGTCCGCGTCGTCGACCAGCGTCACCAGCACCGGGCGGTCCGGGCAGTGCCGCCGGTGCAGGTGCACCGCCCGTGAGCAGGCCTCACCGACCGCCAGCCGGACCTCGTCGAGCACGGTCTCGTCGACGCCGGAGCGCCGGGCGACCGCCGCGGCCACCAGGCGGGCGGTGCGGACGTGCGCCGGCAGGGCGCTGAACCTCAGCTCAACCGTGGCCACGGTGGACCTTCCTCGGTGCGGTGCTCGCGGTTCTCGGGGTGCGGCGCGTCACTCGGTGGCGCTGACCGCCTCGTCGACCGAGGAGTGGATGGGGAACACCTTGGTGAGGCCGGTGATCCGGAAGATCTTCAGGATCCGCTCCTGGGTGCACACCAGGCGCAGGGACCCGTCGTGGGCGCGGACCCGCTTGAGCCCGCCCACCAGGACGCCGAGCCCGGTCGAGTCGAGGAAGTCGACCCGCTCCATGTCGACCACGAGGTGGTACTTGCCGTCAGCGACGAGGTCGACGAGCTGCTCGCGCAGCCGCGGCGCGGTGTAGACGTCGATCTCGCCGCCCACCTCGACGATCGTGCGGTCACCCTCGGTGCGGGTCGAGAGGGAGAGGTCCACGAGTCCTCCTGCAGTTCGGCGATCGGGGCCGGACGGTTGTGCACGGGTCCTGCCCCGTGACCGGTCGCATTCAACCATCCCGGCCGAACGGACCGCTCGGCCGCCCAGCACGGATGGCGGCCGCCGCGCAGGGGCGTGTCCCACCGCGGTGCGAGACTCGCGGGCGTGGCACCGCCCGAACCCGCTTCACCCCAGCCGGTCGCCGGGCCTGCCGGGGTCGCCGACCAGCGGCTCGCCCGGCTGCTCGCGCCGGCCGGCCGGCGGGAGCGGCTGACCCACGTCGAGCGGGTCCCCGGCCGGTCCGGGCGGCCGGTCGGCTGGCCGGGCTGGGTGCACGCCGACCTGGTCGACGTCCTGGTGAAGGCCGGGGTCGAGCAGCCGTGGAGCCACCAGGTCGAGGCCGCCGAGCAGGTCCGGGCCGGCCGGTCGACGGTGGTCGCCACCGGGACCGCGTCGGGGAAGTCCCTGTGCTACCTGCTGCCTGCGCTCACCGGGATCCTCGAGGCCGCCGACCGCGGCGGCCTCGAGACGCCGCCGACCACGCTGTACCTCTCCCCCACCAAGGCGCTGGCCAACGACCAGCTGCGCGCGCTGACCGGGCTCGGCCTCGAGCCGGTCCGCGCCGCGACGTACGACGGGGACACGCCGGGCGAGTCCCGCGACTGGGTACGCCGGCACGCCCAGTACGTCCTGACCAACCCGGACATGCTGCACCGGTCCCTGCTGCCGGGGCACCCGCGGTGGGCCCGCTTCCTGCGTGACCTCCAGTACGTCGTGGTCGACGAGTGCCATCGCTACCGCGGCGTCTTCGGCTCGCACGTGGCGGCGGTCCTGCGCCGGCTGCGCCGGGTCTGCGCGCACTACGGGTCCGACCCGGTGTTCGTGCTGGCGTCGGCGACGGTGTCCGAGCCGGAGGTGTCCGCGGCCCGGCTGGTCGGCCGCGACGTCGTGCCGGTGACCGCCGACGGCTCGCCGCGGGGCGAGCTGCTCTTCGCGCTGTGGGAGCCGCCGCTGACCGAGCTGGCCGGGGAGCACCAGGCGCCGGTGCGCCGTTCGGCGACGGCCGAGGTGGCCGACCTGCTCGCCGACCTGGTCTCGGACGGCGTGCGGTCGGTGGCGTTCGTGCGGTCCCGGCGGGCGGCCGAGACCGTGTCGTCCACGGCCCGCCGGCTGCTCGCCGAGGTCGACCCGGAGCTGCCCCGCAAGGTGGCCGCCTACCGCGCCGGCTACCTGCCCGAGGAGCGGCGCGCGCTCGAGGCCGACCTGCAGGCCGGCCGCCTGCTCGGCGTCGCCGCCACCAACGCGCTCGAGCTCGGCGTCGACATCGCGGGGCTGGACGCCGTGCTGCTCGCCGGCTGGCCCGGCACCCGGGCCTCGCTGTGGCAGCAGGCCGGTCGAGCGGGCCGGGCCGGCCAGGACGCCCTGGCCGTCATGGTGGCCCGGGACGACCCGTTGGACACCTATCTCACCCACCACCCGGAGTCCCTGTTCGGGCAACCGGTCGAGACGACTGTGCTCGACCCCGGCAACCCGCACGTCCTCGCGCCGCACCTGTGCGCGGCGGCCGCCGAGCTGCCGCCGCTGGCCGACGAGGAGCTTGCATTGTTCGCACCGGACGCGGCCACGGTCGCCGAGCACCTCGTCGACCGCGGCCTGCTCCGGCACCGAGCAGCCGGCCTGTACTGGACCCGCAACGAGCGCGCCAGCGACCTCGCCGACATCCGCGGCGTCGGGGCCGGGCCGGTCGGCCTGGTCGAGGAGGGCACCGGTCGGCTCCTCGGCACGGTCGACGGCGCGGCCGCGCACGCGACCGTCCACGCCGGCGCCGTCTACGTCCACCAGGGCGAGACCTACCTGGTGTCCTCGCTGGACCTCGACGAGCAGGTGGCCCGGGTCGGGCGCGCCGAGCCGGACTGGACCACGGTCGCCCGCGACGTCACCGAGATCGACGTCGTCGAGACCGCGACGTCGGTCGAGTGGGAGCACGTGACCCTCTCCTTCGGAACGGTGCAGGTCACCAACCAGGTGGTGTCCTTCCTGCGCCGACGGGTGATCACGGGCGAGGTCCTCGGCGAGGAGCCGCTCGACCTGCCGCCCCGGCAGCTGCGGACCCGGGCCGTGTGGTGGACGGTGGACGAGACCGGCCTGGAGCGGGCTGGACTGGCTGCCGCGGACGTTCCCGGCGCCGCCCACGCCGCGGAGCACGCCGCCATCGGCCTGCTCCCGCTGTTCGCGACCTGCGACCGGTGGGACATCGGCGGGGTGTCGACGGCCCACCACGCCGACACCGGCCGGATGACGGTGTTCGTCTACGACGGGCACCCAGGAGGCGCGGGGTTCGCCGAGCGCGGGCACGCGGCCGCGGTGGCCTGGCTGGCTGCGACCCGGGACGCGATCGGCTCCTGCGAGTGCCTGGACGGCTGCCCGTCCTGCGTGCAGTCGCCCAAGTGCGGCAACGGCAACGAGCCGCTGGACAAGGGCGGAGCGGTCCAGCTGCTCGACCTCGTCCTGGCCGGAGCACCCGGAGGCGCCGCGCAACCGTGACCGGCCGTTCGGGCTTGGGGGCCGACCAGGTAGGGCATGGTGGCAGAAAGCGAAAGGAGACCTCCCCATGGCGGTCATCGGCCTTCTGTTCATCCTGGGCGCGGGCGTCGTCACGGCCGGCGCCATCTACGACGGCGGTGAGTCCGCGACGATCGAGGTCTTCGGGCTGACGGCCGACACCACGGTGGGCGGCGTCTTCGTCGTCGGCCTGGCGACGATGCTCGTCTTCTTCCTCGGCGTGTGGATGATGCTCTCCTCCATGAGCCGGACGCGCCGCAAGCGGGTCGAACGCAAGGAGGCCCGCAACCGGCAGAAGGCCTCGGTCTCGCAGATCGAGGAGGAGCGGGCGGCGCTGCGGGCGGAGAACGAGCGGCTCAGTGAGCAGCTGGCCAGCCAGAAGCCGGCGACGGTGGGAGGGACCGCAGCCACGGCGGGCACCACCGGCACCGATGCCGGCCGCCCCCAGCACGTGGAGGGCGACCGGGTGGTGGACCACACCACCGACCTCACGAGCCCCGACGAGACGTCCACCCCCACCGAGACCCGTCCTCGCGACGCCTGACATCAGCGGGCGGCGCGTCCGCACCGGCGCCGGTGCGGCTCGTCAGGGTGCTGTGCCGGCCCGGGCCCGCGCCCGGGCCGGGCCGAGGTCGGCCAGCCCGAACAGCCAGCCCGGGTCCGGTCCGTCGACAGCGACCACGACCGCCGTCGACCCGTCGAGCAGGCGGCCGCAGGACTGCACCCGGGCACCCTGAGCCGCAGCGACGCGAGCAGCCACGGCGCACGGCTCGGCCCAGCCGGTCGCTGCAGACCGGGCGGCGGCCAGCGCAGCCAGGTCAGCGGCCCGGGCCGCCCGGTGCCGGGCGACGACCGCACCACCCCAGACCGCGGCAGCCGCGGTCGCGACCACGACCAGCGCCGACACCCAGACCAGGAGCAGCCCGGCCGACCCGCGTTCCGGCCAGGACCGGACCGAGCGGCGGACGCTCACCGGGCCGTCTCCTCGGACCAGGCGACCGCCCGGTCCCCCAGCTCGACGCCGCCACCCGACCCGGGCCACGGCAGCCGGACCCGGGCACGCACCTCCACGACGACCCGGTCGCCGTCGCGACCGATCTCGACCTGGGAACCTGCGGGAGCCACCTCCGCCACCACCGCCCGGACCACCTCGACGGGCTCGCCCCGGGCCACCGCCCGGGCACCGACGCCGGCGGCGTCCACGCACCGCAGCTGGGCCGCGCCGAGCAGGACCGACCAGATCCCCAGCAGGGCGAGCAGCACGACAGCCGGGAGCACCACTGCCAGCTCGGCGGTGGCGGTGCCGCGCTCCCGGTCGCCGCTGCCGCGTGTCACCGGTTCACCGTCGGCACGAGGTCTCAGAACGCCAGGCTGAAGGCGCGCTCGATGACGTCCTTGAGCATCTGCACGACCTCCGGGCTGGTGAGCAGCTTGTAGAGGATCCCGCCGAAGCCGCAGGCCGCCACCGTCCCGACGGCGTACTCCGCCGTCGTCATGCCCGCGTCGCGTCGCAGGTCCGGGTCTGTCATGTGCCTCGCCGCCACGTGCCTCGCCGTTCTGTGCCTCGCCGTCATGTTCATCGCCCGCCTCACGTCGGCGCCGCGACCGGCGGCGCACCGGGGAGCGGCAGCCGCCGCGTCCTCGACCACGGTGGTGCCCGGCGACCACGCGCCGGGCGGTCGGCGGACGAGTTGTGGACGGGCTGCCGGAGGACCGGAACCTGTGGACGGTCAGGGCACCTGGCCGATCAGCCCCCTGGCGACACCGGCGACCACCGGCACCACCCCGACCAGGACGAAGGCGGGCAGGAAGCAGGCCGCGAGCGGCCCGACCGACCGGACCCCCACGACCCGCGCCCTCTCGGTCGCGGCCCAGCGCGCACGCTCGCGCTCGTCGGCGGCGAGGGTGCGCGCGGCCGTCGCGAGCGGAGCTCCCGTGGCGGCGGCCCGGCGCACCGCGCCGACGAGCCGCTCCGCCGGGTCGACGGAGCCTCTCGACGGCAGCGCCGCGAGGTCCCCGCCGGACATCAGGACGGCCGCCGCGGTCTGCAGGCGGGCACCGACCGGGCCACCGACGGCATCGCCGACCGTTGCGAGGGCGGTGGCGGGCGCCGCGCCCGCGTCGAGGCAGCCGGCCAGCAGGTCCGCAGCCCGCGGCACGTCGCTGGCGAGCCGGTGCTGCTGCTGCTCCGCCAGCCGGCGCCGCTTGGCTGCGGGCACGCCGACCACGACCGCCAGCACGGCGAGCACCGTGGCCGTCCCCCCGTGCGACGCCAGCAGGGAGCCGACAGCGAGCAGTGCCAGCAGCCGCGGGAGCCGGCGCGGGAGCGGGGACGGCGCACCGCGGCGTTCCGCCGCCACCGTCGCGGCGGTGGCACCGTCGAGGCGCCGCAGCGCCGCGACGCGAGGAGCAGGCAGCAGCAGCCCGGCCACCCCGGCCAGCACGACAGCGGCCCCTAGCGAGGTCACGGCGACTCGGCCCGGGCGGCGAGCAGCTCGGTCCACACCGTGCCCAGGCCGACCAGCGTCACTGCGGCGAGCAGGCAGGCCTGGCCCGGTCCGCTCCCGACAAGGAAGCCGACCGGGTCCGCACCGAGGACGAACCCGAGCCCGGCACCGGCGGCGGGCAGCACGGACAGGAGGCCGGCGGTGGCGCGCGGCCCGGCCAGCTGGGCCGCGACCTCCCGGCGGATAGCGGCGTCGGACCTGGCCGACCAGGCCAGCCGGTCCACGACCCCGGCCATGCTCGCTCCCGTCGTCATCACCACCCGCCACGCGGCCGCCAGATCGGCGAGCGCCGACGCACCGTCGGTGCCGGCGGCGGCGGCCAGGGCGGCCGCCGGGTCTCCCGTCGGGCTGCGCGCGGCGACCGCGATCGGGCGCAGCACCGATGGAGCGCTGTCGCACGCCGCCGCCAGCGCCTCGGTCGGCCGGCCGCCCCCTCGCAGCTCGGCCGCCAGCCCGGACAGCAGGTCGACGACGGCCGCCCGCACGGTCTCGGCCCTCCGGCGCCGGGCGCGCACCCGGGACCACCACGTCACGGTCGCAACGGCGCCGCCGGCGGCACCAGCCAGCAGCAATGACGAGCCGACGACCAGGGCCGCGGACATGAGCAGACCGGCCGCCGCCGCAGGCCACGCCGCACCGGCGCGGGCAGGTGGTCGGGCCGGGCCACCCGGCGCCGGCCGCGAGAGCCGTCGCAGAGCCCCGGGCGGTACCGGCACCAGCACCGCACCGGCGGTGGCCGCAAGCAGCACCGTGACCACGGTCGAGGTCACGCCGGCCGACCCGACAGGAGCACGGCGAGGTCGGCGGCCGCAGCTCCGTCGACAAGCCGCCCCCGGTCCGCTGTCAGGGCGGGGACCACCCGGCAGAGCCCGTCCGGGGCGCGGGCCAGCACGCCGACCTCGCGGACGACCCTGGTGCCGTCCGGCCGGCGGGCCAGGTGCACCACCGCCCGCACCGCCGCGGCGAGCTGGCTGTGCAACGCGTCCCGCGGCAGGCCCGCGGCCAGCGCCAGTGCCTCCAGCCGGGCCGGCAGCAGGGCAGCGGCCGAGGCGTGCACCGTGCCGGCGCCGCCGTCGTGCCCGGTGTTCAGCGCTGCCAGCAGCTCGACCACCTCTGCCCCGCGGACCTCCCCGACGACGATCCGGTCCGGCCGCATCCGCAGGGCCTCGCGGACCAGGTCGCGCAGGTCGACGGCGCCGGCGCCCTCGACGTTGGCGGTCCGCGCCTCCAGCCGGACCACGTGCGGGTGGTCCGGCGCCAGCTCCCCGGAGTCCTCGACGAGCACCACCCGTTCGGTCGGGGGCACCCGGGAGAGCAGGGTCGCCAGCAGAGTGGTCTTGCCGGTGCCGGTGCCGCCGGTGACGAGGAAGGAGACCCGGCTGCGGACCAGGTCGTCGAGCACCGCCGCGAGCCCGGGCAGCACGGTTCCCCGGTCGACCAGCTCAGCAAGGGCGAAGGCCCGCCGGCGCAGCACCCGCAGGCTGATCAGCGTCCCGGCCGACGACACCGGGGGCAGCACCGCGTGCAGCCGGACGCCGTCCCGGAGCCGGCCGTCCACCGTGGGCCGCGCGACGTCGAGCCGACGGCCCGCCGACGCCGCCAGCCGCTGGGCCAGCCGACGGACGGCCGCCTCGTCCCGGAAGAAGACCGGCGCACGGGCCAGGCCGTCGCCGCGGTCCACCCACACCTCGCGCGGTCCGTTGACCAGCACGTCGCTCACGTCCGGCTCGGCGAGCAGCGGCTCGAGCGGGCCGAAGCCGGACAGCTCGGCGCGCACCTCGGAGACCAGGGTCATGGTCCCGGAGCTGCCGAGGACCGCGCCCTCCTGACGAAGGGCCGCCGAGACCGCGGCTGCCGTCGGCGCCTCCCCAGCACGGGCCAGCCGCTCGGTGACCCGCAGGACGAGGTCCCCGTCGACCGTGCTCACGCCGCCCGGCTCGGGTGCCCGACGAGGTCGGCGACCAGGGTGCGGCACAGCTGACCGAGGGGGCCGCGCGAACGCCCCGGCGGCTCGCCGCGCTCCTGGGCGACGGCCAGGCCCGGCTCCGGGCCGAGCCGCCCCGCCAGCGGCAGACCGACCGCGCGGGCCACCGGCCCGGCAGGCAGCCGGGACCCCGGTCTCTCCCGCACGACCACCCGGACGTCGGCGACCAGGCCCGCCAGCCGGCCGGCGACCCGCGCGGCCGCCGCAGCAGACCGGACGTCGGCCGGGACGACGAGCAGCACGGAGTCGGCGGTCGACAACGCGGCGTCCGCACCCGGCTCCCGGGCGCGCGGCGTGTCGAGCACCACCAGGTCGTGCTCGCGCCGTCCGGCGTCGAGGACGGACGCGACCGCCTCGGACGGCAGGTCGACGGGCCCGCCCCGGTCCCACGAGAGGACGGTGGCGCCAGCCACGGCGGGCAGGGCGGCGCGCAGCTCGTCCGGCCCGGGGCGGCCGCGCGCGCCGGCCAGCGCCGGCCAGCGCAGACCCGGCAGCGACTCGGCGCCCAGCACCAGGTCGAGACCGCCGCCGAGCGGGTCGAGGTCGACCAGCAGGGTGCGCAGGCCGGGGACCACCCGGGCGGCGGTGACCGCCAGGGCGCCGGCGAGCGTCGACGCGCCGGCCCCGCCCGCGCCCGGCACGATCGCGACCGTACGGGCGCTCGGCGCCTCGCCCGCACCCGCGAGCCGGTCGACCAGCAGGGCCTCCGCCGCCGGGAGCGCCTGCACGGCGTCGGCCCCTACCCGCGCCGCAGCGTCCCAGGCGGCTCGCTCCTCCTCCCCGGACCGTGGCACCAGGACCACGCCGCCACGCCGTGGCGGCAGCGACCGGGCCGGCCCGGCCACGGCGTCGACCCCGAGCAGGACGAACGGCGCGAGACTCCAGGACGGGCGGGCCGCCACCAGGTCCGGGGCGACCTCGACCTCCACCCCGGCCAGCGCCGACAGCCGCAGCAGGTCGTCGAGCAGCCCAGGGTCTGCGGTGACGATCAGCGGTCGGTGGGCCACGGCACCTCCTGAGGACGGATGTCCTCACGGTGACCGACCCGCCCCCACCGCCCACGGCGCGCGGGGCGATCTGTGGACCCCGGTCAGGGGTGCCAGGCCCTGTGGAGAGTCGTCCGGGACCGGACGTGCGACGGCCCCCGTCGGGGGGGAGAACGGGGGCCGCCTGACGTGTCCGACCCGGGGGGGATGAGCCGGACGCGTTGGTGTGCTCTGCGCTGCAGGGCACGACGTCAGGATGTACCCGGGTAGTCGAGTTGGCAAACGATCCGCCCCCTCCAGGGGAGGATTTTTCCCGCTCTATGCTCGGCCAGGTGGCCGACCCCGCACCGCCCCGTTCCGCCTCCGCCGGGCCCACCCGCACCGCGGCGTTCTTCGACCTGGACAAGACGATCATCGCCAAGTCGAGCACGCTGGCGTTCAGCCGCTCCTTCTACCAGGGCGGCCTGATCAACCGACGCGCCGTCCTACGCAGCGCCTACGCGCAGTTCGTCTACCTGGTGGGCGGGGCCGACCACGACCAGATGGAGCGGATGCGGGCCTACCTGTCCTCGATGGCGGCCGGCTGGGACGTGGAGCAGGTCAAGGTGATCGTCGCCGAGACCCTGCACCAGCTGATCGACCCGCTCATCTACGACGAGGCCGCCACCCTCATCGAGGAACACCACCTGGCGGGCCGGGACGTCGTCATCGTGAGCACCTCCGGCGCGGAGGTGGTGCAGCCCATCGGCGAGCTGCTGGGCGCCGATCACGTCATCGCCACCCGGATGGTCGTCGAGGACGGCCGGTACTCGGGCGACATCGAGTACTACGCCTACGGCGAGACGAAGGCGGAGGCGATCCGCGAGCTGGCCGGGGCCGAGTCGTACGACCTGGACCGTTGCTACGCGTACAGCGACTCGGTGACCGACCTGCCGATGCTCTCGACCGTCGGCCACCCCTTCGCGGTCAACCCGGACCGCGCGCTGCGCAAGGAGGCGGTCGCGCGCGGCTGGCCGGTGCTGGTGTTCAGCCGCCCGGTGCGGCTGCGGGACCGGCTGGGCTCGGTGTCGATGCCGCAACCCTCGACCCTGGCCGCCGTGGCGGTCGGCGCCGGTGCCGCGACAGCGGGCGTCGTCTGGCTGGCCACCCGACGACGGGGCACGTCCCGGACCCTGCTGCCGCGTGTCGGGCGCGCGACACGCCGTAGGTCCCAGCGGCGGTAGGTAAAACTCCGGCCGGAGGGCTTCCGATCACCCCGCACCGTGCGTTAGACACGAAGGTGAAGCACGGCAGCTGGGCACCCACGCGGCGACCTGCCCATGTACGGGCCGGCGAGCCAGGCTAGTCCTGGTCTCCCGACACACGGTGCACGCCTGGTAACCCGGTCTGACGGGCTTTGAGCGGCGCCCCGCGCGGGGCGCCGCTCTTCGTGTCCGGGACGCGGGGATCAGCCGCCGCGCTGGATGGACTCGCAGATCGCGACACCTTCACGGGCTCCGAGCACGACCGCGTCGGCGCAGTGCACCACCCAGGTCGCGAGGCCCTCGGGGCCGCCGCGGACGTACCCGTCCAGCGCCGCCTGATAAGCGGCGCGGCCCAGCTCGACGTGGCCGACCTCCGGGACCGAGACCGCCGTGGGGTCCAGCCCGCGCGCGATCATCGTGAGCCGGGCGGCCGCCCGGGCCACGACGCCGGCGCCGGCCGGGAAGGCACCCATGGTCGCGAGCTCGGCGTGCGCGACCGCCGCCACGACGAGTGCGGGAGCGCTGGTCGGGGTCGTCAACAGCGGCTCCAGTGCCGCGAGCCGTGGTGCTGCGGCGGCCGCCGGCCGGCCCAGCTGGTCCTCGGGCGCGAGGTCCGCTGCGGCCAGGGTGTGCAGCCGCGCCACGGCCTGCAGCGGCGCCCTGGCCCAGGTCCGTCGCAACGGGCCGGTCTCGGCGGCCACCCGCAGCGCCCCCTGCAGCACCGCCTCCTGGGTCGCCGGGAGCCGGTCACCCGCAGCGACGGTCCGCCGGACGAGGTCGAGCGGGAGGTCGGCCCCGTCGAGCGCCGCGGAGGCCCGCGCGCCTCGCAACGCCGACTCGGACGCGACCCGCTCGGCCGAGCGCCGGAGGACGCGGTGCCCGCGCAGACCGTCGACGGCCGCCCTGGCCCGTTCGACGGCGTCCGCGACGCCCGGCAGCGCGGCGAGGTGAGCGAGGGGGTCGTCGACCGCCGTCGCCGGAGGAGTCTCGGCTGTCACGCCTCCCGACGATACGGTCGGCGCCGTGAGCGGGACTCCGGCGGTGGTCGCGGTGGCCCTCGGGGTCGCACTGCTGGTGCTGCTCGCCGTCCCGCTGCTGCGCAGCAGGACCGGCCGGTCCTTCGGTACGCCGGCCGACCGGGCCACCTTCGCGACCCTGCACGAGGCCAGTCTGGCCGCACCGCCCCTTCGTGCCGGCCTGACCGAGGCCGGCGCGACCCGTGCGGCACGGCACCTGCGGACGCTGCTCGGCACCCAGGCGATCGCGGTCACCGACGGCCGGGCACTGCTGGCCTGGGACGGCGGCGGTGAGGTGCAGCACGCGGCCGCGGCCCTCGCCCACGCGGCGGCCGCCACCGCCAGCGGCCGGACGGAGGTGCTCGGCCCCGGGACCGTCACCTGCGCGGACCCGGACTGCGCGATCCGGGTGGCCGTCGTCGCGCCGCTGACGGTCGAGGACCGGGTCGTGGGCAGCCTGGCGGCGTACGGGGCCAGCGCGAGCGCGGGCCTGGTGCGAGCGACGAACGAGGTGGCGCGCTGGGTGTCCACCCAGCTCGACCTGGCCGAGCTGGAGTCGTCGCGGACCCGGCTGGTGGAGGCGGAGGTGCGCGCGCTGCGGGCGCAGATCAGCCCGCACTTCGTCTACAACTCGCTCACGGCGATCGCGTCCTTCGTGCGCACCGACCCGGAGCGGGCCCGCGAGCTGCTGCTCGAGTTCGCCGACTTCACCCGCTACTCCTTCCGCCGCCACGGCGACTTCACCACGCTCGCCGAGGAGCTGCGGTCGATCGACCGGTACCTCCTGCTGGAGCGGGCCCGGTTCGGTGACCGGCTGCAGGTCACTGTGCAGGTCGCCCCGGAGGTCCTGCCGGTCTCGGTGCCCTTCCTCTGCGTGCAGCCCCTGGTCGAGAACGCCGTCCGCCACGGGCTCGAGGGCAAGCCCGGTGAGGGGCACGTGACGATCGTGGCCCGGGACCACGGCAGCGAGGCGCTCATCTCGGTCGAGGACGACGGGACCGGCATCGACCCCGAGGCCGTACGGCGCACCCTGGCCGGCCGTCCCGACGGTGACAGCGTGGGGCTCGGCAACGTCGACGAGCGGCTGCGCCAGGTGTACGGCGACGACTACGGCCTCGTCGTCGAGACGGCGCCGGGTGCGGGCACGAAGGTCAGCATGCGGGTGCCGAAGTACCACGCGGGTGTGCATGCCTGAGCTGCGGGCGACGGGGCTGCGGGTGCTCGTCGCCGACGACGAGGCTCCGGCGCGGGACGAGCTCGCGTACCTGCTGGGCCGGGACCCGGAGGTGGGCGAGGTCGCCACGGCGGCGACCGGCGCCGAGGTCCTCAAGGCGCTCGAGACCCACGACGTCGACGCGCTGTTCCTCGACGTCCGGATGCCGGGACTGGACGGTCTCGACGTGGCGCGCGTCCTGGCCCGCTTCAGGGAGCCGCCGAAGGTCGTCTTCGTCACGGCGCACGACGAGCACGCCGTCGAGGCGTTCGACCTCCGCGCGGTCGACTACCTGCTCAAGCCGGTGCGGGCCGAGCGGCTGTCGGAGGCGGTGCGCCGGGTGGGCGACGCGCTCGGCGGCGCGGACGGCGTAGCGGCGGCGCCGGACGACGAGACCATCGCGGTCGAGCTCGGCGGCGTCACCAGGTTCGTGCAGCGCAGCGACGTCCGCTACGCCGAGGCGCACGGCGACTATGCCCGGCTGCACACCGCCGCCGGGACGCACCTCGTGCGGGTGCCGTTGACGACGCTGGAGCAGGAGTGGCGCGCGGCCGGTTTCGTCCGCGTGCACCGCAGCCATCTCGTCGCGTTGCACCACATCGACGAGATGCGGGTCGAGGGTGGGCGCTGGACGGTGCGCGTCGGCGCCGACGTGCTCCAGGTCAGCCGAAGGCACACCCGTGAGCTCCGGGACATGCTGGTCCGCAGCGCCCGGCCGAGGCAGCCGTGACGGCTCCGACCGACGGGCCGACCGCTGGGCCGCCGAGACGCGTCCGCGTCGTGTCGCCCCGCAGCGCGGCCACCCGGGCGGTGGGGCACCGCTCGGTGCGGCGGGAGATCGACGAGCAGACGATCGTCGGCGACGTGTACATGCGCTCGCTGGTACGGCTGCAGCTGCGGCTCGCGGTGGGCGTCTGCCTCATCTTCGCCGTCCTGCTCGGCGGCCTGCCGGTGGCCTTCGCCGCTGCAGCCGCGGCTCGCCTCGGTGCAGCTGCTGGGGCTGCCGTTGCCGTGGCTGCTGCTCGGTGCCCTGGTCTACCCGTCACTCGTCCTGGCCGCCTGGCTCTACGTGCGGCAGGCCGAACGCAACGAGCGCGACTTCACCGAGCTGGTGCAGTGACCGGCACCGCGTACGGCGTGGCGGCTGTCGCCGCGGTCATCGCTGCAACGATGCTGATCGGCACCTACGCGCTGCGGTTCTCGCGCACCACCAGCGACTTCTACGTCGCGTCCCGGTCGGTGTCGCCGGTGTGGAACGCGTCAGCGATCGGCGGCGAGTACCTCTCGGCCGCGTCCTTCCTCGGCGTCGCCGGGCTGATCCTCGCCTACGGCGCGGACATGCTGTGGTTCCCGGTCGGCTACACCGCCGGCTACCTCGTGCTGCTCGTCCTGGTCGCCGCTCCCCTGCGCCGGTCCGGCGCGTACACGCTGCCCGACTTCGCCGAGGCCCGGACCGAGTCCCGGACCGTGCGCCGGATCGCGAGCGTTCTGGTCGTCACCATCGGCTGGCTGTACCTGCTGCCGCAGTTCGTCGGGGCCGGTCTCACCGTCGGGTTGGCCACCGGGGCGCCGGGCTGGGTCGGCGGCCTGCTGGTCGCGGTCGTGGTGGTGTTCAGCGTCGCCACCGGCGGCATGCGCAGCATCACGTTCGTGCAGGCGTTCCAGTACTGGCTCAAGCTCACCGCGCTCGCCGTGCCGGTCGTGTTCCTCGCCCTGGCCTGGCAGGCGGACGGGTCGCGCACCCCGGCAGACGGTCCGGCGACGTTCGCCGAGCGCACCACCGTCCGGGTCACGGACGCCACGTCCTTCGTGGTCCGCGACCCCGTCGTGGTGCGGGTCAGCGGGTGGGTCGGACCGACGCCGGCCAGGGCCAACGCGTACGACGGTGGACGGCTGACGCTCAGCGACGGCACGTGGTGGGCAGCGGACGGCACCCGGCTGACGTTCCCGGCCGGTGCGGTGGTCCCGCACGCCACCGGCCTCCAGCCGAGCGACGCCGCCGACTGGGCCCGACCGCTGTCCGGCGCGGGGGGCCGCGACCACCCGCTCTACGCGACGTACTCGCTCATCCTCGCGCTGTTCTTCGGCACCATGGGACTGCCGCACGTCCTGGTGCGCTTCTACACCAACCCGGACGGCCGGGCCGCGCGCCGGACGACGCTGGTGGTGCTCGGCCTGCTGGGCGCGTTCTACCTGCTGCCCACCGTCTACGGCGCGCTGGCCCGGGTCTACACCCCCGACCTGCTGCTGACCGGACGGACCGACACCGCCGTGCTGATGCTGCCCGAGCGGCTCGTCGGCGGCACCGGCGGCCAGCTGCTCACCGCCCTGGTGACTGCCGGGGCGTTCGCGGCGTTCCTGTCCACCTCGTCCGGCCTCACGGTCTCGGTGGCCGGGGTGCTGTCGCAGGACGTGCTGCGCGACTCGGTGCGCGACTTCCGGCTGGCGGCCGCCCTCGCGGTGACCGTGCCGTTCGTGCTGTCGCTCGGCGCGTCCTCGCTCAACATCGCCGACGTCGTGGGGCTGGCCTTCGCGGTGGCCGCCTCGTCGTTCTGTCCCTTGCTGATCCTGGGCATCTGGTGGCGCGGGCTGACCGACATCGGCGCGACCGCCGGGTTGCTGACCGGCGGTGGGCTCGCGACGGCCGCGGTGTCGGCCACCGTCGCCGGCCTGGACCGCGACGGGTGGACCGGCGCCCTGCTCGCGCAGCCCGCGGCCTGGACCGTGCCGATCGCCTTCGCGGTGATGGTGATCGTGTCCCTGCGCACGCCGCACCGGGCCGCCCCGGGGGTCGCGCGCACGATGGTCCGGCTGCACGCCCCCGAGTCGGTGGACCTGCTCGACCGGGTCCGGCCGGCACGACCGTCGTGAAGGCGTTCGCCGCGCCGCGTCCCGACCTGGGCGGCCCCTTCTGGCGGCTGTGGGCGTCGTCGACGGTCTCGGCGGCCGGCGACGGCCTCACCTTCGTGGCCGTCCCGCTGCTCGCCGCCCGGCTCACCCGTGACCCGGCTCAGGTGGCTCTCGTGCAGACCGCGCAGCAGTCCGCCTGGCTGCTGCTCGGCCTGGTGTCCGGCGCGCTCGCCGACCGGTGGGACCGGGTGCGCATCATGGCCGTCACCGACCTGGTGCAGGCCGCGCTCTTCGCCGCGTTCGCGGTGGCGGTGGCCGAGGGAGCGGTCGGGCTTCCGTTGCTGGCGGGGTTCGCCTTCGTCACCGGCGTCGCCGGGGTCATGGGCATGAACGCCGCGTCGGCCTTCCTGCCCGCGGTCGTGCGGCGGGACCGGCTGGAGACCGCCAACTCCTGGCTGCAGGTCGGGATGACCGTGCCCAGCTCGCTGCTCGGGCCGCCGATCGGTGGCGTGCTGTTCGTCATCGCTGTGTCGCTGCCCTTCACGGTCGACGCCGTGTCCTTCCTGGCCAGCGGGCTGATCGTGCTGACCCTGGCCGGCCGGGTGCGCCGCACGCCCCGCACCGGTGCGCCGCAGCCGATGAGGGCGGCACTCGCCGAGGGGCTGCGGTACCTGTGGTCCTCGCACGTCCTGCGCACGCTGTGCCTGCTGCTCGCCGTGTTCAACGCCGTCAGCGCCGCCGTCCTGGGCGTGCTGGTGCTCTTCGTGCAGGAGAGCCTCGGCCTGTCCGAACGCGGGTACGGCGTGCTGCTGGTCGTGTTCGCCGTCGGCGGCGTGACCGGGATGGCCACGTCGTCGTGGCTGCGGCGGCGGCTCGGGACGCACGGGATCGTCGTGAGCGTGCTGTCGGTGCAAGGGGCGGCACTGCTCGCCACCGGTCTGGTGCCCGCGGTCGCGGTCGCGGCGGTGGCGTTCGCGCTCGCCGGCGCCACCGGCGGGCTCTGGAACGTGGCCACGATCAGCCTGCGCCAGCGGATCGTGCCGGACGCCCTGCTAGGCCGGGTCACCAGCGCCTACCGGCTGGTCGGTCTCGGCTCGATGCCGGTGGGCTCGGCCCTGGGCGGCCTGCTGGCCCGCGGCCTGGGTCTGAGCGCGCCGTTCCTCGTCGGCGGCGTCGCCCTTCTGCTCACCACCCTGGCCGCCCTCCGTTGGTTGCCGCGCGAGGTCGTGGAGGCGGCCGAGGCCGCGGTACCGCCGCAGGACGCGACCCGGTCCGGCGGGTGAACGGACGACGGGCGGTCCGACCGGACCGTTCGTCGACCAGGACGACCGTTCGTCGCAACCGTGGCCCCGGTCCCTTCACCCGGGTATGAGCTGATCGGGACAGTTCGGCCCGAACGCCGCGCGTGCGAGCACGGCCGAGACCCGGAGGTCAGTCCCGTGACCAGCCCCGTCGAAGGACACCCGCCGCCCGGCGGCGTCTACACCGCGATCCAGGCGTCCGACCGCTTCCAGCACCTGCGTCGCAAGCAGCGCAGCTTCGTCTTCCCGGTCACCCTGCTGTTCCTCGCCTGGTACTTCCTCTACGTCCTGCTGGCCGCCTACGCCCACGACTTCATGTCGAAGTCCGTCTTCGGCAACGTCAACGTCGGCATCATCCTCGGCCTGCTGCAGTTCGTGTCGACGTTCGCGATCACGATGCTCTACGTCCGGTTCGCCGACAAGCACCTGGACCCGGTGGCCGAAGAGCTCCGGCACGAGATCGAGGGGACCATCTGATGCCCGTCCTCGCCGCCGACACCGTCGGCAAGCCCGCCGTCAACATCGCGATCTTCCTGATCTTCGTCGCGCTCACCCTGGTGATCGTCTACCGGGCCTCGCGCAACAACCGGACCGCCTCGGACTACTACGCCGCCGGCCGCTCGTTCACCGGTCCGCAGAACGGCATCGCCATCTCCGGCGACTACCTCTCGGCCGCGTCCTTCCTCGGCATCGCCGGAGCCATCGCTCTCAACGGCTACGACGGCTTCCTGTACTCGATCGGCTTCCTGGTCGCGTGGTTGGTCGCGCTGCTGCTGGTGGCCGAGATGCTGCGAAACACAGGCAAGTTCACGATGGCCGACGTCCTGTCGTTCCGGATGCGTCAGCGTCCGGTCCGGATGGCCGCTGCGATCAGCACTCTCGCCGTGTCGTTCTTCTACCTGCTGGCGCAGATGGCCGGGGCGGGCGGCCTGGTGGCCCTGCTGCTCGGCGTCGACTCCAAGGCCGGGCAGAGCGTGGTCATCGCCGTCGTCGGGATCATCATGATCGTCTACGTGCTCGTGGGCGGCATGAAGGGCACCACCTGGGTGCAGATCGTCAAGGCGTCCCTGCTCATCGTCGGGGCCGGCATCATGTTCGTCTGGGTCCTCGGCAAGTACGGCTTCAACCTCTCCTCCGTCCTCGGTGACGCGGTCGAGAAGGGCAGCTCGATCGAGCCGGGCAAGGCGTACGGCGCCACCGGGACCACGAAGCTGGACTTCATCTCGCTGTCGCTGGCCCTGGTGCTGGGCACGGCCGGCCTGCCGCACGTGCTGATGCGCTTCTACACCGTGCCGACCGCCCGGGAGGCGCGGCGTTCCGTGGTCTGGGCGATCTGGGTGATCGGCCTGTTCTACCTGTTCACCCTCGTCCTCGGGTACGGCGCGGCAGCCCTTGTCGGGCCCGAGACGATCGCGGCGGCGCCGGGCGGCGCGAACTCCGCGGCACCACTGCTGGCGTTCGAGCTCGGCGGCACCATCCTGCTGGGCATCATCGCCGCCGTCGCGTTCGCCACCATCCTTGCCGTCGTCGCCGGTCTGACGATCACGGCGTCGGCGTCGTTCGCGCACGACGTCTACGCCAACGTCATCCACGCAGGCCGGGAGACGGCCGAAGGCTCCGAGGTGCGGGTCGCACGCATCACCGCCGTCGTCATCGGCCTGGTGTCGATCGTCGGCGGCATCCTCGCCAACGGGCAGAACATCGCCTTCCTGGTCGCGCTCGCGTTCGCGGTCGCGGCCTCGGCGAACCTGCCGACGATCCTGTACTCGCTGTTCTGGAAGCGGTTCAACACCCGTGGCGCCCTGTGGAGCATGTACGGCGGGCTGATCACCGCCGTCACGCTGATCGTCTTCTCACCGGTGGTCTCCGGCAAGCCCGCCGACCCGGTCACCGGCAAGAGCGCGTCGATGTTCACCGATCCGTCGATCGACTTCCACTGGTTCCCGCTGAGCAACCCGGGGATCATCTCGATCCCGTTGGCCTTCCTGCTCGGCTGGCTGGGAACGGTGACCAGCAAGGACGTGTACCAGGAGCGCTACGCCGAGATGGAGGTCCGGTCCCTGACCGGCGCCGGCTCGGAGAAGGCGCTCGTGCACTGACCCCAGGGTGGAGCCGCCGCCCGGCCGGAGCGCCTGCTCCGGCCGGGCGGTGCCCTCCGCCACCTCCCGTGCCGCCGGGCCGGTGGGGTAGGAATGTCGGGTCGGCCGGTCGAGGCGAAGGAGCCAGCTCGTGAGCAACGAAGCCACCAACCCCGAGGCGCTGTCCAACCTGCTGCACGAGGAGCGCACCTTCCCGCCGAGCCCGGAGTTCGCCGCGGCAGCCGTCGCCACCGCCGACCTCTACGACCGGGCAGCGTCCGACCGGCTGGCCTTCTGGGAGTCCCAGGCCGACCGGCTCAGCTGGCAGACCCGCTGGGACGAGGTGCTCGACTGGCAGCCGCCGTTCGCGAAGTGGTTCGCCGGCGGCTCCCTCAACGTCGCCTACAACTGCGTCGACCGGCACGTCGAGGCCGGGCGCGGCGACAAGGTGGCGCTGCACTGGGAGGGTGAGCCCGGCGACACCCGGACCCTGACCTACGCCGAGCTCAAGGACGAGGTCTGCAGGGCCGCCAACGCCCTGACCGACCTCGGCATCAACGCCGGCGACGTGGTCGCGATCTACCTGCCGATGATCCCGGAGGCGATGGTCGCGATGCTCGCCTGCGCGCGCATCGGGGCTCCGCACTCGGTGGTCTTCGGCGGCTTCTCGGCCGGTGCGCTCGCGTCCCGCATCGACGACGCCAGCGCCAAGGCGGTCATCACCGCCGACGGCGGCTACCGGCGGGGCTCCCCCAGCGCGCTCAAGCCTGCCGTCGACGAGGCCCTCGAGACGTCGGAGGGCAAGAGTGTCCAGCACGTGCTGGTCGTACGCCGGACCGAGCAGGACGTGGCGTGGACCGACGGCCGTGACGTCTGGTGGCACGACGCTGTCGGTGCCGCGAGCAGCGAGCACGAGCCGCAGCCGTTCGACTCGGAGCACCCGCTGTTCATCCTGTACACCTCAGGCACGACCGGGAAGCCGAAGGGCATCCTGCACACCTCCGGCGGCTACCTGACCCAGGTCGCCTACACGTTCGCGAACGTCTTCGACCACCAGCCGGACAGCGACGTGTTCTGGTGCACCGCCGACATCGGCTGGGTCACCGGGCACAGCTACATCGTCTACGGCCCGTGCGCCAACGGTGCGACCCAGGTCATGTACGAGGGCACGCCGGACACCCCGCACAAGGCGCGCTGGTGGGAGCTGGTCGCGAAGTACGGCGTGACCCTGCTCTACACCGCCCCGACGGCCATCCGGACCTTCATGAAGTGGGGCGAGGAGCTGCCGAACGAGCACGACCTGTCGTCCCTGCGCCTGCTGGGCTCGGTCGGCGAGCCGATCAACCCCGAGGCGTGGATCTGGTACCGCCGGGTCATCGGCGGCGACCGCACCCCGATCGTCGACACCTGGTGGCAGACCGAGACCGGCGCGATCATGATCAGCCCGCTGCCCGGCGTCACCGCGACCAAGCCCGGTTCGGCGATGACGCCCCTGCCGGGCATCAGCGCCGACGTCGTCGACGACGAGGCCAAGCCGGTGCCGGACGGCGGCGGCGGCTACCTCGTGCTCACCGAGCCCTGGCCGGCGATGCTGCGCGGCATCTGGGGCGACGAGCAGCGGTACAAGGACACCTACTGGTCCCGGTTCGCCGACCTGTACTTCGCCGGTGACGGCGCGAAGAAGGACGAGGACGGCCACCTGTGGCTGCTCGGCCGGGTGGACGACGTGATGCTGGTGTCCGGGCACAACATCTCCACCACCGAGGTGGAGTCGGCGCTGGTGTCGCACCCCAAGGTCGCCGAGGCCGCTGTGGTCGGCGCGACCGACCCGACCACCGGCCAGGGCATCGTCGCGTTCGTCATCCTGAGGGGTGACGCGGCCGCCGCCGTGGCGGACGACGCCGCCGCGGGCGAGGCGCTGATCCAGGAGCTGCGCGGCCACGTCGCGAAGGTGCTGGGCCCGATCGCCAAGCCGCGACAGGTGCTGCTCGTCGCCGAGCTGCCGAAGACCCGGTCCGGGAAGATCATGCGGCGGCTGCTCCGCGACGTCGCCGAGCACCGCGAGATGGGCGACGTCACCACCCTCGCCGACCCCACGGTGATGAACCTGATCGGCCAGGGGCTCGACTCCGGCAAGGGCGACGACGAGTGAGCGCACGGATGAACTGTCCGACCATGAGATCACGGCGGGTGTGAGTCCCGCCGCTCGATTTCGGCATCACCGAGCGATCTGGGAGAAGAGACGCCCGCCACGGCGCATCCGGCTACGACGGTGCGCGTGTGGGCGGGAGCATGTGGTCGTGTCGACGACCGCGTCGCTGTGTGCCGCTTCAGTTCCCCGTCCCGCGTACCGACTGGTGCAACCGGCGTCTGGGCGGCCCCCGGCGGCAGCGTCGACCTCCGGTGAGCGTGCCGCTGGCGGCGGCTGTCGTCGGCGAGCTGCACGAGGACACCGGCCGCCTACATGCGTCGTCCCACCTGACCCTCGCCGAGCATGTCGCCGTGATCGAGTCGGACAGGTACGTCGACGGGGTGGTCAACGACACCCCGGTCCAGGTACCAAGCGTTTCTTCCGAGCCCGGCATCGCCCCGCGGTCCATGGCGCCGACTTGCCGCCGAGGAGGTCAGTTCGGAACGGCCCCGCTGGCAGCAGCCAGAAGACTTGCCGACGTCAGACGCACGGAGGAATCTCGACCTCCGGTCTGATCCAGCGGGGCTCGCCACGCCGCTTGCGGCGTGATGCCGGATCTGCCCGATCCGCTCGGTACGCCGCTCCTGCTCGGACCTGTGATCTCCCGCGGTCATGACCCGATGACGTTGGCGAATCCATCCGAACCCCGATGGCACTCAACGCCGACTGAGGCAGTCGGGCACCCGCCGGTCAGGTCCGTCGTCTGCTCGTGATCTGGGTGAGCTGGAACCGGTGGTGCTGTCGGGGTCTTCGCTCGGGGTCGATCGACACCGGCGGGACCATGTGGGGGTAGCCGTTGCGTGCGAGAGCGACTCGCCAGCCCTGCCGGTGGACCTGCTGATGGTGGTGCTCGCAGAGCAGGGCACCGTTGTCGAGGTCGGTAGGGCCGTGGTCGTTCCACTCGGTCTGGTGGTGGGCGTCGCAGTCGGCGGGTGCCCGGTCGCAGCCGGGGGCGATGCAGCCCCGGTCGCGGACGGCGAGTGCCCGCACCTGGGCCGGGCTGAAGGCGCGTCGGGTGCGGCCGAGGTCGAGGACCTCAGACGGTCCGCCGAGGACGAGCGGCGTGATGCCGGCGGTGCAGGCGAGCCGTCGCAGCTCGGAGGCGGACAGGGTGCCGCCGGTGTCGAGCAGACCGACGCCGATGAGGCCGTCGCGCAGCGCGTCGAGGCTGGTGGTGACCTTGACGTGGACGTGCAGCCGGGTCGCGGGCTGGTCGTCCTCGCCGCTGCTGCCGCTGTTGCTCGTGAGCCCGGCGCGCAGCGACGCGACGAGGTGGTCGCCGCGGCGCTGGTCGCGGGGCCGGTCGTCCTCGAAGCCGTCCGTGCCGAGGTGCCGCCGGTCGGCCTGCGCGAACCAGGCGGTCAGGACCGGGACGTCGGCGGGTCGGACGGTGAACCGGCCGGTCAGCGCGCCGTCGGGGCGGCGCTTCACGACCAGGCTGTTGGTCCCGGCTCGCTGTGCAGCGGCCTCGGCGGCTGCCAGCTCTCGGGCCACGGCGGCGGCGTCGGCGGGGTCGTCGGTCGAGGGGCTGCGGGTCAGGTGCTCGACCAGTCGTTGTCCGGCGGCGGCCAGGCTTCGCGGGTCGAGGGCTGCTGCCTGGTGCAGGAGGAGCTCCGCTGCCTCCTCCTGCTGCGGGTCGAGACGATCGAGGGTGTCGAGCCGGGCGAGAGTGGTCGCGACGACGGTGGCCTGCTCGGGGGTCAGCCGACCCTCGGCCAGCGCGGTGCGTGCGACCGGTTGGGCCGCGAGCAGCTCGGCCTGCGCCACCCGGCCCTGCGCCTCCCGGCGGGAGAGCCGGAAGCGGTCCTGCAGCCAGCGCTCGGTGGACAACGCGTTGCTGCGGTCCTTCATCGACCGCTGGTCAGCCTCGCGGACCAGCTCGGCCCGGCGGGCGACCAGCCGGGCCTCGGCCGCCTCGAGGTCGGCCAAAGCGCTCTCCACCTCGGCGTCGGACAGCTGCCACACCGGGCGCTGCGACGACAGCGCAGGCCCGGTCCGAGTGGCACCCGGCGAGCCCAGCAGTGTCGAACACATGTTCGAATCCTAGCGCATGGCATGGTCGGGTGGAAGGCCGGAAACCGTTGTGGGCAAAGGGATCTCGCCCTCCACAGGCACGACGCCGGACGCCGGATGCCGACAGCAACAGGGGCAGGTCAGCGCGCCACGCGGTAGTCGATGAAGGTGGCGTACGGCGACTGGCGGACACCGAGGTGCTCGAGCCCGACCGACCGGGTGAAGCCGTCGAACAGGCGCTTGCCGCCACCGAGCACGACCGGAGCGACGATGATGCTCAGCTCGTCGACCAGCCCGGCAGCGAGCGCCTGCCGGATGACGTCGGCTCCCCCCGCGATGCTGACGTCCTTGTCGCGGGCCGCCTCGACGGCCATCGCCACGGCCTCCGCCACCCCGTCGACGAACACGAAGGCGTCGCCCTCCGGCTGCTCCTCCGGCCGGTGCGTGACGACGAAGACCGGCATGCCCCACGGGTTCTCGTCCCCCCAGTGGCCGGCCGCCTCGTACATCCAACGCCCGCACACGACGGCACCGCCTCGCGCCATCGCCTCGTCCAGCCACGCCTTGTCCTCGCCGGTCGCCTCCGAGAACTGATGGTCGGCGTAGGACCACGGACCGCCGAAGACCCAGTAGTGCAGCCGCTCGCCGCCGACACCCAGGCCGGCGCCGGGACCGTCGTCCGGGCCGGTGACGTAGCCGTCGACCGAGGTGGTGATGCTCGCCGTGACCGCCATGTGCGTCCTCTCCTCACCCGGGTAGACCGCGCCGAGGCCCCGGGCTCATCGGCGTCCTAGTGTCGCGGGATGCGCATCGGTGTGGTGGTCCTCCCGGAGCAGCGCTGGGTGGACGCCGCCCCGCAGTGGCAGCAGCTGGACGAGTGGGGGTTCCACTCGGCCTGGACGTACGACCACCTGGCCTGGCGCTCGCTGGCCGACGAACCGTGGTTCGCGACCGTTCCGGTGCTCGCCGCGGCGGCGCTCGCCACCACGACGATCCGGCTCGGCACGTTCGTCGCGTCGCCGAACTTCCGGCACCCGGTTCCCTTCGCCAAGGAGCTGATGACCCTCGACGACCTGTCCGGCGGCCGGTTCCAGCTCGGCGTCGGCGCCGGCGGCACCGGGATCGACGCGACGGTGCTGGGGACGCCGTCGCTGACGGCGGGCGCGCGGGTCGAGCGGTTCGCGGAGTTCGTCGAGCTGCTGGACCGGCTGCTGACGTCGGCGAGCACGACGTACGACGGGGCGTGGTTCACGGCGCACGAGGCCCGGATGGTTCCCGGCTGCGTGCAGCAGCCACGCCTGCCGTTCGTCGTCGCGGCGAACGGGCCGCGGGCGATGCGGGTGGTCGCCCGGCACGGCCAGGCGTGGGTCACGACCGGAGTGACCCCGCCCGATGCCGGGGAGGACGCGTGGTGGGCGTCGCTGCCGGACGCCTGCCGCCGGCTGGACGACGCCCTGGCGGCCGAGGACCGGGACCCCGCGACCGTGCAGCGTCATCTCAGCGTCGACTCGTCCGGCAGCTTCGGGCTGGACTCGGTCGAGCACCTGAGGGACGTGCTGGGCCGCGCCGATGCACTCGGGTTCGACGAGGTGGTCGTGCACCGACCGCGGCCCCACGGCGTGTACGCCGGCGACCTCGACGTGCTCGAGCAGGTCGCCGCCGACGTCCTCCCTGGGCTCGAACCACGCTGAGCCGGCCGTCCGTCAGACGCACCTCGGGTGCGTCAGAGCCCGGTCTCGGGGCAGGATGAGGGACATGACGCAGACGAACCGTCCCGCCAGCGCGCCCGGCACCCAGCCCGAGGAGACGCTCGGGATGCTGTTCGCGAACGCCAGCCGAGACCTGTCCGCCCTGGTCCACAGCGAGATCGCGCTGGCCAAGGCCGAGATCAAGGTCGACGTGAAGAACGCGGCCATGGGCGGGGCCATGTTCGGCGCCGCTGCCTACCTCGGGGTCGTCGCATCCATCCTGCTGTTCATCACCATCGCGCTGTTCCTCGCCTGGCTGGGCCTGGCCACCTGGCTGTCCTTCCTCATCGTCACGGTGCTGCTGCTGCTCGTGGCAGGAATCCTCGCCTTCGTCGGCAAGAGGGCGGTCTCCTCGGTCGGGCCGCCCGAGCGCACGATGCGGACCAGCAAGGACACCGTGGCGTTCCTCAAGAGCCCGACCAGCAGCTGACCGCCGCAACGCCCGCACCCCGGGTCTGGTGGGATGCGGGTGTGACGCGACGGGCCGGCCAGCCGCTGGATGCATCGGTGGCCCACGTCCCCGGCCCGTGGGAGCACCACATGGTCGCGGCCAACGGCGCCCGCTTCCACGTCGCGGTCACCGGCGCGGGACCGCTGGTCCTGCTCCTGCACGGGTTCCCGCTGTTCTGGTGGTCGTGGCGGCACCAGGTCCCGACCCTGGCGGCCGCGGGCTACCGGGTCGCCGCGATGGACCTGCGCGGCTTCGGCGGCAGCGACAAGCCGCCCCGCGGCTACGACCCGCGGACCTTGGCGGAGGACGCGTCCGGCGTGATCCGCTCGCTCGGCGAGCGCGACGCCGTTGTCGTCGGCCACGGGCTCGGCGGCCTGGTGGCCTGGACCCTTGCCGTCGTGCATCCGCGGCAGGTGCGCCGGCTGGCGGCCGTGTCGATGCCGCATCCCCGGCGGCTGCGCCGGGCTCACCTCACCGACCCGCGGCAGGTCCAGGCGAGCGGTCACGTGCTCGGCTACCAGGCACCGATGGTCCCCGAGCGGAGGCTGGTGGCCGACGACGCCGCCGAGGTCGGGCGGCTGCTGCACCGCTGGGGCGGCCCCGAGTACCCGGACGCCGGGACCGAGGCGCGGTACCGGCAGGCAGCCCAGATCCAGGGCATGGCGCACTGCGCCCTGGAGTCCTACCGCTGGCAGGTCCGGTCGATCCTGCGCACCGACGGCATCCGCTACGCCCGGCGGATGGCCGGCCCGGTGACGGTCCCGACCCTGCAGGTGCACGGCGCGCTCGACGGCTGCGTCCTGCCGGCCAGCGCCCTGGGCTCGCGCCGGTACGTCGAGGGGCCGTACCGGTGGCACCTCATGCCCGGGGTCGGGCACTTCCCGCACGAGGAGGACCCCGCGGGGTTCACCGAGGTGCTGCACCACTGGCTGGCCGACCCGAGCGCCGAGCGATGACCGGCGCGCGTGACCGCGACCCTGCCGGCCGGGCCCGCAACGCCCGCCCACGGGACGGCCTCGGTCGCCCGCTCCCCCACGACGCCGAAGGCGTGGACCGGGTCCCGGACGAGCTGGTCCTCCCCCCGGAGGAGTCGCTGGCGGAGGCGCAACGGCTGCTCGACGCGGGGCGGCCCTTCCACGCGCACGAGGTGCTCGAGGGCACCTGGAAGGCGGCGTCAGGGCCCGAGCGCGACCTCTGGCAGGGCCTGGCCCAGCTGGCCGTCGGCCTCACCCACCGAGCCCGCGGAAACGGCACCGGCGCGACGACCCTGCTGCGCCGCGGCGCCGACCGGATCCGGCCGTACGCCGGCGCGCCGCCGTACGGCATCGACGTGACCGGCCTGCTCGCCGCCGCCGAGTCGCTGGCGACCGAGCCGCTGCGTGACGGGGAGCCGCCCCGGACCCTGCGGCTGCGCGGCTGACCACGGCTCCGGGCACGGTAGGATCGGCCGCGAGGGGAGTACTCCCGTCGACCTGATCCGGTCAGTACGGCTGCCACCTGGCACCTCGGACAGGGCCCGCTCCGGCGGGTGGAGGAGACCTCGGACCGCTCGAGTCCGAGGAGTGTCATGCCCCCCGAGTCGCTGACCACCACGTCGCTCTCCTCCGTCGCCACCCCGGCCCTGTGGGCGTTCACGGTCGGCGGCATCCTGGCGCTGCTGCTCGTCGACTTCCTGCTCACCCGCAGGCCGCACGACGTCGGGATGCGCGAGGCCGTTGGCTGGTCGGCGTTCTACGTCGCGCTGCCACTGGCCTTCGGCGGCTACATCTGGTGGCGGTTCGGCTCCCAGACCGGGCTGGAGTACGTCACCGGCTACCTGGTCGAGAAGTCCCTCAGCGTCGACAACCTCTTCGTCTTCATGCTGCTCCTCGGGGCCTTCGCGGTTCCGAAGGAGCTCCGCCAGCGGGTGCTGCTCTTCGGCATCGTCGGCGCCCTCGTCCTGCGGGCCGTGTTCATCGCCCTCGGTGCCGCCGCCCTCTCCCGGTTCGACGCGGTCTTCCTCGTCTTCGGTGCGATCCTCGTCGCCACCGCGGTGAAGATCGGCCGGGACGCAGTCCGCGGGGCCGAGCACGAGGTGCACGTCGACCGGATGCGCAGCGTCCGGCTGGTACGCCGGCTGGTGCCGGTCACCACCGACTACGAGGGTCCGCGGCTGACCAGCCGGGTGGACGGTCGCCGGGCCGCGACGCCCTTCGCGCTGGTCGTGGTCGCCGTCCTGGCCACCGACATCGTGTTCGCGGTCGACTCGGTGCCCGCGGTGTACGGCATCACCGGCGACCCGTTCCTCGTCTTCGCCACCAACGCGTTCGCCCTGCTCGGCCTGCGGGCGCTCTACTTCGTGCTCGAGAGCGCCCTCAGCCGGCTGGTTCACCTGGGCTACGGGCTCGCGGCGATCCTCGGGTTCATCGGCGCCAAGCTCACTCTGCACTGGGCGCACCTCCGGTGGCCGTCGGTGCCCGAGATCCCGACCCTGGTCTCGCTCGGTGTCGTCGTCGGCATCCTCGTCCTCACCACGCTGACCAGCCTGCGGGCGACCCGGCGGACCGCGCAGCCGGGGTCAGGCGCAGGTGTCGGTGCCGACGCCGGTGGTGGCGTCCCTACCGGCGCGCACGACCGGCCGGGCCTCTAGCGCGGTGAGGGCGTACCCAGTGGTCGGGTCGTCCAGCGACTTGGCGAAGATCACGCCGTAGACCTCTCCCGTGGGGCTGAGCAGCGGGCCGCCGGAGTTGCCCGGCTCGACGTCGGCGTAGAGCGAGTAGACCTCGCGGGTCACCTGGGTGCGGTGGTAGATGTCCGGTCCGCGGGCCTGGATCTCGTCCCGGACCCGGGCTGCGACCAGGCGGAACGGGCCGCCGCCGGGGAACCCGGCCACCACCGCGTCGTCCCCGCTCTCGGCCGAGGTGTCGAACGGCAGGAAGGCGGCTCGCAGGTCGGGGACGTAGAGCACCGCGAGGTCGCGCTTCGGGTCGAACACCACCACCCGCGCGTCGTACCGCCGGCCGGTGCCGCCGATCCGCACCTGCGGGTCGTCGACACCGGCCACGACGTGGGCGTTGGTGAGCACGTGCTGCGGCGAGACGACGAAGCCGCTGCCGTCGAGGGTCCGGTTGCAGTCGTCGGCCGTCCCGGTGACCTCGACGACGCTGCGGGCGGCGCGGCGCACCGCGGCGTTGCCCGTGACGGCGCCGTCGGGAGCCGGGACCTGTCGGATCCGCTCCGGCGACAGCCCGCTGAACACCGGCGGCAGCGCGGTGGCGTCCAGGACCCGGCGGAAGGACGAGAACAGGGTGCGGGCCCGGTCCGGCATCACCTGGTCGACCGCGGACACGACCTTGGAGTCGCCGATCTCGCGGGAGAGCGTGGGCAGCGGCCCGGGGCGCAGCGCCGAGGCGAGGAACCAGGCGACCACCAGCAGCGCGACCACGCTGACGGCCGCGCCAAGCCCGTTGTCGACGGCGCGGGCGGGGCGCCAGGTGATCCGGGCCCGCAGCAGCGAGCCGAGCCAGCCGAGCGTCACCTGCCCCACGGTCGCGGCGAAGAGCACCAGTCCGACCGCGAGGACGGACTGGCCCAGACCGGCATCCAGCGACGAGACGAGAGCCGGCGCGACGACCAGGCCGACCACGCCACCGGCGAGGAAACCGGCGAACGCGAGCACGCCGGCGACGAAGCCCTGCCGGTAGCCCGAGAAGGCGAACGAGACCGCCGCGACGAGCAGCACCAGGTCCAGCCAGTTCACACCGGCCCCCTCCGTCCGAGCAGCGACGGGTCCAGCGCCCAGTCGGGCAGGTCACGCACGTCGGCGGCGTCCCACGGCAGCTCCCAGCCGGCCAGCCGGAGCAGCCGGTCGAGCAGCCCGGCGGTGAAGCCCCAGACGAGCAGCCCCGCCACGTCGAACGCCGGGCCGAGGTAGCCGCTCGGGTGCGAGACGCGGTAGCGGTTGGCCGGGTCCCGAAGCTGCGCGATGGGCACCCGGTGCACCGAGGCGACCTCCGCCACGTCGACCACCGACACGGGGGACGGGTCCCGCCACCACGCGAGCACCGGCGTCACGACGAAGCCGCTGGGCGGGAGGAACAGGGCCGGCAGGGTCGCGATCACCCGGACCCCCGCGGGGTCGAGGCCGGTCTCCTCCGCGGCCTCCCGCAGCGCGGCGGCGACCTCGTCGGCGTCCTCGGGGTCGACGGCCCCGCCCGGGAAGGCGACCTGGCCGGGGTGGCTGCGCATGTCGTGGGCGCGCTCGATCAGCAGCACGTCGGCCCCGTCGACGCCGGTGCCGTCGTCGCCGAAGAGCATCAGGACGGCCGAGGACCGGCCGCCCTCCTCCGGCGGGAGGAAGCGGCTGAGCTCCTCCGGCCGGACCTCGCGCGCCCGCGCCGCCAGGGTCCGCAACCAGCCGGGCAGGTACTCGAACCAGCCGTCCTCGGGGATCTCGGTCACAGGGCCACGCCGAGGTACCGCTGCACGAGCTGGTCCAGCTCGGCCTCCGAGGTGATGGCTCCGGCGTGCCGGCCGGCCAGGCTGCCGTCCGCGGCGTAGAAGAACGTCTGGGGCGGGCCGGCCAGCGGCCGCAGCGCCAGCGTGGTCCGGTCGCCGTCGGTGTCCTGCACCGACGGGAACCCCACGCCGAAGTCGGCGGCCGCCGCCCGGCCGTAGGCGGCCGGCGCCTTGTAGTGCACACCGAAGAACCGCACCCGGTCGCCGGCCCGGCGCACCCCGGCCGCCAGCACCGGCATCTCCTCCGCGCAGATCTGGCACCAGGCCGCCCACACGTTGAGCACCGTCGGGGTGCCGCGCAGGTCCGCGAGCCGCACCTTCGGCCCGGTGCCGAGGCAGGGCAGCTGGAGGTCCGGCAGCCCGCCCGCCACGGCGGTGCGGTGCGGAAGGTCGGGGCAGGACGGCAGCCGGTACGACGACGCGCCGGCCGCCGCTCCCGTGGCCGGCCGGGAGGAGGGGTCAGGCGGCGCAGGGACGGCGTCGGACCCGGCGCAGCCGGCGACGACCGTCGCCGCGAGGACCAGCGGCAGGGTGGTCCGCAGGTGCACCCACCGGTGCCAGGACCTCGTCACTCGGTCACCTGGGCCTCACCGGGACGACGCCACCTGGGCCGGTGACTTCACCAGCGCCGCGGCCTTGACGGGGGTCGAGCTCGCCCTCGCCGTAGGCGGGGCACATCCGGGCGACCGGGCAGGCCCCGCAGGCCGGCTTGCGGGCGTGACAGAGCCGGCGGCCGTGGAAGATCACCCGGTGGCTGAGCATGGTCCAGTCCCGCTTCGGGAACAGCGCGCCGACCTCGTGCTCGACCTTCACCGGGTCGTCGGCGGCGGTCCACCCGAACCGCCGGGCCAGCCGGCCGAAGTGCGTGTCGACCGTGATGCCCGGCACGCCGAAGGCGTTGCCGAGGACCACGTTCGCGGTCTTGCGCCCGATGCCGGGCAGGGTCACGAGGTCCTCGAGGCGGCCGGGCACCTCCCCGTGGTACCGCTCGACCAGCGCCTGGCCCAGCCCGATCAGCGAGTTGGTCTTGGCGCGGAAGAAGCCGGTTGAGTGGATCATCTCCTCCAGCTCGGCCCGGTCGGCCGCGGCGTAGTCGGCGGCCGTGGGGTAGCGCGCGAACACCGCCGGCGTGACCTTGTTGACCCCTACGTCCGTCGACTGCGCGGACAGGATGGTCGCCACCACCAGCTCGAGCGGAGTGCTGAAGTCCAGCTCGCAGTGCGCGTCCGGATAGGTCTCGTGCAGAACCCGGTTGATCCGGCGCGCCCGCCGGGTGCGGGCGACCGCGGACTCGTCGGCGAACTTCGCGGCGCGGCTGGCGGTCACACGCGCAAGCGTACGGGCGGCCAACCGGGCGTCGACCGTACGGGTGACGGGTGCTCAAGGGGCGGCCCCGACCCGACGACCACGCTCTGTAACCGGCTTCGGAGATCGCCGGCGGGCAGGATCGGCCAGGAGGAACACGTGATCACCAGCACCGCGTCCGGAGGCTCGGGGACGGCGCCTGCCCGCTCCCGCGGCCGGGCCGTGGTCCGGCCCGGCGCAGCAGCGTCCGGTCGCCGTCCGGCGTCCGCGCGTCGCCCCGCGGTCCGGGTCGACCACCTCGTCCACCTCGACCTGGACGCCCTGCGCGACTACCGGCAGGGGCTCATCACCGAGGAGTCCCGCGTCTCCTACTGGCGCCGCATCCTGCAGGCCCGGCTGGACGCCCTGGGTCCCGACCCGGACGCCGCGAGCCGCAAGCTGCGCTCGGTCCTGACCAGCCACCAGGAGTCCAGCCGCCGGCTGGCCGTCCTGCCGGTGCACGACGCGGCCGAGCTGCCGCCGCTGCCCGACCTCTCCGCGCTGTGGGAGACGGTCGACGTGGAGGACGACGACCCGGCCACGCTGGCCCGGCTGGCCACCGCGGAGGCCGAGCTGTCGGCCTACCGCCGCAGCCTGCACGAGCGCCTTGACGACGCGACCAGCGAGCTGATCGCCCGCTACCGGGACGAGCCCGCGCTGGCGCTGCGGGCCCTGCCGCTGCCGCGCGGCGCCGGGGTCGCCTGACCCTCCCGCGGTGCCGACGGCGTGCCCGGGAGCACGGGTGCGGCAGACTAAGCGCCGCCAGTCGGGGCACACCCCGTCGCGAGGAGGCGGCAGAGCATGGACGGCACGGGAGAAGCAGCGCCGGTCGGCACCGGGGCGGACGCCCCGGTCGACGGTCTCGGCAGGTCCCCTCTGTTCGCGGGGCTCGCGCCGGAGCACCAGCAGGAGCTGCGCTCCCAGATGGCCGAGGTCCGCCTCGCCCGTGGGCAGGCGCTGTTCCGCGAGGGCGACCCGGGTGACCGGCTGTACGTCGTGCTCCAGGGCAAGGTCAAGCTCGGCCGCCACGCGGCCGACGGCCGCGAGAACCTGCTGGCGGTCATGGGGCCGGGCGAGATGTTCGGAGAGCTGTCCCTGTTCGACCCCGGCCCGCGGACCGCGACCGCGAGCGCCATCACCGAGACCACCCTGCGCGGCCTCGGCCACACCGACCTCCAGCCCTGGCTCACGGAGCACCCCGAGGTCGCCGCCCAGCTGCTGGCCGCGCTGGCCCGCCGGCTTCGGCGCACCAACGAGGCGATGGCCGACCTCGTGTTCAGCGACGTCCCGGGGCGGGTCGCCAAGGCCCTGCTCGACCTGGCGAAGAAGTTCGGCGTCGAGGCGGACGACGGCCTGCGCGTCACGCACGACCTCACCCAGGAGGAGCTGGCCCAGCTCGTCGGGGCCTCCCGCGAGACCGTGAACAAGGCGCTCGCCGACTTCGCCGGCCGCGGCTTCCTCCGGCTCGAAGGGCGTGGCGTGGTCATCCTCGACCTCGACCGGCTCCGCCGCCGGGCCGGCTGACCCTCAGAAGTCGACCCGCATCACGACACGTCGCGGGCTGGGGTGGACCACCGGGGTGAGCCCGGCCGCGGCGAACACGCCCTCGGTCCCGACGTGCAGCTCCTCGGCGATGACGGCCGTGGTGGTCATCGGGTAGGCCTCCAGGGCGCGCGCGCCGAGCCCGCGGGCGTGGTCGACGGCGGCCCGCGCGAGGGCGCGGCTGACGCCCCGCTTGCGGAAGCCGACGCGGGTGAACAGGCAGGTCACCGCCCAGACGCTGTCGTCGGTCTTGTCCTCGTCCCGGTCCGCCCACGGGACCCGGCTGTTGCGCAGCAGCCCCGAGTACGCGGTGCGTGGCTCGACGGCGCACCAGCCGACGGGGTCGCCGTCGAGGTAGGCGACCAGACCGCTGGTCCTACCCGCATGCGGATGGCCGCAGTCGGTCTGCTCGCGCAGCCGGTGGGCGCGCTCCTCGGCGGGAAACCCGGCGAAGTGCTCCCGCGGACGCAGCTTGTACCGCTGGCAGTGGCACCGGGACGCAGGTCCGCGGGTGCCGAAGATGGTCTCGAGGTCCGCGCAGCCGGCCCGGTTGGCGGGCACGACCGAGATCGTGGGGTCGGTGGCCGGCATGCGAAGGATTCTGCCGGTACGCCGGTACGCCGGTACGCCGGTCAGCCGGCGTCGTCCTGCGCCGCGAGGTAGTCCAGCTGGGCCCGCACCGACAGCTCGGCCGCCGGCCACAGCACCGGGTCGACGTCGGCGTAGACCCGCTGTACGACCGCTGCCGGGCTGCGGTCGCCGGCGGCCAGTGCCGCGCGGACCTGGTCCAGCCGCTGCGCCCGGTGCGCCAGGTACGCCTCAGCGCGGCTGCGCGCGTCGCCGCCCGCAGGCCCGTGTCCGGGCAGCAGGGTCAGCGGCAGCTCGAGGTCGCGGATCGTCCTCCAGCGACCGGAGGTAGGGCCCGAGCTGCCCGTCCGGGTGCGCAACGACGGTGGTCCCACGTCCCAGGATGGTGTCGCCGGTGAGCAGCCCCGGCTCGTCGTGGGCGACCACGAAGCTCACGGAGTCGCCGGTGTGACCGGGAGTCGCGAGGACACGCAGCTCGAGACCGGCCACGCCGCCGAGCACGGCCCCGGCCGCGAGCGGCTCGTTGCCCACGCAGAAGCGCGGGTCGACGGCCGCCATCGGCGCGCCGGTCATCTCCTGCAGGAGCCGCGCGCCGTCGGAGTGGTCCGGGTGGCCGTGGGTGAGCAGGACCAGCCCGATCGGGCCGACAGCGACGACGGCGGCGAGGTGCGCCGGATCCAGCGGACCCGGGTCCACCACGACCGCCTGCGACGCGGTCGTCGTCCGCAGCACGTAGGTGTTCGTACCCTCGAGGGTCATCGGGCCGGGGTTGTCGGCGCGGACCAGCGTCGCCCAGGACGGCAGCGGCGCGGCCTGCTCGCCGTACGTGGACGAGCCGGGGGCACTCACCCCGACCCCGTGCCGACGTCGAGCGCGATCCGGTCGCCGTGCCGCACCAGGCGCGGCAGCACCGGCCGGACGACCCGCGGCGCGGCCAGCACCGCGGCGACCGTCGCGTGTGCGGCGATCTCCCGCAACGACCCGATCGTCGGTGGGAGCATCGCCAGCTCCCCGGCGTCGTGCCCGGCCACGGCGGCCCGGACGGACAGCCAGGCGGTCGCGTCGGCCTCGCTGCTGACGTCGCGCGGCAGCTGCCCGGGCGGGACGGCGGCGACGAAGAACCGGGTGTCGAACCGCTTCGGCTCGAACTCAGGGGTGATCCAGCGGGCCCACGGGCGCATCAGGTCCGTGCGCAGGACGAGGCCCCTGCGCTCGAGCATCTCGGCCATCGACGAGCTCCGGTCGAGCAGCGCCAGTCGGTCTGACTCCAGGTCGTCCCCGGTCGTGTCGTCGACCACCCCGGCGGCGTCCGGGCCGGCGAGCAGCACCCCGGACTCCTCGAACGTCTCCCGCACCGCGGCCCGGACCAGGGCGCGGGCCAGCGGCTCGTCGCAGCCGAGCCAGCCGGCCCAGGTCACCGGCGACGGCCCCGCCCACGCCTCGGTGGGCTCGCTGTCGCGCGGGTCCACCGAACCGCCGGGGAAGACGTACATCCCGGCGGCGAACGCCATCGTTCCGGCCCGCCGGAGCAGGTACACCTCCGGACCGCCGACGGCGTCGCGCAGCAGCACCACCGTGGACGCGTCGCGCGCCGATGCGACCGAGACGGCCGCGCCGGCGTCCAGGGTGGCAAGGTGGGCCAGAGCCCGCTCGCGCAACGAAGGGGGGACGTCCTGCACGACGGGAATGCTAGGCCGCGCCCGGGCACCTGTACCGTCGGGTCCGGGACCGGCCGGAACAGCGCGGGCCGCCCCGGACAGCGGCGGAACATGCCGCTACGGAGTCATGGGGGAACGACATGACGCGCGAAGGCATGACGGTGAGCCAGCTCGGCGACGCCGTGGGCATGACGCCGCGGAACATCCGCGCCTACCAGTCGCGTGGGCTGCTGGAGCCACCGGTGATCGTCGGGCGGGTCGCCATGTACTCCGGCGTGCACGCCGCGCGGCTGCGGCTGATCGGATCGCTGCAGCGTGAGGGATTCACCTTGGCTGCGATCAAGCGACTGCTCGAGAACCCCGGCAGCTACTCGGCGATCGTGGCCGACCGTCGACGCCGGTTCCGCGACGGTGACGCCGACATGCCGGCCACCGTCCCTGTCTCCGAGGAACGGATCCGGGCGCAGTTCCCGGAGGCCCCGGACGACCTGACCGAGACCGGACTGGTCTGGGCGGACACCGACGGCCAGCTGGTCAGCCCGGCGACTGTCGTCGGCGTCGCCCGGACGCTGCTAGGCCTCGGGCTGCCCTCCGACGTCGTGGCGATGCTCCAGCTCGAGGCGGTGCGCAGCGGACGCGAGCTCGGCCGACGCCTCCGCGTCGCCCTGGACGCCGTGCAGAGCGGTTCCTCACCGGCCGACCTCGGCAAGGTGGCAGTCCAGCTCAGCGGCGCAGCGTTCGAGATCGCCTTCCTGGCTGCCGCCACCGACGTCCGCCTCGACGACACCGCAGGTGCGGTCGACGGCGGCAGCTCCCGCGCCCGGTAGCCGCGCGCCCGCCTCAGGCCGGGTCGACCTCGACCACGAGCTCCACCTCGACCGGTGCGTCCAGCGGGAGAACCGCGACACCGACGGCGCTGCGGGCGTGCACACCCCGGTCGCCGAAGACCTCACCGAGCAGCTCGCTGGCGCCGTTCACCACACCGGGCTGGTCGCTGAAACCGGGGTCGCTCGCGACGAAACCGACGACCTTCACGACGCGGCGCACCTTCGACAGATCGCCGACCTCCGCGCGGATCGCGGCCAGGGCGTTGAGGATGCACGCCTTCGCGAGCTCCTTGGCCTCCTCGGCGGTGACCTCGGCGCCGACCTTCCCGGTGCCGAGCAGCTTGCCCTCGAGCCGCGGCAGCTGACCCGACGTGAAGACCAGGTTGCCGGTCCTGACCGCCGGCACGTAGGCCGCCAGCGGCGGGGAGTCGCTCGGGAGGGTCAGCCCGAGTCCGGCGATCCGGTCCTCGGGGCTGCTCACTTCTGCCTCTTCAGGTAGGCCACGACCTGGTCGCCGCCACCGGGACCCGGGACGACCTGCACCAGCTCCCAGCCGTCCTCGCCCCACGTGTCCAGGATCTGCTTGGTCGCGTGCACAAGCAGCGGCACCGTCGCGTACTCCCACTTCGTCATGGCGGCGACTCTAGCGATGGGCCGACGGCCGCCGGCAGTCCCCCGTGGGCCCGGTCAGCGGAAGCGGCGGAAGTCCGGCGGCCGCTTCTCGGCGAACGCCTGTGCTCCCTCCATCCCCTCGTCGCTGGCCGCGAAGACCTCCAGGCCGTCGAAGGCCAGATGGGACAGGCCGCCGATGTGGTCGGTGTCGGCGTTGAACGAGTGCTTGAGGAAGCGCAGGGCGGTCGGCGAGTAGGAGCCGATCGTGCGCCCCCACTCCAGCGCCTTGGGCAGCAGCTGGTCGAGCGGCACGACCTCGTTGACCAGGCCCCACCGCTCGGCGGTCTCGGCGTCGAAGAGCTCGAGCAGGAACCAGATCTGCCGAGCGCGCTTCTCGCCGACGACTCGGGCGAGGTACGCCGAGCCGAAGCCGGCGTCGAACGAGCCCACCTTCGGCCCGCTCTGCCCGAACCGCGCGTGCTCGGCGGCGACCGTGAGGTCGCACA
The DNA here is from genome assembly GCA_963807005.1 of uncultured Actinomycetota bacterium. Taxonomy (GTDB): domain Bacteria; phylum Actinomycetota; class Actinomycetes; order JACCUZ01; family JACCUZ01; genus CAWDZK01. Next base: position 101,508 of record CAWDZK010000001.1, on the reverse strand, counting down.
GCACGTGCAGGACGTGGCCACCGCCGACGGCGACGCCGTTCACTGCCGCGATCACCGGCTTCGGGATGTCGCGGATGATGCGGTGCAGCCGCTCGACCTCGAAGGTCCCCCACTCGGTCTCGCCGTAGCCGCCCGTCTCGGCCCGCTCCTTGACGTCGCCGCCCGCGCAGAAGGCCTTTTCCCCGGCGCCGGTCAGCACGACGGCCGCGACCTCCTTCGCGGCCCACGCGGTCTTGAACGCGGTGATGAGCTCGTCGACGGTGCGGCCGCGGAACGCGTTGTAGCGGTCCGGCCGGTTGATGGTGATGACGGCGACGTCGTCGGTCACCTCGTAGGTGACGTCGGTGAACTCGTCGGTGCGCACTCGCCCTACCCCTCGACCTTGCAGACGATCGCGGACCCCTGGCCGACGCCGATGCACGCGGCGGCCACGCCGATGCCCCCGCCGCGACGACGCAGCTCGCGGCAGAGGTCGACGACCACGCGCGGTGCCGAGGCACCGAGAGGGTGGCCGATCGCGATGGCGCCGCCGTGCGGGTTCACCCGCTCGATGTCGAGGCCCGGCAAGCCCCGCAAGGTGCTGAGCACCATGGCGGCGAACGCCTCGTTGATCTCCCACAGGTCGACGTCGGCCGCCGCGAGGCCGAGCCGCCCCAGCGCCCTCTCGATCGCCGGGACCGGTGCGAGCGAGAAGCGGTCCGGCTCGACGGCGACCGTGGCGCTGGACAGCACCTGGCCGAGCGGGCTGACGCCGAGCGCGGCAGCCGACTCGGCCGTGCCCAGGAGCACAGCGATGGCACCGTCGTTGATCGGCGAGGAGTTGCCGGCTGTCACGGTGCCGTCGGGGGTGAAGGCGGGCGCGAGCCCGGCCAGCCGGTCGGCGCTGGTGTCCGGGCGGATCGACTCGTCGCGGTGAACGCCGTCCACCTGCATGACATAGTCGTCGTGCAGCCCCTTGTCCCACGCCTCGGCCGCGCGCTCGTGGCTGCGCAGCGCCCAGTCGTCCTGCTCCCGGCGGCCGATGCCGAGCTCGGCCGCGACCCGCTCGGCGCACTCCCCGAGCGAGTCGGTCCAGTGGCTCGGGAACGTGGGGTTGACCATCCGCCAGCCGACCGTGGTCTGGTGCATCGCCATCGACTTCGGCAGCGCCTCGTCCGGCTTCGGCACCACATAGGGTGCGCGGCTCATGCCCTCGACCCCGCCCGCGACGACGTACCGCGCGTCGCCGACGGCGAGCGCCCGGGCCGCCTGGACGACCGCCTCGCCTCCCGAGGCGCACAGCCGGTTGACCGTGCTGCCGGGGACGGTCACCGGCAGGTCAGCGAGCAGCGCAGCCATCCGTCCGACGTTGCGGTTCTCCTCGCCCGCGCCGTTGGTGTTGCCGTAGACCACGTCGTCGATCGCTGCTGGGTCGAGGCCGGGGTTTCGGCGAACCAGCTCCCGCAACGGCAGCGCGGCGAGGTCGTCGGTGCGAATGCGCGAGAGGCCACCGCGGTAGCGCCCGAAGGGAGTCCGCACGGCGTCGAGGAGGTAGGCGTCCATATGTCGTCATCTTGACCGTCGAAACGGGCGTGTGACAACCTCCGCAGCGTGTCGCCTGTGCCTCGCACCGCCCTCGTGACCGGTGCCGGCCGCGGCATCGGCCAGGCTGTGGCGGTGCGGCTCTCTGCCGACGGGTACCGGGTGGCACTCACCGCGCGGAGCAAGGACCAGCTCGAGGAGACCGCCCGGCTGTGCGGCGGCGAGACGCTCGTCCTGCCCGCCGACATGCTGGACCCGGCCGCCCCCGACGCCCTCGTCTCCCAGATCGAGGACCGGTGGGGCCCGGTGTCGGTGCTCGTGGCCAACGCGGGCGCAGGTGAGTCGGCTCCGGTCGCCCGCATGACCGACGAGATGTGGCAGCGCCAGATCGACCTCAACCTCACCGCCCCGTTCCGCTGCCTCCGACGCGTGGTCCCGCGGATGGTGGAGCAGGAGTGGGGCCGCATCGTCGTGCTCGCCTCGGTCGCGGCCAAGCGCGGGGAGCCGTACATCGCCGCGTACACCGCTGCGAAGCACGGCGTGCTCGGCCTCGTCCGCTCTGCGGCGGCCGAGCTCGCGCGGACCGGCGTGACGGTCAACGCCGTGTGTCCGGCGTACGTCGACACCCCGATGACCGACGGGACCGTCGAGACGATCGTGTCCACGACCGGCCGCAGCGCGGAGGAGGCCCGGCAGGCGTTGGAGCGCAAACAGCCCATCGGCCGGCTCATCACCGTCGACGAGGTGAGCGACGCGGTGATGTTCTGCGTCGCCAACGGCGGCGTGACCGGACAGGGCATCAACGTCGACGGCGGAGCGGTGCAGTCGTGACCCTGGAGCGCGTCAACCCCTCGTCGCTGCCCGCGCCGAGCGGGTTCAGCCACGCGGTCACCGCGCGCGGCGGCTCGCTGGTGTTCCTCGCCGGGCAGACCGCCCTCGACCCGGCCGGGCGGATCGTCTCCGGCGGCATCGTCGTGCAGTTCGAGAAGGCTCTCGCCAACCTGTTGGAGGCACTGTCCGGCGCGGGCGGGCAGCCGGAGCACCTGGCCAAGCTGACGATCTTCGCCGTGGACCCCGAGGACTACCGGGCGCATGCCCGCGAGATCGGGGCCGTGTGGCACCGGCTGGCCGGCCGCGAGTACCCGGCGATGGCGCTGATCGGCATCGTGCGGCTCTGGGACGAGCCCGCCCTGGTCGAGCTGGAGGGCATCGCCGTCCTCCCCGACTGACGGCCACCTCCCACGCAGCCCTGGTCTTGGTCGGTGCCGCGACGTGGGTGACGCTGTGACGCGTGACGGCGGTGGTCGAGTGGCGGCTCGCGGTGGTCGACGTGCCACCGGCTCGCAGTCGAGGTCAGCGCCAGAGGTGCACCGGCTCGTGGGTCCGGGCGTTCTCCACGTACCGGCGCACCATCTCGCGCAGGGCTGACTCGCGGTCTGCCCCTCGACGTTCCAGCTCCTCCACCGTCGCGGTCTGCCAGTCGGCTCCGGTCCGGCCCAGGGCGACCCGGTCCCGGACGACGCCGAGGTAGTGGTCTGCGTCGGCACGGTCGACCCCCCAGGCGTCCAGGCCGACGGCCGCGAGCGGCAGCAGGGTCTCCAGGAGCAGCTCGCGGGCCCGCACGTCGCGCACACCGGAGGTGCCCGGCCAGCGCAACCTGGCGTCGGACCCGAGACGGGCTGCCTCGTGCAGGTCGCCCACCATGGCCGTGAAGTCGAGGGTCTCGCTCACCGGAGGCTCCATGTCGGCAACGGCTCGCACCATTCCGAGGAACAGGGCGGAGTTCGCCACCATGTCCACCGACGTCGGGCCGCTGGGCATCACCCGGTTCTCGATGCGCAGGTGCGGGTAGCCGTGCTGGACGTCGTAGACCGGCCGGTTCCACCGCCAGATGCTGCCGTTGTGCAGCCGTAGCTCGTGCAGCATCGGAACCCGTGCGGCAGCCAGCTCGTCCAGCGGGTCGTCCGGTTCGACGACCGGCAGCAGCGGCACGTACCGCCGGACGTTCTCGGCCAGCACGTCGACAGCGGTCGAAGCCCACTGGTCGCCCATCCAGACGCGCGGCGGCTCGTCCGCCGTCCCGGTGGCGGGCCCCCGGATGTCCAGCGACTGCTCGATCAGGGGGATGCGGGTCTCGTGCCAGAGCCGGCGTCCCATCAGGTACGGCGAGTTGCCGGCCGCCGCGACCAGCGCGGGGCTCACGGCCTGCGCGGCGTTGAAGTAGCGCGCGAAGTCCGCCGGTGCCGCCCGCACGTGCACCTGCAGGCTGGTGGCGGCAGCCTGCACGGCGATCGTGTCCGTCTCGAGCCCCAGGTGCTCGTGGCCGTGGATGTCGAGCCGGACCTCTCGGTTGCGGTGGGCCGCCATCGTGGCGTCGAGGAACGGGTACCGGGGGTTCAAGGAGATGTGGCTGGCCGTCAGGTCGTCGGCGTGCAGGGTCGGAAGGGTTCCGATGGCCACAGCACGCGCGCCCCATGCCTGCGCGACCGCCGTGACGGCGTCCAGCGTCGCGGCGAGCTCCTCGTCCAGTCGCCGCAGCACCGGTCCGCGCGTCGGGCGGGGCGCGACGTTGAGCTCGATGTTGAAGCGGGACAGCTCGGCCTGGACGTCGGCGCGGCCGAGCGCCGCCAGGACCTCAGTGTTGACGTGACGGGGTCGCCCCAGCGGGTCGACCAGGTCGAGCTCGACCTCGAACCCGCAGGTGTCCGCCTCGCTGTCGAACAGGCCGTCGTCGACCATCAGCTGCAGCGCGACGATGCAGCGGTACAGGCGCCGCTGCACGAGCGCCTCGTCCGTCCGCCCCTGCTCCGGGGCCCGCACCACCTCGCCCACCAGTCGAACACTGCCGCCGTGCGTCTGCTGGAGGGAGGGACCTTGGTCGTCAGTGCAGGGGAAGGAGGCCCTCGATCATGTCCGGGCGAGCGGTCGCGGACTCGTCCCGACCCCACCGGTGACCGCCTGGACGTGGCGGGCCGACGGCCCGGCCAGCAGGTCCTGAAGGTCGAAGTAGAGGTCGGCCGCCTGGCGGCCGTGCCAGTTGCGCGGGAGCAGCTCCTCCGGCAGGCCTGGGTCGAGGTAGGGCAGCTTGCGCCACTGGGTCAGCGCCCGCACGTAGTCCGCGAACGCCTGCGCGTCGTCGTCCCTGCGGCGGCGACGCCAGCGGGACAGCACCGGGCCGTGCGCCTGCAGGAAGTCGTCGTACAGGTCACGCAGCGAGTCCAGGTCCCACCAGCTGCTGACGCTGGTCCTCAGGTCGCCGAAGGCCAGGTAGTCGGACCTGAACAGGTCGACGTACCCCGTCAGACCCAGCCGCTCCAGCGTGCGCCGGGTGTCGTCGTACAGGTGCGCGGGAGCCACCCACACCCCGGCCGCCGCGGTCCCGAAGCCCAGGGCCGCCAGCCGCGAGCGGAGCATGTGCCGCTTCTGCCGCTCGCTCTCGGGCACCGAGAACACGGCGAGCAGCCAGCCGTCCTCGATCCGGGCCGCCGGACGCCGGAAGATGCGGTGGTCGCCCTCGGTGAGGATGTCCCGGGCCGGCTCGGAGAGGCCGTACCCGGCCGAGCCGTCCAGCCGCCCCGGCTCGAGCATGCGGCGCCGCTTCAGGCGCGAGATCGAGGACCGGACGGCCGGCTCGTCCACCCCGAGCCCGGCCATCAGCCGGATCAGCGACGCGACGGAGATCCAGCCACCCGCCTCGCGGGCGTACAGGCCGTAGATCGTGACGATGAGGGAGCGCGGCTGCTCGGAGCGCTGTTCATGCGTCTCCGTGGGCGTCGTCACGCGGACACGATAGCGTCGGCGCCCGCCGAAGGACCCCGAGGAGGAGCCGTGGCACGCGACCCGGAGGAGGTGCTGACGCGACCCGCTCCTGCGCCCGACCGCACCGTGCGTTACGGCGGCAGCGCCGAGCAGGTGATCGACCTGAGGCTCCCGGCAGCCGGCTCCGGACCACGTCCGCTGGTCGTCGTGGTGCATGGCGGCTTCTGGCGAGCCGCCTTCGACCGCGGCCACGCCGGGCCGCAGGCGAGCGCGCTGGCCGAGCTGGGGTACGTCGTCGCGGTGCCGGAGTACAGCAGGGTCGGGCAGTCCGGCGGTGGCTGGCCCGGGACCTTCGACGACACCGCCACCTGGGCCGACCGCGTCGTCGACCTGGTCGTGGCCGAGCTGGGGCCGGACGTCGTCGACGTCGAGCGGGTGGTCTACCTGGGCCACTCGGCCGGGGGGCACCTCGCGCTGTGGGCAGCCTCGCGGCACCGGCTCGTCGACTCGTCACGGTGGCACCGCCCTTCCCCGCTCCCCGTGCGTGGAGTCGTCGCCCTGGCCGGGATCTGCGACCTGCACCTGGCTGCCGAGCTGGACCTGAGCAGCGGGGCGGCGCGTGAGCTCATGGGCGGGGACCCGCGCACGGTCCCTGACCGGTACGCGGTCGCCGACCCGTCGCTCATGGTGCCCACCGGCGTGCGCTCGGTCCTCGTGCACGGCGCCGACGACACCACCGTTCCGCCGGCGCTGAGCATCGCCTACGCCGAGCGCGCCCGCATCGCCGGCGACCGGGTCCAGGTCGTCGAGCTGCCCGGCACGGCGCACTTCGAGGTGATCGACCCGCTCAGCAGCGCGTGGCCGGCGGTGACGGCAGCGCTGGAGTCACTCCTTTGACGCGGGTTGCGTTCTCTTGACTGTCGTCACGGGGAGGGAATACTGATCGTCATGGAGCTCTCGCCCTCGGCGCACGTCGACACGTTCGCCCGCGACAACCTGCCGCCGTTCGACCTCTGGCCGGAGCTCAGGTTCGACCTGCCGGAGCTGCACTACCCCGACCGGCTCAACTGCGCGACGGCGCTGCTCGACGACGTGATCGCCGAGCACGGCGCCGACCGCCCCTGCGTGCTGTCGCCGACCGAGCGCTGGACGTACGGCGAGCTGCTCACCCGGGCCAACCAGGTGGCCAGGGTCCTGGTCGAGGACCTCGGCGTCGTGCCCGGCAACCGGGTGCTGCTGCGAGGGCCGAACAACCCGTGGCTGGTTGCCTGCTGGTTCGGCGTGCTCAAGGCGGGTGGCGTCGTGGTCACCACGATGCCGCTGCTGCGCGCGGGCGAGCTGCGCACGATCGGCGAGATGGCGCAGATCGGGCTGGCCCTGTGCGACCTCCGGTTCGTCGACGACCTGACCAAGGCCGGCCTCGACAGCATGCGCACGGTCACGTACGGCGGTGGCGACCTGGATCGCATGGCCGCGGCCAAGGACGGAACGTTCGACGACGTCCTGACGGCTGCCGACGACGTCGCCCTGCTGGCGTTCACCTCGGGGACGACCGGCAAGCCCAAGGCGACCATGCACTTCCACCGTGACGTGCTCGCGATCGCCGACACCTTCAGCACGCACGTGCTCAAGCCGACCGCCGACGACGTGTTCACCGGCACGCCGCCGCTGGCCTTCACGTTCGGGCTGGGCGGGCTCGTGGTCTTCCCCCTCCGTGCCGGCGCGAGCACGCTGCTCATCGAGAAGGCCACGCCGGACGAGCTGTTCGACCACGTGGCGCAGCACCGGGTGAGCGTGCTCTTCACCGCGCCCACTGCTTACCGCGCGATCCTTCCCAGGCTCCACGGCATGGACGTGTCGTCGCTGCGGCGCTGCGTGTCGGCGGGCGAGACGCTCCCCAAGCCGACGTGGGAGGCGTTCCACGAGGCCACCGGGGTGAAGATCATCGACGGCATCGGCGCCACCGAGCTGCTGCACATCTTCATCTCCGCCTCCGACGACGACATCCGGCCGGGGTCCACCGGCAAGCCGGTGCCGGGCTTCACAGCTGCGGTCCTCGGGCCGGACCTGCAGCCGGTGCCGGACGGCGAGATCGGCCGGCTCGCCGTGAGAGGCCCGGTCGGCTGCCGCTACCTGGCGGACGAGCGGCAGCTCGTCTACGTCCAGCACGGCTGGAACATCACCGGCGACTCGTACGTCCGGGACTCCGACGGCTACTTCTGGTTCCAGGCACGCAGCGACGACATGATCATCTCCTCGGGCTACAACATCGCCGGTCCTGAGGTCGAGTCGGCGCTGTTGCGCCACACCGACGTCATGGAGTGCGGCGTGGTGGGTGCGCCGGACCCGGACCGCGGCATGGTCGTGTCCGCGTTCGTGGTGCTCCGCGAGGGCGTGCCGCGGACCGACGCGACCGTCACGGCGCTGCAGGACTTCGTCAAGCAGGAGATCGCGCCCTACAAGTACCCGCGGCGCATCACCTTCGTCGACGAGCTCCCGCGCACCAACACCGGCAAGCTGCAGCGGTTCGTGCTGCGCGACCGGGTGTCGTGACCGCCCCCCTGCTCGGCGCGGTACCGGCCGACCATGCCGCCGTGCTCGTGCAGCGCCGGGTCGAGTGGCCGGACACCGACGCAGCCGGGCACTACCACCACTCGACGGTGGTCCGCTGGGTCGAGGCCGCCGAGGCGGTGCTCTACGAGCGGCTCGCGATCTCCGAGCTGTTCGGTCGGATCCCGCGGGTGCGCTACGAGGTCGAGTACACCGCCCGGCTGTGGTTCGGGGACGTGGTCGACATCGCGTTCGGCGTCGGCGAGCTGGGCCGTACCTCGATCACCTACGCCTTCGAGGTCCGTCGGGGCAGCGAGGTCGCCGCGGCCGGACGGATGGTCGCGGTCAGCTCCGACCCGGTCGAGGGCGGCACCGAGCCGTGGCCGGACGCAGTGCGCAAGGCGTTCACGACCGCCGGCACGCTGGCGCCGGAGCGGTTCGCCTGAGAACGACGTCTCCGCCCTGAACCCGTTGGTCCGCAACGGTTCTCGGGTGTGTACAACCCTTCCGTCGGGTCGGTCCCACCTGCTAGACTCGAACACATGTTCGAAGGCGTGATGATGGTGGGACGGGGAGGCGAGCCGCAGTGAGCGTCGACCTCGGCGTCAACCTCGACCTCGACCTCGACCTCGACGCCGCCGGGTACGACGAGGACGGCTGCCCCACCGACGTCATCGACACCACGCCGCTGACGTGCGGAGGCGACCCCGCCGCGGCGGCGCTCGGCCCCACCGACCTGCTGCCGGCCGACCCGGACGGCTTCACCACCACGCACCCGCTGGCGGTGACCGCGCCCGGCCCGGAGCTCGCGACGCTCCTCGCCATCTATGACTCCCGCACGCTGGGTGACTCCGACCTGGTCACCTACGTCGCCGCGGCCGAGCGCCTGAAGGCGTGGACCGATGCGAAGGCCCTCACGGCCACCGCCGAGCTGGCGGCTCGGTGCGCGCGGCTCCGGGGTGTCGGGACGGGAGCCGACCAGGTCCCAGCGGAGCAGGTTGCTGCCACCGAGCTCGCCGCCGGCCTCAGCCTGTCCCCGACCGGGGGCAGGATGCGGGTCGAGCTCGCGGAGTCCCTGCGCCGTCTTCCCCGCACCAGGATCGCCCTCGCGTCCGGCCGGATCGACCTGCCCAAGGCGCGGGCCATCGCCGACGCCCTGACCCACCTGCCCGATGCTGCGGCGCAAGCAGTGGAGGCCGGAGCGCTGGAGAAGGCGGGGCGGCAGACCCTCCCGCAGCTGACCGCCGGCCTGCGCCGCGCGGTGCTCGCGGCCGACCCGGCCGCTGCCGAGACCCGCCGGCAGGCCGCCCGCCTGGAGCGCGGCGTCTGGCGGCAGGCTCTCGACGACGGCATGTCGAGGCTGGAGTGGGTCGCTCCCTCCGTGGAGGTCGAGGCCGGCTACCAGTGGCTCACCGGGCACGCACTGCTCGCCCAGGCAGGTGACCGGCGGCGGGTCCGCGGTCAGCGCGCCGCCGGCACCTCCGCCGCGGACATCGACGAGATTCGGACGTTGGACCAGTGCCGCTCCGACGTCCTCGCCGACCTGGCCACCGACGGACTCGCCCACGACCGGCTGCCCACCCGGCACGGGCGCCCAGCCCAGATCGGGGTCGTCGTCGCCGCCAGCACCCTGCGGGGCGACGACGACGAGCCCGCCGAGCTGGTCGGCGTCGGCCCCATCACTGCCGTCGCCGCCCGCGAGGTCGCCGCCGACGGGGTCTGGCGGCGGCTGCTCACCGACCCCGCCGGACAGGTCATCGACATCTCCGCCTGCACCTACCAGCCGCCCCAGGCGATGCAGGACCTCGTCAACGCCCGCGACCGGACCTGCCGCGGCCCCGGCTGCCGCATGCCCGCCGAGCGCTGCGACCTCGACCACACCGAGGAGTGGCCGTGCGGCCCGACCTGCGCCGCCAACCTGACCGCCCTCTGCCGCACCCACCACCGGGTCAAGACCCTCACCGACGCCAGCTATCGCTCCGACGGCCACGGCGGCCAGCTCTGGACGCTGCCCTCAGGTCGCGGCTATCACCGCCTCCCCGAGCCGATCCTCGACCACCCCGCACTCGTCGCCCGCCACGCGACCGGGCCGCCTGATCGCGAACTGCCACCTGAGGCCGGCCCGGACGTCCCGCCCTTCTGACTGGGCGGTCGCCAGCGCCGAGACGTCGGGTTGTGTCACGGCGGCCGCGCCCAGGGCATGGGAGGCTGCGGGCGCGTCCGGTCGAAGGTCACCGGCGCGCCGACCGTGCCGGCGCCGGCCCGCCCCAGCGCAGAGGAGTCCTCGTGGAGATGAAGCTCGAGCTCGTCCCGATCCCGGTCACCGACGTCGACCGGGCCAAGGCCTTCTACGCCGAGCAGCTGGGTTTCGTCGTCGACGTCGACGTGAGCCCCGCCGACGGCGTCCGGGTGGTGCAGCTGACACCGCCGGGGTCGGCCTGCTCCATCGGCCTGGGTACCGGCCTCCATGCGTACGAGGCGCCGCCCGGGTCGGTCCGGGCGCTGCACCTGGTCGTGGCCGACATCGAGCGGGCCCGGGCCGAGCTGATCGAGCGCGGCATCGAGGTCGGCCCCGTCCAGGACGTCGGCGGCGGGGTGCGGTACGCCGGGCTCGAGGACCCGGACGGCAACACCCTGGTCCTGCAAGAGATGTCGTGGCGCACCGGCGACGCCTTCTGATGGGCGTCTGCTTCACGCCGTGGCTGCGCGACGGGTGACCATCACAGCGGCATGAAGCGGCCACCGTTGACGTCGAGCACGGCGCCGGTGATGTAGGACGACTCGTCGCTGGCGAGGAACAGCACCGGGTCGACGGCCTCGCGCAGCTCGGGCATCCGGTCGCAGCGGGATCGCGTCCAGCACCTCTCGGCGCTCGTCGTCGGTCATGGCGTCGAACATCCCCTGCAGCCGTCCGGTGAGGAACAGCCCCGGCGCCACGGCGTTCACCCGCACTCCCCGCCCCCCGACCTCCCGAGCCAGCCGCTTGGTGAGCCCGACCACCGCCGCCTTGGCGGCGGCGTACGGCACCCCTGTCACCGGTGAGGGCTGCCGGCCGCCGATGGACGAGGTGTTGACGATCGATCCACCGCCGGCCCCGACCATGTGCGGCACGGCGGCCTGGCAGCAGTAGAAGGTCCCCTTCACGTTGACGTCGAGGACGACGTCGACGTGCTCGGGCTCGATGTCCTCGAGGTCACGGGGAGTGCCGAGCGACCCACCGGCCAGGTTCACCAGCACGTGCGGGCCGCCGAGGTCGGCGTGCACGGTGGCCATCAGCTGGGTCACTGCCGCTCGGTCAGCGACGTCCACGACGTAGCCCTCGGCCGTGGCGCCGGCCGCGCGCAGCCCGGCGACCGTCTCCCCCACGGCGTCGGCGGAGACGTCGACCACCGCGACGGCTGCCTCCTCGGCGGCGAAACCCTCGCAGACGGCGCGGCCCAGACCGCCCGCGCCGCCCGTCACGACGGCTGTCCGGCCGGGAAATCTCGCCGCTCGTCCGGCCATCGGATTAGTCCTATCGTTGTGTTGACGGTCGTTCGGATTGCAACATAGCCTCACCAGGGGCCGGCGGACAATGGGAGGCGCGGTGCGGATAGCGATCATCGGGGGTGGCCCCGGGGGTCTCTACTTCGCCGCGCTGGCGATGCAGCTCGACCCGACCCACGAGATCACCGTCTGGGAGCGCAACGCGCCGGACGACACGTTCGGCTTCGGCGTGGTGTTCTCCGACGAGACGCTGGGCGGCATCGAGCACGCCGACGTCGCGGTCTACCGGCAGATGGAGCGCGAGTTCGCCCGCTGGGACGACATCGACGTGCACTACAAGGACACCGTCATCACCAGCGGCGGGCACGGGTTCGCGGCCATGAGCAGGCGGCGACTGCTCGAGATCCTCCAGGAACGCTGCCGTGAGCTCGGCGTGCGGCTGCACTTCCGCACCGAGGCGCCGGCCGCGGACGAGCTGTCCCGCACCCACGACCTGGTCATTGCCAGCGACGGGCTCAACTCGGCGACCCGGTCCAAGCACGCCGACACCTTCCACCCACAGCTGGAGACGCGGCGCTGCAAGTACATGTGGCTGGGCACCGACCGCGTCTTCGAGGCCTTCAAGTTCTACGTGCTCGAGACGCCGCACGGCGTGATGCAGATCCACGGCTATCCCTACGACGAGACCGGCTCGACGTTCATCGTCGAGATGCACGACGACGTGTGGAACCGGGCCGGCTTCGGTGAGCTCGCCGCCCGGGACCTGCCGCCCGGGCAGAGCGACATGGCGTCGATAGCGAGGGTCCGCGAGCTGTTCGCCGACATCCTCGACGGCCACCAGGTCATGGCCAACAACTCGAAGTGGCTGAGCTTCTCGACCATCCGCAACGAGACGTGGCGGCACGGCAATGTCGTTCTGCTGGGGGACGCCGCCCACACCGCGCACTTCTCGATCGGGTCGGGCACCAAGCTGGCGATGGAGGACGCGCTCGCGCTGGCGGCCTGTCTGCACGAGCACACCGATGTCGACACCGCGCTGGACGCGTACGAGACCGAGCGGCGACCGGTCGTCCTGTCCACCCAGCGCGCCGCCCAGGCGAGCCTGGAGTGGTTCGAGAACCTGGGGCAGTACGTCCACCAGGAGCCGGAGCAGTTCGCGTTCAACATCATGACTCGCAGCCGTCGGGTCACCTACGACAACCTGCGGCTGCGCGACCCGGAGTTCGTGGCCCGGATCGACGCATGGTTCGCCGACCACGAAGCACGGCGCGGCATGTCGGCCGACCCGAGCGACGTCCGCCCGCCGATGTTCCAGCCCTTCCGGCTCCGCGGGCTGGAGCTGAAGAACCGCATCGTCGTGTCCCCGATGGACATGTACGTGGCGGTCGACGGGCTGGCCAACGACTTCCACCTCACCCACCTGGGCGGCAAGGCGCTCGGCGGCGCCGGGCTCGTCATGACCGAGATGGTCTGCGTCTCGGCACCGGGCCGGATCTCGCCCGGGTGCACCGGTCTCTACGCGCCCGAGCACCAGGCCGCGTACACGCGCATCGTCGACTTCGTGCACGGCTTCACCACCGCGAAGATCGGGCTGCAGCTCGGGCACTCGGGTCGCAAGGGCTCGACCCGGCTGATGTGGCAGGGCATCGACGAGCCGCTGCCGGACGGGAACTGGCCCGTGGTCGCGCCGTCCCCCCTTCCGTACGCGCCGGGCGTCAACCAGGTGCCGAAGGAGCTCACCGTCGAGGAGATGGCCGAGATCCGCGACCAGTTCGTCCGCTCCGCCGAGATGGGCGTGCGCGCGGGGTTCGACCTGCTCGAGCTGCACTGCGCCCACGGCTACCTGCTCTCGAGCTTCATCTCGCCGGTGACCAACCAGCGGACCGACGGGTACGGCGGGTCGCTGGCCAACCGGATGCGCTACCCGCTCGAGGTGTTCGACGCCGTCCGGGCGGTCTGGCCGGAGGACAAGCCGATCACCCTGCGCATCTCCGCGACCGACTGGGTCGAGGGCGGCGTCGACGCCGAGGAGGCGGTCGAGATCGCCCGCATGCTCCGGGACCACGGCGCCGACGCGCTCGACGTCTCGACCGGGCAGGTCACCCCGGCGGAGCGCCCGGCGTTCGGACGCAGCTACCAGACGCCGTACGCGGACCGGATCCGCAACCAGGTCGGCATCCCCACCATCGCGGTCGGCGTCATCTCCTCCTACGACGACGTCAACTCCATCGTCCTCGCCGGCCGGGCGGACCTGTGCGCCGTCGGGCGGGCGCACCTCTACGACCCGAACTGGACCCTGCACGCAGGCGCGGAGCAGGAGTACCGGGGACCGGCCGCGGAGTGGCCCGACCCGTGGAAGGCCGGCAGCCGACGGCCGCTGGCCGGGCGCACCGACGGCCCGCGGCCACGGCTGCAGCTCATCCGCGAGGGCGAGCAGGGCACCCGGCACCAACGCTGGCAACCGTCGACCTGACCACGCCCACGAGGAGATCCCATGTCCGTGCTGTCCGACCTGGTCGTCGCCATCACCACCGGCCAGGTGGAGGTCGTCGACCTCAGCGCGCCGCTGTCCGACACCACGCCGATCCTCATGCTGCCCGAGGAGTTCGGCCAGACCGCCACGTTCCAGCTCGAGCAGATCAGCCGGTACGACGACCGCGGCCCGGGCTGGTACTGGAACAACTTCCGGACCGGTGAGCACACCGGCACCCACCTCGACGCCCCGATCCACTGGGTGACCGGCCAGGACAAGGACGACGTGTCGCAGATCCCGGCCCGGCGACTGGTCGCCCCGGCGGCGGTCCTCGACTTCTCCGAGCAGGCCGCGGTCGACCCGGACTGGGTCCTCGAGATGGACGACATCACCCGCTGGGAGTCGAGGCACGGCTCGCTGCCCGACGGCGGGTGGCTGCTGCTGCGCACCGGCTGGGACGCGCGCTCCCACGACCAGGCCGAGTTCCTCAACGCCGACGAGACCGGGCCGCACACGCCCGGGATCTCGGTCGAGTGCGCGCGATGGCTGGCGGAGGAGGCGGCGATCATCGGGGTCGGCGTCGAAACAGTCGGTACCGACGCGGGTGCCGCGCACTCGTTCGACCCGGCGTTCCCGTGCCACCAGTTCCTGCTCGGAGCGAACAAGTACGGGCTCACCCAGCTGCAGAACCTCGCCCAGCTCCCGCCGACCGGGGCCGTGGTATTCGCGGGGCCGCTGCCCATCGTCGGGGGGTCCGGCAGCCCGACCCGCGTCCTGGCCCTTGTCGAGCGCTGAGGACACGCACATGCAGGTCGCGGAGGCCGTCGGCCGGGCGCTGGTGCACGAGGGCGTCGACCACGCGTTCGGTGTCGTGGGGAGCGGCAACTTCCACGTCACCAACGCCCTCGTCGCCGCAGGTGCGCGGTTCGTCCCGGCCCGGCACGAGGGCGGTGCGGCCACCATGGCCGACGCCTTCGCCCGGGTCAGCGGGCAGGTCACCGCCCTCTCCGTCCACCAGGGCTGCGGGCTGACCAACGCGATGACCGGCGTCACCGAGGCGGCCAAGAGCCGCACGCCGCTGCTCGTCCTCGCCGCCGAGGCGGAGCAGAGAGGGTCGAACTTCTTCGTCGACCAGCCGGGGCTCGCAGCGGCGGTGGGCGCGGTGAGCGAACGAGTGAGCTCCGCCGAGTCGGCGGTCGAGACCGCCGTCCGTGCGGTACGCCGGGCGCGCGTCGAGCGACGGACCGTCCTGCTCAACCTGCCGCTCGGCGTCCAGGCGCTGGAATGTCCGGAGGTAGCCGCCGTCCCGCCGTACGTGGCTCCTGCGCCGCTGCAGCCCGACGCCGACGCGGTCGAGGCCCTCGCCGCGGCGCTCGCCCGGGCCCGGCGGCCCGTCTTCGTCGCCGGTCGCGGCAGCCGGGCCGCCCGGGGCGAGCTGGCGGCCCTCGCCGAGGCGAGCGGGGCCCTGCTCGCGACCTCGGCCGTGGCGAAGGGTCTCTTCCACGGCAACCCGTGGTCGCTCGACGTCTCCGGCGGGTTCGCGTCACCCCTCGCGGCCGAGCTGATCACCGGTGCCGACCTCGTGGTCGGCTGGGGCTGCGCGCTGAACATGTGGACCATGCGCCACGGCCGGCTGATCGGCCCGGGTACGACGGTCGCCCAGGTCGACCTCGACGAGGGCGCGCTCGGCGCAGCCCGACCGGTCGACATCGGCGTCGTCGGCGACGTCGGCGCCACCGCCGCGGCAGTGCTCGCCGGGCTGGGGAACCGCACCGCCACGGGGTACCGCGACGACGCACTGCGCGAGCGGATCGGCCGTGAGGTGGGCTGGCGCGACGTGCCGTACGACGACGACAGCCGGGCCGGCCGGATCGACCCGCGGACCTTCACGCTCGCGCTGGACCGCCTGCTCCCGGCCGAGCGGGTGGTCGGCGTCGACTCCGGCAACTTCATGGGCTACCCGAGCATGTTCCTGTCGGTGCCCGACGAGCGCGGCTTCTGCTTCACCCAGGCGTTCCAGTCGGTCGGGCTCGGCCTGGCCACCGCGATCGGCGCCGCACTCGCCCAGCCGGACCGCCTCCCGGTCGCCGCCCTGGGTGACGGCGGCGCGCTCATGTCGGTCGCCGAGCTGGAGACCGTCGTCCGGCTCGGACTGCCGATGGTCGTCGCCGTCTACGACGACGAGGCCTACGGCGCGGAGGTGCACCACTTCGGCCCCGACGGACACCCGCTCGACACCGTCACCTTCCCGGCCACCGACATCGCCGCCATCGGGCGGGGCTTCGGCTGCGAGGGCGTGACGGTGCGGACACCGGAGGACATGGCGGCGGTGCGCGCCTGGGTCGACGGCCCGCGGGACCGGCCGATCGTCATCGACGCGAAGGTCACCAGGGACCGTGCGTCGTGGTGGCTCGAGGAGGCCTTCGGTCACTGAGCCGCCGACTCGCGCGGGGGTCTGGCATATGTCGTGTCGTTGACGACCGCAACCGACGTGTGACAAGTTCGGACGCACCATGGTCAGTCCGCTCAGCCCGCTCTGGGACGCCCGCTCGGTCGCCGTGATCGGCGCCACCGAACGGCCCGGCGCCCTCGGCCGACTGCCGGTGGCCTTCCTGCAGCGCTACGGCTACGGCGGCCGGATCCTGCCGGTGAACCCGACGGCAGAGACCGTGCTCGGCCTGCCCGCCTACCCGTCGGTCGCTGCCGCCCGCGCGACGACGGGCGAACCGGTGGACCTGGCTCTCGTCATGGTCGCGGCGGCCCGGGTCCCGGACGCGGTCGACGACTGCGCCGCGGCCCGGGTGCCGGTCGCCGTCGTGATGTCGTCCGGGTTCGCCGAGGCCGGTGACCAGGGCGCTGCCCTGCAGGCAGAGGTCGTCCGCCGGGGCGCTGCTGGAGGCGTACGCATCGTCGGGCCGAACTGCATCGGGACGGTGGGCTTCGCGACCGGCCAGGTGTCCACGTTCTCGCCGCTCTTCTCCGCCGACGACGTGCCGATGCCCAGCTCGTCGACCGTCGGCTTCGTCAGCCAGAGCGGTGCGCTCGGGTACGGCGCAGTCAGCCTGGCGCTGGCCCGGGGGCTGGGCCTCGGGTGGGCGGTCAACACCGGCAACGAGGCCGACGTCGACGCCGTCGAGGTGCTGATCGAGCTGGGCGGCCTGGACGGGTGCCAGGCGCTGCTGGGCTACGTGGAGTCCCTGGCCGACGGGGACGCCCTGCGCCGGCTGGCAGGGCTCGGCAAGCCGATCGCCCTGCTGAAGGCCGGTGCGTCCGAAGCGGGCGCGCGGGCCGCCGCGTCGCACACCGGGGCCCTGGCGGCCGGCGACGCCGTGGTCGACGGCGTGTTCCGCCAGCTGCGCATCGCTCGCGCCCGCGACGTCGACGAGCTGCTCGACCTCGGGGACGCCTTCGAGCAGCCCCGGCGCCCCCAGGGGCCACGCGTCGCCGTCGTGACCACCAGCGGGGGCTCCGGCATCCTCGCCGCGGACGCCGTGGCCGAACGCGGGCTGGAGCTCTCGTCGTTCTCTCCCGCCACCGACGCGGCGCTCGCCGAGATCGTCCCTGCCTTCGGCTCCGCCGCGAACCCGGTCGACATCACCGCCACCGTGATGAGCGACCCGGCGCTGTTCGACCGCTGTCTCGACGTCGTCGCCGATGACGAGGGTGTCGACGCTGTCGTCGCCTGCTTCTGCGTGCTCACCGGCGAGGACGTCGACCGCATGGTCGAGTCGCTGGCCAGGGTGGCTGTCCGCACCGGCAAGCCGGTGCTCGTCGCCCGCACCGGTGCGGACTTCCTGGCGCCCAAGGCCGCGTCCGCACTGCGCAGCGCGGGGATCCCCGCCTACCCCACACCGGCTCGTGCGGTGCGGGCGCTGGCCGGCCTGTGGGAGACCCGGGCCCGCTCCGCGGCCTCTCCCCCGGGCCCGTCAGGGACGTCGGCCCCGGCGGCGGGCGCGAGTGAGGTCGCACTGAAGTCGATGCTCGCCGATGCCGGCCTGCCTGTCCCGGACAGCCGGGTGGCGCGGGGCGCCCAGGACGCCGCGCGCGCCGTCGACGAGGTCGGCGGTCGCGCCGTGCTCAAGGCGGTCGTGCCCGGGATGCTGCACAAGACCGAGGCCGGCGGCGTCGCCCTCGGGGTGACACCCACCGACGCGGGGTCGACCTACGAGCGGCTGGCCGCCCTCGGCGGTGAGGTGCTCGTCGAGGAGATGGTCGACGGCGGGGCCGAGCTGCTGGTCGGGGTGGCTCCGACACCGTTGGGACAGGTGCTGACGCTCGCGTCGGGAGGCGTGCTCACCGAGGTGCTCGACGACGCGGTGTTCCGGCTGCTCCCGGTCACCGAGGACGACGCCCGCGAGATGGTCGCCGAGCTCCGCGGCGCCGCTGTCCTGCACGGCGTCCGCGGTCGTCCGGCCCTCGACGTCGACGCGGTCGTCCGGCTGCTCGTCGACGTCTCGGCACTCGTGACCGGCTGGCCGCCGGGGTACGACCTCGACCTCAACCCGGTCGTGGCGCTGCCCACCGGGGCGCGCATCCTGGACGCCGCCTACGTGGCGCCCGCGGAAGGCGCCTGATGGACGTCGGGCAGGTCGTCGCCCGCTCGGCCCGCCGGTTCGCCGACCGGGTGGCCGTCGACGGACCCGGGCGCTCCCTGACGTTCGCCGAGCTCGGTGACCGCGTGACAAGGCTGGCCAACGGCCTGCGCGCAGGGGGTCTGCAGCCGGGCGACCGGGTGCTGGACCTGCAGAGCAACAGCACGACGTACGTCGAGACCGACCTCGCCATCAGGTCCGCCGGCCTGGTGCGGGTGGCGCTGAACTACCGGCTGCACCCCAGCGACTGGGCGCGGATCGCCGACGACTCCGGCGCGGCGGCGCTGGTCTACGACGGGCGGTTCGCCGAGCAGACCGAGGACCTGCGGCACGGCCTGGGCGAGCAGCGCGTGGTGGTCGTCGGCGACGGGCCGGGCACCGCGTACGAGAAGCTGCTGGCGGACGCACAGCCGACACCTCTCGGCCCGGTCGACGCGGACGCGCTCTGCGGGCTGCACTACTCGAGCGGCACCACCGGCCACCCCAAGGGCGCGCAGCGCACCCACCGCAACTGGCTGGCCAGCCTGGTCAACATGACCGTCGACGTGATCGGTGGACCTCCCGGCCCCGGCGACGTGTACGCGCACGCCGGGCCGATCACCCACACCAGCGGCCTGTTCGTGCTGCCCTTCCTCTCCGCGGGCGCCACCCAGCTGGTGATGCCGACGTGGGACCCCGAGGAGTTCGTCGAGGCGGTGGCGAACCGGGGGGTCACGCACACCGCCATGGTGCCGACGATGGTCGCGCGGCTGCTCGCCCTGCCGGACGTGGACCGCGACCGGATGCGCGGGCTGCGGATGCTCGGCTACGCGGGGGCGCCGATGCCGCCCGAGCAGATGCGCCAGGCGCACGACCGGCTGACGCCGAACCTCGTGCAGTACTACGGGCTGGTCGAGGCCATCCCGCCGGTGACCGTCCTGGACGCGGCCGACCACGAGCGTGGGCTCGCCTCCGAGCCGACGCTGCTCACCTCGGCGGGCCGGCCTGCCCTCGGCGTCGAGCTGCAGGTCGTCGACGAGGACAGCCGGCCGGTACCGCAGGGCGAGGTGGGCGAGGTCGTGACCCGCGGCGACCACGTGATGCTGGGCTACTGGAACGCGCAGAGCCGCGACGACCTCGGCAAGAGCGTGGTCGACGGGTGGCTGCACACCGGCGACCTCGGCCGGCTCGACCCGGCGGGACGGCTCTACCTCGTGGACCGCAAGGGAGACATGATCATCTCCGGCGGCTACAACATCTACCCGCGCGAGGTCGAGGACGTCATCGCCGAGGTTCCCGGGGTGGCCGAGGTCGCGGTGCTCGGGGTCGACGACCCCGACTGGGGCCAGCGGGTGACCGCGCTGTACACCGTGCGCGACGGCGCGTCCGTCAGCGACGAGCAGGTGCTGGCGCACTGCCGCGACCGGCTCGCGTCCTACAAGAAGCCGAAGGACCTGCACCGGGTCGAGTCGTTCCCGCTCAACGCCACCGGCAAGATCGCCAAGAAGGTCCTGCGGGAACAGCTGGGGTCGCGCTGATGGAGCGGCTGCGCCCCGACTACGCCCCCGACGGCGCCGAGCACCCCGGCGAGTACCCGTACACGCGCGGCATCTCGGCCGAGCCCGCGCCCTGGATCATGGGGCAGTACGCCGGCTTCGGCAGCGCCGCCGACTCCAACAGGAGGTTCAAGGCGCTGCTCGACGCCGGTGTCACCGGCTTCTCCGTCGCGCTCGACCTCCCGACGCAGATGGGCCTGGACTCCGACGACCCACGCGCCGCGGGCGAGGTCGGCCGGGTCGGCGTGGCCATCGACTCGCTCGCCGACATCGAGACGCTGATGGACGGCATCCCGCTCGAGCAGATCTCGCAGGTACGCACCACCGCCAACTCCATCGGCTACGTCTGGGCCGCGCTGTTCCTCGCCCTGGCCGAGAAGCGCGCCGTCGACCCGGGCGACTTCGGCATGTTCATCCAGAACGACGTGCTCAAGGAGTTCATCGCCCGCGGCACGCAGATCTTCCCGCCCGAGCCGTCGCTGCGGCTGGCCGTCGACACCATCGAGCACCTCGCCGAGCACGTGCCGAACTGGGTGCCGCTGGCGATGTCCGGCTACCACATCCGTGAGTCCGGCGCCGACGCCGTGCAGGAGATCGCGTACACGTTCGCGAACGCCCGCGCGTACCTGGACGAGGCGGTCCGCCGCGGTGTCGCTGTCGACAGCGTGGCGCCGACGCTGTACACGTTCCTGGCCATCACGCTGGACTTCCTGCCCGAGGTGGCGAAGTTCCGGGCGGCGCGCCGGGTCTGGGCCCGGCTGCTCAGGGAGCACTACGGGTCGACCGAGCCACGCTCCCAGCAGCTGCGCATCTTCGCGTTCACCGCCGGCTCGACGTTCACCGCGCAGCAGCCGCTGAACAACGTCGCGCGAGCCACCGTCGAGGCGATGTCCGCGGCACTCGCCGGGGTGCAGACCCTGCACGTGTCGGCGTACGACGAGGCCCTCGGTGTGCCGACCGAGCAGGCGGCCACCCTCGCCCTGCGCACGCAGCAGGTGGTGGCGTTCGAGACCGGGGTCGCCGACACCCTCGACCCGCTGGCCGGATCGTACGCGGTCGAGGAGCTCACCGACGACCTCGAGCGGCGCATCTGGTCAGCACTGGAGGACGTCGAGCAGCGCGGCGGGGCGCTGGCCTGCATCGGCAACGGCTTCTTCGCCGAGCAGCTCAGCGACGCTGCGTACAGCCTGGCCCGCGAGGTCGAGTCCGGCGACCGAGTCGTGGTCGGGGTGAACCGGTACCCCACCGCCACCGAGCCGCTGGACGTCTTCCGCGTCGACCCGGAGATGGAGGCGGGCCAGATCGCCTCGCTGCACGCCGTGCGGGAGGAGCGGGACAGCGCCCGGGTCCAGGCCGCGCTCGCCGCGCTCGGCGAGACGGCCCGCGCCGGCGCGAACGTCGTGCCCGCCTGCGTCGAGGCGGTCAGCGCCTACGCGACCGTCGGCGAGATCGTGTCCGTGCTGCGCGAGGTGCACGGCGACTGGCAGCCCGCGGTCGCGTTCTGACCGACAGACTCAGGCCGGGTGCTCCAGCTGCCACTTGCCGCCGGACTCTCCGGCCAGGGTGAAGCCGATCCCTGCCAGCAGCCGCCGGGACGCCTCGTTGCCGACCTCGACCGAGGCCGTCACCCCCCGCACCCCGGGCTCGGTGACCAGCCAGTCGACGAAGGCACCGACCGCCTCGGTGCCGATCCCCTGCCCGCGGAACGGCGCGGCGAGACCGTAGCCGATCTCGACGGCTCCGTCCTCGTCCGGCGGCCCGAACGTGCCCAGGTCGCCCACCACCCGACCACCTGCGGCATCGTCGGCCAGGACGACGAACCAGCCGCCGTCGTCGGGCCCGCCGTGGTCGACGAACATCCGTAGCGCGTCGAACGTGTCGGCGTGCGGGTAGCCCTCCGCGAGCGGCAGGCCGGGGTCCTCGCCGGCCAGCAGCGCCCGCGCGGCAGCGAGCGTCTGAGGGACGAGGACCAGTCGATCGGTTCGTAGCGTCGGGCGGCCGGTCACGCCGGCCAGCGTGCCACGATCGGCAGCATGAGAGGTGCCAACCTCGGACTGCGCTTCCTGCTGGAGCTGGCCGCGCTTGCCGCGCTCGGGCTGTGGGGCTGGCAGCTGCCCGGACCCGTCGCCGTGCGGGTGCTTGCCGCGGCGCTGGCTGTGGGCGCCGGCGCGGTGGTCTGGGGCACCTGGGTCGCGCCCAGGGCGCGGCGACGGCTGCCGGACCCGCTGCGGCTGGCGGCCGAGGTGCTGGTCTTCGGCAACGCCGTCGTCGGGCTGCTCGTGTCCGGTCAGCCGTGGTGGGCGGTCGCGCTCGCGGCCGGGTACGCCGTCAACGTGGGCCTGATGTTCGCGTGGGGGCAGCGCGCCCACTGACCTAGGCCCGACCCGGCGCTCGCCCGAGTGGTGGGTTGCGTAGGCCGAGCGGCGCGTTTCGGGTGCGCAACCCACCACTCGGCGTCGGGCTGTGTGAGGAGACCGGTCGTCCCACGATTACGCTCCCGGCATGGCGAGCCCGGGGTCCGACTGGGAAGGCGTGCGGCTGCACGTCGTCACCGGCAAGGGCGGCACCGGGAAGACCACCGTCGCCGCCGCCCTCGCGCTGGCGCTGGCGCGCGACGGCCGGCGGACGCTGCTCGTCGAGGTGGAGAACCGTCAGGGGATCGCCCAGCTGTTCGACGTACCCCCGCTGCCCTACGCCGAGCGCAAGGTCGCGCTGGGTCCCGGTGGCGGCGACGTCCTGGCCCTGGCGATCGACCCCGAGGACGCGCTGCTCGAGTACCTGGAGATCTTCTACAAGCTCGGCCGGGCGGGGAAGGGACTGCGCCGCATCGGCGCCATCGACTTCGCCACCACCATCGCCCCGGGGATGCGCGACGTGCTGCTCACGGGCAAGGTCTACGAGGCGGTGCGCAGGAAGGCGGGCGGCCGCCCGGTCTACGACGCCGTGGTGCTCGACGCCCCGCCGACCGGCCGGATCGTCCGCTTCCTCGGGGTCAACGCCGAGGTGGCCGGGCTGGCCAAGGTCGGACCGATCCGAGGGCAGGCCGACTCGATCATGGCGCTGCTGACATCGCCGCAGACGGCCGTGCACCTGGTGACGCTGCTCGAGGAGATGCCGGTCCAGGAGACCGCCGACGCCGTCGCTGAGCTGGCCGCCGCCAGGATCCCGGTGGGCGGCGTCGTCGTCAACGCGGTGCGCACGCCACTGCTGAAGGTGGCCGAGCTGACCGCCGCCCGCCGGGGACAGCTGCCGCGCGAGGAGGTCACCGCTGGGCTCGCTGCGGCCGGCGTCACCGTGCGTGACGGCGCCGTGGAGGGGCTGCTCGTCGAGGCCTCCGAGCACGCCGAGCGGGTGGCGCTGGAGAAGTCCCAGCGCCGCACCCTGAAGGCCCTCGGCCGCCCGACATACGAGCTGCCGTTGCTCGCCGACGGCGTCGACCTCGGCGGGCTGTACCGGCTGGCCGACCGGCTCTGCGCGCAGGGGATGGCCTGATGGCCGACGCCGCGCTGGACCTCGACACGGTGATCGGCGACCCGCTCACCCGGATCGTGGTGTGCTGCGGCTCAGGCGGGGTCGGCAAGACCACGACCGCCGCCGCGCTGGCGGTCCGCGCCGCGGAGCAGGGCCGCACCGTGGTCGTCCTGACCATCGACCCGGCGCGCCGGCTGGCCCAGGCGATGGGCCTGACCTCCCTGGACAACACCCCGCGCCGGGTCAGCCGCATCGACGAGTCGGCGGGCGGCTCGCTCGACGCGATGATGCTCGACATGAAGCGCACGTTCGACGAGGTGGTCCTCGCGCACGCGGCGCCGGACCGCGCGGCGGCCATCCTTGAGAACCCGTTCTACCAGTCGCTGTCGTCCAGCTTCTCCGGCACGCAGGAGTACATGGCGATGGAGAAGCTGGGGCAGCTGCGGGCCGAGCGCCGCTGGGACCTGATCGTGGTCGACACGCCGCCCAGCCGGTCGGCCCTGGACTTCCTGGACGCGCCGAAGCGGCTGGGCTCGTTCCTCGACGGCCGATTCATCCGGATCCTCATGGGCGGGGCGCGCAGCGGCAGCCGCGCCTACCTGAAGGTCCTCGGGGCCGGGGTGAACGCCGTGACCGGGGCCCTGACCCGGATCCTCGGCGCCCAGGTGCTCAAGGACGTGCAGACCTTCGTGGCTGCGCTGGACACGATGTTCGGCGGCTTCCGCGAGCGCGCCGACGCCACCTACCAGCTGCTCAAGACGTCCGGGACGGCGTTCGTGGTCGTGGCGGCGCCCGAGCAGGACGCGCTGCGCGAGGCGTCGTACTTCGTCGAGCGGCTGGGCGAGGAAGAGATGCCGCTGGCCGGTCTGGTGCTGAACCGGGTGCACACGACGGGCGCCAAGGCGCTGTCCGCGGCCCGGGCCACGGCCGGCGCGGAGACGCTGGACGAGCGGGGAGACCACCGGCTGGTCGCGGGGATCCTGCGGCTGCACGCCGAGCGGATGCGGATCATCGATCGAGAGCAGTCGATGCGTAGCCGCTTCACCGCCGCGCACCCCCGGGTGCGCGTGGCCGACGTCCCGGCGCAGCCGGGGGACGTGCACGACCTGGCCGCCCTCCGCGAGATCGGCGCGGCGCTGGCCGGGGACCGCGCCTAGCGCGAGCCGGCAGCAGGCTGGGGACAGCGAACGGGGCGGTCCTCCCCTCCAGGACCGCCCCGCCCTCGCCACCGCTGTGCGGTAGCCGGTTCCGGCCGCTACATGGCCACCGGAAGCGTCGTCGAGGTGCCGGACAGGCTCTTCTCGTACTCGTCGCGGGCCGTCTCCAGCAGGGCGCGCCACGAGGTCACGTTCGGACGGCGACGGAGCAACGCCCGGCGCTCCCGCTCGGTCATGCCGCCCCAGACCCCGAACTCCACCCGGTTGTCGAGGGAGTCCGAGAGGCACTCGGTGCGCACGGGGCAACCCATGCACACGGCCTTGGCGCGGTTCTGCGCCGCCCCCTGGACGAACAGGCTGTCCGGGTCACTCGTGCGGCACGCCCCCCGGGACGCCCAGTCCTCTGCCCACGTCGTCATAACCGGCCGTCCTTCGGATTGGTGCAGGTAGTGCTGCTGGATCTTCCTGAGGACGTTACGGAAGGGAACGGCAGGGACGACAGGACCGTTCGGTCCAATTTGACCTAGTCAGTACGGACTAGGACTCTGACGCAGAGTATGAGCGCGGGGCACGTACCCTGTCCCGATGGACTCCTTTCGCCCCGAGCGGGACGGCGGTTTCGTCTCCCGCCTGATCCTGTTCCTGCTCGTGAGCGTCCTCTGCGGCCTGCTGGTCGCCGGCGTGACCCTCCCGGTCGTGGGCGGGCTGGGGCTGGCCGCGCGTGACAGCGCCAAGGGGTTCGAGTCGCTGCCGGACGAGCTGGAGATCCCGCCCCTGCCGGAGCGGTCCCGGATCCTGGCCGCCGACGGCTCCCTCATCGCCACGTTCTACGACGAGGACCGGGTGTCGGTGCCGCTCACCGACGTCGCCCAGGTGATGCGGCGCGCCGTGGTCGCGATCGAGGACTCCCGCTTCTACGACCACGGCGGGATCGACCTGCGCGGCACCATGCGCGCGCTGGTGAACAACTCCTCAGGCCGCGACGTGCAGGGTGGCTCGACCCTGACCCAGCAGTACGTCAAGCAGGTCCTGCTCGAGTCGGCGAGGGAGATCTCGGACCCGAAGAAGCGCGCGGCCGCCGAGAAGGCCGCCATCGAGCAGTCCTACACCCGCAAGCTGCGGGAGCTGCGCTACGCCGTGGCCCTCGAGGACAAGTACACCAAGGAGCAGATCCTCGAGCGCTACCTCAACATCGCCTACTTCGGCAACGGCGCGTACGGCGTCGAGGCGGCAGCCAGGCGCTACTACAGCAGCCACGCGCGCGACCTCACGCTGCCCCAGGCGGCGCTGCTCGCCGGCATCGTGCAGCAGCCCACGGCGTACGACCCGACGCGCAACCCCGACCGGGCCCTGGCCCGCCGCAACGTGGTGCTCGCACGGATGGCGCAGGTCGGGCTCGCCAGCCGCGCCGACGTCGAGACCGCCAAGACGACCCCGTTGGACCTCAAGCCGTCCAAGAAGTCGCTGCGCAACGGCTGCACCGACTCCAACGTCCCGTTCTTCTGCGACTTCGTCCTCAAGACGATCCAGAACGACAAGGCATTCGGTGCGACCCGCCAGGAGCGCACGGCGCTGCTCCTGCGCGGCGGCCTGACCATCACCACGACCCTGGACAAAGCCGCGCAGAAGAACGCGCAGGACGCCCTCGCCTCCTACGTGAACCCCACCGACAAGGTCGCATCGGCCCTGGTGTCGGTGCAGCCGGGCACCGGCCAGATCCGGGCGATGGCGGTGAGCCGCGAGTACGGCGACCGGAAGAAGAAGGGCGAGATCCAGTTCAACCCCGCCACCGATCGGGCGTACGGAGGCAGCAGCGGGTTCCAGGCGGGCTCGACGTTCAAGCCCTTCGTCGCGGCGGCCGCCCTCGAAGAGGGGTACCCGTTCAGCTACTCCATCTACGCGCCGTACCAGGCGCACATCGGCGACGTGCAGGGCTGCCAGGGCGCGGTGCTCACCGACAAGTGGGACCCGTTCAACGAGACGGCCAGCGAGAACGGCACCTACACCCTCGAGACCGGCATCGAGGGGTCGATCAACACCTACTTCGCCCAGCTCGAGGAGCGGATCGGAGTCTGCCGGCCGTGGCAGATCGCGACCGATCTCGGCATGAACCGCGCGGACGGAGAGCCGCTGGTCGGGCCGTACAAGACCTTCACCCTGGGCGTCGACGAGGTCTCGCCGCTGTCGATGGCCGAGGCCTACGCGACCTTCGCCGCCCGCGGCATGCACTGCGGGTCGATCGCGATCCTCGAGGTGACCGACCCGTCCGGCCACCGGCTCCCGGTGCCGAAGGCGGACTGCTCCCAGGTGCTCGACCAGAAGATCGCGGACGGCGTCAACGAGCTGCTGCAAGGCGTCATCACCAACGGCACCGGCCGGCGCGCCGCCATCGGCCGCCCGGCCGCCGGCAAGACCGGAACCACCAACTCGCGCATCTCGGTGTGGTTCGTCGGCTACACGCCGGACCTCGCCACCGCCGTCTGGGCCGGCAACCCCAGCCCGCCCCCCGGCGGATACTCGCTGAGCAACGTGGTGATCGGGGGCACCTACTACGGCGACGTCTGCGGTGGCTGCCTGCCCGGTCCGATCTGGCAGCAGATGATGAGCAAGACGCTCGCGAACACACCGGTGTCGTCGTTCACCACTGCAGCGGAGGACGTGCGGGCCGGTTCGGCGATCGTGGTGCCGACGGTCACCGGCAAGAGCGTCGAGGCCGCCAAGGCGGCCCTGCGCAAGGCCAAGCTTGACCCGGTGGTCAACACCAGGGAGGTGTACGTGAGCTACGCCCCCGCGGGCACCGTCGCGTACTCCTACCCGGGGGCGGACGCGCAGGTCTACCCGGGTCAGCGGGTCGTGCTCTACGTCAGCGCCGGACCCCCGCTGCAGCCCACCGAGAAGCCGACGCCGGACCAGACCCTCGGCGCCGACCCCGGCGGAAACGGGAACGGCAACGGCAACGGCGGGCAACGGGAACGGCAACGGCAACGGGAACGGCGGGGGCGGCTGACCGCGGGACCCGTCCTCCGGGCTCAGCCGGCGGCGAGCTGCTTCTTCACCTCGGCAGCGACCCGGCCGCCCTCGGCCCTGCCGGCCGTCTGCGGCGTGACGACCTTCATCACCTGACCCATCGCCTGCGGCCCGCTCGCCCCGGTCTGCGCGATGGCCGCCGCCACCAGGTCCCGCAGCTCGTCGTTCCCGAGCTGGGCCGGCAGGTACTCTCCGATGACCTCGCCCTCGGCCCGCTCCCGCTCGGCCCGCTCGGGGCGGTCACCGTGGTCGAACGCCTCGGCCGCCTCGCGGCGCTTCTTGCCCTCGCGCGTCAGGACGGCGACGACGTCGGCGTCGTCGAGCTCGCGCGCGGCCTTGCCGGCCACCTCTTCGTTCTTCACAGCGGTGAGCAGCATCCGCAGGGTCGCCGCCCGCAGCTCGTCACGGCTCTTCATCGCGGTGGTGAGGTCCGCCTGCAACCGGTCCTTGAGGGCGCTCATGGCGCCCATCCTGGCAGCGGGAGCGCGGCTGGTGCCTCCCGGTATGTCAGCATCGACGGGTGCAACGCCTCACACCCGGACTGACCACGCCCCTCGGAGTCGTCGCCGGCGGTGCCGCGGTGGGAGTCGCGTGCCTCGGCTGGGCCGCGGGATACGAGGTGCGGGCGTTCCGGCTGCGCCGGGTCGAGGTCCCGGTCCTTCCGCCTGGTCAGCGCCCGTTGAAGGTGCTGCACCTGTCCGACCTGCACCTCACCCCGGGCCAGCACAGGAAGAAGGACTGGGTCCGTGCACTGGCCGGGCTCGAACCGGACCTGGTGGTCGACACCGGCGACAACCTCGCGCACATGGAGGCCGTTCCGGAGGCGCTGGACGCACTCGGTCCGCTGCTCGAGCGGCCCGGCGCGTTCGTCATGGGCTCGAACGACTACTACGCGCCGATCTTCAAGAACCCGCTGCGCTACCTGCTGCCGCGCCGCGAGGTCCGGCTGGGCGAGCGTCGGCTGCCGACCGAGGACCTGCGCGAGGGCCTCCTCGCCGCCGGCTGGGTCGACCTGGACAACGCCCGCGCCCGGGTCAAGGTGGACCACCGCGAGATCGAGCTGGTGGGCACCGACGACGCCCACCTGCGGGCCGACCGGTACCACGAGGTGTCCGCACCGGCCGACCCGTCGGCCGACCTGTCCCTCGGCGTCACGCACGCGCCGTACCGCCGGGTGCTGGACCCGATGGTCGCCGACGGGCTGGCGATGGTGGTCGCGGGGCACACCCACGGCGGCCAGGTCTGCGTCCCCGGAGTCGGGGCGCTGATCACCAACTGCGACCTGCCCCGTCGGCAGGCCAAGGGCCTGTCGACCTGGAGCTCGTCCGGCCGCACGGCCTTCCTGCACGTCTCGGCCGGGCTGGGCACCTCGCCGTACGCGCCGATCCGGTTCGCCTGTCCGCCGGAGGCCACCCTGCTGACCCTGGTGGCCCGACCGTCCTGAGCGGGAACCCACCTGGTCGGGGCCGCCCGCGGGCTCGGCTAGACTTGCCGGGCTCCTCCGGGGTGTAGCGCAGCTTGGTAGCGCGCTGCGTTCGGGACGCAGAGGTCGTGGGTTCAAATCCCGCCACCCCGACAGAGGCAGATGCGAACGGCCGGTCATCTCCACGGTGGCCGGCCGTTCGCATTGCCGAGCCGCACCAAGCCGGCCCGGTGACATAGTCGGCCCGGTTCCGGTGCGTCTACCGGGCGTGACGCCGGACGGGGAGAGCTGATGGACGCCGACGAGGAGCGCAGCTTCCGCGACTTCGTGGCGGCGCGTGGTCCGGCGCTGATACGCCTGGGCTACGTGATCACCGGCGGTGACCAGCACGCCGCCGAGGACCTGGTCCAGTCGGCGCTGAGCAAGGCGGTCCCCCGCTGGGGTCAGATCGACTCCCCCGAGGCATACGTGCGGCAGGCGATGTACCGCCACCGGGTCAGCTGGTGGCGGCGGCCGAGCAACCGCAACGAGACCGCGCACGCGGAGCTGCCCGAGGTGCAGACCCCAGACCCCACCGGGGCCGTTGACCTCCGCCTCGTGCTGCGCCAGGCGCTGGCGACCCTCACCCGGCGCCAGCGCACCGTGCTGGTGCTGCGCTACCTCGAGGACCTGAGCGAGCGGGAGGTGGCCGACGCGCTCGGCGTCTCCGTCGGCACCGTCCGCAGCACCGCCCACCGGTCGCTCGCCCTGCTGCGCGAGCGCAACCCCGCTCTGACGGACCTGGCGCTGCCCGAGGAGGTTTCGCGATGACTGACATCACCCTGCTGTCCGACACGCTGCGGGACTGGTCCGAGGAGGCCGCCGTCCCGCGCGACCTGGCCGACCGCGCCCTCGGTCACGGCCGCACGTCGCACAGCCGTCCGATGCTCGCCGCGCTCGCCCTGGCCGCCGCCGCGGCAGTGGTCGCCGTCGCCGTGTCCGGCACCTGGCCGATGGCGGGCGACCACACCCGAAGCCGGGTCCCCCCGACCGGCGACCGAGGGCTTCAGGTGTCCGCCGACACCGACCACAACCCGCCGCAGGACCTGGTGGCAGCCGGCCGGCTCGCCGTGTCCGCGATCGTCACGACGGCCCGGGTCCCGGTCGGCAGCGACGGCTGGCAGACCATGCGGCGCAGCTATGCGGTGGCCGATCCCTCAACCGGGCGCTACGAGCCCACCGACTGGTCCTACGTCTCGGTGGCCCCCGGGCTGGCCACCGCCGCCGTGCTCGAAGGTGACCTCCCGGCGGCCAAGATCGGACTCGTCGACCTGTCGACCCACGAGGCGCGCTGGGTGGCGACCGACCACCCGGTCGCGTCGCTGGCCTGGTCGCCGGACGGCTCGACGCTGGTGGCGACCGCGTACGACGGCGACCCCGACGCGGTGAAGCCGCAGGACGGCAACCGCTTCCAGATGGGCGTCGCAGCACGCACCGGCTTCGTCCTCGTGGACGTCGCGGCGCGCACCGCAGACTTCCACCCGCTCTCGCCCAGCTTCTTCTCCGGCCGGGCCGACGTGGGCTTCACCATGAACGGGGACGGCGTCTGGGCACCCTCGGGCGGGCCGGGCGAGCAGTTCTTCGACCTCGACGGAACCCCGGTCGAGGGCGACCGGGACGCCTACAACTCGAACCTGTCGATCAACGCAGCCCAGTTCCCGATGACCTCGCCCGACGGGCGCCTGACGATCACGCAGGAGGCCGGCCTGCCCACGGCGATCACCGACGGCAGCGGACAGGTCTACCGGCAGCAGGCGCTCCAGGTGCTCGGGTGGGCCGACTCCGAGCACGTGGTGACGCTGGCCGGCTGCTCGGCGTCCTGTCAGGGGAAGGCCGAGTTCCGCAACGGGCTGGTGCTCATGCGGTACGACGGCACCCACCCCGTGCCGCTCACCGCCAGCCGCAAGAGCGCCGGCCACTGGTCGTTCCAGCTCACCCCGCGCTGAGACCCGGACGACGCGGTCCTGCCAGGATCTGGCTCGTGGCGAGCTGGGAAGAACGCTGGCGGACGCGGACCACCCCCTGGGACCTGGGCGCCGGGACGACTGGGCCCGGCGGATGCACGACCTGCTGAAGCCGGGCGGCCAGCTCGTCACGCTCGTCTTCCCGGTGCGTGAGGCGCAGTGGCCGCCGGTCGGCAGCGACCCGGACGAGGGGCCGCCGTACCCGGTGCACCCCGACCTCTACCGCCGTCACCTCGGGACCGGCTTCGACGAGCTCGAGATGGCTCCGGTCACCGAGTCCTCGCCCGGTCGCCACGGCAAGGAGTGGCTCGGACGCTGGCGTCGCCGCTAGCACGTCGTCCCTGTACAGCCGCCCGGGTCGGTGCCACATTCGAGGCCGGGAGGCCGGGTGGGCATCGACGAGCTCATCGAGCGGATGCAGGACGCGCTCGTTGCCATGGAGCACGACGGCGACGCGCGCCGGTACTTCCTCGCTACCTACCTGCGCACCACCGTCGCCGTCCGGGACGAGCTGGTGGCCGGTGGCTTCGGCGACGCGGACTGGGTCGAGCGCTGGGACGTGGTCTTCGCCGAGCTCTACCTCGACGCCCTGCAGCAGGCGGACCGCGGCGAGCAGGCGCCGCTGCCCTGGGCGGTGGCGTTCGCCGCCACCGGGCTGCCGCCGCTGCGGCACGTGCTGCTGGGGATGAACGCGCACATCAACTACGACCTGCCCCAGGCGCTGCTGGCGGCGATCCCACCGGCTGACTTCGACGACCCCGGCCTGATGGCCGCCCGCAAGGCCGACCACCAGCGGCTGGACCAGGTGCTGGCCCGCCGGGTGCCGGAGGAGGACCGCGAGCTGGCGAAGCTCGGCGGTGCGACCCTCACCGACCGCGTGCTGCGGCCGCTCAACCAGTCCGGCACCAAACGGTTCCTGCGGGAGTCGCGGGACAAGGTCTGGGACAACGCCCGCGCCCTGGACCGGGCGCGGAGGGACGGGGTGGACGTCCTGGCCGGCCGCCTGGACGAGCTCGAGGTCCTCAGCGCCCGGCGGGTGGAGCAGCTCCGCGCGCCGGGGCAGGTCCTGCTCAAGCTCGCCGTGCGCGGCTTCGGCGTCCGGCTGCCTGCACCGGGGGCGTCCCCGTGATGACGATGGGGATGCGCCGGATGCTCTGGCTGAGCGCCGCGCTGGTCTTCGCGCAGTCGGTCCCGCTGACGCTGCGCAGCGACCGGACCGACCGGTACTTCGCCTGGACGATCGACGTGCCGGTCACCGCCGCGTTCCTGGGTGCCGGGTACCTGGCCGCGGCGGTGCTGGAGCTCTCGGCCGCGCGGCGGCCGACCTGGCGCTGCGCCCGGCAGGCTGTCCCGGGTGTCTGGGTGTTCGCGACGCTCACCCTGGCGGTGACACTGGCTCACCTGGACCGGTTCAACCTCGACGCCAGCTCGCCCCTGACCCGTTCGCTCAGCTGGGGCTGGGTGGTGTTGTACGCCGTCGTGCCGGTCGCGCTGGGCCTGCTGTGGTGGCGGCAGGCGCGCGCGGCCGCCGGCGACCGGACGAGCGGCCCGCCCGCGTCGGCGCCGCTGCCGGTCGTGCTGCGACATGCGCTCGGCGTGCAGGGGCTCGTCCTGTTCGGCAGGAGGGTCCCTGCTGCTGGCCCGCCCGGACGACGCCGGCTGGTGGCCGTGGCCGCTCACGACACTCACCGCCCAGGCGGTCGGGGCCTGGCTGGTCGGCCTCGGCGTGGTCGCCCTGCAGTGCTGGTGGGTCGACAACCGCGAGGCCGCCGCCGTCGTGTTCCCCGCGTCCGCCGTGCTGGGACTGGGCCAGCTCGCCGTTGTGCTTCGGTTCCGCGACGTGCTGCAGTGGGACGCCGTCGCCGCGTGGACCTACGCGGTGTTCCTGGCCGGTCTTGCGGTGGTCGGGCTCACGGGAATGACCGTCAGCGACGCGCGGCGACCAGCTCGGCGATCTGCACCGCGTTGAGGGCCGCGCCCTTGCGCAGGTTGTCGTTGCTCACGAACAGCACCAGGCCACGGCCGTCCGGAACGCCCGGGTCCTGACGCAGCCGGCCGACGTACGACGGGTCCCGGCCGGCGGCCGTCAGCGGCGTCGGAACCTCGACGAGCTCGACACCCGGCGCGCTCGCGAGCAGCCGCCGCGCCCGCTCGACCGACAGCGGGCGGGCGAACTCCGCGTTCACCGAGAGCGAGTGCCCCGTGAAGACCGGGACCCGCACGCAGGTCCCGGACACCAGCAGCTCGGGGATGCCGAGGATCTTGCGACTCTCGTTGCGCAGCTTCTGCTCCTCGTCGGTCTCGAACGAGCCGTCGTCGACGACCGAGCCGGCCATCGGGAGCACGTTGAACGCGATCGGCGCGACGTACTTCTGCGGTGCGGGGAACGGCACGGCCGAGCCGTCGTGCACGAGGTCGGTCGCCCTGTCGACGACCTGGCGGACCTGCTTGTCCAGCTCGTCGACGCCGGCCAGGCCGCTGCCCGAGACCGCCTGGTAGGTGCTGGCAACCAGCCGCACCAGCCCGGCCTCGTCGTGCAGCGGCTTGAGCACCGGCATCGCGGCCATGGTCGTGCAGTTGGGGTTGGCGATGATGCCCTTTCGTGCCTCCCCGACGGCCTCCGGGTTGACCTCGGAGACCACGAGCGGGACGTCGGGGTCCATCCGCCAGGCGGAGGAGTTGTCGATGACCACTGCGCCCGCCTCCGCGTAGCGCGGGGCCAGCGACCTCGACGTGGCCCCGCCGGCCGAGAACAGCGCGATGTCCAGACCGTCCACGGCCGCCGTCGCGGCATCCTCCACGACCACTTCGGTGCCCTGCCACGGCAGCGTCGTGCCGGCCGAGCGGGCCGAGGCGAAGAAGCGCACCTGGCCGACAGGGAAGTCGCGCTCCGCAAGCAGCCGGCGCATGACGGTGCCCACCTGCCCGGTGGCGCCCACGACGCCGACGCTCAGGCCGCCGCCGCGGCTCATCGGCCGGTCCCGCCGTAGACGACCGCCTCGGACTCTGAGCTGTCCAGCTCGAATGCCGTGTGCACGGCGGTGACCGCAGAGTCGACGTCGGCGCCGCGGACGACGACCGAGATCCGGATCTCCGAGGTCGAGATCATCTCGATGTTGACGCCGGCATCGGCGAGAGCACCGAAGAACGTCGCCGACACGCCGGGGTGCGAGCGCATGCCGGCGCCGACCAACGAGACCTTGCCGACCTGGTCGTCGTAGAGCAGGTCCTCGAAGCCGACCTGGTCGCGGATCCGGTCCAGGGCCGCCATCGCGGTGACCCCGTCGGTGTTGGGCAGGGTGAAGGAGATGTCGGTACGGCCGGTGGCCGCCGCCGAGATGTTCTGCACGATCATGTCGATGTTGATGTCGGCAGCCGACACGGCGCGGAAGATCGCGGCAGCCTCGCCCGGCTTGTCGGGCACACCGACGACCGTGATCTTGGCCTCGCTCCGGTCGTGCGCGACGCCGGAGATGATCGCCTGCTCCATGGAGTCGACCCCTTGCGGTAGATCGGTGACCCAGGTGCCCTCGCGCATCGAGAACGACGAGCGCACATGGACGGGGATGTTGTATCGCCGGGCGTACTCCACGCAGCGGAGGTGCAGCACCTTCGAGCCGCACGCCGCCATCTCCAGCATCTCCTCGTAGGAGATGCGCGGCAACCGGCGCGCGGCGGGCACTATCCGGGGGTCGGCGGAGAACACCCCGTCGACGTCGGTGTAGATCTCGCAGACCTCCGCGCCCAGGGCGGCGGCCAGAGCCACGGCAGTCGTGTCGGTGCCGCCACGACCGAGCGTGGTGATCTCCTTGGTGTCCTGCGAGACACCTTGGAAACCGGCCACGATGACGATCGCCCCCTCGTCCAGCGCCGAGCGGATGCGGCCAGGGGTGACGTCGATGATGCGGGCTCGGCCGTGGCTGGAGTCGGTGATGACGCCTGCCTGGCTGCCGGTGTAGGAGCGCGCCTGGTGCCCCAGGTTCGCGATCGCCATCGCGAGCAGCGCCATCGAGATGCGCTCACCCGCGGTCAGCAGCATGTCCAGCTCGCGCCCGGGCGGCAGCGGACTGACCTGCTTCGCCAGGTCGACGAGCTCGTCGGTCGTGTCGCCCATGGCCGACACCGCGACGACCACGTCGTGACCCGCCTTGCGGGTGTCGACGATGCGTTTCGCCACCCGCTTGATGCCGTCGGCATCGGCGACGGACGAACCGCCGTACTTCTGCACGACCAGGCCCACGGGATCTTCCTCTGCGTACGACGAGCGTGTCAGCGGGCCAGTCTACGGAGCCCACCGCGCCGACCCCGCGACATTCCGCTCCCCGGACCCCTCTCCTCCCCCACCGGCGTTCGACCACGTAGACGTGGTCGGCATGCCCTTGGCGGGGCACAGGCACCCCGCCAAGCACCGGTTGACCACGTCTACGTGGTCAACCGCGGCGGCCGGTCAGGAGTTGTGCACCTCGGAGACGGTCTCGGCGAGCAGCCGGTCCTCGACCCGGACCGTGTCGTCGATCGGGGTGTCCAGCCGGACGTGCGACACCACCGAGTGCAGCGCGCGCAGCACCGACGAGGCGGTCGAGCCCCAGTTGGACAGGTAGCTGAACTGCCACCACCACAGCGCCTCGGTGCCGCGACCGGCCCGGTAGTGCTGCAACCCGTGCAGCAGGTCGCTCATGACGTCGGCGATGTCGTCGGAGAGCCGTGACGTGAAGACCTCCGGCTCGTCGCTGTACGGATCGAACAGCGCCGCGTGCTCGTCGATCGGCTCGAGCAGGTTGGCCAGCGAGTCACGGATGCCCTCGACGTCCGGGTCGTGCCCGGTGTCCGGCTCGAACCGCTCCTCCGGCAGCACGTCGGAGATGGCGCCCAGCCGGCCGCCGGCCAGCAGCAGCTGCGAGGTCTCCAGCAGCAGCAGCGAGATGGCGTAGTCGGGGTCCTCGGCGGCCGCGATCTCGCGCACGGCGACGCAGAAGCTCTCGACCTGGTCAGCGATCTCGATCGTGAAGTCCCCGAGGTCGTCAGCGGCGGTCATCGGGTCTCCTCTCCGTGTGCGGGTGGCAGGAATGCGGCGGGATGTGGCGGTGCGGCTCAGACGTCCAGCAGGCGGCGGCCCTCGAAGGCTCTGCCGAGGGTCACCTCGTCGGCGTACTCCAGGTCGCCGCCCACGGGCAGACCGCTGGCGAGCCGGGTGACACGCAGGCCCATCGGCTTGACCAGCCGCGCCAGGTAGGTCGCGGTCGCCTCGCCCTCGAGGTTCGGGTCGGTGGCGAGGATCAGCTCGGTGACGGTTCCGTCGGCCAGCCGGGTCATCAGCTCGCGGACCCGCAGGTCGTCCGGACCGATGCCCTCGATCGGGCTGATCGCTCCGCCGAGCACGTGGTAGCGGCCGCGGAACTCGCGGGTCTTCTCGATCGCGACGACGTCCTTGGACTCCTCGACGACGCAGATCACCGCGAGGTCGCGCCGCGGGTCGCGGCAGATCCGGCACTCCTCGGCCTCGGCGACGTTGCCGCAGGTCTTGCAGAAGCGCACCTTGTCCTTGACCTCGGTCAGCGAGTGCACCAGCCGTCGTACGTCGGCCGGGTCAGCCGCGAGCAGGTGGAAGGCGATCCGCTGGGCGCTCTTGGGACCCACGCCGGGCAGCCGCCCGAGCTCGTCGATGAGGTCCTGGACCACGCCCTCGTACACGGCAGTCGCCTACAGCCCCGGGAGACCGAGGCCGCCGCCACCGAGCCCCTGGGCCAGCGGGCCCATGGCCTGCGACTGGAGGTCCTGGGCGGCCCGGCTGCCGTCGCGGATCGCGGCCAGCACGAGGTCGGCCAGCCCCTCCGCGTCGTCCGGGTCGATCGCGGCCGGGTCGATCTGCAGCCCGAGGACCTCGCCGGCGCCGCTCACGGTCGCCCGCACCAGACCACCACCGGCGGAGCCGGTGACCTCGGTCCGGGCCAGCTCCTCCTGGGCGGCCATCAGCTGCTGTTGCATCTGCTGGGCCTGTGCCATCAGCGAGGACAGGTCGCCGCCGGCGAGGGCGCCGAGACCGTCGAGCGCCGCGCCGGGGCCGTCCTGGTCGTCTGGGTGCACGGGGTCTGCTCGCTCTCGGCATCGGTGGTGCTGTCGCGGACTGCCACACGAGCCTACGGGGTGGTCCGCCCGAGGCGGCGTTCCGCCGGGCTCAGCTGGCGTCGTACTCGCCGATGACCTTGGCGCCCAGCTCCCGGGCCAGCAGGTCGTGATGGGTCAGGTCGTGCTCGTCGGCGTCCGCGTCGTCGGCCGACGGGGTGTCCTCGACCTTGGGCCCGTCCGCCTGCTGGGCGGCCTCGGCGGCCACCGCAGCCTCGGCAGCCGCGCGTCCGGAGGGCGCGGGC
Organism: uncultured Actinomycetota bacterium; assembly: GCA_963807005.1. Taxonomy (GTDB): domain Bacteria; phylum Actinomycetota; class Actinomycetes; order JACCUZ01; family JACCUZ01; genus CAWDZK01. The sequence continues at coordinate 64,143 of CAWDZK010000001.1, read as the reverse complement.
GCCGGCGCCGGTGCCGCAGCCGCCGGTGCCGGGGTCGGGCTGGCCGAGGGGTCCACGATGGCGTCGACCTTCCAGTCGACCCCGAGCACGCGCACCAGCGCCTCGCGCACGATCTCGTCGCTGCCGCCACGGAGGAAGCTGTCCCGCGCGCCGGCGTTGACCATCGCCAGGGTGATCCGCGAGCCGTCCAGCGAGGCCACCTGCGCGTTGTGGCTGAGCAGGGTCCAGGTGAACCGGCGCAGCGTCTTGACCTCGTCCAGCACGAGCGGCCACTGGCGCCGCACGGCCACCAGGTCGAGAGCACCCTCGGCCGCCGCGGGGGCGGGCTCGGCCACCTCGCTCGCCCCGGTCGGGATCGGTCGGTGTCGGTCGGGTCGGTCGTGTCGGTCGGGTCGGTCGTCGAGCGTTGCCGTGGGCTCCGGGACGGAAGGGACTGGCTGGGGCGGCGTGGGCGCCGGTTCTGACTCGACGGCCGCGGTGGCGGGCGCCGCGGTCCGGTTCGGGGCGGGCTCGCGCCCCGGCTCGCCAGCCGGGGCGGCGCCGGCGATCGAGGCCCGGCGCTCCAGCCGGTCCAGCCGGGCTGCCAGCCCACGGGTGTCGTCCGCGGCGGCGGGCAGCAGCACCCGGGCGCAGATGAGCTCCAGCTGCAGCCTCGGCGCGGTCGCACCGCGCATCTCGATCAGGCCCTCGTTGACGATGTCCGCGGCCCGGGACAGCTGCGCGGCACCGAAGTGGGCCGACTGCTGCCGCATCCGGTCGAGCTCGTCGGCGGGATGCTCGCCGAGGATCGCGCCGGCGGCGTCCGGCACGGCGTCCATGACGATGAGGTCGCGCAGTCGCTCCAGGAGGTCCTCCGCGAACCGGCGCGGGTCGTGGCCGCCCTCGACCACGCGGTCGACGACCCGGAACACCGTCGCGGCGTCGGCAGCCGCGAACGCCTCGATGGTGTCGTCGAGCAGGGTCGCGTCGGTGAGGCCGAGCAGCCCAGCGGCGTACTCGTAGGTGATGCCGGACTCCGGAGCGCCGGACACCAGCTGGTCCAGGATGCTCATCGCGTCGCGGACGGAGCCGCGCCCGGACCGCACCACCAGCGCGATCGCGCCGCGGTCGGCGACGACGCCTTCCTTCTCGCAGACCTGGGCGAGGTAGGTCGCCAGCTCACCGGGCGGAACCAGGCGGAACGGGTAGTGGTGCACCCGCGAGCGGATGGTCGCGATGACCTTCTCCGGCTCGGTCGTGGCGAAGACGAACTTCACGTGCGGCGGCGGCTCCTCGACCACCTTGAGCAGCGCGTTGGCCGCCCCGGGGCCGAGCATGTGCGCCTCGTCGATGATGTAGACCTTGTAGCGCGACGACGCCGGGGCGAAGTATGCGCGTTCGCGCAGGTCACGGGCGTCGTCGACCAGACCGTGGGTCGCCGCGTCGATCTCGATGACGTCGAGGCTGCCGCCGCCGCCCGGTGCCAGTGCGAGGCAGGAGTCGCAGGTGCCGCACGGAGTGGGCGTCGGACCCTTCGCGCAGTTGAGGCAGCGGGCCATGATCCGCGCACTCGTCGTCTTGCCGCACCCCCGCGGGCCGGAGAACAGGTACGCATGGTGGGTGCGGTCGGTCTTCAGCGCCTGCTGCAGGGGACCGGTCACGTGGTCCTGGCCGATCACCTCGGCGAAGGTCGCCGGCCGGTAGCGGCGGTAGAGCGCTTGGGTCACGGCACCGACCCTAGCCGCCGGGGCGGACCGCCCGGCCGGGTCGTCCCGAGGTCGCGGGCGCGCGGCCCGGGCACGAAAGGGACCCCTCGCACACCCGCCAGAGCCTGCCTACCCTTGCTGCCTTCCGGCCCTGGGGGGGTTCAGCGGGATGACGCCGCACGAGGGGTCGGCCACCGAGTCTAACGGCCCCGCCATCCCCCTCCCGCCGAGTGGTGGGTTCGGCAGGCGGATCGGGGCATCTCGGGTGCGCAACCCACCACTCGCGGGAGGACGGGGGCGGTCGCCGGTGGGTCACCGGCTGGTCGGGGAGCGGCTGGTGCTCCGGTACCCTCGTCGGCGGAGGATTCGCCTAGTGGCCTAGGGCGCACGCTTGGAAAGCGTGTTGGGGGCAACCCCTCGCGGGTTCGAATCCCGCATCCTCCGCCACCCCGCGCTCAGCGGCGGCGGGTACCGAAGATCGAGCGGGCGATCTCGCGGCCGAGGACGGTCGCCGCCGACCGGGCGGCCGACCGGAACGCCGAGGACTCGATCACCTTCTCGGCGGTGGACTTCGCCGGCTTCGAGGAGCGCTTCGGCCGCGACGGTGCCCGGCTCGGCTCGTCCGCGGGTTCCGGCTCCGCGGCGGCCTCGACCTTCTTCGCGAGCCGCTCGTACGCCGAGTCGCGGTCGACGGTCTCGGCGTACTTGGCGTGCAGCGGCGAGGATGCCACCGCCGCGGTGAGGACCGCCGGGTCGGCCGGCGCCATCTTCGACTCCGGTGCCCGCAACCGGGTCCACGCGACCGGCGTGGGGGCGCCGCGGTCGGACAGCACGGTGATCATCGCCTCGCCGATCCCGAGCTGGGTCAGCGCCTCCTCGAGGTCGTAGCCGGAGTGGGGGAACGTGGACGCGGTCGCCTTGAGCGCCTTGGCGTCGTCCGGGGTGAACGCTCGCAGGGCGTGCTGCACCCGGTTGCCGAGCTGGGCCAGGACGTCGGAGGGAACGTCCTTCGGCGTCTGGGTGACGAAGAAGACACCGACCCCCTTGGACCGGATGAGCCGCACGGTCTGGGCGATGGCGGAGAGGAACTCCTTCGACGCGTCGTCGAAGAGCAGGTGCGCCTCGTCGAAGAAGAAGACCAGCTTGGGCTTGTCGACGTCGCCGACCTCCGGCAGCTCCTGGAACAGGTCGGCCAGGAGCCACATGAGGAAGGTCGAGAACACCTTGGGGCGGTCCTGCAGCTGCGGCAGCTCGAGCAGCGACACGATGCCGCGCCCCTGCGCGTCGACCCGCATCAGGTCGGCCGTCTCGAACTCCGGCTCCCCGAAGAACAGGTCCGCGCCCTGGTCCTCGAACCCGATGAGCTCGCGCAGGATGACACCGGCCGTCGCCCGGGACAGGCCGCCGAGCTCCTTGAGCTCGTCCTGCCCCTCGTCACTCATGAGGAACTGCACCACCGCGCGGAGGTCCTTGAGGTCGAGCATCGGCAGCCCGGCCTTGTCGGCGAAGTGGAACACCAGGCCGAGCGAGGACTCCTGCACGTCGTTGAGCCCGAGGACCTTCGCCAGCAGCGTCGGGCCGAACGAGGTCATGGTCGCGCGCAGCGTGAGGCCCTCGCCCTGCCCGCCGAGCGCCAGCAGCTCGACCGGGAAGCCGGTCGCGGTCCAGGTCTGGCCGACCTCGGTGGCGCGTCCGGCCACCCGGTCGCTCGGCTCGCCCGGCTCGGCGATGCCGGAGAGATCACCCTTGATGTCGGCGGCCATCACCGGGACCCCGGCGGCCGACAGCTGCTCGGCCATCAGCTGCAACGTCTTGGTCTTGCCGGTGCCGGTGGCCCCGGCCACCAGGCCGTGCCGGTTGAGCATCGCCAGCGGGATCCGCACAGTGGCGTCCGGACGCGCCTCACCGTCGACCACCAGGGCCCCGAGCTCGAGCGCCGGCCCGTCGAACGCGTAGCCCTCCTGCACGTCGGCGACGACGTCGGACGGACCTGGCTCCTTTGCCGACATGAGACCTCTCCCTGCTCCGGGGCCTGGGGCGGCCAGCCTATGCTCGCGAGGGTGATCTTCAAGGCGGTCGGTGACCACAAGCCGTACCCCGACCACGGGTTCTCCCAGCGCGAGTGGGGCGGTCTCGCGCCCACCCAGGTGCGGCTGGAGGAGCTGGTGACGACCAAGCGCGAGCTCGACCTGGAGGCGCTGTTCGCCGACGACTCGACGTACTACGGCGACCTGTTCGCCCACGTCGTGCAGTGGCGCGGGGACCTCTATCTGGAGGACGGCCTGCACCGCGCCCTGCGCGCCGCCCTCGCCCAGATCCCGGTGCTGCACGCCCGGGTGCTCGAGCTCCCGGACTGAGGGCTGCGCCACCGTGTCGATGTTCACCCCTGCCGGCGTCGGAGGCCGCCCGTCGGCGCGCCGCGGCCCTCGGCGCTCGCACCGGGGGCTGCTGGTGGTGGCCCTCCTCGTGACCGCGGCGCTGGCCGCCGGGGCATGGTGGTGGTCGCACCGCCCCGCCGCCGACGACGTCGTCGCGACTCCGGCGGCAAGCTGTCCGGCACCGAGCCCGGCGCCGAGCGTCGTGGCCGCCAAGGACGTGCGGGTCAACGTCTACAACGCCACCGACCGGCGCGGGCTCGCCTCGCAGGTCGCGACGCTGCTGCGCAAGCGCGGCTTCCGGGTGGGCACCGTGGACAACGACCCGCTGAAGCGGACCGTGACCGGGGCGGCCGAGGTCCGCAGCTCCCGGCTCGGCACCGCTGCGGCCCGGACCGTGACGGCGCAGGTGGCCCCGGCGGGCCAGGTCGGGGCGGCACCGGAGGTCACCGCCGTGCCCGACCAGCGCGCCGACGCGAGCGTCGACCTGGTGCTCGGCGCCGCCTGGCACGGCCTGCGACCGCCGGCGGACGCCGCGGCCGCCCTGTCGCCGACCCCGCGGCCGGTGCCGTCAGGCTGCTGAGCCCGCGGGGCGTGCGGAGCAGCCCGAGAGGGAACGAGCAGCCGCATGCGACTCCCCCTCCCCGGACCGGCCGCCGTCCTCGGCGGCGCGGTCGCCGCGGCTGACGCCGTCGAGACCGCCCTCGGTCTGGTGCCCCGGGCCGCCGCGGCCATGGACCGGATCGAGGACCTGCTCGACCGGGTCGACCGGGTGGTCGACCGCGCCGACCAGGTCGTCTCCCGGGCCGACGAGGCCACCCGGCGCACGCACGCCGTGCTCGACACGGCCGAGATCGTGACCCGTGACGCCGGCCGGTCGGTGGACGGTGCGACGGGGGTGCTGGACCGGGTGGACGCCTCACTCACCAGCTGGGAGCCGTCTCTGCGCAGGCTCGCACCGGCCGCCCTGCGGTTCGCCGAGGAGCTCGACCCGGCCGAGGTGACGGCGGCGATCTCGCTGGTGGACCGGATGCCGCTCCTGCTCGACCACGTCGAGAACGACGTCCTGCCGATGCTGCAGAACCTGGACCGGGTCGGCCCGGACCTGCACGAGGTCCTCGAGGTGGTGCAGGACCTCCGGCGGGTCGTCACCGGGCTGCCCGGCATCGGGCTGCTGCGTCGGCGCGGCGAGGAGGAGCCGCCGACGGTCGAGGGCAGCGTGCACGACCCCTGAGCTCGTCGGCTCAGTCGTCCTCGGCGAGCAGGGGGCCCAGCGCCTCGCGGTCCTTGCGGGCCCGCCGACGCAGCTCGGCCGAACGGGACCGGTCGGCCGCGGCGCGGCGCCGGTCGTCGGCCGAGTCGTGCCGGTCGAAGGTGGCGCTGTCCCGGTCACGGGCGGTCCAGTAGCGCTCCACGCCGCGGTCGCCTGGCTGCTGGCCGGCCGCTTCGGCCGTACGGATCGCGAGATCGCGGGCGTGGGCCCGGGAGTCCCGCTGGTCGCCGTCGACGTCGCGGGCCTCTGCCCGCCGGTCCCACTCGTCGGCGAGCCGGTCCCACTCGTCGGCGAGCGTGTCCGTCTCGTCCGCCAGCCGGCGGAGCGCCTCGCGGTCCCGGTCCGGTGGAGCGGTGGCGTCCTGCTGGGTCTGCTCGCGGTCCAGGTCGGCCTGGCGACGGTCCAGCCGCTCGGCCTCCTGCTCCAGCCGCTCGCGCGGGTCTTCCGTGCTCACAAGCACCTCGATTTCCCCACCCAGGCGGCCCTGAAACGGCCCTCCCCCGGTCAGCGCGGCGGGGCGACCTGGGGGTCGACCGGGCCGCTGCCGGACAGCCGCTGCACCGTCTCCCTCAGCAGCGCGGCGGCGGCGCGTTGCTCGTCGTCGGACATCTGCGAGACATCGACGTCGAGCTGGAGGTGCGGCAGCTTCGCATGGATGGGCCGGTCGGCCGCGGTCATGTTCTCGACCAGGTCGACCACCCGGTAGGTGGCCACCGGGTAGGGGAAGCCCTTGACATCCAGGTGACCGTGCTCCTCGCAGCCGACCTCGTCCTTGACGTGCGCGTGCGTCTCGTAGGAGACCAGGATCTCGTCCGGGGGGCAGGACGTCTCGAGCCGGGCGGCGAGGTTCACCGCTCCCCCGATGATCGTGTAGTCCATCCGGTCGTCGCTGCCGAAGTTACCCACTGTGCACACGCCGGTGTTGATGCCCATCCGGCAGCGGAGCGGCTGCTCGATGCCGGCGGCCCGCCAGATGTCCTGCAGCTCGGCCATCCGCGCCCGCATCCCGAGAGCCATCCGCACGCAGGCGATGGCGTCCGCCTCGACCCCACGGGACTCCGGGTCCCCGAAGAAGATCAGGATCGCGTCGCCCACGTACTTGTCGATCGTCGCGCCGTGGGCGAGCGCGATCTGCGACATCTCGGTCAGGTAGTGGTTCAGCAGCTGGCTCAGGTCCTCGGGCTGCAGCCGCTCGGTCGTCTCGGTGAAGCCGGCGATGTCGGAGAAGAAGACGGTCAGCCGCTTCCGCTGGCTGGTCAGCCTGACCTCCTGCCGACCGGTGAAGATGGAGTCGTACACCTGGGGAGACAGGTACTTGGCCAGCTGCTGCGAGAGCTGCTGGAGTGCCTGCGACTTCAGGGTGAGCTCCTCCTCTCGCTGCTTCAGTGCGGTGATGTCCGAGAAGACGGCCACCGTGCCGCCATCGCCCGTTCGTCGCTCGGTGATGAGCAGCCACCGGCCGTCGCCGCGCTGCTGGAGCAGTGGTTCCTGCGGGTCGCGATGCAAGGCCAGCCGTTGCGCTACCCACTCGTCCGGGTCCCCGTCGATGTCGGCAATGAGGCCCTGGGCCGCAGCCGCGCGCACGATCTCCTCGAACGACATCCCCGGCCTGAGCACAACGGCCGATCCCGGGTAGAGCAGCTCCTGATACTTCGTGTTGGAGAGCACCAGCCGGTCGTCCGCGTCGTAGAACGCAAATCCCTCCGACGAGTTCTCTATGGCGTCGACGAGGCGTCGGCGAGCGTCCGACGCGTCCTCCAGCAGGCTGCGGATCTCGTCGAAGAGGCGAGCTCGCTCGATGGCCGTCGCGGCGTAGGCGGCGAAGGTCTTGGCCATCTGCGCGTGCTCGTCGGTGTAGTAGTCCTTCTCGAGCTTGTCGAGGGTGAGCATGCCGATCAGCCGGCCAGCGACTGTCAGCGGCACCCCCATCCAGCCCTTGATGCGGCCGGCGCCGTGCGCCTCGTTCCGGAAGTGCTCGAACCTGGCCGACACGTTCCCGACAATGACCGGCTCGCGCCGCAGCACCACCTCACCTCCGGGGTCGTCCGCGTCCCGCCAGTGGAACCGGGCCCCCAGCAGCTCGTCCAGGTTCGGGAAGCCCAGGCCTCCGACGATGACCAGCTCGTCGCCGTCCATCTGCTGCACGCTGCAGCTGTCGTACGGCACGACCTTGCGCAGCTCGGTGAGGATCAAGTCGAACACCCGCGGAAGGCTCAGCGTGCTCCCCAGCGACTGGGCCGCCGCCCGCAGCGTCTCCGCCTGCTCGCGAGCCGAACGCTCGATCTCGAACAGGCGCGCGTTCTCGATCGCCGTCGTGGCCAGGGCGGCGAAGGTCTCCGCCATGCGGGCGTGCTCGTCGGTGTAGTAGTTCTCCTCGAGCTTGTCGAGGGTGAGCATGCCGATCAGCCGGCCACCGACGATCAGCGGCACTCCCATCCACGCCTTGATGCGCCCGCCTCCGTGCGCCTCGTCCTGGAAGTGCTCGAACCTGGCCGATACGTTCCCGACGATGACCGGCTCGCGCCGCAGCACCACCTCGCCGGCGGGGTCGTCCGCGTCGCGCCAGTTGAACCGGGCCCCCAGCAACTGGTCCAGGTTGGGGAAGCCGTGGCCGCCGACGATGACCAGCTCGTCGCCGTCCATCTGCTGCACGCTGCAGCTGTCGTACGGCACGACCTTGCGCAGCTCGGTGAGGATGAGGTCGAACACCTGCGGCAGGCTCAGCGTGCTCCCCAGCGACTGGGCCGCTGCCCGCAGCGTCTCCGCCTGCTCGCGCGCCGCCCGCTCGGTCTCGAGCAACCGTGCGTTCTCGATCGCCGTGGCCGCCTGGGCGGCGAACGCCGTGACGAGCTCCGCCAGCTCCTCGTTGTAGAAGTCGGGCTCGAACTTGTCCAGCGTGATGACGCCGATGATGCGATCACCGAAGAGCAGCGGTGCGCAGATCCAGCCGCGGATGCGCCCACCACCGTGGACCTGGCTGGCGAAGTGTGGGTGGTGGGACACGTCGCCGAAGACGTGCTGCCGCCTGGACCGCAGCACCTGGATGCTGGGGTTGGTCTCGTCGTCCAGGCCGAATCCGAGTCCGAGGATGGTCTCCGGCCGGTCGAAACCGCGCCCGCCCACGATGACCAGCCTGTCCTCCTGGATCACCTGGATCGACGAGCTGTCGTAGGGGACGACTCGCTGCAGCTGGCCGAGGATCGTGTCGAAGGTGTCCTGCAGGCTCAACGTCTTCCCCAGGACCTGGGTGACAGCGAACAGGGTCTCGGCCCGCAACCGGGCCGACTCGAGCTCCGCGATGCGCTCGTGCGCGTCCTGGAGCCGGACAACGAGCTCGGACGTGCTCAGGCCGGCCGTGTCGTCGGGACACTGCTCGTCCGAAGGCGCTGAGAGGGCGTCCCCGTCCACGCTCGAGCCTCCGATCAGCCTCGGCACCCCCGGGCCCCGGTGTGGCGGCCCGCTCATTAGGTCCCCGAGCCCGGGCCCACGTCAAGCAGTCCGCGGCCGATCGGACGACGGCGCGACCCGGGACGCCACGACGCCGCCCTGTGCACCCGGCGGCGGGTCGCGGGACGGCGTCAGTGGACGGCTGGCGGTGGCGGTGGGATTTGAACTCCGGCAACAGGCGTCCGTGGGAGTACACGAAGATTCGTGAAGAGGCGCGTTTCCGCAGGTCAGCGGCACGTCCGCGTCCTCTGTCGTCCGCCGGTCATCATGGCCTTCCGCACGTTCCCGTGACCACTCCTGTGACCACACGAGATCAACTCCTGCATCCGGCGGCGGTGGCCCTCGGACCTGCCGGCTAGCGGCCTTGGTCGGTCGATGGGCAAGGCGATTTGGTCCCGGTTCGCCAACTCGATCTTGGTCGGCCGCAGAGGTCCTCATGTTCACGCTGCCGCGGGTCAGCCTCAGTTGACGTCCGTCCAAATCCGCGTAGTTTCGTGGGAGATCGCCCGCTTGGCTGTCATGTTGGCTCTAAAGGACGCGCGGGATCCAGACCAAGCTGTTCCTCAGATCCCTCAGTCATGAGGCGAACGGGCGGTCGGCGGGGGCGCGTTGTCGCCAACGCCGAGGCAACTCGCGGCGTCCAGTTGTGCTACGCCTGCGTTAACGGCTGCCACGGGTCGTCCAGAGGCGGTTCAGCCAATTCGGTGTCTGATACCACCGCGAAGGTTTCACTGACGAGGTCGAGTCCGGCCTCGCTGAGCCAAGCCGTGAGAATCACAGCTGGTTGCCGCGAGATCGCCTCGACGATCAGATCGCCTGCTGTAATCTCTTTCGAATCTCTTGACAGCGACTCGCCAACGAAGCGCTCCAGCTGCTGGGGATCGCTAAGAGTCAGATCGACGCGAACAGAGAGTGAGTGCAGTGTCATTCGAGCGGAACCACCTTGTTCATGGTGACGAAAATGGCGAGTGACTTCCTGAGATCCGTACCTGACAACGACCACGATGTCGCCTCGGCCAGGACCATATCGACCGATTCCAAGTCCCTTGACTCGACCTCGGCCCCTGCCCGACGTGCACGCGCCGGGTACCGGGTCGCTTGGCCGCGGATGTCAGAGCCACCTCTACTTTGGTCCGATTGAGGCCCGCCAAAATCGAGGGCACTGGTGCGCGCACCTGGACAGCAGTGCTTTGGGCGTGCGCGGAGGCGACCTAGGTTCGGGGCACGTAACCACTGCTACTGATTCAAATCAAAGTGCATCTGTGTCAAGACGTATTGTATTGTCTCTCGCACTGTCTCGTTCTCGTCGTCAGCGGCGTCGCGGAGAACTCTATAGACAGTCGCGTTTGAGTAATGCAGCAAGCCCATTGCGGCGGCGTCGCGGACCATCCAGGATGGATCGCTCCGTAACGCATCGATGAGAGCGGCTGAAACCAGACTCGGGCAGTGACTGCCCTTAGCGATGAATCGCGCCACGACACGCCATCTCACCTCTTCTTGAGGGTGAGTTCGTAGTACTGTTCGCAGCTGCGACACGGTTCCTAACGCCTGCACGAATGTTTCGGCATACGTCGCTTGATCGCGATCTTGCTCCAAGCGGAAGTCGTCCTCATCGAAGATTGGAATATCGCCAACGCCTTCAAACCAAATCGAATCAGGCCCATCGATCTGCCCATCTTCGGTCATGCTCGGGTCATCCTCCAATCAGCGCTTCTCAGAATACGGGAATGTGCTTGTTGCCAACCACGATGTGAAGAGTCTTTCCACTCCAACGGAGCCTGACCCGCTTTCCCGGACACCTGTTCTGAGGTGATGATCGCCTCGGAGAGGAGTCTTGGATGCCTGCACCGAAGCCGCCGGAGTTCCGGCGTCGAGCTCTGGGTCTGGTCGAGCAGGGTGAGCCGGTCGCCCAGGTCGCGAGGAACCTGGGGATCAGCGAGTCGTGTCTGCGCCGCTGGATGGACCAGGACGCGGTCGATGCCGGCCGCAAGGAGGGCCTGACCAGCGCGGAGAAGCGGGAGCTGGTCGAGCTCCGCCGCAAGAACCGGGTGCTGGAGATGGAGAACGAGATCCTCAAGCGGGCCTCGGCCTACTTCGCCCGGGAGAACGTGCTCCCAAAATAGGGTTCCGGCTGGTCCGTGAGCTCGCCGCCGACGGGATCGACGTCGCGGTGGCCTGCCGGGTGCTCGAGGTGTCCCGCTCGGGCTACTACCAGTGGCTGACCCGGCCGCCGTCGGCCCGGGCGGTCGCGGACGCCCAGCTGAGCGAGACGATCTCCCGGGTGCACTACGAGTCCCGCGGCACCTACGGATCGCCGCGGGTGCACGCCGAGCTGCGCCTCGGGCTCGGGATCCGGATCGGCCGCAAGCGGGTGGCCCGGCTGATGCGGGCCGCGGGGTTGGCAGGGGTGTGTCACCGGCGCAAACGTCGCGGCTGGCGACCCGCGCCGGCTACCCACCTCGACCTGGTGCAACGCCGCTTCGTGCCCCAAGCGCCGGACACGGTGTGGTTCACCGACATCACCCAGCACCGCGCCGCCGACGGCTGGGTCTACTGCTGCGCGGTCATCGACGGGTTCTCCCGCCGCGTCGTGGGCTGGTCGATCGCCGACCACATCCGCACCGAGCTGGTCGTTGACGCCCTGCAGACGCGGCTGTCAATGGAAGCGCAGGCAAAGAACTCACCATCGATCGCGAGATGCTCCTCGAGCCCGCTCCGGTCGGCGACCCCGCGTCCGGTTCCGGAGAACGAACGCCGCGACGCTCCGGGTAAGAACCTGCCGGGTGAGACGCGGGGAACCGACCGTATCCACGGGATACAAGGGTGTGCTGACTGACTGGTTGTCGGCTTCCGCGGAGGCGCCGGTTGGCTACGGGAAGTCGTCGAGGTGGGGATCGACGCCACGCGCCCGGGGGTTGGCTTCTCGGGCGGCTAGAAGTTCGTGGAGTGCGGAGGTCACGCCGAACGGGGTGAGGTCGCGGTACTGGTCGGGCACCTGCCGCGGAGCAGACCCGGGTCCGAGCTGACCGACCCTCGGGCCCGACGGGCGCCGAAGCGTCCGCCTGTGTCCGCTGGTGTCCGGCCGGCAAAGTTCTTGGGGATTCCGGCCGGCTACCCCGCGTCTGGACCCCTTCGCTGGCACCCATATAAGTATGGGGACGTTTCTGCACCAGTCGCCGCCGGCCGCCGCGGCGCGGTCCCGACGCAGGACCGGCACCCGTAGACCTGTCTGCTGGGCGGGTGGGTGAGCGGCGGTGGTGGTGTCGGTGGCGATGCTCGGCGCGGGGTCGGACCCGGCCGGCTACTACCTGGCCCGGCAGGCGAACTGCCCGGCCGACTACTACCTGGGTGCCGAACCGGCCGGTCGGTGGCTGGGAGCCGGCGCCGCGGCGGCCGGCCTGTCCGGCCAGTTGGACCTCTCCGGCGCCGACCGGCTGCGGGCGCTGCTTGCCGGCCGGTGGGGCGACGGGCTGACCCTGGTCCCGGAGCTGAGCCGAGCCGACCCGCGCGGCCGGCTGCCCGCCCAACCACTGGTTGACGCGATCCAGCGGCAGGCCGACCTGCAGGCGGGGCCGCCTTCGGTGCTGTTCCCGCAGGGCCGGGACCGAGCCAAGTACGAGGCGTTGGCGGCCCGGGTGGACCGGTCGCGGCGCGGCCGGCCGCCGACAGTGTCCCCGACCTGGGCGGCGCAGCTCGCGGACGCGGCCGGCCTCGACGTCCGGACGGTCTACCGGGCTAAGGACGGCACCGACCGGTACGCGGCCGCAGTCAGGTTCGCCGACCGGCGGGTCGACGCCCGCCGGCCCGGCATCGACGTCACCATCTCCGCCCCCAAGAGCGTCAGCGTCCTGTTCGCGCTCGGCGACCGCACCGTGGCCAACCAGGTGCGGGACGCCCACCAAGCCGCCGTCGAGCAGGCGCTGGGCTATCTGGAGTCGGTCGCCGGGCACGGGCTGCGCGGCCACCAGGGCGACGGGCAGCGCGCCAACCGGATCGGCACGGACGGGTGGATCGTCGCCGCGTTCGAGCACCACACCTCGCGGGCGGGGGACCCGCAGCTGCACACCCACCTGGTGGTGCCCAACCTGCTGCACGGCGCGGACGGGAAGTGGTCCGCGGTCGACGCCAAGCAGATCTACCGGCACGCCCTGACCGCCAGCTACCTGTACCACGCGAGCCTGCGCGGGCAGCTCACCGCACGGCTCGGCGTCGACTGGACCGCACCCACCAAGGGCGTCGCGGAGATCGACGGCCTCCCGGCCGACCTGCTCGGCACCTTCTCGACCCGGCGCCGGCAGATCGTGGCCGCGATGACCGCGGCCGGCACCACCGGCCCGGACGCCGCCCAGGCCGCCTGCCTCGCCACCCGCCCGGCCAAGCCGGGCTCCGAGCCCGAGGGGGCGTTGCGGGACCGGTGGGCCGCCACCGCCCGGGCCGCCGGCCACCACCCCGGCCGGCTGATCGCCGCCGCCCTGGGCCGGCGCCGACCACCCCCGGTCCCGCCGGTCAACCAGCTCGCCGCCTATCTGCTCGGGCCGGCCGGGCTGACCGCGCAGGCCACCGGCTTCGACCGGCGCGACCTGCTGCAGGCCCTCTGCCAGGCCCTTCCGGCCGGCACAGCCACCGACCGGGCGACGTTGGAGGCGGTCGCGGACCAGGTCCTGGCCAGCCGCGACGTGGTCCGCCTCGTCAGCGCCGTCGAGGACGGGCCGCGGTGGACCACCACCGAGCTGCTGCGGGTCGAGCAGGCCGCCCTGCGCAGCGCCGAAGAGCTGCGCGTACGGCCCGACCGGGAAGTCGCAGCCGAGGTCCTCGAGGACGCTGTGGCCGGGCGAAAGCTGTCGGGCGAGCAGCAGGCGATGGTCCGGGCCCTCACCGCAGCCGAGGGCCTCGCGGTGGTGGTCGGGCCGGCCGGCGCCGGGAAGACCGCCGCACTGGCCGCCGCCGCCCAGGCCTGGACCGCGCAGGGCCGGCCGGTCACCGGCGCCGCCGTCGCCGCGGTCACCGCCCGCCGGCTCGAGCACGCCACCGGCATCACCGCCACCTCCTTGACCCGCCTGCTGAACGCCGCCCGCCGCCCGGCCACCCTCCAGCCGGCCGGGCTGCCCCGGGGTGGGGTGCTGGTCGTCGACGAGGCCTCCATGGTCGACACCCGCACCCTCGCCGCCCTGCTGCAGCACACCCAGGCGGCCGACGCCACGCTGGTGCTGGTCGGGGACCCCGCCCAGCTGCCGGAGGTCGGCGCCGGCGGGCTGTTCACCGCCCTGACCCGGCACCCGGCCACGGTCACCCTGACCGACAACCGGCGCCAGACCGAGGCCTGGGAGCGTCGCGCCCTCGCTGACCTGCGCGCGGGCGACCCCGACGCAGCGGTCGCCGCCTACGCCGACCACGGCCGGGTCCACACCGCACCGGCCGACCAGCTCGCCGACCGCGTCGTGGGCGACTATCTGCACCACCTCCAGACCCCGGCCACGGCCGCGACCGCCGAGGCGTCGGGGACGGGCCCGCGGCGGGTGGTGATGCTGGCAGTCCGCCGCACCGACGTCACCCGGCTCAACGACACCGCCCGGGACCGGCTGCTGGCCGCCGGTCGCCTCGGCCCCGACCCGGTCACCGCGGGCCATGGCGACACAGCCCGGGACTACCGGGCCGGCGACCAGGTGATGGTCACCGCCAACGACCACCACCTCGGGCTGCTTAACGGCACCCGCGCGACCGTCACCGCCGTCGACCCCCACCGGCGGACCCTGACCCTCGCCGCCGAGGACGACCTGCAGGTCGTGGTCGGCGCGGACTGGGCCGGACGGCACCTCGACCACGGCTACGCCACCACCTGCCACAAGGCCCAAGGAGCCACCGTCGACATCGCCCTCCTCTATGGGACCGCGGCGTTGACGAGGGAGGCCGGCTACGTCGCGCTCTCCCGCGGGCGGGCAGCCAACCACCTCTACGTCCCCGACGGCACCAGTCAGTCGGCCGCCGTCGCCGGCGACGGGCACCTCGACCATCTCGCCGCCCGGCTCTCCCGACGCCGCACCCAGACCCTCGCCACCCGCCAGCTGCCCCGCAGCCAACCCGACCGGTGGCAGACCCGCCGCCCGGACCACCCCGCCGCACCACGAACCGAAGGGATCTCCAGATGACCGACCAGCTGCTCCTCACCCCGATCGAGGCGGCCAGAGCCCTTGGCATCGGCCGCTCCAAGCTGTACGAACTGATGCAGGACGGCATCCTCGAGTCCGTCCACATCGGAGCCTGCCGGCGCATCCCCACCGACGCGCTCCTTGGCCTCGTCGCCGCGCTTCGGGGCGACCGGGAAGACATCGCCGCCAGCTGACGGCGAAGTCGCCGGTGTGGCTGGCCGACCGCGGTCGGACGCCTGGCAATGCCGCAAGGAGGCAGCTGTGGGACATGCGGGCACGGGTCGCCGGGGCAGCATTCGTCAATCGGTCAACGGCACATGGTTCTTCGTCGTCGACATCACCCAGCCGGGTGGCGAGCGCCGCCAGACGCGACGTCGTGGCTTCACGACGAGGCGCGGCGCTCAACGCGAGCTGACGCGCGTCCTGACGTCGGTCGATGACCGCGCATACGTGGAGCCGAAGCGTCAGACCGTCGCTGCCTTCCTGTCGGAGACTTGGCTACCTGCGATCGAGCACACGATCAAGCCGTCGACCTTCGAGTCCTACCGGCGAAACGTACGGCTTCACGTGAGTGGGCGCGCCATCGGGCGGAGACGACTGCAGCAGCTCGGTCCGGCGGACTTGAACGCGTTGTACGCCCTACTGCTGGCTGGCGATGACGAGCACCGCCCGTTGTCACCCCGCTCGGTCGCCTACGTCGCCACGATTCTGCACCGAGCTCTCCGGGACGCCGTTCGTTGGCACGCGCTCGTGCGCAATCCCGCCGACGCTGCTGATCCGCCACGGCCGTCGGGCAAGCCCGAAATGAAGACCTGGAAGGCAGGAGAGCTGGCGACGTTCCTGGGTGGGATAGAGGACGACCGGCTCGCCGGAGCGTGGTGGCTTCTGGCCACTACCGGCATGCGCCGAGGCGAGGTGCTCGGGCTGCGCTGGGCAGACATCGACTTGGATGCCGGCCGCCTCACGATCATCCGCACCTTGATCACCACAGACGTTCAGCGCACCGGCGAGCCAGGCATGGCATGGGGCACGCCCAAGACCGGCAAGGGCCGTCGACAGATTGCGCTGGACCCGACGACCGTGTCGGCACTTCGCGCCCACCGAAGCCGCCAGCTACAGGAGCGATTGGCCGCTGGTGGCGCGTACCAGGACGGTGACCTTGTCTGCTGCCTCGAGGACGGCCGACCGCTGCATCCCAAGACGTTCTCGTACTACTTCGGCCGGCACGTGCGCCGGCTCGGGCTTCCCAAGATCCGGTTGCACGACCTCCGGCACACCCATGCGACGTTGGCGCTGAGAGCCGGCGTGCACCCTCGGGTAGTCCAGGAACGTCTGGGTCATGCCAACGTGTCGATCACGCTGGACACGTACTCCCACGTCGACCTGGACATGCAGGCGATGGCGGCAGCTCGGGTGGCAGCACTGGTGGTCGGCGACCAGGAGTAGTGCCTCGCGGGAGCTCCCGTGACCATTCCTGTGACCAGAGGCATGTGGGCGGCGCTTCGGCGACACCCCACAGGCCTCTGACCTGCGGGAATGTCGCCGACGGCTGGCGGTGGCGGTGGGATTTGAACCCACGGACGGCTTGCACCGTCACACGCTTTCGAGGCGTGCTCCTTCGGCCGCTCGGACACGCCACCGCCGCAGAGATTACCGGACGGTGGCGGCGCCGCCGTCCGGCCCTCCGGCCCGCTGGTCGCGGAAGAACGCCCGCAGCAGGTCGCCGGACTCCTCGGCGAGCACGCCGCCCACCACCTCGGGCCGGTGGTTGAGGCGCCGGTCGCGCACCACGTCCCACAGCGATCCGACGGCGCCGGCCTTCGGGTCGTCGGCGCCGTAGACGAGCCGGGCCACCCGGGCCAGCACCAAGGCGCCTGCGCACATCGTGCAGGGCTCCAGGGTGACCACCAGGGTGCAGCCGGTCAGCCGCCACTCCCCGACCCGGGCCGCGGCGGCGCGCAGGGCCAGGATCTCCGCGTGACCGGTCGGGTCGCCGTCCGCCTCGCGCACGTTGTGTCCGCGACCGAGCACGTCGCCGTCCGGGCCGACGACGACGGCACCGATCGGCACGTCGCCGGACGGCAGGGCGTGGGCCGCCTCGTCCAGGGCGCGCCGCATCCAGCCGTCGTACCGGCCGGCGTCAGAGGTCACGGGCGCCACCAGCCGTGGGCGTCAGCGGAGCGCGTCGAGGGCCTCGGCGAAGCCGGCCGCCTCGGCCACCGCCGCCAGGGCGTCCATCGGGATGACCTCGTCGTCGCACATCTCCCGCAGCCGCTCCGGCGGGGTGCCCAGGTCGCCGAGCAGGTCGAGATCGCCGCCGCAGGTGCCGGGCTCGGGGTCCACGCCCTCCTCGTCCACGACGGCGAGCATGTCGGCGTACCGGGAGGCGGCGGCGCCGGCCACGTCCGAGACGAACACCCGCGGGTCCTCGTCGCCGTCGACGCGGACGACCGCCCACCAGGCGTCCTCCCGCTCCACGAACAGCAGCACCGGCTCGTCGCCACCGTCGACCAGCGCCCGCAGCTCGGAGGTGAGCTCGGCGAGGTCGGCGGCGGTGTCGACGTCGAGGTCGTGCGTGGTCCAGGCCTTGCCTTCACGGGCCAGGACGGCGGTGAAGTAGGGCAAGCCTTCCTCCGGAGGTCTTCTCGGCGCGGGGTCGGGTGACGGGCGGGCTGGTCGGGGCGGTCGGGACGGTCGGGACAGGTCAGCGGTCAGGTGAGGTCGTCGGCCATGACGGTCGCGAACTGCGGCCCGAAGCCGATCCGCGCCGCCACCTGCTCGAGCACCTCGTCGGGGTAGAGCTCCAGGTCGGAGCAGAGCTCCTCGAGGTCGTCGGCGTCCATGCCGAGGTCGGCGAAGATGTCCACGTCCCCGACCGGCTCGGCCTCGTCGTCGTCCTCGGGCTCGGGCTCGTCCAACGCCTCCAGGACCTCGGCAGCGATCGGCCACTCGTCGGCGGCGGTGGCGTCGGAGAGCATCAGCCGGACCTCCTCGCCGTCCGGGCGGACAGCCAGGAAGAAGTCGTCGCCGTAGGAGCTGAGGGCGAAGCAGGGACCCTCGCTCGGCTGCTGGCGCACGGCGGCCACCAGGCCGGCCAGCGTCTCGGCCGCCCGGTGCGGCAGCGCGCCGAGCTGCCACTGCCCGTCCTCGCGGAACACCACCACGGCGAAGTCGACCAGGGTGTCCATGGCCTCGCCTCCTCCGTCGCCAGCCCCCGGCCGTCCCGTGACGGCGCCCCTGCGCCTGCCGGGCATCGTCGCAGAGTTCCGCGGCGAGCGGCAGAGGGCAGCCCGGCCGCCCCGGCCACTAGGTTGTGCTGCCATGCGGACCCACGTCGCCGACCACCCCCTGATCGCCCACAAGCTCACAGCCCTGCGCGACGAGCGCACCGACTCGCCCACGTTCCGCCGGCTCGCCGACGAGCTGGTCACCCTGCTCGCCTACGAGGCGACCCGGGACGTCCGCACCGAGCCGGTCGAGATCACGACGCCCGTGGCGCCGACCACCGGCGTCCGGCTGGCGACCCCGAAGCCGCTGGTGGTCCCGATCCTGCGGGCCGGGCTCGGCATGCTCGACGGCATGGTCCGGCTGGTGCCGACCGCCGAGGTCGGGTTCCTCGGGATGATCCGCGACGAGGAGACCCTGCAGGCCTCGACGTACGCCACCCGGCTGCCGGACGACCTGTCCGGCCGCCAGTGCTACGTGCTGGACCCCATGCTGGCGACCGGCGGGACGCTGGTTGCCGCGATCAACTTCCTGCTGGAGCGCGGAGCCGACGACATCACCGCGATCTGCCTGCTCGCGGCACCGGAGGGGCTGCAGGCCATGGCCGACGCCTTCGGCGGTTCGTCGGTGCCGGTGCAGGTGGTCACGGCCGGCCTGGACGAGCGGCTCAACGAGCTCGGCTACATCGTTCCGGGGCTCGGCGACGCGGGCGACCGGCTGTACGGCGTCGTCTGAGCCGACCGCGCGAGGTGCCCCCGAGGGGCGTGGCGGAACCGCCACTGCAGGTCGTTTTGCGGCATTGTGAGTGGTTCGTCCCGTTTCGTCGAGGAGCACCCATGGCCGCCACGACCCGCCGCCTCCTGCTGTGGCTGGGCATCGCGTTCGTCGTCTACACGATCATCATGAGCCCGGCCAAGGCCGCGGACATGGTCAAGGTCGCCTTCGGCGGGGTGAGCGCGGCCGGGACCAGTCTCGGGGCGTTCTTCGACGCCGTGGTGCGCTGAGGCCGGTGCCCGGGCCGGCCGGCTTCCGCGGTCTGGAGCGCTTCCTGCTGCCCGCCGAGGAGCGGGTGCTGGCCGTCCGTCGGCACTGGGCCCGGCTGGCCGAACCGGCCCTGGGCGCCGTCGCCGGGCTGGTGCTGCTGATGTGGCTGGACCAGGTGCTGCCGATGGTCCCGTACGTGCGCGAGGTGCTGCTGGCCGGCTGGGTCGTGCTGATTGCTCGGCTCGCCTGGCGGGTGCTGGAGTGGCGGGAGGACTGGTTCGTCGTCACCGACCGGCGCCTGCTGGTGCGGACCGGGCTGGTCACGCGCAAGGTGGCGATGATGCCGCTGATCAAGGTCACCGACATGAGCTACTCGCGGCCGCCGCTGGGCCGGCTGCTCGGCTACGGCGAGCTGGTCCTCGAGTCGGCCGGTCGGGACCAGGCGCTGCGCCGGATCACCCACCTGCCCGACCCGGACGGGCTGTACCTGGAGATCTGCGACCTGCTCTTCGGCCGGCCGACGGGTGCGGGCAACCACGCTCCCACCCCCTGGGTCCCCTGACTGCAGGCCGGCTCTCCCCCCGACGTTCGCTCGTTTGCGACCTCTGCCCCCGACACGCCGACGTTCCGTCGGCGTGTCGGGGAGGCAGGTCGCAAACGAGCAGAAGAGGGCCGGGTCAGGGGCGCAGGGGGTCAGGGGCGCAGGGGGTCAGGGGCGCAGGGCGTCGGTGGCGCCCATCGCCATCGCGACCAGCAGCCCGATGACGACGACGGCCAGGACGGCGATCGCCACCCCCGCGTTCCGGTCCTGTGACCGGTGGTCCTCCTCGGGTCGGCCGGCGCGCTCGAGCTCGTCGCGCAGCCGGACGTGCTTCTTGCCCATGAGCCCTCCGCAGGTCGTCTGTCCCGTCCAACGAGTGCCCAGGGTTTCGGTCACGGACCCTGCGGGCCCGGCCACGTCCTCGCACGTAGGGTCGTCCGGTGCCCGACCACCAGATCCGCACCGCCACCCCGGCCGACGTGCCGGCGGTCGCTGCCCTGGTCGAGCGCGCCTACCGCGGTCCGGCCGCCGCCACCGGGTGGACCAACGAGGCCGAGATCCTGGCCGGCCCCCGGTCCAGCGAGCAGCAGGTCGCCGCGCTGGTCGCCGACGAGCGCAGCCGGTTCGTGCTGGTCGAGGCCGACGGGCGGCTGGTCGGCTCCGCCCTGGTGCAGGCACCCGACGACCGCGGCGGCACGGCGTACGTCGGGATGTTCGCCGTCGATCCCGCCGAGCAGGGCACCGGCACCGGCAAGGTCGTCCTCGAGGCGGCCGAGCGCGCCACCCGGGAGCTGTGGGAGGCGACGGCCGCGACGCTCACGGTGATCAGCCTGCGGGAGGAGCTGATCGGCTGGTACGAACGCCGTGGCTACGCCCGCACCGGCCGGCACCTGCCGTTCCCGTTCCACGAGGCGTCCGGCGCGCTGCGCACCGACTTCGACCTGGTCGAGATGCGCAAGGGCTTCTAGCGGTACTGAGCCCCCTAGAGGCTCTTGAGCGACTGCAGCACCTTGGTCAGCGAGTCCTTGGCGTCCCCGAACAACAGGGTCGTACCCGGCTCGTAGAGCAGCTCGTTCTCGATGCCGGCGAACCCAGGACGCATCGACCGCTTGAGGAACACGACGGCCTTGGCGTCGCCGACGTCGAGGATCGGCATGCCGTAGATCGGGCTGCCGGGGCTGGTCTTCGCGGCGGGGTTCACCACGTCGTTGGCACCGACGACCAGCGCCACGTCGGTCGAGGGCAGCTCGGAGTTGGCCTCGTCCATCTCCTTGAGCTGCTCGTAGGGCACGTTGGCCTCGGCGAGCAGCACGTTCATGTGCCCGGGCATCCGGCCGGCGACCGGGTGGATGCCGTAGACGACCTGGACGCCCTTGGCCTGCAGCGCCTCGACCAGCTCGTGGATCGTGTGCTGCGCCTGCGCGACGGCCAGCCCGTAGCCCGGCACGATGACCACCTTGCGGGCGTAGGCCAGCAGGATCGCGACGTCCTCGGCGCTGGCCGAGCGGACCGGCCGGTCCGAGACCTCGGTCGAACCGGCGGTCGACCCGCCGCGGAAGGCGCCGAACAGGATCGACGCGGTGGATCGGCCCATGGCCGAGGCCATCAGCCGGGTGAGGATCGTGCCGCTGGCGCCCACCAGGGTGCCGGCCACCAGCAGCAGGGTGTTGTCCAGCACGTAGCCGCTGGCCGCAACGGTCAGGCCGGTGAAGGCGTTGAGCAGCGAGATGACGATGGGTACGTCGGCGCCGCCGACCGGCAGCACGAACAGCACACCGACGACGAGCGCGACCAGGCCGAGCAGGACCAGCAGCCACGGCGACACGATGCTGTCCTGCGCGTCGAGGACCACACCGGCACCGAGCCCGACCGCGACCAGGCTGGCCCCGCCCATCGCGACCGGACCGCCGGGGAAGACGACCGGCCGCCCGGTCATCAGGTCCTGGAGCTTCGCGAACGTCACGCAAGAGCCGGAGAACGAGACCGCGCCGACCAGCACCGTGAACGCGCCGGCCGCCGCGGCGATGTACGTCGACGCGCTGGCCGACACCATGACGTCGGACTGGCCGGCGTACGCGAAGAAGCCGCCGCCGTGGACGGCAAGCGCCGGGATGGTGGCGGACGACCCCTCCAGCTGGATCCGGTCGGTCAGCTCCAGCCCGGCGACCAGCGCGGCCGCCGCGCCGCCGACGCCGTTGAACAGCGCGACCAGCTGCGGCATCTGGGTCATGGCCACCCGGCGCGCCGCGGGAACGCCGACCGCCGTGCCGACACCGATGGCCACCAGGATGGGCACCACGTGGTCGAGGTCCTCGGCGAGGAAGACCACCACACAGGCCAGCACCGCGCCGGCGGCGCCGAGCCAGTTGCCGCGCCGCGCGGTCGCCGGTGACGACAGCCCCTTGAGCGCGAGGATGAAGCAGACCGCAGCGACCAGGTAGCCGAGCGCCTCGACCGTCGGGGACAGGACGTTCACGCGTCGTCCTTCTGCCGGGCGCGCGGGCGGGACCGGCCGAACATCTCCAGCATCCGGTCGGTCACGACGAAACCGCCGACCATGTTCACGGTCGCGAGCACGACCGCGGCCAGCCCGAGCACCAGCGCGACCGTCGAGTCGGCGTGCCCGGTGACGATGACGGCACCGACGAGGATCACGCCGTGGATCGCGTTCGCGCCCGACATCAGCGGCGTGTGCAGCACCGAGGAGACCTTGCTCACGACCTCGAAGCCGACGAACACGGCCAGGACGAAGAAGGTCAGCAGCGTCATGCCGTCAGCCATCGGTACCCTCCGTCGGCTTCGTCGGCTCCGGCCGCGTCACGCAGGCCGCCGAGACCACCTCGTCGTCGAAGTCGGGCACGACCTGCCCGTCCGTGGTCATGAGCAGCAGCAGGCTCACCACGTTGCGCGCGTACAGCTGGCTGGCGTGCACGGGCATCGACGACGGCACATCGGCCATCCCGAGCACCAGCACTCCGTCGTGCAGGACGTCCTGGCCGGCCACGGACAGCTCGCAGTTGCCCCCGCTCTCGGCCGCGAGGTCGACGACGACCGAGCCGGGCCGCATCGTCTCGACCATCGGCGTCGTGACCAGCAGCGGGGCGGGCCGGCCGGGGACGGCGGCGGTCGTGATCACCGCGTCCGACCCGCCGACGTACGGCGTGAGCAGCTCGCGCTGGCGGGCGGCCCGCTCCTCGCCCATCTCACGCGCGTAGCCGCCGGACCCCTCGAGCGAGTCGAGGCCGAGGTCGACGAAGGTCGCGCCCATCGAGCGCACCTCGTCGGCCGAGGACGGGCGGACGTCGTAGGCCTCGACGACGGCTCCGAGCCGGCGGGCGGTCGCGATCGCCTGCAGCCCGGCCACGCCCGCCCCGAGGACGAGCACCTTGGCCGGTGCGACGGTGCCGGCCGCCGTCATGAACAGCGGGAAGAAGCGCGGCAGCCGCTCGGCAGCCACCAGCGCCGCCCGGTACCCGGCGACCAGCGCCTGCGACGAGAGGGCGTCCATCGACTGGGCCCGCGAGATCCGAGGCACCTGCTCCATCGCAAAGGCCAGGACGTTGCGCTCGCGCAGCACCGCGAGCAGGTCCGCGTTCGTCCCCACCGGCAGGAAGCCGAGGGTGAGGGCACCCGGACGGAGCTGTCCGGCCTGCGCGACGGTGAGCGGCGAGACGGTGAGAACGACGTCGCTGTCGGCCAGGACGTCGTCGACGACGGTCGCACCGGCCGCGACGTAGGCCTCGTCAGGGGCGAAGGCGTGCGCACCCGCGCCACGCTCGACGGCGACCTCGAGCCCTTCGGCGACCAGCCGGGGCACGGCGTCCGGCACCAGCGCGACGCGGCGTTCGCCGGCGCGCTGCTCGGCGACGACACCGACCCGCATGATCGCCGACCCTAGGGGATCCGTGCCTCGGGTCAGGAACCGCGACACACTCCGCGCGTGCCGGACGTGCAGATCGCCGAGGTGGACGCACAGCCGCCGCCGGCCACGTGAGGTGGCCGGCGGCGGCCGGGTGGTTCTGCTGGGTCAGCGACAGGGGACGGGAGCACTGCTGCCGACCCCGCTGCCCTCAGCGCGCAACTCCGCGCGCACGGCGCGACTGCTGGATCCGACGCAGGCGCTCGATCTCGATCGCGCGCAGCACGTCCTGGTTCAGTCCGGACACGGTGCTCCCCTCCCTTCGGTGGTCTCGCCCGGCGCGACGGGTGTCGCCGATGGGCTGGTGAGTCCACAGTGCCGGGAGGACCTTGCGGGCTACTTGCGGGCTTCTTGGCGGGTCAGGCCGAGGTCCTGCAGCACCGCGGTGGCCGCCCGGCGGCCGGACACCAGGGCCCCCTGTATCGAGCTGGTGTCGCGGTGGTCGCCGCAGACGTAGAGCCCGTCCAGCCGGACCGGTCGGCGCAGCTCGAGCGGCGCCGGCATGGCGGGCAGCGCCCGCGGCACGGCGTACGTCGCGAGGTGCTCCCAGCCGTCGGTTCCGGTGCCGTAGAGCGTGGCGAGCCGCGACCGCACCCGCGGCTCGTCGACGTCGGTGCCGAGCACCGAGGTGGCGACCAGGGCGCGGCCGTCGCCCGGCCCGTACGTCGGTGCCGCGGCGGTCATCACCACGGTGTTCACGACCGGCGACGGGTCCGCGTCGAGGATCAGGGTCGGCTCGCCGAGCGGGTCAGCGGGGGCGACGTGGTAGGTCGTCGTCACCGACCGCCAGGTCACCACGTCCAGGGAGGGAACGAAGTTGCGGGCCGAGCTCGCGTCGGTGGCGCACACCACCGCCCGCGCCTGCAGCGTGCCGGCCCCGGTGCGCACCGCGGTCGGTGTCATCGACCGCACCGGGGTGTCGAGGTGCACCGAGCCGGCCGGCAGGTCGGCGGCGATCTGCCGCGGCAGCTCCCCCATGCCCAGCTCCGGGACGGTGGAGCGCCCGCGGACGAACATCCGCAGCATCAGGTCGACGAACCGGCGCGAGGTCGTCAGCTCGTCCTCGAGCAGGACGCCGGCGAAGAACGGCCGGAAGAACCTGTCGATGATCGCGTCGGAGAAGCCCCGCGACCGCAACGCGTCGATGAACGGCCGGTCGGGCGCGGTGGCGAGCCGGCTCCCGTCGCCGGTCGAGACCCGGGCCGCCAGCGCGGCCAGCAGCACCTTGTCCTTGACGGTCCCGATGGGGGCGGTCGCGGTTCCGAGAGCGCCGCGCAGGTCGCGGCGGGGGTCTGCCAGCCGGTGCCGCGCGCCGTCGACCTGCACGATCGCGCCGCGGGTCAGCTCGCGCAGGCTCAGCCGGGTCAGGTCGAGCTCGCGCCCCACCGCTGGGTACGCCGTGTTGAGCACCTGGAAGCCCCGGTCCAGCCGCCACCCGTCGACCAGGTCGGTCCGCACCCGCCCGCCGACGTCGTCACCGGCTTCGAGCACGACAACGTCCAGCCCGGACCGGTGCAGCCGCCGTGCCGCCGCCAGCCCGGCGAGGCCGGCGCCGACCACGACCACGTCGCACCGCGACGGCAGCTGCGCCATGTCGTCGACCGCCTTCCCTGGGACCGCGATTCTGCCTGCCCGGGCCGGCGTGACCTCACAGGACGTAGGCGGGGGCGACTACGCACGGGTCGTCAGCGCAGCGAGATCGCGGCCAGCGCGGCGTTGACGATCGAGCCGCCGTCCAGGTCGTGCAGGGCGTAGAGGTCGGCGATTGTGCCGGACTGGCCGAACCGGTCCACCCCGATCGGCACCGCGGGCACGCCGAGCGCGGAGCCGATCCATGCCATTGCGTGCGAGGCGCCGTCGTGGACGGTGACCACGGGGGTGCGGTCGGGCAACACCGCGCGCAGCGCGCCCGGGACCGACGGGGTGGTCGCGGTCCGCACCGCCTGCCGCAGCGTGCGTTGCCAGGCGGAGTACAGCCGGTCCAGGGAGGTGACGTCGACGACGTGCGCCGCGATGCCCTCGTCGGCGAGCTCGGCGGCAGCGGCGAGCACCTCGGGCAGCACCGCGCCGGAGGCGACCAGGCTCACCTGCGGCGCACCGGCCTCAGCAGCCTCGGTGGCGTCGACCAGCCGGTAGGCGCCGGCCAGCACCTGCCGGCGCAGCACCGCGTCACCGAGCCGGGCCCGGGCCGCCTCGAACGGCGCCTGGTCCAGCGGCCGGGTGGTCAGCCGGAAGTAGTACGCGCCGTGCTCCTCGGCCTCGGCGGCGGCCGACGAGGGGGCGGGCGAGGCCGCGGGCCCGGACGCGATCCGCCCCAGCGCGTCGCACAGCAGCCAGTCCAGCGCCACGGCGTACGCCGGCTCCAGCAAGGTGACATCGGGCAGCTCGAGACCCACCGACGGGGTGATCGTCGACTGGTGCGCGCCGCCCTCGGGGGCCAGCGTGACCCCCGACGGGGTACCCGCGACCACGAACCGGGAGCCGGAGTAGACGCCGTAGATGAACGCGTCCAGGCCGCGCAGCACGAACGGGTCGTACACCGTGCCGACGGGGAGCAACGGCTGCCCGGAGAGGTCACCGGCCAGGCCCAGCTGGCCGAGCAGCAGGAACAGGTTCATCTCGCTGATGCCCAGCTCGATGTGCTGCCCGGTAGGCCCCTCGGCCCACTTGAGCAGGGTGTCGGTGCCCCAGTTGCGCCGCTCGTCCGGGGCAAAAACACCGGTGCGGTTGATGAACCCGGCCAGGTTGGTCGAGGTCGCTACGTCCGGCGCGGTGGTGACGAGGTACGGCGCCACTTCGGCATTCCGCGACAGGTCGACCAGCACCCGGCCGAAGACCTCCTGGGTGGAGATCGGCTTGCCCGCGCGGACGCCGGTCTCCTTCGGCACGCTGACACCCAGCGCCCGTGGTGCCGGCGGGAGGGCGAGCTGCTCGCGACGGGCCACGGCCCACTGCCCGGCCGGGGTGGACGGGTCGATCCGGTCCCACTCGCTCGACTCGTCCAGCCCGACGACGCGGCGCAGGTCGGCGATCTGGTCGCCGGTGAGCAGCGCGGAGTGGTTGCGCGGGTTGCCGGCCGTGGGCAGGCCCCAGCCCTTGACGGTGTAGGCGAACACCACGCTCGGCCGGTCGGTCACCGCGTCGCACTCGCGGAACACCTCCAGCAGGCTGGCGATGTCGTGACCGCCGAGGTCGACGACGGTGGCCGCGAGCGAGTCGTCGTCCCAGCCGTCGCAGAAGTCGCGCACCTCCTGCGGCGCACCGTCGAGGAAGGTCGTGCGCACCTCGGCCGGCCCCAGCCCGAACAGGGCCTGGTACTGCTCGTTGGGCATGTCGTCGATCCAGCGCCGCAGGGCGCCGCCACCGGGCTGTTCGAAGGCGGCCCGCAGCTTCTTTCCGTACTTCACCGTGGCGACGTGCCAGCCCGCGGCGGCGAACTGCTGGCTCCACTGCTCGATCCGGATGCCCGGGACCACCCGGTCCAGCGACTGCCGGTTGAAGTCGACGATCCAGAGGACGTTGCCGAGCCCCTGGGTCGCCGGGTCGGCGATCGCCTCCCAGACGTTGCCCTCGTCCAGCTCGGCGTCGCCGATCAGCGCCACGAACCGGCTCCGGTCCCGCGGCCCGAAGTGGGCGTCGACGTACCGGCGGGTGACGGCGGCGAACAGCGGCGCCGCTGCACCGAGCCCGACCGACCCGGTGGAGAAGTCCACCCGGTCCGGGTCCTTGGTGCGGCTGGGGTAGGACTGCAGCCCGCCGCGGGCCCGCAGGGTCGTCAGGTACGACCGGTCCAGGTCGCCCAGCAGGTAGTTGATCGCGTGCAGGACCGGGGAGGCGTGCGGCTTGACCGAGACCCGGTCGACGGAGTTGAGGTGGGCGAACCACAGCGCCGTCATCACCGACACGAGCGAGGCGCTGGAGGACTGGTGCCCGCCGACCTTGACCCCGTCGCCGGTCTCCCGCTCGCGGTTGGCGGCATCGACGATGCGGATCGCGAGCCAGAGCACCCGGCGCTCGATCTCCTCGAGCAGAGCGAGGTCTGGGTTGTCCTGGTCTGGGTGGTTCATGCGTCACTCCTCGGGGCGGACATCCCCCGGCCGCGGCCGGGCCCGAGGACTCTACGACCAGTCCGCAGCCGGCACTGCTGCGAATGACTTGCAATTGCATCCGGTCGGCTACAGGATCGAGTAGAGCCACCGACGAGAGGAGGGCAGCATGCACGTACCCGACGGTTTCATCGATGCGCCGGTGTCGATCGCTGCCGGCATCGTCGCGGCCGGCGGCGTCGCGGTCTGCCTGCGCGGCGCCCGGCGCGAGCTGGACGACCGCACCGCCCCGATGGCGGGGCTGGTGGCCGCCTTCGTCTTCTCGGTGCAGATGCTCAACTTCCCCGTCGCGGCCGGCACCAGCGGCCATCTGCTCGGGGGCGCCCTGGCCGCGATCCTGGTCGGCCCCTACACCGGGGCATTGTGCGTGGCCGTGGTGCTCCTGGTCCAGGCGCTGCTGTTCGCCGACGGCGGGATCACCGCGCTCGGCGTCAACGTGATCAACATGTCGCTGGTCACGGTCGTGGTCGGCTACGCGGTGTTCCGCCTCCTGGTCCGGCTGCTGCCGTACTCCAAGGCCACCGTCACGGGCTCGGCGTTCGTCGCGGCTCTGGTCTCCGTCCCGATCGCAGCGCTGTCGTTCGTCGGCCTGTACGCCCTCGGCGGCACCGCCGACATCTCGCTGACCAAGGTCGCGACCGCGATGATCGGCGTGCACGTCCTCATCGGCATCGGCGAGGCGTTCATCACCTCGCTGACCGTCGGCGCAGTCGTTGCCGTCCGGCCCGACCTCGTTCGCGGGGTGCGCGACCGCCTGCCCACGCTCGAGCTGCGGCCGACCCGCGCCGCCCTTACCGTCCGGCCCGAGCCAGCCGAGGAGCGGGCATGACCAGCCCGACCACGACCCGGCAGCGGCGGGTGGGCACGCGCACCGTGCTGGTCGTGGGTGCGCTGCTGGCGCTGCTGCTCGCCGGCGTCGTGAGCTACTACGCCAGCAGCGCGCCCGACGGGCTGAACAAGGTGGCCGACGACCAGGGCATCAGCTCCCAGCAGAAGCAGCACCAGCTCGAGAACTCGCCGCTCGCCGGCTACGGCACCAAGGGCGTCGACAACGGTCGCCTCTCCGGCGGGCTCGCGGGCGTCGTCGGGGTCGCGGTGACGTTCGCCATCGTCGGCGGCCTGGTCCTCGCGGTCCGCCGCGTCCGGCGTCCCGGGGATGACGCCGGGGGCGACCAGGCCGGCCACGAGGGCAGCTGATGGGCGCCGGTCACCAGCACTCGCATGCGCTGTACCGGCCCGGTGACAGCGTCGTGCACCGGCTGCCGCCGGAGTGCAAGCTGGCCGCGGTCCTGGTGTTCGTCGTCGTCGTCGTGGCGACGCCGCGGGAGCAGTTCTGGGCGTTCGGCGTCTACGCCGGCCTGCTCGTCGCGGTTGCCGCGGCAGCCCGGGTGCCGCTGCCCGTCGTGGCCAAGCGGATGGTCGTCGAGGTGCCGTTCGTGCTCTTCGCCGTCCTGCTGCCGTTCCTCGCGGCCGGCAACCGGGTCGACGTCCTCGGCCTGCAGCTCAGCGAGAGCGGCCTGTACGGCGCGTGGAACATCCTCGCCAAGGGCAGCCTCGGTGTCGTCGCCTCCATCCTGCTGGCGGCGACCACCGAGCCGCGCGGCCTGCTCCTCGGCGTCGAGCGGCTGCACCTGCCCGCGCTGATGGTGCAGATCATGGCCTTCATGCTGCGCTATGCCGACGTGGTCGGCGGGGAGATGACGCGGATGCGGATCGCCCGCGAGTCCCGCGGGTTCCAGGCCCGCAACATCGGTCACCTCAAGGTCGTCGCGCAGTCCGCCGGGGCCTTGTTCATCCGGTCCTACGAGAGGGGCGAGCGGGTGCACCTCGCGATGCTCAGCCGCGGCTACGCCGGCGCCATGCCGGTCCTGCACGACGAGCGGGCGCGACGCGGCGACTGGGGCACCGCGGCCGCCCTGCCCCTCGCGGCCCTGGTCGTGTCGGCGGCGGCCTGGACGGTCGCGGCATGAGTGGCGCCGCGCCCCCGCCGTCGCTGCTCGTCCGCGACCTGGCGTTCGCCTACCCCGACGGCCACCAGGCGCTCTTCGGCGTGGACCTCACCATCGGCACCGGCGAGCGGGTGGCGCTGCTCGGCCCGAACGGCGCCGGCAAGACGACGCTCGTCATGCACCTCAACGGCATCCTCACGGGAGGCCACGGCACGGTCGAGGTGGCCGGGCTGCCCGTCGGGCCCGACCACGTGATGGAGATCAGGCGGCGCGTCGGCATCGTCTTCCAGGACCCCGACGACCAGCTGTTCATGCCGACCGTCCGCGAGGACGTCGCGTTCGGGCCGGCCAACCTCGGCGTCCGGGGGGCCGACCTCGAGGCGTGCGTGACCGAGGCGCTGGACGCCGTCGGCATGCTGGCCTACGCCGACCGGCCGCCGCACCACCTGTCCTACGGGCAGCGCCGACGGGTCGCCGTCGCCACCGTGCTGTCGATGAAGCCCGAGATCCTCGTCCTGGACGAACCCTCGTCCAACCTCGACCCGGCCAGTCGCCGGGAGCTGGCCGAGATCCTGCTCGGCCTGCAGGTGACGACGCTGATGGTCACCCACGACCTGCCCTACGCGCTCGAGCTGTGCCCCCGCTCGGTGATCCTCTCCGACGGCTCGATCGTCGCGGACGGCCGCACCGTCGACGTCCTGTGCGACGAGGACCTCCTGCGAGCGCACCGGCTGGAGCTTCCGTTCGGTTTCGACCCGCACCACCTCGCGGTCGGCTGAGCGCCCCGCTCCGCCAGGGTGCTGGCTGGCCGGGCGCTAGATTCTCACCGTGAGCAGTCCAGGGCTGGCCCCGCTCGGCCAGGCCGCCGGGCGGCTGGTGCTGCTGCGGCGGCTGACCGCCGCGCTGTCCGACGTGCTCACCCCGGACGACGTCGCCCGGGCGACCTTCGCGCACGTGCTCGGCTCCGCCGGGGTGGTGCGCGCCGGCCTGGCGACGGTGGAACGCGCGGGGCGTGAGCTCGCGTTCGTCTCCAGCGACGACGACTCGGTCACGCCGACGTCGGTGCGGTGGTGCCGGATCGAGGGCCAGGCCGACGTCCCGCTCGCCGACTGCGTGCGCTCCGGTGCCCCGGTGGTGCTCTCCTCGGCCGAGGACCTGGCCGAGCAGTACCCGCACATGGTCGACCGGCAGGTCGGCCTCGGCACCCGACGGATGGCTGCGCTGCCGCTCCTCGACGACCGCACGACGATCGGCGGCCTGCTGCTGTCCTTCGGCACGGCCGCCGACTTCGACGACGACGAGCAGGCCTTCCTCAGCGCCGTGGCGGCGGTCGTGGCCCAGGCCATGAAGCGGGCCCTTGCCTTTCGGGTCCAGCAGACGACGTCCGAGCTGCTGCAGCGCAGCCTGCTGCCGGAGTCGTTGCCCGACCTGGACGGGCTCGCCCTCGGCGCCTACTACGAACCGGGCGGCTCCGGGGTCGACGTCGGCGGCGACTGGTACGACGTCGTGCCGCTGGCCGACGGCCGGGTCGCCGTGGCGCTGGGCGACGTCATGGGCAAGGGAGTGAAGGCCGCCGTGGTGATGGGGCAGGTGCGCGCCGCGCTGCGCGCCTACGCCCTCATCGACCCCGACCCGGGCGTGCTGCTGGGCCGCCTCGACGCCCTCGTCGCCTCGCTCGGCGTACCCGAGCAGATCGTCACCGTCGCGTACGGCGTCGTGAGTGCCGACCGAGCGCTCCTCGACCTCGCGGCGGCCGGCCACCCGGCCCCCCTGCTGGCCCGGCCCGGCGAGGAACCGCGACCGGTGGCGTTGTCGGCCGGGGCGGCGCTGGGGCTGCGGGCGGGTTCGTGGCACACCACGACCGTGCCGCTGACGCCGGGCTCGCTGCTGCTGTTCTTCAGCGACGGCCTGGTGGAGACCCGCAACCTGGAGCTCGACCAGGGGCTGGGGGAGCTGGCGGAGCGGCTGGCGGCCACCGACCGTCGACGGCGGCACCCGCGTGAGCTGTGCCCGCGCCTGGCCGAGGAGATGCGCCGGCACGACGGCGACGACGACGTCACGATGCTCGCCGTGCTGAGCACCGTGGGGATGCAGCTGCAGACCGCGACGACCGAGCTGCCCGCCGACAGCAGTGCCTCTCCGCTGGCCCGCCGCTCGCTGGCCCGGTGGCTCGCCGCCTGGCAGGTGGACGAGGAGGTGGCCGAGACGGCGGCCTTGTGCCTGTCCGAGCTGGTCACCAACGCCGTCATCCACTCCGGGACCAGCCCACGGGTGACCGTCCAGCTGGACGACGAGCGGCTGCTCGTCGCGGTGCAGGACCGCGGCTACCGCGGCACCGCCCGCCGGACGGACGACCACGAGCCGACCGACATCTCCGGCCGCGGGCTGATGCTGGTGGACGCGCTCGCGACGGCGTGGAGCGCCGAGCACAGCGCGGACGGCACCACCGTCTGGTTCGAGCTGGACACCGCCATGCCCCGGGCCGGCTGATGGAGGTCCTGCGGTACGCCGCGTTCACCGACGACCCGGCCGGCGGCAACCCGGCCGGGGTCGTCCTCGACGCCGACGGGCTCGACGACACGACCATGCTCGCGACAGCGGCAGAGGTCGGCTACTCGGAGACCGCGTTCCTGTGGCCGCGCGGCGCCGACCGGTTCGGGATCCGCTACTTCAGCCCGCTGGCCGAGGTGCCGTTCTGCGGGCACGCCACGATCGCCACAGGGGTCGCCTGGGCCGAGCGGCACGGCCCGGGCACGATGCTGCTCGACACCGCTGCCGGCGCGGTGCGGGTGCGGACGCGGGTGGCCGAGGGGCGTGTCACCGCGACGCTCACGAGCGTGCCGCCGCGGCTGGCAGCACTGACCGACGTCGTGGCCGACCGGCTGCTCGCCGCGCTGCGCTGGTCGGCCTCGGACCTCGACCCGACGTTGCCGCTGCGGGCGGCGTACGCCGGCGCGTGGCACCCCGTGGTGCCGGCGGCGACCCGCGAGCGGCTGGCCGACCTCGACTACGACTTCGATGCGCTCGGGGCGCTGATGGCCGAGGAGGACTGGACCACCGTCCAGCTCGTGCATCGCAGCGGGCCGACGTCGTTCGACGTCCGCGACCCGTTCCCGCCCGGCGGGGTGGTCGAGGACCCGGCCACGGGGGCGGCCGCCGCGGCGCTCGGGGGCTACCTCCGTGAGCTCGCGCTGGTCCGGGTGCCCTCGACCCTCGACCTACGGCAGGGCGACGATCTCGGCCGGCCGAGCCGGCTGACCGTCACGGTCCCGGCCGAGCACGGCAGCGGGATCTCGGTGTCCGGCGCGGCGGTGCCGCTGCCCTGACGGGCCGCCCCTGGCCTGTCCGACACGCAATCAGGTGGCGGAGAACCGAGCGGGTGTGAGGGACTCGTCGTCGTGAAGGGATTCGACCCGAGGACAAGTTTCGGCGAGGACGTCGCTGCCCGCTACGACGCGGAAGACCTGCGCGGCGACGAGGACGCCACCGTCGGCTGCCTCGAACGGCTGGCCGGCGGAGGCCCCGTACTCGAGCTCGCGATCGGCACGGGGCGGATCGCGCTGCCCTTGGCAGCACGCGGCGCGCAGGTCCACGGCATCGAGCAGTCCGCGGCGATGATCGGCGTGCTGCGCGCGAAACCGGGCGGTGCCGAGCTGGCCGTGACGCAGGGCGACATGGCCGAGGTCCGGCTCGACGAGCGGTACTCGCTCGTCTACCTGGTGTTCAACACGCTGCACAACCTGCTGACCCAGGACGAACAGGTCCGCTGCGTCGAGAACGCCGCCCGGCACCTCACCGACGACGGCGTCTTCCTGGTGGAGGCGGGGCTGCCCGGCCCGATGTACGGCTTGCGGGGCCACCAGTACGTCGACGCGGAGGTCGTCGAGGGCGGCCGGGTGACGCTAGACGTCGGCCGATACGACCCGGTGACCCAGGTCCTCGAGGAGAACCACGTCACGCTGACCGCCGAAGGCGTCCGGTTGGGGCCGATCGCGTCGCGCTACGTGTGGCCCGCCGAGCTGGACCTGATGGCGCGGATCGCCGGACTGCGGCTGCGGCACCGGTGGTCGGGTTGGGACGGCGAAGCGTTCGACGCAGGCAGCGTCCGGCACGTCTCGGTCTACGGCCGCTGAGCCAGCTCGAGCTGCCGGTCGAGCTCGGCGACCAGGTCGGCCCGGAGCTCGTCGTGCTGCGGGCCGAGCGCCCCGGCGTCGTAGTCGACCCGCTGCTCCCAGTGGTGCAGCGCCGGGGGCCAGCCGACGATGTCCTCGGGTTCCCATCCGTACCTCGGCGTGACGTGCGCATGCAGGAAGGCGTCGGTGTTGCCCTGGATCTCCAGGTTGATCCGGCGGAACTGCGGGTCCCGGCGGGCGCAGACGGCGGCGACCGCGCGGCCGAGGACCGCCATGTCCTCGAGGAACAGCAGCTGCCGCTCGACCGGGAGGTCGACCAGCTGGTCCTCGCCCGGCGTGTCCGAGATGAGGACGCAGTAGCCGGGCAGGTGCTGCACGTCGCCGATGACCGCGAAGCCGGCCCGTAGCCGGCGGAGCACGGTCGGGTTGCTGCCGGCCAGCGCGCTCCCGACGCGGTCGGCTCGGAAGTCGTCATCGCGTGTGGTCGTCACCCCGCCATCCAAACAGGGCGCGCCTCGTCGCTGCGGGTCAGGTCACGGTGAGGGTGGCGGCGTACGGCGCGCACGGGTCACCGTCGTCGCAGACCTGGGCGAACACGTCCCGGATGTCGTAGCCGGTCACGACGAGCTGGGCGCGACCGGGCGCCGTGCTGTCCGGGACCGTCACCTCGGCCTCGAACGAGCCGTCCGTACCGACCGGGAAGCTGCCGAGGTCGACCGCGTCGCCGCCGTCGGACCGGAACCGCAGCCCGTACAGCGCCCCCTGGTGGTAGCCCCGGTCGCACGGGAAGGCAGCCGCCGTGACCACCACGGTGTCGCCTGGCCCCGCCATGGCAGGGGAGACCCGCGGCTGTCCTGGGAAGCAGTCGGTGTCTCTGGTCGCTGCGCGTATGGTGACCGCGCCGACGAGCACGAGGACGGCGACGACGACCACCCGGAGGACCACCGACCAGCCGCGTGGGTCGAGCCGGTGCCGTCGCTTCACGCGGGCGCATTCGTGGACGGAGGGTCGGGTTCACCCTCGGTGCCGCGGCGGATCTGCATCTCAGAAGTCTCGGCAGGTCGACGCCCCCTGTCCACAGCACGGATCTGCAAGGCGTCCGCACCGTGCACGCGGCGGATTCCGGCTCCGCGGACTCGAGGCACCATCGACGGCAGAACAGCACTGGCCTCCGCGCCGTCGCGGCCGGAGAACCCGTTGCGCCGTCGTTGGTGCTCGGCGCGGCTGGTCCGGTCAGGCCGGGCCGACCCCGTTCGCGCGGAACGCGGAAGGGAAGGCGTCGCGGTAGCTGCGGATCCGGCCGGCCGGCGTCTCCACGGTCGTCGCCGCCAGCACGCCGTGCACGATCGCGCGGGTCAGCACGTCGGCCGCCGCCGAGAGCAGCTGGTGGAACTCCGCGAGGTCCGGCGCCGGCAGCTCACCCGTCGCCAGCGCGAACACCGTGTCGCCGTCGAACATCGTGTGCACCGGGTCGATGGCGCGGGCCAGCCCGTCGTGGCCGATGCCGGCGAGCTTCTGGCACTGCGCCTTGGTGAGGGTCCGGTCGGTTGCGAGAACGCCGACCGTGGTCGCCAGCGGCGGCCCCGGCTGGGGTACGGCGGCAGCAGCGTCGCGCGCAGCGGCGAGGTCGGCCGGGCCGGGCGGGACGAGGCCGGGCACCTCGCCCGGCAGCAGGTGCCGTGCGCCGTAGAGCTCGCCGGTGCGCAGGTCGACCGCCGACCCCACGGCGTTCACCACGGCCAGGGCAGCGACCGTGGTGCCGTCGTCGAGGCGGGCGCTGGCCGAGCCGACCCCGCCCTTGAGGCCGCCGACCTGGGTGCCGGTGCCAGCCCCGACGCAGCCCTGCACCACCGCGTCGGTGCGCGCGTCGTCGTACGCCGCTTCCCCGAACGAGCCGTCCGGGGTGGCCCGCACGTCACCGCCGCGCCCGAGGTCGAACACCACTGCGCCGGGCACGATCGGCACCACAGCGCCGTCGCTGCCGACCGGGTAGCCCAGGCCCGCGTCGGCGAGCCGCCGGACCACGCCGTCGGCGGCGGCGAGGCCGAACGCGCTGCCACCGCTCACCACCACGGCCTGAACCCGCTCCACCAGGTTGCGCGGGTCGAGCAGGTCGGTCTCCCGGGTTCCCGGCCCGCCACCACGTACGTCCACCCCGCCGACCGCGCCCGCAGCCGGAGCGAGCACCACCGTCGTCCCGGTGAGCCACCCGTCACCCGCTCGCTGTGCGTGACCGACCCGGACGCCCGCGACGTCGACCAGGCTGTTCGTTCGACCAGCCCTCACGACGCTGTCCCGGAGAGGAACCGTCGGGCGGTCTCGGCGTAGACGCGCGCCGCGGTGACGATGTCACGCACCTCGACGTACTCGTCGGCCTGGTGCGCGATCCACTTGCCTCCCGGCCCGTAGACGACCGTGGCCAGCCCGGCGTCCCGGGCGAGGATCGTGCCGTCGGTGGCCCCGGGCACGCCGCCGTAGCGCGCCGGCTCACCGGTGACCGTCTCGTGCGCGGCGGCCAGCGCGACCACGACCGGGTGGTCCAGCGAGGTGTCGACCGGTGGTCGGTCGTCCACGACCTCGAGCCGGACGGCGACACCGGCCGGCCCCGCCACCTCCTCCGCCGCGTCTCGCACCGCCTCGGCGAGGGCCCGGTGGTCGACGCCCGGCACGGTCCGCACGTCGATGCCGAGGGTCGCGACCGCCGGGATCACGTTGATCTGGTCGGTGTCACCGGCCAGCAGCGCCGTCGGTGTCAGGTACGGCGGCCCGAGGTGCTCGTGCCTGCCGTGCCGGGCGACGAGCCGCGCCTCGATTGCTGCCAGGGCCGTGACCGCCTGTGCCGCCACCGGCACCGGGTTGCGGCCGTGGTGGGGCATCGCCCCGTGGGCCATCGCGCCGGTGAACGTCAGGACCAGCCGGACGGCGCCCTTCGCGACGGCGCACACCTCGCCGGCCTCGGGCTCGCAGACCACCACGCCGTCGATGGTGCCACCGACCAGATTCCGCCAGGTCGCGGCGAAGTGCTTGGCCCCGCGCATCAGGCCCTCCTCGTCGACCAGCGCGGCGACCACGATCCGGCCGGGGAACGGCCCCGCGACCTCGAGGGCTCGGACGCCGTGCAGCATGGCGGCCAGGCCACCCTTCATGTCCGCGCTTCCCCGGCCGAGGACGCGGCCGTCGCGCAGCTCCCCGCCGTAGGGGTCGAACGACCAGGCGGCGCGGTCCCCCTCGGTGACGACGTCCGTGTGACCCTCGAACATCAGCGTCGGTCCCGGACCGCCGCGGCCCTCCAGCACTGCGATGACGTTGGGCCGGCCCGGCGCGACCTCGGCGACGACCGGCTCCCACCCGAACGCCCCCATCGCGGCGGCCACGACCTCGGCCGCCGGTTGCTCCGCCGTCCCCGCCGCTGGGTCGTGCACGCTGCGCGCCCGGACGAGTGCGCGCGTCAGCGCGACGACCGCATCCTCGTCGACCCGCACAGACCGAGAGTCTGCCCCGTGCGGGTGTACCCGACCTGGAGTCCCCCATTGCTGACCCTGCATCCCCTACCGTCCTGCCGACCGGCTGCCGCGCGCGCGACCGGCACGGGGAGAGCACATGCGCCTGATCGGCCCGGGCGGTGGTGTCGGCACTGCTGACCTCCGACCAGCTGCACCGGGCGTGGCACAGGACGACCTACGACGGCGAGGGCGCCGCCAAGGTCACGGGCTGCCGGGACGGGGATCCGCGACGCGCCGTCGAGAGCGCCGGCCGGTCGTTCCGGTCCGGCCGTCAGGCGCTGTTCATCGACCGGGACACCACGTCGTCTCGATGGTGCTGACGGCGGCCGGCGCCATCCCGGACGAGGAGATCGCGGACGTCCAGGACGGCGCCCGCGGCCTGCTGTTCAAGGCGATGCGGAGGGCGACGAACAAGCTCGGCGTCTAGGGCGTGGCCGAGTCGACCGTCCGCGCCGACGACGGAGCGGGTGCCGCAACCGCGGCCGCCGTGACAGCCAGCAACCACAGCGTCAGCGTGCCGAGCCAGAACCGCTGCCAGAGGCCGGTGTGCGGACCGCCGTCTGCGCCGCCCGAGAAGCCGAGCGACGCCAGGGCCAGCACGATGCTGGCGACCGCCAGCCACCTCGGCCACGGCCGGTTGCCCCGCACCCCTGCAGCCACGATCGCCATCGCGACCACCATGAGGAGCAGCCAGGCGGCGGTAGCCGCTCCGTGCACCGCCTCGACCCAGTCGTCGGCAGCGGGGGCGGGGCCGAGGTCGCAGCCCGCCTCGCCGCCGGGGCAGGCGGCGCGGAAAGCGACGACCGCCACGACGGCCAGGGCGGCGGGGCCGAGGACGCTGGTCAGGGCGACGTACCGCCACCGGCGGGCAGCCACGACCACGACTGCCAGGTGCGCCACAGCCATCGCCGCCAGCGCCAGCTCGCCGCCCACCCACACCGACGAGCCGCGCGCCGCGAGCGAGGACACGTAGTCCCGACCGGAGCCGTACCCGTCAGCAGCGGCGGCCACGACGAAGACCCCCACCCAGAAGACCAACAAGCCACCCGGGACCGCCACGGCGACGCGCTGGCGGGTCATCCCCGCAGTCTGGACGCCGCCGCACGACCGGTCCAGCCCTCGACCGGTGTCAGACTCCGCGTCATGGTGCGCACCGCAGACGTCGCGGTCGTCGGTGGCGGCATCGTCGGTCTCTCCCTCGCCGACGCGGTGCTCGCGCACCGGCCGGGAGCATCGGTCGTGGTCATGGACAAGGAGCCGGTCCTCGGCGCGCATGCCTCCGGCCGCAACTCCGGTGTCCTGCACGCCGGCCTCTACTACGCCCCCGGCTCGCTCAAGGCCCAGCTGACCCGTCGCGGCAACCAGCTGCTGCACACGTTCTGCGACGAGCAGGGCGTGCCGGTCAACCGGTGCGGCAAGCTGGTCGTGGCGCAACGGCACACCGACCTGCCGGCCCTGGACGACCTGCTGGCCCGCGCGGTCGCCAACGGCGTCCCGGTGGAGATGGTCGACGAGGAACGGGCCCGCGAGCTCGAGCCGCTGGCCCGCACCGTCGAGCAGGCCCTCTGGTCACCGACGACCTCGAGCGCCTCGCCGCTAGCGGTCCTCGCCGCCCTCGCCGACCGGTTCCGGCGTCGGGGCGGAGCGCTGAGGCTGGGCACCCGGGTGATCGGCGCCCGGGCCGGCGCTGTCGCCACCCGGGACGGGACCTGGTCGGTCGGGCACGTGGTCAACGCCGCCGGGCTGCAGGCGGACCGGGTCGCCCGCTGGTTCGGCATGTGCGACGACTACGCGGTGCTGCCGTTCAAGGGCCTGTACTGGTACGGCGACTGGCCGGCCGGGCGGCTGCAGCGGCACGTCTATCCGGTCCCCGACCCGCGCTACCCCTTCCTCGGTGTGCACCTGACCGTCACCGTCGACGGTCGCGCCAAGATCGGGCCGACTGCTCTGCCGGCGCTGTGGCGCGAGTCGTACGGCGGCGCCGCAGGATTCGACGCCCGCGACGCGATGCAGGTCGCGCGACTGCTGCCGCGGTTCCTCACGAGCCGGCAGCACGACGTCCCCGCGCTGCTGCGGCAGGAGCTGCCGGACTGGTGGCGGCCGCACCTGGTGCGCGAGGCGGCCAGGCTGGTGCCCAGCGTCCGGCCGGAGCAGTTCCGGGAGCGCGGCCGGGTCGGGGTCCGCGCCCAGCTGTTCCACCTGCCGAGCAAGCGGCTCGAGATGGACTTCGTCGTCCGCGGCGACGCCGACTCCACCCACGTCCTCAACGCGGTGTCGCCCGCCTGGACGAGCAGCCTGGCCTTCGCCGAGCACGTGGTCACCCGGCTCGCACCCGCCCTCGCCGGCTGAGCTGCCGGTGCGCTTCGCCCCGCGCTCGACGGTCTGCCTTGACGTCGACTGTTCATCGATATATCGTCGAGCCGTCGACATACAGTCGATACATCTCTGACGAGGAAGGAGTCCTCCCATGAGGACCACCCGAGAACCAGACACCGGCCGCCGACGCGGCCCCCGCGGACCCGCGCCACGCCGGGCCCGCCCCGCCTGGGTGATGGCGGACGGCGAGGACCGCGGCCGCGACGGCCGCGACGGCGGCGGACCCGGCGGGCCGGGCGGCCGAGGCCGCGGCGGCCGCCGAGGCGGCCACGGACGACCCGGCGGGTTCGGCCCGTTCGGACCGGGCGGGTTCGGCCCGCCGCAGCACCGCGGCGGCGGTCGCCGAGGCGGGCGCGGCGGTCGGGGCGACGTCCGCGCCGCGGTGCTGCTGCTGCTGGCCGAGGCGCCGATGCACGGCTACCAGCTCATCCAGCAGATCACCGCGCGCAGCGACGGCGTCTGGACGCCCAGCCCCGGCTCGGTCTACCCGGCCCTGAGCCAGCTCGAGGACGAGGGCCTGGTCGGCTTCGACCGGCTGGAGGGCCGCAAGACCGCCACCCTCACCGACGAGGGTCGCGCCTACGTCGAGGGCCACCGCGACGAGCTCGGCACGCCCTGGGACGACGTGGGCGGCGGCGTCAGCCGCGAGTGGCGCGACCTGCGGGAGCAGGTGCACGCGCTCATGGGCGCCGCCCACCAGGTCGCCGAGGTCGGGACCCGGCCGCAGGTCGCCGAGGCAGCCCAGACGCTCGCCGACGCACGCAAGGCGCTCTACCGCATCCTGGCCGAGGATCAGCCCGCGTCGTAGCGGGGACACTGTGGGGGTGCGCGCGCCCCGGTTCGTCCTGCACGACCACCGCCGACCGCAGCCGCACTACGACCTCCGCCTCGAGGAGGACGGCGTGCTGCGGTCGTGGGCCGTCGGCTGCCGGACGACCCGGCGCACAACCGGCTCGCCGTCCAGGTCGAGGACCACGACCTCGACCACCTCACGTACGTCGACGAGCACAAGTCGATCGCCGACGGGGCCGGGAGGAGCACGACCGGACCGAACGGCGGCTGCTCTTCACCCTGCACGGACGTCACGCCTCACGGCGGTACGCGCTGATCCGCACCGACACGGACTGGCTGGTCCACCTGACCAAGGACCAACCGGCGTGACCGCGGCTCACAGAAAGCTCCCAGGAGCGCGGACCACGATCAACTCCGACAGCCGACCAGGCCGCGTCCCGATGGAGGCACCCGCATGACTTGGCCGACGATCTTCGGTCTGCCAGCCCACCCCCTGATCGTGCACGCGACGGTGGTGATGGTCCCGCTCGCCGCGTTCGCCGTGCTGCTGCACGCCTTCTGGCCGAGGGCCAGGGCGCGGCTCGGCCTGGTGACCGTCCTGGCCAGCGCGCTGGCCGTCCTCCTTGTGCCGCTGTCCACCAGCTCGGGCGAGCAGCTCGAGAAGGAGGTCGGCAGGTCCGCCCTGGTCGAGCGGCACGCCGAGCTGGCCGACGGGCTGCTCCCCTGGGTGATCGGCCTGCTCGTGGTGGCCGTACTGCTGTGGCTCCGGGACCGGCGTGACGCGGGCAAGACCACGCCCGTGGTCTCCTCCGGTCCCGGCCGCACCGTCACCGACGCGCTGCTCGTCCCGGTGGTGATCGGCCTGCTCGCCGTGGTCGCATTCGTCGGCACCACCCAGCAGGTGGTCCGGATCGGCCACTCCGGGGCCAAGTCGGCCTGGGGCGACGTCTCGTCCAGCGCCCCGGCGGCATCGACCGGCGGCCGAGGACACTGACCTCGGGGTCTCATGACGTGTCACGGCCAGGAGGTGTGGTGACCACGACCCGGGTGCTGCTGGTCGAGGACGAGCGCGAGCTGGCCTCGATGCTCACCGACCTCCTGACGGGCGAGGGCTACCAGGTCGACCACGCCCCGGACGGTCAGGCCGGACTGCACCGGGCGCTGACCGCGACGTACGACGTCATCGTGCTCGATCGCGGGCTGCCCGCGATCGAGGGCCTGGAGCTGCTGCGCCGCCTCCGCCGCAAGGGTCTGCGCACCCCGGTGCTCGTCCTGACGGCCTACGACACCGTGGCCGACCGGGTCGAGGGGCTCGACGGTGGCGCGCAGGACTACCTGGGCAAGCCGTTCGACCTCGACGAGCTGCTGGCCCGGCTGCGCGCCCTGGTCCGCCGGGACGACCCGGCACCCGACGCCGAGCTCGTCGACCTCGGCGACCGGGCCCTGGACGTGGCCGCACGACTGGTCGTGTCGCGTGGAGCTCGACGCACCGAGGCCGGGTCCGCCCCCGAGGACGTCGTGCTGTCGGTGCGCGAGAGCGAGCTGCTGCTGGCGCTGGCCGGACGGCCGTCGAAGGTGTTCAGCCGGGCCGAGCTGCTCGAGCGGGTCTTCCCGGAGGCGGAGGGCGAGAACGCCGTCGACACCTACGTCTCCTACCTGCGTCGCAAGCTCGGGCCGGACGCCGTCCGCACCGTGCGCGGCATCGGCTACCGCATGGGCCGCGCATGACCGCGGAGTCGGCGGCGCTCCGGTCGGCGACCCGCCGGCTGACCCTGCTGACCGCCGGGGCGGTGAGCCTCGCCCTGCTCGTCGTGGGTGGCCTGGTCCTTGCGGTCGTGCTGCGCGAGCAGCACAGCGAGGCCCGGCAGATGCTCGCGCAGGCGGTGCGAGACGTCGACGACGTGGCGGACCAGCCGGCCGGCATGCACGTCTGGCAGCTCCGCCCGGACGGGACGGAGAGCCGCAGCCCGGGCTCGCCGACCTGGCTGCCCCTCCGGAGCGACGTCGCCGCGGTGTCCGCGGGGGCGGCGGTGATCGACCGGACGGTGGAGCGGGGCGGCACGTCGTACCGGCTGCGCACCGAGCGGCGCTCCGACGGGATCGTCGCGCAGGCGGCACTGTCCTCGGAGGCGAGGAACCGCGAGACCCGGCGACTGGTCACGGCCGTGGTGCTCGCCGAGCTGGCCGGCCTCGGCCTGAGCGCGCTCCTCGGGCTGCTGCTCGCCCGCCGGGCGATCGCCCCGCTCGCACTGGCGATGGAGCGGCAGCGCCGGTTCGTCGCCGACGCGAGCCACGAGCTGCGCACCCCGCTCACGCTGCTCACCACCCGGGCCCAGCTGCTCGAGCGGTCCCTCCGCGGGTACGGCGCCCCCGGGCCGCACGCGCAGTCCGAGGCGCTGGTCACCGACGCGCGCCGGATGGGCGACGTCGTGTCCGACCTGCTGCTGTCCGCGACGCTGACCGACCAGCCGCACCGCAACGAGCGCGTCGACCTGCGGCAGGTCGCCGCCCACGCGGTCGCCGACCAACGCCAGCACGCCGCCGGTCGAGACGTCGTGCTCGCCGGCCCGGAGCACGGACCCGCCGCCGTCGTCCTCGGCGCCCCGGGAGCGCTGCGCAGGGTGGTGGACGCCCTGGTCGACAACGCCGTCGGCCACGTCCGCGACGGCGGCCGGGTCGCCGTCACCGTGGCCACCGACTCCTCCGGCGTGCTGCTGCGCGTTACCGACGACGGCCCCGGCATCGACCCGGTGATCGCGCCGCGGCTGTTCGAACGGTTCGCCCATTCTCCCGGGCCGGCCGGAGCGGGTGGACGGTCCGGCTTCGGCATCGGGCTGGCACTGGTCCGGGAAGTCG
This sequence comes from uncultured Actinomycetota bacterium, assembly GCA_963807005.1. Taxonomy (GTDB): domain Bacteria; phylum Actinomycetota; class Actinomycetes; order JACCUZ01; family JACCUZ01; genus CAWDZK01. The sequence continues at coordinate 20,833 of CAWDZK010000001.1, read as the reverse complement.
TGGAGGCGCACGGCGGCACCGTCACCGGACGCGACGGCGACCGGGCCGGGGCCGTCTTCGAGGTCCGGCTGCCGGCCGCACCCGCTCCTCCCGGCGGGACCACGTCACAGAAGGCGGACGCCCGTGTTCGATGACATCAACGAGCTGGCTCGGGACACCGGCTGGCTGCACGCGCCGATGGTCGGGTTCGCCCGGTACGGCGTGGTGCTGTTCGGGCTCCTGCTCGTCGTCGGCTGGTGGCTGGCTCGGGACCGCGGGCCAGCCACCAGCCGGACGATGGCGGCCGCGATCTGGGCGGGCCTGGCCACCGTGCTGGCGGTCGCCGTCAACCAGCCCCTCGTCCACGGCTTCGGCGAGGCCAGGCCCTACACCGACCACCCCCACCTGCTGGTGCTCGCCACCCGGTCCAGCGACTTCTCGTTCCCGTCCGACCACGCCGTCATGGCCGGCGCCGTCGCAGCGGGAGTGTGGCTGGTCGACCGGCGCCTCGGTGTCGTCGCGGCCGTCGCCGCGGCGGTGCTGGGCTTCTCCCGGGTGTACATCGCCGCGCACTACCCCCACGACGTGCTGGCCGGTTTCGCCGTCGGCATCGCGGTCGTGCTGCTCGGCTGGCTCGTCCTGTCGCGTCCCCTGACCTGGCTGGTCACCCGGCTGGAGCACACCCCGCTGCGCCCGCTGCTGGCGAGCCCGGCGGTTCGAGGTCCCGAGGAGGACGCGACCGTGCAGGGCCGGGTCCGGCGGAGCCGTCGGAGGAAGCCGGCGCTGCTCCCGAGACCCGACCCGGGACGACGGTGACCTCTCTCGTCGACCACCTCCTCGGCGTGGCACCCGCGGTCGCGTACACGGTGATCGGGCTGCTCGTGTTCGCCGAGGCCGCGGTCTTCGTCGGCTTCGTCTTGCCCGGTGAGACCGCCGTGGTGCTCGGCGGCGTCCTTGCCGCGGCAGGGCGGCTGTCGCTCACCACGCTGCTCGTCCTCGTCGTCGTGAGCGCGATCGCCGGGGACTCGGTCGGCTACGAGGTCGGACGCCTCGGTGGTCCGCGGCTGCTGGCCTCCCGGCCGCTGCGCCGGCACGCACGCCGGCTGGACGGGGCGCGCGAGACGCTTCGTCGCCGCGGGGGCGCTGCCGTGCTGCTGGGCCGGTTCACCGCGTTCCTGCGCGCGGTGATGCCGGCCCTCGCCGGGCTGAGCCGGATGCCGTACCGCCGGTTCCTGCTCTGGAACGCCGCCGGCGGTGTCGTCTGGGGAGTCGGGGTCACCCTGCTCGGGTACTTCGCGGGCGCGTCGTACCGGCACGTCGAGAACTGGCTCGGCACCGGCAGCGCCGCCCTGCTGGCCGTCGTGGTGGTCACAGCCCTGGTCGTCTGGTCCTGGCGCCGTCGCCGGGACCGGGACGGGTCCCGGACCCCGGCCTGAGCCGCCGCGGGGGGCGTCGACGACCGGCTCAGGCGGGGCGGGCCGAGCGGCCCCTGCCGAACTTCAGGTACAGCGACGGCAGCACGAAGAGGTTGAGCAGCGTCGCTGTGACGAGACCGCCGAGGATGACGATCGCCATCGGGTGCTCGATCTCGTGGCCGGGGATGCTGCCGGCTACCGCGAGCGGCACCAGGGCCAGACCGGTGGCGCAGGCGGTCATGAGGATCGGCGCCAGGCGCTCCTGGGCACCGCGCAGGACCAGCTCCGGACCGAAGACCTGGCCCTCCTCGCGTTCCAGCCGCTGGAAGTGGCTGATCATGAGGATGCCGTTGCGGGCCGCGATGCCGAAGACGGTGAGGAACCCGACCAGCGACCCCAGCGAGAGAACCCCGTCGCCGAGCCAGACCGCGAGCACGCCACCGACCAGGGCCATCGGCAGGGCCAGGAAGGTGATCGCCGCCAGCCGCATGCTGCCGAAGGCCGCCTGCAGCAGCAGCAGGATCGCGAGCAGTGCCGCCGCCCCGAACAGCAGCAGCCGGGCGCGCGCCGCGGCCAGCTCGTTGCTCTCGCCGAGCACCTCGGCGTAGTACCCGCGGGGGAAGCTGACGCTGGACACCAGGTCCTCGACGTGGTCGACGACCGATCCGAGGTCGCCGCCGCTGACGTTGGCGCCGACGTCGATCCGGCGCGACTGGTTCTCGCGCTGGATGGCGTTCGGCGTGGCCGCGAGGCTCACCGTGGCGACGTCCTTGAGCAGCACCCGGCCGCCACTCGGTGTGTCGAGCTGCATGTTCTCGACGTCGGTGATGCTGTCGCGCGCCGACGGGATGGCGGTCACGTGCACGTCGTACGCCCGGCCACCGAAGAAGATGTCACTGACCTCCTCGCTCGCGATCATCGTGGACGACTGCCGGCGGATGTCGCCCGGCGTCAGCCCGACCTCACGTGCAGCGACCAGGTCGGGTTCCACGACGATGTGCGGAAGGTCGGTCTGCAGCGATGCGTGGGCGTCGACGACTCCGTCGATGTCGGCGACGAGCTTCTCGATCTCGTGCGCCTTCTCGCGCAGCACCTCGAGGTCCGGGCCGTAGATGCGGACCACGATGGCCTCGCTCGACCCGGTGAGCACCTCCTTGATCCGCTCGCGCAGGTAGGTCTGGACGTCGCGGTACAACCCTGGGTAGGCGTCGACCGTCTCCTGGACGTGCGCCAAGGTGTCGTCGTAGTCGACGTCGGGCGAGACGCTGATCCAGTTCTCGCCGAAGTCGACCCCGTAGACCTCGTCGGCGAGGAACGCCTGCCCGATGTGCGAACCGCAGTTGCGCACGCCCGGGATCTGGCGCAGGTCCTTGCAGGCGGCGACCGAGATCCGGGTCTCCTCCGGCTGGGAGGTGCCCGGCTGGGTCAGCCAGTGCATGAGGAAGTCGCGCTCCTTGAAGTTCGGCAGCAGCTGGGTCCCCAGGGTGGGGAACGCCAGCGCACCGGCGAGGGTGAGCGTGAGGGCAGTCACGGTGGCCGGGCTCGACCGGCGGAGCAGCGGGGACAGCACCGCCCGGTAGCCGCGCTTGAGCGCCCGCAGCAACGGGGCCTCACGACTGACCAGCGTGCCGCGGGAGAGCATCAACAGGCACAGGGCCGGCGTCAGGGTCAGCGCCACGACCATCGAGATGAGGACGGCGAGACCGTACGACAGGACCAGCGGCCGGAAGAACGACCCGGAGAGGCCCTCGAGGAAGAACACCGGGACGATGGCGACGACGTTGATCACGGTGGCGTAGGTGATGGCCGACCTGACCTCCACCGACGCGTCCAGCACGACCTGGAACGTCGAGCGGTTGCCTTCGGCACGTGCCTGCCTGAGCCGACGGACGATGTTCTCCACGTCGATGATCGCGTCGTCGACCACCACCCCGATCGCCACCACCAGGCCGGCGAGCACCATCACGTTCACGGTCTCGCCCCGTAGGTCGAGAGTGATGAGGGCCGCACCCAGCGACAGCGGGATGGCGATGAGGCTGATGAACGCCGTCCGCCACTCGAACAGGAACGCGATGATGATGAGGATCACGAGCAGGATGCCGATGAGCATCGCCGTCGTGAGGTTGTCGATGGACTGCTCGATGAAGGTGGCCGGCCGGAAGATCGTGGTGTCGACCGCTACACCAGGGAGTCCGGGCTGGAGCTCCTCCATCGCGCGCTCGACACCGCGGGTGACCTCGAGGGTGTTGGCACCGCGGAACTTCTGGACGATCAGCATGATGCCCGGACCGTCGTTGATGACGGCGTCGCCGATGAGCGGTCCGTGGTCGATGAGCACCTCGCCCAGGTCGGCCAGCCGGATCACCTGCCCGTCCCGCTCGACGACCGGCACCGTGCCCAGCTCGGCCGGCCCGGTGATCGGCTGCACGTGCCGGATGTTGAAGCGCTGACCCGCGGTCTCCACGAAACCGCCGGTGCCGACGACCGCACCGTCGGAGTACTTCAGGAGCCCGGCCTCGACGGCGTCCGCCGCGGAGTCCATGACCTGCTGGAGCGGGACGTCGTACGCGGCCAGCTTCGCGGGGTCGACCTGCACGTGTCGTTGCGGGAGCTGCTCACCCCAGATGGCCACCTGGGCGACACCCGGGACCCGGAGCAGCCGGGAGCGGATCTTCCAGTACGAGATCGTGGACAGGTCGATCATGTTCACGGTGTCGGACGTGAGCCCGATCTTCATGATCCGGCTGGTCGAGGACAGCGCAGGCATCATGAACGGTGGGCTGGCCCAGGTCGGCAGCGTGGCGGTGACCTGCCCGACGCGCTCGGCGACCAGCTGCCGGGCACGCAGCTCGTCGGTGCCCTCCTCGAAGATCAGGGTGATCGACGACAGCTGGGCGACCGACTTCGACCGCATCTCGGCCAGCCCCTCGATCCCGCCGAGCTGGTCCTCGATCGGGACCGTGATGAGCTCCTCCACCTCGTTCGAGGAGTTGCCCAGGGCGATGGTCTGGATCTCGACCTTCGGCGGCGCGAACTCGGGGAAGACGTCGACCTTCGTCTTCGGCAGGTCGACCAGGCCGAGCACCATCAGGGCTACCGCCCCGAAGACGACCAGCCACCGGAACCGCAGGCTGGTGCCGACGATGTGTCGCATCAGGCTCCCCTCCCCCGCGGACATCAGTGCCCGCCGCCGATCTCCAGCTCCGCGCCGTACACCTCGGTCGCGCCCACCGTGACGACCCGGGTCCCGGGACGCGGGCCCTCGCTCAGCCACACGGTGTCCCCCTCGATCCGGTCGATCACCACCGGCGTCCGCTGGAAGGTGAGCTCGTCGGAGATCTCGTAGACCCACGGCACACCGTGTCCGTCGAAGATGAGCGACGCGTACGGGACGACCGTGCCGGCGCCGTCGAGCCGGGTGGCCGCCGACTCCAGGCCGACCCGGGAGGCCGCATCGCTGGTGAAGGTCACCTGCTTCACGTCGCTGCCGTCGACCTCCGTGACCGTTGCCGGCGCCTCGTGCTCGCCGGCAGCGCTGCTCTCCGACGAGCAGCCGGCCAGGAGCAGTGCGGCGACGACCAGTGCCACCGGTGCCATCAGCCGCGAAGGCGCGGCCCTGGGCACCGGGACCCGCCTGCTCACCTCACCGAGCCTTCGTGCGGGGCACCGGAGGGCACCGTGCGCTGCCCCGGCATCTCGCCGTCTGCTGCCCGCTTGCCGTTCAGGACGATCACCAGCTCGTCGGCCGGGGTGTCCAGGCCGGGCGGCTCGGGTGCGGGCACCAGGTGCCGGTAGAGCGCCGGCAGCAGGAACATCGTGACCAGCGCGGAGCTGACCAGTCCGCCGAGCAGGGCCACCGACATCGGATGCAGCAGCTCGAGACCGGGCCTGGATCCGAGAACCACGAACGGCGTCACGAGCACCGCCAGCGCCAGCGTGCTGGTGACCACGGGAACGAGCCGCTCGCCGGCGGCGTCCTGGACCACCGTCGCCCGCTTCTCCGGCGTGGTCGCCAGGCGCTCCCGCGACTGGATGGTCGCGACGAGCACCAGCATGGTGCGGGTCGACAGCCCCAGGACCGCCAGGAGACCCACCATCGCACCGAGCGACAGGGTGCCTCCCTCCACGACAGCAGCGACCAGGCCACCGACGAGGGCGAGGGGCAGCATCGCGAAGACCAGGCCGGCCAGCCGCCAGCTGCGGAACGCGGCCTGCAGCAGGAGGAACGACGCGAGTGCGACGCCGACCACGAAGCCGAGCACCCGGCCGGCGCCGATCTCGCTCGCCGTGCTCTCCTGACGCACCTCTGCGTGGTACTCCAACGGGAACCCGATCGCCGCGAGCCGTTGGTCTATCTCGGCTGCCGCCGAGTCGGCGCTGCGACCGCTGACGCCCGCCTCGATGTCGATCCACCGGGAGACGGCGTCGCGCTGGATGACCGCCGGGGTCTGCGCGATCCGGACGTCGGCGACGTCACCGAGTCGCACGTAGCCGCCGTCCGGCCGGTCGATGACCATGTTCCGGACGTCGTCGACGTCGCCCCTGGTGCTCGGCGCGCCCTGGACGATGACGTCGAAGACCTTCTGCTCCTGGAACACGCTGCCGACCTGGATGCCCTGCAGGAGCGTGGCCGCGGCCCGGCGGACGACGCCAGGTGAGACGCCTGCGCCCTGCGCCTTGTCCAGGTCCACCTCGATCTCGATCGTCGGCTGACGCTCCGGCAGATCGACACGCGGTCGCGTCACGCCCGGGATCCCGGCCATCACGTCGCGGACCTTCTCCGCCTGCTGCGCCAGGACGTCGGAGTCCTGCCCGTACAGCCGCACCACCAGGGGCTGGTCCGAGCCGGTGAGGACGTCGAGTCCACCATCGGTCGCCACCCGGTTCTCGCCGCTGGTCAGTGCCCCGACGTCGCGGATCTTCTGGTCGGTGTACGTCATCACGTCGTGCGCAACGCCGTTCAGCTCGGCCACCTCGCCCCGGATGGCAGCCATGGTCCTGGAGTAGTCGGCGTCCGGCTCGATGGTCACCCACACGTCGCTCGAGCTGACGTTTGTCACCCGGTCCCCGGTCACGGCGCGGCCCACCGACGCGGACACGTTCCCGACACCGGGGATCGCGGTCAGCTCACCGCTGAGGTTCTGCGCGATCTCCGTCATGCGCGGGTTGGAGGTGCCGGGCTCGGCGTCGAGACGTACCAGGACCGACCGGTCCTGGAACTCCGGCAGCAGCTTGGTCCCGAGCAGCGGCATCGCTGCTGCCACGAGCAGCAGCGTCACGCCACCGACGACCAGCGGGAGCCGCAGCCCGCGGCCGAAACGCCGCAGCGCCGTCGCGTAGCCCTGACCCATCCGGGCCGGAAGAGCCGACGAGGTCGGGGCGGCCCCGGCCGGCCCCCAGCTGTGCAGCAGGACCGTCAGCGCAGGGGTTACCGTGACCGCGACGACCACCGCGGACACCACGGCGACCGCGTACGCCAGCACCATCGGCGCGAAGAAGTCGCCGGGACGTCCGCTCAGGACGGCGACCGGGACGACTGCGAGCAGCACGATGAGGGTTGCGTAGACGAGCGGGGTACGGACGTCGGTGAGTGCCTCGCGGGCCGCCGCGACGGCCGGCGCCGGTGTCCCGCTGCTCTGCTGCGCCCGCAGTCGGGCGGTGAACCGGTCGGTGAACACGACCGCCTCGTCGACCACGACCGCGAAGGCCGCGCCGAGCCCGAGGAAGACGAGTGCGTTGAACCCCTGGCCGAACAGCCGCAGCACCAGCCCCGCCACGACCAGGGACAGGGGCACCGCCACGAGAGCGACCAGCACGCCTCGCCACCGGAACCGCAACGCCGCGAGTACCAGGAGCATCAGAAGGAAGCCCACCGCGATCGTCAACCCGAGGTTGTCGAGTGCGGCCTCGATGTAGCCAGAGGGCCGCAGGAGCGAGGTGTCGGTGCGGATCCCCGTCAGGCCGGGCCGCAGTGCCTCGAGCGCGTCCTCGACGCCCTCGGTCACCTTGACCGTGCTGGCGCCCGGGAACTTCTCGACGACCATCACCAGGCCGGGTCCGCCGGAGACGAGCGCATCGCCGATCAGGGGCTGGTGGTCGACCGCGATGGTGGCGACGTCGGTGAGACGCAACCGACCCCCCGTGCCGGCGACCGGCACCTTCCCGAGCTCATCGGGGTCAGCGATCTTCTCCAGGATGTGCCGCACCTGGAGCCGCTGCTGCGGCGTCTCGATGAACCCGCCGGTGCCAGGGGTCGACGCCTCCAGGAAGCTGAGCGGCGACACGACCTGCGCGTTCCCGGCCGACCGGATGACCTGGTTGAGCGTGACCCCCTGCTGCCGGAGCTGCTCGGGGTCCACCTGCACCTGGAGCTGCTGGTCGCGAAGGCCCCAGATCGACACGTTCGCGACTCCCGGGACGCCCATCAGCCGAGGGCGGACCGTCCAGCGCGCGATCACCGACTGCTCGATCGGCGAGACCTTCTTCGACGCCAGGCCGATCATCAGCACCCGGTTCGACGAGGACAGCGGCGCGAGCAGGGTCGGAGGCTTGGAGACGTTGGGCAGCGCGTGGGCCTGGGTCAGCCGCTCCTCGACGAGCTGGCGCGCCCGGTAGATGTCGGTTCCCCGTTCGAACACCATGACGATCGACGACAGCCCCGGCAGCGACTGCGACCGGATGACCTCGACCCCCTCGACGCCGTTGAGCAGGTCCGCCTCGAGCGGCACGGTCACGAGCTGTTCCACCTCGTCGGCCGACAGCCCCAGGGCCTCGGTCTGCACCTCCGCGTAGGGCGGCGTGAACTCCGGGAGCACGTCGACAGGCGCGCTCCGGAGCTGGTTCACCCCGACCACCAGGATGCCGAGAGCGATCCCCAGCACGATCAGTCGGAAATGCAGGACGCCGCGCAGCAGTGCACCCAATGTCCCCACCCCTTCGCGGGCGTCTCTCCCCTAGCCCGACAGGTCTGCACCCCTTAGAAGGCACTTAGGCCGATTCTTAGGAGTCACTTAGATCAACTCCTGCCCACGTTGCGCTGACTGCCATGGTGTGTCAACCCCGCATCCGACAGATTCCTGAATCCCGGCAAGGGAAATAGGCTCTATCCGTGCATCTGCTCCTGGTTGAGGACGACGCCAAGCTGGCGCGGGCGTTGCGGCGCGGCCTGTCGCTCGAGGGGTACTCCGTCGACGTCGCCCACACGGGCGACGAAGCACTGGCCATGGGCACCGACAACGAGTACGCCGTCGTCGTGCTCGACCTCATGCTCCCCGGCATCGACGGGTTCACGGTCTGCGAGGAGCTGCGCCGCAGGGAACGCTGGGCGCCAGTCCTGATGCTCACGGCCCGGACCGACGTCGAAGACCGCATCCGCGGGCTGGACGGCGGCGCCGACGACTACCTGGTCAAGCCGTTCGATCTCGGTGAGCTGCTGGCCCGGCTGCGCGTCCTGGCCCGGCGCGGTCCGGCTGTGCGCCAGCACGTCCTGGAGATCGGCGACCTGCACATCGACGCGACCACCCGGATCGTGTCCCGCGGCGGCCGTCAGGTCGAGCTGACCGCACGTGAGTTCGACGTGCTCGCGGTCCTGGCCCGGAACGCCGGCCGGCCCGTCTCTCGGTCCGAGCTCCTGGCCGAGGTCTGGCAGGAGGGCTATTCGGGCTCGCCGAACATCGTCGACGTCTACGTCGGATATCTGCGGAAGAAGCTGGAACGCCCCCGCGGGCGGCGTCTCATCCGTACCGTGCGAGGGAAAGGTTTCCTGCTGGAGTCGACGTGAACGTTCCGATCCGGGTCAGACTGACCCTCTGGTACGCCCTGCTGCTGGCGACGATCATCATCGCCCTGAGCAGCTACCTGGTACTGCAGCTGCGAGGCGACCTCAGGAGCTCTCTCGACGACGCCGTACGAGCAGGCTCGGTGTCGATGCTGGACGCGGTGTCCGAGGACGACGAGCCGGGCGACCCGCCCGAGCCGGCCGGCCCTGCCGACGCCGCCGAGGACGCCCGGGACTTCCTGCAGGTGGCCTCGGCGAGCCTCCCCAGCGGTGGAGCCGCCCAGGTCCTCGACGACCGGGGGGAGGTGCTGCTCGCCTTCGGTCCGGTGGCGGGAAAGGACCGGCTGATCTCCGGCCCGCCGCAGACCGCTGCGGCGCTCGCCGGGAGACCCGCGTTGGTGACCCGCCCGCTGGGGGACGACGACCAGGCCTACCGGGTGCTCGCCACCCCCTTCCGGTCCAACGGGTCCGACCGGGTGCTCGTGGTCGCCTTCAGCCGGCAGCCGGTCGAGGACGCCGTGCGGCAGGTCCTCGTGCTGCTGCTGATCGCCGGACCGGTCGCGCTGGCGGGTACCGCTCTGGCGGCGTACTGGCTGGCACGCAAGGCCATGCGACCCGTCGAGCGGATGGCGGCTGACGCCGAGGAGATCGGGGCGGGGCAGCTGCAGGACCGCATCGCCGTCCCGACCAGCCACGACGAGATCCACCGGCTCGCCGTCACGCTGAACGCGATGCTGGCCAGGATCGAGCACGGCGTGATGGACAAGCACCGGCTGGTCGCCGACGCGTCCCACGAGCTGCGCACGCCGCTGGCCGTGATGCGGGCCGAGCTCGACGTCAGCCTCCGTGACCACACGCTGCCCGCTGAGGCCATGGAGGTACTCACCAGCGCCCGTGAAGAGGTGGACCGGATGAGCCGGACGGTCGACAACCTGCTCACGATGGCAGCGACGGACGAGGGCCGGCTCGAGCTGCTCACCACCCGCGTCGACCTGCGAGATGCGGCTGACCACGCCGCCGCACCCTTGCGCCTGCTGGCGGCCGCGAAGGGGGTCCACCTGCTCGTGGGCGGAGACCCGCTCCCGGCCCAGGCCGACCCGCAGCGCCTGGACCTGGCCCTGACCAACCTGATCGAGAATGCGATCAAGTTCTCGCCGTACGGGGGCGAGGTGCGCATCACCACCTGGCGCCGGGACGGCGAGGTCGGCGTCACGGTCGAGGACGACGGGCCAGGAGTAGCGGTGGCCGACCGCGAGCACCTCTTCGACCGCTACTACCAGGTGGACGGCGACCGGTCGCACAACCTCGGTGGGAGCGGGCTGGGGCTGGCGATCGCCCGCGAGGTGGCCACGGCGCACGGCGGCCGGCTGTGGGTCGACAGCGCACCTGGCGCCGGCAGCGCGTTCTCGCTCGCTCTGCCGATGTGGCGGTCACTCGAAGCCGCCGCCCACTCGTCTCAGCCGGTCACCCTGGGCGGGCCGCGGCCGCCCGCGCCCCGGGCGAGCATCTGACGATCGGCGGTCCCGGCGAGTGGCGTCAGACGCGGCCGCTGCCCTCGTCCAGCACCCGACCGCCGACGGCGAGGAAACGCCAGGCGTAGCCGTCCGACCGCAGCGTCAGGACCAGGACGCCGTCGGTGTCGTCGTGGGCCGCCAACCGGTTGGGGCAGGACTCCTCGAGCGGGTAGAGGGGCGCCCCACCGGTGCCGACCACGAACTGCTGCAGCCCGTCCGGGTCCGACTTCCCTGACGAGTCCTGCTCGGCGAACCGCTCGTATGCATGGTTGTGCCCGGCGAGCATGATCCGACCGCGAGCCTCCTGCAGAGCGGTCCAGGCCGCGCTGACCTCGGGGTTGGGACCGTGCTTCGTGGAGCAGGTGAAGCGGGGCTGGTGCACGTAGGCCAGTGCCGGCCGACGAGGGTGCTGCGACAGGTCCTTGGTCAGCCAGGACAGCTGCGGAGAGCCTGAGCCGCAGTCGATCTCGCAGTTCAGGGCGTACATGCGCCACGCCCCGGCGTTCCACGCGTAGTACTTCCGACCCCGCACCTCCTCGGCGAAGTACTCGAAGTAGCCCGCTGCCTCATCGGTCCCGTACTCGTGGTTGCCCGGAACGGGCCGGGTGATGTCCTTGAACTCCCCCCAGGTGGGGTCGTACTTGCGCTCGTACTCGGTCAGGGACCCGTTGCGGTAGGCGTTGTCGCCGAGTGCAAGGACCGCGTCCGGCCGGACGGAGGCGATCAGCTCCGCGGTCCGCCGTCCGGCCGCCCGGATCGGTGGCGATGTCACCCGCCGCGACGACGGTCACCGGCGCTGCCGCGACAGGGGACCGGGAGGCCTTCAGCTGCCCGGACGACCCGTCGGCACCGCTGCAAGCCGCGATGACCCCGAGCAGCAGCACAAGGGCTGCGGTTCTCCGGATCACGAGAGACCGCCCCCCTCCCTTTGGCGCTGAGCGACCCCGCCTCCTCCATGGTGCGGGGTCTCCGCACGACGGCGCCAGTGGTCGCCACGGGGAGGCGCCGTGTCCGAATCCCGACGCCGCTGACCACAAGAGGCCATGACCGACATGGTCAGATACGGCCATTGACCGCCCGGTCGCCCGGCGGTACGAGAGAGATCCGGAAAATCAGCGATCTCCGACGGCAACGGCCGACAGGCCGTGCGAGGGGCGGCGATGGGCTGCGGGAGGGGCCGTTTCGGGTGTGCCGCAGGGCATGCCCGTCCTCGTGCTGCGCAGCCGCCTCCCCCGACATCCGGCAAGGCCACCGACTACTCGTCGCCATCCCTTCACGTCTGCAGGAGTGACTGAGCCATGCATGTACCCCGTCTCGTGTACCTCGCCGTCGCCCCCGTCCTCGTCGTCGCGTCGGTGTGGGGAGCGACCCGCGGGGACGGAGCGGAGTCGGAGCCGGTGCGGACCGTCGCCCTGCAGCGGGGCGACATCGCGGTCACCGTCGGGGGCATCGGCCGGGTGTCGACGCTCGCGAGCGCGGCGCGGTTCTCGGTCGGGTCCTCGGACTCAGCCGGCGCTGCGTCGACCGGCGGCTCCGGATCCTCCGCGGACAGAGCCGAGGCGGTCTTCGCCACCACGACCGGTCATGTCGCAGCGGTTCTCGTGGAGGTCGGGGAGGAGGTCAACGCCGGCGACCCGGTAGCGAGGATCGACGACGACGGAGCGCTGAGCGCGGCGGTCATCCAGGCCGAGAGCGACCTGACAGCCGCGCGTATCGACCTGGCGCAGAAGCGGGTCCAGGACCCGACCCGGGGACCCCCGCCCACGGCCGCGGAACTGACCCGCGGACGGCTGGCGGTCGCTGCGGCCGAGGACCGCCTCCGGCGACTGAGGTCCCCGCTGCCCCAGGACCTCGCAGCGCTCCAGCTGGAGCTGGACCGGGCCCGCGCTGAGCTGGCCGGCGAGCGGGCCGCGGACGAGGTCCGGCCGGACGCGGTCGCCGCCGCGGAGCTGGCCGTCGAGACAGCACGTCAGCAGCTCGCCCGGCTCGCCGGCTCCCCCGACCCCGCCGAGGTGGCAGCCGCCGAGCTCGAGGTGGCCAGGGCGCAGCTCGAGCAGGAGGCGCTGCTCCGCCAGCCGGCGGCGCCGACCCCGAGCCAGATCGCGGCCGCTGACGCGGCCGTCGCAGCCGCCCGGGAGAAGCTGACCGCCGCCCAAGCCGGCGGGGTCGCCTCCGACATCGCGACCGCGCAAGCGGAGCTGGCCCGAGCGCAGGCGGACCGCGAGGCGCTCACGCTGCCCTCCGCTCCGGCCAGCGCAGCCGCCCAGGCAGCGGCCCGGTTGGCCGTCGACGCCGCCCAGCGGAAGCTGGACCAGCTGATCCGGCCCCCGGCAGCGTTGGTGAACGCTGCCCGCGTCGAGCTGTCCCGGGCCCAAGCGGACCTGGCCACCGCGCGGGACAAGGGGAGCGGCACCCGCGCGGCGGCAGCGACGTCGGCTGTCACGGCTGCCCAGCGCAAGCTCGACCAGCTCCTCAAGCCGGCCGCCGAGTCCGTGTCCGCCGCGAGGGCCGAGGCCGCCGGCGCTGCCGCGGACCTCGCCGTCCTGCGCCAGCGGGGCGCACCAGCCACCGAGACCGACCTGGCGATCGCCGGTCTGCGGGTGAACCTCGCGGCCCAACAGGTGAAGCTGGCGCGTGAGATGGCGGCCCGCTCGACCGTCCGGGCGTCCTCGTCGGGAACCGTGACCAGCCTGCTCACCGCCGAAGGCGCGGCCGTGGACCCGACGACCCCGTTGATGCGGGTCCAGGACCTCGACAACCTGGTGGTCAGCGTCAGCCTCACCGAGTTCGACGTCAGCAAGACCCAGGTCGGGTCAGCCGTCCGGATCGGCGCTGACGCACTGGGGGGCCGGCCGTACACCGGCGAGGTGCTCGACATCGCACTCAGCGGCGGGGACGCGGGCGGGGTCGTGACGTTCCCGGTCATCGTCTCGGTCGACGACGCCGAAGGACTGCGGCCGGGCATGAGCGTGAGCGTGCGCGTCGTGGTGGCCAGCCGCGAGGGTGTCCTGCGGCTCCCGCTGGACGCCGTGAAGAAGCGCAACGGCAAGGCAGCGACGGTCAGCGTCCGCACAGAGGGCGGGGAGATCCGGACCCGCGAGGTGGTGCTGGGCCTGATCGGGCCCACGTACGCGGAGGTCCGGTCCGGGCTCGGTGCGGGGGCGAAGGTCGTCGTCCCGCGGAGCGACGAGGCCTGATGGTCATCGAGACGGTCGGGCTGCGCAAGCGTTTCGCAGCCGGCGAGGTCGGCGTCGACGCCCTGCGCGGCGTCGACCTCGCGGTGTCGCCCGGGGAGCTCGTCGCGATCATGGGCCCGTCGGGCTCGGGCAAGACGACGCTCCTCTCGATCCTGGGCTGCCTGGAGTCGCCCTCGGCCGGGCAGTACCGGCTGGCGGGTGAGGATGTGGCGGGCTTCGACGAGCGCAAGGCCGCGCGGGTGCGCCGGGAGCGCATCGGCTTCGTCTTCCAGAGCTTCAACCTGGTGCCCCGCACCACGGCGCTGCAGAACGTGGAGCTGCCGCTGGTGTACGCCCGGGTGCCGCGCAACCGCCGCCGCCAGAGGGCCGAGGCTGCGCTGGCCGCCGTGGGCCTTGCTGACCGGGCGCTGCACCTGCCGAACCAGCTCTCCGGCGGTCAGCAGCAGCGGGTGGCCGTTGCCCGGGCGATGGTGATCGACCCGGACGTGGTGCTCGCGGACGAGCCGACCGGGAACCTCGACTCGCGCAGCGCGGCGGAGGTGCTCGACGTGCTCGCCGGTGTGCATGCCCGGGGAGCCACGGTCGTGCTGGTCACCCACTCCCGCGAGGTGGCCGAGCGCGGCACCCGCATCGTGCACATGCTGGACGGGCGGGTGGACGCCGAGGAGGCCGTGCGGCCGGTCGCAGCGGGGTCGGTGACATGAGCCTTCCCGAGCTGGTCCGGCTGGCCGTCCACGCCCTGCGCGCCAACTGGCTCCGCGGCGTGCTCACCGCCCTCGGGGTGATCATCGGCGTGGCCTCGCTGGTGGCACTGACCGCGGTGAGCGCCGGGGCCCGACGCGGCGTCGAGGCCGACCTGAACCGGCTCGGTCCCAACATCATCATCCTGGACGGCGAGTTCGTGGTGCAGCCCGACGGGACCCAGTCCGCCACCGACCGGACCCTGACGCAGGAGGACCTGGACGCCGTCGCCGCCTTGCCCGGCGTCACGGCCGTCGCACCTCGCCAGAACGTCGAGGGACTGGTCGTCTCGTCCGGCCGGGTGCAGGCCAGCCCGTTCGTGTCCGGCATCACCCCGCTGTACCAACGGATCCATCACTACGCGGCGGCAGAAGGCCGGCTGCTCGCCGCAGACGACACCCGCCTCGGACGGCAGGTCGTCGTGCTCGGCGGGAAGACGGCCGGGCGGCTGTTCCCGGACTCGAGTGCGGTCGGGCGCAACATCCGGATGCTCGATCGCGAGTTCACCGTCGTCGGCGTGTTCGCCCCCAAGGGCAACCTGGGTGACGAGAACCTCGACAACCAGGCGTTCGTCCCGCTGACCGTGGCCAAGCGCGTGCTCTTCGGCGGCGAGAAGGTCCGGTCCGCCTCGGTGCAGGTCGCCAGCCAGGAACTCGTGGCGGAGACCATGGACGGCATCGACGAGCTGCTGCTGGAGCGGCACCGCATCCTGCCGGGTCGCGGAGAGGACTTCGGCACCGAGGACCAGACCGAGATCATCACCACGGCCCAGGCCGCGACCTCCACCTTCGAGGCACTCACCCTCGGCCTCGGCGCCATCGCTCTCATCGTGGGCGGCATCGGCATCATGAACATCATGCTGGTGTCCGTCACCGAGCGGACCCGCGAGATCGGCATCCGCAAGGCGGTGGGAGCCGAGCCGGCCCACATCCAGGGTCAGTTCCTCATCGAGGCGCTCGCGCTGTGCGCCGTCGGTGGCGTCATCGGGGTCGGGCTCGGGGTCGGCAGCGCGAGCGTGATCAGCGACCTGGCCGGCTGGCAGACGGTGCTGGACCCGATGGCGTTGCTCGTCGCCCTCGGCGCCGCTTTCGTCGTCGGGCTCGTGTTCGGCTTCTACCCGGCACGGCGCGCGGCCCGTCTGCCCGCCGCCGTCGCCATGCGCTCTGAGTGACCAGCGGTCGACCACGGGTGACGGGGCGTGGCGAAGGGACGACTCGGACCAGCCCTTAGGGCCAGAACAATCCGCTGCTCGGCCGAGTACAGGCGTGGGCTACTCACGCAAGTATGGGCGCATCGGGTGGCCAGCCGTACGGACGGCTTCGCAGTTGAACGCGTGACATGTCCTGACCCGTCACCGGGTCGAGGGGCCCGCGATTCGCCACCCGCACAGACTGAGCCGAGCGTCTTGGGGGCGTAATGAAGCACCGGAAGACGACACCCCGATCGGGGCTGCACCGCCGCCAGGAGCAGCGCTCACCACGACGGCGCTGGTTCGCGCTGACCGTGGTCGGCGTGAGCATGCTCGCCCTGGGACAGGTGTCGGCATCGGCGGCGGCGTCCCCCCCGGTGACCTACGAGGGGCCGCTGTACGCCAGCACCGTCAACACCTCGCCCAGCGCGGACAAGCCGCAGAGCAAGCTGTGGTGGAACGACGGGTCCTGGTGGGCGCTCATGCTCGACAGCTCGAAGGTGAAGATCCACCAGCTCGGCACCGACCACGTCTGGCGCAACACCGGCACCGTCGTCGACGGGCGCAAGAAGAGCACTGGCGACGCGATGTGGACCAACGACAAGCTCTACGTCGCGAGCCGAGCGCCCGGCTCGAAGGGCAAGGTGAAGGTCACCCGCTACTCGTACTCGTCGTCGAACCAGCAGTACAGCAAGGACAGCGGCTTCCCCGTCACCGTCGGTGGCGCCGGCGGTGCGGAGTCGGTGACGATGGACCGCGACAGCCTCGGTCGTCTGTGGCTGACCTTCACCCGCAGCTCCACCGTCTGGGTCGCCCACACGACGACGAGCGACAGCAGCTGGGGCCAGGCGTTCACGATCCCCGGTGTCGACACCACGGTGAAGTCCGACGACATCTCGGCGCTGGTGAACCTCAACGGGAAGATCGGCGTCCTCTGGTCCGACCAGCAGTCGCACGCCTTCCGGTTCTCGGTGCACAACGACACCGACCCGGACAGCGTCTGGACCTCCGAGACCCCGCTCGAGGGCAGCCGCATCGCCGATGACCACCTGAACCTCAAGAGCCTGCTGGGCGACGACCAGGGTCGGCTCTACGCCGCGGTCAAGACGTCGCTCGGCGACGACCCGGCCGACCCGGCGACCTCGCCGAGCATCGTCGTGCTGACGAGGAGCAGCTCGGGCACCTGGACGAGCGCGGTCGCCGCCCAGAAGTCGCTGGACCTCACCCGACCGCAGCTGGCGCTGGACCGGACCAACCGGCAGCTCATCCTGCTGCAGTCCGACGAGGGCGGCGGCTCGGTCTACTACAAGACCGCTCCGCTCGGGTCGGTGACCAACGCCAGCTTCAACAAGGCCGAGAAGGGCGCACCGTTCATCCAGTGGTCCGGCGCCTCCATCAACAACGTGTCCACCACGAAGGACCCGGTCGACGCCACGACCGGACTGGTCGGCATCGCGACCGACGGGGATGCGCACCGCTACTTCCACGCCGAGATGTCACTCGGAGCCAGCTCGCCGCCGCCCGACGACACCACTGCACCCACCGTCGTGAGCACCGTTCCCGGGTCCGGCGACACGGGAGTGCCGGTCGGTGACCCGGTCACGGCCACGTTCTCCGAGGTGCTGGACGCCAGCACCGTCGACGGCTCGAGCATGTCGTTGACCGACTCGGGAGGCACCGCCGTTCCGGCGACGGTGTCCTACGACGCCGGCGCCAAGAAGGCGGTGTTGACGCCATCAGACCCGCTTGCCGCCGACACGGAGTACACCGCCGCGGTCACCACGGCGATGACCGACACGGCCGGCAATGCTCTCGAGGCGCCGGTGTCCTGGTCCTTCACCACCGCAGCTGCCTCGGATGGTGGCGGTGGCAGCGGAGAGGTGACGGTCCCGGTGACCGACGACACCTACGTCAGCGCCGACGACCCCTCGGCGAACTTCGGCTCGGCGGGCTCCCTGGTCGTGGACGGCAGCCCGCTGTCCAAGGGGTTCCTCCGGTACGACCTGTCCGCGTACGCCGGGCGGACCGTGCAGGCGGCGACGCTGGTGGTGCCGGTCACCGACAGCGGGTCGACCGGGCAGGCCAACTTCCGGCTGACGAACAAGGACAACTGGACCGAGTCCGGTCTGACCTACCGGAACAAGCCGGGGCTCGGGACGACCATCGGCCGGCTCAAGGGCACCTCGCCCGGCACGAGCTACACCGTCGACCTGACGGTCGCCGAGGTCCAGGCCGCCCTGGGATCCGCCCTGTCGCTGGGGATCGCCACGTCCAGCTCGAACGACCTGATCATCGGGACCCGGGAGAGCGGCAGCGGCATCCAGCTGGTCCTCACCCTGGACTAGCGGGCCCCCGCCGGGTCACGAGGCCCGGACGTCGAGGGGGACCCCGGTCTCGCGCTCGGAGACCTGCCACAGGCTCGCGATCGCCGAACCGGCGCCCGGCCGCACCACCGGCAGGCGCACCGCCCGACCGTTGTTGACGAACCTGGGACCGTAGAACTCCCCGCCCCTCGCTCCCGGATCGGTCGCCGCTCGGACCTGTGGCATCGCGCCGTCCTCCAGCGCCATGCCGGTGTGGCGCGCCATCCAGGCCCAGAAGGGACCCATGACGCCGCCACCACCTTCCGCGACAGTGGTGGTCTGCAGGTCACTGTGCGAGAGCCCGGGGTGTGCGATGAGGCTCTGCGCAGTCACGCCGGCTGACTCGAACTGACGCTGCAGTCCGAGTGCGAAATGGTAGTTGGCCAGCTTGGACTGGCCGTACGCGCGCCACGGGTCGTAGCTGCCGTGCAGGTGCGGGTTGTCCGGGTCGACCCGCCGACCGATGTGGTGGGCGGTGCTTGTCACGGTCACCACCCGGGCCGCGGGTGCGGCCAGCAGCGCCGGCATCAGCAGCGCGGTGAGGGTCCAGTGCCCGAGGTGGTTGACGCCGAGCTGCATCTCGTAGCCGTCGACGGTCGTGCGTTCCGGCATCGCCATCAGCCCGGCGTTGTTGACCAGGATGTCGATGCGGTCGTGGGCCGCCAGGATCTGCTTCGCCGCCATGCGCACGGACTCCTGGGACGCGAGGTCCAGCTCCACCAGCTCCAGCGAGGCGTGCGGGGTCTCGGCGCGGATCTGCTCGACCGCCTCGGCCGCCTTCTGCTGGTTTCGCACCGCCATCACCACGTGCGCGCCCTTGCCGGCGAGGACTTTCGCCGTCTGCAGGCCGAGGCCACCGTTCGCGCCGGTGATCACCGCAGTCCGTCCGGTCAGGTCCGGCACCGAGTCTCGCGAAAAGGCCATCAGGTCACTCCTGCACCGTGGTCGAGGTCCCAGCGTCACAGGCACGCCCCGGCACCACACCAGCGGGGCGGCGGTCGAGGGACGTTGCGTAACTTGACGGGTACGTAACGGGTCGGGTACAAAGGTCGCATGGAAGCTGCCCTGAGGGCGCTCGCGGACGACAGCCGACGGACCATGCTGGAGACCCTTGCTGACGGTCCGGCCACCGCGGGTGAGCTCGCTTCGCTCCTACCGATTGCCCGCCCCGGCGTCTCGCGGCACCTGCGGGTGCTGCGGGAGGCGGGCCTGGTCGAGGTCCGCCAGGAAGCGCAGCGGCGGGTCTACTCCCTCCGCCCGCAGCCGCTCGCCGAGATCAACGACTGGCTGAGTCGACACCTGACGCTGTGGGAACAACGGCTGGATGCCCTGCACACCGAGATCGCACGCGGCAAGCGTGTCCGAAGGAGCACCTGATGACCGCCGACACACCTGCAAGCGTGCGCACCCTGGGCACGCTGCGAGCAGCAGACGGCAGGGGCGTCGTACGCCTGGAAGACCGGTTCGACACCGACATCGAGGACCTGTGGTCTGCGCTGACCGATCCCGGCCGCCTCGCCCGCTGGCTCGGGGAGGTGGACGGCGATCTGCGCCTCGGTGGTGAGTTCCGCGCACGCTACTTCGCCAGCGGATGGGAGGGCACGGGTCGGGTGGAGCTGTGCGAGCCCCCGCAGCGACTCCTGGTCCTGACCAAGTCCCCGGACGAACCGGACGGCGTCATCGAGGCGACGCTCACCGCCGACGGCGACCACACCATCCTGGTCATCGAGGACCGCGGCCTGCCCCTGGACCACATCGCGGCTTACGGGGCAGGAGACCAGGTGCACGTCGAAGACCTCGCCGCCTACCTCGCCGGCCGTGAACACTGCGACGCGCGGGCGCGGTGGCAGGAGCTCCACCCGGCCTATCAGGAGCTGGCCGCCGACATCACCCAGCACGGCTCGTGAGTGGGCGCGCCCGAAGGGATTCAGCTCGGACGAAGCATGAGCAGCGCGCCGGCCGTCACCAAGAGGGCACCCGCCATCGAGCTGAGCGAGTTCCGTTGCTCGCCGGCCAGGACGTCGATGACCGCTCCGGCAACCAGCTGAGACGCGACCACAAGACCGAGGGCGGTGGCGACCCCGAGGCGGTTCGCTGACCAACCGAGGACCGCCACAATGATCCACCCCGCGACGCCGAGCGGAACCCACCACCACTGCCGAACGACGAGGCCCACGGTCCCCCACTCGTGTTGCACCAGCGACCATGCTGAACCGACGCACACACCCGCCAGCATGAGGGCCAGCGAGATGGCGAGCGGCGAGCTGGACTCAGCCATCCCCCCGATGAGCCAGGCCTGCACTGCGATCGTGATCCCGGCAAGGATCGGCACAACGACGAGAAAGAGCATGGAGACCTCCGCGTGGTTCGGCTGCGCGGAGGTGGTAGCCGGGTCCGGTCATCCGGTTGGGGACGGTCGATCCGCAAGACCCAGCCCCGGAACGGTAGCAAGAGTCGAGCCTCGAGCGCTTCGCGGGACCGCAGTCCGTGTCGGGCCTGGAGGTCGTTGCGTCGCCCGCCGGCCGCTCCACCGGGCACCACGCCCTCACCCGACACGACCCTGAGATGCACGAAGTCCCGCAACACCTGTCAACGGTGTCGCGGGACATCGCACGATGCGCGCCCGAAGGGATTCGAACCCCTAACCTTCTGATCCGT